>NZ_AYYG01000075.1 GCF_000521215.1 Labrenzia sp. DG1229 | reverse complement strand
GGGCGATGCACAGCAATCCCTTGGCCAGGGCCAGGGTCAGCAGGCTGTCGGCGAGCAGGGAGATGCGCTGGACGCACTCCGGCGCGGCGCGCAAGGCATGACCGAGCAGATGATGGGCCAAGGCGAAGGGGCAGGAAACCCGAACGGACCCTCGCCCATGGACGAAGATCCGCTTGGCCGACCACGCCGTGCAGAAGGACCGGATTTCAACAATCGGGTACAGATTCCGGATGAAATCGACGTTCAGCGCGCACGGCGGATCCTGGAAGAGCTGCGCAAGCGCTTCTCCGATCCCTCCCGCCCCAAGCTGGAACTGGACTATCTGGAACGGCTTTTGAAGCGGTATTGATTGAGAAGGACGAATAGGCCTGCGTTATTCCAAGTCCCCCGTCATGTGTGTACCGGGGTTGTTTGTTGGCAACCGGAAGAATGTGAGGGTCAGGTCGGACTCCAAAAACGGCAAAGGGCCGGGTTCACAGCGCAAGACGTCCGTTGATTGAATCGAGAAAGGCGGTCTTATCAATCCGATGCCGATCCGGCGTCCGGGAATTGAAAATCAGGTGATGCCGTCACCAGAACCTGCGAGCGCAGACCGCGCGCTATTCAGCGCTCTGCTGCGCGCAGAGAATGGCGTCATAGACACACGCTTCTGCATGTGTGTGTTGCTTATCCTCTCGACGCGACAGACAGATGGGAACGTCAAAACAAAACCTGTCCGGACGTATGACACGCATTTCATTCCGTTCGATCCAATATTCTGCAAAGAATTCGGGCAGAAAACCGACACAACGTCCACTGAGGATAAAAAATGCCAGCCCCTCCATTTGATGCGAAACTGCAAGGGCAGGACTGTTGAAATGGGATGAATACGGCGTCATGACCGAAACGAAACCACGCCGAACGTATTGTTGCTCGGCAACCAGCTTTGACGTCATCTTGTCTTCGTCAAGCAAGAATAAAGGGTTCTCCCTGCCGCAGAGCAAAAGCTGCCTTTCCGAGAATACTGGTCTTTGTGAAATGAATTTTCTGTTCTGAAACTGTGGCGTGATCGCCATTTGGATTTGTCCCCGAACCAATTGTTCCTCAATCTCGTCAGGTGGAGCAATCCGAAGCGTAATTCTCAGGTCTTGGGACACGGCAAGGGCGTCGCGGATCGCGTCACGAAGGTGACAATCCGAATTCGTGATGAGGTTGTCGACAACACCGACGGTGACTTCACCGACGATCCGTTCCTTCAGGTGCTCGATTTGCGCGTGGTAGCCTTCGATTGCAGCCAGCATTGAACAGGCCGCCTCGTAGACGGAGCGACCCCGGTCAGTCAGCGCGAAGCCGGCGCGTCCGCGGCTACACAGCTTGAACCCGACCCGTGTCTCAAGATTTGCCATATGTGTGCTGATGGTTGAGCGCGACAGATTGAGCTCGGCCTGCGCCGGAGAAAACCCCCTGCATTCCACGATCGTGCGAAACACACGAAGCAGCTTGATATCGACATCTGCAAGTATGGAATCGGTCATTACGTCCAAATTCCTCAAAGTAAATTACGATATGTCCGAGTTTATCAATTTCAAGAAGTAACTACAATTGCGCAATCACACAAGTTTTGAAGAGATCGCAATGTTGCCTAAAGACGCCGACTTCCAGCCAGTTTCAGGAATGAAAACACCTCGCTTCGCGGCGCTGCCCACGTTCATGCGGCTTCCACATGTCAATGTTGACAGCGCAGATGCCGACAAATTGGATATCGGGATTGCCGGCGTTCCATTTGACAGCGGCACCTCTAACAGGCCGGGACCACGCCATGGCCCGCGTCAGCTTCGAGACCTGTCCACAATGATCCGGACCACTCATCCGCGCACCGGCATGAACCCGTTTGCGCTGGTCAATTGTGCCGACCTTGGAGATGCGCCGGTCAATCCGATGGACATCATGGAAAGTCTGGATCTGATCACCGGGTTTTATGAGCACATCCATGAAAAGCGCATCGTTCCGCTAACAGCTGGCGGCGATCATTTGATTTCGTTCCCGGTCTTGCGTGCATTGGGCAAGGAAAAGCCGGTCGGTATGGTTCATTTTGATGCCCATACCGACATGAACGATGTCTATTTCGGTGGCAGCAAATACACCCATGGCACACCCTTCCGCAGGGCAATTGAACAGGGTTACCTTGATCCCCGGCGCACAATCCAGATCGGTATTCGCGGCATCAAGTACGATGCTTCGGACTTTGACTGGGCGTTGGAACAAGGCGTTCGCATAGTCGAGATAGAAGAACTCTTCGAGCGCGGTGTGGTCGATGTCATGACCGAGGCGCGTGAAATCGTAGGCTCTGACGAAACCTATGTCAGTTTCGATATCGATTCCATTGATCCATCTTTCGCGCCCGGTACCGGCACACCGGAAATCGGCGGATTTACAACATTTCAAGCGCAACAAATGGTTCGGGCTCTCGATGGGCTGAACATCATCGGCGGTGATCTTGTTGAGGTGTCACCACCATTCGACCCGACCGGGGGCACGGCCTGGGTTGGCGTCTCGATCATGTTTGAAATTCTGTGCGTTCTCGCGCGTGCGCGGGACGCAAGGTCATGAACCGACAAGAAATGCAGCGAGATTATCCAGCACCTAGGAGAATGAAATGACATCGATACTTCATCACATAAAACCGCTCTCGAAAGGACTGTTCGGGTTTGCAGCGATCCTCGCGATGACCGGTTTGTCAAACGCTGGGTCAGTGCTGGAAAGCGTCAATTCCAACGGAAAAATCACGGTCGCGACAGAAGTCGCATATCCGCCGATGGAGTATCTCGAGAACGGCAAAGTCGTCGGATACGGCAAGGACATTCTCGATCTGGTAGTGACCGATATGGGTGTTGAACTCGAGCAGCTTCAATTGCCGTGGGACGGCATCCTTGCCGGCGTTCTGGCCAAGAAATACGATCTCGTCGCCACCTCGGTTGCGATCAAGCCTGATCGGGTCGGGAAATACGCTTACACCCGACCGTTAGCGGTGGCAGAAACCATGCTGGTCAAGCGTCATGGTGATGACAGCATGTCCAGTGTGGCGGATGTAGCCGACAAGATCGTCGGCGTTGAGCTGGGCTCATCCCAGGCGCAGGAAGTTGAAGCCGTTGATGCAGAACTGAAGGCCGCGGGCGGACCAGGATTTGCAGACATTCGGGGCTTCAAATCCACTGATGACATGCGTCTGGCCCTGGCAAGCGGTCAGATTGACATTGGCACAATTCCTTCCTTTTCACTGGCTCCGATGCAAAGGCAGCGCCCCGATACATTCGCGAAGCTTGATCTGATCGGCGAGGGTACGTTGTTTGCCTGGGTCGCACATCCCGATGGGTCGGATTTGCGGGATCAGGTAAATGAAATAATTGACAGGCTCGAAGCCGACGGCAGTCTGAAAGAACTTCAGATGAAATGGTTCGGATTTGAAATGGAGCTTCCCGAAAGTTACCTGCCAGCTGGTGCGCTCTGAGTTTTCGTTAAACCGGAACAGGCCTGGAACCAGTTCCGGCCCGTTCCGGTTCAACTTACCCCTCACCGGAAAGAACATCTCCATGGAGCTGCATTTTGCAGAAATCATCCCGAAAACGGGACCCATGCTATGGGGCGCTCTTTACACGATTTATGTTGGCATCCTGGCGTGTTGCGTCGGCATTCTTGTCGGGACCGTCCTTTTGTTGTTGCGTAACAGCCGTTGGTGGTTGCTCAGGTCGATTGCCACAGTCTATGGCAGCTTCATTCGCGGAACGCCCGCGTTGGTCCAAATCCTGATTTTCTACTATGCGCTTGCCCCGCTTACGGGCGTGAACATTGGCCCATTCACCGCTGGAATCATGGCAATAGGCTTCAACAGCGGGGCCTTTGTTGCCGAAATACTTCGTGGTGGTTTGAGCCGTATTCCGAAGGGGCAATGGGAAGCGGCCGAGGCCCTGGGACTTTCCAAAAGCAAGGTCTGGCTCAAGATCATCCTGCCCCAGGTCTTCAATTCGGTAATCCCCTTGCTGGTGAATGAATTCACCATGGTGATCAAGATAACACCGTTGCTGTCCACCATCACATTGGTCGAGCTGACCCGTGCATCCCAGATGCTTTACAACGAGACATTCCGGCCTGTTGAAGTGCTGGGCCTGGCGGCGATTGCCTATTTCGTAATCTGTTTTTCGATCAGTCAGTTTGGAGAATACCTCCAGCGCAGATCCCTGAAATACCGGCTGTAGAGAGGCTCCATGACATTCGATTACAGCGCCATATGGGACAATCGGGATATACTGATCGAGGGTTTGATGAACACCTTGTTGATCTCGGGAATCTCGATCCCTGTCGGCATTCTGATCGGGGTCTTTGTCTGCTTGTTGCGCATATCAAGGTCTCGACTGCTGCGCTGGCCCGCTATCGTGTTTATCGAACTGATGCGCAACATCCCATTGCTCATCATAATATTCATGGTTTTTTACGCGCTTCCATTCTACGGCATCCGGTTGTCGGGCCTGACCACGGGATTAATCTGCCTGTCGGTCTATGGCGGAGCATACTTCGCCGAAGTGTTTCGCGGTGGTGTGGAAGCCATTTCACAGGGTCAGTTCGACGCTGCCAAGGCGCTTGGCCTGAGGTATGGCTTTTACATGCGCAGGGTAATCTTCCCGCAAATTTATCAATATGTTTTTCCGCCAGGCACAAATATCGCTCTGACGATGATCAAGGAAACCTCACTACTGTCGATGATCACGGTGGCCGAACTGACCTATGCGGCAAGCGATATCAATGGGCGCACGTTCACGCCGGTCGAGACATTTGCAACGATCGCCGTGATCTATTGGATGCTTTCGACGCTCTTTCTGAAACTCACGCAGATGGTGCAGGTCAGGATTGATGTCGAGACCGCCAAACCAGCGACCGCCTTGCGCTAGACACCAACGGGAATCCGGACCAGATGGAAATTCAGCACCTCACCGAGGAATCTTCACCGTCCGTGCGGGATCTCATGATCGACATTCGGCATGTGAACAAATGGTACGGCGATTTCCAGGTTCTGAAGGACATCAATCTGACTGTGCACAGCGGAGAGCGGATTGTTGTCTGCGGACCGTCCGGGTCGGGAAAATCCACACTGATCCGATGTATCAACCGTCTGGAAGAACATCAGCAGGGGGATATCATCGTCGATGGCATCCCCTTGACCGGCGACGTGGAGAATATCGATCAGATCCGTTCGGAAGTCGGAATGTGCTTTCAGCAATTCAACCTGTTTCCACACCTGACTGTCATGGAAAACTGTGTGTTGGCCCCGATGTCTGTTCGCAGGAAGACGCGCCGGGAAGCTGAAAGCCTGGCCCGGCGCTATCTTGAAAAGGTCAGGATACCAGACCAGGCTGACAAGCTTCCGGCCAATTGTCAGGTGGACAGCAGCAGCGGGTGGCTATCGCCCGCGCATTGTGCATGGAACCTCGCATCATGTTGTTTGACGAGCCGACATCTGCGCTGGACCCGGAGATGATCAGTGAAGTTCTCGATACAATGGAACAACTCGCGACAGAAGGCATGACAATGATCTGCGTTACCCACGAAATGGGGTTCGCCCGGAATGTCGCAGATCGGGTTGTGTTTATGGATCAGGGTCAGATTGTGGAAGAGAACGAGCCTGAGAAATTTTTTGAAAGCCCCCGCAATTTGCGGACCAGGAGTTTCCTGGATCAGATATTGCAACACTAGTTCTGGACAATCATGGGGAAAAGACACCCAAAGGGCGTCGCTCGATTGCGTCAGACAGATCGGATCGACCGCCTCTATGCCGGTCAGGCATCAGAACTTTGATCGATCAAGTCTCTTCTGACTTGATCAGGTTGTAGCTGTTCAGCAGAAAGCCGAAAGACTATTCCGCAGCGTATGCGGATGATCGTGACGGACAGAACCCTGGATTGACAACCAAGTGCAGATTACGCGTAACGACGTGTTTCCTGCGGCAACTCGCCGGCAATGGCATCGCGGACGGCTTTGCGGATATCGACAAGCGAGAACGGCTTGGTGATCACGTCGTGAACCAGTGCGTCCAGACCGTTTGCACGCTCACGCTGATCGGCGAAACCTGTCATCAAGAGTATCGGCATGTCCGGAAAATCACGCGCGGTTTGCAGCGCGAGCGCAATGCCGTCCATGACCGGCATCTTGATGTCGGATACCAGAAGATCGAACTCGCCCTTTTCTCGGGTCAGCGTTTCAACGGCTTCACCACCGTCTTCCGCCACGTCCACTGAATGTCCATCAAGTTCAAGCGCGCGCTTTACGAAACTGCGTACCGCTTCGTCGTCTTCCGTTAGAAGAATGCGAGCCATGCTCACGCTCCTGTTTTGCCGTCTGCCGCTGCCTCGTCTTCGGAAGCCACGACATATCCAATAAAGGGCAATTGCCGCCACGCATGGCCCATATCCATACCGTATCCGACGACAAACTTATCAGGACAGGCAAATCCCACATAGTCGGCAGATATGGCAGCTTTGCGGCGCTCGGGTTTATCCAGCAGTGCCGCAATCCTTACAGAGCGGGCGCCGCGCCCGATCAGCCGCTCCCTTGCAAAGGCGAGAGTACGGCCCGACTCCAGAATATCATCCACTAAAATTATATCGCGGTTGTTAACGTCACTTTCAACATCGCGCAAAACACGGATGTTTTCCGATCCTTCTGTTCCTGCGCCGTAGGAAGACAGGTGAATGAACTCCATTTCAGGCTCCAGATTGGCGCGGTGCATGGCGCGAACAAGATCCGCGGCAAAAATGAAGCTCCCCTTCAGAACGGCGACGACGAGCAGGTTCCGGGGGTTTCCCTCGGCGATTTCCTGGGCAACCGCTGCAACACGCGCGGCAATGGCATCTTCATCAAAAAGGGTACGGATATTGGCTGTCATGATCACTCGAGTACTATCTGGCGTTTGCCGCGGTCGGTAAACCGGACCTGGATATCGGAGGCCTCTTCCGGCGGGTCGGCCAGTATTGTCCTGAACCGGGTTTCATCGAAACCGTTCAGAGCTTTTGTGCGCGGTTCGACGGTCCAGGCATATACTTCCTGCAGATCCGAATTGCGAATGGAAAGTCGAACGGCCGGCACCGCATTTGCTTCGTCGAGAAGATTACGGATCGACCCTTCGACAACAAGAACCTTCTTGCCGTCCTCGATTTCTGAAAATGTTCTGAGGTTGCGGAATTCAAGGCCGCGCAGGTTGACGTCAAAGCCGATTATCTGGAAGAGGCTGGCGAGGTCCGGTGATTGCTTGACCATGCTGTCTCTGAGCAAAACAAAGGACGCAAGCGCGGCAATTGAAACACCGAAAATCAACAGACCGCCCAGCCTGCGATAATTTCGCCTGGAGAGCCAGCCCAGCAAGGCCCCGATATGATTGCGGCGGAACTTGTCGGGATTGACGATGATCTTGGGTCGTTTGGCCTGGGATTCGATGTCGACCTGGTCTTCTGCATCATCCTCGTCCGCGGCGAGATCGGCAGCAAATTTGCTCTCGTCGGCGCTTGCAGGTGTGTCTGCCGGTGGCGATTCGAAATTCGCGATATCTTCCTCTGGTTCGGAGTCTTCCGCCGGCTCCTGCTCCGCTTCGTCGGATTGTGAATCCGCCTCGGAATCAGCCGCCCAGTCAGCTTCATCCTTGTCAGTTTCGGCGGTGTCGGTTTCGCCCTTGTCGGTTTCGTCTGGATCCGAACCTGTGGTGGATGAATTTTCAGCCGCCTTGAAATCTACGGATGCGTCGTCATCATCAGGGCTGACAAACCAGCGGTTGCCGCATTTGGCGCATTTGACACTGCGCCCTTCCGGACCGACAGCTTCTGTCTTGATTTCATAGGACGTACTGCAGTCCGGACATTTGATCTTCATGTGCGAAGACCTTTCGCCATGTCTTGCTCAAGCGCTATTATCTTGTGACCGACCGGGTCGAAATCCGGCATGAAATGTTGGACAAATGCCAGCAAATCCAGTGGCGGACTTTCAGGTCACTAATGGACCTTTATATGATTAATGCACCGTTAACGGCCTGGCTATAGCGTCGGTCCATCAACAGGAGACAAATTTGTGATCCGCTTCGAAAATGTCGGATTGAGATACGGTATGGGACCGGAAATCCTGCGGGACCTGACATTTCAGGTCGAACCGCAGTCGTTTCAGTTTCTCACCGGGCCGTCAGGCGCCGGCAAGACCAGTTTGATCAGGCTCCTGTTCATGTCGCTTCGTCCGACGCGCGGATTGATCAAGGTTTTCAATCGCGATCTGAGCGTAATCGACAAGCAGGAACTGCCGCAACTGCGCCGCAAGATCGGAGTCGTGTTCCAGGATTTCCGTCTGCTTGATCATCTGACGACCTATGAAAACGTCGCATTGCCGCTTCGCGTTGTCGGCAAACAGGAGTCGGAATACCGTTCGGACGTGATTGACCTTCTGAAATGGGTAGGCCTTGGTGACAGGATGCATGTCCTGCCGCCCGTCTTGTCGGGTGGTGAAAAACAGCGTGCCGCCATCGCCAGGGCGCTGATCACGAGACCGGAAGTCCTTCTTGCGGACGAACCGACCGGAAACGTCGACCCGCCTCTCGCGCGCCGTCTGTTGCGTCTTTTCATAGAATTGAACAAACTCGGCACTTCCGTTGTGATCGCGACCCACGATATCGCATTGCTGGAACAGGTGGATGCCCGGCGCTTGGTGCTGGCCGACGGACGCCTTTCGATTTTTGACTAGGCGATAGACATACGACCAGGCAACACAATGGCCCAGACCGAGAACAATGATGATGAGCAGGCAGCGGCCGTGGAAGTGAAACCGCCGAACCGGCTGGTTCGCAAAAAGCGACCCAAGAAGAAAGCGGCCCCCAAGGCCCCGAAAACCGAGCAGGGCGATGCGGCAAAGCTTCGTCCGGCTGCCGCGATTGTACCACCTCAATCGGTGGCGGGACGGGCTCTGACGCTTGTTGTCGCGATCATGAGTTTCCTGGCTTGCCTGACGGTGGGTGCCGTATCCATCGTGTGGGACGCGGCCGATGCCTGGCAGAACGATCTTGTTCGGGAAATCACGATACAGATCCGGCCGACCGAGGGTGTCGACATGCTTCGGGAAATCGACAAGGCGGTGGCGCTCACCCAGGAGTTCCCGGGAATAGGCGCGGTCCGTGCGCTGTCTGATTCGGAAACAAAGGCACTGCTGGAGCCCTGGCTGGGTGAAGGGCTGGAGCTTGAAGGCCTGCCGGTTCCAAGACTGATCCAGATTACCGTAAGCGATCCTGAGCTTCTGAACCTGTCTCAGCTGCGCAATTCGGTCTCCGGGCAAGTGACCGGCGCCAGCGTCGACGATCATTCGATCTGGACGTCCCGTCTTTCGGCTATGGCCGGCGCTGTTGTTGCCGGTGGATTTGCCATTATGGTCCTGGTGATGGGTTCGATGGTCCTGAGCGTCGTGTTTGCGACCCAGTCGGCAATGGCTGGCAACAAGGACGTCGTTTCGGTGCTTCATTTCGTCGGGGCCGAGGACGGCTTTATCGCACGGGAGTTTCAACGGCACTTTCTCATGTTGGGCCTCAAGGGAGGTGTGTCCGGAGGTGTGGCCGCGATTGTATGTTTCGTACTTGTTGACATGTTGACCCGCCAGGGTTCGGGTCAGGCAGGATCCGACCAGGTTTCGGCGCTCCTCGGATCAGTGTCCGTGAGTCTGCCCGGGTATTTCGGTGTCTTCGCCGTTGTTTTCCTGGTCGCAATTCTCACCGCATTGACATCCGGTCTTGCCGTCAAGGCCCATTTGGCGAAAGTTGATTGATTTTAATGTAGAATGCCGTGAAATTGGCCGAATCAACGATCACAGTTGCTTCATGTTGCACGCTGATACGCTCATAGACCCCTCATCAGATGATGGCGTTCACGCCGGAGCAGGGCGAAGTGTGTCTTCGGGGAGCGGAAACGACGTCGCAGATATCAAAGGCAATTCCGTTTCGAAAAAGCGTAGAAAACGATTCGGACTGAGGATAGCGTTTCTCATGTTCCTGGTTGCGCTTATGGGGGGAACAGTCGGCCAGTTTCTCTTTTTTGCTCATCAGATTGCCACCGCAAAAGTACCGAAATCGGCGAATGCCGATGCGATTGTCGTACTGACGGGAGGTCATGCGCGTGTCAACGAAGCGGTTCGTCTTCTTGAAGAAGGTCATGCCAATCGCCTGCTGATTTCAGGGGTTCATCCGGGAACGACGCGTGAACAGCTTGCAGCTGTGACCGCATCAAGCATGCCACTTGAAAAAAGCACTGTTGATCTTGACCGGGTTGCCCTCAACACCGCCGGGAATGCAACCGAAACAGCCAGCTGGGTCCAGAAGAACGGGTTTGATTCGTTGCTTGTTGTCACCAGCGCTTATCACCTTCCGAGGGCGAAGGCCGAGCTCTCCGATGTTCTCCCCGAAGTCAACCTGATTGCCTATCCGGTTTTTTCAAAGGATCTGAAACTGGATACCTGGTATCGCGAACCGGCAACGATCCGGCTTCTCATGCGTGAATATGTGAAGTATATCCTCGCCAGACTCCGCAACACCGTGAAGGGCATGAACTGAATTTCGTCAGTGCGTGACCAAAGCGGTGACCTTGCTCCGCTCAAGCTTTCTGGTGCCATGCTTCTCTTGCGTTCTACCCTTTTTCAGGTGCTGTTCTACACGGTCACTTTTGTCGAAATGATCCTGTTTTCACCGGTCATGCTGCTGCCGCGCAAATGGGGCTGGCCGATTGTGCCGTTCTGGTCACGGTCCCTGCTTTGGCTAATGCACGTCGTCGCAGGTATCAAGGTTGAAGTCCGCGGTCGGGAAAATTTGCCGGAAGGCGGATACATTGCCGCCATGAAACATCAGTCTGCCTGGGAAACCGTCGCGCTTATTCCACTTTTTGCGAGCCCCACCTTCATCTTGAAACGGGAATTGCGCTGGATCCCGATATTTGGCTGGTACACGGCGAAATACAGACAGATCCCGATCAACCGGGGAAAACGTTCCGAAGCGCTCGCCGCCATGATGGAGGCGGCCAAGGAAGCGATTGCTGAAAAACGCCAGATCATGATTTTTCCCGAAGGGACCCGCAGGCCCGCAGGAGCAGAGCCGAAATACAAATACGGCATTGCCCATCTTTACAGGGACCTGAAGTGCCCGGTCGTGCCGATCGCACACAATGCCGGGCTCTACTGGCCCCGGTCGTCCTGGAAAGTCTATCCGGGCACGGTGATTGTCGAGATCCTTCCGCCTATCGAGCCGGGTCTTGCTCCGGATGTCTTTTATGAGCAGTTGGTGGATACGGTCGAAACGGCAAGCAACACGTTGATCGAGGAAGCCCGGCAGGCTCCCGTGCCGTCACCTGTGCTGCGGCAAGTCGATGTGAGCAAGAACACAGAACCTGTCGGAAACAGCCGTTGACTGCGCGCCCCCTAAAGGGCCTTCAATTTCTCTGCGAGCCAGGCAAGGTTGTTGTCGGCAATGCCCATCTCTTCCAGGTGGGAGGCGGTGTTGATCACGTATTCGGGATTTTCGCCTGATTTGCCGACAGCACCGTTGACGATCTCAAGCTGTCTCTCCACTGGGAGTGCACCGGCATATTGCGCATGACCATGATCCACCATGTAGACGAGAGCCTGCACTTTTTCACCACTTTCAAGCTCGATATTGTGCCAGTGTTCCTTGTAGACCATTGTGGTCTGTTCGCGAGCACGAAGGTAGTCGAGCGTATCGGGCCAGATGTCCTCGGCGACCTGGTAAGCCATTCCGCGGCAGGCGCCGCCGTTGTCGAGACCGAAAACCAGACCGGGGCGGTCCTGCGTGCCGCGGTGGACCCATGAATAGACACACAGTGCCCTGTGGGCACCGCGTAACAGGGCCTGCTCGGAGCGCAGATGATCAAATCCCGGGTTCCACATCAGGGATCCGTAGCCAAATACCCAAAAATTGCTCATGTCGCCCTATCTATCCTTTAGTCGGTAGCGGAGATAGCAATACCTGGTCAATGATTCAATGCGTGGTGCAGGTAGCCCGAACAGGAATGCCCCAAACAGGGAATTGAAACCGTGTCAGAAAACGAAACCAAACCGGCAAAGTCCTCCAGGCGCCGGTTCATAATTCTCTTGAGTGTGATCGTGCTGGTCGTTGCTGGCTGGTCTGGTGCCTGGGTCTACGGCCGGTCCGTGCTGGCTGGACAGCTCGACCTGCAGATGAAGGCCATGGCAAACGAAGGTATTCAGGTCAGCTGCGCGGATCTTTCCATCAGCGGGTATCCGTTCCGCTATGAGGTCTACTGCAAGGAGCTGATCTCCCGGGACAGGACCGGTGCAGAGGGTTCTCTTGGTGCGCTGAATGCTGTCGCGTTGATCTACAATCCCTGGCACATCATAGTGGAAGCCAAGGCACCGGCGTCGGTCGCCGAACCGCTGAGTGGTCTCCTCGGCGAAGTGAAGTGGGAGACGGCGCGGGCAAGTGTCAAATTTTCCAGCGCCTCGCTCGGCGCTTTTGACGCGGTTCTGGAGAAGCCGGAAGCTGCGGTTGAAAACGCGGCTTCAGCAGGTGTTTTCGCGGCGGACAAGGCGGAAATTCATTTGAGGGAATCGCCAGAGCTGGCTGGCACGGTCGACGGATTCGTATCCATAGCCGCATTGCAGCTGAAATCTGTACCGAACCTCACCGAAACGATCGATCTTCGTGGCCACCTGCAGATAGAGGGCGGGGTCCCGCTTCTCGCGGGTGCCGATATAGTCGGCCTGGTGCAGTTCAACAACGGCAGTCTGCCGGTCAAGCTGGTCCTGATGGAAACAGTGATCGGCAAGAGCAGGCTGGGAGCGTCAGGAGATCTGGTCGTCAATGGAGACGGGACCGTGTCAGGTCAGCTGAACATGACGATTGGCAACGCTGATGGACTGCTTCAAATGCTGAAGCCGCTGTTTCCGCCGCAGGACAACGGATTTTCCGTTGCCCAGAGCGTCGTTCAAAGCCTGAAGGCAGCCGAAAAGGAGGTCGACGGCGTACCCTCGATCACGTTGCCGGTTGCGATCGATCGTGGGGTCGTTCGTGTCGGTTTCCTGTCCCTCGGTCAGATCCCGCCAATCTTTTCAGCCGGATCCTGACGCAGCGTCCGTCCGTGGCACCGGGGCTTTGACCGTGCCGGCGCGGAGCCGAATTCTTCGGCCGTTCAGTCTCCGGCAACCCTGTCGATCGGGATCACATAGCTCTTGCGATGGTCAGGTTCGGCAATTTTTTCGTAAAGCGCGACAGCCGGAGCGTTCTTGCCGGGGACGATCCAGCGCAGATGCAGCCAGCCGCGCCTCTGGCCTTCGCTGACAAGCGTCTCGATGATTTTCCGTCCGGTTCCCTGGTTGCGGTGGTCGGGGTGAACGTAGATGTCATCCAACTGACCGATTCGCAGTCCCGTGATCAGTTCGGGCAGGTCGAAATAGACACCAAAGCCGACCAGATCATCGGCGACAAACGCTCCCAGAACCTCGGCGGACTTGTCGCCCAAAATGCGTTCAGCGTAGTACTCGTCGGGTCTGCGCGGCGCTCCGCGTTTGAGCGCCTGGGCATTTTCGGCAATGAGTGGTGCGAGCTGATGGGCATTTTCCGGCCCAAGGACCCTGATTTCCGCAGTTGTCATGAATTCCCCGGATATGGCAGATGAAAAATAATGACCTCCAACATGTCCCGAAACAGGAGCCGGGATCAAGGACCTGAATCAAAATCCGTGAATTGGGCGCCCAAGTCTTTTGCTATGCGGCATTTCATGCCAAGAGCGAACTGGAAAACAGAATTGGACGATGGGTAATGGCGGAAACCGGACGTGTGAAGGCAACGGCAATCGGGCTGAGCGCAGTTCTGATGTGGGCGACGCTGGGCGTTTTCGGGGCCGGTTCAGGCGATGTTCCACCGTTTTTGCTGAATGCGCTTTGTTTCGGCATTTCAGGAACCCTTGCGCTGATCTGGCTGGCGGTGTCGGGAAAGCTTGATCGTCTTCGCCAACCGCTCAAAGTCTGGGCCTTCGGAACCATAGGACTGTTCGGCTTTCATTTTTTCTACTTCACGGCGATCCGGAACGCTCCTCCGGTCGAGGCAAACCTGATCAACTACACCTGGCCGCTTCTGATCGTGCTGTTTTCAGCACTGCTGCCGGGCGAAAAACTCCGTATCCATCACGTAATCGGCACGATCCTGGGTCTTGCCGGTGCAGCGCTGCTGATCAGCGGGGGCGAAGGCATTCAGTTCTCGGGGGGATTCGCGATCGGATATGGAGCAGCGGTTGCCTCCTCACTATTCTGGGCAAGTTACTCTGTCCTGTCGCGGCGGCTCGGGGCAGTGCCGACAGAGACGGTTGCGGGATTTTGTCTGATGACGGCCATTCTGTCCGTATGCTGCCACATCGCGCTTGAAGAGACCGTTTGGCCCGCCGGATCACTGGAATGGGCCTCGGTCCTGGCCCTTGCGCTGTTTCCGGTCGGCCTTGCTTTTTTCACCTGGGATATCGGCGTCAAGCGCGGCGACATTCAAGTGCTTGGTGCAGCCGCCTACTCCGCTCCCCTGTTGTCGACGCTCCTGCTGATCGCGTTCGGCTTCGGAGCACTCACGATGTCCGTAGGAGTGGCTTGCCTTGCAATCACGCTGGGTGCCGTGGTCGCTGCAAAGGACATGATTTTCAAGAAAGGTCGCGGCGCCAATACACGATGAAAAAGGCGAGCAGACCTTACCCCTTCGGCGGATATCGCGGAACTGTGCGATCCACTAGGGTGTTTTCAAGTTTCCAGCGAACAGTCCAGGATCCATCAATGACACTATCGATCAGACCGCGCCGATCCGCTCTTTACATGCCGGGGTCAAATGCGCGAGCCCTTGAAAAGGCAAGGACACTCAAAGTTGATTGTCTGCTGCTGGATCTCGAAGATGCCGTGGCACCCGATGCCAAGGAACTTGCCAGAAACCAGATTGTCGAAGCTGTCACGACGGGTGGATATGGCGAGCGGGAGGTCGTCATTCGCATCAACGGTCTCGATACGCCATGGGGAGAAGCGGATCTGCAGGCGGCCGTCACCGCATCTCCGGACGCGATCCTCGTGCCGAAAGTCAATTCACCTGCCGACCTTCAACGTGTGGCGCATATGCTTTCCCTTCATGATGCCCCTGATACGCTAAAGCTCTGGGCAATGATGGAAACACCGGAGGCAATGCTGAACGCCGGGGCCATCGGTTCCTGCGGCAAGGATCCGGCAGTCCGGCTTTCCTGTTTTGTCATGGGGACCAACGACCTTGCCAAGGAAACCCGCGCCCGGTTGACAGCCGGCCGCACCGCCATGATGCCCTGGCTGATGACTTGCGTTGCCGCGGCGCGTTCCGGCGGTATCGATATCCTGGACGGTGTTTACAACGCGTTTCAGGACACCGAAGGTTTTGCTGTCGAATGTGCGCAAGGAGCCGAAATGGGCATGGACGGCAAAACGCTGATCCACCCAAAACAGATCGATGCCTGTCACGCGGCGTTCAGCCCGTCGAAAGACGAAATCGCCTGGGCCCGCAAGGTCAACAAGGTGTTCGAACTTCCGGAAAATGCCGGCAAGGGTGCAATCCAGGTGGACGGCAGGATGGTTGAACGGCTACATGCCGATATGGGCAAGCGGGTTATCGCGATTGCCGATACCATCGCCGTCCGGGGCTAGCCGACAGGCCCCAAACTCGGATCACGCGGCTCCGCATACATCAAAAGGATTCTGGACCATGAAGCTCTACCGGTTCATCACAGGTATCGACGACAGCGAATTCTGTCACCGGGTCACGCAGGCTCTCAACAAGGGCTGGGACCTTTCCGGCCCGCCTACCATGGCTTACGACGCAACAAGAGGCGCGACAATCTGCGGCCAGGCCGTCACAAAGGAAGCCAAAGGACAATATTCCCCGGAAATAAAGCTCGGCGAATACTGACCACCGGATCAGTTTGTGTTTGACCGTGATCCGGCATCAGGGCCGGATCATGATCTTTTTTCGCACTGGTGTTCGCTCGAACGTGTTTCAGTGCTTCAGCTTCGTCTCGAGAACCTTGGTGATCTCTTCTGCGTTGAAGGGCTCCTTCAGGAAATTGAACAGCGGCTCCAGTTTTTGTGCGCCTTCCAGATAGTCCTCGTAGCGCAGCCGATAGCAGACATCCTTGTTCGAATCGGCATAAGCCTTTGTCAGGTTTTCGAAATTTTGCCACTTTCGCTTGACTTCGGCCTGTTCCATGTTCTTCCAGAATGAAGATTTGGCGACGTTCTCGAAGGACCGGTTCTGAAAGATAAACCGGCTCTTCGGAAAATAAGTCCGGATCGTGTCGAGGAATTTCGGAAAGTACCGGGGATCGTTGTGATACCGGATCTCCTTGAAACCGAGGACCCGTGCAGTGCCTTTCGGACAGAGCACCCTGGAGACGAACGTGTCAAAAAGACCCATCGCATAGTCATCAACGTCGACGTCTTCCATGCCGTACCAGGGGTCAAGGGACGTTCCCACCATCTTGCCGAAATAGGGTCGTTCAGTAGCGATCCTGGACCGCTCCGGTTCCTGACGCTGCTGAAAGTTTCCTTCTCCGCGGATGGCTGTTATCGATCGGCACAAGTGAACCAGCGCGTTGCAGTTTTCTCCGCGAATGAAATATCCGGGAAGCGAATTCAAAAGGTGCTGCGTCAAAGTTGACCCGGATCGTCCAAACGCTACAACAAAGACAAATCCGTCTTTCGGGAAATACAGCGCGGGATACTGCTTGTGCAGTTGGAAGCTGTCCTCCCGAAACGGCAATACATTCGACATGATGCGATCTCCTGAAATTCAGACTGAACGTCCGCAAAATTACGTTCAGCCCGGCACTTCGCCTAAAACCATGGATTCGCATTGTCCTGTTCAAGCCATCAGTTTTGCTTTGCCGACGGCTCGTAAAACTGAGATGGATCTCGTGCACAACATTTTTTCTGAATAATGTCTATTTTCGCAAATATGTCTAGAAGTACTTTAAGTGAATCCAGAAAACTAAAAATTGTTTCGAAAATGCTTTTAAATACTATTTATTTATTTGATTTCAGGTTCACCTTTCAGAAAGAATGTCAGTTCGAAAACATGGTGTCGAAAAGCCGGGCGTAGATTTCCGTCACCAGTCCAGATTCCTGATGCCCCTGCCGGTAGAGATTGCTCAACCCGGGGGCAGCGTTCACCTCCAGTACGACCGGGGCCGAGCCAGGGTCCGTTTCTTCAGGAACAATCAGGTCCACTCCCGCATAGCGCAAGCCGAGGCTTCTGGTCGACATAAGGGCCAGATCAAGAAGGTCCGGCGCGATCTTGTCAGTAATGATCTGTGCCGATCCGCCCGAAGACAGATTGGACACGGGAAGAAGCGAAACGATTTGCCCGGCGGCCGGAACACTTTCCGGCGTCAGTCCCTGCAAAGACAATTGGTCTGCAAAACGACTGTCAGCCGGATTAATCTGGCCATCGGCAACGACAAGTTCTGAAACCCGGCGCCTACCGTCGCCGGTTACCTGCGGAGGCCTGCGTTCAATAGCGCACAGGACATCACCATCAAGAACGACAATCCGGATATCCCTGCCTTTCATCACTTCCTGGACAAGGATTTGGGCATGACGATTTGCGATTTCGCGAAGCACTGTGTGAAGCGCATCATATGAATCGACCCGAACAACGTCCCGACCTTCCTTGCCGGAATTGGGTTTTACAAACAGCGCATGATCATGTTTTGCCGCGAAATCGAGAACGTCCTTGGACAATGGCTTCCCGTTCTTGATATCGGAGCCGAAGACAAGGAGTGTTGCCGGCACGGCAATCCCGTTCATATCAAGGAATTTTGCCGTATAGGCCTTGTCATTCGCGATTTCCGCGCTGCCGAACGGATTTATGTCGAACCGGGTGCCCTTGAAGTACCAGCGTTTTCCGTCAGGGCTCTCGACAAGACCGGCGTGGCCATGGGGATCACCTGCGATCAGCCGCAGGTTGTTTTGTGAGCAAAATGGTTTCAGCAACTGGAACACAAGTGACCGGCTTGTCGCATCAGTCTTGTCCTGAGGTGCCAAATCTGCTCAGTTCCGGCCCTTGCGCTGATTTGCATTGGCCAGGTAGTCGATCTTGAACAGATCCTGGTTGGTCGGCGCATTGGAAACAACGTTGTAGACCGCAACAGAAGTGTCATAGCCTTGCTGGTCTGTGACAGTCCATTGCTTCAGCGCAAAGTCATCGGTGTCAAAGATCAGCGTCAACGTGCCTGAATTGAACTTGGTCTTGTCAAAAATCGTGACGGTAATCAGGTCTTTTTCGACCAGAACGTTGGTGACGTTCGTGTCTTTTTCCAGGTTAATCGAATCGGACAGGAGGAAACGGAGTGGTGTCTGTCCGAGAGGCCAGATGTCCTGCGTGTTCAGCTTGCGGTCACGCACGGAAACCGACTTTCCGTCCGCTACGATGTCGAGCACAGAAGGTTTGTTGTAATAGAACCGCACCTTGCCGGGACGGGCTATGTAGAACTTGCCGTCGGACTGGCTGCCATCCGGACCGAACTGGATGAAATCGCCGTGCATGGTCTTTACGGAGTTGAAATAGGTGCTCAGTTCCTGAAGCGTTTTCTGCTCTTGCTGGGTCAGTGCTTGCGCCGGAAGCAGAAGGGTCAATGTTATGGCTGCTGCCAAAAACGGCCGGCTGAGATGTCCGGCCAGGCGAAGAGCAAAGCGTTTCAGCATGATGCAATGTCCTAAATCGTTATTTGCCGCAATTATTATACCCTAGCTATTCAGAGTGTGTGGCAAAGCTTTGGCATTTGGGACTTAAAACTCTTCCTCAACGCCGTTTTGCACGAGAATTTCCCGTTTTCCGGCATGGTTTGCGGGACTGATGAGGCCCTCCTGCTCCATGCGTTCAATCAGGGAAGCCGCGCGGTTGTAGCCGATCGAAAGTCGCCGCTGAACGTAGGAGGTAGACGCCTTCTTGTCTCGCAGAACGATTGCGACTGCCTTGTCATAAAGTTCGTTACCCTCGCCGCCACTGGCCAGTCCACCCCCGTCATAAGGGCTTTCCGCTTCGTCTTCATCCTCGGTGACGGCTTCAAGATATTGCGGCGTGCCCTGAACTTTCAGATGCTTGACAATATCCTCGACTTCGTCATCGGCAACGAACGGTCCGTGTACACGCTGGATACGTCCTCCACCCGCCATGAACAACATGTCACCCATGCCAAGCAACTGCTCGGCGCCCATCTCGCCCAGGATCGTTCGGCTATCGATCTTGGAAGTGACCTGAAATGAGATTCGGGTCGGGAAATTGGCCTTGATCGTGCCGGTGATGACATCCACGGACGGGCGTTGCGTCGCCATGATCAGGTGAATGCCGGCTGCACGCGCCATCTGGGCAAGACGCTGGATCGCCCCTTCGATGTCCTTGCCGGCAACCATCATCAGATCGGCCATCTCGTCGACGATCACGACAATGTACGGCATTGCCTCGAGCGGCAGTTCCTCGTCCTCGTAAATCGGCTGGCCGGTATCCCGGTCAAATCCTGTCTGTACGGTGCGGGTGAAACTTTCGCCCTTTTCGAGCGCCTGCTTGATCCGGGTGTTGTAGCCATCAATGTTGCGGACGCCCATCTTGGACATCTTCTTGTAGCGGTCCTCCATCTCGCGCACAGTCCATTTCAGGGCGACGACCGCTTTCTTCGGATCGGTAACCACCGGTGTCAGAAGGTGTGGAATGCCGTCATAAATGGAGAGTTCAAGCATCTTCGGGTCAATCATGATCAGTTTGCACTGTTCCGGCGTCAGCCGGTAAAGCAGCGACAGGATCATGGTGTTGATCGAGACAGACTTGCCCGAACCGGTAGTCCCGGCGACCAGGAGGTGCGGCATGCGTGCCAGATCCGCAACAACGCTCTCGCCGTTGATCGTCTTGCCAAGGGCGAGTGGTAGCTTCGCCTTGGATTTTTCAAAGTCCTGGGCGGCAATCAGTTCACGCAGGAAAACCGTTTCCCGGCGAGCATTCGGCAGTTCAATACCGATGGCATTCTTGCCCGGAATAACTGCCACACGGGCTGAAATCGCGCTCATCGAACGGGCAATATCGTCGGCGAGACCGATCACGCGGGACGATTTGATCCCGGGCGCGGGCTCCAGTTCGTAGAGCGTGACGACTGGGCCCGGACGCACTTCGATGATTTCGCCACGGACGCCGAAATCCTCCAGGACACCTTCCAGGATGCGGGCATTCTGCTCCAGAGCGTCAGCCGACAGGCCCGGAACCTTTCCGCCAACCTTGGGTTCGGCAAGCAGCCGAAGAGGAGGCATTTCGTATTCCTCGGGCGCTCCGAGGAAAGAGGGTTGCGCTTCCGCGATCGCGCGCTTGCTTTGCTTGGGCCTCGGCGCCGGTGGTATGACCCGACCGCTCTGGCTTGACTGGAGATCGGGTTGACCTGCCGCCACCTGCGGCTGATCGGGAGCAGCAATGCCAACCGGCATTATCTGTTGGCCGGCAACGGGACCCTTATCGATCAGGAGTTCTTCTGGTTCGAAGCGCTCTCCCTCCTCTTCGTAAGGTTCATCGGCGTAGGGGTCATCCATGCCGTCTTCTTCTGATTGATCGCCCCGGCCGTAAAATTCGTCCAGGCCATCGTCGTCCTCCGGCATCAAACGGCCTTTCAGGGCCCGGCGGAAAACGGAAAGGCGACCCTGGTTGTGGTCGTCTTCCGGTTCAAGGTCTCCTTCGAAATCGTCTTCATCCCAATTGTCATCGTCTTCATTGAGGTGTTGCCGCTTGCGACCGGTCAGACGGCGGAACTGTGTCTGACCCTGCAATCGCCAATGTTCCATCTGCCCGACAAAGGCACTGAAAAAGAGTGAAAGCCGGGATTCGCTTTCATCGTCCTCAAGACCGAGTTCCTCCTCGATCGACCGGCCGTGTCCCTTCGCGGCGCGGGCAGGTTTGCCGCCATCCTTGTCGGCGCTGTCGTCCGGCAGGTCTTTGTCTCCGAGCCAACCCGCCGCGGACATAAGAAAGAATATTGCCGGCACGCCAAGGCCCAGGCCGCCGACAATCGTTGCAGCACCGGATGTCATGTTGGATGTGATTATTGCCGGCAACTGGTGGACGGTGTCACCGAAAAATCCGCCAAGGCCGGTCGGCAGCGGCCAGCTGTCCGGAACGGGAAGCGCAGCCAGAGCGCCGGCCGAAAGACTGGAGCCTATAGCCCAAAAGAACAGCCGCTTCCTGCCGATACCGAGCGCATGTCCGGCCAGAAGACGCCAGCCCCAGAGTACGAGCGGGATTAGAAAGACGGCCGTTGCAAGGCCGATCGTCTGCATGAGAATGTCGGCAACGATGGCGCCAACAGAGCCCAGCGCATTGCGGACGGACCCGCTCGTCGCGTGATTGAGACTTGGGTCGTTGACGGACCATGTCGCCAGAGCGGCGGCAAGCATGGCGGCCAGCGCAATGATGCCGAGCCCGGAGGCGCCGACCAGATTTCGCCTCAAGAAGCGCTTGACGGGACTTTCGGTATCCAGAAGGTCCACCGAGGACCGGCGACCGTTGCTGCGTACTGCACTGGCTCGTCTCATGCCTGCTCTCCAAACCAGTTTGCCATGCGTTCAAGTGCGATTTCGGTCTGCTCAAGTGGAGCGACCAGTCCGATACGGATAAAGTCGCGACCGGGGTTGCTGCCGTCGGATTGATCCGACGCCAGGAAGCCTCCGGGGACGACCTTGACACCGATGTCTCGCCAAAGGCGCTTCGTGACGGTCACACCGTCACCCCACTTGCCGACATCAAGCCAAAGAAAAAACCCGCCCTCGGGTGTTACCGACCCCATGATCGGCCCAAGAAAACGTTCGGCTGCTTCGAATTTCTCATTATAGAGGCGTCTGTTTTCGGCAACATGCACCTCGTCCTGGTATGCCCGGACTGCAACGGCCTGTGCGGGGAGCGAGACTTGCGGTGCCGCAAGGCCCCGAAATCTTGCCCATTTGCGCAGAAACTCCGGATCTCCCGCCGCAAAGCCACAGCGCAATCCCGCGAGGTTGGAGCGTTTCGACAGGGAGTTCAGAACAATGATATTGGAGAAATCGGTATTCATCGCCCTGGCGGCTTCCAGAATTCCGGGAGGCGGGTCGCTGCGATAGATCTCCGAATAGCATTCGTCAGCGAAAATATAGAAGCGGTGCTTGCGGGCCAGTCCGATCAAACCCTGCCAAAAGGCAATGTCCGCGGGATAGCCTTCCGGATTTGTCGGAGAAGCGATGTAGAAGGCAACGGTTTCATCGAGGAGATCTGCGTCGAGATTGTCGAGATCCGGCAGGAAATTGTTGCCCGGAACAGCGTCCAGCAGCACAGCCCTCGCGTCAGCAAGATGGGCCGAAGCCGCATAGGTCTGATAAAACGGGTTTGGCAGCAAAACAACCGGGTGATCAAGCCCCTTGTCCAGTTGGTCCCGGGCGGCGATCGCGCCGAAGGAAAGTCCTTCACGGGACCCGTTCAGCGGCAAAACGCCGTGGTCCACATCGATCGTCCCGCCAAGACGATAGCGTCGGTCAAGCCAGCCCGCGACGGCCTGGCGAAACTCCTGCGAACCGTTGATTGGCGGGTAGCGGCGGAAATCGCCGATATTTTCGGCAAGAACTTCAGCCGTAAAATCGGGAATGGCATGCTGGGGCTCGCCGATGGTCATGACAACCGGGTCAAGCCCGGGCGTCTCGCCTTCGAGGAGCTCGGCAAGGCGCTGAAAAGGGTTGGAGCTCGGCAGGACAGCGCCGCGCTTATAGGCTTTGGGGCTGGCAATCATCTAAAATCCGGCAGTCGTTACGCAGTACATTGACGCAACCCTATCGTGCCCTTGGTAAATCTCTTATTAACCAAGCACGGAAAACGGTCATTTCGTGGAACCGATTGCCTGTCGGGAGGAACTTTTCTAAGGTCGCCTGAAAACAATCCCGCATTGATCGCAAAGGGTTTTCATGGCGGAAAAAAAGGATCCGGTTGCCGTTGTCTGCTTCGGCGACTCCCTCACCTGGGGGTTCAACCCTGTGGACAAATCCAGATACCGCCCCGACGTGCGCTGGACCCGGCGACTGCAGACGGAACTTGGGGCGGACTATTACGTGATCGAGGAGGGTGTTAACGGGCGCACCACCGTGTTCGAGGATCCGACAAGAGGTGACAAGAACGGGCTCGCGCATCTTGTCACCGTACGCAAGACCCATATGCCGATCGACATACTGGTCATCATGCTCGGATCCAACGACCTTCAGGACCGGTTCAACATGAGTGCGGAGGCCATCGGTCTTGCGATGGGTCGGGTGCTGTTCGAGGCAACGCGGGCAACCGACGATGTTGAAGGCAGGGCTCCGAAGGTTCTTTTGATGGCGCCGCCGCCGCTCGGTGACTTTTCGGGTCTCGAATATGAAGGTCTTTATTCGAACGATCACGGCGGTGTTCAGTCGAAACGCCTCGCAGCGGTTTATGCCAGGCTCGCTGACCAGTACGGTACGGCGTTTTTTGACGCCGGCAGCGTTGTTGCACCAAGTTCCGTCGATGCGGTCCATTTGGAGGCAGCAGCCCAGGCGGACCTAGCCAAAGCCATCGCCCGGGAAGTTCGAAAACTGGCAGGAGATTGAAGAGGAGTACGCCCCGGAGCTGCCGTCCGGCGGTGCTCTATCTGCCAAGTTTTTCCAGCGCCTTGCGAATACGCACCTTGACGGCACCGGCTGTTTCGCGTTCACGGGCCGTGGTGAGTTTCCTGAGCGCATATTCCTTGTGAGCCGGAAAACGATTGGCATGAATTGCGAGAGCGTAGTGCGCCCAGGCGCGCAGGAATTTGTTTTCCGATCTCAATTCCGGATCGATCAGGCTGCGGAGTGGTTCTTCCGCTTTTTCGGAAAGCTTCAGATGTTCAAGATACTGCAGAAAATGCAGCTTTGCTTCCCAATGGCTGAAGCATGAAAGTCCGGTCAGGTGTCTTTCAGACTGATCGTCGGTCAGTTGCGAGCCCTTGTGGTCGAAATGGTGTTTCAATAGCCAGGTCGCGCCGCATTGGCCAGTTTTCGAGCCGCTGAATTCAATCAAGAGGTCCAGAAACGCCGGTTCGTCCCGAAAGATCTCATAGGCCTCTTCGAGTGGCGCGGTTGCCTTGCCATCCCAGGACGCAAGAATCTGTTGCAGCTGATCACGCATCATCAACCGGTTATCCGGGGTTAGAAGTCAACCGTGAGCCCCTTGATTTCCCAGTCGTCGTAACGTGTCGGTTCCAATCCACCGCGCCCGTTGACTTCGCCCGCCATGGCGTCCTGTTTCGAATCGATCTTTTTCCGTCGCTCTTCAGCCTCCCTTAGCGCGCGCTGGGCCGCGGGTGGCAGATCTTCAAAACGTTTTTTGGGTGCGGATGCAGCATCCGTCTTCAGGGAAGGTGCTTCGCTCTGGCTATAGGCCCTGGCAGGATCGTTCTGTTCTTGGGTCATCATTGCTATCGGAAAGTTGCCGCCAACGCGGATTACATGTCTGTCACCCAATATAGGGTAATCTTGCCAAGTTTGGCAGCAATACCCATCTTCAGTCAGGATTTTATCTCGCCGGGATGCACAAACGCGTATCTGGCTACAAAGAGACAGGAAACGGACAGAAGCGGCAATGAATTACATTCGTACGGCAATGCTGTTGGCGGGGATGACCGCGCTATTTATGGGTATCGGCTTCATGATCGGCGGACAGTCGGGCATGCTGATTGCCCTGGCAATTGCTGCGGCCATGAACGTTTTCAGCTATTGGAATGCGGACAAGATGGTTCTTCGCATGCATCACGCGCAGGAAGTGGACGAGCGGTCGATGCCTGACTTTTACCGCATGGTTCAGCGGCTGGCACAAAATGCTGATCTACCGATGCCCAAGGTCTATATCATCAACAATCCGCAGCCCAATGCCTTTGCCACTGGACGGAATCCGCAATATGCGGCCGTTGCAGCAACGACCGGACTGCTGAACATGCTGACACCTGAAGAGCTGGCCGGCGTGATGGCGCACGAACTTGCGCATGTGAAGAACCACGACACGCTGATCATGACGATCACGGCAACGATCGCCGGGGCTATCTCGATGCTGGCCAATTTTGCGTTCTTCTTCGGCGGAAACCGGAACAACCCGCTCGGCATCGTCGGAATGCTCCTGATGATGATTGTGGCGCCAATGGCAGCCATGGTCGTGCAGATGGCGATCTCGCGGACACGCGAGTATGCTGCCGACCGGATGGGTTCCCAAATCTGTGGTGAGCCGATGTGGCTGGCATCTGCACTTGGCAAGATCGCGGGCGGCGTCGAACGTATCCACAACCCCGACGCGGAGGCCAATCCGGCGACAGCACACATGTTCATCATGAACCCGCTCTCCGGAGAGCGGATGGACAATCTGTTTTCCACGCACCCGAACACGCAGAACCGGATTGATGAGTTGCGCAAGTTGTCCGATGGAGGACTGGGAACCGGCGGACGGGCTTCGTATGGCAGTGTTGCTTCCGCGCCAGGTTCGGGGCCTTGGGCAGGAATGGGCAGCCGGCCTGACAGCAAGCCACAACGACCGAAGGGGCCGTGGGGCTAGAACGTGATCACCGATGTGCAAAAACACCTTTTCTGACTGACCCGGAAGGCATAGGATAAAGCCATTGCGCCGCAGCCGGTCATCCGGTCTGCGGCGCTTGGCTTTCGCCGCCAGGACGCGGCTCCAGACAGGAACATTCCTTGAATAGTCGCTTGAGCAACAAATCCGGACAGCCCGGCCAAAAGGAAACTGACCGACCCGAAAAGCCGGGATTTGCCGCACGAAAGGTCGCGGCCGATATCCTGGGGAATGTCGTTCACAAGAAACGGCCCCTTGATGGAGAACTCGACGCCGGATCCGGCCATTCGGGTTTCCGCGCTCTTGCCGGCAACGACAGGTCGCTTGTTCGCGCCATAATAGGGGCTGCGTTGCGCCATCGGGGCGAAATCGCGGAAATTCTCGATCGGTTGCTGGACCGTCCGATCCCGGAGAAAACGGGCAGGGTTCTGGATATTCTCCATGTGGCGATAGCGCAAATGCTGTTCCTTGATGTTCCGGACCGCGCTGCCGTTTCGCTGGCTGTCGATCATGCGGGACTGGATCGCAGGGCGCGTCCCTACAAGGGTCTCGTGAACGGGGTATTGCGACGTCTCGGTCGGGAAAAGGAAGAGATCACGTCCGATATCGATGCAGAGATGGTGAACACACCGGACTGGCTCTGGGAGAGCTGGCAAGATGCCTATGGTGCAGAGGGAGTCCGGGCGATTGCGCGTTCGCACCAGCTTGAGGCGGCGCTCGACCTGACTGTGAAATCCGACCCGAAAAACTGGGCGGACAAGCTGGAAGGTCGCGTTGTCGGCAATGGAAGCGTAAGGTTGGTTCGAAAGGGAGCCGTCGACTCCCTTGACGGATTTGAAGAAGGCGCCTGGTGGGTTCAGGACGCGGCTGCGGCACTACCGGCCCAGCTGCTCGGCGACATTCAGGGTCTCAGAGTTGCCGATCTTTGTGCAGCGCCGGGCGGCAAGACGGCGCAACTTGCAGCGGCGGGCGCGCATGTGACGGCCGTCGACATCAGCAAGGGCCGCCTCCGGCGGCTTGAAGAGAACATGACCCGGCTGGGCTTCGACGTGGAGACGATTGTATCCGACCTCCGGGAATTCGAGCCGGGCGACCCGTTTGACGCTGTCCTGCTGGACGCTCCCTGCAGTGCCACCGGGACAATCCGGCGTCACCCGGACGTCGCCTGGATCAAGAAGCCGTATGATGTCGAGAAGCTGACCGAAATTCAGCAAGAACTGCTCGACAGGGTGATTTCCTGGGTCAAGCCGGGAGGGTTGATCGTCTATTGCACCTGTTCGCTGGAACCTGCTGAAGGAGAAGGGCAGGTTGCTGCATTTCTGCAACGGCAAGCAGAAAACATCCGGCCGGTACCGATTGGACCCGATGAAATTGGTGGTCTCCATCAGTGCGTTACAGGTGAAGGATATTTGCGCTGCCTGCCCAGTCACGCAGCAGACCCGACAGCTGAATCAATCGGTATTGATGGCTTCTTTGCCGCGAGATTCAGGCGTTCTTAACGTAGCTTAAACCGTTCATTTGCAATGTTTCTATCAATGAAATGCTAACCTTAATGGTCTGTTTCAGATTTGAAGAGCACTAGAGACGCTCTTGAGAACCGGAGAATTCACAATAGTAGCGCGTAAACCATCAGCATCGGGGATGGTTTGGTGAATATCGCAAGCCTCAACGAAAGAAGCCGAATCTGGCGTCTTGTGGCCCTGCATATCTGGCACCGTACCCTGAAATGGATGCATGGCGGACCAATCTTCCGCATGCAGCCGTTTTCGGCTGTGCCATCACGCCTGCTGATCGCGCCGCAGGATCTTCGAACGGCTGATGAAACCAATGCGGCCGACATTTACGGCGGCCGGTTTCTGTTTTCAGGCCATCTGGTGGAAACCCAGGGTCGTTCACCTTTCGAATTGGATGCAGTCCACGAAGATTGGCAACGCGAACTGCACAGCTTCGGCTGGCTGCGGGATCTGCGCGCGTCCGACAGTCAGATTGCGCGCCAGAACGCCCGCGTTCTTGTTCAGGACTGGATGAAGTATTGCGGACGGCGGCATGTCATCGGCTGGGAAGCGCCGGTCGTGACACAAAGAATTTTGTCCTGGCTGGCCCATTCTCCGTTCATTCTCCAGGACGGTAATCACGAATTTTACCGCAGTTTCGTAAAGTCGCTGTCGCGACAGGTCCGTTACCTGCGACAGACAATCAACGAGACCGAAGACGGGGTCGTTCGGCTTCGGGCATCGCTGGCGGTAGCCTCGGCCTGCATTTCCATGGCAGGTCAGGGTCGGTTTGCTCGGCAGAGCATCCGCCGGCTCGAGCACGAACTGACACGGCAGATACTCCCGGATGGCGGACACATCTCACGCAACCCCCGGGCACTTATCGACATCCTCGCGGACCTGCTGCCCGTCCGGCAGGCTTTTGTCTCGCAGGGTCTGGAAATGCCTCCTGCGATGCTGCAATCCGTCGATCGCATGATGCCGTTGCTGCGGTTTTTCCGCCATGGCGATGGTTCTCTCGCCCATTTCAACGGCATGGGGTCGACACCGAGTGACCTGGTTGCGACCATCCTCGCTTATGACGACGCCAGGGGCGCGCCCCCGGTAAATGCGCCCCACTCAGGCTACCAGCGCCTTGGCGGAGCGAATTCGGTGGTGCTGATCGATACAGGTGCGGTCCCCGCACTCGGTGTTTCAGGCGACGCCCATGCTGGGTGCCTGTCCTTCGAGTTTTCTTCCGGAACAAACAGGATCGTCGTCAATTGCGGTGTCTCACCGAAGTCCAATCCGCTCTGGCGCAAGGTCAGCAGATCGACGCCGGCGCATTCGACGGCGACCGTCGAAGACACCTCTTCGTGCCGTTTCCTGTCGGAAAGACCCTTTGGGCGCCTACTTGGCGCGCCCATCCTGTCTGGCCCGACATCGGTTGAAGTGGACCGTGAAGACGATCAGGCAGGCAGCCGCATCACGGCCTTCCATGATGGCTATGCATCGGAATTCAATGTCGTCCACGAGCGTGATCTGCGGCTTTCGGGGGATGGGACCGTGCTTGACGGCATCGACACCTTGCGGGCGGTAGGGCCCGTCGACACAGAGCATCACTATGCGCTTCGGTTCCACCTTCATCCGGGGCTTCGCACATCCCTGTTGCGCGGCGGGTCTGCTGTTCTGATGGTCTGCCGCAGCGGGGAAGCCTGGGAATTCGAGGCGCCGGGCAGCGAATTGTCGCTGGAAGAAAGCATCTACCTGTCCGATGTCTTCGGCCACAGGAAGACGGACCAGATCGTGGTCACCGGATCGCTGCTCGAGGCCCCGTCGGTTGGCTGGCAATTCCGCAAGACGGCGACGGCGAAACTCAGCCGGCGCGGAACAACCGAGTTTGACGAACTGGATGAACTGCCGCTCGAAGAATAGCGCGGCATCCGGACAACCAAGTACCTTCCGATTTGCCTGAAGACGTGTTAGGGCGACGTCGAACTCCCCGATCGTTCCCACTTGCGAGGCAAACTCATGGCCATTGTGTCCAAAGCCGTTCCGATTCCCGAACTGGTGTCCGTCAAACGTGCGCTCCTATCCGTATTCGACAAGACCGGATTGGTGGATTTCGCCAGGGCGCTGTCTGACCGCGGTGTCGAACTGGTCTCAACGGGTGGGTCATACAAGACCCTGAAGGACGCGGGGCTTGAGGTTCTGGACATTTCCGAAGTAACCGGGTTTCCGGAGATCATGGATGGCCGGGTCAAGACGCTGCATCCGATGGTGCATGGTGGTCTTCTCTCGATCCGCGACGATCAGGATCATCAGGCTGCCATGAGGGAACACGATATTGCCGGTATCGACCTCTTCTGCGGAAACCTCTATCCGTTTGAGGACGTAGTGGCGTCGGATGCCGATTATGCGACGGGGATTGAAAACATCGATATCGGCGGACCGGCCATGACCCGTGCCGCCGCCAAGAACCACGCCTACGTCACGGTCGTGACCGATCCTGCCGATTATGATGCCGTGATCGCGGAACTCGATGCCAACGAAGGCAAGTCGCCGATCGCCCTTCGTAAAAAGCTAGCCTTGAAGGCATTTGCACGCACGGCCGCCTACGATGCCGCGGTTTCCAACTGGATGGCAGAGCAGCTTGATGAGGCGACCCCGGCACACAGGGCCGTCGGAGGCACACTGGCGGAAGTCATGCGTTACGGCGAGAACCCGCATCAGACGGCCGGTTTCTACAAAACAGGTGAGAAGCGGCCCGGCGTCGCGACCGCAAGTCAGTTGCAGGGCAAGACGCTGTCCTACAACAATATCAACGACACGGATGCGGCCTTTGAACTTGTCAGCGAATTCGATCCGGATCGCACCAGCGCGGTAGCGATCATCAAGCATGCCAATCCATGCGGTGTCGCCGAAGGTGCAAGCCTGAAGCAAGCGTATGAAAACGCCCTGCGCTGCGACCCGGTATCCGCCTTCGGCGGTATTGTCGCCGTCAACAAGGTGCTCGACGCCGAGGCAGCGGAGCAGATTGTCAAGGTTTTCACTGAAGTGATCATTGCCCCGGATGCGGACGACGCGGCACGGGAGATTATCGCGTCGAAGAAAAACCTGCGACTTCTGGTCACGGGTGGACTGGCGAACGTGCGCGCCAGCGGTCTTTTCGTCAAGTCGGTGGCCGGCGGTCTTCTTGTCCAGTCCCGTGACAATGGGGTCATTGACGATCTCGACCTTGAAATCGTGACCAGGCGCACTCCGAGTGAGCAGGAGCTTGCCGATCTCAAATTTGCCTTCCGCGTGGCCAAACACGTGAAATCCAACGCGATCGTTTATGCCAGGGATGGCGCGACGGTGGGAGTTGGTGCAGGCCAGATGAGCCGCGTGGACTCAGCCCGGATCGCTGCAAGAAAGGCCCTGGACGCCACGGAAGCTGCGGGCCTGAGCGAGCCTTTGACCAAGGGATGCGTTGTTGCCTCCGACGCCTTCTTCCCCTTTGCCGACGGATTGCTGTCGGCTGCCGAGGCCGGAGCGACCGCGGTCATTCAGCCGGGCGGCTCCATGCGCGATGACGACGTGATCGCCGCTGCGGATGAGGCTGGACTTGCAATGGTGATGACAGGTATGCGTCACTTTCGTCACTAATGAGGCAGTGATTGATATCTGCAGATCTAACGGGTTGATTTTATTGTCACAATGACAAGATCGAGGCGGTCCGGCGTATTTCGGCGCGTCCGCCAGATCGAATGATCGCGAAACCAGGCCAAGAAATGGAAGCGTGCCGGAACTACCCGGCGCGCTGTTCCTTTACTCCCCACATCATCACCAGTCCGACGGCGAAGAAAACGAGAACCACTGACATGCCGCCAGCCTGACTGCCGGTTAGAGCAGTGACAATCCCGACCGCGAGCGGCGCCATGAAACTCGTGACCTTGCCCGATAAGGCCAGCAGACCGAAATACTGGGACATGTGTTCCCTCGGGGCCAGCCGTATCAGCAGGCTGCGCGAGGAAGCCTGCAACGGGCCGGCTACGGAACCGATCACGGCACCGAGCCCGATGAACACCTGCTCGGGGAGCGAGGCGAATTGAGCACCTTCCGGCGCAGCCTGCGTCTTGACGATGAAGAAAACCGTCGTCTTGTCGATCGAGACCATGCCAAGGCCACAGATCATGAGGATGACGAGCGAGAATATGATCACGGGCCGGGCACCCAAACGGTCGTCCATCGGCCCTGCCAGAAGGAGTCCCAGTATTCCCGTGATAATGACAATGATCCCGAAGATGCCGATTTCGATGGATCCCCAGCCGAGTTGTCCAGCGGAATAGATGCCGCCAAAGGCAAAAAGCGCGACCAGACCGTCCTTGAATATCATGTTGGCAATCAGGAACTGAAAGATGTTCCGGTTTGCCCTAGCCTGCGAAAGGCTTGCGTGCAATTCCGACAACCCCTTGCGGATCGCTGTCGTGAATTTTTCATTCGCGGATGCATCCGGCACGAAGAAGAACATCGGCAGGACGAACAGGGCGTACCACAGAGCCGAGAAGGGTCCGGTCACCCGGTCGCCTTCCTGTGTTGCAGGGTCAAGCCCGAGGACCGGACTGATCCCGGCAAGGGTTTTGCCGGTGTGGGAATCGGCTGAAAACAGCAGCAGCGCAATCGCAAGCGTGATCAGCGCGCTCGCGTATCCCGCCGCCCAGCCAAAGCTCGACAGGCGGCCGACCTGCGGCGCGGGAACGAGCGAAGGCATCATGGCATTATTGAAAACTGTCGCTATCTCAATGGAAAGCGTGCCGACCGCAAAGGCGACAAGGGCAATGGCAATGCTGTTCGAACCGCCTGGCTCGGCGTACCAGAACATCCAGCAACTGATGACAAAAGGGATTGAAAACACGAAGATCCACAACTTGCGGCGTCCTGTTGCGTCAGCGACAGAGCCGAGGATCGGTGCCATGATTGCGATGCCAAGACCAGCCGCAGCAGTAGCAAAACCCCAAAGCGATTGACCTTCTTCCGGCGTAGCTGCCAGGACGGAGGCAAAATAGGGTGAAAACACGAATGTTGTGATCAGCGTAAAAAACGGCTGGGCTGCCCAATCGTAAAGCGCCCAGGAGAGTATGGCGCGAGGATCTGTTTTCATCGTCGATCCACCAGGGACGGTATCCATCACGCTGTCCTGTCTCGAATTGCGCAAGGCCGGCAGGGAAACTGCCGGCCTTGCGACGTCAAACCATGCATTCCGCGTTAAGCCGTTCCGCAGATTTCCGCCAGCAGTCCGGCCGCCACGGTGAACTTCGATACGCTCAGGCCGCCGTCTAGAATTTCCGTGACCGCACGATGCCTGTTGGCCGCTTCTCCCTCGTGTTCCTGCAGCCAGTTCTCGAAATTACCTGCCCTGATGGCGGCGCTGGCCAAAGCCCGGTGCGCCGAGAAGAGAATTGCGCGTGCCCGGTCGAGAGCCAACCCGTCGTAATAGTCGCGGACTTCCAGGTTGCTGGCCATCTCGTGCATGTTTCCGATCCTGAAATGATGGGCGACCTGGTAGTAGGCCAATGCCGCGGTTTCGAGATCGGCGCCGGTTTCTTCAGAAACAATGACGATGTCCGGGATCGCCTGTTCGGCCAGAAGCCAGGCAATTCTGCGGGCAAGCGTCTGAGGAACACCCTTTGCCTCGAACTCAGCGGCGCGCTGATTCAGAAGAAGAGCAGGTTCTTCCGGCACCAGGGACTCCAGACGGCTGCGCAGATCGGAAATACCTGTTCTGAAACGCTCGACAACCGCGGAAAGCCCGTTTTCGAACGAGACGTTTCGCTTGAACCAGACCACCCGCTCCAACAGCAACGACTGGATCTCGGTGTAAAGATCAAGTTGCAGATCACCATCGATCTTGGTGTCAAGTGCATCGATTTCAGTGTTCAGGTCGGTGAGATCGAAACTGTTTCGAACCGCGACAAATCCTTGTGCGATTTCCGTCGGAGTTGCACCTGTCTGGTCCATCAACCGGGTCAGGAATGTCGCGCCGCCGCGGTTGATCATCGAGTTCGCCAGCATCGTAGCGATGATTTCGCGGCGCAGACGGTGGCCGCTGATCTCGTCCTGGTATGTTGTCGCCATCTGGTCAGGAAAATAGCGGAACAATTCTCGTGCCAGATAGGCATCATCCGGAACGGTGCTGTCGAGCAAGGCGTCATAAAGGGTGATTTTTGCATAAGCCAGCAGGACACCAAGTTCGGCGCGGGTGAGGAGCTGTCCGGCCTTGCGCATCTCCCTGAGTATCGCCTCGTCGGGGAGTTGTTCGACTTCCCGGTCCAGCAGATCAGCCTGTTCCAGTTGCCGCATCATGCGAACCTGGAAACCGAAGTCTTCCAGACCCCGCAGTTCCATCATAGAAATAGCAAGCGTTTGCAGATAGTTGTTCCTGAGAACCAGATCGGCAACCGCGTCCGTCATGTCGGCGAGAAGAACATTTCTGTTTTCAAGAGTCAGTTTCTGCGCCTTGCACGCCGCACCAAGCGCGATCTTGATATTGACTTCCATATCCGAGGAATTCACGCCCGCGGAATTGTCGATCGCATCGGAATTGCAGCGTCCGCCCTTCTTGTTGAACTCAATGCGCGCCAACTGCGTCAGGCCGAGGTTGGCACCCTCGCCGATTACCTTTGCCCCAACGAACGGTGCCGTGATGCGAATCGGATCGTTGGCCCGGTCTCCGGCATCCGCATCGCTTTCCGTGGTTGCGCGGATATAGGTCCCGATGCCACCGAACCAGAGAAGGTCAACATTCATCCGCAGGATCGCCATCATGACTTCCTGGGGTGTCGCACTGGATTTGTCGAGACTGAGCAATTCCTGGATTTCAGCTGACAGCGGAATGGACTTCAGCTGCCGGGAGAAGATGCCGCCGCCCTTTGAGATCAGGTCGGTATTGTAATCCTTCCAGGAGGATCGACCCATGTCGAACAGCCGCTTGCGCTCGTCCCAGGTCTTGGCGGGGTCAGGATCCGGATCAATGAAGATATCGCGGTGATCGAACGCTGCGACAAGTTTTGTCGCCCTGGAGAGCAGCATTCCGTTGCCGAAGACGTCACCCGACATGTCCCCGACGCCGGCCGCGGTAAACGGTTCAGTCTGAATGTCCCGGTTCATTTCACGGAAGTGACGCTTGACCGCTTCCCAGGCACCGCGTGCGGTGATGCCCATTTTCTTGTGGTCATAGCCGGCGGAACCGCCCGAGGCAAAAGCATCACCGAGCCAGAAATGCCGCCCTTCCGATATACCGTTCGCCGTATCGGAAAACGTTGCGGTGCCCTTGTCGGCTGCGACAACGAGATAGGGATCGTCGCCGTCGAAGCGTTGAACCCGGTCCGGTGGAATGAGCTTGTCCTCATCCAGGTTGTCGGTGACATCGAGCAATGCGTTGATGAATACCTTGTAGCTTTCGGTGCCCTCCTTGAACCAGGCTTCCCTGTCATTGATCGGAGGAAGCAGCTTCGGTACGAAACCGCCTTTCGCGCCGACAGGCACGATAACGGCATTCTTGACCTGTTGCGCCTTGACGAGGCCGAGCACTTCCGTTCGGAAATCCTGAGGTCGGTCCGACCAGCGCAATCCGCCACGGGCAACCATGCCGAAGCGCAAATGCACGCCTTCTACACGGGGGCTGTAGACGAAGATTTCCCGATATGGCCGCGGCTGAGGCAGGTCTTCGATCTTTGGACTTTCGATCTTGAAAGCGAAAGTCGGTTTGAGCTGTCCACTCTTGTCCAGCTGATAGAAATTCGTGCGCAGGATCGAGTTGATGACATTCTGGAACCGGCGCAGGATACGGTCATCATCGAGGCTGGAAACCTCTTCGAGGTCGGCGGTCAGCTCTTCGGCGAGCCGGTCTGAACCCAATTCCCGGTCCTTTGCGGTGACGTCCGGATTGAAGCGCAGATGAAAGAGTTCCACCAGCTTTGCAGCGATCAGCGGATAGTTGTTCAGGGTCCGCCACATGTAGTCTTCCGAGAAAGGAATACCGGCCTGGCGAAGAAATTTTGACAGTGCCCTTACGACAGCGACATCCCGCCATGCAAGATCGGCGGTCATGACCAGGCGATTGTAGCCGTCGTTTTCGGCACTGCCTTTCCAGATGGCCATGAACATGCCCTCAAGCCTGGATTCCAGTTCCTGCGGCAAGTTGAAGTCGTCGCCGGAGTGGCTTTCGAGGGTCATTTCGTGCAGGTAGGACAGTGGCCTGTCCGCTGGTGTCACCCTGTAGGTTCGCTCGTTGATGACCTTGAAGCCCATGTTTTCAAGAAGCGGTACGCGTGCGGACAAGGGTATGGGTGAACCGCAATGATAAACCTTCAGGGACAAGCGGTTGTTTTCCGAACCTGACGGTCTGCGGAACGAGATTGTTGTGTCATCAAGGCCGGCAAGGGTTTCGAGCTTGACGATATCCGAAACGGCGGACTGGGCAGTATAGACTTCCTTGTAGCCACCGTGGAACGACAGGGCATATCGTTCGGCCAGCTGCCGCGCCTGGACAGGCGGGAATTCCTTGTTCAGGGCATCCCGGACATTGTCGGACCAGGTCCGCACCATGTCGGCGACCGCAATCTCAAGTTCTTCCTGTTCCGGTTTCGGCGTTTCACCCTTGTCGCGCCCGACAATGTAGTGAACCCGCGCCAGGGGACCTTCCATGTAGGTCACATACCAGGCGGACAGCCGACCCTCGTATATCGAGGCCAGATAGGTACCGATATTGATCCTGATTTCGGTTGAATACCGGTCGCGGGGCACAAACACCATGATCGAGACATACCGGTCAAACTTGTCCGGCCGAGACAGCACCCTGATTCGCGGTCGCTCGTCCAGTTGCAGGATTGCGATGGCAAATTCAAACAGGCGCTCGCGCTCGATCTGAAACAGCTCGTCGCGCGGGAAAGCCTCCAGCACGTTTCGCAATGCGCGGCCGGAGTGACTTTCAGACCCGTACCCGGCGCGTGCCAATACGCTGGCAACTTTCCGCCGCAGAAAGGGTATCGTGTTGGTTGGTTCGGTATAGGCGGTTGAGGCGAACAATCCGACGATGCGCAATTCGCCCGTCAGATTTCCATCATCGTCGTAAATCTTTGCGCCGACGTAATCCATGTGCACACGCCGGTGAACGGTACTTCTGACATTCGCCTTGGCGATGATGAGAGGCTCGGGAGCCTTCAGGAATTCCCGGATCTCGGGTGTTATCTGCACAAATTCGGATCCACGTCTCAAGACACGGACATCCGGATCGGTCAACAGGCCGAGGCCGGTTCCATCGGTAGGGGAAAGCTCGCCTTCATCAACTCCGCCTTCGAACTTGTATTCACGCATTCCGAGGAAAATGAAGTTGTTGTTTTCCATCCATTCGAGGAAATGGATCGCCTCCCAAAGATCGTCGCTGCTGCCCGGAATTTGCGTGGTCTTGAAAGTGTCGATCGCCTCGGCGAGTCTTTCCTGCATCGGTTTGAAGTCGTCGACAACCGATCTCACCGAATTCAGGACATTGTCGAGCCGTTCCCGGAGAGCGGTGCGTGCTTCTTCCGAATCGATGCGCGTCACGTGAATATGGATCAGGCTTTCCTGCCGATCCTTGCGCTTTGCCGGTTTCTTTCTGCCGACGGCAGAAAGCAGTTTGCCTTTTTCGTCCCTCTCGATAATGAAGATCGGGTGCAGGACGAGGTGGATTTCCAGCTTGCTGCCCTGCAATTCGTCCATTACCGAATCAACCAGGAACGGCATGTTGTCATTTACGATTTCAATGACTGTCAGATTGTCGATTCTGGGATTTTTTCCTGATGATACCGGATCGGTGATGCTGACGCGGTGTGTGCCCAATTCATGGTTCTGGAAATCCTGCCAGGCATCCACAACGAAGCCACACAGTTCCTCAGCTGTGTAAGCGACAAGATCCTCAGCTGCCGCCCGGTCAAAAAACGCGCTGGCGAACTCCACCAGGGCGGGGTCTTTTTCTTTCAGGCCTGCGTGGACTGCGTCGATGAGCTTGATTTTCTCGACGTCGTGTTTGTCCGGCATTTCATTCCCCCTAGGCGATCTTTGTTGTGGCTCGGCCGCATGATGTGATTTTGTATTGCAGCGACATAAAAGTTTTCATGACGGGAGAGGCAAATTGTCAAGTAAAGTCACCGCCTTGCAAATCGATTCAAATGAAACATTAAGTGAAAAAACACTCGCTTATTTCGATTTGTGTGAAGAAAAGCTGGGTCTGGTGCCCAATGTGCTGAAAGCGTATTCCTTTGATGAATCGAAGTTGGGCGCATTCACCGACATGTATAACGACCTCATGCTGGCAGAATGCGGTCTCACCAAGCTTGAGAGGGAGATGATTGCCGTTGCGGTATCCGCCGTCAACCGTTGTTTCTATTGCCTGACCGCCCATGGAGCAGCTGTACGCGAATTATCGGGCGATCCGGTGCTCGGGGAGCTGATGGTCATGAACTACCGTGTTGCGGATTTGAACGCGCGCCAGCTTGCGATGCTGGATTTTGCAGTGAAACTGACTGAAAGACCCGCCGAAATCCTCGAAAGCGATCGGCAAGCCTTGCGCGATGCGGGGTTCAGCGACCGCGATATCTGGGACATTGCCTCTGTTGCCGGTTTCTTCAACATGAGCAACCGGGTGGCGGCTGCGACCGACATGCGACCGAATGATGAGTATCACTCAAGAGCCCGTTGAGGTCTGATCGCGCTCACAATCGGTGACAAGACCGTCGATTGGGTGTATGACGCATTCGATTTTACTCAGCCAGAGGAGAGGAACGGGCCATGGTTGCGCGCGTGTTCATAGATGGTGAAGCCGGTACTACGGGTCTGCAGATCCGTGAGCGCCTCGCCATGCGCCGCGACCTGGAACTGATCTCCATTCCGGACGAGAGCAGAAAAGACCCCGCGTCACGGGCCGATTATCTCAACAAGGCCGATGTCGCGATTCTTTGCCTGCCCGACGCGGCGGCGCGGGAGAGCGTCGACCTGATTGAAAATGACACCACCCGGGTTATCGATGCGTCCAGCGCACACCGGGTTGCCGAGGGCTGGGCGTATGGATTCGCCGAAATGGATCCCGATCAGGGCGGTGTCATTGCTGCGGCGATGCGCGTTGCCAACCCGGGATGCTGGCCGCAGGGGTTGATCGCCTCCGTGCGTCCGATCGTTGCCGCAGATCTTCTGCCTGCCGATTTTGCTCTGTCCTATCACGGGGTGTCGGGTTATTCCGGCGGTGGCAAGGGCATGATCGCCGACTACGAAGGGCGCGGGACGGGCGCAAATGTCTTTGCGCCCTATGCGCTCGGCTTCAACCACAAGCATCTGCCGGAGATGACCGAGTATGCTCTGCTCGATTCGGCCCCGCTTTTCACGCCGTCCGTCGGCAACTACTACAAGGGTATGCTGACCGTGTTGCCGCTGAACCTGGCCGGATTGGCGCAAGTTCCGACCGGCGAGCAGCTTCACGCCGCATTGGCGGATCATTATGCCGGCGCGGAAAACGGGTTTGTCGAGGTCGCACCGCTTGAAGCACTGGAACGTGCCGATTTCCTGGACCCGCAAGCCGTCAATGACACCAACCTGCTGCGTCTTCATGTCTTTGCAAATGATGCCCGTGCCCAGGCCGCGATCATTGCCGTCTACGACAACCTCGGCAAGGGTGCCTCGGGCGCTGCAGTCCAGAACCTAAACTTGATGCTCGGCGTCGATCAGGCCACAAGCCTTGCTGCCTAGAACTCATGGCCCGGGTCGATCATGCGGAACTGACTTATCAGGAGACAGAACAATGGAAAAATTTGAAACCCTGACCGGTGTCGCGGCGCCCATGCCGATCGTCAATATCGATACCGACATGATCATTCCGAAGCAATTTCTGAAGACGATCAAGCGCACCGGACTCGGTTCCGCGCTGTTTCACGAAATGCGGACCAATGATGACGGTTCTGAAAACGTTGATTTCGTGCTGAACAAGGCGGCTTACCGCGATGCGAAGATCCTGATTGCAGGTGACAATTTCGGATGCGGTTCTTCCCGCGAACATGCGCCCTGGGCGCTTCTGGATCACGGCATCCGCTGCGTCATCTCCACGTCTTTTGCAGATATTTTCTACAACAACTGCTTCAAGAACGGCATATTGCCGATCGAGGTCTCCGAGGACGAGTTGGAAACCCTGCTTCACGCAGCTGAGCGCGGCGCGAACTTCACGTTGACCATTGATCTTGAAAATCAGGAAATCCGTGGCCTGGAAAGTGGGGACGTGGCGTTCAAGATCGATCATTTCCGCAAGCACTGCCTCATCAATGGTCTTGACGATATCGGTCTGACGATGGCCAAGGCCGCGCAAATCGACACCTTTGAAGGAACCCTGGGCGAAAGCCGTCCCTGGGTTTGATCGATCCGCGCGAGCGGAAACCGATCAGCTTCCCGCCTCTCGATCCCATTGCGATTTCAGGTAATTCTGTCCCGCTTCCTGTCTGGTAAAGCGGGACATTTTTTTGAGCGATGGATGAATCGCCAACAGAACCCGGTCATTGTCCGCTCCGGCGAGGCCGGTCGGCTCGTCTTTTGAATGCTATGCCTCCCGGGTTGAAGGGAGTGGCGGCCTGTCCTTTATCAAAAACACGAGAATACCTGCGAATACCGCCAGCCAGACTGACGACCACCAGACCCAGGTGTACTGAGCGTAGATGTCGTACAAAACACCGCCAAAATAGGCACCGACCGCCGCACCAACCTGATGCCCGGCTGAAATCAACCCGAATGCCAGCCCCATGACGCTCCTGCCAATATGGGATGCCACAAGACTTGCGGTTACCGGAACCGTCGAATAGTCGACAAGGCCGAAAAGGATCGAGAAAAAGATCAACGTCTCAAAGCTTGTGCCCACATTGACCAGAATGATGAAGGTGAAGCCGCGAATGAGATAGATGATACCCAGAAGAAGTGGTCTGTGCATCCGGTCCGAGAGCCATCCCGCCAGGATCATTCCGGCAAGGTTTATGGCTGACAGAAGGCCGTAAGCGGTAGCTGAAGGAACCGGCCCGAAGCCGCAAAATGTTGCATACGGCAAAAAATGCGTTTCGATCACGCCCGACGTTGTGTAGCCGCAGATGAAGTAACTCCAGAACAGGATCTGGAACGTGGGCAACTTCAGGATATTCAGGAGATCATCTCCCAGGCTGCTTTGCGGTTCCTTCTGGTCAATGGAAATCAATGCTCTGCGCGTTTTTTGCGGGAACCAGAGATAGATGCAGGACATCACGACAAGGGCGCCTAATCCAAGGGCCACGAAAGCCATGCGCCAGTCATAAGTGCCGATCAGCAGGGCCAGAAGCGGAACAAAGACAAACTGCCCCCCCGTGGAACCCGACGTTGCGAAGCCTGTCGCCAGTCCCCGGTTCGTCTCAACTTCCTGTTCGACCGCGGTTGAGACCACATGAGTGGCCACCAGTCCGAACCCGACGGCTGCGATCCCGCTGAATGCAAGAAAGAAGACAACCGGGTCGGTGGTGGCCGCCACGAGAAAGCAACCGGTGGCAAGGGCACCGAGGCCGACGAGCAGGATCGCCCGTGCTCCCTTTTTGTCGACAAGTCGCCCTCCGAACGGCGCAATGACCGCCATAACGAGGAGCGCCACGGCTGCCGCACTCGAAGTGAAGCTTCGCGACCAGTCGAGTTCTTGTTCAAGGACAGGCATCACCAGTCCCAGAGACGCTCTGGCGGAAAATGCCAGGGCGAGGGCAACGAAGGACAATCCGATTGTCAAAATTGCCGTGCGGTTTTGTTGTGCCGGTTTCAATTCCGGGTCCTCCTGTTTCCGAACCCGGTTTACAGGAGGGCGATTTTGGCATAAATGACAATATGCGATCAAAAACGGCCAAATTCGACGACACTGAAGACCGGCAACCTCGCCGCGTCGTGTTTGTGATCTATCCCGGTGTCACCCTGCTGGATGTCGCGGGCCCGCTGCAGGCCTTTTCAAGTGCGAACAACACCGAGGTTGCAAACGGTGTTCGTGCATATGACGTCGTGGTCGCCTCACCGGAAGGTGGTCCAATCGTAACGGACTGTCAGGTGGAACTGGGCACGGTCACACTGGACAAAGCATCCTTCAAACCCATCGACACACTTATAGTTGCCGGTGGTGACGGTGTGTTCGATGCGATGGAACAGGAAGATCTTGTCAATTGGATCAAGGAGGCTTCCAACGGTAGCCGACGCATCGCGTCGACCTGTATGGGCGCGTTTCTCACGGCTGCAGCTGGTCTGATCAACGGGAAAAGTGTAACCACCCACTGGCGTCAGGTTGACGAATTGCAGAGATGCTTTCCCGACATCGAGGTCAAACGCGATCCGCTTTTTGTGCGCAACAGCAATATGTGGTCCTCTGCCGGTGTCACGGCCGGCATCGATCTGGCGCTTGCGATGATCGAGGAGGATATGGGCCACGAAGCGGCGATGCAGGTTGCTCAGTCTCTGGTCGTCTTTTTCAAGCGGCCGGGAGGACAATCGCAGTTCAGCGACGTGCTCAATATCCAGGCGTCGGAACCCGAAGGGTTGTTTGCCGATCTCCATGCATGGATAGCAGGGCATCTGCAAAGTGATCTGAGCGTTCCAAAACTTGCGGAAAGACTCGCGATGAGCCCCCGCAGCTTCTCACGTAAATACAAGGCAAGAACGGGAATGACCCCAGCGAAGGCCGTTGAGCTCATACGCGTCGATGCGGCCAAACGAGCGCTTGTGCGCCGCGATCTTCCCTTGGCGAAAATTGCCGTCAATTCCGGTTTTCTGGACGAGCAGCGCCTCCGGCGCGCCTTCCAGAGGCACGTTGGCGTATCTCCACTCTCGTATCGCGACATGTTCGGCGAAAATCAGGAATAGCGCCGGATTTCGGCCTCGCCGTCTGTATGAGGCGTAGCATCTGTACGAAAAGGCCAACAACTGAGCTTTACCGCAAACGGTATGGAAATCCGCGTTGAGCAGAAATCACCCGGCCTGTTTATCCGGGTCGGCATGCTCCCTCAACGCGCTATACGACGTGAAGCATTTTCAATGTAACCCGCAGAACTCATCAGGTTCGTCTTCGTCTTTTCCGAAGGCTGGCGGTTCCGATTGAAGTCACCTAACCACCGGCAAGGCCGCACTCCATGTTGTGCTGCGGCATTGAAGGTGTATGTTCTGCGCCACAACATCCAAGACAGAAGAGAGAGCACGGCATGCTGGCCCAAGATACAGTGGCGACTGAAAACACAATCGAAAGTGCGGAGGACCTCTCTTCGATTGCATTCGGTTTCATGGCGTCCAAATCTTTGTTTGCCGGGCTTCACGTTGATATCTTTTCGGTACTTGCAGACGGGCCCAAATCGGCTGAAGAATTGGCGAAGGCCACCAGCATTCCATTAAATCGTATTGTGATTCTGACGACGGCGCTTGCAAGTGTTGGCCTGCTCGCCATCGGTGATGACAAGAAAATCTGGAATTCACCTGCGGCACAAAACTTTCTTTCGAAACAGTCGCAGTACGATTTTGGCGACTACCTGCGTCACCAGATCGATCAGCAGATGTATCCGTTCCTGCTCCAGCTCAATGCCGTGATGAAAGGCGATCTGTCCGAAGATGCGATTGCCTCCTATAGCCACTGGATGACGGACGAAGAACAGGCGTCGGTCTATTCCGAAAGCCAGCACGCAGGGTCGCTCGGTCCGGGCAAGACACTTGCACGGAAAGTGGACCTGGGTAGTGCGGACACCTTGCTGGACGTCGGAGGCGGAACCGGTGCAATGACGATCAGCCTGTGCAATGAATACGAGAACCTGCACGCGACGATCATTGATTTTCCGAATGTCGCGGAAATCGGCTGGCGGTTCATCTCCGAGGCAAACCTGGTCGATCGTGTTCGCTACATCCCCGGCAACGCCATCGAAGTCCAATGGCCAAGCAACCAGAGTGCCATCTTGATGTCCTACCTGATGAGTGGCGTCCCGGGCGACGACGTGGAAGGACTTTTGCAGAAGGCGTTCGATACGCTTTCTCCGGGCGGCAAGCTGATGGTTCACGACTTCATGGTCGAAGAGAACCGGCGCGGCCCGGCGCTGGCAGCGCTCTGGCAATTGCAGCACATGGCTTTCACCCCCGAAGCTCGCTCGCTTTCTGTCGGGTGGCTGACGGAAGCTGGCAAGAGGAAGGGATTTAAGGTTGCTGACGTCGATAACCTGATTCCCGCGATGACCAAGTTGGTCGTCTTTGAAAAACCCTCCTGATCGGGTGACCTCATGGCAACGTTTCGCCTGCACGAAGAGCCGCTCCAGAGCGACTGGCTGGACGCCTATGGTCATCTGAACGAGGCTTATTATCTTGTGCCCTTCAGCAATGCGACCTGGAAGCTGCAAGACCATTTTGGCATTGGCACCGAATATTTCGAAGAAAACGGCTGCGCGTTATACACGCTGGAGACCCATTTGCGGTATGTCGGAGAAGTGCGTGCACCCGCGACGCTGTCAATTGAATCCGCAATACTGGGTGTGGATACCAAGCGACTTCATGTCGGACACACCATGTGGTCAGGGACCCGCGAATGCGCGACTTTCGAATGCATGCTGCTGCACTATGACACCCAAGCAGAAAAATCGGCGGCTTTTCCTGATGACATACGCGAAGGTCTTCACAACGCGATCTTGAAGCCGACACCGGAATGGGTCGGGCGAGAATTGCGCCGATTGGAATAGGAGCGGGCGGCGAAAAGGGAAAGCAGGCCCTCAAAGCGAGGTGTGTACGTGAAGGAAATGGCCAGGTCTATTCGCTCGCCTTTGAATCATCGCGCACGCGCCGCTCTGCATTGAGCTGTTCCAGCTCCACCATCTTGTCACCAATCGGACGCAAGGCGGCGATCGTGGCACGATATTTCAAGGAATGCTGCTCAAACAGACGCTGTGCCAGTTCCGGATATTCCTGAATCATGCGCTTGAACAGTGCCCGGCGGATACGGATGATGCTGACCGTTCCGACCGCATCTGCACGGCAAGGCCGTTTGCTTTCAGTCAGAAGCGCGGTCTGGCCGAGCAGGGTACCCTGACCGACCCTTTCGACCTCGTCAAAGCCGTCTTCGCCCTTTTTCTGCAGGCTGACGGTGCCATTTGTGATCACCAATCCGCCATCGGCCCGCTCCCCTTCCTCGAAAAGGCGCTGGCCGTCGTGGTAATCCATGCTTTCGGCGCTGAAGGCGAGCAGGCGGAGCTGATCGTCCTGAAAGTCCGAGAGCATCGGGATTTGCTTGAGAATCGCAATGTCTTGGGCAAGGCTCATGCCCAAGATTTACGCTGATTACCCGTTAGGGCACAAGCTTATATCCACCGGCTTCTGTGACAAGAAGCTCTGCATTGGACGGATCACGTTCGATTTTTTGCCGCAGGCGATAGATATGCGTTTCCAGGGTATGGGTGGTGACGCCTGAATTGTATCCCCAGACCTCATGCAGCAGCACGTCACGGGTGACCGGTTTTTCACCTGCACGGTAGAGGAACTTGAGAATGGAGGTTTCCTTTTCCGTGAGCCGTACCTTTGCGCCTCCATCATCCTGCATCACCTTTGCGGCCGGACGGAAGGAATAGCGTCCGATTGCAAAAGTCGCGTCCTCGCTCTGCTCGTGCTGACGCAAATGCGCGCGCACGCGGGCCAGGAGAACGGCAAACTTGAACGGTTTGGTGACATAGTCGTTGGCGCCGGCTTCCAGTCCGAGAATAGTGTCGCTGTCACCATCGTGGCCGGTCAGCATTATGATCGGTGCCTTGAAGCCGTTCTTGCGCAGAAGCTTCACCGCTTCACGCCCGTCAATATCGGGCAGGCCAACATCCATCAGCAGCAGGTCAACATGTTCGTCCTTGGCAAGGCCGATACCGGATGTGGCTGAATCCGCCTGTATGGTTTCAAACTCGTCATAAAGCGAAAGTTGTTCGACCAGCGCTTCGCGCAGTTCGTTGTCATCATCGACTATCAAGATCGTGCGGGCGGTCATGTGTGCGGTCCTCGCCAAAAGTCTCAAGGTGATCACGCCAACTTGTGCAATCTACACATGCGTGTTTCCTGCCTCTATGTGCGTGGGAAATTCTCGCCGCACAAGCAGGCATTCGTCAATTCTTCTTCACGCGGGGTTTAAGGCTGGTTTATCAAAGTGTTGATTTGGAAACGGCATGGCGAGGCAAGCAAGGATGATAAAGTCGGGTAAACCGGCGGAAACGCTGGAGGTCCGCGCGCTGCCACGTGACAGGACGGAGGGAATTTTGCGTCTTGGACCGATCACGGTTCCGTGTGCCTTGGGGAGATCCGGTATCGTCATGCGTAAAAAAGAGGCGATGGCGGTACGCCAATGGGCTCTTTCGATCTCCTTCACGTCTATTACAGGGCGGACAGGAGCCGGCAACCGCAAACAAATTTGCAGGTTGAGCCACTCACGCCGAAATCCGGTTGGTGTGATGATCCGGAACACCGGCTCTATAACAGGCCTGTCACACTGCCGTTTCACGCGAGCCATGAGAAAATGTGGCGCGGCGACAGGCTCTACGACATTGTCGTCGTCCTGAACTGCAACATGTTCCCGGCCGTGAGAGGCAAGGGCAGCGCAATCTTCTTTCATATCGCCCGTGAGACCTACACGCCGACGGAAGGTTGTGTCGCCGTTTCGCCGGAGCACATGCGCTTGCTGCTTGCAAAGGCGGGAGCGCATGTGCGTATGGTGATCTCTGCCTGACGGAATGTCACGCGGTCATGGATTGATCGTGTTTACTCCGATTTTTGCGGGCGATAAATGGTGAAGCGCCCGCTGACACGCACGGTCGTGCGTTCTCCCTCGCCACTGTCCAGATCGGCTGTCCTGACATAGAAGCGGTTCCGCTGGACGTTGTAATTTTCATAAACGTTGCACTCCAGGAACGTCGCGATGCCGTTTTCGTCAATGCTTTCCAGGATTGCCGTGTGCCGTGGAGAGCCTCGCGATTCCGTTTGCTCCTCGTAACCCTCGTCATTTTCGACACGGACCGTTACCTCGAAGCGGCTGAATTGAAAAACATCGCCGGATCGGGCATTCGCCAACTGCTCCACTTCACGGCCCCAGTTGTAGATAGCCGACGGCTTGTGAAAGTCGAGATTTTCAAAGGCATTGTTGACCAGTGTCCAGCATTGGCCGTTGCCTTCCTGGCGTCCGAGCCGTTCTGTTGCAAATGCGATTAATCGCTGGGCTTCTTGTTCTGTTACATCGCGCATTTCAAAAATCCTCAAGTTACCGCTCTACTACGCCTCGTTCTTCCACGGATTGTACACTCCCGCTGTAACTGCCATCACAATGTTGCGCTCCAGGATGCTCTTTTACGTGCAACTTACCGGTACGGTCTGGTATTCAGGGGACGTCATCGACAGAACGGATACTCAATCATGCGTTGGAAAGGCCGCCGCGGCAGCAGCAATATCGACGACAGACGCGGATCGCGTCCAAGACGGCGTATGCGGGTCCCCGCCGGCAGGCGTGTTCGTGCGGGAGGCGGTATCGGTCTCACGGGACTCGTCGTCATTGCCGGGATCGCGTGGATGATGGGGGTCAATCCGTTGACGCTCCTCAGTCAGCTCGACGCCGGCGGCTCTTATGAACCGGGATATGAAACCTCTGCACCGCGTTCTGCCGCCAATGATGAAACGGCACAATTCGTTTCCGTGATCCTTGCCGATACGGAAAACACCTGGAGCGAGATCTTTTCCGGGCTTGGCGGCGACTATCCGGAACCCGCACTGGTGCTCTTCTCCGGGTCGGTTTCTTCAGCTTGTGGCTATGCCAGTGCAGCGACCGGACCGTTTTATTGCGGCGCCGACGACAAGCTTTATATCGACCTTTCCTTCTACCAGCAGCTTGCCAGGCAGCTGAATGCGCCGGGTGATTTCGCTCAGGCCTACGTGCTGGCCCACGAAGTCGGACATCACATCCAAAATGTGCTCGGCATTCTTCCGGAGTTTCACAAGGTCCGCCGAACCCTCAGCAAGACGGAAGCAAACGCGCTGTCGGTCAGGGTCGAGCTTCAGGCCGACTGTTATGCGGGTATCTGGGCGCACTTCGCGGCGCGGCAACAGGGTTTTGTGGAGGAAGGCGACATTGAGGAGGCGCTGAACGCGGCGAGCCGCATTGGTGACGACACCCTGCAGCGTCAGGCACAGGGATATGTGGTTCCGGAGAGTTTCAATCACGGGACTTCGGCACAACGTGCCAGATGGTTCCGGCGAGGTTTCGACGCCGGTCAGCTTGACGCCTGCGACACCTTCAAGGCGGAAAATCTCTGATCGATCGGCAACAATGCTTGTTCCGCATTGACCTCATGTAGACGCATGCCTGCTCCGAAAGCCGCTCCTACTGGTAATTTCTCGAGTTTTCGGCCATATAGGGTCAAGTGATCGCGACAAACCGATCTCATTCTCAACACCTTGGAAGAAGTACACCCGGCATGGCGTCTGAAACCAGACCCTTTTTGAAGATGAATGGCCTCGGCAACGATTTCGTGGTCTGGGACGCGCGCGAACAGCCGCTGCGCCTTTCTTCGGACGTGATCGCCAGGCTGGGTGACCGGGAAAGCGGTATCGGCTTCGACCAGATGATCACGGTTGAACGCTCCTCGCTCGGTGTTGATGCCTTCATGCGCATCCATAATCAAAATGGCGGCGAAGTCTCCGCATGCGGCAATGCGACCCGCTGTATCGGACGCCTGCTGATGGAGGAAATCGGCAAGGATCTTGTGACGATCGAAACAGGCGCCGGTCTTCTGCATGCATTCGACAGCCCTGGACTGCGAAATGTAACGGTCGATATGGGACCGCCGAGGATTCGATGGGATGAAATTCCACTTGCAGAGGAATTTGCCGATACGCGCGCCATCGAACTGCAGATCGGTCCGATCGACGATCCGGTCCTGCACACGCCTGCGGCCGTCAACATGGGTAATCCGCACGCGATATTCTGGGTCGACGATGTCGAGGGTTACGAGCTGGAGCGCTTCGGACCCCTGCTGGAGCTTCATCCGATATTCCCGGAGGGAGCCAATATTTCGCTCGCCCATGTCTTTGAAGAAGACCAGATCCGGCTGAAAGTCTGGGAGCGAGGCGTTGGCCTGACGCTGGCCTGCGGGACTGCTGCCTGCGCAGTCGGTGTTGCCGCTGCGCGCGACACCAAGACCAGCCGCAGGACGACAGTGCATCTGCCTGGCGGCCCCATCGGTATCGAGTGGCGCGAAAGCGACGATCATGTGCTCATGACCGGCCTTACCGAAATCGAGTTCGAAGGAGAGGTCGATCTGCAGTCCCTGGAGTGGCGCAAGACCGGTTCCGGGGATGATTCGGAGGCGGGGGCTGTCTCATGAGCGTCGATGTCGTCACATTCGGTTGCCGGCTGAACTCCTATGAGTCGGAGGTGATGAAGCGCGAAGCGGAAGCTGCGGGCCTTCAGGATGCGATCCTCATCAACACGTGTGCCGTGACAAACGAAGCCGTGCGCCAGGCGCGCCAGGCCGTCCGAAGGGCCAAGCGCGACAACCCGAATGCGCGTGTTATTGTCACGGGCTGCGCCGCCCAGACAGAGACCGGGACATTTTCCAACATGGAAGAGGTCGATCTTGTCCTCGGCAACACCGAAAAGCTCGAGCGCAAGTCCTATCAGGACGTCGTCGCTTTCGGTATTTCAGAGACCGAAAAGGTTCGCGTCAACGACATCATGAGCGTTGAAGAAACGGCGGGTCACCTGATCGACGGTCTGACCGGACGCGCACGCGCCTTCGTTCAGGTTCAGAACGGCTGCGATCATCGCTGCACTTTCTGTATTATTCCCTATGGCCGTGGAAATTCCCGATCCGTTCCGATGGGCGTGGTGATCGACCAGATCAGGCGGCTGGTGGAAAACGGTTACAATGAAATCGTGCTGACGGGCGTGGATATCACATCGTATGGTGCAGACCTTCCCGGTGCGCCGAAACTCGGCACGCTGACGGCCAAAATCCTTAAAATGGTGCCGGATCTGAAGCGCTTGCGCCTATCTTCCATCGATTCAATCGAAGCCGATGACGATCTCATGCGGGTGATTGCCGAAGACGAACGGCTGATGCCGCATTTTCATCTGTCGCTCCAGGCAGGTGACAACATGATCCTGAAAAGGATGAAACGCCGGCATCTCAGGGCCGACACCATCCGGTTTTGCGAGGATGTTCGGCGCCTGCGCCCGGACGTTGTTTTCGGTGCCGACATCATCGCGGGATTTCCGACGGAAACGGAAGCGATGTTCCAGAATTCTCTCGACATCGTCGACGCGTGCGGGCTGACCCATCTGCATGTGTTTCCATTTTCACCGCGGCCAGGGACACCGGCAGCGCGCATGCCGCAGCTGGAGCGCAGCGTTGTCAAGGAGCGCGGCGCTCGTCTGCGGGCAAAGGGCGCAGAAGTGCTGACCAGGCACCTCGCTTGTGAAATCGGCAAGGATCGGCCGGTCCTGATCGAAAAGGAGGGCCTTGGCCGCACCGAACAGTTCACGCAGGTTGAACTGGCCGGTGGGCAGGCCGGAGAGATCGTAGATGTCCGCATTACCGGTCATACCGGTCGGCACCTTCTGGGTGACGCCCTTTACGAGGCAGCCTGACAGGGTGCCCGAACTCAAGTAATTCAGCAGGTTGTCCTTCGGAATGCCTCAAGCCGGTTTCACACTGACCAACCAACCTCTTCGCGAGGAAGCGCTTTACGTTACCTCTAAGGATGAGGCAGGGTTTGTCGGGTGCAGGTTCAGTGGCTCAAGAGTGCGACGGGAAACATTTAAGGCGGTTTCATGAGCGAGAAAAAACGCGGATTCCTGGGGCGGCTATTCGGCGGCAAGGAAACGCCTGAAGAGCGGACTGAAGACCTCGTGGAGAAGACAGGGGAAGACGCGCAATCAGCGGAACCTGCCACGAAGGATTTGCCTGATAGCGAGGATGCGCCCGAACTCTCGGTCGAAATGGAAGTCAGACCGGTTGCGTCGCTGAACGAGCCTATTGAAACCTTCAGGATCGAAACCGGACCGGGGATCGTTCAGGAGTTTTCGGCCAGACAAACTCCAATCCCTTCAGATGATTTTGTTTCGACAGATATAGCCCCGGATCTTGAAGCCGACGAGGCATCCGAGGTCGGAGAAACAGTATCGGAAGACATTCAGCCGGAGTCTCCGCGGGCAGAACCGTCCGCCGTTTTGGAAGAGACCAAGACTTCGTGGTTCCAGCGGCTGAAAAAGGGTCTTGCCCGATCCTCCTCTTCGCTGACAGAGGGCATCACCTCCATCTTCACCAAGCGGAAGCTGGACGCCTCCATGCTGGAGGAACTGGAAGATATCCTGATCCAGGCAGATCTTGGCGTGGACACCGCCATGGCGATCACCGACCGGTTGTCGGACGGGCGCTACAACAAGGAAATCTCTCCGGAAGAAGTCCGTGAGATCCTGTCTGAAGAAGTCGAAAAGGTTCTGGAACCGGTCGCCCATCCTCTCGATCTCGACACGGGAAAGAAACCGCATGTGGTGCTGATGGTGGGAGTCAATGGGACCGGCAAGACAACGACCATCGGTAAACTGTCCCAGAAACTGCGTTCTGAGGGCAAGCAGGTGATGCTCGCCGCAGGTGACACGTTCCGCGCTGCGGCCGTCGAACAGCTCAGGATCTGGGGCGAGCGCACGGGCGCCGACGTGATTTCCCGGGACACCGGTGCCGATGCGGCCGGCCTCGCTTTCGACGCCATGAAGGAAGCGCAGGAAAAACAGGTCGACGTTCTTATGATCGACACGGCTGGCCGCCTTCAGAACAGGGCCGAATTGATGGACGAGCTTGAAAAGGTGATCCGTGTCATCAAGAAGCACGATCCCGGCGCGCCCCACTCGGTCATCCTGACGCTTGATGCCACGACCGGCCAAAACGCGCTGAACCAGGTGGAAATCTTCGGCAAGGTCGCCGGCGTCACCGGGCTTGTCATGACCAAACTCGACGGAACCGCCCGCGGCGGTATCCTGGTCGCGATAGCAGCCAAACACGGGTTACCGGTGCATTTCATTGGGGTTGGCGAAGGTGTGGAAGATCTGGAGCCGTTTTCGGCGAAGGATTTTGCCAGCGCAATCGCGGGACTTGCCTGAGTTTCTCCCGTTATTCAGGCGTCCTTCCTGCGCTCCCGGAAGGCAGCTGACTTGGCGCGATTGCCGCAAACCTTCATGTCGCACCAGCGGCGCTTCCTGTTTTTCGTCAGGTCGTTGAACCAGAATGTACAGTTGGGTCCTGCGCATTGCCTGACGAGCAAGCGATCCATTTCCGTCATCAAGTCTGCAATTGCATGCGCGATCGGAAGCAGCAGGTCTTCTGCTGTGTCGATTTCGTACTGTCCGGCGAACTCAAGTCGTCTTTCACCCGATGAGTCGAATTGCAGCCGGAACCGGTGTGTTCCTGCCATCAGAATGCGATTGATCGATTCGACCTGATCGGCCTCGAACCGCCATTCAAGCTGATTGTCATGCCTGGTCAGAAGGTTTCGAAACCACTCTCGCAATTGCCGCGCTCCATCGGCTGCGGCGTCGAGCTCCCTTGCAGGTATCCCTCCGGAGATTTCAGTCGACCGGGAGACACTCAGGATCCCTGCAGCCGTCATCCAGGACACCAGGCCCTGACCGTTTTCGAGCCACTCGATTTCTGATCCGTACGGCGCACCCACTGTGTTCAGATAATCGAGAGCCGGATGATCAGCAATCAGGATTGGTGCAGGTTTTGTCGAGTCGGCCAAACGGTTCCCTTGTTTCTTCACGCGTAATTGAAACCTCCAAACATATATTTTGATGGTTACTCACATTGTATGTAACCGTCAAACATGTATTTAGATGGTTGCCTAGCTTGAGCTGGGACGATTAATGTCGAGGAGTGTTCAAAGGTGTCAAAAATCCTGCATATCAACGCATCGCCACGCGGCGCCAAATCGCAATCCGCGCTACTGGCACGTTCCTATCTTGAAGAACGCAAACAAAAACAGCCTGAAATCCAAATCGAAACCCTGAACCTCTGGAGCGAGAACCTGCCGGAATTCGACGGTGACAAGAACGCCGCCAAGCTGTCATTCTTCGGGGTCGGAGAGATGGACGAGGTGGGTAGAAACGCTTGGGAACAGGTAGTCGACGTTACGCAAAAGTTTGTTTCAGCGGACGAATATGTCTTCAACGTGCCTATGTGGAACGGTGGCGTTCCCTACAAGCTGAAGCACTATATCGACATCATAACCCAACCGGGTTTGCTATTCGGATTCGAACCGGAACGCGGGTATTTTGGCCTGCTGGAAAACAAGATCGCGCATGTATTCTACAGTTCGGGAGTGTTTGCGCCGGGTGCCGACAGGAAATATGGCGAGGATTTTCATTCGGCCTATATGGATTGGTGGTTCGGTCTCGTCGGAATAGAGCAGGTTGTCACCACGCGGCACCAACCAAGCCTTCTGACGACGGATCCCGAAGGCGATCTCGACAAGGCCCTCGCGCGCGCTAAGGCCGCTGCCTGATCGAGCCTCTTCCGATTTGTGAGCAACAGCAGCCGACACAGGCCGCTGTTGCCAATCTGGATGGTACCGGCTTCAACGGGTGACCAGCGCATCGCCCGAATTCAGTTTCGGACGATTGTCGTTGGAACAGCGCCCACGAAGCATCCGTTCATGTCACCGGCCCGATGGGCAGACCGCTTAGCGCACCGGACTGGTAAATCCGGAAATTGCAAGCGGATTGTCCGTCATGGACTTCGCGTCGGGCGTGTCTGGAAGCAACGCACCGGAAAACGCCTCGAACATCTTGCGGACAAATCCTTCCGGAAGATCTTTCGTGATGAAGACCATGCGCGTACGTCTGTCGTCATCCGGCCAGTCTTCCAGGGTCGTCGGCGGATGAAACACATGCTGCACACCGTGTATGACCACCGGCCGGTCAGGCTCTTCTGCCAATTGCACGATGCCTTTCACGCGCAGGAGCTTCGGCCCGTGTGCCGATCGCAGCAAATCAAGAAACATTTCGAGGGCCGATGTGGACACGGGACGATCGGTTGCAAGCGTGAAGGCGCGGATCGCCTCGCTATGCCGGTTCACGTCATGGTCATGGTCATGGTCGTGGGCGTGGTGATGCCCGTGATGGTGGCCGTCATGATGATGCCCATGAGAAGGGTCATGACCTTGCGTGTTGACCGCATAGGCCTCTTCGTTCAGCCAGGTTGCCACATCCGGAATTTTGCTGTTCGGGTCATAGAGGCCGGCATCGAAGAGCTTGCTCGGCTGCACCTCATCAGATTGCGCATCCAGCCGCAATGCACCCGGATTCAACGCACCAAGTCGTTGTTTCAGCTTTTCGAATTCCGCTCGTGCGGCCGGTGTTTGCAGCAGGTCCGTCTTGGTGAACACGATCCTGTCGGCAACAGCTGCCTGCTTGCGTGCTTCTTCATGTTCCAGGAGCGTGGAAAATCCGTTGACCGCATCCACCAGCGTGATCACGCTGTCGAGCCGATAGCGCATGACCAGATAGGGATGCAGCATCACCGTATGCAGGATCGGCGCGGGATCCGCGAGTCCGGTGGTTTCGATCAGGACCCTTGTGAGCCGGTCTTTGCGGCCATTGTCCAGATGACGCAACAGATTTTCCAGCGTGGTCACAAGGTCGCCGCGGATCGTGCAGCACAGGCATCCGGATGAGAGCTCAATGATGCCGTCCCCGGTCTGGTCGACGAAGAGGTGATCGAGCCCGATCTCACCGAATTCATTGATGATGACCGCCGTGTCCGCCATGGCCGTATCCTTCAGGATCCGGTTCAGGAGAGTGGTCTTTCCCGATCCGAGAAATCCTGTCAGAACAGACAGGGGAATAGGGGGCTTCGGCCCTTTTCGGCCAGGTTCCCTGCGGGCGTCCTGGGAAACCATTAAACGCGTCTCCAATCGAAACACCGGCCGTTTGATGCGCTGTCAGCACCAGCTGATGCGCACTCCAGGGCCTGGAAGCAGTTCAGGCCGCACCGCTACCATTGTTTCCGTGGGATCGTCAAAGGGAAAGGGTAATATTATTACCTAGCCGGCATTGAGAACCGGTTCTTCGGCTTCGGTTTCTTCGATCTCTTCGTTGTTTTCCGAACGCTCAACGGCAAGGTCCATCGGAGTGAGATCCTGAACAAGATCAATGTCCTCGAATTCCGCATCGTCAGCTTCATCTGTATCAATGACGTGCCGTACGGCTTCAGCGGCCTTGCGAAGCGTCGCAATGACTTCCTCGATCGACGCGCCTTCCTCCAGCTGATCAGCGGACAGTTCCGCAAGGCTGGCTAGAGCGCGGATGGTGGCAGTGGATCTCGGTTCAATCATCATGTGATCTCTTGATCTGAATTGCGTCGGCTCGCTCCAGGAACAATGTACCCCCACGGGTGCCACTGAAAATCCCGCAGCCGATCGCCACTGTCGGACAAATTCTTACCTCAGTGTTAAGCAGTAGCGTAAATAAACGGTTAATCGTTGATCCGACAACCATGTGTCTTCAGCAGGAAATTTCCTGGCAAAGTGTCTACTTGCGCGGACTGGGTGCCGGAACGGGAACCGTAAAATCCAGTCCCTTGCGGAAAATCGACCCCGGCGCCGCCGCCTGAGCCTTCTGTTCCACCGGTTGAACGGCAACAGCGGCCTGTGAAATCGCGCCGGAAGAGCCGACTTCCGCCGTTTTTTGCATCTTCGCCCGAATTTCCATCTGGGCCCTGCGAACGGGGTTCGCTACCGGCGTCGGGACATCACTTGCCGGAATTTGAGTCCCACCGGCAGATGCGGACGCTTTTGGAGTTCCGGTCGGTTTTCCGAGGCCAACCTGCAACGGACGATAAGCTATCTTGCGCGGGCCGAGCGTCCGGTCGAGGATTTTCGCCCAGTCAGGTTTTCCGTTTGCCAGCGTGAACCCGCTTTCATCGACTTTCTTCAGCTGCTTGTCATCCGCGCTCCGGAAAAACAGGAAACCCCCGGAGGGCTCGTTCTTCAAGTCGAAGCGGGCCATGTACGCCTTGGCTCCCGGGCTCCGGTTCCGCCGGCAATATCCGTTGGCCGGAGGATTTCCGGACGAACCGGTCAGGCTGGCCACCGTTTTGCCGCCACGGCGCTTCCTGAAACCCTTGTCGAACAGTTGACGGGCAAAGGCGGTTCTTTCCAGACCGGACCCGGCACCGAGAATCACGGCGATCAGTGTCCGTCCGCGCCGTGTAACGGAAGCGGCAACATTGTATCCGGAATTGCAGATATACCCGGTCTTCATGCCGTTCGCGCCCGGCACCCGAAGCAGAAACTCCCTGTTCGCCGAACGCAGCGTCTTCTTTCCGAACCGAACCCCGGGATGCTTGTAAAAGTCCCTGGATTCCGGAAAGTCGCGCCGCAGAGCCATCGCGAGGATCGCCATATCCCGCGCTGTGGTGATCTGTCCATTGTCCGGCAATCCGTGCGGATTGGTGAATCGTGTATTGCTCATTCCCAGACGCCTGGCTTCGGCATTCATCATCGAAATGAAACCGGATTCAGATCCGGCAATGGCTTCCCCCAGCGCTACTGCAACATCGTTTGCCGACTTGATGAGGATAATCTTCAGCGCAGTATCGATGGTGAAACGCGTACCGACCTTGAAACCCATCTTGCTTGGCGGTTCGGATAACGAGTTTTTCGACTGGACAACCGCAGAATTGAGTGTCGCACGGCCTTCCCGGATCGCCTTGAACGTCACATAGGCTGTCATCATCTTTGTCAGGGAGGCAGGGTACCACTTCCGCGTCGCGTTCTTCTGTTCCAGAACCTTGCCTGTTTTCGCATCGATAAGAATGAACGCGCCGATATCCGCCTGTGCAGGCCCAATGGCGAGGCCGGCGACAAAACCGAACACCACAAGCATTGAAATTATCAGGCGGCCAATTGTGCTTGAAAACACGTGTATCCCTCGCTGGTCACACCGCTTAAGAAAACGCACACAGGTTAAGGACTGCTTGCCTTTTTGCTGTGCCACTAAAAAACCGGAACATTTCGCCGAGGGCAACCCCCTCATGAAGTCGTAAAAATGATGATGATTTGTGCAGACGCCTGAATTTTAATCAACCAGCCGCGAATGTACTTTCCGATCAGCGCAAAATCACGCACTTTCCGCATTGGTCCCGGTATCCGGCAGGAACAATGATTTTTGGCCCGGCCTTTGCTAGGAGTTTGAAAATACAGCGGGGGAAGCGCCAGGATTTGACCGGCCCTCGGAGAATTCAATTGGCCGATGGCAAAATTGCCGGCGAAACGCCGAGGGGACGGAAACGGTATGTATGGTGCTGCCACGGCATCAGATTTGGGTTCGCTGGACACGAGGTTGCAGCGGGTCAATGGTTCTGCGCACATCCGCTTCACCGGGGCTGGCGGCAGGACCCGGCTTGCTGACCTTTATCAGCAGGGTTCCGCCAGGATCCGCCTGCCCAGGGTCTACAAAGGCGCAGACACGGCCGTTTTGATCAACACGGCCGGTGGCCTGACCGGCGGTGATGCCTTGACCTATGACGTTGCAGTGGATGACGCCGCACACGCGATTGTGACCAGCCAGACCGCGGAACGCGCCTATCGAAGCAATTCCGGCTCCGCAAAAGTGACAGCATCACTCAAGGTTGGCGCGGATGCGACCCTGGAATGGCTGCCGCAGGAAACCATCCTGTTCGACAGATCCAGCCTTTCCCGTTCGATAAGCGCGGACCTGGCACCCGAGGGCAGGCTGCTGCTGCTGGAGACCCTCGTGCTGGGACGAAGAGCCATGCGCGAAACAGTTGAAAGGGTGTGGTTCAGGGACAGGTGGCGGATCAGGCGGGGCGGCAAACTTGTGTTTGCAGATGACATCCGCTTCGATGGCGATCCGGAGAAATTTCTGGGCGGACAGGCTGCAACAGGAGGTGACCACACGATCGCGACCTTCCTGGACTGCACAACAGACGCTGAAGACAGGCTTTCGCTCGCTCGGTCCTGCCTCGAGGCGTCTCGAAATCACGCAATTCACGCAGCTGCCAGTGCCTGGAACGGCTTGCTGACGGTTCGATTCGTATCGAATGACAGCCGCATCTTACGGAATACCCTGGTGTCCTTCCTGACCGGTTACCGCTCGGCGGATCTGCCACGCGTCTGGCATTGCTAATCTGGAGAACTGATCGATGAACCTGACTCCGCGCGAGAAGGACAAGCTACTCATTTCAATGGCTGCCATGGTTGCCCGGCGGCGCCTGGAGCGAGGTGTCAAACTCAATCATCCCGAAGCGATTGCCCTGATTTCGGACTTCGTCGTTGAAGGTGCACGGGACGGCCGATCCGTTGCCGAACTCATGGCGGCCGGAGCGAAAATCCTGTCCCGCGACCAGGTGATGGAAGGCATTGCCGAAATGATTCATGATGTACAGGTGGAAGCGACGTTTCCAGACGGTACGAAACTCGTCACGGTACACGAACCGATCCGCTGATAGCCATGCCGCGTTACTTTGGGAGTTAGCAATGATACCCGGTGAAATCTTCCCTGCCGATGGTGAAATCGAGCTGAACGCAGGACTGGAGACCGTCGAGCTGGACGTTTCCAACACGGGCGACCGGCCGGTTCAGGTCGGCAGTCACTACCATTTTGCAGAAACAAACGAAGGGCTGTCATTCGATCGTGACCTGGCCAGAGGCATGCGTCTCGACATCCCTGCCGGAACGGCCGTCCGTTTCGAACCCGGCCAAACCAGATCCGTCACGCTGGTTCCTTATCGCGGCGACCGGACGGTGTACGGATTCAATCAAAAAGTCATGGGCAGGCTCTGATGCGCCAATGCATATCGTTCTTGAGGCCCGGGACGGGACTTTTCCTTGCGTTTCTCATGTTTTCACCGGCAAGTGCGCAGAATAACGTCAATTGCAGTAACCCGGTGAGCCAGATGGAAATGACCCTTTGTGCCGAGCGGGATTGGCAAGCGGCAGATGCGGAACTGAACACCGCCTACAAGGTTGCCATGGCAAAAATGCGTGAAATGGACGGTTACCTGCCGGATAGCCTCAAAGGTGCCGCCGATGCCTTGCGGGACGCCCAACGCGCGTGGGTTCCCTATCGCGACAAGGCTTGCGCCGCTTACGGCTTCCTCGCCCGGGGAGGCACACTTGAACCTCAACTCATTTATGTGTGCCGGGCTCAGCTGACCAGCACGCGCGTGAATGAACTCAACGAACTTGCCGGGGGTCTTGGAAATTGATGCATTACCTGATTTCAGCCATTTTTGCGACCTCTGTTTTCCTGGCAACATCCGGGCCCCAGGCCCAGGAAAACGTCGATTGCGGGTATCCGTTGAACAACAACGAACGCACATATTGTGCGGAAAAAGCCCTGAAGGACGCCAACGCAAACATGGAAGCGGCTTATGAAACGCTCAAAGCCAAGGTTGTTGCGATGGACGACGTCTTGCCGAAGCACCTGAAAGGCAGTCCTGCCGCGCTGGAAGAAGCACAAGCGGCCTGGCTCTTGTTTCGGGAAAAGGACTGCAGGTCCTACAGCTTTCCATTCAAAGCCGGAACGCGCGGCAACGATCTATATCGAAATTGCATGATTGTCATGACCATGCATCGCGCCGACGATTTGGCAGCAACTCTCGAAGACTACGGCAACTGATCGCCGACAGGAGCAAAAATGGCTTACAGGATGCCGCGCGCCGCGTATGCGGACATGTACGGACCGACCACAGGCGACAGGTTGCGTCTTGCCGATACCGATCTCGTCATCGAAGTCGAAAGGGATTTCACCACCTATGGTGAGGAAGTGAAATTCGGCGGTGGCAAAGTGATCCGTGACGGTATGGGTCAGTCCCAGGCACCGCGCAGCGCCGGTGCTGTCGACACGGTGATTACAAACGCGCTGATCGTGGACCACTGGGGCATTGTCAAGGCCGACGTCGGGCTGAAGGATGGCCGCATTGTCGGTATCGGCAAGGCGGGCAACCCGGATGTTCAGCCGGATGTCGACATCGTCGTCGGGCCCGGGACGGAAGCAATCGCCGGGGAGGGCAAGATCCTGACCGCCGGGGCCCTCGACGTTCACATCCATTTCATCTGTCCGCAGCAGATCGAAGAAGCCCTGATGTCAGGTGTGACGACCATGCTGGGGGGCGGTACGGGACCAGCGACCGGCACAAACGCAACAACCTGCACGCCAGGTCCCTGGCATATCACCAGGATGCTGCAGTCGGCGGACAGTTTTCCGATGAACCTCGCCTTTGCAGGCAAGGGCAACGCATCCTTGCCCGCGGCACTTGAAGAACAGATCATGGCCGGTGCCGCCGCCCTGAAACTGCACGAGGACTGGGGCACGACACCGGCTGCCATCGATACCTGTCTTTCGGTCGCGGACGAATATGATGTCCAGGTGATGATCCACACCGACACGCTGAACGAGTCCGGCTTTGTTGAAAACACCACCGCGGCCTTCAGGAACCGCACGATCCATGCCTTCCACACCGAAGGCGCCGGCGGTGGGCACGCTCCGGATATCATCAAGGTCTGCGGCGAGATGAATGTTCTGCCGTCATCGACCAACCCGACCCGGCCCTACACCGTCAACACGCTTGAAGAACATCTCGACATGCTGATGGTCTGTCACCATCTGGACAGCTCGATCCCTGAAGATGTTGCCTTTGCCGAGAGCCGTATCCGCAAGGAAACGATCGCGGCCGAGGACATTCTCCACGACATGGGTGCCTTTTCGATCATTGCTTCGGACAGCCAGGCCATGGGCCGTGTCGGAGAGGTGATTATCCGAACCCTGCAGACCGCGCACAAAATGAAGGTGCAGCGGGGCCGCCTGTCGGAGGAGACCGGTGAAAACGACAATTTCCGCGTCAGGCGCTACATGGCCAAGATGACCATCAATCCCGCGATCGCACATGGTCTTGATCAGCATGTCGGATCGGTCGAGATCGGCAAGCTCGCGGACCTGGTGCTCTGGGATCCGAAATTCTTCGGTGTCAAGCCGGACATGGTTCTGAAACTCGGTACGATCGCAGCCGCACCCATGGGTGATCCGAACGCATCCATTCCGACACCGCAACCGGTGCACTACCGGCCTATGTTCGGCGCTTTCGGCAAGGCAATGACCGAAAGTCGCGTGACATTCGTTTCCCAGGCGGCCTACGACACGGGCGTTGCGGAAAAGGCCGGTCTGGACAGCCTCGTCCTGCCCGTCAAGAACGTACGCGGCGGTATCAGCAAGAAGTCCATGGTCCTCAACGATGCGACGCCCGATATCGACGTTCATCCCGAAACCTACGAAGTCCGGGCCAACGGCGAATTGCTCACCTGTGAACCGGCAGATGTCCTGCCGATGGCACAGCGCTATTTCCTGTTCTGAACCCGATGCACTGCTGAAGGAGCCAAAATCAGGATTGGCCTGAAATGCAACTAAGCTGAAGAAAACAGGATTTGACCCAAAACACCTTGGTGAAACCAGGGGGCCGGGTCGATAATGGGAGAAGCAAAAGAATGTACAAGATCGTCGGATTTCCGCGCACGCGCGCGATGCGTGTCATGTGGTTGCTGGAGGAGTTGGGCGAAGCTTACGAGGTGGATCCGGCGATGCCGCAATCCGATGCCGCTCGGGCACTCAACCCGAGTGGCAAGGTGCCGATCCTGGTCGACGGCGACAGCGCCATCACCGAATCCGTTGCGATCTGCACCTACCTTGCCGACAAGCACGGCCGTTTTACCTTTCCTGCCGGAACCCTTGAGCGCGCGCGCCAGGATAGCTTCACCCAGTTCGGAGTGGATGTTCTGGAAGGAGCCCTTTGGACGGCCGCCAAAAACACGTTCATCCTGCCGGAGGAAATCCGTGTCCCTGCAGTCAAGGATGTCTGCAGGATGGAATTCCAGCGCGGTCTGGAAGTCCTCGAGCAGAGGCTCGGCGAGGGTCCTTACGTGATGGGCGAGACATTCACGATCGCGGACATCATCATCGGTCATTGTTCGGGTTGGGCGGTTTTCGCCAAATTCGACCTGCCGAAGGAAGGACCGGTTCACGAATACCTGAAGCGCCTTAGGGAGCGCCCGGCCTTCAAGTCAATGATGGCAAAGGTTGAAGCGGCACAATGATCCGGGTTCTGGCTATTCATCGCACCCGGGACTGGCAAGGTGACCCTGTGGACCGGGTCACGCTCGACCTGGACGACAGATACCGCCGGCGGGCGGTTCTGACGGGTGCAGGCGGCCTCACGTTTCTGCTCGATCAGCCCAGCGCGGTTCACCTTCACCACGGTGACCGCCTCGAACTGGAGGACGGGCGGATAGTTGAAGTACTGGCCGAACCGGAAGACCTTGTCGAAATCGAAGCCGGGGATATTGCCCATCTCGTCAGGATCGCGTGGCATCTCGGCAACCGGCACCTGCCAACCCAGCTGCTTGGCGAAACGCTGCGGATCCGAAGAGACCACGTCATTGAGGAAATGGTGTCCAGGCTCGGAGGACGGCTGACACCTGTAAGCGCCGCATTCGACCCGGAAGGGGGCGCCTATGGTCATGGCCGCGCCGAAGGCCACGTTCATGGGCACGGTCACGCGCACCATCACCACGGCGGGCAAACATCCGCCCATGAATGACATCGTTTCACCTGCAGCGCTCTACCGTCTGATGACCTTCCTTTCTCCGGCCTTTCCCGTCGGGGCGTTCAGTTACAGCCACGGACTGGAACAGGTGATCGAACAGGGCGGGGTGAAGGACGCCGCAGAGCTCGAGGACTGGCTTTCCGGTATATTGCGATATGGCGCTGGACGGAACGATGCGATCCTCCTGAAGGAAACGCTCCTGGCCGGCCAGGAAGGGGATGCGCCGTCGGTGATTGAATTGCGGGAACTTGGACTTGCCTTCCAACCCTCCCGCGAAAGGCATCTGGAATCCAGCGCGCAAGGCACGGCCTTCATGCAAASRCAATTGCCAAAAGCTGGCCTCCGGACCCCTGTACAACGGCAGGAAAACTGTTTCGGGACCTGGTCGCCGCCGACCATGATCCCTGGCCCTATCCCGTCGCGTTCGGTCTCGTCTGTGCAGCGCACGCCATCCCGGTCAAGGCGGCAGCGACATCCTTTCTTCAGGCTTTCGTCGCCAATATCGTTTCCGCGGCCATCCGCGCAGTTCCCGTCGGGCAGAATGACGGACAAAGAACGATCGCCGGTCTGGAGGCGGTTGTTTTTGAAGTTTCCGAGATCGCGCTGGGTTCAGGACTGGACGATCTCGGCAGTTCCGCCTTTCTCGCAGACATCGCCTCCATGGCACATGAAATCCAGTATTCGAGGTTGTTCCGCACATGAGTTTTCAAAACGGTCCCCTGCGTGTCGGCATTGGTGGCCCGGTCGGCTCCGGCAAAACCACCCTGACTGATCGCCTTTGCAAGGCAATGCGCGATGACTATTCGCTCGCCGTCATTACCAACGACATCTACACCCGAGAGGATGCCGAAGCCTTGATGCGCTCCCAGGCTCTCACGAGCGACCGGATTCGCGGTGTCGAAACCGGGGGATGCCCTCACACCGCCATCCGCGAAGACGCATCGATCAACCTCGCCGCAATTGATGATCTGACCAGAGCGATACCGGATCTTGATCTGGTTCTGATCGAATCCGGCGGCGATAATCTCGCAGCTACCTTCTCCCCGGAACTCGCCGATCTGACGATCTACGTCATCGACGTGGCCGCAGGCGAGGAAATCCCGCGAAAGGGCGGCCCGGGCATTACCAGGTCGGATCTTCTTGTCATCAACAAGACCGACCTTGCACCCCATGTCGGAGCGGACCTCGACGTCATGGACAGGGATGCATCAAGGATGCGCAAGAGCAGGCCATTTGTCTTTGCAAACATGAAGGCCGGTGACGGACTCGCCCCGGTGGTCAGTTTTGTTGTTGAAAGAGGCGGCCTGGAGGCCCGGACAGGCAGAAACCAGTCGGTTCCGGAACAACCCACTGCTTGATCTTTCGGACTTTTACGACCAACCTGCATTCGGAAAAATACGGAGGGCGGACCCATGATGTTTGACGGCGTGAACCTGATTGCGGTGGCTGCAGCGGCTATCGCGTCCTTCATCTTCGGGTCGGCCTGGTACGGCGTGCTTGGCAAGGCCTGGATGAAGGCGGCCAGCCTGACGGAAGAGCAGACGAAACCGGATCCCGCGACACTCGGGCTTACATTTGTCTGTCAGATCGTGATGGCATTCGTCTTTGCAGGAATCGTCTACCACACGGGTGAAACAACAATCCGCGCCGGGATTATTTCCGCACTGATGATCTGGGTCGGCATCATCATGACAACGCAAATCATCAACCATCGGTTCCAGGGAAAGCCGTGGAGCCTGACTTTTATCGATGGCGGGCACTGGCTGGGTGTCATTCTGGTGCAGGGCATTGTAATAGGTTGGTTCGGATCCTGAAGGTCTTGCCGCCGACAGTGCCTGTCGTAATTCACTACGTATTTGAACGCATTAGACCAAGGACTCGGCGACTAAAGGACTAAAGTTTGGTTCTGGACGCCCAAGGGGGCCATACGCATAATGGCACCCGGAAAATAAAGTCGGCTTCTGGGGGGAATAGATCCAAAGCCGGCCAATTTCGGTTTCGGGAGGTTCTCAATAATGTCTGACTCTGTTTTTCCCGTTCCTGCGGAGGTAGCCGCACGGGCGCATGTCGACAACGCCAAGTATCTGGAGATGTATGAGCGCTCCGTGGAAGATCCTGACGGCTTCTGGGGTGAGCACGGCAAACGCGTCGACTGGATCAAGCCTTACTCGAAGGTCAAGAACACCTCGTATGACTATCACAACGTCTCGATCAAATGGTTCGAGGACGGAACGCTCAATGTCGCGGCCAATTGTGTCGACCGGCATCTGGAAAAGCGCGGCGATCAGCCGGCAATCATCTGGGAAGGTGATGATCCGGGTGAGCACAAGGTCATCACGTACAATGAACTCTCCCGGGAAGTGAACAGGTTTGCCAACGTCCTGCACGGGCAGGGCGTGAAGAAGGGCGATCGCGTCACCATCTACATGCCGATGATCCCGGAGGCGGCTTACGCGATGCTGGCCTGCGCCCGCATCGGCGCTGTTCATTCCATTGTTTTCGGCGGCTTTTCACCGGACAGTCTCGCCCAGCGCATCGACGGCTGCAAATCGGACTGTATCGTCACCGCTGACGAAGGGCTTCGCGGTGGGCGCAAGGTGCCGTTGAAAGCCAATGTCGACAGGGCGGCCGAGAAGGCTCCCGTCAAGTCGGTGATCGTGGTCAGGCGCACCGGTGGCGACATCTCCATGCAGGACGGGCGTGATGTCTGGTACCATGAAGAGGCGGCACGTGTATCCGACCAGTGCGAACCGGTGGAAATGAACGCGGAAGATCCGCTGTTCATCCTCTACACGTCCGGGTCGACCGGCCAGCCGAAAGGTGTACTGCACACGACCGGCGGCTACCTTGTTTACGCCTCCATGACCCATGAATACGTCTTCGACTATCATGAAGGTGATGTCTACTGGTGCACCGCGGATGTGGGCTGGGTGACCGGACACAGCTACATTGTCTACGGTCCGCTGGCCAACGGGGCGACCACACTGATGTTTGAAGGCGTCCCGACCTATCCGGGACCGGGCCGGTTCTGGGAAGTCTGCGACAAGCACAACGTCAATATCTTCTACACGGCTCCGACAGCGATCCGTGCGCTGATGGGTGCGGGCGACGACCATGTCACCAAGACCTCGCGCAAATCCCTGCGCCTGCTTGGGTCCGTTGGCGAACCGATCAACCCTGAAGCCTGGACCTGGTACCATAATGTCGTCGGCGGAGGCCGCTGCCCGATCGTCGACACCTGGTGGCAGACAGAGACTGGCGGCATCCTCATCACGCCGCTTCCCGGTGCGACGGCGCTGAAACCCGGGTCCGCCACAAGGCCTTTCTTCGGGATTCAGCCTGCTATCGTTGATGCGGAAGGCAAGTTCCAGGAAGGTGCAACGGAAGGCAACCTTGTCATCAAGGATAGCTGGCCAGGTCAGATGCGGACGGTCTATGGCGACCATGAACGTTTCGTCCAGACCTATTTTGCCACCTACAAGGGGCTTTACTTCACCGGCGACGGCTGTCGACGCGACGACGACGGTTACTACTGGATCACAGGGCGGGTGGACGATGTCATCAACGTTTCCGGTCACCGCATGGGCACGGCGGAAGTTGAAAGTGCGCTTGTCGCGCATCCGAAAGTTTCCGAGGCTGCCGTTGTCGGCTATCCGCACGATATCAAGGGGCAGGGCATCTATGCCTATGTCACGCTGATGGAAGGTGAGGAACCGACGGACGAATTGAAAAAGGAACTGGTCAGGCACGTGCGCGCGGAAATCGGACCGATCGCGTCTCCAGACCTGATTCAGTTCTCTCCAGGCTTGCCGAAAACACGGTCCGGCAAGATCATGCGCCGCATTCTGCGCAAGATCGCCGAGGACAGCTTCGACAATCTCGGGGATACCTCTACTCTGGCGGACCCGGCCGTCGTCGATGACCTGATCGACAATCGTCAGAACCGCGGCTAACGCCGCAGGTTTCCAACAAAAAAGCCCGCCGAATGGCGGGCTTTTCTTTTGTCATTGCAAACCTTATTGCGACAGGTAGACCTGCTGGATCTTCTTCGCAATGTTGGAGAAGGCAGCTACCAGATCATCGGAAGATGTTGCGGCATAGTATTTTCCGGGATCGGCGCAGTCCTGCATCACTCTCGCACCGTCAGAACTTGTCGCAGTTCCGAAATACACGGTGTAGATGGTGATGCCTGAATTTCTCATCGCGCCACAAAGCGAGAGTGCCCGTTGTGAAGACTTACCGGAATAACCCCATTGGGATTTTTCCAGCCAGTAATCATTGGTGCCGTTGTAGCAGGGGCCGTCATACTGACCATTGTCTTGCTTGTTTTTACACTGCGACTTGGTCAGGGATTGTTTGTTGTAATGCGTGTTGAAGTCACCATCGGTCATGATCAGGGCAAACTTCAAAACTTCTGAATCTGAATATTCTGCTGGTGCCGATTCAGCTGGCCAGAGGTCTTTCCAGTTTGGCGAAAGTGTATACCAACCGACACCGACACCGGTTTGCCCGGCAGTATAACCGTCGGTGGTCAGCCCATTGATCGCGGTCATGAGTGACGACCGATTGTCGGTAAGCGGTTGGATAACCGAACCTGAGCAATCCTGTGACCGGTACGTTCCCGACCCGTCACCGAGCGGTGAAACGGTATAGCTCGCGTCCGTGTACTTCTCGCTGCCGGCACGCTCCGTGGCGCATTTGGTGCTCAATCCTCCGGTCGCCGCGGAGGCATAAGAGTCCAGGTTCACTCCAACGCTGTATGGAACGAGTGAGATCTTGACCTTGCTTTCCGTCGAACCGTCCGGAATGAGGATATTGACGACCGATTCAGCTGCATCTTTCAGATCATTGATTTCACCCGACATGGAACCGGTCACGTCGACCACCATTGCCATTTCAACATCGAAACGGGAAAAGGTCACCTGCGAGTTGGTACCGAAGGTGAATGTCTCCGGGCCAAAGGCTTCTTTGCCGTAACCGCCGAAATCGATGAACATGTTGTCCATGGTCGCCGCCGATGTGACGGTAACCCGACCGTTTTCGCTATCGACGACGAAGGAAAGGTTATCGATCGCTTCGTCGAGGAAATCGGCGTCTGACATATTTCCCTTGAAGGAATCCGTGATGACCTTCTGGATTTCCGCATCGGTCAAGGCCTGGGTCGACAATTGCGTCGCCGCAGCAAGAGCCGCAGCGTCGAGCGCGTATGAAAGTTTTTCGCGTGCATTCACGACCCGCGATACGTCGACCGCAGCACCGGCCATCACGATGATGATGACCAACATGATCCCGAAGATGGGGATGATCGCTCCGTCTCGTTCGTCGCGAAAACGAACGGCCAGGTTTCGGATAGAAAGAATAGGTTGCTTTAACATGACTGCCTCACAGCTCTCATGAGACAGTTATTACAGAAAAGTACCTAAATTCTTAAATGAACCCTTTAAAACGGGTAAAATAAGTCTTAACGCAATCGAATAAAGAGGCGATGTGAATGCACGGATAAAGCAGATTTGCTTTCCGGTCGCCCCGACACAATGCGCTCTACGGCTCGAGTTCTGTATCCCAATACAGGAAATCCATCCAGCTCTCGTGCAGGTAGTTGGGCGGAAACCCCCTGCCATTGTTGTGCAGATCCTGGATGGTCGGCCGAAACGGCATGTGCATCGGCCACATGTTCAGCTGTTCGCAGGACTTGTTGGATTTGCGCAGGTTACAGGGTGAGCAGGCAGTGATCACATTCTCCCAGGTCGTCAGGCCACCTTTGGAGCGGGGAATGAGATGATCGAAGGTCAACTCGTATTTGGAGCTGCAATACTGGCACTGAAATTTATCGCGGAGAAAGACGTTGAAGCGGGTAAATGCGGGGTAACGGCTAGGTTTCACAAAGGTCTTGAGCGAGACAACGCTTGGCAATCGGAATTCGAAGCTCGGACTTCGGACCGCCGCATCATACTCTGCAACTATGTTGACCCGATCCAGGAACACCGCCTTTATGGTGTCCTGCCACGACCACAAAGACAATGGATAGTAACTCAAAGGCCGGTAGTCCGCATTGAGCACCAACGCCGGATGGGCTCCAGACGAAACCGCTATTGTCACCTTCCGCTCCTCACACCTGCTCGGAATGCTCTGTGCCCGGTCAATCGGACAGCGGAACATGTCCTTTTGTGACAGGAGTATTGTAGTGCCGAGGTGACAGTCTTGTGAAGCCCGTCAAAGTCATTTCTGATTGAGGTTGTTGAATGGCGTTTTCTGGCAAAGGAATTTTCTTAAATCTATGAATCAGTTGCCTGACATCAATTGCACCTGCGTCATGTCGACAAAATTACGTGCACCATGAAAAAGGGCGCCCGAAGACGCCCTTTGAATTGCCGGAATTATTGATCGGAGTGGCTACGAATCAATTCACCGTCCAGTCGCGAATATCAACGAAGTGACCGGCGATCGCAGCTGCGGCGGCCATTGCCGGCGAAACAAGATGAGTACGGCCCTTATGTCCTTGACGGCCCTCGAAATTCCGGTTCGAAGTTGAAGCGCAGCGCTCGCCCGGCTTGAGCTTGTCGGCATTCATTGCCAGGCACATGGAGCATCCAGGTTCACGCCAGTCAAATCCGGCTTCCTTGAAGATCACATCAAGACCTTCTTCCTCAGCCTGCTCCTTCACGAGACCGGAGCCCGGAACCACCATGGCATCGACATGTGCCGCCACCTTGTGGTTCCCGATGACAGCGGCGGCCGCGCGCAGGTCTTCGATCCGACCGTTGGTGCATGAACCGATGAATGCACGGTCGATCTTGATGTCCGTGATTTTCGTGCCCGGCTCAAGACCCATGTAGTCCAGCGCGCGTTTCTTGGAGTCGCGTCGGTTTTCATCCTCGATCTGCTCCGGGTCCGGTACAACGCCTTCCACCGAAACCACATCTTCCGGAGAGGAGCCCCAGGAAACGATCGGCGGCAGGTTTGCGGCGTCCAGCTCGACAACCTTGTCGAAATAGGCATCCGCGTCCGAGTGCAGCGTATGCCAGTAGGCCATCGCCATATCCCAGGCTTCACCCTTTGGTGCCTTCGGGCGGCCCTTGACGTATTCAAACGTTTTCTCGTCCGGAGCGATCAGTCCGGCGCGCGCACCGGCCTCGATAGACATGTTGCAGACCGTCATCCGTCCTTCCATGGACAGCGACCGGATGGCGTCACCAGAATATTCAATGACGTAGCCGGTACCGCCTGCGGTGCCGATCTTGCCGATGATTGCCAGGACGATATCTTTTGCAGTCACGCCTTTCGGTACGTCACCATTGACCTTGACCAGCATGTTCTTGGCTTTTTTCTGGATCAGGGTCTGGGTCGCAAGCACATGCTCGACCTCGGACGTTCCAATGCCGTGTGCAAGCGATCCGAACGCACCATGCGTGGAGGTATGGCTGTCGCCGCAGACAATGGTCATTCCCGGCAGCGTAAAGCCCTGTTCCGGACCGACGATATGAACAACACCCTGGCGCATATCCAGTTCGGAATAATATTCAACACCGAATTCGGCTGCGTTCTTGGCAAGAGTGTCCACCTGCAACGCGGACTCCGGATCGTCGATCCCGTCGCGCCGGTCGGATGTCGGCACGTTATGGTCGACAACCGCAAGCGTCTTCTGCGGGCTGCGTACCTTGCGGCCGTGCATGCGCAGGCCTTCGAAGGCCTGAGGGCTGGTGACTTCATGCACCAGGTGACGGTCTATATAGAGCAGGCCGGTTCCGTCCGGCTGCATGTCGACCACGTGGTCATCCCAGATCTTGTCGTAAAGCGTGCGAGCCTTCGCCATCGGTCTCTCCTCTTTCCCGCCGGTTCCAGCTGCGCCTGCGTCCCGGCGCCTGCTTCCGGCATCGTTTTCCTTCGCTGACAGGAGCAGCAAGGAATGTTGCAAAATTCTCGCTAGTGAATGGCGCAGCCACGCCTCAAGGTCAAGTTCTGGCGGGTTGAGCTGAATTCAACTGAGATTGATTGCCATCATTTCATACAAAAAAGGCGGTCGCAGGGACCGCCTTTCAATCGTATTTGCCAACTCGGCCTATTCAGCAGCGCTCTCAGCAGCTGCCTGCTGGGCCTTCTTGGCTTCCGCCTTGGCAACCTTGACAGCGGCAGCTTCCGCGCGTGCTTCCTCGTTGAGGCGCTTGGAGCGAACATTGGTGTTTTCGGTGATCCGGGCGGACTTGCCGCGGCGATCACGCAGGTAGTAGAGTTTCGCGCGGCGAACCTTGCCGCGGCGGACAACTTCAACACCTTCCAGCATCGGAGAGTAGATCGGGAAGACACGTTCAACGCCTTCGCCATAGGAAATCTTGCGAACCGTAAAGCTCTCGTTGATGCCGCCGCCGGAACGGGCAATGCAGACGCCTTCGTAAGCCTGTGTACGGGTACGGCTACCTTCGGTGACCTTTACGTTAACGCGAACCGTGTCACCTGGTGAAAATTCGGGAAGCTTGCGTTGAGCTTCGATCTTCGCCATTTCCTCAGCATTGAGCTGCTCGATTATGTTCATGGCATATTTCCCTTTTCAATTACAAAGCGGTCAGAGCGTTTTCCGGTAAAGGCCGGAAACGTGTTCACCAGCTTTGGGCCATGTTGCATATCAACTGGGATTATCGGAAATGAACCGAGACCGGTTCCGCCCTGCAGGTCGTTCAACAGAAATTGAACGCACCATCACCCAGCTTTCGCGGGCGTATATAGCAAAATCCGGAGCTTGTCATGTTGTTTTTCTTCGGCTGAAATCACGAACTGGTAAGCTTCGCACTGATTTTCAGAGAATAAATTCAAGAGCTTTTCGCCAGCGTGGCTAGAAGAGTTCCATTTCTACAGACAATTACGTGGCTGACTATAACAACAAAAGCAGCGGCACAAGTGCCGCTGCTGATGCTTAGCATTGCCTAAAGTAATTATTTCCCCATTTCACCAGTTATTCACAACTGACAAAACAATTTTGGTTGCAATAGCATTCTTATAGCACATTTGAAAAAAATTGTCACGATGGCATTTACGATATCTATAAAATAACGTTAATTGATAACGGTTAAATCTCACGTTGTAAGCTACAGGATTCGACACTTGGTAAACGATCACTCCAGTTTACTGCACAAAATCTACTCAGCTGCTTTGCTGGACGAGGGACTTACTGGTGTGCTTTCGGATCTTGCAACCATTTATCCGGATCTGCCGATTTCATATCAGGCCCAATGCGTATACCGGAACAAGGTTTACGACTGCGCCATGTTCAATCACGGCGAAGACGCCGAGTTCCGGCTAAACCATGCTGTCTCGCCGAATCCGTTTCCGCCAATTGCATTGCAATGTGATCCCTCGGATGTGGTTTTCACCGGGGATTTCATTTCCACCGCCGATGTCGAGAACACCGATTTTTACGATGAGTTCCTGAAGGATCACGGCGAGATCAATCGTGCCTTTGGCGTGATACTGCATCGCGAAGGCCAGGATTCCGCGTTCGTGGCTGCCAACCTGCCCAGAAGAATGGGCCCGAAAGAAGAGGAACATGTCCGAAGTCTTTTCGGCTTTCTCAGGCCCCATCTGCAAAATGCCTTCGGGCTGCTTTTGGAACTGGCAAAACGGGACGCTGAACCCGCCAACCCGCAATTCTGGCTGGATCAGATTCCGACGGCCGCTCTGGTTGTTGAGCCCGACGGCAGAATTCAGCATTTCAACCGACAGGCCGACAGAGTGCTGACAACCGGCAAAGCGTTGTTTATCGACCGGACAGTCCGTCTGGGTGCGCGCAGACCTCAAATACAATCCGCTCTTCAGGCGGCTCTCGCAAAAGCCTCAAGATCATCCCTGCCGGTCGGGCCAATACCCCTGATGGACAACGGGAACTCGGGTCCTTTCTTTTTCGTCTTGCCTATCCAGCACAAAGACCGGCTTCACCCGGGGTTTGCGCCTTTTCTGGCGCCACGGCTACCGCTGCTCGTCACGGTGTTCGACCCGGACGATGTCCCGAAATCCTCTGAAAAAATACTCTCGACCGCATTCGGTTTGACCGACCGGGAAGCGCTGCTGGTTCAACAGCTGATCCTTGGTGTCTCCCTGAAACAGGCAGCGGAAAACTTGCAGATTTCCTATAATACGGCAAGAAATCATCTGGCGAGCGCGACTTCGAAAACCGGCGCCCATTCACAGGCCGATATCGTCCGGCGTGGAACGCATCTCCTTGCAAAACTGGGAGACCAGGCTTCGGGCAGGACCTAGTCCACGTCGTCCTCGTCCGCCATATAGGATTCCCAGAGATCCGGACGCCGTTCACGGGTCAGGCGTTCAGCCTCTGCCATCCGCCATTCGTGAATTTTCTGGTGGTTACCGGATGTCAGAACATCCGGAATCGGCATGTTCTCGAAGGCGGCCGGACGGGTGTAATGCGGATGTTCCAGCAGTCCGGTCTCAAAACTCTCCGTATCCGCGCTTTCTATGTTGCCCATGACGCCCGGGATAAGCCTGACGATGGCATCCAGCATCGTGATCGCCGCAACCTCGCCACCGGACAGAATGTAATCACCGACGGAAACCTCCTCAAGTTCCCGCGAATCGATGACCCGCTGGTCAACACCTTCAAACCTGCCGCAGACAATAATGGCGCCCGGACCCGACGCAAGCTCATGTGCCCGTTCCTGCGTGAATGGGCGACCGCGCGGACTCATCAAAAGCCGAGGACGCGGATCCCCGGCAGGCGCCGCTACATCGACAGCCTTTGCGAGAATGTCTGCCCGCAACACCATCCCGGCGCCGCCACCGGAAGGTGTGTCGTCGACGCTTCGATGCTTGTCCGTGGCGAAATCCCGGATCTGGACCGTCTCGAGAGCCCAGAGCTCCTTGTCGAGCGCCCGCCCCGACAGGCTGTGGCCAAGCGGTCCTGGAAACATGTCCGGATAGAGCGAGAGGATCGTGGCTTTAAAGGGCATCAAGTGAACATTAACCCTGAAATTCGAAAGTTCCGCTTGTCCACCGGACTATAACGGCACGGAAAGATCTGATTAAGGCCCACCGGTCATGCTGGCAAGAGCGTTTCAATCAGGTCTATTGCCGTGTTTCAGTTCCCAGTTTTGCGTTTCAAGCTTCCCGCCATGATTCAGAGGCGGGTTGACCAGCACTATCTCGACATTTCGCTGAGCCGGATAGTACCGCTGGTTTCGCTGATGACATTCGGAATTCTGGTTGGCATGGTTTTCAAAACAGGCGTGGGTCATCCTTATGACAAGGTGATTCATATTGGCTTCTTTGCCCTGCTCACGCTCTCCATTCACGCGCTGTTCTGCTGCCGTCTGCGAATTTCAGCGGTCGTTGCGTTCACGATGGGAATAGCCGGTGAAGTTGTGCAAGGCTTTCTGCCGCATCATGAAATGTCCATCGCGGACACGGTCGCAAACGGTATCGGGGTTGCCCTGATCGTTGCGCTGATCGCATTGCTGCGGTCCGAGGTCAGCCAGGCGGTTCAAGACCATGACACCGAGGAAAACCTGAACCTCAACCGCATGGGCCTGGAGCCTGTTCCGGTACGTTATTTGTCCGGCGAATCCTCTTCAGACGATCCCGGCGCGTCTTCGGAAAAGTAGTCTTCAGGCAAGTCCGCTTTCACGAACCCTTCCGCCATAACGACGTCAGGAACGAACTCCTTCGTGAACGGGATGTAGAATGTCCTGCCTCGCTTCGGCCTGATCTCCAGAAGATCGCCGGCGCCGAAATCCTGAACCGCAACGATTTTCCCCAGCTGTGCACCGCTCTGGTCGATGACGCTCAGGCCGTTGAGGTCGGAATAGTAGAATTCGTCTTCATCAGGATCGGGAAACCGGTCGCGGTCGACATAGAGTTCGACGCCGTTCAGTTCTTCCGCCTGGTTCCGGTCCTTCACCTGCTTGAACTTGGTGATCACGACCGTCTTCTGCACTCGCGCTTTTTCAACCTCGAAGGACCTTGATCCGTCCTTGGAGATCAGCACGCCGTAGTCGGTGAAAGAGAGCGGGTCGTCACCATAAGGTTTGACCCGCACTTCCCCGCGGATGCCGTGAGCGGCACCGATCTTGGCCATCAGGACTTTCTGACTGTCTGTTGAACTCATGTCAGCATGGGCCTTTGATGTATACCGGCGCCGTCTCTTTCAAATATTGGATCGGCAGGTGCTTATTCAGCAGCTGCTTCTTCGGAAGCGCCTTCGGTCGCAGCATCTGCGGTTGCTGCAGCAGCTTCCTCATCAGCAAGTTTCTTGGCTTCCAGGCGTTCCTTGGCCTTGGCTCCGAGTTCTGCCTTTTGCGGGTTGTTGCGCGGCTCGCGCTTCAGCAGGCCGGCGGCATCCAGAAAGCGGTGAACACGGTCGGTCGGCTTGGCACCGTTGCCGAGCCAGTATTGAATGCGTTCAACATTCAGCTTGACGCGGTCTTCGGAATCCTTCGGAAGCATCGGATCGTAGGAGCCGACCTTCTCGATGAAACGACCATCGCGCGGTGAGCGGATGTCAGCAATAACGATACGGTAATACGGGCGTTTCTTGGAACCGCCGCGTGCCAGGCGAATTTTCGTAGCCATTTTTTATCTCCAGTTTTTCAGTTGCCGGCTTCAGCGGCAATGGCTTCATGGTGCCGGATCACTTCGCGAACGATGAAGTTCAGGAATTTCTCGGCAAAGTCAGGATCGAGATTGGCATCGGCAGCCAGCCGCCGCAGTCTTTCGATCTGAATCTTCTCCCGCGCCGGATCGGCCGGCGGCAGGTCGTTGGTTGCTTTCAGAACACCCACCTGCTGGGTGCACCTGAAACGTTCAGCGAGCATATGGATGAGCGCGGCATCGATATTGTCGATGGAAGATCTCAGAGCTTTCAGCTCCTGCAGAGCCTCGCTCTCGCCAAGCCGGGTCTCCGCTTCACTCATCGCTTCTTACCCTTCCCCATGCCCGGCAGGCCGGGAAGTTTCGGCCCACCGAGACCTGGAAGACCCGGCATGCCCGGAGGCAATCCGACGCCACCCAATCCACCCGTCATCCCGCCGGGAAGGCCTTTCGGCAGTTCCATTCCATCGGGAAGCTGGCCCGACTTGGCCATTTCTTCCAGTTGTTTCGGATCGACATCCGGCATCCCGCCACCGCCAAGCCCGCCCATGAGCTTGCCCAGCATGCCTTTGCCCTTGCCCATCTTCTTCATCATATCCGCCATCTGGCGATGCATCTTGAGAAGCTTGTTGACTTCGGCAACCTGAACGCCGGACCCGGCTGCAATACGCTTCTTGCGGCTCGCTTTCAGGAGGTCAGGTTTGGATCTTTCGGACGGGGTCATAGACTGAATGATCGCGATCTGGCGCTTGAACATCTTGTCGTCGATGTTTGATGCCTCGATCTGCTTCTTCATCTTGCCGACACCCGGCAGCATGCCCATCATCCCGGACATGCCTCCAAGCTTTTCCATCTGCTTCAGCTGCTCGGCGAGATCTTCCAGGTCAAAATGACCCTTCTGCATCCTCTTCGCCATCCTCGCGGCTTTTTCCGCATCGATGGCCTCGGCAGCCTTTTCGACAAGCGAAACGATATCGCCCATTCCGAGGATACGGTCGGCGATCCGCTTTGGATGGAAGTCTTCGAGCGCATCGGATTTTTCACCGGTACCGATCAGTTTGACGGGTTTGCCGGTGACCGCCTGCATGGAAAGCGCGGCACCGCCGCGCCCGTCGCCGTCCATTCGGGTCAGTGCGATACCTGTGATGCCGACACGTTCGTCAAAGCTGCTGGCCAGATTGACTGCGTCCTGTCCGGTCAATGAGTCGGCAACCAGCAGAATTTCATGAGGCTGGGCGGCGGATTTCACATCCGCCATTTCCATCATCAACGGTTCGTCGATATGTATGCGGCCCGCCGTATCCAGCATGACGACGTCATAGCCACCCAGCTTTGCCGCGGACATCGCCCGGTTGGCAATTTCAACCGGGCCCTGACTTTCGACAATTGGCAACGTGTCGATCTCGTTCTGCTCACCCAGAATTTTCAACTGTTCCTGAGCGGCCGGACGACGGGTATCAAGCGATGCCATCAGAACCTTGCGCCTGTCGCGCTGGGTCATCCTGCGGGCAATTTTTGCAGTCGTTGTCGTTTTACCGGAACCCTGAAGGCCGACCATCATGATCGCCACGGGTGCGGGCGCATTCAGGTCGATTGGCTGAGCTTCGGCACCAAGCATCTCCACCAACTGGTCATGAACGATCTTCACGACCATCTGGCCCGGCGTAACTGACTTGACGACTTCGGCACCGACAGCGCGGCTGCGAACCTTGTCGGTGAAGGAGCGTACGATCGGCAGGGCAACGTCGGCTTCGATAAGCGCGCGCCGGATTTCACGCATCGCTTCGTTGACGTCGTTTTCCGACAGCGCACCACGGCCGGTGAGCTTGTCGAATACTCCGCTTAGTCGATCGGACAGGCTTTCAAACATCAAAGGGTCCTTAAGTCATCTTCTTCGGGAAATCTCCCGAACCATATGGGCAACCGGCGCCTGGATCCAACAGGTTTGCTTGACGCAAAGCAGTTTCGCACCCGAGGGCGCGTCGCGCTGTCGGGTGTGAGCCTCCGGGATCTCTTTATACCTTTTCGGGTCCCGGTCGGTGGTACAGGTTGTCAGTCACTCATATGGAGTTCGCGGGTCTATGCCCGACTGCGAACCGAGAGTCAAGCATGGCGCCCCTTTTGTAGCCCGGCTGAACAGGTCAATCCCGCCGGGACGTCTCGTAGCGCGAAGAGATCTCGTAGTAGTCGCTGAAGCCGATTCGGGTTCTGATTTCCTTGAAATCCATGAGTTCGGATTGTCGCGGTGTGTCGGTTTTCAATTGACCGAGCGTCGTTAGCATTGCCTTCATCGCACTTGCCATGAGCGTCAGCGGATAGGCCGCGATGGCAAACCCTATCTCTTCCAGTTCCCTGTGTGACAATTCCGGTGTTTCACCGCCTTCAACGATATTTGCCATTTTGGGCCCGGGCAATTCCCGGCAGACTGTCTCCATTTCCGCAATGGTTTTCGGAGCCTCGACAAAGAGAATGTCAGCGCCCAGTTCCTTGAACCGGGCAGCCCGCTCGATTGCTTCTGCGAGGCCGTGTTCATGACGTGCGTCGGTTCGTGCAAGGATCAGGATATCCGCGCCGTTCTCCCTGGCATCGTTTGCGGCGCGGATCCGGTCGAAGGCTTCGTCCCGCGAAACAACCGCCTTGCCTGGCGTATGGCCGCATCTCTTCGGCGCGACCTGATCCTCGATCATGACGGCAGCCGCCCCCGCCTTGGCAAAACCGGCGACGGTCCTGCGCACGTTCATGGCGTTGCCGTATCCCGTGTCTCCGTCGGCAATCAGGGGAAAGTCAACGGCATTCGTTATGTTGCCGACCTGATCGAGCACTTCCCCATAGGACATCAACCCGAGATCAGGTTGCCCGATTCTCGAAGCGGAGGTCGCAAATCCCGACATGAAAGTCAGGTCGAAGCCTGACTGCTCGATCAGTTTTGCAGAAAGCGCATCAAAACAGCACGGCATGACGTGCAATTTGTCCGCATCGAGCAGTTTCCTGAGTTTTTCAGCCTGTGACGGCATTCTCACCACCTAGAATTTGAAAGGTATGTATAGGGCCAGGTCGGTCCAGATATACAGGATGGCAACCGACAGCAGCATCAGTGCCAGAAACGGCAGCACCCCGCGCGAAACGTCGGAAAGGCTGGATTTCGCAACCGACTGGATCACATAGAGATTGAGACCGACTGGTGGTGTGATCAACGCGCATTCAACCATCACCACCATATAGACCCCGAACCAGATCGGATCGAAACCGAGCGCCATCGCGGCAGGCAACAATACGGGTGTCATGATCAGGACCATGGACAGCGCTTCGAAAACAAGCCCCATGATCAGCAGCACAACAGACACGACCAGGATGAACGCCAGCGGTGTATCGATATTCTGCCCGATGAACATCGAAATTTCCTGCGGGAGCCGGTAGAGCGTGATTGCCTTGCCGAAAACCTTTGCGCCAGCAACGATCAGGAGAATGGCAACGGTCGTGACCATCGAGTCGTAAGCAGCTTCCTTCAACCCCTGCCAGGAGAGTGATCTGAGGACGACGCCCGTGATGACCAGAGCGACCGCGAATCCGATTGCCGCCGCTTCGGTCGGGGTCGCGATGCCTGAATAAATGACGCCGATGACGAATACTGCCAGCACCACGGACGGTAATGCGCGCAGGGAACTCCGCAGACGTTCGTCAACGCTAGCAGCTGGTTCGGACCGATATCCGCCGAACCAGCGCGCATGGATCATCGCGAAAGCGATGAACAGCACCACCAGCAGAATACCCGGTCCTATTCCGGCCAGAAACAGCGCAATGACGGACTGTTCGGTCACAAAACCATAGACGATCATCGGGATCGACGGAGGAATGAGGATGCCGAGCGTCCCTCCCGCCGCCAGCAGACCATAGACGAAGCGGCGCTCGTAACCGCGGCTGATCATCTCGGGAATGGCGACCGTACCGATGGTTGCGGCGGTTGCCACCGATGAGCCTGAAATCGCTGCAAAGATCGCACAGGAAAGGATCGTCGCGACAGCCAGCCCTCCGGGCCAGTGACCGACCCACGCATGTACGGCTGCAAAAAGATCCTTTCCGACACCACCCTTCAGCAGGATGTTCGACATCAGCAGGAACAGCGGCACGGCGAGCAGGATGAACCCGTCCAGTGTGGAAAGGATCGCCTGTGGCGCCATCAAGGGCGAAAAGCCGCCGAATATCAGCATCGCGAGCCCGATACCGCCCAGCGTGAAGGCAACCGGGACACGAATGAGCAGGAGCGCGAACAGGGCGACCAGGATCAGCAGAGTGGTCATGAAGCGACGCCGCCTTCCAGATCCCGGCGCCCGAAAGCCGATCCGAGCTCGATAACCGCCTGGACGAACAGCAGCGCAAATCCGACCGGTATTGCAAGTTCGGAAATCCAGGTTGGCAGGTCGAGCATGGATCCCGTGGTTCGCCCGCGTACAAAGGAATCAAGGAAAATCTCTCCGCCCTTCCAGGCGACCACCGCGCTGAAAAGGGCAATTGCACTCATTGCCAGGACACGGCAGACACGTTGCGCCGTGTCCCCTAGCCTGATCGTCAGCGCATCGACGGCTATGTGCTGATTTGCCTTCAGCAGCCAGGGCATCCCGATCATGCATCCCCAGATGAGGCAGAGCTGCGAGAGCTCTGCCGCCCAGATCGTCGGCGCAACGAACAGATAGCGGGCGCTGACCTCGTAGGTCAGCATGCACCCGGCAAGAATGAACAAAAAGGCCGCTGATCCGGCAAGCGTCCGAAGCAGCGCATAAAACGCTCTCATGGGTAACCAAGCAGACTTTTGAAGGTGGAATTGTTCGAAACGGATATCAAGGCGCTCCGCATCCGGAAGGACGCGGAACGCTTTCATTCAGCAAGGCTTTCAGAGGCCCTTCGCCGCATCCATCACGGACTTGCCGAGATCACCGGCTTTTTCCGAATAAGTGTCATAAACCGGTTGGCTGACAGCCTTCCAGGCTGCAGTTTCTTCTGCGTTCGGTCTGTAGACGGTCATGCCATTTTCTTCAGCCGCCGCGTAGGCTGCAGCCTCGATTTCCGACATGCGGTTACGCACATCGTTTTCCGCTTTCACGGCAGCTGCCTGAATGATGGCCTGGTGTTCCTCAGGAAGTTCGTTCCAGAAATCGGTGTTCACGACGACGATAAATTCGATATCCGCGTGATTTGTAACCGTGATGGTATCCATCACTTCCCAGAGTTTTCTGGATTTGACTCCGGACACGCCGGTCATGCCGATATCAACGGTTCCGCGTTGATATGCAAGATACTGCTCGGAACCGGAAATCAGGGTCGGCGCGCCGCCGGAAGCCGTCACGAAATCACCGAGCGTCTTGCCGAACACGCGCACTTTCTTGCCTTCCATGTCTTCCGGCGTCTTCAGCGGCCCGTCCTTGGAAAGCATGATCGCGCCACCATAGGCCTGCCACCAGAGCACGGTCGAGCCTGTATCCTTGATCGCAGCATCCAGCGGGCCACGGACCGGCGAATCGGGCGCAACTGCGGCGCGGACCTTGTCGTCCGTGTCGAACAAAAACGGCTGATAGAAAATATCGACGGCCGGTACATCACCGACATAGCGGGTAAGCGACGCCACACCCATTTCAATCGCACCCGATCCGACTGCTGCCGGAACTTCCTTGTCCTTGTAGAGTTGAGCGGAATCATAGATCTCGACGGCTATGTCGCCATTGGAGTTCTTTTCAACTTCTTCCTTGAACAGGAGCAGGTTCTGGCCAAGGTGGCTCTTCAGGGGCAATTGCAACGAGATGCGCAACGTCGTGTCGGCGGCAAGGGCAACTCCCGACGTAAGTCCGAGTGCAACGGCCGCACCCATGGCCCAGGCAAGTGTTTTCATCATTTCCTCCCAAAAATAGGTGGGCAGTCTTGCAAAGGACTAACCTGGGGTCAATGACGTGAAAACCCGGGATGCATGACAAAAACTCATTTTTCACTTGAGCTTAGCAATAATCCGGGTCGTCTCTTGTGGTTGGGGGCAAAGCGTTGATTCGCTGGAAATCGGCTCCGGTGCTTGCAATCCATCGAGGGAGGCAGACAAGGGTCTGCCCCGCCTTGAGTGCTTGACAGATCCCTGACCGTAACGGAATCTCCGTCCATGAACTATCGAGCCATTGCCTTGCCGATTGGGCGTTTGCTCATTCTCATATCGCTCATGATGTTCATTCCGGCGATCGTTGACCTTGTTGCTTCGGACATCGACTGGCAGGTGTTTCTGGTATCGTCTCTGGCACTGGGAACAACAGGTCTTCTCGTCACTCTCGCGTTTCACGGGCAAAAGTTCCCCCACCGCTTCCGGGAATCCATCGTTTTCGTAAATGCAGCCTGGATCGTTTTTTCCCTGGCCGGCGCCATTCCGTTCTATTTCAGCGATCTGGACATCGGGATTACGGACGCGGTACTCGAGACGGCCTCGGGTCTTACAACGACCGGGTCGACCGTATTGACCAGTCTGGACGAGATGCCTCCCGGTATTCTTCTGTGGCGCGCCCTGCTGCAATGGATTGGGGGGATTGGAGTTGTTGCCGTCGGCATCTGGCTGTTGCCGGGCCTGAGGATAGGCGGCAGTCAGGTGTTTGTCCTTGAATCATCCGAACACGCAACAAAACCCTACGGTCGAACATGGCCATTCGTATACCGGCTGCTGGCGCTGTATGGTGGTCTTTCGGCTGCTTGCTTGCTGCTGTACCTGTTCTGCGGCATGACGTTGTTCGATGCGGTGGTTCATGCCATGACCACTGTTTCGACAGGCGGGTTCTCGACATCCGATCAATCGTTCGGACAATTTCACGGCATTGCAGTTTACTGGGTCTCGATTGTCTTCATGCTGCTCTCAAGCGTCCCCTTTCTCTATCTGCTCCGCAGCATGGAACGCCGGCGCTTCAAGTGGGATATCCAGATCATCCTGATGCTTTCTATTGTCAGTGCCGGCGCGCTCGGTGTTTTTTATTTCGAACGTTACGCAGCACATGACACGCCGTTTCACATGTTCACGCTGGCGGTATTCAATGTCGTGTCGGTCGTGAGCACGACAGGGTACGCAGCAGACGACTATCTGAAATTCGGCCCGGCGGTGGTCACCGTCTTCTTCATCCTGACCTTTTTCGGTGGATGCAGCGGATCGACATCGGGCGGCTTCAAGATGTTCCGCATCGCCATTCTCTGGAACGTTGTAATCAGCGTAATGCGCCGCCTGGTCCATCCGCACCGCGTCTCGATCCTGAGATTTCAGGGAAAGCCGATACCGGATGGTGTCGTGGAAGGGGTATTCGTATTCGCCGTGCTTTACGCGGGAACCTACGCGGTCTTTTCGCTAGCCTATCTTTTTCTGGGACTGGATCTGATGACCGCCTTGAGTGCCTCGATCACGGCACTCGCCAATGTCGGACCCGGGATTGGCGACACGATCGGACCGTCCGGAACATTCCAGATCCTTCCGGATCCGGCGAAATGGCTCCTGGTGATCGAAATGATACTGGGACGACTGGAAATACTCGCGGGGATACTTCTGGTCACGCCGGATTTCTGGCTCGACTGAAAGCTTGCAGAACACAGAAAACCACTGCCGGCGTGACCGTACCGGCAGTGGTCTTAATCAGGCAACCCCGCTGCAATAGCAGCTTACGGGGGGAGGATCGCCCGAAGCTGAGATTATGGCTGAACCGCTGCAAACTCAGCCGGATCGAGCAGGTTGTCCTGATTCGCGTCTGCTGCCTTGAAAACGTCTTCCGACAGATCCGGAACAGCGGTCGTGATTTCTTCGAAGCTCACGAAACCGTCCTGGTTGCTGTCGATCGTCTCAAATGACATGCCCTGTGCAAGCGCTGCTGTGGACACAGTGAAAGCACCAATGAGAAGAGCAGCGGTAAGACGTTTGGACATGATGTAACCTCCAACTGTTGGTTCTAAGCAGGCAATCCCGACCCTTGCTACGAAGGAATCTGAGTGGGATGCCCACCATGTGTTCCGTCTGTCCGCCAAGCCCCTGCGACCTGCCGAACCGGAACAGGGAGGACTTTGATGCGGGATCGCGACAGGTAAAGGGCTGCTCTTTGGAACCTTCAGGGCATTGTTGTGACTGGTTTTCGTATTCAGACACAAGCCAGTCATATTCACGTCACTTTTGAAAGTGTTCGGCAAGAAAAAGGCTGATATATATTAATCAATAAGGGAAAATATATCGAATTTAAAATGAGTTTACTTACATCTGGATATCTAGCTACAGGGCTTGCATAATTTCAACCTAAATTTACGCAAAATCCTGATCTTTCATGCTGTTTCTCCGCGCCACCGCTACTTTGACAATTTGTCAGGGGTAATCTCGCGCACCAAAAATCGCGGATCCCACGCGAACATGGGTTGCTCCGAAACCGACAGCGACCTGATAGTCGGATGACATTCCCATGGACAGCTGGTCTAGCCCGTTCCGCTTCGCAATTTTTTCCAGCAGCGCAAAATGCTCTCCCGGTGCGTCTTCGACCGGCGGAATGCACATCAGGCCCTTTATGTCGAGACCGACGGTCTCCCTGCACTCCGCAACAAAAGCATCGACATCTTTGGGTGCAATGCCTGCCTTCTGCGGTTCTTCGCCGGTGTTCACCTGAACGAAACAGGGCAGATTGCGGCCTTGTTTCTCCATTTCAGTCTTCAGCGCCCTGGCGATTTTGGGCCGGTCAACCGTGTGGATGACATCGAAAGTTGCGACCGCCTCCTTGGCCTTGTTGGATTGCAGTGGTCCAATCAGGTGCAATTCGATACCGGAGAATTCCGTGCGCAGGTCAGGCCATTTCCCCATCGCCTCCTGGACACGATTTTCGCCAAATACCCGCTGACCGGCCGTCAGAACCGGCCGGATATCATCTGCAAAAAATGTCTTGGACACCGCGATCAGCGTAACCGTGCCCTCTCGTCGGCCAAATTCGGTCTCTGCGCGCCGGATGTCGTCCTGAACTCCTGAAAGACGGTCTGAGGCGGATGACATCGGTATTCCCTTTGCAACGATGGACGAATTTGCTCGGCTTCTCTTACGCCTTGTAAGGCAATCTTCTCAAGGGTGTCGCTTCAGTTTCTGCTTGCCGGCCGATTTCCGCGATCAGGAAAGACAGTCCCAGGCACCTTCTCGCGCCGCTCCTTGCTGGAGAGCACTTCTCTTCATTTGCTAACCTTGAGGCGAATTCCTTGAAATATTAGTCCTTTCAACATGCTTTTGCGTCCCGATCCGGCGAACCGAAAGCTTTACGGATGCGGCATTGCGAAATAAACAGTCTTCCAATGGGTCTTTCTATAGTCACATGTTGACCCGCAACCCAATTTCTGGTGACAGTCCGGCAGGAAAACATTCAGGAAATCCGCCGGGTCCGGCGGCAAGAACAAACGGCACAATCGATGGCAACGGAACGGTACAACGCACGCGAGGTTGAAGCGCGCTGGCAGAAAGTCTGGAACGACAAGGACGTCTTCGTCACGCACAATGACGATCCCCGGGACAAGTACTACGTCCTTGAGATGTTCCCCTATCCGTCCGGCCGAATTCACATGGGTCATGTACGCAACTACGCAATGGGTGATGTCGTTGCACGCTACAAGCGTGCCAAGGGTTTCAATGTCCTTCATCCGATGGGTTGGGACGCATTCGGCATGCCGGCAGAAAATGCGGCGATTCAGAACAATGTGCATCCGAAAGACTGGACCTACGAAAATATTGCCGCCATGCGCGACCAGCTCAAGATCATGGGCCTGTCGCTGGACTGGACTCGGGAATTTGCGACCTGCGACGTCGGTTATTACACCCAGCAGCAGCGCTTGTTCCTGAGGTTTCTGGACGCCGGACTGGTCTACCGCAAGAATGCCAAGGTGAACTGGGACCCGGTCGACATGACCGTCCTGGCGAATGAACAGGTGATCGACGGCCGTGGCTGGCGCTCTGGCGCTCTGGTGGAGCAGCGCGAACTGACCCAGTGGTTCTTCAGAATTTCGGATTATTCCGAAGACCTGCTGGAAGCAATCGATACGCTCGACCGCTGGCCGGACAAGGTCCGCCTGATGCAGAAGAACTGGATCGGCCGGTCCGAAGGCTTGCGGGTCCGGTTTGAATTCACCCAGGCTGCGCCGACAGGCGACACGGCACTGGAGATTTTCACCACGCGCCCGGACACCCTTTTCGGCGCTTCCTTCATGGGCCTGTCACCGGATCATCCGATTTCGGCAAAACTTGCGGAAGACAATCCGGAGCTGAAGGCCTTCATCGATGAATGCAAGCGTGTCGGCACCTCCGAGGAAGCTATTGAAAAGGCTGACAAAAACGGCGTTGATACCGGCTTGAGAGTAATGCATCCACTCGACAGATCACTCGAATTGCCGGTCTATGTCGCCAACTTTATCCTGATGGATTACGGCACCGGTGCCATCTTCGCCTGTCCTGCCCATGACCAGCGCGACCTGGATTTTGCCCGCAAATACGGCTTGCCGGTCAAGCCGGTCGTGCTGCCGAAAGATGCGGACCCGGCGACTTATGAAATCGGTACGGAGGCGTTTACAGACGACGGCACGATCTTCAATTCCGATTTCATGAATGGCATGTCCATTCCTGATGCGAAGGAAGCAATTGCGCAAAAGCTTGAATCCGTCACTGTCGACGGTGCACCTCGGGGCGAGCGTCAGGTTAACTATCGTCTGCGCGACTGGGGGATTTCCCGCCAGCGCTACTGGGGCTGTCCGATCCCGGTCATTCATTGCGACGATTGCGGTGTTGTTCCGGAAAAGGATGAAAACCTGCCGGTTCAATTGCCGGACGACATCAATTTCGACAAACCCGGGAACCCTCTGGATCGGCACCCGACCTGGCGGGAAACCACCTGCCCGAATTGCGGCAAGGCTGCGAGGCGTGAAACCGATACCATGGACACGTTCGTGGATTCCTCCTGGTATTTTGCCCGTTTCACGGCACCCGGTTGCGACCAGCCGACGGATCCGGAGGCGGCCAATGGCTGGCTGCCTGTAGACCAGTATATCGGCGGCATCGAACACGCGATCCTGCACCTGCTTTATTCCCGCTTCTTTACCCGGGCGATGCAGAAGGTCGGCGCGCTTGATCTGAAGGAGCCGTTCAAGGGCCTTTTCACCCAGGGAATGGTCACCCATGAGACTTACCGTCTCGGGGAAGGCGCAAACGGCTCGTGGATTTCTCCAGCCGAGATCAAAATCGAGGACGTTGACGGAAATCGACGCGCCACATTGCTGGATACCGGCGAAGACGTCGCCATCGGGTCGATCGAAAAGATGTCGAAGTCCAAAAGGAACACCGTCGATCCGACCGATATCATCGACACATACGGAGCTGACACGGCGCGCTGGTTCATGTTGTCGGACAGCCCTCCGGAACGTGACGTGATCTGGACGGAGGACGGAGTTCAGGGAGCGTGGCGTTTTGTTCAGCGCGTCTGGCGCCTGATCAACGAGATTTCCGAATCAATCGAACCGCGGGCCGGCTCCGCACCGGACGCCTCTGGCGAGGTTCTTGAACTGCGGCGTGCGAGCCACAAGACATTGGCAGCTGTTTCCAACGATCTGGAATCGCTCGGATTCAACAGGGCGGTCGCGCGCCTTTACGAACTTGTCAACACGATCAGCAAATCCGTTGGTAACGATATCGAAGACTCTTCGATGGAATATGCGATCAGGGAGGCTGCCGACTACCTTGTCCAGATGATGGCGCCAATGATGCCGCACCTTGCCGAGGAATGCTGGTCCGCACTTGGTCACGGCAATCTGATTTCCGAGGCTAAGTGGCCGGTTGCCGACCCCGCCCTGCTGGCCGAGGATTCGGTCACTTATCCAATCCAGATCAACGGCAAGCGCCGCGGTGAACTGGAAATTGCAAAAGAAGCTTCCAAAGAAGAGGTCGAAGCAGCTACCTTGGCTCTGGATTTCGTTCGAAAGGCGCTGCAGGGCAACGCGCCCAGGAAACTCATTGTCGTGCCGCAGAGGATTGTGAATGTCGTTGTTTAGCAACATCTTGAAAAGCGAAAACAACTTGCGGCGTGCCGCCCTCTGCTCCGCCTTCGTGGCGGCCGTCATCTTGAGCGGGTGCCAGATCCGCCCGCTTTACGGCACCAGCACCACCGGGGATTTCGGAGCGCAATCTTCCCCGGTCGCCGCAGATCTTGCGGCAATCGACCTTGAGTCGATTTCGGCCCGGTTCGCCAATGAGGAGTCGGCAAGGGTCCTCAACAACGAGCTTACCTTCAGGCTGGAGCGCGGTGCAGGATCCGTGGAAAAGAAGTTCCGGCTTGAGATCCTAGTCGATGTGAACAATGCGGCGGTTGGCGTAGAGCAGTTCGCTGACGTCCCGTCCGCCTTTACGATCACCATGAACTCCACTTATGTCTTGAGTGATATCGAGACTGACGAAACCCTGACAACCGGCCGGACATTCAGATCGGCATCTTATGACTTCTCCAGTCAGCGCTTTGCCAACCAGCGTGCGCTCCGGGACGCACAGGAGCGGATTGCAAAGGCGGTTGCCGACGATATCGCAACCCGGCTTGCCGGCTATTTTGCAAGTCGATCCTGAGAGCGCTGCGGGAGGTAACGGATTGTGACCGCCCTGAAGGCCGGAGAAATTGACCGGTTCATCGCCAATCCCCCCGACAGCGGTGCCGTCGTTCTGATATTCGGACCTGACACTGGCCTTGTATCGGAACGGGCGACACGGCTCGTGGCCAAGGCCACGGAAGGCGACAGCGACCCCTTCAATCTGATCAAGATCGATGCTTCGGAACTCGCTTCGGATCCGAATCGACTGATTGACGAGGTTCTGACCATTCCACTCTTCGGTGGGCGCCGGATTGTCTGGGTCAAGGATGCCGGCGGCAAGAATCTCACTCCTGCGCTTGATCCTGTCCTGAAGCTGGACGACTGGCAGACATTTGTCGTGCTGGAAGGCGGAGACATCAAGAAAGGTGTCGGTCTCAGAAAGCTGATCGAGACACACAGGCGCGCCGTCGCACTGCCCTGTTATTCGGACAATGATCGCGGCATCGACCAGCTGATCGACGAGGAAACCAGGGAAGCCGGTCTCGCCATCACCCGTGAAGCTCGTGGTGCCCTGCACAGCCTTCTTGGAGGAGACCGGATGGCCAGCCGTGGAGAGCTCAAGAAGCTCTGCCTTTATGCGCTCGGCAAGGGCCGGATAGACAGCGATGATATCGAAGCGATCATCGGCGATGCATCATCCTTCGAGATGTCAGAACTTATTGATGCCGCAGCCTCAGGAGACATCGCGCTCCTCGACCATGGGCTTGAACGGCTTTCCGAAGCCGGATCAAAATCGTCCGTCATCGCCAACCAGGCCCTGAAGCATTTTCAGCATTTGCACCGGATGCGGATCGATGTTGACAAGGGAAAGAACGCACAGGCGGTTATCGACGGACAGCGTCCTCCCGTCTTCTTCAGCCGCAAGCCCAAACTCGCCCAGCAGCTTCGTATCTGGTCGCTCTCCGATCTGGAACGGGCAATGGAAATTCTCGCGGAAGCCACGAAGATTTCGCGCCTCAATGATCCGCTCGGTGTACCGGTTCTCTCCGAGGCACTGCTGACACTGGGAAGAGTCGCAAGGGCCCGCGCCCAACGGCGGTAAAATCACGGATCCATGACCGATTCCAAAATCGGGCGTCCTCTTCGGTCAAGTCGCAATTGACCAAACCAAACAGCACAAACACAATGACAGTTTGATAGATATTTCTATCGTGTCAGACACTTAGCGTGTTTCGACACCAAGCTTCTTGCAGATCTCGTCAAGCTGCTCCAATGAGGTGTACTTGATTTTGAGATCTCCGGAATCTTTTCCCGGTTTGTGTCCAACAACCACCTTCAGGCCCAAGGTGTCGGTCAATCGCTTTTCAAGCGCCTTGGTGTCCGCATCCTTCTGGGGCTTTTCGCTTGGGGCCTTTTCGCCCTTCAGCTTCGCAAGGGCTGCCGGGTCCTGCGAAATCTTTTCAGCATCCCGAACAGTCAGGCCCTTCTCAACAATCAGTTCGGCGAGCGCGGCCGGATCATCAACGGTAATCAGCGCACGCGCATGGCCAGCCGTCAGCAGGCCTTCGGCGAGGTAATCCTTGACGGAATTCGGAAGTTTCAGAAGTCGCATCGTGTTGGCGACATGGCTGCGGCTCTTGCCGATAACCTTCGCCAGTTCGCCCTGGCTATACTTGAACTCAGCGGTCAGCTGATCATAACCCATTGCCTCTTCGATCGGGTTGAGGTCAGCACGCTGCACGTTCTCGATAATCGCAAGTTCGAGCGCTTCCTGATCGGTAACGTCGCGAATGATAATCGGGGCTTCATGCAGCCCCGCCCGCTGCGCAGCCCTCCAGCGCCGTTCACCGGCAATAATCTCATAACGATTGGTTTTGCCGGCTGCCGGGCGCACCAGAATCGGTTGAACGATTCCCTTCGCCTTCAGCGATTCAGCAAGATCACCAAGATCCTTCTCCGTAAATGTCTTGCGTGGATTGCGCGGATTTGGCTCAAGGTGCTCAATAGGAACTCTGCGGCTGTCCCGAACGACTTTCTCAGGGGTTGCCGCCACCACAGGAGCCGAATCTCCGATCAAAGCCGCCAGGCCTCTGCCCAAACGCTTGTTCTTGACGTCCTTGTCAGCCATAACGCACCATTTTCTTTTTTATTTCAATAACTTAGCTTGTGACAGCAAAGTTTCTCGCACCATCACAAACCTGAATTCAATCCGGAACCGAATCTGATCAGCAATCAGGCAGCCACGCGACGCAGTTCACGCTCCCGCTGAATGATTTCGGACGCCAGTCGCAGATAGGCCTGGCTTCCGGCGCATTTCAGATCATACAGCAGCGCCGGCTTGCCATAAGATGGTGCTTCGGATACGCGAACGTTCCGCGGAATGATTGTCTCATACACCGCATCACCCATTGTTTCGCGAACATCGGCAACAACCTGGCTGGAAAGATTGTTACGGCTGTCATACATGGTGAGCACGATGCCATGAATGCTGAGTTCGGAATTCAGCGCGTCCCTGACCTGCTCAACAGTGCTGAGCAATTGGCTAAGACCTTCCAGCGCAAAGAACTCACACTGAAGGGGCACAAGAATGGAATGCGATGCCGAAAGTGCATTGATCGTCAGAAGATTGAGCGACGGTGGGCAATCGACCAGGACATAGGTGAAGCCAACTTCCTGGAACAGACGCGAGCGCGTCAGGTTCTCGATCGCATTGCGAAGACGGAAGGCGCGGTCACTGGTCGATGCAATCTCAAGCTCAAGGCCGAGCAGATCCATCGTCGAGGGAGCCACCCAAAGCCGTTGCACCGCAGTTTCCCGCACAGCCTCAGCCATCGAGCAGTCTCCGCTCAGGACTTCGTAGGTAGACAACCCGCGGTCGCGATGTTCAATGCCCAGACCGGTAGACGCATTGCCCTGGGGATCGAGATCGATGACCAGAACCTTTTCCCCGATCGCTGCCAGCGCCGTGCCGAGGTTGATGGCAGTCGTGGTCTTTCCCACTCCGCCTTTCTGGTTCGCGAGCGCGAGGACGCGAGGTGTTTCGGGAAGCATGCTCATTGCCATGACACTTTCCTGGTTAGTCCGACCGGGCTGAAATATTTGAGAAAACAAGCATCCGGCTCACAGGATCTACAAGACTTACCTTTTCTACCAGATCGAAGTTCCAAGCGTCAGAGGCTTCGTTAACTTCTCTCTGAAAATCCTGACCTTTGTGGAAAACAGCACCCGCACCTGCCGCTGTAAACGGTTCAGACAAGCGGAAAAGCAGGTCGAGAGAGGCCAGGGCACGTGCCGAAATGGAATCGACCGGGCCATGTCCCCATTTTTTCGCCACCGATTCGATACGCCCCGGATGGACAGTACCTGTCGAGCCCGTTTCCCGGAGTGCGGTGCGCAGAAACGCAGCCTTGCGCTGATTGCTTTCGATCAGATGCACATGCGCGTCCGGTTCGTCTGCCAGCAGGATCGCGGTGACAATACCCGGAAAACCTCCTCCGCTGCCGATATCCACCCATACGCGGGCAGCAGGATCAAGCCACTGGGTCTGAAGACTATCGGCCACATGCCGGGTCCAGATTTCTGCGATAGTGGACGGTGCGATAAGATTTTGCGCAGGCTGCCACTTCAGCACAAGATCCACGTAAATCTGGAGTCTATCCAACGTTTCACGTGAAACATCCCCATACTTATGCACAATTTGTCCAGTGTCATTCAACACCACGGGACGCCCCATCAAGCGGCACCCTTGCGGGAACTGCGCTTGAGATGGGACAGGATCAAAGTCAGCGCAGCTGGTGTAATGCCGTCCATTCGTGACGCATGTCCGAGAGTTGCTGGCCCAACATCGATCAGCTTCTGCTTAACCTCGTTGGACAATCCGACAATCGCTTCGTAGTCGAAATCATCGGGGATTCGCACGGCTTCGTCGCGCTTCAGGGCTTCGATATCCGCCATCTGCCTGTCGAGGTATACGGCGTAGAGGGCATCAGTCGCCACCTGCTCCGCAATCCCCTGGTCAACCGCACCAAGCTCCGGCCAGATCGTTGTGAGCATCTCGTAGGTCACATTGGGGTAGGACAGCAGATCGAAGGCAGACCGACGAATACCGTCCTGATTCACGGGCAAACCTTTTTTCCGCGCTTCCGAAGGCGTCACCGAAAGGGTTTCAAGAAGGTCGCGTGCCTGCTCAATTTTCGCCATCTTGGTGTCAAATGCCAGACGTCTGGTATCGGATACAAAATCCCTTTCCACACCGAGTGGAGTCAATCGCTGGTCCGCGTTGTCTGCCCGCAGCGACAAACGGTATTCCGCCCTCGACGTGAACATGCGATACGGTTCTGTAATGCCTCTCGTCACAAGATCGTCAATCATCACACCGATGTATCCCTGCGACCGGTCTACGACAAAGGGTTCCTTGCCTGCTGTCTGAAACGCGGCATTGACACCGGCAACAAGCCCCTGGGCCCCTGCTTCTTCATACCCTGTCGTTCCATTGATCTGACCTGCGAGATAAAGCCCCGGGCAGCGTTTCGCCTCTAGTGTCGGACGAAGCTCACGCGGATCCACATGATCGTACTCGATCGCGTAACCAGGCTGAATAACCGTCACGTCTTCAAGACCTGGAATGGTTTTCAAAAATGCGAGTTGCGCGTCTTCTGGAAGTGATGTCGATATGCCGTTGGGATAGACGGTGTGATCATCAAGTCCCTCCGGTTCAAGGAAGATCTGATGCCCGTCTCTTTCGCCGAATCGAACTATCTTGTCCTCGATCGAAGGACAGTATCGCGGCCCCCGTCCTTTTATCTCCCCTGAATACATGGCTGAACGGGAAAGATTGTCCTGAATGATTTTATGGGTCTCAGGAGTGGTTCGGGTGATATGGCACGGAACCTGTGGGGTTTCGATCCTGTCGGTCAATGTTGAAAACGGAACCGGATCGTCATCTCCAGGCTGCTCCTCCAGGCGATCCCAGTGGATTGTTCGACCATCAAGTCGCGCCGGTGTACCGGTCTTGAGACGCCCGAGTTCAAAGCCGATCTCCTCAAGGGAGGCCGACAGCCCCAGAGCGGGTGCCTCGCCCGAACGTCCTGCCGGTATCTTCCGGTCGCCGATATGAATAAGCCCGCGCAGGAAAGTCCCGCTGGTCAGTACGACTGCCTCGCAGGACACTATGCGTCCGTCGGCAAGATCAATCCCCGAAACGGGCCTGTCTGGTCCTTCACCCGTAAAGCGGACCTTGTGGGCCTCGCCTTCGACAACTGTCAGATTTTCGATGCCGGCAATCTCGCGCTGCATGGCTTCACGGTAAAGTCTGCGGTCTGCCTGCGCACGCGGACCCCGGACGGCCGGACCTTTACGCCGGTTGAGCATGCGGAACTGAATGCCACCCTGATCCGCGACGCGGCCCATCAGACCGTCAAGTGCATCTATCTCGCGAACCAGATGCCCCTTGCCAAGACCGCCTATCGCCGGGTTGCAGGACATCACTCCGATCGTTTCGAACTTGTGGGTAACGAGTGCGGTCGAAGCACCAGCGCGCGCGGAGGCTGCAGCTGCTTCACAGCCTGCATGACCGCCGCCAATCACCACAACATCGAAATTCAGTTTCTGATCACTCATAGTCTCACCGTCCACACAGGCACTTCAGACAAGCACCCGGTAACATCCAGATCATTTTCAGGGATCGGTCGCCGGCATCACGCCAGACTATCATATGCCGTCTAAACCGGCAGTTCCTGTGCGTCGTTATAATGCGAGACGACATCTGGGTCAAAGTGGAATTCGAATGGACGAATCCTTGAAGTTCTATCAACTCCAGGATTGTGGACTTTGGAGCGCATGATTCACGTGAAACATGTTCCGGTACAGAATCGATCCTTGGTTGGACTTGATTCACGTGAAACATCATTTGCCAATACAGAAGTCGCGGAAGATAACATCCAGGAGATCGTCCACGTCAATTCGGCCAGTGATCCGACCAAGTGCATCAGCAGCACGCCGCAGGTCTTCCGCCCTCAATTCCGTCGGATGATGGTTGGCATCCACCGCCGTTTTCAAACCCGTCAGACAATTTGACAGGTAATGCCGGTGCCGTTCACGTGTGGCAAGAGGTGCTTCGCCGAGGGAAATCGTTTCTTCGGCAAAACATGTCAGGGCACTGATTAGCGACTTAACGCCGTCTTCATTTCTGTCCGAGCAAGAGATTTCCTTGATTGTTCCGGAAGAGTCTTGTTCCGGAAGAGTCACAAGATCGCTTTTCGTTCGAACGATCCAGAGCGGGATCGTTTCCCTTAACTCCTCCGGAAGACCCCCGGCAGAACCATCATAAGGCACACCATTCAGTTCCATCGCCCAAAGGATCAGATCGGCTTCCTGTCCTTTGGCCTGTGCCCTGCGGATCCCCTCCCTTTCAACAAGTCCCCCCGATTCCCGAAGACCAGCCGTATCCACCAGCGTGAGTGGATATCCTCCCAGATCAAGATGCACTTCGATGACGTCTCGCGTCGTACCTGCTTCCTCCGTGACAATGGCAACATCCCGACCGGCAATAGCGTTCAGCAAACTGGACTTGCCGGCATTCGGTGCACCCATGAGGACGACTTGCAAGCCTGAACGCAGACGTTCTCCGCTTTTCGACTTGTCCAGATGATCTGAGATCTCGCCATGGAGAGACGCGGCTTCCGACCAGACCTCATCTGCGACGCTCCCAGGCACATCCTCTTCATCGGCAAAGTCGAAATCGGCCTCGATCATCGCGCGCATATGGATAAGCCTTGTGCGCCAGCCTTCATAAAGCCCACCGAGCGCACCGCCCATCTGCCGGACAGCCTGTTTCCGCTGGCTCTCCGTTTCAGCCGCGATCAGATCAGCAAGGCCCTCAACTTCCGTGAGGTCCATTCGGCCATGATAAAAAGCGCGTCGCGTAAACTCTCCTGCTTCCGCAGGCCTGCAGTTTTCAAACTTTCCCAGCTCACTGAGCACCTTGCCGACAACTGCCCTTCCACCATGGCAGTGAAGTTCAGCAACGTCTTCACCGGTAAAACTCCTCGGACCTTCGAAAAACAGGACGAGTGCTTCATCGAGAACATCTCCGGTTTCCGGAGCTTTCAGCCTGGTCACGGTTGCCTTTCGGGCGTCCGGAACCTGTCCGCAGATATTTTCCAGAACCTTTTTGGTTTCGCGACCCGAAACACGAATGACAGCAACTCCCGAAGGCACAGCGCCGCTTGAAAGTGCAAAGATTGTTTCTGCCATGGTTTTCTTTCCAGGAGAGTTTTGGGAAAGCGGGAATACTCCCAACTGCAATGTGTGAGTTCGCCTCTTTAGCAAACAGGCGCGAATACGGGAAGATGCTCCAAAACGGCGAGGCAGTTCTTCCCTCGAACCGATAAGCCGGTCCGCCGTACCACCGTTTGATTAATGTTCCGCAGACGAATCAAATGCAGGTCCTGACGTGAAGGACAAATGTGAAACGCCGTGCTTGTGTTTCACGTGAATCAATCAGGCAACCAAGTGCCTCCCAGCGTCAACCAAATTCGCGGGTCGAGTTAAAGAGCTTATCTCTGGTGCAGAAAAATCTTAGGAAACCCATGAAGTTCGGTCGAACTGAAACCAAGGATCCGATCTGTCACCCTGTTGGTACGGAAGCGAATCTACGTTGGTTTGGACGATTCACGTCTGCCGGTGACGCCTTATTGTGGCGACCGCATTGTGTTTCACGTGAATCGGCCCGACGGGCGCTACACACGCTGCCGCGAATTCCAGTCCTGTTTTGACAACCTGTACAAGACATGAGGTGCGACCGGATCATCGGCAGGCAAAGACGGATGTAGAAAGTCTCCATCCACGTCCCTTTGCATGCCTATGCGATCCATGACCCGCCTGGAGGGGCTATTGGCGGGGATTGTAAATGCAACAATCTCATCGAGCCCGATGGTTTCAAAACCGAATCGAAGCCAGGCATTCGCTGCCTCACTTGCATATCCTTTGCCCCAACAGGATTTTTTAAGCCGCCAGCCAATCTCGACGCAGGGTTCAAACGGCAACGGTGCGGCATAACCCGGCCGGTTCAATCCGACGAATCCGAGAAACTCTCCTGTTTCCTTGATCTCGACGGGAGCCATACAGAAACCGTCCTTGTCTTGCTTTTCAATACACCTGGAAACCAGATATTCGGATTTTTCTCGCGTCATGACATCGGGAAAATACCGCATTACCTCAGCATCTGCACAAATCTCCGCGAATGGTCCAATGTCTGTGTCCTCCCATGCACGTAGCCGCAGGCGGTCGGTCTCAATGAAAATATTCCGCGTCATCAGAACGGTTCCGATTCAAAAGGTTCAGACGGATTCACGTGAAACAGGAATACCAAAGGTAAAGGCGCAAACCCAACGGTTCGCGCCTTCCCAAATTGCTGCTTTCAGACAGGATCAGGTATTCATGCTGTCGAAGAACTCATCGTTGGATTTGGTCTGCTTCAGCTTGTCGAGAAGGAATTCGACCGCATCGACGGTACCCATTGGATTGAGGATACGGCGCAACACGAACGTCTTCTTGAGACGCTCATGGGGAACGAGAAGTTCTTCCTTACGAGTTCCGGATCGCTGAATATCGATTGACGGATAGACGCGTTTGTCGGAAATCTTGCGGTCAAGGATAATTTCAGAGTTACCGGTTCCCTTGAATTCCTCGAAGATGACTTCATCCATCCGGCTGCCGGTATCGATCAGGGCTGTCGCGATGATCGTCAGCGACCCGCCCTCTTCGATATTCCGGGCCGCACCGAAGAACCGCTTCGGACGCTGCAACGCATTTGCATCCACACCGCCGGTCAGAACCTTGCCCGACGATGGAACAACAGTGTTGTAGGCGCGTCCGAGACGCGTGATGGAATCAAGCAGGATGACAACGTCCCGGCCGTGTTCGGTCAGGCGTTTGGCCTTTTCAATCACCATTTCGGCGACCTGCACGTGACGTGACGCCGGTTCGTCGAAGGTTGACGAAACAACCTCTCCGTTCACCGTGCGCTGCATGTCGGTGACTTCTTCCGGCCGTTCGTCGATCAGAAGAACGATCAGGTAGCATTCCGGATGATTGTTGGTAATGGATTTGGCAATATTCTGCAGAAATACAGTTTTACCCGTCCTAGGAGGCGCCGTGATCAGGGCCCGCTGGCCTTTGCCGAGCGGTGCGACCAGATCGATTACCCGGGATGACAGATCCTTGATGGTCGGATCTTCAATCTCCATCTGGAATCGTTCGTCCGGATAAAGCGGCGTAAGATTATCGAAGTGAACCTTGTGCCGGGCTTTTTCTGGATCTTCGAAGTTGATCGTATTGACCTTCAGAAGGGCGAAATACCGCTCTCCTTCCTTCGGGCTGCGAATCTGTCCTTCGACGGTATCGCCTGTCCGCAACGAAAAACGCCTGATCTGCGAGGGAGAGACATAAATGTCATCTGGTCCAGGCAGATAGTTGGCGTCCGGAGATCTCAGGAAGCCAAAACCGTCCTGCAGGACCTCCACAACGCCTTCGCCGATAATTTCGACATCCTGCGCAGCCAGGTTCTTCAGAATAGCGAACATCAGCTCCTGCTTGCGCATGGTGCTCGCGTTTTCTACTTCGAGCTCCTCGGCAGTTTGCAATAGCTCGGTCGGTGTTTTTGCTTTTAGGTCTTTGAGTTTCATTTCCCGCATCGAGTTTGGGTCTGTCTTTTTTTAGGGATGAAATTGGGAGGGTCGTTCCGTGCCGGGGGGTGATGGGTCGGCCAGAAGATATCTGAGAGACTTTTAGACGTGTCCAGATTGTTCGGTGAAACGTATCGAATTGAAACCAACACTGCACCGATTTGAAGTGGCGCGAAGATACTTTGTTTTAAAGTGAATCGCAAGCCCACAAATCTGCTGGTTTCCAGGGCTCGCAATTGCTTACAAATCGATGAGTTGAAGACAGTCGTGAAACCGCATTCTTCACGACACAGCTTGTTTTCAAAACAGTCAGAAAGGCTTGACGATCACCAGTATGACAATACAGATCATCAACACGGTCGGGACTTCATTCAGGATCCTGTAAAACCTTGCCGGTTTGGTATTTTGGTCCGCTGCAAAGGTTTTCACGCATTTGCTGAGATAACCATGAACGCCAGACATGATGAGAACCAGCGTCAGTTTTGCGTGGAACCATCCGTCCTGCCACGCAGACAGTTCGTAAGCTGCCCATAACCCGAAAATCCAGGACGCAGCCATTGCAGGATTGATGATCGCTTTCAGCAGCCTGCGTTCCATCACCTTGAACGTCTCCGACTTCTCGGAGCCGACCTCGGCCTCGGCATGGTAGACGAACAGTCGCGGCAGATAGAGCATACCCGCCATCCAGGCGATTATCGAAATCACATGCAGCGATTTTACCCAAAGGAACAGATCCATCGTTCAGCCTCTCCGAACCTGTTCGACCATTCGTTTGACATTGTCGGGATCCGCATCCGGCGTGACGCCATGCCCGAGATTGAAGATCAGGGGTCCCTTGTCAAATGTTTTCAGAATATGGGCAACACCATCTTCAAGAGCCTTGCCGCCTGCAACCAGCCGCATCGGGTCGAGATTCCCCTGGATCGGAACTCTTTTCTGGATGTCGAGCGCAAGATGATCAGGTGCAGTCCAGTCAAAGCCGACGGCGTCAACACCGGTTCCCTCGATGAAGGTCATTATTCTTGCTGAAGACGCCTTTGGAAATCCGATGATCTTTGCGTCCGGCCGGGTGGCCCGCACGCCGTCAACGATCTTTTTGGTCGGTTCGATCGACCAGCGACGGAACCCGGCATCATCCAGAACTCCGGCCCAGGTGTCGAATATCTGCACCGCATCGGCGCCGGCATCCAGCTGGCGGACCAGATATCTGATGGACGCGGTGACAAGTTGATCGACAAACCTTTGCATGAGATCCGGGTCACGATAAGTCCCGACACGCGCGGCAACCTGATCCTGCGTCGTGTGCCCGGCAACGGAATAACAGGCAACGGTCCAGGGAGCTCCACAGAAGCCAAGCAGCGTTGTTTCGCTAGGGAGTTCCGCCCGAAGACGCGAAACTGTCTCCATGACCGGTTTTAGGTGATCCTCGGCCTGTTCCTGTTCAAGACGGTCAAGAAGGTCTGAAGACAGCGGTTCCAGAACCGGACCACGTCCTTCTTCAAAACGAACAGGGTATCCGATCGCATCGGGAACGACGAAGATATCTGAAAACAGAATACTTGCGTCAAAACCATAGCGGCGGATCGGTTGAAGTGTGACTTCAGTTGCAAGATCCGGGGAGTAGCAGAAGTCCAGGAAGTTGGAAGCGTTCTTCCGGACTTCCCGGTATTCGGGAAGATACCGTCCGGCCTGACGCATCATCCAGATGGGAGGCGGCCAGATCTTTTCTCCTGAGAGAACCCGCATAACGGCTCTATCTTGGGATTTCATGAGGTAGCGCCTTTCCCACATTTCAAACCAAACAAGATTCTTATTTTGAATCTGTTTTTATTTATTGCGCGTGGATTACAGGGATCATTTTCTATCCACAATGCGTTTGCGCAAAATTCCTGACGGGATAAATCACACACAGATAACGAAAGAATCCTTCCCCAAGAGTCAATAAACTGATTTATGAATTGATTCCAGCTACTTGGAAGCGTGTTTACCTTTCGTTAAGGAATTGCGAGCAGGTGGAAAATCTGTCGATATGTCACAGTCTGACTGTGAATCCACATCGATGCACAATCGTTTCGGAGTCAGTTTCCGCGCGTTAAAGGATTGTTAACAAATATTGCTGAGCGGGCATAAACTTCGTGCTACGCACTCAATCTGGGACTTAACTCCCAATTCTTCAACAGCCCTGGGGATGACACCGTGAACAAGTCGAGACACTATTTTCATCTGCATCTCGTGTCCGACTCGACCGGTGAAACCCTGATGACGGTCGCCCGTGCCGCGACTGTTCAATATGAAAACGTGCAGGAAATAGAGCATGTTTATCCGCTCGTCCGCTCGTCGAAGCAGCTGGACCGGGTTATTTCAGAAATTGAAAACGCGCCGGGTATCGTCCTTTACACGCTGGTGGATGACGAAATCGCCAGTCGGTTGGAAAGGAAATGCCGGGAACTTGGTATTCCCTTCGTCAATATCCTGGATCCGGTCTTCGCCGTGTTCCAATCCTACCTCAACGTGACGCAAACACATCGAGTCGGCGGGCAGCATGAACTCGACGCCGAATATTTCCGGCGAATGGAGGCCCTCAACTACACGATGTTGCATGATGACGGTCAGGTCTGGGACGATCTGGAATCAGCTGATATTGTTCTGATCGGCATTTCCAGAACATCCAAGACGCCGACCTGCATCTATCTGGCCAATCGTGGCATCAAGGCTGCAAATGTTCCATTGGTTCCCGGCATTCCCCTGCCGGATCATGTGAAAGCTCTGAAGGGACCGATGATTGTCGGTCTGATCGCATCTGTCGAGCGCATTCAGCAGATCAGGCGCAACAGGGTTCTGTCGTTGAATTCCGAGGGTTACAATGACACTTATGTCGACCGGAAGGAAATTTCGCAGGAAATCAATATGACCCGCCGGCTCTGTTCGGAAAACGGCTGGCCGCTGATTGACGTGACGCGCCGTTCGGTGGAGGAAACAGCTGCCGAAATTCTAACGAAATTCAAGGGTTTCAAGGCCGACACCGGAGATTCGGTCTAGACCGGGTCGACCGAACAGACATCTGAGAGGGAAAAATGGCACTCGTTCTGGCGAGCGGCAGCAAAATCCGCGCTGAACTGATGGAAAATGCAGGTCTTGTGATTGAGATCGACCCGGCTGACGTTGATGAACGAGCGGTGGAGGCACCGCTTCTCGAGGCGGGCTTCCCACCCGAAGATCTTGCGAGCGTCCTGGCGGAAGCCAAGGCAAATGATGTCAGCGGACGCAGGCAGGCTGATCTCGTCGTCGGAGCGGATCAGATCCTTGCTTTCGAGGGCGAACGCAGGACCAAACCCGACGATATGGAAGCAGCCCGGCGGCAACTGCTTGCATTTTCCGGCAAGACACATGAATTGCATTCCGCAGTCGTGATTTCGCAAAATGGCGAAGCGATCTGGCGCCAGGTTTCAACCGCCCGCTTGACCATGCGTGATCTGACCCCCGAATTCATAGGGCATTATCTTGCAGCAGCCGGTGACCGCGTGCTTTCAAGCGTCGGCGCCTATCAGCTGGAAGGCCTGGGCGTTCAGCTTTTCGAGAAGATTGAAGGTGACTATTTCACCATTCTTGGTCTGCCAATGCTTCCTTTGCTGGCGGAACTCCGCACTCTCAAGGTTATCGAGACATGAGCGCGGTTCTGAAAAAAGCGGCGGTTACGGGTCACCCGGTTGCCCACTCCAGATCACCTCTTATTCACGGATACTGGTTGAAGCAACATGGAATTCCCGGTGAATACGGCCGCATGGATGTTGCTCCGGAAGCTGCACGTGACTTTTATCGAAACCTGCGGAGCTCCGGCCTGGTGGGCGCCAATGTCACGGTGCCGAACAAGGAAATAGCTGCAGGCGCCTGTGACTGGCTCGATGAAACGGCGCAGACGATGGGTGCTGCGAACACCCTTTGGCTGGACGATGCCGGCCGGCTTTGCGGTGCCAATACCGACGGTATGGGATTTTTGGGCAATCTCGATCAACTGGCGCGGGGCTGGGATCGCTCGCAGGGAACCGCTTTGGTTTTGGGGGCCGGTGGCGCAGCCCGTGCGATCGTCTGGGCCCTCCTGTCCCGAAACTTCACAGCTGTGCATGTTGTCAACCGGACCGAAGAAAAAGCGCGAAAGATCTGCGATGAATTTGGCTCCAAAACGTTTGCTCACGGATGGGAAAGCCTGGGGACTTTGCTTGGAAAAGCGGACATTCTGGTGAACACGACATCGCTTGGCATGACGGGAAAACAGCCGTTGGAAATAGATCTTTCGAATTTGCCATCCCATGCGCTCGTCAACGACATCGTTTATTCTCCTCTCGAAACGGAGCTGCTCAAACAGGCGGCGGCGCAGGGCAATCCGACCGTTGATGGCATCGGAATGCTTCTCCATCAGGCGGTTCCTGGATTTGAGCGCTGGTTTGGTGTCCGGCCGGAAGTCACAGATGACTTGCGCGCATTGGTGTTGAAGGATCTTGGGGTGATCGTATGATCAGGATTGGTCTGACAGGGTCCATCGGCATGGGCAAATCGACAACCGCGAAGATGTTCGCCGAACGTGGCCTGCCGGTTCATGATGCAGACGCCTGCGTTCATTCGCTTTACGAAGGTCGTGGCGTGCCTCTGATTGGCGATGCATTTCCCGGCAGCATCGTTGATGGCAAGGTTGATCGGACGTTGCTGTCGAAACAGGTCCTCGGCAATCCTGAGGCCATGAAACGTCTCGAAGACATTGTCCACCCGCTGGTGCACGAAGAAGAACAGGTGTTTCTGGACCTCGCCAGGATGGACGGTCATTCCGCTGTCCTGATGGACATTCCCCTTCTTTTTGAGACCGGAGCGGAGACAAGGGTCGATGCCGTTGTCGTTGTTACCGCTGATGCAGATATCCAGCGCGATCGTGTTCTTGCCAGGGACGGCATGACTGAGGAACGTTTTCAGGCGATCCTGGAAACACAGGCGCCGGATGCCGAAAAACGCGAGCGCGCCGATTTTCTGATCGACACGGGCCAGGGATTCGCGATCGCCGAGCAACGGGTTGATGAAATTCTGAAGGAGTTGGGTGTCGTAGCCTGAAAATTCCCCGAACACCGGGGAAAACCAACTCTCGCTCTTGCGTCTGTCAGGCCACGCTGCACACTGGGATAAAAGTGAAAAGGCAAACAATGCGCGAGATCTCCTTCGACACGGAAACGACAGGACTTAATCCCCGAGGTGGTGACCGGTTGGTGGAAATCGGCGGTGTGGAACTTCTCAACCACATTCCAACCGGCAATTCCTATCACGTCTATGTCAATCCTCAGCGCGACATGCCGGCGGAAGCCTTCCGCGTGCATGGTCTTTCCGAGGAGTTTCTGTCAGACAAGCCCTTGTTCACGCATGTTGCCGACGAGTTTCTGGAATTCGTGGGCGATGCGACGCTCGTTATTCACAACGCTGCGTTCGATATGGGCTTTATCAACGAAGAGCTGAAGAAAGCAGGTCGACGGACCATCCCGAACACCCAGGTGCTCGACACGCTGGAAATTGCCCGCCGAAAGCACCCGACCGGCCCGAACTCCCTCGATGCCCTGTGCTCCCGCTATGGCATCGACAATTCCAGGCGCGTCAAGCACGGCGCCTTGCTCGACGCTGAAATCCTCGCGGAAGTCTATCTGGAACTCATCGGTGGTCGTCAGACCGCGCTTGGTCTGATGCCGGAAGAAGAGCAGGCTGCTTCCTCAAATGGCGCCACTGTTTCCGGAGAACTCGGCAAATTCAACGCAAAGCCGCGCCCTGTTCCACTCGCCTCGCGAATGACCGATGATGAATATGCCGCACACAAGGCTTTTATCGAGGGCATGGGAGAAAGCGCGATTTGGGGAAAATATAGTCGATAGCTGCTAGTCAGCCATCAACCACCGCACCAAATCGAAATGTCGCTCGGAATGGCTACTGTCAAATGCCCAGGCCATTGTCTGAGCGATGGTCCAAAGCCTGGCACGCTCCCTGTCCAGTTGAAGTTCTTCCGACAGCCGATCGAGCCGGTACACGGCGGCCTCTTTGGAGTGGCCGAATTCAAAACTCCGCACGATCGGACTGAGGGCAAAGGCCGGATCTCCGACTAGGGGTTTCGGATCTATTGCCAGCCAGGCCTCCCGCGACGAAGACAGCACGTTGTGCCCGTGGAGATCCTGATGGAGCAGGACCTCTCCGTTGTCATCCGCTGTGAGGTCCTTCAAGGCTGCGCGCGCGACGTCAACAAGATAGTAGTCACACGGTTTTCCGGCCGCGTGCCAGTCGCCTTCAAGCGCTTCGAGCCACAAGGCAGCTTCATCGGCAAGAGTTCGGAATGGCTTGTCGGCAGGAACAAGCAACCGGTGGAGCAGATCCGCCATGACACCGATCTTGTCCGGCTCCGGATCGTCGGCAAGAAACCGGCCCGGATCGCAAGTCTCCAGCAACAGGGCGCCAATGTCCGGCGCGTGGTTCAAAAGCTTCACAGCGCCATTGCCGCCCCAATGCTTGAGGGCATCGGCTTCGCACTCGCATTCCCGGTGCTGGAATTGAAGCTTCAGAACGACGGCTTCGTCATTTCGCTGCGCCGGCACAACATAGGAAACGCATCCACCGGAATACGGGTGGCCGACAGAGGTCAGATCGAACGTCTGGCAGGCGGCCTCAAAAATATCAGGAAGCGCATCGAGCCATGATGCACCCGCTTCCTTCTTTTTGAGCCATAAAAGGCTCTCAGGAACCTGAAACGGGGCACTTGATCGCGAATTCGCCACGGAATGTTCCGAAGAAGTCCGTCAAAGCATGGATGGAAGGACGCGGTCCGGCGGACGGTGACCATCCATGAAGGTCTTGATGTTGATGATGACTTTCTCGCCCATCTCGATACGCCCTTCGATTGTCGCCGAACCCATATGCGGCAGCAGCACGACATTTTCCAGCTTCGCTAGCTTCGGATTGACGGCAGGTTCGTGTTCGAAGACGTCGAGACCGGCTCCGGCGAGGTCACCCGCTTCGAGCATCCGGATCAACGCGTTTTCGTCAATGACTTCACCACGGGCGGTGTTGACCACGTAGGCATCCTTCTTGAGGAGCTTCAGGCGGCGGGCAGACAGGAGGTGGAAGGTTGCGGGCGTATGTGGACAATGAACCGAAACCACGTCCATGCGTGCCAGCATCTGGTCGAGGCTTTCCCAATAGGTTGCTTCCAGCTCTTCCTCGATCTCGTCGGCAACCCGGCGGCGGTTGTGATAATGGATCGACATGCCGAAGGCCTTTGCGCGGCGGGCGACCGCCTGGCCGATACGGCCCATGCCGATGATGCCGAGCCGTTTTCCCCAGATCCGGTGGCCGAGCATCCAGGTTGGAGACCATCCGGCCCACTCCCCGCTCTCCAGAGCGCTGATACCTGTGGCAAGTCGACGCGGGACCGACAACATCAGCGCCATGGTCATGTCCGCCGTGTCTTCTGTGAGCACGCCGGGTGTGTTCGTGACGTTGATTCCCCGGTTGTTGGCTGTCACCACATCGATGTTGTCGACACCGTTGCCGAAGTTCGCGATCAGTTTCAGATTTTCTCCGGCCTGCGACAGCACCGACGAATCGATCCGGTCGGTCACCGTTGGCACGAGAACATCGGCGGTTCTGACAGCTTCCACCAGCTCTGCCTGGCTGAAGGGCCTGTCATTTTCATTGAGACGCGTTTCAAAAAGTTCACGCATCCGGGTTTCGACCACCTCCGGAAGCTTCCGGGTCACAACAACGACAGGCTTCTTTTTCGCCATACCTACTGCCTTTCGCGCTTCGTTGGGGATTTGTTAACCACAACGGATTCACTTTGATGCTGCGCGTCGCGCGAGCGCATGAGACCTTACCCTTTTCCTTACCAGATGGTTCGGCAGAAACAAGAGATCGCTTTCAATCGCCGCGCATTGCCCACGAGCCAAATTCGGCAAGGTGGTTTTCACGCAGTTTTTTCGGTACAGCTTTGACGCAACTCAACGATCAAGAACAATTGGACAACCGGACAATATGACCCGTTCGAATCCAGGCCTTCGCCTTCTACTGTGTGTACTGACAATTTTCCTGGCAATCAGCTGGAACGCTGCTCCTGCTGACGCACAAGGTACGACAACCGGGACTTCCGGACTTCCCGTTCCGCGATTTGTCAGTCTGAAGTCGGATCGTGTCAACGTCCGTGTCGGTCCGTCCCGTGAACATGCCGTCGCCTGGACATTCGTTCAGTCGGGCCTTCCTGTCGAAATCATCCAGGAATTCGAGAACTGGCGGCGGATCCGAGATTGGGAAGGCAAGGTTGGCTGGGTATTCCATTCCCTGCTGTCCGGCCGCCGGACCGCGCTGGTCACGCCCTGGGAGAAGACCAACCGGACACCATTGCGCGCTCGCTCGAAATCCGATGCCGATATCGTCGCCGAACTTGAACCGTTTGTTCTGACTTCGGTCACCGAATGTGCCGGCGGCTGGTGCCGCGTCAATGGTGAGCAATATGACGGCTGGCTGGACCAGACCCGCCTTTTCGGTGTTTATCCGGACGAAGTCGTGGAGGATTGAGTACTCGCCTGGACAGACAGCAGGCGCTCCCCTGATCTTTTCGTTTCCAGAGCAGTAGCCAACTGTTCAATTGTGTCGGCCTCGGCGGCGGACACCCCTTCGGTGAACGGCATTGTTGGCGTGCAATCCGGTTATCACCTAGGTTGACCGAAAAACCACAACCGCAATTTCGGAGGGCAAGAATGCCTGAAGCCATCGTTCCTTCAGTCTTGAACAGTTACGTGCGCGACTGGAACATGTCTCCCGGACTGGAGCATGACGGTTTCGTGTTCATGACTGGTTTCACCGGGGCAAATGAAAATGGTCACTTGTCCAGTGATCCGCGCGAGCAGTTCGAGCATGCTTTCGAGAAAGTCCGCCTCGTGCTCGAGGAGGCTGGCCTGGGATTTGAGCACATTGTTGAAATGACGAGTTACCACGTCGGCTTGCGCGATCATCTGGTGCTTTTCAAAGAGGTGCGTGCCGCAACGGTCAGCGAGCCGTACCCGGCTTGGACGGCAATAGAAGTTGCGGGATTCGTGCGAGACGGAGCGGTTGTCGAGCTACGCTGTATTGCGCGCAGAACGTGATCACGATGAACATCAAGGGACCGATACTTTGCGTCGCCGGATTTGGAGACGACTGTTCAATGTTCGCCCCGCTGGTCGATGCACGTCGGCCCGGGGATCCGCAGATTCTTCCGCTCGATCTGCCGGGCTTTGGCGCCGAGCCTTTGAGGGAAACGTCAATCGCGACGCTGGCACAACACCTTGCTGCCGAGGCGCACAGGTTCGGTGCACGTTCCGTTATCGCGCACTCCGTTGCGTCGATCATTGCAGCCGAAGCGGCACATCTCTCGGACAGCACAATTGAAACCATCGTATCCCTTGAGGGTAATTTGACGGCGGAAGACGCCTATTTCTCAGGCACGGCAGCCGACTACGATGATGCGGTTTCCTTTCGCGTTGCGTTTCTTGAGCGCCTTCGTGAGTTGGCGAAGGGCAACCGTATCATTAAAGGCTATGCTGAAAGGGTATCGCGAGCGGATCCGGGCGCATTATGGTCTCTGGGACGCGCTGCGCGACATTACTCGCAAACCAGTCATCCTGGCGAGCGGCTTCGATCTGCGGGAAATGTTCTCTACGTTTTGAACCCTGCGAATTGTCCGGAAAATTCGCTGAATTGGCTGAAGACTTCCGGTTTGACCAAAGTGGAATTGGATGGCGCCTCGCATTGGCCAACCATCGATCAGCCGAGCAAGGTTCTTTTGGCGTTGCGGTCCTGAACCTTCAGTTCCTCGAGCCGCGGTACGGACATGACCGTTGAGGGATGTGGCAGGACATCAAGTTTATCGCGACCTTTGGGAGCGAGGCTGACACAAACGAAAAAGGCGGCCATGAGCCGCCTTTGAACTGTTCGTTTTGCTCCGGAATTCAGTCCACCTTGGTTTCCTGAGCCTTCAGTTGCTCGAGTCGCGGCATGGACATGATGTTGTAGCCGCTGTCGACGAAGTGCACTTCGCCGGTCACGCCACCGGACAGATCGGACAAAAGGTAGAGCCCGGTGCCACCGATCTCGTCGAGCGATACCGTCCGGCAAAGTGGTGAATTGCGCTTCTGGAAATTGAACATGAGACGCGCGTCAGAGACACCCGACCCGGCCAGTGTGCGCACGGGACCGGCCGAAATCGCATTGACGCGGATATTCTGCTCGCCATAGTCGACCGCAAGATACCGAACGGAAGATTCAAGCGCGGCCTTGGCAACACCCATGACGTTGTAGTTCGGCATCACTCTGGTGGAGCCGCCATATGTCAGCGTGATGATCGAACCGCCGCCCGGCATGATGTCCGCCGCACGCTTGGCAATTTCCGTGAAGGAAAAGCACGAGATCAGCATCGTGCGGGAGAAGTTCTCCCGGGTGGTGTCCGCATATTTGCCGCGCAGTTCCGACTTGTCGGAAAAAGCGACGGCATGAACCAGGAAATCGATGCTGCCCCAGGTTTCCTTCAGGACGTCAAACACCGCATCGACCGAATTGATGTCCTCGACGTCGCACGGGAGCAGAATATCCGATCCCACGGATTCGGCCAGCGGTTTGGTGCGCTTGCCGAAGGCTTCGCCCTGATAGGTGAACGCAAGCTCCGCGCCGTGATCGGCAAGTGTCTTGGCGATACCCCAGGCGATGGAGTGATCGTTGGCAACACCCATGATCAGGCCGCGTTTGCCTTTCATAAGATTAGACATGTCGGTCTCCTCAGCCGTGGTAGCGCGACAGCGCGAGCGAGGCATTGGTGCCGCCGAACCCGAAGCTGTTGGAGAGCACGGTATCCAATCCGGCATTGTCGACACGTTCCGTGACGATTTCGTCCTTGCTGAGCGCGGGATCGAGTTCGTTGATGTTAGCTGATGCCGTCATGAAATCGTTCTGCAGCATGAGCAGGCAGTAGATCGCCTCCTGCACGCCGGTTGCTCCAAGGCTGTGCCCGGTCAGGGATTTTGTGGAAGATGCCGGCGGCTGTTCGTCGCCAAACACACGGCGAATCGCTTCGATTTCGCCGATATCACCGACCGGTGTCGACGTGCCGTGCGTGTTGATGTAATCGACCTTGCGATCGCCAAGGGTTTCGATGGCAAGTCGCATGCAGCGCTCACCGCCCTCGCCGGAGGGAGCGACCATGTCATAACCGTCGGAGTTGGCCGCGTAACCCGTGACCTCTGCATAGATTTTCGCGCCGCGTGCCTTGGCGCGTTCCAGTTCTTCCAGGACGACCACTCCGCCTCCGCCGGCAATGACAAACCCGTCACGGGTCAAATCATAGGCGCGCGAAGCGGTCTGGGGTGTATCGTTGTATTTGGAAGACATCGCGCCCATGGCGTCGAACAGGCAGGAAAGGGTCCAGTCCAGTTCCTCGCCGCCACCGGCAAACATCACATCCTGTTTGCCGAACTGGATCTGCTCGGTTGCCGCACCGATACAGTGTGCGGATGTGGAGCATGCGGATGTGATGGAATAATTGATCCCCTTGATCTTGAAGGGAGTTGCCAGGCAGGCCGAATTTGTCGAGCTCATGCCACGCGTGACCATGAACGGCCCCATGCGCTTGGGAGCCCCTTTTTCAAGAACGATCTGGTGCGCCTGGAACAGGTTCTTGGTGGAAGGCCCGCCGGATCCCATGATCAGGCCGGTCCGCGTATTGGAGACGTCGCTTTCTTCCAGTCCGCTGTCGGCGATCGCCTGCTGCATGGAAATGTAATTGTAGGCCGCACCATCGCCCATGAAGCGGAGCTGGCGCTTGTCGACCAGGGACGGAATGTCGATATCCGGCATGCCGTGAACCTGGCTGCGGAAGCCGTGTTCCGCATAGTCCGGCGCGAAGCTGATACCCGATTTGCCTTCACGAAGGCTGGACAGCACTTCCTGTGCATTTGATCCGATGGAGGATACGATACCCATACCGGTGACGACAACGCGTCTCATTGCGGTCTCCTACTTGTTCAAGGTGCAAATGGCCCGGTTACTGCTCAAGCCTTCTCGCCCTTACATAATACGCAAACCGGCGCTCCCAATGAAAAAGAGAAACGCCGGTCGAATTTGATCGATGAAATTTGCTTCAGCTCTTCGCCAGGCCGACACGCAAATCCGTTGCCTTGTAGATCTGTTCGCCGTCGGCCTTCAGCCAGCCGTCAGCAATACCCAGAACCAGGCGCCCCTTCATGATCCGTTTGAAGTCGACGCCGTATTCCACGAGTTTGACGTCCGGTGTAACCATACCCTTGAATTTGATCTCGCCGGTCGAAAGCGCCATGCCCTTGCCCGGAAGACCGAGCCAGCCAAGGAAAAAACCGGTCAGCTGCCAGAGCGCGTCCAGACCGAGACAGCCCGGCATGACCGGGTTGCCCTGAAAGTGACACGGGAAAAACCAAAGATCCGGTTTGATGTCGAATTCCGCGCGCGCATACCCCTTGTCGTATTCGCCGCCTGTCTCGGACAATTCCGTTATCCGGTCGAACATCAGCATCGGTGGGAGCGGCAGCTGGGCATTGCCGGGGCCAAAGAGCTCGCCGCGGCCGCAGGCGAGTAGAGCTTCGTAGTCGTAGCTGGAGCGGCGCTCGGTCATTCAGGATCCGTTTTCTTGCTTCCTACCCATTATCCCTAGGTGGAACGGGTTAGTTTTTCGTTCTGTTTGCGGCGCCTTCCTACCACAGGGGAACCATGACCGAAAGATGTCACATGAGCCAAATTTCCGGGAATTACAGGCCATTTGGCGAGATTCGAATGAAAGACCAGACCGATTGTCTTCGTGCCGTCAGCTTGCACGTCGCGGTAAAAACTTGCATTTTAGGCACAAGAAATGGCAGAACTAGCCGAAGACCTGCGGAAAAAGTTCCTTAACGAAGATGGGATAGTGTGAAAACGGCCATCCGAAACAAGGACTTAGATTTGGACAGATTTGGAATGACGACGCACAGGGAATTGGAAACGGCCGGCAAGGATGTGACCGGCATGCTGCGAACAGCTGGCCTGCGGCCGACGCGCCAGCGTGTGTCCCTGGCAGAATTGCTTTATTCCAAGGGTGATCGCCACATTTCAGCTGAACTTCTTCATGAGGAAGCGGTCGGGGCAGACGTCCCTGTTTCGCTGGCGACGGTCTACAACACGTTGCACCAGTTCACTGAAGCAGGCTTGTTGCGCGAAGTCGCGATCGACGGCAACAAGACCTATTTCGACACAAATGTCTCCGATCACCATCACTTCTTCATCGAAGGTGAGAACCGCGTGATCGACATTCCAGGTGAAGGCGTCGGTATCGGCAAACTTCCCGAAGCCCCTGAAGGCATGGAAGTCGTGCGCGTCGACGTCGTCGTGCGCGTGCGCGAGAAGCGCTGATTACTCAGCGGCCGAAAGGTCCCGTTTCACATCATAGATAAAATAGTCGGACGTATCGTCATACGCCGCCAGGTAAATCTGACCTTTTGAAACAAATCCGATTTTCAAAAGAAGACTGGCGGATCTGTCATTCTCTGTGTGGGTGATTGCGCACAGGCGCGGTAGATCCATGTTCTGCGCAACATACGCCAAAACCGCTCGGGCAGCTTCAGCCGCATACCCCTTGCCGCGGCTGTCCTGCAGAAAGGCGTAGCCGAGGTCGGGGTGGTCCAGCTCATCGCGAACGACAAGGCCGCAAGCGCCGATCGGTCTGCCCGTTTCCTTCAGTTCCACCAGCCATAGACCGACCCCGTGATCTGCAAAATGCACGAGCGTTTTGCCTTCGATGTAGCTGACTGCATCTTCGTCCGAACGAATGCCCCGATCGGCTATGAAGCGATGGTAATCCGGTTCATTCATCAGCGACCGGTAAAAATCGGCGTCATCTGGCGTCGGTAGGCGAAATGTCAGACGCGTGCTTTCCGGGAACGGTTCTGCGGTAACAGTCAAGCGATTTTATCCTTTTTAATCAACGCTCTGGTCCGCACAGCGATTTCGGGGATCGCGTCGAATTTTTCTTTTTCCCGGCTCTTGCAGAGGTCGTAGATCACGCAGCGCCTGCATTCCGGCTTGCGTGCCTTGCAGATATAGCGTCCATGCAGGATCAGCCAGTGATGGGCATGCAGGGAATATTCCGCCGGAACAGCCTTTTCCATGGCCCTTTCGACGTCGAGCGGCGTCTTTCCAGGAGCGATTCCAATCCGGTTACCGAGGCGGAACAGGTGCGTATCGACGGCGATCGTCGGATGACCAAAATAGATATTCAGCACAACATTGGCGGTTTTCCGGCCGACACCCGGCAACTCTTCGAGCGCTTCGCGATTTTCCGGAACCTCTCCTCGGTGGTCGCGGAGCAGTTGTTCGGACAGGAGGATGACGTTTTTCGCCTTGTTCTTGTAAAGACCGATCGTCCGGATCTCTTCCCGGACCCTGTCCTCGCCAAGAGCCAGCATTTTTTCAGGTGTATCCGCAATCTTGAAGAGGTTCTTCGTTGCCCGGTTGACACCGACATCCGTTGCCTGGGCCGACAAGACAACCGCGACCAGCAGTGTGAAGGCATTGACATAGTCGAGTTCGCCTTCCGGTTCGGGGTTGTCAGCGTGAAATCTCTGAAAGATGGCGAACGTCTCGGCCTTGCTGTACCGGGACCGTTTCAGCACCTTGCCGGGATTGTCGACGGACGGCGTTGTTTTTCCCGCCTGTTTCCGTTTCGCAGTCTGCCTGGGTGATTTGCTTTTGGCTGAGCTCTTTGCTTGGGTCATGAACTCTCTATAATCAAACCTCATGAGTGAGAACAATCCGAAACCAGAGATTAGTGTCCGGTCGAAGGATATGGACAGTCCTTTTTTCTCGGCTGTTTTGACACCGTACAGGTCCTTGGGCCCGAACGGTTTCATGATCCTGATGCTTTGTTTCGGCGCGGTCAGCTTTGCCGCGGGCATCCTGTTCTGGAGCATAGGTGCCTGGCCGGTCTTCGGGTTTTTCGGTCTCGACATCGCCCTGCTCTGGTTCGCATTCCGGATGAACTACCGGTCCGCGAAAACCTATGAAGAGGTTGTTGTGTCCCGAAACGACCTGATCATTCGCAGGGTCGGGCCGGGCAAGCGCTTCCAGGAATTCAGGTTCAACCCGTTCTGGGTCAGGCTTTCGATTGAGCGCATCGAAGACGAAGGCGTCGTGAAAATCACGCTGACGAGCCGGGGTGAGTCGGTCGATCTCGGCAATTTTCTCAATCCGGACGACCGGACAAGCTTTGCCGGCGCCATGGCAAATGCACTCGCCGTGGCGAAGGCGGGCTGACCTCAAGCACTCTCCTGGGTCGTGCCGGGTTGAATTCGCAATGTTGCCATCAGCACGATCAGCGCCACGATCGAAGAGCAGGCAGCAACGTAAAGCACCGTCCTGAAGTCGGTCGCACTTGCAATGATGCCCATGGAAACACTGCCGATCATGCCGCCCAGAAACAGGCTGTTCATGTAAATGGCCGTTGCCCGCCCGGGGCGGTCTGGCGCGAAACTTTGCACGAAGCTGATCGATACGCCTGCAAACAGGCCGTAATAGACACCTTCCATCACGGAAACGGCAATCACATGCCAGAGTTCGGTGACTTGGGTGAACAGCAGCATGCTCGTCGCGGCAAGAACCGAGGCAATCACAAGAACCTGACGGATCCCGATCCGCTCGGCCAGGCGCACGGACCCGAAGATCACGAACACCTCCACCAGGCATTTGACCGAAAGGGACAGTCCGGGCGTGGATCCGGGAAGGCCGGTTTCCTGAACGAAAAACAGCGGCATGGCCGAAACGAACAGCGTATTGGTGACGACGAAGCCGAGACATGTCAGCCCGGCGATCAGAAGGCCCCAGTTGACGGGTTCGTCCTTGTTTTTGACTTTCGGCTTGCTGTTCGATCTGAAATCGGCCGGTATCGATAGCCATGCAAGTATCAGGAACACTAGGCCGACGACAAACGCGCAGAAAAAGGTGACCGAAAAGCCGTACTGGGCAACCAGCGTAAAGGAGGCTGCGGGCCCGATCATCCAGGCAAGGGATACGGTCATGCGAAGCCATGAATTGATCCGCGCGACATCCAGATCGTTGCGTTCGGCGTAGATGCGGCCATAGGTGAAAATCGTGCCCGACCCCATGTTGGCAAGACCCATCAGCGGCGCGACGAGCAGCACCAGCATCAGGAGGCTTGAAACCTGTGTCAGCAGTGCTGTCAGGACGATGAACGCGCATATGGAGACGAGCAGCAACCGTTTTACCAGAAAACCGTGATCCAGCCGCTCGCCAGCCCAGCGGTTGGCAACCAGGGTGAGCGGCATCACCAGCCCGGTATAGAGCCCCACCTGCCATGGCTTTGAGCCAAGCCCCTCGACGATGAAAAAGCTCATCAGCGGTATGAGAGCAGATGCACCAAGGCTTTTGGTGAACTGCAGCAGCATTATCAACAGCACCTGTCGAGGGAGCTGCGCAGAAGAAAACATGATCGGAATGGCCGCTTTAAGAGGGGGCTTTGGAAGCGGTGTCAACCTAATCCGACTTTCCGGTCAGGTCACGCGAAAAGCGCAATCAGCCGTCACTACCCGCCTGCAGCGTCTTGAGCAGGTAAAGCGCTTCAAGGGCTTCCCTTGGCGTCATGTCGTCGGGAGCGAGGTCCGTCAGGGCTTCGCTGACCGGGTCCGGTTTTGCAGGATCGGCGCCGCTGGGAGGCTTGGTTGTGATATTGGCAAAAAGCGGTAACTCGTCAATCAGGCTTTCGGCGGGCGAGCGTCGGTCCTGTTCCTCGAGTTGGCCGAGAACCTGCTTCGAGCGCTCGACAACCATTGCGGGAAGACCGGCGAGCTTGGCAACCTGGATGCCATAGGACCGGTCGGCCGCGCCGGGGACGATTTCATGAAGGAAAATGACCTCGCCGTTCCATTCCTTGACGGACACGGTGGCGTTTGAAAGCCGATCGAGCTTGCCAGACAGCGCCGTCAATTCGTGATAGTGCGTCGCAAAGAGCGCCCTGGACTTGTTGACTTCATGCAGGTGTTCGATCGTCGCCCAGGCAATCGACAGGCCATCGAAAGTTGCCGTGCCGCGGCCGATTTCGTCCAGAATGACCAGTGACCGGTCGCCTGCCTGATTGAGAATGGCGGCGGTCTCGACCATTTCGACCATGAAGGTGGAGCGGCCACGTGCCAGATCGTCGGCGGCTCCGACACGCGAAAATAGCCGGTCCACCACGCCGATATGTGCTTCAAGTGCGGGAACGAAGGACCCCATCTGGGCAAGGACGGCAATCAGCGCATTTTGCCGCAGAAAGGTCGACTTACCTGCCATGTTGGGGCCGGTGATAAGCCAGATATGGCCGATTTCCTCCGACGCATCCGGTCCGAGGTCGGCATCGTTCGCGACAAAACTCTCCCCACCGGTTTTCCTGAGCGCCAGCTCGACGACCGGGTGGCGACCGCCCTTGATTTCGAAAGCCCGGCTGTCGTCGATCGCGGGTCTGGAATAGTTTTCCTCCTGCGCGAGTTTTGCCAGCGCTGCCGACACATCCAGGATGCTCAGACCATGGGCCGCCGCCTTGATTGCATCGCCTGTCTCGATGATCGCCTGACCAAGCTGATCGAAGACTTCCAGTTCAATGGCCAATGCCCGTTCGCCGGCGCTGGCAATCTTGGATTCCAGATCTGCCAGTTCCGTGGTCGTGAACCGCATGGCACCCGCCATTGTCTGCCGGTGAATGAACCTTGCCGGATCGGCGGTCAGCTTTTCCGTTTGGGCGGTCGGAGCCTCGATGAACCAGCCAAGCACGTTGTTGTGCTTGATCTTCAGGGACCTGAGGCCGAGTTCTTCCGAGTATTCCGCCTGAAGTTTGGCGATCACCTTGCGGCTTTCGTCACGCAGCGAACGCAGTTCGTCGAGATCGGAATTGTATCCGGTTGCGACAAAGCCGCCATCCCGTTTCAGAAGAGGCGGTTCTTCCTTGATCGCGGCGACAAGTTCCGCTCCCAGCTCGTGTGGTGCCTGTTCCAGGCTTGCACGGGCAGTTGCGATTTCTGCCGGAATGTCTCCGTTCCGGGTCTGGTCGAGTACGGCGCGTGCGGCAGCCAGACCCTGGGCGACACTGAGAATGTCGCGTGGTCCTCCGCGGTTGAGGGCAATTCTGGAAAGAGCGCGAGCCATGTCTGGCGCGCCTTTCAACGTCTGGCGCAATCCCTCACGCTTGATTTCATTGGTGAGGAAAAACGCAACCGAATCGTGCCGGTGATGAATGGCATCGACATTGACCAGCGGTCCGGCGAGGCGACTCGCCAGCAGACGGGATCCGCCTCCGGTCACGGTCCGGTCGATGGTGGCCAGCAGTGACCCTTGCCTTTCGCCGGAAAGCGTGCGGGCCAGTTCAAGATTGGCGCGGGTCGCTGGGTCGATCAGCATGCGTCCGGCGCCCGCCTCGCGCATGGGAGGATCGAGCGGCGGGCGTTCGCCCAGTTGCGTGCGCTCGATATAGGACAATATTCCGGCGGCTGCCGACAGTTCCGCCCGGCTGAATGTGCCGAAGCCGTCAAGGGTCTTCACGCCAAAATAATGTGCCAGCCGGTCGCTGGCCGTCGAACTGTCGAAAAAGGCGCGCGGGACGGGTGACAGGGAACCGCCGGATTGTTCTGCGACGAGTCGGAGTTCGCTTTCCTGCAGCAGCGAGTCGGCAAGGATCAGTTCGCGGGGTGACACCTGCGCCAGATCGGCGGCCAGTCTTTGCTGGTCGGTTTCAGACAGCTGAAATGAACCGGTGGACATGTCGATCCAGGCAAGCCCGAAGACCGCATCGCCCGACAGCGAACCGCCTTTGAGACGGGCCAACGCCATCAGGTAATTGTTGGTGCCGGCGTCCAGAAGGCGTTCTTCGGTCAGCGTTCCGGGCGTCACCAGCCGGACCACGTCCCGGCGCACGACGGATTTGGAGCCGCGTTTCTTCGCTTCCGCGGGATCCTCGGTCTGTTCGCAAACCGATACCCGATGTCCCTTGGCAATCAGTTTCTGAAGATAGTCATCGGCCGCATGCACGGGCACGCCGCACATCGGGATGTCGTCTCCCTGGTGTTTGCCGCGCTTGGTGAGCGTGATGCCGAGCGATTGCGAGGCAATTTCCGCGTCTTCGAAAAACAGCTCGTAGAAATCACCCATCCGGTAGAACAGGAGGCTGTCCGGATTGGCGGTCTTTATCTCGATATACTGGGCCATCATCGGCGTCACTTTTTGATCGGCCGGGGCTGTTTTCTGCGCATTCTGTCCACTCATGACAAATACGTATCAAACCTCGCCCGCCATTCCACAAAAGGGTTATGCCTTCTTGGCTTGAGGCTTCATTTTCCAGGGGATAAGGTCGGTGTCCCGCCTCGATAAGAAGTGCGACCAGGAGGAAACACCCGCGCCATGTCCACCGATAAGACTTCGCCAAAAACCAGTGTCAGCTTCACGGATCAGGAAGCTCTGCAGTTTCACCAGCAGGGCCGGCCCGGCAAGCTCGAGGTCACACCGACCAAGCCGATGGCCACGCAGCGCGATCTGTCACTGGCTTATTCGCCAGGTGTGGCGGTACCTGTCTTGGCGATAGCGGATGATCCGAGCCGGGCGTATGACTACACCACCAAGGGCAATCTGGTTGCCGTGATCTCCAACGGTACCGCCATCCTGGGTCTGGGCAATCTTGGCGCACTTGCCTCCAAACCCGTGATGGAGGGCAAGGCGGTTCTGTTCAAGCGTTTCGCCGACGTGGATTCTATAGACCTTGAAGTCGAGACCCAGGACGTTGAGGAGTTCATCAATTCCGTGCGCTACCTAGGTCCATCTTTCGGTGGCATCAATCTGGAAGACATCAAGGCGCCCGACTGTTTCATCATCGAGCAGCGTCTGCGCGAGTTGATGGATATTCCGGTCTTTCACGACGATCAGCACGGTACGGCGATCATCGCGGCGGCGGGACTTTTTAATGCGCTGCACCTCACGGGGAGAGATCTGAAGACAACGAAGGTCGTGTGCAACGGCGCCGGGGCGGCAGGCATTGCCTGTATCGAACTTGTCAAGGCAATGGGGGTTCCCCATGACAACGTCACGCTATGCGATACCAAGGGTGTTATCTACAAGGGCCGTGCCGAGGGTATGAACCAATGGAAATCGGCGCATGCGATCGAGACGTCCGACCGGTCACTGTATGATGCAATGAAGGGTGCGGATGTCTTCTTAGGTGTTTCGGTCAAGGGAGCTCTGACATCGGACATGCTGCGCGTCATGGCGCCAAACCCGGTTATCTTTGCGATGGCCAATCCGGATCCGGAAATTACGCCGGAGGAGGCCGCGGCCGTTCGTGATGATGCAATTGTTGCCACCGGCCGATCCGACTATCCGAACCAGGTCAACAATGTGCTCGGGTTTCCCTATATATTTCGCGGTGCGCTCGACGTTCACGCGACAACAATCAACGACGAGATGAAAGTTGCGTGCGCTCACGCATTGGCGGAGCTTGCGCGCGAGGAAGTGCCCGACGAGGTGGCTGCCGCCTATCGTGGCAACCGTCCGAAATTCGGTCCGGAATACATCATCCCCGTTCCGTTCGATCCCCGGTTGATCCATGCCATTCCTCCAGCCGTTGCCCAGGCAGCAATGGATTCTGGTGTTGCAAGGCGCCCGATCGTCGACATGGAGGCCTACAAGCACCAGCTTTCCGCCCGGCGCGACCCGATTGCCGGAACGTTGCAGCGGATTTTCACCAAGGTCCGCCAGCAGCCCAAACGCGTCGTCTTCGCCGAAGGTGAGGAAGAGCCGGTCATCCGCGCGGCTGCCGCATTCGCTTCGCAGGGTCTTGGCGAAGCGATTCTCATTGGCCGGGAGGACGAGATCAATTCCACGGCTGATCAGGCGGGCGTCGATATCGATCGTCCCGGCGTTTCCATCCAGAATGCCCGTCTCTCGGACCGGAATGAGGATTATGCGCAATATCTTTATGGCCGCCTGCAGCGCAAGGGTTATCTGCTGCGCGATTGCCAGCGCATGGTCAACAACGACAGGAACTACTGGGGGGCCATCATGGTGGCTCGGGGAGACGCAGATGCCATGGTGACCGGTCTTACGCGGAACTATTCCGTCGCGCTCGATACGGTCAAGGCAACCATCGACCCGAAACCCGGGCACCGGGTCATCGGCGTGTCATTGGCGCTTGTCCGGGGCAAAACCGTTCTGATCGCCGACACGGCGGTGATCGATATGCCAAATTCGGAAGAACTCGCCGACATCGCGGAAGAAGCTGCCCATGTTGCGCGCAAACTCGGCTATGAGCCGCGCATCGCGATGCTGGCCTATTCCACATTTGGTCATCCGCGCGGGGAGCGGTCTGAAAAAGTCATCGAGGCGGTCAAGATCCTCGACCGACGGCGGGTGGATTTCGAATATGACGGAGACATGGCTGCTGACGTTGCCCTGAATATGGACCGGATGGCTGCGTACCCGTTCTGCCGTCTTTCAGGTCCGGCGAACGTCCTTGTCATGCCGGCATTTCACTCCGCTTCGATTTCCACCAAGATGCTCCAGGAACTGGGTGGGGCCACTGTCATCGGCCCACTTCTGACCGGCTTCGACAAGTCGATCCAGATCCTGCCGATCGGGGCCAAGGACAGCGACATCGTCAACATGGCGGCGATTGCCGCGTTCAACGTGTCCTGACCCGCTGACCGGCGAGTCCATTTCGAAAAGATCATCGCCGCCGGTACCGGGATGACGTGATGCATAAGAGTGGCAGGTCAGTCAGCCCCGGGTAATCTCGGCCAGTCTGTCCGGTAATGGCTGCTGTTCTGTCCAGGCACGCAGTGTCTCGGCAAAGAGCTCATTGTCGTTTGCGATCCAGCCGTGTCCCAGGCCGGGGACAAGCCGGGATGTGCAATTCGGCATTGCAGCCTGAAATGCCGACAGCGAAGCGAGAATGGCTGGATGCTCCTTTTCGCCTGCGACCACGAGGGTGCGTGTTGCAACGTGCGAGAGCTCTGACGATGCATCGAAATCGAGCGCCAGAGATCCGATTTTCCGCATCGTTCTGGAAGAAGCATTGGAGCGTCCGGACTTCTGGCTGATAAGCTTTATGTCCGATACGCCCATGGATCTGGCCATCTTTTCGCGGTTCCTCTTGGAGTTCATCATCCAGGTCGAAGCATGCATTATCGCTCGGATAAACACTGAGGCCGGAATGGGATTGTGTTGAAAACCGCTGAAGACGGCACTTTCCACGAGATGTGGATGGCGAACCAACAACCGGAATCCGACATAGGAGCCCATGGACAGCCCGGCGAGATGAACGGGTTTGTGATCGAGGCTTTGGATCAATTCGGCAACCCTGTCACTGGCATCGTCAAAATCGGTGAAGGGTACGCCTTCGGATTTTCCGTGACCTGGTAAGTCCGGGCAAATGCAGTTGAACTCGGAAAGCAGCTCTGCGGACCGTGTCCAGATTCGCCCGTCAAACCCCGCTGCGTGAAGAAGAACGATCGACTTCTGCTCGTTCGATCCGGAGTGGCGGTAGTGAAGCATTCAATTTGCCTTCAAGCTCTGAAATGCGGAATTTCGGATAATTGCCACCTGGCTGATCAGGTTGTTTGGGTCTGATGTGGCACCGGGTCGACGCAATAAGCCGGAAATCCTCTTTTGACAAACTCTTCCGCACCGGCGATACCTCGATCCCATGTCTGATATTCAAGTCAAAATCTGCGGTCTGTCGACAGAAGAGACCATGGAAGCCGCGCTCGATGCCGGCGCGGACATGGTCGGGTTGATGTTTTTTCCGAAAAGCCCGCGCCATGTCTCGTTGAGCAAGGCCTGCAAGTTGGCGGATATGGCGCGCGGCAAAGCAGAGATCGTTGCGGTAACCGTGAATATGGACCCGGACGGATTGTCGCGGATCAGGGAACTCGTAAACCCGGATATGATCCAGTTTCATGGCTCGGAAGCGCCGGAGGCTCTTGCGGCGGCAAAGGTGATGCAGGGCACCAAGGTCATGAAGGCCCTGTCGGTCGGCGAACGGGAAGATCTGGAACGCGCTGAGTACTACTCTATTGTAGCGGATTGGATCCTGTTTGATGCCAAGCCACCCAAGGACTCGGAGTTACCAGGAGGCAATGGTGTGTCCTACGACTGGACGCTCCTGAAAGATCTTGACCTGGAAAAGCCTTTCCTGCTTTCAGGAGGGCTGGACCCGGCGAATGTAGGTGATGCAATTCGGCAAAGCGGCGTGAAGGCGGTTGATGTATCTTCCGGTGTTGAGCGGGAAAAGGGCGTCAAGGACAGTGAACGAATTCGCGCTTTTGTGGCGGCGGCCAAAAGCGCCTGATTTCCGGACTTGCCGGTTTAAGGAGTAAACGCGTGAACGATATGGCGAACAGTATCCGGACAGGTCCGGACGATCGCGGGCATTTCGGAATTTTCGGCGGCCGTTATGTCGCTGAGACGCTGATGCCGTTGATTCTCGATCTGGAACAGCAGTACGAGAATGCCAAGAACGATCCGGCGTTTCATGCCGAAATCGAGACGCTGAATACGCACTACACCGGCCGGCCTTCACCGCTGTATTTCGCAGAGCGGCTGACGGAAGAACTCGGCGGCGCAAAAATCTATTTCAAGCGCGACGAGCTGAACCATACCGGATCGCACAAGATCAACAATTGTTTGGGTCAGATCCTGCTTGCCAAGCGCATGGGCAAGACGCGCATCATCGCCGAAACCGGCGCGGGACAGCACGGTGTTGCAACGGCAACCGTTTGTGCCCGTTTCGGCTTGCCTTGCGTGGTTTATATGGGCGCCACCGATGTCGAGCGTCAAAAGCCGAATGTTTTTCGCATGAAGCTGTTGGGTGCCGAAATCGTTCCCGTGACTGCCGGTGCAGGCACGCTCAAGGATGCCATGAACGAGGCATTGCGTGACTGGGTCACGAATGTCGAGGATACGTATTATCTGATCGGAACGGCAGCCGGCCCGCACCCCTATCCGGAAATGGTCCGCGACTTCCAGTCGGTGATCGGCAAGGAGTTGCGGGAACAGATGATGGAAGCCGAAGGCCGTCTTCCTGACGCGCTGGTTGCTGCGGTCGGAGGCGGCTCCAACGCGATCGGACTGTTCCATCCGTTCCTCGATGACGCGGATGTCAGGATCTACGGTGTCGAGGCAGGCGGGCGTGGTCTTTCCGGCGAGGAGCATTGTGCATCACTGACGGCCGGCAAGCCTGGTGTCTTGCATGGGAACCGCACCTATCTTCTGCAGGACGATGACGGGCAAATCTTTGAAGGTCACTCGATTTCGGCGGGTCTGGATTATCCCGGCATCGGCCCGGAACATTCCTGGCTCAAGGAGATTGGCCGTGTGGAATATGTCCCCGTAATGGATGATGAGGCCCTGGACGCTTTCCAGATGTTGACCCGCGTCGAGGGCATAATTCCGGCACTCGAACCTGCTCATGCGCTTGCCCATGTCGTCAAGCTGGCGCCACAGATGGACAAGGACCAGATCCTGGTGATGAACCTGTGCGGACGCGGTGACAAGGATGTTTTCGCGGTTGGCCAGATGCTGGGTTTCGACATCTAGCCGTACGCCGGCAGACTTGCATGCAAAGCTGCGCGTCAGGGACGCGCGGCTTTTTTTCTGATCGGTTTTTGCCTCAGCAATGCGTCAAGCAGATCCTGTCTGCCACGCGCATCCAGGTTCTCAGCCTGTTTCAGCAATGCTGGATCGGTCCTGTCGTTCGGACAGGTGTTTTCTGTATCCCGCAGCGGAGCGGCAATGTTGAAATCCCTGACACGCCGCCAGATCAGCTCATGCAACGGTCTGGGCGCAGGTTCGAAAAGCGAATGGGCCACTTGCAGCTCCTTTGTTGATTGCGTGAGAGTTACTATAGGCGCACTTTGTGCACTTATAAACCGCCAATTCTGCATCATTGCCCAACGAGCTATGCAGTTTTCGCGGCAGATTTGATCAATCAGGCAGACAGATATTCCAGAACAGCATTGCTGCAATGCATTCCTGTCGGTTGTTTGCAGTGCAGCAATGACTATCTTCGAGGCCGGACAAGGACGGAAAGAAGTTCCGTCTGATCAACAGGAAGGAAAATTGAGATGAACTTCGATCTTCTGACAGGTTTTGTCCGCGACATCCGCTCAGCTCGCCGCGTTGCGAACGAGTTTGAACGCCTGAACCGGATGAACACACAAGAACTTGCCCGGCTTGGCCTGGATCGCACCCAGATCTCCAGCTACGCTTTCAACAAGCACTTCAATCAGCTCTAGTTCAAGGAACCTGTCCGGACGGCCGGGTATTCGCCGTGAGGACAATTGTCGATCGGACATCTTGCCGGATTGGTACGTTCTTGATTGACATCCGCTTGCCCGCTCCCCTACATCGCACTGGGTTCAAACTGAGTAACGGGGCCGCGCAGTGCGCGGCAAGGGTGAAGCTGCATGACGGAAACGCGTATCGATCGCCGCTTTAAGGCCTGTGCCGATGCAGGCAGGCCTGCCTTGGTCACCTTCATCACGGCGGGCGATCCTGATCTGGAAACATCCCAGGCGGTCCTGAACGCGCTCCCCGAAGCCGGCGCCGACGTCATCGAACTCGGCATGCCGTTCTCCGATCCCATGGCAGAAGGAATCCCGATCCAGCTTGGCAACCAGCGGGCGCTTGCCGCGGGCCATACCATGGACAAGACTCTGCAAATGGTGCGCAGGTTCCGGGAACAGGACAACGACACCCCGATCATTTTGATGGGATACTACAATCCGATATATGTCCGCGATCCGGAGAAATTCGTGAAAATTGCCCGGGATGCAGGCGTTGATGGTTTCATCATTGTCGACATCCCTGCCGAGGCAGACGACGAGCTTTGCATTCCGGCGCTGGAAGCAGGACTGAATTTTATCCGCCTCGCCACTCCCACTACAGATGACAAGCGTTTGCCTGCCGTTCTGGCCAATACCTCCGGATTCGTTTATTACGTTTCAGTCACCGGTATCACCGGCGCCAACATCGCGGACACGGGGCAGGTGACCCAGGCGGTCAACCGCATCAAGAGCCACACGGATCTGCCTGTTGCTGTCGGTTTTGGCGTGAAGACGGCCGATCAGGCGGCGGTCATCGGCAAGGATGCCGACGGCGTCGTCGTCGGTTCGGTTCTCGTGAATGCCATTCGTGACAGCCTGGACGAGGCAGGCAAGGCAACCAGACAGGACCGTCAATGCGGTTTCGGCCGTTGTCCGGGATCTGGCTTCCGGCTGCGCAAGAGCCCGTTCGAACTGAACCGGGTTGTTTGAATTGAACGATTTCAGGTGGACCCCATATCTCCGCCTAGTCATTACTCGAGTAAACGGACACGTTTGACGTGAACTGGATCAACTCTATCGTACGCCCCAAGATCCGCGACCTTTGGAAAAAGCGCGAAGTTCCGGAAAATCTCTGGATCAAGGATCCGGAAACCGGTGAGATGGTGTTCCATCGCGATCTGGAAGCCAATCTCTGGGTGGTGCCCAATTCCGGCCATCACATGCGCATGCCCGCGCGCAAGCGTGTCGAAACCTTTTTCGATGACGGCAACTATTCAGACGTCAAGACGCCCGAAGTTCAGGCGGATCCTCACAAGTTCAGGGATTCCAAGCGATACACGGATCGGCTGAAGGAAGCGCGCGCGAAATCCGGCGAGGAAGAAGCCATTCTGGTTGCTCAGGGCAAAGTCAACGGCATGGACATGACCATTGCCGTACAGAACTTTGACTTCGTTGCCGGGTCGCTGGGCATGGCAGCCGGGGAAGCCATCCTTGCAGGCATGATGAAAGCGGTGGAAGACAAGACGCCTTTCATCATGTTCGCGGCCTCCGGCGGTGCCCGCATGCAGGAAGGCATTCTGTCCCTGATGCAGATGCCGCGCACAACGGTTGGCGTTCAGATGCTGCGCGAGGCCGGACTGCCCTATATTGTCGTCCTGACCAATCCGACCACCGGCGGCGTGTCCGCATCCTATGCGATGCTGGGCGACGTCCATATTGCCGAGCCGGGTGCGCAAATTGGCTTTGCCGGACGGCGCGTCATCGAACAGACGGTTCGCGAAAAGCTGCCCGAGGATTTCCAGACGGCCGAATACCTGCTCGATCATGGCATGATCGACATGGTGGTTCCGCGGCTGGAACTGAAGGAAACGATCGCCCGGATATGCGGCATTCTGATGAAGCGCGAAGTTGAGTTGCCGAAGCTTGAAGCGCCCGTGACAGAAGAAGTTGAAGACGAATCCATCGCCGAAGACCCGGCCGAAGAAGCCGAATCCGATGACAAGGACGCCAAGGAACCGGAACCGGCGAGCTGATAGTCGGACAGTTTTCCCGCTGGATTTTCCCGAAAATGTCGCGAAAGCGGCATATCCCGACAATTCCGCCCGGTTCGCTTGTCAAGCGGCTGGCCATCCCCTAAACGCGTAATTGGATCAAGGAACATCCAGTCTGTCCGGACTGGATGTTCCGAAGCCGGCCGGCTTCAAGGAGACAGCGCATCTTCTCGTCTTTCAAGAGGCAGGGCGGGTGCGGAAGCGAAACACGGGACAGAGGACCCTTCGGAGGGCGCCTTGGATCAGATAACAAAAATCCTGGATAGATTATTGGCACTGCATCCGAAGGAGATCGATCTCTCCCTGGGACGCATGCACCGGCTGCTGGCAGCGCTGGGCAATCCTGAAAACCGGCTTCCTCCGGTTGTCCATGTTGCCGGCACCAACGGCAAGGGATCGGTGACGGCTACCATGCGCGCGATCCTGGAAACCTCCGGTAAGCGCTGCCATGTCTATACGTCGCCGCACCTTGTATCCTTCAATGAGCGCATCCGGCTTGGAACGGACGGCAAGTTCGTTGCCGATCCTGTTCTGTACGACGCGCTTCATCGATGCGAGGAAGCCAATGCCGGCGCGGAAATCACCTTCTTTGAAATCACCACGGCAGCGGCTCTGCTGATTTTCTCCGAACACCCGGCGGACGTTCTGCTGCTGGAGGTCGGTCTTGGCGGGCGTCTTGATGCGACCAATGTCATCGATCAACCGGTCGTGACGGTCATCACCCCCGTTTCCATGGACCATGAGAAGTTTCTGGGCGACGATCTTGCAGTGATCGCTGCTGAAAAGGCGGGTATCATCAAGCGGGGTGTTCCTGTGGTTTCCGCGGCACAGCCGGAAGAGGCGTTTCCTGCCATTGTCCGTCAGGCGGCGCGCAAACGCGCAGCTCTCAAGGTATTCGGACAGGATTTTGTCGCACAACACGATCAGGGCCGCATGGCGTTTCAGGACGACGACGGGCTGACCGACCTGCCGCTTCCTGTCCTGGGTGGAGGTCATCAGTTTGCCAACGCCGGCCTCGCGATTGCCGCACTCAAGGCGGCCGACCTGCTGCCGGACGAATCCACGATAACCGAGGGTTTGAAGTCGGTGAACTGGCCTGGACGGCTGCAGCCGATCATGCACGGATATTTGCTGGATTTGTGTCCGGAAGGCGCCGAGGTCTGGATCGACGGCGGTCACAACCCCGGTGCAGGCGTATCTGTCGCGCAATTCATGGGCGAACAGGAAGAACGATCACCTCGGCCGCTCTATCTTGTCGCGGGCATGCTGACGACAAAAGATCCCGTCGGATACTTCCTCCCGTTTCATGGTCTTGTGCGTCATGTCGGGACCGTGCCGATATCCACGACCACGACCGCCAGATCGCCGGATGACCTGGCGGACCTTGCACGCTGCGCCGGATTGGAAGCAACACCGTTCCCCTCACTGGACGCGGCGCTGGCAGATGTGGCAGCCTGTGCCGAAAAGGATGGCGAGCCGCCCAGGATACTGATCTGCGGTTCGCTCTATCTTGCCGGTGAAGCTTTGGCACGGAACGGAACGGCTCCGGACTGATGTATCACCGGGACCCCGGATGGAGGCCTGTTGGGATGCGTATGTCTTTCAAACTTTCTGCAGGAGCAACTGCTCTTCTGCTCGGCGTGCTACTTGCCGGTGCCCCCGCGCTGTCTTTGTCGGAGCAGTACGAAACGCCGCCCGAACAGGACCCGGCTGTTGTGCTCGAGGGCAAGGAGAATGGTCCGGGTTATGCGGTCCTGTCGCCGGTGCGCAGTGATGGTTTCCTGCGTATCTATCAGCTGCAGACCGACCAGGGTGTCGAACAGATAGAGGGCGATGGCCTTCTGAAACTCCGGCTTTCGGAGATCAGGGTTCTGATCGCGCTCCAAAGCCTCAAGAACGATGCAAGCTTTGTGGACGGGCTCAAACAGGCAGCGATGAAACCGGTCGATTTTGTCGAAAGTACTGTCACTGATCCGGTCGGTACCGCGAAAAGCACCGTATCCGGTGTTGGCCGCATGTTCGGCAGGTTGACCAAGGGCGTCGAAGAGGCGGTCTCCGGGAAAGGCGGTTCACCGGCGGAACTGGCCAAATCGATTACCGGACAGGCCCGCGCCGAACGGGAACTGGCGGTCGAACTCGGTGCGGATCCTTACACCTTCTATGCAACTCTGTCCAAGAAGCTGAATGAAACAGCAAGCGTGACGACCGCAGGAAATTGGACCGTGACAGCAATTACCGCCCTTTTGCCCGGCGGAATGATTGTGTCTGCCGCACGTCAGGCGGATAGTTTTCGCACATTGATTGTCGACAGCACTCCGGCAGAACTTGCGGAGCGGACAGCAGGAACTTTGCGCGCCGCCGGTGTTGCGGTGCAAACGATATCCCGGATCGCGAAAAATCCATTCTACACGGCTTCGGAAAAGGCAGTCATTGCCTATCAGCTGCAGGCCATGCCGACTGTGCAGGATCTGGACTTGATCGCCGCCAAGGCAGCCGACGCGGAAAGCCGCGACATCGCCTATTTTCAGCTCCGCCGCGTCGTGCTCCTTGAAACCTACAACCGGACAATTTCCGGACTTGGCCAGATCAGGGAACTCAACGGTATCCCCGTCGCAATTCGCAAAGACGGACTTGCCGCCGTCGTCCTGCCGCTTGACATGGTCGCCTGGACTCAGACCGCTGCACAAACATTCTCGTCAATGCACGAAGGCATGGCCGGCTTGCCGTTCCCGCCTACGGGGGTCGATTTCCTGATCACCGGTGACCTGACGCCCATGGCTGCCGAACGGCTCACCGCATTCGGCTGGGAAATCACCGGCAATTACCCGATGCCGGAAGGGCCGGTGCACTAGACACGTTTTTTGCTTTTTCATCCGTGCGAAGGCAGGGATCCAGTAGGGAAAGGCCTTGGGAATTGGATCCCGGCCTTGGCGCAAGACGCCAAACCGGGATGACAACAAGCTCACTATGGCCTTGAGTCGACTTCAGTCTTCTCAAACACACTCCAGAACCGGCCCTGACAGGCCTGTCTCCCAACCGAGGATGGCGCGTTTGCGGGTAAGGCCCCAGTGGTAACCTCCGATCTGACCGTCCTTGGCCAGGACCCTGTGACACGGCACCACGAAGGAAATCGGATTGCGCCCGACTGCTGATCCGACAGCGCGCGAAGCCTTGGGGTTGCCGATCGAGGCGGCAACATCGGAATAGGTGGTTGCCTGACCCATCGGGATCTTCAGCAGGGTCTGCCACACCCTGATTTCGAAATCCGTCCCGATCATGACCACGTTGAGCGGCTGATCCTCACACCATTTGTCGGGATCGAACACGCGTTGTGCATAAGGAGAAGTGGCGTCCTGATCATGAGAATAGACCGCCGCCGGCCATCGCTCGCACATGTCCTCCAGCGCACTCTGCTCCTCGCCCGGATCCGCAAATCCGAGACCTGCCAGTCCCTTGTCGGTTGCCAGGATCAGCACCTGGCCGAAAGGAGACGGGTGAAAGCCATAGACAATCTGGAGGCCTTCACCGCGAGCCCGGTAGTCGCCAGGCGTCATGGCTTCATGGGTGATGAACAGATCGTGCAGGCGGGACGAACCGGACAGACCGACTTCGTAGGATGCATCCAGAACGCTCGCGGAGTCCCGCAGGAGCGCCTTGGCATGGTCCAGCGTGATGGCTTGCAGAAACTGCTTCGGCGTCAAGCCAGCCCAGCGCGAAAACACTCTCTGCAGCTGGATGGGCTGAAGCCTTGCTTCCTTTGCCAGTTGTTCGAGCGTCGGCTGCTCGCGCCAGTCCTCGGTGATCCTCTTCAGGGTCTGCCGGACGACGGCGTAGTTTTCGGCCGCCTCTTCGCCCACGGAAATCGGTTCGGGTCCGGGGGTGAGGCTGGAAAGATCGATTGCCTTGGTCATTTCAAACTCGTCGCTTGATCAATTCTGAAGCGATGTTAGGTGGTAGAGCCTGGAAGCGCGACCCGTTTTGCGAGGGCCGGCCTATTGGCTGGGCAGAACGGCCGGGCCCTTGCGGGTGTTCAGAAGCAGATTGGTCTCCGATCCGGTAATGCCCTCGATCAGGCGAATGCGGTTGAGCGCGTCGTCGAAGGCAGCGAGATCTCTTGTCGCAACATCCAGGACAAGATCCCATTTGCCGTTTGTCGAATGGATTGCCCGGACCTCTGTCATGGCACTCAAGGACCGGATAACAGGATCCGTGTTGTGACCGGCAACCACCAGAAGGGTTATCGCCCTGATTGGCAGATCACGCCAGTCGTCGCGCAGAACGGCCGTAAATCCCAGAATCTCTCCGGTAATCTGCAGCTTTTCCATGCGTGCGCGGACCGTTGCCCGAGACACTTTCAGATCACCTGCCAAATCGGACACGGATCGTCGCCCATCATGCCGCAACAGAGAAATTAATCGAAGATCCAGATCATCCATTTTATCAACTTGATTAGTTTTGCTTTCCATTATGATAAATTCTGCTGTTCTTTTGCGCAAGTCACGGGATTTACTCCGCCGCTCCGTATCCGCACAATTCTGGGATTGAGGCATTTGGAGGACAAAGTGATCGTGTCCAGGAAACAGATAGTGCTGGTCGGGGCGCCTGTTGACGACGGAGCGAGGTCAAGGAAGGGCGTCGCCTGAGTCGGGCCCGGACGCGACGTCCCGGACCGCGACGGCCGTGCGTAGGAAACCTAACTTGGAGGCGCGTCGGG
>NZ_AYYG01000071.1 GCF_000521215.1 Labrenzia sp. DG1229 | reverse complement strand
CCTCGAGACCATGCTGTCGCTACGGCTGGCACTGCCGGAGATGCCGATGGCCGCAGCACTGTCCGCAGGCCACCTGGCTGCGCTCGCGCTCCCGCGGTCCCTGCGCAGGCTCTATATCGCCCGTGATGCCGATGCCGCAGGCGACAGAGCGGTGGCATCCCTGAAGGAACGCGCCGCCGCGGCGGACATCGAGGCGCTGATCATTTCGCCGACAAAAGGCGACTTCAACGACGACCTGCAGACCCGTGGCCTCGATGCGCTCAGAAAGACACTCCGCACACAGCTTGCGGCGGAGGATGCAAGATGGGGCACCCGTAAGAGGTCCGCGAGGGTCGCATGATCGCAGGACAGGGTCTTGAAAGAACCTGCCGTTCGTTACGCGGTGTGCGAACTATCCAAGTGCGGGACAAAATTGCCGCTCGTCCTTTAAAGTCGAAAATCTGGTTTATGCGCGATCAATCCACCTTCGCTTTTGCCGCACCTACTGCAACAGCTAGCATGACGATCCCTCCGACTAGGAAGGGAGCCCCGACCGAGAAAGCATCTGCCAGCATTGCACCGATAAACGGTGCTGAAAGCAGTGCCACCGTGTTCGCGGCTTCACTTAATGCTGTGACAGAGCCCATCTTGTCCTCCGGTACAGTGTTTTGCAGTACCACCCGCACCGGAACGACAGCCATTGCTGATGTAAAGCCAAGCACAAAGAAAATGCCAATCAAGATAGCCAGCGACATATCTGCACTTGCTAGATCAAATGTTCCCAACATCAAGAGCATGAGAGCGCCAATGGCAGCACCAGCGGCAATCCAGTATTGCGGGCGCTTGAGGTCTGGAAGAATGGAAAATAGCACTGAACCGCAAACCCCGCCAATGCCGACTGCAGCTAGTGCGTATCCCAGATGCTGAGGTTCAAAATTCAGGTTACGTGTCAGGGGCGCAATGAACGTATCGTAGATGAACATTGCAAAGTAACTTGCCGCCATGATCATCAGAACGCTTCTTATTGCGACACTTTCGCGGACAACATCAAAGCCTTTTCTAACCCCAGCAAGAACGCTGCCGTGCTCATTGCCGCTGTTAGAAGCAACGCGATCAATGCGCGCCAGTCGCATTGCAAGGAGCGCCGCAGTTGCACCGATAAACGCATTGAGAAGAAAAATGACACTTGGGGCAAACCATATCAAGAGTGCCCCACCCGCCCCCGGTGCAACAATCTTCGACGCTTGATTTATGCCGTGGCTCAGCCCGTTTGCAGATGCTCTGTCATCTTTCGTGGTAAGCGCCTGAATGGCGACCTGTTTGGCTGGCGTAAAGAAGCTATCGACAGAACTGCGTAACGCAACGAACGCGATCAGGACAGGCCAACTCTCGGCAAAAAAGAATGCAGCGGTTACGACTGCACGGCCAAGGTTGCTCCAGATGAGAACGGCCTTAATAGGCCAGCGGTCAACCAGGACACCGGCGAAAGGCCCAATGAAAAGATATGGCGCTCCCATCCCGACAGCCAAAAGCGCGTATGCATAGCTTGGAGCATCCCAGACAAAGGCCAGCAGCGCCGCAATCGCCACAAAGTCAAGCCAGTCTGCAAAATCTGCCGGAACTTGAGCCGCAAATAGCTTTCGGAGTTCCGCGTTTTTGAGGGCTTGAGGTTGCATGGTGATAAACTGGTCGTAACTGAGCCAAACCACAATAGCGGCCATTCGTGCACAGCGCAGCATCCGCTAAAATGGGCTCACAGCACGAATACGCCGCGCAGTTCAGGAACGACCGCTCCCAATTAGAAGTGCAAAATCTGACGCCCTGTACTGACAACTCAGGGAGCACGACGTCACACGACTGTGCATCGCAATGCACCGTGCGAGATTTGGATCTCCACCAACTCGGAGATCCAAACATGTTCGAAGAAATTTTCTATCCACCAACCGCAGCAAGACACCGCAACGCGCCACTTGTCGATCAAAGGGCAGAATATCTTGTCCGGCTGAAGGAAAACGGTGCGCGCCGCGCCACCCTGCGGAAATACGCCAATGCCCATCTCAATCTCGTCCGCCTTCTGGACGTTCATGATGGCGAGCGGATCAGCATGCGGGACATCGAGACTGCAGCGACACTCTGGTCCAAGCCGCGGGGCCGCGGATATGGTCACGCCGCCAGCCCGAAAGCCCGTCAGCGGTTCGTCTGCCATTGCCTAGACCTTGTACGCTCTCTCGGTTGGCTTGAGGAGGTCGGTGAGGTCCGTCATTCGTATGGTGCCGAGTTGCACGCCTATGAAGACTGGCTGCGCACCGAACGCGCGCTGTCGCAGACGACGGTAGAAAGCTATTGCGTCGCCGCCAACCACTTCCTGACCAGGCTCGACGAGATGAGCAACTCACTGGCCACCCTGCAGATCGCCGACATCGACAGCATCATTGGTGCCGAACATAGGCGCGGTAATTGGAGCCGAAGAACGATCCATTACTTCGCTCAGCGTCTGAGATCCTTCGTCACCTTCGCCCAAAAGCGCGGGTGGTGTCACCCAGGTTTGGCCGCAGGCATTGTCGCGCCAAGCTACATGGCCGACGAAACCCTTCCGAAGGGCATCAAGCGCGAGGATGTCGAACGCCTGTTGGCATCGGTGCAGGGACAGCGCCCGGTCGACAGGCGCAACCGGGCGATCCTGACTCTGTTCATATCCTATGGTTTGCGCGTGGGCGAGGTCGCGGGGCTGCGTCTGGACGACCTCGACTGGGAAGGCGACATGCTTCGGGTCCGGTGCCCCAAACCAGGCCGAACTCACCTGTGGCCACTTACACCAGAGATTGGAACCGCGATCCTGGACTACATCCAGTACGGGAGACCAACCGGCTTCGGGCGTGCTCTCTTTTTTACATCCCGTGCTCCGATCCGCCCCTTGGATCGCAAGGCTTTGGGCAAGATTGTCCGCGACCGTCTGAACGGCATCGGCGTCGTTACTGGTCGACGGGGTCCGCATGCCCTTCGGCATGCCGCCGCCCAACACCTGCTGGATCAGGGCATAGCGATGAAGGTCATCGGGGACTTCCTCGGCCATCGCGACCCGTCTTCCACCGCGATCTACGCCAAGGTCGACCTCGTGGCCCTCCGTGAGGTGGCAGACTTCGACCTGGAGGGCTTGGCATGACCCTGACGGATGCAATCGAAAATTACGTGGCGTGGCGCCAGGCGCAGGGCGCGAAGTTCACGACGGTGCGAAATCTGCTGCGGCAATTCATTCGTCATGCGGGCGGCGACACCGAATGTGACGCCGTCACAAGGGCTCAGGTTCTGAGCTTCCTGGCTGGCAGAGGTCCTGTAACCCGACATCGGGAGAACAAGGCCTATGCGCTGTCCGGGTTCTGGCGCTACGCAATCAGTCGGGGCTATGCGGCCTCGTCGCCCCTTCCTCAAGATGAGCCGCGGTCACCATTGCGGGCGCAGCCGCACATCTATACCCACGCGCAGCTGCAGCGGCTTCTCGATCCTCGAAGTATCCAGAGTGCCCTTCGCGGCGCCAGACAGCTCAATCCAGCCACCTTCCGGATCCTCCTTCTGCTGCTTTACGGTGCCGGGCTGAGGTTCAGCGAGGCGACCGGGCTGACCGTTGAGGATGTAGACGTGTCGAAGGCCATCCTGACCATCCGGGATACGAAGTTCCACAAGAGCCGGTTGGTCCCGTTGGGGCCAAGACTCGCACTGGCGCTGGCGAACCATATGTCGGCTCCGCTGGGCAACAGGATCCTATATGACAACGCTGCGTTCCTGCTGGCGAACCGGGACGGCACCCGGCATGCAAGCAGCACCGTTCAAGCTGCATTCGACAGGCTGCGATGCGTCGCGGATGTGCATGGAAAACCGGGTGGTCGGAAGGTTCCACGCCTGCATGACCTCCGGCACAGCTTCGCGGTTCACAGGCTGACTGCATGGTATCGGCAAGGGGCGGACGTGCAGCGGCTGCTTCCGCTGCTGTCCACCTATCTCGGCCATTCCGATCTGGAAGGCACGAAGGTCTACCTGACGATGACGCCGGGCCTCCTGCGTCAGGCAACGCAGCGGTTTGCGCGCTATGCGGGGGGAGGTGCCGATGTCAGATCGTGAACTCCTGGGCCCATGGCTTCGTCGCTTCCTTGTCGAGTATATCGTCACCGAGCGCAATCTGGCGCGAAACACCCGCTCCAGCTACCGTGATACCTTCAGTCTGCTTCTACCCTTCGTAAGCCGAAAGCAGCGAATGCCAGCCGACCGGATGACGGTGCGCGATCTTACGTCGGGGCTGGTGCTGCAGTTCCTCACCCATCTCGAGGATGATCGGGGCTGCTCCGTCCGAACGCGCAATCAACGGCTCGCAGCGATCCGGGCCTTCGCCCGCTTTGTCGGAAGCCGCGATCCCGCGCATGTTGAATGGTGCGGCCATATCCGTGCGATTGCCTCGAAGAAGTCCATGCCGCCGCCGGTCGGGTGGCTGACGCGCGCCGAAATGGAGGCGATGCTCGCGGTCCCCGACCGCACAACCCGCAGGGGACACTGCGAATACGCCCTATTGCTCTTCCTCTACAACACCGGGGCGCGCGTCTCTGAGGTCTCACATCTGAAAGTGCAGGACCTTGTCCTCGATCACGACAAGGGCGGTCACGATCTGGCGACCCTGCGCGGCAAGGGTGGTAAGACACGCCAATGCCCCTTGTGGCCGGAAACCGAACGGGTCATGGCGGAGCACATCTTCGGCCGACCACCCGACGCTCCGGTGTTCGTCAGCAGGCTGGGAAATGCGTTCACCCGTTTCGGAATCTACCGGCTCGTCGAGCGGTGCGCTGTAGAAGTTCCCGAATTGGAGGGTCGCGTGGTCACGCCGCACGTCATCCGCCACACGACTGCCTGCCATCTTGTTCTCGCTGGAGTCGATATCAACACCATCCGCGCCTGGCTCGGCCACGTCTCGATCAGCACCACCAACATCTACGCCGAGATTGACCTTACGCTGAAGGCCAACGCCGTCGCGCTTTGCGAAGTCGGGTCGGCACGACCCGGAAAACGATGGAAGGAGGACAAGGACCTGATGGCCTTCCTAAAGGCCCTGTGACACCGGGTTCCCGACTCACCCCGCCCGGGTTGATGCCCTTCGGGAGAACTGCGGGACATCCTCCGCCGCAAGCTGTGTGCGGAGTGTCTTTCTGAGCGCATCGAGGCCACGGGTCTGCAGGTCGTCGTTGAAGTCGCCTTTTGTCGGCGAAATGATCAGCGCCTCGATGTCCGCCGCGGCGGCGCGTTCCTTCAGGGATGCCACCGCTCTGTCGCCTGCGGCATCGGCATCACGGGCGATATAGAGCCTGCGCAGGGACCGCGGGAGCGCGAGCGCAGCCAGGTGGCCTGCGGACAGTGCTGCGGCCATCGGCATCTCCGGCAGTGCCAGCCGTAGCGACAGCATGGTCTCGAGGCCTTCTCCGGCAGCCAGAACGTCATTGGCGGTTCCGAACCGGACGGCATGCCCGAGGAGATTGCCCATGGCCCGTCGCGGCGTGCCGACCGCGGCCTTGCCCGTTCCGTCCGGCGCGAGCCAGGTGCGGTGCGCGCCGGTGATCCTGCCGCCCAGGTCGGTGACCGCGGCGATCATCGCCGGTCGCTTCTGAATCGTGGAGCCGTCATCCGGTCGATAGTAGCAGCGGGGATGATACCGCAGGGCGCCTGCTTCGTGAACGGCCTTGATCCCCCGATTGGCTAAGTAGGTCTGGACGAGCGTGCCGCAGATCGGTTGCGACATAGCGATCAGCCGACGCGCTGCCTCCGGCGTTCCTGCCGGGGCGGGCGAACGATCGAGACTCGCCGTCGTACAGGGTTCCAGGCGCGGCAGGCTTAGAAAGCACCGCGCCTCTTCGGCGACGTCGCCAAACGAAGTGTAACCGCAGCTCTCCCGGATCACATCGAGCAGATCACCATGCTCGGAGGTCGCCGCATCGGTCCAATGACCCGCCGCGCCGGGACCGGTGTCCGGTCCTCTCAGCCGCACGTACATCGACCGACCCGGCGTGTTGCGTGCATCGCCAACCGTCCAGTACCGCCCCTGACGCCGCCCGTTCGACAGGTAGTGTCGGCAGACCGCCTCGGCATCCCGAGCGAGCCGCCGCGACAGATCGGAAGGGTCGCGAGGCATCACCGGATTCCCCCACATGCACTGACATTATGTTGCGCAGGTTCCTGGCTGATCCAGCGAAACAGCGTCCAAGCCCGCAGCCGCAACATAATCTGCAACGCAACATGTTCAGTCTTATGTTGAACTCCACATAAGACGGATCATGCAACCGGTCAATATGGTGACCTGCTAGACCTTCTTGATGCGCATTTGGGACCGATGGACTTCCCCGCCCTGCTTGACGTTGCTGCGACCTATCTTGGCGATAGACCTAGCGTCGCATCACCGGGTGTTGAGCCAGGAAAAACAGCTTCCAATCGCGACCGGCGGACCGCGGGCCGTAAGCTCTTTCGCTATGGGCAACCAACTCGGGGAACATTGGCAGAGCAATATCTGCGTGGCCGGGATATTGGCCGCTTTAGCTCTTCCCTGGCCTTTCATCCAAGAGCATATCTGCGAGCCGATGATGGTTCCAGAATGGAGTTTCCCGCGCTCCTGGCTGCGATCAAAGACAATCGCGGTGAGATCACCGGCTGCGCCAGGACATTTCTCGACTCCCGAACGGCCGGACTGGCAAATATCAATTCGCCGAAAAGGGTCCTGGGAGACCTTCATGGTAACGGTATCCGCATGGGTCTATGGTGCGAAGCAGCAGACCAAATTGTTGGCGAAGGACTCGAAAACGTGCTGTCGATCGGTACCGTTTTCCCGACGGCGGCATTAACATCCTGCCTGACAGCCAATCATCTGGCTGGTTTCCAATGGCCTTCCACTGCGGTGCGTCTCTGGGTCGCCCATGATAATGACGATGCGGGTATACGCGCAGCCACATCACTCCAGTCCCGGGCCGTGACTGCAGGCCTCGATGCATTTCTACTGTGCCCCCTTCGCGACGACTTCAACACTGATCTTCAGAAAGACGGTGTGACCATGCTGCGGCATCGGCTTGAGGGGGTCATCTCGCAACAGTGCCCATTGCATGACTTGTGGCCAATGCATCACGCGGCCTGAA
>NZ_AYYG01000007.1 GCF_000521215.1 Labrenzia sp. DG1229 | reverse complement strand
CCCCGAAGACGTCGGCGGCCGTCGAGAAATTCGGATTTGGCCTGGCTCGGATTTTCTCCCTGATCGGACTGGGGCGGCTTTACATCCTGGGCGGTAACGGCAAGATCTTCGTGCCATTCGAGACCAATCGCCAGACTTCCGACCAGACCCGTTTCGACCGTTTCAACAAGGTCCTCGAAAAAGCACCGGAACTCGGTATCGGGTCCCCGACCTTCGGCTGGCTGAATGCGATGGCACGCACCATGATGCCGCTGCGCAAGCGGCAGGCCGGTCCCGGGATCAAGCTGCCCTGCCTGATGCTCGCGGCTGGCGAGGACAGAATTGTCTCAACGCCGTCCATTGAGGATTTTGTCGCCCGGACAAGATCTGCGGCCTATGTCGAAATTGCAGGCGCTGCACATGAGTTGATGATGGAGCGCGATGTCTTCAGGGACCAGTTCTGGGCTGCATTCGATGCCTTCGTCCCGGGTCTGGAAGCCGTTCAGGAACTGGAAGACGCCGACTTATCGACGATTACCGTCCACAAGATCGAGAATGAAACTTCGGACCCTGCAGAGGTCAGACAGGTTTAGCCAGTTCCTTCAGAAGTATCTCATGCAGGCGCGGATCTCCGGTCGCGAGAATCTGTCCGCCCTCGGACGGCGATCCACCGGTCCAGGTCGTGACGACACCACCAGCTCCCTCGATGATCGGGACAAGCGCGACGATGTCATAGGCCTGAAGACCCGTTTCGATGACGGCGTCGCCCTGTCCGGCGGCGACCATGCAATAGGCGTAGCAGTCGGTCCCGTATCTCGCGAGTTGGACAGAAGCTTCGATGCGGTCGTAGACATGGCGCTCCGACGCGGTGAAAATTGCTGGAGTCGTTGTGAATATCGTCGCGTCCGCGAGCCGGTTGCAAGGCCGGGTTTTCAATGATTTTTGTCCAAGGGGCCCCTGGTACCAGGCGTGTTCCCGGTCGCCGGCGAAGCGTTCGCCGACATAGGGCTGTACCATCATGCCCAGGCTCGGCGTTCCCAGGGTGCGGAGCCCGATCAGCGTTCCCCAGGTCGGCAGGCCGGTGATGAAAGCGCGTGTGCCGTCGATCGGATCCAGAACCCAGACGTTTTCCGCATCCAGATTCTCGGCTCCGTGTTCCTCACCAAGTATACCGTGGTCCGGATAAGCGGTGTTGATCAATTCCCGCATGGCGGTCTCGCCATTCCTGTCGGCAATCGTCACAGGGTCGAAGCCTTCGTCCCGTTTGTTGTCGACCGCAAAGCCCTGACGGAAATGGGGCATGATGGCTTTCGCGGATGCGTCAGCCAACCTGTCCAGAAAAGGTGTGAATTCGTTTGAACCGGAAACAGGCGTGGTCATCATCATTTCCCATGGTGAAACACAAACAGGCGACGTCGAAAATTACCGAAGTGCCGCTTGTATAACCTGTTCTGCTGAAAATTGAATCGGCAATATCGCAATAAATGCCCATAGTTTGAACAGGAGGACCCCTGATTCAGGCTTGACCTTTGTGCGGTGCGGTGCGATTTTATTGCGGTGCGGTATCCGTACCGCATCGCCCTCCTTGGGCGTTTCCTCCCTAGACTCGGGCCGCCTCATTTGAGTGCGGCCTCTTTTTTTGGGAAGGTGCTATTCGGCTGCTATCGAATCCGCGGGCAATGCGGCGTCCGGCATGGCAATCAATTCCTTGGCAAATTCACCGAGATTTTGGAAAAGATCTTCAAATCCCGCAGACGGCTCGTGGGAACCTTCATCCATGTAAAGGCCGCGGTTGATCTCGATTTGCAAGGCATGCAGGCCGCTGGCAGGCCGACCGTAATGCTCGGTAATGAAGCCGCCCGCATAGGGTTTGTTACGGCTGACGCTGTATCCCATGTTGCGCAGGATCGTGCAGGCATATTCTGTCAATTCACCATTACAGCTTGTTCCGTATCGATCGCCAAGAATGAAATCGGGGCGAGAATCGGTAGTCTGACATTTGACGCTCGACGGCATTGAATGACAATCGATCAGGACCGCATAGCCGAAGGTGACGTGAGTCTGTGCCAGGAGACGGCGCAGTGTCGAGTGGTAAGGCTTGTAGATTTCCTCGATCCTGCCGAGCGCTTCCTCGACCGGCAGCCGGTGTCGGTAGATCTCATGGTTTTCGCTGACAATGCGCGCGACCGTGCCCAGTCCACCGGCGACCCGTATCGACCGGACATTGGCGTAGGTTGGCAACCTGCCATCGAACATTTTCGGATCAAGCTCGTAAGGTTCCCGGTTCACGTCGAGGTATGCGCGTGGAAAATGCGCTCTGAGAAGCGGTGCGCCAAGCGGAACGACATGAGCAAACAGATCATCAACGAACGCGTCTTCCGAGCGCCTTATGGAGCTTTCGTTGAGGCGGGACGATGCCAGAAAGTGTTGCGAATACTGACGTCCCGAATGTGGTGAGTTGAAAACGAAGGGAACCCGCTGGTCGGCGGGGCACAGAACTTCAAATGCAGGTAAGCCGTTAAAGTCGACTTCGAAGGGCGAATTGAATGTGGGCTGTGTTTCTTCCGTCAAATTGTTTATCCCGCTTGTTTCGCTTCTGGGCCAGGCCTCTCCAACGGTTTCCGAAAACCTTTGCCTATGGTGCCAAGGAATCAACACGCAGTCCACAGTCACTCGATCAAAAGCTCTGAAGAACCAATTCTCCCTATCATTCTGTGGAATTCGAGCTATAACCGGCAAAAGGTGTGACCCGACGCCGACTAACCGAAATATGAGGAATGGTTTTCTACGATGTCGCGTATCCTGCTTGCTGAAGATGATAACGATATGCGCCGCTTTCTGGCGAAAGCCCTGGAGAATGCCGGGCATGATGTCGTCTCGTTCGACAACGGCAGAAGCGCTTATGAGCGATTGCGCGAAGAGCCGTTTTCCCTGCTTCTGACTGATATAGTCATGCCGGAGATGGATGGTATCGAACTGGCGCGACGGGCGACGGAACTGGATCCTGACCTGAAGGTCATGTTCATAACGGGATTCGCGGCTGTGGCGTTAAACCCCGAATCCGACGCTCCCAAGGATGCCAAGGTTCTGTCGAAACCATTCCATCTGAAGGATCTCGTTCAGGAAGTGGAGCGTATGCTGGCGGCCTGATGGCCCGCGGTCAAAAGCATCTGACCGGACTGGGGAAATTTTGACGGTTCGGTGAAAAAGGGGGGTTGCACTGACTGGCGATCCCCGTTATATCGCACTCCACCACGGCGCGGCGGTGCCGGGCTGCCGAAAATTTCGGGCGTGTAGCTCAGCGGGAGAGCACTTCGTTGACATCGAAGGGGTCACAGGTTCAATCCCTGTCACGCCCACCATTGTTGCGCTGATTGATCGTTTCAAGATGCGCAGGTTGATCAAATGACTGGCGCAGGAACTGCAGCAGCTTTGGGATCAACCATTGAACGTGAGCGCCTCAGGCGCTCATTTGGTTTAAAGTAACAGGGCCCTCACGGGGGGACAGTGACATGAAGATCAAGAATTCGCTCAAAGCACTGATGAACCGCCATCGCGACAACCGCATGGTTCGCCGCAAAGGCCGTGTGTTCATCATCAACAAGAAAAACCCGCGTTTCAAGGCACGTCAGGGCTAACCCTGCTGCTGTGCGTTGCGCTGAGGGATGCAGAAAAATCCTTCATTGCGAAGTGTTTAGTCGACCATTGATGTTGGCTTTGCGCTGTTGAACGGCGTTGCGCACGAAGAAGTGTCAAATTCCCGGATTGACCGCCGCATTCAACGACCCATAATCGTTGGATGCGGATTTTTGTGTTTACCCTTCTGATTTTCCTGACGCCCGTCCTTGCCGGGGCGCAACCTGTTCCTGATCTCGGACCTGAGGTCGAACCTCCGTCTGCAGAAGACTTCAATCCGTTGCCGGAGGTTCTGCCGGACGCGGGCGGCCAGGTTGTCGTCGAGGAAGCCGATCCGGAAGAAGAGCAGTCGCGTCTGGACGAGTTGTTTGCGGATCTTGCCGGAGCCGACGAACCGTCGGCGGCAGAACGCACGGCGCGTGAGATCCAGATGATCTGGATGCAATCCGGAAGCGACACAGTCGATATTCTGATGTCGCGAGCAGGCAAGGCAATCCAGGGTGAGGATCATGCGCTTGCGCTTGATCTCCTTGATGTGGTTGTCGTTCTGAAACCCTCATATGCGGAAGGCTGGAACCGCCGGGCGACCGTGCACTATATGCGTGAGGAGTTCGGAAAGTCGCTTGTGGACATTGAACGCACGCTTGCGCTTGAACCGCGTCACTGGGGCGCGCTTTCAGGACTTGCGATCATACAGCGACGACTGGGTTTTGATACCGAGGCCCTGGGAACCTTCAAGCGGGCGCTGGAAGTCAATCCCGGCCTTGAAAACGCCGTTGAAGCAATTGAAGACCTGGAAAAGAAAGCAGAAGGCGCGCCGGCCTGAACATCATCGAGCTATGGTGTCTTGAATGTCCGGGCGCGGGTGCTATGTCCGCGCTATGGTGACAATGATTTTCCTTTTTTGCGTTCTTCCGCTTGCGGCCTTCGGCTATACCCTTTTCCGGCTGCGCAGTATGACTTTCCAGATAAAACCTGATGGGGCGTTTGCGGAAATCGATGGTGTCCGCGTCCACTATCATTATTTTCCTGTCGGCGACGAAGACCGTCACACGCCCACACTTGTGTTTCTTCACGGTGCCAGCGGCAATGCCTACGACATGCGTCTCGCCTTTCTGGAGGCTCTCAAAGGCAAATACAGTCTGCTTTTCGTCGATCGCCCGGGTCTTGGGTTTTCAGGTGGAAAATCCGGGGCTCACGATTTGCCTTCCGGTCAGGCACATGTCATCGCGACACTCCTGGAAAGACTGGAAATCGAAAAATCGATCGTCGTGGGACACTCGTTTGCCGGTTCTGTCACGGCAGCGCTCGGGCTCTGCGCTCCGAAGCGGGTCAAGGGGCTTGTTTTTCTTGCTCCTGTCAGCCACCCGTGGCCAGGCGGGGTCAACTGGTATTATTCCGTTGCTTCGTGGCCAATGATCGGTCCGGCCTTTTGCTGGACCTTCACACTTCCAATCGGCAACATGCTGGCTACCGCCGCCATGACAAATGTATTTCTTCCCGACCAACCGCCCGGAAACTATGATGCGGAGATCCGGCTGCCCTTGTTGTTCCGACCTGCGTCCTTTCGTGCCAACGCGAGCCAGATCGTGCATCTGAACTCGGCTGTGGCAGATCAGTCGAAACGCTATTGCGAGATAAATCAGCCGTCTCTTGTGGTTACCGGAACCGAGGATACCGTCGTCTGGCCTTCGATCCATTGCGAGGGGTTGCTGCGGGACCTGCCGCAAGCGCAGTTGATGTGCCTCGACCATGCCGGTCACATGCCGCACCACACGCACACGGACATGATTGTGAAGGGCATCGAGCGGCTGGTTCACAGAGTTGAAGGCAATTGCGAGGTGCTGTCAGGAGAGCGGCATCATCGTGACGCCGTTGTTCAAATCTGAGCAGTGGTTCGTGCCTCTGCCCAGATTTTTCAAACGATTAGATCGTCAGATGCCGCCCTGGCCGTCGTTGCCGACAAATGCTATCCGCAACATGTTTGTCGACCCTGGTGTGCCAAAGGGCACACCGGCTGTGACGATCACCCGCTGGCCAGGCTTTGCAAATCCTTCGGAAAAGGAAATGCGGCAGGCACGGTCGATCATGTCTTCCTCGTTTGACGCATCTTCACTGACAACGCAATGGAGCCCCCATCCGAGAGACAGCCGGCGTGCGGTTGCAAGAACCGGCGAGAGAACAATCACAGGTGAAGATGGACGCTCGCGCGACGCTCGCAGACCGGTTGCACCCGAGGTGGTGTAGCAGACGACGGCAGCAAGATTGAGGGTCTCGGCAATTTGGCGGGCGGCGGCCGAAATCGCGTCGGCACCAGTCGCCTCGGGTTCAGCACGCTGAGCATCGATGATTGTACGGTAATTGCTGTCCTGCTCGACCTGATGCGCAATCTTGTCCATCGTGGAGACAGCTTCGATCGGAAAGTCGCCCGCAGCCGATTCGGCCGACAGCATGACCGCATCGGCGCCTTCAAACACCGCGGTCGCCACATCGGAGACTTCTGCGCGTGTCGGGACGGGTGCGGAAATCATCGATTCCAGCATCTGTGTCGCAATCACGACCGGCTTGCCTGCCCGCCGGCAGGCGCGTGTGATGCGTTTTTGCAGTCCGGGAACATGTTCCAGCGGCATTTCCACGCCCAGATCGCCACGCGCTACCATGATCGCGTCGGAGAGTTCAATGATTTCGTCGAGGCGGCCGATCGCCTGCGGCTTTTCGATCTTGGCCAGTACACCTGCCCGGCCGCGGGTGATCTTGCGTACTTCGGCCAGGTCGTCCGGGCGCTGTACAAAGGAAAGCGCGACCCAGTCGACTCCCTGTTCGAGCGCTGCAATCAGGTCCTTGTGGTCCTTCTCCGTCATCGCGCTGGTCGCGATTTCCGAATCCGGCACGCTGACTCCCTTGCGATCGGACAGCTTGCCGCCGACAATGACTTCGGTAACAGCTTTTGTATCGCTTGCTTCGATCACATTCAGCTGGACCTTGCCATCGTCCAGCAGCAGCCGGTGACCTGGCTCCAATGCCTGGAGGATTTCCGGATGCGGAAGATGAACACGATTGACGTCGCCGCCTGACGTGTCGGCGTCAAGCGTGAAAGTCGCTCCATTTTCCAATATCACTGGCCCGCCGGAAAATGTTCCGACACGCAGTTTCGGGCCCTGCAGATCGGCAAGAATGCCGATCGGTCGCCCAACTTTGCCTTCAACAGAACGAATGCGCTCTACGAGCAGTTTCAAACGATCATGATCTGTATGGCTCATATTGATGCGGAAGACGTCCGCACCGGAGCGATACAGGTTTTCAATGATGTCTTGTTCTGTGGAAGAGGGTCCGAGAGTTGCTAGAATTTTAACTCGCCGGTTTCGCCTCATCGCCCACCTGTCCCTTGTTGCACGGGTTCAGTCAGCTGAACCGTCCAGCTGCTTTGCTCTCCCGTGTCGATTTCAAAAAAGCCTGTCCGCTCAAAACCGCGAGCTACACAGTCTTCAATTCCGCGAATCGTGAATTCTTTTTCCCGGGTACACATGAAGGCCCGGCCACCCCATTCGCCAAACTGATCGTAGTCAACTGCGTAGATGTAATAATAGCGTGACACGAGGGCGCCCGGAACCAGAGTCTCGCACGAATTGGAGGCAAGGTTCCACCAGCCCTCGGTAACCCAGTCCGCCTTGTCCTTGTAGCCGATGGCTACGCCGACCTGACTGTCCGTCTTGTTGCAAAGCCTGAGATCGGCTTTTGCTTCGTCGCTGGTAATTGAGGAAAACAGCAATGCGAGGCAACCGGCGACAACTGTCCTCATAGGCGCGCCGATGCGTACCCGAGACCATCCTTGGTGCCGTTCCCCAACCTCAAACATATGCAGTCGTTCACTTTGCTGCTTTACTGACATTCGCTTTTTGCGTCGACAACAGGGTATTGTCAACGTCGTTAACAGGTTTAAGTGCAGACACTCACCCAACCACGTTCCCGGAAACCGTTCAATTAATTCTGCCCGCAAGAACGATAATGACACCTATGTGGCCAGAATTGGGGCGGGAACATGGCGGTTTCCTCGCTGATAGATGTTAGCCGTCAATAAAGCGTATACTTATGATGCTTTGCGACCTTCAAGACTCCTGAATTCACAGAGTTTTCCAGAGCTGTGTGCATTTTCGCGGCGGACATCGAATCGAAGCGCATGGTCTTGCGGGTTTTGCGCTTTCAGGCTTGGTTCTTCGACCAGATTGACGTAAACCTGTGCGCCTGCGCATTCAGCGCCTGAGAAATTTCCACGAAGCGTGACATGACACAGACTGCAGCAAAGGCCGGTGAAATTTTCCAACCGACCGAATATGTGAACGGCGACCTGAATTCCGGAATCCTGCTCCTGTGCGATCATGCCTGCAATGCAGTGCCACCCGACTACGGGAGCCTGGGCGTCGCACCTGAGCAATTCCAGCGCCATATAGGTTACGATATCGGCGCAAGGGCGGTCACGGTTGAACTCGCAAGGCGCCTCGATGCACCAGCCTGCCTGACAACCTATTCACGTCTGTTGATCGATCCGAACCGCGGAGACGACGATCCGACACTGATCATGCGCCTGTCGGACGGTGCGGTTGTTCCTGGAAATGTGACGGTTGATGGCGAAGAACGGGCCTACCGCATAAATCAGTTTCACAAGCCTTATCACGACCTGATCGACCGGACGATCGATGCCATGATGCAGACTTCGGCGCCGCCTGTCCTCGTGTCGATCCACAGCTTTACGCCTGTGTGGCGCGGTCTCCCGCGACCCTGGCACGCGACTGTTTTGTGGGACAGCGATCCGAGAGCAATCAAACCGATGCTGACAGGACTTAGAGACCAGGGTGACCTCGTTGTCGGGGACAATGAACCCTATGACGGGGCTCTCAAAAACGACACGATGTATCGGCACGCCACGCAGCGCGGGCTGGCTCATGTTTTGCTTGAACTGCGGCAGGATCTGATCGCAGCAGAGAGCGGGCAGATGGAATGGGCCGACAGGCTGGAGTCGATCTTGCTGGGCATCGCCGAGCAGACCGGCTGCCGGAAAGTGACATTTTTCAAATCCCGCAGTGACATTGCCTGAATGGTGATGGTTAAGACGGAAGGAGTTCGTTGCAATGGACGATAATACGAAGCAGGAATTGGAAGCGGCCGTTTTCAGGCGCCTCGTCGACCATCTGCGCAACCGCACCGATGTCCAGAACATCGACATGATGAATCTGGCGGGGTTTTGCCGTAACTGCCTGTCGAACTGGTATCAGGATGCCGCGGAGGAAAAAGGTCTTTCCCTCGAGAAGGCCGATGCCCGTGAAATCGTCTACGGGATGCCCTACGGCGAATGGAAAGACAAGTACCAGACTGATGCGTCCGACGCCCAAAAGGCGGCCTTTGAAAAGAACAAGCCGCAACACTGAGATGTGCGGACCGTTCGTCATGTGCAGAGCGTACGGATCCGATCAGCGGTGATTTGAATTGAAAGGTATCCGGATGGGGCAGATATCATCCGGTGCTGGTCAATGATCGACGAATAGAAAGAAAAAAGGAGACCTTATTCCATGTCCGATCCTGGTGGAGTAGCAGCCGATCAGCTGCGGGCATTCATTGAACGCGTTGAGCGTTTGGAAGAAGAAAAAAAGGTGATCGCCGACGACATCAAGGATGTCTATGCGGAAGCCAAGGGCAACGGCTATGACGTAAAAATCCTGCGCAAGGTCGTATCACTGCGCAAGAAACAGCCGCATGAACGTGAAGAGGAAGAGGCTGTTCTCGATCTCTATCTTCACGCTCTCGGCATGGCGGGATCTGCTGATCCCGAGGGCTGATCCCTACACAAGACGAAATAAAAAAGAGCGGCCAGAGAGCCGCTCTTTTCTTGTCTGGTCAGGCGAACCCAAGCAGCAATCGTCACCGCGCGTATCGCACCGGCAGCACGACAATCGCGGGCCCCTCGAAACGGTCCGTTCTGAGCGAGCCGTAAGGAGCCTGGTCAAAGCTTGCAGCGACAAAGCGGTTTCCCGGCATCATCACGTTTTTCAGCCGCCGCTGGTTTGGATGGCTCAACATTGCAAATGTCTGGTGCCGTGTCGTTCCCGCGCCTGACAGAAGTGTCGGTTCGGATTTGTCAGGCAGGCTGGCAAAACCCGCCATGGGATCAATGATCTGGGCCCGTGGAATACGGCCGGACACGGAAGGCTGCGCCGGGGCTGCACTGGCCTGAGGTGTTGCTTTCGCGCGTGTTACCGCTGCGTTTTCCTGAGAAGAGGCGGAAGGCCGCAATGAACGGTTCAGAACCGGTGGTGTTGCTGTCGCTGACGCATAAGCCAATGTGGTCTCAGGGCGAGGTGCCGGTGCCGGATAGGGTGGTGCGGTTCCGGTTGCTGCTGCAATCGCTGCAACGGCATTGTCCGCTGGCGGATTGCCGATCGCGGGCTGTTCTCCGTCAATTCCGAGCTGTGCTGCCGCTACTTTCGCTGCTTCGCTCAAACCTGTGTCGGGTTTCTGGGATGGCGCTGCCGCGGTCTGAAAGCGGGAATCAATCGCCTGGTTGGTCGGCTTGGGCTGACCGCTTTCAAGTGCGAAGCGTTGTGCATCCAGCGTGTTGGATGCCGGTGGCGTTTCAATAGACTGAGGAGGTGTCGGCCCTGCGGGAACGGGTTTGGTGCCGGATGATGCACTCGCCACGACAATCGGTTCAGCCACTTGCGGCTCAGGCTGGCTTTCCAGAACCTTGCGGGCCGGAACGGGCGGATTTTTCAGGACTGGTGACACCGAGGCGGTCCGGGTCGCATTCTTGTTGCCAACAGCGCCGGCCCGGTTCGCCTGGTCTTCATTCTTGTTGCCGCCGCCGCCGAACAGACCGGCAAAGAGGTTGCCACCGCTGCGTTCAACGGGCTGTTCGCTGCCTGCCGATGTCAAAATCGGTTTGCCGGGCGCCGTCAGGTTTTGATCGCGCGTGGTCGGGGTCCGTGCACCGGAACCGGAGTTGGATCTGGTGCTGGAGGCAACAATGGTCGGCCGCGAAGTGCTTCGCCTGCCAGACTTGGATTCTGCAAGTGCGAGCTTATAACCTTTCATCGGCTTGCCGTCCGAGGGGATATGGAGGGTCTTGCCGCCAGGAAAGACCTTGGCAAGCTGTGACCGGCTCATCTTCGGCCAGTGGCGGACACGACCCGTGTCCATATGCACAAACGGCGAACCGGATCGCGGATAGTATCCGACGCCACCGGTCTGCTTGCGCAGACCCGTTGCCCGAAGCTTGGCCAGATTGACGCCGGGAATGTAGAAGTCCATGGCCTTGCCGAGCGTATGCTGGCTGTTTTTGGCAACACCCCTGGAGCGTTTTCGCAGCATGTTGTTGGTCGCGGGTGACCGATAGCTGGATACGACGTAGATATGATCCCTGCCGCGCACTTCGCGGTAAACTTCCCAGATCAGGTCGAGAAGCTCGGGATCCATCTTGATGATTTCATTTCGGCGCCAATCGCGCAGGAAACGGTTGGCCTCGCGCAGACCTGCGGGCAGATAACGGCCGTTTTTCTTGAAGGTAATGGAGACACGCTCTTTGGTGTGCGTGTTGTAAAGCTTGAGTGTGCGGGTCTGGGCATGCGCAGCTGGTCGCGACGCAGGCAAATGCGACTACAAACGCACTCGCGATCTTCGCTGCCCGTTTCAGCCAACCGACGGCGCCGAAATCAACAAATCGGTTACGCAATCTCTATCTCGCCGTTCTTTGAGGGCCAAACGCCCATCCCATGCTCCCCAGCAGGAGACATACACTAACCGCTGCAGGTTAAGAAGTTTTTACCCTAATTCCGCTCGCTTGATAATCGTGGCGGAATTGCAACGGTACGCATGCAATCAAGAAAAACCCTGCATTTGGGCTGAATAAGGGCAGAATGCGTCAAAAAATCGTCCATTTTGACAAGTGACCGAGATTCCTGGCAACAATCATGCCGCGGCATTCTTGTCGTTGTCCTCCAGACCGTATTCCTTCAGCTTTCGATAAAGTGTGGATCGGCCGATCCCCAGACGTTTCGCGACTTCTGTCATGCGTCCGGAATAATGGTTGATGGCTGCCCGAATCAGCTCTTCCTCGATGTCGGCCAGATTTCGGACATGGCCCTCCCTGTCGAGATTGCGCATGAAGCCGAAAGGCGCAGCGAATTCAAATCCGGACTGAGGGGAGGAGGAGGACTGCTCTCCAGATACCGGCCGGGTCTGCATGACTGGATCGGCGGAAGCTGAATGGGTCGGTACTTCCTGCTCAGCTGGAGGTTGTTGCGCCTGTGTGACAGGCTCGACATTCGGCTGGTCCACCGCTGCTGCAATCTGCGGAAAGTCATAAGCGGTCAGTTGAGCGCCGTCGCACAGGACCACAGCCCTGAAGACAGCGTTCTCAAGCTGGCGGATGTTCCCGGGCCAGTGGTAATCCTGCAGCATGGCGATGGTGTCCGCAGCAACACCTGCAACATGAGGTTTTCCCTCTTCCGCTGCAAAGCGTGCGAGAAAATGCCGCGTCAGGGCCGGAATGTCCTCGCGCCGGTCGCGCAAGGGCGGGATCCAGATCGGAAACACGTTCAAACGGTAGTAAAGGTCTTCCCTGAAAACACCTTCCTTTACCTGGTCGATCAGGCGCCGATTGGTCGCCGATATCAAACGGAAATCCACCTTCACGGGCCGTCTGCCCCCAATCGGATCGATTTCGTTTTCCTGGATCGCGCGCAGGAGTTTCACCTGGACGTCCTGCGGCAACTCGCCGACCTCGTCCAGAAACAAGGTGCCGCCGTGCGCTTCCTGGAACTTGCCGACATGCTTGTCGACTGCGCCCGTAAAAGCTCCCTTTTCGTGCCCAAACAAAATGGATTCAACGAGATTTTCCGGGATTGCACCACAGTTGACGGCGACCAGCGGCTTGGACCTTCGATCGCTTGATCCTTGAATGGCGCTTGCGATCATTTCCTTGCCGACGCCGCTTTCCCCCTCGATCAGAATGGGGATGTTGGAGGCCGCTGCCCTTTTGCCGAGACTGATCACACGCTCCATGGCCGCGGAATGGGTGATGATGTCGGCAAATGTCAGGGTCCCTGACGCCTGTTTCCGGAACCTTGTGATTTCGTCTTCAAGAGCGGAAGTTTTCAGCAGATTTCTGATGGATACATTGAGCCGCTCGGGAGCAACAGGTTTGACCACGAAGTCCTGTGCGCCCGCATTCATGACGCTGACGACCGTATCGATCCCGCCATGTCCCGTCTGGACGATCACCGGCGTGGCGTTCTTGTTGCCGCGCAGTTGTTCCAGAACACCCAGGCCGTCGAGTTCCGGCATGACCATATCCAGAATGATCAGATCGATCTCGCTGGCTTCCGGACCACTCATGACCCGCATGGCTTCAATGCCGTTTTCCGCCGTCTTCGAGCGATATCCGAATTTTTTTACAGCCTCTTCGAGGAGCCTTCGCTGGATCGGGTCGTCGTCGACGATGAGAATTTTACCGCTTGATGCTTGCATGGGTCGGATCAGTTCACTTCGATTTGTCTCGTTTCGAACCATCATGGTCGCAATCGGGTAAATAAATCGTCCAAGCATTCGTAAAAAAATCAGTATTCAGAATTGCGCCATTGCAGCTGCCCGTCCTACTAATCTGAGAACAGACAATTCCCTGCTCCGACCGGAGCAGTTTCTTACCGGAGTGAAAAATGCCTCTTCCGCATCCAGTGCATGCACCCCAGTCAGCAGCGTCCGGTGATCTCGGAGCCCTGCCTGAATGGGATCTGACTGATCTTTACCCGTCGATGGATGCGCCGGAGGTCGCGCAGGATCTTCAGGAAAGCCTGGAACGGGCAAAGACATTCGAGGCTTCTTACAAAGGCCGCCTTGCGGAGATGGCGCAGGACAATATTCCGGCTCTGGTGACTTCGATCCGTGCGTATGAGGATCTGGAAGACCTCATGGGCAGGCTGATTTCGTTTGCGGGTCTGGTCTACGCCGGCAATACAATCGACCCGTCAGCACAGAAATTCTACGGCGATGTCCAGGAGCAGATCACGACGGCCAGTTCGCATCTCCTGTTCTTCACGCTGGAACTGAACACGGTCGACGATGCCATTGTGGAGACAGCACTAGAAGACGGGCAGCTGGCGCATTACCGGCCCTGGATCGAAGATCTGCGCAAGGGCAAACCCTACCAGCTCGAGGATCGCGTCGAGCAACTGTTTCACGAAAAATCGGTGACGGGAAGCAACGCCTGGAACCGGCTGTTCGACGAAACGATGGCATCGCTGACGTTCGAGGTTGACGGGGAAAAGCTGGCGATCGAGCCGACCCTCAATCTTCTCGTGGATCCGTCGGCCGACAACCGTGGCAAGGCATTTGCCGCGTTGAACGAGACGTTTTCGGAAAACCTGCGAACGTTTGCGCTGATTACCAATACGCTGGCCAAGGACAAGGAAATTTCGGACCGGTGGCGGAATTTCAAGGATATTGCCGATAGCCGCCACCTGGCGAACCGGGTCGAGCGGGACGTCGTCGATGCCCTTGTTGCTGCCGTGCGTGATGCCTATCCCCGCCTCTCGCATCGATATTACCGGCTGAAGGCCAACTGGCTCGGAGTGGAACAGCTCAACTGCTGGGACCGCAACGCTCCACTTCCAGATGCTGATACCAGGATCATTTCATGGGACGAGGCCCGGCAGACGGTTTTGTCCGCGTATGATGACTTTTCTCCGGAAATGTCCGAGATCGCGGGCAGGTTCTTCGACAAGGGCTGGATCGATGCGCCTGCGCGGTCCGGCAAGGCGCCGGGCGCGTTCGCGCATCCGACGGTTCCGAGCGCACATCCGTATGTTCTCGTCAACTATCAGGGCAAGACCCGGGACGTCATGACGCTCGCGCATGAGCTCGGCCATGGTGTACACCAGGTTCTTGCCGGCCATAACGGCCCGCTGATGGCACCGACGCCGCTGACGCTTGCTGAAACGGCAAGTGTTTTCGGTGAAATGCTGACTTTCAAGTCCCTGCTGGCAAGGGCGGACAACCCGCAGACACGCAAGATCATGCTGGCGTCAAAGGCCGAGGACATGATCAATACCGTCGTTCGCCAGATCGCGTTCTATTCTTTCGAGCGCAAGATTCACACGGAACGGCGGAACGGCGAACTGACGTCCGAAAAGATCGGTGAGCTGTGGATGTCTGTCCAGGGAGAAAGTCTCGGACCGGCCATCAAGCTGAACGAGGGATACGAATCCTTCTGGACCTATATCCCGCATTTCATACACTCACCTTTCTACGTCTACGCCTATGCGTTTGGAGACTGTCTGGTGAATTCGCTGTTTGCAGTCTATGAGGATGCCGATACGGGATTTCAGGAAAAATATTTCGACCTGCTGAAAGCGGGCGGTACCAAACATCATTCCGAGCTTCTCACTCCATTCGGCCTCAGCGCATCCGACCCGGATTTCTGGAAAAAGGGGCTGTCGGTGATCGAACGCATCATTGACGAGCTTGAAGAGCTGGACGGGGCTTGACCCAGCGGACCGGACACGAATGCGATCGCCTGCCTCAGCTCCTTTTCGTCACAGGCCGTATGACGGCACGACGCAGCCATTCACGGTCGGCCTGAGGCCGGTCGCCGAAGCAAGCTGGCTTGAACCTGACGCTTTTCTGCGTGTCCATCTGGAAGAAAAGGAGCGGCTCTTCGCCGCGAACCTTCCGGCTGTGTTCAGAGCAGAGGACGACACGGCTGCAGCCCAGAGCGAAGTGTTTGAGCTTGTCGTTGCAAACCTGAGGCGCTTTCACGAAGCAACGCATTCTTTCGGATCCGGGCACGTGCATCTGAAGTCCACAGCGCGCCGGATCGCACTCGGTGAAGCGCCGGATCTTCTGAGGGCATCGAAACTGGTTCAGGAAGACCTGGTAATCATGCGGCCGGGTCCGGAGGGGTACAGGATGGTCGCTGCGTCTCTTTGCTTTCCTTCTTCCTGGCGACTGTCTGAAAAGTTCGGACTGTCGATGACGGGGATCCATGAAGGCGTTCCCGGCTTTAACCAATCGCGCATGGGGCAGGTGGTTGCGCGTCTTTTTGAAAACCTGAAGCCAATCCAGTTGCTGTGCCGCTTCAACTGGTCAATCTATCCGGATGGTGAATTGCATCATCCACAGCCGGAGCGAATTGCCTTCGAGGTCAGCGCGAATTCCTTCGCCAGGCTGTTCCTGCGTGTTGAGCGGCAAACCTTGCGCAGACTTCCTGGGAGCGGCGATATCCTGTTTACAATCAAGATCCACCACGATCCGCTTGCGGTCCTGTCCCGGCAGGAAGACCGGACGATGATTGCTTCAAGCCTGAGAAAACAGCTTCTGGCACTGGACAATGACCAGTTGACTTACAAGGGGCTTGTTGCCGCGCGAGATGAAATTGCAACACAGCTTGAGCAGGTTTAACTGGGCCGGGTGACGTTTTGTCCGCTGGTCCAACTGGATTTCTTTGCCGTAATTCATATCTGATGAGATATTGAGTTCCGGCTGGAGCACAGCTGCGGAACCTGCCGATAGGAGAAGCGTGCCAGATGGCGCAGACCAAAGACCGTGAGAGCAATCGGTTCAGCGCCCGAATGGGACGTTATGCCAAGGTGGGAACAAACATGGGCGGTATTGCCGCCAAGTTTGCCGGCGCCCGGTTTTTCGGCATGAACCTCGACAATGCCAAAAATGCAGCAGAGCTCGCGGAAGCCCTGGGAGGGCTCAAGGGCCCGTTGATGAAGGTGGCGCAGCTTCTGTCCACGATTCCGGATGCCTTGCCGCCGGAATACACAACTGAACTTGCCAAACTGCAGGCAAGCGCACCACCGATGGGCTGGGCCTTTGTCAAGCGTCGGATGCGAGCAGAACTCGGAGCTGAATGGCAAGGCCGGTTTGCAGAATTCGGCCGTGAGCCCGCGGCTGCCGCTTCGCTTGGTCAGGTGCACCGGGCGACGGCCCATGACGGCCGTGTGCTGGCGTGCAAGCTGCAATATCCGGACATGGCGTCCGCTGTTGAAGCCGACCTGAAACAGCTCCAGATGCTGTTTTCCCTGCACAGGCGGATGAGCCCGGCCATTGACACGCGGGAAATTGCCAAGGAAATCAGCGCAAGAGTGCGCGAGGAACTCGATTACGCGCGCGAAGCAGCGCATATAGCGATGTATCAGAACATCCTATCCGACTACGATCAGGTCCGGGTGCCGAGCGTCGTTGACGAACTGTCGACCCGACGGTTGCTGACGATGGGCTGGCTCACCGGCAAACCGCTTCTTGAATACAAGGAACACAGCCAGGAAGAACGCAATCTTCTGGCAAAAACCATGTTCCATGCCTGGTGGCACCCATTCAGTCATTTCGGGGTGATCCACGGCGATCCCCATTTGGGCAATTACACGGTGTTTGAACAGGAAGGCAGCCCCGCAGGCATCAATCTTCTCGATTATGGCTGCATCCGCGTGTTCCCCGATGCCTTCGTCCAGGGTGTGGTCGATCTCTATCGCGGCCTCCTCGAGGAAGACAATGACCGTGTTATTTCTGCCTATGAACGATGGGGTTTCAAGAACCTCCAGAAGGATGTTGTCGATGTGCTCAACATCTGGGCGCGGTTCATTTACGGTCCGTTGCTGAGTGATCGTGTGCGTTCAATTGCCGACGGAGTGTCGGCCGCCGAATATGGGCGCAAGGAAGCGTTCAAGGTGCATTCCGCGCTGAAACAACTCGGGCCGGTCACCGTTCCGCAGGAGTTCGTCTTTATGGACCGCGCCGCAATTGGTCTTGGCGGTGTCTTTCTGCATCTGCGGGCCCAGCTGAATTTCTTTCAGCTTTTCAATGAGCAAATCGAGGGTTTCGAAGCGGAGACCGTTCGCCGGCGGCAGGAGGATGTGCTTCGGTCAGTCGGGCTTTCGGGAGCCTCGCACGCTGCCTGAACACGCCTTGTGAGCCTGCAAAAACCTTTGAAACCGATGCACGTGCCTTGCATAGGCCAAAAAGTCGCGATTAATCGATCCGATTATGCGCTTGCCGTCATTGCCGAACCCGAAGTGTTTATTGTATGAAGGCAGCCGACTGTGATTTTTCCTGGGGGACTTTATGTCTGACGAAAACGCACCCGCAATGGACTACGACGCTCACGAGCGGACCTACGAAGGTTTCATAAACTTCTCCAAAGTCGGCACGATTGCCGTCTTGAACATTGTGCTGTGCCTCATCCTCTTCGGTTTCGGTGGCACGGCTGCCTTCGTCTTCGGCTGGTTGATGCTTATCGCGACCTTTGTTGCCTCCGCCATCGGCCTTGCTCTTGGTGAATCCGGCTGGATTCCGCCCACCGCGGTTTTTGTCCTGACCGGCATACTGGCGGTTCTCACTGTCTGATCCCTGACGGATCACCTGGTTTTCGAGTGTCCGGATCTCCGGGAATGGCGCGGTCCCTCACCGCGCCTTTCGTTTTGACCGGAAGGCACAATAGGCAATTCATGTCTGCAGCTGCGCCCGAAACGTTCGTTTACGATCCTCCGATGGTGCCGTTTCTGTCGGTTCTTCATGCGGATGACGATCTGCTTGTCGTGAACAAGCCTAGCGGACTGCTGAGCGTTCCAGGCAAGGCTCCGGAACATTCCGATTGTATTGAGGGCCGGGCGCAGGAAACCTACCGAACTGCGCGAATCGTTCACCGCCTCGACATGGATACGTCCGGCGTCATGATCCTGGCGTTGCACGCCAGGGCTCTCCGTCATCTCGGGCTGCAGTTCGAACGGCGCATGACCCGAAAGACCTATATTGCAGACGTCTGGGGTCATCTTGAGGATGATACCGGCGAGGTTGATTTGCCCCTGATCTGTGATTGGCCGAACCGGCCCAAGCAGATCGTGAGTTTGGAGAACGGCAAATCAGCACTTACCCGCTGGCAGGTACTTGAGCGCAGGGTGCGAACAACGCGTGTGCGTCTTTTTCCGCACACGGGACGGTCACATCAGCTGCGTGTGCACATGCTGTCTTTGGGGCATCCGATCATTGGTGACAGGTTTTATGCCGAAGGGCAGGCCCTGGTCGCGTCAGAGCGTCTGGCGCTTCATGCGGAGAGCCTGGAGCTGCACCATCCGACCGGCGGCGAACGCACGACGTTTCGTGCAGTCTGCCCGTTCTGAAGAATACCTCCCGGGCACCAGTTTCAGTTTGCCCTTTTTCCCAGGCTTTCCATTCTCGCCAACCATTGATTGACCCGATCAGTGTCGGCGTTTTCGACCATTCCCAGCACCGTCGACCTGACCGGTTTGAAGCCGACGAACCCGAGAATATTCCGCTTCAGGTTCTTCAGGCTGTGGGCGCGATACCAGATATTATAGGCGAGAGCGGGCATGCCTGCGGTCAACACGATGCGGGCGGACTTGCCGCGCATCTTGCCTTTGGGCCAGTTGTCGCCTTCCGAGCGCTCAAATGCGGTGTCATAGTGAAGGAGCTGTTCTAAAAAGCCCTTGGTGTAGGCCGGAAGGCTTCCCAGCCAAAGCGGATAGATCAGGACCAGGTGATCAGCCTCGATCAGCGCATCGCGCGCTGGGACAATCGTTTCCGGGCTGGGTTGACCTGTGAAATCCGATGGCGCGCGCAGAATCGGAAAGTCGACATCCGCAATGCGAATGAGCGCCGTTCGGTGCCCTGCATCGGTGGCGCCTTTGCGGTATGCGCAGGCCAGCGCGTGACACAGGTGCCTGTCTGCCGGATCCGGGTGACCGTCCAATATCAGAAGGGATTTCACGTCCTGCCTTCCAACGGTTTCAAAATGGTGCTGGAAGGTTCACATGATAGATGATTGCGGTTCCGCCGCGTTGACCTGGATCAGGCGACCATGGGACCTGGTCTCCAGTTATGCAGCGCCCATCACCCCTGGCCGACCCGGCCAAGGCCCTCACGTGCGATCCTGTTGGCATTGTCCAGCGACATGGCGCGGGAATAGTTGCGGCGGGCGTCCTTGGGCTTGCCAAGCAGTTCCAGAGCGAGCCCGCGATTTGCCCATGCAACGGACGATTCCCTGTCGAGGTTCACCGCCATCGAAAGATCTGAAAAGGCAGCGGTGGGGTCATTGACGGCAAGATACGAAATACCGCGGGCGATATAGGGTGCGGCTGCTTTCGGGTTCAGACCGATCGCAGTCGCAAAATCCTCGATCGCCAGGTTATCCTGTTTTTGCGCCTGATAGATCAGTCCACGGTTGTAGAACGCGCGTGCGTCACTGCTGTCGCGGGCAATCACCGAGTTGAAATCGGCGAGGGCCGCATTGTAGTTACCCTGCTGGCGGTAGATGTTTCCGCGGCCAACATAGGCAACGTCATAGTCCGGCTTGATGTTGATCGCGCGCGTATAGTCTGACACAGCGAGGTCGTTCTGCCCCTGCCGCCGAAAGACGAGGGCCCGGTTCGCATAGGTCTGGTAAGACTGCGGATTGAGCTGCAAGGCTCGGTTGAAATCCTCGACCGCGAGATCGAGCTTGCCGGCCTGACCATAGGCGATACCGCGCGTGCTGTAGGCGGTCGCGTCGGACGGATTGGAATCAATCACTGCCGAGAGGGAGGCAATATTGGTGGACGAACCGGCCGACTTGTTGACCGGAACGTCCTCATAGACGCCGGACGTGTTGCAAGCAGCCAGCAACGTTGCAAGGCTGAGCAGGGTCGCGTGGGGCAGGAATTTGCGCATGCGGCACATATGCTCTCTAATAGTCAAGCGTTTGAACATGCCGTTCATCTGCCTCCAATAGGGCGGTAATGTGGCTGCGTTTTTTTCTGCCGGCGCATGTCCAGAACTATCTTTCCGAAAACGCCAAAAAGCCGACCGTATTTCGGTCGGCCAACGGCAGATTTGTATGGGACAGACGGTTCTTACCGCCAGACACACTCAAGCCGGATCAGCGGCGAGCGGGCTTGCCCGGAAGAAGGCCTTCACGCTGTGCCCGCTTGCGAGCCAGCTTGCGTGCGCGGCGAACGGCTTCAGCCTTTTCACGCGCCTTTTTTTCGGACGGCTTTTCAAAGTGGCCGCGAAGTTTCATTTCCCGGAAGATGCCTTCGCGTTGCATCTTTTTTTTCAGCGCCTTGAGCGCCTGATCGACATTGTTGTCGCGAACCAAAACCTGCACGCGTTTTTTCCTGTTTTCGATGCACTGCGGCCAATCCGCAGACAAATTGAACATTGATAAGCAAGAGCCTTGTCAGTATTTGGCAGGACCGTCCTGTTCATACGCCGCAAATATCTAATGCAGCTGCTGGCTGCAATGCATTCACTTGTGTACAGAGACTTGATCGCCGCTGACGCGTCGCTCACATAGAGGGGCTTAATACCAGAGGGATCTCTACCTGTCCACAGTCATTCGCAAATAAAGACGGCGGAAATCGGCTTTGCATCTTGGTTGCGAGCACGGTGCGATGGACAGAAAGCCTTTAGAGGACTAGAGGTGGAATTCTCACCAGAACCCAAATGCCTCATTCAAGAAGGCGGTTCAAAGCCCCGATTGTTGGAGGAAGCAATGGCGCATCCAGCGTCAAAGGAGTCTGATTCGGCCAAAGGCAAGTCTTTGTGGCAAAGCGACATTCTGCCGACGCTTTCGCTCGGCATGCCGCTTGCCGGAGCGCAGCTGGCGCAAATGGCGATCAACACAACGGACGTTCTGATGATCGGCCGTCTGGGTGCCGTCGAACTTGCAGCCTCGGTTCTGGCCTTCAATTTCTACATGCTCTTGTGGTTCTTCGGTATGGGGATCCTGCAGGCGGTCATACCCTTTGCCGCGCGTGCACTCGGGCAACGCAAACCCCGTGAGCTGCGCCGCGCTGTCCGAATGGGCTTCTGGGTATCCGTGTTGTTCTGCATACCGGTTTGGATAGTCCTGTTCTTCATCGAATCGATCCTTCTTCTGATGGGGCAAAAACAGGAACTGGCGGAGCTTGCGGGTATTTACATGCGCGTTTTGCAGTGGACCATGCTGCCCGCGCTGCTGATCATGGCAATCCGCGGGTTCCTGACTGTCATGGAGCGCACACAAGTCGTGCTTTGGGCGACCATTGCGGGTGCTATAATCAATGCCATTTTGGATTATCTTCTGATTTTCGGTGAGTTTGGCTTCCAGCGCCTGGAGCTTGTCGGCGCGGGCATAGCTTCCGTCTTCAGCGCAACAACAACATTTCTGTTTCTGCTTGTCTATTCACTCTGGCATCCAAGACTGCGCCGCTACAATCTGCTCGGACGCATATGGCGCTCGGACTGGCCCGTCTTCTTTCAGATCGTCCGGATGGGGGCACCGATCGGCTTGACCATCGTCGCCGAAGGCTCACTGTTTACAGCCTCGGCAATCATGATCGGCTGGTTGGGCACAATCCCGCTGGCCGCACACGGCATCGCTCTTCAGATCGCGTCCATTACATTCATGGTGCCGGTCGGCCTGTCGATGGCGGCAATGACACGCGTCAGCCTCGCAGCAGGGCGCGACGATCACAAGGGGATCGGCCGGGCCGGGTGGACTTCGCTGGGTGTGACGATGATTTTCATGGGTGTTTTCGCGGTCCTGTTCTGGACAATCCCGGAAAAGTTAGTCGGCCTTTATCTCGATCTTGATGACCCGCAGGCGATGGACGTTCTGACCTATGGTGTGTCATTTCTGCTTGTCGCCGCGCTGTTTCAGCTTGCTGACGGCGCACAGATCATCGGCGTCAATAATTTGCGCGGCCTGGGCGATACGACTATTCCGCTTTTATATGCCCTGTTCGGCTATTGGGTGGTCGGCATCAGCCTTTCGCTCGGCCTCGGTTTTCTTGCAGGTTGGGGGGGAGTCGGCGTGTGGGTCGGCCTGGCCGGCGGTCTGGCGTCAGTCGCTCTTCTGGCAAATTACCGATTTGCGCGCCGGGAAGAACTGGGATTGGTCAAGGGCTGAGCCTCAAACCCAGGTCCTTAGTCCGTTTTCCCCGAGATACGGTTGACGTGACCCATCTTGCGGCCGTCACGGGTTTCCGCCTTGCCATATAGATGAAGCTGTGTGTTCGGGTCCTTCAGCACCTGATCCCAGGTGTCGGCTTCAAATCCGATCAGGTTTTCCATGACGGCATCCGAATGTCGCGCGGCTGACCCGAGGGGCCAGCCCGCGACGGCTCGGATATGCTGGTCGAACTGGGAGGTCAGGCAGGCATCCTGCGTCCAGTGACCTGAATTGTGAACGCGGGGGGCCACTTCGTTGACGAGAAGTCTTTCCCCTTCGTCATCACGGACAAGAAACATCTCCACGCCCATGACGCCGATATAACCAAGCCCGGAGACAATCTGTTCAGCCATTCGGCGGGCGGTGTCCGTCGTTGTTGGCGAAACACCTGCCGGAACTGTCGAGGTCTTCAGGATATGGTTTTCGTGGTGGTTGCGCGCGATATCGTAGCAGCTCGTGGTTCCGTCAATATCCCTAGCGACGATCACGGAAACCTCGCATTCGAAAGGCACCAGCGCTTCCAGGACGGCTGAGACCGATCCAATTTTGCCAAAGGCACCCGCGACTTCGTCCGCATCGCGGATCATGAGCTGACCCTTGCCGTCATATCCGAAACGACGGGTTTTCAGGACACCCTTGCCGCCAAATCTATCCAGTGCGCCGTCCAGATCCTTCTGCGAGTTGATCTCGGCATAAGCTGCGATCGAAACACCTGCTTCCGACAGGAACCGTTTTTCGAAGAGCCGGTCCTGTGAAACCTCAAGGGCGCGCACGCCCGGCCGGACCGGAAGCCTGGCATTCAGATGCGCAGCGGTCGCACCGGGCACGTTCTCAAATTCATAGGTGACAACGGAAACGTCCCCGGCAAACCGGTCAAGCGCCTCATCGTCTTCATAGGCGGCCACGGTTCTGGCCGCGCTGACATCGAAGGCGGGGCTATTCGGGTCAGGGCAGAAGATGTGTGTTTTCAGCCCGAGACTGGCGGCGGATTGAGCAAGCATGCGCCCCAGCTGTCCACCGCCGAGAATACCGATGGTGTCGCCCGGGCTGAGCCGTTTGTCTGTCGTCATTGCATCGTCCTGCGCGTCAATTGCTAGAGAGCGTCGTTGCTCGGAAATTCAGCCACCGCCGCCGTGCGCTCGGTACGATAGGTGTCCAGGGCCTCTTCGACCGCCTGGTCGCTGAGGGCAAGAACCGCAGCAGCCAGAAGCGCTGCGTTGGTGGCACCTGCCTTGCCGATCGCGAGCGTTCCCACAGGAATGCCGCCAGGCATCTGGACAATTGAAAGCAGGCTGTCCTCGCCAGACAGGGCGCGGCTTTCAACAGGAACTCCGAAAACAGGCAGAGGTGTCAGCGATGCGGTCATGCCCGGAAGGTGGGCAGCGCCACCGGCGCCCGCAATTATGACTTTGAAGCCTTCGGCCTTCGCGCCCTTAGCAAAGTCATACATGCGCTCTGGCGTGCGATGTGCGGAAACAATGCGGGCTTCGTAACAGACACCAAGCTGGTCGAGCGTGTCCGCGGCGTGTTTCATTGTCGGCCAGTCCGACTGGCTGCCCATGATTATTGCGACATCCGCGTTTGGCATTACTTGCTCCACTTACCGGCGGCTCAGAAAGGCGCGGAGTATAGGCAGAGCAGCGCGCATCGCAAGACGGAAACGCGCGGTGCAGGCAAAATTTACGCCGGCCATTCAAGGATGGGCGAAGCGGCACGCCGACCGGCTACGCGATGATGTCCGGAAACAGTTGGTCTTCCAGCGAAGAAATGCGGTCCTTGATCATCAGTTTTTTCTTCTTCAGGCGTTGCAGCTGCAGGACATCGTGGTTTGATGTTGCCGCAAGCGCCTCCACCGCTACGTCAAGATCCCTGTGTTCCTGACGAAGCCGTGCCAGCTCCTTTCGCAAAGCATCAGTGTCCATTTGGCCCTCGATTCCCCCATTGCCCTGGAGACCAGTCCTAGTCCATTTTGTTGTTGGCGGGCAAGATAACATCTTTCACTATTCGAATGCCTTGTTAATGGTGCCGATAAATTGCTGAGCCGGCAGAGTTCTACCTGATTTTTGTCCTGTGTGTGGAATTGTGTGGAATAGTGGACCGGCAATGAACCAGAGATCTTTTTTGCTGAGTTTTGAGGCAGTTACCTGGGGGTAAATATTCAAGGTTTTCTAAGCATATCTACACGAATGCATAATTCGACGGCGAAATTGGTCAGATATGCAAAATCTGCAATCGACAAGGCCAGATTTCCTGTGGCACGATGGTAATGTTGAGCCAACAGGCAGGAGGTTTATCCATGTCAATGCAGTCGCATCTCGAAGAACTTGAGCGCCGTCACGCGGAAATGAAACGCAAGATTGAAAACGCTCTGATGCACCCGAGTACAGACTCCCTAAAATTGGCTGACATGAAACGACAAAAGCTCAAGATCAAGGATGAAATTGAGCGAATACGGCATGACAAGACTCTTCACTAGGCTATAGCCGAATGTGGATCGAGACGCCGCGCTTAGCGCGGCGTTTTTGTTTTACTTCAGAGTGTTTTTGCCTGCTCGCGCAGGGCAAATTTCTGGATTTTTCCGGTCGAGGTTTTCGGAATATCGCGGAAGACGATTGTTTTCGGTGTCTTGAAACCAGCAAGGTGCTGTCGGCAGAACGCAATGAGATCGGCCTCGCTCACATCAGAGCCCGTTTGCAGTTCCACAAAGGCACAGGGTGTTTCGCCCCACTTCTCGTCAGGTCGTGCAACCACGGCTGCGGTCTGCACTTCAGGATGTTTGTAGAGTACGTCCTCCACCTCGATCGATGAGATGTTCTCGCCGCCTGAAATGATGATGTCCTTGGAACGGTCCTTGAGCTGAATGTAACCATCAGGGTGCATCACACCGAGATCACCGGAGTGAAACCAGCCTCCACGGAAGGCCGTGTGCGTTGCGTCTTCGTTTTTCAGATACCCCTTCATCACCACATTGCCACGGAACATGACTTCGCCGAGGGTTTCGCCGTCCAGGGGTACGGGTTCAAGGGTCTCCGGATCGAGTACCTTCAAATCTTCAAGGGCAACATAACGGACACCCTGCCGGGCTTTCTTCTGCGCCTGCTTCTCAAGGGACAACGCGTCCCATTCCCCCTTCCAGTCATTGACGACCGCAGGCCCGTAAACCTCGGTCAATCCATAAAGGTGGGTGACATTGAAGCCCGCCGTCTTCATGGCCGCCAGAACGCTTTCCGGAGGTGGGGCGGCAGCGGTGAAGAATTCGACTTCGCGGTCAAGGTCCCGCTTTTGGTCTGCGGGGCCGTTCAAGAGCGTCGACATGATGATCGGTGCCCCACACAAGTGGGTCACGTTCTCATCCGCGATAAGATCCCACATCGCCTGCGGGCGAACCCAGCGCAGGCAGACATGTGTTCCGGCGACGACGGAGATCGACCAGGGAAAGCACCAGCCGTTGCAGTGAAACATCGGTAGTGTCCACAGATAGACCGGATGCTTCGCCATGGATGCGGTGATCACATTGGCCTGTGCAAGAAGGTAGGCGCCCCGGTGATGATAGACGACACCCTTCGGATTTCCGGTGGTTCCGGAGGTGTAGTTCAGGGTGATCGCATCCCATTCGTCGTCCGGCAGCGACCATTGAAACTCAGGGTCTCCGGACTGCAGGAAAGCTTCGTAGTCGAGCGTTCCCAACCGAGCGCCGTCCTGCGGATACTCGGGATCGGAATAGTCGATGACTGTCGGTTTTACGGTCGCGATCGACAATGCCTCGCTGACGACCGGGGCGTATTCCCGGTCGGTGATGAGGACCTTGCAATTGGCGTGATCCAGCTGAAAGGCGATGATCGCGGCGTCAAGGCGGGTGTTCATCGAATGCAGCACTGCCTTGGCCATGGGAACGCCGTAGTGCGCTTCCAACATCGGCGGCACGTTCGACAGCAACACGCTGACGGTGTCGTTTTTGCCGATGCCGAGTGAGGTAAGGGCCGACGCCAACTGCCGGGACCGGCGATAGAACGTCCTGTAGTCGGTTCGCTGGTTGCCGTGGACGATCGCCACCTTTTCGGGGAAGACGTCCGCAGCGCGCGCGAGAAAGCTGAGCGGGCTGAGCGCCGCAAAATTGGCGGTGTTCTTGTCAAGTCCCTGATCGTAGGGGCTGATGCTGGCTTCCATGGCGACCCTCCCTGTTTAGTGTTCTGTTTCCAATATCAAATCCGGAAATGCCGATGGGCGCAATCTCCGGCAGGAAATGAGCTGCCTGCGTCGTCACGCCAACAGGTTCACCAGACCGTCATATGTCAGCTTCAAACCGATCACTGCCATGAAGACGTAAATGAAAGTGTAGAACGTTTCGGCCTTGACGAGGCGTACCAGTCGGATCCCGGCCAAGGTGGCCAGAAAGGCGAGTGGCACCAGGACGGCGGAGGTCGTCAGATTGGTGGTGTCGAACTGGCCGAGCAGGAAGTAGGGAACCAGCTTTATGGCATTTCCGGTTGCAAAGAAGATGACCGCGGTTCCGGCATAGATCGCCTGCGGCATGCGCAGGGGCACGGTGTACATCTGATAGGGCGGTCCGCCCGTGTGGCTGATGAAACTGGTAAACCCGGCGATTCCACCCCAGAAGAACCCCTTGGCCGGATTGTGCCTGGACGCAGTCTTCTGTTTTCGTCCCTTGAAGACATGGTCTGCGACAAAGGCTAGCGAGATCAGTCCCACCAGCAGCCGGACGAAATCGTCGTTGACGTAGGCGGCGGCGGCCCAGCCTATGCCGATGCCGACGACCGTGGCAGGCAACAGGATCGAAAGGCACTGCCAGTTGGCGCGACCCTTGTAGGCAATCAAGGCCACGATATCCATCAGGACGAGGATCGGCAGCATGATCCCGGCCGCCTGGACCGGCGAGATGGCAAGCGTCAGGATCGGCACAGCAAGCATGCCCATCGTTCCGCCGAAGCCGCCTTTGGAAAGACCGACGACAATGACGGCCGGGATCGCGGCGAAGTAAAACCAGGGATCGATTATCGGGATCATGTGCCGGAGAAGTCGGTTGGGTATTTCGGATGGAGAAGCGAAACAAGCACGCCAGAATGATTACGTAAAGACCCGACCACCTAATTGCCTATATATGGAGGCTTGCATTTCCAACTTGCCTTACAGCACTCTAGCATCAAATTACCAAGGCGGCTGTTTGGGAGGATTGAAGATGGCGAGCCGGTATCACGAGGTTTATCAGAGCTGGAAGGACGATCCGCTCGGATTCTGGAAAGCGGCGGCGGCCGAAATTGACTGGGTGTCAACAACAGACAAGGTGTTCGATCCGGATCAAGGGCAATACGGCCACTGGTATCCGGATTGGGAGTGCAACACCTGCTACAATTGTCTCGACCGGCATGTGGAACGCGGGCGGCCGGGTCAACCGGCTCTGATCTATGACAGCCCGATTACCGGAAAATCGGCGTCTTACACGTTCGAAGAACTGCTTGACGAGGTCGAGGCCTTTGCCGCGGTCCTGCGTGACCGGGGACTGGAAAAGGGCGACCGTGCCATCATCTACATGCCAATGATCCCGCAAGCGGTCATGGCGATGCTCGCCTGTGCGCGCCTCGGCGTCATTCATTCGGTGGTTTTCGGTGGCTTTGCGGCGAACGAGCTTGCAACGCGGATTGACGACGCGACTCCCAAGGCAATCATTGCTGCTTCCTGCGGTATCGAACCCGGGCGTGTCATCGCCTACAAACCCCTGATCGATCAGGCGATCGAATTGTCGACGCACAAACCCGATGCCTGCCTGGTGTTCCAGCGCGAGGAGCAGGCGGGCGATTTGATTGCGGGGCGCGACCACGACCTCGGTATGCTCATGGACGAGGCGAGGGCAGCTGGTCGCACAGTTGCGCCGGTGACGGTGAAGGCGACCGACCCGCTCTATATTCTTTACACTTCCGGCACCACAGGACAGCCGAAAGGTGTCGTTCGCGACAATGGCGGTCACATGGTGGCGCTGAAGTGGTCGATGAACAATCTCTACGACATTGAACCAGGTGAAGTCTTCTGGGCGGCATCCGATGTCGGTTGGGTCGTGGGTCATTCCTATATCTGCTACGCCCCGCTGCTTCACGGTTGCACGACGATGGTGTTCGAGGGAAAACCCGTTGGAACCCCCGATGCAGGTGTCTTCTGGCGGGTGATCTCGGAGCACAATGTGGCGTCGCTGTTCACGGCGCCGACCGCATTCCGGGCGATCCGCAAGGAAGACCCGAACGGTGAATTGATCGGGAAGTACGATCTTTCGCAGTTCCGGTCGCTGTTCCTGGCCGGGGAACGCGCCGATCCGGAAACAGTCAACTGGGCAATCGACCAGTTGCAGGTTCCGGTCATCGATCACTGGTGGCAGACCGAAACCGGCTGGTGCATTGTCGGCAATCCACTTGGCCTCGGGCAACTGCCGGTCAAGCCGGGCTCACCGACCGTTCCGATGCCGGGTTACGATGTTCGGGTTCTGGATGACGCCGGGCACCCGCTGGGGGCCAACACCCTGGGCAATATCGTCGTGAAGCTGCCCCTGCCGCCGAGTGTCCTGCCGACGCTCTGGAATGCCGATCAGCGCTTCTTCGATGCCTATCTCGCGGAGTTTCCGGGTTACTACAAGACATCAGATGCCGGGATCATCGATGAAGACGGCTATCTGTCCATCATGGCGCGGACCGATGATATCATCAATGTGGCCGGCCACCGGCTCTCCACCGGCGGCATGGAAGAAGTTCTTGCGACCCATCCCGATGTTGCCGAGTGTGCGGTCATCGGCATCGCCGACAAGCTCAAGGGTCAGCTTCCCTGCGGATTCGCAGTTTTGAAGTCCGGGGTTGAAAGATCTCACGAGGACATTGAAAAGGAACTTGTCAGACTTGTCCGCGAAAAGATCGGACCAGTTGCTGCGTTCAAGATCGCGATAACCGTCGACCGCCTTCCCAAGACGCGTTCCGGCAAGATCCTGCGTGGTACCATGCGGCAGATCGCAGACGGTGAGAGCTACAAGATGCCTGCCACGATCGATGATCCGGCGATTTTGGATGAAATTACCGACGCCTTGAAATCACACGGTATTTCGAGCTGAAACTGCCAACTTCCGTTACAGGAGGAGCAGAACAGTCATCGACAGGGACGTTTTTGACACTTAAGGTCGGGCCGCTGCGAAGCGGCCCGCGTTCGTTGTCGGCGCGGTTTATTGTCAGTCAGCCGTGAGGTTTTTCGTGTCGTTGGAAAATAAGGTCGCCATCGTTACCGGCGCTGCCCAGGGAATTGGATTTGCTGTCGCCAAGCGTTTCGTTTCTGACGGAGCGAAAGTCGTGATCGCCGATATAGATGATGCAAAGGGCGAGGAAGCAGTCGAAGACCTGCAGACAATCGGCGAAGCCATATATATCCACTGCAATGTCGCCGAGCGTCTCGATGTTCGCAACATGGTTGCCGAGACACTGAACGCCTATGGTGACATAGACATCCTGGTCAACAATGCCGGCATCGTCGTCGGCTCTGATTTCCTCGAGTTGGAAGAAGCTGACTTCGACAGGGTTCTATCCACCAATCTGAAGGGTGCTTTCCTTTGTTCGCAAGCCGTTGCACGCCATATGGTTGAGAACATCGAAGGTGGCGGTGAGCCTGGTTGCATCATCAACATGTCGTCGGTCAATTCGGTCCTCGCGATCCCGAACCAGATCCCCTATTGCGTGTCCAAGGGTGGCGTTTCCCAACTGACCAAGTCGACGGCTCTGGCTCTGGCACCCCATGGCATACGCGTGAATGCGATCGGCCCAGGATCGATCATGACCGAAATGCTCTCGGCGGTGAACAGTGACCGGGAAGCAAGGCAGCGCCTCATGTCCCGTACTCCTCTGCTGCGGATCGGTGAGCCCGCGGAAATCGCCGGAGTGGCAGCCTTTCTCGCCTCACAGGATGCAGGCTACATAACAGGCCAGACAATTTTTGCCGACGGAGGTAGAATGCCGCTCAACTACACGGTCGCCGTTCCCGATGGAGGCTGAGGGGGAGCGGTTCTTCATTTGAATGAAGTGCATGCGCGCTCAAATCCAATCCCTGATCGGGTTGGTTCTCTTGAGTTGATGAAAAATAGCCCGGCAATGATCTCCAGACACACCTGAACGCGGCTAGTGTGCAGGCCTCGGTCGAGTTAAGCGACCATACACTTTCGGCAGTTGTTGTTCTCAGGTAGTGTTGCAACACTTTCTGGATTGCTGGGGGACAGATCGTGACCCGGAAGATTGAGCTCAACTGGAGCAAGAAGTTTGATTTCGTCGGTAATCTGACCACAGGCCCGACCAACGGTTCATCCACCAGCTTTCAGGTCAAGGCGGCGCTCAAGGCCACCTACAGTTCGCTCTTCGGGATCTATATGTTTCTCGAGGACACAAGTTTTGAACCAGGCCGGCGAACGGCGATAGAAAGCTGGCGAAAGAGCCAGGATCTCACCACCACGGGCGCGCTGAAACCGATCTACATCGGCATCGTGAAATCCGACCAGCGTGACTACGTGGAACGGATGCGCGAACATCACAAGAAATGGATCTATCAGTACCACAACAAGGGCCAGCTCTTCGTGAAATTCGCAACGACTTACTATTGGTGCAAGGATGAGGAACTGCCACAGCTCATCGAGGACGCAGAGAGCGTCCTGATTTTCGAGAAAAAGCCTTATGAGAACACGGCCAAGACCAGTTCCTACAGCATTGCCGAGGATATCCTGATCAACAATACCGGCCACCACGAGCCGTTACCCAAATCGATTTCGTCGAAGACGCATTTTTGAACGGTGGCGCCGTGGCCGTTCCTAAGAGGCCGGCGAACCCTCTGCCGCTTGCCGTCGTCCTCTGGCATCAACACGAGGCTGGGTGAAACTCAGGCCGTTTCATTTTGTTTTTCGGAGCCGAATTGAAGACGCACAAGTTTCGCGTAGAGAGCGCCGGCGGCACTCAGTTCCGCGTGTGTTCCGGTCTCGACAATCCGGCCTTCCATCAGCCTGTCGAGGGCCTTTCGAACAAGATTTTCGCTTTCAGCTTCGAGCTCACTGGTCGCCTCACCTTATCAGCGACTGCACGCAACCCGTCACAGATCAATCGGGCATACCGGTGCGCATGCGACGATTAAAAACCGGGAGAACCAGTCCGAAGACTTCGAAACGGCTGAGGATGAGCAGGAGGAATGCCGACGCGCCCTCACGATTTAGCCTCGCCACGTCTCCTGCCAGAAGCGCGGTGCGCTCCTCGTTGCTGAACGGCATCGAGGCCACAGCCGCCTCCGGTTCCTTGAGAATCAACTCGCGAAATTTCCTGTCATGCAGAACACGGCGGCAAAGAGTATGAATCAAATAAATGTTCATGGTTGGCCTCGCTCAAGGTTCCAGGCTGCGAATGCGTTACCGAGTTCGGGCTGATCAATCAGAATTTCCGGCCTTCTTGGTCCAGCCATACCGAGTGCAGCGACCCAGTTGAGAAGCTCGCCGGCAACATTTCCCGCTTCCAGCATGCGCGCTTCGCTGGCCTTGCCGATCAGATCGGCATGAGCGCATTTCCTGATCCGATCCAGAACCCAGGTCGCCCAAGCTGGATCGGGCACACCAAAAGTCTTATCGATGTCAACACGTGGCCCGCCGATCTCCAGGCTGAGCGACCCACTGGCGATGACCGCCACCCTGACATTTTTTTCCCAACCGCCGATAGCGGCCGCAATAGTGCGTCCGAGGTCATAACAACGCCGTGCCTGCGGCAATGGTGGCACGATGCAATTAATGAAAATCGGAACGATCGGTAGCGTCATATCGGGGGTCAGGAAATGCAGCGGTACAAGCGTCCCGTGGTCGACCTGAAAATCAACCGTGGAACTGAAGTCGAAGCCTTCCTGAACAAGAAAACTCAAAATGTGGCTTGCGGCTGCGTCGTCGACCGTCAAATCGTGCCATGGCATGCCCGGCGTCTGGTCGCTCGGGCCTGCTGTCCTGTCCGCGAGTCCAATCGCGAATGTTGGCCAATTGTCGAAAAAGAATGTGTTGAAGTGGTCGTTTGTGACGGTGACAATGACGTCTGGTCGAACCTTTTCCATGTGCGATCTGACTTCGGCAAAAAACCGGGCGGTCTCACACTGTTCACCATCGCGCTGAACGTCGGTAACAAAGCTTGGCGTATGCGGCACTGCATAGACCGCGACGAGTTCCGCCATGATTGCATTCCTTCCCGGCAGTCAGGCAAATTGCAGGTCTACATGAACCGGTCGGCACCACCAGAGGCTTCGATGGTATCCCCGGTGACGAAGCCGTTCCGGTCCGAACACAGGAAGGCGGCAATTGCAGCGATGTCTTCCGGCGTCCCGGCGCGGCCGACCGGTGTACACTCCGCTGAAATTTTGGCGACCACCTCCTCATCCGACAATTCTGCGAATTCGGGCCGGGTCGTCCGTACAGCGGGAACCATGTTGTTAGCCCAATTGTCCGTGGCAACTGCGCCGACACCAATTGCGTTGACCAAAATTCCGTCGGCTGCGACTTCCAGTGCCAGCGACTTTGTAAGATTGTTGATCGCAGCGCTCAGCACATGCGAGATGAGGAGTTTGGGATTGGGGTAGATACCGCCGATCGAGGACATGTTGACGATCCTGCCCCATCCCCGTTCTTTCATGTGCGGAATAGCCGCCTTGCACATGCGGCGCATCGAAGTCAGTTTGACACCGGTCATTTCTTGCCAGTCTTCTTCGCTCGAAGTCAAAAGGCCTCCGGCATGTGCCCTGCCGGCATTGTTGACCAGGATATCAAGGGATCCGAAAACTTTGATCGCCTCGTCGACGATGCGGGTAGCCGCCTCAGGCGTCGAGACATCAATTGCCATGGACGCGACCTTTGCACCAGGCAATTCGCGGAGCGCGGATACTGCCTGCTGCAGGCGGTCTGCGCCACGGGCAGCGATAAGAACGGAAACTCCGTTTGCAACGAGTTCGCCGGCAATCGCCCGGCCGATACCAGCACTTGCGCCGGTGACGACGGCAACTCGCCCTGAGATACCGAGATCCACTCCAAATTCTCCTGCATTGCGACGGTCACCAATATTGCAACCTCTTGTCAATATGGCAACGCTCCACCAATTGACGGCGCAAATCCAGATATTACTTACCACATGGTTATCGAGCCGGTTTGCAATCCCGCCGCGTGTGCGTAATGGATGACCGTGAGGATAGACCTGGTCGCTAGGGTGAGGTGCTCCGGATCTCTCGAGAATCGTGCCGCATCCGATGTGTTTTCGACCCGGCTTTTACCTGTTGACGAGGTTTGAATACGCAAAGCAAACAGTGGTCACGGAGGAAGTTGAAGTCTTCTGTATGTTGGAAGCGAGTACGAAAGAGCTTTGTCTTTCATGGCCACACCCTCAAAACTCATAAAGACCCGTCACAGATCAATTTTTGACAGACAAATTGTACCCCGTCGGAACCATAGGCAGAGCTCACGCCGTTTCCTTTTGTCTTTCGGAGCCGAACTGAAGGCGCGCAAGTTTCGCGTAGAGGCCGCCGGCAGCACTCAGTTCGGCGTGTGTTCCGGTCTCGACAATCCGGCCCTCGTCCATGACCAGGATCCTGTCTGCCTTCAGTACTGTGGCCAGACGGTGTGCGATGACCAGCGTGGTCCGGCCTTCCATCAGCCTGTCGAGAGCTTTTTGAACAAGATTTTCGCTTTCGGCATCGAGCGCACTGGTCGCCTCATCGAGAAGCAGGACCGGTGCGTTCCTGAGCACGGCCCGTGCGATTGCAATCCGCTGTCGCTGACCGCCTGACAGGGTGATCCCGCGTTCGCCGACCATTGTGTCGAAACCGTCTGTCATGTGGTCGATGAAAGGGGCTGCAAGGGCAGCGTGGGCGGCGGCGACGATTTCATCGCGCGATGCGTCCGGTCGGCCATAGGCGATGTTTTCTGCGATCGTGGTGCCGAATATCGCCGTGTCCTGGGGAACAAGGGCGATGTGGCTGCGCAGATCCTGAGGATCCAGTTTCTGCAATTCAACCCCGTTGAACAGGACGGTCCCTTCGCTCGGATCGTAGAAGCGCATCAAAAGGCTGAAGAGCGTAGATTTTCCTGCGCCCGACGGGCCAACCACAGCGACGGTTTCGCCGGGCGAGACGTCCAGGGTCAGGTTCCGGACAACCGGCATGTCCTTGCTGTTGCGATAGGCGAAAGAAACCCCGCGGAACGAAATCGCGCCGTGATCGGTCTCCGGTAGCCTGACCGGGTCAGCCGGTGCATGAATCTCCGGTTCGATTTCCAGAAGCTCGGACAGGCGCTCGGCCGCACCGGCAGCCTGGGAAAGTTCTCCCCAAACTTCGGAAAGCGCTGCCAGCGACCCGGCAGCCAGGATGGAATAGAGGAGGAACTGGCTGAGTTCGCCACCGGTTATTCGTCCGGCAAAGACATCGCTTGCACCTATCCAGAGAACCGCGACGATACTTGAGCCAATGACAAAGATTGCGAACCCGGTGAGGGCTGAGCGGGCAACGATCGCCTGACGGGCTGCCTGAAAGGCTTCTTCGACAGACGAGGCATAACGCTCGGCACTGCGATTTTCATGTGTGAATGCCTGAAGCGTGCGCACTGAGCCGAGCATTTCGCTCGCATAGGCTGACGCGTCGGCCAGCGTGTCCTGTGCGAAGCGTGAGCGTTTGCGAACCTTGCGGCCAAAGCCAAGGACCGGCACGAGAATGACCGGTATTGCGGCCAGAACAAATACCGAAAGCCGCGGGCTGGTCACCACCATCATCACCGCGGCGCCCGCAAACATGATGAAATTGCGCATCGCCAGCGAGGCACTGGCGCCGAATGCGGCCTTGATCTGGGTGGTGTCCGCCGTCAGGCGAGAAAGAATTTCACCGGATCTTGCGCTGTCGTAGAATGACGGGCTCAAACGCGTCATGTGGGCGAAGACATCGGATCTCACTTCCGCAACGACCCGCTCACCCAGCCACATCACGAGGAAATAGCGGACCGAACTTGCAGTTGCCAGTGCACAGACAACACCGACCAGAACGGCGAAGTACGAGTTGACCAGCGCCGGATCGTCCGCACCAAAGCCGAAATCGATCATTCTGCGCACTGCATTCGGAAGGATGAGCGTGATAACCGCCGCGGAAAATAGCGCGGCAATAGCCGCGATAACCATTCCCCGGTGCTTGAGGAGATATGGCAGCAGGCGGGTCAGCGGCTTCAACGATCTGCGAGATCTGGTCTGGTCGCTCTGCGGGTTCGAGACGGGCGCGTCAGCCAAAAGGGCTCTCCTTGTTATCCGCACCGACAAGGTCGGTACAGCTTTTCTTTAGCATGTTCGGGCATTCAGACAATGCCCGCCAACAGTTTGCAGGTTGAATGTGATGTGACAGAAAACCGCGCGCAAATCCTTGATCAAAGCCAAACCGGACATGCAGGAAATTGCCACTTGTCTTGCTTGCCGCCTTGGGGTATATCCCCGCCTCATGTTTGTGAGGGCGGCGTCCGCATCCGGATCGGCGGCCCCTTATCTCGTTTTGCGCCTCCACGCAGTCTTTCCAGGAAAGACGCATCGCGGCGCCTGAAAGGACCGGTCATGAAAGCGGATATTCATCCCGACTATCACACCATCAAGGTCATCATGACCGATGGTACCGAATTCACCACCCGCTCTACATACGGTGCGGAAGGTGACACCCTGCAGCTGGACATCGACCCGACATCCCACCCGGCCTGGACCGGTGGCGACCGTCAACTGATGGACCGCGGCGGCCGCGTGTCCCGCTTCAAGAACAAGTTCGCAGGCTTTCTCGGCTCCTGAGCCGCGATTGCGACAGATTCGATTTCGAAGACCCGGCCCCTGGCCGGGTTTTTTTGTTTCTTACACGCGCAATATGTTCAGGCGCTGGATCTAAGACCTGGTCTTTGCCTGACCGAGGCTGACCCGGGACCGGAGTCTTGGTAGCGGTTGCGCGGCAAGGTGTCTGTTCAAGAGACCGGCGCGGCAAATTAGAACCCGGTGCCACCGGACAACAAAAGAAAAAGCCGCCCGTTGGCGGCTTGTCGTGATCTTGAATGGTGTACCGGATCAGCCGAGCTTGCCGAAGGCCGCATGGAGCTGGTTGAGTTGAGAAGCAACCGGATTGTCGTTGATCGCTTCGCTGGCCTTTTCCTCGGGTCCCTTACGGTAGAGCATCTTGTCGAGATGGACGACACGCTCCTGGAGCCGGGTTGAACGTTCAATCAGCTCGCGAAGCGTTTGCGGCAGTTCATCCCAGGAAGGACCACCGGTTGCGCTGCTGAGTTTGTCGAGGCGAACCTTGTTCTTTTCGCTGCCGGCCTGTTCGCGGGACATCTCGCCCTCGTTGACGGCGCGTTGCAGAAGAAGCCAGGAAGCCAGCTGCATCAGACGTGTGGTCAGGCGCATTGATTCCGTTGCATAGGCGAGAGACGCAGGGCGCGGAAGCTGTTTGGCTTCTTCCCGGCCATCACCGTCAAGATACATCGCTGTCTCTTCCACGAGCGACATGCCTTCCTGAAACAGGTTCTGGAAGTTGTCCGAGTTGGCGAGATGGTGAGCAATGTGCACCGCACCTGCAGGACCATCGGCTTTTTTCATGTCTTCCGTCATAGGATTACTACGCCTCAACTACTCATCCGGTACGACGCGCCTTTGTCTTGTTTTGTCCCGGGACGAAACATCCTTTGACAGATGTCCCGTTTCGGAACGTCGCGCGACTTCATGCCAGATACCGAGCAAGCCCTATGCCAAATTGCCCAGTCTGGCAGTTAACCAGAACGTACCTACGATACTATGTGAGAGACGCAAAAAAAAGAGCCGCACGGTTGCGGCTCTGAAGTCTTTAACAGGGAGGCGTCAAACAGAGTGGACAGGAGCCACTCAAATCCAGATGACTGGATGACTTTCTTTATACTTTGGAAAGATTAATGAGAGGTAAACGCATAAAAATTTACCAATCCTGTTCACCAAGAACGGGGTGATTTTCTGAAGATATTTCGTGATCTCGTAATAACTTACAAGGAATTCATTGGAAAACCGAGTTTGCGGCATCGCGAATAGTGCCGCGTTGCTCAAGTTCCCTTTGGGTACGGTTAATTTCCTCGTTCAATGCGGAAATGCGTTCGGTAAGCTCGTCTTCAGACAAACTGGAGATATCTTCACCGACAGTAACCTTACCGGTTTCGTTTTTTTTGGGGACATCTTCATCAAAAATACTCATTGTCTCGATCCCTGAAGCGTGACACGTACAAATCCGGCACTGGCTTACACGCCCAACTTTCTTGCAGACAGGCTGTCATCATCTTTACCATATGTCAGTCCCGGACCGTCCAGCCAGTCCCAAAATGAACCAGGAGAAATTGTCTTTATGCAAAATTTGCCGGAAAACATGACCGCTGTCGCAATTTCAGAACCTGGTGATCCGGATGTCCTCCAGGCCGAGCAGCGACCGCTTCCGGTTCCCGAACCGCATGAGGTCCTGATCCGCGTTCATGCGGCCGGTGTCAATCGCCCCGATGTTCTGCAGCGCAAGGGTGCTTATCCGCCACCGAAAGGAGCATCCGACCTACCCGGACTGGAAGTGGCCGGAGAGGTGGTCTTCTGTGGTGCTGACGTGCAGCGGCACAGGATCGGCGACAAGGTTACGGCTCTCGCGCCGGGGGGAGGCTACGCTGCCTTCTGCAAGGTCCCGGCCGGACATGCACTCCCGATCCCGGCAGGCCTGTCGATGGTCCAGGCCGCAGCGTTGCCGGAAACCTTCTTTACCGTTTGGACCAATGTGTTCGATCGTTGCGGTCTTGGAACAGGCGAAAGGTTCCTGGTACATGGCGGGACCTCGGGGATCGGTACGACAGCCATTCAACTGGCGAAGGCATTTGGTGCAGTCGTTTTCACGACGGTCGGCTCGGAAGAAAAAGCAGATGCCGTCCGCAAGCTCGGCGCGGACCACGTCATCAATTACCGGGAAGCTGCATTTGAAAAAGCGGTCCAGGAGATCACCGGCGGAGAAGGCGTCGATGTCATTCTTGACATGGTCGGCGGAGACTATGTCGAACGAAACTGGAAGGCCGCAGCAGTCGAGGGACGGATCTGCCAGATTGCGACGCTCAACGGTATCGCCGAGGACGTCAATTTTTCCCGTTTGATGGTCAAACGCCTGACACATACAGGCTCGACGCTGCGACCGCGCAGCGATGCCTTCAAGACGGCTATCGCCGAAAGCCTGGAGGCACGTGTCTGGCCGTTGATCGAGGCGGGAAAAGTTAAGCCGGTTATGGATTCGACCTTTCCGCTCGAGCAGGCCGCCGAGGCACATCACCGGATGGAAAGCTCTGGACATATTGGCAAAATCGTCCTGACGATCGACGGTTGAATGTCGACCCTTCAGTCGTGAATTACTGAGCGTCGGAGACCATTTGCGTTTCCGCGACGTTCAGCTTATATTCCCGCCAACTTCCCATGAAACTGGAATGAATCACCGCTTTTTCGCCCCGCCGGGCGGGGGAGCACACGAGAGGAATTTACCCGATGGCGAACACGCCGCTAATGCCGAAGGCCACCGCCGTCTGGCTCGTAGATAACACGGCTCTCAGCTTCACGCAGATCGCTGCTTTCTGCAAATTGCATCCGCTGGAAGTCAAGGCGATCGCCGATGGAGAAGCCGCCCAGGGCATCAAGGGCCTGGATCCGATCCTGACCGGCCAATTGTCACGTGAAGAAGTCGAGAAGGCTCAAACCGATCCCAACTACCAGCTAAAACTTCAGGGGTCGAAGGTGGTTGTTCCAGAATCCAAACGCAAAGGTCCGCGCTACACGCCGGTTTCCCGCCGTCAGGACCGCCCGAATGCGATCCTCTGGCTGGTGCGCAATCATCCGGAGATGAAAGACGCGCAGATCATGCGTCTGGTCGGTACGACCAAACCGACGATCGCGGCGATCCGCGACCGGACCCACTGGAATTCGGCCAATCTCACGCCGTCCGACCCGGTCACTCTTGGTCTCTGCAGCCAGCTTGAACTGGACATGGAAGTTGAAAAGGCTGCGAAGAATGCGCCTCAGCCTGTCGCCGGCGAACCCGTCGAGACGCTGATGCCGGTTGACGAGAGCACGAGCGAAGATGCAATCGCCGCTGCCTTCTCGCTCGATCCGAGCAAGCCGGTGAAGCGCGAAGAGGAAGAAGAAATCGATGCGGATGCAGTCTTCGCCAAACTCAATTCGATGAAGAGCGATGACGTCGAAGAGGAAGATGAAGACGACACCAAGTAAGGTGATTGTCCATTCTGTGTTGTTTCGGCCGCCGATTGACACCAGTCGGCGGTCTTTTTTGTTCTATTTTCGGCAGCTAGGTTTTCATAAGATCAATTCGATAGTGTTCGAGCCGATCTTTGAGGAACGTGTAGTCTCGTCTTGCTTTTTGCAAGGTTTTCCGGTCAAGCGTGATGACCTGAAAGTCTTCCGATCTTTCCGCAAATGACAAGGGTGGTGTTTTTTCGTCCTGCCATGGCAGGCAGAACAGAGAGTTGCCGTAGGTTTCTCCCGCCCGATTGAGAGACAGGAAAAATACCTGGTTTTCCAGAGCCCGGGCCGTTGCAAAGGCATGCCAGGTGTGAAAGCTCTCATCACGATAATACGCTCCGCAATGCAGGATCACATCGACATTCTGATCCACGACCAATGTCCTGGTCAGTTCAGGAATGCGGATGTCGTAGCAGATGATCGGTGCTAACCGGAAGCCTTTGACTTCAAAGGCGAAAAGATGATTGCCGCGATTGAAGTAATCCTTTTCCATGGAGGCGCCATACTGAGCGAGGTGAAGCTTGTCGTAGTAGCCCACGAGTTCGCCGTCCGGTCCGACCACACCGGTACTGATGAAAGGTCCGCCTTCGCCGGCCCGTGCAAATCCGTAAGAAACGTAAATCTTGAATTCTTGTGCCAGTTGACGCCAGGCCTCGAAGGAGGCTCCGTCCACCGCTTCCGCCAGTTCATTCAATCCGGCGAAAGCCTCGCGGGAATAGTCGATGCTGGAAAGCTCCGGCAGAACAACAAGGTCAACAGGAACGCTCCCGTTCAGCTGCGCGCGCACCTTTGCAGCCGTGTCGGCAAGATGGGCATCACGGTCGAGTACCGACACGGTCGGCGGCACATCGATCTGGCAAGCCAATATGGTGAGCGTCTCGTCAGATGTCATTGTCAGGCTTTCTTGTCTTTCCAGTATTCGTTCAGGCGCAAGCGGTCTGCCTCGATGCGCTCAATGCGCTCAACCACATGACTGGACTGGCCGATCGTGAAAAACCCGATCAGGGCTTCAATCAGAACGGTGGTTCCAACATAGGATTCAAAGAACAACGGACTGCGATTGGGTCCGAGCAGGACATAATCGGCTTCAAAGGAAATGGGAGCGGCCGGACTGTCGGTGATCGCGACAACTTTCGCACCACGTTCCCTGGCAAGGATCGCAAGTTCAATCGACGCGCGGGCACAGGGCTGCTGACTGATTGAAATCATGACGTCGCCTTCACCGATGTCGGCGATCGGATCGGCAAAAACACCGCCTTCACCCCGGACAAGCCGGATTTTGCCACTGGCCATACCGGCGAGGTAATGCGTGTAAGCGGAAAAACTTGCAGATGCCTGCATGCCAACGACAAAGATCTGACGGCTTTCGTTCAGAACATTTGCGACGCTGGCGAAGTAATCCGGATCGATGGATTCGAATATTGCGGTCAGGTTGTCCAGTGTCGAAGATCGGAATTCTTCCCATATTTCACGCGTGCTGATATCGCTGCCTGTCTTTTGCAGGTTTTCAGCGCGCAAGTGGTATTCCTTGATGTCGCTTTGTTGAACCTGCTTGCGATAAACCTCGCGCAGTTCCCCATAGGTTTCGTATCCCAGTGCCTTTGCCAGACGCGAAAAATTGGGAAGGGAGACACCGGCACCGGAAGCAACCTGGCGCATGGACAGCGTTGCGATGTCGCCCGGATGTTCAAGCATGTAGGTCGCTGCCACCTTGAGCACGCGCGGAAGGCCTGGAAACAGCTCCTTCAGGCGTTCACTGACACCCAGATACGCGTTCATGTCGCTCGACTTCTCCTTTGGCACACTCACCTCCCTGTCTGTTTCGGGGCGCTGATCTGATCATTCGTTACTCGCCGGAGCAATAGTTTTCACAGTCGTAACCGTTCGGGATATCGCAAAGAGGCCTACTGATCTCGAAATTCCCTTTTCTTTCGCAATCAGCGGCTGAGCAGCAGGTTCGGAAGCCAGAGTGAAAGCTGCGGGATGAACGTGGTTAGCACGAGCGTCGGTAACCAGGCGCAGAAAATGAACAGAAGGGTTGGACCCAGCATCTTGCTGACCGGTGTATTTGTAATCTGTGCGCCCAGATAGAGAAGCGGAGCGGTCGGTGGTGTCACATTCGCCATGCCCAGGTTCACACCCAGAATTGCCGCGAAATGGATCGGATCGACACCGATGCTCTGCACAATCGGAAGCAGCAGGGGTGTCGACAGCAACAGACCTGAAATATCGTCCATCAGCATGCCGATCAGGATCATGACGACATTGACCATCAGCAAAATGATGATCGGATTTTCCGATACCGAGAAAACCATTTCACGGGCAATTGTCGGAATGTCCTCAAAAATGAGAAACCGGCTGACGATCAGGACCATGAAGATCATTGTCATGACAACACCGATCGTTATCCCGGCATCAGAAAGCGTCTTGATCAGGCTTCTCCAGGTCAGGCCCCTGTAGACATAAATGGCAATCGGTATGGAGTAGATAACCGCGACACCGGCTGCCTCTGTGGGAGTCATGATGCCACCGTAGATACCACCCAGGATGATCAGGGGCATGAACAGGGCAGGCATGGCCTGGCGCGTCTGGATCTTGAATTGCGGAACAAAATCCGTGGGGCGTTCGGTAACCCTGATGTCCTTGTATTTGCGCAGGGCAAACTGATTGGTGACGATCAGAAGAATGATCAGAATGATCCCGGGGAAGACGGTCGACAAAAAGGCCTTCAGCACGGATTGCTGCGCAACCCATGCATAGAGAATATGCGACGAACTGGGTGGAATGAGCAGGCCAAGCGGGCTGGCGCTGACGATCAGGGCCGCTGATAGGCCCTCAGGGTAGTTAGCCTTGCGCAGGTGGGGCATCATGATGCCGCCGATACAGGTCAGCGTCGCGTTCGCGCTGCCGGAAATCGATCCGAATATGCCGCTGGCGACGACGGCCGCTGCCGAAAGTCCACCCTTGATATGGCCGATGAAGAGTTCTGCCAGCGCGACGAGCGGCGCGGCGATCTTGCCTTTTTCCATGATTGCTCCGGCAATCATGAACAAGGGAATGGCCAGAAGAACCAGAGTGTTCATCTTCCAATACCCGGCGGGGAGATATCCGGTGATGTCGTGACCGCCCGTCATCGCCAGAAAGAGCAGAACGGCTCCGAATGCGATGTAGACACTCACGCCGAGCAGGAGCAGGCCGCAAATGATGATGATGCTTCCAAGAATAATCATTTTCCGGCCTCCGGCTGACCTGTTTCAAATCGTGCGGGGCCATCGATGATGTGGAGGATCATGTAAATGGCGTTGAAAAGGGTCATGAAAAAGAAACCGACGAGAATGGCGGTCCTTGGAAACACTGCCGGGATCTTCAGGGCGGTGGTCTTTTCCCAGAGCGGATAGGCGATAATTTCGCTTTCGACCGCCAGGTAGCACCAGTAGACGATATAAACGCCGATCACGAATTCGATGATGTAGACCGCTAGGCCGCGCCACCACGCAAGCCTGGATCTTCCAAGTACGACCCCGAGAATGTCGGCATTGACGTGGGACTTCCTTTCAGCGGCAAGCGCAGCTCCGAGAAAGAATGTCCAGAAACTGATCGCCAGCAACCATTCTTCGTAGGCGAACAGATTGCCCGAAAAGCCGTATCGCACGATAACCACGACGAAGAAGGTCAAAGCCATCAACAGGCCACCTGCGGCAACGAAAAGGCGCATGAACTTCAGGATCAGCCGCATGGGCGTCGCAGCAACTGCGGGCAACCTGTCAACGATTTCAGTCATCCGGTTTCCTCCACCCATAGACTGCCGGACACAAAAGAGGCCGGTAACGCAGGCTACCGGCCAGTTCGACTGCTTATTGGGTCGTCAGGCGATCAAGTGTCTCCTGGCCGATGGTCTCAACCATGGTCGGCCAGATGTTTTCGCGGACCCAGGAAGCCATTGCAGCCTGTTCTTCTGCGTTCAGGGCGAGTATTTCGTAGCCCTTTTCCTCGAGTTTCTTGCCGAACTCCGCATCATTGGAGCGGTTGTAGGCAAAGAAATCGTCGGACGCCTTCGTGAATGCCGCCTGTACGACCTCACGCTGCTTGTCGCTAAGTTTGTTCCAGGTTTTCTGCGACCCATAGTAGGACGTCAGTTCGGAAACCGAGTTGTACTGGACATAATATTTGCCGACGTCGGACTGTGCGAAAATCGAGTAGGTCGCTGATTTGGTGCAGCAGATTGCGCCGTCCACGATGCCGGACTGAATGGCGGGAAAGATGTCACCCCAGGCCATGGTGGTTGCCTGGTAGCCCATACCTTCGACCATCGTCTTGATCACATTCGATGACCAGACACGGATATTCATTTCCTTCGCGTCAAGCGTGTTCCAGTTTTCTGGTTTCTTGTTGGCTACGATTCCGGTGAATCCTTCCGGATTGTTGGCCAGGAGGAAGAGGCCGAGCTCGTTCAGGCGTTCCTGCAGGATCTGGTTGAACCGGGAATCCATGTTGCGCATGACGCTGTCCATTTCGTCGAAATTGTTGACGAGAAACGGCATCGACAGGAATTCCAGGCGGGAGTCCTTGTGAGAATAGATGAAGGCTGCGGTGAAATCGATGTTGCCGCGGATGGTGTCTTCCATCAGGGCTTCGCCGGAACCGAGCTGGTTGGCCGGAAAAACCGACATTTTCAGGCCGACGCCGGCAGCTTCGATGTCCGTCTTGATCTGTTCCATCATTTTGGTGCCCGGATGATCCACCGGGAACGTGCCCGCGAATTTCAGGCGTATGTCAGCTGCCGAGGCCGCGCCGAGTGCGGACAGTGTCAGGGCGCCCGCCAATGTGGCACCGGCGAAAAATTTTCCGAATTTCAGTGACTTGAGCATGGTTTCCTCCCTTGCGCAGGCTCGTAACGACCGATGTTTTAGGCCTGCGATGCAAAGATCCTCACGGCAACCCGACCTGACGGAGGGTCACGAGTGATTGGTCAGGAGCGTAGCGTTAATAATATTACAAATGCAACTCTTTTATAAAATAATATTACATTTGCAATATTATTGCAGGCGCATTCGATTGCCTCTGGCGCGATCAGTGGCCGGATCCACCCACCAGAACTTGAGAATGCGTGCAGTGTTTTGCGAAAATCCCGGAAGGACCCGGGTACTGCCAGAGCAACGACACGTGCGGCAGGCCGACGTTAGGGACTCTGGAATTGTCGCAACTTGACCAGAGCGAACCCGATCAGGTCCGCCGCACTTTTGGCAGCTTGGCCTGCCAGTAGGCGCCGAAATCCTCTCGAATGGCCTCGTAGCTGGCAATGCGCGACTGCGCGCCTGTTCCACCTCTGCCGACCAGGTGGAACAGGAGGCTTTCCAGGACGACCATCGCACCGGCAAAGCAACTGAAATGGTGAAGGGAGTTCAGCGAGACCTTGAGAAACAGGTCCGCTTCAATGTTGGGTGCAATCAGCTCAGAATCTGAAATCAGGATGACCGGCGTGCCATTGCGCTTGGCCAGCCTCAAGGCACTGATTGTATCAGCGCTGTAAGGTGGAAAAGTTATCGCCATAAGAACGTCTTCCTTGCCGACCGACATCATCTCATCGACCGGACTGCCCATGTGCCGGGGGATCAGGTTGAGATTGGGAAGCGCCATGCGCCCCACATAGTGAAAGTAATAGGCGAGCGCATAGCTTGCCCGCGTTGCGGTGACGTAGGCGTTGCGGGCATTCATCAACATGTCCACCGCGGTCTCGGTCTTTTCGATCGTGAGCAGACGGAGGGACTGTTTGACGATGTCGATTTCGTTGCGCACGGACCGTGCGTGAAATTCTCCGAATTCGCCAGCCTCCGACAACCGATCGATCCAGCCGTCGCCTGAAGATCTGTCGTATTGTTCCACCAGGGAAATGCGGAAAGGCTCGCGTAGCTCCTCAAAACTGGCAAACCCCAGATGATTTGCAAGGCGTACAAGAGAGTTTGCGCTGATGCCGATCTTGTCAGCCGAGATGCGGATTGTGTCGAGACCGAAATCGTTCGCATTGTCGATTATGTACTTCGCTGCCAACTGGAGGCGCGGCGGCAGTCTGTCGACATCCTTGAGCATGCGCTTGCAGATTTCAGCTTTCTCGTTGGCTGGCATCTTTGGTTCTCCGTTCTAATTTCAACAAAGTACAAATGTTCTTTAATTTCTATATTGAGAATATTTGTAACATAGGTGCAAGTCACGCCCGAAATGAACGGAGGGTGTCATGCCATACCAGACCATCATCTACCGGAAGACAGGCCCGCTGGCCGAAATCCGCTTCAATCGCCCCCATCGATTGAACGCGGTCGTGACTGAGTTCTACACGGAGCTCCTCGAGGCATTAACCGATGCTGAAAAGGATATCGACGTCCGCTGTGTGGTCCTGACGGGAGAAGGACGGGCGTTTTGCGTCGGTGCAGACCTGAAGGAACATGGCGCGGGGGTTCGCACGGAGCTGGAGAAACTTGAATATTTACAGCGCGGCAACGATGTCTGCGAACGCATCTACAGACATCCCAAGATCATCATTGCCAGTGTGAACGGATATGCGCTCGGGGCCGGGGCCGAAATGTCCTGTTCGGCGGATTTCGTTCTGATGAAGGAAAGCGCACAAATCGGCTTTCCCGAGATCTCGATCGGGACCCATGTAGGCGGCGCCGTGACCGAAATCCTGCCGCGCCTGGTCGGGTTGTCAAAAGCCAGGGAGCTGATCCTGACCGGCCGCCGCGTCGCTGGCAAAGAGGCGGCCGAAATCGGCCTTGCCACCAAGGTGTTTTCCGACGATGAATTTGAGGCGGGAGTTGCATCATTTGCAGCTGAGATCGGCTCGAAAGCTCCTATTTCCATGCGTTTCGCAAAAGAGAATCTGAATGCCATGCAACGGGACTATGGCTCGCGTCTGGTGACCGAACTGGACGCATTGCGTACCTGCATGTTGTCCGAGGACTGGCGGGAAGGTGTCGATGTTTGAATTCCGGGTTTTTAAAAACCCGGAATTC
>NZ_AYYG01000058.1 GCF_000521215.1 Labrenzia sp. DG1229 | reverse complement strand
ATACTCAACGTGTGCCGTGGAGATCGTGATACCGCGTGCCTTTTCTTCAGGCGCGCCGTCAATCTCGTCATAGGCCTTTGCTTCTGCGCCGCCAACTTCTGCCAGCGTCATCGTGATTGCAGCGGTCAGCGTCGTCTTGCCATGGTCAACGTGGCCAATCGTGCCAATGTTGACGTGCGGCTTGTTGCGCTCAAATTTTTCCTTCGCCATCGGATTACTCCGTTTCTCTATTTCTTCTTGACGTTAAGAGGTCAGATTCAGGCGTATTTCGCCTGAACCTCTTCGGCGACAGCCTGCGGCACCTGCTCATAGTGATCGAACACCATCGAGTACTGCGCGCGGCCTTGAGACATGGAACGCAGATTGTTCACGTAACCAAACATGTTGGCCAGCGGAACCATTGCGGTGATGACTGTCACGATGCCCCGGTTCTCCGTACCCGCGATCTGGCCGCGGCGGGAGTTCAGGTCACCAATCACGTCACCCATGTAGTCTTCCGGGGTGACAACCTCGACCTTCATGATCGGCTCGAGCAGTTTCGGGCCAGCCTTCTGAATGGCTTCGCGGAAGCCGGCACGACCGGCAATCTCGAAGGCCAGAACAGAGGAGTCGACATCGTGGTATGCACCGTCGGTCAAAGTTGCCTTGATGTCGAGCATCGGGAAACCAGCCAGCGGCCCAGAGGACATGACGCTCTCGATACCTTTGGTAACGCCCGGAATGTATTCTTTCGGAACATTACCGCCGACAACCTTGCTGTCGAAGACATAACCTTCGTTCGGCTCTGCCGGCTCGATGGTGAGTTTGATACGAGCAAACTGACCGGAACCACCGGACTGCTTCTTGTGGGTGTAGTCCACATTGGCAACCTTGGTGATTGTTTCGCGGTATGCGACCTGAGGTGCACCGATATTCGCCTCGACCTTGAATTCACGCTTCATACGGTCAACGATGATATCGAGGTGCAACTCGCCCATTCCCGCGATGATAGTCTGACCGGATTCCTCGTCCGTCTTCACGCGGAAGGACGGATCCTCGGCTGCCAGACGGTTCAGGGCGAGACCCATCTTTTCCTGGTCACCCTTGGTCTTCGGCTCGACCGCGATCTCGATGACCGGCTCCGGGAATTCCATGCGCTCCAGGATCACCGGCTTAAGCGGATCACACAGCGTGTCGCCTGTCGTCGTGTCCTTCAGACCCGCAATCGCAACGATGTCGCCTGCATATGCCACATCAATGTCTTCGCGGGAGTTGGAGTGCATCTGCATCATGCGGCCAACGCGTTCACGCTTGTCTTTCACCGTGTTGAGAAGGGACGTACCCTTGTTCAGAACACCGGAATAGATGCGGCAGAACGTCAGCGAACCGACGAACGGGTCGTTTGCAATCTTGAACGCCAGCAGGCCAAGCGGCTCATCGTCTGAAGACTTCCGCTCGACATCAGCTTCGGTCTTCGGATCAATGCCCTTGATCGCCGGCACTTCGACCGGGTTCGGCAGGAAGTCGACAACTGCGTCCAGCAGCGGCTGCACACCTTTGTTCTTGAATGCCGAACCACAGAGAATCGGAACGAATTCGCCGCTGATGGTACCTTTGCGGATCAGCTCTTTCAGCTTTTCCATGGTCGGCTCTTCACCTTCCAGGTAAGCTTCCATTGCCTCTTCGTCTACTTCGACGGCAGTCTCGATCATAGCGTCGCGCAGCTCTTGCGCACGATCGGCAAGATCAGCAGGAATGTCGACTTCATCCCAGGCAGCACCAAGATTTTCAGCCTGCCAGATCAGAGCCTTCATCTTCAGAAGGTCGACACAGCCGGCAAATTCGCTCTCGGCGCCAACCGGCAGCTGCATGACCAGCGGAGTCGCGCCAAGGCGTTCCTTGATCATGGTGACACAGCGATCGAAATCGGCGCCCAGCTTGTCCATCTTGTTGACGAAGATCATCCGCGGGACGTTGTACTTGTCGGCCTGACGCCAGACAGTTTCGGTCTGCGGCTCGACACCGGCGTTAGCGTCCAGAAGAGCAACGGCGCCGTCGAGGACACGGAGCGAACGCTCAACTTCAATGGTGAAGTCAACGTGACCCGGGGTGTCGATGATGTTCAGCCGCTTGTCGTTCCAGAAAGCGGTGGTCGCAGCAGAAGTGATCGTGATGCCACGCTCCTGCTCCTGCTCCATCCAGTCCATGGTGGCAGCGCCATCATGGACTTCGCCGATCTTGTGGCTCTTGCCAGTATAGTAGAGGATCCGCTCGGTCGTAGTGGTCTTGCCAGCATCAATGTGAGCCATGATGCCGAAGTTACGGTAGTCCTCGATATTATGCGTGCGCGACATAGCGTCAGCCCTTCGAAGTAACTTTTACCAGCGGTAGTGCGAGAACGCGCGGTTGGCGTCTGCCATCCGGTGCGTATCTTCACGCTTCTTAACTGCGGTACCACGGTTGTTAGCTGCATCGAGCAGTTCGCCGGACAGGCGATCAAAGGATAGCGCTGAATATAATGAAACCCGAAA
>NZ_AYYG01000212.1 GCF_000521215.1 Labrenzia sp. DG1229 | reverse complement strand
CCCAGGAAGGAGCGCTCGTTCATGTCCATGCCCTGCTTCATCTCCGGCTCGGACGCCCGGAGCTTGCCGTTGACAAAGACATTGAGCCCGTCCTCGCCGAAGGAGACGGCCAGGTGATAGTCGGTGTCCTGGCTGATCATCAGATCGGGCACCTTGAGGTATTCGGTCGATGCGTCGGTCTGCTGGCGGACATAGATGCGTCCGTCCTTGAGCCAGACGGTGAGGTGGCCGCCGTCGTCATAGCCGCTGCCGTCCTTGGAAAACAGCGCCTGGCTTCCCCAGACATGGTCGGCATTGAAGGTCATGGCGATGGTGCCGGCCGCCAGCGACAGCGCCGCCGCATTGCCCGCATCAAGATAATCGCCCTTCTCTCCGGAAAACTCCGTCTCCCCCGCGATGGCAAAGACGGGTGTCATGCCATCGGGGAGGGGGAGGTCGTCCTGTGACGGGATGTCTGCGGGTGGTTCGATGTCGCCCCTGTCTGTTGCCATCTCGATGGGTTTGATGGCCTTGTCGATATCTGCGATCGAGCGGACGATGCCATAGGCGGGTTTGGCCGTTGTTGAGATGTCGGAGAGCGTGATCAGGTCGCCATAGACGGTGATGGTGCCCAGGTCGTCGTTGTTGTGGGCCCCGCCGCCCGAACCCTGGTCGGAGTAGAGGGAGATCAGGGAGTGATCGACGATGCCGTCGCCGTTTGTGTCTCCATAGGAGATGGATCTGATCTTGGTGGTATGTCCCTCGATCAGGATGGTGTCGCCTTCGCCCCTGTTGAAGTCGGTGATGACGTCGTTGCCGATGACATCGACCCAGTGGTCGTGGATGTTCTCGTTCTCCCCGGCAACGCCGTGCCATCTGATGGTGCCGTCAT
>NZ_AYYG01000211.1 GCF_000521215.1 Labrenzia sp. DG1229 | reverse complement strand
AATAGCGCGATCCGTCCAGGAAACGGACCTACCCGTGCGGTCCGACGACCCAACCTTCACCCGGGCGGCCGGACCACGCTTCCGTACGTCCCCAACCAAAGCACAACCCACTCCTTCCTTTCCCGGGACTAAGATGTAGATCTTCGACCCGAAAGCCACCAACCCACATCCGGCGCAATCACCCGAAGCTTGTGCTCCGGCGCGACATTGTAGAACGCCGACAGAACAAGACGGGCAACATGCGGGTTCTGCGAGGTCGTATAGAGCGTGTGATGCTCTTCCGCGTCATTGTAGCTGGCAAGCGCTGCCCGGGGCTCCATCGGGTTCGGAACCAGACGGTTGTTGCGGATCTCCATCCTCGTCACATGCGCTGCACTCGCAAAGGCCGCATTCACAGCAGCCTCGTCGCCGATCTCCCAGTCGTAAATCAGATTGCCTTCCGCTTCCGGATGGATCTGCGGTGCTCCGGGCTCAAGCGCCGCAACAGCATCAACAACCGCCGGAAGCTCCTCATAATCGACAACAACCGCATCAGCCGCATCGCGTGCCTCCGCCGGCGTATCGGCAACAACAA
>NZ_AYYG01000208.1 GCF_000521215.1 Labrenzia sp. DG1229 | reverse complement strand
TGAAGACGATAGCCAATCTTGGCGCCTACATGTCGCTGTTTTCCTCTTCGGTGCCGACATATCTTTATGCGACGCTTTTGTCTGGCCAGTACAACATTCCGGCGATCCATGCGAATGTGAAGACGGTCTATACCAACACGACGGCAGTTGATGCGTATCGGGGTGCGGGGCGTCCGGAGGCGACTTATCTTGTCGAGCGGATGATGGAGACGGCGGCCCGTGAGGTGGGTCTGTCTCCGGCGGACTTCCGGCGCAAGAACTTCGTGCGTGAGTTCCCGCATCAGACGCCGGTGATCATGTGCTATGACGCGGGCGATTATGATGCGACGCTGGATGCGGCGCTTCAGGCAGCCGATTATGCGGGCTTTGCGGCGCGCAAGGCGGAGGCTGCCTCGCGCGGCAAGCTGCGGGGCATCGGTCTTTCCTGCTATATCGAGGCGTGCGGCATTGCGCCGTCAGCTGCGGTTGGGTCTCTGGGGGCCGGTGTGGGACTTTGGGAATCGGCCGAGGTCCGGGTGAACCCTGTGGGCACGGTCGAGGTGCTGACGGGCTCTCACAGTCACGGCCAGGGTCATGAGACGACGTTTGCGCAGTTGATCAGCGAGCGGTTCGGTCTGGACAGCGATGCGGTTTCGATCGTGCATGGCGATACGGACAAGGTCCAGTTCGGCATGGGCACCTACGGGT
>NZ_AYYG01000206.1 GCF_000521215.1 Labrenzia sp. DG1229 | reverse complement strand
GCAGGTCAGCCTGTCTGGTGAAGTCACACATATGGCGCATCAGCTGGACGAGGCCACCCGGCACACCGATGCGTTCCGGGAGAACGCATTTGGTCATGCTGAGATGCTTGAGCGCGAAGCTCGGAACATCCGAAACGCGATTGCCAAACACCGCAACTCACACTCTGACTCATGAGGCCCCCGACATGGAAAAAGCTCTCGTAGTTCCAGCCGAACCAACTCGTGAAGAGGCTTTGGAATTCGCAAGAATGGCATTGAGAAATGCGCCGAACGGCACGTTGACCGGTGGTCTTTTGAACGCTCTTTGCGATGACCTTGCGAGCGGGCTTCGCGCTATCGCAGTCAAACCCGACCCAATCGATCAATAGAGGCCCCGATGCCGATCTATGCCGTTGATGTGAAGGAAGTCGTTCTGCGCACCTGTCTAGTCGAGGCAGAGTCCCTGACCGAAGCTAAAGAACGCGTGCGAAATGGCGATGCCATCGAGTGGGTCAACCTTGAACCCACTGGCGAGAAACGGCGCGTGGTATTCGCCCGATTGGATCAACCC
>NZ_AYYG01000205.1 GCF_000521215.1 Labrenzia sp. DG1229 | reverse complement strand
TCCTGCTTCCTGCAGGCCCAAAAGGATTGGCGACAAAACGTTCCGCCGTCAGGCCAGGACGCTTCAGATAACCGCGCGCAAGCCCGTGACCCGCTATATAAAGCTCTCCCGGAACACCAACCGGAACAGGCTCAAGACTGTCATCAAGAACGTAAACCTGCGTGTTCCAAATCGGCCTTCCGATGGTCGGTATCTTATCTGGCTCAACACCGGCAGCCGTTGAATATGTAGTGGTTTCAGAGGGGCCATATAGGTTAAACAGCCGCGCCAGTCCGGGCAAATCAAATAGTTGGTGAACCAACTCTTGGGGCAACCGCTCACCAGCCATATTGATCAGATTTACTGATTTGGGGATAGCATTGTGGCGTAGCATAGTCATGATGGTGGACGGCACACCGTTGATTAGACGAATGCTTTCGCGGACAGGAGATGTGGTGGTTGCCGTGGCATCGGATACCAAAATCGCAGCGCCACCACACACAAGAGGTGCGAATAATTCGAAGATCGACAGATCGAAGCAGATTGACGTCGAGAACAGAACCTCTGTCAGATTCTGGTCACCGAAGTGTGCTATTGCCCACCGCAAAAAAGACGTGGCATTTTGGTGTGTTAAAACTACTCCCTTTGGTTCTGCCTGTGGATCCCGATGTGTAGATGATATAAGCTGTGTTGTTGGGGCTAAGAGGTTGGACGCGTTCCTGATCCGTGGGGTCTGAATCGGACGACTTGGAAAGTGCCAAATGTGTCAAAGCGGTATCGAGGCACAACAGCATTGCGTCGTCGATTTGTTTCCTCCCCCGGGCTGCGCCGTAAAACCGACTCTTCACCGAAGTCGAGGTTATGAGGCAAATAGGTCGTGCGTCCTGAATCATGAACGCTAGATGGTCTGCTGGGTAGGATGGATCGAGCGGCAGATAGGCCGCTCCGGCCTTAAGCACGGCCAGCATCGCAATAACCATTTCGGGCGAACGCTCCAAGCAAAGCGCCACGACGTCTTCCGGACCCACGTTAAGCTCAATGAGGTGATTGGCAATGCGATTGACGCGACTGTTGAGTTCTGCAAAGGTGAAGCGTTCGTTTTCGAAGATTAACGCGGTGGCATTGGGCGACTTGGCAACCTGCGCCTCGAATAATTCTGGCAGAGTTGCATCAGGAACGAGATGAGCGGTATCGTTCCAATCGACCAGAATCTTGCGGCGTTCGTCGGCATCGAGAATCTCTAGGCTTCCAATTGGAGCCTCCGGATCCGAAACGACTGCTTCGAAGAGCCGTTCCAGCCAGACCGCGAGTA
>NZ_AYYG01000204.1 GCF_000521215.1 Labrenzia sp. DG1229 | reverse complement strand
CCCAGGCGCCTTCCGTTGGAATGTTCAACATGCGACCACAGTGCTTGCAGTGGATGGCATCGGTGTCGTGGCGGTTCAAGCCGCAATCCGGACAGGCGAGCTGCGCCTTCGAGGGACGGAAAATGGTCTGCACCAGCCGCAAGAACAGGGCAACGCCGAATATCATGATGAGGACTGTCATCAGGCGTCCGACACTGTCCGTCATCGTGATGTCGCCAAAGCCTGTCGTCGTCAACGTGGCCACTGTGAAGTAGAGCGCATCCAGATAGTTGTTGATGTTCGGATTGCGGTCATCCTCAACGACAAAGACGATGGCCGTGACGACAAAAATGAACACAACCAAATTGACAGCTGACTGCAGAATGTCTTCGTTTCGGCGGAACCAGCTTGACGCTTCACGCAACTCTTTCAGCAGGTGGTAGGACCGCAGCAACCTGAGCATCCGGACGATACGCAGGAAGGCAAAATTTTCCAGAAAAACCGGTGCAACAAGAGAAGCGATCACAACAAGGTCCGCGACCGACGTGAAGCTGAATATGTACCTGGCCGGCGTGGCCGAGGCAATCAACCGGGCGACGTAGTCCAGCGCGAGAACAGCGGCGATTGCGTAATCAAGCGTATGAAAGTGCCGCTCGGGATCCATCACGGACGACACGATGAAATAGCCGATCGTGACCAGATCGAAGGCCAGGAGTACATATCTGAACACCCGTGCCCTGGTTGAATGACCAAAATAAAGCTGACGAAACAAAGTCTGCAGAACCGGTTTATCAGCCGCCATCAATTGTGCCTCGTTTTTCAGTCGGAATGTTGCACGCGATATCACACCGAACATCAAATCGCTAAAATACAGTTTTCAAGCATTCGTGTAATTCTTACACGAAGTTGCTGCAAACAAGCTGTTTATTCCT
>NZ_AYYG01000203.1 GCF_000521215.1 Labrenzia sp. DG1229 | reverse complement strand
CAATGCTCTCGCCGAAACGATCAACGGGCTTTACAAGGCCGAGGTCATTCATCGGCGTGGGCCCTGGCGGAACTTCGAAGCCGTCGAGTTCGCAACACTCGAATGGGTCGACTGGTTCAACCACAGGCGACTTCTGGAGCCCATAGGAAACATCCCTCCGGCTGAAGCGGAGGAGCATTATTACGCCACGCTGGAGCAAACGGCAGTGGCCGCATAACTTAAACCAAATGGCCTCCGGAAAACCCGGGTCGGTTCAATGTCTATGTTCCGCGTGAGACAAAGCATCGTATCGAAAATGATGGCGAAGAGAAATTAGCGTTTATCGAGGTTCAGTTTGGCGATCGCCTTTATGAGGCAGACATCGTTCGGGTTGAAGATGACTACCAGCGTTAGGCCGGTTTCCTTAGGGGTACCGCAAGCCAAGGCAATGCCAGCCGATATCAATTGATAGATAAGGCCCGAAAGCAAAACACGGTGCTGGGAGCACCCTAACTCCTGCGCAAATACTCAAGTGGCGCGTATCTGTTCCCCGTCAGCGACCACGAGACAAATCGGTCAAATTGCTTAAGGAGGATTTCTGGCAGATCGTAGCCCGCCAAGGGAGCGAAGATGAGACAGAAATCCGGGCCGGAAGTATCGGCCGAGAAACATGTAAAAGACATTCGCCGGAAGACCCGGCGTAAATTCTCAGCCGAGGAGAAGATCCGTATCGTGCTGGAAGGCTTGCGTGGGGAGTATTCGATCGCCGAACTTTG
>NZ_AYYG01000202.1 GCF_000521215.1 Labrenzia sp. DG1229 | reverse complement strand
CGACCAGTTAGCGGTCCTGTTCGTTCTGTTGCGGCTGATCTATGTGTTCTGCTACTGGACGGATCGCGCCACCCCACGCTCAATCGCGTGGTTGGCATCCTTCATCACAATTGTGGCACTTTTCACAAGTTCACTGTGGAGTTGAGCCGACCCTGGACCGCAAATTAATTCAGGGAGCATTTGCACCACGCGGCCGATTTCGCTAACGATGCAAGTGAGTAGTACAGGTTACCGATGGGCAGAGGTGCATTGTGCGGACGACAGACCAGACGACAAACACCTTGCCGGCGCACCGTCAGGCAGCGTTGCAGCGGCAGGTAGCCGACCAGCATATCGTTGACGCACTGATCGCGGAACGCGGTAAACTCGTGATGGCGAGCCCCTGGTGGCCCTTCATCAAGCCGTTTGCCTATCGCATCCTGCGTTACCGTTCCGCCGTGGATATGGCCGATACCATTTCACAGATGGAGGCGGTCGACGTTTTCGCCCGTCTGAGTGATGTTCTCACGCTCAACGTTACGACCAAGGGGCTCGACCGCGTTCCAACCGATGGTCCGGTTGTCCTTGTGTCCAACCACCCGACCGGCATTGCCGACGGCATCGTGCTTTATGACGCGATAAAATCGCGGCGCACCGACCTGGCGATCTTCGCGAACAGGGATGCGATTCGCATCAACCCGCGCCTCGCAGAGATGATCATCCCGGTCGAATGGCGCGCTGATTTCAAAAGCCGAGRAAAGTCCAAGGAGACGATAAAACTCGCGTCTTCCGCGTTTGCAACAGAACGTGTGGTGGTGCTGTTTCCTTCAGGACGCCTTGCCTACTGGCACCAGGGCAAGTTGACGGAACGGCCCTGGATGACATCGGCCCTGGCGCTTGCACGGAAAAACAAGGCACCGATCATACCGATGCATATGGGCGGCCGAAACTCCGGTCTTTTCTATTTTCTCGCCCGGGTCTCGACCGAGTTGCGGGACATGACGGTCTTCAACGAGTTGCTCAACAAGCAGAACGCCAAATTCAACGTTCATTTCGGCAAACCGATCCGCCCCGACCGGTTGCAGGGCGATCTCACGGAACTCACCGAACAGATGCGCATCCACTGCGCCGAAACCCTGGCCGGCGACCCCGACGCGGAATTCTGAGTGAATTTCCGGTCGCTTGTGAAAATCATCCACAGGCCGGTTTGCCCTTCGCCTACGAATAAGACATGGTGCGGAAGACTTTAGGGAAGCAGCCGCCTCATGCCAGTCTCGCCCGCTCTTGCCGCGGATGACTCAACACTCGTTCACCTCAACGATCCGCCTTCGGTCCGTCCGGAGCCGAAACCGCTTGCCGTTCTGCAGAATGTGTTCGGCTACAGCAGCTTCCGCGGTAAACAGCAGGCCGTCA
>NZ_AYYG01000201.1 GCF_000521215.1 Labrenzia sp. DG1229 | reverse complement strand
TCCAGTTCGGCATGGGCACCTACGGGTCCCGGTCGGGTGCAGTCGGCATGTCTGCGATCGTGAAGGCGCTGGACAAGGTTGAAGCGAAGGCGAAGAAGATCGCGGCGCACCTGATGGAGGCTGCCGAGGGCGACATCCAGATCGAGGGTGGCGAGTTGAAGGTTGCGGGCACAGACAAGAAGCTTTCGTTCACGGAAGTGGCGCTTGCGGCCTATACGGCGCACAATCTACCCGAAGGCATGGAGCCCGGTCTTAAGGAGGGGGCGTTCTATGATCCGACCAACTTCACGTTCCCGGCGGGCACATATGTTTGCGAGGTTGAAATCGATCCGGAGACGGGCCAGACGGAAATCGTGAGTTTTGTGGCGGCGGACGACTTCGGCAAGGTTATCAACCCGATGATCGTGGAAGGTCAGGTGCATGGCGGTCTTGTTCAGGGGATCGGCCAGGCGCTTCTGGAGAACGCGGCCTATGACGAGAACGGTCAGCTTCTGACGGCGTCCTACATGGACTACACGATGCCGCGCGCGGATGATGTGCCCTCGTTCAACCTGTCGACGCACGAGACGCTTTGCCCGGGCAACCCGCTCGGGATGAAGGGGTGCGGTGAGGCCGGTGCGATCGGGTCTCCG
>NZ_AYYG01000197.1 GCF_000521215.1 Labrenzia sp. DG1229 | reverse complement strand
AGAGACTGACCGGAACTGTTGAACGGCTCGACATTGATCCAGAGCCTGCCCTCGGCATCCATCCGGGGAATGTCGAATGACAAATCCAGGACCGTGCCTGGCGTGACCGGGCGCCTGTTGAGTCCGGTAATCTCAATCCGCGTGAAGGACTGCGTTGTTCCGGCAAACCGGGCAACATTGTCGACAACAGACGCCTCGGTCTTGACAATGTTCCAGAGCAGCGGATCAGCGAAGTCGCCATATCCGGCCATGATGTCGGTCACAACGACGGGCGGAGCGGCATCGGCAACAAGCTCGATCGACACAATCGTGACCGTGTGATCATCCGTCCAGCTTGCCGTTGCCGCATACTCCTCGATCGGAGCGCCCTGCACATAGGCCAGGCTGAACGCAAGATCAGCAGACGTCTCTGCGTCGCCGGTATTGCCCTGATAGATCTCGCCGGCCCCGGTCCAGGTGATGTCCTCGGTCAGATCGCCGTCATACCGGCAGACCGAATGCAGGATGCCGCTATATTCGGACGTGCTGGTGATCTTCGTTGCCAGGGCCGCCGAACCGCTGTCGCCGACGACCTCGCCGAGGATGATGTCCGAAAGGCCACCCGCCTGCAGAACCGTCACGGCAACGGCGTTCTGACCCGATGCGCTCTCGAACTGGATGGAGACATCGTCCGTGCCGGGATCCGCAATGAAGGCAAAGGCCTGCTGGTTGCGTGTCCGGATGGAAACCGTGGCTTTCACGGGAACCGCTGTTCCTGTCCCGAGCGAGCGCCCTGGTGCGCCGATCGTTGCCGTGATCGTGCTTTCCGCAAGCGGGATATTCAGCGTTGTGAAGATCACGATCAGCGGCTTGCCGGTCGGGGTGAACGTGCCGGTATCCGTCCAGCCGGTGACGCCAAGCGTGCTGTTCTGATACTCGTGCAGGACAGTCGGCGTCTCGACCGGATAGGTTGCCACGACCGGCACCGTCATCAGCGACCATTCCTCGATACCCTCCATTGCTGTTCGCCGTGCGAGATACTTGCCGACATCACCGGCCACAGGCGCATAGGCTGCAGCATCCGCGCCGCCGACCGGCGACCAGTCCTCGCGCGGATCATAAACGTCATCGACCAGATACCACTGATAGGTCAGCGCCGTATGCCCCGCCGCCATGATGTAACCGGCATCCGCCGTGACCGACCCGCCAACGACCGGAGCGTTCAAAAGCTTGGGCCGCACGACCCAGACCGGGTCAAACCGGTGCAGATTGGCAGGGTTCGCAACCGCGCCGACAGGTGGCGCCGCGAAACTGATCGGATTGCCGGCAATATCAAGACCGAACCCGTCATAGGCCGGGAATTGCCCCGCCAGCGTGACCGGGCCGCCCGTCCCGGGCAGAATGTCAATCGCATGACCCGTGAGCGACAGGGTCGGGCTGTCGGCTCTGAACGCGACATCACCCTTGATAAGGTCCTCGTAAACCTGATCGAACGGCACAAGGCTGTCGCTCAGATCATACGGAGCTTGCTGCGTGTGAACATTGTTCTTCACGCCGCCCGGGATAAGCTTTTCAGCCACGTAACCGGCGCCGTTCATGATGTTGTTCATGGACGCGAACTCGATCCAGATCTCGGCAAGCGAGCCCAGGATCACCGCAGTCGGATATGTCGCTGCATTCCGCCACGGCACGACAGTGTTGTTCAGCACGTAAGTGTCGCCGATGATGCCCTGACCGGTTGCCGGGGACAGCTGCGGAATGTCCGTCGTGTTGTCATAGTTCTGGTCTTCGATCGCCCGGCCGTCGGTATCGAGCGTGTTACCGTGGATGAAGTTGAAGACGAAGAATTGACCGGACGAGCGCTGGAAGGTCCAGTATCCCGGACACGCCCACCAATAGTTATGAATCCACAGCCCGTTATGGCCGCCGCCGTAGATGTTGCCCTTGTTGGCATGTGCCGCCTGACCGCAGTTGATATAGTGGCCACGCGAAACAATGAAGTCCTTCAGGCCATACAGACGGATCGGGGACTGGTCGGCCCTGAGCACGACGCATCTGTCAATCCATGTGCCGGTCGGCGAACTGTCATATTCATTCCAGAAAGGCCCGGTCGCCTGAATTCCGAACTGGTTGACCGCATCCGAAACCGTTGACTGAGAGACCTTGAAATTGTTGACATGGCGCATCCAGATCGGCGCATAGCTGCTCTCCGACCGGTAGGTGTCCCTGACCCAGACATTGTCCAGTTCGATGTCGGTCGCATAGGGCGACGCGCCGACGCTGTTGCCCGCGTTGAAAGCATAGTGGCCGTCATTCTTGTCACCCGCCGAGCTTGAGCGCTCGAGAATGATCGACTTGAAATTCAGATGGCTCTTGCCGGTCACGTCGATGCAATAACCGCGCCTGGAATACTCGATATTGACGTTGACGTTGCCGACATCGCTCGGCCAGAAATAGAGATCGACGGTCGCCCCGTTGTCGACAAAACCCCATTCGCCCCGGCGCATCATTGGCAACAGGTTCACCAGAATGAAACGGTTCTTGTAAGGGTTCGATTCAAGCGTCCGGCGAATATCGGTGATCCCGGTCTGATCGAAGTAGATCGTTTTCGTCGCCTCGTCGAAGCTCAGGACCTCTGCCCGCGTGTCGCCGTTCGGATAGCGGTGAAACAGGATGTCGCAATTCTCAAG
>NZ_AYYG01000193.1 GCF_000521215.1 Labrenzia sp. DG1229 | reverse complement strand
CGAAATGCTGTTCGCCCACCTCAAACGATATATCGGCGTATCAACGATGAGATTACGAGGACCAAAAGGGGCAACCGAACAGTTCCAACTGGCAGCGACCGCCCAAAACCTCCGAAAACTCGCAAAGATGGTGCCACAACCGGTGTGAAAACCGGGATTGGCAAACTCAACCTAATGTCCGGTGCCGGCAAACCACCGGCTTTTTCAACACTATCTCCGCATGTCTGCCATTCATCCAGTACATTGATTTTTATGTGCCCGAGTGTTTGTTGGAGGAATGATACCTCCCGCAAAAGCCTGTCCAATTGTCGTGCGGATGCGAAATGGCCAACCAGAGGTGCTGGCTTTCGTTCACCCATTAGCTGGAAAGCAATTCGTCAAAGGGACCATTGAGATCGGAGAAAGCCCACTTGAAGCGGCTATCAGGGAGCTGCGAGAGGAAAGTGGTCTTCAGGTGTCTTCGCCGCTAACGTCTCTCGGCGTTTTCGCTGTTGGAGATAGCGCCCAGCCCTGGCATTTTTTCAAATGTATGTCGACGGCACTTCCAGATACCTGGTCGCATCAAACCGAAGATGATTTCGGTCATACATTCACGTTCTTCTGGCACCCACTTAGTGAGCCATTGAACTATGACTGGCACCCGATATTCCACGAAGCCTTTGATTTCTTCGCTCCGCGCTGCATGACCGCGTTCACGTCATAATGCCAACACGCAACATAACCTTTTTATAAGCCCGCTCACGCCGTCATCGTCGAGGACTCTGGTCTCGACTGGGCTTCAAAAGCTGCCGTTCAAGGAAAATGCAGCGAAAGTCTCAAGTGAGCCCACTTTGACCAATGCTGCAAAAGCAACGAATGTCGGCATTGAACTGCGACTGACTATGCAGTCCCCATCCGGATACGACTTGCCAGCATTTCCATACGATCCGCACCAAAATAAACACGATCTTTGACAATGAAGCTTGGCACGCCGAAGACACCAGTTTCATAGGCTTCCTCAGTTTTCCTTTCGAGTATCTTCAAGCCTTGGGCTTCCAGATCATTATTCGCATGCTCGATATTTGCGATCGCCAGCATTTGGGCGAGAATTTCGGGATCATTCAGGTCAAACCCATCGCGCCATAGCGATGTGCTTCCGAACTCGAGTAGTTGAAAAAGCTTGCCGGCACTCAGGCTCTCCAAACAAGCAAGACACATAGCTTGGCGAGAATTTGGCCGAAACTTTGGAGGCCAAGATAGCGGAATGCTCCAAAACTCGGCCATCCTTGGAATATCTTGCATTAGATGTGCGCGTTTTGGTGGTGGCAGCGGATCAACATAGTCGGCCCATATTTCACGTCCGGCCTGGAGGTTTAGCAACCCATCAATGGATACCGGCCGCAAATGTATATCTGCACCAGCGTCCCTAAGAATTGAGAGACGTTGCGCCGCGAAATAAGTGAATGGGCTTCGAAGGTCGAAACACAGGACTATCTTCGTCATGCTCGGAAACTACTGAGTGTCAAGCGGGGTCGCAAGCTGAACAGTCGTTCAATCACGCGCAGCGAATGACAACTTATCCCGCATATCTATCATTCGTTTTGATAGCGACGAACGGCTGCTTTCGGGAATTGGTCTAAGGCCCGCTGTCGCGGTCATTGTCACTTGCTGGCGGGAAAGGGGCCGCGCGGCTTCCCCTCTCCCACAAGGGCAAAATCCGGTCTCCCCATCCTTCCTCATTCCAGCCGCCGGCTGAACCGGCGTCTTCCAATCGTGCAGGACCTGGCGCGGATCCGCATGCGCGGATCTGCACCCGGCCGTCCCGGTGGGCGATCCCCCTCCGGATTTTCCCCTTGTCCCTATCCCCTTCGTTCTCGCCGCCGAAGTCTCAGGAGCAGGAGCCGGGCTCCTGCCCTTCGGGACAGAGCCCGCTTCGCGGGAAAAAGGAGAAAACCCAAATGACAGTCTATGCTCACACAGCCCGATTTGATCATGGGCGTGCACTCAACGAAGACGAATTGCGCCGGTTAGCGCCGTCAATCTTTGCAACCGAGGCCCACACAAGCAGGTCAGAGCGCTTTCAGCCCATCCCGACCATCGACATCCTGCGCGGCTTGATGGATGAAGGCTTCATGCCGGTTGGTGCGAAGCAATCCCGCACACGCGATGAAAGCAAAACCAATTTCACTAAACACCTGATCAGACTGAGACGGCTGGATGATGATCAGAAATACAGTGTTGGTGATACGGTCTGCGAAATCCTCTTGA
>NZ_AYYG01000192.1 GCF_000521215.1 Labrenzia sp. DG1229 | reverse complement strand
GTACTGGGCGGCAAACTGCTTGCGCTCGTACTGGCTTTGCGTCTGCAGAGCCTGGTTCGCAATCGCCTTCGCCGATTCAGCCAGTGTCGTGATCGAGGCAATTCCCTCGTCAGCTGCCTTCAGGGTCTGGACCGACTGGCCCATGTCGTCGAGCAGTGTGCTGAGGTCGTTTGCCCGGGACGTCAGGCCCGAAGCGGTGAAGAAGTTGCTTGGATTGTCCAGAGCAGAATTGACCTTCTTGCCGGTGGCCAGTTTGTTCTGGACATCGGATAGAAGTTCCGCAGTGGACTGGAGTGAATTCAGGTTCTTGCGAACCGCGCTGGACAGTGTGATGTCAGCCATTGTTTGATCCTTTCTAGGAACACGAGATACAGAACCCATCCTGGGAACGCGTTGCTAGAAAACATCTAGGGGAGGAAACATTGGATAAATAAAAATGGTTAGTGATATTTAACCCTAATGCGATGTAAATTCCTTGTTAGGTAAATTTCTTGTTAAAGCGCGAAATATTCACGGGTTATATTTGTAAAAACGAGCATCATTCAAATGAAATTTTGGAATTTAAATTCTTCCACGAATCGGAATTGTTAACATCGAAAATATACTTTCTATTATTTGAATTTCCTGAAACTTGTTCTTCCTTCTCTGATCGGAAAATTTGTTCTGTTCGCCGTGCGACAAGCATGAGGTCAGTCCTGCTAGTTTCCGAGCCGGGTTCGTCCGAACGCAAAAAAGGCGGGCCGGGGCCCGCCTTCTCTGAATTTCCCGAAAGCTCTGTCGGTCCTAGAAGAGCCGCAGAACGTTCTGGTCTGCCTGAGCCGCGAAGGACAGGGATGTGGAAGCAAGGCTCTGACGGGTCTGCAGCGCCAGAAGGTTGGCACCTTCCTCGTTGGTGTCTGCAAGGGTCAGTTTGCCCGCACCTTCCTCAAGCGTGTCGATCAGGGCCTTGGTGAAGTCCTGACGGTTTTCGACGATCGACAGGTTGGTACCGAACGAGGACGCCTGGGTTCTGAGAGAGCTCAGGGCCGTGTTCAGCTTGTCGACCACGCGGTTGATGTCGCTGTCGGTGGCAAAGCCACTGTCAGAGATCGCCGACAGGTTGATGCCGTCTGTGTCCGCAACGAAGTTCGCGCTGGCAAAGTCAGCATTGTCGCTGGTCAGTGACAGATCGGTTTCCGAAGTGATGGACAGCTTGCCGGATGTTGTGTCGAAGTCGGCGGATACGCCCTGGAAATCGTCAGCAAAGGATTCCAGATCGCCAACCGAGGTGTCCGCTTCGATCTCGAGCGAGCCGAGTTCGTAACCATTGCCGTCAGTCAGGGTCAGCGTGTCACCAACCGAGAACGAACCTGTTTCCGACAGCAGTTGTGTCGTTGCCGTCAACGCACTTGCGTCGAAGGCAAATGAGCCAAGTGTTGCGGTGACGGATCCGTCGGTGATGTGGAAGTCCTCATCACTGTAAACGGTCAGATCACCCGTGTTGTTGTCGAACTCGGCACGAACACCGGCGATGCTGTTCAGTCCGTCAACCAGATCCTGGACAGTCGCGCCTGCCGTGATGTCACTCGCGCCGGAAAGAGCAGCAGGTGCTGTTGCCGTGTCGTTGACAAAGGACAGGGTTGTCGTCGTGGAGATCGCGTTGGAGGCTGACAGGGTGGAGTTTGTTTTCAGGGTGGACGTACCGTCCGTCAGGTTGATGGTCGTCTTGCCGCCCTGAAGCTGCAGCGATGTGGAAGATCCTTCACCTTCAGCCAGGTCCGACAGGTTGAGGCCCGTGGACAAGGCACTGTCGGTATAGKCGACAGCCGAGATGTTCAGTTTGGACGTGGAATCTTCGTTGAAGATCGTTGTGAGGTCGTTGCCGGTGCCTGCAAGCAGGTTCTTGCCCTTGTAGGACGAGTCCTTGGCAATGTCATCGATCTGCGTAAGCAGTTCGTTGTACTGGGCGGCAAACTGCTTGCGCTCGTACTGGCTTTGCGTC
>NZ_AYYG01000184.1 GCF_000521215.1 Labrenzia sp. DG1229 | reverse complement strand
GATCTCGTCATGGCGACAAATGTTGCACAAGGCGCAGGCTATGCACCTGAAGGTTACAAGGCTCCGGATCGTCATGTCGAATTCCTGACGAGCTACCCGCCGGGTGACCTTCATCTCGGTCAGCTCTGGGGCCCCATGCGCGAAGAAACCAACGCCTGGTATCAACGGCTTTATGCCGGTCTCGATACGCCGCATGCCACTGCGCAGGACGGTCACCGGAACCTGCTTCTTACCATGGCGATGGATGTCTCGGCGAAACGGGGCGAACCGGTCGCCTTGCCGCCGGACCCCGCCGAGTTGATGGCGGAACTGTCCTAGGAGGAACTTGGATGACCATCAGGATCAGGTTCGGGGGATACCAGGGCGAAAAGTCCGTGCACACGAGGGGCGGACGAACGCTGGCAGCGGAATTGGCTCGGGCAGGCGGCGGCGACGTTTCGCTGCAATTTGACGAGAACATAGTCGTCCGTGGCCACAAGGCCGCGGATCTCCTGTCGATGACCGAGGAAGGTGCGCTCGACGGGTGCTATTTCTCCTCCAGCTATCTGGCAAAGAGGGTGCCGGAACTTGGTATCTTCGATCAGCATTTTGTGGTGCCGGATCGACGGCGTGCCTACGCCGTTCTTGACGGAGAACTGGGTGAGCGGCTGAAGAAAAAAGTTGCCGCTGCAACCGGATACACCGTGCTCGGATACTGGGACAACGGTTTGCGCCATATCTCCAGCCGCAAGGCAATCCGAACACCGGACGATTGTGAAGGCCTGAAGCTCAGGACGCTGGCGAACGAAGATCATCAACGCGTCTTCCGCTCGCTGGGCTTTGACCCGCGC
>NZ_AYYG01000181.1 GCF_000521215.1 Labrenzia sp. DG1229 | reverse complement strand
TCACCGCGAACATGGATCAAATGCAATCCACTGCCCAGGTGCTGAGCCAGATCTCCAGCGAGACTGCCTCTCAGGCCTCCGAAGCAGAAGCAAGTTCCACGGCCGCATCGGAAAACGTCGGTTCGGTCGCTTCGGCGGCAGAACAGCTTGCCGGATCGATCGCGGAAATCGGACAGCAGGTCTCGCGTGCTACCGAGATTGTGACCAACGCTTCCGGAAGTGCCCGGATGACGACAGAAAAGGTCTCGGAACTTGCTGAATCGGCAAACAAGATCGGTGAAGTCGTCACTTTGATCCGGGCCATTGCGGAACAGACCAATCTTCTGGCCCTGAATGCCACGATCGAGGCAGCACGGGCGGGCGAAGCCGGAAAAGGCTTTGCGGTGGTTGCTGCGGAGGTCAAGGAATTGGCGACCCAGACCTCGAAGGCGACAGAGGAAATCGCAACGCAGATCGAGGCGATCCAGTCATCAACCGGACAGTCAGTCGTCGCGATCCAGGAGATCAGAGACACGATGGAACAGGCTGACGAGACGACGTCGGCCATTGCAGCGGCAGTTGAAGAACAGGATGCCTCAACGGCGATGATTTCCCGGAACGTTCGCGATGCGGCGGAAGGGACCCAGGGTGTGGCTGACAACATATCCAGTGTCATGAGCGCTGTTGCCGAAGCCGCACAATCCGCGGGCCAGGTGGAAATGGCGTCCAACGAAGTCGCGGACCAGGCACGCCACATAAAGGTCGTGGTCGATGACTTCCTGGCCAAGGTTGCTGCCGCGTGATCCAATAACGTGCAGCAAGAGAGTTGAAAGAAAAGCTGGGCCTTGAAAAAAATCTGATGAGGCCTGCTTCAAATGTGCAGTAGATGAAAGGATCGCCGGCTTTTGGAGCCGGCGGTTTTTGTATTGTTACAAGTGCCATAAGCTGACTTCGTCGATGAACAAATTCACGTTTCGCAAATTCTTGTTTGGATTGACTGACGATGAAGTTGTTGTTTCTTTTGTTCTTTGTGCCGAAGCCCGCAGTTGATGGCGAACCCGTCAGCATTGAAACGGCGAGAACAGAAGCAATCACTCTCGTTGAAATCAACTCTAAGGCCCACAATCAGTTCAGGGAACTGCACGCCAACGACAATCTGGACAATGCGGACTTTGCTGCCTTCCAATCCAGCCGGTCGAACGGCAGGTTGCCATCGACTTCGCATCCCTTGTGCCAAGACATGAGCTCCGGCTTTGGGCGAAACGTGTCAGGCCACGTCAATGTGCGTGGGCATCTGCGCCACGCACCATCATCAGATGATGTTCCCGGTGATGGTCCTGACTTGCCATAAGTCCAAAAAAGCCCAGCCCCGTTATGCGCGCGGCCACGGCGGGATTGTTACTTGTGACGCGCAGCTCGACTGCGTTTTCCACTTCGATTGCCGTGACGGTCCAGCGGTCGTCCTGAGCCAATTGGGCTGCATGTGCGGGCACCATGCGTCGCAGTGTGGCGACCGTGTCAGCATCCCCCGTCGCAATCGCGGAAAGGCCGTCCGGCAGTGCTGTCTCTTCCACAATCGCGTCCGAAATCAGGCGATCCATATCAACCAGATGCGCCCGCAGGCCCGCCAGATCAACTTTGCCCCAGTCGGTGTCGGGATCGGATTCGAGCACGCGCACAACTTCAGAAAGCGCCGCGAAAGCCCCTTGTCCCGGCTCGCTCAGGATCGTGCCCCCGGGCGACAGGCCTTGAACGTGGGTCGCGTGATCCATGCCGTCGTCATGGCCTGAGTGGGTCGTTTGGGCAGCTGCAAAAGCCGCTCCGCCGAGCAGCACTACGACGGCCAAAATTGTCTTCTTTTTCATTCTCTTGCCTCGCAACTGTCGAGAACACCCTATCCAACGTTGTACCCACGTCGTATGATTTCTATCATGTCAGACTGGAAGCAGTTGTTTGAGGATGCGCCGACAAGAACCTTGGAGCAGGGTGCTATCCTCTTTCGTCGGGAAGATCGCGTTCGGTCGATGTATCTTGTTCGATCCGGCATGGTCGCGCTTGAGCGCCCGCTCGCGGATGGAACCGCGCTTACGCTCAGCGTTGCCACGTCTGGAATGGCTCTGGCCGAGGCGTCGTTGTCAGCAAAGACCTATCACTGCGATGCGATCGCATGCCTGAATTCCAAGATAGCGTTCATGCCTCGTGCCACATTCCGATCTGCGCTGCGTGACCGGCCAGACGATGCACTAGGCCTTATCGAAACTTATGCCAAGGAGATCCAGTCCCAACGGGCGCGCATCGAGATATTGCGCCTTCGCCGGGTGTCGGACAGGTTGGACGCCTGGTTGGATTTGAACGGCGAACCACCGTCTGGCGGATGGATAAGGGTTGCCGATCAGATAGGTGTATCGCCACCCGCACTCTATCGCGAGCTAGCACGTCGGCGAAGGTGAGTGTTCATCGTCCAGGCCGCTGATTGGCATGGGCAGACTTTTGCTACGGAGGGGTATTTCGGTAGACGAGGCTCATTCCGGAAATTGGTTGCACCGGGCACCGACAACAGCAATGGGTACTTTGCTGACCATCGCAGCGGCTGCGCCAGAGACTGATTTGCCGCGCCTGGGCGTTCAGGAATTCATCCAGACTGTGGTACATCGGCAGCAGCAACGCTTTGGCCTGCTCAACGTCGTTGTCAGCACCGCGACTGTCGCCGGACAACCTCAACACTGCATCGCATATCGAGATGAGCCGCTCCGCGGTGAGACAGAAAATCTCTTCATGGAGATCATCGCCCGGCAGTTTCCCTCCGGCTGCTCGCCAGACAGGTTGAGCAACCCGCTCGCCAATCATCGGGATGTGTCCGGCCTGGAAAATCGGCCATGATGCCGCTGCAAGCGCGTTTTGATTTGCGGCCATCTTTTCGGGATTGTCGTTGGTCCCTGAACGGTAGTGTCCGGAAATCAGGATCAGTATGTCTCGGCTCTTTTCACAAGCGTGTTGATGAAAAGATGTTGAAGCAGGATGATCGTCTTGCCATCACAGATCGCACCGTTCTCGATCATCCGCATCGCCTCCGTCAGCGCAACCTGCATCACCTCAATGTCCTCGCCCTCTTCGAACGTGCCACCGCCATCACCGGTCTGATCGGATGCGGAATAGGTGCCTTTGAAAAATGCGAGATACTCCGTCACCGAGCCCGGGCTCATGTAAACGTCAAACAGATGCGTCAGGGTGTCGACCTCAAAGCCGGTTTCTTCGATGAGTTCTTTCCGCATCCGCTCATCGGCACGCGCTCCGTCCAACAGTCCAGCGGGCGTCTCGATCATCGAATGCAGACCACCATTTAGAAATACCGGAAGTCGGAATTGACGCGTGAGCAAGACTTGATCTGTCTGAGGATTATGAAGGAGGCAGGTCGCTCCATTGCCACGATCATAGGTCTCGCGGGTCTGTCGCTGCCATTCACCATTGCGCCTGAGAAGTTCAAACTCATGCTTTGTCAAAAGGCCCCAGTTGTCTGACAGAATTTCCTTCGAAATCGGACGGTAGTGTTCACGTGAATTCATAAAATCTTGCTCCTGGCTCTGTGAAGCAGTAACGTGCAAAAACGTGCAGAGTCAAGAAAGATCGTGCAATGCTGAGTCATGAACGAAAGACACACTTACTATCCCTGCTTGATGAACAAGGCAGCGTTGTCGCCAAGGACGTAAGCCGTGAACTGGGTCTGTCCGAAGATACGATCAGGCGCGATCTCCGTGAACTAGCCAGGGACGGACGCCTGAAACGCGTGCATGGCGGTGCCGTTCCGATCGCACCGGCCAATGCGCCGTTTCCGGGTCGAGTCGGGATTGCTACCCCTGAAAAAGTTGAGATTGGCAAACGTGCTGCTGCGATGATCGAGCCGGGTCATGTTGTGTTTTTGGATGGCGGTACGACAGCGATTCAACTTGCGCGGCATCTGCCTCGACACCTCGATGCGACGGTCATCACGCACAGCCCCAACATCGCCATGGAACTTCTCAACCATCAAGGACTGGAAGTCGAAATTGTGGGTGGCAGGCTATTGCGTCATTCCATCGTGACAAGTGGAGCCGCGACTATTGCCTGGCTGGGCCGCTACCGCCCCGATATCTGCTTTATCGGGGCCACCGGCCTGCACCCGGATCAAGGGATTACGACGGGAGAAAGTGAAGAGGCAGAGGTAAAGCGCGCGGTTATCGAGAAATCGGGATCAGCCGTGATCTTGGCATCGTCAGAAAAATTCGGGGCAGTTTCATCCTTCGAAGTTGCGCGTTGGACAAACATTGACGGTTTGGTGGTCGCCGAAGAAGCTTCCCGAAAAGCGGCGGAGTTGTTTGGTCATCTCGGCTGCGAAATACTTTCCACCAATCAAACCGGATCTCGGCGCTGAGCCCGATAGGCGGTCATTCGTCTACGGCGCAGCGTCCGCCTAAATGGTCTCAGAGCAGACCCTTGCTGCGCTTTACGCAAAGGTTGGAATTGCGGAGATAGTGTTGAAAAAGTCGCCTTGATGACGCCTTTGTCGGCTGATTCAGTTTTCCGAGTGATTTGGGAGACTGAGTGCGATGATGGGACCGAGACAGGTGGCGCAGGGAGCGCTGTTTTACGAGTTTTCGATTGAAGATTACGTTCCCAAAGACCATCCGTTGCGCGCGATTGATCGGTTTGTTGATCTGAGTGATG
>NZ_AYYG01000165.1 GCF_000521215.1 Labrenzia sp. DG1229 | reverse complement strand
AAGGTCTACAGCGATCTGGAAGAGGACGGTTTCCGCTATGTGCGCGAGGATGCGGAGCAGGCACTGACAGAACGGGGGATCAGGGCGAAACAGGTCTATGTGATGCCGAACCGGCGAACGGGGAGTGACTGGCTGCAGGGGGGATATGACAAAGACGGTTATGGCCCGCGGATGACGCTGTCCTATGACGATGAGGCGGGTGAGCGGCGCGTGGTGACGGAGAGTTTCCAGGCGAATGTGGACCGGGCCTGGCAGCGCAGCCGCATGACCCATATGGCGCAGCTAAGGAAAAAGGCTGAAGAGTTCGGCCTGACACAACCCAAACAGTCCGAGGCGGAAGCCAAGCCAATGGTCCCCGAAGCGCCTGCTGCACCTCAGGGTGTGCCGGCAGCTCCATCAGAGCACCCGGACCCAACAGAAAATTCAGTTGGACAACCTGAAAGAAGTCCTGAATTGCGTCCGATGCCAAGGGTGCAGCCAATGCCTTCCGGCTACGGAGTTGCAGGCACCAAACCTTCACCGGGAGCAAATTCAGGACCCTGATGCCAAGGTTGGTCATGACCTAAATGCCCGGCGGGGGCGCGTTTCGCAAACAGTCGCCCCAATGGGGCGGTTCATGTCTGGAGGGTGTCATTCGAACCTCAAATAGAAAATCAGTGCGGCCTGCAGAAAAGACCTTGCCGCACGCAGAAGCTCTGAAATGGCCGTCTCAGTCGGCACGGAAGAAGGCGTGCGCAGCGTTCTGTGCGCATATCGCAGCCGGGTATTCGGTCGAGAGTTTCCCGGAAGCCGATCGGAAAACCTTGCGTTACTACGCAGAACAATTTCCCGAAGATTTCCCGTCCGCGCAACTGGAAGAAGCGGCGCGGCGTGGTTTGCTGGAATGGGAAAAGATCGGCAAGGAGGGCGCGCGGGGGGATCTTGCGAAATTCAACGCCAGCGCCTGGGCGTTCAACATGAAGAACAGGGCCGGATGGCGCGACCGTTCGGAAGTTGACACATGGAATGTGCTGAGCAGCCCGGAGGAAGCCTCCCGGATTGAAAAACTCAAGCCACGCAGTTCCGCCGAAATCGCTCTGGGCGTGATGGCGCTGTTAACGAGCGAGGATGCAAAAGGGAATGACGACAATCCTTCAGACCCTGATTGATCACATAGAAACCATGGACGCACCGGAAAGGGTCGCGCTGCAAAAGCAACTGGACGAGGCCGGTGTCCTGGACCAGTTCGATGTCTGGCAACCACAGCCGGGACCGCAAACCGAAGGTTATTTTTCAGAAGCCGACCTCACTCTCTACGGCGGCGCAGCAGGTGGCGGAAAGACGGACCTGATTGCCGGTCTGGCCTTGTTCGCACATCACAAGGCGGCGATCTACCGGCAGTCACTGAAGTCGCTGAAGGGCCTGATCGAGCGCATGAATACCTTGATGCGCTCCGCCGGGCTCGGGAAAATCGCGGGTAACCCGCCACGCTGGACCGGGCCTGATGAGCGGATGATCGAATTCGGTCATCTCGGGCTCCCCGGTTCAGAAGAAGACTGGCAGGGGCGGGACCATGATCTCAAGGCTTTCGACGAAGGTGCGCAGATGGATCCGCGCAAGATCCTGTTCGTGCTCGGATGGCTCCGAACGACCCGGAAGGACCAGCGGTGCCGCGGTCTGATCGCGACCAATCCGCCACTTGGTGGCCAGGGTGACTTTCTGAACGAGTGGTTCGCGCCCTGGCTGGATCCACTCCACCCGCTTTACGGCATCGTGATGCCCGGAGAATTGCTCTGGGCCGTCTTTGTCGACGATGGTGACAGCGTGCGCACCGTGTGGGTTGACGGACCCGGCCCGGTGGAAGTGGAGGGCGAGGTCAGGACCCCAAAGAGCCGAACCTTCATACCGGCGAGACGCCGGGACAATGCCTATCTCGGACAGGACTACGACGCGCAACTGGACCAGATGCCGGAGCCGATGCGAACGGCCCTGAAGACGGGTGACTTCCAGGCCGCGCGGCAGGACCACGACTGGCAGGTGATCCCTTCGGAGTGGATCGAATTGGCCTTTCAACGCCATGATGACGGTGTCGATGCGGGCAAGAAGATGGATGTTCTGGCCGTCGACGTGGCCCAGGGCGGCAAGGACAAGACCGTGCTTCAGCCATTGCGCGGCCGGCGCTTCGACGAGAGCATAGTCCGCAAGGGCACCGATACGCGAGATGGAGCCGACGTTGGGGCTCTTATCATCAAGGAGCGCAGGGACAATGCGCTGATCGTTGTTGATTGCACCGGCGGTTGGGGTGGGGACACGGTCGGTTTTCTTTCCAGGGAAAACAGCATTGCGGTTGAAAAATGCGTGTTCTCGGCACAATCGGGTGAAGTTGCCAGAGACAGCCGGATTCCGTTCTACAATCTGCGCGCCCAGCTCTACTGGCGGCTGCGTGAGGCGCTGCATCCCAAAAGCGGATCGGGACTTGCCATCAAACGCTCGGCAACGGTGAAAGCGCAGTTGACGGCTCATCGCTGGAAGCTGAAGGGCGGTAAGATCCTGATCGAGAGCAAGGAAGACATCAAGAACCGCCTCGGGTCGTCACCTGATGAGGCGGACGCAATTGTTGAGGCACTTGGATGGAAAGACAAAGCGGAGATCGCACGGGTTCTGAAGTCGGAGCAACGGACTGGCGCAGCTCCCCTGGACGACCCGCTCGGAGGGTTCTGACCCGGAAACTTACCGTTCGTGACGCGAGCTTCATTGCGGCGAACATGCGTGAAGAAGATCGCCGGGAGATTGTTTGCCTGTGGAAGAACTGGGACACGCGAGCGCTTGGGATTTGTGCATTGGAAACGGCAGTTCCCGGCATGGTCTGGTCCGTCTGGTACGACGGGCAGCCGGCAGCGGCATACGGGTTCAGCCAGGCATCTGCCTTCGACCCGGACCACTGGCAAGCCTGGGCCTTCGGAACCGACCGGTTCAGGCGCTGCGTTCCGCTGATCACCCGTCACCTGACCCGGCTGAGGCCCTTGATCGAACAGGACTGCCGCCGTCTGCAGGTGATTGCTCATTGCGAGCATGATATCGCCCATCGGTGGATCGAGTCGTTTGGCGGCCAAAAGGAGGGGCTACTGCGTTCTTACGGTCGGGGCGGGGAGGACTATTTCGTCTATGCGTGGATACGCAACATAGTGGTTCCGTGTCATGCCAGTGACCGCGAGCACAGCGCTTGAGCCGGACGATCACCAAGATTAGGGTACGAAACCGTTTTTCATGACGGCATATTTTAGATATTCGATTGTCCTGGAGTTCTGCAATGTCTTTGATGCTTGGTGCAATGACGCCCGCCATTTCCGGAAACATAACCCAACTGAAAGCGATCATTCTGGCAGATTTCCGCCGCACCGAGACCAATATCGGCTACCACGCGGGCAGACTGACACAAGGTTACAAATTGCTGTTGCTGAAGCGATTGCCCGAACCGAAGGACTTCGAGCTTCATGGCAATACAATGCGATCCGGCGGGAAATTCGGCCTGCCCGGATCCACGGACGCCGAAGATGCCGGTCGCGGTTCGGTGCATGACAGCATTCTTGGTCAACGCGGGCAGGACGGGTATCGGGATTTTCAGGAATTGGTCCTGGATTTTACAGCGGTTTCCGGATCTGATCGTCTGGTGAAAATATTGCCGACAACGCGTCACGACAGTGCGATGAGCCCTTCCGACCAATACCCCATGGGAGGTGGTTTTCTGCAGTGGGATCTGAAAAAGCCCGGCCTTCCATTTCTCTTTGCAGCCGAGTTCATGAGTAACGGCAACGTTCGGACCAAGGACCACACCTACCAGATCAATTCCGGAAATTTTCTCAAGGATTATCCGGAACGGGAGAAGCTGCAGAAGTTCCTGCGGCAGGTGTGAGCCCGACAGTGTTGAGCGCGATCCGTATGCCTTGTTCCCGTTCACTGAATTGAATTGACCCGAGAAAAGAGTTTCCCGTTTGCAAGGAATTTGTCCGAAGCCGAGAAATGCGTTTACGATCGGAATTGAAATTGCCTCTGCCAGGAGGATGGGGGGTCGTTTCGACCTTCGAAAGCTGAAAGACTATGGAAATGATCGATACAGCCACCATGATTGCCTATGTGACCATCGTTCTCGGGTTCGTGTTCATACCCGGTCCGGCGACGTTGCTTACAGTTGCGCGGGCGACGAGTTCGGGCACGCGGGCCGGAATTGCGACAGGGGCGGGGATTGCCGCCGGTGATGTGGTGCACACCTTCATGGCGATCATCGGCGTTTCGGCGGTTATCGCAACATCGGCGCTTCTGTTCAGTGTCATCAAATATGCAGGTGCCGCCTATCTGATTTATCTCGGGATCATCGCGATCATCGACAAAACGCCCCTGGACCTTGCACGGGGCAGCAAGCTGATTTCGGCACGCAAGGCCTTCAACCAGGCGATTGTCGCAGAGGTGCTGAACCCGAAAACTGCGTTGTTTTTCCTCGCCTTCCTGCCGCAGTTCGTGAAACCGGAAAACGGGTCGGTGATGCTTCAGCTGACCGTTCTGGGTGTGATCTTCGTGTTTCTGGGCCTGTTCAGTACCGTGGTCTTTGCCGTTGGAGCCGGAAAACTCGGCAGTTTCCTGAAGAAGCATCCCGCGGTCGTGAAATGGCAGGGCAAGGTCGTCGGCGGCATCTATTGTGCGCTCGGCGCCCGGCTTGCCCTGCAGGAACGGTGATACAGCTTGCCTGTTGATTGCCTGAGTGACCGGCAGGGGCAATCATGATGCACGCAAACGAGATTTACTCTGATGAAACCACTGCACGGCGGCTGATCGATCTTCAGTTTCCCGAACTCGGGGGGATGACGGTTCGCCGGCTGTCGTCATCAGGTACGGACAATGCACTCTACCGTGTCGGCGGCCAGTATGTGATGCGGTTGCCAAGGCGGCCGGAAGCCGTGCCGCTCCTTGAAAAGGAGGTGACCTGGCTACCGCGCTTCACCGGACTTCCGCTGGAGATTCCGGAACTTTTTCGCAAAGGCCGAGCGAGCGTTGCATTCGGACATGAATTTGCGGTTTTCCGCTGGCTGCCCGGCGAAGAGGCAACAGCTGATGCGCTAGAAAGTGCCGAACAGGCGGCACTGGACCTGGCAGGGTTTCTAGAAGCATTGCGGGAAACAGACCCTTCCGGAGCGCCTGTGGCAGGGACATGCAATCATCAAAGAGGTGTTGCCCTAGGACTTCTGGATAAAAACACCCGCAAGTCAATCGACATTCTGGCTGACGAAGTGGACAGGACTGCTGCCGTATCCTTGTGGGAAGATGCATGTCGCATTCCATTCGATGGGTCTGGAAACTGGCTGCACGGGGATCTGAAGCCGGACAACCTTCTGGCACGGAATGGTAGACTTTGTGCCGTGATCGATTGGGGACTTTGTGCGGTTGGAGACCCTGCTGCCGATTATGCCGCCACGTGGTCGTGGGTTGCGCCTGAGGCCAGGTGTGCGTTCCGAGAGACGTTGATGATTTCCGATCAGGTCTGGCTGCGCGCCAGGGGATGGGCGCTTTACGGCGCCGTGATCGCGCTCAGCTATTATCGTGGCGGGAAAAATGAACCGCTGTGCCGGCAAAGTCGCCAAACGTTGCGCCGGCTGGGGCTCATGCAGGCATCGGTCTGAGCCTGAGTGATATCGCGGCTCAAAAAGTATCCGTTGCCGTGTCGAGCAGGATGTAAATACCAGCGACAATCATCACAAAGGGCGAGAGTTTGGCGAAGAAGGCTTGGACCTTCAGGTTTCGGCCCAGACTTTTGGCAAGCAGCGTTCCTGCAATGACAAGCCCTGCAACAGCGACAAAGGCTCCGAGCAGAACGTGCCTGTCGAATACCGAGGCAGTATCAGCAAAAAAGGCGGCCATCATGACGAACGTGTCGGCGCTGAGCGCGAGGAAAATCACCATCGCGCTGAACACGGAGTGTGCGGGTCTCGATGTCCTGGCATCGACACTGGTGCGGGACATGTTTTTCCAGACTTCCCATAGGCCGAGCGAGAGGGGGATCACTCCGAGATAGCCAAGTGCATGGGGTGTCACGACCGTGACGCCCACACCGGTGACGTAGGCCCCGCAGACAACAATTGCCTGCGCAATCAGGAAACCGGTCAGTGCCTGGCGATACCTGCCGGAGGTTGCTATTGCAAAGAAGGCAAAGAGGCCGTCGATATTGGTGAGCGCATAGGCAAGCGCGATGGAAAGAGCAAAAATCATTGCTGCATGCTGTAGGGGGAGCAGCGAGGAAAGACAATCGAATTTCGGTTCCAAGCTCACCGGATTCGCGGATCTTTCCGGGTGTGTGTGAAGACGCGCAGAAACGCTGCCCGGCGCGCTCAATCGAAATAGTCTGCAGGTCTCTGATTTTACTTATGCTTTCTGAAAAATTCGTCTGAAATGGTGTTTCAGACATCTTCGTCTGATGGACGCTTCGTCAAAACAAGGCTAAAACAGGCCTCATCACGGTACATTGGGAAAGCGCGGCCAGGATCGCACGACACAGGAGAACAGCTTTTTCTGAGCTGCACGGGCGACTGCGCGCGCACTGGTTGTATTTTGGAACAATTCATGAACATATTGCTGCGAAAAAACAGGAATGGTTTTGATGGCAGATACTGAAGATATCACCGGCTGGCGGGAAGAGCTGGAAGTCTTTGAGGAAAGCGAAGAAGGCAAATCCTATTTTCGGCAACATCTGAACGACCGGGAAACCGACCTTCCGTTCGACGTTGTATTGGAACTCGCCGATTTGATGCTGAAACACAAGGAGCTTCGAGACGCGGTCAGGCAGAGAACGGAGTTTCGGGCTTTCCTGAAAACCCGCCCGGATCTGACCAACGACGATGACGAATTCTGGGAAAAGAACCCGCTGGATGCATCTGAAACTCTTGAAGAATTTATGGCCTGATATGGGTCGAAGACACGTGTTCCCTTTCGAGATTTTCCGCTCTCCAAGGCAGAGGAACTGGCGATCGCCGTTGTCGCGGGCGATTTGGCGTCGCTCGACTATGCGGAGGCAAAGGCTTTCGCGGTGAAAACGTTCGCGCCATGGTTCATCTACCGGGAGGATGGTGAATGAACAGAAGGTGATCATCCTTGATGTTGCCAAGATCGACATCATCGTCAACCAAACAGGGATCGCCGGACTGGACGCGATTGCCCGGCGTGGCGACCTTTTCATGTTCGGTTACGACGCCCGCACGGAACTTAGAAACGGGGCGTGGTACAAAAAACAGGAAAATGCTGATCTCTTCGCAGCTTGGTACGAGCAGCAAGACAAGGCTGGCCGTATCGTCAAACCCGACCGGCTGACCAGAGCCGACAGGAAAAAATACGACCCGAACGACAAACGATTGATGAAAAAGGGCGGCCACGAGCTCTGGGACATGAGTACCCGCAAGTTCATGGACGAGAACCCGCACTATGATATTGAGGTTATGTCCGGTGAAAGGGATTTCTATAAGAACGAAATCCGTGGCACGCGCGATCCGGAGACGGGAAAGCGTCGGAAGATCGTCGATGCGCCATTCAGCTACACGTCGTTGAAAAAGCTTATGGGAAAACCGGTTGTCGATCCTGACCTCGATTTGTCGAAAGAACATTAAGAGAACAGCCGCGAACTTGGGGCCAGAGCACCCAAAGGAACGTAAATGTGAGAGAGATACCTCAAGGAAATGATCTGGAAGATCTGATTATTGAATGCGCGCAAATTGTCGCCAGGGACAAGCGGCTCTGCAAGTCAATGCTGCGCCGGGATGAGATTGCATACGACGACCCGATGGAGGCGCGCGACATACAGGCCATGCTGAATTGGGAAAGCTATGATTACAGAAAGAAAATCGGTTTCGAAGGAGCGCCTTATGGTCCCGTTATCGGACCATTGAAACTGGCGCAAGACGTTGTCCATGCGATGCTGACGGGCGAAATCGAAGACCTGACTTCAGATGAAATGCAGCGGTTCATTCGGCAACAGCTCCAAGAATATCCATCTTTCTACCTACGGGGCTGAGTGAATGGAAACAATTGTACTGGATTGGAGTGCCCTGTCGCAGGTCGTGCAAAAGGGCGAGACCGGGGCGCTTGAGCAGGCGTTGCGATCAACTGGCGCGAAGCTGGCGATTACGGATCATGGTGTAGTGGATATCCCTAAAGCGTTTAGTGCGGATTTCTCCAAGGACACAAAGGAGAACCGGCGAACGGGGAGTGACTGGCTGCAGGGGGGATATGACGAAGACGGTTATGGCCCGCGGATGACGCTGTCCTATGACGATGAGGCGGGTGAGCGGCGTGTGGTGACGGAGAGTTTCCAGGCGAATGTGGACCGGGCCTGGCAGCGCAGCCGCATGACCCATATGGCGCGGCTAAGGAAAAAGGC
>NZ_AYYG01000157.1 GCF_000521215.1 Labrenzia sp. DG1229 | reverse complement strand
AAGGTGGGCGTGTGCCGAACGCCTGGTTTGCCCAGAATGCTGACCAGCCGCTGATGTTCTTCGCCGGTTTCTGGACACCCTGGAAGGGTGTACGAAAGGTTCGCGACGGTGAGCGGGAATATGAGCTCTTCGGGTTCCTGACGACAACGCCCAACGAGATCGTCAGGCCCATCCACGAAAAGGCAATGCCGGCGATCCTGACGACGCCGGAAGAGGTCGATCTCTGGCTGACCGGTGACTGGGCGGACGTGAAACACCTGCAACGTCCGCTGCCCGGCAACATGCTGGTTCTGGTGGAACCGTCGGCCAATCCGAAGGATGAAGATTTGCTACTCTGAGGCCATGCCGCACATGTTGACTGATGACGAGGATAGAGGCGCGCATGAGGGGGAATGCGAAGGGGTCGACGCTGTCGTCCCGGTCCGCAAGATTCTGCACGTCGACATGGATGCGTTCTATGCGTCGGTCGAGCAGCGTGACAATCCGGAGCTGAGAGGAAAGCCGGTCGCCGTTGGCGGATCGGCGGCCCGAGGCGTCGTCGCGGCAGCAAGCTACGAGGCACGTGCTTTTGGCGTCCGGTCCGCCCTTCCCTCGGTCACGGCAAAGCGCCGTTGCCCGGAGCTGATTTTCGTGAAGCCCCGCTTCGATGTGTATCGGGCGGTCTCGGCCCAGATCCATGAGATATTTGCCGCGCATACCGATCTGATCGAACCCCTCTCCCTCGACGAAGCCTATCTTGACGTCACCGAAAACAAGCAGAATATCGAGTTCGCCACCGAGATCGCGACAATCATTCGGGCACGCATCAAAGAAGTGACCGGGCTGAACGCCTCGGCCGGGATTTCCTACTGCAAGTTCCTTGCGAAGCTGGCGAGTGATCTGAACAAGCCCAACGGCCAGGCGGTCATCACACCGAAAAACGGGCCGGCGTTCGTGGCCGATCTTGCGGTGAAGAAATTCCACGGCGTTGGGCCAGCGACAGCCGAGAAGATGGAACGGCTGGGCATCGTTACGGGCGCC
>NZ_AYYG01000155.1 GCF_000521215.1 Labrenzia sp. DG1229 | reverse complement strand
TACCGCCCGCAGTTCTACTTCCGTACAACGGATGTGACGGGTGTGGTGTCCTTGCCGGAAGGCACGGAAATGGTGATGCCTGGCGACAACGTCTCCGTTGACGTTGAGCTGATCGTGCCGATCGCCATGGAAGAAGGCCTGCGCTTCGCGATCCGCGAAGGTGGCCGTACCGTCGGCGCTGGCGTCGTCGCATCCATCATCGAATAAGATGAATTCGGTTGCCGGGTCTTGTACCCGGCAACCGACCCTCTTAAGTCTTGCGATGCGTGGCTTCAGAGGGTATCAGGAGCAAGGTCGCGTCGGCGATCCTCTGAAGGGGTATAGCTCAGCTGGTAGAGCGACGGTCTCCAAAACCGTAGGTCGCGGGTTCGAACCCTGCTGCCCCTGCCAATTTGCTCTTGATTAATCTGCCTCGAGGGCTTAAACAGTTTCCTCGAGTGAGGCGCGCGAAGATTTTTCGCGCGCCCACTCGTATTTAACAGACCGGAACCGGAATGGCGAAGACCAATCCCTTTAAATTTATCCAGGAAGTACGCGCTGAAACGTCCAAGGTGACGTGGCCGACGCGCAAGGAAACAGCCGTGACCACCGCCATGGTGTTCGTCATGGTGCTGATCGCTTCGATTTTCTTTCTCCTGGCTGATCAGCTGATGAGCTGGGGGATAGGTGCTCTTCTGGGTGTCGGCGGCTGAGTAAGACCGACCGTCCGGTTTGTAGACAAGAACAAGAAACGGAACTGAGAACCATGGCCAAGCGCTGGTATATTGTGCATGCCTATTCCAATTTTGAGAAAAAGGTCGCCGATTCCATCCGCGAGAAGGCCGAACAGAAAGGGTTGACCGATCTGTTTGAGGAAATCCTCGTTCCCATGGAAAAGGTTGTCGAAGTGCGCCGCGGCCGCAAGGTCGATGCCGAGCGCAAGTTTTTTCCCGGCTATGTCCTTGTGAAAATGGACATGACCAACGAGGCGTTTCACCTGATCAAGGATACACCGAAGGTGACCGGGTTCCTCGGTGCGGACCAGAAGCCGATGCCGATTCCGGAAAAAGAAGCGCTGCGCATCATAAATCAGGTGCAGGAAGGCGTTGACAGACCGAAGCCGTCGGTCAGCTTCGAGGTTGGCGAGCAGGTGCGCGTGTCCGATGGTCCGTTTGCTTCGTTCTCCGGTCTTGTCGAGGAAGTCGACGATGAACGGGCGCGTCTCAAGGTGGCGGTGTCCATCTTCGGAAGAGCAACGCCGGTGGAACTGGAATTCGGTCAGGTCGACAAGCTCTGACCGTTTGCCGTCCCAAGGGGCGGTTTGAGTGCCCGGTATCAGGTCCCTGTGGCCAGTTTTCCGGGAAAAATCGGTGGAAGGTTCTGACATTCTTCGCCGGATGTCGACGAGGGGCCGGACCACCACTCCCAACCAGCTGGATCGCCGTTCAGCTGTGAATGATTGGAGAGAATGATGGCGAAAAAAGTTCAAGGCTTCCTGAAGCTTCAGGTGCCGGCAGGTTCCGCTACTCCGTCGCCGCCCATTGGTCCGGCGCTCGGTCAGCGCGGGCTGAACATCATGGAATTCTGCAAGGCGTTCAACGCGCAGACCCAGGATGTTGAAAAGGGCGCTCCGTGCCCGACCGTGATCACGTACTACTCGGACAAGTCCTTCACATTTGAAGTGAAGACGGCTCCGGTCAGCTTCTTCCTGAAGAAGGCTGCCAAGCTGCCGAAGGGGTCCGGAACACCGGGTCGCGGCACCGTGGGTTCCGTGACCAAGGCGCAGGTGAAAGAAATCGCCGAAGCCAAGATGAAAGACCTGAACGCCAATGACGTCGACGCAGCAATGCTGATGGTTGAAGGCTCCGCCCGCTCCATGGGCTTTGAGGTAACGGAGTAAGATCATGGCGAAGGTTGGAAAACGTATCTCGGCCGCTCTTGAAGGCCTTGACCGGAACAAGCTTTATTCTCTTGACGAGGCGATTGGCCTTGTGAAGGGGCGTTCCAAGACAAAGTTCGACGAGACCGTCGAAGTTGCGATCAATCTTGGTGTGGATCCGCGCCACGCAGACCAGATGGTCCGCGGCGTGTGTGTTCTGCCGAACGGAACAGGCAAAAACGTTCGCGTTGCGGTTTTTGCTCGCGGTGACAAGGCTGACGAAGCGAAAGCAGCCGGTGCAGACGTTGTCGGTGCCGAAGAGCTGGTTCAGGAAGTGCAGGGCGGCAAGATCGATTTCGATCGCTGCATTGCAACGCCTGACATGATGCCGCTGGTGGGCCGTCTTGGTAAGGTGCTTGGCCCGCGTGGCCTGATGCCGAACCCGAAGGTCGGAACCGTGACCCCGGATGTCAAGGCTGCTGTCAATGATGCCAAGGGCGGCGCGGTGCAATTCCGTGTTGAAAAGGCCGGTATCGTTCATGCCGGTGTCGGCAAGGTGTCTTTTAGCGAAGAAGCGATCTCCCAGAACGTAAAGGCTCTGGTCGACGCAGTTCAAAAGGCCAAGCCTTCCGGCGCCAAGGGTTCCTACATGAAGCGCATTGCCGTGTCCTCCACGATGGGCCCGGGCGTGAAGATCGATCTCGCCAGCATTTCAGGCGAATAATACGGGAGACCGGATTGAATAGAGATTTCGGCCGAAAGGCCGAATAGACCCGGCGGTTCGCTGCCGGGTTGCCCTGTCCGAGACTGCAGGTGCCGGAAGACCGGCTTAAGCAAACGGCCTGCATAGATGGGTGAGAACCGAATTCTCCGCGATTGCGGAAAACCAGGTTCGAACCAGACCTTGCCGCGCGTTCTGCGTGAAGGTGAGGGGACAGGACCCTGAGCGTCGCCCTTGAGGCGGTTCCGGGTTCGGAACCGACCGAGTGCGGCAAAGGTAACCGGTGGCGGCAACGCCACCAAATGGAGAAGGCAAGTGGAAAGAGCGGAAAAGCACGAGTTCGTGACGGCTCTCAACGCCGAGCTGGCTGACACCGGCGTCGTTGTTGTCGCGCACTATGCAGGTCTTTCGGTTGCTCAGATGACTGCATTGCGGGCATCTGTGCGTGAAGCCGGCGGTTCTGTCAAAGTCGCAAAAAACCGCCTTGTGAAACTCGCCCTTGAAGGCACCGACCTTGAGCATCTCTCCGACCTGTTTCAGGGCCCTACCGTACTCGTCTATTCAGACGATCCGGTAGCAGCACCGAAAGCAGCTGTCGATTTCGCCAAAGCCAACAACAAGTTGGAAATTCTTGGCGGTGCTCTTGGAACGACCAATCTGAACCCGGAAGGCGTCAAGTCTCTGGCAACCATGCCGTCGCTCGATGAGCTGCGCGCGAAACTGGTTGGCATGATCCAGACCCCGGCTTCCCGGATTGCTCAGGTAGTCAACGCACCGGCCGGGCAGCTCGCCCGCGTCTTCGGCGCGTATGCCGACAAGGACGAAGCCGCATAGGCGTCCAAACACACTGTCTAACGAAACCAACACTGGTTCGAATTTAAGGTACTGAGAAAAATGGCTGATCTTGAAAAGCTCGTAGAAGAACTGTCCGCACTGACCGTCATGGAAGCTGCAGAACTCAGCAAGCTTCTGGAAGAAAAGTGGGGCGTTTCTGCCGCAGCTCCGGTTGCAGTTGCTGCCGTTGCCGGTGGTGGCAGTGAAGCTGCTGCTGCTGAAGAGAAAACCGAATTTGACGTTGTTCTGACATCTGCTGGTGACAAGAAAATCAACGTCATCAAGGAAGTCCGCGCAATCACCGGTCTTGGCCTGAAGGAAGCTAAGGAACTCGTTGAGTCCGCTCCGAAGGCTGTCAAGGAAGGCGTTGGCAAGGACGAATCCGAAGAGCTGAAGAAGAAACTGGAAGAAGCAGGCGCTTCTGTAGAGCTTAAGTAACAAAGGCTTTTGCCTTTTGAACGGTCCCGTTTATCGGGACCGTTTGTTGCCCCGGCGGGTCCGACCCGATTCCGGGGCAAATGCACCACTAGGGCAAGTTGATTCGCATTGTGCGAGTCAGGTGTCCTGGGCCCCATAACCCGGTCAACCTTTCCGCTTTGGTTGCAGCAGGTTGATCTTGGGGGACGGTTTTCCGAAGCGCCCGGGCAGGGCGGCCCGATTGGATAAGGGGCGTTTCGGGAAGCCGTTACCCGGCCGATACGAGGAGCGACAATGACCCAAACGTTCAACGGTCGCAAAAAGGTCCGTAAATATTTCGGATCGATCCGCGATGTCGCGGCAATGCCCAATCTCATCGAGGTACAAAAAGCATCCTACGACCAATTTCTTCAGGTCGACGAGATGCAGGGCGGCGGCCGCAAGATAGAAGGCCTTGAAGCGGTCTTCCAGTCCGTGTTTCCCATTTCCGATTTTGCCGGAACTTCCCTGCTTGAATTTGTATCCTACGAATTCGAAGCTCCCAAATACGACGTGGACGAGTGCCGCCAGCGTGACATGACGTTCGCCGCGCCGCTGAAGGTAACCTTGCGCCTCATCGTCTTTGATGTCGATGAAGACACAGGTGCCAAATCCGTCAAGGACATCAAGGAACAGGATGTCTACATGGGCGACATGCCGTTCATGACCGACAACGGCACCTTTATCGTCAATGGCACAGAGCGTGTGATAGTCTCCCAGATGCACCGGTCACCGGGTGTTTTCTTCGACCACGACAAGGGCAAGACCCATTCCTCCGGCAAGCTTCTGTTCGCTGCCCGTGTGATTCCCTATCGCGGATCCTGGCTGGACATCGAATTCGACGCCAAGGACATTGTCCACGCGCGTATCGACCGTCGGCGGAAGATCCCGGTAACGTCGCTTCTGATGGCTCTCGGCCTCGACGGCGAGGAAATCCTGAACACCTTCTACAAGCGTATCGATTACACGCGTCAGAAGGACGGTTCGTGGCGCATGCCGTTCGACGGTGCTCGCCTGAAGGGAACCAAGGCCTCCTACGATCTGATCGATGCGGACAGCGGTGAAGTCGTCGTTGAAGGTGGCCGCAAGATTACGGCACGCACGATCCGTCAGCTGAGTGAAAAGGGCATTACGGCCCTGAAGGTCACGGACGAAGACCTGCACGGTCAATATCTTGCTGAAGATATCGTTGACGCGCAGTCGGGCGAGATCTTCTCGGAGGCGGGTGACGAGATTACCGGCAAGCTGCTGGAAGAACTTGTTGAGCGTGGTTATCACGAATTGACGATGCTCGATATCGACCACGTCAACACCGGTGCCTATATCCGAAATACGCTGGCGGCCGACAAGAACGAGTCCCGTGAGGATGCGCTCTTCGACATCTACCGTGTCATGCGTCCGGGAGAGCCGCCAACCATCGACACCGCTGAAGCGATGTTCCAGTCGCTGTTCTTTGACGACGAACGGTATGACCTGTCTGCCGTTGGCCGCGTGAAGATGAACATGCGCCTTGATCTGCAGTGTGAAGACACGGTCCGCACACTGCGCAAGGAAGATATCCTTGAAGTCATCCGTGTCCTGCTCCAGCTGCGTGACGGCAAAGGCGACATCGATGACATCGACAACCTTGGCAACCGTCGTGTGCGGTCGGTCGGCGAACTGATGGAAAACCAGTATCGCGTCGGCCTGCTTCGCATGGAACGCGCGATCAAGGAACGCATGAGTTCCGTGGAAATCGACACGGTCATGCCGCAGGATCTGATCAATGCGAAGCCGGCCGCTGCTGCGGTTCGCGAATTCTTCGGTTCCTCGCAGCTGTCGCAGTTCATGGACCAGACCAACCCGTTGTCTGAAGTCACTCACAAACGCCGCCTGTCGGCGCTTGGTCCGGGTGGTCTGACACGAGAACGCGCGGGCTTTGAGGTTCGCGACGTTCACCCGACACACTATGGCCGTATCTGCCCGATCGAGACCCCGGAAGGTCCGAATATCGGTCTGATCAACTCGCTGGCAACTTTTGCCCGCGTGAACAAATACGGCTTCATTGAAAGCCCGTACCGCAAGGTCGATGATGGTGTCGTAACCAACGAAGTCATCTATCTTTCCGCAATGGAAGAAGCCAAGCACTATGTGGCGCAGTCCAATGCGGAATATGACGCGGAAGGCCGGTTCACAACCGAGCTTATCACCTGCCGTCATGCTGGTGAGAACATGATGGTTCCGTCCGACAAGGTCGACCTGATGGACGTTTCACCGAAACAGCTTGTTTCTGTTGCGGCAGCGCTCATTCCGTTCCTGGAAAACGATGACGCCAATCGCGCGCTCATGGGTTCGAACATGCAGCGTCAGGCGGTGCCTCTTGTGAGCGCCGAGGCGCCATTTGTCGGCACGGGTATGGAACCGGTTGTCGCGCGCGATTCCGGTGCCGCGATCGGTGCTCGCCGCGCGGGTGTGGTTGATCAGGTAGACGCGACACGTATCGTTATTCGCGCGACGGAAGATCTCGACCCCGGCAAGTCCGGTGTCGATATCTACAGGCTGCAAAAGTTCCAGCGCTCCAACCAGAACACCTGCATCAACCAGCGTCCGCTGGTTCGTGTCGGCGATCGGGTACACAAGGGCGACATCATTGCCGACGGCCCCTCAACGGATCTCGGCGACCTGGCTCTCGGCCGGAACGTGCTGGTCGCGTTCATGCCATGGAACGGTTACAACTTCGAGGATTCCATCCTGCTTTCCGAGCGGATCGTTTCCGACGACGTCTTCACCTCCATCCACCTCGAGGAATTCGAGGTGATGGCACGTGATACCAAGCTTGGTCCGGAAGAGATCACCCGCGATATTCCGAACGTTTCAGAAGAGGCGCTGAAGAATCTCGACGAGGCCGGCATCGTCTATATCGGTGCCGAACTCAACCCGGGTGACATTCTTGTCGGCAAGATCACGCCGAAGGGCGAAAGCCCGATGACTCCGGAAGAAAAACTTCTGCGAGCCATCTTTGGCGAGAAGGCTTCCGACGTGCGCGACACGTCCCTGCGCCTCCCGCCAGGGGTCGCCGGTACCGTGGTCGAAGTACGTGTCTTCAATCGCCACGGCGTTGAAAAAGACGAACGGGCGATGGCGATCGAGCGCGAGGAAATCGAACGTCTTGCAAAGGACCGTGACGACGAGCAGGCAATTCTTGACCGCAACGTCTATGGCCGTCTTGCAGAAATGCTGATGGACAAGACTGCTGTTGCCGGCCCCAAGGGCTTTGGCAAGGACGCTGTTCTAACCGGGGATGTTCTCAACGACTTCCCGCGGTCGCAGTGGTGGCAATTCGCCACCGACGACGAAAAGTTCATGTCCGAAATCGAAGCCTTGCGCGGTCAGTACGACGACAGCCGCAAGCGTCTCGAGCAGCGGTTCATCGACAAGGTCGAAAAACTGCAGCGCGGTGATGAACTGCCTCCTGGCGTCATGAAAATGGTCAAGGTCTTCGTTGCTGTGAAGCGCAAGCTTCAGCCGGGTGACAAGATGGCCGGCCGTCACGGCAACAAGGGCGTGGTGTCCAAGATCAACCCGTGCGAGGACATGCCGTTCCTGGAAGACGGTACGCATGTCGATATCGTCCTGAACCCGCTCGGCGTGCCGTCCCGCATGAATGTCGGCCAGATCCTGGAAACACATCTGGGCTGGGCGTGCCGCGGTATGGGTAACCGGATTGGCGAAATGTACGAAGAGTACAAGCGCTCCGGTCAACTTGAAGAGCTTCGCGGAAAGATTGTCGAGATCTACGGCGACAACTTGAAGGGCGATAACGTCCAGGAATACGATGACGAGAGCATCGTCCGCCTGGCCGACCAGCTGAAGAAGGGTGTTTCCATCGCGACGCCGGTCTTTGATGGTGCGCGTGAACCCGATGTTGTCGAAGCACTGAACACCGCCGGTTACGACCCGAGCGGCCAGTCTGTGCTGTTCGATGGGCGGACCGGTGAAGAGTTCGACCGCAAGGTGACTGTGGGCTACATCTATATGCTGAAGCTCCACCACCTTGTCGACGACAAGATCCATGCCCGTTCGATTGGCCCATACTCGCTTGTTACCCAGCAGCCGCTGGGTGGCAAGGCGCAGTTCGGTGGCCAGCGTTTCGGGGAAATGGAGGTCTGGGCGCTCGAGGCCTACGGTGCAGCCTATACGCTGCAGGAAATGCTCACAGTCAAGTCGGACGACGTGGCCGGCCGTACGAAGGTCTACGAGGCCATCGTTCGCGGCGACGACACCTTCGAGGCGGGCATACCGGAAAGCTTCAACGTGCTTGTGAAGGAAATGCGGTCCCTGGGTCTCAATGTTGAACTGCAACGGACTGATGTACCCGCGATTGGCGAGGAAGAAACTGCGGATGCCGCAGAATAACCCCGGCAACGGACGCAATATGACTTGGCATGCCGGTCACGGAGAGGGGTGTTTGGACCCGCTCTCCGGCCGCGCATCGAAGGAGATGGATCATGAATCATGAGGTCATGAACCTGTTTAACCAACAGGCTCCCGCACAGACCTTCGACAATATCCGGATTTCGCTTGCGAGCCCGGAAAAGATCTTGTCCTGGTCTTTCGGCGAAATCAAAAAGCCGGAGACCATCAACTACCGTACGTTCAAGCCTGAACGTGACGGCCTGTTCTGCGCACGTATCTTCGGCCCGATCAAGGACTATGAGTGCCTTTGCGGCAAGTACAAGCGCATGAAATACAAAGGCGTTATCTGCGAGAAGTGTGGCGTTGAAGTCACCTTGTCCAGAGTTCGCCGCGAACGTATGGGCCACATTGAACTGGCCGCACCGGTTGCGCATATCTGGTTCCTGAAGTCCCTGCCGAGCCGCATCGGTTTGTTGCTTGACATGACACTGAAGGATCTGGAACGCGTTCTTTATTTCGAGAACTATGTGGTTCTCGAGCCGGGTCTGACCCCGCTCAAGCAGCATCAACTTCTTTCCGAAGAAGATTATGTCGCCGCTCAGGACGACTACGGTGAAGACGCCTTCACGGCGATGATCGGTGCCGAAGCGATCCGCGAAATCCTGATGAGCATGGATCTCGAGCGCGAAAGCGAAAAGCTGCGCCAGGAAATCGCCGAAGCCACTACTGAGCTGAAGCCGAAGAAGCTGGCAAAGCGCTTGAAGGTCATTGAGGCATTCATGGAATCGGGCAACCGTCCGGAGTGGATGATCATGACGGTTGTCCCTGTCATTCCGCCGGATCTGCGTCCGCTGGTGCCGCTCGACGGCGGACGTTTCGCGACGTCCGACCTCAACGACCTCTACCGTCGCGTGATCAACCGGAACAACCGTTTGCGCCGCCTGATGGAATTGCGCGCTCCGGACATCATTATCCGGAACGAGAAGCGTATGCTTCAGGAGTCCGTGGACGCGCTGTTCGACAACGGTCGCCGCGGCCGTGTCATCACCGGTGCCAACAAGCGTCCGTTGAAGTCGTTGTCCGACATGTTGAAAGGCAAGCAGGGCCGTTTCCGGCAGAACCTGCTTGGCAAGCGCGTCGACTATTCCGGCCGTTCAGTGATCACCGTTGGTCCGGAACTGAAACTTCATCAGTGCGGGTTGCCGAAGAAGATGGCACTCGAACTGTTCAAGCCTTTTATCTATTCGCGACTCGACGCCAAGGGTTTCTCTTCGACTGTCAAGCAGGCGAAGAAGCTGGTTGAGAAGGAACGTCCGGAAGTCTGGGATATTCTCGACGAGGTGATCCGCGAGCACCCGGTTCTTTTGAACCGTGCGCCGACGCTTCACCGTCTCGGCATCCAGGCGTTCGAACCAACACTGATCGAAGGCAAAGCGATCCAGCTGCATCCGCTCGTCTGTTCGGCGTTCAACGCAGACTTTGACGGTGACCAGATGGCTGTTCACGTGCCGCTTTCGCTGGAAGCCCAGCTGGAAGCACGTACGCTGATGATGTCCACCAACAACATTCTGCACCCGGCCAACGGTGGTCCGATCATTGTGCCATCGCAGGATATTGTTCTCGGTCTCTACTACCTCTCCATCATGGCAGAGGGTGAACCGGGCGAAGGCATGGCCTTCGGTGATATCGGTGAAATCCATCACGCACTGGCCAACAAGGTCATCACGCTGCACACCAAGATCAAGGGCCGTTACAAGTCCATTGATGCGGACGGCAACCCAACTTCCGAGATCATCGAGACGACACCTGGCCGGATGTTGATCGCCGAGTTGTTGCCCAAGCACTTCGAAGTTCCTTTCGAAGCTTGCAACAGGCTGATGACCAAGAAGGAAATCTCCAAGATGATCGACACGGTCTACCGTGCCTGCGGTCAGAAGGAGACGGTTATCTTCTGCGACCGGATCATGGAACTCGGCTTCAAGAATGCCTGTAATGCCGGCATTTCGTTCGGCATGGACGACATGGTCATTCCTGATACCAAACAAAACCTGGTTGCTGAAACCTCGTCGCTCGCGACCGAATACGAGCAGCAGTACAATGACGGTCTGATCACCCAGGGCGAAAAGTACAACAAGGTTGTCGACGCCTGGGCGAAATGCACCGACAAGATCGCTGATGAAATGATGGCCCGCATCAAGGCGGTTCAGATCGACGACGAGACCGGACGTCAAAAGCCGATGAACTCGGTCTACATGATGTCTCATTCGGGTGCACGTGGTTCGCCACAGCAGATGAAGCAGCTTGCCGGCATGCGCGGCCTGATGGCCAAGCCGGACGGTTCGATCATCGAAAACCCGATCATCTCGAACTTCAAGGAAGGCCTGTCGGTTCTGGAGTACTTCAACTCCACCCACGGTGCTCGCAAGGGTCTCGCCGACACCGCCTTGAAAACGGCGAACTCAGGTTATCTCACCCGTCGTCTGGTGGACGTTGCGCAGGATTCGATCATCCTGGAGCCGGACTGTGGCTCTGAACGCGGCATCACCGTTGCGCCGATCGTCGATGCCGGTAATGTCATTGCCTCTCTCGGCATGCGCGTTCTCGGCCGTACGACGGCAGAGGACGTCGTCAACCACCTGACCGGCGAAGTGATCGTGCCCAGAGGTACGCTCATTGACGAGAAGGATGTCGAGGCGATCGAAGGAGCCAAGGTCCAGCAGATCAAGATCCGTTCGGTTCTCACCTGTGAAACCGAGACCGGTGTGTGCGCAACCTGTTATGGCCGCGACCTCGCTCGCGGCACTCCGGTCAATCTCGGTGAAGCTGTTGGCGTCATCGCCGCGCAGTCCATCGGGGAACCGGGCACTCAGCTGACCATGCGTACGTTCCACATCGGTGGAACGGCGCAGGTCGTCGACAGCTCCTTCATCGAGTCCAATGTTGACGGTACGATCAAGATCCGGAACCGGTCGGTGCAGCGCGACTCCGACGGCAACCTCATTGCCATGGTTCGCAACATGTCCATCGTAGTTATCGACAGCGACGGAAACGAGCGTGCTGTTCATCGTGTCGCATACGGTTCCAAGTTGCATGTCGACGAAGGTGACGCAGTCAAACGCGGTCAGCGGATTGCCGAATGGGATCCCTATACCCGTCCGATGCTTGCTGAAGTCGATGGCGTGGTTGACTTTGAAGACCTGGTTGACGGGGCTTCTGTCCAGGAAACCGCCGATGAGGCGACCGGTATCACCAAGCGTATCGTCATCGACTGGCGGTCGTCGCAGCGCGGCGCGGATCTCAAGCCTGCCATCGTGATCAAGGACGACAAGGGCACGATTTCGAAAAACTCGCGCGGATCCGATGCTCGCTTGATACTTTCCGTGGACGCGATCCTGTCTGTTCAGCCTGGCTCCACGGTCAAAGCTGGTGACGTTCTGGCACGTATTCCCCTGGAGAGCGCCAAGACCAAGGACATCACCGGTGGTCTGCCGCGAGTTGCGGAACTGTTCGAAGCCCGCCGTCCGAAGGATCACGCTATCATCGCTGAAATCGATGGTACGATCCGTTTCGGCCGCGACTACAAGAACAAGCGTCGCATCATCATCGATCCGGCAGAGGATGGCGCAGAACCCGTCGAATATCTCATCCCGAAAGGTAAGCACTTCCACCTTCAGGAAGGCGATGCCATTGAGAAAGGTGAGTACATTCTCGACGGCAACCCTGCACCGCATGACATTCTGGCCGTCAAGGGCGTGGAGGCACTGGCTGCCTATCTCGTCAATGAGATCCAGGAAGTCTATCGTCTGCAGGGTGTGACCATCAACGACAAGCACATCGAAGTGATTGTCCGCCAGATGCTGCAGAAAGTCGAAATCACCGATCCGGGCGATACCGAGTTCTTTTCGGGCGAACAGATCGACAAGATCGATTTTGAGGAAGCGAACGAGAGGGCCATCGACAATGCCCGGGATCCCGCCAAGGGTGTTCCCGTTCTGTTGGGTATTACCAAGGCATCTCTGCAGACCCGGTCGTTCTTCTCCGCTGCTTCGTTCCAGGAAACGACCCGTGTCCTTACCGATGCAGCGGTTAACGGCAAGACCGATCCGCTTGTCGGCCTCAAGGAAAACGTTATTGTCGGCCGCTTGATCCCGGCCGGTACAGGCGGGGTCATGAAACGTATCCGCAAGATTGCCTCGCATCGCGATGACCTGATCCAGGAAGCGCAGCGCCAGCAATCTTCAGAAAGCGCGGCTGAAGGCCTGCTGGAAGATATGACGGGTGCAGCCGAGTAACCGGCATTGGCAAAACTGATCGAAAGGCCGCCTCCGGGCGGCCTTTCTGTATGGACCAGAGTTGAGAGCAAAATGATGAACGACAACGAAGTCGAATTGGAGCCGGTGGTCTATATCGTCATCGGACGCGTCTGGGAAAACGAAGAGGCGCTTCCGGATGACGCCGTCACTATTCATGCACTTCTGAGAGCGCCGGACGATGATGATGCGGTTCGAAGAACCCTTGAAGCCCTTCAGGGCCAGGGTTTTGCCGAAGCTGAACTCGACCAGATCGGGGTCATGGACGGGGAACCCGACGATCCGCTTTACGAAGGCGCCTACCAGGATGCGCTTGCAGGCAATGTGGCAATCGTGACTTTTTCCGGTGAAGGCTGACCGGGTCCGTTGCAGATGACACCTTCCCGGGGTGTCGTGCAGCAATAGTTCCAAAAGGCGTTCGAAGCCGCATATCCGAGCCGGAATTGGGAGGCGCGAGATCGATCACCGAAGCAGGACGGAACCTGTGGTGAGTCGGCTGCAGGCGTTAGCCGTTTTTACGTATGAATCTTACAGACATTTAACAAGGAATACCCGAACGATTCCTTGCTTTGATCGGTCGCAGAATTCGACTGCGAAATAAAATTACCCGAAACCACTTCAAATAGTGCAAAAAATTATGTCAGGCTGTTGAATTCATTGCGATAATTGGAACCGATGGATGATCGCCAATCCAATTATGGTTTTTTCGACAAAGCACTTGACGCATGGGGTGCATATGAGTAGGTTCCGCGCATCCCAAGGGCAGGCGGTAAGAGTGAACCGTCCAGCGCTGATCCAAGGCGCAGGACCCAATCCTTTTAAACGCTGCCGGGTATAGATAGGCGAATACGCGTCGATTGCATGACCGCGGGTTATCTCGTGGTCCTCTGGTTTTTCGCAGCGCCGGCCGCTCCCTTGAGCGTGCGGGCGCGATTTTGCATGTTTGTTGGCTTGCAAGATCGGTGAGGGACTGCAGTTGCATACGAATTTTTGGATGGACAAGGTAAAGGGCAAAGAATGCCGACCATCAACCAGTTGATCCGCAAGCCGCGGAAAGATCCGCCGAAGCGGAACAAGGTGCCGGCCATGGAGGCCTGCCCTCAGAAGCGTGGTGTTTGCACCCGCGTATACACGACGACGCCGAAGAAGCCGAACTCGGCTCTGCGTAAGGTGGCCAAGATCCGCCTGACCAACGGCTTCGAAGTCATCGGTTACATCCCGGGTGAAGGTCACAACCTTCAGGAACACTCGGTGGTGATGATCCGTGGCGGCCGCGTGAAGGATTTGCCGGGTGTTCGCTACCACATCATCCGTGGTGTGCTTGATACCCAGGGCGTCAAGGATCGTAAGCAACGCCGTTCGAAATACGGCGCCAAGCGGCCGAAGTAAGGAGCACATTAGATGTCCCGTCGTCACCGCGCAGAAAAACGCGAAATCAACCCGGATCCGAAATTCGGGGATATGGTCGTCACCAAGTTCATGAATTCCATCATGTATGACGGCAAGAAATCCACCGCCGAGCGCATCGTTTACGGTGCTTTCGACGTTGTCGAGAACAAGACCCGCGAGAACCCGATCGAGGTTTTCCATGCGGCTCTTGAAAATGTCATGCCGCAAGTGGAAGTCCGCTCCCGCCGTGTTGGTGGTGCGACCTACCAGGTCCCGGTTGAGGTCCGTAACGAGCGCCGTCAGGCTCTTGCGATCCGCTGGTTGATTACCGCTGCACGCAACCGCAACGAAACCACAATGGTTGATCGCCTGTCCGGCGAACTGCTCGATGCAGCTAACAACCGTGGTACCGCAGTTAAGAAGCGTGAAGATACGCACCGGATGGCAGACGCCAACCGCGCGTTCTCGCACTACCGCTGGTAAAAGTTACTTCGAAGGGCTGACGCTATGTCGCGCACGCATAATATCGAGGACTACCGTAACTTCGGCA
>NZ_AYYG01000145.1 GCF_000521215.1 Labrenzia sp. DG1229 | reverse complement strand
CTGACAAGGATGAAAACCAGGTGCTGTTTACTGAAGGTTCGTGGACGAAATCATTCCGGACCAGGCGGCGTACGGCGCATGCCGTCCGCCGGTGTGAAGGCAGTTGCCGAAAGTGTACCTCTCGGCAACTGCCCTATTCTCCCTGACGCCCCCCGGAACAGTGGAGCGTCTGCTAGAGGCGGTAAGCGCCAGGTCTCCGGGGTTTTCAGAGCTGTCATCGGATGAGCGTGCCGCCGTTCTGAAGGCGGTCGAGATGGAGCAGCCGCGTGACTTCGCCGAACTCGTTCGGCTCACATACATGGCTTACTACAGCCGGCCCGAAATCCGGCCGTTGCTTGGCGTCGGGGCACATCCGGTCCATCCGCACGGATATGTCGTGGAACACGAAAGCGACACCCTGATGGATGAATTGACAGCACCGGTTCGCGCGCGCGGCGCCGCCTATCGACAGGCTTGAAGCACTGGGAAGGTGACATGACCAACGAACCCGTCGACGTCCTGATCATCGGTGCCGGAGCTTCCGGAGCCGCAATCGCGTGGTCCCTTGTGGAGACCCGAATGAGGATACTCTGTCTCGAGCAGGGTGAGCACCTGCAGGACAGGGATTTTCCAAGCCGCCGGGAAGACTACGAGCTATCGCGCTACGGTGAATTTTCTTGCGACCCGAATGTCAGGAAACTGAAGCAGGATTATCCCGTCAACTCGCAGAACAGCTGCATAACGCCAGTGAACTGGAATGGAGTCGGTGGCTCTACAATCAACTTTCTGGGTCACTGGCCGAGGATGAAGCCATCTGATTTCAGGACAAGATCACTGGACGGCGTGGCCGAAGACTGGCCGGTCGACTATGCGACGCTGGAGCCATTTTATGATCTGAACGACGAAAACACGGGTGTTTCGGGATTGGGAGGCAATCCGGGTTACCCGGACTACAGCCCACCCTTGCCGCCCATTCCGATCGGCAAGCTCGGTCAGACACTCGCGAGAGGCTTCAATGAACTGGGGTGGCACTGGTGGCCCTCCGATGTGGCCATTCTCAGTCAGGACCGCGACGGACGGCAGAAATGCGTCAATGCAGGTACCTGCGACCTGGGCTGTGCGGCAGGCGCCAAGGGTGGAACAAATTTCACCTATTGGCCTGTGCTGGAAAACGCCGGCGTTGAACTAAGAACGAGGTCACGGGTTCGGGAAATTCTGATTGATCAGGAAACAGGCTTTGCCACCGGAGTACTGTATCACGGTGCGGACGGGCAACTCCACGAACAGAAGGCGGAACTGGTCGTCGTTGCCTGCAACGGCGTCGGTACACCAAGGCTGCTGCTCAATTCGAAATCGCAACTCTTTCCGGATGGTCTGGCCAATCGATCCGGCCTCGTCGGCAAGAACCTGATGTTCCATCCTCTCACGGGAGTTGCCGGCGTTTTCGACGAACCGATGCTCGGTCATGAAGGCCCGATGGCCTGTTCGATCCTGTCGCAGGAGTTCTACGAAACGGATCGTTCAAGAGACTTTGTCCGTGGGTATGGCTTGCATTCCGGTCGTTCGACCACTCCGATGACTTATGCACTCGGTGGCTATGGCATCGACAATCCGATCCCCTGGGGCGCAGAGCACCGGGAGATCATGGACACCGTCTATCCGTATCTTGCCGGACTGACAGTAGTGAGCGAGGACCTTCCCGAAGAGATCAATTGCGTCACGCTGGATCCCGAACTGACCGACAGCGACGGCATCCCCGCACCGAAAATCAACTATCGGCTTGGAGAAAACACTCTAAGGATGCTGAGGCACGGCGAGGAGAAGGCGACGGAACTGCTTCTGGCCGCCGGTGCGAAACGAGTTCTGGCAAAAGGTGACGACAAAGTCTGGTGGCGTGCCGGCTGGCACCAGATGGGCACCTGCCGGATGGGTGATGATCCGGAAAAATCCGTGGTGAATGGATGGGGCAGGAGCCACGACGTGAAGAATCTTTTCATTGTGGACGGGTCGATTTTCGTGACTTCGGGTGCGGTCAATCCAACCTCCACGATCCAGGCTCTGGCGCTTTACATCGGCGACAGAATCAAAACCAATATCGCTAACCTGTTCGACTGAGGCGCAACATGGATTTCCCGACCAGAATGTATATTGACGGCGCATTGACCGGCGGATCGGGTCGGAAAGACGTTCTCAATCCCGCAACTGAGCAAGTCGTCGCAACGGTCCATACGGCGGGCCTGGAAGACGTGGAACGGGCCCTTCAGTCGGCCAAATCGGCTTTTCCGGCGTGGTCTTCGACCGCAATCTCGGAACGCCAGAACTGGATGCACAAACTCCGCGATAAGGTTGTTGCCCATGAAGAGTTTCTTCGAGACTGCGTTCACCATGAATTGGGCAAACCCTGGGCACAGACCCATGAAGACTGGGACCGCCTCGTTGCGTCGCTGGAGTATTATGCCGAGGAAATCGCACGTGTTCAGGATGTGGGCCTTGCAGACAGGGCGGGAACGCACACGCACAGGATGGTTCATGAACCAGCCGGTGTCGCGCTGGCCTATCTTGCCTGGAATTTCCCGCTTCTGAACCTGGCATTCAAGATCGGACCGGCGATGGCCGCCGGGTGTCCGGTCATCATCAGACCGTCGGAGCAGACGCCGGTTTCAGCCTACGCAGTCGGCATGCTGTGCGAAAAGATCGGCTTGCCGAAGGGCGTCGTCCAGATCCTGTGCACGGATGGATATGACGTGGCCGATGCACTCACCGCATCAACGATCCCGCAGGTGGTCACACTGATCGGTTCCACCGGTACCGGCCAGCACATCATGCGCACGGGAGCAACCTCAATCAAACGCTATTCCATGGAATTGGGTGGCAATGCGCCGGTTCTGGTCTTCGCGGATGCAGACCTGGATCTTGCCGCCGACATTGTCTGCGGTGTCAAGTTCTCAAACGCCGGGCAGATCTGCGTGTCGCCAAACCGGATCTTCGTCGCGGAGGCTGTCCATGAGGCATTTGCGGAAAAAGTCGTTGCCCGCGCCCGTGCCGCCCGGGTGGGCTTCGACAAGGAGGCCGATATCACCACAGGCCCCGTCGTTGACAGGCGGGCCTGGACCCGGATCAAGGGACTGATTGATGACGCGGTCTCGCAGGGGGCGGAACTGCTTGCGGGCGGCGACCGGCCCGCGCATCTCAATTCGGGTCATTTTCTGGCGCCAACCGTTCTGGATCGGGTCACCGACACCATGCCGGTTTACCGTCAAGAGACATTCGGTCCGATTGTCAGCCTGGTTCCCTTCAGCAGTGAAAGGGATCTTCTCGAGCGGGCGAATGATTGTGACGAAGGTGGATTGACCGCATATGTTTTCACGCGCGATTTCGCAAAGGCGGAAGCCTGCGCGGCGGCCTTGCGCTACGGTGAAATTCAGATCAACGGCGTGAAGTACGACATTGACCTGCCGCACGGCGGGATCGGTCAGTCCGGCATTGGTCACGACTGCTCGGCAATGGCCTTGCATGACTACCTGATTGTGAAACGGATCACACGCGCACTCGACAAAACGGATTTCGGAGGGCTGAACGCATGAAGATAACCCGCGTAACCAGCCACATTCTGCAATACGATCTTCCCGGCGAGCTGGGATACTCACAGCAATATTACGAGAAACGCAGCGCCCATCTGGTCGAGGTTGAGACCGACGAAGGCATTACCGGCTGGGGTGAGTGTTTTGGACCTGGAAACATTGCGATCGCCAACAAGTCGATCGTTGAAAAGGTCATCCAACCAATGGTTCTGGGATGTGATCCGATGGATCGCGATGTCCTCTGGCACAAGGTTTACAACCTGACGCGGGATCACGGCCAGAAAGGGATGCCGCTTCAGTCCTTGTCGGGCGTTGATATCGCCCTGTGGGACATCGCCGGCAAGGTGACCGGTCAACCCCTGCATAAGCTGGTCGGCGGCGCGCACCGCACGCGCATTCCCGCCTACGGCTACGGCATGATGCTCAAGCGCGAGAGTGTCGACGACCATGTCGCCCGCTTCAAAACGGAAGCGGCTGCGATCATGGACATGGGTTTTGTCGGTGCGAAGCTGAAAACCGGTCTTGGACCCAGAGAGGACATCCTGCTCTGTCAGGCTGTCGCAGAGGCGGTCGAGGGGCGCGGCCGTTTCATGGTCGACGCCAATCATTGTTATACGACACCAGATGCCTTTTACGTTGGGCGCGCACTTGATGAACTCGGAGCTTACTGGTTCGAGGAACCCGTGGCACCGGAAGACCTCGACGGATACAGGGAATTGCGGCGTGGTCTGAAGGTCAACATTTCCGGCGGTGAGGCGGAATTCAACCGATGGGGATGGCGGCAGATTCTTGAAAACCGGGGACTCGATATCGCCCAGCCGGAAGTGTGCGCGCTTGGTGGCATCAGTGAGTATCTGCGAGTCCTGGCACTGTGCCATGCTCATTTCACACCGGTGATCAATCACGTCTGGGGTTCGGCGATCGCCGTCGCCACGAATATCCAGCTGCTGGCGGCGATGCCGGCACTGCCCGGCGGGCTTCATCCGTGGGAACCGATGCTGGAATTCGACACGACAGACAACAGGTTCAGGGACAATCTGCTGGAGGTTCCTCTGGATATCCAGGGGCAGGTGAAATCGTCAGGTGGTTTCGTGACGATCCCGGATGGGCCCGGTCTCGGTGTCGTGCCGGACAGGGATTTCATCCGGCACTACGAACTCGATCTCTAACGGGTCCATCATCCGCATCCGGTCAGGCCATCACCGGCTTACGGAACGTTTTCAGGATGTCTTTGAGGTTCCTGTTGCCATCCGAAATGGCTTCGGAGGAAGGTGACAATCGCTCCGACAACATCCTGCGTCCGATTGAATAACTCTTTGGGTCATCCGTGACTTCGATGGCCTGCAACAGACCGTCGCGATAATGCCAATAGGATCGCCCGGACGGTGCATCCCGAAAAACTGCTTTCATTCCCGGCTCGATAAGGCCCGCAATCTGAATCGTATGATCGAACTGATCCGACCAGAATGTGGGCAGCGGGACATATTCCCTTTGCGAACCGAGAATGATCTCAGCAACTGCCTCACCCTGGTCGATGGCATTTTGTATGCTTTCCAGCCTGATGCGCCTTCCGAAATAGGGAAAGGAGGCGCAATCGCCTGCGGCCCAGATGCCGGGAGTGCTGGTCTGGCCGAACGCATCGACTGCAATGCCGTTGTTGATCTGGAGGCCGGCGTTGAAGGCCAGCTCCGTGTTGGGTACAGCGCCGATGCCGACGGCGATGCAATCCGATGTCAATTTTTCTCCATTCGCAAGGAGAACGCCAGTGACACCGTGATCATCGTGAAAGGCCTTGATTTCGGTTCTTTCCAGAAGGCGGACGCCGTGGTCCTGATGCCAGTTCCGGACGGTCCCGGCGAGCGAAGTCGAGGCAACCCGGTTCAAGATGCGGACGTCCCGCTCGACAACGGTTACATCAAGACCCATGGTCCTGGCGGTTGCTGCAAGTTCCAGCCCGATATAGCCGCCTCCGATCAGGATCAGCGAATTGCTGTGTGCTAATCTCCGGCGCAGTTGACCCGCGTCCTCCAGCGACCTGAGATAACAGAGATCTCCCAAATTGCCGTTCATCTTTTCCGGCAGCCTGCGCGGTGATGAACCGGTCGCGAGAACGAGATGATCATATCCGATGGACCCGTGATCGCTTTTCGCGATCTTGCGGATCGGGTCGATGCCTGTGACCGTGCAGGACAGTTTTGCGGTTATTTCGTGAGCTGGCCAATACGCGTCGGGAAATAGGTTTTTCCGCTTGTTTGCCCGGGACGGCAAAAGATATTTCTTGGAAAGGGGAGGGCGCTCATAGGGCAGGCAGTCTTCCTGACAGAGCATGAGTATCTCGCCCGAAAACTCGCGCTTTCTCAGCGTCGCCGCGACCGAGGCTGCAGCCTGTCCGCCGCCGACAATGACGACGCGCATCAGGTGTCTCCTTCGACCGGTATCCGCTCCAGGAATTCCTCCAGGTCCGCATCGCCGATTGTTGCCGTTTCCGCTTCGGACGGAAACTTTCCATTGTGAACGGCGTCTCGAAAGGCACCCAGGGCCGATCGGCGTTCGGCGCGGATTTTTTCCTGAAGGGAGTGGATATCGCCAAAGGCCCGGGCATGTCTGGGCCGTTCGGGTTGTTCGCCGCAAATATCGTTCTGAAAGAGGTAGATGACATCGCCGCCGCACCCTGATCCGAGTGACATCGTGACGAGCGAAGTCCGGCGACTGATTTCTCTCATTACCGGCGCTGGAATGACCTCGGCTTCCACCGAGAATGCGCCTGCATCCTCCATCCTGCGAAACGCCTGCCACAGACTGTGAGCTTCGTCGTCGGCGGTTCGCCCGATCGCCCGCAAGCCGCCATTCCAGCCCGACCTTCGCGGGACGAGGCCGAGGTGGCACATGACCGGGATCTGTTCCCGGGCAAGCATCTCGACGATATGCGGACCGCGGGCGGTGTAGACGGAATACGGCACCTTCCTTCATGGCCTGGAAGGCGGCGGTCAGAACATCCTTTTCAGTCGGAAAATCCGGCAACGCGATTGCAGCCGTGAAAAAGAGATTGGGAGCGCCTTCGCGCACCGCCTTTGTATTCTGTGCATTTCCCATGATCAGATCGATGCCGGCATCCGCCGCGGCAGCAGCTTCTTCGGTGGAATTGGCGGTTGTCTGGGTCAGTTTCCGCTTCCCCTTGATCGCTCGCAGGTCGGCAGCGGTGTAGTTGCGCAGGGAGAATTTGGCATCCCAGTCATAGATACGTTTCATGGTTGATCACCCAGATCGATGAAGACGGTCTCGTTTTCCACTTTAACCGGATAGGTCTTCAGCGCGACACAGGCAGGTGTCCGTCTGGCTTCACCGGTCCGGTAGTCGAACTGACCGTTGTGCATGGGGCATTCAATGATGTGGTCCATGACCAATCCGTCGGAAAGATGCACTTCTTCATGCGTGCAAAGACCGTCGGTGCAAAAGTATTCATCGTCCGGGCTGCGGTAGACCGCGAATGTTCTGGACCCGTGATCGAAACGGATCAAATCCTCGTTTTCCACTTCGTCTGCAGCGCAGGCCTCTATCCAGTTCACCATGGAAATCTTGCTCCTATTCTGCGGCTTGCAACACGGGGCGCTGATAGTCGGGCGTCGGATTGGCTTCCGCCGGCAATGGCCGTTTGGTAAAGTGATACGGGTCCCGTTGTTGTTTGAGGACGGCTGGGACCATTTCCCGATAGGCAGCCCAAAGGGAAGGGTAGGCCGGTGGACAATCCTTCCTGATTTCTTCGTGCAGCGCGGGCAAGGCGTGGAACGGAACCATCGGGTACATGTGATGTTCAACGTGATAATTCATGTTGGAATAGATGAAGCGGAAGAACGGGTTGAGATAGACGGTTCTGGAATTCATCCGGTGATCGGGGACATCCTCGGCAAGTCCGGCGTGCTGCGTTGTCGCGAGGATATGGTGGAGCCACGAGCCGTAGAAAGTCGGCAGTCCGACCAGCATGAGCGGTAACCAGCTTTGCAATCCGACAGAAAGTCCGGTCACGGCAATCAGGATTGTCAAATGGATGCGGGAGATCCGGTAGGCTTTCTGGCGGTCTGCTTCGATCAGAAAATCCTTCTGGTCTTCAGTCAGTTTCCCCAGGCTCAGGAGGACCATCTTCTTGAGTTCGTCGATCAGCGTCGGCACGAAGATGAGGTTCAGGATCCACCGACCGATGCTCGGTGGACGCGGAAAGGCGATTTCCGGATCACGCCCGACAACCACGGTATCGGTATGGTGTCTTGTATGGCTCCAGCGCCAGAGGCAAGGGTTCTTGAGCGACATGAACGAAGCAATCTGATAGAAGTAGCCGTTCAGCCAAGCGGTTTTGAACACGGTGCCGTGGCCGCATTCATGCCAGCGGCTGTCGCCGCCCGATCCGTAAAAGATACCGTAGAGGATCGCGGTCGGAACCGCCCAGACCGTTCCCCAGGTGAAAACCAGAATTGTACCGAGAACGAGAACCGTGCCGAACCAGCTCCCGTAGTTGATCAGGCTCGGACGGTCCGACCGGCGCATCAGTTCCTTCAACCGTTTTCTGGGCACAGGCGTGCTGTACCATTGGCTTGGAGCAAAGCCGGGACCTGAGTCCTGTCCTGTCAGGCTGTAGTCACGGGTTTGATTGGAGATGGTCATTCCGGTCCTCCCACGCCGATTGGCCTTGAAGCCTTCCAAAAAAATGCTGCGTGAAAATTTCTCAGAATGTATCCGGCGTCAATTCAGTGGTGATAGAAACTATCAAACTATCATTCTTGTTGCATTCACCTGTGATGGATCTTATCAAAAGTGCATGAGTCGACGAGTGACACTTCAGGAGATCGCCGCAAAAGCAAATGTCGGCGTTGCAACCGTGGACCGTGTACTGAACGGCAGGGCCCCGGTCAGACGGTCGACCGCCGACCGGGTGCTGAGTGCCGCAAGAGAGCTTGGTTATCATGCACAAAGTCTCATGCAGCGCCGTGTCGACCAGCTTGTACCGCACAAGCGCCTGGGCTTTATTCTGCAGAAGAAGAGCAAGTGGTTTTATCAGGCCCTGTCCGAACGGATCATGCTTTCTGCGCCAGACCTGACACGCATTCGGGCGACCGCCGAAGTAGCGTTTGTCGAAAGCCTGTCTCCAGGAGATCTGGCTGCCGCGCTGAGATCCATGGCTGATGACGTCGACGCTATCGCCCTTGTTTCCATAGACCATCCCGCCGTTCACGCGGCGATAGGCGACTGCGCATCTGTTAACGTTCCGGTATTCGCGCTGCTCAGTCCGCTGAGTACACCTGCGATTGCGGGTTACGTCGGCATCGATGGGCGCCGTGCAGGCCGGACGGCTGGCTGGGCCATGGCCAAATTCGTGGGGCATGGCGACGAAGTCGGTATTCTTGTCGGATCCCACCGTTATTTGGGGCACGAGGCGCTGGAAGCCGGTTTTCGCAGTGCGCTCAGGGAATATGCTCCACATGCCGGGTTGCGGGATTCGCTTGTTTATCTGGATGATGCCGCCGTAGCCTATGAGGCGACTTCCGAAATTCTTCGTTCAGTTCCCGGGTTGAAGGGGCTTTATCACTGCGGCGGCGGTGTCAGCGGTGTGATCAGGGCACTCAGGGAGGCTGGACGCGCTCGGGATGTTTTTTACATCTGCCACGAACGTAGTCCCTACGCGGATGAAGGTCTGATCGAAGGTACGGTGGATCTTCTGATTGCCAATCCTGTTTCACAGGTCGTGTCAAAAACGCTTGATCTGATGGAACAGTCCGTGACCGACAAGTTGTCGGGCACGGTAAACGGTATCATCGATTTTCAGCTGGTAACCCCGGAAAACCTTTGAAAAGCGCTCCATCACTGACGGCAATCGCCGCAAGCCAGAGCGGAAGGGTGCGGTTTTCTGGATTGATCTCTTGGAATTTTCACCCGCCGGCCTTACAAGGCGAACCTCGTTCCCGGCAGCAGGAGGTTGTCATGGCCAAACGCGTAAACTTTGAAGATCGCCCTTCCTTTCGAGGTGATGTCTAAACGGCGCAAATCCTTCCCATCCGAGACCCGTGTAAAAACGGGTGAACGACAGGTGCGCGGGCGATGTGGAGCTTCTGGAAAAACTTGGGCGCAATGATCCCTGTCCATGCGGATCAGGCAGACGCTACAAGCGATGCTGCCTGAAGAGCGGCAAGTTCGACGGTAGCCTTCGGGATCACTACTTTCAGAGAGCGCCGGTAATCCGGCGCTCGTATTGTTTCTGCCGGCCTTTCTTTCTTCAGCCGAACGTGACGCCCATGATGTTTTCTTTCGTGATGATTTCCGTTGAGATGAGCTTGATCTGATACGGCCTGTGTTCCAGCCGCGCGATCAGCGCATCCACCGCCCGTCCGGCAGCGCGCTTCATGTTCTGGTGCATGATGACATCCATCGTACCGTCGAGCAGATAGCCCTGGGTTTTTGTGGTCAGGTTGTGACCGAAAAACGTGACTTCCTTTTCCCGGCCAGCTTCTTTCAAGGCTTTCACAATGCCTTCGTTGCCGCCGCCGACATTGTAGATCCCGATCAGATCGGGCTTGCTGTCCAGTATTTTCCGGACCTCGGTATAGTTGCCGTCGATGTCGTCATGTCCGCTATAGGTCGAGACGACTTCAAGGTGTGGAAAATCACGCCTGAGGCAGGCGCGAAAACCCATTTCCCTGTCTTCGTGAACGCGGTAGATCTGGCCGCCGGAGACAACCGCGACCGCGCCTTTCTGCCGTTCGAAGCGACCCATCAGGTATCCGGCGGTGCGCCCTGCGGCTCTGTTGTCCATTCCGATAAAGCCGGCGAGTGCCGGGGTTTCGAGTCCCGAAATCAGGGTGAGGCAGGGAATGTTCAAATGGGCCAGGTCTTCGACAGCCTGGCGTACGCGCGGGTCATCAAGAGCCTGAAACGCAATCGCGTCGATGCCCTGCCCGGCGCAGGCCTGAAGTTTGCGGGCCAGAAGTGCCGGTTCCATTTTTTTCGTGAAAACACATTCGATCGTGGCATTTCCCCGCGCGCCGAATTCATGGAAACAGCTTGCAAGATACTCGGTCGATGGGCCGGCCTCTTCAGGCAGAAAGACTTTCAGGCGCCAGGGCCTCGGGCGTTTTTGAACAGGTTCACCGTTTTCGATTGCCGCTTTGGCCTGTTCCACACGTTGACGCGTGGCAGCGCTCACATTGGGGCGCCCGTTCAGGACGCGGTCGACCGTTGCGGTGCCGACGCCTGCAAGTCCGGCGATCTCGTTCACTCGGGCGCGACGCTTGATCTGGGTTGGTTCAGACACATCAATACTCCACCAATAACAATCAATTTCGCATAAATATCAACTCATGAAAACATCAAAAGCAACCAATTACGTCAAATTGATGTTTTTTAGCTTGCTTCCCGATAGCCCTGAGCGGAGAAAGGCGCCCTCACATGATCATCGTCTACATCGGGAGGAGAAAAGGTGATGAATGGCGTGAAGTATTTAGCTGGTGTTGCAATGGCTGCGTTGATGGTATCGGGCGCTGCTGCGGCAGATTTCACATTCAAATATGGCAATGCGCAGCCGGAAAGTGCCATCAGATCGCAATCCATGAAATTCTTCGAAGAAGAACTGGAAAAGCGTTCAGATGGTCGTATCGATGTCGAGAATTTCTTTGGCGGAGTGCTCGGCAACGAGCGCGAGATGATGGACCAGGTGACGACCGGGATCCTTCAGGGAACACGTGGCGGGTTTTTTGCCGATGCCAATCCGGCATTCAATATTTACCAGTTGCCGTTCCTGGTTGCTGATTGGGACGAGATGCAGTGTCTTGTCGCAAGCGGGTTCACCGACGGGATCGAGCAAGGCGCCGCGACCAACGGTTACCACGTTCCGGCAACCGGCATCAGCCAGGGGTTCCGCGCCTACACAAACAACGTAAGGCCGATTACCAAGGTTGAGGACCTGAAAGGGCTCAAGATCCGCGAACCTCAAAGTGATCTGATGATCGCAACCGGAACCGCAATCGGCTCCAACCCGATCGCGATGCCCTTCTCCGAAGCCTATCAGGCATTCAAGCAGGGCGTCATCGACGGCCAACACAATCCACCGCAGAATATCTGGGACTTCAAGATCCACGAAGTTCAGAAGTTCATGACCTTGTCCAACCACATGACCGGGCCCGATCCGCTGATCGTCAACAAGGCCTGGTACGACGGCTTGCCGGATGACCTGAAGCAGGTCTTCGATGAAGTTGCAGTGGCGGCGCTCAAGCAGTCCGATGACCTCTACCGTGAGGCCGAAGGCAAGGTGATCGGGGAACTGGGTGAGTACATGGAAATCAATTCCCTGACCCCGGAAGCGCTCGCCGGTTTCCAGGAAGCGGTCAAGCCGGTCTATCAGCAGATGATCGACGCGGGCCATTTCACAGCTGAAGACATCGAGTCTGCGCGGGTGGCGGCAGCTTCCTGCAGCTGACCTTCGATTGAGAAGCCCGGTCGCCTGATGGTGGCCGGGCAGACCTGACAAATTGGGGGGAAGCATGGATTTTCTCATCGCTTTGGACAAGCGGCTAACATCTGTTCTGGAGTGGCTTCTGATCGCGCTATTCGCGACATTTCTGGTTCTTGTCTGCTTGCTTGTGGTTCTCAGATATGGCTTTGCGACGTCGATATTTGGCGGTAACGAATTCGTGACGATCGCCTTCCTGTTCACCAGTGCCATAGGCGGCGCCGTTTGCATCACCAGACGTGAGCATATTGCGATCACCTTCTTTGTCGACATGCTGCCCTACGAAGCGAAAAAGTGGACTTACATCCTGGGTCTCGCCCTGATCGCAGTGATCAACGGCGCCATGGTGACCTATTCGATCGGCTGGATTTCACTTGCCGGCCATAATCCCTGGCAGCCTTTTGGCTGGCCGCAGGGCATCGTGCACGCAGCTGTGCCGGTCGGCTGCGGTTTGGCGGTCTTCTATTGCTGCCTGAAGATCGTGCTTACCGCAGCGGGCCGGGAAAGCATCGACGTTCTCTGGATGCCGGAGGACTGATGCAATGTTGATCCTTCTTCTCAGTCTGCTGGTTCTGCTGGTCATCGGCGTTCCGATCGCCTACGCACTTGGACTTTCCGCATTGGCCTATTTTCTGGTCGAACAACCAATGCTGATCGGTGTCCTGCCCCAAAGGTTCTTTGCCGGCATCAACAGTTATGCGCTGATTTCGCTGCCGTTATTTATCCTGATGGGCTTCGTGATGAACACCGGAGGTATCACCGGCCGTCTGCTCGACATCTCGAATTTCTTCGTCGGGCGCCTGAAGGGCGGGCTCGGTCTGGTGAATGTCGTCGCCTCGATGGTCTTTGGCGGGATCTCCGGTTCGGCAGCGTCCGATACCGCGTCAATTGGATCGGTCCTGATACCGGAAATGAAAAAGCGCGGTTATCCCGCTCAATTTGCCGCCGGGATCACCGTCGCCTCTTCCACAATGGGCATGATCATTCCACCTTCCGTGGCGATGGTCATCTATGCCATCGCCGCTCAGGAGTCGGTTGGTCAACTATTCCTCGGCGGGGTCATTCCGGGGTTGATGGTCGGTATCTTCCAGCTGGCAATCGTCTGGTATCTGTCCAGGAAGAACGACTACCCGACGGAGACCGTGCCGTTCACTCTTGCGGAAGCCTGGCGTCAGATACGTCGCTCTGCGATCGTTGCGGTCATGCCGTTGCTGATCGTCGGTTCAGTCGTTTTTGGAATCGCAACACCGACGGAGACGGCTGGTATGGCCGTTGCCTACGGTCTCCTGATCGGGTTTCTGATCGTTGGACTGGGTTCATTGAAACAATTGCCGGATGCGATGCGGGCCGCGATCCTGACAAGTGCCAAGATCATGATGATCATCGCATTTTCCCAACTCTATATCTGGGTGCTGGCACTGGAGCGGATCCCGGATGTGCTTGCTGCCTACGTGATCAGCCTTGATCTCGGCCCGATTGCGCTCATGCTGGTGATCACCGCCGTCATACTTGTTGCCGGAACCTTTATCGATGTCAGTCCGGCCATCCTGCTCCTGACACCTGTGCTGCTCCCCGCTGCACAGTCTGTCGGGATATCCGGTGTCCATTTCGGCGTGGTGATGGTGTCGGGCCTTGCTGTCGGCGCGTGTACCCCACCGGTCGGCAACTGCCTGAATGTGTGTGCCGCGATCGCGCGCATGGGGATCGGCGAGATTTTCCTCGGCGCCGCTCCCTTTCTGATGGCCAATGTTCTCGTGCTCATCCTGATGTGCATTTTCCCGCAACTCGTTCTGTGGGTTCCGAGCCTGTTTTTCTGAGGAGCTTTTGGGCAGCGGGGTGTCTTCCGGACCAGCCCGGCGCAGGTAGCGCCCGAAACCCTCGCAAAAGCCGACACCCGATGACGGGTGCCATCCACAAACCTCCGGCGTGTCCGGATGAAAAAGGGACAAGAAATGTTACGCGCAGGTGTCATCGGATTGGGAGATATGGGCAGCGGGCTTGCCAGGAACCTGATCAAAAACGGATTTGAGACATCAGGGTTCGACCTGAGCGAAGAACGCATGACGGCGTTCACCGCGCTGGGCGGACAGGCAGCCGAGAGCGTTGCCGATGTCGCGGCAAATGCCGACGTTGTCTTTGTCATGGTGATGAATGGCGACCAGGCAAAAAAGGTGATCCAGGGAGAAAACGGTCTGGCTGCCAACTTGGCGGGCGGCGGGACCATTATCCTGACCGCAACAATCAAGCCGTCGGAAGCGCGCGAGATCGGCGAGGCACTGAACGGCGGATCGGTCAACCTGATTGACAGTCCCGTCTCGGGCGGATTCCCGGGCGCACAAGGCGGTACTCTGACGATGATGGCGGCAGGAAAGGCCGATGTTCTGGAGAAGGTGCGGCCGATTATGGAGGCTGTTTCGCAGACCATCCATATTGTTGGCGAGAAGCCGGGAGAGGGGCAAACAGTCAAGTCCTGTCTTCAGTCGCTCATCGGACCGATTTTCTCCGCCACGTTTGAGGCCGCGGCGCTGGCCGCCAAGGCAGGTGTTCCAGGTGAGGTCATCTACAGTGTCTTTTCGACCTCAGGCGCCGGTTGCGGCGTGTCGAAGACAGCGCTGGAAAACATCATTGACCGGAAGTTCGAAGGCACCGGCAGTCATATTGCGACCATGCACAAGGACCTGACGATCGCTCTCGATCTGGCCCAGGGGCTTGAGGTGCCCATGCAGACCGCCTCGACCGCGATGCAAATCTTCCATGCGGGCAAGTCCAGGTATCCGAACGGTGACAACTGGGTCTGTACCCGGGTGATTGAGGAAATTGTCGGCGCCGAGCTGCATCGTTGAATTTGGAGACAGAAATGAAACTTGGTGTTATCTGCGATGGGATCAGCCGGGACCTGAAACATGCGCTGACGGTGATGGACGAGTTCGGACTTGAATATGCCGAACTGCAGTTTGTCGGCGAAAAGGAAGTCGGCGACCACACGAAGGAGGAGATCGCCGGGATCAAGGCACTGCGTCGAGGGGCACGGCAAGCCGGTCAGCTGCCTGTCGCGCCATGTCTTTGCCGGCATGACGACCGCCAACAGGGCCGGGGACGAGCTGCACACGAAGCACATGGATGCCTTGAAGCGGGTCATGGAAATGGCCCATGTCGTCGGCTCGCCGCTGGTACGGATCATGACCAACAAGAAGGAGCAGATCCTGTGGGGCAAGGGCGGTGCGGAAAAGTGGAACGTCGCCAAGGGGGCCTGGGAGGCGAGCCTGCCGTTGATCGCTCCGGCCGTCGGGCTTGCCAGGTCGGAGGGCCTGACACTGGTGGTGGAGACCGGCAACGGCACCATGGTCAATTCAAGCTACACGGGCCGCGAGCTGATCGACGACCTGGATGCCAGGGATACGCTGAAGGTTCTGTGGGACCCGGCGAACAACTGCTGGTGCCATGAGCGGGCCTATCCGGAGGGCTATGAGGAGCTGAGGGGCGGTTATCTCGGTCATGTCCATATAAAGGATGTTCTGGTGGACACGCCGCGTGCGACCCTGGAAGTCCGGCGGATGGGGGAGGGCCAGCTGGCCGATCAGTTCCAGCCGATGGCCGATGCACTCCGGGCCGATGCCTATGACGGGGTGATCTCCTTCGAAAGTGTCTATCACCCTGGCAACGGCGATTTCGAGGCCGGTTTCCGGCTCTGTATCGACCGGTTCAGGGAAACCTTCGGGTAGGACCTCCCAGTCTTCCTGAAGCAGTCGCCCGGTGCCCTCTCCCGGCACCGGGCGTTTTTTTGGATTTCTTGCAGACGCCATTGTTATGCAAACGGATAAACGCCAGCGAAATAGGGATGCAGATGCGCCAGTCCAACATAGGCGAACAGACCGACGAGCAATCTGCTCAAGGTGCCGCCGGGGTTTGAAAGTTGGGTCAGGTGAGCGGCCTTGGAGGCATTCAACTGCCGTGACCAGTCTTCGCCTATTTCCCGCTTGCGCCGCCTGTCGATGAGTTTCATGCCTAGAAGGGAGAATATGGCGAACGCTCCGAACAGAATTACATGCGCAAGATTGCCGTTCGGTACCAGATGGGCAACGGACCACAGGAACATGGCAACAAGTATCGGGTGGCGCATCCATCTGACAATGCCGGGTTTTTGCGGATTGAAAATTTCGTTGTTGGTACCGCCAAAGGAAAACGGATTGGGTATCGCAACACCGAACACCGCGATCAAACAGACTGGCAGCATCGCGATAATGGGTACCCAGTTCTGCCATGGAGCCCAGCTCCAGAGTTCGAAATAGGGTGCTGCTTGCGCTGCTTCGATCATCCACCAGAGGATCAGAATGGAGAGCAGTGAGTAGGCGGCAGAAAAACCGCGTGGCGTGAGCAGTCTGACCAGAACGGGACGAACTGGCGGCCGGATCAGCACCATATGCGAGGCAAAGAAGACTGCGAAGGCAGCCGTATAGTTGGCCCAACCATTTTCAATCATTGCGTTTTCCGGAACGTAGATGAGATTGCGCGATCTGTAGCAATTCATGACGGCGATATTTTATGACTCTTAAAGTCATGTTTTTCAATTGAACTTGACGATAGTCAAGACATTCTCTCTTCAAGCCTGTGACGATGTGCATTCGCTGGTTCCGGTAGGATTTGGATCCGGCAATCGCATTGCAGGAATATCCACCACGAGGCATGTTCATGGCCGCAGCCCTCCATTCACGAGACATCAGCGGACCGCGCCGGTTCCCAACGGTCCTGACGGCGGGGTTTCGATTCTACTTTCTGTCCGCCGGCCTGTTTGCAGTATTCTCAATGCTTTCCTGGACGATCTGGCTGGCAACACAAGCGGCCGGTGGTGAGTTCACGTCGGTTCCGATGGCGATGGCCCCGCATCTGTGGCATGCCCACGAAATGCTCTATGGCTATACGGTTGCGGTCATGGCCGGCTTCTTTATCACCGCAGTTCCGAACTGGACAGGCACCCGGGAAGCAGGCGGGGTATTTGTCACGGTCAGCGGTTGCGTCTGGATGTTGGGGCGTCTGGGTATCTGGTTTTCCGGGGTTTTTGATCCAGTCGCCGTGGCCGTTGTGGATCTTGCCTTCATTCCGATACTGTCGACTGCAATTCTCGGGCGCCTTGCAAAGAAATCCCAGGCAAGAAACATGATCTTCCTGTTTCTGCTCACCGCTCTCTTCCTTGGTAATCTTCTGATGCATCTCGACTGGATCGGCTGGAGCAGTAACACGGCGGAAGCCGGTGTGCGGATTGGCATTTTCGCAAGCGCCGCAATGATCGCGATCGTTGGCGGCCGGGTTGTTCCGGCTTTTACCCGCAACGCGCTCAACCGTGAGGGGCACGGGGGGGCCCTGCCGCAATCAAATGCCTGGCTGGATCGGGCCGGGATTCTCCTTGCGCTTCTGGCGACACTTGGAAGCCTTCCCGTCGTACCGGCGGTTCTGTTCGGATGCGTCTGTTTTGCAGCTGGAGGAGTGAACCTGGTGCGTTTGTCCGGTTGGCGTGGGTGGGCCGTGCGCAAGAACCCGATCCTGTGGATCCTGCATATTGCCTATCTTCTGCTGGCAGTCGGCTATCTCCTCTACGGCAGCACTCTGCTGCTGTCATTTATGAGTGAAACCGCAGCCCTTCATCTGCTTGCGGCGGGCGCAATCGGCAGCATGACACTCGCCATGATGACCCGGGCATCGCTCGGACACAGCGGAAGGCCGCTCAAAGTTTCCCGATCGATTGCACTTGCTTACCTATTGGTCATTGCAGCGGCTCTCGTCCGCAGTTTTGGAACGCTCGCTTTCGATTACTTCCCGGTGATGCTGGTCTCCGGTTTTTTGTGGACCGGAGCTTTTGCACTGTTTGCCTGGATCTATTTCCCGATCCTCGCATTGCCGAGGCCTGCAAACCGATCTGATTGACCCGAGTACTGTATCGCCGCGGGTGACGGCGCTGCGGCAGGTCAAATTCACCAGCACTTGACTATCGTCAAAGCGCTTCCCGGCGGGAAAGCGGAATATCACGGCAACGTCAAATAAGACACATGTCGGAGCGCTCGAAGTGCGTCCACTTATTCATATACTAGGTCTCTTCATCCTGCTTGCCGGCCTGGCACTGCCGATGTCGCATGGCCCTGTGGCCCTTGCCGCCGATGGATTGGTTGTCAACTTTCTGGCAAAGGTTCAGCCGGAGGATATGGTTCCGGGGGCCGACAGTTTCGGCGCTTTGCGGGAAGGTGTTCCGGTCGTCCCCGCACTCAAGGGCGGGGAAACCATCGGTTGGGTGTTCCTGACATCCGATTTTGTTTCAACCACGGGATATTCAGGCAAGCCGATCCACACGCTCGTTGGCGTGGATCAGGATGCACTTGTCACGGGTGTCCGGTTGGTCAAGCATTCCGAACCGATCGTGCTGATCGGTATTCCGGACTCGAAAATCAAGGCGGTTACGGAAGGTTACGCGGGCCTCGACCTCAGGCAGGAAGCCGAAAGCGGTGGCTCCGCGCACGAACTCGATATCATTTCCGGTGCCACGGTCACGATCATGGTGATCGACGATTCCATCGTTCGCTCCGGGATCAAGGTCGCCCGTGCTCTCGGTCTTGGTGGCCTGGCTCCTGAAATTGCCGACAAGGGCCCGAAGAAAGAGATTGATACCAGCCACCGGGACATTCTTGACTGGATGACGTTAACGGGCGACGGCTCCGTGCGCCGCATGTCGCTCGATGTTGCCCAGGTGAATGCAGCCTTTTCCAGGCAGGGCGATCCGCGAGCAGTTGCTCGTCCGGAAGCCGGGCCCGACGCCGACACCTTCATTGATCTCTACATGGCGCTTGCCGATGTGCCGACGATCGGCCTGTCTTTGCTGGGGGAAGCAGAATACACCAATTTGAAGGAACGCCTCAAGGAAGGCGAGCACGCGCTTCTGGTAATGGGGCGGGGGCGGTATTCCTTCAAGGGATCGGGCTATGTCCGGGGGGGTATCTTCGACAGGATCCAGATGATCCAGCACGATGTTTCCGCCCGGTTCTTCGACAAGCAGCAAGCGCGTGTCGGCGAGATTGTCGCCGAAGGTGCGCCCACATTCACCGAGATGGATCTCTTCATCATCCCTGCGGATATCGGCTTTGACCCGGCAAAGGATTTTCGCCTGCAACTCCTCGTGCAGCGTGCCGTCGGGCCGATCGACAAGGTTTTTCTGACGTTTGATCTCGGCTACCAGCTGCCAGACAACTACCTGAAAACCGTCCAGGAAACGGTGGCGACTGTCCAGCAGCCGATTGCCGGCAACGATACGACCAAAGTCAGTAGTGCAGAGGAACTGTGGAAACGGATCTGGAAGGGGCGCGTGTTCGACATCAGCGTGCTTGCAGCGGCGATGGGCGTGCTGACCCTGGTGTTCTTCTTCCAGATGCAGGTGACAAAAAACGAACGCTTCACTTTCTGGTTCCGCATCGGCTTCCTGACATTCACGCTTGTCTGGCTCGGCTGGTTTGAAAACGCGCAGCTTTCCGTCGTCAACGTCCTTGCGTTTTTCTCCTCGATAACCAGTGAATTCAGCTGGGATGCGTTCCTGATGGACCCGCTGGTGTTTCTTCTCTGGTTCTCGGTGGCAGCGGCACTTCTGTTCTGGGGACGTGGCGCATATTGCGGCTGGCTGTGCCCCTTCGGTGCCCTGCAGGAACTGACCAACCGTCTCGCTAAACTTTTCAGGGTTCCGCAGATCGAGGTTCCCTGGGGTCTGCATGAGCGTCTGTGGCCACTCAAATACATGATCTTCCTCGGCTTGTTCGGACTGTCCCTTTATTCACTGGATGTTGCCGAACACTACGCAGAGGTCGAACCGTTCAAGACAGCAATAATCCTGAAGTTCCAGCGCGCCTGGCCGTTTGTCCTGTTTGCGGTTGCCCTGCTGGTCGCAGGACTGTTCATCGAGCGTTTCTACTGCCGGTATCTGTGCCCGCTCGGTGCGGCGCTTGCCATCCCGGCCAGGCTTCGGATGTTCGACTGGCTGAAGCGTTACCGCGAGTGTGGCAATCCCTGCCACCGCTGCGCGAAGGAATGCATGGTCCAGGCCATTCATCCGGAAGGCAACATCAATCCAAACGAGTGTCTGAACTGCCTGCATTGCCAGGTTCTCTATCAGCACGATCAGAAATGTCCCGTCTGCATCAAGAAGCTCGCCAAGAGGCGGCGCTTCGAAAAGCAAACCGGGCTTGTACAGCCGGAGGCGTCCGCCAAATCGGAAGAGCCGGCTCCGGTTAGATAAACACCTTCACAGGCCATAAGGAGATTAGCCATGAAGGAGAAGGAAAATAATCTGGGCATGTCCCGCCGAGATCTGTTGGGCGGTACAGCAAAGACAGCCGTGGTGGCAGGCGTGGGAGCGGTTGCCGTAAGCGGTACCAATCCGGCCTTTGCCCAGGAAGGCCATCAGAAATTCGAAATGGCGCCGGGTGAACTCGACGAGTACTACGGCTTCTGGTCCTCCGGGCAGGCGGGAGAGTTGCGTATTCTCGGTGTTCCGTCGATGCGCGAGTTGATGCGGGTACCGGTTTTCAATCGCTGTTCGGCGACAGGTTGGGGACAGACCAACGAGTCCTTGAAAATTCTGACCGAAGGTCTCCTTCCGGAAACGAAGGCTTATCTCGCGGCCCAGGGCAAGGTCACTTACGACAACGGCGATCTGCACCATCCACACATGTCTTTCACGGACGGCACGTATGATGGGCGCTACATCTTCGCCAACGACAAGGCGAATACGCGTGTTGCCCGCATCGATTGCAACACGATGAAATGCGACAAGATCATCGAAATCCCCAATGCGCATGACATCCACGGAATGCGGCCGCAGAAATATCCACGCACGGGCTACATCTTTGCCAACGGCGAGCATGAAGCACCGCTCGTGAACGACGGCAAGATCCTTGATGATCCGTCACAATACTCGTGTATTTTCACCGCCATCGATGGCGACGAGATGAAAGTCGCCTGGCAGGTGATCGTGTCGGGTAACCTCGACAACACCGATGCCGACTATCAGGGCAAATACGCGTTCTCCACCAGTTACAACTCGGAAATGGGCACCAATCTTGCCGAAATGACCGAGAGCGAACTGGATCATGTTGTTGTCTTCAACATCAAGGCGATCGAGGCAGCTGTTGCGGCGGGCGACTATCAGGAAATGAAGGGTGTCCCTGTGGTTGACGGCCGCAAGGAAGCCAAGTCACAGTTCACGCGATACATACCGATCCCCAACAGCCCGCATGGCTGCAACGCGGCACCGGACAAGAAACACATCGTCATCAACGGCAAGCTGTCTCCGACGGTTTCCATCATTGATGTCACAAAGGTGGACGCACTGTTTGCCGACGACGCCGACCCGCGCTCCGCGGTCGTGGGCGAGCCGCAGCTTGGCCTCGGTCCGCTGCACACCGCTTTCGACGGTCAGGGCAATGCCTTCACGACACTGTTTCTGGACAGCCAGGTTGCAAAGTGGAACATCGACAAGGCCATTCGCGCCTATGCGGGTGAAGAAATCGATCCGATCATATCAAAGGTCGATGTGCATTATCAGCCGGGTCACAACTCCACTTCCATGGGTGAAACTGCGGAAGCGGATGGCAAATGGCTGATTTCGATGAACAAGTTCTCCAAGGACCGCTTCCTGAATGTCGGTCCGCTGAAACCGGAGAACGAGCAGTTGATCGATATTTCCGGCGATGACATGAAGGTCGTTCATGACGGCCCGACATTCGCCGAGCCGCATGACAGCATCATCGTTCATCGGTCCAAGGTGAATCCGGCAATCGTGTGGGATCGGTCTGACCCGATCTTCCAGGATGCGATCAAGCAGGCCGAGGCAGATGGTGTCGATCTGGAATATGCCGAAGACGTCATTCGCGACGGCAACAAGGTCCGGGTCTACATGCACTCGGTCGCCCCGACCTTCAGCCTTGAAAAGTTCACGGTGAAGCAGGGTGATGAGGTGACGGTCTATGTCACCAATATCGACGACATCGATGATCTGACTCATGGCTTCTGCCTGTCGAACTATGGCGTCGCCATGGAAGTGGCCCCGCAAGCAACAGCTTCGGTAACATTCGTTGCAGAACGTCCCGGCGTGCACTGGTTCTACTGCCAGTGGTTCTGCCATGCGCTTCACATGGAAATGCGTGGTCGTATGTTCGTCGAGCCAAGAGGAGCCTGATCCATGCAACGCGCCCTGCGTGTCCTGACCGGAGGACTGGCTTTGTTTTGTTCGGCGTTGGCGGTCTGCGGATCGCTGGCCGCCACTGAACGGCTTGTTCCGGCAGAGCAGGGCGCCTTGCGCGAGGCTATCGAAAATGCGCAGGTCGGGGATGTTCTCCGGCTTGCCCCTGGCGATCATACCGGTCCGGTGACCTTGGACAAACCGATCACCCTGGCCGGTGAGGGCGAAGCAAGTATCGTCGGCAATGGAACCGGTAGCGTGATCACGGTCACCGCTCCGGACGTGACAATCCAGGGGTTGACGCTGACCGGCTCGGGCCTCTCCCAAGAGACGCTTGATGCCGGGGTGAAACTCACGAAACAGGCTCACCGGGCGGTCGTTCGTAACAACACGATACTCAACAATCTGACGGGCGTGGATGTTCACGGAGCCCGCAATGCGACCGTTTCGAACAATCTTATTGAAGGTCGTCGTGATCTGCGCGTGAACGAGCGTGGAAACGGCATCTATGTGTGGAACGCGCCGCACTTGCTGGCGGAACACAACACCATCCGTTTTGGCCGGGACGGGGTCTTCGTCAATACCAGCCACAAGGATACGTTCCGCAACAACCGCTTCGAAGACCTGCGGTTCGCGGTCCATTACATGCACGGCAACAGCGGCGTGATAGAGGGCAATGTCTCGCTGGACAATGATATCGGCTATGCGCTGATGTTTTCCGATCGCCTCAAGATTCGAAACAACGTTTCTATCGGAGACCGCAATCACGGTCTGATGCTGAACTATGCCAACCGGGCCGAGATCGCCGGCAATATGGTGTCAGGTGGCGGCGAAAAATGCCTCTTCATGTACAATGCCAACAAAAACACGGTAACGGACAACAGGTTCGAGGGCTGCCCGATTGGAGTGCATTTTACGGCCGGTTCCGCCAAGAACCTGTTTCAGGGCAATGCATTCATCCGCAACAGGACGCAGGTCAAATATGTCGGCAGCCGGGATCTGGACTGGAGTACCGACGGACGCGGAAATTTCTGGAGTGACCACGCCGCTTTCGACATGAACGGTGACGGGCTTGCGGACACGGCCTACCGGCCGAACGATCTGATCGATCAGGTCTTGTGGACCCAGCCTTCCGCCAAGCTTTTAACGGGCAGTCCTGCGGTGCAGTTGTTGCGCTGGACCCAGTCCCAGTTCCCGGCGCTTCTGCCCGGTGGAATTGTAGACAATGCGCCGCTGATGCAGCCGCCTGACCGCAAAGACCCCATTTCAGGAGTTCAGGGATGACGAATTCCACGCTGACTGTTCAGTCGGTCACCAAGCGCTTCAAGAGTCATACCGCAGTCGATCGGGTGTCATTTGCGCTGAGGCCGGGCGAGCGTGTTGCGCTGCTTGGCCACAATGGAGCCGGCAAGACCACTTTGTTCAAGATGGTACTCGGATTTCTAAAACGCGACGAAGGTGACATTTCGGTCATGGGGGCCGCTCCCGGCAGCAAATCGGCCCGCCAGGTGACAGCTTATTTACCTGAATCCGTCGCGTTTCCAACCGCATTGACGGGTGAGGAAATTGTTCGGTTCTATGCGCGTCTGAAAGGTGCAAATGCCGCCGGTGCCCTGGAACTGCTGGAACGGGTGGGTCTGGAGGACGCCGCCAGGAGGCGGGTTGGCACTTATTCAAAAGGCATGCGCCAGCGCCTGGGTCTGGCCCAGGCGTTGATCGGGAAGCCGAAATTCGTTCTCCTTGACGAACCGACAACCGGTCTTGATCCGATATCCCGTCAGAACGTTTATGAATTGATCGGTGAGATCGCAGAACAGGGCGCGACGGTTCTCTTGTCTTCCCACGCGTTGACCGAACTGGAAGCTCGAACAGACCGGATACTGATCCTTTCGAAAGGACAGTTGGTCGCCGATGACGAATTGGGGACACTGCGGGCACAGGCCGGACTGCCGATCCGGCTGAAGGTCTGGACCAAACCGGGGG
>NZ_AYYG01000143.1 GCF_000521215.1 Labrenzia sp. DG1229 | reverse complement strand
CCTTCGACCGTACTTCCGGTGATCCCGGATCACCGAGCGTCTCCATGAATTGGTCCGTGTATCTCTTGGCAACCCGGGCACCGAGATCGGCTTTCGTCGGAAAATAGTAGTGCACGCTCGAACTCTTCACCCCGACACCAGACGCGATATCGCGGAAACTGAACCCGTTGTATCCGTTTTGACGGATCAGGTTCTCTGCCAGATCGAGAATTTTGGCTTCGGTGTCTGCAATCGGCGCGTTCACGGGTCAACCTCGTTATCTACCAACTGATAGATAGGGGTTGACAGAACCCATTGCAACACTGATATGTCGATCATCAAATCTATCTATCAGTAGGTAGATAAAATGGCGTATCGAATGTGAGGAATGTGGAAATGATGGATTCAATCGCAATAATTCAAGGTGGCACCTCCGGCATGGGACTGGCCACTGCACACCGACTGGCAGCACGGGGCATTCCGCTGATCCTGATAGGTCGAAGCATAGAAAAACTTGCCGATGCAAAATCCGACATCGAAAACCGTCACAATGTTCTCGTTGAAATCTGGAAGGCAGATGTAACCGACACGCGGGATGTGGACGGTCTCATAAGGAATATCGAGAACCTTGACGGAGCGATTGGATATCTGGTCAACGCGGCCGGATATTTCAGTCCGAAACCGTTTCTGGACCACACGGGCGAAGATTTTGATCTGTACAACGCCTTTAATCGCGGCACGTTTCTGATCACCCAGGCTATTGTGCGCAAAATGGCAGGCACCGGAAAAGGTGCGATCGTCAATCTCGGCTCCATGTGGGCGCATCAGGCCGTCAAGGCCACACCATCTTCTGCCTATTCCATGGCCAAAGCCGGCCTGCATGCCTTCACCCAGCACCTGGCAATGGAGCGTCGGGGACCAGGGCATCCGTGTCAACGCCGTTGCTCCGGYCGGTTGTGGAAACCGCCCATATACGGCG
>NZ_AYYG01000111.1 GCF_000521215.1 Labrenzia sp. DG1229 | reverse complement strand
CCGGCATCCTCGCGGCAAAAAGAACTCACGAACTGATCCCGCTCTGTCATCCTCTGATGCTGTCGAAGGTCAAGGTCGATATCGAGGTTGATGAACTCCTGCCTGGCCTCGTTGTTACGGCAACCACAAAAGTAAGTGGACAGACCGGCGTCGAGATGGAGGCTCTCACCGCCTGTTCCCTCGCCTGCCTGACAATTTACGACATGGCAAAGGCAGTCGACCGCGGCATGGTGATTGGCGACATTCGGCTGCTGGAGAAGGCTGGCGGAAAGTCCGGTCACTGGACGCTTGAAAAAGATGGCAGCGAAGGCGGAACCTGATGAGCTTGATGCCGGTCGCCGAGGCACTTGAAAAACTTCTATATGACGTCGATGCGCTCGGTACCGAATTTGCAGGGCTTGATCAGGCAAACGGCCGCGCACTGGCGGAAAATCTCTTTTCCAGACGCACGCAGCCACCTTTTGCAGCCTCAGCGATGGACGGCTACGCAATTCGTCACCTTGATGTTGCCGGTGGTGGAGCGCAGCTGGAGATTATCGGTGAGGCACCCGCAGGCCATGGCTACACCGGCTCCGTCGGCAACGGCCAGGCTGTTCGTATCTTCACCGGGGCTCCGTTGCCGGACGGAGCCGACACGATCCTCATCCAGGAAAACGCAAAACGGCAGGATAGCCGGATCTCGGTGCTTGAAATTCCGGACAAGGGGGCATTTGTACGTCCTGCCGGACTTGATTTTCAAAAGGGCCAGGTCCTTCTGGCTCCGCCTTTGAAACTGACTTACCGGCACCTGGCGCTGGCCGCGGCCATGAACTATCCGCAGATACCGGTAGTGAAGCGGCCGAAAGTGGCAATCCTTGCAACAGGCGATGAACTTGTCCGCCCCGGCGATGAACCGGGACCGGACCAGATCATTGCTTCAAATCATGCTGGCATCGCAGCCATGGTTGAAGACTGTGGCGGGATCCCCCTTGATCTTGGTATCTCGCCGGATGATCCGGTTGAACTTGCCAATCATGTGCGCAGGGCTATTACGGCCAGGGCTGACGTTCTGGTGACACTTGGCGGTGCGTCCGTCGGAGATCACGATCTGGTTCAGGATGTGCTTGGGCGGCAGGGTATGGATCTTGCCTTCTGGCGCATTGCGATGCGCCCAGGCAAGCCACTCATGGCAGGCAAACTTGGAACAACCAAGGTGCTTGGGCTTCCCGGGAATCCAGTTTCAAGTCTCGTCTGCGGATTGTTGTTCCTGAAACCGCTCCTCCAGAAAATGCTTGGCTACACTGCCGACACAACGGCCCCCAGACAGGCAATTCTCGGAGAAGACATTTCCGAAAACGACAGGCGCCAGGACTACATTCGCGCGACACTGCACGAAGACCTGGACGGCAGGCTCGTTGCGACACCGTTCACCAAGCAGGACAGTTCCATGCTCGCGCTGCTTGCGAAGTCAGGAGCCCTGATCATCAGGCCGCCACACGCGCCTGCTCAAAAGGCCGGCTCGGGAACAGAGGTCCTCGTCCTCTAGAATGCGAAGAGGCAATCGGAAGCGATTGACTTCGCCAACGATCAATAGGCGGAAAATTCCCGCAAATCACCGTTCCCGCATTGCATGCGCAATCTGGTCCGTCACCGGCTTGACGAGATAGCTCAGGATCGTCCGATCGCCCGTTTGAAGAAATGTCTCAACCGGCATTCCGGGAACCAGTGTCTGCGTTCCCAGTTTTTCCAGTTCCTTGTCGGCGATGATGAGCTTTGCCGTGTAATAGCTCATCCCGGTTCGCTCGTCTTCAGTCAGGTCGGCAGAAACCGTCAACAGTTTTGCGCTCAGTTCCGGAGTCGTTCTCTGGTCAAAACTCGGGAAGCGGATTCTCGCTTCCTGTCCGGGCGCAAGCTGATCGATATCGACCGGTTGCACCTGGGCTTCGATAATCAGCTGGTCTTCGCGTGGGACGATGTGCATCACGGTCTCACCGGGTGCGATTACGCCTCCGATCGTGTGTACGGAAAGCTGATGCACAAAACCACCTCGCGGTGCGACAATGTCGACCCTGGTCAATTCGTCTTCCGCGGCGATCTTCTGCTCTTCCAGCTGAGCAATACGCGAGCGGGCTTCCTGCAGCTGTTCCAGAACTTCCGCCCGATAGGATTCCTCGATCTGGAGCATCTGAATCTGGCGCTCGCTAATGGCCTCTTTTGTTCGCGCAATCTGCGCGATCAGGTCACCATACTCACCTTGCAGACGCGCTTTTTCACGTCGAACAGCCGTAACGCGGCTCTTTGGAACAAGATTTTTTTTCAGCAGTGCTTCAAGGTCAACAAGTTCATCTGCGATAAGTTCGATTTCGATGTCCTTGGCTGAAACCTGCGCATCAAGTCCACGCGTCTGCTGGTTGAACTGGCGGATCTGTTCTTGTAGCTGGTTCTTCCGGCCGTCCTTGGATTTTTGCCGGGCTTCCAGCAGCAATTGCTGGCCTCGCTCGATATCTCCCAGCGTTTCAATGCGTTCTCCGGACCAGGAAATCGCCTGTTGGTCGTCCCGTTCCGCTTCCAGGCGAAGCTCCTGCGCCGTCAGCTCCCTCAGCTGTTTGGTAATGACGGCAAGGTTGGCCCGCGTGACCGTGTCATCGAGGCTGATCAGAAGATCCCCGGAATTGACAACATCGCCATCCTTGACCTTGATTTCGCTGACGATACCGCCCTCGCGATGTTGAACCTGCTTGATGTTTCCCTCAACGACTACAGTGCCGGAGGATACGACCGCACCTGAGATCTCCATGAATGTCGCCCAGCCACCGATGCCAACGACCACGAACATCGTGACCAGGACCGCAAAATAAAGATGACTGCGAACCGTCTTGCTCAGGGCCTCATCCGCCGGGTTGCTTGGCGACGAAGCATTCTTGTTGTTTGCATTATTCATTGGGCAGCTCCTACTCCCTGGCGTACAGGTTGTACAGGTTGAACCACCTGCCTGAGAACTTCTTCCTTGGGACCGAAGCCCGCCATCTTTCCATCTTTCAAACAAAGGATCTTGTCAACGGTCGCAATCGCGCTCGGTCTGTGAGCAATAACCACAACAATCGATCCCTTTTCACGCATGGCCTTGATGGCGTTCGTAAGAGCGCTTTCTCCGATGGCATCAAGGTTGGAATTCGGTTCATCCAGAACCACCAGGAACGGATTGTTATAGAGTGCGCGGGCTAGTGCCAGCCGCTGGCGCTGCCCGGCAGAAAGCGACCGGCCACTGCGACCGATAATCGTGTTGTATCCCTCCGGCAACGCGACAATCATGTCATGCACGTCAGCGAGTTTTGCCGCCTCGATAATTTTCTCCGGTTCTGCATCCTCCCTGAACCGCGCAATGTTTTCCGCAACCGTCCCATCAAACAGCTGAAGATCCTGCGGCAGATATCCGATGAATTCGCCGCGCTTTTCGTTGTCCCATTGGGCGAGTTCGGCCCCGTCGAAGCGGATCACTCCCTTGAGCGGCAAAGTGACACCGACCAACGCTCGGGCAAATGTCGATTTGCCCGAACCGGACGGGCCGATCACGCCAAGGCCGTCGCCTGCCTGCAGGTCCAGCGTAACATTTTGTACATAGGGCATGGTTTCCCCGAACGGGCCGCAATAGACCTGTTCGACCGTGATACCTTTTTCCGGTTGCGGCAGGTCCATCTTGGTCTCTTCCGTCTCCGAGACCTGAAGAATTTCCCGAAGGCGCCGCAGAGCCTGACGACTTGCAACGAAACCGCGCCACTGGGCAACCGCCTGCTCGATCGGCGCCAGGGCGCGCGATGTCATGATGGATGCCGCAATCATCACCCCGGGCGTGATTTCCTGCTGAATCGCGAGCCAGGCCCCAACAGCAAGGATCGCCGACTGCAGAATGAACCGGATCGTCTTGATGGTGGTGCCGAAGATCCCAGTTGTGTCCGCCGCGCGCCTCTGTGTGGCGAGATATTCGGAGTTTTGCGCGTCCCACTTTGCGGTAAGCGTGTTCTGCATGCCCATCGCCGCCACGACTTCCGAATTGCGTTGACCGCTTTCGACCGCGGCAGATCGACGGCCGGCATGTCCCGCAGCCTCTTCAGTCGGCCTCCGGGACATGAATTCATTGAGACCGATCAGCACCGAAATGATCACGGCACCGGCAAGTCCAACGAGGCCCAAAAGAGGGTGAAACAGAAACACGATACCGAGATAAAGTGGCAACCAGGGAATATCGAAGATTGCCGCGGGACCGGGGCCGGAAAGAAACTGCCGGATCGTATCAAGGTCCTGAACGGGGCGAAGACGCGCTGCCTGGCGTCCCAAACGGACAGGCAGACTGTTTGAAACCTTATAGACAATGCCGGACAATCTGGCGTCAACGCGCTGACCGAGACGCGAGAGGATTCGTCCCCGGACACCTTCAAGAATTCCGTAAAAGACGTAGAGCACAATGGCAAGCGCGCCGATGACGACCAGTGTAGGTACGGAACCGCTGGCAAGAACCCGGTCGTAGACCTGCAGCATGAAAACGGGACCGGTCAGCATCAGGATATTGATGACAAAGCTGACGACCGCGACTCCCCAGAAGGCAGAACGAATTGGTCGGAATGCAACAGAAACGGGATTGTCCCGGTCAGTGCCCGATTTGGGAGCACGCTGATTTGTTCCAGCCATTTATACCTCTATCCCGCCACTCATCACCTTCGGGCACTATGCCAACCAACACTGAAGGTCAAATTAATCGAAGTGAGTGCCTAGTAGTCCAATATGTGCGATTTTGGGCTTCACTAATCTTTTTTCTCAAATTCCGATGCCCTTGCTAACATTTCGAAGACATTGAAACTGTGACCTCTGTCATACACAATTCGGATCTTTGCAACTCCAATCATGTGTCGATTTGATACGAATGTTTTGGATAACGGATCAAACAAAATATAAAGCCCGGCTTGTAACAAGCCGGGCTCTCAATTTCATGACGACATTGGCAAACCTCTTACCCTGCGGCTTTGACGGCGCGTTTTGCCATGACTGTGACGAGGTTTGCGCGGTATGCTGCTGATCCGTGGATGTCGTGCAGCATGGAGTTGGCGTCCACTGTGATGTTTGCGACGGCGTCCGGCGACCAGTTGGCGGCAAGCGCCGCTTCCATGCCCTCGACCCGGAAGACGCCGTCCTGCCCGGCTCCGGTGACCGCCACCCGAACCGAGCCGTCCAGGTGTTTGGCCACATAGACACCGGCCATGGCA
>NZ_KI928952.1:71613-120512 GCF_000521215.1 Labrenzia sp. DG1229 | reverse complement strand
CCACATAGTCATCCGCACCCAGCTCAAGCCCCATGACCCGGTCCGTTGAATGACCGCGTGCCGACAAAACGATGATCGGAACGGAGGACTTCCTGCGGATTTCATTGATCAGGGCCATGCCCTCCATGTCCGGAAGGCCGAGGTCGACGATGCATGCGTCGGGTGTTCGACTTCCAAGCGCGGCCAGCATGGAAGCTGCAGTCGAAAATACTTCGCCGGTCATGTCGAACTGCGACATGGCATCCTGCAACAACTGACCGATTTCAGGCTCGTCATCAACGATAAAGACGGTCAGTTTCGCTGGCTGTGCGGGGCGTGTCTGCAAGGCAATCCTCACGTGTCGTTCAAATGGCGCGGGAGAGAATTTTCTGGAGCGTGTCGGCCAGTTGATCATCTGCAAAGGGTTTCGCCAAGACCGGAAATTCACATTCCCGGTCCTGACCCGACAGACCGGACCAGTCGGCATAGCCGGACATGAGTGCAATGCCGAGATCCTGCCGCTCCCGGCGGATTTCCCGTGCCAGGGCCAGTCCGTTTGTCTGGCCCGGCATGATGATGTCGCTGAGAACGCCCTTGAGCTCCGGCAATTCGAGCGCGAGACTTCTGGCGTCTTCTGCACTTTCGGCCCTCAGCACGGCATAACCAAGATTTTGCAGCTGGTCGGTCACGGCGTTGGCCACATCGGGATCGTCCTCGACAAGCAGCAAGAGTTCACCCTTGCCACGCTGCAGGTCGTTTTCGCCGGCTGTTATCGCTTCACGCGTCCGAGCCAGTGCGATCCGGTGGTATGGGAGGTAGAGCGTAAGGCAGGTTCCTATGCCCAACTTGCTGTCAACCGTTATGGCTCCTCCTGACTGGTGAATGAATCCGTAGACCATGGACAGTCCGAGGCCGCTTCCGGTGCCAAAGGTTTTTGTCGTGAAAAATGGTTCGAAGATCTTGAGCCGGGTTTCCTCATCCATGCCGGCACCGGTATCGGCAACGGTGATCTGTGCATACCGGCCAACCGGAACACCGAGATCATCCGCTGCCCTTTTTTCCAGAGTGATTTCGCTCAGGACAAATTTCAACGTCCCGCCCTCCGGCATGGCATCGCGCGCGTTGAAGGCGAGATTGATCAGGGCGGTTTCCATTTGTGTCGGGTCGATCCGCGCACCTATGCTACGGTCCGGCATCTCGGTCTCCAGGACAATGGCCGACGGCAGAGATCCTTCCAGGAGGCTGCCGGCATTGGATACAAGTCGCGCAAGCGACACCGTTTGCGGGTCGATCGCCTTGCCGCGACTGAAGGCCAGAAGACGCTGGATCAGGTCTGATCCGCGTTTTGTCGCCTCCAGCATCGGCGTCAGCTTTTTGTCCAGCTCCGCCTTGTCGAGCGGGGGTTCGAGCCGGCTGACGCTCAGGAGATTACCCATCAGGATCGCCAGCAGATTGTTGAAATCGTGGGCAAGGCCGCCGGTCAGTTTGCCGACGGCGTCCATCCGTTGGGACTGTACCAGGGTCGCTTCGGCCTGCTTCTGGTCCGTCGCGTCCAGCGACAGAACAAATATGCCGAGCGTGCGGCCGTCGGCCGTCATGTCAGGGATCAGCGTGGAGCGCATGTAGGCTTTCGTTCCATCGGGTCGTTTGCGCTCGTATTCATAGCTGACGGCATTGCCCTTGAAGGCATGGTCGATATGCGGCTCCAGTTCGGCAAAAAGATCGGCGCCGACCACATCTGCTGCCGCCCGTCCGGCAATGGAGGCAACCGACTGACCGAACCAGTCGGCATAGCGCCTGTTGGCAAAGCGGAAAATCGGGCCGGGTGACACATAGGCAATCAGCGCTGGAATATTGTCGGTGACCAGGCGCAGCCAGTCCTCTGACTGCTGCAGGGCGCGGGTGCGTTCTTCTACCGTGCGCTCCAGCTTTTCCTGGCGGCGGCGCTCCTCGGTGACGTCGGAATAGATGGTGACAAATCCGCCTTGCGGAAGCGGTGTGCCTGACACGGCGATAATCTGGCCGTTGGGCCGGACCCGCTCGAAATAATGTGGTTCGAACAGTTTGGCGCGCTCGATCCGCCGGCCAATCTTGCCTTCAATGTCGCCGGGGCCGTATTCGCCGCGTTCGGCGTTCACCCGTATGAAGGCTTCCAGATGGGAGCCGCGCCGGATGATTTCCGGCGGCATGTCGAGCATGTCCGACAGGCCCCGGTTCCACGCGACAAGCCTGAGGTCGCTGTCGAACACGGTAAAACCCTGATTGATATGGTCCAGCGCTGCCTGCATCAGATCAAGCTGCGCCTTCAATTGCCGTGACTCCTCCATGACCGCGAGATTAGATCAAAATGCGGGCAGACTGAACCGGTGATGCATAGTCCGAAGGGAGAAGGGGTATTGAGCTCTGATCAGGGATCTGTTTAGCCTGATCCTCCCCCTTTTGAAGTGGTCCACCGTTATGTTCTTGGTAAAAGGAGGTGAGCTGCTGCCGGTGTTTGGACCACCCGGCTGGAGATTTCCCGGGAAGAGGGGCAGTCAAGCAGGACTGCGCCGCTCGTCTGGATTGCAAGACCATCTCAGTTAGGACGAATGTAGTTCACCCAGGCATCCATCCGGATCATGATTTTGCGAATCACGTGCGTTGCCTGGGCGGAACTGGTGTAGATTGCAGCTGTTCCGGCTGTTCCCGACGGCAAATTGTCCTGAAGTTCCGGTGCTGCGTCGAGTTCGACTATGACACCCATAAACTCGTTCGGTCCCAGGAAAGAATTTAGTGAAGGAAGCACACCGCTTGGCGGAAGTTGAGCAGACGCATTTATGGGAATAACCTGTTCCACAGACGCGGAGTAAATCCTTCCAGGTCTATAAGCGAACGAAATTTCGACAAGTTGCCCGGGTTTGACGTTACGGATGCGACTTTGCGGCAATGCGACGACAATTCGATTGGCTTCGACGGGCGCAAATGCCATCCAGGACCGGAGCGGAAAATTTGCTACCCGTTGCCCTGGTCTAAGGGTCAGCCCCACAACATATCCGTCCGCAGGAGCCCTAACCGTTGTCTGGTCGAGGTCGTATTCAGCTTTGCGTAACTCGGCTTCAAGTCTGGCAACAGTCGTGTTTACCCCGTCAATTTCAGTGCGATATGCTATTTTTGCCTGCTCGGAAGTTGCAATCGCCCGGGAAACGGCCGCCTCTGCAGCAATGTAAGTCAGTCGCCGGTTTTCGACGTCGCTTTCGGTGAAGGGAAGACTTGTACTGCCCGCTGTCCTGGCATTGTCGTTCGCCTTTCGGAAACGATCGTATTCATCCTTGGACCTGTCACGAAGAGCGGTGGCTTCGCGGACGGAAGCCTCTGCCGCGTCCAAAACCGCTTTCAGTTGAGGAACGGCTTGTTCAGCTTCGGCAAGAGCTGCGGCTTTCTGATCCACGACAGACTGAAACGGCATGGGGTCCAGTCTGAACAGCGCCTCGTCTTTGCTGATTCTGACAAGCGGTTTTGCCGGGACCTCAATAACTTCGCCCGTCACATTTGGCACAATTTCAATTACCGAAGTGTAAGTTCTGATAGGGCCGGATGGGGCGCCCCATTGCATGGGAATGAATAGTAAAACGAATAGTAAAAACATCCAAAAAAGTGGAGATAACTTCCAGAAATTGTTGAGCGGAAGAATTTTCAACTTGATTAAGAGAAACAAAACAGCGCAATAGCAAAGAGTAAGAAAAACAATCATGTGTTTTCTATCGCATCAGAATTTGAGCTGCTGTTGGTGTATGCCCAGACAAAGGCAACCGGCATGAGCAGCCCAAAGGTGAGAGCTCCCCAATAACCGCACATTCGAACAGCATCAGCATGCGGATGATTTCGCTGGCGAGCAATTCGCCCCGGAGCGACAGCCAGGAAAAGCCAGATTGCGATTGCCGATGCGGCCAAAACGATCAGCACAAATAACGCGAAGTACATCATATGGCTTCTTCCCGGATGTTTTTGTCTCGATCTGGCGCCCAGTGTTGCGCAGATCTGTTTGTTACTCCATCTTGTAAAAATTAGCGAAAGCCGGAAGGATGTTCGAAGCATTTCCAGGACTAGCAGGCGCGCAGTCGCAAACTGTAGCACAAGAGTAAACCTCGAGACCCTGCCCCAATGATGTCAGCCTTTGGTGCGTCAAGCTGTTGTTTTAAAATCACATTTCTGGGTTCTATCAGTTGTTTCACCGGTTTTACCGCCTCACGACCAGAACCAGTCCTCCTGCCACGATCAGCGCTGCGCCGGCGATTGTTGCGGGGCTCGGTAATTCGGCAAATGCGAGGTAACCGACGAGGGTGGTGCCGACGAGTTCGACATAGACTAGCGGGGCCAGTGTCGAAGCATCGGACCAGCGGAAGGCGAGGATGGTCAGCAGGTGACAGAAGCTTGAAAAGAAGCCGAGCGCCAGGAAGAACAGAAGCGTGCCGGAGGTCGGCAGGGCGGCGGTGGCGACAGCCTGGGGACTGAGCAGCAAGGTGCCGACGACGCATTGAAAGGCGAGCGTCCGGACCGGTTCGCTATGCTGCGACGCGCGGCGGGTGGCGATCAGGTATAGCGCGAACAGGAACCCTGCGGCGAAAGCAAGCAGGATTCCGCGTTCCATACCGCCGGTCGGTTGCAGGATGATCAGCGCTCCGGCCATTCCGAGGACGAGGCTTGCAGTCTTCCCGAGTGTCAGGTGTTCCCGGAAAAGGAGAACAGACAGGACAACAGCGATGATCGGTCCGACGAAATAAGCGCTAAGTGCCAATGCCAGCGGGATTTCCGAAATTGCGAGGAAGTATGACGTCATGGCGGCAACGAGAAAAAGCGTGCGCATGAAATGCGCGCCCAGATGCTCGCGCGGGAACATGCGCCATCCGTAGAGCCAGATCGCCAGCGGCAAGACAAGACTGCTGGCCACGGCATAGCGCGCCCAGCTTATAAAAAATGGCGAATAGGTCTCGCTCAGGTATTTGGCAGTGCCGTCCACCAGCGGGATGAGCAGCATGGCAAGCGTCATAAGTGCAATGCCACGGCCATCCGGCAAATACCTGGCGCCCTCCTTGTTGCTCTGCATAGCTCCGGATCTTGCCTCAGGCGGTTTCTCAAACGCGGCAGTTAAATGACTTTTGGGGCCGGTTGCCAGCTGACGATCTGCATGGCGGGTATACGGATCGGTTCGTCCGTCCCAGCGGTGCGGCGCCGATGCCGGGACATGCAATCTTTTCTGTGTTCGAAGGAATGCCGCTCAAGATCTGCGACAGGTCGCTTGTGTTCCGAACCGCAACAAGGGGGATACTTGCCGCGATCCGGCTTGCATTCGCAAACGAAAAGAATTTCTGCAGTTAGTGGTCCACGAATTCGCGCAAGCTCACGAGATCGTCTCCGACGCGATCGAGAAAGGCGACCGTACCCCGGGAGGGTCAATTCTTGTTGAGGTAATCGTCTACAACAATATTGCAGTTCCAGCCAAGTGCGTTGCCCCAAAAGCCGATCTGACCCTGACAATAGTCCAGAATGAACTCCTTGCGAAACGTCTTGAAGAACCGGTCGCCAAGCCCCCAGTAAAAGTCGAGTTCGTTGAATTCAACGTCCTTGATCGTGAAGTCACCGATCTTGAACTCTCCCTTGTCGCAGAAGGAGCCGGCCGCGATCTTCTGATCGAAGCGGCGCATGCATTCAGTTTGAAGGGACGGTGAATCCGCACCAAGGCAGGACTGGTAGTAGGCCTGGATATTGCGCCGGTGGCGCAAGCGGCACTCGGTGTAATCGTGTTCCCGGTAATTGTAGATGCGCTTGTGCATGGACGCAAAGACGCTGTGCACGGAATGGCCCGATGACTTGGTCAGGAAATAGGTCGGGCAGAACCTGGACTCCTTCAAAAATCGCTCGCGGGCCCTTTCCGCCTTTCCGGGTTGTGCTTCCAGGTAGGGGCTGAAGCCGTCCAGGCTGACAAAGAGATTGAAATGCGGGTCGATCGCCTGCTTCCGGGCATCACTCGCATCGCGCGGGAACCTGACCTCGCACTTGGTCGTCTCAAGTATTTCTCTTGCCATCGCGTCGTGGTGGTTGTTCCAGTCCGTCAACGCAGTGTTGTAGACGGCATAGAAATCGTTGAAGGCGGAAACGCTGTCGTCGGCAATGTATTTGATGATCCGCTGGGTCTGGCGACGCCGCTCCCGCAGTCTTGTGTCATAGACGGCTCTAGCGGCGGCAAAAGCCTCGTCACCATCCTTGGGGCTGGATATGAAGGCGGTATGCTGGGCGTTGTAGGTCTGAATGTTCTTCTTCACGATCAGGTCGCCGAAAACAGCACCGATCAGAATCGTAATCACCGATGTTATGATGAGGTTCTTGTACGGACTTCCGGTGGACGGCCTGGCAGCGCTGGTCCTGTTTTTCCTGCGCTTCGATCTGGAAATCCTGTTTCGAACAGTCCTTGTGCCTGCCATCCGGCACTCCCCCGCCATACACAAACTACGTAAGGGAATATACAACGCGGCAAAAACCTGAGGGCTAGCTACCAAAAATTGCAACCGGGTTGCAATTGTGAAGGACTGTCACTGCATGCAGGAAATCAGGTACGCTCCACGACAGGAGATCGGCGATGCAGTATGACGTAAAAACACCGGACGAATATCTTCAGAAGATCGAAGACGATTGGCGGCGGACCGGTCTGTTGCAGCTTCGCGCGCTCATTCTCGACGCTGCACCGGATGTCGTCGAAAGCATTCACTACAAGATGCTTGGATACGCACTCGACGACTCTTTTGTATTTCATCTCAATGCACAGCGGAACTACGTGAGCCTTTATGCGGGCGATGTTGCCCGTATCGATCCGGAAGGTGCGCTATTGAAAGGCCTGAGCGTTGGCAAAGGGTGCGTGCGGTTTTCCAAATCGAAATCCGTGACGGACAGCCGGATCGTCGAATTCATCGAGCGCGCAGTCGTTCTGAAACGGCAGAGTATCGATTTCAGTTGCTGACAGGCTCGGTGATGGAAGCTCGCTGTTCATGCGCGTCCTGTTCCCGCGCAGGCAACAAGGGGCTGCCGTGCAGGGCGCATGCGTATCGTTTCCGGTCGCTGCCGAACGGCCCTGGATTTCTCTGCAGGTTATTATTCTCATCGGCGAACCGAACGTGCAACAGAACTCGCAGCCGGCGGATTGAAGGAGAGCAGGATGATCATCTGCATATTCGGCGTGACATACCGGGACGACATCGACTGGGATCTTCACAAGCGCATCAGCGACGACATGGCCCATGCGGTCGCCGCGATGCCCGGCTTCATTTCACTGAAATTCTACAAGGCAGACGATGGCGATCAGATCGGGATTGTCCGCTTCAGAACCCGGGAAGACCTCAAGAGCTGGCGCGATGACATTGCCCATCGCGGCGCCTGGGGGCATGCGCCGAAGCTTTATCATGAGTTCTGGGTCCAGAACTCGGAAACATTCGACGATTACGTCTGGATTGACGGGGTTCATCACGACAAGGACCAGAGCGATCGTTTCCAGATGACCAGGGATGAGGTTCTCGACGTCTTGTCGACCGGCCGTTCCTGACGTTTTTCTGACCTGCCAACTCCGCGATTGCGTTGACGCGAGGAAGTGAACTTCTGTCACGCAGGTGTTTCAGGGCGTGGCTGCTTGCATTCCCGGAGCGGCAATTCGCTTGCAGGTTCTGTTCTCGCCAGTGGCATGTGATTTCAGGGAACCGTTTCGCCCTGGACCAATACTCCTGCGCCGGGCTTTGGTGTGACGTTCCGCGAAAAGGGTGCATTCAGTGCTTCCTGCCGCAGCAGCGCGGTCAGTTGTCGCCGCGGGATGGCCGGCGCAATTGTGCATGATAGTAAATTGTTGACAATCTACAATAAGAGAGTTTTTATGAAGTGACATGAGCGCTCCAAACACTGCGCCGCTTGAAGAGAAGGGGAACCACGAGATGAAATTGAACCGTCGAACAGTTCTGACTCTGACGGGAGCCACGATGGCTTCTGCATTGATCGCAGGCGGAACGCCGGTCCTGGCCGCAGGATCTCTGGAAGATATCAAGGAACGCGGGAAACTGCGTGTCGGCGTGACCCAGGCGCCGCCCTGGTACTCGAAAGATCCCTCAACGGGCGAATGGGCTTCCGGGGTCGGTGTATCCGCCGGCAAGGCCATGGCAGAGGCGCTCGGGGTCGAATTCGAACCTGTCGAAGTCACCTGGGGAACCGCGGTCGCGGCGCTGCAAAGCAACAAGATCGACGTCATGTTCGTACTGGACGCGACGGATGAACGGAAAAAGGCTGCCAGTTTCCCGGACTCGCCGCTGCTTTATTACTCTCTCGCCGTTCTTGCGAAGGACGACGTTCCGGTGACTTCCTGGGAAGATCTCAACAAGGCCGATATCAAGATTGCCGTCCCCCAGGCGACCAGCATGGACAAGTTTCTGACCGAAAATGTCGGTGCTGCCGATATCCAGCGCTTCCCGGGCAACACGGAGGCGATTGCCGCTTTCCAGTCCGGACGGGTTGATGCGGTTTGCCTGTTTCATCCGCCCCTGATTGCGGCCCGCCAGAAACTGGGAAGGGGCAAGATCGTGGTTCCCTCACCTGTCAAATCAAATCCGACCAGCGCGGCAGTGCGCAAGGGCGATACCGAATTCGTTGAATTCGTCGACGCCCAGCTCGCGGACTACTACCAGTCAGGAAAAATCCAGACCTGGTACGAGGAATTCCTGACCGGTTTCGGTCTCGACCCGAAATCCGCGCCGCCGATTATCAAGGAACTTCTCTGAGGCTCTCGGATAGATCATGTACGAGTGGGATTTTTCACCGGTGCTGGCGGAAGGCGGCTTCTTGCTTGTCGGCTTCCGCAACACGCTTTTCCTGACCGCGACAGCGCTTTCCGGCGGACTGGTTGTCGGTCTTCTGCTGGCCTTTGCGAGATTGTCTCACAGACGGTGGCTGAATGTACCTGCGGGAATTGTCATCGAGGTTTTCCGCACAACCCCGCCACTCGTGCAATTGTTCTGGTTCTATTTCGGTTTGCCGATCGTGCTTTCCATCGAAATGACGCCGTTCCTTGCCGCATCGCTGACTTTCATGATCCAGAGCGGGGCGTTCTTTGCCGAGATTTTCCGTGCCGGCATCGTTTCGATCGAACGGGGGCAATGGGAAGCCGCCAACGCAATCGGCATGACCTACAATCAGTGCATGCGCAGGGTGATCCTGCCCCAGGCCGTCAAGCGCATGTTTCCATCCATGATGGAGCGTTCCATCGAGCTGATGAAGACAACGACGCTGGTGGCGACGGTTTCCTATGCCGATCTGCTGTTCCAGGCCAACGAACTTGCCCAGAAGACTTTCCGGCCGCTGGAGGTCTTCACCGTTGTCGCGCTGATCTATTTCGTGTCGATCTCGTTCATCAGTTTCATTGCTTCCCGCATGGAGCGCCGCTTCGCCAAGAGCGGTGAGTTCACGCCATGAACTACATCTGGAATTTCCAGGACGTATTCGACAACTGGTGGGCGCTTGCGATCGGCGCGGCCGGGACGCTGCGACTGTTCGTTGTCTGCCTGGTGCTGGGTATGGGGCTTGGCCTGATCATTGCGCTGGGCAAGCGATCCCGCAACCGGCCGATCCGCTGGCTGTCGACGGCGTTCGTGGAGTTTTTCAGAAACACGCCGGTCCTCGTTCAGATCCTCTGGTTCTACTATGCCCTGCCGATCATCGCGCCGATCGAGATTGGTCCGTTTCTGGCGGCAATCCTGGGCATCTCGTTGAACTCGGCCGCCTATTCGGCGGAGATCTATCGCGGTGGCATTCAATCCATCGAGCCTGGTCAGTGGGAAGCCGCGCGGGCGATCGGCATGAGCGGTCTTCAGACATTGCGCCGTGTGATTCTGCCCCAGGCAATCAGGCGGATCATCCCGGCCCTGACGAACCGCGGGGTGGAAATCTTCAAGATGACAACACTGGCGTCGGTCGTTGCCTATGTGGAACTGCTGCAGCAGGGCAAGCTTATCGCCTCGCTCAATTACAATCCGCTCGAGGTCTATACCGTCATCGCGGCGATCTTCCTCATTATCCTCTACCCGATCGTGCGCCTGACCTATGCGCTCGAACGCCATCTTGCACGGAGTGACTGAACGTGAGCGCACCTGTTCTCAGACTGTCCGGTTTTGGCAAACAATTCGGGTCGTTGCGTGTGTTCTCCGACGTCGATCTCGATGTCATGGCAGGGGACCGAATTGCCATTCTGGGTGCTTCGGGGTCGGGCAAGAGCACGTTGCTTCGCTGTATCAACGTGCTTGAAACACCGAGCGAGGGGCGCCTTGAGCTGGACGGCGAACTCGTGGGGCAGCCGTCGCGTGCAGGAGACATGCGTTTTTCGGAACGTGAATTGTGTGCTCTCCGGCAACGCGTGGGCATGGTGTTTCAGCAATTCAACCTCTTTCCGCACATGACGGTGGCCGGAAATGTCGCCGAGGGCCTGAAAACCGTTCGCAGCGTTAAATCCCAAAAAGCGCATGAGCGGGCCGTTGCAGAATTGCAGCGTGTGGGCCTCGCCGACAAGGCCGACACATATCCATCCCGATTATCCGGCGGGCAGAAGCAGCGTGTCGCCATTGCGCGCGCACTGGCCATGGATCCTGAAATTCTGCTGTTTGACGAACCGACCTCGGCACTCGATCCGGCGCTTGTCGGCGAAGTTCTCGGGGTTATCGAACAGCTGGCAAACGAGGGTCGCACAATGCTCCTCGTCACCCATGAAATCGGCTTCGCCTATCATTTCGCAACGCGGATCCTTTATCTGGCCGAAGGCGGGATCTACGAGAGCGGGACACCTGATGAAGTCCTGAAAAACCCGAAACGCCCCCTGACCCAGCAGTTTCTTGCAGAACACCGGCGTTTTCAGTTTTAGAGCCCTTTTTGGAGACAAATAATCGATGAACAACTCTGCAAGCGCTCAAGGCTATTTGGCAGATCCGCGGAATGAAAATGTTCTGGTCTATGTCGACGACCGGCTTGTACCCCGTCGCGAGGCCGTTGTTTCCGTTTTCGACAGCGGTTTTGTTCTGGGAGACGGTGTCTGGGAAGGGCTGCGCGTCATTGACGGGCGTATCCTTCAGATGGACGCTCATCTGAACCGGATGTTCGAAGGCGCGAATTCGATTGCGCTCGACATCGGCCGCAGCCGCGAAGATCTCAAAAGTGCCATTCGTCAAACGCTGGATGCCAATGGCATGAAAGACGGCGTCCATATCCGGCTGATGGTCTCGCGCGGGCTGAAAAGTACGCCCAACCAGGACCCCCGGTTTGTGATTGGCAAAGCCACCGTCGTGATCGTCGCCGAATACAAGGCGCCCCGACCCGAGACCAAAACGACGGGGCTCGCCCTTTTTACATCGACCTTCAGAACAAGCGGTCCGGATGTGTTTGATCTGCGTTTGAATTCGCACAGCCGATTGAACCTCATTCAGGCTCTCATCCAGGCGATCAATGCCGGCGCGGATGAAGCGCTGATGCTTGATCCGCGAGGGTTCGTTGCCAGTTGCAATTCAACGAATTTTTTTATTGTCCGGGGTCGTGAACTGTGGACGTCGACCGGGTCCTTTTCCTTCAAGGGATTGACGCAAAAGGCGGTGGTCGATAGTTGGCGAAGTGCTGGCAATATCGTTGAGGAAAAGGACTTCACGTTGGCGGAAACCTATTCGGCCGATGAAGCTTTCATTACCGGTACGCTCGGCGGATTGACACCTGTTGTTCGCATCGATGGCCGCCTCATCGGAGGTGGAGTAACGGGACCGGTCACCGCCGAGGCCGAAAAAGCGTACAAGGAATGGGTCTTGCGGTAGAACTGCCAAGAAGCGTCTTCCGGCAAGAATGCGTGATCATAACGAACAAGTGCACACGACCATGAACGAACCGCAACTGATGTCGCAAAACCGGGTCAAACCCATCAAGCGTGAAACTTTCAGCAACCAGATTGCCGCCAATCTGCGTCGTGCGATCATCAGTGGAGAGATCGAATCGGGAAGTCAGATAACCGAGTCGGATCTGGCAGCGCGGTTCGGCGTGAGCAGGGGACCCTTGCGGGAGGCCATGGGACAGATCGCGGCAGAAGGCCTGATCGAAACCATACCTTACACGGGAACCCGCGTCCTCAAACTCTCGCCAGAGGACGTCCGGGAGATCTATTCACTGAGGACGTCGCTCGAAACGCTGGCGTTCCGTGAAGTCTGGGAGCGCCGGGACGAAGCGTTTGTCCGCGAACTCGAAATCCGGCACAAGGCGCTGCTTGAAACACTTGCGCTTGACGATCACGTGGCGTCGAGCGAGGCGGAAGTCCGTTTTCATTCTCTTGTCTATGAAACATGCGGTCACAAGCTTCTGCTGGAAAGCTGGCGCCGCATAGCGGGCCGGATGCAGCTTTATCTGGCTGAACACCAGCGGGCACATGGCCGAAAGGCTCCGATCGAAGATGCCCATGAACGGTATCTTCAGCTTGCCGTTGGAAACAGTCTCGCGCTCATGCTGGAAGAAATCGATGCCCACATGCAACGCGGGTTCAGGCAGATGGAACAGTATCTGAGCTTTGCGGACTGACACCGCATCAATGTGCTGTGCCGCGTTGTTGGCGCGCCTTGCTCAAAATTGCGTTTTATTCCGACGTGTCATGCCTTTGCCGCCGATAAATCGCGCAAATCAGGTGCGATGTCGAAGAATGGATCGCGAACTCGGTTTGTTATCGGCTAGACTAAAGGGAATGAGGCAGTCGGAAATCAAAAAAACCAATCCCACGGTTCAGGACGTCGCGCGCGCTGCCAATGTTTCAACGGCAACTGTCAGCAGGGCCCTGTCCGCGCCGGATCGGGTGTCGGCCAAGACCCGCGACAAGGTGGCGAAGGCAGTTGAAGAGACCGGATACGTGCTCAATCACGCGGCGCGAAATCTACGCCGACGCGATACGGGAACCATCGTGGCACTCGTCCCGGATATCGGGAACTCGCATTTTTCGAACATTCTGCAGGGCATCGAAACCGTCTGCGCCGACAGGAACCTGAAGGTGCTGATCGCAGATACGCGAAAACCTTCCATGTCGCGCCAGAGGATCAACGACTATTTCAGCAAGAACAATTGCGACGGGATCGTCATTCTCGACGGGCATTTTTCGATTTCGGAAATTCGTGCAACCAATCCGAAACTGCCACCGATCGTGACTTGCGGTGAATGGAGCGACGATCCGGCGGTGCCGATCGCCGTTGTCGACAATCTTCTCGGAGCCGATCTGGCAGTCTCGCATCTGCTTGAACTCGGTCACAGGAATATCGGACATGTCACCGGATTGCTGACACACAAACCGGGGAGAGACAGGGTCGAGGGCTTCAAGGCAACCTTGAAAAAGGCGGGCCTCGATCCGGAGAAAGCCTGGATTTTCGAAGGCGACTATACCCTGGAATCGGGCAAAGCGGCTGCTTTGACGTGGCTCAATCTGTCCGAGCGACCAACGGCGGTCTTCTGCGCTGCCGACCGGACCGCCTTCGGATTCATTTGCGCCTTGAACGAGGTCGGTGTGCGTGTGCCTTACGACGTGTCGGTGGTCGGTTTCGACGACATCGATATTGCCGGCCATTTTGTGCCGCCCCTGACGACTGTACACCAGCCGCGCCGGGCGATCGGCGAGCAGGCTGCACAATTGCTGCTCAATGTGCTCGAGGGCGGGGAACCGGAGGAGAGCAACGTGCAGCTCCAACCCTGGCTGGCGGTGCGCAAGAGCACGGCGCGCCGTGTTGGTTCCCAACAAGATTGATATGGTTGCGCTCGCCCGACTGTGATGAAAATTCCTAGTATCCCGTGACGTCTTCCGGCTGGAAGCCTTTGGCGGCCGAGGGTTTTCTGCCGAGAATATTTTTCAGGATATTGTTCATGGTTGCCCGGTCGTTGTCGAAGCCGCCATGGGTTTTGCTATCCGTTATGGCGTCGGCCCGACCCGCATAGTGGAGTGTGTGATCGGGCTTCAGCACAAGGTTGTTCGCGAACACTTCCATGCCAAGAAGGGGTGTTTTCTTTTCGTCCTCGAATGCGTTGGAGACGAAATAGAGCAGCGATTTCCCGTAAGGGCCGACGGAATCGTCCCGTTCGCGCTGGTCGATCAGGTTGTATTGCCACAGCTTCGACAGTCCGGAGGCTGCGTTTGTGTCTCCGATCCTGTCGGTGTAATTGGTCTTGAAGAAATCATTGGTGCAGGCCGGGGCCATGAGGGAACAGGATTGCACCGGGACAGCAAGCGGGTTCGCGGCATTGAGCTTGCCCAGCAGATGGCCCAGCAGGATGCTGCCCGCGCTGTGGCCGATCAGATGTACCTTGAGCGGGTTGCTGCGCTGCGCATTGCCCTTGAGCAGTATCTTGAGCGCTTTGGTGCCGCCGCTGCTGCTCCCTGCAAAACACTTTTCCGCATCCCGCTTCATATCGCGCCATACGGCCCTCCCCGGACCGCGCGCGGTGAATTCCAGCATGCGGTCAAAGAAATCGGAAACACTGCCGACACGCGCTTCGGCCTTGGCGTTGGAAGAAAAGATGATGTCCGTCAGGGTCTCGAAGAACCCGGTCTCCCACATGAAGTGAATCGGGTATATCCCGTTCCGCTTGAAGACTTCCTTCATCTTGCGAACGCGATTTGCAGATGCGTTCTGGTCATTGAGTCCACCGTGGGCATAAAATACCAGATGCTTGTAGTTGCGCTTTGCGGTTGCCGTCTCGTCTGCGAGAAAATCGGCTGTTTCCTTTAATGTTGCCTCCGGTGTTGGGTATTTCCCGCGTTCCACAAGCCTGCCGTCGTCGAGATGAACGATGTGGCCGACAATTTCCTCAAAACGCGGAGCTCGTGTTTTCGGACTGTTGAACAGGCTGCGACTGCTCCTGTCAGGTTCCCCTACCGTAAGATCGAACGATTCTGGGGTCGGCACCGCAAGCCTCAACACCCAGGCATCCATGACGTTCGCCGCCCAATCCTCGTAGCGCCATCTGGCGATTCCCGGTCGGCCATCGAAACCGCCCCAGGTTTCGCCCCAGGAGTTCTGGATGAGGAAACCCTTGTCGTCATACCCGACGATGACGAAGGCATGGCCTCCTTCGGTCAGGTTGGACGGAGTAATGTCACCGTTCCTCGGATTTTGCCAACCGCGATGGACCATTGCCGATACATAAATGACGCCGGTTTCGTTGAGGGCGGCGTGATAGTCGATAATCTGCGGGCGCAGACGAAAATAGGCACCAAGCCCCACCTTTCTGGCATCTACCGCCCGGTCCTTGGTCAGGTGCCAGTTTTTCTCGCCCACCCGATAAGGGGCCAGTTCTTCGCTGCAGACCCCGTTGTTGAAAAATCCTTTCAGCGCGGCCCGTATGCTGGAGCCTTCATAATCCTCGCCGGGCCATTCGTCGTTCAGTTTTGCCATTTCGTAAAGCATGCGTGCACTGGCCATCGGGGCTTCGTCCGGCTGGGACCGGCGTGCGTGACGTTGCCTGTTCAACAGCGTGATGGCACTCGAAAGTGCAAATCCGGTGCATGCTCCCTCCATTCCCTGGTTGCGGATCGGACTGACGCCGGAATCGGGTGCGTCCATGGAAAGGTCGAGCGCCAGGAGTGCAGGCTCATACATGCGGTCGCGCAAATCGGTGATGTCAGCCGGAACGTTGAGCACATGGTCTCCAAGTCGTGGCGCAGCTTCCAGGGTGTTCGAAGCAGGCAGGTTCTGTTTTTGACTTGGTGATTTGGTTTTTTTGGACTTTTTCAGCTTTGCTGGACGTTTAGGCATGGCTTCCCCCCTGATTAGTACCTTTGTGCTAATCAATTAACCGGTTGCAATTGCATGTCTTGGCAGCTTTGCGAGTATACGCATGAAGCGATGCCGCAGCAATTACCTAAGGTAAGTTGCAATGTATGCTGGACTGCAAAGAGGCCCGGTCGCATTGCTGCCCACCCGTTGGGCGCAAGAGCAACACTTCGAATTTTTCAAAAGAGATCAGCGATCCAGGACAGGTTGCATTTCTGTGGGTACGGTTTGATGAAATTTTCGGCCCATTCCAGGATCAGCCGAGGAAAACCATGCGTGAGGCTCGCAATGCAACCCCATGTGCCTGCAACTGGAAACAGGTCCACAGTCCAGATCGGTACAAGATTGTTCGCAGCTGCAGCGCAATTGAAACAATTCGAAACAGTTGGATCATATTGCTGCAAATCGGCCGGTCTAGCTTCCTGTTTCAAGGACATGAGGCAAGATCCGTGATCGCCTTCGACGAATTACTTGTTGAAGGTTGCAGCGGCAGACTGTTTCATACCCTTTGAAAGAACGACCCCGAAACAGGGGCACCTTCCAGACCGGTGCGTTTTGCAAAAATACGCACCGGTTAAACAAAAGACGGAACATCTGACGGTTCGTGCGAGCGGGTGCGGAAACGATGGTCCAAGGGGAAGAAACAGAAAATGGTAGGGTCGGCCAGCGCTTCGCCGCGCGGGGAGGACACTTTTCCGAAGATCCTGTTGCACAATGCAAAGGTTCTCGGAACCCGGACAGCATTCCGGGAAAAGGACTTCGGGATCTGGCAAAGCTGGACCTGGTCCGAGGTGTGTGAAGAAATCCGCGCGTTTTCAATCGGACTGAAGTCACTCGGGATTGAGGCTGGTGACAAGGTCGCCATAGTCGGTTCGAACCGGCCGCGACTTTACTGGTCGATGGTCGCCGCTCAGGCGGTGGGGGCGGTTCCTGTGCCGGTCTATTCCGACTCGGTTGCCGAGGAAATGGCGTATGTCCTTGGTCATGCCGAAGTGAAATTTGCGGTCGTCGAGGATCAGGAACAGGTCGACAAGCTGCTGTCGATGTCCGAAGAGGTTCCGACCCTGAAAGACGTCATTTACGACGAAATGCGCGGGTTGCGCGACTACGACCATACTCACTTGCACTCGTATGAATCCCTGCAGAACAAAGGTCGTGAACTGCAGGCGCAGAACAGTTCGCTGCCGAGGGAGTGGGAGGAAGGATTTGCCGGTGGGAAGGGCGACGATGTTGCCGTGATGCTTTATACCTCCGGAACGACCGGCCGTCCGAAGGGCGTCATGTTGTCGTTCGACAATCTGGCTGTTTCAGCACGCAATGCGAACGTGTTTGATCACCTTGACGAGACCGAGGAAGTGCTTGCCTACCTGCCGATGGCATGGATCGGTGACCATGTATTTTCGCTCGCCCAGGCCTTTACCGCAGGCTATTGCGTCAATTGTCCGGAAAGCATGGATACGATTGATGTCGACCGGCGTGAGATCGCACCAACCTATTTCTTTGCGCCGCCAAGGGTCTTTGAAATGCTGCTGACGCACATCATGGTGCAAATGGAAGATGCAGGCAAAACCAAGCGCGCCATGTTCGACTACTTCATGAAAATTGCGCGCAAGGTGGGCGAAAAGATCCTGAACGGCGAGGATGTCGACGCAAAGGACCGTATTCTCTACAGGCTTGGAGAACTCCTGGTCTACGGTCCGCTCAAGAATCGCATGGGTCTGACGCGAATGAAAGTCGGCTATACTGCGGGAGAGGCGATCGGTCCGGAGATCTTCCGTTTTTATCGCTCGCTCGGCCTCAATCTGAAGCAGCTTTACGGGCAGACGGAAGCGAGCGTCTATATCACGCTTCAGCCTGACGGAGAGATCTTCGGCGATACGGTTGGAAAACCGGCGCCTGACGTGGAACTGAAAATCGCCGACAACGGCGAGGTCATGTACCGCTCACCCGGTGTCTTTGTCGGCTATTTCAAGAATGACGAAGCCACCGAAAAGACCAAGACGGCCGATGGCTGGGTACATACCGGAGATGCCGGCATCATTGCGGAAAACGGGCACCTGAAGATCATTGACCGGGCCAAGGATGTCGGAAAACTCAATGATGGGGCGTTGTTCGCACCGAAATATATCGAGAACAAGCTCAAGTTCTTCCCCAATATCAAGGAGGCAGTCGCCTTTGGTCACGAACGCGACATGGTCGGGGTCTTTCTCAATATCGATCTGACTGCCGTCGGATCCTGGGCGGAACGCAACAACGTCAACTACGCGTCCTACCAGGAACTGGCAGCTCATCCGGATGTCTATTCGATGGTTGAAAGCCATGTCGACCAGGTCAACCGCGATCTTTCCCGTGAGCCGATGATGGCCGGCGCCCAGATCAGAAGATTCCTGATCCTGCACAAGGAGCTGGATGCGGATGACGGTGAACTGACGCGGACCCAGAAGGTGCGCCGATCCTTCATTGCAGACCGTTATGCGCCCCTCATCGAAGCGCTTTATGACGGTTCCAAAACCAAGCATGTGCGCACGGAAGTGACATTCGAGGACGGCCGGAAGGGCGCCATCGAAGCGACGGTCGAGATCCGTGACATGGAGCCTCATGTTCCCGGCAAAGACTATCAGGAGGCTGCCGAATGAACGCCTTTGCCACAGACATGACAGCTGCACCCGACGGTGTCTCCGAAACTGCGCATCGCGAAGAATTGCTGAGGGTCGACAATGTGTCGCTGTCCTTCGGCGGCGTGAAGGCGATCACAGACATTTCCTTCGATATCCTGAAGGGCGAGATCCGCGCGATCATCGGACCGAACGGTGCCGGCAAGACCTCGATGCTCAATGTCATCAATGGTTTCTATCACCCACAGGAAGGCACGATCACCTGGCGGGGCAAGGAACGGCGCAAGATGAAGCCGTATGAGGCGGCAAGCCAGGGCATCGCGCGGACCTTCCAGAACGTTGCGCTCTTCAAGGGCATGACGACGCTCGACAACATCATGTCCGGGCGTTCACTGAAGATGCACCGGAGTTTCTTCTGGCAAGTCATCTGGCGTGGCCCTGCCGAACGGGAGGAAATCGAGCATCGCAGGAAAGTCGAGGACATTATCGACTTCCTGGAGATCCAGGCGATCCGAAAGACGCCTGTCGGGCGTTTGCCTTACGGTTTGCAGAAGCGGGTCGAACTCGGCCGGGCTCTCGCCATGGAGCCGGATCTCCTGTTGCTCGATGAGCCGATGGCCGGAATGAACCTTGAAGAAAAAGAAGACATGAGCCGGTTCATCCTCGACGTGAACCAGGAATTCGGCACCACGATCGCGCTTATCGAGCATGACATGGGCGTGGTCATGGATCTGTCCGACCGGGTCGTCGTGCTCGACTACGGCAAGAAGATCGCGGACGGTCCACCTGAGGAAGTTCAGGCGAACCAGAATGTGATCGACGCTTATCTCGGCGTCAGCCACTAGAAGGGAAAATCATGCTTTACGACATTTTCATCGATCCCTTCGTGCAGATGTACGATATGCCGGACTTCTTCCTGCAAGTCCTGTGGGAAGGTTTCGTCGCCGGAATTCTCTACGCCCTGATCGCGCTTGGTTTTGTATTGATCTTCAAGGCTTCCGGCGTTTTCAATTTCGCACAGGGCATCATGGTGGTGTTCGCCGGACTTACCCTGGTCGGCCTCAATGAAAACGGCGTACCGGCCTACCTGGCACTTGCCCTGACCATTGCCGCGATGGGGATACTGGCCTACGGAGTGGAACGGGTCGTCATGCGTCCGCTGGTCAACCAGCCCGACATCATCCTGCTGATGGCGACCATCGGCTTGACCTATTTCCTGATCGGCTTCGGAGAATTCGTTTTCGGCGGCGAGCCGAAACAGATGATTACCGAGGAACTCGGTCTGCCGACCGGCTCCACGGCGTTTGAATTCGGGGAAAGAGGCCTGGTCATCCTGCAGCATATCGACATCGCGGCAGCCGTCATTGCTGTTCTGATGGTGGCGGCACTTGGTATCTTCTTCAACAAGACCCGCATCGGCCGGGCGCTCAGGGCGGTCGCGGACGACCACCAGGCAGCGCTTTCCGTAGGGATTTCACTCAATCAGATCTGGGCAATCGTCTGGTTCGCGGCCGGTCTCGTCGCATTGGCGACAGGCATCATGTGGGGCGCGCGCTCCGACGTGTCGTTTGCGCTGGAAATCGTTGCCTTCAAGGCGTTGCCGGTGCTGATCCTCGGTGGCTTCACGTCCATCCCCGGTGCGATTGTCGGTGGTCTGATCATCGGCTTCGGCGAGAAGATCGGTGAACTCTACTGGGGCGGTCTCGTGGGCGGTGGCATCGAGTCCTGGCTTGCCTACATCATTGCGCTGATCTTCCTTCTGTTCCGGCCGCAAGGCCTCTTCGGCGAACGCATCATCGAGCGGGTTTAAGGTACAAGTTCATGTTTTATCGCGAAGCTGGCCAATTCAAGACGAGTTACAAGGCGGATCAGGCGCTCATGCCGATCCTGCAGGACAGGGTGGGTCTTCTGGTCATTCTGGCAGTTGCCTTTGTGGTCATTCCCGTTTTTGCCAACGACTTCTTTCTGACATCCATCATGATCCCGTTCCTGGTGTTCTCCCTGGCGGCGATCGGCCTGAATGTGCTGACGGGTTTTTGCGGTCAGCTTTCGCTCGGTACGGGTGCCTTCATGGGTGTGGGAGCCTATGCGGCCTACAAGCTGACCTCGATCTTCCCGGACGCCAATGTCATATTGATGGTTCTGCTTTCCGGTGTGTTTTCCGCGGCAATCGGCGCCGTGTTCGGTCTGCCGAGCCTGCGCATCAAGGGCCTGTATCTGGCCGTGACAACCCTGGCTGCCCAGTTCTTCCTCGAATGGTGTTTCATCCGCATCCCCTGGCTCTACAACTACAATGCCTCCGGCGCGATCGAGATCCCGCACCGGGAGGCCTTTGGCGTAGTCGTCTCCGGCGCGGAAGCAACGCCGATCGTGCGCTATTTCATCGTACTCGGCATCACCGCGCTGATCGCCTATCTGATGGCCAACGTCCTGCGCGGCCGGATCGGGCGTTCGTGGATGATGATCCGCGACATGGACATTGCAGCTGAACTTATGGGCATCCGCCCGCTCCAGACCAAGCTGATGGCGTTTGCCGTGTCGTCCTATATCTGCGGCGTCGCCGGCGCGATGATGGTGTTCTTCTGGCTGAATGCCGCGGAACCTTCATCCTATTCGATATCCCTGTCTTTCCAGATCCTGTTCATGGTGATCCTGGGCGGTCTGGGAAGCCTGAGCGGCGCGTTCATGGGCGCGGCCTTCATCTGGATCCTGCCGGTTTTCCTGAAATTCATTCCGGGCACCATCGGTATCAACGTGGCCGCCGAAACCGTTGAACACATCACGTTCATGGTCGTCGGCGCCCTGATCATCTTTTTCCTGATCGTCGAACCGCATGGCTTTGCGCGGCTCTGGCAGATCGCAAAACAAAAGCTCAGGGTCTGGCCGTTCCCTTATTAGGGCGGCCAGCCTTATCGCACGTCATCCGGACCCGGACCTGTCCGGGGAGGAATGGCGCAACTGGTCTGGCGGTACCGGATGGTCCGGGGCCGCATGGGAGGAGAAACATGAAAAGCATCAAGCAAATTGCGCTGGGAACCGCTGTTGCGCTTGGAGTCGGATTTTCCGGTCTCGCGACAACGGTTGCCCAGGCTGAAGACGCCAACTATGTGCCGCTGCTGACATACCGCACCGGTCCGTTCGCGGCTTCAGGCATCCATATCGCCAACGGCATGCATGATTACCTGAAAATGCTGAACGAGCGTGATGGCGGTATCGGCGGCGTGAAGCTGGAGCTCGAGGAATGCGAGACCGGTTACAACGCCCAGAAAGGCGTCGAGTGCTATGAGGCGACCAAAGGCAAGGGTGCTCTGGTCTATAACCCTTATTCCACAGGCATCACCCTGCAGCTGATCCCGAAGGCCGGTGTCGACAAGATCCCGGTTCTGTCCATGGGCTATGGTCTGTCGGCTGCTGCTGACGGGTCCGTCTTCCCCTGGGTCTTCAACGTGCCGGATACTTACTGGGACGGCGCGTCGGTCGTGATCAAGTATATCGGTGAACAGGAAGGCGGTCTTGATAACCTCAAGGGCAAGAAGATCGGTTACATCTTCCTGGATGCAGGGTATGGCCGCGAGCCGATCCCGCTGCTGGAACAGCTGGCTGAAAAATACGGCTTCGAGCTGCTGCAATATCCGGTCGGTGTCAAGGAAATGCAGAACCAGTCCTCGCAGTGGCTGAACGTGCGCCGTGATCGTCCCGACTACATGGTCATGTGGGGCTGGGGTGCGATGAACCCGACCGCCATCAAGGAAGCCGTGAAGATCCGCTTCCCGATGGACAAGTTCATCGGTGTCTGGTGGTCAGCTGGTGATGACGACGCCGCTGCTGGCGGTGAAGGTGCCAAAGGCTACAAGGCGATGAACTTCTCCGGAGTCGGCAGCGACTTTCCGGCGCTTGACGACATCAAGAAACACGTTGTCGATGCCGGGCTGAGTTCAACTGACGCGAGCTCCATAGGCGGCACTCTTTACAACCGTGGTGTTCTGAACTCCGTCATCATCGCCGAGGGTATCCGCACCGCACAGGAATTGACCGGCAAGAAAGTCATCACCGGTGAGGACATGCGTATGGGCCTTGAGGCGCTCAACCTGGACGAGGCCCGTCTGAAGGAACTGGGTCTGGCAGGTTTCGCGCACCCGATGAAGGTCACCTGTGAGGATCATGCAGGCAGCCATCCGGTCTTCATCCAGGAGTGGGACGGCAAGCAGTGGCGTCAGGCTTCCGGCTGGATCGAGCCGATGACCGATATTGTGCGTCCGCTTCTGGAAGCGGCAGCCGCCGAATACGCGGAAAAGAACGCGCCTTGGCCGGTGCGTACGGAACCCTGCCCGAATTGATCAGGCAGATCGCTCCGCCGCGCACAATGTGCGGCGGAGTATCCCGGGAGAGAATGGAATGGCATTGCTGGATGTAGATCAGGCCGGTTCGGACAACGCGGTGGAAGCTGCGGAAACGATACTTTCGGTCAACAATATCGAGGTCATTTACGACCATGTGATCCTGGTTCTCAAGGGTGTTTCCCTGACGGTTCCAAAGGGAGGGATCGTTGCGCTGCTGGGAGCGAACGGCGCCGGCAAGACGACAACGCTGAAAGCAGTCTCGAACCTTCTGAGTGCCGAGCGTGGCGAGGTTACAAAGGGAACGATCCTGTTTGACGGCGACGAAGTCCAGGCGCTCTCGCCCAACGAACTGGTGCGCCGCGGTTGCATTCAGGTCATGGAAGGGCGCCACTGTTTCGGCCACCTGTCCATCGAGGAGAACCTGCTGACCGGAGCCTATACCCGCAAGGACGGTCATGCGGCTGTGAAAGCCGATCTCGAGATGGTCTACAATTATTTTCCGCGCCTCAGGGAGCGGCGCCAGAGCCAGGCAGGTTACACGTCCGGCGGTGAACAGCAGATGTGCGCGATCGGACGCGCCCTGATGAGCCGACCGAAAATGATCCTTCTTGACGAGCCCAGCATGGGACTTGCACCGCAATTGGTGGAGGAGATTTTCGAAATCGTCCGGCAGCTCAATGAGAAGGAGGGGGTTTCCTTCCTGCTGGCGGAGCAGAACACCAATGTGGCGCTGAGATACGCCACCTATGGCTACATCCTGGAATCGGGACGCATCGTGCTCGACGGCGACGCGAAGGCGCTTCGCGAAAACGAGGATGTGAAAGAATTCTATCTGGGCGTCGGCGGCGAAGGGCGCCGCTCGTTCCGGAATGTCAAACACTATAAACGAAGGAAGCGCTGGCTGGCCTGACGGGTTGATGACCACTTGAGGCCGAATAAGCGGAGACGACCATGAGCGACCAACAGTTTGATGCACGCGAGCGGCAGGATCCCGCTCAGCGTGAACAGGATCTCTTTGCCAGGTTGCCGGAACTTCTGGCACATGCGGCTGAAAATGCCGACGGCTGGGCAAAGCAGCTGACGGGTTGCGATATTGCCGGCATTCAGGACCGAAGCGCGCTGGCCGTTCTACCGGTGCTGCGCAAATCCGACCTGATGGAACAGCAGAAGGCGAACCCGCCTTTCGGTGGTTATCTGGCTGGCAACCTTTCTGAGGCCGCTCGTGTCTTCATGTCACCGGGCCCGATCTGGGAACCACAGTCTCCTGGCCTGGATGCCTGGAACGGCGCGCGCAGTCTGTTCGCCGCGGGTTTCCGGAAAGGGGACGTGGTCCTGAATGCCTTCTCCTACCACCTGACGCCAGGCGGCTTCATTCTGGACCAGGGAGCGATTGCCCTGGGGTGCACTGTTTTTCCAGCAGGTGTCGGCAATACCGACACGCAGGTTGAAGCCCTGGAAGTTCTGAAGCCCGCCGGTTTTGTCGGGACACCCGACTATCTCAAGATCCTCCTTGACCGGGGCCGGGAGCAAGGCCGGGATGTCTCCTCCATCAAAAAGGCTCTTGTCTCCGGCGGAGCGCTGTTTCCCTCGCTTCGGCAGGAATATGAAGACCAGGGCATTCAGGTCGGCCAATGTTACGCCACGGCTGATCTCGGGGTTATCGCCTACGAAACCGAGGCCCGAGAGGGCATGGTCGTCAACGAAGACTACATTGTGGAAATCGTGCGTCCGGGAACCGGCGAACCGGTTGCTGACGGTGAGGTCGGCGAGCTTGTCGTGACCAGCTTCAACAGGCTTTACCCTTTGATACGGTTCGGAACCGGGGACCTTTCCAAGGTCATTCCAGGCCAGTCACCTTGCGGACGGTCCAACATGCGTCTTGCGGGCTGGATGGGACGGGCGGATCAGCGCACCAAGATAAAGGGAATGTTTGTCGACCCTGCGCAGATCGCACAGGTTGTTGCAGCGCACCCGGAAGTCAGCAAGGCCCGACTGGCCGTCAGCCGTGCCGGCGAAGCCGATGCGATGGTGCTCTCCGTTGAAACGGAAGCTCGTGGGGACGGACTGACCGAAAGGGTGGCCACAACGCTCAGGGATGTCACCCGGCTCAGCGGCGATGTTCAAATCGTGTCTACCGGTGCCCTGCCCAATGACGGCAAGGTCATTGCCGATGAGAGAGAGTATGGTTGACCACGCTGAAGCGCCTTGGCTGAATCCGGGTCGTGATTGCGGGTCCTGATCGCGCAAAAGAAACTCGTTTTTGCATTCTTCATCTTCGATGATGCCCCTGCAAGGGGGAACGCAGGGACGGGTTCCATCAGCCGGCCGCCTCTTCGTTTTGTCAATGACTTCGTGAGGAAATGCTGGTCCGGTTCACCGCTCTTTGAGCAAGGTGCTCCGGGTCCCGCGACATTCGACCGTGACGACCGTTTAAATTGGCGCCTTTCCTTTGGAACAACAACGGCTGCTGTGTGTCTCCGGTTTTCTTTCCCGCCCGAAGTCGTCCCCCCGGTGATCTGTCCTTTTCGCCAAGCGTATGAAAAATGCCGCATTGGCCTCGGCTTTGCCTTGGCCTATGTATGGCATCAGAGGACTAGCCGCTGAGGGACAATCCGCGCTTATGAACGTTCAACCGACCACTTCGCTTTCGGCCGAGAGGGCCGCTGAGTTCCGCAATCTGGATCTGCCTGAGAACCACCCGCCGGTGAAAAGCGGCAAGGTCGGTGTGCTCCTGGTCAATCTCGGGACCCCGGATGCAACAGATTACTGGCCGATGCGCCGTTACCTGCGTGAGTTTCTGTCCGACAAGCGTGTCATCGAATGGCCGAGGGCGATCTGGTATCCGATCCTTTACGGAATTGTCCTGATGACCCGCCCGGGAAAATCCGGCAAGGCCTATGACGAGATCTGGAACAACGAGAAGAACGAGTCACCGCTGCGCACGATCACGCGCAGTCAGTCCGATAAGCTGTCTGAGGTTCTCGGCGATGAAGGCGGCAGGCTCAAGATTGATTGGGCGATGCGTTATGGTCAGCCCTCCATCCCTGACAAGCTGAAGGCACTCAAGGATGAAGGGTGCGACCGGATTCTTGTGTTTCCGCTCTATCCGCAATATTCGGCAACGACCACGGCGACCGTCAACGACGTCGTCTGCAAAACCCTGCTTGAGATGCGGTGGCAGCCGGCGATCAGGACCGTGCCGCCCTATCACGATGATCCGGTCTATGTGACCGCACTTGCCGAATCCGTCGAACAGCATCTGGAAACACTGGATTTCAAGCCGGATGTGCTGCTGACGTCCTATCACGGCATTCCGCAATCCTACTTCAAGCGCGGAGACCCCTATCATTGTCACTGCATGAAAACAACGCGCCTGATGCGTGAGGTCCTTGGTTGGGATGACCAGCAACTCCGTGTCACGTTCCAGTCCCGTTTCGGACCGGAGGAGTGGCTGCAGCCCTATACCGACAAGACTGTCGAGCAATTGGCAAAGGATGGCGTCCAAAACGTTGCGGTGATGAATCCCGGTTTTGTTGCCGATTGTCTTGAGACGCTCGAGGAGATCGCGGGCGAGGTCGGTGAGATCTTCGAGGAAAATGGCGGTGGCAATTTCACCCATGTTCCGTGTCTGAACGACAGTGGCCTGGGCATGAAGGTGATCGAACACGTGGTGCGCCGGGAACTCGGCGGCTGGCTCTGATAGTCAGGAACTTTTGAAAATTCTCGCAATCAGCCGGTCTGACGCTCGTGTTTCACCTGAGCGTTTTGTCCGTTTTATGAAATTCTGATCAACATTCCATGGAGCGCCGGTTGTCGCCGGACTGACGGCTGTTGTCCTGTTCCAGGGTGCATGCCGCCCAGGTGGTGACAAGGCCAGTGGTATCAGTTCAGTCCCGCGGGAAATCTAGCTGAATGCATCCGAGGCGCGTGGATCTCGAGGAATGGCGCTGGAACGACTCACTCAAACAGAGCATAGTGACCGCGAATTCCAGATGTTTACGGGAGAAATTCATGCCGTTCGAAATTGATGGACCCAGTATTGTCCTGATCGCCCTAGTGGTTCTGGTCATCCTGGTGTTTTTCGCCGGGGTCAAAACCGTACCTCAGGGCTACAACTATACGATCGAACGGTTCGGCAAGTACCGCAAGACGCTGCTACCGGGTCTGAATTTTATTATCCCGTTCATTGATAAGGTCGGCCACAAGCTGAACATGATGGAACAGGTTCTCGACGTTCCCTCGCAGGAAGTCATCACGCGGGACAATGCCACCGTGACGGCGGATGGCGTGACGTTCTACCAGGTGCTTGATGCGGCGCGGGCAGCGTACGAGGTCCTTGGATTGCAGAATGCGATCCTGAATTTGACGATGACCAATATCCGTTCGGTGATGGGATCCATGGATCTTGATTCTCTCCTGTCGAACCGTGACGAAATCAATGCAAAGGTCCTGAGGGTCGTCGATGCGGCAGCTGAACCCTGGGGCGTGAAAATCACGCGTATCGAGATAAAGGACATCAATCCGCCGCGGGATCTGGTGGATGCAATGGCGCGCCAGATGAAGGCCGAGCGGGACAAACGCGCGTCCATTCTGGAAGCGGAAGGCAAGCGGCAGTCTGAAATTCTGAAGGCGGAAGGTGAAAAGCAATCACTGATTCTGGAAGCCGAGGGACGACGCGAATCCGCTTTCCGGGATGCAGAAGCGCGCGAAAGGGAGGCCGAAGCGGAAGCGAAGGCAACACAAATGGTCAGCGCGGCGATTGCCTCCGGTGATGTTCAGGCGATCAACTATTTCGTTGCGAACAAATATGTCGAAGCCTTCCAGGCGCTGGCGACGTCGAGAAACCAGAAGACACTGATCCTGCCCATGGAGGCGACCGCTCTTCTGGGATCCCTGAGTGGTATCGGTGAAATTGCCAAGGAGGCATTCGGCGACCATTCTAAGGAAAACCAGGGGTCGTCGCGCATCCCGAATACCGGTTCGCCTGAAGGAGGCAATCCGTGACCCTGATTGAAAGCGCTGTTGATGCACTCGGGCCCTGGAGCTGGTTTGTTCTTGGTCTGGTGCTTCTGGGGCTGGAAATAGCCGCTCCGGGAACCATTTTTCTGTGGTTTGGCCTGTCAGCGCTCGTTGTTGGCGTCATCGCCCTGACTTTTGATCCGAGCTGGCAGGTTCTCGTCAGTATTTTCCTGGTGCTGTCGATCGTGAGCCTGCTGATAGGCCGGCGCATGATGATCAGGCTTGCCTCGGAAAAAGGGGACCCCGGGTTAAACCAGCGTGGCAGCCGCTATATCGGCCGGAAATTCACGCTGGACAAACCGTTGAACGATGGGGCGGGGAACCTGTCCATAGACGATACCATCTGGCGGATTACCGGTCCCGATCTTCCTGCAGGCACAAAGGTGCGTGTCGAATCCATCGACGGGGCCCGGCTGGTCGTCTCCCAGGCGGAGTGATTGCTGTCCCGTCAAAACCGAACAGTGTTCTGGCAGGAAAAACTTGCAAGGCCGGGATTGGTTTGCAGGCATGGTCGCGGGTCAGTTTGAGCTACCCTATCCGGAGTCAGAGCTTGTGGCCCGGCGGAACCGGAGGTTCTTCGGCCTTCAGCAGAATGCCTATCCGTCTGTTAGCGGCCAGATAGGGGTCGTTCGGAAAGAGCGGTTCGGTGTCGGCCTTGCCGATGACCGCGAAGAACTGGTCTTCCGGAACACCGTATTCCGCCAGGATCTGACGGGCGATGTTTGCGCGCTCGCTCGACAGGTCCCAACCAGTGTAACTGGGGTTCGACGTTTGCTGACCGGCGGTGGTGTGCCCGGTGATCTCGACGCGATTTGGCATCTGCGCGAGCACCGGTGCCATTTTGGCGATCAGCCGGCGGGTAGTCTCATAAGGATACTTCGAGCCTTCGCGGAACATGGACCGGCCATCCTGGTCGACCAGCATGATGTTCAGGCCGTCCTCGGTCTCCTCAAGAATGATGTTGCTGGAAATTTCGGTGATTTCCGGCATCTCCTGCCATGCCTGGCGCAGGGAGGCTGCGGCCGTCGCAAATTGCCGGGGTTTTTCGATCTCTGCTTCCAGCGTGTCGTGAGTATTCGCCTCAGGTCCCTGTTTGCGCCGTTTTTCATGGCGCTCCTGGGAAAAATCTGAATCGTTTTCCTGTTCGACCTGGCTGATGTCCTTCATGTAGTCGCGGATCGGGATGCCCTCGACCTCGATGATACCCGTGCGGCGGGAGGTTTCCTTGACACCGAAAGCCTCTCGCATGGAGCCGGCCACGACCTGCAGCTTTTCCTTGTCCTGGATCGAAAAAGAGATGATCAGAACGAAGAAACAGACGAGCAGCGACATCAGGTCGGCAAAGGTAACCAGCCAGTCGGGAGCACCGCCGCCGCCTTGCTGTTTTTTCTTTGCCATCGGCTCTCGTCCGTTCGAATGGTTGTGTTAAGCAGCTTCAGCCATATCGGCCCGGGCTTTTTCAGGCAGATAGGCGACCAGCATTTCCTTGATGAGCGCAGGGCTCTTGGATTCGCGAATCTGGCAGACACCGTCGATTATCAGTGTCTGGTTGACTTCATCGACATCGAACTTGGCATCGAGCTTGTCCACCAGCGGCAAGCAGATGATGTTGGAAATGAGCGCGCCGTAGAGTGTCGTCAGGAGCGCGACCGCCATGGAAGGACCGATTGCGGCAGGATCGTCCATGTTCGCCAGCATCTGCACCAGACCGACGAGCGTTCCGATCATGCCGAATGCCGGCGCAGAGTCGCCGAGAGCCTTCATCACGCGCTTGCCTTCCGACAACCGCGACAACTGAAGATCACGCTCCCGTTCCATCGCTTCCTTGATGAACTCAAGCTCGTAGCCGTCAGCAATGTATTGAACGCCCTTGGCCAGAACCGGATCGGACACGTCGACGTTTTCCAGGCCGAGCGGACCGGACTTGCGAACGATCTCGCCAAGATTGGTGATCTCAGTGATCAGATCCCGAGGGCTGGGGCCTTTGCCGGAAAGGGCAACCTTGAACCCGGTTACGAAAGCGGCGGCGATGTTGGACAGCTGAAACCGGATCAGGGTCGCGGCAAGACCGCCGCCGATCACGATCAGCATCGAGGGAATGTCGACGAATTGTGTGAAGCTCCCGCCCAGAAAGATAGCGGTTATTACAATGCCAAACGCACCAACAATACCGATTAGGGTCGCCAGATCCATTCTGTTCACACACCAAGGTCTTTGGCATCAAGCCAGTGAAACGTGTGAGCAGTCTAAGGCCGGTATGGCTAATCAAATCCTAATGCAGGGCGACAAGGGACGCTGAAATTCAACTTTTTTTGGCTGTTGACGCAGTTTTGACAGGATGTCGGCGTGCCGGCCTGCGGATCAGGCGGCTCCGATGCGCAGCAGGTCATGCAGATGCACTATGCCGACCGGCCGTCCGTCTTCGATCACGAAGACCGACGTGATCGACAGGCTGTTCACCAGCTCCAGAATGGATGCTGACAGCGTATCCGGCTGAACAGTCTTCGGCTCGCGTGTCATGATTTCGCCGGCGGTCTTTTCAAGGAGGTTTGCGGAGACGTGACGACGCAAGTCACCATCGGTAATGATCCCGATCAGCTGGTTCAGTTCGTCCGTTACGCCCAGGACACCGAACCCACTGCGGGTCATCAGCACGATGCCTTCACTCATGGACGTCGAGGCGGACACGATCGGTATCCGTTCGCCGGAATGCATGATGTCGCGGGCGGTTTTCAAGCTTGCGCCAAGGCGGCCGCCAGGATGCAACACACGAAAATCCTGAGCCGTGAAACCCCGACCTTCCAGAAGGGCGACGGCCAGCGCATCTCCAATTGCAAGCTGAATGAGCGCAGACGTCGTCGGCGCAAGCCCGTGCGGACAGGCCTCTGCCACACTCGGGAGTTTCAAAACGATGTCCGCAGCCCTGCCAAGCGAGCTGTCATCGCGCGACGTGATCGCAACCAGCGGGACCTTGAACCGACGTGTGTAAGTGACGATGCTGGCAAGTTCCTGGGTTTCGCCGGACCAGGACAAGGCGAGGACGACGTCATCTTCGGTGACCATTCCAAGGTCGCCATGACTTGCTTCGCTTGCGTGGACGAAAAAGGATGGTGTGCCGGTCGAAGCAAGGCTTGCGGCGATCTTGGTGCCGATGTGCCCGCTCTTGCCGATCCCGGTTACAATCACCCGCCCCTTGCTCTTGCTAATGAGATCGAAGGTCCGTTTGAACGGAACTGCCAGACCGTTTTTCAGCGCTGCCCTGACCGCGCTCAAACCCGCAATTTCAGTTTCGAGAGTCCGTTCTGCTGAAACCAGACTTTGAATCAGGTTATCTGCATCGTCTTCAAAACAGGGTTCGAGTGAGGAGTTTGCCATTGGCTCTTTCTTTTTGTCAGGGTCGCATAGGACTAGGACACTCGACTGCCGCGATCAAGAAGCCGTGAATGATTAAATGCATCAGATCGTGCGCTGCGTACCCCTGTCGTTTCGAAATGTGCCAAATCTATGGAAATTGACGATTTTTCAGCAACTGATACAGCACAGCCGCACGTGACTTGTGGAAGACGTGCATTGGCATCTGCGGAGGAATGACGCAGTAACCGAAAACTCTGCCCTGCATGCGGTTGTTTCGAATGTGCCGCATGTCGGGTTTCAACTTGTCAATTTGCTAAAAGGAAACGAAGCATTAACCAACATTCGTCAGTTTGAACCGGATAACGAATTCGACCGGTTCTGAATTTCAATGCGCCGCATCCTGCACCTGATTGTCTGTTTTGCCGCTCTTCATGCGGTGCCGTCGATTGCGCAAACCGCGCTCTCCGGCCTTCGTGGGCCTGGTGATCCCATTGCTTCGGAAGGTGCAACGGACCAGGCAGCCGAGGGCGCGACGGTCAACCCGACACAATCGAATGTCTATGCGCTGAGGCGTACGCTCAACAGTGCGGAAGAAGAGACGGGTTCGAGCGGACTTGGTACGAACGGGCAGGTCCTTCCGGTTCGTCCGTTCTCCGACAGGCTCGCGGCGGTCGACCGCTCGGTTCCATTGTCTGACACCCTGATCGACGACAGCGTGTTTGGTGGAGACACGACATTCGACGCACCGGACGGAATTCGGCTTGGATCGTTTACCTTTACACCGCAAATCACATTCTCGACCGGCTGGACGGACAACACATCTCAATCCGCGTCGGGAACCGCGGGGGGGCTTTACCGAATTTCGCCGGACCTTGGCCTGGTTTCAAACTGGTCGCGGCACCAGTTCGATGCGTCCTTGCGTGGCACCTATACCGGTTATCCGAAAAACTCGGACGACAACGATGGCAATGTCTCCGCTGCCGCCAATCTGCGTCTCGACATCAGTGAGGCGACACGGGTGGATACGGGAGCGTCCTATACCTATTCGCGCGAAGAGGACGGAAGTGCTGAATCGACGTCTTCAGGCGCAGATCACGTCCAGACTTTTTCTGCCGATTTAGGTGCAACGCGCGGTGTCGGCCTTGTTGCCGCGACTGGATCATTCGGTGTCAACCGGAGTGTCTACATGTCCGACGACGACATCGAAAGCGGGCGTGACAATACACTCTATTCGGCAACACTGAGACTGGATGCCGACACGGGAAGCGTTTTCACTCCGTTTGTTGAAGGCTCATTGCTGCTGCGGCGATATGATGAAAGCTGTAGTGACAGCCTGTGCGAGAAACGGGATGCCAACGGTTACCAGCTCCGAGGCGGGCTGGCCATCGCCTCCGGACCGAAGTTGGCCGGTAATATCGGCGTCGGCTGGCGGATAGAAGATATAGAGGACGATCGGCTGGATGCCCTTTCAGGCTTCGTCGTGGACGGGTCGCTGGTCTGGTCACCTTCCAGGTTGACGACTGTCACGGCAGGTGTGGGTACGAGCTTCGAGGCAACGGATATTGACACGGCGAGCGGGTCGATCATTTATTCAGGGGACCTGAGGATTGCCCATGGCTTCTCCGACCGGCTGGTCGCGGAAACAGGTGTCGGGTACAGTTACAGGACGTATCAAGGGGTCTCGATCGAAGAAAACACACTGACCGGATTTGGGGGTCTGACCTATGCCTTGACCCAGAACGTGGCACTGACGGCGGATTACACCCACCGGCGGTTCGACAGTTCGGAAGACGGCAGCGACTACGCGGAAAATGCTATTGAGGCAGGTGTTCGCTTCCGGCATTAACGGTACAGTAACCAATAGCAGATCATTCATGGGGCGGGGCAGAAGCAAACACGGACATGGGCATAAGGAGGCCCTGATGCGGAGCTTTGTGCAACAGACTGCAAGCGTGACGGCTTTATTGCGTAAAAGGAAAACCATGAAATCGCGAATCAAGCGGTGGACCGGCAGACTGGTTCTGGCCTGCGGTCTGGCTGCAATCGTTTCACCCGCCCAGGCCGACCCGGGTTTCGACCGGTTTGTTCGTGACTTCTGGCCGAAAGCAAAAGCCGCCGGAATAACCTCCCAGACTTACAATTCCGTTTTTACGGGAATGGAGCCTGACGACGACACGCTGCGGCTGATGAGCAAACAGTCGGAGTTTGTCAAGCCGATCTGGGAATACATGGACAGCGCCGTATCTGAAGACAGGGTTGAAAAGGGCCGGAAACTGCTTCAGGAATATTCGACTGTCCTGCGGCAGATCGAAGCCCGCTATGGCGTCGACCGGGAAGCCGTTCTGGCCATCTGGGGAATGGAAACCAACTACGGCGGCTACATGGGCCGACACAACGTTATCCAGGCGCTTGCAACGCTTGCCTACGCCGCGCCGCGCCGCAAGAAATTCTGGAACAAGGAGCTGGTAACAGCACTTGGCATCGTGCAGGCGGGCCATGTCCGCTTTCAGGATATGGAAGGTTCCTGGGCTGGCGCGATGGGACATACCCAGTTCATGCCGTCCAGCTGGAAAGCATATGCTGCAGACTATAATGGCGACAGCCGCCGTGACATCTGGACATCGATCCCGGATGCACTTGCCTCGACTGCCAATTACCTGAAGAAGCACGGATGGCAGACCGGCAAGACCTGGGGCTACGAAGTCAAGCTTCCGGCAAGCTTCAATTACAATCTGGCTGACGGCGACAAGACACTGACGCTCGGCGAGTGGTCTAAATACGGCATCAACCGTTCAAACGGCAAAGGGTTTCCAAGGCGCGCTGACAAGGCAATCCTGGTCTTGCCGGCCGGTGCAAGTGGCCCGGCGTTTTTGATGCTCAGAAACTTCTACGTGATCAAACGCTACAACAACGCCACCGCATATGCGCTCGCAGTCGGGCATTTGTCAGATCGCCTGATCGGTGGCGGGCCTCTGGCCGGCGACTGGTCCAGGGACTATCTCCCACTTAGTCGCTCTGAGAGAGTGGAGTTGCAGAACTATCTGAACCGGCTCGGTTTTTCGGTCGGAGCAGCAGATGGAAGGATTGGTCCGGCAACACGGCGCGGCATTCGGGCTTATCAGAGTTCGCGTGGACTTGTTCCGGATGGCTATCCTTCTGTGATTCTGCTGACACACCTGAAAAAGAGAGGCTGATGGCAGCACACGCACCGCGGGGAGCCAACCGATGTCTTCCCATTCATGGTGGTTGGTATAAGCTCTGCCTGAATTGAACTGAACAGGAGCTTGCGGTGACGGTCGCGGCTGGAACAGGAATACTGAAGGCAACGGCAAGGCTGATGGTGCGGTTTGCCCTGGTCATTTCTTTCTGCGTCGTCGCCGAGACAATTCCAAATGCAATGGCTCAGCAAGCCGCTGACAAGGAAATTGTCGTTGCGCAAAGCGGTCTCCTGCGCGGCTTCAATCCATTCTCGCCGCTGCAAAAACTCTTTGGCAGCAAGGAAAGGCGTCGCGGTCAGCCGCCACCCCAAACGCAACAAAAACGCCGTACGCCGTCGCGGGCTGCAGGCACCCCTCCGAAAATTGAGATCACGCCGAAAGACCCCAATGCGGGTGTGATCCTGGTTGTCGGGGACAGGATGGCCAGGGGTGTTGCGGACGGGTTGGAGTTCCTGTTTGCCGACAAGCCACAGATCCGCGTGGAAAGGGTGACGGAAGACAAGGCCGGGTTTGCAGGTGACACCCCGCCTGAATGGCCAACAAAAGTTCTCGCCAAGATCCGGGGTGCCGACGTGAAAGCGGTTGTTGTCATGATCGGACGCCAGGACCTGGGCAAGGCGTTTCCAGGCGATCCGCCGATCGAGTTCATGACGCAGGAATGGCTCGACACCTATCGCAAGACGGTCGAAGCGCTGGCACGTGTGGTGCGGCAGGAAAAGAAACCCATCGTCTGGGCAGGACTTCCGCCGACCAATACAGAAAGCGTCAATGCCGAGTTCACGCAACTGAATTCGATCTTCCAGTCAGCGTCCGAGGACAGGCGTGTCCGTTACGTCGATATCTGGGACATCTTCCTGGCCGAAGATGGCAGTTACTCGTCGTTTGGCCCTGACGTCGACGGCAAGAATACCCGGTTGCGGACCGGGGACCGGATCGGATTTACCTGGCCCGGGTTCCAGAAGGTCGCCTTTTTTGTGGATCGAGAGCTTTTGCGGCTGCTAGGCGGTTATGGCGGACTTGCGTTTGAAGGGGTCGAGGATGATCCCAACTTTATCGTCCTGACCGGGCGGACGACCTCACCGGAAGCCTTGCTGCTGGGAGGGGAAGACGACGACGGGGAAAAGGACCGGAAAAGTACCGCCTATCGTTTCTTCGTAAAGGGAGATGCTCTGCCACCCATGCCCGGCCGCGTCGATGATCCGCGGATGGCCGTTGAGGGTACGTCCGTTCTGGACGGGGTAACGGCAAGCGGCTCCTGAGTTGTACGACACAGAAAAACCCCTGCGAACGTTACCTGTGCGCAGGGGTTCCGTTGAAGTGTGATTTCGACTATCGCGGCAGATCCGAAGATCCGGTGAGGAACTCGTCAACGGACCGTGCCGCCTGACGGCCTTCGCGAATTGCCCAAACCACCAGTGACTGACCCTTGCGAACGTCACCCGCCGCGTAGACCTTTTTCATGGTGGTTTTGTAGTCCTCGGTGTTCGCCTTCACGTTGGTGCGGCCGTCCAGTTCAAGTTGGTCGCCAGCCTCCGCGATATAGGTGTCGAGCAGCGGTCCGGAAAACCCGATGGCGGCAAGGACGAGGTCGGCGCGCAGGATGAATTCCGTTCCCTCGATCGGGCGGCGCTTTTCGTCGACGCGGGCGCACTTGACGCCCGTCACCACTCCGTCTTCTCCAACAAGCGCAAGCGTTGCTGCCGAGAATTCACGTTCGGCACCTTCTGCCTGCGAGGAAGACGTGCGGAACTTGGTCGGCCAATAAGGCCAGACCGTCATCTTGTCTTCCTTGAGCGGCGGGATCGGACGTATGTCGAGCTGAGTGACCGACAGCGCTCCCTGGCGAAACGCGGTGCCGACGCAATCGGACGCCGTGTCACCGCCGCCAATGACCACGACGTGTTTGCCGCCAGCCCAGATCGGCAATTCATCTGTTTCCGGCTCACCGCCCAGGCGGCGGTTTTGCTGAACCAGGTACTTCATGGCCCAATGGCAACCTTCCAGCTCCATGCCTGTGACGCCGGGATCGCGCGGGCGCTCGGCGCCGGCGCACAGGATGACCGCATCGTGGCGTTCAGCCAGTTCTTCCAAAGCCGTATCGACACCAACATTGACGCCGTAGTGGAAGGTGACGCCTTCGGCTTCCATCTGCTCGACACGGCGGTCGATATAGTGTTTTTCCATCTTGAAATCAGGAATGCCGTAGCGCAGAAGGCCACCGGCCTTCGGCTCGCGCTCATAGACATGGACCGTGTGTCCGGCACGCGCAAGTTGCTGGGCCGCTGCCATTCCGGCTGGGCCGGAGCCGATTATCGCGACTGCCTTGCCGGTTTTCCGGGCGGAAGGCTCCGGTACGATCCAGCCTTCTTCCCAACCCTTGTCGGCAAGGGCCTGTTCAACGGTTTTGATGTTGACCGGAATATCTTCCATGTTAAGCGTGCAGGCCTCTTCGCAAGGCGCGGGGCAGATGCGGCCGGTGAATTCCGGAAAATTGTTTGTCGAATGCAGATTGCGCAGCGCGATGTCCCAGTCGCCCTGGTAAACCAGGTCGTTCCAGTCCGGAATCTGGTTGTTGACCGGACAACCGTCCGGGCCGTGGCAGAACGGGATGCCACAGTCCATACAGCGTGCGGCCTGATTGACGACTTCGCGATCGTTCAGCGGAATTGTGAATTCGCGGAAATGGCGGATACGGTCAGAAGCCGGCTGATACTTCTGCTCCTGACGATCGATTTCCAGAAAACCGGTTACCTTGCCCAAGGCGACCTCCTCAAATTTGTGTCTTTCCAAGGTGGCTGCAATCGGCCGCACCAAGCGACCGAGAGCCAAGCTGTTCTATTGGCCAGTTATTCGGCGGCGACCATGCCGAGGCGCTGTTCTTCCATCTCCCTCAGCGCTCGGCGGTACTCGACCGGCATGACCTTGACGAATTTCGGCCTGTAGGTTGCCCAATCGTCGAGGATTGCACTCGCTTTTGCCGAGCCGGTCAGCTCCAGATGCTTGGTCAGCATCTGCCGCAGGCGTTCATCGTCGTGACGTGTCATGTCCGAGGACAGGTCGACACGCCCCTTGTGTTCGATGTCGCCACCATGGTGGTGGAGCTTTTCCAGAAGATCGTCTTCTTCCGTAACCGGCTCCAGATCGACCATGGCGAGATTGCAACGCGTCCCGAAACTGCCGTCCTCGTCAAGAACATAGGCGATCCCGCCGGACATGCCGGCCGCGAAGTTCCGACCGGTCCGGCCGATGACAACGACGACGCCACCCGTCATGTATTCACAACCGTGATCTCCTACGCCTTCGACGACAGCGATGGCGCCTGAGTTGCGGACCGCAAAACGCTCGCCGGCCACACCGCGGAAGTAGCATTCACCTTCTGTTGCCCCGTAGAGAACAGTGTTACCGACGATGATTGATTCCTCGGCAACGATGCGTGTGTTTTCCGGCGGACGGACGATCAGCCTGCCCCCGGCAAGACCTTTGCCGACATAATCGTTGGCATCACCTGCCAGATCGATCGTGACGCCGCGGGCAACGAAGGCACCGAATGCCTGGCCCGCCGTTCCCTTCAGATTGATCTTCAGCGTATCAGGCTTCTTCAAACCCTTGTTGCCATAGCGCTTGGCGATTTCACCGGACAGCATTGCACCGACGGACCGGTCAACCGAGCTGATCGTCTCGTTGACGATGGTTGGTTCCTTGCTGTCGAGAGCCGGCTTGGCTGCCGCGATCAGGCGACGGTCCAGAATGTCGACGATCGGGTGCTCCTGGGTTTGAGTCCAGCGCGTTTCCTCAGGCGATGCCTCCGGCTGGAAGAAGATGCGCGAGAAATCGAGCCCCTTGGCTTTCCAGTGTTCGATGGCGGCGTTCTTGTCGAGGAAATCTGATCGGCCGATCAGATCATCCAGCTTTTCGACGCCGAGCCCGGCCATGATCCCGCGGACTTCCTCAGCGACATAGAAGAAGTAGTTGATGACATGCTCCGGAGTGCCCTTGAACCGCTTGCGCAGTACCGGATCCTGGGTCGCAATGCCAACGGGGCAGGTGTTGAGATGGCACTTGCGCATCATCAGACAGCCTGCAGCTATCAACGGCGCGGTGGAGAAACCGAATTCATCGGCCCCGAGCAAGGCCCCGACGATGACGTCGCGGCCGGTGCGCAATCCACCGTCGACCTGAAGCGCGATGCGCGAACGCAGACCATTCAGCACCAGTGTCTGCTGGGTCTCGGCAAGACCGATTTCCCACGGGCTGCCGGCGTGTTTTATGGAAGTGAGCGGAGAAGCGCCGGTTCCGCCGTCAAAGCCTGAAATCGTGATGTGGTCGGCGCGTGCCTTGGCAACGCCTGCTGCAACCGTCCCTACACCGACTTCCGAAACCAGCTTGACCGAAATGTCGGCATCGGGGTTGACGTTTTTCAGGTCATAGATGAGCTGCGCCAGATCCTCGATGGAATAGATATCGTGGTGCGGTGGAGGTGAGATCAGGCCGACACCCGGTGTCGAGTGACGAACCTTTGCAATGACCGCATCCACCTTGTGCCCGGGCAGCTGACCGCCTTCGCCCGGCTTCGCACCCTGGGCAACCTTGATCTGGATCATGTCGGAGTTGACCAGATACTCAGTGGTTACACCGAAACGACCAGACGCGACCTGCTTGATCGCGGAACGGCGCGGGTTCATCGAACCGTCGGGCAGCGGATTGAAGCGTTCCTGCTCCTCTCCGCCTTCACCGGTATTCGACTTGCCGCCGATCTGGTTCATGGCAATGGCGAGGGTTGTGTGGGCTTCACGGGAAATGGACCCGAAGGACATGGCGCCGGTGACAAAGCGTTTGACGATGTTCTCGGTCGGCTCGACCTGATCGATATCGATCGCGGTGCGGCCGATCTCGTCCGCGCCCCTGATACGGAACAGGCCGCGGATCGCATAGCGGCCGCTCTTGTCGTTCACTTCCTCGGCGAAGGCCCTGTACATGTCTGGCAGTTTTGCGCGAACGGCATGCTGGAGCTGGGCAATGGAGTCCGGTGTCCACATATGGCTTTCGCCCCGGGTCCGGTAGGCGTATTCGCCACCGATCTCGAGTGACCGGCGGAGGATAGCGACGTCGCCGAACGCTTCAGAGTGACGCAGAACCGTTTCCTCGGCAACTTCCGCAAGACCAATTCCTTCGATCATGCTCGCTGTGCCGAAGAAGAATTTTTCAATGAATTTGGAGCCGAGGCCGACAGCATCGAAAATCTGTGCGCCGCAATAGGACTGATAGGTCGATATTCCCATTTTGGACATGACCTTCAGGATGCCCTTGTCGATCGACTTGATGTAGCGCTCGACGACCTCGAACTGATCTACCTCCTCCGGGAAGTCCATTTCCATGTGCATGGAAAGAAGGGTCTCAAAGGCGAGATAGGGGTTGATTGCTTCTGCACCGAAACCTGCAAGTACGCAGAAATGATGAATTTCGCGCGCTTCGCCTGTCTCGACCACCAGACCGACGGAAGTTCGCAGCCCCTTGCGAATCAGGTGATGGTGGACCGCGGCTGTCGCAAGCAACGCGGGGATAGCGATCCTGGACCGGCTGATCAGACGGTCCGACAGGATGATGATGTTGTAACCGTCGCGAACAGCCTTTTCAGCGCGCTGGCACAATTCCTCCAGTGCACCGTCCATGCCGTTGGCACCCTTCTCGGCATTATAGGTAATGTCGAGGGTCTTGGCAGAAAACTGATTGTCGGCGATGTCGCCGATCGCGCGGATCTTCTCCAGATCCTCGTTGGTCAGGATCGGCTGACGCACTTCGAGGCGCTTGGAAGAGGACAGCCCCTTCAAGTCGAACAGGTTCGGACGCGGACCGATGAAGGACACCAGGCTCATCACCAGTTCCTCGCGGATCGGATCGATCGGCGGGTTGGTGACCTGGGCGAAGTTCTGCTTGAAATAGGTGTAAAGCAGCTTCGACTTGTCGGAGAGCGCGGAAATAGGCGTGTCCGTTCCCATTGAACCGATCGCTTCCTGTCCGACTGTAGCCATCGGTGTCATCAGAAGCTTGATGTCTTCCTGGGTGTAACCAAAGGCCTGCTGCCGGTCGAGCAGACTTTCGCCGGCAACCGGTGCACGCTGGCGAACGCCCGGAAGGTCTTCCAGGACGATCTGGGTCCGGTGGAGCCAGTCCTTGTAGGGGTTGGCAGTCGACAACTCACGCTTGATCTCGTCGTCGGAGACGATACGGCCTTCCTCCAGGTCGATCAGCAGCATCTTGCCCGGTTGCAGGCGCCATTTCTGGATCACGCGCTCCTCGTCGACCGGCAGGACGCCGACCTCGGAGGACATGATGACAAAGTCATCGTCGGTGACGATGTAGCGTGCCGGGCGCAGGCCGTTCCGGTCAAGGGTTGCGCCGATCTGTTGTCCGTCGGTGAAAGCGACCGCGGCCGGGCCGTCCCATGGCTCCATCAGTGCCGCATGGTATTCATAAAAGGCACGCCGGTTGTCATCCATCAGCGGGTTGCCGGCCCAGGCTTCCGGGATCAGCATCATTGCCGCGTGTGCAAGCGAGTATCCGCCCATGACGAGAAACTCGAGCGCGTTGTCGAAACAGGCGGTATCCGACTGGCCTTCGTAGGAAATCGGCCAGAGTTTGGATATGTCGTCGCCGAGCAGCGCAGAGGAAACGGACGCCTGCCGGGCCGCCATCCAGTTGACGTTGCCGCGAAGGGTATTGATCTCACCGTTGTGGGCAACCATGCGGTACGGGTGCGACAGGTCCCATGACGGGAAAGTGTTGGTTGAAAAACGCTGATGTACCAGGGCCAGTGCGGATGTAAAGCGTTCGTCTTTCAGGTCAGAATAGTAGGCTCCGAGCTGATAGGCCAGGAACATGCCCTTGTAGACAATGGTACGGCTCGAGAACGACACGATGTAGAAGCCCTTGGAGACAGCGTCGGTCTCGGCACGCACCGTGTTGGAGATAACCTTGCGCAAGACATAGAGACGGCGCTCGAACGCGTTCTGGTCCTCACTGCGCGCGCGCTTGATGAAGACCTGACGGGACACCGGTTCTGTCGCAGCGATATCTGGTGCCTTGGACAGGGAGGAATTGTCGACAGGCACGTCCCGCCAGCCGATCAGGTCCTCGCCCTCAGCCTTGATAATCCGTTCGACGATTTCTTCACATTTTGCGCGCAGCGCATCGTCCTGTGGCAGAAAAACGAAGCCGACACCGTAATGGCCGAAATCGGGAAGGGGTGTACCGGCCCGCTCCATCTCTTCTGCATAGAAACTGTGGGGGATCTGCACCAGCATGCCGGCACCGTCGCCCATCAGGGGATCGGCACCAACCGCACCGCGGTGGGTCAGGTTTTCCAGAACCTGAAGGCCGTCCGCAATGATCTTGTGAGACTTCTCGCCCTTCATGTGGGCAACAAAACCGACACCACAGGCATCGTGTTCGCGCGACGGATCGTAGAGCCCTTTGTCGGCGGCCGTGCCCAGTCGTTCGGCAAGTGTCCGGGTAGTGTTGGTTTCCCTGTCCACGTACCCTGCTTGCATGGCTGTGCTGGTCGTCAGCTCTCGTATCGTCATGTGCGCCCTCACTGTTAACCCCAGTGGTGCCGTGGTTTGAAGCGTCCGGTTTCGTTCGGGTCGCATTCCATCAAGAATGCGGCTCGGCGAACCCTGGCACTCGCGCCCCGGCTCTGTCGTTGTATTACCGCGCCGGTCTACCAAAACAAACCGTCGCATTGCCGCAGCGAACGTTTCGCCGCCGAAACCTGTCGTTTCGTCCTGTCACGAATCCTCTTCCGGATCCGTCGACCAGTCAGCCTGATCGCTGCTTCTTGTGCGGTTGTCAGCATGTTCCGCCGGAACCGCAGCAATTGGGACAGTATACCTGTCCTATTCTAGGCGGGCGGAACATGACAGATTTCACCGCCATGGGCAAGTGTGTTTCTGTGCGGCGGCATTATAATTGTTTCGCCTCAAAAGTGCCAATTGTCTGGAAAGGTCAAATCCAGCAGATTTTACGTAAGAATCTTTCGTCTGTGAAAATCTGAGCATTACATGCTCGCAAACCAGTCACAGGCGTTTGATTTCCTATTTATCGGCAATATGCTCATCTACGTGCTGCGCCCGCGCTGTATTTAGAAGAGCGTTGGCCTCGATTGGAATTAAGTTCGACCAGAGGAGTTCGAAATGAAGCATAAGGCTATGTCTGCAGCAATTGTTGCTGGTGCTGTTGCAACAGCGGTTGCCGGTCTGTCGGCGACCGCGCCGGCCCACGCCCAGGCGAAAGAAAAGTGCTACGGAGTGTCCCTGAAAGGCCAGAACGATTGTAAAGCGGGAGCTGGAACCACTTGTGCAGGCACATCCACCGTTGATTATCAGGGAAATGCCTGGACTCTTGTGCCGAAGGGTACCTGCGTTTCCATGGATGTGCCTGACGGTCGTCACGGCTCTCTGACCGAACTCGATCGCGATCTGCCGGAAGCATAAGTCCGGTTCTGTCTATTGCTGTAAGTACAGCCGTTTATTCGGGCAGGCGGGTCTTGCGTGCCTGCCCGGCTATCGATACTGCCCATGGAGCAATTCATGTCCGTTCAGCCTTCCCGTCCTGACCGAACAGACGCATCAGTACCGGCGCGTGCGGGTGCGGGGCTAAAGGCGGAACATGTCGAGGAAATACTGACTTCCTCTGCAGATATCGGTTTTTTTGAAGTTCATGCGGAAAACTATATGGGCGCAGGGGGAACACCGCATCGTCAACTCGAGGCGATCCGTGAGGTTTACCCGCTTTCGCTTCATGGCGTCGGGCTCTCGATCGGCGGTGAACAGCCGCTGGACAAGGACCACCTTCAAAGACTTGCCGCGCTCAACAAGCGCTACGAACCCGGGCTGTTCTCCGAGCACCTGGCCTGGTCGACGCATGACACGACCTATTACAACGATCTTCTGCCCGTCCCCTATGACAAGGCGACCCTTGACCGGGTCTGCGAACATATCGAAGAAGTTCAGGACGTCGTCGGGCGCAAGATGCTGCTGGAGAACCCGTCGACTTACGTTGCCTTCGAGCAAAGTACGATGAGCGAGATCGATTTCCTGAAGGAAATCACACGCCGCACGGGATGCGGTCTGCTGCTCGATGTCAATAATGTCTATGTTTCGTGTACCAACCACGAGCGTTCGGCCGCGACCTATCTTTCGGAATTTCCGATTGGCGATGTCGGTGAGATTCACCTCGGAGGCCATGCGCCGGATGTGGATGACGCCGGCCGACCCCTGTTGATCGATGCACACGACCGGGAAGTCGATGACGCCGTTTGGCCGCTCTATGAAATGATTGTCAGCCAAACCGGCCCTTTGCCGACACTCATCGAGTGGGATAACGAAGTTCCGGTCTGGTCGGTCCTGCTTGCCGAAGCACAGGCAGCGGAGCGGATCCTTCATCGGGCCTCCGCAACGGGTTTGCAGCGTGCGGTCTGAGATGGATCTACCCGAGTTTCCCCCAAAAGTGGGTGTCGGCGATTTCGGCGCGGCACTCTGGAACCCGGAAGCTGCCACGCCTTCGGGCCTGATCGGGCCGGACGGATTGACGGCACCGAAGCGTTTCAACGTCTATCGTAACAACGTGATCGTCAGTCTCTGTGATGCGCTGGAACAAACGTTTCCCGCGCTCCAGAATTTGCTTGGCGAGGACTATTTCAAGGCACTGGCGCGGGCATTTGTCGTTCAGCACCCGCCGAAGTCTCCAGTGCTCATCTGGTACGGGTCTGAGTTTCCGGACTTCATTGAAGCCTTTCCGCCGCTGGCCAGCTATCCGTATCTGGCAGACGTCGCTCGGGTCGAGTGGGCCTGGGTACAGGCCTATCACGCTGCAGATGTTGCCCCGTTGGACCCTGCTGCACTTGGAAGCGTGGACCCGAATGTACTAGGTTCGATCAGATTCGAAAAACACCCGGCGGCTGCACTCATAATGTCCAGCTGGCCTGTCTGGGACCTGGCGCGCGCAAACAGGTTTGAACCCGATGAGGAAATTCGCGTCGATCTGGACAGGTCTCAATCGGTCCTGATCGCGCGACCGGAATTTGATGTGGAGCTCTTGCAGCTCCGGCCTGGTGGAGACGTTTTCCTGAACGCTCTCCTGTCAGGGGCAACACTGGGCGAAGCTGCAGCACTGGCTGAAGGACAGGTTGCGGAATTTTCATTGTCCGACTGTCTGTCGGATTGTCTTTCAATTGGTGTCTTCACAGACCTCGTAACGGCTTGAACAGATAACTGCCGGAGGTCCTTGCTTGAAAGGGAAGGGGGAATTTATGGGTGCTCTCATCGGATTCTTCGTAAGATTGTACACAGCGGTATTCGGTACGCTGGAACGTATTACCAATGGTTGGCTGCTGGGACTGGCGTCCAGGTTCATATTTGCAGCGGTTCTGCTGCAGTTCTTCCTGAATTCGGCCATGACCAAAATAGGTGGCAGCATTACGAACATCTTCACGCCGACCGCCGGCGCATATGCGCAAATGCTGCCCCAGATGATGGAGCAGGTAAGCTATGACACCAGTCAGATCGCGTTCTTCCCTTACGGTCTGATGGTCCTCGCCGGAACCTGGGGTGAGTTTATCTTGCCGGTCCTGGTGGTGGTCGGATTGTTTACACGATTTGCAAGCCTGGGCATGATCGTTTTCATCATTGTCATGTCCTATGTCGATATTACCGGACACGGCGCCGACGCAAAGACGATTGGTGCTCTGTTCGACGGTGAACCCTACGCGATCATTTCCGATGACCGCCTGCTCTGGATCTTCCTGCTGCTGGTGCCGACTCTCAAGGGACCGGGTGTGATCTCGCTCGACTGGTTGTTCGGGCGCATGTACCGCAAGCGGGAAATGTACTACTGAGCAAATTCAGGTTGCCGGTTTCCGGACGAGGTGCTTAAACCGGCACATGAACTTCGCAAGCGACAATTGGGCGGGTGCAGCTCCGGCGGTGATGTCGGCGCTGACCCGCCATAATTCCGGGTACGCACCGGCCTACGGTACAGACCCGCTGACCGACAGCATCAACCAGAAATTCAACGATATTTTCGAGCGTGAAGTCGCCGTGTTTTTCGTGGCGACGGGAACGGCTGCCAATGCACTTTCCCTGGCCGCCTATAGCAAGCCCGGTGGAGCGATTTTCTGTCACCGGGACAGCCATATCAATATCGACGAATGCAACTGCCCGGAATTCATGACGAGCGGCAACAAACTTGTCGGCATCCCCGGCGACGAGGGCAAGATTGCACCGGAAACACTGAACGAGGCGATGGCCGCATTTCCGGACGGAGTGGTGCACCATGGCCAGGTCGCATCGGTTTCGATCAGTCAGGCAAGCGAATGTGGAACTGTGTATTCGCTCGACGAAATAGCAGCCATCAAAGAAATCGCGAATTCTCGCTCGGTGCCACTTCACATGGACGGCGCCAGGCTCGCAAACGCGCTGGTCACGCTCGACTGCACTCCGGCGGAGATGACCTGGAAATCGGGTGTGGATGTCTTGTCCTTCGGAGCCACGAAGAACGGCTGCTGGTGTGCCGAGGCGGCGGTTTTCTTTGATGCCGATGCCGCCAGGAGCTTTGAGTATTTCCGCAAGCGCGGTGGACACCTTTTTTCCAAGAGCCGGTTTGTCGCGGCGCAATTTGACGGATATTTCGAAAACGACAACTGGCTTGCCACGGCGAGACACGCCAATGATGCTGCGACCAGACTGGCGGACGGTATCCGGGCTGCCGGCGGGCGGACGGCCTGGGCGGTCGAGGCAAACGAGTTGTTTCCGATCCTCAGGCGCCACCAGTTCGATATGCTCCAGTCCGCGGGTGCGAAAATCTACGAGTGGCCGGCCAAGGACCTGTCGCCGGAACACGCGCCGGCAAAGGACGAGGTCTGCTTTCGCATGGTGACGAGTTTTGCGACCCAAAGCGAAGACGTCGAGATGTTTTTGAATACGCTCGCTGGGACAGTCTGAACAAAAGCGTGACTTCAAAAAATGTGCAACAATACGAATTCTTTTGGTAATGCAGGAAGCGGAGTCCCCGGAAAAGCTTGCTAGTCAGGGTTGCTTGGGCGAGGGCGGATAATTGTGACGTCAAATCTCAGCACCGCGTTTGTTAGTTGCATGCATGTCTTTCACGAAAAACGATTGGGAGATTGGGGTCGTGCGAGCATTCGGTCTCTTGTTGGTCGGAGGCGTGCTAGGAGCCGCTTTAACGTATGGTTTTGTCAAATCCTCGGAGGTTTTTGACGAGGCAATTTCGTACACTTATCGATGCGATCAATTAGCTCGGGAAGCCGATGCTCGGCACAGCGCCGAAGCGATTATCGAACGATTTTTGTCCGAAAGTGATGTTGGTAAGCTGGAAGAAGTGATTTCTGAGACGGGTTTGCAGAGGATGCGCTTCGATAAATCAGATCACATGATTATTGTCGTGGGGCAGGAACAAGGAACGAGCGCGCTTGAGTTCAGTATGGATGATAACGGAACCATTGACCTTTTGCCGCTGCCAGGCAGTGCTGCATGTGCTTCAGTTTCATCAGGCGATTGAACCTGAGATGTTTTAGATTTCACCTTGTCACCAAACAGGTTAATCGTGTTTCGAACCAAAAAATGGGCGTCTGGTTTCCCAGGCGCCCTGTGATTGCCAGCTTACGCTTTGTGCTCTCAGTAGAGCTTAGTGAGCCTTGGATTCGATCTGCTTGGACGCGCTGGATGTGATTTCTATCTTGCGCGGTTTCATGGCTTCAGGAATTTCCCTGACGAGGTCAACATGCAGCAGGCCGTTTTCCATGCTTGCACCGTTAACACGGACGTGCTCGGCGATCTGGAAACGGCGCTCGAATGTGCGCGATGCGATGCCGCGATACAGGATTTCCTTGTCGGAATCTTCTTCCGATTTTTCGCCCTTTATGGTCAGAACGTGTTCCTTGGCTTCCACCGAGAGTTCGTCGTCCGTGAAGCCGGCGACGGCCATGGTAATCCGGTAGGCGTTTTCGCCGGTACGTTCGATGTTGTAGGGCGGATAGCTCGGGGCGTCGTTGCCGGCTGTGTCCAGCATCGAGAAAAGACGGTCGAAACCGACGGTAGAGCGGTAGAGGGGGGAGAAGTCCAAGTGACGCATTTAAGTGTCCTCCTTTGAGCAACGGATACTTCACTGATTTTAATGTTTCCCCTGTCCCCCATTAATGGCGGGACCGGAGCGTTTCGCAGACCCTGTTTGGCGCCTGCAGGTGTGAGGTGGGAATTTCGCAATCCGATTTCAAGGGCATGACGCTGCGGCTCTCTTCACACATGAACACCAGATGAACGGGGTCTTCCGTTACGGTTCAAACGGAGTGAGGCATCTTCCAGTCAACGTCAGCATGGCGCTGGCGACGAGATCAGGAGACGAGAAATGACCGCATTTGCCTCAAAATTTTCCGCGCCGATCGCAGGTGCCATTCTGATGGCCACAATCGGCTTCGCTCCGTCAGCGTCTGCTGCACCGCTTTCGATTGCAAAACAGGTCCAGGCATCACAAGACGCCCCGATCGTGCAGGTTCATCACAAGAAGAAAAAGCATGGCAACCGCCGCGGCAATGGCTGGCATGGCGGCCACGGCGGCGGACATTATTCACTCGGCCCGCGGCAGATACGCCGCAGCCTGCGTCATCGGGGTTTCCACAGGATCCGGATCATCGACCGCCGCGGTCCCATGTACATCGTCAAGGCTATCGGATGGCGCGGCATGCCGGTCAAGCTTGTTGTCGATTCGCGAACTGCCCATATCGTTCGCAGCCGGCCTATCGGGCATGGCCGACGTGGAGGGCACGGTGGACACGGTGTTTTCTGGCAGCACAGCTGGTGATTCGACGAAAATCATGTTCATTTCCAGGCCGGTCCCAGAGACCGGCCCGAAGTCTGTTGTCGCCCGGACCGATCCCCGCTATCAAATGAGGTCATGAGTCTCATTGAAATTCCCGACAACCCGGTGCCGGACGGGACAAAGACCGGGTTCGTCACGACACCAGACGGCATTAAGATACGTTACGCGCACTGGCCTAAGGCCGGCGGGCCGCGGCGCGGCACCGTGACTCTTTTGCAGGGGCGCGCTGAATTTATCGAAAAATACTTTGAAGTGGTCCAGGACCTGCGCCAGCGCGGATTTGACGTTGTCGCCTTCGATTGGCGCGGGCAAGGGGGGTCCCAGCGTGTCACCCGAAATCCCCGTCGCGGCCACATATCGAATTTCAAGAAATTCCGATTGGATCTGCGCACGGTTTTGAAAGAAGTTTCGCTTGCGACCTATCCCGGCCCACATTTCGCGCTTGCGCATTCCACCGGGGGCCTGGTGCTGTTGTCGGACACCGAACGATTGCGAACGATGCTCGACAGGGCTGTCATCACCGCACCATTGTTGGGATTGCCTTCCGGAGCCTGGTCTCCCGGCCTTGTTGCGGCAAGGCGCTGGGTATTGCGCAAGCTTACATTTGGACTTCTGGGAAAACCGCCGCTGAGAGCCAAGGACCCCGAAGACGTCGGC
>NZ_KI928952.1:44829-71197 GCF_000521215.1 Labrenzia sp. DG1229 | reverse complement strand
TACGGTTCCGTATGTCATCCACAGGCAGCCCTCAAGATCAATTGCAGTTTGTTTTGCCTGATGCATAAGCCGATGCAATTCGTTTGCTTCAAACCAGAAAAGGATACCCGCCCTCATGCTTCAGGAGTGCGATCTTGGTTTCCGTGCCACCAGAACCGGAAAAGCCGCCCAGGCCATTGGCCGAAAGAATGCGGTGGCAGGGAATGATGATCGGGATCGGATTGGCACCGCAGGCCTGGCCGACGGGCTGGCCATAGGTGTCCAGTTCCCTGGCGACATCACCGTAAGTCCGTGTCTCACCGAAGGGGATCGCCAGCATTGCACGAAAGACCGCCTGATGAAGGTCACCGCCCTTCGGCGACAGGGGCAGGTCAAACTTCTCTAGCTTGCCGTTCATATAGGCTTGCAGCTGCGCGGCTGCTTCCTTGAGAACGGGAGTTTCTTCTTTGCGACCGGAACCGTTCCATAGTAGTTGAGTGATCGCGCCATCCGTTTCATGAATGGACAAGCGTCCCAGCCATGTATCGATTTCTGTAACAGGCATACCGGCTCCCGCTTTGCTCAAGATGTGTCTAGTAGGTTGCGGAACCGATCTCAACCGGACTTTTTCGTCGAAGACGTCCGAACACCCGGCGTTTTCGTCGACGGATGACAGGAAAAAGGCCAATTTGATGGTGCAAGACAGCCAGGATGCGCAAGCTGGTGGTTCGCTCACTGAAGCTGCGCCCCTTGCCGGTATCGGCCTAATCGTACTTGCTTGTCTGAGTTTTTCATTCCTCGACGCGACTGCAAAGTATCTCATCGAATCCGTGCCAACACTGCAGATTGTCTGGCTGCGATTCGTCAGTCACGTCATCCTGTCGTTTCTCCTGTTTCGTGTCTGGAAAAATCCGGCGCTGTTCAAGACCAAAAGGCCCGTCCTGCATATTGTGCGGGCCTTCTGCCTGCTGGGCATAACAATCTTCAATTTTCTAGCGGTTCGCTACCTGCAGCTGGCAGAAACGACCGCAATCATGTTTGCCGCGCCTTTCGTCATCACTGCGCTTGCCGGCCCGATGCTGGGCGAATGGGCGGGGCCGAGGCGCTGGATCGCGATTGTCATCGGTTTCCTGGGTATTCTGGTCGTCACGCAACCGGGTCGTGGGCAACATGCATTGGGCCGCCGTCTATTCGGTCGCGTCGATGGTTTTTTACGTCGATTTACGCGATTCTCACCAGACAGCTGACAGGCACCGACAGTTCGGCAGGTATGCTGATCATTTCGGGAATTGTCGCTGCCATTGCCATGGCGCCCGCAGGACTGACCGTCTGGGTAACGCCGCCGGACCTCTGGAGCTGGGTCCTGCTGTTTGCGACCGGAGTGTTCGGTGGCGGCGGGCACTATCTGTTCATCATGGCGCACCGGATCGCGCCGGCCCCTGTGCTCGCGCCGTTCATCTACACACAGATCGTCTGGATGATTGCGCTCGGATTTCTGGTGTTTGGTGATGTGCCGACGGTCACGACCATCATCGGTGCGGCTATTGTTGTCGGGTCGGGTCTTTACATTCTCTACCGGGAACGTATGCGGAAAATCTGAGCACGACCTCTTCATTTCCGACAGAAATGTTTCGGAGATCGAGTCTAATGTTTCGGAGATCGAGTCTATTGCCAAGACAATCGTTTCTTGGCGGTTGACGGGTCGCTCGAGATTCCGTCTTAATGTCGGCTGGCGTGGACCCCGGGTGACATATGGTCACCAACCTGTTTAGGAGGAATGGGATGGAAATTGATCGCCGCACATTATTAGGGGGAGCCGCAGCTTTTGCGGGGACCCTTGCACTGCCAAATGCAGCGAAAGCCAATGCTGCTGCGAATGCCTATTTCAACGGCTATCAGCAGGACAATGGATATCAGTACCGGCGTACAAACCTGAACCGCATCGAACCCGTCTGGCGCCGCCAGATGGTCAAGTATTTCAGCCCGGAACCTCCGGGGACTGTCGTGGTCGATACCCAGAACCACTTTCTTTACTGGATCTGGGAAAACAACACGGCGCTGAGATATGGCGTGGGTGTCGGCCGGGAAGGCTTCAAATGGTACGGACGTGCCCGGATCGACCGCAAGGCGCTATGGCCGCGGTGGGTGCCTCCGCCCGAGATGTTGAAGCGTCAACCCGAATTGCCACGCAAGGTTGACGGCGGCGCCGCCAACAATCCGCTCGGTCCAAGGGCTCTGTACCTCTACCGGGACGGCAGGGATCTCGGCTACCGTCTGCACGGAACGCTGGAACCCTGGAGCATCGGGCATGACGTCTCCAGCGGGTGCGTCCGCATGCTGCCGGAAGATGTCATCGACCTGTACCAGCGGTGCCCGAAAGGAACTGCGGTTCTTGTTCTTGAACATCTTGGGGCAAGTGCCGGCTGACGCCGGCATTTTCGGAGAAAAACAAAAATTCTTGGGGGGCATTCTTGGGTAATTGGATTGGCCGATGGGGCCAGAGTGCATTGATCGTCGTCTTGTGCGGATTCGGGCTGGCTGCCTGTAATTCCGCCGGCGGCCTGTCGTCGCCGGATGTAACAAACGCACCGGCAGCCGGGTTCGGCCAGATTTCGAACGGCTCCGAAGAAGAATTCATCATCAATGTCGGACGACGGGTTTACTTCGACAGGGGTTCCGCGGTCGTGACCGAAGAAGCCAAGATGACAATCAAGAGCCAGGCCGACTGGCTCAAACGCAACAAGAAGTGGCTGGTGAAGGTTCAGGGCCACGCAGATGACCCGGGCAGTGAAGCGGCACAGAAAACGCTTTCCGCGAAGAGGGCCGATGCAGTGATGGCCGAACTCGTCAGCCTTGGGGTCAGCCCAAAACGGGTGTGGTCCAAAGGCTATGGAGTCGAACGTCCGGTCACGGATTGCGCCTCGATCGAGTGCCAGTCCCAGAACCGCCGCGTGGTTGTCAATCTGAGAACAGAATACGACGAATCCGCTCCACAAGGGCAGTAGTCGGTAATTTTGTCTGTTTACCGCGGCAGCCGGGGGCTATAACGGTCGTTCCTGTCGCTGCCGCGGGAATAGAGACCACTGAATGTCAGAAGACAAAGACTCCACGTCACCTTCATCAGATTTGCCACCCAAGCCGGGCAAGCGCCTCACTCTCGGTCATATCGCCGACCAGCTCGGGATTTCGACGGCCACGGTTTCGCTCGCGTTGCGCGACAGCCCCCTGGTCGCGGAGGAGACACGCGAGAAGGTCAAGCAGACGGCGCAAGAGATCGGTTACATCTATAACCGCTCCGCCGCCTCGCTGCGTACCTCACGCAGTCAGATCGTCGGTGTTGCTGTTCATGACATTCTCAATCCCTATTTTGCCGAAGTCTTTTCAGCGCTTGAAGACGTTCTGGAAGAACAGGGGCAGATGATTTTCATCTGTAATCACCGCGATGACGTGAAGAGACAGCGCGGATTCGTCAACACGCTTCTGCAGCACAGGGCCGATGGACTGATCCTGTGTCCTTCAGTCGGTACGACCGCGGAAGAGATCAACCGGCTCGTGGACCAGGGTATCCCCGTAACGCTGGTCGCGCGCGAAGTGCCCGGCGTCTGGGCACCGTGCGTGCGCGGTGATGATGTTGCCGGTACCTATCTGGCGACCAAGCATCTTCTGGCTCAGGGGCATACGAAGATTGCAATGGCTGGCGGGCGCAGGGAAAGTTCGACCGGTCGACACAGGAACGAGGGCTGGCGAAACGCGCTTGAAGAGGCGGGAATCGACTATCGGTCGCAGCTCGATCTGCCCGAACTCATGACACAGGCGGACGGTCGTGCGGCTGTACCCGCGATCATGGAAGCAGATGAACGGCCAACGGCGATCGTCGGTTTCAATGACCTGGTCGCGTTCGGGATGATGACGACACTGCGGCGCGCCGGAATCGAACCTGGACCGGACATGGCCATTACAGGCTATGACGACATTGACGGGGCCGATGCGAGAACACCCGCGTTGACGACCATCGCCAACCAGCCGGACAAGATCGGCCGGTTGGCTGCGTTGACCCTGCTGCGCCAGATAGCGGGCGACAGGGTTCCAAACAAGCCGATCGTGATCGAGCCGGAATTGCGCGTCCGTGAAAGTTCACCGCCCCCGGGCGTCCGTCTTGCGCCGAGGCTTGCAGACTAGGTTCGGATCCTGAAATCCGATCGCCTGCCCTCGAGGCGATGCGAAACAACTCACCGCACTGTCAACATGTTGGCTAAACGGGAAGTTTTGCCAGTTTTTTCATTTCAAGATCTTGAGAATAGGCGGCGCACCTGTTTCGCCCGGATGCCTTGGCTTCATAGAGCGCCGTGTCGGCCCTTTGCATGAGTGTCGAAAATGCCACGTCTTCCTTTGCGGATTGAGCCAGACCTATGCTGCAGGTGATCGTCTGCGCGATGCGGTCCATCTGGCAATCCGATACGATTTTCTCCCGTATCCTTTCACAGGCCGCGACGGCATCACTGATGTCTGTGTCAACAAGAATGACGCAGAATTCCTCGCCTCCTACCCGTCCAAATATGTCAGCTGCTCGCAACTGGGCGCCTATGATGCGGCTAAAGTTCTCCAGAACTTCGTCGCCTGCGGCATGGCCATAAACGTCATTGATATTCTTGAACCGGTCGATGTCCATCATGACCGCCGTGAACGGCTTTTCTGTTCTGCGGAATCGCTGAAGTTCCAAATGAGCTCGCTCGAGAAAGGCACGTCGGTTGTAAATCTGTGTCAGGTCGTCGATGCTCGCGATCCGTTCCATGCGAATTTTTGCGTCCATCAATGCCTGGTGGTCGCGCTGGCGCGCTATTTCGTGGCCGATCCAGTCCGCGAACTGTCGAATGATCTGAATGTCTGACGGCGTAAACTGTCTCTTGCGAAGTTCGTGGGCGGTGAAACTGATCGTCCCGTGGACAAGGCCGTCTACCAAAAGGGGCGCCCCAATATAGGTTTCGAAACCAAACAGTTTGTAACAGGAGTGACTTGCGAATTCGGACTCCGCTGCATGGGCAGTTGAAACCGGTTCATTGGCCTCAAGCGTCAATGCGCAATAGGTGTCCCGGAGTTTGAACGTCCGTGCCGGTTCGACAATGCCGCCCGGACTTTGCGCCTGTGCGACGGTATAGTGATCCCCGACAACCTGGCTGATGATGCCAAAAGGCAGATCAAAGTGATCGCAGCCAAGCTGCAGGATCTCGGCAATCTTGTCCTCATGACCGAGCGCGCGCGTCGACGTGATTGCATAGAGATCGGCGAGGGTTCGTTCGGTTTTCTTCCGGTTCGTGATGTCGGAGATGAGAACCACGAGACCATCGACCTGACCCGAACCGTTCAGTCTGGGATTGCAGTCCATCTGGCATTCGCGAAATACTCCATCGGGGAATAGCATTCCAAGTTCCAATGAGCTTTTTCGGCCACTCAGCCCTTCCTTGAACAAACCGCTGACAGCGTCTTTCTGCTTGCAAGCGAGCTTGTCGCGCAGTCTTGTCCCAAGAAGTTCCTCACTCGTGCCATTGAACCATTTACATCCGGTTTTGTTGAGAAAGAGACACTTGCCCTCCAGGTCAACTTCCCCGACACATGCGGAAATGCTGTCCGCCATGAGATAAAGGTTCTGATAGGCTTTTTCAGCAAGCGCCCTGGCTTCCTTGAGTTCCGTGATGTCGGCCCGAATGCCGGCAATTCCACCCGCGCGGGTCCGGGTCTCGGAAATGCGAAGCCAGCGACCGTCGTCCAGTTGCTGCTCGACGACGGATCCGTCGGCCTTCTGATGGCGTTGAAGGCGCTCAGCCAACCATATCTCTTCATCCTGTCCACCGGTGTCATACTGGCCATTGCTCAGGCCGAAGCGCAAAATGTCCTGGAAGCTGTTTCCAGGGAACATGGCAGGTGCCGAGGTGGCATAAATCTCGCGGTAGTTTTCATTGCAGATGACCAACCGGTCGTCCTGGTCGTAGATCGCAAAACCCTCGAGGATGGCGTTCAGCGCATCTTCCAGGGTCATTGCAACGTCGCTCAGCCTGGACTCCATTTTCTTGCGTTCGCTGACATCGTGCGCAATGAAGAGAAGCCCGGACAATTGCCCGGTCGTATCGAACAATGGAGCACTGACGACTTCCAGCTCCGTTCTGGTTCCATCTCCGAGAACGGCTTCAATCAGGCACTGTTTCCGATGACACTCGTCCGAAGGCTGTTGATAGAGTTCGGCCATGCGCTCGAATTGTGCACTGTCGGCGAAAAAGCGCCTTGTCGTGCTGCCTGCAATCTTTGATGCCTCGACGCGCAACAGACTTGCCATTGCCCTGTTCGCGAAGACGATGGTCCTTTGGGGGTTGGTGACCAGTACGCTTTGCTTCAGATCACCAAATGATCTTTCCAAATCGAGGCAAATACTCTCCACGAAATGTCTCCCTGCCAGTTCGCCGCCCGACCCAACTGCATAGTTAATGAAGACATGGAATGATTAAAAAAATGATCACGCAGGGTAAGATTGACAATGCGATAACAACGGAGAGCATTTTCGCTCACAGTTTCGATTCGGGAGTTTCAGTATTTACGGGTACAACTCCTAATCCGTCAGGAAATTGTTTATGCGTTCAAGTGCCTTTTTGATGTTTTTTGTGGAGTTCGCATAAGAAAGGCGGATGTATCCTTCGCCCAGTATTCCGAAGTCGGGGCCCCCAATAGTTGCAACGCCTGTTTCCTCCAGCAATGCCGAGGCAAGAGCCTTTGCATGCCAGCCGGTGTCCTTGATATTGGGAAAGGCATAAAAGGCACCCAGAGGCGTTCTGCAGCTCATTCCCGGGAGCGCATTCAGGCCTTCAACGATCGTTCTTCGGCGAGAATCGAATTCGTTCACCATTTGCTCGACCTCCGTCTGAGGGCCGGTGAGCGCGGCCAGGCCGGCAAACTGCGCCGGCGCATTGACGCAGGACCATGCATTGACGGCTAGTTTTCGCGCCTTGTCGATCAGGCAATCGGGCCATAATGCGAACCCCATGCGCCAACCCGTCATCGCGTAGGTCTTCGACCACCCGTCAAGCAGGATCAATCGGTCCCTGAGCGATTCAAACTGCAACAGCGAAACGTGTTCCATGCCGTCATAGGTCATCTGGGAGTAGATCTCGTCGGACATGACAGCAACATCAGGATGGCTATCGAGGCCATGAACAAGCGCCTCTATCTCCGAACGCGGGGTGACACCACCGGTGGGGTTTGCCGGAGAGTTCAGAATTAGAAGCCTGGTCTTGTCGTTGATAAGCGACAGCGTTTCTGTGGCCGAAAACGCGAAATCGTTTTCCTCCCGGACCGGAACGGGGACAGGTCTGGCCCCTGTGAATTCGATCATCGACCGGTAGATGGGGAAACCCGGATCCGGATACAGGATTTCGGTGCCAGGCTCACCGAACATCAGGATTGCCATGAACATGGTGACCTTGCCGCCCGGCACGATCAGGACATTTCCGGGATCGGTCTCCACATCATGGCGTTTCAAAAGGTCGGCCGAAACGGCTTCCCGCAGTGGGGCTATGCCCGTCGCAGGGGTGTAGCCATGATGTCCGTCCCCTGAGTGCCTTGACCGCCGCTTCTACAATATGATCCGGTGTCCTGAAGTCCGGCTGGCCTATGCCGAGATTGATGATGTCCCGTCCCTGTCCTGCAAGTTCGGTGGCACGAGCCAGCACGGCAAAGGCGTTTTCCTCACCGATCCGGTCGAATCCGCTGATCGTTTTCAACATCGGCTTTTCTCTCTCACTGAGTGATGAATACGTTGCATCGTAGCGCCCGGATTCGTGAACTGGAAAGTCCCGTTTTCATTGCATCGGTTCGCCGGTGTTCAAATATTTGAGCCTGTCGGCACAGGAAAATTTCCCGCCTCTCTCCCAAACGGCCGATGTTGTGCTTATATTCGCGACCAAGCGGCCTGCTATCCGGCAGGCGATCGGTCCATCAGCAAAGCCAGAAAGTTTCGCAATGTCTGCGACCCAAGACGCCCAAGCACAGATTCCAGTCACGGTCCTGACCGGATATCTCGGCGCGGGAAAAACCACGTTGCTCAACCGGATTCTCACCGAGAACCACGGGCAACGATATGCCGTTATCGTCAATGAATTCGGCGAAGTCGGCATCGACAACGATCTGCTCGTTGAATCCGATGAAGAAATCTTCGAGATGAACAACGGCTGCATCTGCTGCACGGTTCGTGGCGATCTTATCCGCACTGTGCAGAACCTGATGAAGCGGAAGAATGCCTTTGACGCCATTATTGTGGAAACGACCGGGGTTGCAGATCCGGCTCCGGTCGCCCAGACCTTCTTCATGGATGACGATGTACGCGCTTCTGCGAGGCTAGACGCAGTGGTCGCGGTTGTCGATTCGCGGCACGTTCTTCAAAGGCTGGAAGACACGGAAGAAGCTGAAGACCAGGTGGCTTTTGCCGATGTGATCCTGATCAACAAGACCGATCTCGTATCTCCGGAAGAGTTGTCCGAGGTAGAGACGCGCATCCGTTCGATCAATCCCTATGCCATCCTGCACCACAGCGAACGCTGCGGGATCGAGATTGCAAAGGTTCTCGATCGTGGAGCTTTCGACCTCGACCGGATCCTGTCGCTTGATCCGCACTTTCTGGAACACGGGCATCATGCGCATGAGTGCGCCCCGGATTGCGATCACGATCATGATCATCATCATCCTCACGAACATGATCACGGTCATCATCACCACGAAGAAAACCCGCATTCGGTCAAAGGCATTTCCCTGACTGCGGGCGACCTGAATCCCGAAATGTTCTTCCAGTGGATCAACCAGGTAACGCAGGTGCAGGGCCCCAACATCCTGCGCCTGAAGGGAATTCTTGCTTTCAAGGATGACCCTCAGCGCTACGTTATTCAGGGTGTTCACATGATCGTCGAGGGTGACCACCAGCGCGACTGGAAGGACGAGGAGCCGAGACAAAGCCGCCTGGTGTTCATCGGCAGAGACTTGAACTGGGATGTCCTCAAGCAGAGCTTTCAGGCCTGCGCAGCGTAACAAGGACGATAGAGTGCCGACAGTTGCTCCCGTGGACGTGGACGGATTTGTCGTCCGTGCCGGATTTTTGAAGAGTAGCGCCTACTTTGCTTCCGGGGAGGGAGACATTCTCCTCTCGGGCAATGGTGAAACGAGGATACGGGTGCACAGGTCGGGCCTTCTGGCTGCCGAACCGCTCGTGGACGGGTCCGGCCTGATCACGTCCGGTGACGATGGCTGTATTTACCGCTGCGCGGACGACGGTTCCAGTGAACTGGTGGCTGAACGCCCCCGCAAATGGATCGACCTGATTGCGGCCGGCCCTTCCGGAGCTGTCGCCTTTGCAAGTGGCCGGGTTGCGTGGGTGCACCTAGAGGATGGGCGTGAAAGGGAATTTCAGCACGATCGTGCCGTTGGAGGACTTGCCTTCGCGCCGAAAGGGACACGCCTTGCGGTCTCCCGCTATGACGGTGCATCGCTCTGGTGGGCCGGCACGGACGGTGCGCCTGTCGAGTTCACCTGGAAAGGTGCCCATCTCGGGATCAGTTTTTCGCCGGACGGCAAGTATCTTGTCACGGCCATGCAGGAAAACGCGCTCCATGGTTGGAGGCTTGCGGATCGGCAGGACATGCGCATGTCAGGATATCCTGCCAAGGTGAAGTCATTCAGCTGGTCCTTCAAGGGCCGATATCTGGCGACATCAGGCGCGAACGCTGCGATTCTGTGGCCTTATCACGGGAAAACGGGTCCGATGGGCCAATCTCCGCTGCAACTTGGCACGCGCCCGGATGTACTTGTTTCCGCCGTTGCCTGTCATCCGAAGGAAGATGTTGTTGCGGTCGGTTACCAGGACGGCACGATCCTGATGTGCCGTTTTGAGGACAATGCGGAAGTGCAGCTTCGCCGCGCCGGCAAAGGACCTGTCTCGACCATGGATTGGGACAGGGAAGGTGTCAGGCTTGCCTTCGGAACCGAGGCCGGAGAGGCGGGCATCGTCAGTTTGCAGGACTGACGACGGGCAGGCAGGATCGGCTTGGAGGTGTCCATGGTCAGGATCATCGTGATGATCTTCATGCTGGTGGGAGGGACGGCGACGTCTCAATTGCCGGAATTCTCACAGCAGTACCGTCAGCGACTTGGCGGTACGATCGACGCGCTTGAACAAATTCTTGCCGACTTCAGGCGTGATGCGGCGTCGTACGGCTTGTCCGTTACCGAGGCAATAGCGCGGCAGAATGCCTCCAACGACCCGTTCATCAGAGCCCGCGGCGACAGTATGCAAACTGCCGACGTGCGCCTTTCGCGTCTGAGACAGCAACAGGAACGGCTGGAAACAGCGGGGCCGCTCGAGCGGCTTGTCGTTTTTGCACACGGCTTTGACCGCCAGCTTGCGCAAGCGACGGCTGAGGATTACGAACCCGCGGTTCCAGTCACTTTCGCAGGCTTGATCAGTGCCGGTATCGGCGCCCTGGCCGGCTACCTTTTTGTGAGCTTTTTCATCGGGTTGATACGTCTCGGCCGGCGCCGAAAACCGGCACGCGGCTGAGTTTGCCAGCCGCAGAGCCGTCGACGTTTTTCCAGCTCTTTGACCTATGGACTCCAAATCAGGTAATCAGGCCGTAGTCAGGGCCGGAACAGGAAGGAAACCGGATGGACGCAATTACGCGCATGCGCTGTTTCATTCAGGTCGTCGATTCCAGCGGATTTTCTGCGGCGGCGCGGGAGATGGGTCGTTCGAAGGCTCTGGTTTCAAAATATGTCGGCGAGCTTGAAGACGAACTCGGCGTGCGTTTGTTGAACCGTACGACCCGACAGGTCTCGCTGACTGAGGTTGGCGAAGCCTATTACAAGGAAGCAGCCGAGATCCTTCAAAGAATAGACGATCTGCAGGCTTCCGTTCAATCGTCTCACCAGGAAGTGCGCGGCCGTCTGCGGGTGTCGGCGCCGCGTTCCATGGAGATGCTGGACCGGGCCATGATGGAATTCGTCGTCCGTTACCCCGAAATCAATCTCGATCTCAGGCTGGAAGACCGCTTTGTTGATCTGGTCGAAGAGGGCTTCGACATAGCAGTACGTGTCACGCAGCTGGAGGATTCCAGCCTGATTGCGCGCAAGGTCGCTCCCATTCGTACTGTGGTTTGCGCTAGTCCCCAGGCGATCGAGTTGTACGGCAATCCGAATGTTCCGTCCGATCTTGCTTCACGCCCCTGCATTGTCGACACCAACTACCGCTTCAAGCAGAATTGGGCTTTCGAGGTCGATGGGGAACGGCAATCGGTTGCGGTCAAGGGTCCCGTGGAAGTAAACAGCGGGTCAGCGGCGCGGGAAGCGGCTCTCTGTCATCTGGGCTTCCTGAGAGCACCGTTGTTTTTTATCTACGAAGACATCGAAAAAGGTGACCTGAAGATTATTCTTGAGTCTTACGAAGAACCCATGCGGGGCATCTATGCGGTTTATCCGCACCGTCGGCATCTGAGTGCAAAGGTTCGTGCATTCGTGGATTTCCTTGTCGAGTGGTCTTCCAAAAATCCCGGATGCTAGAAACCCTTCATTGAGGGGAGCCGTTTGAGCGACCCAGCTCAGCGACGTATTCTGCAAGAGAATTCAAGGGATTTACCCGTCTTGCATACGACTTCACAATTCCCGGCCATTGCCAACGGGCTCCGGTTCACATTGCTGGTGTTTGCCGCTTCGGGAAATGCGATCAAGTGTTCATGATAGTTTTATTTTAAAAGATAATGTATACATGCAAGTGTGTGATGATGAATGATGCTCAAAAACAAATAGCTGCGGGATTGGAGCAGGTTTTCTGGAGCCGGGGTTTTGCAGATCCCAGCGTACCGGATCTGCGCGCCGGCGTGGGCGTGAGCATGCGGACACTCTACCGTCACTTTCCGTCGCGTGAAGCCATGATACTCGGTGCGCTCGAGTATCGGCACCAGAGATACCTTAAATATGTTCGGGAAGGGGTGTCGGAGCCGGGACTCGAAGCCGCGGTGCAATTGTTCGACAAGCTGGGTGGCTGGATGCGTGTGACCCAGGGAAAAGAGTGCTTCTTCCGGCAGGCCCTGGCAGCGAATCCCGACAGTGTCGACATCAAGGACACGGTCAACCGCCACAAAGGCGAGCTTCTGGAATTCATGGGCATCCTGAGTGGCCATGACCAATTTGCGTCAACTCTTTACCTGCTCCATGAAGGGGTCACGGCCTGTTACGCGGAGATGGGTGAAAAAGCGGTTGAAGACGCCAAGCGGCAAGCGCGACTGATGTTCAGGGAAGCGTCCGAAAAGCAGTTTTCCTGAGGCATCAAGGCGTCCAATCCGATCCACCGACCTGAACGGTGTGTGGTGATGGTTGCAATCCATGGTGTCAGCGAATGCCGGAACTGTTTCTCGTTGTTGACACGGCGGCGTTGTCGGTGTTCTGCCCCTCCAATATTCAGGTGCGGGCAAACGACTGAAACGTACCCTGATCCACGGTTGGGCATCAGGTAATCTCATCAAAGCCGTGCCTTGAACACCGTCAATATGTGTCGATCCGCCAACTGCGATAATTGCGGTTGAAGTCGACAATGTGGACGTTCGACCGTTGTGCCAGCCTGTTTGATGACTGGAGCCTCTTGCAAGGCTGTGTCGTGGATTTCAGGCCCCCGGCCCGTTCTTGCGCTTTTTCAAAATTGCGAAGAGGCCCTGCTCTTGAAATTCGATGCGTCACATGACACATTTAAAGCGACATGTGGCGAAAGGAATTCTTCCATGACAGTGATAACCGAGACACTGGAGCCGTTCGTCCTTGCCGGTACAGCCGCGCAGGAGAACGAAGCCATCCGGGCATACCGTTTGCTGGGTGGCCGCAAAATCATGAAGCGGACCGTCCGCGATTCTCTTGATGCCCATGATGTGATCGTCAAGGGCATACCTGCGAAGTCTCTGCTCTACCTCGTGGAGGGCGTTCGTGTGCTGTCGACAGGTGACGTGCTCAACAAGGCAATCGGCATCAGTATCCGCACGCTGCAGCGCCGGAAGACCGATGCGCGGCAGAAGGTTTTGTCGACCGAGCAGAGCAGCCGGGCCTGGCGTTTTGCCGAGATCATCGGTCAGGCGACTGACATCATGGGAAGCCAGGAGGCGGCCGAAGCCTGGATCCTGGAGCCCGCAATCGGGCTTAACAACAGAAAACCGATTGATCTTCTTGCGTCGGCCGCAGGCGCCGAGGCTGTCGAAAACTACCTGACGCGCCTGGAGTTCGGGGTTTATACGTGACGCCACTTCCTGCGCCTCTGGAATCGGGGGAACTTCGATTCTGGAGGCTCGATCAACAACGGCATTCGGGAAACTGGAATACCGGTGAGGGATCCTATCGTGTTGGTGGCCGCTGGAACTCCAGGGGAATCCGGGCGGTCTACACCTCGGTGGATCCTTCGACTGCGATCATGGAGGTTGCGGTCCACAAGGGGTTCAAGGCACTCGATACTGCGCCTCATGTTCTAACGTCGGGACGCGTGCTCGACCTGACCACCGTGCATGTGGTTTATCCGGAAGATGTTCCCAATCCCAATTGGCTGGTACCGGGAAACCATGGTCCGGGCCAGAAAGCCTATGGCGACCAGCTCTTGAGGGATCATTTGTTTTCGCTGGTTCCTTCAACGGTTTCACGGCACAGCTGGAACCTGATTTTCGACGCGGATCGTGTCGATGGCCACTACGATGATGTGCAACAGGAACGTTTCGCACTCGACCCGCGGCTGCATTCATGAGCGCGGGGTCGACGGCACGACGGCGTCACCCCGTTCTCTGCCGCTCGCTGCATGATCTATTGCCGTCAGAATGAACTTGCCGACAGTTCGAATGGTCGCTGGCCAGCCAATGAAGGCTTCAAACGCCTGTTGAGGCCAGGTTCCCCACAATGGTCGAAGATGGCGGGAAAAACCGTCTGATACCAAATTCAATTTGCAAGCCGGCTCCAGGCCAGCGCTGCCTAGTCAATTCCGACGCGGTTTCGCGCTTGCCAGTTTCTCTTCGGCTATCTTGTCGGCTATCTTTTCAGGGGTTGTTTCTTCCCTTCTGGCGCGCTCGAATATGAGGGCCAGTGTTTCGCCAATAGCCCGGGTCTTTTCGCGAACGTGTTCATCGTTTCCGCCGGGTTCGGCCAGTGCGATTGATATGACGCCGCCGGCATTGATCGCATAGTCGGGGGCATAAAGAATACCGCGCTCTTTCAAGGCGTTGCCGTCTGCCGGCGTCTGCAGCTGGTTGTTGGCGGCTCCTGCGACGATCCGTGCCTGGATCTGCGGGATCGTGCGAGCATTCAGTCCCGCGCCCAGGGCGCATGGAACAAAAATGTCTGCCGCTGCCCGATGAGCTTCGGACGGATCCACCGCGTTTGCGCCGAATTCTTCGACTGCCCTGGCAACGGCTGGTGCATGAATGTCCGACACAATCAGTTTGGCGCCGGCTGCGTGCAGCTTGCGTGCAACATCACAACCGACATGGCCCAGACCCTGAACGGAAACCGTTTTGCCGTCGAGATCCCTGCTGCCGAAAACATGAAGCGCCGAGGCCTTGATCCCCTCGAAAACGCCCAGTGCCGTGTAAGGTGACGGATCACCGAGCCCGGTAGCGCTGGTTCCGCGCACATGGTCGGTGTGCAGCGCGACTGCTTCCATGTCTTCCGTTGAAACACCCACATCTTCAGCGGTGATATAGGTTCCGGAAAGGCGTTCGACGTGGCGGCCGAAGGCTTCCATCATTTCAGACGATTTTTCCTTGCGCGGGCACGCCATGATGACGGCCTTGCCGCCGCCGAGGTCGAGGCCGGCCAATGCATTCTTGTAGGTCATGCCGCGGGAGAGACGCAGTGCGTCGGTGAGGGCATCGGCCGGATTTTCATAAGGCCAGACCCGGCACCCGCCAAGCGCGGGTCCCAATGTCGTGTCATGGACGGCGATTATCGCGCTCAGCCCGCTGTCCTTGTCCTTCGCAAATACAATGTTCTCGTGTTCGCCCATTTCCGGGTGGTCGAAAACGGCGCTGTGGTGAACAGAAGTGTGCAAGGCGTTCATATCTGGCTCTGTCAGGTTATGGTTGTTGTAAATAATTTAGGTGCTATTGGAGGAATATTGTCTCTTTTCTCCCCCGTTTTGCCGTAAAATGGGAATGTATGTTCCCCAGGATCGGGCATTCTGCCCAAAACATCCCGATGCTGTTTTGCGTCGCGATACAACATCCAGCCATCATGCTGCCGTCTTCTCTGGTCAGAGAAGGCGCACCGTGCCATGTAAATTTATTACATCCGTTGAAGCAGGTGATTCCGGTGCATAGTTATCCCACCTCCATGCAAGAGGCTGTTTTTTCGGTTTTTAGCCGTCTCGTGGCCGCACTGGTGATGTCGCTGCTGGCCGTCGGTTCTGTGCTGGCGCATCCGCATGTCTTTGTTGAAGCGCGGTCAAAGCTGATGTTCGATGATCAGGGGCAGGCGGTCGCAATAAAGCATGTCTTCCGCTTTGACGATGCCTTCACTGCTTTTGCGATCCAGGGATTCGATACAAATCAGGATGGCGTCTACTCGCGGGAAGAACTTGCCGAGCTTGCCAAGGTCAATATCGAGAGCATGGCCGATTTCGGTTTTTTCACCTTTGGTGACAACACGCGCGTAGAGCTCGATTTCACGGAACCCAACGACTACTGGCTCGAAGTGGCAAGGATCCCGATTGAAGACTATTGGGTGATGAAGCCGGAGGATTTCAAGGCAATCCAGGAAGACGTCGATCAGAATGGCGGAACCGCGCTTGAAGAGGTCGATCTGCTGGAGCTGCATTTCGTATTGCCGCTCAAGGAAACCACCGACGCTGCGGCTCCCATCACGATCGATGTTTATGATCCCACCTATTACGTCGACTTCAGATTTGGCCAGGAAGCCGACGCGGTCGGCACGATCAATGCCCCGGGCACCTGTCAGGTCACACGCAAGGAACCTCCACCGCTCGACGATGCGACGGCGTATGCCCTTTCACAAATCGGAGCGGATCAAAGGGACCTGCCGCCCGAGTTACAGTCTGCCGCGGCATCGCAGGTCAACCAGATGATTATCAACTGCGCGAATGCAGGCGCCGTTCCTGTCGTATCCGGAAACTCCGGGATTTCCGAGGGAACGAACGAAGCGGCCGGTGCCGTGGCAGCTGCGGAACAAGGTTCAACTTCGGGATCTGAACTCTCCACTCCGAGTGCGACCCGCGCGGAGGATGTTGTGAGCTCGACGCAGGTTGCCGTCATAGACGGCACGGAAACTCCGGCAATAGAGACCGGAATACTCGACCAGGTGTTCGGCACGATCGCGGTCAAGCAGAAAGAATTCTACCAGAAGCTGGTGGCCAGCTTGAGGGCCTTTCGCAGCAACCCCAATGCCGGTTGGCTGTTGATCGGGCTGTCGTTTGCCTATGGCGTATTCCATGCCGCGGGGCCCGGGCACGGGAAGGCGATCATCACGTCTTATGTCGTTGCCAACAACGAGACCCTGAAAAAGGGAATAGTATTGTCCTTTGCGTCAGCTTTCGCACAAGCTGTCACGGCGATTGTTCTGGTTGGCGGGTTGGCCGTCGTCTTCAATCTCACCAGCATCGCGATCCAGGATACGGCTCGGTGGTTCGAAATCGGATCCTACGTGCTGATCTCAGCGCTGGGGGGCTGGTTGCTCTGGCAAAAGGCCGTCCTGCCGTTGCTCGTGGGTGCCGCGGACCGACTTGCCGGCAATCGCCTGGCGTTGGCCGGGGCAGAGGCACAAGGCCATTCGCACGACCATGACCACCATCACCACGGCCATCACCATCATGATGATCATCATCATGAATTCGGCGCGGATGGTGTTTGCTCGACATGCGGTCACGCACATGCGCCGACACCGGACATGATCCAGGGTGACATCACGCTGGCCCGCGCAGCATCGATCATTCTCGCGGTGGGATTACGACCGTGCACGGGCGCACTGGTGGTTCTCGTTTTCGCACTGTCTCAGGGCATGATTGCGGCAGGGATTGCTTCCACGCTGGCAATGGCCGTCGGAACCGGGATTACCGTTTCGCTGCTTGCCGGACTGGCCGTTGGTGCGAAAGACCTGGCGGTCAGGCTGTTCGGCGAAGGCAGTCCGATGTCGATCAGGATCCACCGGACGATCGAAATCCTGGGTGCAGCCATCGTCTTCCTGCTTGGTATTACCCTTCTGATCGCGACGCTGGGCTGGGGCTAGGACCAAACAGAAACTGCGAGCTGTCCCGGACTTGCTCCGGGACCCGCCAGTTGTTGACCTGAGGTCCCGGCCGAGGGCCGGGGCGTCCAACCAAACGGATTAATGACCGAGGCGCTTTTGCCGGTAGGCACGCACCGCGTTGCCGAATGCGGCAAAGAGTTTTTTTGACGGTCCATCGGTTTCTACCCAGTATTCGGGGTGCCACTGAGTCGCCAGCACGTAACCCGGGCTGTCCTTGACGGACATGGCCTCGACGGTTCCGTCTTCTGCCAGAGCCTCGACGATCAGGCCGTTGCCGAGATCGCCGACCGCCTGGCGGTGCAGGGAATTGACTTCAAATGGTTCCGCGCCGATGACCTCTTCCAGGCACCCGCCGGAGGAAACTTCCACCGGGTGGGCGATGCGAAACCTTTCTTCCTGCCGGTTGGATGCCGGTGCCCGGTGATCCTCGCGTCCGCTCAGGGTCTGGATCTCGGTCAGGAGGGTGCCGCCAAGCGCCACATTGAGTTCCTGCATCCCGCGGCAAATGGCAAAGACGGGAATGCCGCGCTCGATCGCGCGTTTCAGAAGAGGCAAGGTCGTTGCGTCACGGTCGGGGTCATAGGGCCCGTTTTCTTCCGTCGGCGCCTGGCCGTAGAGCTGGGGGTTCACATTCGACCGTGAACCGGTGGCCACGACACCGTCGACCTGATCGAGTGCCGCGTCGAGATCGAGTTCGGCCCCCAGAGCGGGCAGGATCATCGGTATGGCGTCCGAGCCTTTCAGGATGGCCTGCAGATAGGTGGAATTCACGGCGTGCCAGTTGAACCCGTCTATGGATTTTACGTCGGCAGTCACCAGCACGAGCGGCTTTGTCATTGTCGGTCCTGTTATCAGGGTGATGTTCTGATGCAGATGTAGCGGAAATCTGTCTAGTCCAGCAATCCCAGTTCCTGTGCAACCCTGTAAAGCTGTGCGGCATTCCTGCTGCCGACTTTTTCCCTCAGGTTGAGGCGATGGGATTCGACCGTTCGCACACTGATGCCGAGTGCCGCTGCAACTTCCTTGTTCGGCTGGCCCTTCGCGATGGCGGTCAGAACCTGGCGTTCGCGCTCTGTCAAGCCGTACGGGTCCTCGACCGGTGCAGATGCGCTCGCGCCGACCAAGGTCGGCCCGATGGCAGACGAGAAAAAATAACCGCCTGACGCAACACTGGTGATTGCGGTAATCATCTCCTGCGCCGAAATGTCCTTGAGAATGTAACCGCGCGCTCCGGCCTGGACGACGCCGCGGACATATTCCGGGTTGTCGTAGACCGACAGGATGAGCACGGCAACGCCGGGCTGGGTCTTGCGAATTTCCATGGCGGCTTCCAGACCATTCATGATTGGCATGGAAACATCCATCAGAAGCACGTCCGGCTTGAGGTTGCGCGTCATCCGCACGGCTTCGCGCCCGTTGGTCGCCTCGCCGACCACTTCAAGCTCCGAAACTTTTTGCAGACGAGCCCTTATGCCGTCACGGACCAGTTCGTGGTCGTCCGCAAGCAGGACCCGGATAGGTCCTCGAGAGGATGCTGTGTGTGGAGAATTCGAGGTCATGCCGTTATGCCGCCTCCGCTGCCGCGTTGTCGAGCGGCATCTGAACCTTGATCCTTGTGCCGCCGGAAGACCGCCGGCTGAGGATAAGCTTGCCACCGTAAGTCTCGATCCGCTCGCGCATGTTCCGGAAACCCAGTCCTCCTGCCTTGGGCAGGGGACGTGGCAGGCCAACGCCATTGTCTTCCACGCTCAGTGTGAGGTTCTGCACGCCGACTTTCAGGTTGATATTGACCTTGTTTGCCTGGGAATGTCGGGCGACATTGGTCATGCATTCCTGCACCACCCGGTAAAGCGCGGTCTTGGCACCGTCGGACAGCCGACTGTGACACTGCTCCGCATCCACATTCACCGTTATGCCGGACTGGCTCTGAATCTCCTTGCCCAGACTGCCGAGCGCCGCGGCAAGCCCCATGTCATCCAGAACACTGGGCCTCAAGTCCCTGGAGATTCTCCGTACCTCGGCAATGGTACCGTCGAGGGTCTTCAGGCATTTTGCCGCCTGGACCTGAAGATCGGGATCGCGCGTGGCCTCGCTGTGGATCATCTCTACACCGTATCGAACAGAGACCAGAAGCTGCGAAATACTGTCGTGAAGCTCGGTGGAAACCCGTTTGCGTTCCTGTTCCTGGACCTGGAAAATCCGGTTGGTCAGTTCCTTCAGCTTGCTGTCGGCAAAGCGCTGTTCGGAAAAGCGCACGCCGGCAATCAAGCCACCGGCAATAATGATACCGACGAGCGTGATCAGGAAGGTCACGAGCAGGGTCTGCCGGATACTGTGCGCAAAATCAGACCGGATCGCGGCAACCTCGCGAGCAATGTCGTCCGTATAAAGGCCGGTACCGAGCATCCAGTCCCACTTGTTCAACAAGATAGCGTAGCCCAGCTTTTCCTCAATGGATCCCGTCGAGGGCTTGTGCCAGACGTATTGATGAAAGCCGCCGCCGGATTTTGCCGCTGCAATCAGATTCCGGATCACGTAATCGCCGTTGTCGTCCTGAAGGTCCCACCAGTTGCTGCCGACCAGGTGAGGGAGTTTTGGATGCACGACGTTGGTGCCGTCGAGTGTGTAGACGAAGAAATAGCCGTCATAGTCGAATGTCAGGTTCTCAAGTATTTCCCTGACTTCTTCTTGTGCTGCTTCGCGTCCGCCGGGCTCTTCCGCGTAGATCTGCTCAATGGATGTCAGTGCCAGACTGACATAGTTTCTGATCTCCTGCCGCTTGGCTGCAAGGATACGCTGCTCCACGGACTGTGTTTCGGCATTGATGAGTTTGCGGGACTGGTAATAAGTCGCCCCGCCTATCAGGAAGGACACAGCGACCAAAGGCAGGATAGTTATAAATAGCAATTTGGTTTTAAAGGTCACGAAAACTGCCCTCTTGACGTGCATGTGTCCGGAAGCCGACGAACTATTGCGAAAATCTCGGTAGTACTACTGAGAATATGCGCAGAACCACGAATAGCATTCCCGCCTTTCCGTCAACTAGACATACGGCGAGATCGGTGCAAGTGTGTATTCCGGTCCGATTATTGGTCCGATTGGGAGGAAACTAATGGATCGTCGTTCGTTTATCAAAAAGGCCGGTCTTGGTGCTGGCGGGATTGCAGCAGGCTCCGCACTTGCTGCACCGGCAATCGCACAGGGCACCAAGGACATGGTCATCGTGTCCACGTGGCCGCGTGACTTCCCGGGTCTGGGCATTCCTGCACAGCGCCTTGCAGCCCGTATTGCCGAGCTGACAGAAGGCCGCATCAACGTTCAGTATTTTGCTGCCGGCGAGCGCGTTGGCGCATTCGACTCCTTCGACGAAGTCGCTTCCGGCAACGCACAGGCATACATCGCAGCCGACTACTACTGGAAAGGCAAACACCCGGGTTGGGCGGCCTTTACCGCTGTTCCGTTCGGTCTGACCGTTACTGAAATGGACGCCTGGATCAAGTATGGCGGCGGCCAGGAACTCTGGGACGAGCTGGCAGGTGAATTCGGCCTGAAAAACATGGCAATGGGTAACACCGGCGTTCAGATGGGCGGCTGGTTCAACAAGGAAATCGAAACCGCCGACGACCTCAAGGGTCTGAAGATGCGTATTCCAGGCCAGGGCGGTGACGTCATGGCGAAACTGGGTGCGTCTCCGGTATCCCTGCCGGGCGGCCAGATCTATGAAAACCTTGTTTCCGGTGCCATCGACGCAACCGAGTGGGTCGGCCCGTTCAACGACTACTTCATGAAGTTCTACGAAGCCGCCAAGTACTACTACTTCCCGGGTATGCATGAGCCGGGCGCAATGCTCGCGCTTGGCACCAACAAGACCTGGTGGGACAGCCTCGACAAGGTCGATCAGGCGATCATCACTGCGGCTTGTGCGGAAGAAAATGCCAACACAATGGCGGAAACAAACGCCAACAACGGTGTCTATCTCAACCGGCTGATCAACGAGCATGGTGTTGAGCTTCGTGAGTTCAACGACGAGATCTACGACGCCTTCGGTGAAGCGGCTGCAGAAGTTCTGGAAGAAGCGATGGATCATTCCCCGCTAGCCAAGAAGATCTTCGAAAGTTTCGTCAACGCTCGCCAGGAGATCGGCAGCTGGATGGCGATATCGGATGTCGCATATTCCAACAAGCGTAACCGCGTTCTGGGAATTCCTTCCTAAGCGGAGCTTGGTGACAAAGGGACGGGAGCAATCCTGTCCCTCTTTCATTTACAAGACTAAAAAGGCATAGCCACGATGACGGCCTTGGACACGGTTCAAGACGGCTCGCCTGCCATGAAACCCGGTGATACGATCAATCCCGACGGCGCCCGCATCTTCCGCCTCTTCGGCTGGATCATTCTGGCGGTCATGGCAGCGTTTCTGCTTAACAACTACCTGACATATTGGCAGAACCTGCCAGGTATCAATCCGATTTTCGGTGGACCGGCAAACGGATCCCTGCCGATTGTCTGGTCCTGGCTCCAGCTGGCGATTTACGCTGCTTTTGTATTGTGGGCGATTGCCTATGTGATGCGAAATCAAAACACGCTGCGCCAAGACAGCGAGCGCATCACCAATCTGAATACCTTTCTCATTCGGGCGGCATTCTTTTCGGTCCTGATCGTCGGCCTTGTGGACAGTGCCATCTCCTTCATGCGTATTGAGGAATTGCTGCCCAGCCTAGTCGGAGAGGAACTGGCAGACGATCTTGGCAGGTCCAGGTTCCGTGGCGCCTACGTGCACATGCCGCTGATCGGCCTTTCGGTCGTCCTTGCCGCTTTCACCCGTGGTTTGTTGGGCTTTCCATGGCTGGCCCTTCTGGTTGTTGTTGCCGAACTGCTCATCGTGATCGGGCGCTTCGTCTTTTCCTACGAACAGGCGTTCCTGGCTGACCTTGTGCGCTTCTGGTACGCGGCACTCTTCCTGTTCGCCAGCGCCTACACGTTGCGCGAAGAGGGGCATGTGCGTGTCGACGTCTTCTATGCAGGCATGGCGACCAAGACAAAGGGTTACGTGAACGCGGTCGGTTCCTTGATCCTCGGAATGAGCCTTTGTGCCGTCATTCTGATTATCGGCATGGGGGGCAAGCAGAACATCATCAACAGCCCGATCCTGTCGTATGAAGTGACGCAGGCCGGTTTCGGCCTGTACGTGAAATACCTCATGGCCGGTTTCCTGGGTGTGTTCGCGGTTACCATGATGATCCAGTTCGTGGCCTATTTCCTGGACGCGATCGCGGATATTCGCGGTGAACCCGGCGGCCGGGATCACGAAAATCATCCAGTCAATTAACGCCCGGCGAGATCTTCTGAAATGGAACTCTTTTTCCTTCTTCTACTTGTTCTCCTGATGGCGTTCGCGCTCGGGTCAGGGTTTCCGGTCGCCTTTGCGCTGCCCGGGTCAGCCATCCTGACCATCGGCATCGCGGCCGGTTCAGGATATCTTTTTTCCGGAGACATGGACGCCTTCTTCGCCCATGGCGGACCGGGGCAGTGGCTCAGCGCAGGCGTCACCAATTTCCGGGGGATTTACTGGGAGGCCGAACGCGACACGCTGATCGCCATCCCGCTGTTCGTCTTCATGGGGATCATGTTGCAGCGGTCCAAGATCGCCGAGGATCTCCTGGTCACGATGGCCAGACTGTTCGGTCCGGTTCCGGGCGGTCTCGGCATTTCCGTGGTGTTCGTCGGAGCGCTGCTCGCCGCAACGACCGGTATTGTCGGCGCGACCGTCGTGGCCATGGGGCTCATCTCCCTGCCGGCCATGTTGCGCAACAATTATTCCGTTCCCCTGGCAACCGGAACCATCGCGGCATCGGGAACGCTGGGACAGATCATTCCGCCTTCCATCGTCCTCATCATTCTCGCCGACCAGCTGGCCAGTGCAGTTGATCAGGCGGGCTCACTTCGAACGACGCTCTACAAAGCCAGCACCGGCGAAATTTCCATGCCGTCGGACTTTTCCGTCGTGTCGACAAGCGCCGGCGAAATGTTCCTGGGCGCATTCCTTCCGGGTCTCGTCCTGGTCGGCCTCTACATGCTTTTCATTCTCGGCTTCGCCCTGATGAATCCGAAAGCGGCTCCGGCAGTCCATCAAGAAGGTACCTTTACCCGCAAGTTCGCGGTCAAGGTGGTCATCACCCTCGTCCCGCCGCTGGCGCTGATCTTCCTCGTCCTCGGGTCGATCATTGCCGGTATCGCAACGGTCAACCAGGCCGGTGCCATCGGAGCAGTTGGTGCCATGATCATGGCCGGTTACCGTCTGCGCGAAGGAGAACGCGGCGCTTATTCACCCGCGATCCTGTCGATCGTTGCTCTGCTTGGCCTTGCCATGGTCATCAGTTTCATCGGCGCGGTGAATATCAAGCTGATCGAGACAAGCCAGGATGTTCTGGGTCTTGTACTTGCGCTCATTGCGGTTTCGCTGCTTTTGATCGCGATTTTCTGGTCCGGCTGGCGGACATTGAATTTGGAAAATACGCTGCGTGGCGTGATGATCGAGACGGCCAAGACGACGTCGCTGGTTTTCATCATTCTACTCGGCGCAGCAATGCTGACATCCGCGTTCCGCGCCTTCGGTGGTGAGGAACTGGTCAAAGACTTCCTGCAGGGGTTGCCGGGTGGCTTCTGGGCGCAGTTCCTGATCGTCATGCTGGTGATCTTTATCCTCGGCTTCTTCCTCGACTTCATCGAGATTGCCGTGGTCGTGGTACCGATCGTGGCGCCGATACTGCTGTCCGACCCGTCTGCAAACGTGACTGCCGTATGGCTCGGCGTAATGATCGGCCTCAACATACAGACATCATTCCTGACGCCTCCATTCGGCTTTGCGTTGTTCTACCTTCGCGGTGTTGCGCCGGCGGTGGTCAAGACTATCGACATGTACAAGGGGGTTATCGCCTTCATCGCCCTGCAATTGGTGGCGCTCGGCATTGTCGGTTTCTATCCGCAGCTGGTGAACTATCTGCCAAACCGGTCGACGCTTCTGTCCGAGACTGCGCCGCCACCGAAGAACCCGCGTCTGCAATATTGCATGGAAACGCTCGTCTACGAAGACTTCCAGCAAAACGGCAGCAGCGTTCTGGCGGCCATAGACAAGGCCGCGGGCATCGATGTCAGTTATCTTCCCCAGGACCTGCAGGACGATCTTGCCGAAGGATTTGAAAAGGCACGCGAAGCGCTTCCGATGATGCAGGCGATCCGCGAGGCTGAAAATCAGGTCGAGGCAGCTGCAGGGGACTTCAAGCCGGTTCACGTGGACGTGCGTGCGCTGGAACGGGATGCCCGCCGGATCGATCAGCGGATCGAAGAGCTTCAGGTGATCGTGGACCGCTCCGGTGAAGGGGCCGTCTATACCGCGGAACAAGGCGCTAGCGCGCAGACCCGTATCGAAGGCTTGAGAGTGGAGCACGATGCGATCCTGGCCAACATTCCCGAAAACTGGGATGAGGTCTACGGCGCGTTCGCAAAGATACAGAAGACGGAAACCACTGCGCGCCAGACCTACCGGCGGACAACCGACCAGGCCTATGAACCAGTTCTGGAACTGAAGGCAATCCTGGCAGATGCCCAGAAGGTCGCAGAATTCGGACCTCAACTTGAAGCGCTCAAAGAACAGGTTGCGCAGCTCGAACCGGAAGCCGCCGTCGAGGCAATTGCCGCAATGCGGTCAACGGTCGGCGAGGCTGAAGGGACGAGCGACATTCGCAAGGGCCTGACGGAGGCGCGGAAGATCATGCGCAGCCGTCAACCGAATGCGGAAGAAGCGATTGTCGAGATCGACAATTCGATCGCTGCGTTGCAGGCTGATCTCGCCTGGCGCGAGAAGGCTGCAGATCAGTTGCTGCCTGTTCTTGAAGAGTACGACGCTGCGATCGTCCACAATGTCGGTCTGCGACAGCAAAGCCGGCTGCCGAACGACATGGCGCTCGACGTTGCAGCGTGCCTGTCCAATCACAGGGATATTTCCCTGAGCTTCTGAAGCGGAACAGGTTGAAAAAACGGAAGGCGGAAGGAGTGATCCTCCCGCCTTTTTTTGCTTCCGGTATCCACTCGCAATACGCTGATCACTTGTGACGCATTCGACAAGCAGGCGAATTGATAGGGAGACGAAGATGAATCGGACCGGAAACTGTCTGTGCGGACAGGTAACATTCACCGCCGAAGCATTGCCGCGCCTGCAGGCCTGTCATTGCTCGATGTGCCGCAAGTGGGTAGGCGGACCGTTCATGGCCGTGCCCTGCACAAACTCCAGATTCGAAGGGCCGGTTCAGCGATACGCATCATCTGAAGGATTTGAGCGTGGGTTTTGCTCGGTCTGTGGCTCAAGTGTCTTCTTTCACCCGATCGACAGCGACCTTCACGGCATTCCGATCGGCCTGTTTGACGACACGTCGGGGTTGCCGTTCAAGGCCGAATTCTACATCGACCAAAAACCTGATTGTTACACGTTTGCGGATGAGACGAGGAAGATGACCGGTGAAGAGTTCGACCAAAAATTTCGGAACGGTTGACTGGACCAACCGTTGAACAAGGTCGGCAAAGTGATCCTGCAACGCTATTCGGGTCTCAAGACTTGATGTCGTTTCGGATGATCAAGTCCGGGACGGGCTCGGAAACTGGAAAGTGCACCGGGTCGAAGCCTCAACTCCATTTCACGTCGCAGGCCAGCATATAGCCCGACCCGTAGATAGTGCGGATATGGGCGGGGCCGTCCTTGCGGTTGAGCTTCTTGCGTATGCGCGAAATCCGGACGTCAATGGAGCGATCCAGGCTTTCGTCGCGGCCGCCGTGTTCCAGAAGATAATCCCTCGTCAGCACCCGTTTCGGAGCTCTGAGGAGTGCTTCAAGCAACGTCGCTTCACCCGTGGACAGAAAGGTTTCTTCGCCTTCAGGGGAGGCGAGACTGTGGGATGCAGGCCGATATATCCAACCCTCGAACCGGGCTGTTTCGATCATGTTCTGCGAGGGAACCTGATCTAGCGACCGGCGCAGGATCGAGCGTATCCGGGCAACAACTTCACGCGGATCGAAAGGTTTGACCACATAGTCA
>NZ_KI928952.1:18137-44471 GCF_000521215.1 Labrenzia sp. DG1229 | reverse complement strand
ACCCTTGACTGAAACACTGGCAACACTGCTTTGCTTTGGTGATTGAACAGGAAACACCCTGGTACATTTGAGCTGTCGCGAAGACACCCTATGTTCCCGACCCGCGAACACGAGATTTTTCAGGAGCGGCCATGAGCGGATTACTTGCCCTACTCGATGACGTTGCAGCCATTGCAAAAGTTGCAGCTGCATCTGTTGATGACGTCATCGGTCAGGCCGCCAAGGCTGGATCCAAGGCCGCCGGCGCGGTCATCGACGATGCTGCGGTCACGCCGAAATACGTGACCGGCTTCAAACCGGCCCGCGAACTCCCGATTGTCATGCGAATTGCAACCGGATCGCTCAAGAACAAACTGATCTTCCTGTTGCCGGTCGGTCTGGCTCTCAACGAGTTTGCGCCCTGGACGATCACTCCGTTGCTTATGCTCGGCGGGGCTTACCTGTGTTTCGAAGGCGCGGAAAAGATCCACCATCTCTTTGCACACAAGGAAAGCCACGCCGATTTACCTCTGGAAGAGGCTGTTGATGCAGTCCACCTGGAGGAACAGAAAGTCTCAGGGGCCATCAAGACCGATTTTATCCTGTCTGCGGAAATCATGACGATTGCGCTTTCTGAAATCCCTGAAAGCAACATCTGGATGGAAGCAGCGACACTTGCCGTCGTCGCAATCGGCATCACCGTGATGGTCTATGGTTCGGTCGCGCTCATCGTCAAGGCCGATGATGTTGGACTGATGATGTCCAACAAGGGGCGATTGTCGATTGTACGCGCCCTCGGAAGAGGCATCGTCAAGGCTATGCCGGGATTCTTGAAGATTCTCATGGCTGTCGGCACTGCCGCCATGCTCTGGGTCGGTGGATCCATTGTCATTCACGGCCTGAAGGAACTCGGTGTCAAATGGCTGTACGGAACCATTCATGACGTGGCCCACGGTGTTGCCCATACCATCGGGCAGCTGGAAGGCTTTGTCGCCTGGGCCATGACTGCAACACTGGACGGCATTTTCGGATTGGTCCTCGGGCTGATCCTGATCCCCATTGTCACCAGGCTGATCCTGCCGGTCTGGAATTCATTCCGGAAAGACACAGGAGAGGTCGGCGGACAATGATTGTCGACGGAGCCCTCCCCGGCCGGGGCCCTGTTTTCTTTCAAAACGCTGGGGTTAGGAGCATTTTTCCGGTCAAGGCTGGCCGATGGGTCGCAAAATCCAGGCTTCCTCCCTGCCCGAACACCGCTCGGCGAGCGGCCCGTAAATGTCCACACTTGCTAGATTATCAATTTCGTAAAGGTCGTTATACAGGCTACGAATATGGTCTTCCGGCAGTGAAAATGGCGGACCTTCCATCTTGTCCTGATCATAGTCATAGCTGACCAGCAACTGCGGCGCGGATGGGCAGAGCGATTGAAGATGCCGAACGTATTTTGCCCTCATCTGCGCCGGCAGCGCGACCAGGGCCGCGCGATCGTAAACAGCATCGACAGAGCCGAGATCCAGGGTAGTCAACTCAAAAAAGTCGCCGACCCAAATGACAATTCCATTGCGTGAAAATCTTGTCAGACCGCGAAACCGGGCGACATCCGGCGTTAACGCCAGGCGTTCGAAAACCTCGCCAACCGCATCTTGATTCAACTCGATCCCACTGACCCCGTACCCTTGTGAAAGCAGCCAGTCCAGGTCTGCGGTCTTTCCGCAGAAGGGTACGAATACGCGAGACCCGGGCGATAGCGACAAAGCTATGAAATGGCGGACAAGATGCCTGTTGGCCGCCCCTTCGTGGAAAGCGATTTTTCCTTCCTGCCAGCGGGTTTGCCAAAATTTCTTGTCCATCGCGTCTTGAGCTTTCTGCTGGTTGTTTTCCCGGAGACAGGAGTTGTTGCGGGTTTATATGTGTTACGCAAAGAATATGCGCCAGAAGTAGACGACAGACAAAATGGTGCCGAAACCTACGACAATCGTTCGCAGCGCCCTCTGATTGACCAGCCTTGCCCATCGGCCTCCCAGGTAACCACCGAAGACGCTGCCGCTCATCATGGAAAACGCAGCCGACCAGTCGATCAGTCCTCCGACACCGAAAAGCACTATGCTGATGATCGTGAAATTCGTGGCAAGCAGGTTCTTGATGCTGTTGGCCTCGTGAAAGTCGGAATGACCGATGACCTGTGCAATTGCCAGCAGAATGATCCCCAGTCCGGCACCGAAATATCCGCCGTAAATGGATGCCAGAAACAGCACGGTGAAGGCCAGCGAAGACGTGTGTGACGGTCCTGCAAAATGCAGGAATGCACTCCGCATCTGATCTCCAAATGCAAAAAGCAGTGTTGCGGCTGCCAGGAGAAATGGCACGAGAACCAGAAATGTCTCTGAATTTGAGACCAGGAGAAGAGCCGATCCCGTCGCCGCTCCAGCCCCGGAAATCAGACTCAGCTTGATCAACGCCGGGCCCGCTTTCCTGAGCTCTTCCCTGTAGGCGGCAAGGGCGGCTGCATTGGAGGGAAGCAAGCCCAAAAAGTTCGTCGCATTGGCCACGACGGGCGGCAATCCGGCCGCCATGAGTGCGGGAAAAGTGAACAGGGTTGCACCGCCTGCGATCGCATTCCAGACACCGCCGATAAAACCCACCGTCAAAAGCAGCATGATTGCCGGGAAATCCATGTCTCACCCTCCAGAGATTGACGGCGAGACTAGATCGGCTATCATCATAAAAAAAATGAATAAAGTTTATAGAAGTGATGAAAAAAAACGAACGCGTGAAACTGTCCAGCGATCTGTTGCGTGCCTTTGTGGCAATAGCCGAACATGGGCATCTCACTCTTGCCGCTGAAAGTCTGAACAGGACCCAGTCGGCCCTGAGCGTACAATTGCGCAAGCTGGAAGCCACGCTCGGCGCAAGCCTTTTCGAACGTCACGCGAAGGGTATGAGACTTGCGCCGGATGGAGAGAAGCTGTTACCGCTAGCGCAAAGGATCATGGGCGATCTCTATCACGCTCAATCGCTCTTCGAACAACCGCTGCGCGGAAAAATAAGGGTCGGCATTCCCGACCACTACGACGACACGGTTTTCGAGAAAGTACTGATCAAATTCGGAAAGGACTACCCGCATCTGGATATCTTCGTGAAATCCGGCTGTTCCTCGGGATTTCCGGCCGCCATAGCCGAAGGCAAACTGGATATCGCGGTTGTTGCCAGTTCGGAACCGGGACAGGGAAAACTGCTGGAGACAGAACTGTCCCATTGGGCTGAAAGCGAAACGTTCGAGTGTGATCCGGACACGCCTGTCCCTCTCGCCGTGCTCGACCGGGGATGCTGGTGGAGCAAATTGCCTGTCAACCTGTTGTCGCAGGAACAACGGGCCTTCAACGTGACATTCAAGAGCGAGAGCTTTTCAAACCTGCGCTGCGCGATAAGAGCCGGTCTGGCGATCGGAATTTTGCCTGCTCGGGCAATCCAGTCGGGAATGCGTGTCTCGCCGGCCAGAAGAAACTTGCCGGCGCTGCCTGCGATGTCACGGTCCCTGCTGGTTGGACCGGCATCACCTCCGGAAATCACAAATGCAATTGCGGCGGCATTGAAGGACGGCCTTGCCCCCGTTTAGTGCACGGATCTTGGCACCAAACACATGTGTGCCGGTATGCCCGGGCAAGACCTGCTGCCATTCATTGATGATTGATGTGACAGTGTTCGGCAGGGGTGTTCGGCAGGGGTGTCCGGACGGGCGCTTGTTGCCCGATCCCTAAAACAGCACCAATCCAAACAATGCAATGACCGCTGCCATTGTGACCCAGATCAGGAACGCGCCGAAATACTCCTGGCGGGAACCTAAACCGGAGCGAGCGGCCTTCAGTTTGACAGGTCCAAAACCGTAAGAACGGGCAGCACCTTTAGATGCAGACCGAAAACGCCGGCGCAATTCTGCAGCCTTTCTGGCGCCCCGTTCCTCATTGATCGTCTGAGAGGTTATTGACATTCCGATCTCCTTCCAGAACACCTCTGCTTACGAACAAAAATGGGTTCAGGATCAGGTAATTACAAATGAGCTTTTTGTAATCTTCTCAGTAAGAACGACCGGTCGTGCCGACGTCATCACGACGACCCGGGTATCGCAAACCCGAACAATCGCGATTTTCGGATACGGTCGCAAGACACCTCAGAAGAAGTGGAAATTCAGAAAATCAAGCCGGAAACTCCAAGGCAATTGAGCGAGTGCGCGGGGTCTTCGCAAACCGTTAGGCCGCGGAACGTTCCTTGCCTTTTCCGGAAACGCTTTTCTTTTCGGCAACCGCAGGCTCTTCGTTATCCGGCTCAAGATCACTTTCATGTTCTGGATCGTCATCGACCGACAAGGACAGGTTCTTCTCCACCTGTCGAAGCAGTTTGCGCAATTTCTTGCGGTCCTTGTCATCGAGTCCCGACATGGCTTCCCGTTCAAGCCGCTTCCAGGCCTTGTCGACGAAGACCACGAGCTCGCGTCCTTCATCGGTCAGAAAAACCCGTGCCAGACGGCCATCCGTGTCGGAAACTTTTCTGAGCACATAACCCTGGCTTGAAAGACGTGTGACCATTTTTGTAACGGTTGGCGGCTGAACTCCGAGCGCCAATGCCAGCTGGCTCATTGTTCGGCCATCTGAATCAGCCAGCACCTTCAGCACCAGTTCCTGTCCAGGATGCAATCCTATCCGCATGAGATGCGACCCCGACCGGGCCCGCTGCGCCTTTGCTGCCTGAACAAGCCGAAAAGTTATGCTCTTTTTGTAATTGAAAGCCATTGCCCGCTACCTGTTTCAAATTCAGCCCGAATCGTCATGTCTGTCGCTGTGCAAAGGTAGCCTGAGTATTTAACCGTCAAATGACACATGTCGCTTTGGTGCGGTTTTTTTCCGTTTGACGGCGTTTTGACATTGTTCGCCAGCTAAACCAGACCCCGGTTCGGGAAATGATCAGACAGGTTCGCGCGAAAACATCAGGACTTTACTTTCAAAGACCCGGCCAACAGTGGAATTGCGAGCGAGAGAAGGGCAACAGTTCCAAATGACATTCTGAGAGAAAAAAGATCTCCGATGAACCCGAGCAACGGCGGACCGAAAAGGAACGCGCCATAACCAAGTGTTGCGACCGCAGCAAGGGCCTGGCCGGTCGACATGTGCGGATCGCTTGCAGCGCGCGACATGGCCAGCGGAAAGAGAACCGCATAGCCGAGACCCATGACGAAGCTACCTGCCCAAACGGTCCAGATGTTCAAACCGGAAACCAGAAGCAAGCAGCCCAGGCTGGCGACCAGGCCGCTGGCGCGCGCAACGGCGACCGGGCCATAGAGAGCGATGACCCGGTCCCCGGCAAGCCTCATGATCACCATGGCAACCGAAAAGACTGTGAATGCAGTCGGTGCGATCGCTTCCGAGTAACCGAGATCGTAGATCTGATAGAGCGCAGCCCAGTCGGTCATGGCGCCTTCTCCGAGGGCGGCCACAAGTGCAATCAGCCCTGCCAGAAACAACGCCCCTTTGGGAATGGCAAAAAGTGGAGATTTCCCTTCATTACGCGCGCCCGTTTCGGTGTGCGGCCAAGGTTGTCTCAACGTCCAGACGAGAATTGGAATTGCCAGCGCACTCCACAGACAAAAGTGCTGAGTGACGCTCAGGCCCAGTTTGATTGCGACCCCGCCGGCCGCCGCTGCCACGCCCGCGCCGAGACTGAAAAGTCCGTGATAGGACGACATGATCGGCCGTTCGAGCCTTTTTTCAACTTCAGCGCCCCATCCGTTCATCGAAACATCCAGTGCTCCGAACGCGAATCCTCCCATAAACAAGGTGACCGTTAATATCGGTGTGGAAGGGGCAAGGCCGATGAGCGCAAACGCGACAACCGTCGCGATTGCGGTCATTTTCGTAACGAAAGCAGAACCCTTGCGGTCCATCAGGGCACCTGCGAGAGGAAATGCCAGCAGGGCTCCGACCGCCATCACCAGGAGCAGAATGCCGAAACCGCCTTCGCTCAGGCCGGTTGCAGTCTTGATGTCCGGTATGCGGGAAGCCCACAAACCGATGAACGTCCCACACATGAAAAAGACGGCCGAAACAACCCGGCGCGCGGCAATAGCTGGCATGATCTGACCTGATGCGCGAGGCGTTTGCAGGCCTCGAAGAAAACGGAGTTACCTACGCCTGTACCGCGTTCCCGGCCACCGTTCAACGAAGTAATTTGAGCTGAAAACCAACTATGCGAGGATAGACGCAAACAAGGCTTCGGCTTCGCTCGCCCTTTGAGCCGCGGACTGATATGCCGACGCAGCCTCAACGCTTCGAGTCTCGTGGCCGGACTTTTTGTCATCTGACGCGCCTGAAGGGTCGGTTGCAGCGTCGGCGCCACCCTCCGGCTTGTTGGTTGATCCCTGCGCCCCGCTTGCAGTTGCCGAACGACCGTCATCATCGCCCTCCAGTTCCTCCGCCTTCTGCTGGCGCGATTCCGCCTGGGCCTCGGACAATTGAGAGCGGGCCAACTGGGCAACCTTCAGATCCTGGGACGAGGGCTCTGCCGGAGCCAGCGCGGCCCGAATGACGATCTGCATCTTGCGGATGGTTTCCTGCGGCGTTTTTTCCTTGCCCGTGTCGATTTGAACCTCGCCGCCGATCGCGTAGCGCTTCCCATCCGGTCCTTGCTGGAAGGTATAGCTGGGTGCGCCCGCATAAGCCCCTCCGACACGTGCGTGTGCCTGCTCGTGCGCCCGAACCTCACGGTCACGCTTTTCCAATTCCTGGACCTGTTTTTCCTCTGCCTCGTTCAGGCCGTCGCCATCAGGATCTTCTTTTTTCCCGGTTCCGCCCTGGGCCGGCGACCCGCCGTTCGCGACCTGTGCCGCGGCACTTCCATTTGGCCCGACAACCGGGGCCTGGCCTTGCTCCACGCTGTCTTCCGCTTCGCCACCAGTTGCTCCGGAACTCGTGTTGCCCTGGTTCCTGGTTTCCGTTTCCTGAGCATCCTGGAGCGCCAACACCGCTTGGGATGTCAGAACAGGGCCATTGTTTCTCCTGGCGGATTGCACGGATGCGCTTGCCAGGCTGTTGCGCGCAGTTTCCCGATCCCGGCCAGAAGCGTTTGCCTCTGCCCCGGCTTCAGGTTCACCCGCGACACCACTACTCCTCAAAAGGTTCGCCGGTGTATTGGACAACAGGGCGCCGATCATGCATCAGATTGTCGCCGGTAGGAGTCAGCAAATTCTAAACAGAGGTTAAGTTAGATCGATCATTTGTTTGTGATCAGTTAACCGGACACCAGCGGAAACCTGCTGCCACTTGCCTGTCTGGACAGGCTGTGCAAAGCAGGCACGGGGATCAGAACCACGACAGGACAGAATTAATGCTGCCCAGACATTTTTGGCACGAAATGACCACGGAGGACTTCAAGGACCCGTCCCGGGACAATTGGATTGCCGTGCTTCCGGTCGCTGCCATCGAGCAGCATGGCCCCCATTTACCGATTGTCACGGATACCGCCATTGCCGACGGTCAGGTCCAGCGTGTGCTTGAACTGCTTCCGGACGATCTGCCCGCCACCTTTCTGCCCACACAACAGGTCGGCAAATCCGACGAACACATCTCTTCTCCGGGAACCCTGACATTGTCGTGGGATACCGTGACCCGCTGCTGGATCGAAATTGGCGAAAGCGTCGCCCGGGCTGGCGTCAGGAAGATGGTCCTTATCAATTCGCACGGCGGCAACGTCCCGATCCTTGATATCGTTGCGCGCGAACTGCGGGTGAAGCACGACATGTTCGTAACCGCCACAAATTGGCTGCGCTTTGGCCAGCCGGAAGGTCTCTTTTCAAAGGAAGAGTTATCCTACGGCATCCATGGCGGTGACATCGAGACTTCCTTGATGCTGCATCTTCGTCCCGACCTCGTGCAAATGGATCGCGCGCAGGACTTCAAGTCTCAACAACAGGCCTATCAGCAAGAATTCAAACACCTGCGCGGCCATGGCAAGGCGCAGTACGGCTGGAAGGCACAGGACCTCAATCCTCTTGGCGCTCTCGGCAATGCTGAACTCGCCACCGCCGAAAAAGGTCGTCTTTCACTCGACCACGCCGCAAAGGGTTTCATCGATCTGCTCAGGGACGTTGAGACATTCGACCTCAACCGGCTCTGGAGACCTTGAACTTAAAATGCGGCAGCGTCTTTCGGGATCACCTTGTTTCCGGCTGAATTCATCTTAAACCACACAGGCAATTGTAAGTTGCGACGGCCGGAAAAAATAGATCAACTCGCAGTAGTGGAAAAATAGTCCCCGGCTAAATCCGTGAAATTGCAGAGGTTTTTTTTGCAGCAGTTGACCTTGCTTCCCTTAGGCGACACATTGTTCGAAGATATTATCCAGGGGGCAGTTCTCGAGTTTCAATGAACCTGTCAATTCGGCAATTGGCGACCTTTCGTGAGGTCATGCGAAGCGGTTCCATTTCGGAAGCAGCCCGCACGCTTGGCCGGACACAGCCTGCCGTCAGTTCGACAATCGCCGGTCTTGAAACGGAGCTCGAACTCATGCTGTTCATGCGCGAGCAAGGGCGTCTCGTTCCAACCCCGGAAGCAGAATTCTTTCTCGAGGAAGCCGAAGCGATTCTGCAGCGGCTCGAAATCTCCAAACGCACTCTGCGCGGTCTTGCCAACCGCGAACACGGCCAGCTTCGCATTGCAGGAATTCCGGAGGCAATTGCCGATTTTCTTCCAAACAGCCTTTCCAAGTTCGTTGCCGACAAACCGAGCGTGAAGATTGCGCTGGCAAGCCGGACATCCCAGGAAATCGAAGAGCTCATTGCCGCTCAGCAATTTGACATCGGATTCACGGAAACGCCCCGTGCGCGAAATTCCTTCGACCAGATCGATTTCGATCTGGAATGCATGTGCGCTGTCCCGGCAACGGATCCACTCGCCGCAAGGGAAGTCATCACGCCGGAACATCTCGATGGACACCCGCTTGCACTCATGCATTCCGAACATCGCAGTCACAAGCAGATCCTGGCGCGCTTCCGGGATGCGGGTGTGCGCTTCAACCAGCGATTTGAACTGCAGACCGCCTTGCCGGGATTGAGATTTGTCGAGGCAGGCTTGTGCGCGCTTATCTGCGACATGCTCACAGCCTACAAGGCCCAGGAGGACGGACGGCTTGGCATGGGACCGCCAATGATTGTTTTTCGTCCCTTCCGTCCACGAATTCAGAACGGCCTTTCCATTCTGACGCCAACCCACCGGCCGATCTCGATTGTCGCCAAGGATTTCTGTGAATTTCTCAGCACGGAAATGGCAACCGTGCAATCTGCCATGATCAAGAGAACCGGCTAACGGACTGGTTTTTGTCAGGAAACGAGCGCTGCGCTCATTTTCTTGATTTTCAATAAAGATATCTTCCCACAAGCAATCTGGTCGTTGACGCTTCAGATCGTCATAGTCTTCCGAGCCTCATGAATTGTCGAGAAAGCAAAGCTGTGTCTGAATCATATTTCGCACCGAAAGGCGGTCACCCTGGCCAGGAAACTCTTCTGACCGATCGAGCCGTGTTCACCGACGCTTACGCTGTCATCCCCCGTGGAACGATGCGCGATATCGTGACCAGCTTCCTTCCGTTCTGGTCCGGCACACGTCTCTGGGTCCTGTCCCGGCCGTTGTCGGGATTTGCGGAAACCTTCTCACAATACATCATGGAAGTGGCGCCAGAGGGTGGGTCGGATCATCCGGAAACAGACCCCATGGCTGAAGCCGTGTTGTTTGTCGTTGAAGGCGAAGCGACACTGACTGTGGATGACACAGAACACGCATTGAGAGCCGGAAGTTACGTTTATCTGCCGCCGGAAACCGATTGGCGTTTCAGGAATGACAGTCCGGAACACGTTCGATTTCACTGGATCCGCAAGGCATATGAACCGGTCAAAGGGCTCGACCGGCCGAATTTCTTCGTGACACACGAAAGCGATGTCACCCCGAGTGCCATGCCCGGCACGGATGGCAAATGGGCAACATCCCGATTTGTGGACCCGGCCGATCTGCGGCACGACATGCATGTTACCATCGTCACGTTTCAACCCGGTGCGGTAATCCCGTTTGCAGAAACTCACGTCATGGAGCACGGTCTTTATGTCCTCCAGGGCAAGGCCGTCTACCGTCTCAACCAGGATTGGGTCGAAGTCGAGGCGGGTGACTACATGTGGCTGCGCGCCTTCTGTCCGCAGGCATGCTATGCGGGAGGTCCTGGGCCGTTCCGCTATCTTCTCTACAAGGACGTCAACCGCCACATGCCGCTGCGACCTGCCGGTCGCTGAACAAATTCCGATTGTCCTTAGGGACAATATAAATGAGATCAATACCTTAAAGAGTGATACGCATTCTCCGGGCGCCCGTATTCCGGGGTGCCATGATCGACAAATTCTAAAGACACGGATCACTGGAATGCGGATTGTCATCAACGGGTTCGGCCGGATAGGCCGGACCGTATTGCGGCAGATCTTGGCCCTCCCGGGCAAGGAAGATATCACCATTGTGCGGATCAACGATATCGCACCGCTTGAAACCTGCGCCTATCTTTTCAAATATGACAGTGTCTTCGGCCCCTATCCCGGACAGGTCGAGGCTGGCCCGCAGAGCCTGACGATCGACGGCCAGGAAATCCTGTTCTCGGTTGAACCGGATCTCTCCGTTCTTGACCTGTCCGGCGTCGACGTCGTGCTGGAATGCACCGGCAAGGCGAATACGGAGGAGATCGCGGGGCGCGGACTTTTGGCGGGAGCACGAAATGTCCTGATTTCCGGCCCGTCTCCCGCCGCCGACCGCACACTTGTGCTCGGCGCCAACGAAGAGGAACTTGGCAGTCACCGCCTCATCTCCAACGGTTCATGTACCACCAACGCACTTGCCCCTCTCTTGCGAGGCCTGGACGATGCAATCGGAATTCAGTCCGGGCACATGACAACGATCCACTGTTATACCGGCAGCCAGCCCATGGTCGACGCACCGCGCGGTCCTCTGGAACGCAGCCGTGCCGGTGGGGTCTCCATGGTGCCCACCACGACCAGCGCAACCAGACTTGTCGGAAAGGTCCTGCCGCAGATCGAAGGCAGAATCACAGGTGCTGCCGTCCGGGTTCCCACGATCAGCGTATCGGCGGTTGATCTGACCGTGACCTGGAGGCGTCCTGTTGCGGGATCGGTCAATGATCTGCTTCAGGATATTTTCTCAAACAGTTCGGTCATCGGCTTTACCAGTGACCATGTCGTGTCGACCGACATGCGCGCGAGACCTGAATCGCTCGTGATCGCGCTCCCCGAGACATTGACCACGGGCGACCGTCAGGCCCGAATTTTCGGCTGGTACGACAACGAATGGGGCTTCTCGCGACGCATGATCGACATGGCCCGGCTTATGGCGACGAGATAACGGACCTCGTTATTTTCGCACAGTTGGTTGACCGGATCATTGTGTCTCCATGACCGGTCGGACTCTCTTACAAATATCGGAATGGTTTTCGTAGCAGGCATTGTCGCAACGGACAAAAAAGGGCCGCGTCAGCGGCCCTTCCCTGGTTTCCGTTCAGTCCGGCTGGTCAGGTTTTCTCACTTTTCGGCAGGGAACCCTGTCCGTGACCTGTCATGCCACCTGAGACTTCTTCGGTCGATTCATCTGAAAGCTCTTCCGGAAGGATGAGGTTCAGGACAATCGCCAGAAGCGCGGCCGGCAACAGTCCGCTGGTCAGCAGAATGCGCGCGGTATCGGGAACGTGCTGCAACGCACCGGGTTCCAGCTGAAGTCCAAGACCGATCGACAGCGAGATCGCAAAAATGACCATGTTGCGGCGGTTCCAGTTGACGTCCGACAGCATCGAGACACCCGCGGCAACGACCATGCCGAACATGACGATGACCCCTCCGCCGAGCACCTCGATCGGCACTGTGCGAATGACACTGCCCACTTTCGGAATCAATCCGCAGACGATGAGAAAGATCGCACCGAACGTTACGACGTGCCTGCTCATGACGCCGGTCATTGCAATAAGTCCGACATTCTGACTGAACGAGGTGTTCGGCAGGCCACCGAAAAAACCGGCAATCGCAGAACCGACACCGTCCGCATAGGTCGCACCTGAAATTTCCTTGTCGGTTGCTTCACGTCCCGCACCACCTTTTGTGACACCGGAAACGTCGCCCACGGTTTCCACCGCAGACACGAAAGCCATCAGGCAGAAACCAATGACTGCGGCCAGCGAAAACTCGAAACCGTATTTGAACGGTTGAGGCAACGCAAAGGCGGCAGCTTTCGACCATGATCCGGCTATCACATCAAAGGTGAGCATTCCCGTCAGCAGGGCGAATATGTAACCCGCGATCAATCCAAGCAGAACGGCTGCAACAGACAGCATGCCCCTTGCGAAGAACTTCAATCCCAGCGTGACGACGATGACGACCAGAGCCGCAGCCCAGTTCAGCAGCGAACCGTATTCCGGTTTGCCGATCGCCGGCACACCGCCGGCCGCGTACTGGATACCAACCTTGACAAGCGCGAGACCGATCATGGTGACCACGAGCCCAGTAACGAGCGGCGGCAGGGCAAATCGAATGCGCCCAATGAAGAGACCCAGGACAGCGTGAAAGATACCGCCGATGATCACGCCACCGAAAAGGGCGGCAAGTCCCTCGACGCCCTTGCCCGCGACGATCGGGATCATGATCGGCAGAAAGGCAAACGACGTCCCCTGAACGATTGGAAGACCGGACCCTACCGGGCCGAGTGTCATTGTCTGCAGCAAAGTCGCAACACCGGCGAATACCATCGACATTTGTATGAGGTACAGCAACTCGGGAAAGTCCGGCGAGTTGGAGCCGAAGCCAAACCCGGCTGCACCGGCAACAATGATGGCAGGTGTAACGTTTGACACAAACATCGCCAGCACATGCTGGATTCCAAGCGGAATTGCCTTCGCCAATGGCGGAGTATAGTTGGGATCTCGCAGTTGCTCTGCCGTCCCGATTGTCGAGCTGTCCATAACTTCTCCTCTGAAGGTCAAAAGGATGTTTCCACCTCATTGGACGGGCAGAAATCATCCATTCGTGAAGATGCACTTCAACCGTCAAGCATCTCCACAGTCCAGGGAACGGAAAACCAATGTTCCTCCAGGTTGGTTCCGTTCCCGATCCAATCGACGACCACAAAGCGACCGTCCCTGTCCAGTGGAGCCAGCACACCATGCCACACGCCCCTATGCAGATTGATTGACTGGCCGGGCTTGCTTACAAAGGCCTTCAGGCTGACAGGTTCACCGTTCAGGTCATCTGCAACGACAACCAGCATCGGCACACCGTCGACAGGAACAAATGCCTGACTTCCCATGGGATGCCGCTCGACCATGTCGACCACGTGAGGCAGTGAGCGCGCCTTGGCATCGAAAAGACTGATCCCCGCCCTTCCTGCTTCGAAATCCAGCCTTGCGAGGTCATTGTGACGTCCGCACATGCCCTGATTGATGATCTTGTCAGGATCGCCACTCACTTCGATCAGGTCACCGTAGGGGACAAAGTCTGCCGCGGTCAGAGGTCTTGCCGCAATAGAAGTCGGTTTCACGGCAAAATGTCCTGCAGTCGATGACGGGCGATGCGTTCCACCTGGTTGCAGGCCTCCTTGAACTCGGTCGGCTCATCGTTGTCGATCCGCCGGTGAAAGGCAGCCAGTATGGATGACTTGTCGTTGTCGCGTACGGCGATGATAAAGGGAAAACCGTGTTTTGTGACATAGGCGGTATTGAGACCTTTGAAAGTCTCCCGTTCATCATCGGTCAGAAGATCAAGTCCGGCACTAGCCTGTTCCGATGTGCTTTCCGCCGTCAGCCGGCCGGCTTGGGCCAGCTTGCCGGCCAGGTCCGGATGCGCCTTCAGGACACCGAGGCGTTCTTCCCCGTTTGCTGAACGGAACATTCTGCAAAGGGCATTGTGAACACCTGCAGCGCAATCGTGCGCGGGACCGAGCTCAAGCTGAAATGCGCGTTCGGCAATCCAGGGCGAATGCTCGAAGATCCCACCGAAGCGTTCGACAAATTCGTCTTTTGTCATGCGGCTTGGCGACAGGGAAACTTGCGGCGGATGGTGCGCCGACCAATGTTGAGCGATGTCGATCCGGCGCGGACACCAGACACGATCGTGGGACTGGATGTAGTCGATGAACTTCCGTATCGCCGCAATCTTGCCAGGGCGTCCCACCAGACGGCAATGCAGACCGACAGACATCATCTTCGGGGTATCGCTTTCACCCTCCGCGTAAAGCACGTCGAAGGCATTCTTCAGGTAGTTGAAGAAATCATCTCCGTCACTCCAGCCGGGCGATACGGCAAATCGCATGTCATTGGCTTCAAGCGTGTAGGGAATGATCAGTTGATCACGGCCTTCGACATCCAGCCAGTAGGGCAGATCGTCATCATAGGTATCCGAGATGTAATCGAACCCACCCTCTTCGGCGACAAGACGGACGGTATTTTCCGAGCAGCGGCCCGTATACCAGCCTTTAGGGCGTTCTCCGACCACTTCGGTGTGCAGCCGGATAGCTTCTGCTATGACAGCGCGTTCCTCGTCGTCGGGCATGTCCTTGTGCTCGACCCATTTGAGGCCATGGCTTGCGATTTCCCAACCGGCATCCTTCATCGCTTCGACCTGTTCCGGGCTTCGCGCCAGCGCGGTCGCGACGCCGTAAATCGTCAGCGGAATACCGGCTCGCGTGAACAGCCGGTGAAGTCGCCAGAAACCGGCGCGAGAACCGTACTCGTAAATGGATTCCATGTTCCAGTGACGCTGCCCGGGCCATTGGGCGACACCAGGTATGTCGGACAGGAAGGCTTCGGATGCGCTGTCACCATGCAGGATATTGTTTTCGCCGCCTTCCTCGTAATTCAGAACGAACTGAACGGCGACCCTGGCATTTCCAGGCCACTTTGGATCGGGTGGAAACGCACCATAACCCCGCAAATCGCGTACATACCGATTCAAGACAGACCTCCAGCTTTCTTTTTCTTTTACGACAAAACGATGATGATGACTTTCAGGCTTTTTTAGAAAGAGCTTCAGGGGAACGCACTCTATGCTCCGCGGTATCTTCTGCAATCATCCCGAGACAGGTCCGAAGACAAACATTCCACTCTCGAGACTGAGCACCCGTTTCAAATATCAAGGAGGTCCACATGGCGGGATTTTTGACGACTCACGTGCTGGACACCGTACGGGGCGCGCCCGGTGCAGGCATCAAGATCGATCTCTACGAAATCAACGAAGACGCAAGGTGCCACATCGAATGCCTGATGACCAACAGTGATGGCCGGACAGATGCCCCCATTCTACCGGAATCCGAATTCAGGACAGGAATTTACGAACTCGTTTTTCACGTCGGCGAATATTTTGCGTCGCTTGATGCAAAAACGGCCGGCCCGCGTTTCCTGGACACCGTTCCCCTGCGTTTCGGCATGTCCGACGACACGCACTATCATGTACCCCTTCTGGTATCGCCTTACAGCTATTCGACTTATCGGGGCAGCTAACACCGCACTCCGGAAGAAAAGCGCCGACAACGGACAACTGCGTTGAGACAGCCCTGTCGTTACACCTCTTTTGACATTTGCTGATGGTCCGGCGGACCGATCGGTCCGCCGCCAACGTCACACAACAGCTTGAAGAAGTCCGCCAAGCCGCTTGCCGACGCCAGATCTTTCATATGCTGATGAATACCCGGGCCATAGACGTCCCACATGTCCTTTCGCAAGGCGGCACCTTCAGGCGTGATATGCAGGACCTTGCCACGACGATCTTCCGACATGACCGTTTCGCGGATCAGTCCCTTTGAAATCTGCTGAGCCAGCAGGCGCGACAGATTGGATTGCTCGAAAAGCAGCCAGTTTGTCAGTTCATAAGCCCTCACGCCCTCTTTTCCCGACATTTCAACGCCCCAGAGCAGGTCGTAGACACGGAGCGACGGGAACCCTTTCCGGCGCAACTCGGCTTCCATATTGCGGTGCGCTTGCCGGTGTGCCCGGTTCAACATGATCCAGATATCGGTTTCTCGGTCGTTTGGCTTCATCGTCTTCAAGTTTCAGTGAGCAGGGATCGCAACGGTTTTTTCAAGACCGTCATTCTGATAGATGTCATAGCATCTATTTTGGAATTCTTGAAAATCAAGATGTCGCTAGACTCAGGCAATCCTGCTTGACCGTGAAAAGGAGGGATTTTCAGATGATCAGACTTGCCCCAATAAGCATAGCCGCAATCCTGTTGACAGCCCCTGCCGCCGTGGCCACGACCTACAAGACCGACCAGGGACATACCGAGGTGCAGTTCAGCTGGTCGCATGCAGGTGTTTCCACCCAGAGCGGCGAATTCACAACGGTTGACGGAACTCTGGATATCGACCCCGAGAATGCTGAAGATGCCTCCCTCAACGTGACAATCAAGACCGACAGCCTGGCAACCGGCTTCAAGCCTCTCGACGATCATCTTTCCAGCGCGGATTTCCTTGAAGTCGAAACCTATCCGGAGATCACCTTTGTCAGCACAGCCGTTGAGAAAACCGGCGAAGACACTGCCAAGGTGACCGGAGACTTGACGCTCCACGGCACCACCAAACCCGTCACTCTGGACACCAAACTGACCCACATTGGTCCGCATCCCGTCGGCAGCAGCCTCGACTACTACAAGGGTGAATGGATTGCTTTTGAAGCGTCGACCACGATTGATCATATGGAATTCGGCGTCGGGCCCTTCTCGACCGGTCCCATAACCATTCAAATAATTACCGAAATGAAGGCTGAGTAGTCTTAGCGGCTTACAAACATCCTCTCGACCTGCTGGAAGTCGCCCTTGTGCGGCTTTCAGATCCGGGATGCCACTTCGTCACTCCGGCATGGCTGCCAGTGCACGATGGATATGCCCGATCATGAAGTCCAGGAACAGCCTTACTTTCGGATCCTGGCGTTTCCGGTGAGTGTAAAGACAGGCCATTTGCACGGGCACCGGCGGCTCCTGCTCCAGAACCGGGACGAGCCGTCCTGAAGCAAGATAGTCTGCAACTTCGAAGACCGGTTTCAAAATGATTCCGTGACCATCGAGCGCCCAGCCCGTCAGAACGTCCCCGTGATCGGATTCAAAGGGTCCCGTCACCGCTACTTTCCTGATACCGCTTCTCGTCTGGAGCGGCCACTGAAACTCCGGCGCTCCAGGGTAGCGCATGTTGAGACACTCATGCTTGCCGGATGACAGATCCTCATGAAGCGCCGGGGCACCTTTTCGCGCCAGGTAGCTTGGTGAGGCACACAGCACCCGTTCGCAATCGGCGATTTTTCGGATCTTGAGCGTTGAGTCTTCCGGCAACCCCAGGAAGAACGCCGCGTCGAGGCCTTCCCCCGTCAGATCCACCTTCCGGTCGGACAGCCTCAACCGGATATCGATCAGCTGATTGGCGTCCTTGAACACCGGGATTGCAGGTGCGATCAGACGCTGACCCATGCCAATCGGGGCAGCAATGAACAGGGTGCCTCGCGGCGACTGCGTGACGTTGCTGATTTCAGCTTCGGCTTCCTCGACGGCTTCCACGATCTTGGTCGCACCGCGGTAAAACAGCGTCCCATGCTCGGTCGGGCTGAGCGCACGCGTCGTTCGCTGGAACAAACGCACGTTAAGATGCTCTTCCAGCTGGGAGATCCGCGCAGATGCAACAGCCGATGAAATCCGGAGATCGCGGGCTGCAGCGGACATGTTCCCCAATTCATAAACGCGCAGGAACGTCCGTATGTTCTCCAGATAAGCCAACGCCTTATTTTTCCGTTTTTTTTGAAACTGCTCGGAATTATGTCGAGATACCAGAAAATTTCAAGTTAGATTAGCTTGCCTGAAAAGGGGACCGGAGGGACACCATGTTGGATATCGCCATAATCTGGGAGTGGCTGGCATTCGCCGTCAGGTGGTTGCATGTCGTAACTGCCATGGCCTGGATCGGTTCGTCCTTCTATTTCATCGCGCTCGATCTGGGATTGCGCAAATCGCAGCACCTGCCACCCGGGGCTTTCGGAGAAGAATGGCAGGTCCACGGCGGCGGTTTCTATCACATCCAGAAATATCTGGTCGCGCCGGAAAACATGCCGGAACACCTGACATGGTTCAAATGGGAGAGCTATGCCACATGGCTCTCCGGCGCCGCGCTCTTGATGATCGTCTATTGGGTCGGCGGTGAACTTTATCTGATTGATCCGGCAAAGGCGGATCTGGCCTTGTGGCAGGGCATCGTGATCTCGGCTGCATCGCTGACGATCGGATGGTTGATCTACGATTTTCTGTGCAAGTCGAAACTCGGAGACAGCCCGACCTTGCTGATGATCCTGCTGTTCATCATGCTTGTCGCGATGGGGTGGGGCTATGATCAGGTATTCACGGGCCGCGCAACCATGCTGCATCTGGGAGCCTTCACGGCGACCATCATGACAGCGAATGTGTTCTTGATCATCATTCCCAATCAGAAGATCGTCGTGGCAGACCTGAAGGCCGGACGCACACCGGACGCCAAATACGGCAAGATCGCCAAGCTGCGGTCGATGCACAACAATTATCTGACGCTGCCTGTCGTATTCCTCATGCTCTCCAATCACTACCCGCTCGCCTTCGCCTCCGAATACAACTGGGTGATCGCCGCGCTGGTTTTCCTGATGGGAGTATCGATCCGTCACTATTTCAACACCAAGCACGCGGGTGGCAGCGCGCCCATGTGGACATGGCTGGTGACAGCGATCCTCTTCATTGCAATCATTCACCTGAGCATGGCGCCGATGTGGAGCGCTGACAGTCTTGAAGTTTCCGAATCCCGCACGCTCAACCCCACGGAACAGGCATTTGCCAGCGCGAAGGGTTTTGAGGACGTGATGGCCATCGTTCCCGGACGCTGTTCCATGTGTCATTCCCGAGAACCGTTTTACGAGGGTATTTACTGGGCACCGAAGGGTGTGGTTCTGGAAACGGAAGCCGATGTCGTCCGTGCTGCCCGGGAAATCTATCTGCAGGCCGGTGTCACCAACGCCATGCCACCGGCAAACGTTTCCTTCATGGAAGCAGAAGAACGGCGCAAGATCATCGAATGGTACCGGAACGCGCGCGAAAAAATGCCGTTCGGCATAGCAGCAAGGTAGTGCAGACGGCGAGACCTGCTCGCGTCCGTATCAAATCCGGTCGCCTGGACCTTGCCTGCATGAACCATCGTAGATGTCGGACCGTGCAAGTGCTATCAGTCAAGCAAGGATCAGCACCAGCCGGAAGCCGCACCTGATACATGTTCACTGTTCTTGCCAATCGAACCTACCGGCATCTTTTTGCAGCCCAGGTCATCGCCCTCTTTGGAACCGGGCTGATGACGGTGGCGCTTGCCCTTCTTGCTTTTGATCTGGCAGGCGCCGACGCCGGCGCGGTACTCGGCACAGCGCTTGCCATCAAGATGATCGTCTACGTCACGCTGTCCCCGGTAGCGGCCGGTTTTGCCGCACATTTTCCGCGCAGACCTTTTCTTGTTGTGCTCGATCTTGTCCGGGCCAGCGTTGCGATCGCCTTGCCTTTTGTCGATTCAGTCTGGCAGATCTTTGTCCTGATCGCGCTTCTGCAATCGGCCTCCGCGGCCTTTACGCCAACCTTTCAGGCAACCATACCGGACATCCTGCCTGACGAGGACGACTATACCAATGCGCTGTCTCTTTCGCGGATGGCCTACGATCTCGAAAACCTGCTGAGCCCGATGGTAGCTGCCGCCCTGATCGGTCTTGTCGGATTTCACTGGCTTTTTGGCGGCACGGTAATCGGCTTCCTGGTTTCCGCCGCACTCGTTTTGACCGTAACACTTCCGGCAATCATGACTTCCAGGCGCGTTTCCCCGTGGCAGCGTATCTCGCAGGGAATGCGGATCTATCTGCGTACCCCCAGACTACAGGGACTTCTAGCGCTCAACCTGACCGTTTCTGCCGCCGGTGCCATCGTCATCGTGAATTCTGTCGTCATCGTCAAGACGCTGCTCGGCGGAACCGACACGGACCTTGCCCTGACAATGGCCGCCTATGGTGGAGGATCAATGGTAATGGCCATTGCATTGCCGCGCTTGCTTGCCTCCCTGAAGGACAGGAACATCATGCTGTCGGGCGCGCTGGCCCTGCCGTTTCTGCTGTTCTGGTTTGCCGTCCTGTTGATGGAACTTCCAGAACCGGCTTTGTGGCCCTATCTCCTTGCGACCTGGTTCCTGATGGGACTTGCCAATTCTGCGGTACTGGTTCCATCTGGGCGTCTCTTGCGCAATTCGGCCCATGCGGAAGACAGGCCGATGGTTTTTGCAGCGCAATTCGCCCTGTCACATGGCTGCTGGCTGGTCACTTATCCGCTTGCCGGCTGGCTCGGCAGCGGCGCAGGCTTGCCAGCGACAATTTTCACGCTCGCGCTCCTGGCAATCATCGGTGCCGTTGCTGCTGCAAGACTTTGGCCCTCGTCGGACGCGAAGGTCATCATTCATGAACATCCTGATCTCCCGGCTGATCACCCGCACCTGAAAAACGCTTCCGGCAAGCGGCATGCGCATACATACGTGATTGACAATCTGCATGTGAGTTGGCCGGACGACCGTTTCTGATGGAACTGCTGAACTCCCTGCAAAGGTGGATAAATGATGCGGTTCGCGCGTATCTGATCGAGTACGGACAGTCCGGCGACTGGACCGTGCTGATCAGCATGGCCTTTGCCGGCATTCTGTTCGGTGCCGTCCACGCCCTGACGCCTGGCCACAGCAAAACCATCCTTGTTTCCTATCTGACCGGATCGCGGCATACCGCACTGCGCGCACTTGGCGTCTCGAATTTGCTCGCAGCCACTCATGTGCTGAGTGCGGTCGTCATCGCACTGTTTGCGGGGCAACTCATGGAGCGCTCGATAGGCCAGGCCGGCAGAGCACCGGATCTTGAGTTTCTGAGCCGCTTACTGCTTGTCCTGATCGGATTGTGGCTGCTGTTTCGCGCTTTGCGCGGACGACGCTCCTCATCCCGGCAGGCTGTCCACGAGAATCGGGGAGGCGCCAGCGTGGCGCTGTCCGCCGGACTAATTCCCTGCCCGCTGACGCTCTTTGTCATGGTGCTTGCTGTCTCGCGCGGAATTCCGGCCGCCGGACTGACCTTTGCCGGGTCAATGCTTGTCGGCATCGCCTTCACGCTCGGCCTCTTTGCGATTCTGGCTGTTGCCGGGCGGCGTTTTCTGATCGCTGCAATGACGCGCTACGGACCGGGTGTCGGCACGGTTTCTCGTCTGTTTGATGCATTGGCCGGGGTTTTCATTATCCTCTTTGCAAGCCTGGACCTTTTTGATCGATATCGATGATTTCAGCAAATATCTGCGTCTATCATCGTTACAATTCCGAATTTCGTTCTTCTTCATGAACATGGCTCGGTAAATACAAGTTCGGACAACCGGACAAAAAAACCGACTTCACATATTGACTTTTTGGAACGTTCCAAGTTTTATGCATCTAAATTGGAACGTTCCAAAAAACGAGTTTATAGGGAGGTTTGAATGCGTTGGGCCCTGATCGGTGCAAGCCGAATTGCGTCTGGTTATGTGATTGATGCGATCCGCGCGCAGGAAGGAGCCGAAATTCAATCGGTCCTGAGCTCCGATGCGGAGCGCGGCGCTGTTTTTGCCAGGGACAATGCAATCCCGGAAAGCTTTACCGATATGGATGCGCAATTGGGCGACGAAACGGTCGATGCGGTCTATATCTCCACGACAAACGAGAAACACCACTCTCAGGCCCTGGCCGCCATTGCCGCAGGCAAGCATGTTCTGTGTGAAAAGCCGTTGGCCATGACACTTTCCGATGCAGTCGAGATGGTAGAGGCCGCTCGCAACCACGGCGTTACGTTTGCGACAAACCATCATCTGCGAAACGCCGGTTCGCATCTCGCGATCCGGAGCCTGATTTCTTCCGGCCGCATCGGCAAGGTTCTGAGCGCGCGCGTTTTTCATGCCGTAAACCTGCCGGAACATCTGCGCGGATGGCGGATCAACGACGCCTCCGCAGGTGGCGGCGTCATTCCTGACATTACAGTTCATGATGCAGACACGGTCCGCTTTCATCTTGCCGAAGACCCCGTCGATGTCGTCGCGAAAGCAGGTACATCAGGTATGGGTGAAGGCGTCGAGGATAGTGTCATGTCGGTCTGGTCCATGCCTTCCGGCGCAATGATTCAGACACACGAAAGCTTCACGCACGCCTTTGCCGGGACGGGAATCGAATTCCACGGAACGGACGGTTCCATCTTCGCACGCAACGTCATGACCCAGGAACCGGTCGGTGAGATCAGGCTCGTTGATAAGAATGGTGAAACGCAGATCTCCTTCGAGACACACAATCTTTATCACCGCGCGCTCGGCCTCTTTTGCGGAGCAGTTCGCGGAACCGGAAGCCCCTCCGCCGACGGCATCGACGGCATCAAGTCACTGGCCGTAGCTCATGCTGTTCGCGAAGCGGCACAATCCGGTTCGACTGTCCGCGTCGACTACGGAGGCTTCTGATCCATGTCTTCCAAGATCGTTACGGCAGCAGACGCTGTCGCACGAATTGCGGACGGAGCCGTTGTCACCGTTTCCTCGTCCTCCGGCCTCGGTTGCCCCGACAAGGTCCTTGAAGCCCTCGGAGCAAGGTTCGACAAAGAAGGGCACCCGCGGAACTTGACGACGTTGCACCCGATTGCTGCCGGCGACATGTATGGCATCAAGGGTATCGATCACATTGCCAGGGACGGCCTTCTGTCAACGATCATCGCAGGATCCTATCCCTCGGGACCGTCTTCCCTTCCAATGCCCGAGATCTGGCGCATGCTCGTCGAGAACCGGGTCGCTGCCTACAACGTTCCCTCCGGAATTCTGTTCGACATGCACCGGGATGCCGCCGCAAGGCGGCCGGGCGTCATGACCAAAGTCGGCCTTGAGACATTTGTCGACCCGGTCCGTGAAGGTTGCGCCATGAACGATGCGGCGACCAAACAACCCATAGTGTCGAGAATGGAACTCGGTGGAGAGACCTGGCTGCATTTTCCCAACATCATACCGGACGTGGCCATCATTCGCGCCACCACCGCCGACGAGCGCGGCAACCTGACCTATGAGCACGAGGGTGCCTATCTTGGCGGTCTGGAGCAGGCTATTGCGGTCCGCAACCATGGCGGCCTGGTCATTGCCCAGGTCAAGCGGGTCACGGCAGCCGGTTCGCTACGCCCCCATGATGTCCGCGTTCCCGGGCATCTGGTCGACCTTGTCGTCGTCGACCCTGAACAGCGCCAGACGACGGAAACGGACTATGATCCGGCAATCTCCGGCGAGATCATGCGCCCCTGGTCAAGCTTCTCTCTTGCCGAGCATGGCATCGAAAAGGTTGTCGCGCGGCGCGCGGCGATGGAGTTGAGCAGAGGTCAAACGGCCAATCTCGGCTTCGGCATTTCGGCGATGGTTCCACGAGTGCTCCTCGAGGCCGGTCAGGAACAGGCCGTCACCTGGGCGATCGAACAGGGCGCGACCGGCGGGATGCCGCTGACAGGATTTGCCTTCGGCTGTGCTTCCAACGCCGACGCCTACATGCCTTCACCCCAACAGTTTACCTATTTCCAGGGAGGCGGCTTCGACGTTTCTTTCCTGTCCTTTCTGGAAATTGATCTTCAGGGCAATGTCAATGTCTCCAAACTCGGCAAGAAACCCTATCTGACGGCCGGGTGCGGCGGCTTTGTCGACATTACCGCGAATGCCAGGAAAATCGTGTTTTCCGGCCTGTTCGAGGCGGGAGCCGATCTGTCACTTACCGACGAGGCCCTGACCGTGAACGCTCCGGGCAAGTTCACCAAGATGGTGGACAGGGTCGAGCATGTCACGTTTTCCGGCAACCGCGCCCGCGAAACCGGTCAGGAGGTTCTCTACGTCACCGAGCGCTGCGTCATTCAGTTGACCGACGACGGCCTGCTGGCAACCGAAATCATGCCCGGCATCGAGCCGCAAAGGGATATTGTTGACGCATCCAACGGCCGCGTGAAACTCGCAAACGGCCTCAGGGAAATGCCGAAGGGCCCCTGTTTGCGGACCAAAGCCATGGAGCTTCACCTGTGAGCGCGCTTCATCTGATACGCCACGGTGACGTTGCCGAGCTTCGTCTCGACAATCCGGCAAAGCTCAATGCCTTTACAGCCGAAATGCTGGGCGCGGTCGAGCCACATTGCGCGGAAATCGAAAGAGATCCCGGCATCCGTGCCGTCGTGATCAGCGCGGAGGACAGCAAGGCATTTTGCGCCGGCGCCGACATTGTCGCCTGGGGAGAACTGGAACCGTGGGAATTCGCTCGCCATTGGGTCCGCGAAGGTCATCGCATTTTCGATCGCCTTGCACGCCTTGGCAAGCCGACAGTCGCTGCCCTCGCAGGTCACGCCTTCGGTGGTGGGCTTGAGTTTGCGGCAACGGCAGACATCCGGATCATGGCACCCCATGCCACGCTTGCCCTGCCCGAAGCCGCGGTTGGAATCGTGCCGGGGTGGTCGGGCACGCAGCGCCTGATCCGCTTGCTCGGCGAACCGGTCGTGAAGGAAATGGCCCTGTTCGGCCGCCGTATTTCGGCTGAACGCGCCCACGCTTGCGGGTTTGTAGCCGAGATATCGGACGATCCGAGAACAAGGGCAATGGAAATGGCACAAGGCCTGGCCAGCAGATCCCCCTGTTCGGTCGAGGTTGCCAAATACATGGTCCATGCCGCGGCCGGGGAAGATCGCAACGCCATGATCGAAGCCCTCGGCGCCGGCATGATTGGACAAACAGCTGACCGCACCGAAGGTGTCACCGCCTTTCGCGAAAAGCGCAAACCGAATTTTCCTGGAAAATAATCATGAGTGATCTGAACGTCGTCTCCATTAGCAATGCCCGGATACCGGCAGACCCTTTCGTTGCCCGGCACCTGATCAACGGTGACTGGCGCTCTAGCACTGACGGTGCCACTTTCGAGCGGATCTCACCGTCACATGATGCGGTGGTCACGGTCGCCAGCCGGGGCAACCTCCTGGATGTTGATGCTGCCATTTCTGCCGCAAGGCGCGCCTTTGACGAGGGACGCTGGTCTGCCACCACCGGCAAGGACAGGGCAACACTCCTGCTGAAAGTTGCCGACCTGATCGACCGGGACCGGGAGCGTATTGCCTTCCACGAGACGATTGAATCCGGCAAGCCGATAAGCCAGGCAATGGCCGAGATCGAGGGTGCTGCCGATATCTGGCGATACGCGGCGTCTCTGGCACGCACGCTTCATGGCGAGAGCCACAATTCTCTGGGCAACGACTTTCTCGGGCTTGTTCTGAAGGAACCCGTAGGGGTCGTCTCGATCATCACACCTTGGAATTTTCCTTTCTTGATCGTGTCGCAGAAGCTTCCCTTTGCGCTCGCAGCGGGGTGTACAGCCGTCATCAAACCCTCGGAGATGACACCAGCGACAACCGTCATCCTGGGCGAGTTGCTTCTGGAAGCAGGAATCCCCATCGGCGTTGCCAACATCGTGCTCGGCTTTGGCGATCCGGTTGGCGCAGCAATGACCACCGACAAGCGGGTCGACATGGTGACCTTCACCGGTTCGACGGCTGTCGGCAAGGCGATCGTCGAAGCAGCCGCGGGCACACTGAAGAAGGTTTCCCTGGAACTCGGGGGCAAGAACCCGCAGGTGATCTTTCCGGACGCGGATCTCGACGCCGCGGCGGATGCCGTTGTTTTCGGGGTCTATTTCAATGCCGGTGAATGCTGCAACTCGGGATCCCGGATCATCGTGCACGAGGATATAGCGGAAGAATTTGTTGCACGGACTGTTACGCTCTCGCGTCTGGTTCCTTTTGGCGACCCTTTGGACCCATCGACCAAGGTCGGCGCGATCATCACACCTGAACACAACAACAAAATCGATACCTATGTTCAGGAAGCCAGGGCAACCGGCGCCTCGGTACCGCTTGGCGGCAATGTGCTGGAAGTTCCCGGATTGCGCGGCCAGTTCTATGAGCCGACGGTGGTGACGAATGTCACCGGCGACATGCCCATCGCCCGCGAGGAAGTCTTCGGCCCCGTGCTGTCGGTGCTGACATTCAAAACGCTCGATGAGGCTATCGTTCTGGTGAACGACGCCGACTATGGACTGTCTGCGGGGGTCTGGAGCGAGAACGTTCACACCTGCCTGGAATTCGCCCGGCGAGCGCACGGCGGGGACGATCTCGGAACCCTAACTACCCGTGGGACTCGGGACCGGCTTTGCAGAA
>NZ_KI928952.1:0-17765 GCF_000521215.1 Labrenzia sp. DG1229 | reverse complement strand
CCGGCTGTCGGTGCTGACATTCAAAACGCTCGATGAGGCTATCGTTCTGGTGGAACGACGCCGACTATGGACTGTCTGCGGGGGTCGTGGAGCGAGAACGTTCACACCTGCCTGGAATTCGCCCGGCGAGCGCACGCGGGGACGATCTGGACCAATACCTGGATGGACGGCTTTGCAGAACTGCCATTTGGCGGCGTCAAGCAAAGCGGCCAGGGCCGAGAACTCGGCAAATACGGACTTGATGAATTTCTCGAGGCGAAAACGGTAACCATGCGGATCGGCAAGAACCGCGAGCCCTGGGTGTCAGGATGATGGTCCTAGCTGGAAACCGAGAACGGCCCCTCAGGTTTCAACAGGATCTGCAGATCCTCCACCGGCTCTCCGGACATTCTACCGAGAAGGACTTTCGCCATTGCGCGACCGGTCGCTCGCAGGTCCTCGTCGATCGTTTCGATACGCGGTCGAAAGTGATTGGAAATCGGCGACGCACGTTTTGCAAGAACGTCCACTTCCTGCCCCTGGGTCAGACCCATGTCGTTGAGACAGGCCAGCGTGATCAACGCGCTGACCTCACCGACACAGATGTAGCTGTCAGGTGCATCCGGTCCGCCATGAAGGCCACGCAACATGGCAGCAATCTCGTCCGGTTCGCTGTCGAGATCGACGGCACCGGGCACCGTCAACCGCACGCCATGGGTCATCGCCGCCTGCCGGGCGCCAAAGCGCAGATGTTGCCCGAAAGTGTATTTTTCGTTCGGCATGACGATACACACGTGCTGCCGCCCTTTCTCGACGAGCCGCTCGACTGCCAGACGGACGAACGCCTCGTTGTCGAAATCGACAAACGGGTGCGGTGTCATGAAGTCGGTGCGCCCGTGCGTGACAAACGGAAAATCGTGCTCAAGAAGGTAACGGGCCCGGTCATCGAAGCACTCGGTCCGGGTGAACACGATCGCGTCGGCCAACGAATGACGGCGGATATTGCGAATTGCGTCCAGCCGGTCTTCACCCAAACTGTCGGCAGTGATGTTTATGGCATATCCCGTTCCGGAAAGCCCTTCATACATGCCCCCGAGAAACTCGGAGGTGAAACTCAGGAACTCGTGCCTGGGATTGATCAGAAGACTGATGACCTTGGTTCTGCCGGTGCGCAATCTTTGCGCCGCACGATTGGGAACGTAGCCCAGTCTGTCTGCGATCTCGGAAATGCGTTTCCTGGTGGATTCGGCGATCCTCGGATCATCCGCAAGGGCGCGGGAAACCGTCGTCACCGCAACGCCAGCCTCCGCCGCAACGGTGCGCAGCGTCGGGCGCGATGCTGTTTCTTCGGCACTTTCTGCCTTGGTTTCCAAGGTTTTACGCGACATGCCCGCTCTCTCCACCCCACGGTTTGCAGCTCGAATGTCCGCACAAGTCTAATCAGGGAATTTAAATCGTTGCAACAAATTTAGATGCTGCAGTGCAATATCTCGAATTGGGAGATAAGTTGATGTTAAATAACAGAAAAGAATTTCCGAACGAGAGAAAATTAAATAGTTGACATCACCACGGTTTGCAACGTTACAATAGACGTTGCGTGACTACGGGGCGACCGGCAACCGGTGCCCATGACGACGACGAGCACGTTAAGGGAGGAAATCCATGCGTAAGTTGACGATGATGACCGCCGCTGCTGCACTGATGGCAGCGAGCACCAGCGTTAAGGCAGAAGATGTTGAAGTTCTGCACTGGTGGACGTCCGGCGGCGAAGCTGCTGCTCTGAACGTTTTGAAAGAAGACCTTGAAGGTCAGGGTATTGGCTGGCAGGACATGCCGGTTGCAGGCGGCGGCGGCTCTCAGGCCATGACCGTGCTGCGCGCCCGCGTAACGTCCGGCAATCCGCCGACCGCGGTGCAGATGCTCGGCTTCGACATTCTCGACTGGGCCAAGGAAGGTGCACTTGCCGATCTGAACATCCAGGCTGGCCTGGAAGGCTGGGACGAGGTTGTTCCCGAGGCGCTCCAGCAGTTTGCCAAGCATGACGGCAAGTGGGTATCCGCTCCGGTGAACGTCCACTCCACCAACTGGGTCTGGGCGAACAAGGCGGTTCTGGACGAACTCGGCATCGCGGTTCCGACAAACTGGGACGAGTTCGTGGCAGCGCTTGAAAAAGTGAAAGCCTCAGGCAAGACGGCGATTGCCCATGGTGGCCAGCCATGGCAGGACGCAACCGTATTTGATGCTGTCGCCATGTCGACCGGCGGACCGGATTTCTACAAGAAAGCCTTCATCGACCTTGATGAAGAAACACTCGGTTCCGATACGATGAAGGAAACTTTCGACCGGATGGGCGTTATCCGCTCGTATGTCGATGACAACTTCTCCGGCCGCGACTGGAACCTTGCCACCGCGATGGTGATCAATGGCGATGCGGCCTTCCAGATGATGGGTGACTGGGCCAAGGGCGAATTCCTGAACGCCGGCAAGAAACCTGATGCGGACTTCCTGTGCTTCCGCTTCCCCGGCACACAGGATCAGGTCACTTTCAACGCCGACCAGTTCGCAATGTTTGCCCAGGGCAAGGAAGTTGGCAAGGAACAGGCAGCTCTTGCAACGGCAATCCTGTCTCCGAGCTTCCAGTCCGCATTCAACGTGGTCAAAGGCTCGGTCCCGGCACGCACGGACGTTTCCAATGAAGCTTTCGATGCCTGCGGCAAGAAGGGCATGGCGGATCTGAAGGCAGCTGCTGACAGCGGCAACCTCTATGGTTCCATGGCGCACGGCCATGCAAACCCTGCCGCCATCAAGAACGCCATGTATGATGTCATCACGGCGCATTTCAACGGCGAGTATGACAGCGCGGCTGCTGTCGACGAACTCGTAACCGCCGTTCAAATCAACAAGTAAAATACCCTACGGAAAGCGGTGACTGTTCACCGCTTTCCCCTTACCGGGGGCTTGAGATGTCTATTTCTGAAACGGCGAACCCGCGTGGTTCCGTTGTTGACAGACTGCGCGACGCTTTACCCAAAATTGTGCTGAGCCCGACGGTCGCGATTGTCGCGATCTTCGTTTACGGGTTCATCCTGTTCACGCTGTATCTGTCCTTTACCAACAGCCGGATTTTGCCTTCCTTCGAATGGATCGGCTGGCAGAATTACGAGAACCTGTTCCGGATTCGGGCGTGGGACACGGCAGTCTCGAACCTCGTAATTTTCGGCGTTCTTTACATCACCATCTGTTGCGCCCTGGGATTGCTGCTCGCAATTCTGCTCGATCAGCGCATCCGCGCTGAAGGGTTTATCCGGACCATCTATCTCTACCCGATGGCCCTGAGCTTTATCGTCACCGGTGTCGCCTGGAAGTGGTTTCTTGACCCGGGCATCGGTATCGAGGCCGTGGTGCGCGGCTGGGGTTGGACGACATTCGAATTCAACTGGATCAAGGACAGCCAAATGGCGATCTATACGATCGTCATCGCGGCAGTCTGGCAGACGTCCGGCTTCGTCATGGCAATGTTCCTCGCAGGCCTGCGCGGCATTGACAACGAGATACTGAAAGCCGCCCAGATAGATGGAGCCTCTACGTTGGCGCTCTACCGCCGGATCGTCATCCCGCAGTTGCGCCCGGCCTTCATGTCGGCCTTCGTGGTGCTCGCCCATATGGCGATCAAATCTTACGACCTTGTTATCGCCCTGACCGGCGGTGGCCCCGGGACCGCAACCGAATTGCCGGCAACCTTCATGTATTCCTACACATTCACCCGGAACCAGATGGGTATCGGCGCAGCATCCGCAGTGATCATGCTGATGACGATTGCCGCCATCATCGTCCCGTATCTCTGGTCCGAATTGAGGGAGAAGAAGTGATGGCCGATGCCCCCGCAAAAAGCTCTTTCAGCCTCGGCCGTGTTGTCCTCTATACGCTGCTGTTCTTCTTCTGTATTTACTACCTGTTGCCGCTCTACGTGATGCTGGTCAATTCTCTGAAGCCGCTGTCCGAAATCACGGCTGGCGGCATGATGGCCCTGCCGAAGGATTGGACCGTCGCGCCCTGGCTGAGCGCCTGGTCGAGTGCCCAGGTCGGTGTCGAGGCGACGGGGCTTCGCCCCTACTTCCTCAATTCGATCATCATGGTCGTTCCCGCGGTTGCCCTGTCGACAATTGTCGGTGCTCTTAACGGCTATGTTCTGACCAAGTGGACTTTCCCCGGTGCGACCATACTCTTTGGCCTGCTTCTGTTCGGCTGTTTCATCCCGTTCCAGATGGTGCTGATCCCGATGGCCCGGATGTTGGGTCTGATGGGACTTGCCGGATCGGTGCCAGGCCTGATCTTCGTGCACTTCGTTTACGGCATCGGCTTCTCGACGCTGTACTTCCGAAACTACTATGCAGCCTTCCCGACCGAGCTGGTCCGGGCCGCACAGATCGACGGAGCCGGATTTTTCCGCATCTTCTGGCGCATTCTGTTGCCGTCATCCGGTCCGATCGCCGTTGTCTGCATCATCTGGCAATTCACCAACATCTGGAACGACTTCCTGTTCGGTGCATCCTTCTCGGACTTCGACAGTCAACCAATGACCGTTGCGTTGAACAACCTGGTGCAATCTTCCACCGGCGTGAAGGAATACAACGTCCATTTCGCGGGTGCCATCATGGCCGCCCTGCCAACTCTACTCGTCTACATCGTTGCGGGCCGATACTTCGTCCGCGGCTTGATGGCCGGCTCAGTTAAAGGATAAGACAATGGGCTTTCTCGACATCAAACAGGCGACCAAGTCCTACGGAACCGTGCAGGTTCTGCATGAAACCGACATCTCTATCGAAGAAGGCGAGTTTCTCGTTCTCGTCGGACCGTCGGGGTGCGGCAAGTCCACCCTGCTCAACATGATTGCAGGCCTGGAGGACATCACGTCCGGCGAGATCGCCATTCGCAGCAAAAGCATGAACGGCGTCAAGCCGGCAGACCGCAACATTGCCATGGTGTTCCAGTCATACGCGCTCTATCCGAACATGACCGTGAGCGGCAACATCTCCTTTGGCATGGAAATGCACGGCATCGAAAAGTCGGAGCGGGCAAAGCGCATCGCCCAGGTCTCGGACTTGCTTCAGATCAGCCATTTGCTTGACCGGAAGCCCGGACAGCTGTCAGGCGGCCAGCGCCAGCGTGTTGCCATGGGGCGTGCGCTCGTACGCGAACCGGACGTGTTCCTGTTCGATGAGCCGCTCTCGAATCTGGATGCCAAGCTGCGTGTCGACATGCGCACGGAAATCAAGAAACTGCACCGGAAACTACGGCACGACCATCGTCTACGTCACTCACGATCAGATCGAGGCGCTGACCTTGTCGACGCGCATTGCGGTGATGTTCGGCGGCTATGTTCAGCAGCTTGGAACGCCGAAAGAGATCTATGACAACCCCGCGAACATGTTCGTAGCCGGTTTCATGGGGTCGCCATCCATGAACCTGTTTCCGGCAAAGGTCGTTTCGGAAAACGGGCAGCCTGCCGCCGAAGTCACGCTCATAAACGGTTCGACAGCCGCCATACCGTTTGCCACCGACACCCTGGGCACCAGTATCGGTCGGGACATCATTCTCGGAATCAGACCGGAAGCGATCACCGACAGGGACGGTGCCGATCGGAATTCGCAGTCGGTTCACATTGTCGAGGCACCGGTCGAGATCACTGAACCGGCGGGATCCGATACGTTTGTCGTCAGCCAGATCGGCGGCAAGGATGTCACCGGCCGGTTCCGCGCGGATGTCGCGGTGAATGCCGGAGAAACGTTCCCCTTCGCTTTCAACATGGAAAAGGCTGTCGCCTTCGACCCGCAAAGCGAAAACAGGATCGCCTGAAGCATGACGTCTGCGCCGGACATCGTCATCGTTGGAAGCGGGATGGGCGGCGCGACACTCGCTGCCGGTCTTGCGTCGTCCGGAGCGAAAATCACGATCCTGGAACGGGGTCACCAGATCCCGGACGATGCACCGGCGCGCGACCCCTGGCGCATCTATACCAACAGCGCCTTCCGGTCCGCCGAGACCTGGCTCGATGAAAACGGCAATTCTTTCGAGCCGGGCAATTATTACAACGTCGGCGGCAATTCGAAGCTCTATGGCGCCGTTTTGATCCGCTACCGGGCGGAAGACTTCGCGGAGCTGGAACATTTTGAAGGTGTTTCGCCCGCCTGGCCATTGTCCTATGACGAACTGGCTCCCTGGTATGACGCAGCCGAAAAGCTTTACCGGGTCAGGGGGGATGCGACATCCGACCCGACCGAGCCGGCGCACGCTGGGCCTTATCAGTTTCCTCCGGTGCCGGACGAGCCGGCGATCCAGACTGCGCGCATGAGACTGGAACGGGCAGGCGTTAATCCCTTCTCTCTACCTCTTGGCGTCGATATCGACAGATGGCTCTCGGCCGGAAAAACCGGCTGGGACGGCTATCCCGATCTCAGATGCGGGAAAATGGATGCGGAGACCTGCGGGCTGGAGGCTGCGCTCGCCCACGAAAATGTCAATCTGATTACCGGTGCGGAGGTCACCGGACTGAAAGTGGACCCGTCAACCGGCAAGGTCGACACCGTTACCTATGTGAAGGACGGCGTCGAAACGGCCCTGTCTTCGTCAATTGTTGCCGTTTGCGCCGGCGCGGTTCAGTCCGCAGCCCTGTTGCTTCGATCCGGAATCGCCAACAGCTCCGATTATGTTGGCCGGTGTTTCATGAACCATAACGCAACGGCCATGATCGCAATCGACCCCCGTTTCAAAAACGACTCGGTTTATCAGAAGACATTCGGCCTCAACGACTGGTATCTGGCAGACAATGATGCAGGCAAACCGCTCGGCAACGTGCAGCTGCTGGGCCGTGTGACACCGGACATTCTGAAGATCCAAGTGCCGCAACTTCCAAAAATTGCAGCCAGGTGGATTTCTGGCCATGCGCTTGATCTTTATCTGATATCGGAAGACCTGCCCGACCCCGAAAGTCGTGTCGTTCTGAAAAACGGCAAGATTCAACTGGTTTGGCGCCGTTCCAACATGGAGGCGCACAAGAAGCTCGTCGGGAAGATGAAAGCGACTTTGAGAAAGGCCGGATTTCCACTTGTGCTTTCCCGTCTGTTCGACGGCCGCGTTCCCTCTCATCAATGCGGCACCGTTCGTATGGGTAACGATCCGCAAAACAGCGTTCTCGATCCCGATTGCCGATCCTGGGATCACCCAAATCTGTTTGTCACGGACGCGGCTGCCTTGCCGACATCCGCCGCGGTCAACCCGGCTCTTACCGTGGCCGCGCTGTCCCTGAGAACAGCGGACACGATCAGACGGGAACTCGCGGCATGAACAAGGTGGCACTCGTGACCGGCGGCCAGCGAGGCATCGGCTTCGGTATTTCCGAAGCACTTGCCAGCGAAGGCTACAAGATCGCCCTGCTGGCGCAGTGCGGATCTGACGATCCCGAAGTTGCAGACGCGCTGAACCGGTTGGGAACCCGCGCTTCGTTCTTCTCACATGACCTGTTGGATACCGACGGTCATGCGGCGGTTGTCGAACAGGTCGAAAACCGGTTGGGTCCCATAACAACGTTTGTCTCGAACGCCGGCGTACCCGCGAAGGCACGCGGTGACATGCTTGATCTTGAACCCGACAATTTTGACTTCACCTTGGGCGTCAATCTCCGCGGCGCGTTTTTTCTCGCCCAGAATGTTGCCCGGCGCATGCTGAAACAATCCAGTGACAGATATCGCTCGATGACCTTCGTAACCTCTGTCAGTGCAGGCATGGTTTCGATCGAACGTGCGGAATACTGCCTGTCGAAAGCCGGGGCTTCGATGATGGCGAAACTCTTTGCGGCCCGTCTGGCGCCGCATGGCATCGGCGTCTTTGAAATCCGCCCCGGCATTATCGAAACCGCCATGACCAGCGCCGTGAAGGACAAATACACGCCTCAGATTGAAGATGGCCTTGTGCCGTCCGCGCGTTGGGGACAGCCGTCGGACATTGCTTCGGCTGTTGTGCCGATCGCAGAAGGCCGGATGGCCTTCGCCACCGGTTCCGTCATCAATGTCGATGGCGGCCTTTCCATTCCACGCCTTTGAGAGACCGAAATGGAAAAAGGCTACGATTTCATAATTATCGGCGGTGGCAGCGCGGGCTCGGTGCTCGCAGCCAGACTGACCGAAAATCCTGACGTCAGCGTTTTGCTTCTGGAGGCGGGCGGGCGCGATCGGCATCCGTTTTATCATGTCCCTGCCGGCTTTGCGAAAATGACCAAGGGCATCGGCTCCTGGGGTTGGCAAACCGTTCCGCAGAAACACATGCAGGATCGCATCTTCAACTATACCCAGGCCAGGGTGATTGGCGGCGGTTCCGCCATCAATGCCCAGATCTATACACGCGGCAATGCGCTTGACTACGACGAGTGGCGCCAGATGGGATGCGAAGGCTGGGGCTACGAGGATATCCTGCCTTACTACCGGAAGGCAGAGGACAACGACACATACAACAACCGGTACCACGGGCAAGGCGGGCCACTGGGCGTTTCCAGGCCTTGCGCGCCCCTGCCGATCTGCGACGCCTATTTCAAAGCGGCCGCCGAGCTTGGCATTCCGAGAAACGAGGATGTGACCGGAGAAAAACAGGATGGCGTTGCCTACTACCAACTGACGCAAAAGAACGCCCGCCGGTCTTCTGCCGCGATGGCTTACCTGGCGCCCAACCGGCACCGGAAAAACCTCCACGTGAAAACCGACGCTCCGGTGCGCCGCATCGTCGTGGAAAACGGAACTGCGACCGGTGTCGAATTGTTTGATGGTTCGCGCTTGACCGCTTCTGCCGAAATCATCCTGTCGTCGGGGTCCATCGGCTCGCCAAGATTGTTGCAGCTGTCCGGCATCGGACCCGCCGACCACCTGAAAGATCTCGGTATTGAAGTGGTGTACGACCAGCCGGAAGTCGGCGCCAATCTTCAGGATCACCTCGATCTCTACTGCATTTGCGAGGTCAGCGGTCCCCATACATATGACCGATACGCCAAGCTGCACTGGTCGGCGTTGGCGGGGCTGCAATATCTCTTCACAAGACGCGGGCCGGTCTCCTCCAGCCTGTTTGAAACCGGCGGCTTCTGGTACGCCGACCCGGAGGCACGCTCACCGGATCTTCAGTTCCATCTTGGTCTTGGTACAGGTATTGAATCTGGCGTGGCATCGATGCCGGACGGCGGTGTCACACTCAATTCGTGCTACCTCAGGCCACGCTCCCGCGGCAGCGTTCGCCTTCAAAGTGCCAATCCGAACGATGCCCCGTTGATCGATCCGAACTACCTGCAGGATCCCCGCGATCGAGAGATGTCGATCAGGGGCCTGAAGCTGACACAGGAAATCCTCGCACAGGGGCCACTCGAGCGCTTCATCAAGGCGGAGCGGTTGCCGGGCCCGGGTGTGAAGACCGACGAGGATTATTACAACTTCATCTGCGAGCATTCCAAGACCTCGCATCACCCGGCCGGCACATGTCGCATGGGCCCCGATGACAAGGCGGTGCTCGATCCGAGACTTCGTTTCAAAGGCCTCGACCATCTCCGCGTCATCGACGCATCGGTTATGCCGACAGTCGTTTCCTCCAATACCAATGCAGCAGCCATCATGATCGGTGAAAAGGGAGCCGACATGATCCGGCAAGACCACGGTGAACTTCAATGATCAGACATATCGTTCTCGTCAAATTTCAAACCGGTGTTTCCGAAGAAACCATTGACGATCTTTTCCAGGAACTGCGAAGGATCCGGGATCAGGTCCCCGGCATTTTGGACATCGTGTCCGGCCGCAGCGAGAGCCCCGAAAGGATCGAACGTGGCTACATGCACGGCTTTGTCGTCGATTTCGAAAACTGGGATGCTCTTGAACGCTACCAGACGCATCCAGATCACAAGGCACTTGGTGCCAAGCTGGTTGCCAATGCGGTTGGTGGCATTGATGGCATTCTTGTACTCGATATTCCTGTCCCGGCCTGACCGGCAGCAAATGTTCTTGGAGTAGCCGATGCTGACCCTTCCCACGCTCGACAACAGGCTTGAGGAATACCACCTCGCCGGGGATGCCCTCGTTCCCCGGGCCCCGCGCGCACCGCTGACCCGAACCGCCTTTGCAGCAGCGCATGTTGTCTCTTCACCCCTGAAAGAGCGGGATCCCTGGCTCGGGCCTCCGGCTGTCGACTGGGATAATTCCCTGCGGTTTCGCCACTGGCTCTGGGACCAGGGCCTCGGCCTTGCAGAAGCAATGGACACCGCGCAGCGTGGCATGGGGATCGACTGGCCGACGGCGAAGGAACTGATCGAACGCACCATGCGCGACGCCCGGGCGCATCCGCTGAAACCACGTGTTGCGTGCGGCGCGGGGACGGATCAAAACCCGAGGGACGCTTACAGGACAACAGACGACATCATTTCCGCTTACTCAGAACAGATGGAAGCGATCGAGGCGGCGGGCGGACAGGTGATCCTGATGGCCTCTCAGGCGTTTCCGGCAATCGGCGCAAATGCCGAGGACTACGCGGTTGTCTATGGCCGGCTGCTCGAACAGGTTTCAGCGCCCGTGATCCTCCACTGGCTCGGAGACATGTTCGACCCGAAGCTGAAAGGCTATTGGGGATCTACCGATGTCGGCACCGCCATGGAAACGGTGCTTTCGATCATCGGGGCAAACCCGGACAAGGTCGACGGTATCAAGATCTCGCTGCTTGAAAAAACGTATGAGGAAAATCTGCGCACGCGTCTGCCGGAAGGCGTCCACCTTTATACCGGCGACGATTTCAATTATGCGGAATTGATCGAGGGCGACGGCAATCGCTACTCCCATGCCTTGCTTGGTGCCTTTGCCGCAATCGCACCCGCCGCGAGCCAGGCTCTTGAAGCCCTGGCGCAAGATGACCGTGAAACCTATCACGCGCTGCTCGGCCCGACGGTTCCGTTGAGCCGGGAAATCTTCAAGGCCCCTACCCAGTTCTACAAGGCCGGCATAGCGTTTCTCGCCTGGCTGAATGACGCGCAAAGCCACTTCATCATGCCGGGCGGATTTCAGTCTTCCCGGGAAATCACGCACTACGCGGAAGTCTTCAGGCTTGCGGATCGCGCACGTTTGCTGTCAAAGCCGGACACAGCCGTCGAGCGGATGAAACTGCTTTTGAAGCTGCACGGCATTGATTGAGCACGGCCGGGGTGGGCGCGAATGAAAAAGAGACCGACGATACTGGATGTTGCGGACAAGGCGGGCGTATCGAAATCAACCGTCTCGCTTGTCCTGCAGAACTCTCCGTCGGTCAGGCAGTCGACACGTGAAGACGTAAACAGGGCCATCAGTGACCTCGGCTACGTCTACAACCGCTCCGCAGCCGGTTTGCGTGGTGCCGCCTCCGGACTGATCGGCCTCATCATCAACGATTTGCGCAACCCTTTCTTCACCGAATTTGCTGCAAGCGCGCAGATGGAATTTGCTCGAAAGGGGTATTCGACGGTCATAGCCAACACAGACGAAGACCCCGGCAATCAGGCGCAAGTTATCGAGGCAATGATCGAGCACGGTGTATCGGCCTTTGTCATTTCACCGGCCTATGGCGGCGGCGACAATGCCTTTGGCCGGATAGAGCGCGCCGGCATCCCGACAATGCAAGTGCTCCGTCAGGTCGACAACCGGACCGGTCTCTTCCCCTTCGCCACGCACAACTATGCGGCAGGTGGCGAGATGGCGACACACCATCTGATCGACCTGGGTTGCCGGAAAATTTCCTTTGTCGGCGGCTTGAAAGACCGGCCAATCACAGATGAAAGAATGTCGGGCTATCGCACGGTCATGACCGCCCTCGGATATTCCGCGACGACATTCCATGGCCGACCTTCCCGGGCATTCGGCCGGGAAATGGCGCTCACGATAGCTTCCGAACATCCTGACATCGAAGCCGCGATCTGTTTCAGTGACCTCGTTGCACTCGGCATGCTTTCCGGCTTTGCCGAGGCGGGTGTGAAGGTTGGCGGGGATTTCCGGCTCGTCGGCTTTGACGATATCGAGGAAAGTTCCCTCGTTTATCCGCGGCTCAGTTCCATCAGGTGTGACACGGAACTCTTCGGGCAACGTGCCGCACAGGCCATGCTCACCTGGATCGTCGACGGCGTACGCCCGCCGGACGTCAAGCACTACGATGTCAATCTGATCGAACGTCAGTCGAGTGTCGGGCCTGATCATGAATGATTACCTTGAGGGTGCGCTGTCATCACCTGATACCGGGGAGCTCCAGATACTCCTGCGCAGCGCCGGCGCCCTGATTTTCGATTGCGACGGAACCCTGGTCAAGACTCCTGATCTCTATGGCAAGGGCTGGCAGAAAGCCTTCCGGAATGCCGGACTGGACATGGAGCTCGCCTGGTATCACCTGCGCGCGGGCATGTCCGAACACGTGCTGATGGACGCCTACGAGCAGGAGCACAACGTAAAACTAGACCGGGAGCGAACGATCAGGGACCTGAGGAGCGCTCTGATCCAGGACATGCCGTCCGTGCGGGAAATACAGGAAACAGCTTCGGTCGCTCGCAGGTTCCACGGCCTGAAGCCGATGGCGGTCGCCTCGGGTGGCCCGAGGGAAATCGTCCGCGCATCACTGGATGCTGCTGGTTTGCTCCAACTATTCGATACCGTCGTGACGATCGATGATGTCAACAACGCCAAACCCGCACCGGACCTTTTTCTGGAGGCAGCTGAACGTCTGGGTGTGGCAACCCGGTTCTGCCTGGTCTTTGAAGACAGTCCTCAAGGCCTGCAGGCAGCAGGCAATGCGGGCATGTCAGTTATTGACGTGAACGGTCTCATCTGAAAAGCGCAGCATCCCATCGCTTGCTGTGCCTTTTGCCCGGTCAACACGCGCTCACGTTTCAACATGGCCCGGTGAGAGGCACCCACGTCGGAAGGAGAATTGCTCGATCTTCGGAAGGTGGATCTCAAGGTGCTCGCCGGCCAACCAATCGCGCCAAGGGCAGAGAACTATTGAAAACACCCGCTTACGATCGGCCTGGAGACATGGCGGATTTGACCGTCTCCAGGTGATCGGCCATGGCACTGGAAGCTGAGTTTGCGTCAGCGGATGCAATAAAGTTCACGATGTTTTCGTGCTGGTCGCCATGGGTGGTTCGGAATTCATCAGCACCCAGGCGACGATACGTGCGATCCCATTCCTTTTGCCAGGCAGCCCGGCGGCGCGCGCCGGAAAGATAAGTCAGAAATCCGATCAGGATAGGATTTCGCGACACCAGTGCTACCGTGCGATGAAACGCATCATCTATTTGTTCGCATGCGGTTCTGTCCACGGCCGTGCGTCCTTCGGCAACCAGCTTGCGCAAAATGGCAACATCCGGCGCATCCGCACGACGGGCGGCCTCAGCAGCAACTTGCGGTTCGAGCAGAATTCGGGCACGCATCAGATCGGGCGGTGTTGCGCCTTCCAGCAGCAATGTATCCCGGACAGGCAGGTGTCGAGGCCGAGCTCCCCGAAAGGTACCTTGCCCGACATTGCGCCAGATCTCCCCTTCTTTCTCCAGGTCGGAGAGCCCCTTTCGAAGCGTTTCACGGCTGCAGCCAAGGCGCATCGACAAGACCCGCTCGGCAGGCAACCTGTCACCTGCATCCGGAGCGAGGTTGTCAACAAGTTGCCGAAGTTCGGTCAAAACGGTTTCGCTTGATTTCCTGGGCATCGGCCACTCCTTTGCAGACCAATTTGTAGACCATTTTGTCAATGTGCAAGACAAGTTCCGCTTTATGCAGAATGGAGACTCAACGTGTTTGAAATTGCATTCCTGTTTACAGCCGGATTTGCGGCCGGCCTCTTGAACGCCGTCGCAGGTGGCGGAACATTTCTGAGCCTGCCTGCGCTTCTGTACGCAGGCATTCCGCCGATCAGCGCCAACGCGACAGCTACATTGAGTGCCATGCCGGGCTATCTCGGAAGTGCATGGGCATTCAGAAAGGACATTCACCCTGAAGGCAGTCTGAACCTGACGGTAATCATCGGCGTCGCATCGGTAGGAAGTGTCCTTGGAGCGCTTTTGCTGGTTGCTACGCCAGGGGAGGCCTTTTTATGGATCGTACCCTGGTTCCTGATGATCGCAACGGTACTCTTTGCGGTCGGACCCGCGTTGCTGCGCTGGATGCGCATACGGGGAATAGGAGATCCGGGAACATTTGTTTCGATCTTCGCAATCATCTGTGTGTCGATCTATGGCGGATATTTTAACGGCGGCCTCGGGATCATGCTGCTCGCAACCTTTGGCCTGCTCGGTTACGAGAACCTGCACGGAATGAACGGCTTGAAAAACCTCCTGTCCGTCATGTTGTCACTGGTTTCCACCCTCACATTCATCACCGCAGGTTTGATTGCCTGGGAACAGGCTTTGATCATGGCCACGAGCGCAGCTTTCGGCGGTTACACGGGTGCTCGGGTCAGTCGCAAAATCGTCAGAACCGATCTTCTCCATCACTTTGTGACCACAGTCGGAACGATCATGACCCTGGTGTTCTTCCTGCGCTGAACCAGTCCGCCGTTCAGGTCACTGCGCTTGCCCTTGAACATCGGAACGGTCTTGCACCGCTGAAAATGTGGAGGCCTGCCGGAGGCAGAAATTGGAATTCATCACTAGAGTCTGGCTTGTCGTCCCGGCAATGACGTTATTGGGTGCCTTGTACCAGAAGCTCTGCGTCGACCCATTTCAAAAAAATATCGACGGCTTGACGGTCAGCGTGATTTTCCGGAAAGACCAGATAGTACTGGCGATAACTGGCAACTGTGATGTCGAGAGCCGGGGTGATGCGCCCGTCGCGCAACTCCGCTGCGATCAGGGCGGGATCCATCAGGGCAATGCCTGCGCCTGCTATGCAGGCATCGAGAATTTGAGACGTATTCTGAAATTCAAGGCGTGCGGCCGGAGCAACGAACTGCTCGTCAAGACTGGCAAAGAACTCGCTCCATTCTGTCGGAACCTGCGAATTGTAGAGAAGTGGCGCTGCTTTGAGGTCTTTCAGGTCTGAAACTGAACCGGCCAGAGGCGTCGCGCAGAACGGTGTCAGATTTTCGTTCATGAGCAAACGCGACACAAGGTTCGGCCAATTGCCCCTGCCCCGGCGGATGACAAAATCCAGATCTTCCGCTTCAAAATCGGATTTCTGGGTACTGGTTTGAATAGCCAGTTCCCAGTCGGCAAAGAGAGACTGAAATCGCTCAAGGCGCGGCATCAGCCAGCGAGTGGCAAAAAACGGCACGACTGACATCTTGATCGTGCGACTTCGCTTTGGATCCATCAGCAGATCCGTCGCACGAAGCAGAATCCGGACACCCTGCTGAACATTCATGAAGTAAAACTCACCCTTCGATGTCAACGTGACACCGCGCTCGACACGCGCAAACAGCTTGACGCCGAGCGTGTTCTCAAGCTGGCGTATCTGATGACTGACGGCAGAGGGACTAATGCACAGCTCGTCTGCGGCCTTGTTGAAGCTCAACAGACGCGCTGCCGTTTCAAACGTTCGCAAGCTGTTGAGTGAAGGATAGGCCATAGTGCTGTGGATGGAATTGGTTCTAGCTAGATGAGAACTTCCTCATCTATAGCTTAAATATCGTCTTTTGTCAGACGACGGGCAGCAACCTAGAATTCAAGAACCGAACTCTAAACATGGCTAATATCGAACATGACAAGTCTGACAGGAAATCTATTGATCAATGGAAGCTGGCGTGCTTCTTCCTCGCCGCATGAAGCTTTCAAGGCAGTCAACCCCATCGACAACACACAACTGCCGACGGAGTTTGCCAATGCGTCTCCAGAGGACATTGATCTGGCAGTGAGCGTGGCCACAGAGGCTTTCCAGTCCTATTCGATACTGCCTGCCGCCAAACGCGCCACCTTTCTTGAGGCAGTCGCGACTGCCATGGAACATGCCAGCGACTCTATTGTCGAACGCGGTATTCTGGAGACCGGGTTACCGGAAGCCCGACTCCGTGGAGAACTTGGCCGCACGACCGGACAGCTGCGAATGTTTGCCAATCTGCTGAAACGTGGAGATTGGAAGCGTGTTGTGATCGATACCTCCGATCCCCCGCGCCAACCCCTGCCGAAACCGGACATCCGGCTCACGCAGGTGCCGCTCGGTCCGGTCGTTGTATTCGCAGCGAGTAATTTTCCGCTGGCTTTTTCGACTGCAGGCGGTGACACGGCATCCGCTCTTGCAGCGGGGTGTCCGGTTATCGTCAAGGCTCATTCTGCCCATCCGGGAACCTCCGAACTGGTCGCGGACTGTATTCTTGCCGCCATCCGGGAATCCGGTGTTCCATCGGGAACCTTTGCAATGTTACACGGTCCGGGACGGACTGTAGGCACAGCGCTCGTGCAGCATCCGGGCATCAAGGCCGGAGGCTTTACAGGCTCCGTGTCTGGTGGTCGAGCACTGTTTGATGTTGCAACAAGACGCTCCGACCCGATCCCGTTCTTCGGAGAACTTGGCTCCACCAATCCGGTGTTCCTGTTGTCGGAGGCACTCGCGGCGAATGGAGAATCGATCGTCCAGGCGTTCGTTGGTGCGATGACCCTCGGCGCCGGTCAATTCTGCACAAATCCGGGCATCCTCGTCGCCCGAACAAATGATGCGACGGAAACATTCATCAAAAATGCTTCGGAACTGGTTTCTCAGCAACTTCCGCAAACAATGCTGACTTCCGCGATATGCGCAAGTTTTCGAAAGGGAAATGCTCACCGTGAGAGTGAGCAGAGCGTGTCCGTATTGTCTGCGGGTAAGGATGCATCCGGGAATGATGCTGCGCCTGTGCTGATGGCCGTCTCGGCAAAGGAATATCTGGGCGAACCGCAACTGCAGGAAGAAATCTTCGGACCGTCGACACTGATGATCCTTTGCGACACTGACAGCGAGATGCTGCAGGTTGCCGGCAGTTTCCATGGTCATCTGACCGGTTCGATATTTGCGGAAGAACCCGACAGTGAAATGAGTACTGCAATCGCGGCAGTTATGCAGAACAAGGTCGGACGTTTAATCTTCAACGGTTATGGGACCGGTGTTGAAGTTTGCGCCGGCATGTCGCATGGAGGCCCATATCCTTCCAGCACAAATGTGCAGTCGACATCTGTCGGCGAACGCGCCATTGATCGGTTTGTTCGCCCGCTTTGTTACCAGAACACCCCGGATGCGTTACTCCCTGAGGAACTCAAAAACGCCAACCCGCTGGGTGTCCTCAGGCTTGTCGACGGAAACTGGTCGTCAGATCCAATCTGATTTGACGCCAGATTGCCGGCCCAACACCAAGAGCCTCCCTTTGGGTCTGTTTTCTATGAATGTTCAGGGTTTGTGGTTTGGTTTCTTTCGGGTGGCCGTCGTGTGGAGGTCCCTGGTCCATTTTAACAAAAAAGCCGCCCTTTGGGGCGGCTTGAACTTGTTTGATCTGGGAAGGGGATTTGAATGTTTTTCCCGTTTTTGGCCGGACTGTTTTTTGTCTGTTGCGTTGGTTTTGGTCACTGTTCGGTCGGATTTGCTTTGTCGAGTCCAACAAAAAAGCCGCCCGATGTGGGCGGCTTTTTTTGTTGGTTGCGGGAGCAGGATTTGAATGTTTTCTGCCCCGTTGCGTCGGACTATGTCCTCCTTCCGGGGACCCCGTCAGGTTAAATCGGCGACCCCTTCCAACAAAAAAGCCGCCCGATGTGGGCGGCTTTTTTTTGTTGGTTGCGGGAGCAGGATTTGAACCTGCGA
>NZ_KI928951.1:47615-52938 GCF_000521215.1 Labrenzia sp. DG1229 | reverse complement strand
GGTTCCAGACACGACCTGCGTCACCGAGATCGTAAATGCACCGACCTCGAAGCCTGCAGCGTTGGTCGCGCGGATCGTTACCGGGTGCTCATTGTCCGTGGCGAAGTCAATCGTTGCCGCCAGTTCCAGGGCATTGCCGTTGATTGCGAACTTGCCGTCCGGATCGTTCTCGATCGTATAGGTAACGGGCGCGGTACCATCGCTGGAGATCGTCGCGACAACAGCGCCGATGCCGGCGCTTTCCGGCACGCTGGCCGCCGACAGGTTGACGACCGTCGGCTCTACGGCTTCGACGACGTCGGTCACCGAGATCGTAAAGGCACCGAGTGCAAAATCCGCCGCATTGGTGGCGCGGATCGTCACCGGGTGTTCGGTGTCGGTTTCAAAATCGATCGCCTGGTCGAGCACCAGGTTGCTGCCCTCGATCCGGAACTTGCCATCCGGATCAGCCTCGATCGTATAGATAACAGGCGCGGTGCCATCACTTGAGATCGTCGCGACAACGGTGCCGACACTGGTGCTTTCAGACACGCTGGTCGTCGACAGGTTGACCACTGTCGGCGCAACGGCCTCGGCAACATCCGTCACGGAGATCGTGAAGGCACCGAGTGCGAAATCGGCCGCATTGGTCGCGCGGATCGTCACCGGGTGTTCGGTATCGGTTTCAAAGTCGATCGCCTGGTCGAGCACCAGGTTGCTGCCCTCGATCCGGAACTTGCCGTCCGGATCAGCCTCGATCGTATAGGTGACGGGCGCGGTACCATCACTGGAGATCGTCGCAACCACGGAGCCGACGCCGGCGCTTTCAAGCAAACTGGCCGTCGACAGATTGACCACGGTCGGTGCAACGGCCTCGACAACGTCGATCACCGAGATCGTCAGTTCCTTGTCATGGAACCCGCCAAGGTTGGCAGCCCGGATCGTGACGTTGTCGGCTGGTCGCGGCCTCATAGTCGAGCGGCTGATCAAGCACCAGGTTGCTGCCGACAATCCGGAACTTGCTGTCCGGATCGTCGATAATCGAAAACAGCCAGGGCGCATCGCCGTTGGAACTGATCGTCGCAACGATCGTGTTCGGCAAAGCCGTTTCCAGAATGGACGCGGCCGACAGGGTGATATCCGTCGGCTTGTTGCCGACAGGTGCGGTGCCAGCTCCGAAACTGCCGAACAGCACACCCCGGCCGAAGCGGGTGCCGCGCATGGAAACCCGGCCATGAAAGGTGCCGTTCATGACCTGACGACCGAAACCTTGAGCGCGCCCTTGTTTGAAATTGCCCAGACCCGGTCCGTCGGCGTCAGGTCGCTGTATCCGACAGGCCTGCCCGCCTCACCTTCAAAGGTGCCGTCCCGGTCGAGACCAACTGCCGGTTCGGTCGGGGAAAGGACCGCGAAAAAGCTCTCGGTCGACCTGGTCGCAATGGTGACATTGGCAGAGCCGTTGGCAACTTCTGTCCAGGCAACATCGCTCAGGGTTTCAATGCCTTGAGTGGTCATAAGTCTCTCCATGCGCGCCGATGGGCGCTTTGGTCAGATGTTTGAAAAGTGAGAGGGATCGCAGGCCGGTTACTTGCCGGAAACACCGCGCCAGGCGTTCAGGAACTTGGCGACAGAGCCAACCGGATCTTTGCTCGCGCGGATGACAAAGACCGCCAGGTTGCGGCCTGTCATCGCGAGAACGCCTGCCATGCCGAACGCCCAGCTGTCTGACATGGCGAGCAGCTCGCGCAATGGTTCGCCGAATACAAGCGCCGCCATGAACCCGATGAAGAATGTCCCGGCGCGTTGGCGTCTCGTGAGATCTTTTGGAAGCGCTGCTCCGATCGCTGCAAATGCCGCAATGACACCAATGCGAATGAGCGGCAGCGAGAGGAACCATTCGGCCAGCATCCAGAGCCAGCTGACAAGCGTTTTCATCGGCGCCCCCTGATCGCGCTGGAAACCGCAGCTTTGGCACTTCCCATGAGACCAAGGCCGAGCGCACCGCCAACAAGCGCATAAGCCCATTGCAGCAAGTCGTCTCCTGTCCGTGGGAAACCGCCTCCAAAGACTTTGACGTAAATCGGAATGCCGAGTTGATACCAGAGCAGGACGAGCGTCTGTGACCAAACGACAAAGGCCCAGGCACGCCGGACCATCGGATCATCAGACTGAAAACTCGCCTGGATGGTCTTCTGAGCCTCGCCGAAAACATCAGCCGCGGAGCCCGATAGCGCTTCAGTCATTTGCGCCTGAGCGTCAGCCCACGCAACATCGACCTTTGCATTTGCCTCAGCAACCGTAACCCTGCCCTCTGCGACATCCTGCAAGAGAGATTTGACGCCACCGACAAAACCACCGCTCATGACGGATGCAACGATCTTGATCACCGGCCCTATGAAAGCAAGCGGCCCCATCACGCCACCTCGCGGCCGACAAGCGTGTTCCAGCGGCGCTGAATGACATCACGGTACCGCCAGGCGAAGTAACCCACCGCAACGATTGCAACGCCGGCAGCGATCCAGCCCCAGGGCAGGCCAGAGAAGAACGCACCGATCGTCGAGACTGCCGTCACGCCCCCGCCCTTCTGGACGCTGTCCTTGACGGCAATGGCATCGCGGCGCAGCTGCGCCATGGTCGCCGGGCCAATGATGCCGTCATTCGTAAGGTGCGGGTGTGTCTTCTGATAGGCCAGGACGGCCTCTTTGGTGTTCTTGCCGATCCAGCCGTCGATGTCGCCAGGATCAAAGCCGAAGCGCTTCAAGGCTTCCTGCGCTTCCTTCACGACGGGATCCGGTTCAGCCGGTTTGCGATCCGATGCCCGGCGCTGTGTTCCTTCACCGATGCCGGTGTATTCACCAGTCAGGAACAGGTGCGCCTCTTCCTTGCGCCGGCGCACCAGGCCGGGCAGCTTCCGGCCACCGGCCTTGTTGTAATTATTCCGCCAATGCTCAGCAGCGGCAGCACGGTTTCCGGACTTCCAGAGCTTTGCAGCCTTCCAGCTCATGAAACGAGGACCAAGGTTGAAAGTGGCAGATACGGCTGCATCGAACTCGTGCTGCAGGGCATCCGCCGGCATTGCTGCTTCAACGGGAGGTTCGTATTCCTCGTCCAGCGCGGCTTGCAGAATGCGCAGGTTCTGTTCACGGGTAATCGTGTCGCCGGGCTTGAGCTTGTGGCCCCACATCGCGCGAAAGACAGCGCTGCTGTTGGTGAAGCCGGTGCCGATTGTCAGAACCCCGACAGGATCGGGATAAGCCCGCGACACGAACCCCTCATGCGCCTGGACGAATTCAACGCCCTTTTCACTGGTTTGCATGCGACTTCCTTTCAGGCATGAAAAAGCCGCCAGAAACGGCGGCGGTTAAGGTTGGGCTGTCTTCAGATCCAGCGATCAGGGCCAGTGGCTATCGTCTGCAAAGTCGGGTGGAATCGGATCCATTGCCTGCAGCGTGAAACTCGCAGCCCAGATCGGTTGACGGAATGCGGTGGCCGCAACAAGGATTGCTTGCCATTCGGTTGCCGTCACGGAGACCGGCCCGGTTTCCGTCACGATATTGAATGGAGTGCTCCCGGCACCGAGGTTGATTGCAGCCTGAGCGCCTTTCGTGACTTCATCCCATCCGTTCATGTCGGACTCGGTGGTCGCAAAGGTATGAACACCGCGCGCATCACCAAAGTCATGCGTAAAACCAGCGGCCAACCGGCGGTTTCGCTCAGCCGTGACATCTTCAACCGTGCCATCAGGCGGATTATGCAGCCAACTGTTTGAACCAGGGTCATAGTCGTAGTCCGCACCCGGAGGCGCAGGAACGCCGGACACATATCCGGACGGATAGTCCGCCAGTATTTCAGGAGACGGCTCTGATAGAGTGAACCAGACGCCACGGGACGGATGATAAAAGCCGGTTTGCATGAGTGCTCCCCTTTAGGCGAGTTCGTAAATGTTGGTAACGGTACCGCGCGCGCGGTAGTAGTGGCCGGGTGGAACAATGACTGTGTTCATCTGCGCCGCACCGGATACCGAGTTGTTTGTCATCGCGACATCAGCCGTGACGCCATCCTGCGAGACATCAATGAAGGCATTTCCATTGCTGCCCCCTCTAATGCCAACCATGATCGGTTTGCCGGTCGTGTTCTGATGCCAGACATTCAACGCACGTCCCGGCGCCGACCAGGTCTGGCCGACACCAATGCCATCCAGACGGTGCATGGTCCCGACGCTGTCCTCATATTCAAAGCGCTGGTTGGTATCGTTCCAGCCGAATGACCGGTGAACGTCCGCCGTATCGTCCCAATAGCGACCGAAAGAAGACCCGCCTCCTTCCTTGCCGATGTAATAGCCGTCATCAGCGATCAGACGGCCGCTGATGGTCGCACCTTGTGCATCGGTTGCAAGTTTCTGCGCACCGTCATAGCGAAGGATAGTTGCCAGCCCGGCAACCAGATCGACACCGCGCCGAATGTCGCCATTGGCCTTTGCCGATGACAGTTCGAAATTTCCTCCAGCGGCCCGGTTTTCCATGACGAGCGAGCCGGTGATGTTCCAAAGCGTGGTGCTGGTGCCGTCATGGGTAACGTTGAAATCGTTTCCCGTTCCGAAGGACGCGGTGCGATTGTCCAGCCACTTGGTGTTCGCATCGATATCTGTGTCGATGTCCTTGCGAACGAAGTTGGACGTATCCAGCGAAGCCGCAGCAGCAACAGCCGCATCGCGTGCAGTCTCGGCATCCGCCTTGTCGGCTGCAGCTGAAGCAGCATTCGCCTGTGCATCGGCGATATCAGTGGCATCTGGACCGGGAATGGGTTGCCCGCCGCCATCGAACATGACCACGGTGCCGGCGCGCGTGGCGGCATCAGGGAAAGGATTGATCGATTCCCCGGTCGGAACCCGCAAGGATCGCGACTGGTCGGTTTCCGGCAAGGGACCGATCCGCGTCCAGGCACCGGATCCAGAATCGCCCGACTTCTGATAGACCCCGCGATTGGCAAGGACCGCATCGCCCCAGACTTTCGCCAGCGCGCCGGCGTTCCAGTCAAGGTCGGCCTGCAGCTCCGCAAGCGTGGAATAGTCCGCTCCGAGAGAGGCGCCCACCTGCGTTACCAGCTTTTCAACGGGGATGGTGGCCAGCGACTTGACGCCGGCCGTTTCCACATGAGCCACCACTTCCTTGACCACCGAGGCCGAAGGTAGGTTGTCCGTTTTAACGCCCAAGGGTCTCTCCTATGTAACAGTGACCGTAAACGGCCCGGCGATCGGTCCCGCCTGGTCGTCAAGGTTCTGCGGTTCGAGGTAGTAGTCATAATCACCTGCCGGCAGCAGGCTGGTGTCCTGGCCGGTCGCATC
>NZ_KI928951.1:34395-47082 GCF_000521215.1 Labrenzia sp. DG1229 | reverse complement strand
CCCGTAACCCCGAAGGGCCCGGAAACGGGTAACGGGTTTAGGTCCCGGTTTTTAACGTCCCCAAGGGTCTCTCCTATGTAACAGTGACCGTAAACGGCCCGGCGATCGGTCCCGCCTGGTCGTCAAGGTTCTGCGGTTCGAGGTAGTAGTCATAATCACCTGCCGGCAGCAGGCTGGTGTCCTGGCCGGTCGCATCGCCGTCCGTGATCACCAGTGTCGAAGACTTGGTCACGGCATGCGTGCCGATCAGATGGTTTGGCTGGTCCAAAGTGCCGCCTGCGGTCAGCCGATAGATGATGACGCTGACGACGTTGTCGTCGTTCTGCGTCACGATCGTGATGGTGGCGTGAGCGACAGCCCCGACAACACCGCTGCCGGATCCGAGCGGCATCGGCAAGTCGGCGTCTTCCTCCCCGATCGTCACGGCTGCAATCGAATTGTACGGCCCCGGTGTTCCGTTCGGCGTCAGGGCACGAGCACGCAAATCAACATTGTCACCGCTGAGATATCCGGATATCGGTGATCCACCGTCACCGGCGGAAATCGTCACGGTACTCCAGATGACGTCACCGGTTTTCCGGTGGTCGATTTCAAAGGTCCCGATGATCGCCGAGCTGCCAGCGCCCGGTGCAATCAGAACATCGAGACCGTCGACGCTGCCCGTTCCAACCAGGCCGGTGCGCACCGCGGTGAAGACGGGCGCAGACGGAACCGCCAGCGGATCGCTGAGCTCACTGCCGACAACACCCGACCAGGTTGGCGGGTTTTCAGCATCGGTCAGGGTGTCGACCTCCGGCGAGGCGTCTATCATCGTCACGTGACTGGTGAAGTTTTCCCCCGACTCGATGCCTTTGACGATCAGTGCCCTGCTTTCCGAAACCGTCTTGCCGAAGTGAACAATGTCGCCCTCGCCCGGCAGAAAACCACTTCCCGCGAGCGTGACAGCGTCAGTCGTGCCGGCAACCGTGATGACGCTGCGCACGGTCGATGTTCCGATCGTATCGACCTCCGAAAGGCCAGAACGAAACCGGATTGCATAGTCCTCGCCGGCTTCCATGGTCACATGCTCGTCGAGCAGGACGATGCCATACTCAACATGGACAACACGCGCAGAAACTTGCGTTTCTTCGAGTGTATCAAAGGACCCCATGACGAGGTCGCCGCGGGTTGCGACACGGGCCGCACCGTCCTGCAAGGCGCTATAGGCGTTCGGGCGATGGATCAGTTCGTATTGACGACGGCGTGCTTCAATCCAGATCTCGTCCGGATCGGTCTTGCCCGGCAACTCGATTTCTTCGGTGAGCGTGATGTCGCCCGAGAAACCCGGCCAGGGAACGATCCGCTCGGCCGGTTCATAGTCGTTGGTTTCGTCAAAGAACGGTACCCGGAAAGCATCGGGCGGATTGAGATAAGCCCGCTGCCAGCGGAAACTGTCGGAATTGCGCGGGCTGATGTGATCGATCACCAGGTCTTGCGGCCTGTCGACCACAACGCCCCACACCACACCATCATGGCGCGGCGATGCCCTGCCGGCACCTGCAATCAACTGAAGCGTTTCCAGCAGGGCAAGATTGGTGTCGAGAACGAAATTGAATTCAAGTCCCTTGGCTTCGCAGTATTCATGCCACACGGCAAGCTGCGCGAGATCAATGCCGCTATCGGCGACCGGATAGGCATTGACAGTCGATTGCAGCGCATATCGGAACAGCGACGCCGGGTTGGTCGTCTCCCGTTCGATCCATGTGCCGCTGACCTTGTCCCAATCCGGGCAGACCCTCGAACAAAGGGCACTGAAATTGTCGAGCGCGCCGCTCAGCTGGTAGGTCGCCTTGATGCGGACGGCGACGAGCGCGAGCGGCTTTTCATAGTTGATCGGGTATTCCGGACGGAACGTCTGGACTGCGACCAGAACCGACCGGTCCTGGACCCGCGAACTGGTCCGCTCGTCCGTCATCCGCGTGACCTCGATCTCATATCGGCCGCGCGCCGGAAAGTCCCAGCTGTGCTGCCGGTAAAACCCCTCGCGCTTTGCCGCGGAGATGTTCAGTGTCGTGACATCGGTCCAGGGATCCTCGCTGTCCTGCACCCGGTACCGGATCCGGATGGAAACGGCGAGCGACTGAAGGTTGCCGTTGTTGTCATAGTTGAAGAGCCCGCCTGGAAACGAGACCAGCACCGAAGCACCCGTGCCATTGGCTGCAGAGTAGCGAACCACAGGTTCCTCTGTGGCTGGTCCGGAAACGACGTTACCGGCATCGTTCCTCGGCAGCGGCCGTGTCAGGTCGCTGCCTGCGGCGTCTTCTATGACCTGGCGCGAATACAGCGTCACGGGACCGTCGGTGTCGAGCCCTTCCCTGACCTCGATCTCCACCTCGTCATATTCATCGAGATCCGTTGTCCCTATCTTGAAGTTGGAAAGTTTCACCGGACCTGGTCCAAACAGGAAGAGCGACCGGAGATATTGAATGTCTCCGACAATCTCGGTGTAGGACCGCGCGCCGAAGGGCGGCGCATACCGGTGCGTTCCAAAAACAACCGGCAATGGTGCATCGGGCGCAAGCCGGTTTTTCCAGCCGCTGATCGAATAGGACCGGTTTGTCTCACTGTCAGACGTGGCTGCGGTCTCGGGGTTGGCCGGCGGCACAAGAGCGTTGATCAGGAGATTGCCGAGCGCCGTGACACCGAATGTCAGGATACCCTGCGCCAGGCCGGTAGATATTCCCAGGACACCCGCAAGCGGCAGCGCAAAGAAAGCACCGATTGCAATCGCAGCAATCGCGACCACGATCTGCAGGATCGAGCGAAGGGCATTCTTGCCCGGCAAAACGCGAATGACGACCCGCACGCCGGGACGCGGACGCACGAACTGCCAGTTCTCGCGCGCGATCACTTCGGCTCCGCGCTCCGTCACCAGAACGACCCGCAAAGGCAATTCACCATTCAGGGCCGCCGGCAACGTAACCGCAATGATCTCCGCAATCGTCAGACCCGTCGGCAGTTCAAAGTCGAGACGACCAGCACCGGGATCAAGAAGCGGCGCAGCGATGACGGGAACGATCTCAGCCATTGGACTTCCTCAACCGTTCGACGTGCCGGTAGTGGCCGAGCAACCGGAGTTTCCAGGGACCGGTTCGGTAGCTTTCCACCTTGACCTGGTCTTCACCCTGGACGTGAAGCATCACTCCGTCGGAAATAACAACGCCGCAATGTGCAGCCGTCACACCGCGCCGAAAGAGGGCAATGTCAAAAGCCAGTGCCTTGCCTTCTACCTTGCGCCACGGCCCGACCTCGATCGCACTGGAAAAGAGCCCGTCCAATTCCCGGCGCTCATCGCAGCTGACATAATCGCCGACATAGCTCGTCAGCTGCATGCCAAGCTCGCGGGCATAGATCAGCACCGCCAGGCCGTAGCAGTCACAGCCGGTCTGTGCGCGACCGAACGCCTCGAACGGAATGCCGATGTAAGAATTGCTCCAACTCATCTGTGAAGTCCCGGAAAGCGTTGTTTGGTCATGCGGACGGACGGAAAACTTTCTTCCTCGATCGGCTGACGGCTCAGGAAAAGGGTGATTTCGGAGGCATTGCCCTCGGCCCGGACAAGTTTCAGGTCCCGGTACTCCGCCTCGATCTGGTTCGGTGATGACGCCAGCACCAGCGCCATGTGGACGTTGGCCTGCGTGGTGATCATTTGAAGGACGTCGGCAATGCCCCTGGTGACATTTTCAAGCACGAGCGTTGCTTCTGCCGGCGCCTCTTCCAGGTCGCTCGGCATGTCAGTTGACACCAGCACGAACTGGAACGGCTGGGAGACCGGGTTGGCGCCATTGAAAGTTGACCTTGTGCCGTATGCGAGCGGATCGTCGCTCAAACGTTCGGTCGGGTCCGTCGACAACCGGACCGGATCTGAAAGGTCCTCGTGCTCGATGTGAAACAGCGCCACTTCGATTTCTTCGCTCGTGTGTGCTTCATGGGAAAGCCGCTGGTTCAGCGAGATCCGCCTCATGGCATCACCGTTACGGGAAACGCGACAACAAAGTGCAGGCCGGGTTTGCTGACGGCCGGCATGGCCTCGCCAAAGAGGCAGAGCCAGTGCGCGGCGATCAGCAGCGGTTCATCGTCCGGTCCGAGCAGTGCATCACCATCGGGCGTCAGAAGCGGCCAGCCATCGGTGATCGGATCCGGCATCACGAATGGCAACGACCCGAGAGCGGTATCGTTCTGATGGAAGTTTTCAAACACGGCCAGCTGATCGCGGGTCACCTTGATGCTGAGCGAGACAAGCTGCCCGACAGAGGAATACCGCCGGCGATATCCGGGCGGCCCGGATTCCGCGCGTTTGCGAATACGCGGGTCCTGGAATTGCTTTTGAAACGCAGCGCGCTGCGGCTTCGGCAATTCAGGCGGCCATATGGGGATCATCTGTTGACCCTCTGTTTTTGGTGCCAAAGGTCTGCTTGAGCACCCGAGGCGCAGCGCCACCTGATGTCGTCAGGGCATCGGCAACCTGTTCGGAGATGATGAACTTGATATTGCGCCCGCCCCGATCGTCCTTCTCTTCTTCAACCTTGACCTGCGAGTTGGAGTAATTGTGCATCTCGATCTTGACCCGGTCGTCATTCGCAGCACCCCGGCGAGAGGCCGACATGCCGGAAGGCGTGGCAAAGGGGGCAACATGGCCACCGGACCGGAACCCTTTCAGCGAATTACTGTGAAGCCGATCCAGGACGCCGACACCGATCCGGCGTGTTGCCTGCGCGCTGAACACATATTCGTTCGCGTGAACGACGCCGGCGACATCACTGTCTGAGCCTGGTCCAGTTGGCCCGCCGCGGTTAAAGCCGAAAATCTTGCCGATGCCGGAAAGCAGACCGGAAAGAAGCCCTCCAAAACCACCACCGCCGCCAGCCCCGCCGGCACCATCACCCAGACCACCGAGCACGTTCTGCAGACCTTCAGTCATTGATCCGGCCAGTTCCTTGGATTGACCGGCAAAGTCGCTCGCCGTGCTCGCCAGTGAACCGCTGCCCTCTGCAAGCGATCCGACAGCCTTGCCAAGCCCGCCGTCCAGCCGGGTCAGGCTGGAGGACGCCGTGTTCAGATCACCGCCGAAGACGTTGAGTGCCTCTTCGGCGGCCTGCAGCCGGCCGGTCCAGTTGTGCATGGCTTCAGGATCACCAAAGGAAAATCCGGACGGCCGCTCGAAGCCACCAAACGCAGCTGTCGCCTCACGAACGTTTTGACTGCCGAGCAGATCCCGGAAAGCCCGGCCTTCACTCGTCTGCAATTCATGCCAGGCAAAGTCCAGCTGCCCCTTGACATTGCCAAGGTTCTGCCGGCCGCCAATGAAGTCGAACAGGTTGTTGCGACGGTCATTGTGCTGGAAGAGACCAAAGGCATTGCCGCCGTCACCAATCGCAAATGGATTGAACGCGCTTTCGGCATGGACATTGCCGACAATGCCCGCGACCTGGTGCGGCTGGAGGCCCTTGCCAAGGAAATATTGCCAGACCTGCGTGGCGACGGATCCGCCGCTTGACGGCGCAATCGCCGAAGACACCGCCGACGCCGCGGGCAATCCTGCCGGTGCTGCGACAGGCGGACTATACGTCCCAATCGAACCGGCTCCGCCAACTCCACCGGAACCGCCGCCAAACCTTCCACCCGTGATCGTGCTGAACAGGCGGGAAAGGAAATCGGTCGGCTGAGGCCCTCCGAGCAAGAAATTGAATTGCCCGGACAGGAAGTCCCGCAGGATCTGTTTTGCGAGCTGTTCCAGGACGTCCGACAGCTCTTCGCCGTTGACAATCGCATCGGCCAGACCGTCGGCAAGTTCTTCGCGCAACGGTTCGGTGGCCTCGCGCAGATCGTTCGTGCGCCGTTCGGCAACGACCAGCTGCGCCGCATAAGCGCTCGGGCCGTTGCCAGAGGCGATTTCGTCCAGCCGCTCAAGGGCAGCTGCAGCGTCATCAGTTGCCGCCGCATAATCGCGCATGGCCTTCGCGCGGGCATCGTTGGCATTGCCACCGGCGCGGGCAAACAGTCCCTCACTTTCCAGCTCGGCAATTCGGCGCAGCCGCTCAGCCAGTTCCTCGGCGGGTGTTCGGCTGGCCTCGATCAGTTTCTTGACTTCGGCGAGCCGCTTTTCCAGTTCGCGACTGCCGGTCTCGTTCAGCTTGTCGACGACCTTCTGATAATCATCAGCAGCCCTCGACCGGGCGTCGGCCGCCTGGCTTGCCGTGAGCAGGCCCTGCTCTTCAGCCGCGGCAATGTCCTTCAGGGTTGCCTGGTACTTGTCCGCCGCCGGCGTGATCTTGTTGATCCAGGTCTCGGCGACCTTTTCAAGGCGCTTGCGTTCCTCTTCCGACTGGAAATTCCGGTCCTGGTCTGTACTTGATCCACGTTCAGCCGGCTGGTTCGAATCTGCCGGTTTTCCATCGCGAATGTCGACAATTTCCTGAAGCCTTGCCGCTTCTTTATCCAGCAGTGCAAGCCGTTCTCTTTGAAACTTCAGTCTCGCCTCTGCGATGGAGTCGTCCCGGGTTTCAAGTTCGGCAATGGACTGCTTCAACAAGATGCGTTCATTCAAGACCCTGGCGTACTCGGCTCTCACGCCGTCAGTTGACCGGTTTTCAACTTCGCGCGTCAGATCGATCAAAGTGCTGAAACCCGCCAGGGCCGTTGCCAGAAACTCGGTCAAGGCCTGCATGGCAGGCGCTGCATCGAGCAGCGCGCGCTTGAGGTTCCGGTCGATGGTCTGCGCGGCTTTCGTCAGTTCGCTGTCAAGGTCTTCCGCCCGCCCGACGAGATCGGCCTCGAAGACAAGCCCAAGTTCCCGCGACTCCTCGACAATAAGCCGGATGTTGTCAGCACCGCGGTCGATCAGTTCGACAAACCGTTCGCCGGCGGTTCCACCGAACAGTTCGTCTGCAATCCGGATTTGCGCTGCCCGGTCAAAGTCCTGCAGGCGCTCGACAATCTCGACCAGCAGCTCGGACGGGTTCTTGAGTTTTTCCTTCAGTTCCTCTGCCGTGAAGCCAAGCCGCTGGAACGCTTCGGCAGCCGGTCCAACACCGGTGAAGATGAATTCATCCGCGCGCAGGTTCAGTTCCTTGATGCCATCGGTCAGGGCATCAACGGAAATCCGGTTCCGGTCCGCAACGAGCTGCAGCTCCTGGAAGGCCTCGACGTCGATGCCAGCACGGCGCGCGGCATCGCCGATCTCGGCGATCGAGCGGGCGGCGTCTCGAGAAGACGTCACGATCTTGGTAAAACCGAGCGCCAGGGCACCGATGCCGATGGCAGCCGCAGCCCCTGCAGGTCCCATCGCCCGCAGACCCGCGCCGGCAGCACCGAGATTGCCTGACAGACCGGACGCGCTCGTCTTCAGATCGTCAACAGCAGCATCGACGGCCTTCAGGCTGCGCCTGGCCGGCTTGCTGGCACGCTCGATCTTGCGCAAGGCCTCTTCGCCTTCTGCGCCGAACTTGCGCAACTCACGCCGCACGACCTTCCCGTCAACAGCGGCAAGCCGAATGCCGACTTCTGGCATTCTACCTCTCATGGTCAGCTCCGTGATGTTCCTGGAAAGATTTCAGGAAGGCAGTTTCGTATTGAACGAGAAAGTCCGACACGATACCTGCCTCTGATGCGGAAAGGTCGCCGGCGCGGGCAAGTGCCTCGCCGATCAGGAGGCCGGTGCGGCGTCCGTCCTGATCGGATTGACGCCACACTCCTGCCCCCGTCGCCAGCCGCACGGCCAGATGACCGAGCCCCGTTTGCGGCTGGTTCTTCTCAATCGGGCATTTCTGCCCGCAATTCTGGTTCAGCTCTTTGCAGCCTTCGCAGTATCGTCCTCCGCCTCGCCCGAACCAGGCTGCGAGACGGCCGATCCGTTTCCCTCTTCTCGAACCGCGAACTGGACGGAATAGGCAACGGAATCGAACTTCTTTTTCATGTCCGGGTGAAGCAGAAACCGGCCGATTGTCGTCCGGTTGATCGCAAGTGGTTCGTCATCCTCGCCGGCAACGTTCTCCCATTGCGTGACGAGCTGCTCAAACAGCAGCACGCTGGCAATGAAGGAAGAAAGACCCAGAAAGTTGCGGAAACGGTCGGCAACAAACTGCTCCTCGTCCGTCTCGTCATCACCTTCCTCTTCCGGTCCCAGGCGCAGATCATGATCGATCAGGCTCTGAGGCACGCCGTAGATGGTGAGCGCATTGCGCGACAGGATCATTTCCCGGATCGCACGGCTGGATTCGGCCTGCGCCTGGTCGACGTCAATGGAGTTCGCCGGACGCATGGTGAGGACCACGCCGTGAGGAAACTCAACGGCGCGGTCCTCGAACGAAAACTCGGTCGGTTTAAACGGCATAGCTGTCGACATTGTTGGTGACGGTAACGGTGAGCATAGGTGCGCCAGTGGTTTGCTCGGCGCGGAACCCGAATTCCGATTCCAGACGACCAGGACCGTTGATCGGTGCGAACGGTGCACGGTCGAAACGCACCGCCGGCATGGCAAAGTTGATCTTCGCGTCAGCGGCTTCGCCAAACTCCAGTTCGAGCGCCACCGGATCCCCGACGCTCATGATGTCGAAATAGGTATCGTCGACATACCGGACCCGGCCGTTGCCGGTCAGCTGTGCCTCGTCATCCAGATCGAACCCGGCAACGAACTTGGTGCCGTTGATCGAACCGTCTTCAGAAAAGCCGTTCTGATAGTTGATCGACGCACCGAGAAAGTTGCCGGCAAGAACGCTGTTGACCCGCAACAGCCCCTGCGACGCCGGGAGCAAGGATGTCGGCACCATCGCGGCAGGCGAGCCTCCGCCTGTGCTGGAAAGCTTGACTTGATTGCGCGCAAGGCAATTCAGCGTCACCTGGCGGAAGCCCCCGCCACGGGTCGCATCCAGCGAAAACCCGTTCGTGACGACACCGATGTTCTGGTAGAACGCCGCGCCGGCACGCTTTTCAACTTCGATGGTTCGCCAGGGCAGTTCTTCGCTGCCGGACGTCCACACGTGTGTGTAAGGCCCTGCCCCGCTGGTGACTGGCGCACCGAAGAGCATGGTCAGCCAGTAGGGAAAGTGATTTGCGTCGAGCGGCACAACGATGTCGCCGGAAGCCGTCAAAAGACCCGGCTGCGGCTCGGTGGCATCGCGGTTGTTGTTCCGCGCCAGGCCGATCAGCGGGTTCTGCTCGAACGGTTCGGATTCTCCGAGGTTCTCTGAATAAAAGAACGTCGAGATATAGTTGCCAATCGCAGCTGTATCGAACGCGGTCTGCGTGCCGAACAGGAGGTTCGCGGTCTTGCCGCGCGGTTTGGCTGTCGTTCCCATGGGATGCTCCTTTGGATCAGCCGCTCACTGCGGCAATGGACTTGTCTCGCTCGCTCGCCGGACGGATCTTTCCGTCAAGCGCCTTGATGGCGTCCGGCTCAAGCCAGAGAACCTTGCCGCGCACCTGGTCGCCGTGGTCCTCAAGCAGCACAAAGTGGCCCGCCTTCGGCGCGGCCGTCGTTCGCTTCGCGGTCATGTGTCACCTATGAAGTGGTCAGAAGGGTTGGTCCGAGGTCAGCTCGACCTCCAGGGCGATAATCAGCCCGGCAAGGTTCGGCACCCCGTCGGTCACAAGGCCACTGCGCTGGATGCCGGCAACGCGGCAGTTTTCGCAGGCACCACTGAGCGTCAGATCAGTGTCGATCGCAGCGGCAACGGCGTTGACGATCGCCGAGAGCGCGGCCCTGCGATCGGCGTCCGTGTCACCGCTGACGATGACTTCCAGCTGCGGCAGCAGTGTCAGCTCATAAACCGAACCGCCGCCGATCAACGTGTTATCGACACGAATGTCACCGTCGATCAGGTTGGCGAAGCCCTTCGCGCCGCCTTCGAGTGCTTCAAGCATCTGTTCCAGCGGTTCGTTCCGGTGAACCGACGGAATAGAGGTCTCTGCCGAGGCAAGTGTCGTCAGGACGGCCGCGAGGGCCGTAAGCGCCGTATCGGAATTCATTGACCGAGCCTTTTTGAAATTCCCGCAACGACCCTTTGGACATAGAGCCGCTCGGCAATCGCGGCGACGGAATCAATGTCGAAGCGCTTCGCGAGCCGGACCTGCTTGACAAGCACGTACATCAAAACGGGTTGCGACTTGATGCGCCCGCCCTGTTTCACGAGCCGGGACCGGCGTTTCTTGCCGCCTGATCTCCTGAAACCCTTTTCGGCGATTGCGTAGAAAACCCGGTTTCCACTGCCCGGCTTGGGAATGACCTTCAGGCTGTCGAGGCCGAACGTGTCTAGAAAGTCTTCCATCGACATGCGCCTGCTACGCGCACCACGTTTGCGGCTTGTCGGCGCAAGGTCCGTCGGGATTGCAAGAAACCCGCCCTGCCTGGTTGATCGGATGGGATCACCAGACGAAAAGGCGGAAACGATGCGCGGTGCCTTGGACCAGATCAGTGCTGCAGGCTCCAGGGTCTGGACATTGCTGCGAGGATAGGTCCTGTGGCGCCAGGTCTTTGCCAGACGGTTGCCCAATCCGGCCGAATGGACTTGTTGCCGGAAGCGCTTTTTCACAGTCGCTGCGACATCGTCCGTCGCTTCAAATATGGCGCGTGCGACTTCGGCGGTTTGCCGGTCCAGTTCCTTTTGCAGGTTGCCAAAGGCTGCGAGCTTGATATCAGGCATTTTGAAGAACCACGCGGCAGCGCCAGACGAGCCTGGCGGCATCCTTGAGCACCGGCTTGGCAACGATCCTGTGCGTTTCACTGTTCATCGTGAACGTGCCACCGTCTGCTGGCGCCACTTCACTGTCACGCACCAGGAAGATGGTTTCCCGCCCGACCGGACGAGACGCGCCACCAAAGTCGATGCCGACATCATCGTCGCTCTCGAACAGGAGCTTGCAGGGTGTCGACCCGTACTGGCTGTCGACGCCAAGCCGTTCAAAGGCAGCGTCGACAGCTCTTTTTGCTATATCAGAGCGCATCTGCGTCCAATCAGTCCGAAGAAAAGACTTCGACGACGAGGTTCGGCTGCTTGCAGACCGCGATGCGGTTGGACTGAGATTTCATCTCAACGCCCGCACCGTGGTCCAGGACCTTGCTCGATATATAAACCGGGTCGGAAGCATTGGGCGCATCATTGACCATATCAATGTGATGCACCGGCCCCTGGTATGTCCGGAACAGGTTCTGCGTGCCAGCAGGATAGGCATGACCCTTGCCTGCCTCGACGATCGGCTCGGATGTGATCGCACCCGACGTGTTGCGAACCGGGAAAGTTCCCTTGTACTCACGCCACAGGATCTGGCCGAATTCAAAGACACGGCCCCAATTGCCGCCGAGCCTCTCACGTTGAAAGTTCTGAAGCGACGGCGCCTGCTGGGTCTGGATCCAGAACTTTTCCGCGTTCGGATGCGCAACCAACCGGTTGAAGAATGACGGCGACACGACGGTTTCGATCTGGGTCGATGTCTCGCCTTTCAGATTGGTCTGAACGTGGTCGATCACCTCCTCGCATTTCTCAACAAGGTTGGTGCCGGCGGTACCAAGCTTGAAGTCGATGGTCTTTTTGGTGAGGCCAAAGACGCTGAACAGATCGTAGAGCGTGCGCCCCTTACCATCCTTGATCAGGCCGCGCAGCATACCCATGCGGATATATTCCAGCGTGATCGCGTGATGACCCCGGATCGTGCCAAGACGGCGCGCCGTTTCAGTGTCGAGATTGCGAGCATTCATCATCCCGTTGATCACTTCAACGCCGCCGACGAGGTCCTCGGCCTTGATGGTTTCAAGATGCGGGAAATGCGGGATCATGAGGATCGTACCGCCGACATCGTCCTGCTCGGACATCTGGCCCGGTGCGCCCGGCTCGTCTGCAGCGAGAACCACGATCGTGCCATCACGGAAATCGATGCGCACGAAACGCGATGCCATTGGCTCATCTGGCGCCAGGTTCATCGCGTTGAGCATACCGTAGTTGTTGGGAATACGATTGACTTCCTCAGTCAGCTCGACATTCGAATAGGGAAAGAGAATTTCCGGCATTGCCTTTAACTCCTGATGGGTTCCGGCTCAGCCGGAGTTAAGAAAAAGGCCGGCTGTGCCGGCCCCGGTTTCCTTGGTCTGGTTCCTTGGCGGGTTATGTGGTGCGGACCACGATTCCCTGTTTCTCGAGGTCCTGCAGCGCGACCGCCTTTTGCGCATCGGTCACCCCGTCCGGCCAGACGATGCCATTGGCAAAGCAAAGCGCATCCCGGCGAAGCACGACGAGGCCGATATCGAGATCGACGCCGTCCTGCGCTTCTGCCGCGGTTGCGGCAATGCCCCAGGGAACCTCGGACCCGTCAGACGCTGTCGGGTCCCAGGCAACGGCCTTGCCGGCATTCGGATTGATGTCCGCACCGGAGACGGTGATCTCGAAACGATCACCGGCCGCAAAGTCATTGCCGCCGTCCGCGATCGTGAACCGCACCTGCTTGGTAAAGGCCGTGCCAACCTTGGCCGTGCCGACGGAATCTCCGTTCGGGTCTGTGACCTCGAACGTGCCGCCATTGGAAGCCGGGTCGGTGCAAACCACCTTGTAGATGCCCTCTTTCACCGCACTGGTGACGGCGGGCGTCGACATGGTCATGACGCCGTTGCCGGTGTTGCCGGCATCGACTGCAACAGACGCAGTGGTCGCACTCGCGGTT
>NZ_KI928951.1:27998-33542 GCF_000521215.1 Labrenzia sp. DG1229 | reverse complement strand
CGTGCCGCGGTCGCTGCCTCCGGGCTCTGGTCCGTATCAAAGGCAAAGTGACGGGCGAGATCTTCGCGGCCCTTTGCCTCGTCACCGTCCAGAATGGCCTTGATGCGACCGCGTTCGGCAACCGCACCGGCCTCTTCACCTTCACTGCGTGCTGTGGCAACAGCGCTTTCAAGCTGCTCCTGTGTAATGCCCGAAGCTGATGCATCGGGCTGCTTGTTGTTCCCGCTCATGGATAGTCTCCTTTGCTGCGAGATTGTGCGCCCGACGCGGGCGCGGGAAAGATCTTCAAGGACCTTGTCGAATGTGCCGATTTCATCGGCAAGACCGGCCGAGATCGCCTCGTCCGAAAACAGCGTGTTCGCTTCCAGGTCGCGGATCGCCGCGTCCTCCAGTCCCCGGTGTTCGGAGACCAGGGACACAAAGCGGGACATGATTGAGTTGATCCGGCCCTCGATCGAGGACAGCGCGTCACCTTCCAGTGGCCCGAACGGATGACCGTCGACCTTGCGCGCGCCGGCATGGATGATCGTTGCCTTGACGCCGCGACTGTCCAGCTGCTTGCTGCGATCGAAATGCAGCCAGAGAACGCCGATCGAACCGACCTCCGAGCTTTCGGTCATGACGATCTTCGAAGCACCGCTGACAAGCCCGTATGCGGCAGAAGCGGCAAGAGAGTTTACAACGGCAATCACGGGCTTCTGTTCGGAAACAGACCGCACCAGGCGCGCGGTTTCAAACATGCCGGCAGCGGCACCGCCCGGTGAATTCACATCAAGCAGAATGGTTGAGACTTCATCGTCAGCTGCGGCCCTGGTCAGCTGCTCGGCGAAACCCTCATAAGACGTCATGCCGGAGTATGACCCCATCCAGGCACCGCGATTGACCAACTCGCCCATAAGCTGAATACGGGCGACGCTGCCGATCCGCGCATATCCCTGCCATGCCGGCCCGTCCGCATCCGGTTCAATCACTTCCTCGCCGCGGAACCGGTTGCCCTGCGGCTCCACCGTTGCCTGGCCGAGCATGCGTGCGGCCAGATATTCACCCATCAAGAGGCCCTGACTTTCTGAAAGCAGCAAAGGCGTGTCAAACACCTGCGAAGCTGCCCGGAGGTAGCTCAGTTCGTTGATTTCCGGCATGGGATCGCTTTCCTAAAATCCACCGCGCATGGCAAAGCGGGTGCGGATACCTTGCTTGCGGTTGCACTCGCCTTTGAGCCGAGTGATCAAAACCTCCAGCTCTTGAATGCTGGCGGGCTGCACCGTGACGTCGAAGTCTGCGTACTTGACCCGGACTTCGCTTTCGCCGGCGGCAAGCCTGTAATAAGCGGTCTGCAGCACCGGCCAGACGAGGCAGGGATCGGTCGTGTCGATGCCGTCAAAAAGGCTGGCCATCAGTCGTCGTCCTCCGGTGGCTTTTTGTCCTCGTCGGACTTGTCGTCCTTATCCTCGTCGTCCTCGTCTTCTTCACCTGGCTTTCCAGCCAGTGGAGACCCTTTGGAGGCATGCGGATCTGGTAGTCCAAGATCTTTGTATCTCTGACTTTCGCGCGCTCTTTGTTCGGCAACGTCTTCCCACTCGTGCCCGAGTTCGCCGCTCTCAATCGAGAGACTGGAAACGCCGCGCTCAAGGCGCTCGCCCATGGATTTGGCCGATTTCAGATCATCGGCGGTCGGTTTGGCCGGGCCGTTCCAGTCGGCTTGAGTTGCCGCGGCGCGAACCCGAAGGAAGTTCCGATACCCGCCCGGAAACGCGATCCAGCGATTGAAAATCTGCTCTTCGAGCCAGGCGTCATAAACAGCCTGGTAGAACGGCACGCTCAGATCCTCGCGGCGGCTCACAACCTGCGGCCAGAGCGATGCGATCCCCATGCGAACGCTCGAATAGGTCGCGCCTTCATAGTCGAAGGCAAGCGCCTCATAGGACACGCCGATCGCGCGGGCGATCTCGCGGAGCAGGTTCCGCATGAACGGCAGATAGTTGTTGTGCGGATGGTTGGTGTTGTGGAACTGAAGCTCTTCGCCAAAAAACAGGTGCGCGATCTTGCCGTGCGCGCCTAAATCGATCTTCGCGTTTTTGGACCACGCGCTTTTCGCGTCAAAGAACGACTGCAGTTCATTTGAGAGAGCGGCTTCGCCCTCGCCGTCACCCTTGGCGCTGAGCCCTTCGAAAACCTCTTCAGAAAGGGCATTTGACTTGATGGTCGCGGCGAAAACGGTCTGCAGAAGTGCAGCAACAAGCGTCGCATCTGCAAGCTGGTCGACCTGCCGGAACACTTTCAGGATAGCCGCGAACGGCGAGATCCCGCGTGTCTGATCAGCGTCGCCGTCAAAAGTGTGAATGATCAGCGGGCGCCCGTCCTTGTCGCGCGCTGGCATATCGACGGTTTTGTCAAAACCGTTCTGCCGCGCCCGGACCCGATACCCGATCGCCATGCCGTCCGCGTCCTGGTAGACGCCCTGATTCAGGCGGACCTCTTCACGGGTCTCCTGCGTGATCCGGAGCGGCGTGAGCAGCTGGATCTTGGTGCGCGTGAGCGAATTCGGCCGCTTTCGCAGGACCGTCCGCGCCACACCTTCCCCGAAGGCGTAATGCGACTGCAATTGGGTTTTTGCCATCTTGGCAACGGTCATCTTGCCGCGCGCATCGCATTCCATCGGGTTGCGTGCGTAGGACCGGAAGCGGGTCGCGACATTCCGCGCCCATTCGCTTGCCTCTGCCTGGTTGGAAAATCCGCAGACCTGCCAGTCCGGTTTCGGGTTCAGTTTCAGTCCGTTGCCGATCGTATCGCCGACAGCCTGGTCGACCGCGCCTTTCATCCAGCCAGAATTATGAATGGATTCAATCGCGCGCGATGCGACCGACGACCACGCCTGGCGCACATCGTGCGAGGTCTCGCGCAATACTGGACGCGGCCAGCCAGCGAGAAACCCGCTGCTGTCCGGACGCAGAAATTGCGCAGACGGCTGAGCTTGCTCCGGAAGGACTTCCGAGCGCGGAATTGACGGCACTGATGTTCGCATGATTACCCGTTCAAGGATTTGGCAAGACGTGCAAAGGGATTGTCTTTCGGCTTGGCCGGCTCTTCAGCCGGTTTCGGTGCAAGCGGGAGATCTTCCATATCGAGCTGGACGTCGGTTGCCTGCGTGCAGCGGTCTGCCTCCAGGCCATCCCAGACAGCGCCAGGCATGGACCGCAGACCGAGTTTCGTTGCCGCGGCTTCCGCCTGGTTCATGGTATCGAGCGGCTCGTTCGCCTGCAGCGGGTCTTTCGTCCAGCGCCAGACCTCAAACCCGTCCTTGTTCTTTTTTGCGACCCGGCGCTCGGCCGTCAGACCCCGGAAATATTCATCATCAAGACCACACGGAAACGAAACAAAACCCGGCTCAAGCGGATCGGTCTTGCGGATGTTCTTGTAAAGCCCGAGTTTCATGATCGAGCTGTTGAAGTTGTAGAACCGGCGGGAATACTTTTTCACCTTGCCGGTTTTCTCGTTGTACTCCTGCTTGACCCGTTGCAAGCGCGGTGCGGTCTCTGACCTGGCACCGCGAACCATGATCACGCGCGCCGCCGGGAAGCGCCTCGCCCATCCCCAGACATCGGTCGTATAAGCGTTGCCGTCGATTGCCGTCATGTCGGGTCTGAGCCGATGCCCGTACGCATTCGGCCATTCGTTATTGACCAGGACATCGAGCAGGCCTCGGGTCGACTTTTCGCCGATATAGCCAGGAACAACCCCGTAATCGATCACGAAACGGCGGAGGTTCCGGTCCCAGCCGAACAAGTTGCCATTCCAGCCGGTCGCCCTGAACGTCGATCCCGAGCGTGATGAACACGGCACCGGCAGGAATTTGCCCCTTGGAATATTCCGACACCGCGGCCCGGTCGCGCAGGTCCTCCCAGGGCGGCGCGTCGCCGGCGGCCTCATAAGCAAGCCCGACGACGTCGTTCATAAATGTCTGCTCGCTGGCCGGATCACCTTTTGCTTTCAGCCAGGAACGCGCGATCCGCTCAAAAGTCTGCAGAACCGAATACGCCGACCAGATCCAGAAAGACCGGTGCTGACGTTTGGCCTTCTCATTGCCCGCACGCCATTCCAACTGCTTGAGCATTGCAGGCCGGTGATGCTCTTCGATCACCCCGCCGCATTCGGGGTCGGTGCAAAAGAAGTGCGCGCGCTCCGGATGCTCCTCCTCCAGATTGGCGAGCATGTTGTCCCATTCCAAGACCTGCATGTGACTGCAATGCGGACACGGGACGTAAGGTTGCTCCTGGCTGCCGTCCTCATAGTTCCGCGAGATCCGGCACCCCGGCAGAACCATCGGTGTCGAGATCTTCGCAATCTTGGCAAACTCATGTGCCTGGCTGCGCGAATCCGCCTGCGCTTCCGGATCACCGGCCGAGTTTGTCTCCCATTTCGCCAGATCGTCCTGGACCTGGTTCTTCATGGTCACCATGGAGAGCGACGCAGGAGAATTCGCGCCGGAAATCTGGATGGCGCCCCGGCCGTCGCGCCGTTCCTTGTAAAGAACCGAGTCGCCGCCATCCCTGCTCTTTTGCGGGAACAGAGCCCTGAGCGAAGCGGTGTTTTTCAGCATCGGCGCCAGTTTCTGCTTTGACCAGCGCTGCGCATTGCCCTCTGTCGGGTGGACATACAGAAAATCGCCCGGCACCATCTCAAGCGAGCCGCAGCAGAAGATGTTGGCAAGGACGGTGCCACCGAGCTGCGCGCTTTTTTTCAGCGTCACAATCCGGCACGGATCATCCGGCGACATCGCCCGCAGGACTTCGTCAAAATAGCCAAAGAGATCCCGGTTATACGGTCCCGGATACGGGCTTTCGCGTTCGGAAAGGACGATATTGTCCTCTGCCCATTTCAGGTAATCGACCTTCGGCGGCGGCGTCCAGGCATCCGCCATGGCGTCATAAGCCAGCCGCTCCGGGTTCGCCGTTAGCGCGACATGGAAATTCACTCGGCTGCTTCCATCATCGTCTCGCCGATCTCCGTCTCGACCGTGGCCGGCAGGGCGTCTGCCTTCGCCCTGGAAGCTTCCGCCGCCCGTCCCCGCATCTCGGTAAACTCGGAGCGCAGCTCATGGAGGACGTCGCGAACCGGCAATTCGAATTTCGAAGCGATTTTCGCGGCCATGGTCGGCAAGGAACCCTCGAAGGTCTGGATCATCTGGACCGCGATCCGGGTGTTGCTGGCCCTGACTTCTTCGGTCGGCGTGAACCGGCCCTTGCGCTTCTCTTCGTCCTCTGCCGCCTTTCGGCTTCGGATTTGTTCCTGGAAAAGCCGCTCCTGCTTGAGCTTGTCCTCGATCGAGGGAACCCGCGGATCCGGCAATTCAGGCTTGGGTTCTTCGCCCTGCGGCGGCACCTGGTCGAAGGTCGGCTCGGCCGGTTGCGGCGGACCGGCAAGCTGGGTTTCCAGCCCGTTGCCAATCATCTGGCCGATATGGAGAACGCGCCGCAGCTGCTCTTGCGCGATCGGCCTGTTGATCTTCGCACCGCGACCCGTTCCAACCAGAGCATCGCCGTAGAT
>NZ_KI928951.1:12374-27729 GCF_000521215.1 Labrenzia sp. DG1229 | reverse complement strand
CGACCGTCCTACCACAGGCATCGCCGTAGATCTTGCCCTCGGCGATGTACTGCGACACCCGCCCAGGGCTGACGTTGATGAATTTGGCGAACTCGCCCTTGGTGACAACGGCGTTTTCACCCGCGTGTGCTGTCACAGGTTCGCTCCGGCGTGCTGCGCGACTTTAGGTGTTTAGGGCTGAGTTTAGGAGTTTAGCCGAGTTTAGGCTTTGAATTTAGGGTCAGACTGGCGACATTAAACGCTCAGTCCCCCCGTTTTGTGGTTAGCGGGATACGGTCCCTAAATGTTTCACGGGTTTCTGTGAAACACCCTCAGCTCAAAACAAAAAGGCCCGCATCGCTGCGAGCCGTGTCTTTCGCCATAGGAACCCGTTGCGCCAACATGGCGCTCAAAGAGAACGGCTTACATGTGGCTGGGTTCCTGCCTCGGTCGCTTTTGTGTCGTCTGGCCTTACGCCAGCATCAAGCCCAAGGGATTCAGCGAATCATCCTGACGAAAAGAATTACGCGGGGATTTTCACATCGTCAACCGAGACTGTTACAGCTGTCGCGCGCCCGAAGATGTCAACTTCACCGTTGACAATCGACCGCTCATCGTCGACCTCAGTCACCTTCAGATCAAACCCGGCGAACACACCAGCGGTGATTTCAAGGTTCTCGCCAATCTTGAACCTGGTTCCTGGCTTGACCTTTGCGCTGGCGTAAAGATTGGAGAACAACGGCCAGAGCTTGTCTGCACGAATAGCAACCGGCTCACCGGTTTCTTCCGATTTTACAAAGCCTTCCACGCCATCGCACAACCGAACATCACCAAAGGACTGCCTCTGCAACGAATCGAGCCCGACGAAGACGTAGCGCGTGAATATGGGCATGCGCACCGTGAATTTGCGCTTGGTCTTTGGCTGCTTGCGCTCCACGTCCTGCTCGGGCAACCATGCAAATATGCCCTTGTCCATCAGGCCGCGAAACGCACGCCGCTCACAACGCGGGTTGCAATAGACGATGTACCAATCCAGTGGATAACGCCGCACCAAAGCTGCAAGCAATTCAATTTCCGGAGCAACTTTTGGCGTTTTCTTGTCGGATTTTGTCATTCCGCAGCCTGCCTTTCGGTGATGTGTGCATGTTCCGCCTCGAATCTCGCAAGCGCTGCCCTGACTTCGGCGAAGGGGGTTGAATAGGTTTCGGCCGCATCCGGTGGCGCCGGCATCCACACCCATTCCGGACAATCCCGATCAGGCCCGAACCAGGGCCAACCCTTTTTCGCGTGAAGATCACGCCAGGCAATCCAGGCCGGGGAACCCCGATGCACCTGTCCAAACAGATCCGTAAGCCCCGCCAATGCCGGATCACAGGCAACGCCCTTGCGCCCGTGGATCGCACGCTCATGCATCGTGTTGACGCGAGGCCAGCCATGCATGGCGCGCTTTTCTCGCAGGAGATCGTCCCGGCTGTAGAGGCCTTGAGTAATCATTTGCTCCTGCCCAGACGTGAGTTTTGGCAGCGATCCTGTCGGCTCCAGCATCAGACAGGAGAACCGAATGGCGCCCCACTTCTTGCCGAACGGCGGCGCTGCCGAGGTTTCTCCCTGCAGAGCATTCTTTCCGAAGTCTTCCGGAATATCCTTCCATAGCTTTTCCCGGCAATAGGTCGAGGGTGCTGGCACGTGATCCTTGTCCTGAGATTTCAGCAAATCAAACCAAACGTCACGCTTTTCGAGAGCTTCGTCCTGTTCCTTTTCGCTCAGTTGTTCGAAAGGCACTCGCGCCTTCGCCTTCGGCATTCCCTTGAGCTTTGGCCAATCCTTCACCAGCTTCCAGAACATATTATCAATTTGCTTTTTCGAACGAGCTTCAAGCTCTCTCTCGTCGCGCGCATGCGCATTTCCGGGTTGAGTTCCTGGTTCCTTTACAGGGTTAGTGTCTAAATTTTGGACACGGGAATCGCTGTTTTTTGGACACGGGAATTGCTCATTTTTGGACACGGGACCTTGCTCATTCCCGTGTCCAAAATCTGGACATGGCTTTTGTGGATTTCCGCCGATTTCCGCGCCTGTGCTTTTGGTCGTGAAATCGTCTTCAAACGCAAGAAGATAGCGTGTGTTTTCCTGCTTGAACGTTTTGCTGTTGCGCATTTGAACCCGGCGTATCAGTCCGCGTTCTTCCAATGTGTTCAGGTGATTGTTCACGCTCGCACGGCTCATTTCACAGTCATTCGCAAGAAGCGCCTGCGATGGAAAACAGCCATGATCCTTGTTATGACGGTCAGCAAGATGCCATAGAACAATCTTTGTTCCCGGCTTCAAACCGCGCTGCTCAACGGCCCAATTTGTGGCCTTATGGCTCAAAGGCTCACCTCCTCGTCTTGCGGCAACGCAGAAACAAGCGCCGATTGGTTTTCGTCAAAGTCACAGCCGAGCGTGACGGACATCAGCCCGCCGATGCCATCGGCTGAAATCAGGTTTTTGTTGCGCAGGAACCAAAGAGCCGACACGGACCTGAAATGGTCCATGTCCGCCTTGCGGCCCACGTCCACGGTCGGGAGGCACATCCCGCCGTCTTCATGGAGGCGCGCCAATGTCAGAAGCACGCGCAAGGCGTCTGCGCTCTGCAGACCCTGCTCGGCTGCCCATTTCATCGCTCGCTCGCTCATGCTGCTTTCCTCACGCTTGGAAAGCCGTCATGCAGCACGCCGTCGAGCTCGCGGCCGGCGCGCTTCTTGCCGAGGCGCACGCAAAGTTTCGCCGAGGACTCACGAATCGTGAGGACCTGTTCAGTCTCAACAACGCCGGAATCATGCGTTTCCGGGCCGCCGTTGCCATCATTGAAGTATGCGCGGCCAAGCCAACGCCCCCCTTTCCGAGGCACTGCTTGCCATCGCGTGAAACCAGACTGGCCAAGTGGCAGCCAAGCGCCCCATTGCTTGAAGAAAAACGGCACTTCCAGTTCCGCGCACTGGTCACGCAGCTGGCGCGCCCAGTCGGGATGCAAGGGCCGCGCATCCGGCCCGCTTTCGCCGCCGCAGATGACCCAATTGAGAAAAACCAGCCAAGGCGAAAGATCTACGCTTGCCAATAGCGGCTCTACCGAAACAAACCGGATCGCTGCTGGCGTGTCGATCAAGTACCGGACCCGCGTGTCCGCCGTCACCTGATCTTCGATCGAGACGCCAAACCAGACATTTGGCAAAGGCAAATGCGGCCAAATACCTCGGGGCGGTGCGGGGCTCGGCAGCTGGACCTGCGCGTTTACGATATGATGTTGGCGCAGCGGCGTCGTCAGATACGTCCGCATCCGCTCCGGACGCTTGGTCAGCACCTGGTAGGTGATATGCGGCGTCAGCGCCATCACGGCGAACACCCGGTCGATCAGATCGTCCGGCACGTTCTCGTGAAAGAGGTCCGACGTGGAATTGACGAACACCAGCCGCGGCTTTTTCCATTTCAGCGGCGCCAGCAGCACATGTTCAGGCGCGGCGATCAGCTTGCCGGTCCAGCGATGGTCGATCGCTCCGTCTGGCTTGCGCACGATCTCCGCCAGCCCCTCGCCCCACTGTCCGGGTCCGGAGAACCGCGCGGCCATGATTTCCGCATAGCAGTTCCGGCACCCTTCGGAGACGCGCGAACATCCGCGAACCGGGTTCCAGGTATTGTCGGTCCACTCGATATCGGTCTTTTGAGCCATTATTCCGCCGCCTCCCACAATCCGCGCCCGACCCGATCGAAAGGGCCGCTTTGAAGCACTTGTCTGATTTTTGCCTGGTAATTCGGGTTGCGCTTTGCCTTCTCGGATCCGGCAAAGGCCTTGTAAATTTCTGAAAGATGGCAGGTGCCCCCGCGCCGGCGCATGAAGCTTGAAACCTCCTGCAGCCAGGTTCCGACCGTGGCGAAACCATGCAGGAAAGCGCGCAATCTCAGCGGCACAAAGGCACCCGGTAGACCGCACCCGGCCAGAACATCGGCATCGTCAACGCCGTAGGCGCAAAGAACGGAAGGTGCCCCGGCATTCTTCTCGGACCTGGTTCCGTCCGGCCGATGGAAATGAAGACGCCCCTCAAGAAACAACAGTGCATCGCAGACCGGCCAGATATGCCGCGCAAAGTGCTCGGTTTCGGTCCTGGCAAAGATCAGCGCCAATCCGCGCCCGTGCTCCGCCATGCGCGCCATGAACTGACGAATGAGCGTGGTCTGATAGGGTGGATTAAGCCACACCCGCCCAAACCAGGCTTGCAGCAGACCATTGTCGGAAACCGCAAAATGACGTCGCGCCGTATACCAAGGACGATGCTCGCAAGCACAAGGGTCCAGATCGAAGGAACCAGCGCCGCCCACAGCGTCAAGAACAGCAGGCGGCGTCAACCAGACATCCGTCGTCGGTCGCGCGCCCTGGTGTCCACCCATTCCGGCAAAGGAATTTTTTGTCATGCCGCCGCCTCTTCGGTTTCGATCGGAGGATCGGCTTCCAGACAGTCGCGACAGCGCAAGGCATCGCAGATGCCGCGGGTGATTTCCTTGCCCGACGCCAGCCAGCGAATGTCCCGGCACATTGCGTCCTTGGTTGCGCGCGCCGGCGCCTTGATCCCGAGCTTGCAGCACAGCCGGTGCAGCTCTTCGGACCAAAGAACATGCAAGGCACCAGGCGGAAGGACGCGCAGCATGGAAGGTTCCCGCATGCGCCAACTGGACACTGCGTCCCAGCGTTTTCGATTTTCATCCAGGCACCGGACCTTGAGGGGAAATGCCCAGACTTCATGCGCTCTTCGTGACTCTTCCGGCGGCCTGTCCCAGAAAAACAGCCCTTCATGGCCTCGATCTGTTTCGGCAGGCGGTCGAGCTTGTCCCGTTTGGACTTGATTTCAACCGTGACGATTTCCTCGCGGGAAACCGCCATCACGTCGACCCGGACATTGCCGAAATTGACGTTGATTTCGTGGATGATCCGCGCGGTTGGCCGCAATTCCCGCAGCCGCTCGACGACGGCCGCACGTAGTTCCCATTCGTCTTTGGAACGGTGCGCCGGCATCAGCTTTCCCCCTCGCCGACCGGCGCACACCGCTCCGCGTATTTCAGCAGGATGTCCGCATGGCACGGCGCGCCAGGCGAACACCAGCAGGCCAGGTCCTTGCCCTTGAGCTCATGAACAGGCAGTTCGGGAATCGTGAAAAGCTCGAAGCAATCGCACACGTCTTCCGCGTCCATCGGCTGGTCGGGCATGCCGGGCAGCTCGTCGCCGATCTTGAACGGGTTGCCCCATTTCGTTGTGCGATCGACGATCACCGCGTCCGGATTGTCCGCGCGCCAAGGCTTGTTCCGCGTCATCTGGATCCGCTTCGGCATCACGCAGCCTCCACGTCGTCGCCGACACCGGACGGTCCTGCCATACCGAGCGCATGCATATAGAGATCCAGCAGCGCGTCGTGCTCCTCGCGCTCATGCGGCTGCATTTTCCGCAGCTTGATGACCTCTTTCAGAATCTTGACGTCATAGCCGTTGCCCTTGGCCTCGGAATAGACGTCCTTCTTGTCATCGTTGATGACCTTGATTTCCTCGTTCAGCCGCTCGATGCGCTCGACAAAGGCCCGCAATTGATCGGCCGCGACGCCACCTGGATCACTCATTGGGTTATCCTTCCGTGAAAAATGGTTGGCTTGCCCGCCGCTTCCCGGTCGAACCGGTACCAGGCGCAATTGTCCTTTCCGTCCTGGCGGGTGCAGGGTATGAAGCGCAGCTTGCCGACGGAAACCACGTCGGTGCAGTAGTCCATGAATGGCGCGGATTGCTTGGTGTGCAGCCAATCTGCGTCAAACAGAAACCAGGTCGGCACCATTGCTGAAAAATGCGCGATCAGGACGTGCAAGACGGACCGCAACCAGGGCGGATTTGTAATGACGTCCGTTGCCCCGTTGAGGTCCTGCCGCGTCAGGGTCCTGGCATCACCAAAGGGAATGCCCGGCCGACGCGGGTTGATGTCATACCGGGCGAGACAATCGAGCCCGAGCCCTTTCAGCTGCCAGATCAGGTCCCCAAGTCCGCAGCACGGCTCGGCGTAGCTCTCGACCCCGTAGTGCTTAAGCAACGGACCAAGCGGCGCACACGCGCGCCGGTCGAAGGTCCGGTAATACTCGTTCTTCACGCGGACAAAGCTGGACCGTTTCCCCATCCCTCACCCCGCCTTCTTGCTGGGTGCGACAGTGGTGTATTCCCGTGAAACACCTTCCTGTTTCACCAGGCAGTCGAACGGGTTGAGATCAAGCACGATGCAGATTTTCAGGTAACTTTCCGCGCTGACCTTCTGATGTCTCGCGGCGCGCCGGATAGTGATTTCATCCACCCCGGCATTGCGGGCGATCATGCGGAAAGAACAGTCCGGACGCTCCGCAACGGCGGTCAAGGCCCGGCCCAATCGGGCAAAGTCCAGCCTGCCACCCGGCACAAGATGCGCATAATCCGGGTTCATGCCTGCTCCCCCTTGTCGCCGGGAAACTTCTCGGCAATCTCATCAACCCAATTCGACCCGGTCAGATCCGGCGCCAGCAACAGCACAAACAGGCAAAAGGAAACGATCACCAGACCGACCAGGAGCACAATGACCCCGGCAAGACTTGCAAAGGCCGCGCAAATCACGAGCGCGAAAACAAAAAGCAGGACCAGCTGCAGCATGCGGAGGGGAAAGAGAAGCAATTTTCTAAGAAGCCTCATGCCGCCCCCGCCTTTTCCAGATGCCGGTCGACATCCGCCTGAAGCTCGATCACCCGCTGGCGCGCCTTGTCCGCTGCGGCTTGCGCATCGGCCATGTCTGCGGCGGCATCGCCAAGCTGTTTCAGCGCGGCGCGCGCCTCGCCGATATGGTCCACCGCCGGCGGCGGCACGGGACCGCAGAACTGTTCGCGGATGTCTTCCACCCAGCGGCGCGGCATGCCCTGTTCCTGCGCCACGCGTTCGTCGTCATAGCCGTCGTCGAAGCCTTTGACCGGGCAGAACACGATTTCCAGCGCTTCCAGGATCGCGCGCCGGTTTTCCGGTGTCGGCTCCGGCGGCGGCGCCGCTTTCGGTGTTGCGGGCTTTTTCTGGCAGGCCGGGCATGTGTGCCGGCCTTTCTTGCCGGCAATCTTCCAGCCATTCGTCCGGAATTTTTTCGCCATCGGCTCGACCGGCAAGGTGGCACCGGCAGACGCCCTGGCAAAGATGTCCTCGGACTTGCCGCAGGTCCCGCAAACGGCTGTCGCATAAGTCCCGGCGCGTCCGCCTTTCGGCGCTTTCACGCCAACGTCGAACAGATTTTCGGAATGAGAGGTCGCCATTACACTGCCCCCCGCTTCGGAGACGGTTGGCGCGCTACCGGCAGGCCATTGACCATGTTCGACCGAACGCAATGGATCGCTTCCGGTGTCCTGTCGATCACCGTCCCGACCCGCAGCGAAACCTGGTAACCGCGCTCAAGCCAGTATTTGGCAATCGTCTCGGCGACATGGTCATTCGCCCGCTTGTTGTAACCGTCCTGCCGCATCACATTGCCCCCCGTTGCGCCAACCGGGTTTCCACCCGGCGCTTTGCCTCTTCCGGCGATACCGGCACCGCACCGCCATCCGGGCAGACGGAACCGGGTTCAAAGTCATGGGCGGGATCGGCGATCAGCACCGGCGTCCCGTGCTTGGTGGCACGCTTGAGCCCGCACCAGGCGGCAACCCGCTCTTGCGTTTCAACGGTGGAAAATCCGCAGTCGAGCACGGTGTTGACGTCATCCACGGCGACACCCGTTTCCCTGGAAACCAGCTTTGCCGCGCTGGCAAACCCTGCCGGTTTCCCGGCCTGCCGCAGCCGGTGATGCGCGCGCGCATAGGTGAACAGCCGGAGCACCGGCCGGATGAAATCGGTCATAGGGGCTCTCCCTTCCAGGGCCGCGGCAATCCGTGGGTTTCGGCGTGGCGCTCGCTGCCGCTTGAAACCGTCGAATGATCTCTGCTGATGAATTTGCCGATCTCGGAGATGCCTCTGCCGCACCTGGCGCGCAGCGCATACATCACCTCATTGCGCGCGGCGTTGATTTGCTTCGACTTTTGCAGGCTACGGATCAGCGAAAACGGGATCTTGTGCCGAAGGCAGATTTCCTTGGCCACCGACGCCATGCTTGGCGGTTCGGCAAAAAACGGATCGGGCGAATCCACGATCGCTTTCAGCTGCAGCAGGAACACCAGCAGCCCCACACCCGACACCGTCGTTTCGGGCTGCACTGAACTGGTCGCGATCTCCATGACTGAAAAGTGCGGCGGCGATGGATCGATATCCGCCTTCGCCTCAATGTCGATCACGGCAACCGGCGCGGGTTCTTGAGGACGCCCCACCTGGCCGCGCGGCTGGTTTTCCGGATCGAAGATCGGCCGCGTTAGCCGCTTCGGTTCCGTGCGCCGGTAATTTTGGGCGGCCTGTTTCAGCGCGGCCCGCCGCTTCGCCGAACGCGGCGTTGTCAGCGTCATCGCCAGCACCGCCTCTGCCGGGTCCCTGGTCGGAATCAAGACCATGAGGTCCTCCACAGTCTTGAACCCTTTCTGGGGCGCCGCTCTGGCGGCACATAGGCAAGCTGTTTGTGCGCGCTGCAGTAGCTGTCCTCGATCGCGCAAGAGGCGCCGCAATAAGACCCGCCGCCTTCCGGCTTGTCGTGAAAGCTCCAGACCGGCCAGCGGCAGGTGCGCGGCCCGAGGTCCGCCAGGGAAACCGCACCGCCAGGCCGCATGCTTTTGCTGCCAAGTTCCGCCTGGTCGGCTTTGCTCAGCCCTTCGGCCTCGGCGGTGCTTTCCCGTTCGGGCCGCATTTCGAAAGCGTTGAAAATTTCCTTACGCGTGCGGGTGCGCGAGGACGGTGTGTCTTTCGGGCGGGTTTCAGCGGCGCCAGGGCACTGCCGTCCCTTCGGTTTTGCCTTCCGGCTCGCTGATTTTGTCGGGCCGCTGCCGTTTGAAAACGCCCGCCCGTTCGGCAGTTTTATGCCATAACGGTTGCACATGCCGATCACGGCATTGCGCGTCACATGGCCATGATTTCGGGAAATTTCCGCCGCCATTTTGCTTGACGACAGGCCCTTTGCGGCCAATGCCCGGCAGAGCGCGAGCTTGCGGTCTCGCGGAAGATCGGTCCAAAGCGTCCGGCTCATGATTGCCCCCTCTTTTTCTTGGAAAGTTCGGCAAGGATGTCGGCAATCTCTTCCATGTCCGCGGCGTCGGTTCTGTAAGCCGATGCCATCGCCAGCGTGGGTGCCGGGTGATTTTCGAATTGAGCGAGCAGCTCGGCAGACATCGCCGTCGTCTTGCGATTTTGCGAGAGGGTCCGGGCGCGGGTCGAAAGATGATCGAGCCGAAGCGACGAAACGCGGCTGAGGGAGACGCTCATTCCGCAGCCTCCGCTTTTGCCGACTGGAGGTGCTGTTTCAGCTGAGAAAGGTCGTTCATGAGGCAAGGCAGAAGCTGTGCCGCCTCGTCCTGAAATTCGTCCTGGCTGATTTCGCCTGCCAGCAAACGGCTAATGAGTGATGGAAACGCCCAATGGCGCGCCCCGACCGCCGCCAGCTCTAGGTCGGGCGACGCGGTGTCTCGCCCAGGCTCAGGCACGCGAACAAAGGCACCACCCGCAAGCTCGCACAAGTAGGTGAGAAGCGGTGGAACTTCGCCCCGATCTTTCACGTCCAAAATTAGATCGGCCAGCACATCCACTGGCATGAATGTGTCCTGATGCCGCTCGTTCCCGGTGTTGGAATAGTCGTTCAGCGTTTTCCGCCCGACACGCGTCACCTCCGCAAACGCATCCAGTCCACCCGCCTGTCTTACGCTCCGATGTGTCGCTACCTTCAGTTTCTGGCGGGTTTGTTCGCTCACGAGTCCATCCCCACTTTTTCTGGAATTTGTGGGGATGACGCGTTGTTCTCGGTCAGGGATGATGTTGTCGAGAACCCGGTCTTATCGAGAGCACCTAGGCGCTCGCGTTGATCAGGGGTTAATACAAACCGCTCCAAAGGGATCGGCTTCCCAAGCAAATAGGAAAGTGCAAGGAGAGAAAAAACGTATTCAGTCGGAAAGAAACCGCCCGTCCCGTACTTTTCTCTAGGATAACGGAACCGGCGCACGGTCGTTGGGTTCAATCCCAAATACCGGGAAACTTCGACAACACCGCCAAGTTCTTCAATTATCGAGGCTGCTGGCTCCAAATGCATCATATTCGCTCATGACAAGATCAAATCGACAATCAAATCATGCACGGTATTTCGATTTTAGCAATATCCAAAATGGAAATAGTGCTTCCAATTTAGCAAATGACAGTTCCGCCCATGGGGTGCAAAATGCGCACGCTATGGTGAAAGACAGACAATTCATAATTCAGAAGTGGCTCTCCAAAGTCATTGATGAAAAAGCAGAAACACAAGCAGCGATAGCAAGCCTGCTTGGCCTAAGTTCGTCACAAATGAATAAAACCCTTCGGGGAACCAGAAACATAAAAGCCGACGAACTTTTGATTGTTGCTGGCTACTTTGACGCTGAGTTGCCGCTCATTCCAGGCCACGGGCAAGCACGAATTTCCAAGCGATCCAACGATAATGACGTAAGCGGGCCAAACTTCTCGGACAATGATGATGACGAGCTTTGGGTCCTGGCCGAAAAGAAGGTTGAGGACGAAGAGCAGCGGAAAGGCGTTCGCCTTACGAACGAAGAATACATTGACCGCATCATAAAGTTGTACGACACTCTTTCCCGACGGAGGAGCAAAGAACAATAAATTTACCGCTTGGACCAGTTATGGATAGTTATGCACCAAACCTGCTTTCAATACCCATCGACAATGATGAAGACAGCCTAATTGATCTGATTTTCAAAGCTTGTAAGTACAACTGCTTAGATCTCTTAGAGTTCGAATGCTACAAGAAATACGGCCACGATCGGCTAGTTCAACTTACGCCAGAACAAGAGAACTACATTGTTCTCAAGTGCAGGGCGAAAGTGGCTCGGCGTGCCAAAAGAATGGGATATCGTCCACGCGAGGACGGGGATGAATAATGGAGCATTTTGTAGAAAAAGCTCCATTAGCGTCCTCGAGCGCGGCGGCTTTGATGATACGGCCCAGTTTCTATTGCGAACCTGGATGCGCGAAAACGGCGACATGCCTCCCAGCAGCACTTTAATGCAAGTTTCGCCTTATCTCGTAATTTTCGACGATCAGTTTGATCCTGGAGACAGTCCAGAAATTCTGTTCTTTGGTTCGGAAACTGCCTTTTCTTCCAAATTTCCCGAGGCAGATTGCGAAGAAGAAACGAACCCGGAAAGATTGCTGCAGCCGGGCTTCAGAAGCCATGTGAGCGAAGCATATCATGCTGCATTGCATGGAGAACCGGTCTTTGAAACGATCGGAACCGGTCAGTTGCTCGGGCCGAGGAAACCTACAGTGATCTATGATCGGCTCACGCTTCGATTTAAGAAACCTGTGGGGAGCTACCTAATTACGTATTCTCTTGAGCGGGAGGAAGTTTGGTTATCGTCAAAAGAAGATCCGCAAGATCATCCCGACTATTCCCAACAAATGCAAGGTTTCCACCAATCGTTGCCGGCGGCACCTTCCAGTGAATTCCGTCAACATGAACGTTTGTAAATCCGTACGAGTGGAACAAACTGCTCGCAATATGCTCTGGCGTCATCCACCCATACAAAAAATCTGGCATCCACTCGTCAAGTGCATCTATTTGCACCAGTTTGACCAAATTTGAACCGATACCTGAGCGTCTGTGATCCGGCTCAATGTATAAATCGCCAATGTACGCAACATCTCCAATGATACGTGTTGCAAACCTCGGTTGCACTTCCGCCAGTTCAGCTTGGCCGTCCAGACCGCCTGGATAACAACGTTTCCAATACTTCCGCCAATACTCCAAGAGCGATAGCTCACCCAATCTATCGACCCGTGTGCAAACCCGCCCGACGTTTTCTCCACTTGCGGTTTCAATGGCAATCCAGAAAGCACAATCCGGCGTGTAGGTGTTTTTCTCAGTTGAAAAATGCTCTGTCAAAGACGGCTTTTTGCTATTCGAAATTCTCGCTTCTAGCTCTTCGAAACTGACACCACGGCGCAAGCTGTAGCCCAATTTTGACAGCGCGGTTTTTTGACGCCCCCAGGCTTCACGCAACATGTAAATGTCAATTTTCGGCATAAATGCTTGACCACGAATCTAGGGTTTTCCCCTGACACATTTGTCTAGCATCCGACACATTCTTTGTCATCGTCGTTGACACGTAGTGCGATTTCTGCACTAATTGCCAAAATAGAAACTTCCTTTTTGGCAATTTCCGTAAAGACGAAGATCACATCATGACAGAACTTCCCAGCACCGAAACCCGTCTTGCCGCATTGGAAAGCGACCTTGCCGAACAGAAGCAAGCAAACGCCGAACTGCGTCAGCGCGTCGCCGACCTGGAGGCATTCAAGGCGAAGGTCCTGGATGAAAAACGGCAGAAGACGGAACGCATCAATTCTCGGGAGTTAACGGTCGCACGCCTTCAAAGCCTCTCAGACCATCTGAATTCCTGAGGGGTATGAGAAATTGCTTCAGTCCTCGCACACACCGCTCTCAGCCCCAGCCTTACCACGTGGCCACCCTGGAAAGGATTTTCATCGTGAAAAAGCTTATCGCTCGTCTTCGCGCCCGTTTCGTCTTGTGGCTTCTGCCCGACATCGAGGGGCACTTGATCATCCGGTCGATGAACTTCAACAGCCGACCCGTAGATCCGAACCGCAAGTACCTGGAACCTGTGGCGTACATCTATCCCAGAATTCGCCCAGAAAGTTGCAACTCGCCCATGGTCAACGGGAAAAATCTCGATACGAAACCCGGCCTTCCCGCGCCTCGAGTGCCCCATCAGCATCTTCAATAATCTCAATTATCGAATGCAGAACTCTGAATTCCTCGTTGGGATCTCCGCGCAGGGCAATCAAAAACCGGCACCATTTGACGAAATCATCGCGGTCGAACTCATGGTTCATCTGCAGATACGACAAGAGCATCCCAAGGTACTCACGCGTATCGCCTAGTTCGCGCTCCAGGAACGCGACGCGCTCTTCAAGGCTTTTTTTGGGTTCATCAATTCCAGCCATGTCTGTTCTCCATTCTGGTGTGGTTGGTAAAGGGCGCGCCGTTCAGGCCAAGGGCGGCGCGCCTATTCTTTCCCCGGTTACACCGGGCACGCAGTTACAATCTCAGGCTGCGGGTAAATTGCAAACGGGCTTGGTAGCGTTTCCCCGGTTTATACACGCAGGAGACGCACTCGTGACCGCCAGCACTGGAAACACCCGCCGCTCGTTTGAAATGCTTAAAAAGGGCATTGCCTGGTTCAACGAGCGCAAGGACCAGTCAGCGGATGACCGGGTCTGGCATGTCGAAAACCTGCTCGATTCCTTTGAAAAATGCATGGACAGTCTGGCGGCGCAGATCCGGTTCTACCAGAGCGCCAAAAGCCCGACCCGTGCCCTGATGGTGGCGCATGACGACGGCAGCACCGAGGTCCTCAGCGGCCAGAAGGTCGAAACCCTGTGCCTGCACGTGCCCGGCCAGCCGGAAGATCATGTCATTTATGGCAAGCCTGCAGCGCTCGCGGCGATCGCATGCGCCCTGGCGGCAACCGGCCAGACTGTCACCGGCCCTGCCCCCGTGCACGAGCACGCCGAGCAGCTGGCCGCACTCCCTCCCGGCACCGGAAAGGCAGACGTCTCATGATCGAGCAGCTCATCACCTTCGTGACCGGCACCGCGCCCTTCGCCTGCATGGTGGTTGCGGCGGCCTGCGTCGCCGTCATGTTCCGGAACCTGCGCAAGGGCGGCACCGGCCCCGCGCAAACAAGCTTCGGCCAGTGGCCGGAGAGCGACACAACTTCCTCCCCAGCACCCGGCCCCATCGGACAGGCAGCGACATCCGTCGCTCACCGGGTGTCACTCGGCCTCGCCGCCGGCATCGTCGTCGGCGAGGTCCTTTTCTTCCTCTTTCCGGGAGGCCCGCTGTCATGACGTTCAAGCCGCAGCCCGATCGCGGACTGGCGCATGCCCGTGCCGCGACACAAGAGTTCCTGACAGAAATGGCGGCCGAAGCCGAGGTCCTGCACCAGGAAGGCAATCCGGCCGCCGGAGCCGCCGTCAAGGCCTTCGCCAACGCCACCCGCACCGCGGCAGACCTGCGGCTCAGGGACTGATGGAGGCGAATATGCAGCTTGCAGACCTCCTCGCCAAAAACACCCTGTTCTTCGGCTCGATCAGCTTTTCGCTGTTCGTCCTGGCCGCGACAGTCCGCGCCCTGCCGTTCTGAATTGAAAGGACCGTCGGAGGGAAAATACATGACAAGAGACGAAATCAATCTGCTTCTGTACTTCGAAACCTGCGCTGTTGACCACGGCGGCCTTGTCCGTGAGTCCGCGATGAATTGCGATGATCAAGCCATCGCAGAAGCTTGGTCTGAAAACAGTTACGCCATGTACGAGCGTGTCCAGGCAGCGGACCATAAGCCGGGTGGCGCCAGTGCCAGGAACCATGTTGTCACGCTCAGTAATCAAGCGTTTGAAGACGCGCATCGGCTGCGCCGTGAGCGTGCTGATCGCCAATTCAAAAACCGCACTCGCCTGACCGTCGCAGAAGCTCGGGCGGCGATTTAGCAGAAAGGTCCGTCATGTCTGAGATACCAGCGGATATCAAACAAACAGCCGACCGCATTGTGAATTCCGTTACGGGCATATTCGGCGATGACGCGGCGCGTGATCGTCTCGTCAATCGTGTTGCTCAAGAACTGAGTTACGAGCGTGAAGAGCGCATGAAGCTGTCAAATTGCCTTCGCGATAAAGACGCGGCGATGAACGTTCTGTTTCAACGGTTAGCTGACAACGACATCGATGTCAGCGACCTGATCCCCTAGAGGCCCTCAATGACCCAAATTGAATTGTTTTCCGGCCCGGGCTCTGAATGCAACAAGGTCAAAATAGGCGGCAAGACTGAACTTCTTGGTGACCCTAGTATCAAACCTGAAAAGCCGCACACGATCGTTGGCTTTCCAGGTGGTGATGTAGAGATCGCGCGCACCGATGACGGAAACTACTGGGTTCATGTCGCAGTGAGACAGCCGCCAGCAGAGCCGCACAAATCGCCAGGAAAAATTGTCGGTGCTCGGATCGATTTCGCTGGTAGGTATGGCAACGAAGCCAACCAAGTCTTGCGTGAAGAAATCTCGGAAGGAGATGTCACGCATATCGCGTTTTTGGTCCTCCCCTACACCCACAACGGAAACCGTATGAGGAAAGGCTCCATGACCGAGAAACGTTTCCCAATTCTGCATCCTCATAACCGGATCAAG
>NZ_KI928951.1:8170-12029 GCF_000521215.1 Labrenzia sp. DG1229 | reverse complement strand
TCAAGTCGATCCCGTGGGACATGATCGAACCGCATCGCGAACAGGCAAAAAAGAACCACTATCAATCGCTTGAACGCCTGGCGGAACGCGGTGGTCTGACCTGGGACGAGCTCGTTTGCGTCCTCGCAGACCGCCCTTGGTTCGGTACCATGAAGATCGAGAAATAGAGGCCCCAATGGAACGGATGTGCAAGACATGCCGACATTGGAACGTGCACTCTGTCGACCTCAAAGCAGGGGACTGCATGCACAAGACCGAAGGTGTTCCGCACCGGTATCACCGCGCTCGTATGCCAGATGGTTCCGTTGCCCTGCTCGATAGTTTCGGGCCGGAAGAAACCAAGCCGAACTACACCTGCGGAGCGCACTGCTTCGGCGACCTAAGACCCTCTGACTCATGAGACCCGTCATGCGTGAACACAGCACCGAACCGGCACGGACATTGGACGAATGGCACGAAGATCACGGCGATGTCGTGTGGTGGAAATTTCCCGTTTCGGAACCGGCTTGGATCGGCTCTCCGCTCGGTAGTGATTGGCCAGGGTATCACACCCATTGGACACCGCACCCGCCCATCCCTTCAAACTTTGGCTCATGAGGCCCCGATGCCGGAACTAGCAACGATTGCATGGATTGCAGGCTCGATTGTCGGGTGCCTGGTGATTGTCATCATCGTCTTTGGCTACCTCATCAAAAATGGAACCTGAGAAGGCGTAGGGAGGATTCGAAAATGGAATTCCGCGAAACTCAAAGCGCCGTACAAGCTCCGGATATTTACGACGGACCGAAATGCGACCAGCACCGCCCTCAGTGGACCGGTTCAGCCGAAGGCGATCAGGACGGTCCCGAGCCCATAGGTGAAACGATTGAACTCGCCGCCAACACCTTCCCGCCTGGCACCAGGGTGACGATCGAGGAACCGGAATGCCCGGAATGCGGCATGGTTCCAACCCACATGAACAAACCCGGCCAGTCCGGCAATTGGGAATGCGATTGCGACTTCGACTGGAAGAATTGGGCCGACGAGCAGTTTTCTTGAGCACAGAGGCAATAATGACCGAACGAGCGTTGACAAATGGCGACACGATCAATTGCAAGGCATGCGGTCATATCGCCTGCGTGTGCGCGATCCTTGCCGATCACCAGGAGACATGCCGATTTCGTCTTGCAGCGACAAGTGCGGTCGGAATCGAGTGCGCCCACGGTCGTGACGTATGTCCGATCTGCGATCCCTGCTCCTGTGGCGAAAAAACAGAGGCGAGCACATGAGGTGGGACGAGTGGCGAGGAGGTCTGGACGACAGACCGGCGCTCTGGATCCGGAAACTGGTGCGCGTCTTTGGCTGCGTTATCCAGGTGCACAAATTCGTTCGCGCGGATGACGCCGGCTGCTTTCACACGCATCCCGCATGGGCCGTCAGGATTGTCCTTTGGGGTGGATATGTCGAAGAGACCGGCGACGGCCGTTGGCGCGCGTGGTTTCCCGGTCGGATCGGCCTCGTCAAACCAAGCTACGAACACCGCATCGGCGGACTGATGAACGGTCGGTCCAGCTGGTCACTTTGGTTGCGCGGCCCAAAGGTCGCCGAAATCAAAATGCGTGGATATTGAAAGGAACAATCAGCATGTCACTGACCTTTGACACCCTGCGGGAAGCGAACCGCCGACGGCAACTGGAATGGCCGGGCAATGACGAGATCGACACCGCGTTCCGGACGATCGAAATCGCCGGCGAAGGCGGCGAGCTGGTTGCCGCGGTCGAAGAACATCTGCTGGCGTCCCTGAATGCCCTGGCCGTTGCCGGACATCTCGGCAAGGTCAGCGAACAGATGAAAAAATACCTGCGCGCGCAGCGAGGTATCAAGGGCAGCAAGGCCGACCTGGAGGCGATCGGCGACGAGATCGGCGACACCATCATCGCCCTCGACCTGCTCGCTGCGGGTCTCGGAATTGATCTCGGCCAGGTTGCCGCGAGGAAATTCAACAAGACCTCGGCGAAATACGAACTGCATACGCGTCTGCCCGAAGGCGACGAAGAGGAAGCACCAAGCCATTGCGAGGGATGCGTCAAGCCGATCAATGAAGGCGACCCGTATTTCCCATATGGCGACGGCGTGGATGCCTGCGGCGACTGCGCGCCCTTGATCTCCGACATCATCCACAACAACGAGGAAATGCTTGGGGACGAGGAATTGAGCCCGGAGGACCGCGAAGACCACCGGGACTCGCTCGCCCTCATGAAAAAGCGGCTTGAAGAGGAAGGCGACGTCAAAGTCACCTTCCCGCACCCATAAGCAGAGGCATCACCGTGGCTCTTCGGAAAATCCTTGTGGACCAGAAAACGGCGGCCGAGATGCTATCGATCTCGACGGCGAAGTTCCGCGAAATTGCCCCCGTGGAGCCTGTGAACATGCCGAAGACCGAAAAACTGAAACTATATCTCGTGCGCGAACTTGATGAATGGGCCGAAGGGTTGAAGAATAGCCCAGGGAAAACGCGCGGACGGGGATTGAGACACGGTGGCGACAGTGAAGCTCAAGGGACTTAAGATCACCAGAGGACGCAACGGTTCCTTTTACGTCTATCTGAGAGCGACAAACGAGCGTTTGATTGAAGGCTTCACGGGCAGCCGGGAAGACCTCAACCTCGCCATGTCGGACCCCGACTTCCTTCACAAGTATTCCGTCAAGCTCAAGAAAAAACAGGCGCCCCGGAAGGTGAAGGTGATGCGCGGCTCGCTCGCCGCCATGATCGAAAAATACCAGCAGAAATCCCGCTGGACCGACCTGAGACCCCGAACGCAGAAAGATTACCAGAAGGCCCTCGACTGGCTGCATGGCGTTATTGACGACGAAAACATTCGGGTGGTCGATTACCAGGTTTCGGAATTGACGACCGGCGTCCTGGCAGAATTGCGCGACAGCGCAGCCGAAAGCCGCTATCCGAAATTCTCCAACACCCTGCTTGCGGTCCTGTCCGCGGCGTTTGAGACCGGCAAGGAATATGATCTTGCCGAGAAAAATCCGATCGTCGGCCTGCGCCGGCTCTACAAAGAGGGCCAGAACAAGGACGCCAACCGGCGCTGGACAAAAGTCGAGTATCAGACCGTCATGCGTCTGCTGGCGGAGGATCCGACCCGCAAAGGCCTGCGCAAGGTCATTGGCCTCGGCCGGCTCGCCGGAATGCGCGGCCAGGACATGCCGACCTTGATGCACACCGATATCAAGATCGTTCCCAATCTCGGCAAGGCGATTCTCTTTGACGCGGAAAAGAACGGTGAATTCGTTCCGGTCGTCGTGATACCGGAGCTGGATGCGATCCTGGCCGAAGGCGAGAAGACCGCCGTCACCGTCGTGACCAACAGCCTCGGCAAGCCGTTCCCGACTGAAAACGCCATGCGCAAGGCCTGGCAGGACTTCAAGGCGAAGAAGACATTCAAGACGGCCTTGCCGGAATCGTCCGACCTCACCCTTCACGGTTTGCGCGTGACCTACAGCAGCGAGCTGCGGGATCTTGGTTTCGCCAATCGCGAGATCGCCGACGCGATCGGTGACAAGTCCGAGTCGATGGGTGGCCACTATTCAAGGCATTTCGACCGCCTCGAGCTTGCGGCGAAAATCGCAGCGAAAATGGCACGTTAAGAACAGTTCAAGAACCTTTTTTGGAAAACACTTCGGACGATCAACACTTTTTTGGAAAACACCCTCTTGACCAATTTCACCAAGTCGTTGATAAGGCAGGCGTTACACCACACGGTGGCCCTGTGGCGGAGTGGTGACGCAGCGGATTGCAAATCCTGATGCATGATTGATTTCCCTACACAATTTTGGAAAACATTTTTCGTTTGAGCGCATAGAAGCG
>NZ_KI928951.1:0-7680 GCF_000521215.1 Labrenzia sp. DG1229 | reverse complement strand
CGTGAGTTTCGACCGAATCCGGCGCCTTTATGGCGCTTGATGCGGCAGCGGTGGAAATTCGAACCGGTTCGATTTCAGGGCTTGACCAAWTCACCAAGTCGTTGATAAGGCAGGCGTTACACCACACGGTGGCCCTGTGGCGGAGTGGTGACGCAGCGGATTGCAAATCCTGATGCATGATTGATTTCCCTACACAATTTTGGAAAACATTTTCGTTTGAGCGCATAGAAGCGCATGGAGAAAATGCGTTTTGGAAAACATTTTTGCAGGCCACGACACTGTACAGTACACTTGAAAATACACACCAGAGCGCTGTGTTTCGTTAAGCAGCGGGCTGCCCGATTTGCACCTTACTCGCCCATATGACATGCCTCTATATCCAGCCCAGAACCCTGTAACGGTCGGCTTCGTGAAGTCCGCAGATGGAAGTATTATCGTCGACTGCCTTAACTGCTCGTATCACGAGATCATCGGCTTCGAGGGCTTGCACGATCATGAGATTGTCATTGATCTGCCCAAGTCACGAAACTGGTGCTGCCCCCGCTGCCTTTCACCCAAGATAGACAGTCGGCCAAAATACTACTTTGGATTTGAAGAACAGAAGTTGATGGGTTTAGCCAAAAAGGGCTAACCGCACCAAGCACCGCGATATCCGGGCTTCCAGATCCTCGCATGCCCTTCAGACACGAGAACAGAACCGGCCGTTCTTCCACTTGGCAGAGTAACCCAAACCAAAGGGCGCTGGTATCGATCGCGAACGCCGGAGTCTTTCACTCTCACCCCTGACTGGTTGAGCAGCTCCTGCATTCTCGCTTTTGCTGCTCGCCCAAGCTCAAGCTCTTGCTGGCATTTCGGACTGTAAATCTCTGGTGTATCGAATCCGGATCGATTTGGCGCTCCATCTCCTAATGCCCGCATGTTCACGCCGTCACACTTGACCGTATCGCCATCGACCGCTGAAAGAACGCGGCAGGAAATGAAACTGGAATGGTCTGGCGCCTGCATCCCTGACCATGACCGAGCAGCCTGACGAAGAAAGTCGTCGATAGGAAGCTGTTCCCTGGTTCCGAGAAATGCACCAATGATCAGGATAAACAAAAACGGCAGCAGGATTTTTCCTCGCCGCCGTGGTCGAAACTTTACTACGTTTCCTGATCGCCGTTTTTGCAACTGCACTGCGCTTTTCTCTAGGTATCGACTAGCCAAAGCTATGACCTAAACTCTCAAGATCCAAATAGACACTTCCCATGTCGCCATCATACTTGCCCTCTGGAGAGCCGTAGCCGAAGTAAATCTCGCGACATGACATATCTTTTATTTCCTGCTTTTCCTCAAATGAAACAAATTTCGCCAAAATATTTGCCACAGAGACTGCGGTCTCAACAATCGCGCCCAATTCATCAGCATAAACAAGACCCTTTTTGTTTGGAGGGTGGTAACAAGCAGCCACACGGGGCTGGCCCCCTTCCGCAGCAAACAGGCCCCACACACCGTGAGCTATATGGTTTCGTTTTCCTAAGACTGGCGCTGATTTTGAGACAAATTCATCAGCAAGGGCCTTTACTTCGGGATTTCCAAGGTTTTTCGCAAGTTTTTTAAAAGCATTGATGCGGACCCCCGCCGCCGCAGTGTCAAACAATAGCTCGCAGTCTCTGAGGCTTATGTTAAGCATCTTCGAAATAGACATTAGCAGTAAGTGGTCTATTTGCGACCAGGCACTGGTAAGTTTGCCGAGCTGAATAAAGTCCTCTTCCGAGAGCGGAACGTTAAAAATTGGATCTTCACTCATTTCTGGCTCCTTATGAGTCACGTAGAATTTCAGGAATTGGTCGTAACGGCTTCGGCTTCAGTCTTCCGAAGTGTGTAGCGCCAACATGCTCTAGATACTCCTGATCGAGCGACGACCAGTCGAATTCGTCGCGGAACTTTCCGCAGTAAAAGCGTGCCCTGGACCAAGGCAGACCGGGCTTTGGTGTCGGTCCCGTGTAAAACCCTTCATCGCCCAAAACCGACCTCAGAACATCCAGGCCGGACACCATTCCGGCAGCAGCGCATTGACCTACATGTCCCATGTCACTTTGCCAATGATCACACCCGGCGCAACATTGACCGCTTTTCCAGTAGAGCCTGTCACATTCGGCCTGATACCAGTATGCAAAAGCTTCTTTGTCTCGCCGCTTCAAAGCTTCCTTAGAAGCCTCATGTCGCTCAGCCACCAAAGCAGTGTTCTTCACTGGAAGCGTCACGATTTCAGCCACTTATCCGCTCCTTATGAGTCACAGTTCAATTTAGCGTTTGACCATTTCGTCCGGGTTCAGCCCGAAGCGTCGGCATAGTTCCCTGGAATAAGTTGAGCCAAGACTGAAGGCGTCCATGACAGCCGTCCAGCGTGGGTGCTTTACACCCTTTCTGGTACTCCGAGCACGAGCGCTGCGAACCGCTCTCTCAAGCAGAGTGTCGTCTGAAATTTCACTCACTGACATGCCCTTGGCTCCTCTACTTCCTCATCGAATTTATCAGAGACAATACGAACTTTATTGTTTCCGCTGCTAATGCGCTTACCCAAAGGAGCATAGACCCAAAGCAAATCAACAAACCCCACCATGGCAACGTTTCAGGGCCTAGGTATCTATGCCAGACCTCTAGAAACACCCAAGGTAGAGCCACAAACAGGAAAAAGCCTGCGAATAGCTCATGTTTGATTAGCTTTCGCAGCACATCTTTCCCCTCTACCTACGTTTCATCTTTCCGGCATTCTGAAGCTCTTCGGCCCAATTCTTCCGAAGCGTCTGGTTCGTAATGCCGTACTTTTTCGCTATCGCGTTCATGGACATACCTGGATCAGCGCAGTCCTTGATGATTGCCTTGGCTTTTTTCGGATCTTCGCTTTCCCAAAGATCCCGTTTGCGAACTGCACCGAGCTGCTTACCGGCTTTCCGGGCGGCATCCATGCCGCGCTTAGTCCGCTCTGAAGCTAGTTCGCTTTCCATCTGAGCCAGCACCGCCATCATTCGGAAGATCATGCGTCCGTTGGCATCTTTGAAATCGACTGGCTGGTAGATGCAGACGAACTCAATGTCGTTTTCTTCAAGCCAGGAAACAAACTCCTCCAGCTCAATAAGGTTCCGGCCAAGGCGATCAAGCTTCGTGACAACTACTGTGTCACCCGGCTGAAGCTCGAATTTCAGCCAATCAAGCTGCTCGCGCTTCATGTCTTTGCCGGATTGTTTCTCCTCAAAGATTTCGTCGCAGCCGTACTCTTTCAGCGCCTGTATCTGGTGGCGCAGGTCCTGATCTTCAGTGCTGACCCGAGCATAGCCCCAGACCCGCGTTTCGTATGGATATTTCCCCAAGAGACAAACCGAATTCGAGTTTTCTGTATGGTTTTCAGCTTTACTTGTTGACGTAGGTAGAGTCAACTGTTAAGAATTAATTAATAACATACTTATGAGTCAAGTATTGAGTGTCTAAAAATGACCGCGAACCACCTGGTTTGGGCCAACAAGCAGTACGCCCTGGAGATCAAAAGGCTGGAGAAGATGCGGTCAGCGATTGATGAACAAATCGCGGCTCTGAAAGAGCTTCAGAACCAGCTCAAGCAACCACAAGGATGAGGCCCCGATGCCGATCTATGCCGTTGATGTGAAGGAAGTCGTTCTGCGCACCTGTCTAGTCGAGGCAGAGTCCCTGACCGAAGCTAAAGAACGCGTGCGAAATGGCGATGCCATCGAGTGGGTCAACCTTGAACCCACTGGCGAGAAACGGCGCGTGGTATTCGCCCGATTGGATCAACCCCGGAATCAGAAATAGAGGCCCGGCAGATGGCTGAAGACCGCGACATCAGACTTTTTCTAGACGTGGCCTGTTGCTTCCAGAGAGTGCAGGTCAGCCTGTCTGGTGAAGTCACACATATGGCGCATCAGCTGGACGAGGCCACCCGGCACACCGATGCGTTCCGGGAGAACGCATTTGGTCATGCTGAGATGCTTGAGCGCGAAGCTCGGAACATCCGAAACGCGATTGCCAAACACCGCAACTCACACTCTGACTCATGAGGCCCGCCATGTTCGAAGATGACGACGAATATGCCGATTACGACGACGATCTTGAGTGCGATTGCATGGACGAGGAAATCGATGTTCTAACCGGCGTTGCTCATTGCTCGCGGTGCGGTTCCAGGCGCTACCTTTCCTCTGAAGATCTGAGCAAACGCCTCAAGCTCGAAGCCGACCTTCAAGCAGATTACGACCGGTATTGCGAGGAAGCCAACCAAGAAGAAGCGTGCCCCGAATGCGGTAACGAAGTACGCGGACAAGGCGGCTATCTGAGCTGTGAATGTCGAGCGTCAAAATGAATTGGTTTCTGGAACAGAGAATGGCGTGGATCTCGGAGGCGTTACAGGTCTACGGCTTCATCAATCGCCAGCACCTACAGCGCAAGTTCGACATCTCGTGTCCACAAGCCGCGATCGATTTTCGGGAGTACCAGAAACGGCATCCCGGAGCGATGGAATATGATGCAAGCCGCAAGGCTTATGTATCCGCATCAAAATTAGACTCATGAGGCCCCCATGCGCTCGAAACGTTCACGAATTTTTCTCGCACGCTCATGGCGACACTGGAAGTCACGGAAGGTTCGCGTCGGTGAGGCTTACCTCTGCATTCCGAAGAGTTCCGGCTTGTTGAAGCGTGGCAAATTCACCGATTACCAAGGCAATGTTTGGCCGAACTGCGGCGCGTTGCCAGCAAGATATGAATGAGGCTCTGACATATGACCGAAGAACAGCACATCGCCATTGTTTCTGTCGCGAACACTCTTCGCGGAATGACCATGGATCGGAGAATTCCCGAAGACGCTAGGAGCGTTCTGATGGATAAGGCTGTCGCCCTTGACGCCGTTGTCGAGGATGAAGATGACGACGAAGATTGATCAGGAGACTCTTCATGACCGAAGACGAAAGGCAAAAACTGATGGCCGAAGGGTGGAAAGCGTGCCGACGTTCTATCTTCGCTGTGTGCGAGTCCATCACCGATGCGACTGACGCCACAGAGACAGTAAATGAGCATCAGAAGGGTTTTCAGCGTGGGTCAGCCTACACCGCTAAATCCATCGCTCGCGGCTTTCTGGCAATGGAGCCGGAAGACGACAATAACTTTCTCGCCGCTCTGGCTGAGAACACGTAGCAGGAAAGGCCCGACAGCATGCAATTGACACCACAACAGAAATTGGAATCCCTCGCGCACCGGTTTTACCAGGGTGCTGAATGGGAGCCGAAGGCAGGTGACTATTACACAACTTCGAGGGCAGACCTTGAGGTGTACCAGGTCGTGAGCGTCACCGAAGACACAGTTGAAACTGTCTACACCGAGAACGGAACCGGCCCGTCATATTGGCCCAAGGGCGAATTCCTGACGGAAGGGTTTGGGCCGAAGCGCGTCTGGGTGCCTGACTTCATTCTTAAGATGTAATCAGAAAGGCCCCCATGCCTTCGAAAGGAAACACCAATGCTTTTCTGGATTGTCGTGGTTGTCTTGGTGTTGATTGTTGTCGGAGCTGCTGGCTACTTCTATCTCGTCAGCCAAGCAACCTAGGCATTACCACATCCGCGCCGCTATCTGCCGTTCTTCCGGACCGACAGCATGCGCATAGATCGCCGTTGTTTTCAGATCCGCATGCCCGAGCCAACGTTGCAACATAATCTCCGGCACACCCCGCGCGACGGCATGAATTCCAAAGGCGTGGCGAAGGCCTTTCGGGTTTGTCCTGCGGCCCGTCGATCCCGGCAAGGTACATGATGTGCTTGACGCGCCGCCAGGCCGTCACCCGCGACAAATGCCACAAAGGGGCATCGCATGCAGTCGCAAACATCGGCCGGAACACATCGCGCAGATCTGCGACCAAATCACTCGGCAGCGGGATTTCACGGAAAACGATCTTGTTCCGCTTCTTTAGGGAACGGAACGCCACGACTTCAGCATCGACCTGGAAACTTCCAGCTGACAGCGACAACGCTTCCGAGATCCGGCACCCGGTATAGGCCATGATCCAACAAAACAAACGCGTTTCGTCAGGTGCGCGGCGTGCAGCTGCCAGAAAAGCAGCCCGCTCCGGTCCGTTCAGATAAAGACGCTTGCCGTCGTTTGAGTAAAGTCTGAGACCGCCGTCCACCTTGCAACCCTATTGGTTATAGTGTTTCACGAGCACCAAAGGTTGCGTAAAAATACTCAAGCGTTTCAAGATGAACGCTACGCAACCGGGAATTAGTTGTCAATTATTGTTTGAAACAGCACGGTCCGCCGCAACACTATAACCAATTCTGTTTCATGAGCATTGAAGGTGTCCTGAAAGACCTTTTCAATGCTTACTTTTACTGCAAACTATTCACATGCGAGACCGCACGCACCCGCGCAAACGAGAAACGGCAGTGTTGACCTGCTGCGGTTTGTCGGCGCGATCGGCATCATCCAGTTTCACTGCGGCACGCCTGGCCACCCGATCAGCCTCGCCGCGCTGCCGATGTTCGTCATCCTGCTTGTCTATTTCGGCGAAGGCCGCAGCCTGCAAGGCAGCGCCCGCAGGCTGATTGCCCCCTGGCTGATCTGGAGCGCTATCTATGCCGCGCTCAAGATCGCGCAAAGCGTGGTCTCCGGAACGCTGCTGTCCAGTGAGTTTGCCCCCTGGATGCTGTTCGCGGGAACATCAATCCACCTCTGGTTCCTGCCGTTTGCTTTTGTGTTCCTGTGCGCATGCACCAAGGTTCCGGAACGCATAACGCCGGCAGCGCTCTGGACGCTCTGCCTGGTGCTGTCAGCCGCGGTGCTGTGGGTGTTCAACACGCAGACGGTTCCCGCACCCTTCATGCAATGGCTGGCCGTCATTCCCGCCGCATGCGCCGGCCTGATCATGCGCCGGACGCAGAATGCCTTGCTGCCCCCGGCCGTGCTCGCGCTGTCCGGCTTCACCGCCTTGCTTTTGGGCATCGACGGAATGACTATTCAGCTGGCGGTGGCCGGGCTGGCCGTCGTGCTCGCCATGGCGGTTCGATTGCCGCAGTCGGCCCTGACCGATTTCCTGTCGGACATTTCCTTCGGGCTTTATCTGGCACACCCGGCAGTCCTGGCAGCCGTTCTCTATGTTGTGCCGATCGGCAGTCCGCTGTTGTTCCCGGCTGTGTTGACCGGCTCCCTCGCCGCAACGCTTGCCTTGAGGAAAGTCCTTCCGGCAAGCGTCTAGGCTTGAGAGCCGATCGCGATCAGTAGGTCAGCATCAGATTGTCGATGTCGTAATCCGATCCGATGTCAACACAGTTCAGGCTGACCTCCAGCGTCACGGCATCTGCCGGGACCGTATAGGCACCGAGCTTTGTCCGCGTCTCCGGAACGGTGAAAATACCCTCGGCGTTCGAATCGTAGATCGTCACCGATCCGCCAAGCGACTGACCGGAACTGTTGAACGGCTCGACATTGATCCAGAGCCTGCCCTCGGCATCCATCCGGGGAATGTCGAATGATAGATCCAGGACCGTGCCTGGCGTGACCGGGCGCCTGTCCGGTCCCGTGATCTCGATCCGGGTGAAGGACTGCGTTGTTCCGGCGAACCGGGCAACATTGTCAACAACAGACGCCTCGGTCTTGACGATGGTCCAGAGCAGCGGATCAGCGAAGTCGCCATACCCGGCCA
>NZ_KI928950.1:85594-201964 GCF_000521215.1 Labrenzia sp. DG1229 | reverse complement strand
GGGAGTTTCGGGAGGAACCGAAATTGGCATCTACTACAAATGGGATCGCATGCGACTTCATAGAAGCTACTAGGCGTGACTTGAGAAGACGGACCCGTCGATCTCGCAAAAAATATCCCGGTCGACCTGGCGGTTCGCGCAAGGGGAGAAAAGGCATCGGGTATCTGAGCGACCAGGGTATTGCCACCATTGAGCAATGGAGGTTGATCCCGGGATTGAACCGGTACCCCGTCCCGTGTGAAGGGCATGCCTTCCCGTTGAGCTGAATCGCCCGTTAATCCAGGCTGCGGGTCATTCGGATATGACGATCCAAACGGCAATAACCATAGGCACCGTTACGATGACCAGCATTTATTGGCCATTCCCACTATGGCCGCAATTATCAAGGACGCTCTGCCACCAATAGCTGCGTTGGAGTGTTTTGATGATTATGCGTTTGCCTGCAATTGCCTTTGTCTGTGTCGCCTTTTCCGCCCTTGCCGAAGCGGAAGAAAACGGCCCGATCACGAGCATCACCTTGTCGTCCGGCGGTCTGGCCGAGATCGTCCGCAAGGCGGAAATCGACAGCACCGGCGAGATATTGATGACTGTTCCGCTGGAACAGGTGAACGATATTCTGAAAAGCATCGTGGTCTACGATGCAACGGGTGTTGTCGAAGGCCTTTCTCTGCCGGGTCCCAATCCGCTTGCCGAAACGTTCAAGAACCTGCCCTTCGCCGCCGAAGATCTTCAGTCGCCCGCAACGCTGCTGTCAAAACTGCAGGGAACACGTGTCCAGTTGGAAAAGCAGGGCACCCTTGTCGAGGGCCTCGTGATGGGCGTGTCGGTGCAGAACAAGGGCAATGACGGACAGGTCAGCGTGGCGTCTATTTTAAGCGATGGGAGCATTCTCGGCGTCGATCTGGAGCCGGACACGGTCATCCGGTTTCTCGACGATGATATCCAGCAGAAAGTCTCAAGAGCCTTGTCTGCCGTCGGAAGCGGCAAGTCGGATGGTGCGAGAACCGTGTCGATCAAGGTTGCCGGTGAGGGGTCCCGCGAGGTCTCCGTCTCCTATGTCGTGCCGACTCCGATCTGGAAGACGGCCTACCGGGTTGTCATGCTGCCGGAGGACAAGGCCCGGCTTCAGGCCTGGGCGGTGCTTGAAAATGCAAGTGGCGAAGACTGGGACAATGTGCAGGTGAAATTGTCATCCGGAGCGCCGGTCACCCTGAAACAGCGCTTGCATGATCTTTACTGGCGGCAAAGACCGGAAGTGCCGGTCGATGTTGCCGGCGGCTATGTGCCCAGGGCAGACAGCGGCGCAATCGAGGGGTTTCAAGACGGGTTCGCAGGCAACGCCTTGATGAAGCGAGCCAATGAAGCCCGCGCGCGAGTGGCTTATGCCGCTGCACCACCAATGGAGGAGGCGATGGCGCAGGCTCAGGTCGGACAAGCGGAAGAAGGCGCAGTAACGGCGTTCTTTGCGCTTCCTGACGCGATTGACCTGGAAAGCGGCGAAACGCTTTCGGCGCCGATTGTCGATGCGGTTGTTTCGGCCGAGAGCGTGTCGGTCTTCCAGCCCGAGAGTGGCCTTGACCACCCAATCGCAGCGATCCTGATCAAGAATGAAACAGACTCCAGCCTGCCGAAGGGCATCCTGACCGTCTACGACAGAAAGGAAGGTTACGTCGGCGATGCGCAGATCAACGGGATGCCGGCTGGTGAACTTCGCATGGCGAGTTTCGCGACCGATCGCAAGGTGAGGGTGGCAACGGAAACCGAACCGACACAGGAGATCACGTCGGTCAAGGTCAGCGGTGGCATACTGACGGCAACCGTCGAGGAAAGATCGACGACGGTCTACACTGTCAGCGGCGCTCCAGACGGTGATCGTCAGGTTATCATTGAACACCCCCGCCGGGACGGTTGGCGCTTTTCATCGCCCGAGTACCTGGATTCCACCAAGACACACCGCCGGTTGAAATTCACTGTACCAATGGGCGAGACGGTTGCGGCGACCGTGGAAGCGGAGCGGACGCTGGAAGAAAGGCACGCCCTTTTCAACACGGACCAAATCGGCCTGTTGAACCTCGTGCGACGGGTTCCCGACACGGAGAGTGCCGACAAGCTGAGGGCCCTTGCTGAAATGCAGGCCGAGAGGACGCAGGTACAGTCACAAATACAATTTTCGCGCAAAGGAAAGTCTGAGGAGATCAACAATCAGCAGCGCCACCGTGCCAACCTTTCGGCGCTGTCTCCGGGGTCGGACCTTTATAAGCGCTCGCTTGAAAAACTGGGCTCGTCTGAAACCAGGATCGAGGAGCTCGACAAGGAAACTCTGCGGCTCGAAGCACGCCTTGCCGAACTGCGCAAGCAATTGGGGACGGCAATCAACAACTTCTGACGGGCTTAGGCCTACCCGGCACGTTCTTCGAGATCAAAGAGAACGCAACCCATCCCGGTTCATGCAATCGAGTGAAGCCGAAATACATGCGCCGGGGAGTTGAGTTGCGCGCGCAACAAAACTCCCCGGCGAAGGATGTTTGGAGAATTCCCTGATCAGAGGAAGCTGAACTCGTCCGGCACTTCGGGGGTCTGGAAGGCGAAGACGCTTTCGGCGAGCTCACCTGCCGCGCCGATCGTGCCGCCAACGATAGGCAAGCTGGAACCTGCATCGACAATCGTGTCCATCCACCCGTCAAACGCGTTTGCGAAGGCGAGTTCGGTTGAACTTTCGGCACTATGTGCCCCGAAGTAACCGTCGAAATCGATGATGCCGGCTGTAGGATCGTCGAAGGTTTCTTCAAAATCATCGAGCGCCTCGATCCCGGTTGCTCCCGAACGATCCGACCAGGTAAAGACGAAAAGTCCGTCATCAAAGGCTGACCCGATATCTATGTCCTGCGTCCCGTTTTCACCGACGATACGAAGGGTTTCCACCTTGGTCGCTTCCTCGTGCATGTTCTTGATCCGGACGCTGCCGCCATCGCCCTCGATCACCAGGTCTTTGCCGCCTTCGACAAAGAACCGTAGATCGCTGGCATCCATTTCACCGGCGTTTCGAAGTTCCAGAACATCGGAGCCGCCGCCGCCGCCGGAGATGGCGTCCAGCTTGTCGCTGGCCAATCCAACAAAGTCACCGAGTTCACGCGCTGCGTCGAGGCCAGCCTCGTCGACATCCATCTCACCGGTCGAGCCGAAGGTGAAGAGGTAAGTGTCGTCGCCCTGGCCGCCTATCGCATCGCCACCGGCCTTGCCTCCGGTCAGGAAGTCATTGCCACTGCCGCCAAAATATTGAGTGCTGGGAATAGTCAAAGATGGAGGTAATCGTGTCGTGAATGTCTTCGACAGCTTCCTTGGCATCGTCGACGACGTTACCGACCGCTTCGACAATGTCGTCAAGCGGGTTCATTTCATCCAGGAACGCCTTGACGCTGTCCACCTTGTCGTTGATGCCTGACAGCGTTTCGCCGAACGACAGATCGAAGGGCAGCTGGGAAGATGCATCGGAGCTGTCGCCCGTGCCGAAGTCCGGCAGCTGCGGAAAGACCGCCGACCAGAACAGGTCCGAGAATGCCCCTGTGTCGATCAGCCAGTCGCCGCCGTCCTGACCGAAGACGAAGTTCGTCTTTTCACCCGTCATCATCATCAGGTCGTCGCCGTTGCCACCGAAGGAGAAGTTGAACGATCCGCCGCCAAGGAAAATATCGTTGCCTTCCTCGCCCATCTGGAAGCCCAGATCGCCACCGGTGTTGAAGAGGTCGCCGCCGTCACCGCCGAACTGCAGATTCAGCGAAGGGGCGTTTTCCTGCATCTTCTCCTTGAGGCTCTGCTTCCGGGTGTCGTCGTCTTCCTTGCTTTCGGTCGAGGTCGAAGTGGCTTCTGTGTTGTTGCCTTCCTCTTCCTTGTCATCGCTCGCCTTTTCGGCGGCCTTTTCCTTGAAATGCTCGATCAGGGTGCCGAGCGGGTCGGCTTTGCCGTCGCCGCCGCGCGTGATCATGAAGTCGGTCGCATCGCCGCCGAACTGGAGCTGGACACCGGCATCCTTGCCTCGCTCCAGGGCGATCATGACATCGGTGTCTCCACCGCCTTCCTGGACGTTGACCCGACCAAGACGGATCATCAGGTCCGTGCCATCGCCACCGGACTGCAGGTTACCCTTGCCGCCACCGAGAAGGACGTCGCTGCCACCGCCGCCTGCCTGGATGTTGCCCTTGCCGGCACTGATGGCAATGTCCGTTTCTGCGCCGCCGAGCTGGATGTTGAGTTCACCACCAGCCAGCATGACGTTGGTGCCGTCGGAGCCGGTTGAATTGGCGTAGTCGGCTAGCTTGTCCTTCGCCGCGTCGAGATCGAACCCGGCAAGGCTGACGCCATCGGGGATCGTTGACCAGAGCTCCGCACCGAACTGGACGTTGCCTCTTCCAGCGCCGATCAGCCAGTCATTGCCGGTGCCGCCGATCTGAATGTTGGCGCCACCACCGGCGACCAGGATATCGGCATCGTTGCCGCCATACTGGATATTGGTGCTGCCGACAGCGACGGCCAGATCCTCTCCGTCACCGCCGACCTGCACATTCAGGCTGCCAACGGCGAACATCTTGTCCTTGCCGTCCTGGCCGAGCTGGACATTGGTCTGACCGGCCGCCAGAAGGAGATCGTCGCCATTTCCACCCGACTGGATGTTGAGGTTGCCGATGCCGACCATGGTGTCGTTGCCGTCGCCACCCCATTGAAGGTTGGCGTTGCTGACAGCGACCATCGTGTCGTCACCCGCTTCGCCGCTCTGGCTGGTCGCCAGAAGGGCGCTGGCAATCATCTTGTCGTTGCCGGTTCCACCGAACATGACGTTGACGCCACCGGCGCTGATCATCGTGTCATCGCCTGCATCGCCGAATACGGTGTTGACGCCGCCAACGGCCGTTATCGTGTCGTTGCCGTCATTCCCGCGTAAAACATTGGTTCCGCCGATCCCCTTGATGTTGTCGTCGCCAGTGCCGCCATGCACGTTGTTGACGCCGCCAATGGCTTCGATCGTGTCGTTGCCGCTGTCGCCATAGATGGTGTTGAGTGCGCCGCGTCCTTTGATGACGTCGTTACCGCTGCCACCCCGCATGATGTTGACTGCTCCCCAGCCTTCCAGGAAGTCGTTGCCGCTGCCACCCTGCATGTCGTTGTGGGCACCGTAGCCATAAAGCGAGTCGTTGTGGGCGCCGCCGTCCATCTTGTTGGACGCACCATACCCATAGAGCTTGTCATTATGATTGCCGCCATACATTTCGTTGCGGACACCATGACCATAGATGCGGTCATTGTGATCGCCGCCGCTCATGTAGTTATATGCGCCGGTTCCCTTCATGTAGTCGTGGCCGGAACCACCCCACATCTTGTTCTTTGCGCCATAACCGTACATGGAATCGTTGCCCGAACCGCCTGACATGGAGTTGTAGGCACCGTATCCGTAGACGCGGTCGTGTCCAGATCCGCCGTATAGATAGTTGGACCCGCCGTAACTCTTGACGAGGTCGTTGCCGCTGCCGCCGTCAAGCTTGTTCCAGCCACCGTATCCGTACACCGTATCATTGCCCGAACCTCCGAGAAGGTGGTTCTTTGCAGCGTGACCATAAAGCTTGTCATTGCCGCTGCCGGCATTCTTGTAAACGCTGATGCCCAAAGTTTGTATGTCTGATGAATCGATTTTGTGGAACTTCCCATGAGTCAAATTCTTTATGTTCAAGCTATTGTTTAAATTAGGTTTTTTAAAAATAAGTCAGCAGATTCGGGAGGGGCGGCTGACTTTTTGTCCGTCGGCATTCAAACCGGCGAATTGGACGACGCGGCGCGGACGGCCGTCCGCCGCACGCCGCACGGCCTTGAAGGCAAGGCCTGGAAAAACCGTACGCACCAGATCTCTTGAAGCAGCGAAGCCGTCACCGAAAGGCGTAACGAGATCCATGACAACCGGATTGGTTCCGCAAGCCCATTCACCCGGAGACAGGGGAGTGTCGTCCTCCAGAACAGCCTTTTCGGTATCCGTGTCGAGATAGGCCCAGGTTGCCAGCGCCACCGCCAGACCCTTGCGGCGCCAGATCCGGAATTGTCCCAGTTCCATGGGTGGGAGAACCAATGCGCCGAATTGGTCGATACTGCGTGACCTGTAAAGATCGCACTGGGCCATTAGCGCAAGACTCTCTCCCAGGACGGTGAAATCGAGACCAGGCTCCAGATTGGTATTCGTGTTGTCATGCATCCGTTAGCTCACTATCTGACGCCCCGGCATTGGCTGAAACAGGCCAAGCGGCGCCTTTCCGATGGATCTTTCCGATCTATCGGTTGTGGTTTTCGGAGCCAGGTTGGTCGACCTGACAAAGTATTAGCGTCTTGCAAAAGCAGTTCAGGCGAAAACATCGCCTTGATATTCATGTGATCGCCGTGGCGACCGACCAGGTATTGAAAATAGGGGAGGTATCCGGACGAATATGTTCGGTACTGCTAATTAAAGCCCCCGTCGCTTGTAAGGTCAGCCGGTTGGCATTCCCTCGCGACAAGATGACCTTGGGGTAGTTTTGGTTAATGAGTAGTGCGGGCGTCACTAAAGGTTTGGTAAAAGCGAATATCGACAGAATATGAGCGTGGAAAGTAGTTATTTTGTGAGTGCTTGCGATTTGAAGCACGAATGAGTCCATGAATGTTTTAGTGTATTTTGATTTCTATCAAGAGCTAATTTTTAACGGTATTTCTATGTAATAAGGCGAGGGCGTCTAATAGTAGCAAGTGTAACACAGCTTGTTCTAGCGCTTGATGACTGGAAGTGCCTCGATGGCAGCACCGAGTTCGTCGAAATGCGAAATCACCTTGTCCGGTCCGAGTTCGGAAACTGGTACAGGCGTGTAACCGAAATCGACTGCAATGACGGGAATGCCGGCATTTCGGGCCGCGTTGATATCCGTGCCGCTGTCGCCGATCATGATCGATCCCTCGACAGTACCGCCTGCGCGCTCTATCGCCCCATGGACCGGGTCCGCATGGGGCTTGGACCGTTCATAAGTGTCACCGCCGACGACAGCATCAAAATATTTCGCAAGATCAAGCGCATCCAGGAGCGGAAGGGTCAGTCGCTCGGCCTTGTTGGTGCAGACCGCGATTTTCCAGCCTTGCTCTCTGAACGATTCCAGTGAGGCAACGACACCTTCAAACGGTCTGGTGTGCACGGCAATATTATCGGCATAGTGGTCCAGAAAGTGACGGAAGAGCGGGTCGACCATCTCGTCCGTCCACTCGATATTGTTGAATTCGAGACCGCGTTGCAGCAGGACCCTGGCGCCCATGCCAACCATGTGGACGACCTTTTCCTGGGGGACTTCACGGTGCCCGTTTGCCGACAGGACGACATTTAGTGTGACGACAAGATCTTCCATCGACGACACCAGCGTGCCATCCAGATCGAAAACAAGAACGGACATGAAACCCTCGAACCGGTGAGAAGAACTTCCTGCGTACCCGGAAATGGAGGGGAACCGCAAGTGTGCGCTGACGCGATCGAGCCTCAAACGACGTCTAAAGTTTATAGGCCGTGCGGAAGCCACCCCAATGCCGGCCCTGGACCAGGATCGGTGCGTCGATTTCCTTCATCCAGACGATATTGCCACCACCCATGTCCCGAGCATACGACTGTATCAGGAAGGGCCGCGTGTTCCGTGCCGCACTGAGACCGGCACGATCGTCGAATATCCGTTTGTTCCTGCAATTGGCGGTATTCCAGACCGGATCATCGGGACGCTGCGGATTGGAAAAGACCAGATTGTGAACCGGCAGGTATCCGTTTCGGTCGACAGAGGCACAAAATGCCATGCCGTGTTCCGTGCCACTGGCGAGAATGTCTTCCTGGATTTCCGGAAGCATGGTTTCCAGATGCTGCAATGCCCGCGTTGAGACCTGCTGCGGGTTCGTTCCTTCAATCGGTTGATAGTCCGTGTCAAACAGATCGTCCAGGGTCAGCACATTTCGCGAGACAAGATCCTGCATGGCGTTTTCTATTCTCGAAGCGCCGGATTGTGCACAGTCCACTTCGCGGGCGTGGCTCTCGTGAATGGAGGCGAGCTTGCGACGCAGGGCTTGCTCGAAGGCCGGTTCGGGATCCTGGAAACAGCTGTGAAATCCGCTGTCCGATGCGGCAACCAGTCTCGCGGTGACGTTGCCAAGTCCATTGAGCTCGAGTTGAACGGTGTCGTTTTGCTTCAGAGCAAAGTCACTGTCTGCCTTGAAGAGAAGGCCGCCCTCTGAAATGTCCAGAGTTTCAATCTGGCCTGTCACGGAGCCGTTTGTGACCGACCCGGAGATCTTGACCGGCAGACGGTCGTGTTGCCGCCTGTTTCCGAGTCCCGTCTGCCGGATCATCATTGTGAACCGGTTCTGAAGCGATCGGCTGGCAGCACTCATCTGCGCGCCGGATTCGCGGGCCAGCGCGCCCCCTTCTTCTGCCGAGACTGCGCTTTCGGTGATTATCTGTGCCTTGCGAACCACCTCCTGCGCAAAATCAGCTGTCTTGTTCGCTTGTTCACCGATCAGATTGGTTGTGCTTACCTGGGAACGAACAGCATCTTCGACGGTGGCAAAACTCGGCCGGATCTTTCCGATTATATCGATGATTCTGTTGACCGAACCAAGGCTGTGTTCCGCGGACAGGTTCAGTTTTTCGATGTTGGAAACGATCTGTTCGGTTGCAGATTGCGTTTCGACAGACAGAGCCTTGACTTCGCTTGCGACCACGGAAAAACCTCTGCCTGCCTCTCCCGCGCGGGCGGCTTCAATGGTTGCATTCAAGGCCAGCAGGTTTGTTTGTTTTGCGATGTCCGAGATAAGGCTGACAACATTTGCAATGTCATCAATGGCGCCCTTGAGTTCAAGTACGCCTTCATTGGCCTGATCTGCAATTTCGCGTGCTTCATCCGCGAGTTGGTTGGAAACTCCGACCTGGGACCCGATCTCGCCACTGGAGGCTGACAATTCCCGGATGGATGTCGCCAGGTTGGAGGCGTTTTCATCTGCAACGGCCGATTGGTCTGAAAGCAATTGAGTATCGCTTCGGATTGCCTCAAGCGTATCCATTTGACCGACCAGCCGGTCCTGAACCTTGTCCGCGGCAATGTTGATTGTCCTGGCTGCGACCTGGAGATCGTCTTCGAGACTATCAAGCACGAACTCAAGCTGATCTGACTTGTTCTGGTCCGGGATTTGGTGCGCATCGTCCGCCGGGGCATGAACCTCGGTTTCTACCCGGGAGCCAGAGCAGGCGTCGGTCGGATTGCTAAGCGTGGATTTCTTGCGCCGAAACAGATTCATTTGAGACCATGCTTTTCAAAGCTAGGGAAATTGCGTTCAAGATCGCAGTTCATTCTAAAATCATGGTTAACAAATTCATTATTCCGGTTCTCCAGCTGTTTCGTCACGGAAGTCGGGAATGCCACTGGACCGGCAGAGGCTGGCCATGTTAAGCACCCGGCGACCAAGAATATTTAACCGGCTGCGGCCCATCCGCTCGGGTGGTGGCTGAAGGAATAGTTGATGAGCGATCAGTTTAAACAGCAGGCAGCTGAGCGTGCAGCGGATGATGTGACCTCGGGAATGCGGCTTGGCATCGGAACCGGGTCAACGGCGGAATTCTTCGTGCACGCACTGGCGAAGCGTGTCGGGGAGGGACTGGACGTCATCGGTGTGCCGACGTCGGAAAGAACACGGGAGCTGGCCTCCGGACTTGGTATTCGTCTGACGGCGCTGGAAAATCTTCCGGAACTTGACCTTACGATCGACGGAGCGGATGAGTTTGATGCCGGACTCGCTCTGATCAAGGGCGGTGGTGGCGCGCTGCTGCGTGAAAAGATCGTTGCGGCGGCATCAGGACAGATGACCGTGATCGCGGACAGCAGCAAGGAAGTGGCAATTCTTGGACGGTATCCCTTGCCCATTGAGGTCGTCCCGTTCGGTCTGCAGGCCACAAGCAACGCTGTTTTGACCGTATTCGACGACCTTGGTCTGCCGCAGAAACTGGAATTGAGAGGGGGCAGCGAGCAGCCCTTTGTCACCGACGGTGGCCATTACATCCTGGATGCGCATCTTGAGGCCATACCTCAGGCGCAATCTCTGGCTAACCGGCTCGTGGCGATACCGGGCGTTGTTGAACATGGTCTGTTCATCGGACTTGCAACAAAAGCTTACGTGGCGGGCTCGGATGGGGTAAAGACCGTCTTGCCTGTCTGACTGTTTTGGATTTGGCCTCCGTAGAAATTTCCGGAGTGCCGCGTAGGAGTAGAAAAATGACACTTTTGAAAGCACTTCCGCGGGCGGCCGTATTGGGTGCGGTAATGTCGGCCGCTGGAATTTTTACGTCGGCAGCGATTGCACAGGACGCAATTTCCGAAAGCCATATGGCGGCGGCCAAGAACGTGGCTGAAGTCACAAAGGTTCTGGAGCCTTTCGACGAAATTCTGCCGATACTTGCCGAACAGACCCGGACCGCATTCATTCAGGCGGAACCGACACGTGCCGAGGAAATCATCGAAATCACCCAGGACGTGGCGCTGCAACTTGCGCCGACCCGGTCTGATCTGAACAAACTCGTCTATCAGGCCTGGGCAACCAATTTTACCGAAGAAGAGCTGAACCAGTTGGCTGAATTCTACACCACTGATCTCGGACAAAAGCTCACCAGCTCACTGCCGGCCGTGACACAGCTTTCCGTCGGTGCTGCCCGTGAATGGCAGGACAAGCTTTCCACTGACATGGTGACGATGGTCCAGCAGGAACTGCAAAAAAGAAACAAGGCTGAATAAGCGTTTCGATAACAGGGATCACACAGAGAATTGAAGCTGGTATTCTGACCGGCGTTTGGGCCGCGGAAGCGGCCCAATCCGTTCCAATATCTGGTTTTCCTGGCATAGAGCGCCAACGCTGGCTCAGATGACGGCTTGCACGGCGGATTACATCGCTTATGTGCGGGCAGGCTGGGAACCCGCCGGGTGTATGACGGGTGATTTCAAAAGAGGCACAAATGACCGATTACGACTACGACCTTTTTGTTATTGGCGGCGGATCAGGCGGCGTCCGGGCCGCACGCATTGCAGCAACACATGGCGCTCGTGTCGGGATTGCCGAAGAATACCGGTATGGCGGAACGTGTGTCATCCGTGGTTGCGTTCCCAAGAAGCTGTTTGTCTACGCGTCAAAATTTTCCGAAGAATTTGAAGATGCGGAAGGCTTCGGCTGGTCCGTCGGGGAACGTGGTTTTTCCTGGGACAAACTGGTTGCGGCCAAGGATCAGGAAATTACACGTCTTGAAGGCATCTACCGGCGTAACCTGGAGCGGACGAATGTTGAGGTCCACGACAGCCGGGCCGTGGTCGAGGATCCGCACACTGTCCGCCTGCTGTCGACTGGCCAGACGTTGACCGCAAGGTACATTCTGATCGCAGTTGGCGCGTCGCCCAATGTCGACAACAGCGTACCGGGCATGCAACACGTGATCACCTCCAACGAAGCCTTTCACATGACGGAGTTTCCGCGAAAGGTCATTGTTGCCGGTGGCGGTTACATTGCAGTCGAGTTCGCCGGTATCTTCAACGGTCTCGGGGCGGATACGACGCTGATTTATCGCGGTGAGGAAATCCTGCGCGGCTTCGATATGGATCTGAGAACCACCATTCGTCAGGAAATGGAGAAAAAGGGCATCAAGGTCATTTTGGGTGACGCATTCTCCGACATTGAGAAGGAAAGCGATGGGTCGCTGACCGGCAATACCAAGGGTGGCAAAAGCCTTGCCGCCGACCAGATCATGTTTGCAATCGGCCGAAATCCGCATACCAGCGACCTGGGACTGGAAAAGGCCGGTGTCGAGATTGATCGGATCGGCGCTATCAAGGTGAGTGCCGATTCAAGAACGAACATTGAATCGATCTATGCAGTCGGAGATGTCACAAACCGGGCTAACCTGACGCCGGTTGCGATCCGTGAGGGGCATGCATTCGCCGACACGGTTTTTGGCAACAATCCCTGGACCGTCGACCACAGCCTGATCGCCACGGCGGTCTTCTCCCAACCCGAGATGGGAACAGTGGGACTGACCCAGGAACAGGCGCTGGAACGCACGCCAAATCTGGACATCTACAAATCCAGCTTCAGGCCGATGAAACACACCTTGTCCGGGCGTGATGAAAAGATGCTCATGAAAATGATCGTCGATGCCGATACGCAAAAAGTGCTCGGCGTGCACGTGGTTGGTCCTGATGCGGGTGAACTTGCCCAGATTCTGGGTGTTACGCTCCAGATGGGTGCGACCAAGGCGGATTTTGACCGCACCATTGCCGTTCACCCGACAGCGGCCGAAGAACTTGTGACGATGCGTGAGCCGACAGAACAGCTTCGTGGCTGAAACCTATCTGTACAGATGCGCCCATTGCCGGCAAATCTCGGCGGATGGGATGCAGGCTTATCCTGCCGCCTTGCTGAAGGTTTCCACGTGTCCGGCTGTATCGGGGGCAGGGGAATTGTTTTCGTCTGCGTCCCGGGTCGGAATATCGGAGAAAAACGTGAATTGGCTGCGGCCCAAGGCCTTGGACCGGTAGAGAGCGGCGTCGGATCGGCTGACAAGCTGCTCCCCTTCGGCACCATCCTCGGGAGCACAGGCGATCCCGATGCTGAGGCCAACGCTTACCGTGGTGCTGTCGCCACATGAAATGGGCTCCTGCGCGGAAGCAACAAGCGTACGGCATAGCGTCTGCAACTGCGTTTTTGATGTTTCTTTGCGGTAGATCACCATGAACTCGTCACCACCAATCCGGCAGACGAGGCCCTGTCTGCCCACTGTTTCCTGCATCCGGTGCGCCACCACCCTTATGACTTCATCTCCCGCAGCATGCCCGAAGGTGTCGTTCACGGACTTGAATTTGTCGAGGTCGCAATGAAGAACGGCAAAATGCTTTTCGGGAAGTTCCTTTACCGACGTATCCAGAACCCGATTGAACAGCAGTCTGTTTCCGAGACCTGATAGCGTGTCGTGGAGGGCGAGATATCTGTTTTGTTGCTCACTCGCCTGAAGAGAGGTCGTCAGCAGGCCTATACGCCAGGCAATCCCGAACGCGAGCGCACCGAGCGCAACACTCAAGATGACGATGACCGGAATGATCGTCGGCCAGATGGATGTGCTGGCAGATTCGCTTTCCCAGCGAAAAGCACCCAGCGGGATGTCGGTCTGGTCCGATACGGGATGGATGGGCCCGTCATAGTCGGCGGATACGGTGTCGACAAATGCAAAGGATGTGAAGTCCAGTTGAGAGTTCAACTGCTTTTGTAGCGTTTCGTCGATGTAGAGCGCCGACAGCAGTATCGTCGGAGGTCCGTCGGGAAGCGTTGTGTGAAACTTGTCCGGAATAACCGGCATTGCGCCGAATATGGCGGGCTTGCCGTCGATGCGGACATATCCCATCAACGCATAGTCCGTCGGATCGATATCAAGGAGCGACCGATACCCGAAGCCGCCTGGAACGCGAACCCGGTTGCGCATGTATTTTGCCGTCAGTTTTTGAACGATGATCTTGAGTTCGGGAGTTTCGTCCAGGGGCCGCTCGATGATGTGCGTATAGTCTTCGAAGGATTCCGCGAGGACCTTTTTTTCTCCGGAGATCAACATGATCTTGTCGTGCCGGTAGTCGGTCCAGAGCGTATCGAAGCTTTGCCGCGCAAAGGCAGGATTAAAGCCACGCACCAGGTTTTCGACCGATGTGTCGGATGACGTGATCCTGATCTGCTCACGCACGATCGCGCGCAGTCGATCCGAGACGACACTTTGAAACAGGCGCTCTTCGTTGGCGATCGTCTGTTGCGTTGATGCCCGCGTGGCGATGAAACCGACAAACATCAGGGAAATCGACGTCACGGCAATCAGAAGACCGGCAAGCAGGAACGCGAGACGCGAAATATGCTGTCTTGCAAGTTTTGGAGCTTGATCGCTATGCCTACGCCGGAATTCGCTCAAGTTGCAGTCTCTTTAAATACTACGATTGGTTATGTGTTTCTTGCTTTTATCTCCGGGAATTTTAGATATGAAGCCTTAACAGGGGGTTCTGATAGTAATTATTTCGGCGAATTATTAGTGGTTACTAACAAAATAACTTAAAAGTGAGCGATTTATTCATTGTGAAAAATAGCAGTGAATCGAATCGAGGCGAAAGAACTTCTACTTGCCCGATCGCATGCGAAAACCCGCAAGATTGTCGCTGTCAGTCTTTTTCAAATACCTGGGGACGGCAAATTCAACCACATTGCGTCCGTTTTCTTTTGCTCGGTAGAGCGCCATGTCTGCCGTCCGGATCAGGTCCTTGTCGTTCGTGCCGCATTCCGGTGCGGTTGCAATGCCGACGCTCACTCCGATCTGGACTGTCTCGCCGTTGCCGATTTCGATTGGCGCGGACATGTCGGTTCTGAGCTTGTTTGCCCGTTCTTCCAGTTCGTCGAGATTCGAATATTTCGTCATGAGGACAATGAACTCGTCCCCGCCGATCCGGCACACCACATCGTCGTTGCCGAAATGGCTCTGAAATCGCTCGGCAACCCGGCAAAGGACCTTGTCTCCCGCTTCGTGCCCGAATGTGTCGTTGATTGGCTTGAACCGGTCCAGGTCGCATGCGAATAGGGCGAAACCCTTATCCGGGAGATTGTCTATCGAAAAGGCGAGGCGGTCGGAAAAGTGATGCCTGTTCGGCAGACCGGTGAGCGCATCGTGGTTGGCAAAGTGGTGGTTTTTCCGCTCGCTTTCTTCAAGCGATGTCGAGAGACGGCTGATTTTCGCGGCAATTGCAAAGGCGACAACGGCAATTATGGCCGTCATCAGAACAATGAGCGGCAAAGCCATAAACCAGATTTGCAGACCGGGTTTTTCATGATCCCACCGGAAGTATCCAAGGACCGAGCCGTCAGCAGCCCAGATCAAGTGATTTGTCGGATGTCTGCGCGCCGGTTCCCCGGCAAAGAACTGGAAATCACGATAGTTCAAGGCTTCGTTCAGTTCGGCGAGAAATGCATTGTCGAAATAGACCGCGTTGATCAGGACCGCAGGCTTGTTCCCTGTCCAGTTGACGCGGCCTTCGTCCGGCAGGACCGGAACTGCGACAAGCAGCCCAGGTTGCCCGTCAAGGATCGCGTATGCCGAATTTGACACCTCGAGCAGGACGGATTGCGGCAAATACCAATCGGCAGGCCCCGTGTTTGATTGACGCTTGCGTGCGTCAAAGCTCTCGCGGGTCCTGTCGGCCAGGTGCTTGATAAGCGGATCGGCCGCAGTGGTCTCGGTGGGAAAAAGGGTGTTGTCTTCGATGGCCTGTGCGATCAGGCTGCCATCTGCGTTGACAATGAACGTTCGCTCGAGGTCGAACTGCCCCCACAAATCGGTAACCAGGAGGTCTTCGATGAAATCCCGGTTCAGCGGGTGTTGCAGCGCTGTAAAGGTCTCGTCCCACTGCGCCAGTCCGATCTGGTCGAGCGCAACAAGTTTCTGATACTGCTTCAAAGCCGTTGTGAAACGGAGTTTGTCGCCTTCGAGTGAACGCCTGTCCGCCTCGGACCAGGCAAGATGGGCGATGAAGGTCAGGGAGGCGGTGGAGAGCACGATCAGCATTGCCGCGAGCCCATAGATCCAGATCTTTATCTGTCTCCCGGTCGCTGCCCGGCTCCCGTCTGTGGTACCTGCAATGTCGCCGCTTTTCCTGTTCCAGAACAAAGTAACCGCCCCGATGTAATCCGGTCCCTAGAATAGCAAAGGAAGTTTAACACCGGGTGGCCGGGACCGGGTGTGGTGCGAAACGTCAACTCAAACTGGCGAGAGCCTTAACGAAACGTTCTATTTCGTTTTCCGTGTTGAACGCGTGCGCCGATGCCCGGACCACGGCATCAAGTCCTCTGTGTGGCAGGTCGATCCGGGCCGACGATGCCGAACTCAGGGACACGTTGATCCTGGACCCGCCAAGCCGTGCCTTTGTTTGTAAAGGAGTTTCACCCGCAAGAGTGAAAGTGACTATTCCACCTTTGCGCGCTCCCTTGTCGTGCAGCGTGACGCCGGTCTGTCCGGACAGTTCGGATCTCAATTGAGCTGCGAGCGCGCAAATCCGGTTCCCGATCCGTTCCATTCCGAACCCGATTGCATAGGTCGTTGCGACGCCGAGTCCGATCTGACCGGCCACGTATCGCTCCCAGGTCTCAAATCGCCGGGCATGCGGAACCAGTTCATAGGTGTTGTCGGCAGTCCAGTTCGCAGATTGCAGGTCGATGAAAGGAGGATCCAGCTGATCGAGCACGTTGTCACTGACATACAAGAACCCCGTCCCTCTGGGGCCGCGCAGATACTTCCGGCCGGTGCCGGACAACATGTGACAGCCAATCTCATTGACGTTCAGGGGAATTTGACCGGCCGACTGGCACGCATCCAGCAGATAAAGAACACCGGCGGCCTGTGCGATGTCTCCGACGTCTTCCGCAGGATTGATCAGACCCGAGAATGTCGGAATATGCGTCAGGGCAATCAGGCGTGTCTTCTTGCCGACAGCAGCTTTCAGGGCAGCAAGATCGATTTGCCCGCTGGCATCATCTTCCACGATATCGATCTCTATGCCCTTGCGCTGTTTCATTTGAAGAAAAGCGACGTAGTTCGAGACATATTCGGATCGGCCGGTGACGATACGGTCACCTTGGCGAAAATCGATCCCGTAAAAGGCCATGCCCAGGCACGTGTCGCGTTTTCTATGTAGGCGATCGAATGCGGCTTGCAGCCGATGAGTGCTGCCAGGCTCGCATAAAAGGTGTCCATACATGGCTTGTTTGCAGCCGCTGCCTCATAGCCCCCCAGTTGTGCTTCAAGGTCCAGATGCTGCTTCACGGCATCGAGAACCGGATTGAGTGCCAGTCCTGTTCCGGCGTTGTTAAAGTGGATCAGCTGACTTACACCGGGGGTGTCTTCCCTCAGAACCGCGATATCCTGTTGGGAAAGGGACGGGACGATCATGACAAACCTCGGATTTGAATTATGTTTGGTTATGGGATGCGGGCTCACCAAAGATATCGAGACGGCTCCCCAAGGAAAAAGACCTGTACGCGATGACGATCACATATTTTGGATACGGCTCGCTCGTCAACCTGGACACCATTCCGGCTGACGCTGTTGCGACCCCTGGAACGCTGAAAGGGTGGGTCAGGGAATGGCGGGTCTGCGGCATGGGGCCGGACGGCCAGGGCCGCTGTGCACTCAGTGTCCGGGAAGATCCGGGAAACGAGATCAAGGGCGTGATGGTGCGCGAGCCCCGGTCAGGTCTGAAGGAACTTGAGAAACGCGAGAAACGGTACCGCAAGGTGGACGAAATCGGCGGGTCTTTTATCTGCGATGCTGAAAACAAGAATGGCCCGGAAGACTTGTTTGTTTTTGTTGCAGCGTCGGATCATTACCGGTGGGGAACGGAAACACACCCGATCCTGCAAAGTTATCTCGATTGTGTTCTGGCCGGGTTCTACCGGTTTTGGGGAGAAGAGGGCGTTGCCCACTTTCTGGACACGACCGAGGGCTGGCACGTACCGGTTCTCAAGGACCGGCGAAATCCCGCCTATCCGAGAGCAGTTGCCCTGCCGGACAAGGTTCTGAGTGTCCTTGACGAGGCGACCGCAAGGCACGGCCTCACATTTCTGGATATACCGTGAGATCTGAATGGGGGGCCGGATCTTGTCAGGCAATCAAGCCCTGCAGCAGGTAACCGACAAAATAGGCAATTGCCGCCGCCGAAAGGCCGATGCCGGTCGTTTCCAGTCCTGACCAGACCCAGTTTTTGGTAGACCAGTGCGACTTGATCGAACCGATCAGGAAGAATGTAAGTGCTGTAAGTGCGGTCGTGTAGATTTCGGAGGCCCCAAGGCCCATCAGGAAGGGCAAAAGAGGCAGGCTGCCGCAAACGACAAACGCGGCAAAGGTTGCCAAAGCCGCTTTGAAAGGAGATCTGGTCGCTGCCGACAGCCCGTATTCGGATTGCATCATCGTTTCGATCCAGGTGGTCCTGTTGGATGTCACGAGACGCACGAGATCATCAAGGTCGCTGCCCTGATAGCCTTTGGACCTGAATATCTGCCTGATTTCTTCCTTTTCGCCTTCCGGTGCGACAGCAATATGTTTTTCTTCAATGGCCATCAGCCGGGCGTAATCCTCCGTTTCGGACTTTGAACCGCTGTAATTTGCAGCCGCCATGGAAAACCCGTCTGCAAGAAGGTTCGCGACACCCAGTATCAGAATGATTTTCGGTGAAAGCGCGGCTCCCACAGCACCCGCGACGATCGCAAAGGTCGTGACTGCGCCATCGATACCACCGTATATCCAGTCGCGCAGATAACTCGCGGTCGGCTTGACAGCGAGTCTGGAAGCGATGTCGTCAGGCCTGTGACTGTGCTCCAGTCTTGGAGTTGGCATGGGTCTGTCCTATTCTTCTGCTACGTTAGGGTGATCAATATGGACCGGCAGTGCCATGATCCCTGTCAAGGCAGGGAATCCACGCGACAAGAGGTTGGGAATGGGCCTTCTCAGGTTCACCGCAATTTTGGCAGATTCCCCTGTGGCGTAACGGACCAACCGCGTGTATAACGCCGCACGTTTGCTTTAACCCGGCAAACGGATACGAATGAAAATGTCGCGGACTGCGCATTCAGGTGTGAATGATGTCGCGAGTCCAGTAGGAGTAGAATAAATGGCGGACAAGTGGAGCCCGGATTCTTGGAGATCGAAACCGATCTTGCAGGTTCCGGAATACCCGGATCAAGAGGCTTTGGCGAGTGTTGAACAGCGCCTGTCGACTTATCCGCCTCTGGTTTTTGCAGGTGAGGCGCGTGCGCTGAAACAACAGCTGGCCGACGTCGCCGCGGGCAACGGTTTTCTTCTTCAGGGAGGCGATTGCGCCGAGAGCTTCGCCGAACATCATCCGGATCACATCAGGGACTTTTTCCGCGTCTTCCTGCAAATGGCCGTCGTGTTGACTTATGCAGCGAGCCAGCCGGTGGTGAAAGTCGGTCGTATTGCGGGTCAATTTGCAAAACCGCGGTCATCGAACATCGAAAAGAAAGACGATGTCGAGCTGCCGAGCTACCGTGGCGATATCATCAACGACATCGATTTCAGTTCTGGCAGCCGGATACCCGATCCGAGCCGCATGGCCATGGCCTATCGCCAGTCTGCGGCGACGCTGAACCTTCTGCGTGCGTTTGCGCAGGGCGGTTTCGCCAACCTTGATCAGGTGCACCAGTGGATGCTGGGCTTCATTACCGACAGCCCGCAAGGGCACCGTTACAAGGAGCTTGCGGACAGGATTACCGAGTCGCTGGCATTCATGCGCGCCTGTGGCATCAAGTCCGACAACGTGCCGCAAATGCGCGGAACGGATTTCTTCACCAGCCATGAAGCATTGCTTTTGGGGTATGAAGAAGCGCTGACACGCGTCGATTCCACTTCCGGCGACTGGTACGCGACTTCGGGACACATGATCTGGATCGGTGACCGGACACGCCAGCCGGACCATGCCCACGTGGAATTCTTCCGCGGTGTCAAGAATCCGATCGGCTTGAAGTGCGGACCGTCCCTGACACCTGACGGACTGCTTGAACTGGTCGACATCCTTAATCCGGACAACGAACCGGGCCGCCTGACCCTGATTGCGCGCTTCGGTGCCGACAAGGTATTCGACCATTTGCCGCAGCTCGTGCGGGCGGTTGAGCGTGAAGGCAAGTCCGTTATCTGGTCCTGTGATCCGATGCACGGCAACACAATCACCGCTGGGGGCTACAAGACGCGTCCATTCGATCGGATCCTGAAGGAAGTCGAAGCGTTTTTTGCCGTGCACCGCGCTGAGGGAACCCATGCTGGCGGCGTGCATGTGGAGATGACTGGTCGCAACGTCACGGAATGTACCGGGGGCGCCCGCGCGTTGACTGCCGAGCAGCTTGGCGACCGCTACCATACTTATTGCGACCCGCGCCTGAATGCCGACCAGGCCCTAGAACTTGCGTTTCTCATCGCGGAAAATCTCAAGAAGGAGCGCGATGGCCGAAAGTCAGAACCAATGGCTGCCAGCGCGTAACGACTGGCGTTGCTTACTTTACGTTAACCTAAAGGGCGGCTTGAACCGCCCTTTTTGGTATTTTTGACAATTTTTATGAAAATTGCAGCGGGACGGTAAGTCTCGTTTAACGCTCGCTCCCCATACCTGTGAACAAGAAAGGCTCGCTTGGAGGAGATGGGACATTGCGTGAGAAGTGGGATCTGTCCAGGGCTTCCTGCCTGATCGCGGAAGACAATCCTCATATGCGCACCATATTGCGCTCGGTATTGACCGGATTCGGTATCCGGTCGGTTTTTGAGGCAAGCGACGGCGCCGAAGCACTCGAACTTGTTGTCGACAGGAAGCCCGATGTCGTCCTGCTCGACTGGGTGATGAATCCGTTTGGCGGAAGCGAATTCCTTAGAATCCTGCGAGGTGACCGGGATCTTGTGATATCGACGGTTCCTGTTCTGGTCATCACGGCTCATGCCAAGCGCGCAACGATCCTGGAGGCGATCGGAATTGGTATCCACGGTTTCATCGCCAAACCGATCGCACCCGCAATTCTTTATCGGCATATTGGTGAAATCCTGGAGCGTCAGGAAATGCACGGGCGCTCGAAAGGCATCATGGGGCCGGGCTTCCAGAAACCGACGCGCAAGCTCAACATAACAGACATATCGAATTTGGCCCCGGAATCCCAACCCGACGATGAAGCGGGGCTCGCACTGCTCTGACGTGCCAGGGGCCGCCTTCACGTGCGCTCGGGAGGTTTCCGGAGCGGCCCGCCTGAAGATGGTTTGGGACGAACGAAATCAAAACCGGTTGGCAGGCAGCAAGTCCGCTGGCATGACTGAAATCATTTTCCACCACCGGCAGGCTTTGAACCCGTGAATTGTTGCATGTTATGCATGGAACGCACTGTTGCAGCATTTTCGCTCAGGGTTCCATATGATCATCACACGTCGCAACGCACTTAAACTGGGTATCGCCGCCTTTCTGGCAGGTCTCGCGAGCAATGCGACCGCGCGAAAACTGACCGGTACCAAAGTGATCGTGATAGGCGCAGGCCTTGCGGGACTTGCGGCGGCAAAACAATTGCAGGAGCGGGGCGCAGAAGTCGTTGTGTTGGAGGCCGGCGATTATGTGGGCGGCCGCATCCGCACCGACATGTCCCTGGGCGCGCCATTTGAATTTGGAGCCGGATGGATACATGGGCCAAGCCAATACAATCCGGTAAAACAACTTGCTGATGCCCTTGATGTCGGCACTTTCGTTACAGACGACGACAACCTCGAGGTGTTTGACCTGTCTGGACGGCGGCTGACCGATGCAGAATACGTTCGCCTCGATGACATGTACGATCGCCTGGAAACGGTGCTTTCTTCTCCAGATCGTTCGGAAACGCGCAGTGTCCATGACCTGCTCCAGGATATCGAACCCGATATTCTGACTGACCCACTTGGGATTTGGGCCGTGTCGGCGTTTTTCGTATTCGACATCGGCGCCGGCATTGAGGACATTTCTGCCGGAAACGGCTTTGCATCGGAGACGTTTGAAGGATCGGACGTTGTTTTCACGGATGGCTACGACCAGATTGTCTGGCCGCTGGCGGCTGACCTGGATATTCGCCTCAACACGCCGGTCTCGCGCGTTTACTACGATAGAAACGGCGTTGAGATTGACGGTCTGCGGGCAGATTACGTCGTTTGTGCGGCGCCGCTTGGTATTTTGAAAACGGGCGACATTGTTTTCGAACCCTCTCTGCCGGAAGACGTTCGAAAGTCGATCGACCGGATCGGTTTTGGTAGCGTCACGAAAATCGCTCTGAAGTTTGAAACGCCGTTCTGGGAAACCGAAACCCAATATTTCGGGATCATGACAGAGCCCAGGGGACGCTGGAACTATTGGCTGAACTACCGAACGTTCAGCGACGAGAATATCCTGCTTGGATTGTCATTCGGCAGGTATTCTCCAATTGCCGACAATATGAGCAAGGAGATCATGACCAGGGACGCATTGGCGGTCCTGCGCTCGGTCTGGGGCGATGAGGTTGGATCACCGCAATCGGTGCTCACCACCCACTGGTCAAAGGAACCACATTTTCGCGGCGCCTATTCCTTCCCGCGAACGGGTGGCTCTGTTGCAGACTTCACAAGGTTGGAATCCCCGATTTCAGGTCGATTGTTCATGGCGGGTGAGCACACGAATTTTGACTATCACGGCACGACGCACGGAGCCTTGATGTCAGGTCGCAGGGCCGCAAGCGACATATTGAACGCCTGATTCAGGACCATCCGTTTCGCTGACGGGTGCTCGGTCTGGACGGAGACAGCTACACGCAACTGGGTTGTTCTCGTGTGTTACGCCGAGCCCGGCTGAAAAACCCCCAAGTGGCTGGGAGCAACCCGGCTTGGTGTCCCGGCTCGCCGACCTGTATTCGATCGGCACTGACCAGTCCGAAACGGCCACAATACGATTTGAGTGATTGCAACCTTTTGATCTTGCGGCTACATCAGGGACAATGACACGTCCTGGTGCTGCTTCCATGATTTCCGATCACTTCAGAATGGCTGTTGCTCAGCTCAACCCGACAGTCGGCGACGTTGCTGGCAACGCGGACCTCGTCCGCAAGGCGCGCCGGAAAGCTGCTGAAGAGGGGGCCGATCTGGTCCTCTCATCAGAATTGATTCTCGCCGGTTATCTGCCGGAAGATCTCGTGTTGAAGCGCGCTTTCGTTCGCCGGTGCATGGATGCTGCCGAGGAACTTGCCCGTGAGACCGCTGATGGCGGTCCGGCGCTGGTCATCGGTACCCCGTGGCGGGGGAGTGACGAGAAGGTCTACAACGCCGTCGTCCTGCTGGACGCGGGCGAGGTTAGGGCCGTTCGATACAAGTACGATCTGCCAAATTACAGTGTCTTTGATGAAAAACGGGTCTTTGAATCAGGACCGCTTCCAGGGCCCGTTGATTTTCGCGGTGTCCGGATAGGTCTGCCGGTCTGTGAGGATATCTGGAACGACGAGGTATGCGAGTGCCTCGAGGAAACCGGTGCAGAGCTGCTGCTGGTGCCGAATGGGTCTCCCTACTGGGAAAATCGTGCTGAAGAACGCCTGCAGGTGGTGGTCTCGCGCGTTGTGCAAACCGGCTTGCCGCTGGTTTACTGCAACCAACTCGGCGGGCAGGACGAACTCGTATTCGACGGCGGATCCTTCGCCCTCCAGGGAGATCGATCGCTTGCCTTCCAGATGCCTCAGTTCGAGACCGCTCTCGGCATCAGTGACTGGAAGCGCGACGGAGAAACCTGGATCTGCGAGCAGGGGGAGACCGTCAAGCTTCCTGATCTTGATGAAGCCAACTGGCGCGCCTGTGTTCTCGGGCTCGGCGATTATGTCAAAAAGAACGGTTTCCCCGGCGTGGTGCTCGGACTGTCCGGCGGCATCGATTCCGCGATCTGTGCGGCCATGGCGGTCGACGCTCTCGGGCCTGACAAGGTGCATGCGATCATGTTGCCCTACCGCTATACGTCGGAAGACAGCATCAAGGACGCAGCCGAGTGCGCTGCGGCACTCGGAATTCGTTACGATACTGTTCCGATTGCAGAACCGGTCGAGGGCTTCAGGTCGACATTGAGCGGATTGTTCGAAGGGACAAAAGAGGACACGACGGAAGAAAATCTTCAGTCGCGCGCCCGCGGCGTCATCTTGATGGCCGTTTCCAACAAGTTCGGCCACATGGTCATGACGACCGGCAACAAGTCGGAGATGTCGGTGGGCTATGCAACGCTTTATGGCGACATGAACGGCGGTTACAATCCGATCAAGGATCTTTACAAGACGCAGGTGTATCACCTTTCCGCCTGGCGCAACGAAAACATGCCGGCAGGCATGCTCGGTCCTGCGGGGGAGGTGATCCCGTCCAACATCATCACCAAGGTTCCGACGGCGGAGCTCCGGGAAAACCAGACCGATCAGGATTCCCTGCCGCCCTATGATGTGCTTGATGATATTCTTGAATGTCTTGTTGAAGAGGAAATGTCCGTCAGTGAAATCGAAAAGCGCGGTCATGACAGGGCTTTGATTCACAGGATCGAGCATTTGCTCTATATTGCCGAATACAAACGGCGACAGGCACCTCCGGGCGTCAAGATTACTGAACGAAATTTCGGCAAGGATCGCCGCTATCCCATCACAAATCGGTTCCGGGACCGCAGCTGAACTAATCCGGAGCCGACATCCTTCCCTTGAGGTCCTTTACGGGCCATCGGCTTCGTGCATATGACCTATTTTGCTTTCCTGCGCGACAATGCGCGCTGGCTGTCGGCCAGCTACTTGTTGACGACGTTTTCCGGTTTCGGACAGACGTTTTTCATTTCGTTGTCGGCCGGGGATCTGCGGGCAGAATTCGGGTTGAGCCACGGTGATCTCGGGCTGCTTTACATGGTCGCGACGCTCGGCAGTGCACTTACCCTGCCATATGTCGGAAAGAGCCTTGATCATTATCCGGTGCAGAAGATCGCAATGGCAGTGATGGCCGGGTTTGCGTTGTTCTGCCTCGCCCTGGCGCACGCATTTTCAGTCTGGATGGTTGCGTTCGCCTTTTACGGGCTGCGTCTGTGCGGGCAAGGCATGATGACACATACGTCGGTGACGGCAGCCGGACGATGGTTTTCGGCGCAACGGGGCAGGGCGGTCTCGATTTCAATGCTCGGGTTTCCGACCGCCGAAGCGCTTTTTCCGCTCTGCTTCGTCATTTTGAGCGGAACTATCGGCTGGCGCGGCGCCTGGACCGTTTCGTCGCTGGTGCTGATCGTTGTCGCCATGCCCGTACTTTTCGCACTTCTGGCAAAGGACCGCATCCCCTCGACGGCAGAGGTCGCTGCCGCAAAGGCTGAAGGCAGGCAGTGGACACGTGGGGAGGTGCTCCGGGATCCTCGTTTCTGGCTGGTGTCCTGCGGTGTCAATGCGCCCGCATTCATCGGCACCGCGGTCCTGTTCCACCAGGTGTATCTCGTTGAACTGCGTGGCTGGTCTCTGGAAGTTTTTGCCAGCGCGTTTCTTCTCATGGCAAGCGGGGTCGTCATTGCATCGCTCATTATCGGACCGCTGATCGACAGGTTCTCGGCGAGACAGTTGCTTCCCTATACGCTCATGCCGTTGTGCGTTGCGTGTTTCGTTCTGGCAAATGTCGACGCGCAGATTGCCGCATTCGTGTTTCTGGGACTGGTCGGGATCGGAAACGGCTTCAATGGCACGCTTGTCGGCGCTTTCTGGCCGGAAGTTTATGGCACGCGCCATATGGGGGCGATACGCGCTGTCGCATTTTCGATCATGGTCTTTGCCTCGGCCGCCGGCCCGGGGCTCGTCGGTTGGCTGATCGACATCGGCGTCTCGTTCGATGCGCAGGTGACGGCAATGGGGATTTACTGCCTCGTTTTCGCTGCCGTTCTGGCATTGGCTGCTCGCGCCTACCGGTCGGATCAACATAGTTGATTTTGGTGGCAGTTTTGGGTTGCCGCGCGTCCCGCCAGCCGCTAACTGAAGCCTCATGACCGTAACTGTTCGCTTTGCGCCGTCGCCGACCGGCCACATTCACATCGGCAACAGCCGCCCTGCACTCTTCAACTGGCTCTATTCCAGGAAAGAGGGCGGACGCTTCGTTCTGCGTTTCGATGATACCGATCTGGAGCGCTCAAAGCAGGAATATGCAGAATCGATCGAGAAGGATCTTCGGTGGCTCGGCATAGTTCCGGATGTGATCGAACGTCAGTCCCGGCGCGTTGCTAGCTATGACGTGGCCTCTCAGAAACTGAAAGATGCGGGACTGCTCTACCCCTGTTACGAAACACCGGAAGAACTGGATCGGCGCAGGTCGCGACAGCGTTCGCTCGGCAGACCCCCGGTCTATGACCGGGCGGGTTTGAAGCAGACAGCAGAGGAGAGGGCGGCATTCGAGGCCGAAGGCCGTAGGCCGCACTGGCGCTTCGTTTTGCCCAATCACGACGCGGACCCGTTTGAGACGAAGCGCACCGATGTCACCTGGAACGATCTTTGCCGGGGAGAACAGTCGGTTGACCTCGCTTCATTGTCCGATCCGGTCCTGATACGGGCCGATGGCACCTATCTTTATACCCTGCCGTCGATTGTCGACGACATCGACATGGGGATCACCCATGTCATCCGTGGTGAGGATCACGTGGCAAACACCGGCGTGCAAATCGCCATCTTCGAAGCGCTGGGCGCTGCTCCCCCGATATTCGGCCACCACAATCTTCTGACCACACGAGATGGAGAAGGGCTCTCCAAACGCAAGGGCGCCTTGTCAATCGGATCGCTTCGCGATGCGGGTCTTGAGCCGATGTCCGTTGCCTCGCTCGCCGTTCTGACCGGCACAAGTCAGGCCGTCGAACCTTTGCAGGACATGGATGCGCTGATCGGTAAATTCGATCTTGCGAGCATATCGAGATCGTCTGCGAAGTTTGATCCCGAGGAACTCAACAACCTGAACGCCCGCCTGGTTCATGAGTTGCCCTATGAAGCTGTGAGCGATCGACTGGCCGCCCTGGGCATCGAAGCAGGAGCGGATTTTTGGAATACGGTCCGCGGCAACTGCGAAACGGTAAATGCTGCTGCGGATTTCTGGCAAATCGTGACGGGTCCGATCGTTTCGCGGATCGAAGATGAAGACCGTGAGTTTGTCGCCATCGCTCGCAATTTTCTTCCGGACGGGGAGGTAACGCCCGAAACGTGGAGTGCGTGGACGTCGGCACTGAAATCGGAAACGGGACGCAAGGGGCGTGGCCTCTTCATGCCGCTCCGGCGGGTACTCACCGGTATGGACCACGGACCGGATATGAAGGCGATGCTGCCCCTTATTGGGCGACGAAATATTCTGGACCGACTACCCTGACCGGGGATGAACGTTCCGGTGCTGGCCGGAATCCCGGATCGTCTGTCTTGAAGACAGGCGAAGCTGCAACGGTCTCAACTGATCCCTCTTCCGTCTGCGTGCGAAGCGAAAGCAGGGGGAAGCCGTCCTGCAATACCTTGTCCGACGTCGAATTGTCGGTGACGGCCCCGGACGAACTCTGATCCAATGCCAGGACAGCCGTCACATCGAACCCTTTTTCAATGTTGAAAAGGGTGCCGGGGTCTTCATAAGGCGGCAACTGGGCCTTGTTGAGCGGCAGTCTTGATAGCGGTGAGGAAGCCGGTGTGTCCTCCTCGAAGGTGGTGCCCGATGCCGGCTGACGGTCGCGTGGCGGAAGTCCGCCGCTGATATCGGAAAAGAAGACCCGGTTTTCCGATGACGTGCCTACTTCAGACCATGCAGACCGGTTTTTCGATTTCTTTGAGAGGCGGCAGCTGCAGCCTTCGACGAATTCGGCCTTGTAGCGAAACGCGAACGGTTGATCGGCATAAGGAACTCCGGCCAGAGACATCATCTCGGACTGGTCGCCGCCTGGGTTGCGATAAACATAAAGTTCGGTTGGAGCCGCCGGACATATTTCCGAACAGCGTGCCTCGTCATTTGCGAACTGGCTTCTCCCGGTCGAAAAGCTGACGGGAAAATAATATCCGTCGCAGGTGCGCACGCAAAGTGTCCGGAACGCCCCTCCTGCTGGCAGCCGCAACGGGCTCGCACCGGTGTTGCGCGTAGATCTGACGGACGCGATTTCCCGGTCACCGGTCTTGGCTGCCACCTCTTCGACCCGGGGCTCGGAATTGAACAGGCGGGAGAAAAACGACTTCTGCTTTTCGCCGTTTACCGGCTTTTCCACCTTTGCCTGACGTGATCTGGCTGGAGCATTGCAGTTTTGTTTCTCAAGTGCTGCTCGAACCTGCCGCACCTTTCTCGTATTCTTTGAGGACGTGCCACGCGATCTCGCCAATTGTCGTTCGATCGCGGCCAGATTTGCATTCATGCGTTTGATCTTGCCGTTGAGATCTCTGCACTTTGCCGAATTTGTATTTGAGCAGCCGAAATGCCGCGCATCGCGTGTTGCGGCCGTAATTGCCTTTTGCTGTTGTCTTTTGGCGGAGGACCACTTTCGAGCTGCCGGCGTTTGGGATCCGGAAGCCGATTCCAGTTTTCGCAATTCGGATTTCAATGCGGAGCAGCTTGCCGAATAGGCAGCGTCAATCGGCAGCACAATTGCTGCAACCAAGCAAAAGGCTTGAGAAAATATGACTGACTTGGCTTTTTTTCGAAGCCTCATCGCTCATCCCCTGCAACGCTGTCCCCGCGCCGAACCGTCAACAACAGTCGGTCAAGTATCCCTCTTGCATCCCACAATAGCAACGAAAGCTCTCACGTTCGGTTAATGCGTCGGGGTATCGTGGAGAACAGCCTATTCGATATCGCGCTCGCGAGCGGCTTGATGCAGCCGGTCGAAAATCTCGTTCAGCAACTCTTGTTGTCCACGGGTCAGGGCAGCTTGCAGCCCTTCCGAATAGGCCAGGGCCTTTGGAATGATATCCTCGTAGACTGCGATTCCAGTCTCGGTGAGCCTGAGGGTTTGCTCACGCAGGTCGTCGGGGTTTTTGTCCCGTGCGACAAACCCGCGCTTTTCCAGCGCTGCCACCGCGCGGCTAACCTTTGTCTTGTGCATCGAGGTCGAGGAGCTGACATCGCGCGCCGTGACGACTTCATGTTCGCCAAGCGTTGCGATCACCCGCCATTCCGGGATGCCGATGCCGTATTTTTCAGCGTAGATCTTTGAAAATGACCGGCTGACCGTCTCAGCGAGATGACTGAGCTGATACGGCAGGAAGCGGTTCAGCTTCAGGACTGGTCTGTCCTTGGTTTCGCTGGATTCCGATACAGTAGTTGGTGTGTCGTTTTCTGACATGAGGTTTTGCTGCCTTCAGGACGTCCTACCGCCAAAACGAACTGGCGGCAACGAATGCCGTGTTCCGGCCATTTTGTATCACTAGAGCCTTTTTAGTGAATACGGAGCTGCTCGACCCGGTTTTCCGGATTGCCGGTTGGGTGCGGGGAGTGCAGCGATGCAGTTGACCGCAAGCAGAGCACAACGACGTCCGCAGGCGTGATTACCGGGCCTCTGGTGGGACAATTCAGCCCTTCTCTGTCGTTGTGGTGCTTGCCAGATACCCTGCATCGTGAAGCGCTTCGCGCCTCGGAAATCAGCCGAATTGGTTTCATCAAGTGAATCCGTGTTCCTTAAAAAAAGCTCTGGCAAGTATAGCCATTCGAAGTGTTCGCGAAAGACAGTGACAGCTACTTCGTAAACGTACGGGAAGAGAAAGCAATTTTGACAGAGAGCTTGAGCCTTTGAAGTCGTGAAGTGATGTAAATTGCGGACCTATCTGTTGATAACGAGGCAATATTCAAGGATTTGGTGCGTGAAAAATTGCGAATCAGAGACGGAAACTGAGACGCTAAGGTCAACAGGAAGTTGGTGTATGGCAAGTCGAATGGTCCTGGAAGTCAAACAGATAGCTGGCATGAAAGCGAGGCCGCAATGACAAGCGATTCCAACAACGCCGAGGTCGTCCCCGGAGCAAATGCAAGGCTCGAGGAACTTGGTCGCGGTTGTTATGCTTTCAGCGCTGACGGATGTTCCAATACCGGTGTGATCATCGGCGAGCGGGGTGTCCTGATCGTCGATGCCCAGGCGACACCCGACCTTGCTGCAATCGTTCTTCAGAAAATCAGAGACATTACGGACAAACCCGTAAAACAGGTTTTGCTGACCCACTTTCACGCCGGCAGCACGCTTGGCGCCAGCGCATTTGAAGCCGGCGAAATAGTGGCATCCGACTTGACCCGGCGCATGATGGACACCCGCGGCGCAGAGGAGATCCTCGTATCGCTGGATCGGCAACCCGCCTTGTTTTCAACGTTGCCTGCTGGCATGACAGTCAGCCTGCCGAGCATGACCGTCGCGTCGTCCATGTCGATTGATCTCGGAGGGCTAGATGTACGCGTGATGCATCTGGGGCGTGGCCATACGATGGGAGATCTTGTCGTTTGGATACCGAAAACAGGTGTGCTTTATGCAGGCGATCTCGTTCAATCCAATGCTGCACCATATTGCGGCGACGCGCATCTTGCCGATTGGCCGAGAGCGCTCGACAGGATCATGGCCTTCCGGCCAACGTCGCTAATGCCAGGTCGCGGTCGGTCGGCAAAAGACGTGGCGGCTGTAGCTCAGGCAATCGAAAACACGCGCGACTTCGTAACCACACTACGGGACGCGGCATCTGCATGCGTTGAGCAAAGCCTGGGCATCAAGGACACGTTTGCCGCCGTCAAGGACACGCTGGAACCGCAATTCGGATCCAGAGCTGATTTTGAATTGTCCCTGCCGTTCAATGTCGCGCGCGCCTATGACGAAGCCCTGGGCCTTGATCAGCCGCAAATCTGGTCGCGAGAGCGCTGCGCCGATCTTCAGGACGCCCTTGGAGGTTTTGTCGAGACATCGCGTACCGTTGCCGAAATCAGTCCGCAGTCGGTCGAGGAAGTCGTTGAGAGCGAAACGGACGAGAGCGAACTCGTTTCCGACAATGATTTCGCCGCCTCATTGTTGGACGGTTCGGGGGCTGAGGAACCCGGCGACGGAGAAATCCTCGATTTGACTGCTGACGATATTGTCGAAACCGCAGACGAAGACCAGGATTTCGAGAATACGCTGACAGATCAAGGTGAATTTGAAGAGCCTAAAATTCTGCTGGAAGGTGTCCGGTAGCTCGAACAACAGCGACGGATGATGTCCGGAAGCAACTTTGCGAATTGCGCGCGCCGAATGGCGCGCGTTTTGTTTGTGCAGAAGTTCCCAGATTGCTTGATCAACCGGACGCGATCCCCACATGTCAGGAAATTCAGCACTTGGAGGTTCTTTGATGCGTTTTCTCAATGCCGCAACATTTGCGTTGGCCGCTTGCGTTCTCGGAGCTGGCACAGCGTTGTCGGCTGACGAGCCCGACCTGATTTTCAAGAAATCTACCGTCTGGAAATTTCTCACACCCGATCACAAGCTGGCAACATACGCAATTGACGATCCGCTTGTGGAGGGTGTTTCCTGTCACTTTACCGTCCCGGAAAAGGGTGGTGTCTCAGGATGGCTAGGTGTCGCGGAAGAGGTTTCGGACGTTTCGCTGGCCTGTCGTCAAGTCGGTCCGGTGACCATCAAGGAAGAATTCGAGCAGGGCGAGGAAATGTTCCGCCAGCGTCGTTCGCTCGTATTCAAAAAAATGCGCATCGTGCGTGGATGTGATGCCAAGCGGAATGTGCTGGTTTATCTGGTTTATTCGGACAAGTTGATTGAGGGCAGCCCGAAGAATTCAACGTCAACTGTTCCGCTGATGCCCTGGGGCGACAAGGAGCCGCCAAAGTGCGGTGACTACGTGACGGACTGAACTGAATAGAATGGATCTCGGCGTGTGTTGACTAGCCTGCGTCGAGCGTTTCCAGGTGTTTTGCGACCGGGATCTCCGCATCGGCACAGAAATGCTTGTAAAGCATGGCCATAACGTCTTTTACGGGCTCGCTGGCCAACCGATAATAGATGGTCGTTCCCTCGCGCCGCGTCGACACGAGCCCTTGGGCACGCAGCAGGGCAAGCTGCTGCGAAACGGTCGGCATGCGCATGCCGGTCACCTCTGCAAGTTCACTTACGCAGCGTTCTTCTTCCAGGACAAGACACATCAGGAGCAGACGCGGTGCTGACGCCATCATCTTTAAAAAATCAGCCGCGGATTCTGCTTTATCTTCAAGAGATTTATAGTCCATAATCCAACTCTGCCAAACACTGGGGAAAACTTCAAGATTGTGAGCAGGTCACATCTTGAAATTTGCAAGTTCTTTTATAACCGGCCCGCCACTGTGACAATGATATTTCCATTGCCGCACCCCGTGCCGGTCACGAGACACATGCTTTTCTGCTGCATTTCGCTGCCGAAAGCCTTGGTGCCGTCTGTGATCGCAATGATCGCGGCAAACGGACCACCGAGAATAAGGGCTAGAAAAAGGACGACAAAAAGGCGGTTCAACATGGGTGTCTCCTGATGACAATCTTTAGCGACTGTCCGGAGAGTATGTGGACCGGATTGAACCCATCCTGAGTGTCGTATTCAGCGTCCGTTCAGATTACTTAACGGTTATGAAAGCTTATAAATTACAAAGCCTTATGTCCTCACAAGTTGTCTGTCATCGCTCTGCGAAGGGCTTTCAGGAGCACATCGTCCCTGTCGTAGATATCTTTCCGGAAGTGGGTCGAACCGTCCTTGTTCATCCATGCGGTCAGATAGGTCAGGTGAACTTCGACCGGTACACGGGGTTTTATGACGGTGCGTTTGCCGCTGTCGCGGATCTGTTCCCAGTGGCCAGCCGTTGAATTGTTGTCAGCCAGAAGAATGTCCGCCAGTGCGAACGGGTTCGATGCGCGGATGCACCCGTGGCTGTAGGCACGTTCCGCGCGTGAGAACAGCGATTTGGATGGAGTGTCATGAATGTAGATGTTGAATTCGTTCGGGAACATGAACTTGATGCGGCCGAGTGCATTGCCGTCACCTGGGTCCTGGCGCAGCCGGAAGGGAAAATTACCTCCTGAATAGCTGTTCCACGCGACCCGTGTGGGTGCGATTTCACTGCCTTCCTGGAAAACCCGGATTTTCTTGCTGCTGAGCGCTGACGGATTCTGTTTCAGTTTTGGAAGATATTCCTTGGTCGCGATTGAATAGGGTACGTTCCAGAACGGATTGATTTCCACATATTCCAGCTGATCAGAAAATACCGGCGTTGCATGATAGGGCTTTCCGACGACGACCCGCGTTGTATGGACCGTCTTGCCGTCGCGAACGACTTTGAGGTTCTGGTCTGCAAGATTGACGAAAACATAGAAATTACCGAGATCGTCCCGCATCCAGCGTCGGCGTTCCATGTTGAGTTCCATCTGGATGAGCTTGTCCTGGATTGGAACATTCAGGCGGGCAAGCGTGTTTTTGCCGATGACACCATCGGTCGCCAGTCCGTGGTGGTCCTGGAAGGTCTTTACCGCCTCGACCAGATCCCCATCATAGATGTCTCCCGAATGGTTGGAGGCGATCTGAATATCTTCTTCGATCAGTCGCTCGCGCAGGAACGGGATCCTTGCGTCCGTCATTCCGGGTTTCAGGACGTCGCCGTCCGCTACGGATGTAAAGCCGCCAGCCTCCGCTTTTTCCCTGTACTGCGCGAGCCTGCGTTTCAGTCTGGCGTAGTTGTCGGACTGGGGAGGAAGGCTGTCCAGGAATGCGCTGAAATCGACAGCCTGCTCAGCGTTTTCGAAAAACGATTTCGGCTCCGGTCGGTCGGGAAAGAGGTTCAGGGCCTTGTTGATTTTGTTCGGCTGCACACGTCCTGACGACAGATGCGTTGCGTAGCGCAGGAACTGACGCGAAATTTCAAGGTCGAATCGGGCCCATTCCTCGGGTGTTTTTGCAGTTTCGATCTGCTGGGCCAGTTCAAGCGGTCCGTAGTTGTTGGGGTTGAGCGCGTGGTCATTTGCGCCTGCCATTGCGGCAATTGCCAAGTGTGCGTCCTCCTTTACACCTGTCTGGTCGAACCAGACCGGTGTAAAGACACGATCTTCATAATACTGCTGCAGGCTGGTCGGGAGATCAGCGGGCATCGCATTCTTGATGGCGATCGCGATCGGAGTTTGCGGCTCCGTCGCAGCAGGTTCAGCTCCCGGTGGCGATCCTGTCTGGCTCGCTGCCGTTTGAGCCAAAACCGTTGCAGGCGTTGTGAAAACGAAAAAGGCGAAAGCACTTGCCAACCCGAAGCTGGCAGAAAGACGACGAACGGAACGCATCAAGACCATATGAACCCCCTCTGATTCCCGGCAGATTGAGTGTAGTCGATGTGGCCTGAGGCGCCAACGCCACACCGTGGCCTTGTTGGAACTCTGGAACAAATGCAGCCTTGACCGCGTTTGCGGTTCCGGTCCATAAAGCGGCCATGATGACGGCCACGCGGAACATCATTTCGATCACCATTATTTGCAGCTAGCGACACCGCTGGCTGTGGCCGTTCCCTCTTGGCATAATTTTCCCTGAGACGGATCGCCCGGTCAGCCGGCCAGGAGACCGTTTGACATGAGCGCCGCTGAGACACTGAGATCCGGCACAAGCAAGGGCTTGAAGTTCACCAATACGCTGACCCGGGAAAAGGAAGATTTCCGGGCCATCGATGATGAGAACGTACGCCTTTATGTCTGCGGACCGACGGTCTATGACTTCGCGCATATCGGAAATGCACGGCCGGTCATCGTCTTCGACGTACTCTACCGGTTGCTGCGCCATGTTTACGGCCCCGGCCATGTTACCTATGCGCGCAACATCACCGACGTCGACGACAAGATCAACGCGAGGGCGTTGCGGGATCATCCTGACCTGCCGTTGAATGATGCAATCGCGAAGGTAACTCAAAAGACCGCGGACCAGTTTCACAAGGATATCAGGGCGCTTGGCGTTCTGCAGCCTGATCACGAACCACGTGCTACGCAGCATATTGACGGCATGGTCAAGATGATCGGACAACTGATCGAAAAGGGGCACGCCTATCAGGCGGGCGGCGAAGTGCTGTTCGATACCGCTTCGATGCCGGACTACGGGGGGCTGTCGAAACGCAAACTCGATGAGCAGAAGGCCGGAGCCCGCGTTGCTGTCGACAGGCACAAGAAAAGCCCAGGCGATTTCGTGCTCTGGAAACTGTCATCGGACGAGGAGCCGGGCTGGGAAAGCCCCTGGGGAAGGGGGCGGCCTGGCTGGCATATCGAATGCTCTGTCATGAGTGAGCATCACCTCGGACAGGTTTTCGATATTCACGGAGGCGGGCTCGATCTGATCTTCCCGCATCATGAAAACGAGATTGCCCAGTCGCGCTGTGCCCACGGCACACGGACCATGGCCAACTACTGGCTTCACAACGGCTTCCTGCAGGTTGAAGGCAAGAAGATGTCCAAGTCCGAGGGCAACTTCTTCACCATCCAGGAACTGCTGGAGACAGAGAACTTCGGTGGCCGGAAATGGCCCGGGGAGGTGCTGCGTCTGGCAATGCTGATGACAAATTACCGCGAGCCGATCGACTTCTCCGTGCGCAAACTGGAAGAAGCAGAGAATCTTCTGTCGAAATGGCCGAAACTTGTCGAGACGACCGCGGACCCGGATGCCGGTGTCGTCAATATGCTCGCCGACGACATGAATACGGCCGGGGCCATTCAGGCATTGCACGCTTTGGCGATTGAAGCCGGCAAGGATCCGTCGGGACTTGCGACTTATTCTGCGACCGCCGACCTGATGGGGCTCGCACCGGTTGAAGCGGATATGTCAGGTGTCGACGAGACCGCAGTTGAGGCCGCCGTGACCCGCCGTCTCGAAGCCTTGAAGACGAAAGACTGGACAGAGGCGGACAGCATCCGGGCTGAACTGGCATCTCAAGGAATCATCCTAAAGGATTCAAAAGACTCTGAAACCGGCGAACGCCTCACGACCTGGGAGGTTAAGCGATGACGATGAGCAATCCCGCAAGCGGTCATGCCGGCGGCTGCCAGTGCGGGGCAGTGCGGTTTCGGGTTGATGGGCAACTGGGAACCGCCTCGATCTGTCATTGCCGGATGTGTCAGAAGGCCTTTGGGTCATTGTATGCTCCCCTCGTTGGTCTTCATGATGGTGCAGTGCTCGTCTGGACCAGAGGTGAACCGACACGTTTTCAGAGCTCGAACCACGTTGCCCGCGGGTTCTGTGCCAGTTGCGGAACACCGCTCACTTATGAGGCTCCGGGTGATCTCGGCATCGCCATTGGTGCCTTCGATCATCCGCACGAGATCGTTCCGGTGGTCCAGTATGGTGTCGAGGGGAAACTGCAATATGCCGACCGGATGCCCGAAATACCGGAAAGGCGCACAGAAGAAGACAGCGATGCGGCGGTGTTTCTGAAATCCATCATTTCCAATCAGCACCCGGATCACGACACGGACGATTGGCCACCTGCGTAATTCGTCACAACATGAGAACAAAAGTCCCGGCCAGTTGCCAGGTAGGAAACGCCAAATGACCAAGGAACGCCTCTATCTTTTCGACACCACGCTTCGAGACGGTGCTCAGACAAGCGGCATCGACTTTTCCGTAAACGAGAAGATTGTCATTACGGAACTGCTGGAACGGCTGGGCGTTGATTACATCGAAGGCGGTTACCCGGGTGCCAATCCGGGTGACACGGAGTTTTTCGGCGAAAAACGGACCAAAAAGGCGCTTTTCACGGCTTTCGGCATGACCAAGCGGGTCGGGAGGTCAGCGTCCAATGACCCTGGTCTGCAACAGGTTCTTGCCAGCCGGTCCGATGCCTGTTGTTTTGTTGCCAAGGCATGGGACTATCATGTCGAGATTGCACTGGGCTGTACCAACGAGGAAAATCTCGATTCGATCCATGACACCGTGTCCGCCACGATTGCGGCCGGCAAGGAAGCGCTGATCGACTGCGAACATTTTTTCGACGGCTTCAAGGCCAATCCGGACTACGCCCTGGATTGTGCCCGGACCGCGTATCAGGCGGGAGCGCGTTGGGTGGTCCTGTGCGACACCAACGGCGGAACGCTGCCCGATGAGATCTATCACATCGTCACCAGGGTTCAGGAGGTCGTGCCGGGCGCGCATCTTGGCATTCACACCCATGACGACACCGGCCATGCGGTCGCCAATTCGCTGGCCGCGGTGGATGCAGGCGTGCGACAGATCCAGGGAACGCTCAATGGGCTTGGCGAGCGTTGCGGCAATGCCAACCTGATCACGCTGATTCCGACATTGAAGCTCAAAAACGCCTTTTCAAGCCGTTTTGAAATCGGCGTAAGCGAGGAGCAGCTCAAGGATGTCACGTCGATATCGCACGCATTCGACGAGATCCTGAACCGTTCTCCGGACCGGCAAGCTCCCTATGTTGGAGAAACGGCTTTTGCGACCAAGGCGGGAATTCACGCCTCGGCGATCCTGAAGGATCCCATGACCTATGAGCACGTTGCACCGGAGGTTGTCGGAAACCAGCGCAGGGTTCTCGTGTCCGATCAGGCAGGCAAAAGCAATCTGCTGGGCGAACTTGCCCGGGTCGGTATTGAAGTTGACAAGTCTGATCCGCATCTCGACCGCCTGCTGGCACTCGTGAAGGAAAGAGAGGCGGAAGGTTATGCCTATGAGGCCGCCGACGCGTCGTTTGAATTGCTGGCGCGGCGGGAACTTGGAGAGGTGCCGCGCTACTTCGACGTCAATTCCTTCAAGGTGATGGTTGAGCGCCGCTTTAACGCGATCGGCGATCTCATCACGGTTTCCGAAGCGGTTGTGAAGGTTGATATCGATGGCGAGACACGCATGTCGGTCGCGGAGGGGAACGGACCGGTGAATGCACTCGACATGGCACTTCGCAAGGATCTCGGAAAGTACCAGACGGCAATTGAGGGTCTGGAACTGATTGACTATAAGGTTCGAATCCTGAATGGAGGTACAGGTGCTGTCACGCGCGTGCTGATTGAAAGCCACGACACAAAGACACAGCGTCGCTGGTTCACGATCGGTGTTTCTCCAAATATTGTCGATGCCTCGTTCCAGGCATTGGTCGATTCCATCACATTTGCACTGCTGAAGGCCGACTTGGCCTGAGGCGCGCCAGAAAGGCAGAACAGATGTCCCATCCGGTTTCGGAAGCCGAAACCAGCGCACAACTGCGCCAGGGGCTGTATTATGGCCTTTCCGCCTACTGCATGTGGGGTTTCTTTCCGGCGTATTACAAACTCACGGATTCCGTTCCGGCCGATATCGTCGTGTCGCACCGCATCGTGTGGTCGGTGCTGTTCGTCGGCCTGTTCCTCTACTTTCGTGGCCGGTGGCAAGAAGTTGTCGAGGCCTTTCGCCAGCCGAAGGTTCTCAAGGGACTGATGACTTCGGCCACATTCATTGGTGTGAACTGGCTGGTGTTTGTCTGGGCGATTGCGCAGGAACGGGTGCTTGATGTTTCGCTTGGATACTTCATCAACCCGTTGGTGAGTATTCTGGTCGGCCTGATTGTACTTCAGGAACGCCTGTCCCGCGGGCAGAAAGCAGCAGTTTTCATTGCCGCAATGGCCGTTCTGGTACAGGCGGTTTTGGCGGGAGGTGTCCCGTGGGTCTCGTTGATCCTTGCCTTTTCATTCGCCGGATACGGATATGTCCGCAAAGTTACACCGGTGAATGCGACGCCGGGCATGTTCGTTGAGACCCTGCTTCTATTTCCATTTGCGGCAGGTTTTCTGGTGCTCAGCCTCAGTTGGGGCGCTGACGCGCTTGTACTGGACGATCTTCCCGTTCTGGCCGCGCTTGTTGGAACCGGGATCGTGACGGCCCTGCCGCTGGTCTGCTTTTCGGCTGCCGCCCGCAGGCTGCCGCTCTTCATGCTGGGGCTCATGCAGTATATCGCACCGTCCATGCATTTTCTGATGGCGGTCTATATCTGGGGCGAACCGCTTGACCCGACCCGGCTTGTGACATTTGCGATGATCTGGGGTGCGCTGGTGGTCTTCACATTTGACAGTTGGAATCGCTATCGCTCTGCGTCGTGAGACAAGCGTCGCAGGGGCTCACCCCTTTGTCACCAGTTGACCGGGCCCACTGCGTTTTGCCGAGTAGAGCCTCAGATCCGCTGCCTTGAGAGCTTCGTGGAGATCGCCGTCCAGCAGTGGCGCAACGCCGATACTCGTTCTGATGTGGATCGACTGCCCCCTGTGTTCAATGGGCGATGTCTCTACGTCCTTGAGAAATGCCGACAAGCGTTCACGCATCTCGCTTTCCGATTGGTCGCGCAGCACGAAACAAAATTCGTCACCACCCAGACGCGCAACAATATCGTTCTCTTTTGAAAGACTGGTCAGGTTTCCTGCAAAGCGCGTTAGGACGGCGTCACCAAAATCATGACCGTGACTGTCGTTTACACCCTTGAAGCCATCGAGATCGAACAGTGCAAGCCAGTTGCGGTCGTCATCCGCGCCAGACCAGGTTTTGATTTCGCCCGCAACCTCTGCCAGCAAGTAACGCCGGTTGTAGAGCCCTGTCAGGGAATCACGCATTGCAAGGTTGTTCAACTCTTCAATGCGGTAGATGTAGTCGAGGTTTTGAGAGATCCGGAGCAAAAGCTCTTCGGGTGAACAGTGTTTGTCGACGAAATCTGCGGCGCCGTATTTCAGAAAACGGACCCGGTTGTCCGAATTGGTGACCGAAGACATGCCGATGATGCCAACCTGTTCAGCACTGTGGGATCTGCGAACGGCTTTCAAAAAGGCAAAGCCATCCTTTCCGGGCAGGAAGTAGTCGGCAAGAACCAGCTTGATATCGCTGTTATCACGCAGGCACTTGAGTGCCTCGTCGGTACTTGCTGCCTTGTAGACCTTGTACAGGTGCTTCATGACGATCCGTGAAATGGCTTCGCGCTCGACACCTGCATCATCCAGTACCAGGATGCCGATTTTCGGGTTTTTTGCCAATCGCCGGATCAGGTCCGCAACGTAGTTCAAGCTGCCTGGTGAATCCTTCAAGACGTAGTCGATCACGCCCTTTTGCAGCATCTTGCTGCGCGTCTTCGGGTCAAACCTGCTCGTAAAAACGATCGTCGGGATGTTTCGCTTTTCACATAGATCCACGATTTCACCATCCGGCGCATCCGGAAGCGTCAGGTCCACAAGCGCCAGATCAGGTTCACCAATGGGCAAATTCAGGCAGTTTTCCGCCTCGGTATAGCTACGCGCCACCATGATCTGGTGCCGACCGACATCATGCAATTTCTTGACGATCGCCTTTTCAAAAAACGATGCATCTTCAACCAGGAGAGTAGTTTGCATGGAATGGTCCGTAGGCGGTGGAACTTGGTCGAACGCGCAGTACCGTTGGCAGGGTCTCTGATTGCCCGGCATCAATTGTTGCAAGGCCTGCTTTTCGCAACAGAATTTTGTTGCGGCCGGGTGGGGCCTTGTAGATGATCTTTTGGTTCGATTGGAAACTCAGAGTTCCGTTACCTTCGCGAAGTTTCCTGCCTGCTCGGTTTTCCTTGCGGAAATCGATTGCTGCAGCATGGGAAGAATATCTTCGATCTTCTTCGCCACAAGATAGGGGACTTCAGTGTCCGGTCGAATGTATCCCTGCGCCCGCATGTGATCGAGCAATTCCAGCAAGGGTGACCAGAACCCGTTGATATTGGCGAGCAAGACAGGTTTCTTGTGCTGACCCAGTTGGGCCCAGGTCATCATTTCGACCGCTTCTTCCAGAGTGCCTATTCCACCGGGAAGCGCGATAAAGGCGTCAGCCTTTTCAAACATCAGATGCTTGCGTTCGTGCATGTCGTTCGTGATGACAAGATCTTCAAGAGAATCCAGCATGACTTCCCGTTTTTCCAGGAAGCGGGGAATGATGCCCGTTACCTTGCCGCCCGACTCCAGCGCGGCGTTGGCGACAGTGCCCATCAGGCCGACCGATCCGCCCCCGTAAACAAGACGCAGACCCGCCTCCGCGATGATCTGGCCCAGCCGTGTGGCCGCCGCTTCGTGGGCCGGGTCCGAGCCAAAGCTGGAGCCGCAGTAAACGCAAACGCTTGTAAGTTGATTTTGAGAAATCGTATTCATGACGCAAAGATGTGGCATTCAGACTGCCATGAGGTCAAGCATTCTGTTTTAAGTCCCTTGAGATTCAAGCTGGATTTCTTGCCGTGCTCTCAAAAGGGGGCTATGGATGGGCGACTAAGAATATGTGACAGGGGCAGATGCTGCAGCTGACCGCGTGATGGACCGGGTCGCTCGCAAGCCTTCTGACGGGAAAAAATGAACAAGCAGACAATGTTCCGGACTTTGATCGTGGCAGTGCCGGTAGGCGTGGCAGCGCTGGCAGCGGCATATTTTTACCGCGGATCCCTTCTACCGCCCGCGCAGGAAGCTGTTGAAGCCGCTTCTGCACCCGCGGTGGGGGAAGACAAGACAGGCAAGGTCGAAAAGCAGACCACGTCCGTACCGATCGGCGTTGAGGCTGGTGACAGGCAGCAGGAGCAGGAAACTGCCGCGCAAACAGACGCCCCTGAGGCGACCGAACAGGCGCCGGTTGAAGGTCCCAGTTTTGATGTTGTCGGGGTCGAGCCGACGGGTGAAACCGTCGTAGCGGGACGTTCCGACGCGGGTGCCATCGTCGCCTTGACCGCTAATGGCGAGGTTGTCGGCAAGAGTATCGCCAATGAGGCAGGTGAGTGGACGATCATTCTTGAGGAACCGCTGAAGCCGGGCGATTACGATGTCGGTTTGGAAGTCCATGACGAAAAAGGGGATGCCATCGAGGAATCAGGTCAGCGGCTTGCCGTGTCTGTCCCTGAAGACGGCCAGGAAAAGCCACTGGTCGTGCTCAACGATTCCGAGGGACCGTCTGATATTCTGCAAAAACCGAAGACGGAAATACAGGTTGCTGATGCTAACGCAACCGCAGAAAAACAAGCTGTTGCAAACCAGTCCGCGACTGCCACGACAAGCGAGCGCACAGCAGACGGTGAAGATACCGTCATCGCTGCATTGCCCAAGACAGCCGTGGAGGACAACACCAGCGAATCCCGGCCTTCGCAGCTTGCTGAGCAGCAGCCTGCTCAATCAGATGGTGGTGCCGATGGCCAAACCGCCGGAAGCGTCGAGTCAGGATCAGGCAATCAAGCACCATCTGTTGAGGTGGCAGTAAACGAGCAACCTGGGACGCCTCGAATTTCTTCCGACACCGCTGCCCTGAACGACGGCCAGGCCGCAGCAGCTGATGGGAATGTATCCGGCCGGGAGCAGGCATCCGCAACGGGCACGGGGCAGGCGGTGACACCAGCACCGGAAAACTCAGAAGGTCAGGGTGCGGCACAAGCTTCGAATTCCGCCGGCACTCCGCAACCCAAGCCGGCAGCGGATGGTACACCGGTAACTGCAAGTGCCGGCAACGCTCAGGCCCGGACCGAAACAGCTGCTGAAGTAGGGAGCGGGACTGGCGTTCAGCAATCGTCGTCCAGCACGGCATCTGCTGATACCGGCACCGGTTCGCAGCAACCTGCATCATCTCCGGATGTAACAGTTGAAGCAGTCGAATCGGAACCGGACAAGGTCTACGTCGCTGGAACCGGCAAGCCGGGGTCCTCGGTCCGTGTCTATGTTGGCGAAGACTTTCAGGGTGAAGCGAAGGTCAATTCCAGCGGCAAATGGCTGGTCGAGGGCACCAAGAATGTTGCCGAAGGGAATGTGGAAGTCAGGGTCGACCTGATTGCGAAAGACGGAAACACAGTGGATGCGCGGGCAGCTGTGACCTTCGAAAAGGAACAGGACAAGCAGATTGTTCTGACCAAGGTCGTGGCCACCGGTGCGGGCAGCGGGCAGGGGAGCCAGGGCGCGGACGTCCAGAAGTCTCTTCCGGTCGTCATTATCCGCAAGGGCGACAACCTGTGGCGCATTTCGCGGCGGCTCTACGGAGATGGTGTTCGTTATACGACAATCTACCAGGCGAACCAGGACCAGATAAGAGATCCCGATCTGATCTATCCCGGGCAGGTGTTCCTGACCCCTGAAGGCGATCTGAACTGGCCGGACAGGAGCAGTGGCAACGCCAACAGAGGCTAGGCCGCAGTCCGTGCGATGAAGTTGAAATGGCAGGGAACCCTGACGGGATTCCTGCCTATTTCCTTTAGCCCCTTGTTTTTTGATCCATTCATCGCATATCAACGATAAGACACGAACGCGTGAGCGTGGGAGCAGGCCGATGAGCGAGACGGAATGTCCGTCGACAAACGACAACAGGAAGTGCCTGTCGAATTGTGAGGAGCTCGCCGCAATCTTTCGTGCGCTCGGCCATCCCGCGCGCATTGCAATCATCAAGCAGCTTGCCACGCAGGAAGAGGCGTGCTGCGGCGAGATCGTAAATCATCTTCCGCTGGCTCAGTCGACCGTCTCACAACACCTGCAGGTACTCAAGGACGCCGGACTGTTGATCTGCGATGCCCGGGGTCGCAATTGCCACTATCTCTTGAACCGCGAGAAACTGAAGCGGGCAGAGCAATGCTCGAAGGAATTCTGGCAGGATCTCAATTCTCTGAAGCCGTCACTCTCTGATGCAACTGTGCCGGCGACATTCAAAAAAGACTGAAGAAAAGGACTGCCGCTTGCGGTTCTGGAGATAACGTTTGACCGATCAACCAGCCACCTCACCGCAAGGCTCTGCCGATGCGGCTGCAGGCAGCCAAAACTCCCATTCTCAAAAGGTCGTCAGCGCGGACGAGGGGAGCACATTTGAGACACTTGCCAATCTCTGGCCGTATATCTGGCCTTCCGATCGTCCGGATCTCAAGCGTCGTGTTCTGCTCGCTGTTTTCGCCCTGATCATCGCAAAGTTCATTACGGTTCTGTCGCCCTATTTCTTTGCCTGGGCAACCGACGCATTGACGGGTGAAACCGCCGGACTTCCTTCCTTTCTGGTCGCGCCGGTCATGCTCGTGCTGGCTTACAACGCAGCCCGCGTCCTGGCGGTCGCATTCAACCAGTTGCGTGATGCACTCTTTGCGCGGGTCGGGCAGCACGCCGTGCGTCAGCTTGCGATCATGACATTCCGTCATTTGCATAGGCTTTCCCTGCGTTTCCATCTGGCACGCCGCACAGGCGGTCTCAGCCGGGTTATCGAACGCGGGGTCAAGGGCATCGAGTCGATTGTCCGGTTCACGATCCTGAATGGCGTTCCCACCGTATTCGAATTCGCCATCATGGCGGCTGTCATCTGGTACCAGTTCGGCTTCTTCTATGTCGTGATCGTGGCCGTGATGATCGTTACCTATGTCTGGTTCACGATCAAATGTTCGAACTGGCGTATCGAAATTCGCCGGGAGATGAACGACAGCGACACCGAAGCCAATTCCAAGGCGATCGACAGCCTGCTGAATTTCGAGACGGTCAAGTATTTCGGCAACGAAAAAATGGAAGCTTCGCGCTTCGACGTCTCGATGGCGAAATACGAGACGGCCGCGACGAAAACCTGGACATCGCTTGCCTGGCTCAACCTGGGTCAGACGGTAATACTCGGTTTCGGCATGGCCGCCTGTATGGCACTGTCTGCAAAGGCGGTGATGACCGGCGAGCAGAATATCGGTGACTTTGTCCTGATCAACGCGCTTTTGATGCAGATCTCCATACCCTTGAATTTCATCGGTTTTCTCTATCGTGAGATCCGGCAAGGGTTGGCGGATATAGAAGCCATGTTCGACCTGTTGCTGGTTCCTGCGGAAATAATGGACAAGGAGAACGCAGAGCCGCTGAAGGCTGTTGCTGGAAAGATTGTCTTCAAGGACGTCAAATTTCACTATGACGCCGACCGTCATATCCTGAAGGGCATCAATTTCGAGGTGCCAGCCGGAAAGACGATTGCCATTGTCGGCCCGTCCGGGGCAGGCAAGTCGACCATATCCCGGTTGCTGTTCCGATTCTATGACGTGACGGACGGAGCAGTGGAAATCGACGGCCAGGATGTGCGAGACGTTACGCAGGCGAGCGTTCGCGATGCCATTGGAATGGTGCCGCAGGACACGGTGCTCTTCAACGATACCATCGCCTACAACATCCGCTACGGACGGCCGGAAGCCACGGATGAGGAAGTTCGTGAAGCTGCCCGAATGGCGCAGATCCACCACTTCATCGAAAATCTGCCACAGGGCTATGCGTCTGAGGTCGGTGAACGCGGGTTGAAGCTTTCCGGTGGTGAAAAACAGCGCGTCGCGATTGCACGGACGATCCTGAAATCGCCGCCGATTCTTATACTTGACGAGGCGACCTCCGCACTCGACACGCACACGGAGCGCGAAATCCAGTCCGCATTGGATCAGGTTGCGCAAAACCGGACTACTCTCGTTATCGCGCACCGCCTGTCGACGGTTGTCAATGCGGATCAGATCATTGTTCTGGAGGCCGGCCGGATTGCCGAACGCGGCACGCATGCCGAGCTGTTGGACAGTAACGGTCTCTACGCATCCATGTGGGCGCGCCAGCGTGAAGCCGACGAAGCGGAAGAGCGTCTGAGGGCCGCTCGCGAAAACGATGACCTGGGGATCGTCACGCGAGGGCAGACAGCGGACTATATTCCCGCGAAATAGCAGTGTTGGGGAAGGGGTGGCCCGCGCCACCCCCGGAAAGATCCGTCAGGAGTTGACCTGCTGACGGAACGAACTGATCTTCAGGGCAGCTTCTGCCGCTTCACGGCCTTTCAGCACAAAATGTTCCCTGTAGATTTTCGTGTGGTGTTCCGTTTCCTGGAAGTGGTGCGGGGTCAGCGAAACAGACAGGACAGGAACATCTGTTTCAAGACCAGCCTGCATCAAGCCGCTGACCACCGCCTGAGCGACGAAATCATGCCGGTAAATGCCACCGTCGACGACAAGGGCAGCTGCAGCAACTGCTGCGTACATTCCTGTTTGAGCAAGATTTTTCGCAGCAAGGGGCATCTCGAACGCACCAGGCACGTCGAATACGTCGATGTTGTCCGCGGGAATGACCTGCTGGAAACCGACCAGCGCCTGGTCGACGATATCGGAGTGCCAGCCGGCTTTGATGAAGGCATATCGGGTGTGTGTCATTGGTGATCTCCCTGGTTCGCGACACGTCACCCAAGGCGATCACATACGACACGGACGGCGAATGCCGTCTGAGCGCAGTTTCTCTTTCATCCGGACTTTGACCGTCGGCTCAGGATTCTCACCTGATCTGCTTGACCCTTCCGACTGGAAGGCGCTCGCGGGCTTGCAGCGCACTGCTTACCGCCGGTGGGGACTTCCACCCCGCCCTGAGAATGCTGCTCTTCTGGCAGGCAGCCGGTCTCAAGGCAAGCGCTGAATGAGAAAATCGTCTTACGTTTTGTTTATTTGCACCCGTGTCTTCACTTCCGGTGAAAATGACTGGACAAGTTGGTCGGGCAGGCTATTCGGTTTCCAGGAGGAACTGGCCTCCATCAGGCGGCATGCCGCCGGTTCGAGACCCGGTCATTTGCGGGTTCCGCGGAGCTGAACCCGGTAACCCGTTTGGTATTTCTGCCCGGAATAATGTGAAAGAGAATTCCCGACAGGGCGCTTGCCAGCGCGCGCAACTCCCGATGCCGGGCAGTCCGGGCACGTTCTTCGTAGATGTCTCCAGTATGCATCATGACAGGCTCCTTTCGTGTCGTGAGCCTGTTTTCACATATTGCGGGGTTTCGAAGAATTGGGGTAATCTGGAACATATCTTTCGAAAGTTTCGAATAATGCGACTAGACGATCTGAAATTCTTCAAACGTGTGGCTGAACTCGGCAGCCTGTCTGCGGCTGGTCGGGAATTCGGCTTGTCTCCCTCAGCTGCCAGCAGTCGCCTGAGCAACCTGGAAAAGGAACTCGGTTCCCAACTGGTTGCCCGCACAACCAGGCGCACGGGACTGACCGAGGCCGGTCAGGTCTTTTTGCGCCATACCAGCAACGCACTGGGCGAAATGGATCGTGCCCGTGCACTGATCGACGCGGCGGAAGATACGCCCCGCGGCATGTTGCGCATGTCTCTCAACGTATTCTTCGGCCGCAAGCACATTCTGCCCTACCTTCCTGAATTCAGGCAGCTTTATCCGGAACTCAGGCTGGAAGTCGACATGACCGACCGGATCGTGGACCTGGTGGCAGAAGGTTACGATATGGCGATCAGGGGAGCTCCGTTGCCGGACTCCAGCCTGATTGCGAGAAAGCTTGGTGGAAACCCGAGGGTCCTGTGCGCCAGTCCCGAATACATAGCGAGAAAGGGAGCGCCGAAGACACCGGACGATCTGCGCAACCACGACTGTGTTGGCTTCGACCCGATGCCTGTCTGGTATTTCGAAGGCCCGGAAGGGGAAATCGGCTATCATCTCGAGGATCCGGTAATCTCCGGAGATAGTGGCGACTTTGCCTATGACGCGGCCATCTACGGGCTTGGCCTGACCGTGAAATCGCTGGCACATGTGTGGGAGGACCTTCGTGACGGCAAACTTGTCGCGGTGATGGAGAACTATCCGGTTTCCCGCACCGGCAACATTTTTGCCGTCTACCCGCCCGCCAAGTTCATTCCACCCAAAGTCACCGCACTGGTAGACTTTCTGATCTCGAAATACGGCAGGCCGGCCTATTGGGAAACTGAATACCGGGAAAAATAGGAATGCCCTGAAAGAATAGCCTGAGTGGGACCAGGTCTGTTGCAAGCGTGTTACTCCGGTCACTTGGAGAAATTCGAACTTAAACAGCACGGGGAGAGACGCGGCGATCTTGCGAACCACATGATTCTTGGGCAATTATCTGTGAAATGCAATTTGTGATAGCGGGCTTCTGAGTGGTGAAAGTTCTTTGTGCAGCAATAGTTTTCTTTGCTCTGACCACCGGTACATCAGCCCAGGCAATCTTTTCCAAGGACGAAATTCTCTCTGTTCAGCAGGAGTTGACTGATCTTGGCTATGATGCCGGTGCAATCGATGGCTCCCTCGGCTGGCAGACAGTCGTGGCAATCGGGCATTATCAGACCGACTGGCAACTTCCCGTAACCGGTCACCTGGACCGGGAACTGATCAAGCGTCTTGAACGAAAACACGGAGCGACAGCACCTGGCTGGCAAGTGGCAGGAAACCGGGATTGCAAGGTGTGGAATACCTATCCGATGCCACAGGAAACCATGACTTATACGGGAGACTGTACCAATGGCGTAGCCTCCGGCAGGGGACGCATCGAGTGGTCGTATGTGCATTTGAACAAAAGGATGTTGGACACCTACGAAGGAGGCATGCGCAACGGGAACAGCCATGGACAAGGCGTTTTTGTATGGACAGATGGCACCCGATACGAGGGTGGGTTTCTCATGGGAGATTTTTCCGGTCAGGGTGTTTTTGAATTCAAAAACGGGAACAGCTACAAGGGTGAATTCAGGGAAAACATGTTCCACGGTACCGGCGTCTTTTTGTTTGCCAACGGCAATCATTATGAAGGCGACTTCAGGGAAGACATGTTCAACGGAATTGGTGTCTTCAATTTCGCGCGCGGCAATCACTATGAGGGCGGTTTCAAAGACGATCTGTTCGACGGACACGGCGTTTTGTCTCTCAGGAACGGCGACCGCTACGAGGGTGAATTTCAGCGCGGACTGTTCCATGGGCAGGGCTTTTTTTCATGGGCAAATGGAAACAGCCACGAGGGCCAGTATCGGGAAGGCAAACCGCATGGGTTCGGCGTCTATTTCACCGACGATGTCGAGACCATGCGCGGAATGTGGGAGTCCGGTTGCCTCAATGTCGACGGGGCCTACCGAGCGGTCGCAACGAGCATGGAAGCCTGTGGTTTCGAATAGACGGATGAACTAAGGGTATCTGGGAACAATTCCTTTTCTTGCACTGCGATATTTGTTCCTGTGTCGTGCACCGGTCAGGTCCGGTCCAATTTCATCAGGACGTTGGAAGCGTTCGAGTGAGTGAATAAGTCACGAGTTTGGGAAATAACTGTTCTCAGGGACCGAAAAAGTCTCTAGAAGCTGAGAAACAAGCAAGCGCAATGGGTGCGTGTCGGCTCGCCGCGACCTCGGGCTACAATTGTCCAGGAACGAGCCGTTCCCGTTCTGAATTCGGAAAGTCTTGATGTCGATTATCGATTCCGTCACCAAAGCCATGGTCCCGATTCACCGGGAAGGCTGGCCTTTCATAGCAATTTCGCTCGTTGCAACATTGGTTGTTGGCTGGTTTATCGACCCGCTGTTCTGGATTGGCCTCCTGTTGACCGGTTGGATCTGCTATTTCTTCCGCGATCCCAAAAGGGTGACACCTGTTGGTGAAGGTCTGGTGATTTCCCCTGCGGACGGGGTTGTCAGCCTTCTGGGACTCGCCCACCCGCCTGCAGAACTGGAACTCGGCACTGAGCCGCTGATGCGGGTTTCCATCTTCATGAATGTATTCAATTGCCATGTGAACCGTGCACCTGTTGGGGGCTCGATCTCGCGCGTGGCCTACCGTGCAGGCAAGTTTTTGAACGCTGAACTCGACAAGGCAAGCGACGACAACGAGCGCAACGGGCTGATAATTGAGATGGGCGACACCCGTATCGGCGTCGTGCAGATTGCCGGACTGGTTGCGCGCCGGATCGTGTGTTTTGTTCGCGAAGGTGAGTCAATCTCTGCCGGGGAACGTTTCGGCCTGATCCGTTTCGGTTCGCGGCTTGATGTCTATTTCCCGGCAGACACACAGCCGAAAGTGTCGCTCGGGCAGACCATGATCGCGGGTGAAACTGTTCTGGCCGATCTGACTCAGCCTCAGGCGCCAGCGCAACCTTTGACCCGCGTGAGTTGAGGCCGGCGGTGTCAGACGGTTCAGAAAACGGGGAAAACAGAGAGCGTCGAACACCGCGTTTCCGACGTGTCCCGATGCGCCTGATCGTACCCAACATGGTGACATTGCTGGCGCTTTGCTCCGGTTTGACAGCCGTTCGCATGGCGTTTGACGATCGCTGGGAATTTGCTGTCGGCGCGGTGCTCGTTGCTGCTGTCCTGGATGGTCTCGACGGGCGTGTTGCACGCATGATGAAGGGGACGTCAAAGTTCGGTGCAGAACTGGATTCCCTGTCCGACTTTGTCAATTTCGGGGTCGTTCCGGCATTGATGCTTTATCTCTGGCTGCTCAAGGACGCGGGCAATCTGGGCTGGATTGCGGCGCTGATTTTTGCCATTTCGATGGCGTTGCGCCTGGCGCGTTTCAACGTTGCGCTGGAAGATCCCGACAAACCCGCATGGGCCTCCAGGTTCTTTACCGGTGTGCCGGCTCCTGCAGGCGCCTTGACAGTTCTTCTCCCGCTATATCTCGACTTTCTGGGCCTGTTTCCACACTGGTTTGCAGATACTGCCTTCGTGGCCGCCTACACGATTGCGATTGCATTTCTGGTCATCAGCAGGCTGCCCACCTATTCGGGAAAGACAATCGGCACCAGGGTTCGCCGTGATTTCGTCTTGCCGTTGATTGTCCTTGCCGTTCTGATAGTTGCGCTCACGGTCAGCTATCCGTTCCGAATGCTGGCAGGGGCTGCGGTTCTCTATCTGCTGTCCATCCCCATGTCGTGGCGTGCACATCGTAAACTTGTCCTGGCTGATGAAACACTCAGCCTCGATGACGATGGGGACGAATGTGACACCGATCTCGACAACATTGCCGATCGCGACAAGGATCACGGCGGTTGATGCGATTGCGGTCCTCGCAAATCGGGTTTTTCGAAGCAGTTTTCTGGTTCATCTAGACGGCCTCACAATCATGAGGAACCAGAAATGTTACACGGAAAAACCATTTTGATTACGGGCGCGAGCAGCGGGATCGGTGCGGCTGCAGCTAAGATTTTTGCAGAGGAAGGTGCCAATCTTGTCCTGGCCGCACGGCGCAGGGAACGTCTGGAGGAGGTGAGGGCGTCGTTGCCTGACGCGTCCGGGCGTGTCGCCATATTTGCCGGAGACGTTTGCGACCCTGACTTCGCCGAAGCCTCCGTAAATGCAACGCTTGAGACCTTCGGCAGGCTCGACGGGGCCTTCAACAATGCCGGGATGATGGGTGAGACGGGACCGCTTCCGGAGTTGAGCCTCGAAAACTGGGATCAGGTCATTGCCACTAATCTGACCAGCGCCTTTCTTGCTGCAAGGCACCAGATCCCGGCCATGAAGACGACCGGAGGTGGATCGATTGTCTTCACCTCGACATTTGTCGGTCACACCATCGGCTTTCCGGGCATGTCCGCCTATGCTGCTTCGAAGGCCGGATTGATTGGCCTGATGCAGGTTTTGGCAGTGGAGTGCGGTCCGCAAAAAATTCGGGTGAATGCGTTGCTTCCCGGCGGAACCAAAACCGAGATGGCCGGCGATGATCCGGCCTTTCATGAATACATCGCAGGACTGCATGCCTTGAAGCGAATGGCGGAGCCGGACGAAATTGCAAGGGCAGCCCTGTTTCTCCTGTCCGACGCTGGTTCGTTCGTTACGGGCTCTGCAATGTTGTGCGATGGTGGAAATTCAATCACAAAGGCATGAAGGCGAGCCGGTGTGTCGTTTGCAGGGCATTCGAAACACCGGCCATTCCCCGCATTTGAACGGTCGGTCGCTTGAGGATCAAAGGGACAACAGATGACGCAACCAGTCGCAATCAGGGAAACTGTGACCGTGGATATTGCGGGATTGCAAATTCTCTATCGCGCCGCATTTCCGGACGAAGACCTGTTTCCGCTGGTAGACGAACTTCTGGGCGGCTCCGCTCCGTTGATTTCGCTTGCTGCCGTGGTGGAAGAACAGCTTGTCGGGCATGTGATCTTCACGCTCTGTTCGGTTGCGCCGGGAAATGAGGCTGTCGCCTTGCTCGGACCCCTGTGTGTCTCTCCGGGTCTTCAAAAACGCGGTATCGGCAGCAATCTGGTGACAGCGGGATTTGACCGGCTGAGGGAAAGCGATGTCACGCAGGTGTTTGTTCTGGGCGACCCCGCCTACTATTCGCGGTTCGGTTTCAACCCGGGCTGCGGCGTCGACACTCCGTGCCCGATACCCGTCGGGTGGAAGGAGGCGTGGCAGTCCGTCCGGCTGGACGGATCAGGCGCGCCAACCACGGGGAAACTGATTGTCCCGAGGGCCTGGAGCAAGCCGTCCCTGTGGTCGTGAACGTGTCTTTCATCCAGGGTTTTTGCGAATGAACATTTGCTCGGTAACCGACTTGCCCCATTGGTCGCCGACATATTCATCGGCAAGAAAAAACCCGTTCCGCTCATAGAGATATCGCGCAGCATCAAGGCCCTTGAGGGTCCAGAGATGGATTTCCTCAAATTCATGAGCATCACAATGGTCAATTGCCTTCAGCAGCAGCTTTTTTCCGAACCCGAGGCCTCGGAGCTTTTCCGACAGGATGAACCAGCGCAGGTGCGCAACCTTGCCTGCAAGGTCCTCGCCATCGATGCTGATCGACCCGATGATCTCGCCGTTCTCAACGATGCTCCAGCTGTTGTTCACCGGGTTCTCGACGCGGGGCATGAATTCGGCCATGGCCTGGGAGACGACGCTTTCAAAGGTTGGTCCCATGCCGATGAAGACGCCGTGGGTGCGCGCATGCAGTGCCGCGATGTCACCGATCATGCCGGTCTGGTAGCCTTCGACGATGTCGTGTCCCGGTGTCTGAGATGCATCAATTGCGTCCGATCCGGCCAGCGCGTCCGCATAGGACGACAAGGCATCGGCGATCGAGCGGGCCGAGCCGTTTCTGATCCGGCCAAGTGCGCCGACGGCCTGATCGTTGCCGAACCTGTCGATCCTGGAAAAAGTCTCCCAACCGGTGTTTGTCAGGCTCAGACCAAAGACCCGGCCATCCTTTTCCGATCGGGTCTGGATGATTTCCCCGCGCAGGTCCAGCGACTTGAGCAAGCGGCTGATTGTCGATTTCTCGAGCTTTAGCCTGGTCGCGAGATCTTTTGCGGTGATGCCTGGATGGTGCCCGATTTCCAGAATTGCATGGACGCCGGAGCCAGAAAGATCTGTTCCGGCGATTGTCCGGTCAAGAAAACCGAATTCCCTGACAAGCTGCCGCGAGGCTGCACGAATGTCCTGTACGAGGGAAGGGGACGCGTCTGTCATGGATCACCTGAGATGAAAGTTGTATCATACAACTATATTGCCGACATCAATTTCTGGCAAGAGCCCTGGTTCTCAAAAAATGGGCGGGACAGAAATTGACCGGCAACGACCGCACCCCGCAACCAGCGAACCTGCGTGACATGAGCTAGGACTTGCTCGAAACATCCCTCAGGTTCGTCAGGTAGTCTGCATGAAACGCGGTGTATCCGTCAGACGTCGAGTTCAGATGCTCTTGGATCAGGCTGTGAAGATCAGGCAGCTTGTGAAACGGTACGGTCGGATAACTGTGATGCTCTGCATGGTAGGGCATGTTCCAGGCGAGTTTTCGCACAAGCGCGTTCGTGTAGGTCGTCCGGCTGTTTTCCAGCATGTTGGCGACAAAAGGACAACGTCCATGTTCGGCCAGCAGGTAAAGTCGCAGGAATGGTTGGCCGAGAAGACAGGGTATTACCCAGACATAAAGCAGCAGGTGCAACCCGCTTACGATCGAGACCACGGCCAGAAACCCGTAGAGCAGGAGCGAGACAACCGCTTCACGCCGGACCTTGTCACGGCCGTTGACCGGGACGAAAGAAGTTTCGCAGCGCCCGGATGCATTTTCAAAAAGGGTTTTCCACGCGCTCAACCAGGTTGGCAACCCGCTGACATGCACGAGGTATTCCCATACGGAATCCGGTTTTCCACCGGCTAGCTCGGGGTCGTTATCCGGGTCCTGTGTGTGACGGTGATGAGCAAAATGAAAGTAACGGAACCAGTCCGACGGCACGACGATCAAAAAACCGCAGAGCCTCGCAACCCGGTCGTTGAGCAGGGGCGAGTGAAACGCCGTCCGGTGGACGGTTTCATGGAGCAACGTGAACAGGAAAATGATCAGGATGCCCTGGACCATCATGAGAAATTGCCAGCCGGGAACGCCGACCGCAATCAAACCGCCAACCAGGACAATCAGCCCGAAATGAAGGGCGAGGCCGGTCTGCCCCTTTGCATCCGATTTTTCTGTCAATCCGGCGCGTTGGGACGCGGTCAGTCCGGCGATGAAAGCACGATGATCCATTGGGTCCCCTGGTCGGTCATCTTCACCGTGCAGGGCTCCGTTCGTCGTTGCAAGTCTTGATTTTCGTGTCTTCCGGTCACAGCTGGCCTGACAAAAAAAGGGCCGTGCGATGCAGGGCCCTTTTTGTTTCCATTTGGATCTGCGGGAAAACTACTCCGCGGCAAGCGGCGTGTCTTCCTGCAGCGGGACCTTCGGAGGCGCCGGCTTGGGCATCGACACCACCTTTGCGGCGGGACGTTCCTTTTCGAGGTCCGGATCGGTCCACTCGACATCCTGTTCAAGGTCGGTATCGACTTCACCCTGTTCTGACTGCTCTGCGACCTGTTCGGCAGGCCTGCTGAACGCCATGGCCCAGATAGCCCGGCAACTATTGGCCCAGGTGCTTGGCACCGCGATCATCACCGGGATCATGACCAGCGTCAGGATCGTGGAGAAGGCGAGGCCGGAAATCACCGCGGTCGACAGCTGGATCCACCAGATCGCCGTGATACCGCCAACCGCGACGGTCTTGGTGAAGAAGTCCAGGTTGACGGCAGTTGCCATCGGCACCAGACCGACAATTGTCGTGACCGTGGTCAGCAGGATCGGCCGGATACGCTGACCCGATGTCTTCAGAATCGCGTCGAGCGGATCGAAACCGTCATGCCGGAAGCGGTTATAGGTGTCGATCAGGACGATCGCGTTGTTGACCACGATCCCGGCAAGCGCCACCACACCTGTCCCGGTCATGATGATCGAGAACTTCTGGCCAGTCAGCATCATTCCGAGCAACACGCCCATGACCGACATGACGACAGTCGAGAGGGTCAGGAACGTCTGGTAGAACGAGTTGAACTGGGTGAGCAGGATGAGGAACATCAGGAACAGCGATGCCACCATCGCCTTCATCAGGAATTCACCCGACTCCTTCTGATCTTCATCGGCGCCGCGGAACTGCAGATAGATATTGTCCGGGAAAGTCTGGGCTTCCAGCCATTCGTTCAGCTCCTGCACCTTGGCATCCACCGTGATCGGCTTGCCGTCTTCGTCCACCGCGGTCTTGTCGACGGTCGCCTTCAGCATCATCGAATAAAGACCGTCGCGCCGGGTAATCGACGAGACTTTCTGCTCAGGTGAACGGTCGATGAAGTTTGCGATCGGCACAAGACCGAGGGGCGTTTGAAGGCGCAACTCGTCAAAGCGGTCGAGCGTCCGCTCGTCGGCCGGAAGCCGAACGCGGATGTCGACCTCGTCCTCGGAGTCCGTCGGACGATAGTTTCCGATCAGAACACCATTGGTGACGAGCTGGACCATGTTGCCGACGGAACCGATCCCGGCCTGATAACGGCCCGCCTGTTCGCGGTCGATTTCGATCTGCCACTCGATGCCGGGCAGGGGACGACCGTCTTCCTGATCGAGAAGATGCTCCATCTCGTCGAGCTTGGTCCGGATCCGGGCAACCTGATCCACCATGGTGTCATAGTCGGTCGACTTGACTTCCAGCTGGAGGTCCTTGCCGGTGGGAGGGCCGCCCTCGATCTTGCGGGTCTCGACCCTGATGCCGGGAATGGAGGCGGTCCGGTCGCGGATTTCGGCAAAGATCTCCGAGGCGTTTCGACGGCAACAGTATTTTGCCAGCTCAAGCGACATTTCACCGATGACGTCAGCCGGCTTGTCCTGGACCCCGCCAATGAACTGGGGACCACTGCCACCGCCTGGTGGGAACGCAGAGGTGATGACGTTCTGGATACCGGCTGTCTGAAGCACTTCAGCCTCGACCTGCTTGACGATCTCCAGCGATTCCATTGCGGACATGTTGCCTCTTGCAGACACCATGACCACGGCCTGATCCGGTTCCTCGTCCACGAAGAACTCGACACCGGTCGGATCGGAGGAAAATGAAATGAAGATCAGCGCACAGGTGCCGAGAACGGCGACGAGCGTCAAGACGTTGCCGATCGGATTGCCGGCCAGCAGCTTCAGGTGACGGACGTATAGACCTGTCAGACCTTTGACGGTGCTCGCATCGAAGCGGAGTTCCTCAGGCTTGTCACTTTCCGACCCGCCATTCCGGCTCCCAAGCCCCATACCTTTTCGCGCACCGTCGAAGATCCATTCAAGCAGGTGCACGAGCGGTGAGATCGTCTTGTAACCGGCCCATACCGCCACCAGCGCAAATCCGAAAACAACAAGATAGAACCCTGTATCAAGTGCCATGGGATGCGAAAGAGTGGCGAGCGGTTGAGCCAGTCCGGAGAGATATCCGAACATAGAACCGATCGTATCCGTGATGATCGCGGGTTTGCTGGTCGCGAGGAAATAGGCGAAGTAGGCAGCAAACCCTACTGCAACCATCTCGAAAGCGAGCGAGACAAACGTCACGGACCGGTATTGTTTGACCGGTTTCAGGTTTTCTTTTTCGACTCTGGTCGAAATCCAACGTCTGTATCGGCGGACGAACGGCCGAACTGCAAAGTACGAAGGGATTGCTACCGCAAAAACGACGGCTACCGCTGTAAGTCCAATTCCTAGATAAGAAACGAAATTCTCACCGAAAGATTTGGATGGATCGAGTCCGGCGAGCATGTACAAGACTGTGATCACTGCGGCTACAACGCCAAACAAAAATGCAAGAACACCAGCAGCGTTCCGGGCAAGGAAATGCGTCACCATGGCAAAGATGCCACCGGTAACCGGTAGGAACACCATGGCTGTCAGCAGCGCAGCTGTCAGGACGATGATGACCATGATCGGCAGGTAGCTCATGAACTCGCCGGCAACACCCGGCCACAGCAGCATGGGCAGGAATGCGACGAGCGTTGTCGCCGTGGACGACACGATCGGCCAGAACATGAGACGTGCGGCCCTGATATAGGCCTCGCGGTCCTCCATGCCTTCATGGACCTTGCGGTCGGCATATTCGACCATGACGATTGCGCCGTCGACGAGCATGCCGACGGTCAGCACGAGACCGAACATCACCATGATGTTCACGGTGTATCCAAGCCCTGACAGGATCAGGAAGCCGACCATGAACGAGGTCGGGATCGCGAGACCGACAAGCAGCGCCGAGCGCATTCCGAGCGCGGCCAGAACCAGGATCATGACCAGGAAGATCGCCGTCAGGATCGAGGATTGCAGGGACCCCAGCACCTCGAAAATGTTCGACGACATGTCGATCATGTAATCGACCTGGATCGTCTCCGGCCAGTCCTTGGTCGCTTCATCGACGACCGCGCGGATGGCAAGGTTGTTTTCGATGATGTTGGTGCCGATACGCTTGGTCACGTCCAGCGCAATGGCAGGGCTGCCGTTTACCCGGGTATAGGAATCGGCATCCTTGAACGTGCGGCGGACTTCGGCCACATCGCTCAATGTCACGACGCCTTCACCGGCCTGCTTGATCGGCAGCGAATAGACATCAAGAGCCGTCTCGATAAGGCCCGGAACCTTGACGTTGAAGCGGCCCTGACCGCCATCGATATAGCCCGCGGGGACAAGCTGGTTGTTGTTCGACAGAGAGGTCAGGAGTTCCTGCTGGGTGATCGCGTAGGATTCCAGCTTTTGCGAATCGATCAGGACTTCGAGTTGCTCTTCCCGGTGCCCCTTGAGATCGGCGGAACGCACGGTATCAATCGCCTCGACCAGATCCTTCAGGCGCCTGGCATGCTGGTAGAGCGTGCGTTCAGGCACATTGCCTGACAGGGCGATGGTGATCGTGGGTACCAGAGCAAAGTTGGTTTCGGAAATCGTCGGTTCTTCGGCATCCGCAGGCAGTTCGCCCTTTGCTGCGTCGACCTTGTCGCGCACATCGGCAAGAGCCTCGTCCTTGTCGAAGGAGATATCGAATTCAAGAACGATACCTGCATGACCTTCCGACGCGACCGCTGTGATCTCCTTCAGACCATCCAGACCGCGCAATTCCGTTTCCATCGGCCGGATCAGAAGCCGTTCGGCATCTTCCGGTGAAATTCCTTGCTGGACAATGGAGACATAAAAGACAGGGACATCGATGTCCGGACTGTCTTCCTTCGGAATGTTGATGTAGCTGAAGACCCCGGCAACCAGGAGCGCTATCATCAACACGAAGACTGTCTTGGGACGCCGCAGGACGCCTTCAAGCATGTTTATCATTTACCGAGCTCCGCGGTTTCAAAGACTGGCTGAACGGTTTCGCCGTCTCCGACATATTCCTGGCCAACAACAATTACAGTGACATCTTCCGGCAATCCGCCGACCCACAGTCCGTCCTGTTCGCCGCCAAGGACCCTGACGGGGAAAAATGCGGTCTTGTTGCCTTCATCGATGGCACGCACTCCAACAACGCCGTCGTCATTGAGTGTCAGGATGGCGGGCGAAATCTTGTGCGCCTTTTCGAGCGGAAGAGACAGGCGGGTCACGGCGGTGACGCCGTCACGCGCTGCACCATCGGCGTTCGGCAACTCGACTTCGACGCGGAATGTGCGCGTGTCCGGGTCGGCAGACGGGGAAATATAGCGAACCTTGCCCGCCATCGTCTGACCGGTTACGAGTTCGACTTCAGCGGGCATGTCGATCGAAATCTGTCCGACATTGAGTTCTGAAACCTGTCCTATGGCGATCATCGGATCGGAATTGACGACCGTTGCGCAGATGCTGCCACTTTCGAGCTGCGCTCCGATTTCGGCCATCGGGCTTTCGATCACTCCGTCAATCGGCGAGCGGATGATTGTGCGTTCCAGTTCGAGTTCCGCTTCTTTCACGCGTGCCTTAGCAGCATCGAGACCGGCTTGCGTCGCCGCAGCACGGGTTTGTGACGTGAAGCCCTTGTCCGCAAGCTGTGTTGCAGCCGCGTGATCGAGTTCGGCCTGTGAAATGAGCGCCTTGGCTTCCAGTATCCTGGCTTCGCGGGTGCCCCGATCCAGTTCGCACAAGATGTCTCCTGCAGAAACACGCGCGCCTTCCCGGGCAGGTCGGCGAACCACATCGTCCGTCGTTTCGGACCTGACGGCAACCTTGGCTTCCGCTTCCGTGCGTCCCCTGACTTCAAGGACAGCCTGACGTTCCTGCGCCGTGAGTTTCAGCACTTGCACCCGGAACGTTGCGTCGGCGCCCTCTGCCACCCGTTCTGCCGGCGGCGGTACGGCGTTTTCTCCGTCACCGACACCTCCGACGACGACTGTTCCACTCGACATCCAGACGCCGATACCCGCAGCAAGACATGCTGCCAGAACATAGGAAAACTTTACTTTCATTGGTCAATACTCCGAAATTCAGGCTTACTCGGCGGCGTCCGAAACCGGCTTCGCCGCGTCTTCAGCAATTTTGACAAGTGCTTCGCCGCTTTCTTCCAGATAGTCGAGTGTGCAATTCATGCAGGCAATGCCGTAGTTCCTGGTCCAGTTGGAGCCAGGATGGCCGCATTCCTTGTCCGTATCTGTCAGCAATTGCAGTTCCTCCCGAACCTGGGCCTTGCGGCGCTCAAGAGCGCGCCGGATGACATCCGGTGGAAGTTGAGCCGCATTCAAGGCGATCAGAAGAAACGGGGATTTGAATGTGTCGCGTGCCTGTGGCTCGCAAAGGTAATCGATGAGTTCCGCCCGGCCGACTTCGGTGATCGAATAGACCTTCCTGGCAGGTTTGCCAGCTTGCGGTTCTTCCCGTACCGTAACAAGACCTTCCGATTCAAGCCGCGCCAGTGCCGGGTAGATTGATCCGAAACTCGCATCCTCAAAATAGCTGAAACGACCATCAGTGGATTCCTTGCGGATCTCGTATCCGGTCGCATCCCCGAATGACAGGATCGCGAGGCACAGGCTGCGTACGCTCATGGGTCTCTCCGTTCCCGGAAGCGTCCTTCCGGATTGACGGCCCTACCACACTCGGTGCTCAGGCCCGGATGATATCTCCGGCTGTATCGCACTTGAGGGGTATATGTTGGCTCGATATATCGAACTAATATATATCATGCTGAAATGAATCAAGGGTGCGTCGCACAAAATTTTCACCGAGTTAGTACTTTTCAGACCTGGCCGGTGTCAGGCAACAAGCAACAAGGTTCTTAATCCGCATCGGAGCTGTTCTATTTGACAGGTTGTCGTTTTCCTGCCGGGCGTTAGCTTCGGTAACAGTTCAAAATGGAAAAGAACGGGAGAACTTCGATGGCGGTCAAAACCAGGTCGTTCGGATTGGTCCGATTGTTCGATGAGCCCCTGTTTCGTCTCATTGCCATTAATGGAGCTGCAGGCATTGTCATTGCGCTTTTGGTTCTTGCCGGCATTTTCTGGAGCAATATCGGCAACCTGAGGAACCTGGTGTTGAATGCGGACGATCCGGTGCTTCCGGTTCTCATGCTGGCATTCGGGCTGGTGATCACGCTGGGCTCCGTGGTTATCGGTTCCGCGATCATGCTTCTTGGAAGAGAAGACCGCGGTGGCGGGACGGCATTCAGGTTGCCAGAAGTGGAAAAGGGGAGCGGGCTTCAGCCAGTGCGCGTCACCAACCGGTTGCTGAAATGACAACCACGTTGAGTGATGAAGCCGTCGGACGCGAGTCGCCGAAACGGACGGCTTCACTCGACCAGGCCTCGATACATGACGTTAGCATTAGCTTTGTTTGAAGTGCTTGATCCCGCATCGGAAAACAGCGTCATGACGACAGCGGCAAGAAGCAAAAGCAAACCGGCGGACGAAAGCTTCATTTCATCAGTCCTAGCGATCATGATCGCCACCCAGCAATGTTCCGCAGGATCAGTAATAATCCGGAAGACTCTAAAACGTACATAATCCGATGCATAAAATCTTAGGCATCGGTTTTTTCTGCGCGCTTTGAGTGGCCGAAGCTTGCGCGCCGTGGAGCGTTGCGGTCTTTTGTCCGGTGATTGGCAATCTCTGGAGAGCAGCATGAACGATTCCTATCCGCGCGACATGATCGGTTATGGCCGCACACCGCCGGATCCCGAGTGGCCAGCTGGTGCCAGACTGGCGGTCCAATTTGTTCTCAATTACGAGGAAGGTGGCGAGAACAACATTCTCCATGGTGATCCTGCATCCGAAGCGTTTCTCTCGGAAATTGTCGGCGCCGAGCCCTGGCCCGGAAAACGTCACTGGAACATGGAATCCATCTACGAGTATGGTTCACGTGCAGGTTTCTGGCGTTTGTGGCGCGTGTTTACAGAGCGCGCACTTCCGGTAACGGTGTTTGGTGTTGCAACAGCTCTGATGCGCAATCGCGAAGCGGTTGCAGCTATGAAAGAGGCCGATTGGGAGATTGCCTCACACGGCCTGAAGTGGGTCGAGCACGCGGACATGGAAGAAAACGAAGAGCGCCGGCAGCTTCGGGAGGCAATCGCCATTCATGAAGAAGTCACCGGTGCCCGCCCGATGGGCTGGTACACGGGCCGCTGTTCGATGCAGACCCAGAAACTGGTCCTTGAGGAGGGTGGGTTTCTCTACGATTCTGACAGCTATGCGGACGATCTCCCATATTGGGTCGATGGTCCGAATGGTGATCACCTCGTCATTCCCTACGCGCTCGACACAAATGACATGCGCTTCGCATCTGTCCAGGGTTTCAACTCCGGAGACCAGTTTTACACTTATCTGAAGGATGCGTTCGACACGCTTTACGACGAGGGCCGCCGCGGATCGCCGAAAATGCTCAACATCGGTCTTCATTGCCGGCTGGCCGGTCGTCCGGGGCGCGCCGCTGCGCTTGCAAGTTTCCTTGACTACATTTCCAGCCATGCGGATGTCTGGGTAACAAGACGCATCGACATCGCCTGGCACTGGCACGCCCATCATGGCCGGTCGGAAAGTGCTTGAAATAAATAACCCCACGAGCCGTTTTCCGGGCAGCTCGCGGGGTATTGAAAATATCTACTTGCAACAATCTCTAGAAACAGCATCCGGACGCATAAGTAAACAAGACGTTAATTTTAACGTTAAGATTGAATTCCCGCCCGGACTGCCAAGTATACTTAACGGCTGACGCCAAGGACAAAGCTACAGGTGTTCATTGGTGTCCCGAATCCGGAGTTGCGCGAATTCGCACGCGTTTGCGACGGACCATTGATCGCTCTGACGGAGAACCTGTGCCGGTTCTTCGGTCAGTAATCCCGCGGTCCAACAGTTGCATGAACTGGCAAGGAACATGAAACGAAGGCAGGCGGGCCGATGAACAACTATCCATCGGTGCGGCAGGGCCAATACCCAGCAATTCACCGATGAATTCAATGCTGGCCTTTGAGTAAAGCAATGCCGCAAGCGAAATAAAAAAGGCAGCCTCCGGGGAGGCTGCCTGATGTCATCCGTTTGGTGTGTCTCAGGCTTTCTGAAACTTGCGTGCAACGGCAAGGGCGCCAAGGCCACCCATGAGCAGCAGGCCACCAACCGGCAAAGGAACAGGTGTTGTCGGCGTGTAGTCCACTGTTATGGATTTCAGCTTCCACTCATCGTTGCCGTCAAAGGCACCGATCATGAACAGGCCGCTTTCAACACCGCCGAAACCAGAAAACGGGTTGGAATCCTTTTTGTAACTCAGGAAGTCGCCGGTTCCGTAGCTTCCGTCTCCGCTCCGATCATAGCCCCAGCGAAAGTCATCGTTACCGCCAAAGAAGCTGAAAGAAACGGAAGTCATGGCCACATCAACCGCTTCGCCCATGTAGCTGAACGATGCCGTGACGAAGTTATCCCAACCGGAACCGTCAACCCAATGTTCTTCACCTGGTCGGGTCACAACGCCTGCGCCACCGTAATACCGGCCGATCCGGATATCACTGGCCTGATTCAGGGTGTTGCGCGGTCCACCGATCGTGTAGCCGCCCGATGTGCTCGTGATGTTCCGGTTGCCTCCGCCGCTGTCAAGACCGTTTGTGAATGCTCCCGCCGTGAATGTTGCGGTGAGGCCGTCGACTGTCAGTGAAAACGAATTCGGCAATACATTGTAGTTTGTCGATTGCCCCGGGCTCAGAGAGAGATCGAAAGCGACAGGCGCTGCATTGGCGGTGCCGACACTTGCAAGTAGTATGGCACTACCAATAAGAATGCCCTTCATTGTAAAATACCTCAGTGTAAGAAATTAGGATTCGATTGCAACGCATGGTTAACACACTGGTTGTAGCAGAGCAATATCCTTTGTGATCACAATGAGTTTGAGGCCGTTCGCAGTGTTTGGCCTTGCGATCTTTCCTGAAACAGGATCGTTCACCAAAATCCTTCTCGGGAGCGTCGACGCGGTCGTTGCGCGGTGCCGGGCGGGGCAAGCGGATTGGCGCCTGACCTGTTGAAATTGCTATGATATTTTTAACAGTGAAAATATTGTCAGCTTGGTTTCAAATTCGGAATTGAACCGAAATTATGTGATTTTCGATGTTTTTTCGGGAAGGCCGACCTGATCCACGTGTTTTGAAAACAGTGGGGGAGTAACGCCGGAAAGGTCTCTGACTGATCCGGATCACTCAGTACATGACCGCTCGAACGGTTATGTAGGACCAGGTGGACGTCGGGCAAATAGACTGTGGATCTCTCAACTGTTCGTAATGCGGCGAACCGCATATACGCATATAGACCCCTTGGTGGAGACCGGGGGAAAGACCCTCTCCAGTTGCATCGCGGTAATTGGAGCAGAGCTGCGGTATCCGGGTCTGGTTCGGTGGCAGAAAGCGCACCGGCGCGCAGAATTCACGCGCATAACCTGACTTTCAAATCGTTGCTTGTTTCGTCAACCTGTTCAGTAGAGCGCAGCTGCAAAGCTGATGCTGCGCGGCGTAACGCGGGCGTATCGTCGCTGTTGGATACGTGCGTTCAACAATTCTCCAGAATGGAAAAAACAGCGCTTCTCAAAGAAAACAACACTGAAACCCGTGACCTCTGTGCCGGTAGATCGTCCTGTGTCGAGTTACCGTTTGTCACGGACAAAAGAGAACGAAACTCAATGAAACCAATCATGCGGCAGACATTAAATCGTCGGTACTATTCGGATCAGGGCACAGTTTCTGGAACTGTTGTTCATGCGAATGGCTGCGAAGCGGAAAAAGATATGCGATGTCCCGACTTGCGGGAGGTTCTGAAATGAGCCTTGCTCTTGACTATGAGATCGTTCACCTGCGCGAGCAGTTGGAGCGAAAAGAGGCCCGCATAGCCGAATTGGAGCGTTTGATCGCCGATCAGCAGGTCATCTTTCCACCAGAGTGGGACCTCACCCGTATTCAGACACGCATCCTGCGTTTCCTTTTGAAGCGAACCTTCGCAAATCGTGAACAGATCCACGCCTTTCTCTATGCAGACCGGGAAGACGGCGGACCAGAGCTTGAAAACGTGCGTGTGCACATCTGCCTGCTCAGGAAAAAGCTCAAACCGCGCGGTGTAAACATCAGTTGGCTGGTCGGCATGGGCTACAGGCTCGATGACGACACGAAGGAAAAAATCCGGACGACTTCCCTGCTGCCCGCATAGGGCGGCCGTGATAGCAATCAGGTGGGTGCTGCCTTGCAGTATCCGCCTGCCGGTGTCATTGCACCGAGAGACGCAGAAGTTAACCTTACTCCCTAAAATACAACTTAAAACTGAATGAATGAGGTTGCGCGCCCAACGCGCATCTTCTACGACCCTTGTGAGTTAATGAAGTCTTAACCGATGCTTGGGGTTGTAATGAGGTTCCTTTTTCAAAATCTCTATGTGTTTGTTTTTGCATTTCTTTCGATATCAATTGCGGTTTGGGTTGCAAATGGCCCGGAGCGGGCCGCCCGGTTGGTTCGTCCCTTGGTTGAGGATGCCGTCGAGCTGAAAACGCTGGCCACAGGTGCATACCGGGAGATACGGGATTTCAACTGGAAGGTGGCCTATGACGAATTTGAAACGCTTTTTGTCACGACCATACGCCTGCCTTCACTGGTTTTTGAGAAACTCGCCGAACGGCTCGACAAATTCAATGAGGACCTGTCAAAGCGAGCCGGGGACACGACGCCGGCGACCTCCGGATCCCGATCCGTGATTGACGCGTCGCAACCTCATGGGGCTGCTATAGCAAGCGCGATGCCCTGACCGACGCCAATGCACATGGTTGCAAGGGCAAGTTTGCCGGACCGTTTCTTCAGTTCCAGTGCAGCTGAACCGACAATTCGGGCCCCGGACATGCCAAGAGGGTGACCCAGGGCAATTGCACCACCATTGGGATTGAGTGTCTCGCTGTCTTCCGGCAGGCCAAGGTCTCGCATCACGGCGACAGCCTGAGCGGCGAAAGCTTCATTCAATTCGACAACATCGAAATCGGAAGGCGAAACACCGAACCTGGCGCAGAGTTTGCGCGTTGCAGGGGCCGGGCCAATGCCCATGATGCGAGGTGGTACGCCTGCTGTCGCGCCACCGACAATGCGCGCAATCGGACGGAGATTGTATTTTTCAATCGCTGTTTCTGATGCAATCAAGAGGGCCGTGGCGCCGTCATTGACGCCGGAAGCGTTGCCTGCCGTCACGGATCCGTTCTCCCGAAATGGTGTCTTCAGGCCGGACAGCATGTCCAGCGTTGTTCCGGCTCTCGGGTGCTCATCCATGTCAGCCAGGATCGGGTCGCCCTTGCGCTGCGGGATCATCACCGGGATGATCTCATCCGCCAGGCGGCCGTTTTTCCTGGCGGCTTCGGCTTTTTGCTGGCTTTTCAGGGCAAAGCCATCCTGATCGGCGCGCGAGATCGAAAAGTCCTCCGCGACATTCTCAGCAGTCTCCGGCATTGAATCGATGCCATATTGCCGCTTGAGCAGGGGGTTCACGAAGCGCCAGCCGATCGTTGTGTCGAATATCTCCGCCTTTCTTGAAAACGCAGTGTCCGCCTTGGGCATCACCATGGGCGCGCGTGACATGCTTTCAACGCCGCCGGCAATCGCCAGATCCATTTCGCCGGACTTGATGGCTCTTGCCGCGGTCATCACGGCATCCATGCCTGAACCGCAAAGCCGATTGAGTGTGAGGCCGGGAACCGTATCCGGCAGCCCGGCGAGCAGGGCGGACATGCGCGCGACGTTGCGGTTGTCTTCACCGGCCTGGTTGGCGCATCCGAAGAAGACGTCATCGAGCGCCGCCCAATCCACATCCTGATTGCGCTCCATCAGGCCTTCGATTGGAATTGCACCAAGGTCATCCGTGCGAACGGACGACAGGATCCCCCCGTATCTGCCGATCGGCGTACGGACGTAGTCGCAGATAAAGACATGGTGCATGAGTTGTTTCCCGGGAGACTGCCAATAGGGTGGAACCTGCGCAAGTCTTGTAGAGTTTCAACCTGGAATGCAAGCATGCGCCGGCGTGGAAAATGCGGGATCACATTTCGCCTGTGTGGCGCTGGATGTCGTCTTCGGCAAGATATGTTCCGGACTGAACCTCGATCATCCTGACCGGAATCTTGCCTGGATTGTGCAGGGTATGACGGGCTCCGAGCGGTACAAACGCGGACTGGTTTTCAGTCAGAAGACGGGTTTGCCCGTCAATCGTGATCTCGACCGTGCCGGAGACCACGATCCAATGTTCGGTCCGGTGAAGGTGGCTTTGAAGGCTCAGGCGTTTCCCGGGCTTGATCATCATCGATTGAACGGCAAACCGGTCACCCGCGTTGATGCGTTCGGTATAGCCCCACGGTTTGTAAGCGCGCGGATGGCGGTCGGCCTCGTGCCGGCCTTCTGCCTTCAACTGGTCGACTACTGTCTTGACGTCCTGGGCCTTGTCCTTGTGAGCAACCAGAACGCTGTCGCTGGTCGCAATGACCATAACGTCTTTCAGACCGATAACGGAGACGAGACTTTGCTGGGAATAGGCAAGGCAGTTACTGCTCTCCAGGAAGCGGGTATCACCCAGACCGGTATTGCCGCACTCGTCCTTGTCGAGAACCGACCAGATCGCTGACCAGGACCCGAGGTCATCCCATTCCGGCGAAACGGGCGCGCAAACCACATTGTCCGATTTCTCCATGATGGCATAGTCGATGGAGATGTTGTCGAGCTGTTCGAAACTGGCCTGATCAAGCCGGGTAAAATCCAGATCGCTGTGCCGCGTCTCCATGACAGCGGCGATGTCCCGGTAGAGTTCGGGTTGAAATTGCTTGAAGGCGTCGATCATGGTGCTTGCGGAATAAAGGAAAATGCCAGCGTTCCAGACGTAGCTTCCTTCCTTCAGGAAGGCCTTGGCCCGCTCATAGTCCGGTTTTTCGACAAACTGTTCCACCGGACGCACCGCTTCCCCACCTGAAGCCACATTAATGTATCCGTAGCCGGTATTGGGTTCGGACGGAGTAATTCCGAAGGTCACGATCTTGCCGATTCGCGCGGCGTTTTCTGCAGCGTGCACCGTGTCGAGAAAGACATCTTCTTTGCGGATCAGATGATCTGACGGCAGCAGGAGTATCAACGCTTCTGGATCGGTTTCAGCCGCGATTATTGCAGCCATGAGAGCTGGAGGCGCCGTATTTCTGCCGACCGGCTCCAGCAATATCGTGTTTGCCTCGATGTTCAGATCGGAAAGCTGTTCACCCATCTGAAAACGGTGTGTGTTGCTGCCGATCACGATCGGTGCTGCGAACCCTGTATGGTTGACCCGTTTGCAGGTCATTTGAAACAGACTTTCCCCGTCGAACAATGGCAGAAACTGCTTGGGTCGGTCCTTTCGCGACAAGGGCCAGAGCCGCGTACCGACGCCACCGGACAGGATACAGGGGAAGATCATGAGCGAAGTCCTGACAAGATACGAATTCTCGATTGCTTTATATACCGGAATGCATCTGAATTGATTAACGGATCTTGTTCGGGACGTGTTCGGACTTGACGTGAAAGTATGTAATAATATAACACCACTTCCGACTTCAAAACGAAGCGCCTATCGATGGTGGAACAGGTCTGCTGAAAATGGTTCTAGAAAACAACCGGTTGGTTGAGCTCGATAGAGCAGGTGTCCGCAGAGGTGCCAGCTGGCTGGTGCGCGGTGTCGATCTGTCGGTTTCTCCCGGCGAAATCGTGACACTGATAGGCCCGAACGGATCCGGCAAATCGACGACGGCCAAAATGACGCTCGGCATCTTGAAGCCATCGGAAGGATCGAGCAGACGGAAGACCGGATTGAGTGTCGGCTATGTCCCCCAGAAACTTGCAATTGACTGGACACTGCCACTGAGCGTACGACGTTTTATGCGGCTGACGAATGCGCTTTCCGATGCAGAGTGTTCGACTGCCCTGGAACAGACCGGTGCATCCAGGCTGATCGGTCTCGAAATGCGAACACTTTCCGGTGGTGAGCTGCAGCGCGTCATGTTGGCGAGGGCGATTGCCAGAAGGCCGGATCTTCTTGTACTGGATGAGCCGGTTCAAGGCGTTGATTATGCTGGTGAAATTTCGATCTACAATTTGATTTCCGAGATCCGTAACACGCTTGGCTGCGGTATCTTGATGATTTCGCACGACCTGCATGTGGTTATGGCGGCAGCTGATCAGGTCATTTGTCTGAACGGACACGTCTGCTGTCGTGGTACGCCGTCCGATGTGAGCAAGGACGACAATTACCAGGCGCTATTCGGGGCGCGGGCAGGCCTGGGCCTTGCGGTCTATGAGCATCATCATGACCATGTTCACCTTCCGGACGGAACGGTAAAACATGCCGATGGCAGCTTGTGTACTGATTGTCCCGGAGAGCACCAGGGTCATGACCACGGCGATCCGGGTGTAAGCACCGGGGCTGGCAATGCTTGATGATTTTTTTACAAGGGCACTCGTTGCCGGGATAGGTGTCGCGATCGTCGCCGGGCCGCTTGGCTGTTTCGTGATCTGGCGGCGCATGGCCTATTTTGGCGATACGCTCTCTCATGCAGCATTGCTGGGAGTTGCCCTGTCGTTGCTCTTTGACGTCAACACGACACTTGCCGTCGGTGGCACGTCGATCATCCTGGCGGTTCTGCTGGTGTCGTTGCGCAGGAGCGAAACCCTGTCTTCCGACGCCCTGCTGGGGCTCTTGTCCCATTCCGCTCTCGCACTCGGTCTTGTCTGCCTGGCCTTCATGACCTGGGTCCGTGTTGATTTGCTGGGTCTGCTCTTTGGAGACATCCTGGCGGTGACCCGGCTGGACATTGCGATGATCTACGCTGGTGGTGCTTTGGTGCTCACCGTTCTTGTTCTGATCTGGCGACGTCTGTTCGCAGCAACGGTCAATCCTGATCTGGCTGGAGGCGAAGGGTTGCAGCCGGAAAGAATGGAACTCGTATTCATGATTTTGACAGCGATCGTGATCGCAATTTCTCTCAAGATTGTCGGCGCCTTGTTGATCACCGCCCTTTTGATCATTCCTGCTGCCGCCGCGCGCAGAGTGTCGTCATCTCCGGAACAGATGGCGATCCTTGCTGCCTTTGCAGGCGCCGCCTCCGTGGTTGGCGGTCTTTACACTTCCCTGAACTACGACACCCCGTCGGGTCCGTCGATTGTTGTGGCTGCATTGGTATTGTTCGTCATCAGTCTTGTCCCCTGGGGGCGACTTGTGACAAGGATGAGGACAGGTTCCCAGGAGTAGGACCTGACCTGTGACAAAGAAATCAGGAGACCATCCGTGATCGCTCATGCGCAGCCCGAACTGACCAAGAACCAGGCATTGGTTTTCGGATCCCTGTCAGACGCAGGTGGCCCTTTGACGGCTTACGCAATACTGGATCTTTTGCGGGAAAACGGCTTCAGGGCACCGCTCCAGGTTTATCGCGCGCTCGACAAGCTGGTCGAATACGGCATGGTGCACCGGCTCGAGAGCCTGAATGCCTTTGTAGCTTGTAGTCACAAGGGGTGTGCGGAGCATGGGACAGCGGCGTTTGCGATATGCGAAATCTGCGGCGATGTCAGCGAATTCACACCTGACGAGGTGATCAAACTGCTAAAGGAGTGGACACAGGCGGAGGGATTTACGCTTGCGCGCACGACGATTGAGTTGCGGGGAACCTGCAGGGACTGTATTTCCCAGCCAAACTGAAGTGTCTTTTCCGATTAATTCTCCCTGAATGTTGCCGCAGACCAGACTGTTTGCCGGAAGGTGAGTCTTTTGGCTGGACAGAACACTGCAATCTGTTGCGGCCCGTCCGCCTGCCTCTTATGGTCCGCTTGCGGTTGGGGACCTAACTACCCGTCCGGGCGCGCGCAGATAGAGGGAGATCGGGATGGCACTGCTGATTGCGGGATTGGTACTTTTTTTGGGATTTCATATCTTGCCGATGTTGCCGGCGACCCGCAGTAATCTTGTCGCCAGGCTCGGCGAAAACGGTTACAAAGGCCTCTTTACGCTCGTATCGATCATTGGTCTGGGCCTGACGATATACGGCTATGGAGTGGCGCGATTTGAAGGCCCGCCATTAATCTACGATCCGCCGATCTGGCTGCGTCATGTCACGATGCTGCTGATGGTGCCTGTCTTCATTTTCCTGGCAGCCGCATACATTCCCTGCAAGATTTCCAGGGCGCTGAAGCATCCGATGCTGGTCGCGATAAAACTGTGGGCGTTGTCGCACCTTCTCGCGAATGGCGATCTGGCCTCGGTCCTATTGTTTGGCGGATTTTTCCTCTGGGCAGTCGCTGATCGCATTTCGATAAAACGGCGTGGCCCGGGAGCTGGCCAGATCGCAGCCGCGCGAAGCGCTGGCAGGTATTCCGATGTATGGGTGATTCTCATCGGTTTGGCGCTTTACGGTCTGTTTGTCTGGAAACTGCACGTACTTCTCATTGGTGTCCCGGTCGGGTAAGGCACGAAGCGTGGGAAAAACATAAGTGATTTTGTCAATTCGACGGCGATTGCCCCACTTGCGCCACGAAGGGCAGCTTAAAGCCCGTTCAGGGAATTGCCCGAGACGGATCAAATGGATAATGTGCGCCACTCATAAAGGGGTGGTGGTCCGATAAATATGCGGACCGGCAAGATCAATGCAGGAACAAGACACGCATGTCTGACATTTTTCGTGAAGTCGATGAGGACATCCGCCAGGAAAAATACCGTCGGCTTTGGAGCAGGTTCGGTCTGTGGATCATTGGCGTCGCGGTTCTGATCGTGGTTGGCACCGGTGGTTATCGCGGTTGGCTCTATTGGCAGGAAACGCAGTCTCAGGATGCGGGGGACAAGTTTTACGACGCAGTTCAGCTTTCTGAAGAACAGAAGTACCAGGAGGCAGCCGAGCTATACGGTGAACTGGAGAGCTCCATTGGCGGGTATCCGGCTCTGGCTAAACTCCGCATAGCGACGGATCTGGCAAAATCGGGGAATTCCCAGGAAGCGCTTGCGGCATTCGATGCGCTTTCCAGAGAGAGCGGACAGATGGAAGCCATTCGCAGCGTGGCAGCGTTGCGCGCCGGCTACATCGCTGTTGATCTGGAGAGTTATGCGGCAGTTGCCGACCGCGTTGAAAAATTGACGGGCGACACGGCACCGTTCCGTGCAGCAGCACGTGAGCTTCTTGCTGTAAGTGCTTGGAAAAACGGTGATATGGAAACTGCGAGAAGCTGGGTTTCCGCCGTCGAGAACGATCCCGAGTCTCCAGTCGATGTAAGCCGCCGTGTGTCTCTTCTGAACGATGTGATCCGTGCTGCCGATGGTGGTGATGAAGCGGCTGGTGAAGGAAGCAACTAGTGATTTTTGCGGCAGGTTCTTCCGGCAGATTTGCGCTGCTGGGTATTTTTGCATTCTCCTTGGCATTGACCGGTTGCGGGTCGGTGAGTGAATTCGGTGATTCAATCAACCCGTTTTCTCGGGAAAAAATCTTGCCCGGTGAACGGCAACCTGTTTTCGACGGTGCTGATCCTGCTGCGCGTGCGCTTGGCCAGACTGCCAAGGTAGGCCCCGCGACGGGCGGTCAGTCCTGGACGACCAGTGGCGGCGGCCTTACCAACGACCCGGGTAATGTTGCCGTGTCCATATCCGGTACGACATCCTGGCGCTCCAATGTCGGAACATCGGGACGCGGACTGACATCGTCTGCCTTGCGAATTTCGTCGCGTCCGGTAAGCGATGGCAGCAAGATCTACGTCTACAAGCCCAATGGGGAGATCGTTGCCCTGTCGACGGCCGGTGGCCGTGCCTGGACGCAGAACCTCCGCCCGGAAGGTGAGCGGGACGTCGGTCCCGGTGGCGGTGTTACCGTCGCCGATGGCGTGGTTTATGCAGGAACAAGCTACCGGCAGCTGGTCGCGCTGGACGCCGGTTCCGGGCAGGTTCTTTGGACCGCTGAACTTGACACTCCGGCACGCGGTGCCCCGGTCGCCGGCGCAGGTCACGTCTTTGTCGTCTCCCAGTCCAACGAAGTTTATGCAGTTTCAAAGGCGGATGGTGAAATCGCCTGGACCTATGCCGGAATTGAAGAAACCGCCGGATTGTTGTCGGCAGCAAATCCGGCGATCTCCGGAAACCGGGTAATCGTTCCGTTTTCGTCCGGCGAGATCATGGCAATTGACATCAAGTCCGGAGAGGCTCAATGGGTCGATAGCGTTTCACGTGGTTTCCGTACTCTTGCCCTGTCCGGTCTTGCCGATGTTTCGGCAAGTCCCGTGGTGACCGGCAGCATGGTGTATGCAACCGGTGTTGCGGGTAGAACCGTGGCGGTCGATGCGCGCACGGGATTGCGGCGTTGGGAACAGGATCTCGGCAGTGTACACACGCCGATTGTGTCCGGTAGCGCACTGTTTATGGTGGATCTGGACGACCGCATGGTTGCACTTGATCTGAAAAGCGGCGAAACCCTGTGGGCAACATCTCTGCCTCGGCCGGAGAAAAAGAAACGCCGCCGCAACTGGGCGGGGCCAATCCTGGCCAATGGTGCGCTCGTGGCATTTTCGAGCGATGGCCAGATTGCCATCGTCGATGCGGCCAGCGGGAACATTATGACGACCCAGCGAACCAATGCGGATGTCTACGTGACACCGATTGTCGCCGGTGGCCGTATTATCGTGCTGTCCGGCAATGACGGGGTTACCGCGTTCAACTGAGTCTGCGGGCACCCAATCGGAAACGATTGGATGTCCATTGTCGATCGATATAAGTATGAGAGGCTCCCTTCCGCGCTCGTTTGATCGCGGGCAGGGTGCTTTCTATTTCAGGGACGGGCTCTTCAAGAAGCCTGCCCATCAGGAGAATCTGCTGTGGGCGCAACTGTCGCCATCATCGGACGGCCGAATGTCGGCAAGTCCACTTTGTTCAACCGCCTGGTCGGCAAGCGCCTGGCGCTGGTCGACGATACTCCCGGTGTGACCAGGGATCGGCGGCCGGGGGAGGCGCGTCTGGGCGACCTCCGTTTCACGATCATCGACACAGCCGGTCTGGAGGAGGCGGACAGGAGTTCGCTCGAAGGACGGATGCGCCGGCAGACCGAAGAAGCGATTGAGACCGCGGATGCGGTCCTTTTCTTGATCGACGCCCGCGCGGGTGTTACGCCGCTCGATGCGCATTTCGCCGAAGTCGCCCGCAAGACCACACGGCCCGTGATCCTGCTTGCGAACAAGGCGGAAGGCCGGGCGGGAGAGAGTGGTCTTTATGAGTCCTACTCACTCGGGCTCGGTGAGCCGATAGCGGTTTCCGCCGAGCATGGCGAAGGACTTGCTGATCTTTACGATGCACTGAAACCGCATGTCGACCGCGTGTCCGATGAAGAACAATCGAACCGCGAAGAGGCCGTCGTCAATGTAGATGTGGACGAAGACGGCGAATTCATCGAGGAGCAAGATCCGGCCGGCACAAAAGAACGTCCTCTGCGGGTCGCGATCGTCGGCAGACCCAACGCGGGCAAATCCACGCTCATCAACGAGATGGTGGGTGAAGACCGCATGCTGACGGGCCCGGAGGCCGGCATCACCCGCGACTCGATTTCGGTCGACTGGGTCTGGCGCGATCGGCATGTCAAGCTGTTCGACACGGCAGGTATCCGCAGGAAAGCCAGGGTTCAGGAAAAGCTTGAAAAACTGTCCGTGGCCGACGCGCTGAGAGCGATCAAGTTCGCGGAAGTTGTCGTCGTCACGCTCGATGCCACGATGTCCTTCGAAAAACAGGATCTTCAGATCATCGATCTTGTCGCGCGCGAAGGCCGGGCACTGGTGATCGCCATCAACAAGTGGGACCTGGTTGAAGATCGGGAAGCAGCGTGGAAGAAGATACGTGACGCCAACGAGCGTTACTTCAATCAGATCCGCGGTGTTCAGATCACAACATTATCCGGGATTCAGGGACAGGGCATCGACCGATTGGTCGAAAGCGTCTTCAAGTCCTATGAAGCCTGGAACGCCCGCGTTTCGACTTCCAAACTCAATCGCTGGCTCGACAGGGTCACGGCAAATCACCCGCCACCTGCCGTGGCGGGTCGGCGGATTCGCCTGCGCTACATGACGCAGCCGAAAACGCGGCCGCCTCATTTCATCGTTTTCTGTTCCCGTCCGGAACAGTTGCCGGAGAGCTATACGCGTTATCTGGTGAATTCCTTGCGGGAAAAGTTCAACATCCAGGGCACTCCCGTGCGCCTGACGTATCGCAAAGGGGAAAATCCGTACGCCCCGGGGAAAAAGCGAAAGATTCAGTAGTCACGGATCCGGCGTGCGGGCGACGAGGCATTCGAAGCGATCGCAAACCGGCCTCAACTTATCGGGTTTCGAAGGAGCAATATAATGATTTCCGAACGGCTTGCGTTTGCCGAACGTCTTGCAATCCAGGCAGGTGAACTCGGTCTGGAGTATTTTCGTAAACTCGACACGCTGACCATCACCCAGAAAGGACACCAGGACCTGGTGTCCGAAGCCGACAGGAATGTTGAAACGCTTATCCGCAAGGAATTGGCCAAATCATATCCCGACGACAGCATTTTGGGTGAAGAGCACGGCATAGAAGAAGGTACATCCGGCTACACCTGGATCACCGATCCAATCGACGGGACTGCGAATTTCGTCACCGGCATACCGCAATGGTGCGTAATCATTGCTTGCGTTCACCAGGGCCAGGTTATCGTCGGCGTGATCCACGATCCGGTGGCCAAGGAGACTTTCACCGCTGCAGCCGGGCAGGGCGCCTTCCTGAATGGCAAACAAATCAAGGTGTCAACCAGCGACAGCCTGTCCAACGGATCTGTCGGTGTCGGTTTCAATGGCCGGACAGCGGTAACAGATGCCGTGAATGTCATTGGCGCTCTTGTGTCAAAAGGCGGCGTGTTTTTCCGCAATGCCTCGGGTGGGTTGATGCTCGCCTATACGGCGGCCGGCCGGCTGATCGGTTATGCGGAATCACACATGAATGCCTGGGACTGTCTGGCAGGCATGTTGCTCATCAAGGAAGCCGGCGGCGTGGTGATGGAGCAGGACGTCAATAATTCGCTGTATCACGGGGCTCGCGTGGTCGTGGGAGCACCCGGTGTCTTCGGGGATATCAGGGAAATCGCCGAGAGTTCCTTCGCACCCTTGGAAGCGGCCGAGTAAAAAGTGTCAGACGTGCTGGTCGACAAGCACCGGGTTTCCGTCCGGATCGATCAGCACGAAACTGGCCGGACCGGTGGTCGCTTCGTCCGCTTCTGCTTCAAAGGCATAACCTTTGGACTTCAACTGCTGCTGGAGTTCACGGATGTCCTGAAAAGTGTCGAGTTTCTGCGCACTCTGGTCCCAGCCCGGATTGAAGGTCAGCATGTTCTTTTCGAACATGCCCTGGAACAGGCCGATGACGGTGTTTCCGTTTTTCAGAATTGCCCAGCCATCCGCGCCCGATCCGCCCAGGTCCGAGAAGCCGAGGCCTTCATAAAAGGCTTTTGATTTCTGAAGGTCCTTGACCGTCAGGCTGATTGAAAACGCACCGAGTTGCATGGAACGGCCTCCTGTACCGCTGATAGGACAGGTTACATGTTTTCAAAGGCCGAGATAGGATGCAAGCTCGGTCCTGGTTTCTTCCGTAAAATGAAAGCCGTCCCAGCCGAGTGAGCGCGCAGCCTCGATGTTTGCCGAGCTGTCGTCGATCAACAGCATATCTTTCGGGGAAAGTTCGAGAGATGTGCTGACATGGTGGAAAAACGCGGTATCGGGTTTCGCATGACCAATCCGCCCTGATGAGAAAACCCGGTCGACGCGGTCTGAAAAACCTGAAGTCCTCTCGATGTATGTTGTGCGGTGATGTTCGTTGTTTGTCGCGACAACCTGACGGATCCCTGTCAGACCAAGTCGTTCAACAAGGCCACAGGTAAGGGGATCTTGAAGGTCGTCCTTTGCAAACCAGTAGGTCAGAATTGCATCAGCAGTATGTGGGTGATCTTGTCCGGCCAACCAATCCCGCACATGGTCTTTCAGGTCTGTCTTTCCGGAAATGACTTGCATGAAGGTCCGATTGAATATGCCTTCCTGGAAGTCTTTCACCGGTATTCCGAGGTCTTCTTCCAGCGTTTGGGACCAGAGGAACTTGCCTCCGATGACGTTGCGATTGAGGACGCCATCGAAGTCCCAGGCGATCGCTTTCGTGTTCTGGCGCATGAAGTGCTGCTCTCGAATTCAGGCTTTGGATCCAGCAGCTTCTCAACACACCCTCTCCGAGGGATGAAACTCAGCCGGTCCACTCGCCGCTGATACGGTCGTAAAGCTCACCTGTGCGAAAGATCTCGGGCTTCAGCAGTTCGACAAGGTCCGCTGCAACCACTTGGGTCGTCGGCAGGTTCTCCGGTGTTTCACCAGGCATGGTCTTGGCGCGAAGGCCTGTCCGCGTTGGCCCCGGGTCAGCGAGATTGATTTTCATCGCAGTTTGAAGGCTTTCATTGGCCCAGGTTCTTGCCATTGCTTCAACAGCGGACTTGCTGATTGACTGCAAGCCCCAGAACGCGGTGCGCGTTTGTGCCTGGACAGACGTCAGGAACAATGCCCGACCAGCATCCGACTGGCGCAGCAACGGGTCCAGTGACCGGACCAGGCGCCAGTTTGCTGTGACGTTCACAGCCATGACCTTTTCAAAGTCCTTCGGACTGATATGGCCGAGGGGGGATAGAACTCCGAGCATTCCGGCATTGCCGACAAGAATGTCGAGTTTCTTCCAACGTTCGAAAATGGCGGCGCCAAGCCGGTCGAGTGCGTCGAAATCCATCAGGTCCACGGGCACGAGTGTCGTCTGGCCGCCGGCTGCCTTGATCTCGTCATCGAGGTCTTCCAGACCACCGACAGTCCGGGCAAGTGCAATTACATGTGCGCCGCGTTCGCCGAGTTGTTTTGCGATCTGATAGCCAATACCGCGAGAAGCGCCGGTCACCAGTGCGATCCGACCGTCAAAGTCTTGTGTCATGCTATGTCTCTTAACCGACCTCCACCAGGCGCGGTGCGCTGATGAATTCCTGGTCTTCGGAAAGATCTGTCAGCGGCGTCGGATAGTCGCCGGTAAAACCGTGATCGGTGAATTGCGGGTTTTCGTTGTCGCGACCGTCATACCCCATGGACCTGTACATGCCGTCGACGGACAGGAACGCGAGACTGTCGGCGCCGATATATGCGCACATTTCTTCGAGGCTGTATTTGGCGGCCAGAAGTTTTTCCCGCACCGGTGTATCGATCCCGTAATAATCGGAATAGCGGATCGGCGGGCTGGCAAGCCGGAAATGGACTTCCTTGGCGCCGGCTTCACGGATCATCTGGACGATCTTGACCGACGTGGTGCCGCGAACGAGGCTGTCGTCGACCAGAACAACGCGCTTGCCTTCGATCTGGGACCGGTTCGCCGAATGCTTCATCTTCACACCTAGCGCCCGGATCTGCTGCGTTGGTTCGATGAATGTCCGGCCGACATAGTGGTTTCGGATGATGCCAAGCTCGAACGGAATGCCGCTTTCCTGGCTGTACCCGATCGCGGCCGGAACGCCACTGTCGGGAACCGGCACGATTACATCGGCTTCAACACTGGTTTCGCGTGCGAGCTGCTTGCCCATTTCCCGGCGGACATCGTAGACGCTGCGCCCACCCAGAACGGAGTCCGGCCGTGAAAAGTAGATGTATTCGAAGATGCAGGGTCGTGCCTGCTGCTTGCCGAACGGAAAAAAGGACTGGATGCCGGTCGACGTGCAGACGATCACCTCACCGTTTTCGACTTCCCTGATGAACTTCGCACCGATGATATCCAGCGCACAGGTCTCTGAAGCCAGGATTGGCGCGCCGTTCAGATCGCCGAGAACGAGAGGGCGGATGCCAAGCGGATCCCTTGCGCCGATGAGTTTCTTGGACGTCAGCGCCACGAGCGAGTAGGCGCCTTCCATCTGCGTGATCGCTTCAATGAAACGGTCGATGATCTTGTTCTTGCGGGAGCGGGCGACGAGCTGGAGCACGACTTCTGAATCCGATGTGGACTGACAGATCGCACCGTCGCGGATCAGCTGTCGCCTCAGCGTGAGTGCGTTTGTGAAATTCCCGTTGTGGCAGACCGCGATGCCGCCTCCATCGAGTTCGGCAAACAGTGGCTGCACGTTTCGAAGGATTGTTTCGCCGGTCGTGGAGTAACGGACGTGACCGACGGCAGCACGGCCGGTCAGGCGCCCGATCGTATCTGCATCGGAAAAGTGATCGCCGACAAGTCCCAGATGCCGTTCTGCGCGGAACTGATCATTGTCGAAGGTAACAATACCGGCTGCTTCCTGCCCTCGATGTTGCAAGGCGTGCAGACCAAGGGCGGCGAGGGCGCTGGCGTCCTCGTGTCCCAGAATGCCGAAAACACCGCACTCTTCATGAAGCGTGTCGCCATCCATATCAAACAGCTCGTCCACTTCCGTTCCGCCAGTCATGGCGAACACTCCTCTTTTTGGCCGACAGAGATTGCGGCCCGAGACTTTGAATTGGCCTGCCTCCTCGCGAAAGCAGCATTGTCGTTTGGCACGTGGTAATGCGAACTACCGGTGCGGATTGGTCTTCGCTTCTGTTGGCGTCAGTTGTTGTCGCTCGTCAGCTGATCCAGGCCCTGACGCTCGGTTTCGCTGTATTCAGGCTCTTCGGACGGTGCTCCGGCGTTGTTACCCGTGAGATCAGCATCGCGTATTCTGTCCAGGATCGCCTTTTCCGGATCCTCCGGCAGGACGGCGACAAGGCGTTCGCCAATCGAAAGCAGGATCGGTCTCGACTTTGCGTCCAGGACCCATTCCGGCTGTTGATCGGGCTGGACGAACCAGTTGAAGAACATCATTGCCACCACGAGCAACAGCAGGCCGCGTACCGCGCCGAACACGAAGCCGAGTGTGCGGTCCAGCGCACCTATCCGGCTATCAAGCACAAAATCCGAAATCCGCATCGTAATATAGCTGACAATGACAAGTGTCACCAGAAACACAGCTGCAGCCGAAGCGCCGGCGGCTACCAGATCATGAGATATGTACTGTTTCGCGTAGGGCAAGACCCGTTCATAGAGCAGAAACGCCGCGGCCGCCGCTGCAACCCAGGAAACGATCGAAAGGACTTCGCGGACAAATCCCCGGATCATGGCAAGCACCGCCGAAATGAACATGATGGCCAAGAGCAGTCCGTCCAGAATGGTTATCGGCATGTTCCTGAAAAGTCCCTTTGTCTGGTGCTCAAAAAAGAGCTGAATTCTCTATTCCGATCCCATGGGCATTATGCTTCTGCGCCCTTCGACGCACTAGCCTCAGCCGAGAGTTTAGCGACAAAGTCCCCAAGTTCCGACAGGCCGGATGCCTTGAATGACGATGCCGCACCGTCCTTGAGGTTCCCCTCCGGACATATCGCCTGATCGAAGCCGAGTTTCTCCGCTTCTTTCAGCCTGGACTGGGCCTGGGCGACAGGCCGGATGGCACCTGACAGGCTGACCTCGCCGAAATAGACGCAATTGGCCGGAAGGGCAAGCCCGCTAAGCGATGATATCAATGCCGCTGCAACTGCAAGATCGGCTCCCGGTTCGTTGATTTTAAGGCCGCCGGCCACATTCAGGTAAACATCGTGCTGGGAAAATCGCACACCACACCGGGCTTCCAGAACCGCAAGGATCATGGAAAGGCGCGCACTGTCCCAACCGATCACCGCCCTGCGGGGTGTTCCAAGCGTCGATTGGGCAACGAGTGCCTGGATTTCAATGAGAAGCGGTCTGGATCCTTCGAGCGCGGCAAACACGGCTGCACCCGGTGACGATGTTGACCGGTCACCCAAAAAGAGTGCCGATGGATTGGATACTTCCGCCAGACCCTTGCCGGTCATTTCAAAAACGCCGATTTCATCGGTTGCGCCGAAGCGGTTTTTCACCGAGCGCAGGATCCGGTATTGGTGCGCGCCATCACCTTCAAAATAAAGCACGGCGTCGACCATGTGCTCCACGACACGCGGACCGGCGATCTGTCCGTCTTTCGTCACATGACCCACGAGTACCAGTGTCGTGCCGTTTTTCTTCGCATAGCGCACCATGGCCTGCGCCGAGGCTCGGACCTGGGTCACTGTGCCCGGTGGTGATTCTACCTGATCGGTCCACAATGTTTGAACCGAGTCCAGGATCAGCATTGCGGGCGGTTTGTCCACCTCAAGCGTCGCAAGGATGTCTTCGACACTGGTTTCGGCGGCAAGCGCGACCGGCGCGTCGGCAAGATCCAGGCGTTCGGCACGCAGCCGAACCTGTCCGATCGCTTCCTCGCCCGAAATATAGATGGTCTTGTGTCCGAGACGCGCCAACTGCGCGGCAGCCTGTATGAGAAGTGTGGATTTGCCAATGCCTGGATCACCGCCAACCAATAGCGCCGAGCCGCGAACAAAGCCGCCTCCGGTCACCCGGTCCAGTTCCGCAACATTTGTCTGGATACGGGGAGCTTCCTTCGTGTCACCGGACAGGCCCACAAGAGGAACGACGCGTCCCTTGCTTCGCGGTGCACGTTGCGGTCCACCTCCGATGCCTCCACCGGTCTGTTCCTCGACAATCGTGTTCCATTCACCACACGATTCGCAGCGCCCGACCCATTTGGCAGTGACTGCGCCACAAGACTGGCAGACGAAAGAGCTGGACCGCCGGGCCATTGGATCTCCAGTTAGCTGAGTGGGCGATAGATGCGCTCGAAGCGCTGCCCCAGGCTTGTCAGATATTCATAATCGATTGTTTCGGCATACGCTGCCAGGTCCGCAGCTGCAACATTGGGTCCGAGCATTTCCACAAACGCGCCGCGTCTCACCAGATGATCGGGAACGTCGGTGACGTCAAGTGTAATCATGTCCATCGAGATCCGACCGAGAATCGGGGCCTTGTGACCGCCGATCATCGCAAACCCGCCCGGACGGTGATCCGTTGAACTCGCGCCGCGGAGCAGTCCATCTGCGTAACCGGCGGCAACGACGGCGTTTTTGAGTGGCCGGCCAGCCGTATGACTGGCGCCGTAGCCGATCGTGTCACCTTCTGGCACGTCGCGCACGATCATGATGCGAGCTTCTACCTTGGCAACCGGCTTCATCGGATTGGGTTCATTTTCGATCGCCTGCCCGCCGTATAGGGAAATACCGGGACGCACGAGATCGAAATGAAACTCCGGGCCCATCAGAACTCCTGCGGAGTTTGCCAGAGACCGCCGAATATGGGTATGCGGAGCCGTGATCTCGCGGAACAGCTTGAGCTGATGATCGTTCATCACGTGGGTTGGCTTGGACCCGCAGGCCAGATGACTCATGAGGAGCGAGGGAACAAAGGGACCCATTTGATCGGGTTGTGAAAACGTTGCGGTGAATTCACTCGGCGATAGTCCAAGCCGGTGAATTCCGGTATCGACATGAACCGCTGCGTCAAACGACCTGCCGGAAGACTTGCAAAGGTCTATCCATTCATCCAGTTCGGCATGTGAGCCCAGAACCGGACGGATACGGTGTTCAAGATAATGGTCGATCGTCCCGGGCAGCAGGCCGTTAAGAGCATATATGACCGCATCTGGTAGCACGTGCCGCAGCGCAATCGCTTCTGTCGGAACGGCAACGAAGAAAGTGCGACATCCTGCGTCGAACAGTGTCTGTCCGGCCTGCGCCTGACCCATGCCATAGGCGTCCGCCTTGATCGCGGCGGCACATTCAGTTGCATGACTCAGCCTGTTTTTCAACGCAGCCCAGTTTTGCGCAATTGCACCCAGGTCAATCGTGAGGCGTCCACCGTAGAGGTCCGAATGGAAGGGAGTTTCCGGTCGATTGGGCACAGTCCTGATTTTGCTCCGGTAGATTGGGGTGTTCCCATGGAATCAGGTGGTATTCTACCGCAATGATCGAACCCGGTTCCAATTGAAAAATGGAAGACTGACGCGCCTATGATCGCCGGCGCGCCACCAGGTAGCGCATTGTCAAAATGACCATCGTCTGCGTCCTGAAGCCCTAGTCCTGATAGAGAAATTCGATGCCGGCCTCGTCGGTGCGGGTCCAGCGTATCTCGCCGTGAAAACGCAGTTTTTTGCTTTCAACTTCAAGAACGACTTTTGCTTTCTGCTTCAGGTTTTTGGTTTTCGTTGCAATCCTGCAGCCACCGGCACTTATATCCTCAACGACGCACGGTTGGTGAATCTTCTCGAGCCTGAGGATACCCGGCCACTTGCAGTTTTTCCGGGGGAAGATCCTGGCTTCCTCCAACAATTTTTGCACCGGTGAAACCACGATGAACCATTTCCAGAAAAATCGGCGAATTCGAATGATTGATTACTTAGGGTAAATAACGAGGCTTAAAGATGACTTAAAATTGTCAAAACGTACAAGCCAAAATCTATGATCTGTTGATGAAATTTTTCTTCGCACAATTTTTGACGATACGCTCATGAACCGCGCAGACCAGCTAAGTGCCCGGTGAAAAGTGACGCAATATCAGAATGCGTTCGGTCCAGGCGCGAAGAACTTACTATTCGTAGCGCTCCGGCAGATGGTCATCCTCAGCCAGATCAGAGAACCGGGTGAACTCGCCCTGGAAGTGGAGATTTGCCGTCCCCGTCGGACCGTGTCGCTGCTTGGCTATGATCACCTCCGCCTTGCCTCTCGCAGTCTCGTGCTTGGATTCCCAAGCTGCATATTCCGGTGACCCGATCTCGGGTTCGGTCTTGGAAAGGTAGTATTCTTCCCTGTAAACGAACAGGATCACGTCGGCATCCTGCTCGATGGATCCCGATTCGCGCAGATCAGACATCATCGGGCGCTTGTCGTCACGCGATTCGACCTGGCGGGACAGCTGAGAAAGCGCGATGATCGGAACGTTGAGTTCCTTGGCCAGTGCCTTCAGGCTGGTAGTGATTTCGGTGATCTCCTGCACCCGGTTGCCTGTATTCTTGGCGGACCCCGACAACAGCTGGATATAGTCGACCACAAGCAGGTCGAGGCCACGCTGGCGCTTCAGCCTGCGTGCCTTGGCCACCAGGGAGGCAATGGAGATACCGCCCGTTTGGTCAACATGCAGGGGCACTGACTGCATTGTCTGGGCACACGCGGCAAGTTTTTCAAATTCTGCTTCCGTAATGTCTCCGCGCCGGATCTTGGAAGAAGAGATCTCCGCCTGTTCGGAAATTATGCGGGTCGCGAGCTGCTCTGCGGACATTTCGAGTGAGAAGAAACCGACCACGCCGCCGTTGACGGTCTTGATCGAACCATCCTGTAGTTCTTCCGATTTGAACGCCTGTGCGATGTTATAGGCGATGTTTGTGGCAAGCGAGGTTTTCCCCATTGCCGGACGACCGGCGAGAACGATCAGATCGGATTGCTGCAGCCCGCCCATGAGCTTGTCCAGCTCCCTGAGGCCGGTGGATGTCCCCGAAAGGGCACCTTCACGATTGTAGGCGGCATGCGCCATTTCGATTGTTTCGGTAAGTGCATCGCCAAAAGCTACGAAACCTCCCTCGCTGCGCCCGGTTTCGGCGAGTTCGAACAGCCTGCGTTCAGCATCGTCGATTTGCTGACCCGGCGGAACATCTATCGGGGCATCAAAAGCGATATTGACCATGTCTTCGCCGATCCGGATGAGGTTCCGGCGAATGGCGAGGTCATAGATGGTTCGTCCGTAGTCTTCCGCGTTGATGATCGAGGCCGCGTCGCCGGCAAGACGCAGCAGAAATTGCGTCGCGGACAGGTCCGCAATCTTTGCGTCTGCGGGATAGAAGGTTTTCAGCGTGATCGGAGAAGCCGTCTTGCCGGCTCGAATCAGGTGGCTGATCTTTTCGTAGATGTCGTGATGCGATGGCACGAAAAAATGAAGCGGCTCCAAAAAGTCGGAGACCCGATAAAATGTTTCGTTGTTGACGAGAATCGCACCCAGAAGCTGACGTTCCGCTTCCGCATTGTGCGGAGCGAGACGCTGAATGTCTTCTTCTGTTTCGACCTTCTGCAACGTGCCCTTCATACCGACCCCCAATGACCCAAGTTCATTGGGCATACCTTCTGACGCGAGCGGTCTCAAGGCTCAAAAACGACTGTCATTGTTTCCCACCGGCTTGCGCAGATCAGCGGGGAAAGACTCGAATCCTGCTTGACACAAAAGCTGTTTGGAGACTCAAGGCGATAGATCTTAGTTATTGAAAACTATCGCTTTTTTAGAGAGGTTAATGGGCGGTTAAGGAATTGGGCTGTGGATTCAACGTGTTGTATGGGAGTTTGAATTTGCTGGTTTAGGCAACGTCGAATTCTGGCAAAATGAATTGCTGGCAAAATAAAAACGGCACTGCGAGCAGTGCCGTTTTGTGCTTGACTTGAGAAGAACGTGAAAGCCGATCAGACTTCGTCTTCTGCAGGAGCTTCTTCTTCGGCCTCGGAACCTTCCTCGGTGCCTTCGGCTTCTGCGTCTTCCTCGTCTTCTTCAAATTCGAAGACGTCCTGTTCCGGTGTCGTCAGGTCTTCACCGGCTGCCTGGCGCGCTGCTTCGTCTTCGGAGCGGGCGACGTTGACGGAGATGGTGACTTCGACTTCCGGATGCAAACGGATCAGTACAGTGTGCAGGCCGATTGTCTTGATCGGATTACGCAGTTCGACCTGGTTGCGGGCAACCGTGAAGCCGCCCTCGGTCAGACCATCTGCGACGTCACGTGTGGATACGGACCCATAGAGCTGGCCGGTCTCGCCTGCCGAGCGAATCATCACCAGTGCTTCGCCGTCGAGCTTGGAAGCAACAGCTTCTGCTTCGCTTTTGCGTTCCAGATTCCGGGTTTCGAGTTGCGCACGTTCAAGTTCGAAACGCTGCAGGTTCGCCTTGTTGGCGCGAAGCGCCTTGCCTTGTGGAAGTAGGTAGTTACGGGCATAGCCGTCGCGGACGCGAACGGTGTCGCCCATCTGGCCGAGCCTTGCGATACGCTCAAGAAGAATGATTTGCATTTTTTTCTCCTACTGTCCCGCCTGTGCGGCGGTTAGAGACCGAATGTCCGCGGTCCCAATACGGGTCTCCCGGGAGGTCCCGGGAGAAGGTGATTTCCATAAAGAAGCGTTAGCTGATCACGAACGGCAGCAGGCCCAGCAGGCGTGCACGCTTGATCGCACGAGCCAGTTCACGCTGTTTCTTCGCGGAGACCGCGGTGATGCGGCTCGGGACGATCTTTCCGCGCTCAGAGATATAACGCTGCAGCAGACGGATGTCTTTGTAATCGATCTTCGGAGCATTGGAACCGGAGAACGGGCAGGTCTTCCGGCGGCGGAAGAACGGACGGCGGCTCGGAAGTTGTGCAATATCAACCATTGTCTCTTACTCCTCATCACCACGGCGCGGCGGACGGCCACCACCAGAACGCTCACCACGGTCGCCACGGTCGCCGCGATCACCACGGTCGCCGCGATCACCCCGGCCACCGCCACGGCGGTCGTCGCGATCACGCTTCTGCATCATGGCGGATGGTTCTTCATCCAGTTCACCGACGCGGAAGGTCATGCAGCGCAGGACATCTTCGCTGAGGCCCATCTGACGCTCCATCTCGGCAACCGCGGCATGCGGCGCGTTGATGTTCATAAGCGTATAGTGAGCTTTACGATTTTTCTTGATGCGGTAGGCAAGGGACCGCAGACCCCAGTTTTCAATCTTGCCGACAGAACCACCAGCGCCTTCGATGAGGCCCTTGTACTGTTCGACGAGCTGTTCGACCTGTTGTGCCGAAACATCCTGGCGCGCCAGGAAAACGTGCTCATAAAGAGGCATGAAAATAGCCTTTCTTCGTGTTGACAACGCGGGATTGGCGCAAAGCCTCCTCGTAGACCCGGAAAGGCGCACGAGAAATCTTACGGGAGTGGGAACACGGGAAGTCGGATCTCTCAAAAAGATCCTGGCAAACGCCCTTCCGTTCAGCCCCCGGCCAAACCCGGATGAAGCGCGCTCTATACCCTGTTTTTTGGGAATTGCAAGTCCAAACAGCGCGCGCAGCTGCATCAGACAGGAAAACTCGCCAGTGCTGAACGCCCGCATTTGATTGACATGCTGCAAAGGCCGGAATTTTCCAAAAAAACGGCCGAATCCGGAATTGAATGTCCTCTGGGCCTTGACAGGTTGGGCAAGAGCGTATCATAGCCTCGCGCCAAGTATGACGTCAGCCCAAAGCAGGGCAGGCAATTCGCTTTCTTCCAAAGCCGATGGTCCGCATCTTGTATGAGAGGCAGGCCTGCGCACGTTTCAATGGAGGCGTTTCCAAGATGACCATAGCATTCACTTTTCCCGGCCAGGGCAGCCAGAGCGTTGGAATGGGCAAGGTTCTCGCTGAAACCTTCCCCGAAGCAAAGGCCGTCTTTGATGAGGTGGATGACGCATTGGGACAAAAGCTGTCCGATGTTATGTGGAATGGACCTGACGATACACTGACTTTGACCGCGAACGCTCAGCCGGCGTTGATGGCAGTCAGTCTTGCAACAATGAGGGTGCTTGAAGCCAGGGGCCTCGACTTGAAGTCGACCGTTGCCTTTGTAGCAGGTCATTCGCTTGGCGAATATTCCGCGCTTGCGGCAGCCGGAAGTCTCGATATTGCCACTACCGCCCGTTTGTTGCGGGTACGCGGAGACGCCATGCAGAACGCCGTTCCGGTTGGCGTTGGTGCGATGGCGGCTTTGTTGGGATTGGATTTCGATGTTGCGGTGGCAGTTGCTCAGGAGGCCTCCCAGGGTGAAGTCTGCCAGGCGGCGAACGATAATGCGCCGGGACAGGTCGTTGTCTCAGGTCATCTTGCCGCCGTTGAGCGCGCAGTCGAGATAGCAAAGGCGAAAGGCGCCCGTCGGGCAATCATGTTGCCGGTAAGTGCTCCGTTCCATTGTTCCTTGATGGCGCCTGCTGCAGACGCCATGTCCGAGGCACTCGCAAATGCGGAGATCAACGTTCCGGTGGTTCCGCTGGTCGCCAATGTTCTTGCTGAACCGATAACCGACCCTGCCGAGATCCGCTCCAGACTGGTCGAGCAGGTGACCGGTACGGTTCGCTGGCGCGAGAGTATTCTGTGGCTTGCTGGCCAAGGCGTCGATACTTTTGTAGAAGTCGGGACCGGCAAGGTCCTGTCGGGTATGGTCAGACGCATTCACAAGGAATCCACGGGCCTGACCGTGAACACGCCGGAAGACATTGACGCGCTGATGGCAAAGATCGGCGGATAGGAACGGTTCTGCCGGCAACAGTCGCATTCTGGTACGCAATACGATGAGGGAAGGACCCTAGATGTTCAGCTTGGAAGGCAAAAACGCGCTCGTCACCGGCGCGACCGGTGGTATAGGCGAGGCAATCGCCCGGGTGTTGCATGCCCAGGGAGCGTCGGTTTCCCTTTCGGGCACACGTGCCGAAAAGCTGGAAGCCCTCGCGGCAGACCTTGGCGAACGCGCCTTCGTGACACCTGCAAACTTGGCCGATCGTGATGCGGTCGACGCCTTGTTGCCGTTGGCTGAAGAGAAAATGGGTTCTGTGGACATTCTCGTCAACAATGCCGGAATCACCCGGGACAATATCTTCATGCGCATGAAGGACGAAGAGTGGGACCAGGTGCTGGAGGTCAATCTGAGTTCCGGTTTCCGCCTTTGCCGTGCTGCAATCAGGGGCATGATGAAACGTCGTACCGGACGCATCATCGGCATCACATCGGTTGTCGGTGTGACCGGCAATCCGGGTCAGGTCAACTATGCCGCTGCAAAGGCGGGAATGATCGGAATGTACAAGTCTCTGGCACGCGAGGTGGCCAGCAGAAACATCACCGTCAACACGGTTGCGCCCGGATTTATCGAAACAGCGATGACCGATGCGCTGAACGACAAGCAAAAAGAATCAATTCTGACGAGCGTTCCGGCAGGCCGTCTGGGCACGTCTGCGGAGATTGCCTCTGCCGCGCTTTATCTTGCCAGCGACGAGGCGGCGTACATCACAGGCCAGACACTGCATGTCAACGGCGGCATGGCCATGATTTAAAAGAGAGTTTTGCCAAACTGGCAAAAAGAATCCGGACCGCTTTGAAGCGGCCGGGACTGGCTGGTAATGGTCAACAAAGTGTGTTACCTACCCGCCGATTGTTACGAATTGCGTTGTCGTGTCTGGTGAACTGGTCCGATGATGCTTAGACATCTTCAAGCCGTGAGTTGGCGCCGACGTTTTTTGAAAACCGGTCCGGTACAATATCGCGAGCGACGAATAGACGAAAAACAAGGAAGTGAAAGATGAGCGATATCGCGGATCGGGTAAAGAAAATCGTTGTTGAGCACCTGGGTGTAGACGCGGAGAAGGTTGTGGAAGGCGCAAGCTTCATCGATGACCTGGGCGCAGACAGCCTCGACACCGTTGAGCTGGTCATGGCATTTGAAGAAGAGTTCGGCGTTGAGATTCCTGACACCGCTGCGGAAACGATCCTGACCGTCGGCGACGCTGTCAAGTTTCTGGAAGCCAACAAGTAAGGGGCAACCCTGCTTGAGTTCTGAATGACGACCGGGCCGGCGGGGAAAGCTCCGCCAGGCCCTTCCAACGTAAGTGCGGGTTAATGAGGCGAGTTGTCGTAACTGGGTTGGGCATGGTGTCGCCGCTTGGCGGTAATGTCGATGCCACTTGGAAAAAGATCCTCGAAGGAAAGAGCGGGGCCAACAAGGTCACGAATTTCAAGGTTGATGATCTGGCCTGCCAGATTGCCTGCCAGATTCCGCGCGATCCGGGCGAGGACGGCGCGTTCGATCCCAATGACTGGATGGAAGTCAAGGAACAGCGCAAGGTTGACGATTTTATCGTCTACGCCATGGCCGCCGCCGATCAGGCTATGGCCGATTCCGGCTTCAAGGCGGAAACGTACGAACAACAGGCACGCTCCGGTGTTCTGATCGGCTCCGGCATCGGCGGATTGCAGGGAATTGAACAGGGGGCTCACCTCCTGGCGGAGAAGGGTCCGCGGCGGATCAGCCCGTTCTTCATTCCCGGGCGTCTGATCAACCTTGCGGGCGGTTACGTTTCCATTCGTCACGGACTGAAGGGACCGAACCACGCAGTTGTGACCGCGTGCTCCACAGGGGCGCATGCGATCGGTGATGCTTCTCGCCTGATTGCCTTCGGCGACGCGGACGTCATGGTTGCCGGTGGGGCGGAATCACCGCTCTGCCGTCTGGCAATTGCAGGATTTGCCGCATGTCGGGCCTTGTCGACCGGGTTCAACGACACACCTGAAAAAGGCTCGCGCCCCTATGATGTGGCTCGGGACGGTTTTGTCATGGGCGAGGGAGCCGGTGTGGTTGTGCTGGAAGAGTACGAGCACGCTGTTCAGCGCGGGGCCAGCATCTATGCCGAAGTCATCGGCTATGGTCTTTCCGGCGATGCCCATCACATTACGGCACCGTCATCTGATGGCGATGGCGCCTACAGGTGCATGGAAGCCGCATTGAAGCGCGCAGAAATAACGCCCGGCGATATCGACTACGTCAACGCACATGGAACATCCACTCCGCTTGGAGATGAAATCGAGCTTGGTGCGGTCAGCAGGCTGGCAGGAGAGCATGCCAAGAACCTGACCATGTCGTCGACAAAGTCCTCGATTGGCCACCTTTTGGGGGCAGCGGGCGCTGTGGAGGCAATTTTCTCGGTTCTTGCGATCAGGGACGGTATGGCGCCGCCGACGATCAATCTGGACAATCCCTCGGTCGAGACCGAGATCGATCTGGTGCCGCACACGGCTAAGGCGATGAATATCGACGTCGCGTTGTCGAACTCATTTGGTTTCGGCGGCACGAATGCATCGCTCGTCTTCCGTAAAGTTGCCGCATAACCCTTTCAAGTTCTCTCAGGCCGGGCCTGATTCTCTTGCCCGGCCTTAGAAATTGATTGTGACAACTGGTCTGCTTGAGCCTGTGTCACGGTTTTGGGCTCAATCTTGGAGATGTGACCCGATATGCGCATAAAGCCGAAAAGCCCGCGTGAAGCCCTGCAACCCGAGCCGGCTCCTGAGCCGCCGCAACGCTCCCGGCACGTGCGCAATCCCCTGGTGATCCTGAGCAATCTGATCATTACCCTTGCGGTATTCGGTCTGGCAGCTGTAGGCGGGGCACTTTACTTCGGCAAGCAGAAATTCGAGGAACCCGGACCCTTGTCCGAGGAAGCAATGGTGGTGATCTCCTCCGGTTCCGGTTTGTCAGGCATTACAGACCGGCTTGCCGGCAAGGGTGTCATCAATGACAGCATGTTCGACGAATGGGTCTTCAATCTCGGTATTCGGTTTTACAAGAACGCGACGGCGCTGAAGGCTGGCGAATACGCCTTTGCGCCGGGTGTTTCCATGCACGAGATCATGACGGATCTCGTGGAGGGTAATGCCGTCACCCATTCGGTTACTGTTCCCGAAGGATGGACAACCGCGCAGATCATCGAACGCGTCCGGGAACACCCGATCCTCGAGGGCGAGATCACCGAGGTCCCTGCTGAAGGAGACCTGTTGCCCGAAACCTACACATTCGCAAGGGGAACAAGCCGGCAGGAAGTTCTCAACCAGATGAAACAGGCACAGCAACGTCTGCTCGCCGAGGTCTGGGAAAGACGGACGGATGAATTGCCGGTCAACTCACCCGAGGAACTGGTGATCCTGGCGTCCATCGTGGAAAAGGAAACTGCACTGGCCGACGAACGTTCTCGCGTCGCAGGTGTGTTCGTCAACCGTTTGAACAAGAACATGCGGCTGCAATCCGATCCGACGATTCTCTACGGTCTTTATGGTGGCGAAGCCTGGTTGAAAGATCGTTCGGCCATCAAGCAGTCCGAGATAGACTCGGAAAACGAATACAACACCTACCAGATCGATGGGTTGCCACCGGGGCCGATCGGCAATCCGGGCCGCGCGGCGATGGAAGCGGTTGCCAATCCTTCACGCACGCAGGATCTGTTTTTTGTCGCGGATGGTACGGGCGGTCATGCCTTTGCTGAAACCTATGAACAGCACCAGGAAAATGTCCGTAAATGGCGTCAGGTCGAGCGTCAGCGCCGGCAGGCTGAACAGCAACAGGATGTTGAGCCCGAGACGTCCAACTGAGTGTATTTTTTGCGCCTGACATCAATGTCTGCAGCGCAGTAAGCCATCTAACACTTCCGGAGGGGCACATGGCGCTTGCCAGCATGACAGGATTTGCAAGATCCCCCGGGGAAATGGGGGCAGTGCGCTGGACCTGGGAACTGAGATCGGTCAACGGCAAGTCGCTTGACCTGCGTATCCGCATACCCACCGGTCTGGAAACGCTGGAACCCCAGATCAGAGAACGTTGCAGCAAGATCCTGAGACGGGGCAATGTCACGATCGGGCTTGCCATGCAGCGGGATCAGTCGGAACAGCAGCTTCAGGTCAATGAGGCCGCTCTTGAGGCGGTTCTGTCGACCATCGACCTTCTCAAGGAGAAGGTGCCGGACCTTGCGCCACCCTCGCTCGACGGAATCCTCTCGCAAAAGGGTGTCTTTGAGCTGAAGGAACCGGAAGACGACGAGGAAACACAGGCAGCGCTGCACAAGGCATTGCTGACGACGCTTGACGGCGCGTTGATTGATCTTGTCGACATGCGCCATAGCGAAGGTCAGGCGATCAATCAGGTCGTTACCGGACAGATAGACAGGATCGCCGGGTTGACACAGGCGGCAGAAGACCTTCCCGCAAGACTTCCCGAGGCGATCAAGGCACGGCTCAGAAAACAGGTGTCAGACCTGATGGACGCCTCGGACGGCCAGTTCGACCCGCAGCGTCTTCATCAGGAGGCCGTGTTCCTGGCAACCAAGGCCGACATTCGTGAAGAGCTGGACCGCTTGCATGCTCACGTTGCAGCTGCCCGGGACCTGATGGGCACCGGCGGGGCCATCGGACGCCGTCTTGATTTTCTTGCCCAGGAATTCAACCGTGAAGCCAACACCTTGTGTTCAAAGTCCAATGATGTGGATCTGACAGCGATCGGACTGGACTTGAAAGCGGTTATCGATCAAATGCGCGAGCAGATACAGAACCTGGAGTAGTTCCCATGACCGAAGCACCCGCTGCAACGATTGTCAGTGCGGAAGAGGCAGAGCAGCAACGCCGGGGCCTGATGCTGGTGCTGTCATCCCCTTCAGGTGCCGGAAAGTCCACGATTGCCCGTCTGCTTCTGGACAAGGAAGACAATCTGGAACTCTCCATTTCTGTCACGACAAGACCGCGCCGTTCCAGCGAAGTCGACGGTGTCCACTATAAGTTTCTGGACCCGAAACGCTTCGAGCAGATGCGGGAGCATGACGAGCTTCTGGAATGGGCGGAAGTTCATGGCAATTATTATGCAACGCCGAGAGGTCCGGTGGAGGAAGCGATCGAGAACGGTCGCGACATTCTCTTCGATATCGACATTCAGGGCACATACCAGCTCTATGACAAGATGCGCTCGGACGTGGTTTCAGTCTTCATTCTGCCGCCGTCCATCGCCGAAATGAAATCGCGTTTGTTCCGGCGGGCGGAAGATGCGGACGAAATCATCGCCAAACGCATGAAGACAGCTGTCGGCGAAATGCGGCACTGGTCCGAATACGACTATGTCGTTGTAAACGACGATCTGGAACGCGCTTACGAGAACGTCCGCTCGATCTTGCGCGCAGAACGCCTGAAACAGTTTCGTTCGCCGAAAATCGGTCCGCTCATTCAGGGAATGGTTGATGATTTGGAAATGGAGCTGAAAGACAAGGACTAGGCGATGCGGTCTGATGGATTTCAAGTGCCGCCTGTCACCGCGTTGCGGTCCGTCAACTCGTATCGGGACTTATAGATCCCGACGATCCTGCGTTTGACTTCAGACAGTTTGGGATGAAGTTTCAGTCTCTCGTGAAAACTCATACAGGAAGTGTTTTTCGCAAGAGGACGATCTGAAAGACGGATCAGATCCTTATGTTCTCCGATCCAGTCCGGCAACACACCTATCGCACGACCCGACGCGAGAATTTTCAGAAGGGCGACGGAACTGTTCACGGCGAAGCTGCATTCGTTGCCATCCAGAATTTCGCCCAGAACCTGTGCGGACTTGAGGCGGGCTCTGCTTCCGCAGTAACCGGCCCAGACCTGCTTGTCCCAGCTGTTGGCATTTACTGCATCGGGATGCGACCGCAGATAACTTTCGGACGCGTATGCGTAGAAACTTCTTTCTCCGAGTTTCTGGGTAATCAGATGCGGGCGTTTGGGAACCTGATTTCCGATCGCAATGTCCGCGGAATTTTTGCTTAGGTCCCAAAAGGTATCATCTGCATAGAGTTCGAGGCGGACACCGTCCACACCGGCGACGATCTCTTCAACTTTGCCCGACAGGAAATAAAGGCCCCATTCGCCAAGCGTAATTCTGCAGACCTGAAGCGGTGCGGCCGTTTTCTCAAGGTCGACTGCCCGTTTGAAATCGGCTGCTCCGCGTGCCATTGCCTGAGCTTCCGTGACCAGCCGTTTTCCTTCTTCGGTTAGTTCATAGCCCGTCTGGCGCCTGTCAAACAGCCGCAACCCCAATTGATCTTCTAGACGTGAAATCTGTCGCCCGATTGTTGGTTGCGAGACCAACAGTGCCTGAGCGGCAGCGCTAAGGCTGCCGTGCTCCGCGACAGCGAGAAAGATGCGAATGGAATTCCAGTCCATGTTGTTCATTGTTGAATAATATCATGCAGAAACATTCAGATACAAATGGACAATGAGCAGACATTCTCCCGACGATGAAACAGGAGGATGCGGTGCTGATTTATTGGCTCAAAAAATATGCTCGGAGGCGAAAAACCGTCATTCCGGCCGCTCTTTATCTGTCGAGCGACCCATCATGCTGGCCGTCCTGGCTTGTGCGGGACTTGGCGTTGGATGAACGATCCGAAAAAACGGAAGAGACCAGCCGTCTTCGCTGCAATGGCAGAAGTGCGAGCGATCCGAAACCTAAATATTTTCCGTTTTGCTGATCACATTTGCAAGCGATACAAATCCTGCAATATCAATCTCTTCGGCTCGTGCCGTTGGTTTCAGTCCCGCCTGGACGATCAGCTCTTCCGCATCGCGAGAGAGAGACTTGAGACTGGCACGCAGCATCTTTCGGCGTTGGCCGAATGCAGCCGCCGTGACTTTTTCCAGGGACTTCAGGTCACAGGGCAGGGGACTGTCATTGGGTGTCAGGTGGACGACCGCCGACGTAACCTTCGGCGGAGGTGTAAAGGCTTTTGGGCTGATATCGAACAGGATCCCGCCTTTGCAGCGCCATCCCGCCAGAACGCCCAGCCGGCCATAGGCTTTCGATCCCGGCTCTGCGATGATCCGTTCGCCGACTTCCTTCTGGAACATCAGCGTCAACGAAGACCAGAACGGAGGCCAGTCCGGCGTCGTGATCCAGTTCAGCAACAGCTGAGTTCCGACATTGTAGGGGAGGTTCGCCGCAATCCTGACCTTGTCACCTTGTGTCAAGGCGATCGGGTCCAGTTTGAGCGCATCGCCTTCGACCACGTCCAGTCGGCCGGGATAGTGGCTCGAGATTTCAGAAAGAGCAGGCAGGCAACGGCTGTCCTTTTCAATCGCCACCACTTTTTTGGCACCGGCTGCAAGCAACGCGCGCGTGAGACCACCTGGTCCCGGGCCAACTTCCAGGACCGTGCAATCCGTCAGGTCTCCGGCCGAGCGTGCAATACGGGATGTGAGGTTCAGATCCAGAAGAAAGTTCTGGCCGAGTGATTTTTTCGCATTGAGGCCATGCGCAGCAATTACATCGCGCAGAGGAGGCAGGTCATCGATCTGTGCCATGGTTTTTACCGTCAGAACATATCCGGATTTGCAAGCACGTGTGCCATGCGCAGGGCCGCTGCAAAACTATCAACCCGGGCCGTTCCGGATCCGGCGAGCGAATAGGCCGTACCGTGGTCCGGTGACGTTCTCACGAACGGTAATCCCAGAGTGACATTGACGCTGTCATCGAAGCCGATCGTCTTCGCCGGAACGAGAACCTGATCGTGATACATGCCGAGCGCGCAGTCATAATTCTGGCGAGCTGGCGGATGAAACAAGGTATCGGCGGGATGGGGACCCGAAGCCTCGATGCCACTTTCTTTAAGTCTCGCGATTGCCGGCGCAATGATGTCGAGATCTTCCGTACCCATCGTACCGCCTTCGCCGGCATGCGGATTGAGACCACAGACCGCAAGTCTCGGTTGGGAATACCCGAAGCGATTCCTGAGATCGCTTGCGATGATCTCCGCGGTTTCGACGATGAGGTCTTCCGTCAGCGCCAAGGGCACGTCCTTGATCGGAATGTGAATGGTGACCGGAACAACCATCAGGTCAGGACCCGCTATCATCATCACGGGCCGAGCAGGCTCGCCAGGCCAGTGCCTTGCAGCGAGCGCACCTAAAAATTCTGTATGACCTGGAAAGGAAAAGCCGGTCTTGTAAAGGGCGGCTTTGTTGATCGGGTTGGTGACGACGCCGGTCGCGCGACCATCGCGCACGTCTTCAACGCATCGCTCTATGGACGCAACGACAGTTGGCGCCGTTTCTTCCTGTTCGATCCCGGGACAGTCTGACAGGACGTCGCCCGTCTGAACAATCGGAAGTCCCTTGTGAAAAGCATCAGAAGCATCATCGGCGGCACAGGAACTGATCTGCGGTTTCAAACCGATTGTCCGTGCCCGTTCGATGAACAGCGATTGGTCTCCACGCACATAGAACGGCGGCAGGCCTAGCGATTTACGCTTGGTCCAGGCAAGAAGCGCAAGTTCCGGGCCGATTCCGGCCGGTTCACCCATGCTGACCGCAATTGGCTTGTGACGGGTTTTCATTCAGCTTAGCGGTAGATGATCGTCGCGCGGCGGCGAACATCCATGAGATACTTTCTGGATTGGCTCTCGCCTTCCTTGGCGCGCAGCTCATTTTCCAGTTCGGCGCGCACCGCGATATCGGAGGCAATTTCCCGTTTGCCACATATGGCAATCATCTCATAGCCGACAGGCGTGGCCGATGGCTTGGTGAGTTTGCCCGGGCCGAGAGAATTGATTTCCTCCCGCATTTCTGCAGGCAACTCGGTTTCAAGGCGGCGTCCGATGGGCTGAACAACGACTTCGCTGTATTGACCCAGAACGCTTCCGACTTCGTCACAACTGCTGAACGCAGCTCGGATCTTGTTGCTTTCCTGCTTGCGTTTCGACTTGAAGCCGCCGGAGGAATTTTTCGGGACAACAACGATTACACGCTTGAGGTCGTATTCGACCGATTTTTGCCGGTCTGCTTCATCCTTCTTCTGGAGAGCAGCGATAATATCCGACTCATCGACTTCAATCTTGCCGCTGAACCGACGTCTCAAAAGCTGGTTCCAGGCCAGTTGAGCCTTCAGACGCGCCTTCAGGGTTTCCGGCTTGACCCCACCGCTTCGAAGAGCCTTGGTAAGCTGGGACGGAGACATCTTGACGTTGCGCGCAATGTTGTTGAATGCGTTGTCGATCTCAGAGGAACCAACTTCGATCCCCATTCTTTCCGCTTCCGCAAGCTTCACCTGATCATCGATCAACTCCTGTTCCGCCTGGCGCTTTGCAATAGAGGCGGATTTTCGCTGAGTAAGCGTGATCAACCTGGCGCGCTGACTGATATCGTAGTCAGTGATCGGAGTATCATTCACGATCACCTTGATGGCAGCGAAAGCCGGGGTGACGATCGGCATGGCCAATGCCAGAAAGAGGCCCATAATTACCGGGACAAAACGGAGTCGCATTGCTCAACCATCCGTGCAGGCCTGAAGCCAAACCGAAGTTAATGTTATTGTGGTCTGCTTTCTCGCATATCACAGTCACAAATTCAAAATATTACCGGCATGATGCCTGAATTCATGGCGGCAAAATGTCTGAGTGAAAACAATACGCACATAATATCGTGATCCCTTGGCGAATTTCCCGTTGCCTGGGGTCACTTTAGTTCAGGGCACCACTTGAAACCTGGGTATTGCCGATCGTTCTCAGCCCGATGCGGAAATAGAGCGTCCGGTTGACGGAGTCGCCGTCATTCCGGCTTCGGTCTTCAGCGTAGGAGACCGAAAGCGAGAAACCTTCATCATCATAACCGATCCCGACACCGTCCTGCACGATATTGGCATTTTCAATATCGTAGCGCATCGAGCCGAAAACGCGCCAGTTTTCCTGAAGCCGCAGGCTTGCAGAACCCAAAATCTCCTCGCGGGGATTGTCGATACCGACATCCGGTTGCTCACCGAGAAACGCGTAGGCAAGAGAAGAGACGACAGGTCCATAGATCGCGCTGGCCTGCGCCTGCAGGCGGTTGACGGAAAAGTCGTCTTTGTCGAAGCGTGCCTGTGCGCCTACTTTAACTCCGTATTGGGTGTCCAGATAAAGGCTTCCCACATAATCCGAAAGATCGGACGCAAGACCGGAATCGGCTGTTGCCCCGAGAATGTCGGGATTTGCGTAGGAGTTTTCACCCGCAAGCTGGTAGGACCGGCCAAACAGGCCACTCAGGTAGTAGCCGCTGTTGAGTTGAAGTTTGTAGTTCAGGCCGAGATTCAGGCGCGTTCCGCCCTCGGCCCGATCGAACCCGGAGAACTTGTCGTAGTCGAACAACGTGGTCGTGTCGAAGACGATGCTTTGTGCGTCATCGTTCGGAAGCTCACCTATCCGTTGCTCGTTGGGACGTACAACAACCTGTGCGATCGGCTCGAACACCTGGTTGCCGCCGTCGAAGGCTGCAATGATCGGATAGCGGTACTCAAGACCAACTGCGGGCATGGCCCGCCCGACGAAGCTCTCACCTGCAAGCGCGGTAACATCCGAATCCGGCGACGCCAGGAAGAAAAGGTCTCCGCGCATATAGGCGAAGGGTGTGAAGGTCTGACCGAGCGGATCTATGAAAGTGCGGCGCCAATCACCTTGCAGCGACAGGCGGGAAAAGGTTCCGTCAACACCGCGAAACTTGGCCGTTGATCCACCGTCGATCGAAAACGCGTCGGTTTCGTCCCGCGTCAGGGATGTAAAATTCGCGGCAAGCGAAAGTTCACCTGCCAGGACAGGGTCGGCGAACACGTAGTCATAGTCGATGACCGGAAGGACAAGCGGTTGTTTGTCCTGAAGCGAACTGCCGACCGGCGAGAACCCGAGCGCGTCGAATTCGCTGTCCTCGTAATCTTCCTGACTGATCTGGAACGCGTAGGCCCTGACCGACAACAGGTTGCGTTCATTTCTGCCTTCGAAAAAGACTTCGGACGGATCACCACCCGAAAAGCTGGCCATCGAGTAGTCCTGGAAGAACTGGCGGTCACTTTTGTAGGTAACATTCCAGCCGAGTGTCCAGTCCTTGCTCAACGCAAATGAGGCCGTTGAATTGACTGCGCCGCGCCAGCGCTCATCGGCCCGCGAGGTGGTAAACTGACCCGGTTGCGCCTGGAAAAGACCCGCGGCAGAAAAACTGACCTGTCCAGCTTCAAACCTGTGCCTGTATTGCACGTCGCCGAAGAGGCCTTGTTTGGTCAGCGGCGTGAGTGTCGTCGTCAGGTCGTAGTGCGGACTGAGCGCCCAATAGTAAGGAACCGTAACTCCGTAGCCGAGCTTGTCATTCACAATACCGCTCGGGATCAGGAAACCTGATTTGCGCTTGATGGTCGGGTCCGGCATGGAAAGATACGGCAGATACGCAATTGGCTTTCCATAGACTTCGAATGCAGCATTCTCGAACCGGATAATTTTTTCCTGCTGCTTGTGAATGATCTTTTCGGCTCGAACACGCCAGAGAGGTGGCTTGTCGGGAGGATTGGTCGGCTTGGTGTAAACGGTATAGACGCCGTTTTCGATCGTGGTGACGTCATCTCCCTCACGTCGCGCCTTTTCCGCCAGAAAACGCGTGCGTTTCGTCGTGTCGATCTGCAGGGCTCTTGCAAATCCTTCGGCAAAATCTTCAGAAAGCGTCAATTCGGAAGTGCGAACGACATTTCCGTTCGACTCGATGAATATCACATTGCCTTTCGCCGTCAGCTGTCCGCTCTTTCGGTCAAAGACAATCTGATGGGCCTGAACCGTGTTGCCGTCATAATAGACCTGCACACTGCCGGTCGCCAGAATGACATCATTGTCGAAATCGTATGTTACTTCACTGGATTCGAGCAACAGTTCCTTGTTCGGGTCTACCTCGTTGGTCAGCCCGCTTGTCAGGTCTTGCGCACTCGCGCCTGGGATGACGTCCTGCAACAGGGATACGGCTATGGCGAGCGTACTTGCCGCCGCCAGCAGGCTGCCCCTTTTGGCCCACATCTCTGTCTTCAGGAAAACCGGTAAAGACATCGGCCTTATCCGTCCTCCTGATGCAAGAGAATAGTCAAACCCATAAGTACTCCAAATATTCCAGGCGCCCATGCTGCCACCAAGGGGGGGACGATACCTGCGCCCCCGAAATCCTTGGCCAACTCGGTGAGAACGTAAAGCACGAACCCGGACAGGATTCCACCCAGAATCATACTTCCCAATCCACCAAACCGTGAAACTTTAAGGGAAACTGCGGCTGCAATCAAAATCATGGCGACCAAAAGAAGCGGCCGTGCCAGCAAAGTCTGGTACTGCAAATTATACCTATATGCGGGTAACCCTGCGTTTCTTGCCAGTTCAATAAAGCGCGGCAGGTTCCAGAACGAGATGGACTCGGGCGAGCCGATGCTCTCGCGTACTTCGGTTGCCGTTAAAAATGTGCTGACCTGATATTGTCCATAAGGCTGTGGATCTTGCTCGGTCGTATAGACGATAGCGTCATTGAGATACCAGATTTCATCTCCGAGCCGGGCTTCGTCGGCCTCGATACGCTCCCGGAACGTGCCATCCTTGTCGAAGGTAAACACCGTAACGCCGAGAAGTCGTGTTCCACCGTCAAGCAACTGCTGGGCAAGAAGCACCGACTCACCGTCTAGACCATCCTGCCTGACCCACACCTCATTGCTATTTTGCAGCAAAAATGTCTGGTCGGCTCCGAACAGGCCGGACGCGACCTCGTCGGACTTCTTCTGGAACCAGACTGCCGCGGGATTGTAGACCGTTACAGATAATATTCCGAGGCAGATGCCAACCAGAATCGCCGGTAGGGAGAATTGCCAAACAGAAATTCCGGAGGCTCGGGTAACCACGAGTTCCAGAGCGCGGCTAAGAGTGACAAAGGCCGCAATCGCACCGAAAAGGACCGTGAAAGGAATGACCTGCTCGAGAAGCAAGGGCACCCGCAGGGCGGAGATGAGCGCGACCCGCAGAACGGAAAATCCCTCACGGTCGCCACCCCTGCGAACCAGTTCTAGTACGTCAAACAGAAAAATCAGGACAGCGGCGAACAGAAACAGTCCGAGTATGGCCTTGAGGAAACGGTTTGAGAAATAAATCGACAGGGTTCTCCCGAGGATCATGAGGCTCCCCCGGTCTGCCGGTTGTTCAGCCGATTGCCGAGTGCCTCAATCCGATCCTGAACAGCGTGCTGCAGATTGCCCAACCATCTGGGCTGCGAACGCTGTTCCTTGAATATTGAAATGAGCGCCAGAACGGATCCGGCAATCGGCACGGCATAAAGCAGGCCCAGCAGTGCCGTCGGCCCGCCGGAAATCGCCGTCACGCCAAACCCGGACGTACGCAGGATCACACAGCAGGCGATCGCACCCACTATAACGGCGCCGCGCCCCTGTCTCGTGGTTCTTGCTTTCGCCCAGAAAAGCGAAAACAATCAGTCCAAATGCGATCGCATAGAGAGGTTGACTGAAACGCTCGTGTAGCTCTTGCGACAGTTTGTCTGAATTTTTCAGGGCATATGCGTCGTTTTTGCCCGGAGCGAACAGATTGGCCGTGGTGCGTTCGCTTGCCTTGAAGACCGGTTCTCCGGCTTCAGGTATCAGATTGGACAGATCAAACGCATAGGACTGGAAACGGACAATCGATATATCGCCTTCCTGCTTCGGTCGTCGCTGGATCGTTCCGTTGTTCATCACGAGCAAAGTGCGATCAGCCGCTTCGACAATCTGTCCTGTATCCGCCTGGTAGGTGAAGGCGGTTTCTCCGTCGCGTGTGTCGTGGAGCAATAGGCCGTCGAGCGTGCCGTTGCCCGTGCGGTTTCTGATATGAAACGTCAGACCACCCTCGACCGAGATGAATTTGCCGGGTTTCACGATGTTGGCAACAAGGTCGGCCCTGACCCGGGTGATTTCTGTCCTCAGCTGTGCCAGCCCGCCCGGGGCGATGTAAAGCGACAGACTGCCGATCAGAAGCATGACGGCAAATGAAAACAGCAATACGGGTTTGAGAACGAGAAATCTCGAGCCACCGCTTGCATCGATGACAATCAGTTCACTGTCACCGGAAAGAGCGTTGAGCACGAGGATGAGCGCAAGCATCAGCGCGAAAGGCGCGACAATCATGATAAGAAACGGCAAGGCGAGCATCGTGATACCGATGAACTGGACAATCGTCTGCCCTTTGGAAGTCACCAGATCCAGCTGCCGCAAAGCTTGTGTCGCCCATACTACACCGGTCATTGCCGCAATCGTGAGCGTGAATGCGTACAGTGTCCGGCGCATTATGTAGCGTTCAAGCGTTTTCATGTCTGGCCGGACCAGGTCCCTTGTTTTTTCGGTGAAAATTCCGCTCAGCCACCGAATAACACGGAATGTGGTGAACGCCGCATAAATAAGAATGGTTAATATACATTAATTTTGCTGGCTCTTGCCGAAAAAGGTGTGCAAACCCCATGATTTGCGGACAAATCAGGCTTCTTTGAAAGTGGGCGATCTGGTGCGCCGGCAGTCAAGGATCAATCAGCAATTTCAACAAGGACCGACGAATGACCAAGCTTGCAAAAATTTCCTTTTCCAGGGTCGACGCTCCCAAGAAGGGAGCAGCAGTTGTACTGGTTGCCGATGGCCTCGGCCTCGGGGCAATCTCAGGGGAGGTGGTTGCCGGCCTGGAGGGTGGTCTTGAGCGGGTCGCCGGTATCGCAGGATTTTCGGGAAAGAAAAAAACAAGCCTGGACCTTGTCGCACCCGCAGGCCTTGGTCTGGACCGTCTGATCGCATTCGGCATCGGCAAGGCCGAAGACCTGGTCGACGCAGACTGGCGGTCTTTCGGTGGCGCCGTATTTGCGGAACTTCAGAAAACGAAGGCGGAGACCGTTGAGGTTCTCCTTGAGGCACCGCAGGGAGTTGAAATCCCGGCCGGTGCGGTGGCCGAATTCGCTATGGGCGCAAAACTGCGAGCTTATGCATTTGATGCCTACAAAACCAAAAAGAAGGACGAGACAGGCAGCAAGGATCTCAAGCTCACGTTGAAAGTCGCAGATCCAAAGTCGGCGAGAAAGTACTGGGGTGTGTCGCAGGCCATTGCCGATGGTGTCGTTCTGGCGCGGGATCTGGTCAACGAACCGGCAAATGTTCTCGGTCCTGTCGAGTTTGCCAGAAAAGCCGCCGATCTGGAAAAGCTCGGCGTTGAAGTTGAAATCCTCGGCGAAAAGGAAATGAAAAAGCTGAAGATGGCAGCGCTTCTTGGCGTTGCTCAAGGCTCCGTTCGTCCGCCGCGGCTGGCCGTCATGCGCTGGAGCGGTGGCAAGAAAACTGATGCTCCGGTTGCGTTCGTCGGCAAGGGTGTTGTCTTTGACACCGGTGGCATTTCAATCAAGCCGGCTGGTGGCATGGAAGAGATGAAGGGTGACATGGGAGGTGCCGCCGCGGTCATCGGTGCAATGCACGCAGTCGCCGCTCGCAAGGCAAAGGCAAACGTGATCGGCGTAATCGGGCTGGTAGAGAACATGCCGGATGGAAACGCCCAGCGTCCTGGTGATATCGTCACGGCCATGTCCGGTACCACGATTGAAATCCTGAACACGGATGCCGAGGGGCGTCTCGTTCTGGCAGATGCACTCTGGTACACCCAGGAGAAATTCAAACCTGCAATCATGATCGACCTTGCCACGCTGACTGGGGCGGTCCTCGTCGCGCTCGGCAATCTCAATGCAGGTCTGTTTTCCAACAATGACGAATTGGCCGACAAGTTGCTTGCATCTGCAAAGGCAAGCGGTGAACCGCTGTGGCGGCTTCCACTGTCAAAGGACTACGACAAGATCATCGACACACCAAATGCCGATGTGAAGAATACCGGCGGCCGCTGGGCAGGCTCGATTACTGCTGCGCAATTTCTACAGCGCTTCGCCAATGACGTTCCCTGGGCGCATCTGGACATCGCAGGCACCGCGTTTGGTGCCCCGAAAGACGATATCTGCCAAAGCTGGGCCTCGGGATACGGGGTGCGGTTGCTCAACCAACTGGTCGCTGATCACTACGAAAACTGAGCAGTCCTGTCATGAAAGCAAAGAAAAACCCGCCTGAAAGGCGGGTTTTTCAAAACTATCCGGCTTGCTCAACAGGTTTTGTATGTCTGACAAGCGGTTGCCGGTTCGACCAGCATTCCCATTCCAAGCGTGGCACCTGCAACAACGGCTACCAATGCACAAAACACAACAACACGTGCAATCATTCACTATTCCCCTTATTGGCCGGTTCGGAACCACCGCTCACCAGCCACCCAGAAATGATCCTTGGATCGTCCCCGGGAACAAACCCTAGTCAATCGACATTTGCGAAGGGTTAATGATACGAGTCTTGAGACCTGTCTATGTCGTAATTGCGATGAAACGGATTTGAGTGAGACGCTGTTGCATGAGCGCATCACTCAAGACGTTCATATGGATAACTGCCGCGATCATACCGATACGCGTGCAACATGCGCCGGAGTGGAAAATGAGCGTGGAAGTGATGTTCTATCATCTGCTGCACAAGCCGCTCGAAGCGGCCTTGCCGCAACTTCTGCTCAAATGCCTTGAACGTGACTGGAAGGTGGTCATTCAGACAGGTAGCGAGGAGCGCTGCAATGCACTCGATGCGCATCTTTGGACCTTTGCCGATGACAGCTTTCTTCCTCACGGAACCAAAACGGACGGCTATTCGGAACAACAGCCGATTTATCTGACGTCGGAACAGGACAATCCCAATACTGCCGACGTGCGCTTTCTGGTGGACAGGGCCGATCCACCATCTCTGAAGGACTACAAGCGGGCGATCTACATGTTTGACGGCAACGACCAGACAGCGGTCGAGGAAGCGCGCAGGCGTTGGAAAGAAGCAAAATCCGAAGGGTTTGAAATCGCCTATTGGCAACAGACGCAAGCTGGTGGCTGGGAGAAAAAGGCATGAAGCCAGGGGAGACAGATATGAAGAAGCTGAAGATGTCGTCAGCCGAAATGGTGACACGGGCAAAAGAACGGATCGAGGAGATCGGGACCGAAGATGGCATCAGGCTGTTCGAGGACCCTGACGTCGTCTTCGTCGATATCCGCGACGTTCGCGAGCGTCAGAAACTGGGGTTCATTCCAGGCAGCGTTCATTGCCCGCGGGGTATGCTCGAATTCTGGGTTGATCCGGAAAGTCCTTATTTCAAGGATGTATTTGCCGAAGACAAGAAATTCGTCTTCCATTGCGCTTCCGGCTGGCGCTCAGCCTTGAGCGTGTCGACACTCAACGACATGGGGTTTGAGGCTGCCCATCTGAAAGACGGCTTCAACGACTGGGTAAAGCAGGGCGGACCGGTGGAACAGTCACCCTAAGTTCTTACCGGGCTGGTTTCATTTGGCGAGTGTCGGGCGAAGATCGTTTTCGTCTGGAAGAAGACCCGGATCCAGGCTTGCGTTTTCCTCCGGGGCTGTTTCGGGTTTGGCGAATCCTTCCTCATCCTCCGAAGCGTCCCGGATTTCTTCTATCTTTCCATCCAGAACCGACTTCGCCCAATCGACCATTTCGTCATCGACAGCGTCGGCCCGATTGTCGTTGATCATTTTTGACAGCGCCTCCCTGAGGGCCTCATTCGAAACGCTTTCCTTCAATTCAGCGACGTTGTCCTCGGCATCGCTCAATGTGTTTTCCGCTGTCGCGAATTCCTCAAATTCCGGACTTTCAAGGATGTTGCTCAGGCTATCGATCTCATCCTGCAGCGCTGCAATTCCCTCTTTGTTCGGTAAGCTGCCATCCGGATTGGGGACGGTTTCAAGTTCCGCAATCTGGTCTTCCAGCGATTTTATCTGCTCCGCGATCCGTTCCGAAATTTCGTCAGATGAAAGATTTTCGAAATCATCCGGCAGATCGTTTTCTTCCAGAACCCCTGCCAGCCGATCGCGTGCATTGGTAAGTTCATCGGCAAGATCTTTGAGAGATTCGGTTGCCTCGCGGAATTCAATCGAAGAACCGATGAATTCCTTGACCGAGGCAAGATGGGGGTCATTGGAATTCATGTAGGCTCTGTAATTCCTTTTGAGAGAATTCAAGCGCCCCAGTCTGGCATTCAGATTTTTTTCTTTCAGGCTGGGTCTGCGTGCGGGTGTTGTGGCAACACTGCCAAGACTAGCGCGCTCGGCCTTTGAAAGACGAAAGTTGGCGTTAGAGGATCCGCGCCGATTGTATTTTTTGTTTCCGTTCTCTGCATTGTTTCCAAAAACGTTGCCGAAAAACCCCTTTAACCCCTTTGAATTGTCCTTGTTTTTTCTGGCCTGGGTTTTGTTTTTGCGGTTGCTGAATATTTCGAACCCGCCATTCCCGGCCGCACGGTTAGCGTTACCCGACTTCTTTGAGCTACCGCCATTTCCGTTCCCGTTCCCGTTCCCGTTTCCACCACCGTTTCCGTTGCCATTCCCATTTCCATTCCCGTTTTTCGCATAAGCCTCGCCGTTCGTTTCCTGGAAAGGAATGAGATTGGGGGTTACAACGGGAGCCAGCACAAGGATTCCAGCACAAATCAGGACGAGAAGGGAATTCTTCCAGGACATAAAGCCGACCTTCCGCATTTCGCTATTCAGGAAATTGCAAGCGCATACGAACGCTTCTTTCTTCGCAGCGGTATTAATACTGGGATCCAATTCCGAATGAATTATGCGCGTGCTGTCGTGAATTTGAAATAATTTTGAGTGACACGGGTTTTGTTTTTCTGTTTTAACCGTCTAGTCGTACCCGTTGATTTTTGGCGAAAGCAAGCTTTGGTTGAGTGCGCGAGCCCGCCGCTTCCAAGGGTTTCATATTCATAAGGTCGGGCACGAAACTCTGGTTTCAAGCTTGGGAGTGAATTGGGCCTGAGACCAGGGCAAGCGGACGTTTCGTGGCGTCAACCGGTTTCCTCATACTCGGCTGACAGCTCCAGCCAGTCTTCCTCCGCCTTGACCAGTTTTTTCTCGCAAAAGGCGCGCTCCTTGGCGAATTTTGTCGCGCGATCCGCTTCGCGCAGAAAAAATTGGGGGTCTGCGAGAGCTTCGTCAAGCTTGGCGATCTTGTCCTGCAGACGCGCCATTTCCTTCTCCGCCGCCTCGATTTTCTGCTTGAGCGGCTTGAGCTGACTGCGCTTCTGGGCGGCCTCGCGGCGTTTTTCCGGTGCAGATGCCCTTTCGGCTTCTTCGGCCGCCCGTATCCGGGCTTTTTGAACAGCCGCCGGGCCTTGCAGGATCAGCCGGCGATAGTCCTCCATGTCGCCATCGTAGGGGTCGACCTTGCCATCGGCGACCAGCCATAGCCGGTCGGCGCAGGCTTCGACCAGATGCCGGTCGTGGCTTATCAGGACGACGGCACCCTGATAGTCATTCAGCGCCATGACCAGGGCTTCACGGCTGTCGATGTCGAGATGGTTTGTCGGTTCATCCAAAATCAGAAGATGCGGGCCGTCAAAGGTCGCAAGGCCGAGAAGGAGCCTTGCCTTCTCTCCGCCCGACAGGTCCTTTGCCGGTGTGTCCATACGGTCTGTCGGCAATCCGAAGCGCGCCACCCGGGCACGGACTTTTGCCTCCGGAGCATCCGGCATCAACGCTCGGACATGCGCGACGGAATTTTCCGAAGGCTTCAGTTCATCGAGCTGATGCTGGGCAAAGAAGGCGATCTTCAGTTTTGATGCCTTTGTTATTTCGCCGTCCATCGCCCCCAGGCGCCCCGAAATCAACTTGGCAAATGTGGATTTGCCGTTGCCGTTGGCGCCAAGCAGCGCAATACGGTCGTCTGTGTCGATATTCAGTGTCAGATGCGTCAGGATTTTCGTGTCGCCGTAACCGGTCGACACGTTCTCCAGTTTCAGGATCGGCGGAGCGAGCTGGTTTTCCGGATCCGGAAACTGGATCGGCTTGCCGCCTGCTTCGGTCAGCGCGGCGATTGGCTGCAGCCGCTCCAGCATCTTGAGCCTGGATTGAGCCTGCCGGGCCTTGCTGGCCTTGTAGCGAAAGCGGTCGACAAAAGCCTGCATGTGCTTGCGCTGGGCATCCTGTTTCTCCCTGGCTTTTTCTGCCAGCACCAACGCCTCGCGGCGCTGACGGTCGAAGCTGTCGTACCCACCGGAATAGTAGGTCAGTTTACCGCGCTCCAGGTGAACAATACTGTCAACTGCCTTGTTCAGAAGATCCCTGTCGTGGGAGATCAGGAGGACCTGATGCGGGTAACGGGCGACGTAGTTTTCGAGCCAGAGCGTCCCTTCGAGATCAAGATAGTTGGTCGGTTCGTCCAGCAGCAGGAGATCGGGTTCGGAAAAGAGCACCGCTGCCAGCGCGACACGCATGCGCCAGCCACCGGAAAAGGATGAGCAGGGTCGTTGCTGGGCGGCTGCATCAAATCCCAGTCCGGCCAGGATGGCGCCCGCTCGTGCTTCCGCCGTGTGGGCACCGATATCGGCAAGCCTCGTGTGGATATCAGCTATGCGTTCGGGATCGGTTTCCGTTTCGGCCTCGCGAAGCAGTCCGCTGCGCTCCTTGTCGGCTGCCAGAACCACTTCCATCAATGTGTCTTCGGTTCCTGGAGCCTCCTGGGCGACCTGTCCAATCCGCGCTCTTTTGGGGATTTGAACGAAACCTGTCTCGGTGGAAAGATCTCCGGTAATGATCTTGAACAAGGTGGATTTGCCCGCACCATTGCGGCCGACGAGTCCGGTCTTGGCTTTGCCGGGCAGCGTTACACTGGCTTTTTCGATCAGGAGACGGTCCCCGATCCGATAGGTTAAGTCTGAAATCTGCAACATGGCCGGATGTTTGGCGGAGCATTGCCGGGGATGCAAGCGGAAAGCGTCGGTCCCCGTCATCCGACGGCGGGCTGTGGCTTAGATGCACTGCCCGCCGCACGCACGTTCAGTTGTCCAGAAAAGTCAGTATTTCCTTCAAGATGTGCTGATGCTGTGATTGACGTTCGCGATATCCCTTGATGCAGACAATTTCATCGCCAGGCTCGTGTTCTTCCAAAATGGCATAACCTTCCGGCTTGCACACTCCCATGAAGTCGAAGTGGCCTGCGTCCCGCAGTTCAAGATGTTTGACTTTTTCCCCTGGCAGCGCAGTTGCGAGCGCGCGGGATTCGACCTCCTGGTTCAGCATGTCTGCACGCCCGGAACCCAGGACCAGGACCGGTATGTCGAACCGGGCAAGACTGTCTCGCGAGAAGACCGGTGTGCCGCCAAGATCCAGACTGATGACTTTCCTGATCCTGCCATCCTTCCGGGAAGTTGCCATTTCAACCTGATCGTCTTCCGATTCCGCGACGGACCAGCCGCCTAGAACTTCACAGGCCACGGGCAGGTCCTGGCCATCGCACACGGTCCTGTACCGGGCGTTGTCGAATTCCGCGCCCGCCAGCATCATGACCGTGAAGCCGCCCAGCGAATGGCCCGCGGCGTATATCCTGTTCCGGTCGATGACGGGCGCATATTCGCTCTCGTCAATGAGAAAAGAGATCAGCCTGGAAAGATCGACAGGCCGCTGCCACAATTCACGGGCTTGGTCCGCGTCGCGCAGGAAAGTGCTGGTCCCTGGATGGTTGATCATTGCAACGACATATCCACGGCGAGCAAGTTCAGATGCGAGCCAGGCCTGATTGAACGTATTGCCGTACATGCCGTGTGAAACCACCACCAACGGAAATGTGCCATCGGCGACCGTGCCACGCGTGTCCGCAAGCGCCATTTGCCAGACCTTGCTCTTGTCTGCGCGGCTGTGCCTTTCAGGTGTTGGCGTCGGAAACCAGATGTCACCGGAAAGTGGTCTTTCGGGCCGCTCGTCCGCGACGTTGATTTTAGCGACGCCCGGACCGTAGGGCAGGGCAGTTTCGCTGTCGGCCTGTGCTGCGTTCACAGCGAGAGAACAAGCCACAACAAATGCGGCCGGGAGCAGAAGTCTTTGCGCGAGGCGGTGGCGGAAGAAGAGTGAGGGCATGGGACCTCCGGTTCGATTGACAACTCCACCAACGTGGGTGCGGACTGCAGGTGTTGACAATCGCGGGGAAAGCTTTGTCCTGTCCTTAAACGTGATAAAGGACAGGTGGCCAGCCCGTCTCCCCTGCAGGCAAAGACATGATCAGCATTCCGGTTTCCTTTCTGCTTGCAGCAATCTTCCTCGGACTTGGTCTTTTGGCGGTTTTCTGGCGGGCGCTGCCGCTCCTCTCTCGACTGCTTTTTGCGGTCTTTTTCTTTTTGCTTTGCGTGGAAGCCGGGTTGGTTGGATTGCGCTTTGCGCACGGCAACGTCGACTTTATTGTCTTGCAAAGGAGTTTGCCGGTCTGGATTGCACCAACTCTCTATCTTGCCTTTGCGACCCTGACGGTACCTTTCGACAGGGCGAAGCGTCTGATCCGTTTGAACGCTCTGGTCGCCGCATCCTTGACACTTGCCATGATGTTGCCGGTCCCGATCCCAGGCTTTGTGGACGTCATCATTGGCATGACTTTCGCGGTTTACTGCCTGGCCCTGTTTCTGGTCTGGACCGGCGGGCCTAACAGGTTATCGGAGGCGCCCACCGGTCAAAGCGGTCTTTTGCACAAGCTTCAGCTGGTGGCGATTCTGGTCATGGCCGCGACACTTGCAACAGATGCATGGATTGCTCTGCTGTTCGCACAGCAGAAATTCTCGATGGCCGCGGATATCATATCCTATGCCAGTCTGGCCTTTCTGCTCGCGGCCTTTGGTCTTGCCGTGCTTGCATTGCGCTATCGTCCGCCTCGTCGTTCAGAAAAAAATGTATCGGCAGCACAAGCCGACAAGGTCGCCCTTGTTGAGGCGGCAAGACGGATCCTGTTGGAGCAGGAGCTTTACCGCGATCCTGCCTTGACGCTGACGCGCCTGGCAAGACGGACCGGAACTCCGGACAGGGACCTGTCTAAGGCCGTCAACAAAGTTGTCGGCGTCAATGTCAGCCAGTTTGTCAATCAGATCAGGTTGGAAGAGGCTGCAAGGCTACTGGCGGAGACAAATGCACCAGTGACCAGAATTCATGAACAGGTCGGGTTTCTGACCCGCTCGAACTTTTACCGGGAATTCCAGCGAATGTTCGAAGAGGCACCGGGTGCCTATCGCAAGAACATTCAGTCCTCGCCAGACAGCAGATCAAGGTATAGCGATGCAAATCCGCCGAGCAGTTCGTAACAGATAATCACCTCGCGCAGGTCCGGATCCCAGAAAGCATTGTCGGTGCCGCAGGTGGTCGCGCGGAATGTCACCTGTTCGGGCAGATCGTAGAATGTATCGAGTTCGTTGGCGACCTGGCCCATCAAGGCGCTTTCCTGAAAAGAGGTCGCCAGTGTCCTCAGGTTTTCGGGTGCATCTTCATAGATGATATCGATCTTGCCGGCCGGCTCATCGCCATCACGAACAAACGGATCGGTAACGACTTCCCAGGACTCCGACGCCTGGTCAAAGTCGAAGCCGCAGCTGTCGATGCGATCTTCAGGAAGTGCAAGGTCTTGGGCAAGGTCCAGAAACGCAGCTTCGTCCGCGCCGACCATCATGCACAGCATTCGATATCCGCGCTGTTGGTCGAGATCGTGTTCGTTGTAAAAGATCAGTGCGTCGCGGTTGTCCTCAGACATCAGGAACCAGCCGGTCATTGCATGATAGAGAAAGAGGTCCATGTCATCGGTGTTGGCGGCCAGCATGGAAATCGTCGCAAGGTTGTCGACTGCGTCTTCCTCCTGAGCAAGGACCGGAAGTCCAAGCTCCGAGACGAGCATGTGTCCACCTTCGTGATAGATCACGAAGAGCGTGTTACCCGAGACGAATTCCAGCAGTTCGCCGAGACTATCGGATGAGAGTTCCGCCAGACTGGCTTCAAGACCCGCATAGGGTTCTCCGTCCGCGTCTGCACCGGTCTGTGCCGAAGCGTTTTCCTGTACGAGGCTGATCGCCAGGATGAGCGCAATCAAAAGGAAGGAAAACGGTTTGACTATCGATGTCATGGGTTTCTGCCATTGATAACCGGTGGGTTGAACTTGCTCGGCGAGACAAATCCGATGTTGCGCAAGACTACGCATCCGTTTGCGTCAATGCCAGCATGTTCGGGCGTTACCGGCCGGTTCCAATTGCCGATATCGCAAGCGAGATGAAAATGTCATGCGCTGGCCCCCTTGCGGGGCAGGCGGTGCACAGTTATGAAGGCCGCGAAATTTCTGAAAATGAGGGACCGGCGCTGGATCGGCCCGTTTGTGAACCAAGAAAGACGAAACCATGGCGATTGAACGCACGTTTTCCATGATCAAGCCGGACGCAACCAAGCGCAACCTGACCGGCGCCATTACCGCCAAGCTGGAAGAAGCCGGCCTGCGGGTTGTCGCCTCCCGGCGCGTTTGGATGTCTCTTCGGGAAGCAGAAGCCTTTTATGCCGTTCACAAGGAGCGCCCGTTCTTTGGTGAACTGACCGAGTTCATGTCTTCCGGCCCGACCGTCGTTCAGGTGCTGGAAGGCGAAGGCGCGATCGCCAAAAACCGTGAAGTCATGGGTGCGACCAATCCGGCAGAAGCCGCTGACGGCACGATCCGCAAGGAACATGCGCTTTCCATCGGCGAAAACTCCGTTCACGGTTCCGATGCGCCCGAAACGGCCGCTGAGGAAATCGCATTCTGGTTCTCCGGCACCGAAATCGTCGGATAAATCCGTCTCTTTTCGAGACTTGAAAAGCCGGTCCATGAGGGCCGGCTTTTCTGTTTGTTTCTGAACCCGTTTCCTGACACATCCAGTTACACATTCTTACCAAAAAACTGATGTGCTCCCGCTAGGAACCGACCATATTGGCGCCGTCGGGGTATTGGAATCGGGAGAAAGAGACAATGCGTTTAGGTCTTGCGTTTGCGGGCGCTCTGATTGCATTCCCTGCAGCAGCACATGACAGCTCTGCGCCCCTTGGTGGTCAGGAACCACTCGAACACACTCACATCGCGGATGAAATCTGGGATCTGCTTCTGCCTGAGGCCGAAGCGAGCGCGGATATTACCGTTCAGGGAAACACCAGGCGCATTCGTGCAAATGGCTACCCGATAAAGTCGCCTGGGCGGTTTCCAAACCGCAACAATCCGCATGCGATTTCCAAGAAAAACTACAGTTTGAAAGTGCCTCTCAATCCGCGCAGGACAAACCGGGCGACAAGCGCGCAAGGTTCTGTTTTCGGCATCGCCATCAATGGCGTCGTGATGGACCCGGGGACCGCGGAGTTCTGGCAGAACGATCGCCGTTCAGGCTGGAACTATGAAGCGCTGGGCGGCGCCTGCAAGCTTGGGCTGGACAAATACAATGCCCACGTCCAGCCGGACGGCACATACCACTATCACGGCATACCTACGGGAGTTGTTGCTTCCAGCGGCGGCAGGTCGGTCCCTGCAATGATCGGTTATGCAGCCGACGGCTTTCCGGTCTATGGCCAGTACGGGTATTCGGATCCTGCCGGAAAATCATCGATGAAAAAGCTGAAGAGCAGTTATCGGATCAAGAGCGGAACCCGGCCGGACGGTCCGGGGGGATCCTACAATGGCAAGTTTACGCAGGACTGGGCCTTCGTCTCCGGTGCGGGAGACCTGGACCAGTGCAATGGTCGTTTTGCGGTCACACCGGAATATCCGGACGGCACCTACCACTATGTCCTGACTGACACGTTTCCCTTCATTCCCCGATGCTGGATGGGGCAACCGGATGCCAGCTTCACGCGGCTGAAAGGCCGAGGACAGCGCCGCGGCGACGTTGAGATGGAACAAATCAGCCCGACAATTGACTTTGCCACCATGACGGACAACTCGGAAGCAGCCGGACACCTGATCCAGGTACAAGGCGGACAGCCGCCACGAGTGCGGCCCGGTGTTCCACCGCCGCAAAGAGGACAGCGTGGTCAACGCGGTCCCCGGCAGGGTGGCGGCGGACAAGGCCGACGTGCACCGTGCAGCGGCAGCTGAGTAAAGACACGATTGCATGAATTGAAAGGGAGGCGCTTGACGGCGCCTCCCTTTGTTTTTCATAACGCATGATCGTAGACCTGTTCACAACAATCCTCCGGATCGGACGCGGCATGAACCAGCAACCGCCAAAAAGCACATTCTCAACGTGTCCGCATGATTGTCCCTCGTCATGTTCACTGGAAGTGCACTTTTATCCGCATGGCGACGTAAGGCGGTTGAACGGGGCCAAGGACAACGACTATACGGCGGGCGTCGTCTGCGCCAAGGTTGCCCGATATCCAGAACGTCTCTATCACCCGGAGCGCCTTCTCAAACCGATGCGGCGCGTCGGCCGCAAGGGCGAGGGCCGGTTCGAGGAAGTTTCCTGGGAAACTGCCCTTGATCTGATCGCTGCAAAATTCCTGGAAGTCGAAGCCGGGTTCGGTGCTCAGAGCATCTGGCCATATCACTATGCCGGCACGATGGGCCTGGTGCAGCGGGACAGCATCCACCGTTTGCGGCACGCCAAGGGCTATTCTCGCCAGTTCGACAGCTTCTGCACCAACATGGCCTGGACCGGCTATGTTGCGGCAACGGGCAGCCTCACGGGTCCCGATCCGCGCGAGATGGCGCGTTCGGACCAGATTGTCATCTGGGGAACCAATCCTGTTGCGACACAGGTCAACGTCATGACCCACGTCATCGCAGCTCGAAAAAAACGTGGTGCCCGCGTTATCGTGGTCGATGTCTACGAAACCGAAACCATGAAACAGGCCGACATCGGCCTCATCCTGAAACCGGGAACAGACGCCGCGCTTGCCTGTGCCATCATGCATGTTCTCTTCCGCGACGGCCATGCAGATCGGGACTACCTGAACGCCTATACAGACTGTCCGCAGGAACTGGAAACTCACCTTGAGACCAGAACTCCTGAATGGGCGGCGGCGATCACCGGGCTCGAAGTCCGGCAGATCGAGGAAGTCGCAAATCTCATCGGGGAAACGAAAAAGACCTTTTTCAGACTTGGTTATGGCTTTACCCGATCGCGCAACGGCGCTGTCGGCATGCACGCGGCAGCTTCCATCGCCAGTGTGACCGGTTGCTGGAAGTATGAAGGCGGTGGAGCGTTCCACAACAATGGCGGCCTGTTCAGGTTCAACAAGGAGATGATCGAGGCGACCTCGCTGAAGGATGCTTCGACACGTACTCTCGACCAGAGTCTGATCGGCCGTATTCTGACCGGTGACGAAGAGGCGCTGCTCAACGGTCCACCGGTCAAGGCACTTTTCATACAGAACACCAACCCCATGTCCGTTGCACCGGAGCAGGAACTGGTCAGGGAAGGGTTTGGGCGTGATGATCTCTTCACTGTCGTGCACGAACAGTTCCTCACGGAAACCGCTCAAATGGCGGATATTGTTCTGCCTGCCACCCAGTTTCTGGAGCATGACGACATCTACAAGGGGGGTGGTCATCAATATCTGTCACTCGGTCCGAAGGCGGTTGAGCCGCCGGAAGGTCCCAGAGAAAACATATTTGTCATCAATGAGATCGCAAAGCGCGTTGATTCAAAGTCTCACCCCGGATTCGATATGAGCGCACGCGATCAAATCGACTGGATGTTGCAAAATTCTGGCTTTGGAACACTGGTGGAACTTGAAGCGGAAAAGTGGCGCGACCTTCAGCCGGATTTCGAAACCTCGCACTACCTGAACGGTTTTGGACACGCGGACGGCAAGTTTCACTTCAGACCCGACTGGGGCAGGGCGGACGCACCGAACAAGCCTGAAGGGGACGCTGTCTTCGGCCCGTGCGACACCATGCCGGATCTGCCTGACCAATGGGACAGCATCGAACAGGCCGACGAGATACACCCGTTCCGCCTGGCAACATCGCCTGCGCGTTCCTTCCTCAACTCGTCTTTCAATGAAACGGAGACATCACTGAAGAAGGAAGGCCGGCCGGAAGTCTGGATCAGGCCTGACGAAGCGGCGCGTTTCGGGATTGAAGACGGGGCCAAGGTCCGAATGGGCAACGAACGTGGAGCCGTTACGCTCCATGCACGGCATGTGCCGAGCGTTGCACCCGGCACAGTGATTTCAGAAGGCATCTGGCCGAACGCATCCTTTGAAGATGGCAAGGGCATCAACACGCTGACCGGCGCCGACCCGGTTGCGCCTTATGGCGGCGCAGCGTTCCACGATACTGCTGTTTGGATAAGGACTGTCTAACAGCATAAAGAGGGGGCGACGGGAAACGAGGGATTTATCCCTCTCTCTAAATGCTGAAGGTAGTTGTTATCGCGCTGAAAGCACCTAACTGTAGTGAAACGGAGGATAGCTTTGCGCGTTTTGAATTGTTCAGCCAGATTTATAGCTATTCTGCTTCTTGTTTTTGTGGCGTTCCACCACACCTCCTTGCCTGTTCAGTCCAAAGAAGTTGCTAAGTCTCATTGGATGGAGCGAGGGGAATTTCACGCGCGGTTCCATGACAATTTGGACTTGAAGAAGCATGACTTCGACATTTTCCCAGAACGGCTAAAGCATCACCTACGCATAAAGCAAGAATGGCGAAGTCAAGATATCAAGGCATTTTCAAAAAAGGTCGGGCGCTGGTCATACCTTGTTGTAGTTACGGACGGGAATAGTACCAGTTTGGGTTCCAAAGGGGCTCTCATGAGGTGGAGAGGTGGAAGTGGAACGCTTAGAGACAGATTTGATTGGAAACCACTGAATTTACCCAGCTTTCGGTATGAGGTAAGCGGTTGGTCGGTGGTTGTAAGTGAAACTCATTTTTTGTTGGAATTGAGCGAACAGCATAACGGATTGCAATCGACCTACTGCAATGATGTTCCGACACATGGCTGCATTCGGCATACGATAATTGTGGGATGGTCAGAACAGAAATTGATATTGATCGAATACTATCCTGCCAGTCGACCTAGTTGGACGCCAGTGTGGAAATCCGGTCGTTGGCTGGTGGACTCAGGAATAGAGAACTTTGGTTTCAACTAGCGTTCTTGGCGATGTCCTGAAAGCCAACGAAAAAGG
>NZ_KI928950.1:0-85180 GCF_000521215.1 Labrenzia sp. DG1229 | reverse complement strand
ACCACGAAAAAGGCAGCGCAGACCCCGTCCGGGTGCGCTGCCTTGCCAGACCCAAATTCAGGTTTGGGGCACCCGTAGGTCAGGTCTGGGTTTCCGAAGGATCCGGATCTGCACTCGCCAGTTTGCCTTCCTCTGCCTTGTAGAAATACTGGCTGGCAACGAGCCAGCCCTTGAGTGGGCGCAGCATGGGAATGCAGGTGAGCAGGATCAGGGGCAGGGTGGTCACAAGGTGTACCCAGTAGGGAGCCGTGAACGCGATTTCCAGCCAGATGGCAAAAGCGACAGCCGGAACACAGCCGAAGCATATGACGAAGAAGGCCGGCCCGTCCGCAGGGTCTGCGAAACTGTAATCCAGTCCGCAGTGATTGCATCGCGGTTTCAGGGTCAAGAACCCGTCGAAAATCTTGCCTTCCCCGCAGCGCGGGCAGCGGCCCTTGATGCCGGTCTGGAACGGCGGGAGCTTGGGCCAGGACTGTTGTGCGTTCATCGGCGTTGCCATTCTCTGGGGAGCTTGCGGTCGCAGCTGAATGTGGATTGATATCCCGTCACTTCAATATTGATAGGAAGTGACTGCATTCAATTTATGAAATTACTGCAGCAAGTCAAGCCATCCCGCTGCGGCAAATTGGCTTGTGGCATCAGAAATAGACCGACGCCCTTGCAGGGGAAGCTTGCAGCGTTTGAGCGATGATTTCCATGGCCTGGCTGAGTTGCGCATGGTTGATAGGGCCACCAAGTCCGATCCGGACAGCCTCCGATGGCTGGCCTGAAACGGTAAAGGCGTCGGCTTCGACAATGCCTATCTGCAGATTGCGCATCTGGCTCACGAAGGCTGACCGGTTCCAGCCGTCCGGCAGGTTGAGCCACAGGTGGAATCCGTCCGGGTCGGCTAAAAAAGCATGATCCTTGAGATGGTTGGCGGCAATGGTTTGCCGTGTTCTGCTTTCAGAGCGGATCTGGTTGAGAAGAGCCGCCGCCGTGTCATCTTCGATCCAGCGCGTTGCGAGCGCGACCGTAAGGGGAGACGGCATTACCTGCGATGTCCGCACAGCGCGTGAGAACCGCCAGGATGCACCCTGGTCCGGTGCAAGAACGTAGGCGAGCCGCAGACCGGCGCCAAGGCACTTCGACAGCGAACCGACATACCAGGTGATCTCGGGCGCCAGTGTGGCAAAGGGGACTGGAGGCGTGCGGCTGAGTAGACTGTAGGCATCATCTTCGAGAATGGGAATGCCGTGGTTCTCGGCGATTGAAACCAGTTCCCGCCGGCGCGTGTAGGGCATGGTGCGTGTCGTCGGATTGTGCAGGGTCGGATTGAGATAAAGGGCTTTCAACCCGCTGTTTCTGCTTGATGCTTCAAATGCATCAGGGATGATACCGTCTTCGTCCGTTTCCAGTCCTTTGAGTTCCAGGTGGAGCTGCGCACAGACAGAACGAATGCCAGGATAGGTGATCGCCTCGCTGCCAATCTGATCGCCAGGGGCCGTAAGCGTTGCCAGAATGTTTGTCAGAGCTGCCTGGGCACCTGGCGCAAACAGGATTTGCTCTGGTCTTGCGGTCAATCCAGCGCTTTTGAGCCAACTGACTGCGGCTTTCTGGTCCGGCTCGGACGTCTCGAAGCTCTGATAACGCAACAACGGCGTCAAATCTGATGAAAGCGCAGAAAAACCCGACTGCATTTTGGACAATAGAGCTTCGCCTTCGGGCTCCGGCGGCAGGTTCATGGAGAAATCGGGAATGCCGATGCGGCTCGAATGACCTCCGGTGTTCTTCTTGTCGCCGCCATGGGGGTGCGTGACAAACGTTCCGCTCCCAACTTGCGATGACAGGAGGCCGCGTCTGCGTGCTTCGGTGTAGCCGCGGGCGACTGTCGTGAAATCCAGGTCGAGCAGTTTCGCCAGGTGTCGTTGCGCAGGCAGCCTGTCCCCGGGTGACAGGCGGCCGGCCGAAAGATCGGTTTCGATACTGTCTGCTATGGCGATGTAACGTGGCGCGTTACTGTTTGAAAGGTCGGGATACCAGTCGGTCATGCGCGGTGGGGTCTTTCAGAAATTGACTGCATATTGACTGTATATCTACTGTGAATTGATTTGTCATCCCGGTCAGGCAATTTGCTGGCCCACCGTTCGGTGCTACTGCACAACAAGCTCAGAACACCAGAGTTCAACAGTTGGTCCGTTCCGTTCGTGAACCGGAAGATCTGGAATATTCAGATACTGAGGCGAGGCATTATTCATTTGCGTCTCGTAACTGAAATGCGCCACCTGCCGGTCACACCCGATCCATCACCTCCACCGAAAGCACTGTCGGCAAATGCTTGGCTATTTCGTGCCAGTGATCGCCTTCGTCGAAACTGGCGAAGATCGACCCTGAATTGGTACCGAAGTAAAGACCGGCCGGGTCTCTGTCATCGCCGGACATTGCCTGGCGAAGAACGGTGAAGAAGCAGGCTTCCTGAGGCAGGCCGTCTCGCTGCGCCTCCCAGTTCTCACCACCATCCGACGATTTCCAGACCGCCGCCGAGGCATCGGGTGGATAACGGCCGGCGGCATCACCGTTGAGTGGAATGGTCCAGATGGTCTGAGGATCCCTTGGATGAACGCGGATCGGGAAACCGAATGTGGAGGGGAGGCCGTCATTGATGCTGTCCCAACTCCGGCCGCCATCCGAGGAGCGCCATACACCATGGTGGTTTTGCTGGTAAAGAAGATCGCCGTCGCCGGGCGCACGCATCATGTTGTGGACGCAATGACCTGTATCGCCGTCTCTCGGTGCGGCAGGATGGTCATGACCCTCGCAGGCAGCAGCATTGGAAAGCCGGTTCCGCCGCTCCCACGTTCTGGCTCCGTCTTCCGTCGCAAAGACACCGGCCGCTGAAATGCCGATCCAGAGCTTTGCCGGATCCTTGGGATCGGAAACAATCGTATGCAGAACGAGCCCTGCGGCACCCGGATTCCAGCTGTCAGCGGAAGGGTGATTGGCAAGACTGTCCACATGCTCGAAGCTCTTGCCCCTGTCACGGCTGGCAAGAAGCTTGGCCGGTTTGGTGCCGGCATAGAGTGTTCCATGGAAGAAACCGAGCGACCAGATTTGCGAGAAATCATCGCCGAATGGTTGGGGTTGATCGATCCAGCCGATGAGCTTCGCAAAATCAGGATCATTCGCGGCCCAGTCGTCCATTGAACCCCTTGTGAGTTTTGTCAGCTCCCAGGTATCGCCGCCATCGTCGGATCGCCAGATCCCCGCACCGTTCCAGTCACTGCCTCCGCCTGCCCACAATGTGCCGCTCTCAGCGTCACCGACAACGTGGTTGACCGGCCAGCCATCGCATAGTGGTCCCTTGACGGCCCATCCTGACCTGTCACGGCCTCCGGAAATCAGAAAGGCACCTTTGGTGGTACCGACAAGGACTGTGAGTTCGCCAGTGCGCATCTCATGGTCTCCTCCCGTTGATGTGCAATTTTAGCATGTAATTGCACCCGGTAAGTGCCGGGGATGTCATTTATTCGAATGCAACTTATGAAGGGCGAATTAATCTAAATTATGATAATGGGTATAGAAAAATCGATATTTTAGGATAAATTCTGACAGAGTGCTGGTGAATTGAAAGGTCGGTTTATGCCCGGATCGTGCTTCAGATATTTGTTCCCGGTTTTTGCTGTCATATCCTTGATGCTCTCCTTGACGACTGCGAACGCTGATGGTGACCACGAGGCGATCGGAGAGGATGTCTGGAAGCTGCCGTTGTTCGATGCGCATGTGCACTACAAGGAACCGGCGTGGGATCGATATTCGGTCAAGAGCATTGTCGAGCTCATGGACCAGAATGGTGTTGCCATGGCGCTGGTTTCTTCGACACCCGATGAGGGCACCGTCATGTTGTGGGAATATGCACCCAACCGGATCGTCCCGGAGTTGCGCCCCTATCACGGTGCTGCCGGATCTTCCAACTGGACCAAGATGGATGGCATGGACAGCTATCTGGAAGAGCGACTTGAAAGCTATCCGCATGAAGGCATTGGTGAATTTCACATCCGCCAGCTTGATACCTCGGACGAGGCACTTTTCCGGAAGATCATTGCGATGGCGAAGGAACGGGACATCTATCTTCATGTTCATTCCGGCACTGAGCCGATCCGCTGGCTCTACGGACTGGACCCCGAAGTGAAGATCATCTGGGCGCATGCGGGTCTTGGATCACCTGCGCCGGAGGTTTATGCGTTGATGGATGAATTTCCGGAACTGCTCGCCGACACATCCCTGCGCGAGTACAACATTCTGGGTCGCGGTGAGACGCTCGATCCGCAATGGCTTGAAATCATTTTCGATTTTCAGGACAGGTTGATGATCGGCAGCGATACCTGGGTCAACAGCCAATGGGACAGCTATTCCGAGATCATGACAACGAACCGGCTCTGGCTGTCAAAACTGCCGCGGGAAGTCGCCGAGAAGATCGCCTACAAGAATGCCGAAAGGTATTTCGGTCGCGAAATCACGATGGATCAGATCGGCACAAAATAGGCCCTGGCCACAAGGAGGCTGGTCCTCTCAGGGCCAGATAAGCTCCGCTGAATTGTTGTTTTCAGCACCTGTGACGACGCGTGCTCCGGTCACCTTCGTTTTGCCGGTTGCAACGAGTTCCAGCGCCTTCGGGTAAATCTTGTGCTCGACTTCCAGCACGCGCGCGGCGAGCGTATCGGGCGTGTCATGATCGAGAACCGGGACGGCGCCCTGTACGATGATCGGACCATCGTCCATTTCCGCCGAAACGAAATGAACCGTCGCGCCATGAAGCTTTACGCCTTCTTCCAGCGCGCGTTCGTGAGTTGCCAGTCCCTTGAAGGAGGGAAGCAGAGCCGGATGAATGTTGATCATGCGGCCCGACCACGCGTTGACTAGATAGGGTGTCAGGATGCGCATGAAACCGGCAAGAGCGACAAGATCGATCCTGTGCTCTTTCAGGACGTCGTCGATTGCTTTTTCAAACGCCTGCCGGTCTCCGGCAAAGTCTTTGTGATCGACAACTGCCGTCGCGATACCAAACTCGGCCGCACGTTCAAGCCCCTTGGCATCCGGCCGGTTGGAAATGACCAGCGTGATTTCCGCGGGATAGGAGGGAGCCATGGCAGCCGAGATCAGCGCGCCCATGTTCGAGCCGCGACCCGAAATCAGGACGGCTGTACGCTTGCGGTTCATGCCGACAGGCTCAGGGAATTGTCGAAAAGAACCGGTGCGTCACCCTCGGCCTCTATCCTGCCGATCCTTGTCACGCGCTCCCCTTCGTTTTCCAGTACTCTGGCGACGTCATCTGCTTCGTCTTCGGCAACCACGATCACCATGCCGACACCGCAATTGAAGGTGCGCAGCATTTCCTTCTCCGCAACACCACCTGTCTTGGCGAGCCAGGAAAAAACCGCGGGTGCATCGATGGAAGAAAGGTCGATCCGTGCCGAACAGTTTTCCGGCAGGACGCGAGGAAGGTTTTCAGGCAGACCCCCGCCGGTGATATGCGCGAGCGCCTTGATGCCGCCGGTTTGTTTCAGGGCGGAAAGCAAGGGTTTGACATAGATCCGCGTCGGTTCCATCAGGACACTTCCGAGCGTCTTGCCGTTCTCGAACAAAGCCGCGTCGGACCAGGAAAGTCCAGCCAGTTCCATGATCTTGCGCACCATGGAATAACCGTTGGAGTGAACGCCGGAGGAGGCCAGGCCCAAAAGCACATCGCCTTGAGCAACATCCTTGCGTGGCAGGATTTGCCCTCGTTCGACGGCACCGACGGAGAAACCAGCAAGGTCGTAGTCGCCTTCCTTGTACATTCCCGGCATCTCGGCGGTCTCGCCGCCGATCAGGGCTGCACCTGCCAGTTTGCAGCCGTCTGCAATCCCGGCCACGACATCGCTCGCGGTGTCGACATCAAGTGAACCGGTCGCAAAATAGTCGAGAAAGAACAGCGGTTCGGCACCCTGGACAACAAGATCGTTGACGCACATGGCAACCAGGTCGATGCCGACCGTTCTATGCTGGCCGGTTTCGATCGCGATTTTCAGCTTGGTGCCGACACCGTCATTCGCCGCCACCAGGACTGGATCGTTGAAACCGGCTCCTTTCAGGTCAAACAGACCGCCAAATCCGCCTATGTCACTGTCCGCGCCTGGCCGCGACGTTGCCTTGACAAGGGGTTTTATACGATTGACCAGCGCGTTGCCCGCGTCGATGTCGACGCCGGCGTCGGCGTAGGTCAGACCATTGCTTCCTGAAGGCTTGGAATGGCTCATGACAGCTCCAGTCTGGTTTTCCATGTGCTCGCTGACGGCGTGCTTGAATATCCCTGCCGCGCATACAGCCTTGCAGCGCTTTTCACAAGAGCTGCCGGATGTCTTCAACGTCAAATAGGCCCCTTGACCGGACAAGGTCGCTCAACCTATGTGCAAGGAGAACTGAACCCTGTTCCGAATTATGTATAGTGCCGCGGACTTTCCGAAACGCGTCAGATTTCTCGTTGGGAGGAAATTTCATGACTTTGCGCCGTCAGGTTCAATTCTGGTTGATCTCCCTGCTTGTTTCCTGCGTCTTTCTCTACATCTTTTCAGGCGTTCTGCTGCCCTTTGTTGCCGGTATGGCTGTGGCATACCTGCTCGACCCGGTCTGCGACCGGCTTGAGAATCTGGGAATGAGCCGCCTTTGGGCGACGCTGACCATCTTGCTGTCTTTCATTTTTGTCCTGGCGCTGTTCTTCGTCCTGCTGTTGCCTGTCCTTGGCAACCAGCTGGCAGCCTTTCTGGAAAACTTCCCCGACCTTGTTCGGCGTCTTCAGGCGCTGCTTGCGGAATATTTCCCGGCCAATCTTGCCAGTCTGGCCGGATTGTCGCCGGAGGACCTGCAATCCTCCATGACCGATCTGCTCGGGCAGGGGGCGTCCTTTATCGGCAAGCTGGCGCAATCCATCTGGAGCGGAGGTCAGGCCCTTCTGTCCATCCTGTCACTGTTCGTGATCACGCCGGTGGTTGCATTCTATCTGCTGCTGGATTGGGACCGCATGGTAGAGCGGATAGACAGCTGGATCCCTCGCGATCACCTGGGGGAAATTCGTGACCTTGCGAAGGAAATGGACGGAGCGGTCGCCGGATTTGTTCGCGGCCAGGTGTCGGTCTGTGTCATTCTGGGGTTCTTTTACGCGGTATCGCTGGCCTTGGTCGGGCTCAATTTCGGTTTGCTGATCGGCATGGCGGCGGGACTTGTGAGTTTCATTCCCTTTGTCGGCGCGGCACTCGGCTTTGTGTTGTCCGTCGGGGTCGCGCTTGTGCAGTTCTGGCCGGACTGGCCGTGGATACTTGTGGTTGGAGCGGTGTTTGCGGTCGGCCAATTCCTGGAAGGCAATGTGCTGCAACCAAAACTCGTCGGCGAAAGTACGGGGCTGCATCCGGTCACCCTGATGTTTGCCTTGTTCGCCTTTGGGTATCTCTTTGGATTTGTAGGGATGCTGATTGCCGTTCCCGCCGCGGCCATGATCGGGGTGCTTGCACGTTTTGCTCTGAGGCAGTACCTAGCAAGCCCGGTTTACAAGGGTATCGGCCGTTCGAAGACGGCAGCCGAAGAGTAAGTGACACGATCATGGCGGAACCTCCGCGCCAGTTACCGTTAGAGCTACCGCACGAAGCTGCTCTCACGCGCGACGACTATTTGGTGGGCGTCTCCAACAAGGCGGCATTCGAGCTGCTTTCGCGGTGGCCTGACTGGCCGTCACCTGTCGTGGTCCTCGCCGGGCCGGTAGGGTCGGGAAAAACGCATCTGGTCCGCGCGTTTCAGGATGAAAGCGGGGCATCCGTGATATCGGCTAGCGAGCTTGCGGAAGCTGTCGTGGAAGACCTTCTGTTCGCGCCCGCAGCCGTGATTGAAGATACACATCTCGGTGTCAACAACACCGCACTCTTTCACCTTTTGAATGCCTCGCGGCAAGCTGGCAAAAAGGTGCTTGTCACAAGCAGGACGTGGCCGGCGAGCTGGAAGATCACGTTGCCTGACCTCATGTCGCGCCTGCGAGCGGCAACACCGGTGGAAATTCTGGAACCGGACGATGACCTTTTGCGCCGCGTGCTCGTCAAGCTCTTTGCCGACCGGCAGATATCGGTGGATATCGGCGTTGTGGACTATCTTGTCGTTCGCATGGAAAGATCACTGGAGGTCGCGATGCAGGCGGTTCAGGCGATTGACCGGGAAGCTCTGGCCGGTCGTGTGAAGATAACCAAGCCGCTTGTTGGCCGGGTATTGGAAAATGTGCATAAAGGCCAGTGAGTTGTTTGCTTGCGACAATGGTGTCATTTGCCCGCCGCTCACTCCGTGTTACTCAGTCTGCATGCATTGAGACAGAGATCGCCGGAACCCGGGGCGAAGGAAAAATGCCATGAATGAAACAACCGATCTTTCAGACATTCTTTCCGCCTCCTCGGATCTGCGCAGTGTTGAAGACGAGATGCCGGAGGAAGAACTGGCGACGTCGCCTGCCAGGTTCATGAACCGGGAATTATCCTGGTTGCAATTCAATCTGCGTGTTCTTGAAGAAGCGATGAACAATCGCCACCCGTTGCTGGAGCGGGTGCGGTTCCTGTCGATCTCGGCGAACAATCTGGATGAATTTTTCATGGTCCGCGTCGCCGGCCTGCGTGGACAGCAGCGTGCCGAGGTGACCAATCTTTCCGATGACGGCCTGACACCCACCGAGCAACTTGAGAAGATCAGTGCCGCCGTTCGTGATCTTCAGGCATCGCAACAGCAGATCTGGGGCGAACTCCGCGGAGAGATTGCCGACAAAGGAATTGAAATCCTTCTGAGCGACGCCTTGACCCACGCGGACAAGACCTGGCTTCAGGAATATTTTCTGGCCTATGTCTTTCCAGTGTTGACGCCGCTGGCAATCGACCCCGCGCATCCGTTCCCCTTCATCCCGAACCTTGGTTTTTCAATCGTATTCGAGCTCGTGCCGACGTCCGGCAGCCGCGGAATGATCGCGTTGCTCAGAATTCCCAATCAGGTCGATCGCTTCGCCCGTCTGCCGAATGCTGACGACGGAGCTGCCCGATTTATCGCAATCGAGCATGTCGTGAGCATGTTCATCGGCCGGCTGTTCCCAGGATATGAAATTCGCGGCAAGGGCGCCTTTCGCGTCATTCGGGATAGCGATCTTGAAATCGAAGAAGAGGCCGAGGACCTCGTACGCCTTTTTGAAAGTGCGCTGAAGCGCCGTCGCCGCGGGTCCGTCATCAGACTGGAAATCCAGGAAACGACTCCGCCGGCACTGCGAGAATTCGTTGCGGACGCACTGGATGTCAGCGAAAGCGAGATTTTTCTGGCCACCGGACTGCTCGCGTTGAACAACCTGTCTCAAATTGTCGATCTCGAGCGGCAGGACCTCAAGTTCGAGCCCTATACGGCGCGGTTTCCCGAGCGCATTCGCGAGCATGGCGGCGATTGTCTGGCGGCCATTCACCAGAAGGATATCGTGGTTCATCACCCGTATGAATCCTTCGATGTGGTGGTCCAGTACCTGCGGCAGGCTGCGCGCGACCCTGATGTGGTTGCCATCAAGCAGACGCTCTACCGAACCTCAAACAATTCGCCGATCGTCAAGGCATTGGCGGAGGCTGCCGAAGCCGGAAAATCGGTTACGGCACTTGTCGAGCTGAAAGCCAGGTTTGATGAAGAGGCCAACATCAAGTGGGCTCGTGACCTCGAGCGTGCGGGGGTTCAGGTTGTCTTCGGCTTCATCGAGCTGAAAACGCACTCGAAACTTTCGATGGTGATCAAGCGCGAGCACGACCAGCTGAAGACCTATTGCCACATCGGTACGGGCAACTACCATCCGATCACGGCGCGGATCTATGAGGATCTTTCCTTCTTCACCGACGATCCCGGAATTGCCGAGGATGCGGCCAGAGTCTTCAATTTCATCACCGGTTACGCCGAGCCGGAAGAACTCAATCACCTCCTCGTGTCACCGGTAAATCTGCGTCGGCGCATGCTTGAGTTGACTGAAGCCGAGATCGAACATGTCAGGCAGGGGCGTCCGGCCCAGATCTGGATGAAGATGAACTCTCTTGTCGATCCGGAGATCATCGATTCGCTCTATCGTGCAAGCCAGGCAGGGGTGCAGGTCGACCTGGTGATCCGCGGGATCTGTTGCCTTCGGCCCGGTATCCAGGGCCTGTCGGAAAACATCCGGGTTAAATCTATCGTCGGCAGGTTCCTGGAACATTCAAGGATCTTCTGCTTCGGCAATGGTCAGGGGCTGCCGTCGCCAGAGGCACACGTCTATATCGGTTCGGCTGACCTGATGCCACGAAACATTGACAGGCGTGTGGAGGTGTTGTCACCCCTGATGACGCCGACCGTGCATGAACAGGTCCTTGACCAGATCATGGTTGCCAACCTGAAAGACAATCAGCAGAGTTGGCGCATCCGCTCGGATGGCAGCCACGAGCGTATCGAACCGGGGTCGAACGAGGAACCGTTCAACGCGCATAGATATTTCATGACCAATCCGTCGCTTTCAGGCAGGGGCAAGTCCCTGAAGAGCGATCGTCCGAAGCCGTTTCTGAAACGGCAAAAACGAGGATAGCATGACAAGCCAGTTCAAGCCTGCACGCGGCCGGCTCAATGGGACAGGACCGGTGGCGGTCGTGGATATCGGTTCCAACTCGGTGCGCCTGGTGATTTACGAGCGTAAGGCGCGCACGCCCACGATGCTGTTCAACGAAAAGCTTCTGGCCGGTCTCGGACGCGGAATAGCGGCGACCGGACGTTTGACGGATGCGTCCGTGAAACTCGCCCTGGGAGAACTGGTGCGCTTCAGGGCACTGATCGAGCACACCGCCTGCAAGGAACTTTATGTCTTTGCCACAGCTGCGGCACGTGATGCGGCAAATGGTGATGAATTCGTCGGCGAAGTGGAACGGATACTGCGAGCTCCTGTCCGCATCCTCGATGGAAGCGAAGAAGCCTTCTATTCGGCTCTCGGGGTAGTTGCCGGTTTCTGGCAACCACGTGGAATTGTAGGTGACATGGGTGGCGGCAGCCTGGAGCTGGTTGAAATCGAGGGAAAGAAACCCGGTAAGGGATCCACTTTCCCGCTTGGCGGATTGCGCCTTTCCGAAGAAGCAGGTGGAAACCTTTCCAAAGCAAGGCAAATCACGGAAGAAGCCCTCGGTGGATATGAATGGCCGGGACTTCACCCGGGCGAAAGAACTTTCTACGCAGTCGGTGGAACGTGGCGATCTCTGGGGCGATTGCACCTGATGCAGAACAATTATCCGCTGCACGTGATGCATAACTACGAGATAAGCGCAGAGGAGGCGATCTCATTCTGCCGCAAGATCGCCGTGCCCAGCCTTGAGGGAATTGAACTGGCGGAAGTGGTGTCCAAGCAGCGCCGGCCACTGGTGCCGATCGGAGCCGTCGTGCTTGAACAGGTTCTGACATCAATGAAGGCCGAACGTCTGGTCTTTTCGGCAACCGGGGTTCGCGAAGGACTTTTGCACGAAAAACTGTCGCCCGAGATGCAGGCGCAGGATCCCGTCATCGAGGCGGCGCGTGAATTGTGTGTTCTCAGGGCCCGGTCCCCGGACCATGCCGAGGAGTTGATTGCCTGGACCGATCTGTTGTTCCACGAACTGGAAATTGAGGAAACCGCGAACGAAAGGCGATTGCGCCATGCCGCGTGCCTGCTTTCCGATATCGGCTGGCGGGCGCATCCGGACTACCGGGGCGAGCAGAGCCTGAACATCATCTCGAACGCATCCTTTGTCGGTCTGGACCATGCCAGCCGCGCTTACGTAGCAGCGGCTGTGTTTTACCGGCACATGGGATTGCGCGAGGGCGCCCTGTCGCAGGTTATCCGTCAGCTGTTCACTGATCGGCTGCGTATTCGGGCAAAGGTGCTGGGCGCAACCATGCGGGTTGCCTCGCTCCTGAGCGCGTCAATGGCGGGCCTGCTTCCAAAGGTTGGTCTGGTCAGGACAGAAACTGGTCTTCTGATTGAACTCGGCGACGAACTGGCAAACCTGGACGGCGAACGTTTGCGCAAACGCGCAAGTCAGCTGGGTAAGGTCATCCAGGCAGACGTTCAAATAAAGACCACCTGACTCGTGCGGCCCGGATCACCTGCTACTCGGCTGCTTGCGTTTTGATGTCAGCCTGACCGGACTGCGGCAATGCAACGATTTGCCGATCCTGGAAGGCAAGGGCGACTTCACCGCGTTTGAGTTTCAGGGCTAGTTCACCGAACAGTTCCCGCCGCCAGCCTTTCATCGCGGCAACGTCTGCCGCGTCGTCAGCGGCGATTTTCTCAAGATCGTCGACTGTTGCAATGACCTTGGCGGCGACGCCGTTGGCTTCACTCACCATCTTCAGAAGAACTTTCAGGAGATCGACTGCTGCCGCAGACCCGTCAGGCGCCTGCCGGCCTTTGGGTAGTCGGGGCAATTTGTCTTTCGGCAGGTTTAGTGCACGCCGGATCGCCTTGATGATTTCATCGGCGGATCGCGAGCGCTCGAAGCCGCGTGGGATCGTTCTGAGGCGGCTGATAGCTTCCGGGTCCTGAGGTTGCTGGGCTGCAAGCTCGTAAATCGCATCGTCCTTGACCACGCGGTTGCGCGGGACATTGCGGTCTTGCGCCTCGCGTTCACGCCATGCGGCAACTTCCATCATGACGGCGAGTTCGATTGGCTTGCGCACCCGAAGCTTGAGTCTTTTCCAGGCCTGATCCGGATCGGCGCGATAGGTTCCCACCGACGTCAGGACCTCCATTTCGTCTCGTACCCAATGGCTGCGGTTCTGCTCCGCCAGATTGGCTCTCAGGAACTGATAGGCGTCCCGCAGATGCGTAACGTCGGCAAGTGCGTAGTCCAGTTGCTTGTTGGTAAGGGGACGACGGGCCCAGTCCGTGAACCGTGACGACTTGTCGATTCTGGCGCCAGTGACCTTGTAGATAAGCTGGTCATAGGAAATGGAATCACCAAAGCCGCACACCATCGCGGCGACCTGGGTGTCGAACAGGGGAGCAGGAATCAGTTCACCCAGATGGTAGATGATTTCGATGTCCTGGCGGGCTGCGTGAAACACCTTTGTGACGCTGTCATCACGCATCAGGTCGAAAAAAGGAGCGAGATCAAGACCTTCCGAGAGGGCGTCGATGATGAAGGCCATGTCTGGCCCGGCCATCTGAATTACGCAGAGCTTCGGCCAGAAAGTGGTTTCGCGGAGAAATTCCGTGTCCACCGTAACGTAGTCATTGGCTGCAAGACGCTGGCAGGCTGCGGCGAGATCTTTTGTTTTTGTAATCACATGCATGGTGAGACACAGCTATAACCGAGTTCTGCCGCTTTGTCGCCACGAAATGGAATTTTTAGAAGTACTGCCTCTTGAAAAAGCGCAATATGTGCGCCTATTGTGAAGCGTGCTCAAGGAGAGACTGGTTTCATTAGGGGGTGTGTATGCGCAAGATACTTGTGGTGAACTCCAAGGGAGGATGCGGCAAGACGACCATCGCCACGAATCTTGCAGTAGCGCTCGCAGCAAGAGGCGAGGACGTCGCGCTGGCGGACGCAGACAAGCAGAAGTCCAGCCTTTCCTGGGTCAGGCGCCGGCCGAAAAATCTGATGAAAATCGAGGGACTCAACTGGAGCAAGGAAGGCGCAATTGGTGACAAGAGCAAGAATCTCGATGCCGTTGTGATCGACGGGCCCGGGGGGGTGCGGTCCGAATTGGCGAAAAACCTCATCGCGGAAGCTTCGGATATCATAGTTCCGGTTCTGGCATCCGCCTTTGACTGGAATGCAACACTGAAATTTCTGGACAACATCTCCGATATCAAGAAGGTCCGAAAGGGCAAGGCGGATATTCATGTCGTCGCCAATCGGATCAATCGGCGTTCGACCCAGGTGTCCGACCTCGAGCAGACGCTTTCAAAAAACGGGTATCCGCTGCTTGCCCGGATTTCCGACCGCGTTCTATACGCGCGCCATGCTGCTGCCGGATCCGGTGTGTTCGATTTTTCGGATGCCGGCTCCTACGAAATTCGCGGACAATGGCATCCTGTGCTGCAGGCGGTGGACAGTTAGCGAAGGAAAACTGCCATCAACCGTCGGATTTGAGTTCCTGAAGCAGCTTGTAGTCTATCGGCGGGTCATCGCAAATGCCCGGGCCGCATTCCAGAAATGTCGTGACCATGTTCGCCGCAGCCAGAAACAGCATCAGGAAAAAAGCGATTTTCGCGAGAGGCTGGCCGCCGAAACGTCCATGCTCGGGTTTGTCGACAAGGGCTTTCCTGTATTGCCCTTCGAAGAGCAACATGACCGCCGTTCCGAGGATCACGAGGAAGAAGCAGAGTCCCGCCCAGGTATAGTAGTGCAAGCCCAGAACAGGTGATCCGTAGCTTCCTGTTCCCGGCACGATGTGCAGCAGGATCTGTCGAACTGAAACGCTGCCGCCGTAAATCGCCGAAAGCAGCATGATCCCGTAGTGATGCGGCTTCGCGCCATAGACCAGATTAAGACACAGCCCGTAGCCGACGCCGACGAGAGCGACCCGTTGCAACAGGCAGAGCGGGCAGGGCAACTCGTCCAGCGCGAATTGAAAGGCGTAGGCAGCAATCAGGATACCGGAAACAACAAGCAGCCCGATCGCGTTGAGCGTTCTGGAGGGATGCGGAGCAAGAATGATCATGGAACAGGGCTCCTATAGCTTGATTGTCAGCGGTGAAGTCGCGTGGAAATCCAGCCAGTAGATGCTCATTGCGAGAGTGATGGCGAAAACAACATAGGAAAGGCGCCAGTGATCTCTCCAGGCCAGAACGATCGCGATGGTCATGAGCGCGAAAAGAAGAGAAATCACATCCAGTCCCCTTAAGATTCGACAGATACCAGTCTATAGCAGGGGTCGTATCCCGGCAATTGTTCAACCATTCCGGTAAGTTTTCGCCGTGGATTTACGACAAATCCGGCTAAATTCATTCGATAGGTAGTTTTGCTGCAAGATCATTAAACTCTTTTGCAGTTAGCCCCGTCGGAGTAGGCATTTCAAAATCGAAAAAGCGGGTATCGTTGACGGCCCAAAAAATGAGAGACCGAATGGCTGATAGCTCCGTCTTCGAAATCGGCGGTACCGGTATCTCGTTTGCAATCCGATTGCGGATCCTGCCTGCGAGTTGCCGCGGAACCGATGTCGTGATGACAAGTTCCTCTTCTTCTTCCATGCTTATCAGAGCATCAAGTATGGCTTCAGTCAGAATGTCGGGCATGGCGCAGGCGGACTTTCGTTGATGTTCGGACGAAAACACCAATCGATTGATATACATCTCGCGCGACTCGACAAGCTCTGAGCATTGCCTCTCCCTTGACTTTCGCTTCGCAACATGGCTTTTGCAGCCCGACACGGCCTGCCTTCGGCGGGCCGTAACGATTTTTCATGCCAAGAAGAATACCGAGGAAATAGAATGCACCCCTACCGTAGTCACACGTGCGGTGATCTTCGTCTGTCCGACGAAGGCCAGACCATCCGTCTATCCGGTTGGGTCCACAGGGTCCGCGATCATGGTGGAGTGCTGTTTATTGACTTGCGCGACCATTATGGCGTCACGCAATGCGTTGTGGATCCGGATTCCGGTGCTTTCGCGCTCGCGGAAACGGTGCGCTCCGAATGGTGCATCCGCATCGACGGCAACGTGAAAAAACGCACGGACGAAACCATCAATTCGGAACTTCCGACAGGAGAGATCGAAGTCTTCATTCGCGAAATGGAAGTCCTTGGGTCCGCCAAGGAATTGCCTTTGCCGGTGTTCGGCGACCAGGATTACCCGGAAGAGGTTCGCCTGCAGTACCGCTTCCTCGACCTGCGCCGCGAGAAGTTGCACAACAACATGATGCTGCGCTCCGAGGTCGTCCGTGACTTGCGGGATCGCATGTGGTCCATCGGCTTCAACGAATTTCAGACGCCGATCATTACAGCTTCGTCTCCCGAAGGCGCGCGTGACTTTCTGGTGCCGTCCCGGTTGCACCCGGGCAAGTTCTATGCGCTGCCACAGGCTCCCCAGCAGTTCAAGCAGTTGCTGATGGTGTCCGGCTTCGACAAGTATTTCCAGATAGCGCCGTGCTTCCGCGACGAGGATCCGCGTGCCGACCGCTCGCCGACGGATTTCTATCAGCTAGACGTTGAAATGTCCTTCGTCACCCAGCAGGAAGTCTTCGACACCATCGAGCCGGTGATGGCTGGCTGTTTCGAGAGATTTGGCAATGGCCGTGCAGTTAACCGCATCTGGCCGCAGATCTCCTACAAGGATTCAGCTCTCTGGTACGGCACCGACAAGCCGGACCTGCGAAACCCGATCAAGATGCAGATCGTGTCCGAGCATTTTGCCGGCTCCGGATTCGCTATTTTCGCCAGGCTGCTCGAACAGCCCGGTACGGAAATTAGGGCGATACCTGCACCCAAGGGCGGTAGCCGCAAGTTCTGCGACCGGATGAACAAGTTCGCGCAGGGCGAAGGATTGCCGGGCATGGGCTATATTTTCTGGCGGAAGGCCGAAGACGGGTCGACTGAAGCTGCCGGTCCGCTTGCCAAGAATATCGGACCGGAGCGGACCGAAGCCATTCGCGTCCAGCTCGGGCTGGAAGTCGGTGACGCTGCCTTTTTCCTGGGCGGAAAGCCGAAGCAGTTCGAACCTGTCGCTGCCAAATCGCGTGTGATTATCGGCGAGGAACTCGGACATTCGGACAAGAACAGTTTTGAGTTTGCCTGGATCGTTGATTTCCCGATCTACGAGCGGGACGAGGAAACCGGCGAAATCGACTTCGAGCACAATCCGTTCTCCATGCCCCAGGGCGGAATGGAAGCCCTGGAGGGTGACCCGCTCGATGTTTTGGGCTGGCAATACGATCTCGCCTGTAACGGGCACGAACTGCTTTCCGGTGCCATTCGGAACCACAAGCCGGAAATCATGTACAAGGCCTTCGAAATCGCTGGCTACCCTGCGGAAGAAGTCGACAAGCGCTTCGGCGGCATGGTCAACGCATTCCAGTATGGGGCTCCGCCACATGGTGGCTGCGCGGCCGGCATTGACCGGATGGTCATGTTGCTTGCCGATGAGGCAAACATCCGTGAGGTGATGCTCTTCCCCATGAACCAGAAGGCGGAAGACCTGATGATGGGAGCACCGAATGACCCGGCACCGGCTCAACTGCGTGAATTGCATTTGCGGTTGAACCTACCGGAAGAGTAAATTCGGCCGACTTGCGGAAACCCCTCGATTGGGGGTACGCCTTTGTGCGAGAAGAGAGAGGCCGGTTTGACCGGCCTCGCTTATACTGGGTGATCGAAGCCCTTAGAAAGGGAACGCTTCGTGCGCAATCCGTTCAAATCCGACTCTTGGGCCGATCCGCAAGGCACGGTGCAGCTGATCAAGCGTGTGTTCAGCGAGAATTTCCGGACCTATATTCCGAAGTATCTGCTGGCTTTCGTATTCATGGGACTGATTGCAGCTACCACAGCTGCAAGCGCGTGGATCATGCGCGATGTCGTCAACGAAGTGTTCGTGAACAAAGACCCTGTCATGGTCTATGCGATCGGCGTGTTCGTTCTGGTGATCTATACGGTCAAGGGAGTTGCCACTTACGGACAGATCGTCGTTTTGTCCCGCGTCGGAAACCAGATTACAAAAGATCTCAACGGCAGAATGTTCGATGTTTTGCTGCGTCAGGATCAAGCTTATTATGACAAGCATTCACTGGCTGAAATTGGCGTGCAGGTAGGGCAGGGTGTCGGAGCGGTGCGCACCACGCTGGATCTGATCGTCACCAGCATCGGTCGCGATGTCCTCACGTTGATCGGCCTGACCTTTGTCATGATCTATCAGAACCCGCTTCTGAGTGTCTTTGCCCTGATCACGATGCCTCCGGCGGTCATCGGAGTTACTTTCCTGATCCGGCGGGTCAAGGAGTATGTGAAGCGGCAGGTGGTTTCGAACGCCAAGGTGAGTGCCGTCACGCAGGAAGCCGTTCTTGGAAACAGAATAGTGCGCGCATTTGGAATGCAAAAGGTCATGCGCGACAAAATGGAAGTCGGGCTTCTTGAAATTCAAAAGCAGTCCAACAAGATCGCCTCTCTGACGGCGCGTACTTCGCCTTTGATGGACACGCTCGGCGGATGCGCCATAGCGCTCGTAATCTTTTATGGCGGATATGCTGTGATTGAACTCGGGCAGGATCCGGGGGCTCTTTTCTCGTTCATCACGGCATTGTTGCTGGCCTACGACCCCGCGCGCCGGTTGGCCCGCCTGAACATCAACCTGGGCAAGCAGATGGTCGGATTGCGCATACTGTATGCGCTCGTGGACCGAAAACCAGAGCTTCATGATGCGGAAAATGCACGGGATCTCGAAATAGAGAGCGGAGAAATTATCTTCAGCGACGTCGCATTTTCCTATGGCGAAAATGCAGCTCTTCGTGGAACCAGCTTCAAAGCGGAAGCTGGCAAAATGACGGCGTTGGTCGGTGCATCAGGTGCCGGCAAATCGACCGTGTTTGCGTTGGTGGAGCGGTTCTATGATCCACAGTCCGGTGAAATTCTCATCGACAGCCAAAGTATCAAGGACGTCACCCAGGTCTCCTTGAGGAACAAGATTGCCTATGTCAGCCAGGATTCGTTTCTGTTTGACCTCTCGATCCGCGAAAACATCGCGATCGGCTTGCCGGATGCGACGCAGGAACAAATCGAAGCTGCGGCTGTTGGAGCAAATGCGCATGATTTTATCAGCGCCTTGCCGGAGGGTTACAGAACCAGGGCGGGACAGGGTGGCAGCAATCTGTCCGGCGGCCAGAAACAACGGATCGCAATCGCACGTGCGATGTTGATTGATGCCCCGATACTGCTCCTGGACGAAGCAACCTCTGCTCTGGATGCAGAGTCGGAAAACAAGATACAGGCCGCACTCGAAAAATTGATGGAAGGCCGCACGACCCTGGTCATCGCTCACAGACTGAGCACGGTTCGTCACGCTCATCAGATTCATGTCATGGGCGACGGCAAGGTGATTGAAAGCGGCAACCACAATGAGTTGTTTGAGCACGATGGCATCTATCGCCGCCTGTGCGAGTTGCAGTTCCAGAGTAAGACAGAGGCAGCAGAATAGTCGCAGCCAAGGAAAACAGAAAAAGCCCGGGAACGCCCGGGCTTTTTGTTATTCATGATCTGTTTCTACTGGTTTGCAGTAATGCCCACTGACAGGATCTGGGGGATCATCTGGGGGGCCAGCATTGCCGTTCCCATCACTTGCGAGAAGGGAACAGGTGTTGCTGGTGCTGCAACAAGCTGGAGCGAACCAGGCGTCGTCAGGAATTCGGTAAAAGCCTGTGCAACCTGTCCCTCAAGTTCCTTGTTCTGGAGCATGCCAAGCATCAAGGGCAGGCTTCCTGTCAATCCCGCGACATAGGCCGGCACTTCGACACCCGCCTTCTGCGCTTCCTGGTCGAGAATGCGACCGGTCAGAGTTTCGTCGTCAAGGCGGATCTTCGCATTGATGACCGTGACATTCTGCAACAGCGCCATGGCCTCTTCAGGCTTTTCCGATTTCTCTTCAAGCTGCTCGACCACTTCACGGGTGACCCCGCCAAGGGACAATGCAAGCGAAAGGCTGGCCGCATCCTTCGCGTCGATCTTCAGCTCCGGAATGTTGATGACCGCCGCTTCAGGATCCCACCGTCCCGAAGCGGAGACGTCCAGTGTCAGGGTCTCGTATCCAAGCTCCTTGAGAGATTTGGCTTCTTCCACTTCCAGTTCGTTCACGTCAATTGTCGCGCCGGAAAGGGAAAAGCTTCCAGCTGTCGGCAAGTCGCCGTCCATGCTGTCGATGGAAGAGGAAATCGCCTGAATGTCGGCTATCTTGCCATCTTCATCCCGCACCTGGATATTCTTGACGTCGAATGTCTTGTAACCCGGGCTGACGGGCGAGGCGTTGGCGGCGGACTCCTTGGCTGATGGCAGGACAAGACCCGTGACGCTCATCGTCTCAAGGGACATGCCTCCATCATCTGCGTTCAGGTCCAGTTTCTCAAGCCCGAGACTGTCGAGTTTGAGCCGCCCGTTGTCGAGGAATTCTCCTCCGGTCAGGACAGTCGACGCGATCGTGACGTTCGTGTCCTTGTCATTTTCGTCTTTTATGACGAGCTCCTGGATTGTGACCGCGTTGCCGGACTCACTGACAGACCCATAGCTTTCAACAGTACCTTCCTGAGCATCGAGAACAGACAGGAAGGCATCGGCGACCTCGTTGCCGGTCGGGTCGAAGGCATTGGCGGCCGTGACTTGAAGCGCGATCAGGCTGACTGCGGCGCTAAGGCCGATGGCAATGCGGGGTGCGGGAAAAAACATCATATAAATCTCCACCATGATAAGGCGCGCTCACCTTGCTCCATGTTTGAAGCAGAGGCAAGGCGAAAGCCGGATCGCGCCGCACCGGTCTGATGCAATCAGCGGAGGCCATTTCTTCAAACAAAATTGGGTCAGGACTCATTGACTGATCCAAAAGATGACAGTTGCTGCGATGCAGATTGCCGACATTCGCGCGAGTTGCAGAATATGGGCTCGTATACGACTTTTGCTGCATCTAATGTTAAAGAAAACAAGGCGGACAAACCTGTTGTTGAGTTCACTGATAAATCTCAACTTCCCCCTCAATTTCAATCGCAAAGCCCAATGGCAGTCCTGCAACTCCAATCGCTGATCTGGCATGGCGACCCACGTCAGGTCCAAACACGTCAATAATGAGATCGCTAAAGCCGTTAATCACCAGATGCTGCTCAGAGTATCCTGGTGTTGAAGCGACCATACCGAAGACCCGTGTCCAACCGGCGATCCTGGAAAGGTCACCGATTTCAGCCTTTAAATTGGCTAACACCGATAGCGCAATATCGCGAGCTTCAGCATATGCCTGGTCTGTATTGAAGTCTGTTCCGACCACTCCGAATGGACCCGTAATGCTTCCATCGTTTGCGCTCTTGGGGCTGCCGGAGAACAGCAGCCTGTTGCCACGCACATTCACGAATGAGAACGGCAAGTGTACGCCAGGTGGCGGTTTTGCTGCCGCAGGCAGTTGTAACCCGAGATCCTGAAGTCTTTGTTCTGGCGAAAACATTCGCAATGTTCCTTTTCAGTGCGCCGGAACCATAACAATCAAAGTCTCATATGTCTGCAACGGGCGCTTGCCGGTCATCTGACCGATTCTGTCGGTTAACTCAGCGTTTGACGGTCTCGAATGACGGCAACGCGGACGAAGCAGCGGTTTCAGTATTCAACAACCCGCCTCCAGCGCTGAAGCGGCCTTTCAGGTCTCGACTCAAACCAGCGACAGCCGACCTTCACCACACGGGTCGCGAACAGGTAAGTCGCGAACTGGTAAGATGCGGATAAAGCGGTCATGCTGTGACCATAGCGTTTGTGATGCTCTCGACGCCGGTATTTTCGGGGGCAAGACCTATGTTGGCAGGCAACCCAAATTCGGTGGAGCTCGAAAATGCGTATACGACTAGGCTGTCGGCTGTCATTCCATCTTGCTGCCCCGACCCCGATGATCCTGTTGCTCAACGTGCATTATTCGCGCGCGAGCGATCTTGAACAACCGGATCTTTTGGTCACGGATCCGGGGACCGCGATCGAGGCTTATCGCGATGGCTTTGGCAATTGGTGCAGTCGGATCGTGGCGCCCGCAGGCACGCTAACCATCTCCACCAATGGCATCATCAGGGATGACGGGCTTTCCGATCCGGTCGATCAATCCGCAGCGCAACTCCCCGTGGAGCAGCTTCCCTCTGATGTCCTGGCCTATCTTCTGCCAAGCCGCTATTGCGAGACGGACGTCCTTTCGAACTTCGCCTGGCAGCAGTTCAGCCAGGAACCCCAGGGGTGGGGCCGTGTTCAGGCGGTGTGCAACTTCGTGCACGATCACATCCAGTTTGGCTACGAGCATTCGCGCCCGACCCGGACCGCCGCGGAGGCGCTGAAGGAAGGCGTCGGCGTTTGCCGAGATTACACTCATCTTGCGGTCACGCTGTGCCGGTGTCTGAACATCCCAGCGCGCTATTGCACCGGGTATGTAAGTGATATCGGCAAGCCGCCGCCATATTCGCCCATGGATTTCGCCGCCTGGATGGAGGTTTATCTTGGTGGCAAATGGTGGGTCTTCGATCCGCGCAACAATGACATCCGATTTGGCCGCGTTCTCGTTGCGCGCGGGAGGGATGCAGCAGATGTGCCCCTGGCTCACAGTTTCGGTCAGAACGAACTCAAAGGCTTCGAGGTCTGGATCGATAAAATCGAGGAAGCGGTTGATCTATCCGGTGGGTAGTGCGGGCCAACATGACCGCTTTGGGCTGGAAGCGGTCATTGCGGCCTTCCGGATTAATGGGTCTGATCCTAATCAAGCTGCCTTTTCGGGAAATTCACCGCTGGCCCTGTCGACGTCTTCCAGTGTCGGAATACTGGCTTCGTTGCCAAGATGCTGGATTGCGTGCGTTGAAGCCCCGCGCGCAAATTCGAAATGTGCTGTCCAGCTGCGTTCCGGCCAGCAGAGATAAGAGGCGACATAGGCGCCATGAAACACGTCGCCGGCCCCATTGGAATCGACAACCTTCTGCATGGGCACGTTGAGTGCGGGCAGGAGCTTGTCCGGTCCGCCGGCTTCATACCAGACCATGCCGTGTTCTCCGAGCGTCACTGCCCCGACAGGGCAGTTCTTGGATCGCAGGTATTCGAGTGTTTGCCCAGTTGTTTTGCCGAGTTGCTGGCAGAACCGATCCGATACGACGGCGATATCGATGTGTTCCAGCAATTCATCGGTGTTCTCCCTCACAGCGCCACCGTCCAGGGAGGTCAGAACGCCGAGGTTCTTGCACGTTGCTGCGTAATGCAGCGCTGCGTCGGGCATATGGCCATCAAGATGCAAGGCCTTCAGTCCCGTTAGTGTCAGGGGCGGGAAGGGGTGCAGGAAGTCGTTGTCGCGGCATCTGACAATGGCCCGCTTTCCGGATTTGGGCATGATGAAGGACAAGGACGACTCCTTCACTTTCCTGCCGTGAACGGAGATCCCGTAGGTGGACGCCATGTCCAGGAACATGCGGGCCAGCCAATCGTCTGCAAGCGAGCACAAAAGATCGGGTTTGCCCCCAAGCTTCGCGCAACAAAATGCGGCCGTCACGGCATTTCCGCCAAAACTGATTGCATAGTCCTTGGCAATGGCCTTCTCGTCGCCGGTCGGGAAGCTTTCGGTCAAAAACGTAACGTCGATATAGGCTTGTCCGATAAACAGTGCCTGCATGAGATTCTCCCATCACCCGGTCAGTTTCGATAACAGCACCTAATCGCATATAGAGCGCAGGCTGCCTTGATCTCGATGAAACTGCAATACATTCAGTCCTTGTTTACCCAGATCGGCCATGGTCACAAAGAGTATATTGGTAAACAGGCCCTGATTTGTCTTTCCGGTACGTTGGCTTTGCAAAGACGGTGTTGATCGCCCTCGTTCTGGCGACAACTCCGCTCTTTGCGATCAACATCATTTTGAACCAGTTCGCCGAGCGGCGCGCCATCACCGAGATGGAGGCAATGGGCCAGGTGTCGATCCATCGCGCCGAGGAAGCCATCAGCACGACCGTGTCGCTCCTTCAACGGCTTGACCGCGACGGTGTGCAGACATGCAGTGCCGAAGATCGGGTGATCTACGAAAAACTGATTGTCGAACACGGCATGATCGATGCAATCGGTCTGGCCGATGCCGCAGGGCAACGCATGTGCATCTTTCCGGATCGTGAACTGGCCGGCGAGATCATCTTGCCGCCGGTCAGGACAGACGGGCCGCTGGTCGGTATCGGCATGCTGGACCGGGATTATCTGGGAGCCCGGGCGGCGGTCATCAGCTGGGACTTGAAAGATCAGACACGCTTGTTCGCCGAGGTCACCCCGGCGGTCATTGCGATGGACCCCGGACCGGAGTATTTGCGTTCCTACCGCAGGGCGGAGCTGCGTCTTGGCGACAATCTGCTGTGGTACAATGTCGGCGGTTACAATTCCGAGGAATCAAGTCCGGAAAGTGTCCTCAGCGTTGATGTCGCCTCAGAGCTTTACCCGCTCGTTGCCAGGATCACCGCGCCGGCATCCGCAGCCCTTTATGTGGTCAAGGATCTGAAGGTCGTCGCAGCAGCAGCCTGCGCCGGGATCGCGGTTTTATTCGTCGCAATCGGGATCTGGTTGTCCTGGCGGCCGGAGAGCGAGGCCAACGACGAATTCATTGCGGCGATCAGCAATGGAGAATTCATTCCTTTTTATCAGCCGGTTATGGATATCGAGAGCCTGCGGCTGCGCGGTTGTGAAGTGCTCATGCGCTGGCGTCGTCCCAATGGCACGATCGTGTCGCCAGGCCAGTTCATGGCCTACGCTGAAAACAACGGTCATATCTTTGACATGACCCGGCACATGATGCGCGTTTCCTCAGAGGAGGTTGGCGAACTCTATGGCGAGAATCCGGACTTCAAGCTGTCGATCAACCTATTTGCAGGCCATTTCCAGGATCGCGAAGTCGTTGCAGACATCAAATCCATTTTTGAAAATTCGAAGATATCGTTCCAGCAGATCGTCGTGGAAGTAACGGAGCGGCACCCTTTGGAAGACATGGAGCAGGCCCGCAAGATCATGGCAGAGCTGCAAGCGCTCGGTGTTCGCATTGCGCTGGATGACGTCGGCACCGGTCACGGTGGTATGGCATATCTGCAGAAGCTCGGCGTCGACATCATCAAGATCGACAAGATGTTTATCGACACGATCAGTTCCGACGACAACTCCACCACGATTGTTGATTCCATGGTGGAACTTGCCGACAATCTTGGGATGGGCATCATTGCCGAAGGTGTCGAACAGGAAGAGCAGATCGAACGTTTGCTCGAACTGGGTGTTACCGCTGCCCAGGGGTATTATTTTGCCAAGCCCATGCCGGCGAGTGAATTCATCGAATTCGCTGCACGTACGGAAGAAGAAGCCCGTGAACGCGGGCGTCTGGCTGCCGAGGCAGCCGCGGCGGAGCAGGCTGCCAACGAAGCCGCCCTGGCGGACGCCGCTGCCTGATCATCCAGCAACACCGGCACCTTTAACAATTATTTCCCGTAGTCAGCTTGTTCGTTTGGGGGCAGCGCCCCGTATCGTTCAACGAAGCCATGCATAAAAACGCTTTACTGTACCGGCTGGACGGTATATTTGAGCGTGAACTGTACTGACTGGACGGTATACTAAATGGCCCGACCTTCGCGGAATGCACAGACCTCAAAATCAGAAATACTGACCGCTGCGATTGAAGTCATTCGGCGCTCTGGTGCACCGAGCCTGACGATTGATGCGGTCGCTGAAGAAAGCGGATTTTCAAAAGGCGGCGTTCTTTACAACTTTCCGACCAAGGATGCCTTGATCACCGGAATGGTGGAGTTTCTTGTCGGCCAGTTCGAAGCTGATGTGCTCGAAGCACGAACGAAAAACCTGCGATCACGGTCTCCAACCCTTTGTGGAATGATCGACGTGACCGAAAGGTGGCTGGAAACAAAACGCGACGTGGCGCAGGCCGTCCTGGCAACAACCGCAGACCGGCCCGAACTCAGCGAACCGTTCCTGAGGGTCAAGACAGGACTCAAAAACGCAATTGCGCAGGAAACCGATCAATTCGGAAAGGCAATGGCAATCTGGGCGAGCCTGGAGGGGCTGCATTTCTCGGTTGCCCATTGCGTTTCGATACTGACGGAAGATGAACGGGCTGAGGTGTTGAAGGAACTTCGCCATCGCCTCGAGCAGGACTAACACCAGGACGGAAAACAGATGTTTGCAATTGAAAGAGTTTCCTTTGTCCGCTGGACCGGGCTCCTGCTGGGCGCCGGCATTCTGGCTGCCTGCCAGGACGATGCTGCAAATCCGGTCGCCGAGGCTGAAGCCAAGCTTCATGCGTCGCCGAGACCTGCAAAAATATTTACCGTGACAGATCAGATCGGTCTTGTTGAACGCCGATTTGCCGGACGTGTCGCCGCGGTTCAGACTGTTGACTTGTCGTTCCAGGTGCCGGGGAAACTGCTTCAGTTGCCGGTGCTGGAAAGCCAGCAGGTAAAGAAAGGCGATCTGATCGCCAGTCTTGACACAACGGACTATGACCGCGCCGTGCGTGAGGCAACAATCAATGTCGAACAGGCAAGGCGTGAGCTGGATCGCCTGGGGACGCTGAAGGATCGGTCCGTGATTTCCCAGTCGTCTTATGACGAGCAAAAGAACGAGTACGATCTTGCCATCGAACGGCTCAGGGAAGCCCGGCAAAACCTTGAATATACGTCTCTGGAGGCTCCATTCGACGGCATCATGTCGCTGCGCCTTGTTGACAACTTCACGACGGTCAGCGTCGGTACACCCGTTGTCCGGATGCATGACGTTTCGGAAGTGCAGGTCGACATCAACGTTGCTGAAGCTCTGTTCGGCCGCGTGACCGCGTCGGAAGTGTCCTCCATTGAGGCGAAGTTTCCAGCATATGGCGAAAAACTGTTTCCGCTCCAGTACCGTGAACACTCCAGTCAGGTTGACGATGTCGCCCAGACCTACCGGATCACGCTTGCAATGCCGCGCGAGGGCGTCAGCCAGCTCGCTCCCGGCATGACGGCCTCGGTAATCGTGAAACTCGTTCCTGAAGGCCTGGAACTTGGCGAGCAGTTTCTCGTTCCTACAGCTTCGGTTGCCATTGACGGGGAGGGGGAGACCTATGTCTGGAAATTTGCCGAAGACACGGGCAGTGTTTCAAAACAACCTGTCGAGATCGGTACCATCATGGGAGATTACATCCCCGTACGTACCGGCCTTGAACCGGGAGATGAAATCGTTTCCGCCGGCGTCGCCTATTTGAGCGATGGCCAGGTCGTGCGCCGTTTGCGCTGATCCAGTTCCACTACGTCAAAAGGATCAGAAGCCGTGGACATTGCACGCTATTCCATCGAAAAACCTGTCAACACCTGGATGATCGTCCTGATGGCACTTCTCGGCGGTCTTTGGGGTTTGACCTCCGTCGGCCGATTGGAAGATCCCGCATTCACCATCAAGGAAGCCCAGGTTATCACCGGCTATCCCGGGGCAACCGCGGCCGAAGTGGAAAATGAAATCACAGAGGTTCTGGAGACGGCCATTCAGCAGATGCCGCAGCTTGACCAGATCCGGTCTGTCTCCGAACCGGGCCTGTCGCGCATCAGTGTGGAAATCAAACCGACCTACGACGGTTCCGAACTGCCGCAGGTCTGGGACGAACTGCGCCGCAAGGTCGGGGATGAAGTTCGCAATCTGCCGTCAGGTGCGGGAACGCCACTTGTCTATGACAGTTTCGGTGACGTCTACGGTCTGTTTTACGCGTTCACCGCCGACGGATATACCAATCGCGACATTCGGGACACGGTAAAGCGTATCAGGCGCGAACTCTTGGCTGTGACGGGTGTCGGCAAGGTCGAGGTCGCTGGCGAACCCGATGATGTTATCTATCTGGACGTCGATCAGGACAAGATGGCGGGTCTCGGGATTTCCATGACCGATATTGTCGGTGTCCTTGACGCGGAAAACCGCATTCAGACCAACGGGTCTGCCGTTTCGGGTCAGTCACGTATACGCCTGATGACACCGTCTGCTTTCGATGATTTCCGCGGGATCGAGGATCTCGTTGTCGGACGTCCGGGCTCAACCGCGATGATCCGCCTGTCCGATATCGCAACCCTGGAACTCGGAGAGCCGGAGCGGCCCGGCAGACTGATACGTCATAACGGTCATGAGGCCGTTACCATCGGTGTTTCCCAGGTTGACGGGACGAACATCGTCGATGTCGGTGACCGGGTCATTGCAAAACTTGCGCAAATCGAAGCGCTGTTGCCCATCGGTATGCAGATCCACCCGATCTACGAACAGAATGTTGTGGTCGACGCCTCGGTAAACGGCTTTATCCTGAATCTGGCTGCCTCGGTCGTCATCGTCATCGGTGTGCTCGCGCTTTTCATGGGATGGCGCGCGGCCGTGGTGGTCGGCACCGTTCTGTTGCTGACCGTTATGGCAACCGTCCTGTTCATGCGTATCTTTGCAATCGAAATGGAGCGGATCTCTCTCGGAGCCCTGATCATTGCCATGGGCATGCTGGTTGACAACGCCATTGTTGTGGCGGAAGGCATGATGATCAACATGCAGCGGGGCCAGAAGGCGATAGACGCGGCCAGCCGCGTGGTCAAACAGACGATGTGGCCGCTGCTTGGCGCGACGGTTATCGGCATCATGGCCTTCTCGGGGATCGGTCTTTCTCCCGATGCGACCGGTGAATTCCTGTTTTCGCTTTTTGCGGTGATCGGAATCTCGTTGTTGTTGTCCTGGGTCTTTGCGGTCACGGTCACACCGTTGTTCGGGAAGTACTTTTTCCGTACCGCAAGCGGAAACCTGGATGAGCACGATCCCTACAAGGGAATCCTTTATACGATCTACCGTGGATTTCTGGTCGGTACACTGCATGTCCGTTTGCTGACGGTCCTGGCACTTGTTGGCATCACCATTGCCTGCGTCATGGCTTTCGGAAACGTGAAACAGGCATTTTTCCCGGACAGCAACACACCGATCTTTTACGTCCACTACTGGTCGCCCCAGGGGACTGATATTCGCGCGACCGAAGCGGATCTCAAGGACATGGAAGAAATCGTTCTGGAAGACGAACGGGTCGCCACAGTCACCAGTTTTGCCGGTGGCGGTGCGACCAGATTCATGTTGACCTACGCACCTGAGGACGCAAATCCGGCCTACGGTCACATGCTCATACGGACCAGCAGCCGGGACGCCATAGACGCGCTGGCTCTGGATCTGCGTGCAAAGTTCGCTGAACATTTTCCGTCTGCCCAGATCATCACCAAACGTCTTGTGTTCGGACCTGGCAGCGGTGCCAAGCTGGAGGCCCGGTTCTCTGGTCCCGATGCAAATGTACTCAAACGTCTGGGCGACGAGGCGAAAGCGATTTTCTTGTTGCCACAGAACAAGCTTGCAGACGTCAATACGGATTGGCGCCAACGCGAACTGGTGGTTCGTCCCATGTTCGACGAGGACCGGTCACGCATCTCCGGTGTCACCCGCGAAGAACTGTCGCTTTCGCTGCAATTCGCGACAGAAGGCGTTCAGGTCGGCTCCTATCGTGATATTGACGAAAGCATTCCGATTGTCGCCCGCAAGGCAGGCCCGGAGGGTATCTCGGTCAACGAAAGCGTGTCGGACTCGCTGGTCTGGAGTGCCGGTCAGCGTCGGTACATACCGATCGATCAGGTCGTGCGCGAGTTCACCATGGAGCCGCAGGACACACTCATCCACCGTCGCGACCGGGTCCGGACACTGACAGTCAAGGCGGAAACGACTGCGGGCGAAACGGCTACGGCGGCACTCGCGCGGGTGCGTCCCCAGATTGAGGCGATATCGCTGCCGCCCGGTTATTCGCTGGAATGGGGCGGTGAATACGAAAGCACGAACGATGCCCAGGCTTCCCTGGGCGCGCAGTTGCCGCTCGGGTTCCTGGTAATGCTGATCATCTCGATCCTGTTGTTCGGCTCGGTACGTCAACCCCTGATCATCTGGCTGATGGTGCCGATGTCGATAAATGGCGTTGCGATCGCATTGCTGGCAACCGATACACCTTTCGGCTTCATGTCGCTTCTTGGGTTTCTGTCGCTCTCCGGAATGCTGATCAAGAACGCGATCGTTTTGCTTGAAGAGATTGACAGGCTCATTGAAGAAGGTCGTGAGAAATATGCGGCAATTGTCGAAGCAAGCGTATCCCGTATGCGTCCCGTGATGCTGGCTGCTGTTACGACAATTCTTGGCATGGCGCCGCTGCTATCCGACGCGTTTTTCCGGGGCATGGCCGTGACGATCATGGGCGGACTGGCTTTTGCAACGATACTGACGCTTATCGCGGCTCCGGTGCTGTACGCTCTGTTTTTCGGGGTCCGCCCGCCCAAAAAGGCTGTCACCATGAGTGAACAGGTGCCGGGGCCGGTCACGGTTGGGTAGCGAGAGCGAGTGCTTTCGCACAAAAGATGAAACCCGCCCGCGGGGCCTGCGCGGGCGGGTTGATCCAGCTGCTGTGGCACTTCCGGTTTCGGAAGGAGAAACTCGGGCCGGGCAATCAGCCGGTGGCCAACTCACGCTGGACGGTCGACTTTGCGACCTTGATATTGTCGAGCACCTTGGGGCAGCTGGTGCTCGACGCCTGCTTTTCAGACAAGAAGGAAGACATACGTGCTTCCAGGTCTTGCAACCTTGTCTGGCGGGTAAACTTCGGTTGCAAAGCAGGTAGGGCCGTAAAGGGCCAGAACGGGTTCATGGTTCTATTCCTCGTTTGGGAACGATACTATTCGGATCAATGGGCGAACTGGCTGGCGTTCAACCTGTGTTCAATCATCGAGATCTCATCGCGAAGGCGGAGCTTGAATTTCTTCAAGGATCGAATGTGCTGCGAGTCGGGATAGGGATGTAGGTGCTCCCTGCGGATCAGGGAATCCAGGGTGTTGTGCTGACTGCGCAAGGATTTCAAGCGGTTATACATCATCTACCTCCACATCGTTGGGTGTTCGTGTTGACACCCAGGATATGGGGTTGTTTATGTATAGAAGAAATACATTGTTTGAATTGAGTTGATAGAAAAAATCAATTGCAAGGTGGGTCACAATGCGCTTCAGACCGTCCCCGCGCCAGCTGGATTATTTTATAGCCCTTGCCGAGACACTGCATTTTGGCAAGGCCGCTGAAAAATGCAATGTCTCTCAGCCCACTTTGTCCTCACAATTCAGGCTCTTGGAAGAAAACCTGGGCGCGGGCCTGCTGGAACGCGGCAGTGGCGACATCAGCTTGACGGCGGCTGGCGAACGCCTGTTGCCACTCGCCCGGCAGGCTCTTGAAAGTTTGGACGAAATTGTGGTTGTCGCCCATGCGGGCCGTGAAAATCTCGGCGGGCTGATCCGTCTCGGAGTCTCTCCCACATTTGGGCCATATTTCATGCCTTACCTGCTGCCGATTTTGAAGCGGAACTTTCCGGATCTGGAGCTTTACATCCGCGAAGACCGCCCCAACCTGCTGGAAGAGGGATTGGCTGCCGGGTCACTGGATTGCATCATCACACCGGATATTGCGCCATCGGGACAACTGGTTGAGCGGGAACTCTGTCACGAAGGCGTATCGCTCGCCGTTCCGCGCGGCCATCCGTTTTCAGGTCTTGAAGTCGTGCCGGTGTCCCTTCTCAAGGGCGAGAAACTCCTTTCGCTCGGGCACGGGTTTCGTTTGCACAACGACGTGCAGGCACTTGCCCGCGCAGCCGGTGCGGAATTTCTGCAGGATTACGAGGGTACGAGCCTCGATGCATTGCGCCAGATGGCATCGATCGGAATGGGGCTCGCACTGTTTCCGGCAGCCTATATTGCCTCCGAGTTTCCCAAGGAGCCGAACCTCCTGTTGAAGAAGGTCGAAGGGATCGCCATGCACAGGGTAATGTATCTCGTCTGGCGCGACGGCAGTTCCCGCGCAGCACATTATGAAAAACTGCTTTCCCTTGCATTGGAGGCGGTTAAGAGTATGCGGGCAGAAGGTGTGGAGGCCGCGGACACCTGATCGGTGTACCCAAAGAGCAAGGGAACCGGTATGTCGAAGACCAATCGAACCAGAGGTCCGATGACCACAGCGATTCATGCTGGTGAGGGGCCGGATCCTGCGACAGGTGCCTCAACCCCCCCGTTGCACATGAGTTCGACATTTGTCAGTGACCGGTTGGCCGGATTTTCTGCGCACGATCTGGAGGAGGAGGGCGGTTTCATCTATTCCCGATGGAACAACCCGACGGTTGCGATGCTCGAGAAAAAGATCGCGGCAATGCAGGGTGCAGAAGCCTGTCTTTGCCTGGCATCGGGAATGGCCGCGGCAACCGCAATTTTCATGACTTTTCTGTCTTCAGGCGATCATGTGGTGATATCCGACGTCTCTTATGCCGGTGTAGCGGAACTCGCGCGGGATACCTTGCCGCGCATGGGTATTGAAGTCACCACCGTCGACATGTCGGATCTGGAAGCTGTTTCAGCGGCACTGCGGCCCAATACGGCACTCGTTCACACCGAAACACCTGTGAATCCGATCACCCGACTGACGGATCTTTCAGCGGTCTCTGCTCTTGCACGTCAGGCTGGAGCGCTGCTGAGTTGCGACGCCACATTTGCCTCGCCTCTCGGGATGGATGCGATCGGGCTGGGTGTCGATCTCGTCATGCACTCGATCACCAAGTATATTGGCGGTCACGGCGACGCGGTTGGCGGCGCGGTTGCCGGCAAGGCTGACCTGATTGCGCGGATGCGAAACGAATCCGCGATACATCACGGCGGTGTCCTGTCGCCGTTCAACGCCTGGCTGATTGCGCGCGGCGCGGCGACCTTGCCCTTGCGTATGAAGGCACATCAGGCAGGCGCGTTGTCGGTTGCCCAATGGCTGGAAACCCATCCGAAGGTGACGCGGGTCATGTATCCGGGATTGCCGTCGCATCCGCAGGTCGAGTTGGCCAAGCGCCAGATGACGAATTTTTCCGGGATGATTTCCTTTCAGGTTGGCACCGCACCAACAGGGCGAACCGTCGCGCAGCAGATGATCGACCGGTTGGAAGTGATCCACTATGCGGTTTCTCTGGGGCACCATCGTTCGCTCATTTTCTGGATGGAGACCGATCCGTTGATGGAGACGTCGTTCCGGCTTCAGGGAGATCAGCTGAATTCATACCGGGAATTTGCTGGTGACGGCATCTTCCGTCTGTCCGTGGGATTGGAGGATGCCGAAGACCTGATTGCCGATCTTGACGGGGCACTGGGTTGAAGCAAGACCAAAAAACCCGGGGATGGTGTACTCTTTGTTGCCGCTCCTCGAGTTTCATGCCAGCATTTCATACAAAGGCAGAGGAGGAGAGCTATGCCAGAGATTTCCAGCAACAGCGATTGCCAGACCGTCATCACGACCTTCGAGATGACCCCGGGCACCTGCTACGACCTCCTGGATGAACTGAAAGACGCATATGACAACTTCATCCGGCATCAGCCGGGGTTCATAGGCGCAGGACTCCATGTCAACGACGCCCAAACCCGAATCGCCAACTATTCCCAGTGGCGCAGGCGTGAAGACTTTCTTGCCATGCTGCGGACACCGGAAATGCGCGACCGCAACCGCAGCATCCATGCTTTGTGCAAGAGTTTCGAGCCTGTCATGTATGACGTCGCGGAGAGTTTCAACTGAATGCCGTCCGGTCATGAAGCCGCCGGGCGGTGACGTCGCAAGCACCGATGGAACTCGACATCAGGGGCTCGCTACGAAGCGTCATGACATCGACAACCCGATCTATTGGTTGAATCCCAGGCGAGTGCCAGGGCGCTTGCCGCTCTCTCGTTCACATGTTGCCGGAGAGATCCGCCAACCAATGCCAGAACGGCAATGTGGGGCTCCAGGAACTCACCATGAATGTCGTGGCTGCATCGCCGGTCAGCTGATCAGTGTCTTCAATCGATTTCCAGACGGCGAGACCCTTGTGGCGTGCAAGGTTGGCAAAGTGGTTATCCTTCGGAAACCCTCGCGGCACTTTTGCCAGGTCGGGTTCTGAACGCTCAAATCCCTCACTGTTCAATTGGTCGAGCAGCCTCTCGATTTCTTCACCTTTCCCGGTTTCGAGCACCTGAAGGTATGAGCCGAGAACCGGTTTCGAAAAAGCCATGCAGCCAGTTCCGAACCGTATGTGGTCGGGTTCAACGGAAAGAAAAAAGCTCGGCGGCTGGGCATCACGGCCTTCGAAGGCTCCGCCATTCGGCCAGAAGGCCATACGGATATGGGTGTTATAGGGTGTCTTGTCTTTGGAAAACCTGAGGTCGCGATTGATCCGGAACTGTTTCGAGACAATCTCGTGGCCTGTGAGTTCAGCGAGTTTCCGGGCGACTTCGCTACGAAAAAAGTCCGAGGGTTTCTTGACGAAGCGCTGGTAGTCGGCCTTGTGGGCGTCGAACCAGTCTTTTGTATTGTTTTCCTTGAGCGACTTGAGAAACGCGAAGGTTTCGGGCACAAATCCTGCCGCACTCATGGTCTTGCCTTTCCGGATTTCGATTTTTTCGGCTTTGCTTGCTTGGGTGGCAGTGCACAAACATAGTTTCGTGCCAGATCGACCCAGCTCTTCAGGTCCTTGTCACTTTCAATGCCTTCAGGCTCGACGCGGATGAAGCCCGGCATCGGGCGTCCCGCCGGCCGGCAGGGAGCAGCATGGGGCTTTGAAAGGGCTTCGGCTTCCTGTTCCTTGCCGACACGTGCCATCAACCCGCGCTTCGACGCGCAAATGAGCATGTTGCCATTGACCATGAAGCAGGTCGAACCGAACATCTTCTTCTGCTCGACATTGCTGTCCGGGATCAGTGCCCTGGTGCGTTCGATCAGCACGGTTTCCATCAGGTCTGACATATCCGGTATTCCCTTTTCCTGTTGGCATTCTCATCAAGGACGCGGAGTGTCGGTCGAATCCGACAATCTGCATCGAGAAGTTGGTCGAAATGTTCTCAGGCGGCAGAAAATCATGCTAGGAGGCGAGCCGGAAAATGCAAACCGGATTCGGAGAAGCCCTTGCCGGAACTTGTTCTGATAGCTGCGGTCGCCCGCAATGGAATTATCGGGTCGGATAATGACATGCCGTGGACGCTATCGTCCGACCTGAAGCACTTCAAGCGAATGACGCTCGGCAAGCCGATGATTATGGGCCGTAAGACCTTTCTGTCCTTCGGTGGACGGCCATTGCCCGGACGCCCGCACATCGTGATCACCCGTGACCCGGACTATGCACCGGAAGGCGCTGAAACGGCGACGTCATTGGAAGATGCTTTGAAACGGGCAGGTGAACTCGCCGGACAAATGGATGTCGACGAGATATTTTGCATCGGTGGTGGCCAGATTTATGCCCAGGTGATCGAACAGGCCGACCGTCTTGAAATCACCGAGGTTGATGCGCGTCCCGATGGCGATACCCGATTTCCGGACATACATCCTGCAGTCTGGCGCGAGACCCGGAGGATTGATGGCGAGCGATCAGAAAAAGACAGTGCAGATTTTGCCTTTGTGACCTATCGCCGCAATGTCTGACGAAAGCCGGGTAAATCCGACATGGAGTTCGACGAATATTTCGACGCCCGATGGGCCAGGTTGCAAGACCTGGGTCCGATCGATGTTCATGATGTCCTGAAACTGCGTCAGGATGTTTTTGTGCTGGAACAGACGTCGCTCTACCAGGATATCGACGGCAAGGACCCGGAAGCGTTGCATCTGCTTGTACGCACCAGGCCGGCGGGCGATCTTGTGGGAATCATTCGCCTGCTTGTCGAACCGGATGTCGGAACAGCCAGGATCGGCCGTGTCGTGATTGCGTCCGGGCAGCGGGGAAGTGGGCTTGGCCGGAAACTGATGCTGGCAGGGATTGAAAAGGCTGGGGAAATTGCACCGGGTTGTCCAATTGACCTGTCGGCACAGGCTCACCTGGAAGAGTTTTACAATACTCTGGGATTTGAAACGGTTTCGGATAAATATATCAAGGACGGCATACTGCATATCGACATGATCTGCCACGGCAAACGGCCCGGTTAACCTTTTGCCTGAAACTTTCGGTGCGGTCGACTTGACAGCGCCACAATCGACACCCACCTGCGGCACGGGAAAACGTACGGGTTTTGCGTAGGGTGTCGGCCGGGCTTTTGATTGAAAGCGTCCGGTAACCTCCCTATAACCAACGGTGAGTCAGAACGGGCAGATGCCCATGTCCGGCAGGTGCTGCCGGAGTTCACAGAAGGAAGTCTTGATGCCTTGGAGCAATCAGTCAGGCGGCGGTGGCCCCTGGAAGGGTGGCGGAAACAATGGCGGCCCATGGGGCGGCGGCGGTGGAAACAATAACGGCCCTTGGGGCGGCGGTCCGAACCGGGGCGGCGGCGGCGGTGGCAATCCGCCTGACCTGGAAGAGTTACTGAAGAAAACTCAGGACCGTATGAAAACCGTTTTACCTGGCGGCGGCGGCGGCGGTCTCGGTTTTGCCGGTATCCTGATCGTTATTGGTATCGGCGTCATCGGCTGGCTGTTTACAGGCATATATACGGTTGATTCCGGCGAACGCGGTGTTGAACTCGTTCTCGGTAAGGTCGTTGGACTGACAGCGCCGGGTTTCAATTACAACCTGCCTTATCCGATTGGCGAGGTCTACAAGCCCGCCGTCGAGTTGCAGCGTGAAACGACGGTTGGTGTGGACGAGACCTATTCCACGTCCGGTGCGGTCCGCGCACGGGATATTCCCGAAGAAAGCCTGATGCTTACCGGTGACGAAAACATCGTCGATGTCGGATTCAAGGTACTTTGGCGGATCAAGAACACCACCGCCGGCATCACGGACTACCTCTTCAACATTCAAGAGCCTTCATCAACAGTGAAAGCCGTGGCGGAAAGCGCCATGCGTGAGGTTGTCGGTGGATCCAACATTGATTCGATTCTGACTGAGAACCGTGTTTCCATTCAGAACGATGTGGCGGCCCTGATGCAGTCAACGCTCGATTCCTACAATGCCGGTGTCGAGATATCAGAAGTGCAGATGCAGCGCGTTGACCCGCCTGCTCAGGTCATCGAGGCTTTCCGGGATGTTCAGGCGGCCCGTGCCGACCAGGAGCGTATCCGCAACGAAGCTGAGGCCTACGCCAACCGGATCGTTCCGGAAGCGCGCGGCGAAGCAGCACGCGTTCTGGAAGATGCAAACGCTTACAAGGATCAGACCATTGCGGAAGCGACAGGTCAGTCACAGCGTTTCACCAAGGTTTACGAGCAGTACGAGAAAGCACCCGACGTGACCCGGGAACGTCTTTATCTCGAGACGCTCGAAAAAGTTCTTGGTGCCAACAACAAAATCATAATTGACAGCGAAACTTCGGGCTCCGGCGTATTGCCGTTCCTGCCGCTGAACGATTTGAACGGACGCGGTTCGACTTCGTCCGCACGCACGGGAGGTAACTGATCATGCGTAGCGGTATTCTAGCAATTCTACTCGTTGTCGTCGCTGTCGTCGGATATCTGTCCATTTATGTTGTCAATCCGACGCAGCAGGCACTTGTCCTGCAGTTCGGCAAGATCATCGAGCAACCGAAAACCGAATCCGGCCTCTACTTCAAGATCCCGTTTGTCCAGAACGTTGTTTACCTGGACAAACGTATCCTGAACCTGAACATGCCGCCACTTGAGCCGATTTCCTCGGACAAGAAGCGACTGATCGTGGATGCGTTTGCGCGTTACAAGATCTCGGATCCGGTTCTGTTCTACCAGCGCGTCCAGAATGTGCTGACGGCCAACCGGCGCCTGTCGACACTGTTGCAATCCTCACTGCGGTCGGAAGTCGGCCGGACCAGCTTCGTAGCGCTTGTGCGTGACGACCGGTCGGGCGTGATGGAAAACATCCGCAGAGACGTCAGTGCAAATGCAGAGGAACTTGGCATCGAGGTGATCGATGTGAAGATCCGCCGCGCTGATTTGCCTGACGCCAACTCCCAGGCCATTTACGCACGCATGCAGACAGAACGTCAGCGTGAGGCGACAGAGATCCGGGCGCAGGGTGAAGAACAATCCCGCAGGATCAAGTCCCGCGCCGATCGTGATGCAACTGTTCTGGTTGCCGAAGCAAAACGGGATTCGGAAATCATCCGAGGTGATGGTGACGCTGAGCGGAACAAGATCTTCGCCGAGGCCTTTGGTGCCGATCCGGACTTCTTCGCGTTCTATCGTTCCATGCAGGCCTATGAAGCCGGCTTGCAGTCGGGCGATACCAGCCTCGTCCTGTCGCCGGATTCCAGCTTCTTCCGGTTCTTCAAGGATCCGGCCGGCGCTGCGGTTTCAGGTTCGGGCGATGATGACGGCACCGGTGTGTCGACACGCTCGCCGTCGCTTGCCGCGCAATGAACGACTTTGTGACCGCGCTTGGGCTGGTCCTGGTGATTGAAGGTATTCTTTACGCAGTTCTGCCGGGTGGTATGAAAACCATCATGCGAGGTGCGCTGGAAACATCGGACCAGACTTTGCGCATGACAGGTCTGGCGATCGCTGCGATGGGCCTGATAATTGTGTGGATCATACGCGGATAACGAAAAGTTTCAGGGCGGGAGAGGCAAAAATCTCCCGCCCGTTCTATATTTTGACTACATGTCCTAAGACACTATCGGCTGATACTGCCTTTCAGACAGCCGAACCGGCAGGGATGAGGAGAAAGCCCTATGGCTCCAAATATTGTTCGCCGTCGCATGACCCGGATCGCGTTTGCCGCGGCGGGTCTCATGCTGGGCGGAATGATTGCGTTTCAGCCTGTCCAGACCGCACAGGCCCAAGGACCGGTTTCGGTTGCGGATCTGGCTGAAAATCTTGGTGATGCTGTTGTTAACATTTCAACCGCACAGACCGTTCAGGGACGCAGGTCCGTCCCGATGCCGCAGGTTCCCGACGGATCTCCTTTCCAGGAATTTTTCGAGGAATTCTTCAACCGGCAGAACAAGGACGATGATCAGGCACCGCGCCGTGTTCAATCCCTCGGCTCCGGTTTTGTGATTGACGGCAAGGAAGGCATCATCATCACAAACAATCATGTGATTGAAGGTGCGGATGAGATCACCGCCAACTTCAATGACGGAACGCAACTGCGCGCCGAGATTATCGGCACGGACGAGAAAACCGATCTCGCGGTTCTCAAGGTAGAGCCGGAAACCCCGTTGAAAGCCGTTGATTTCGGCAATTCGGATTCCATCCGGGTAGGTGATTGGGTCATGGCGATCGGCAACCCGTTCGGGCTTGGCGGAACCGTTACCGTGGGGATCGTGTCAGCGCGTAACCGCGATATCAATTCCGGTCCTTATGACAACTTCATCCAGACGGATGCGTCCATCAACCGTGGGAATTCCGGTGGCCCTCTGTTTGACATGCAGGGCAATGTGATCGGCATCAATACAGCGATCATCTCACCGTCTGGTGGGTCAATCGGTATCGGGTTCGCCATTCCGGCCAAGACCGCAATGCGCGTCATCGGACAGTTGCGCGAATTCGGTGAAACCCGCCGCGGCTGGCTTGGTGTTCGCATTCAGGAAGTTACCGACGAGATTGCCGAAAGCCTCGCCATGAGTGAAGCGATGGGGGCGTTGGTGGCTGGCGTCACGGATGACGGGCCGGCGGCGAAGGCCAAAATCGAGGCAGGTGACGTCATCATCAGGTTCGATGGCAGGGATGTTGAGGAAATGCGCGAATTGCCGCGTATGGTAGCCGAGACTGCTATCGGCAAGGAAGTCGAAGTGGTTGTTCTGCGCAAGGGCGACGAGGTCAAGATCAATGTGATCCTTGAGCGTCTGGAGGAAAACACTCCGACCGAGGCCAGCGTCGAAACAGATGAAGAACCCGTGGAAGAACCGGTTGCAAAGAGCGAAGTGCTCGGGATGATGCTTGCGGAACTGGACGATCAATTGCGCGAGCAGTTCTCCATCGACGCGGATGTTACGGGTGTGGTGGTGACTGAAGTCAAACCGGACTCCTCTGCGGCTGAGAAGCGGATCACCGCTGGTGACGTCATCAAGGAGGTCGCCCAGGAGCCGGTTGAAACCCCGACCGATGTGGAAACGGAAATTGGCAAGCTCAAGGATGACGGCCGTCGCTCGGCGCTCCTGCTACTCGCCAACCCGACCGGAGACGTGCGTTTCGTGCCCGTGCGGATCGAAGACGAATAAATCGGGAGCGCAAGTTTCTCGAGCTGAAGGAGGGCGCCGGCAACGGCGCCCTTTTTGTTTCACGATTTAAGCTATGCAACGCAATTGGCTCAAGGATACATTTCCGCCGTGACCAGAAGGTTTCCCCGGGACCCGCGGTGAATATTCAAATTGCTTCATATCATGTGGTTCCTGGTGCCGCTGGATTTGTGTCGAGTGTGCTTTCCTGCGCCAGGCGTTGAGCGCAGCTGCACCTGGTTGCGTCCTGATCGGCCATTTTTTTGTTTGGATTTGGAACCGATACCGTTAAAAACCTCGCGAAACGGCTACAGGGGCAAGCGTCCCTTTCGAGGCGCCGAACAGATGGCTGACAGAATGTGTTTTGTGAAATTTCGGTATGCTCAAAAACGATTTTGAAAGACGAGTGGATTTCAGATGACCGGAAGAAGCAGTTCCTGGAAACGGATCAGCGGGGACAATACGCTCAATGAATTTGAGAAACTCCAATACCGGTTCAATGCCTGGATTGAACGGCGTCGCCTGCCATTCGAAACTTTTCCGGTCGATGTCGAGCCTTATGTTCCCGTTCTGAACATTGAGGCCTTGAGGCGCCATTTCGGCGACGCGATCACGCGTGCCAGTCCGACGCGCGCGCTGTGTTTCGACTTTATCCTCGAGCAACTTCCCGGAATATTTCCAGAAAAACCCCGGATTTTTGATCTGGGATGTGGCGTTGGATCATACTCGGAATTCCTGAACGCAGCACTCGGCTACGAAGACTATCAGGGCTGTGACATTCAGGAGCGCGGCTCCTGGAAAGGCATGAAGAAGCCGGGCGTGACATTTTCCGTCGCAAATCTTGGCGAAGATTGCATTGCGCTCAAAGGGGCAACCAGCGTTTTCACGCAGTCGGTACTGGAACACATTCAATATGACCGCTCAGTCCTTGATCTGCTGACAGTCGAAGAGCCTTCAGAAATCCAACACGTTCATTTTGTGCCCGCGACGTGCAGTTTTGTCGAACATCGCTACCATGGCTACCGGCGCTATGGTCCCGGAGCGATTTCCAGACTTCTGGACAACCCATCGGTATTCGACGTGCGGATCTATTCGATGGGCAATGCCATCACACGTGAAATGTATTGGCTGCAAAAGGGCAAACTGAAGAGCTACCAGAATTCACGGGCGAAAATTGACATTCAATACGACCAGGAACTTTCCTGCGTCGAGAATCTGGCTACCAACAGGAAACACATCATCACAGAAGAAGCAAAAGAGGCGTCATTTTTCGCCTTGGTTTTCAAACAGCGTCTCGCGCCGTCTTCCTGAATTCAATGCAGACAACACGTTGTCGCGTGCTTTCAGATCAGCTCAAGACAAACTCGCTTTCAGAATAGCCCTGGAGGTAGAGGAGCGCAGTGAGATCGCCATGGTCGACCCTGAAATCAGCAATTTCCGCGACTGCCGGTTTTGCACGATACGCGACACCTGAGCCGGCCCGCTCGATCATGGCCAGGTCATTTGCACCGTCGCCCACAGCCAGGGTGTTCTCGAAAGACAATTTCTGCTGGCTCACAAGCTCTTCCAGGCGGACGCGCTTTGCTTCACGGCCCAGGATCGGTTCACTGACCTTCCCCGCAAGCCGCCCGTCCGTTTCAAGAAGTGTATTTGCCTGATTTTCATCGAAACCGATCATCGCGGCCACAGCACGGGTGAAATGCGTGAAGCCACCGGAAACAAGGGCGCAATAGGCACCGTTTGCCTTCATGGTCTGAACAAGCGTGCGCCCACCAGGCATCAAGACGATCCGGTTGCTGAGTACCGTATCGATCGCGGAAACCGGTAATCCTGCGAGCAGGGCAACTCTTTCCCGCAGGGCCGGCTCGAATTCGATTTCTCCCCGCATGGCCCGCTCTGTTATGTCGGAAATCCTTTCCTTCAGTCCCAGTTCTGCGGCGAGTTCATCGATACATTCCTGCCGGATCATCGTGGAATCCATATCGGCGATAAGAAGGAGCTTGCGGCGTCCTTTTTCCGGTTGCACAAAGATATCCACCGGTGCGGTGCCGGTGACTTCGCGCAACAGTGTCATGGTGGCACTTGCATTGGGGCCTTCGAAACGGATATCGGCTGCGACACCAGTACTCAGTACTGTTGCAGTTCCGCTCGCCCCCAGGGCTTCCTGGGCGCGCCGGACAAGATCCTGATCGACGGCGGGGGCTGTCGGAGTAGACACCAACGTGGCAACTAAAGGCATGGATGAATCCCTGAAAGACGAGAGGAAGCAGCCTGCTGAGGCTTCAGCCATTCTGATAGCTGGCCCGACGGCGAGCGGCAAGTCCGCACTGGCGATGGAGGTTGCCAAAGCGCTGAACGGTGTGATTCTCAATGCTGATTCCATGCAGCTATATGAAGATCTGCGTCTTGTGAGTGCGCGCCCTTCGCTGGGGGAAGAACAACAGGTTCAACACCGGCTGTACGGTATGCTGCCCGCTTCGACGGCGTTTTCGACCGGTGCCTGGCTGAGATCGGCAAAGAAGGAAGTTGTTTCAGTTCAGGCATCGGGAAACATGCCGATTCTCGTCGGCGGGACCGGGCTATACTTCAAGGCTTTGACGGAAGGCTTTGCCGACATGCCGGACATACCCGAAGAAATCCGCAACGAGGCGAGGGGACTTGCGGACCGCGAAGGTGTCGAGGGTCTCAGGAAAGCGCTGGTCGAACAGGGGGACGACGAGGCTGCGGTGACTATTGCAGACCCGCAGCGTCTGGCACGGGCTCTGGAAGTACTGCTGGCAACAGGTAAACCGCTTGGCGACTGGCAGGCCTCGGCCCAATCTGCTCCGTTTCTTTCAGGAACGGACTGTGTACGGATCGTCCTTTCTCCACCTCGCCCATGGTTGCACGAGCGGATTGAGCGGCGGGCGCGACTCATGTTGGCGGAGGATGGAGTTAATGAGGTCAGGTCGTTGCTCGCGCAGGGATTGTCACCGAAACTTCCAGCCATGCGGGCAATCGGTGTTGCCGAGATCCGGGACTATCTTTCGGGCACCACGAGTTATGAAGAAACCGTCCACAGGCTTACTGTTGCAACGCGGCAATATGCCAAGCGGCAGGAGACTTGGTTCCGTAATCAGATGCCGGATTGGCAACGGGTTGATCCGTCAGCCGGAATTAACATTGGTGACATTTTGGATCCGAAATGATGTGAGTCCATCAACTTCCGGGTGCTGCACCGCAGCAGGCTGTTTTACGGTAACCTGTTGGTAATACGAATTTATTTTTACCATGTTTGATTTTATAGTCCGACGTGCCTTTGGGTCGGCACAATTCAGGGTTACCTCTCCGTCGGTCGGAGCTTGGTGGTTCTGAAGTCTCCACCGATTGCCAGAAATTGAATTGAATTCATTGGGAGGACCACGTGCAGACGATATTTCTCGAATGTGGCTCAGTGCGGCTTGTTCCCTTTTCCCCGTCCGACATCAATTTCGTCAAAGACCTTCACGCCGACCCTTTTGGAAACCGATGCACGGAATTTGCGTCTGACTGCACGATTGCCGATGCTGCCGATCTGGTCAGGTCGGCTTTGCAGAACCAGGCAGACCTGGGTTTCGCCAAATGGAAGGCTGTCTCGGATGACGGGCGGTTTCTCGGCTGGGCCGGTTTCACGCCCATCAGCGAGACGTCTGAAATCAGCCTGAACTATTGTCTTTCCACCGAGGTTGTCGACCAGGATGCGACACTCGCAATGCGCCTGTGTTCCGCCCTGACCGGCTGGTTCTTTGAAAACACCTATTTCTCCCATCTGGTGGCGGTGATCCGGACTGATAACCGGGATGTTCGAAGAGTGGTCCAGAACGTTGGGTTTTGCCATCGGGAAAGTAAAGTGATTGAAGGCATGCAGGCCGATGTCTTTCAGCTGTTCAGCCCGTCCATGCAGTCCTATCTGATGAGCGCCTGACATTGACAGTCCGGCGCAGGCTGGCAATTTCCTGACAAAGATCAATTGTCCTGCCGCGGTCAGCGCGGTTTTTGAGTTGGAAGCCGATATTTTGACGGAAGTCATTCTGACGAGCGAACGTCTGCGCATTGTTCCTTTTGAGGACGCGGATTTTCCGCTTCTCTTCGAGCTTCATTCAGACCCGGAGGTCAATCGGTATTTGTCACCCGGCTTGGTGCCGATGGAGGCGGCAGAGGTCGAGCGGCGATTGCAAGGCTATGTATTCGAACATCGCAGATCGGGGCTGAGCAAATGGAAGGTCTTGACGCTGGAAGGTGACTTTATCGGTCGGGCAGGTGTGACCTGGATGACCGAACCGGATGGATACGAACTGGGTTACAGCCTGAAACGCGCGGCCTGGCGAAAGGGCTATGCTTCTGAAATCGCCAAGGCACTGACGGGTTGGTTTTTTGAAAGAACCGACAATCGGTATCTGATCGCCTTCGCCTGTTCGGAACATGAAAATTCTCTGAAAGTCATGCGGAAAGCTGGTTTCAGCCATTGGTTCGATCGGGAAAAACATGGCGTTCCTTGCACATTTTACCGGATCGAGCGGAACGAAGTTTTCTGACTAATCCTGCCCGACGACTGTCATGGCGGAGGCGAACGCAGCACTGGCAACAGCATCTGCCTGATCTTCACTCGCCATCGCGCGGGAAGTCGTGAGCGCACCGATCAGAATGCTCAGGAAGGCCCAGGCTTTTTTGAGCTTTTCGTCGTCGCTTTCGCCTTCCAGTCCTTCTGCGATAAGTTCGGCAATCGTTTTCATTTTGTGTTCATAGATCTCTCGCGTTTCGTCATTGGATCTTACGACGTCCGGGGAGAGGGCGGTCATTGCGCAGCCGCAGGCAAGGTCCCTGCGGTGAGTGCTGCCGAGATAGTAGCGCGCAAAAGCTTCCGGCCAACTGCTGCTGTAGCGGCGTTGATAGTCGGGAACCGTTTCGATGACTTCATCAAGCCCCTGTTCAAGTGCAGCCAGAAACGCACCGTCCTTTGAGCCAAGATGCGAATAGAACGCTCCGGAAGTTGCGCCTGCTGCACGCGCAATGCCGTCAACGCCAACTCCCGCATATCCCTTGCTGCGGAAGGATCTACTGGCGGCAGACAGCAAGGACTTCTGTGTTTCTGCCTTTCGAACCTGCTGTTTTGCCATGCTTTCCTCATTTTTAGATAGCGATCGTTATATATCAATTGACAATATAACGATCGCTACATAAATAGGGTCTGCATCAAAATATAACGAACGTTATATATGTAAAGTCAAAAGGATCTGACAATGCCACTTGCACTTAGCTACACCGTGGGCGTTCTGACGCCTGAGGCCGGACAGCGCGCCGGTTCGAGGATCACCAGCGCATTCCTGAAATGGCACGGCCTTGCCGGTAACCGGGTGATGACACCCAATGTCACGATGCAGATCCAGTCATTGCCGAAAAACGGTGCGCTTTCGGGCGGGGAGCCGGTGGATGGTGTCTGGCTGGAGTGCAAGACACCTTCCTTCGCTTTCGCAGACCGGGACGTCCAGGTTGGTTTCTTTGAAGAAGCAACCGACATCATTGCCGATGAAGCGGGCGAAAATCTCACCAGGGATCGAATCTATTCCAACGTCGTACACACGGTGGACGGAACCTGGAACCTGGATGGCGAGGCCATGACAAATCACCAGCTGACAGAGCGGATCGCCCGCGGTTGACCCCTCGATTTGATATTAGGGAACATCTCAAGATGAAACTCATGCAGAAAATCCTCGCTGCCACGGGACTGGTCCTGGCGGCATCAACTGCTCATGCCGCAGAATGTCTGGACATGGGTGGTGTTGCCATCCCGAACTTTTTTTCCGAAGACAAGGGCAAGCCTGTCGTCATTTCGGCAACCCTGATGGGGACGGTGACCAACGCGGCCGGAAAAATCCTCGCACAGCGAGTTACGGAAACCGGCCTGGAAATGGACATGGAGCACTATTTTGGCCGCTCGGACGGTGGAGCAATCTTCACCAGGGACAAGGGCGTCCTGACTGAAATTCCCGGAAAAGAAGGCCGCTACATGATCGAGATCACTTATGAAGTTCAGGAAGGCATGAGCCGGGGCACGCTGGAAGACTACATCGGCACCTTCAGGAGCTACGGTCTTGTCGACCTGAGAGATCCTGACGATCTGCAAGGGCTGGTGCGCTATTCGGGTGAGCTTTGCAAATAGTCTGAGCAGGCTCCGTTTCCTGCACGAATTTGCGGAAAGATGATTGTGCGGCGGTTATGCAGCCAACCGTCCCGGGCCTGGTCCGGGGACCTCGTTTGCCAGCCGCCTGGTTCGTTTCAGACGGATTCAGCGCCTTCGGTTGAGGCTCTGGGCATCGTGCTCAGAGCCTCTTCTTGTCCATCATACCGCCTGCAAAGCGCCGGGATTGCCGGTCTGTTGTCGCAGGGCCAGCTTGTTCATGGCCGAGACATAGGCACGCGCCGATGCCACCAGGGTGTCGGTATCAGCTCCCTTGCCGGTGGCAATCCGGCCTTCGGCTTCCAGGCGCACGGATACTTCCGCCTGGGCGTCGGTGCCTTCTGTCACGGCATGCACCTGGTAGAGCGACAGTGTCGCCTCGTGCGGCACAATGGCCTTGATCGCATTGAACGTCGCGTCGACCGGTCCATCACCGGTGGCTTCCTTGGTGATGTGCTGGCCGTTGACGTCCATGGTCAGGATAGCCTTCTGCGGACCACCGGTGCCGGCAATGACGGTCAACGCGATGACCTTTGTGCTTTCGCCCAGGATGGTGATCTCGTCCTCGACCAGCGCTTCGATGTCCTCGTCGTAGACATGCTTCTTGCGATCGGCGAGCTCCTTGAAGCGGCGGAAGGCATCCTGCAGAGCGTTGTCGCCCAGCTCAAAGCCCAATTCACGCAGCTTGTCGCGGAACGCGTGGCGACCTGAGTGTTTGCCCATGACCAGCGAGGTTGCTTTGACCCCGACATCTTCCGGACGCATGATTTCGTAGGTTTCTGCGTTTTTCAGCATGCCGTCCTGGTGAATGCCGCTCTCATGGGCAAATGCATTCTTGCCGACGATTGCCTTGTTGTACTGGACGGCAAAGCCGGACGCTCCGGCAACCATTTTTGATGCACGGACCATGAATTGAGGGTCGATCTGGGTGGCATATTGCAGGACATCGCCACGCGTGCGGATTGCCATGACGATTTCTTCGAGCGCTGCATTTCCCGCGCGCTCGCCCAGGCCGTTGATCGTGCATTCGATCTGCCGTGCTCCGCCGGCGACACCGGCCAGCGAATTGGCCACAGCCAGCCCCAGGTCGTCATGGCAATGTACGGAGAAGATTGCCTGGTCACTGTTGGGCACCCGTTCTCGGATGTCCTCGAACATGGCCTTGTACTCATCCGGTGTTGCATAACCGACCGTATCTGGCAGGTTGATGGTTGTCGCCCCGCACTTGATGGCGGCTTCCACACAGCGGCACAGATAGTCAATGGGCGTGCGGGTCGCGTCCATTGCGGACCACTCGACATCGTCGATCAGGTTTCGCGAGCGGGTCACCGTGTCGGTGATGATCTCCATCACCTGATCTTCGGTCTTGTTCATCTGGAATTTCAGATGGATCGGCGAGGTGGAAACGAATGTGTGGATCCGGCCCTTGCCGGCGTGTTTCACAGCTTCACCGCAGCGGTCGATATCGGCGTGGATGGCGCGGGCGAGCCCGGCAATCACGGAGTTCTTCGAGCGCTTGGCGATTTCACCGACGGCTTCGAAGTCGCCGTTGGAGGCAATCGGGAACCCGGCTTCGATGATGTCGACGCCCATATCGTCGAGGATTTCGGCAATCTGCAGTTTTTCTTCCAGCGTCATTGAGGCGCCGGGCGATTGTTCACCGTCGCGCAAAGTGGTGTCGAAAATGCGGATATGGTCCGTTTCGGGGGTGGCAGTCATGTCGTTTCGTCCCTGGCTTGGATCGCCGGTTCTATATCCCTTGTCTGGATTAGACCACTGCGCGACCCGGAAATCATGTTGTGGGTTTTTGAAATATCTCCCCTAAGTGCCCGTTCCGCCAAATCAAAACGCGGATCAGCCGACGCTCAGGGGCATCTAAGAAGGAGGAGATCGCCAAGTAGAAGGAGGCCGCCGCGCTGCTTCAGCGCGTGGAAGTCAGATCCGGAAATGTCGCGAGCCGCGATCATGGGTCTCAACTGGGCCTTCGGTCGTCTTCAGTTTCAGCCACCAAGCTTGAGGGAAAAGCATGAGCAGGTGGTTAACGGAGTTTGTTCTTACGGCAGGATGGCTTTTGTTGCAACAGTCAGTTTACGTGAGGCTTTCATGGAAGGCGTGAGAAGGTCGTTTTGGACCGACCAGGCATCGGTTTTCAGACTGAGTACTTGTTGCGTTTGCGCAACTTGGTTTCAGTTTAGCGCGGGATTTGAAATTGCCGGTTGAATCGATATGTGCTTGCCGTTAAGAACCACGGACTTCGCGCCGTGGATGTGGCGTATCAAGGAGAAATGCATTGCTGGAAAGAGACACCTTACCGGGTCTGCGCTGCGGCGCTCTCCAGTCTCCACTGTAAGCACGCCCCATGTGCTGCGGTCGAGGCCGGAACTGAGCTGACCGCACAAACCCCAGACAAGTGAAAGTATTCGGGTGCTGAAAGTGCGCGTATTCGCGCCGAACAGACCCGATTTGGGATTTGGGAAAAACCGTGAACGAATATCAGATGGTGAAAGCCGTGCTGCTCCACTTGAGCCGCGGGCTTTCCGAAGATGCCCCCTTGGCCAAGGCGCTGGGAGACTGGGTGTTGGACAATCTGGCCTGGCTTGATCTGGGCCTTCGAAAAAGAGACGCAAAAAACTGGGACGCCTTGCAACAGGCTCTTCAGGACTGGCGGCTGCCCGAAGCTCCCGTGCCATATGTTACGGAAATCTCGGATACGCTTGCCGAACTGCTCGGGTTGGATGTCGAAAACAGCACCCTGCTGGCTTTGCTCATCGGCTGCGACCGTCTGCCTAAGTTGCAGAGCCTGACGGAAGTTGCGACCGGAAAAGGGGTCGATCTGCCGGTATTGCTCGCCGAGCTTTGCGGCGTATCGGCTCATGAGGCCTTGCGCTTTGTCAGGCGCAGCCCCGTGTTCCGGCTGGGCCTGATTGGTTTTCAGGCATATCGCTCTGGCGTTGTGTCGGTCGACATCAAGTGGGCGCTGGAAAAGTTGCTGGATCGTGCTCCGAACCAGGGCGAGGAATTCGTCGATGCGCTGATTGGTCCGCGTCACAAGACAGGCCTGTCCATGGAGGATTTCGCCGAAGTCGAGGATGCACATTTCCTTGCGAGCCTGATCGCGGGAGCTGCCAGAGAGCAGGCAAAAGGCATCAACATCCTGATCTACGGTCCGCCGGGTACGGGCAAGACGGAACTGTCACGTGTGCTTTGCCGGGAGGCGGGCATGCGTCTTCATGCCGTCGGCGAGGTCGATGACGACGGGGAAGAGCCGACACGTTACGACCGCGTCAGTGCGCTTCTGCTTGCACAGCGTGTTCTGAAGGACGGCAAGGAAGCCGCGATCCTGTTTGACGAAATGGAGGATTTCATCGGCGATGCGCAACGCAGTTCTGGCGACTGGATGACGCGCCGTGACGGCAGCAAGGTGTTCGTCAACCGCATGCTGGAAGACAACCCTGTTCCCGTCATCTGGACAACAAACGCCGTCGGCAACATGGATGATGCGATCATCCGCCGGATGAGTTTTGTCCTGAAGATGGACTATCCGGTGCGCAAGGCAAGGCAGCGCGTTGCCGCTCGCATCTGTGCCGACGAGAAACTGGAATTTTCCAGGGAAGTTGCGGATCTGGTCGAAAGCGCTGCGGAATCGACGACCATTCTGCGCACTGCAGCAAGGGCCTCGAGGCTGGCGGGGGCAAGCGGTCGGGTCGAAAGACCTGCGGAAGTGCTTGTCAGGACGCTTCGCGGCGGGGAAATGCCGAACCTGGTACCGCAGGAGATTGATCTGGGCCTCTACAACACCGAGCCTTCGCTGGGTGCTGTAATGGAGAGCATCGCGGAATGTGGCCACAGTGATGTTTCGCTGTTGCTCAGCGGTCCTCCAGGCACGGGTAAAACGGCTTTTGCGCATCACTTTGCAACTCGCCTGGACAAGCCGTTGCTGACCAAGCGGGCCTCCGACCTTCTGTCCAAATGGGTCGGTGGCACGGAGCGCAATATCGCCGAAGCCTTTGCCGATGCGCGGCAGGAGCAGGGTGTCCTGTTTTTCGACGAGGCCGACAGCCTGATGTTCGACCGAGGCACAGCGAGCGCGAATTGGGAGGCAGGGCAGGTCAACGAACTGTTGTCGTGGCTTGATAATCATGACCAGCCAGTGCTGGCGGCAACCAACTTTGCATCAAAGTTGGACGCGGCAACCCTGCGCCGGTTTGATTTCAAACTCGAACTGAAGCCGCTCGACAAGACAGGCCTGTCACACGCGTTTCGCAAGTTCTTCGGAGCCGAGGCGCCTGCGGAAATTTCTTGCGTGCGCAATTTGACGCCCGGAGACTTTTCCGTCGTCAAGAAGCAGATGCGGTTCAACAAGAGCCCGTCTGTGCACGACATTACCCGTGCGCTGATGAAGGAAGCCAGGTTGAAGCCTGAGACCAGATTGTCGATCGGGTTTGTATGAAATGGAAGGCACCCCGCCGAAGATCGGGCTGAGACCTCAAACCGGGATCCCGGCAGATCTTCGACCTTGAAGCCTTGTTGCGCCTTCGGACTGCAAAGCTCCGCGGGCGCTCTTTGACGAACGCGCGCTGGAGGGTGCTGGTACGGGCGCGTCGGTCAAGCCTCCGCTGCATTTTTCAATTTTGCGAAGCGGAAACAGATACCTCTGGCTTTCCTGCAGTCTGCGCATTGAAATTGGTGTTTTCAGTGCGGTCAATGGTCCGGAAATCATTGGCGGTTGCAATCAGAGCAGTCTTTTGATGTAGCTTGGCGCACTCGTCAAACTTGGCAGGATGTCAATCAAACGGTGACGCGGGATCGCGGGTGTCCAGATGAGGGGACCTGGAACGAAGCGAAAGTGAGAGCTGCCTTGTTTCGCCTTCAGAAAAAGTACCGCGCCAAGGGATATCGCTGACGGCGGCGATAAGGACAAGGTAATCACAGCATTGGAGAATTCCGTGTCAAAAACAGTCGGGCTCAATCACCTTGGTCTTGCCGTTGCCGATCTTGACCAAACGACTTCATTTTTCGAGAAAGTTCTGGGTTGGACTGAAACAGCTCGTGATGACGCCTATCCGAGAAATTCGATCACGGACGGAACTCTTCGACTTACACTCTGGCAAGTGGATAACTCAGTTTCACCAAAGAGTTTCGATCGACGCCACAATATCGGGCTGCACCACATGGCGCTGGAAGTTGAAAGCGAGGAGAAACTCTTACACCTTGCTGAAGATGTCGCTGCCTGGCCCGGTGTGAAAGTTGAATTTATGCCGGAATTCATGGGAGCTGGACCACGAAAGCACATGATGTTCTCAGAACCGGGTGGGATAAGACTGGAACTGGTCTGGATTGGTGAGTGAGTTTCAGGTTTTGCCGTGGCAGTTTGGAACTCTTCAATTTTCTCAACCAGTTTAGGGTAACTTCAGGACCACTTCTAAAACTGTCATTCTGCCCGGGTTTTCCAAACAGACGCGCGGCTTTTGGAAAAATTGATTGAGCCGCGCGGCGTTGTGCCATGCCGGTTATTCAGGCCTGAATGTCTATGGCCTTTCCCAGGCCGGGAGGAGGAGCGCCCGGACCACTGGGTGCGCTGGCAACTATCTCGGGGCTTGAGGCCCCTGACTGTCCAGGCGCAGTCGGTTTTGACGCATATGCGTCTGACTTGAGCGGCTGTGCGCTGGCTGTTGCCGCGCTTGCAGATCCTACGTCCATTTTCGTCTCCTTTTGAAACCCATCCATCCATTGGATGCTCTGACGTAGTCCGTGGAGCCTTAACGAGCGCTAAAGCAAACCGGCGGCATTACAAGACGTGAACTTGAATTCAAATCAGGTGATGGTCCGGCCTGGCGTCCCCATCACCCGGGATGCAGTTCAATCATGAGGTCGAGAGGCGTGCCCTTGCGCCATCAAGAGACATTCCACCGAATGATCAACCTTCCGGATTGCGGGTAAAAAGCGCAGATTCGTGCTGACTTATTCATTGAATTTCAGTCGAAGTTGATGTGAACCCGTCTCCGGTTCCGAATTCAATGCCGTGTGCTTCGCACCAGCATTCAACCAATCAAAAGTGGTTTTCCGGTTGGAGATAAACTACCTTGGGAATTGCGACGGCTAATCTAATGGCAAAGCTGGAATACCGGGGAAGGCTGATTAGACGGTTCGGAATATCGGATTCCCTGCGATTCAATCCTGAGAACATTTGTATGACGGACCGCTTGGAACGCAACATGTTTTATCGGAAACAAACGCACTCTTTTGTCCATTTTATGTGTGTCTTGACATTCTGTGTCACGGGACTCGGTTTCAGTGGCGGAGCCAGCGCGACTACCGTTGGCCCGGCACAACTGGTGCTGGGACTTGATGGTGGAGCGCAGCAAGTCGTCAATCTGCTGATCAAGCGCCTGATTGATGTTGGTGTTGGAGCGCGCGGAGCCGCGGTCGCCGCCGTCGTCAAGACCGACAGCGACAAAAAAGGAGCAAATTCCAGCTTTTTCGGCGACACCGGGCTACTCACCGCATCTGTAGCCGACGCTGATGGTGCCGCCGAGGCCAAGGCTAGAAACAAGCTTCGCGGCAAGGTGAACACTGTTGCAACGTCGGGAAAAATTGCAGCGGCGCGCTCGGTCCTGACCTGGAAAGGGAGGGTCGTCTGGGAGGCGCCCACTGCAGCGTTGCCGGTCTTGCCGGACGCGTCCAAGGTTGTTTCAGCGCACGTCAACGTAGCATATGCGATTGAAGGTACGGACGTTTCAGTCTCGAGCCCGGCCGGGCTAGGCGCCGGCTCGTGGGACGTTGAGCACAGTTGGGACGGCAAAACCTCTTTCCTCGGTGGCGTGGGTTTTAACGAAAGCGACCCTGAAGCCACGTTTTCCGGAGATCTTTCGGCACTGTCAGGAATGTTTTCTTCGGGCCCAGGGTTCTTCAGCGCTTCTGGTCTGACACTTGCCGATACTTTTGGAATATCGCTAGATTATGCCGAGTTTCTGAGCATGGGAGAAGTTTCGGCCGAATTTGCCGGACGAATGGTTGCGGAAGCTGCTATCGTTCCTGTTCCAGCGGCTTTGCCGCTACTTGCGGTCGGATTGGGTTTTCTCGGCTTTGCCGGATGGTGCCGGAAGACGAAAATCAGCTGAATCAGCAGAAACTGCCTGGTGAGACCGAAAGGTCGTGCAATCCGTCGGCAAATAGGGTCATTCCTGTGTCTTGTTAGGCTTCATCCCGCCAGCGTCCGGCTGACCGTAGTCTGCAATGAACGTTTCCATGACCTGCTGGAATTTCTTCTCGTTGACGACCTCGTCGAAGTTTTCCAGCAGGATCGTCAGAAGATAGTTGTTTCCGAAATGCCATTTCGCATTGAGGTCGCGAAGTTTAGCGTAGGCCTCTTCGGTGAGGGCGGCGCTGAAGCGTTTGGGAAGGGGCAGGCGTTTAGGTTTCTGGGGCATCTTCTATCTCTCCACAGCCGGAAAGTGGCTCGGCCGATCCCTTTCCGGTTTCCTCTATGTCCTTGGTGCGTCGCCAGAAAACGGCATGAAGACCCGCCATTGACCCGGGTTCGGCCTTGCGGGCGATCGCCATGCGAGCCGCAAGATCGGAAACGTCGGGAAAGTCACCTGTGTCTGCTGACCCACCCGAAGCCATCTTCAGGCCGGCGCACTGATGACAGATACCTTGCTTGCTGACCAGCGCACACAGCCCGTCATACTTGTCCTCCATCGCACGTCTGGCGGCAGAAAGACGGTGGCGCAAGACCGCATCCGAGATACCCAGAACTGTGGACGCTTCGCGCGCCGAGAGATCCATGACATCGCGCAGAACCAGGGCGGCCTGTTCGTCGACTGGCAAGGATCTGCCAACGCAGGTGAAGCAATAGGAGATATGTTCCCTGACTTCATAGGCAAATTCGGGATCGGCGATGGCGCCGACCACTTCGCCCGAGAGTTCATCCGACTGAGCGCATGAATTGGCATAGGCAACCTGTGCCTCCGCGCGCCATCGTTTCTGGCGGCGCAGATGATCAATCGCCGTTCTGGTGACAATCGATGTCACCCAGGTGGCGAAGCTGGAGCGTCCCTCGAAACTGGACATGCTTGACCAGGCCTTCGCAAGGGCCTCTTGCAGAATATCTTCAGAATCTTCCGGATGCCCGACCATGCGCCGGGTAATCCGGCGCAATTTCGGCAGCTCTGCTTCGACGAGACTGGAAAAGGCGCCACTGTCGCCTTGCTTGGCTTGATCAATCAGGCTGTCAGGCATGGCTCGGATCCCGCGTGCAGGCAATCCCGCCAAATATGGCGCCGATGGCGAAAAAAACAAAGCCGGGCAGGGCCTCAAGAAGGGACAGGTAACCCGGAACGATCAGGAAGACAATCAATCCGAACTCGATCGTCAGGACAAGACCGCTATTGATCGCAAGGCCTGCCTGGGAGTTTGACCAGTTCAGCTTGATGGCAACACCTAGGGCTGCCGCGCCGGAAAGGGCCAGCAGATAGGCAAAGTATGCCAGGATCGCGCCGGTTGCTCCGGGCAGAGGACCGCCATCATAGCCGTAGATTGCATATCCATCGGCGGACCCGGATCCCAATGTTGCTGACAGAATAAGACCCGCTCCGGCGATGTGTAAGAGGCCCCATAGGCCAAATCCGATCGCGCCCAGTTTCGCAAAATTCATCATGGAACCTCCTGTTGTTTCCATGATGTTGGACGCCAGAGATGCGAAACTTCGCCAAGTGATTGTTTGGACTGGTTTTCCTGGGAGCGAAATTGGGTAACCGGTTTTCTTTGACTGCGCTGGCTCGCACTCGGGTTCAGGCGCGAACCGGAGCGCAAGCCGCCGGGTTTGGAGACCTAGTCATCCATTCCATACATGTCCCGCCGGCGCACCCAGGCCTGAGCATATGGCAGATCGTCCTCGTGACGGCCCATCGGGGTCAAATCGAGCAGATTGTAGGCCATGTTCAGAATGTCGAGCCCACGGCCGTAAGTGGAATAGCTGTGGCCGATGCGGCCATCATCCAGCTTTAAAAACGTGCTGACACCCGGCAGTTCCTCGGAGTGAACGGTGTCCTTGCCGCTATAATTGTATCCTTTGCCGGTCTCGTCCTTCTTGTCCGGAAAAGTGACCCCGAAATCGACGCCGAAGCCGTTACCGGCGGTTGATACCCATTCGAAGGTCCAGCCCATGCGTTCCTTGTAGGCCTGTAGCGTTTCAAGCGGTGCGTTGGATATGGAAATCAATGTGGTGTCGCGCGCAGCCAGATGCTTGTCGAGGCGCTCGTAATTGTCCGCCCAGAATGAGCAGCTGGGGCAACCCTCCTGCCAGGTTTCGCCGAACATGAAGTGATAGACGGCAAGCTGCCGGTTCGGGCCGAAGAGTTCGGCCAGTGATTTTCGTCCGCTTACCGTGTCGAAAACATAGTTTTTTTCGACATTAACCAGCGGCAATTGCCTGCGCGCGGCGGATAATGCGTCACGCTCCTTGGTAAAGGCCTTCTCCCGGGCGAGCAGATCCTTGCGGGCTTCAAGCCAGTCTTCCCGGCTTACAAAATGCGGAGCTGTCATGTCTTCCTCCTGAGCGGGCATTTTATGTGGAAACAATTTCATCGAGGCGGCTGAAGCAACCGTTCCAGCCACCACCGACACCACGGCGAGCATCTTCAGATTTGATGGCTTCATGCCGGAGCTTCACTTCCGTCGCCTTGCCGGCTTCGGTAAAGGTGATGGCAACCTGAGAAGTGTCGGTCGCCTCGCGGGTACCGTCGGCAAATTCCTGGACATGGCGCCAGCTGAATTCCAGCCTGTTCGGCGCATCGATTGCGAGATATTCGCCTTCGAAATGGATCTGCTTTTCCTGGGTCTTTTCAATGACGAAACACCATTTCCCGCCAACCTTCAGGTCGATATCGACCGAGACCAGGACGCCTGATTTCGGAACGAACCAGTTCTGGACTTCTTTCGGTTCCGTGAAGGCCCGGAAAACGCGCGCCGGGTTGGCGCGAAACAGACCTTCAACGATGACAGGTTCCTGCCCTGGATCCGATTTCAGAAATTCTCTTTCACTCTGTTGAACGGTCATTATTCGCTATCCTCTTTGGCAAGATGACGGGCGAGGGCATCGAACCGGTCGATCCAGAACGATTCATATTTGCTCAGCCAATCGACAGCTTCCTTGATTGGGGCGCCGCGCAAACGGCAGTGGCGGGTGCGGCCCCGTTTTTCAATGTCAACAAGGCCGGCATCGGACAGAACCCGAAGATGTTTGGATACTGCCGTCAGCGACATGTCGAACGGCGTTGCAAGGTCCGACAAAGTCGCCTCGCCATCCGCTAGGCGGGCGACGATGGCGCGCCGGGTGCCATCGCTGAGGGCTGAAAAAGTTGCGTCCAGTTGGGCCATTTGTTGCACAGTCATAAAGTTAACCTTTTGGTTGACTATCATGGGAATTCATTATAGTCAACTAATTGGTTGAGTAAAGTCGTTGCAACGGCGTTGACCTCGACATCGGCCGGACAGGAATGTTTCCTGAGACCGGCAGACACAGGAGAGTAAGCAATGAAACTTTATGTAACCGACTTGTCTCCCAACAGCCGGCGAGTACTGGCTGTCATGCATCACCTAGACATTGCAGGGGAAACTGAAGTCCAGAAATTCAACCTCATAGAGGGACAGCACCGCTCCGAAGACTTTCGGGAAATCAATCCCAACATGAAAGTGCCGGTTCTGGTCGATGGCGATTTCAAACTCTGGGAAGCCAACCCGATCATGATCTATATGAGTGATCGCCAGGGGGCGGAGGAATTTTGTCCTTCAGACAGTGCCTCGCGCATTGAAATCCTGCGCTGGATTTCCTGGGAAGTGCAGCATTTCAACAGGGCTGTCGGCGACATCACGTGGGAGACAGTCGCCAAGCAATTCTTCAAGATGGGTGAACCGGATGCGGAAAAGATCAAGGCGGGTCAGGAAAACTTCCGCCGCTTTGCAGCCGTGCTCGAAGAGCATCTGGCAGACCGGGACTTCATTTTGGGAGACAAGCCCACGGTTGCCGATTTCGCCGTAGGCAGCCATTCAGCCCTGGCGCTTTACCCGCAATCACAGGTGCCACTTCCGGAGTTCCCGAAGGTTCTTGCCTGGCTCCAGAGGTTGGAAACCTTGCCCGCATGGGCAAAAACAGCTCCGCAAGCCCCGGCCGAGGCCGCCGAATAAACAACGTATCTGCTCATGGTGACCCGTGGCCGGGCCACCATGCAGCCTTCAGGACCGGACCGCGTTGCCCAAACGTCATTCCTCGTTTAGCCTTGCCTGATGGGAGTATTATCTTCGAAGCGCGCCCTTGGGTTTGGTGTCCTTGCGGCGCTGTTGTTCGGCACGCACAGCGTGATTGCCCGGTTTTTGACCAGCGACCTGCATGGTTTGCAAATCGCAGTTGTTCGCATCTGGATTGCAGCAGCCGTCCTGTTCGTTCTTCTTAAGTTCAGCAAACAGGCGGTTTTTCCGATCCGGTTCGACAGATACAAGCTGCTCGCGATTGCAGGCTTTGTTCTGAACTATGCGGTCTTTCACATCGGCTTGGAGCGTACCAGCGCGACCAACGCCATGGTACTGGAAAACACGGCCCCATTCTTTGTGCTTGTCATGCTTGCAAGCGTCGGCATAGAGCGGGTCAGGAAGGTCGACATTGCCGCAACTGTCTTCGTAATGGCCGGGGTTGTACTGACTGTCAGACACGACATTGACATTGGTACCAGTGCCTTGTCGGGAGACCTGATGATGGTCGTTGCCGGTTTCACCTGGGCGATGTTCATCATCGGAAGCACAAAGTCGGTGCAAAACACCAGCGCGCCACTGGAACGCCTTCAACTCTTGTTCCAGATCCTTTTTGTAAGTGCCATCGTTCTCACCCCAGGCTTTTTCCTGTTCTCATTTGAGCCGACAGGTGCGGATCTGATGTGGCTTGTTTTCCTGGCCATCTTCCCGACCGCGGTCGGCTACTTTCTGTGGTACGAGGCCATGGCAGGTGTTTCAACGGTCACAGCTGCGCTGCTGTTCGTGCTGTCAGTGGTCTTCACGTTCATCAATTCGGTGGTATTTCTTGGGGAGGCGCTGACGCCGGGCATGATGATCGGCGGCGCGCTGGTCGTGGGTGCCGTCATCCTCCCGTCGCTCATGGAATCAAACGACGAAAGGCCGGAAGGTTCCGAATCCTGATATTCCCGCGTTCTGTGTGTCAGACAAACAACTCGCCACGTGCGACAAGCGTCGCCTGGCCACCAATGCGAACGGCATGCATGCCGCCGTTTTCGACATCGATTTCAAGATCAATCAACGACGGACGCCCCATTTCGAAACCCTGTTCGATGCGGATATGGTGCGTGCCCGCGGTCAGACCATCATAGAAATGAACGACACCGGCAAAGGCCGCCGCGGCAGACCCGGTCGCAGGATCTTCAGGAATACCCATCTCGGGCGCAAACAGGCGTGCATGGAACGCACTGTCGTGGGAACGGGTTTCCCGGCAGTAAACATAGGCGTCGTTGTGATCGTCCTTGCCGAAGCCCGCTTTCCACATCGCCGCTACGGGTTTGGCGCGCGACAACGCATCAAGGTCGCGGACCGGAACAAAACTGAAGGGTGGCCCAACCTTGAAACGTGACGGCGCGTGGTTTTCAAAACCGATATCGGTGGGCTCCAGGTCAAGCGCAGCGGCGATCAGTTCGACATTGTGGGTGGGTCCCGCAGGTTCCGGCAGATTGGGCACGTCGAACTCGGCAAAGGCGGCTGCGTTTTCGCGCAATATCACAGCACACCGGACTGTGCCGATCTTTTGCTTGAGCACCACCACGGCGTCCTGTTCGCCGTCGACGTCTCCGAACCGCTCGGTTGCCAGGAGAATGGCTGTTCCGACGGTTGGATGACCGGCAAAGGGAAGTTCCACCTTCGGCGTGAAGATCCGCAAGCTTGCGGAATGTCCGGGATTTTCCGGTGGAAACACGAACACTGTCTCGGAAAGATTGAACTCGGCTGCGATCTTCTGCATCTGCTCGTCGCTCAGATCCTCGGAGTCCAGCACCACCGCCAGCGGATTTCCGGCAAGAAGTGTGTTTGTGAAGACATCCAAGATCGCGTAGCGGCGGCCCATATTCATTTCTCCCTGGAGATGCACCAAAACCTTTGTCCAAAGGTGGGCGGACTTTTACATTTCTCTGCCCGTCCCGCCAGTCCTTAGTGGTTGTTCTTGGTGAACAAATTGTTGACAGGTCGAGGGCGTTTCACATCCTCATTGCGGTAGCAGATGTTCCGCGATTTCGCGTGCGAACGGAACGATAGCCGGATCCTGAAGATCGGTGCGCGACCGTATGACACGAATGTCGGCCAGTTCCTGTTCCTCGGACGCCATGGAATGTTCGATCATGTGCTGACGCAGATCATCCGCGCGTTCGCTACAATCAAAGACCTGCGCGATCGAAATACGCGGTCCGTCAAAGGCGGCAAGCAATTCGGCCCTGGTCAGCGTTTCGCCTCTCAGGCCGGTCTCTTCTTCAAGTTCGCGGTCGATTGCACTGATCACATCGACCCTGCCATCGGGGGTGATGTCGTTCAGATCAAGATTTCCACCGGGAGGATAGATCATGCCCGCCGTTGCCGTGTGACCACCCATGACACCGTAGAGCAGCGCACCGTCGGAGGACCTGATGATGGCGGAGCCGAAAAGGTTGAAAGCGGAGGCATCCGGTGCGCCCCAGTCCCGCCACGCAAGATGGGCGGCATAGGAGCTTTCCGAACAGTGTCCGCTGAAGATGCCGTTTTGAAACTCGTATCCGGTCAGTTTCAGCGTCCGGCCATTCCACAGAAGCGCGATCCGCTTTTGGGCCTCTTTGAAATGTGCGGCGATTTCGGCACTGTTTTCGGTCTCAAAGCGCCACGGCCGGTCCGAGATGGTGAGATCGATTTTTGAAACCCCGTGTACGCAGGGCGGAAGCAGCTTTTCCATAAGAGGGATGTCTTTTCCGGGCGACATTTCACTTGGGCGGGTGGCCATGGTCCGGAACCCGTGTTTTTCGTAAAACGCGCCTGCATGGAAATCGGATTCAAGATAAAGACGTGAAAGTTTCTTTTGCCGTGCAAAATCCTCTGCACGTTTCAGGAGCAGATTGCCGATACCCTTTCCCTGTGCATCGGGGTCAACAAACAGAAAATCGACAAGAAGTGTATCTTCACCTTCTTTAGTGACGCCCGAAAAGGCGAGGGGGATACCATCCTGCTCGGCGACAGTCATTTGAAGCGCGCGGATCGTGGTTTCATGAATACTCCACGCTTCCATGAATTCCGCCATCTTTGCCTCGGGATATCCCCAGGACGCCTTGGCACGGTGAAGGATACCCGTCAGGTCGAGGGCATCGGCAGGAGTGGCGGAACGGAGTTTGAGAGGCATGGCTGTCCGGTAATGTGATTGCCGGACAGCCGTATCCAGAGATTGTGAAAGTTACAAGGCAACGGGAACAGTTGCGTGACCTCTATCGGATAAACGATCCGTTCTGTAGCTCCGTGACAGCCTGCAGCAGTTCATCTCGCGTGTTCATGACGATCGGGCCGTGCCAGGCGACAGGTTCCTTTATCGGAGCGCCTGAAACGAGAAGAAAGCGGATGCCCTCATCGCCCGCCTGAACGACGATTTCATCACCCGTGCCGAAGATGACGAGTGTGCGGTCACCGGTCTGGTCGCGGATCTTCAGTTCTTCACCGCCGAATTCCTTTTCCGTGAGGACGCCAAATGCATCTGACGACCCTTCAAATGTGCCGGACCCTTCGAAAATATAGGCAAAAGTCTGTTTGTAGGTATCTACCTTGAAGCGCTTATTCTTTCCGGCCGGAACATGGATGTCGAGATATTGCGGTTCTGCCGCAATGCCATCTACAGGTCCGCGTTTCCCCCAGAATTCACCGCATATGATGCGCGCGGACGAACCGTCATCGTCGATAACAACCGGGATCTCGCTCGAGGCGACATCCTGGTAGCGCGGTTCCGTCATTTTCAGCGAGGAGGGCAGGTTTGCCCAAAGCTGAAAACCGTGCATCAGTCCGTCTGCATCGCCCTTCGGCATTTCCTGGTGCATGATGCCCCGGCCTGCTGTCATCCACTGCACGTCACCTGCACCAAGGTCTCCCTTGTTGCCGAGGCTGTCTCCGTGTTCAACCGTGCCGGCAAGAACGTAGGTAATCGTCTCGATGCCCCTGTGCGGGTGCCAGGGAAATCCTGCAAGATAGTCCTCCGGACGATCGTTGCGGAAATCATCGAGCAACAGAAACGGATCGAGCATCTCCGGTTCCTGAAAACCGAACACTCTTTCAAGCTTCACACCTGCACCTTCCAGTGTTGGCTGCGTTGAACCGATATGGGTCACAGGGCGTATCGACATTGTTGCAGGCCTTTTTTCGAATGTGTTCCAGCCAAAATAGCGTTGATCGCCGCAAAACCCACCCCGTTGCGTTCGAACGCAGTGTTCAGTCCGGGGAAACAATGGAGAGATTTGTTTTGGGTCAAGATTATTGACAGTTGAACTTCGACTTACGTACCTACCTCAAGCGCAGTAACATGGTCTCCGAGGTGTTTTGCCGATGGAATGGCTTGCGCAAGTTTCCAGGACTTCGAAGGGCGGGGGAACCAGCAAACACGGACACTCTTGGCATTCGGTGTCCTGGCAGAACCTGATTGAACAATTGGATGCGGGGGAAGTGGGCATATGCAGGAATTCAACCTCAATCCGGAGCATGTCGTAGAAGATGAGACATCGCTGCGAAAACTCTTTCAGCCGATCCACGAGTTGGCGGTCAAAAAGTGTCAGACGACACTCGACAGGCATGCGCGGGACTTTATCGCACGTTCACCCTTCCTTTGCCTGGGTACGCAACACGCAGATGGCAAGGCGGACGTTAGTCCACGCGGCGACCCCGCAGGTTTTGTCAGGATCATCGACGACAAAACCCTGGCTGTTCCCGATCGCCCCGGAAACAATCGTCTCGACAGTCTCGTCAACATAATTTCCAATCCGAGTGTTGGGTTGCTGTTCGTGATTCCCGGTTTCGACGACACCTTGCGTATCAACGGAAAGGCGAGGCTTGTGGTCGACCCGAAATTGCTGGAGACCATGAGCGTAAACGGGCGTTGTCCCAAAATTGCTATACTGATCAAGGTTGACAGCGTCTTCATGCATTGCGCCAAGGCATTTCGCCGGTCGCACATGTGGGACCCGGACCGGTTTCAGGATCGCAGTGAAATGCCATCGCTCATGAATATTATTCTGGATCAGTCGAACAGCGCACCTGCGGACGATGCGGAGATGGACATCCTGGAGCAGAATCTCGAAGAGGAATACAGGAAAACCCTGTATTAGTCGCTTGTTCCAACCGGCTGACCAGAAATGTCCTGCCACGAACAGTGAGTTGACGCTTGCAGCGTGATGGATCAAAAAAATTGTCGCGTCGATGATGACATCGCGCTGTCAGCAGACCCTTTGACTTGCATCTTGCGGCCGTATCGTCCACATGCGACTTTGGCCGTCTGGTCAAATTGATTTTTCTGAACCGGTTGGAACTTGATGCCTCCGATACTCTCCGTCCGCAATCTGGAAAAAACCTATGACGGCGGTTTCCAGGCGCTCAAATCTGTGTCTCTGGACATCAAGGAAGGAGAAGTGTTTGCGCTGCTTGGGCCCAACGGCGCTGGCAAGACGACACTTATCAGCACGATTTGCGGTTTGGTCCGGCCGACTTCCGGGAGCATTAAGGTCGGAAAATTCGACGCCCAGAAGGATTTTCGCGCAGCGCGCAGCCTGATCGGTCTGGTTCCTCAGGAAATGCCGACAGCGCCGTTTGAAATTGTTGGCGATACGGTTGCTTTAAGCCGGGGTCTTTTCGGATTGCCGCCTGATCGAAAATTCCTGGAAGGAGTTCTCAGGGACCTCACGCTGTGGGACAAGCGAAAGAACATGATAATGGCACTGTCAGGCGGCATGAAACGCCGGTTGCTTGTTGCCAAGGCCCTGGCCCACGAACCTAAAATTCTATTTCTCGATGAGCCCACAGCCGGAGTCGATGTGGAATTGCGCCACGATATGTGGCGCATCGTCGGAGAGCTGAAAGAGCGTGGTGTCACGATCATCCTGACGACCCATTATATCGAGGAAGCCGAGGAGATGGCTGACAGGGTCGGTGTCATTGACAAGGGCGAAATCATCCTTGTCGAGGAAAAGGCCGAGCTCATGCGCAAACTCGGCCGCAAGCTTCTGAAGCTGCACCTGGCAGACCCACTCACGTCTGTGCCGGACAGCCTTTCACACTACAACCTGACGCTCGAGGACAATGGAACTCACCTGATCTACACTTACGATACCCATGCTGAGAGGACGGGAATCACCGCTCTTTTGACGGATCTGGCCGAAGCGGGCGTTCGTTTTCAGGACCTGCAGACGGACCAGTCGTCTCTTGAAGACATTTTTGTCGATCTGGTGAAGAGAGGATGAGTTGAATGGGTGCGGATTTTTCCATTCGAAATGCGAAACTGAGCGACAGTCAGGCGCTCACGGATCTTTGCATGAAGTCCAAGCAGTCCAATGGATACGACGATGACTTCATGCGTCAATGTGCTGACGAGTTGCGCGTTCAGCCCGCATGGATCGAAAAGGATGATTTCTGGCTTGCTGAAACCGCGCAAGGGTCGATTGTCGGATGTATCCGCCTGTCCGCCGCGGAAGGCGGAAAAGGCGAACTTGAAACCTGTTTCGTCGATCCGGTTTGGCACGGCAGAGGCATTGGCAGAGCCCTGTTCGATCAACTGCTTGCCAGGGCAACTGCTCTGGAACTGGTCCTTGTAGGTGTTGACTCGGATCCTGCCGCGGAAACATTTTACGCCTGGATGGGATTTCGAACGATCGGCAGGGTCGCCTCCGGTTCCATTGCCGGCAGGACGCTGCCCAGAATGGAAATGGTTCTCGAAAACAAAGCGGCCGAGGCGTCGAAAATGAAAGCGGAAACAGGTGTCTGAATGAATTTCGGGGCGGTCAAATCCATTTATCTCGCGGAAATGGCGCGGACAAAACGCACGGTCATGCAGAGCGTGATATCACCGGTACTCTCAACGGTGCTCTATTTCGTCGTGTTTGGCGCAGCGATCGGGTCGAGGATCTCTGAAGTTGACGGTGTCGGATACGGAGCGTTCATTGTGCCGGGCCTGATCATGCTTTCGCTTATGACCCAAAGCCTGTCGAATGCGTCCTTCGGCATTTATTTTCCACGCTTTACCGGAACAATTTTTGAAGTGCTTTCCGCGCCGATCTCCTATCTGGAGATTACGATAGCGTATGTCGGAGCGGCCGTTTCCAAATCCATGCTCGTGGGGCTGATCATTCTTGTTACGGCGAACTTCTTCGTCGATATCGAGATCCAGCACCCGTTCTGGATGATGACCTTTTTCATTCTGACAGCGGTGACATTCGCGTTGCTGGGTTTCATCATCGGCATCTGGGCGGACAATTTCGAAAAGCTGCAATTCGTGCCGATGCTGATCGTGACGCCGCTCGCCTTCCTCGGGGGCAGCTTTTATTCCATCAACATGCTGCCCGAATTCTGGCAGAAGCTGACGCTGGTTAATCCCGTCGTCTATCTGATATCGGGTTTTCGCTGGAGTTTTTACGGTCAGGCAGATGTCAGTCTCTGGCTATCTCTTAGCGCAACCATGTTGTTTCTGTTTGTTTCACTCGCCATCGTGCACTGGATTTTCAAGACCGGATACAAATTGAAAGCCTGAGTGCCAATGAAGCGTATTCGGTTTCTGGAAAGCCCGGCTCAGGCGCAAACATCTTGGTCTGGTGATGCGCGTGCGGAAGCAAATAAACGAGACGAAGCCGGACAAGTGTGAGCAAATAAATGCGATCAAGCATAATTCCCACGAAGATTTCGATACTCCTGCTGGCGCTTTTTCTGGCTGCCTGTCAAACCGCGCAGAACCAGCCGTCTTCACAGCCGGCAGTGTCTTCGGCGGCAGTTACTTCTGTTGAGACCAATTCGGTTCCCGTCAGTGCCTATGCTCCCGCCACGGCAGAGGAGAAGGGTTTTTCAGCGCTTGTCCTGAATGCCGGAACCGGAGAGGAGCTTTATGCGGTTGACGCGGATGCCGCCCGCTTTCCCGCATCCCTGACCAAAATGATGACGCTTTATCTCCTGTTCGAAGCCGTGGCGGAAGGTCGTTATACGCTGTCGTCTCCTTTGACCGTGTCAGAGAACGCGGCTGCGCAACCGCCTGCGAAGATTGGCCTGAAAGCAGGATCAACGATTACGGTGCAGCAGGCGGCGCGCGCGCTGGCGGTCAGGTCCGCAAATGACGTCGGCATGGCAATCGCCGAAAATCTTGCCGGAAGTGAAGCAGCCTTTGCACGTCAGATGACACAGCAAGCAAGGGCGCTCGGACTGACCAGGACGCGCTTTGTCAACGCAACGGGATTACCGGACCCGAAACAGGTGACGAGCGCCCGGGACATGGCGAAACTCGGCCTGGCCCTGAAACGGCGTTTTCCACAATATGCCGGTTACTATCGGGCAAAATCTTTCACTTACAACGGCCGGACCTTCAAGGCGACGAACAATCTCCTTGGAAGGGTTGCCGGCGTTGATGGATTGAAAACAGGCTATATCCGCATGTCGGGCTACAATCTTGTGGCAACAGCCAGGCGTGGTGGCAAGCAGTTGATTGTTGTCGTGATGGGTGGGAAGAGCGAAACGGCACGGGACAAGGAAGTCACAAGGCTGATTGAAGCCTATTCCTGAATTTACCAGACAGTTTTCGCTCAGGTGGTCGCCTGCAGGGTTCGTGCGAATGTCACGCAATTGCGTCCGTTGTTCTTTGACGAATAAAGGCTTTCGTCGACAACCTGCATCAGGTCTTCCATCAGCAATTGATTGCCGTCGCCGTGATAAATTCCGGCAGAGGCGGTGATCCGGAATTCTTCTGGTGCGAATTCGAACCTGATGTCAGAGATACGCCGACGCAGGCGGTCTGCCACCTTTGCCGCATTGTCCCGGGAAATGTTCGGCAACAGGACCGCGAATTCCTCGCCGCCGAGCCGCGCAAAACAATCGTCTTGCCGGAGCTGTGCCTTTACGGCGGCGACGACCTTTACCAGCGCCTGATCGCCTGCCAGATGCCCGTACTCGTCATTGACCTGCTTGAAGTGATCCAGGTCGAAATTCAACAGGCCGAATGTTTTCTTTTCAGGCGCGTGAAGCAGATCCTCCAGGCGCACCTGAAATTCTCGGCGATTGTAAGCACCGGTCAGCGGGTCCCGCCGCGCAGCTTCCTTGTGACGCTGGGCCACCTGCTCAAAGGAAAGAGCTGTTGAGAATGCGCCCGTCAGACTGACGAACAACATGGCGCTCATCAGGTGAAGATCCTGCATCATGTCGTTGATCATGCCGGGACCGGTGGCTCCATCGCCTGTGAGCCCGTGGTAGATGCGCAGCCCTCCGACCGCAGCGAGGAAGAAGAACGCCAGGACCAGACCGATTACCGAGATCAGGCCGTGGAAGTTCTTTGAAGTATAGGCAACGATTGTCGCGACACACAGGATCGTGAAAATGACGTTTCCGCCGACATAGGCCAGGGTTGGGTCGGACAACAGATAGGCAAGCAGGCCGACAAGAAGGTTTGCGAATGCCGGCGCAAAGACGTCGCTCACTTTGTTCGGCAAGCGCGCAAGGACACGTGCGGCGTAAAGGTGAAAGCCGAATCCCAGTAGAAGCAATGTATTGGGAAGGATGTAGGCCGCCAGATCCGGGAGAACACGCTCAAAGGCAAAACAGACCAGGGCTGCGACCAGCAAGGCGTTGGCAGCAGCCCAACTGCGCCAATGCGTGCTTTGTGTAACGCGTAGCGACATCGCCTGAAACGAAATGGCGAAAATCAGCAGCAAAAGCAGATTCGCCGAAAAAAGCGTCAGAAGATCCATATAGACGCACTCCACATAATATTCACCGGTAACAACCGCATGAAGGAGCCTACTTTGTAAGGTTTTTAGATGGTGTTAGTGCGAGTTAATAGATTTTCATCAAATTGTATTTGTACGGAAGTTACAATAAATACTCCGCAGCAAGAATGTGATCTGCATTGGCGCATACCCGCTTTAAGATTTTCTAAAAGTCAGCGAATAATCTCGGCTACTTTTATCTAATTTGATTGAAATTTATTCTCGATTCAATTTTTCGGCGGGTCATGGCGAACGTTTTTACAACGCCTCCTTCAGCTTTCGTCGTGTTTTTTGATTTCAATTCAGGGTGGATCCTGTTTTCGGGTTCAACGACTGTTGCCGGTCCCACAGCAATTTGTTTTAAACGGACTGAAACATGAACGCGCATCGTACACCACCGCGGCTAATGTCGATCCGTGCGGGTGCGGCGCGAAAGTGCGGACGGTCGGTTGAGAGTCTTTTCTAAGGTGTTTTGGTAGAGCAATGAAATTTGCAGTGTGTTTGTTTGTTTGTCTGGCACTCATGCCGATGGACACCCTGGCAGCGGGCAAGTCAGGGGATGCGGACCAGGAACAGCCCTGGCGATTGGGCAGCGGCAGCAATTCTTCATACGGACCGCAACAAAGTGGTCCCGATCATCTGGATACCTTGCCGGATGCGCAGGAGCTCGAGCAACTCCTGTCACGGGAAGCTGCCGAAGACCCGGAAGACCTTTACCGGCTTGGTCTGGCCTATGAAAATGACGAGCTTTGGGAACCGGACTACAAAAAGGCATTTTCATATTTTCAGCGCTCGGAAGCGTTGGGGTACCCCTGGGCAAAATCACAATTGGGATACTACTACGAAACCGGGATCGCCGGACCTCAGGACTACGAAAAAGCTGTCTCCTACTATCAGCAGGGAGCCGACTACGGCGATAGCTGGAGCGGTCTGCGTCTTGGATACCTGTATTTCGACGGGCTGGGAATACGCCAGCATGACGGCCAGGCATTTTTCTGGATCCAATGGGCGAGCAGGGGCGGTGTCCCGGAAGCAACGTCAGCGCTCGGGTGGCTTTATGAGAACGGGCGAGGAACCGACGTCGACTTGAAGGAAGCAGAACGGCTCTACAGGAAGGCAGGCGAAGACGGGAACCCGAACGGCTGGGTCAATCTCGGCCTGATGCATGAAACCGGATCCTTTGGTTCGCAGGACTACAAGAGGGCTGCGGAGTTTTACCGGAAGGCAGCCGATGAACAATCCAGTCGGGGAATGCAAAAGCTCGGCTATATCTACTACTGGGGGCTTGGGGGCGATCAGGATCGAAAGCGGGCGGTGTCCCTTTTCAGGCGTGCAATCGACCTCGGTTCCCCCTATGCACACATTTCGCTCGGTCTCGCCTATGAGCAGGGCGGAGGCCTGGAGCAGGACTACGCGAAAGCTGCGGCCCAATACCAGAGCGCCATTGACGCCGAGGGGTATACACGGGCAAAGGCGTATCTGGCCTGGCTCTACCAGGAAGGCCTCGGCGTCGAGCAGGATTTGACCAAATCCAGGGATCTTTTTGAAGAGGCGGCAGCGGTTGGTCAGCCCTTCGCCTTGACCGAACTCGGCTTCGCCCTCGTTTACGGCACCAGCGGTGTTGACAGGGATGTTCATCGTGGAAGGCGGCTTCTGGAGCAGGCCGCCGCAGATGACTACACGGCTGCGATCCTCATGCTTGCCGAAATGTATGACACAGGAAGCGGTGTCGCGAAGGACCCGGGCGAGGCGCTTGAGCTCTACCGAAAAGGCGCAGATTTAGGGAATTCGGACGCACTGATCGCACTGGGTGATTTTAACGCTGATGGCGATCAGGTTGAAAGGGATTTCGGCAAGGCTCTCCAGCTTTATAGCCAGGCGCTCGAGGACGGAAATTCGGATGCGCTCTTCGAATTGGGTTATCTCCATACAAGATCGGAATGGCCCGGGCACGATTTTGACAAGGCGATGGACTATTTCCGCGAGGCGGATGAGGCCGGCGTGGAGAACGCCGCGACATTCCTGGGCATTGGCCATTTCCACGGGGAATGGGCTGACGAAGACGACAAACAGGCACGGGTTTATTTCGAACGTGCTGCGGCCTCGGGCTACTATCTGGCGGTCAAGTATCTTGCCTACATGGAAGAAGAAGGCCTTGGCGGCCTGACCGAAAAACATGAAGCGGTCCGTCACTATGAGCTCGCCGCCGAGGGCGGTGAACTCTTTGCAGCGCAGCGCCTCATGTCCGCCTATGGCGACAATGGCTGGATGACACCGAACCGCAAGAAGGCGCTTCGCTGGACGATCCGAGCAGGGGAACTCGGTGATGCGGATGCAGCCTTTGAAGCGGCGGAGGCGCTTCATGACGATCCCTCGCGCGAGAATCTGGAGAAGGCTTCGGCTCTATACCGGGTTGCCGCCGATGACGGCAATCTGGATGCGTCGGTCAAGTGGGCGCGCATGCAGATCCTGGGGGAGGTTGAAGGCGCGGATTATCTTGCTGGGGTCGCTGAGCTTGTTTCTATTTCTGAGGCGAACCCGCTGTCAGCGTTGCAGCCATTGTCACAACTGATTGTCGCTGAAAGTCGTGAAAACGATCATGGTGAAGCGGATCAGCAAAAAGACTTGTTTCTTGGTATCGCGTACACGTACGGCATTGTCTTACAAAAAGACACGAAAGAAGCGACCACATTGCTGCGCAAAATAAACGACGTCGCAAATCCGATTCCGTCTGCGTCACTCGCATTGTCTTTTGCGCTTTCTGAAAGCAATGCCAAAGACAAATCAATAGAACTGGAAATCTTCAAATATGCAAAAAGATCGGCTGAGCTGGGAGTATTGCGTGCTCAATTGCAGCTGGCTGAAATGTTTGAAAAGGGTCTGCTAGTTGAGGCCAATCCGGTGGAGGCAGCTCACTGGTACAAGCAGGCCAGCCAACACTCAAAACTTGCAGAGCGGCATCTTGCCGAAATTCAGCTTTACGACCTGTTTCAGGTTTCCACTAGAAAAAAGAGCATTGAAAAACTTGAGGATTTAGCTGCACAAGGCGATGCCGAAGCTGCAATCGTTCTGGCCTGGCACTTTGTTGAACCCGGCGAGACGCACGATTACGAGAAATCGCGCTGGTATGCTGAAAAGTCACTCCGCTTCGGTTTGCGAAACGCCCATGCATTGCTTGGCTGGTTGAATCTCAACGGGCACGTGAGCAATGCGAATTGGGAAACCGCCCTTTCTCACCTGAAACAGGGAAGCGAGGTTGGCAGCCATGAAGCAATGTTTTTGCTAGGTGACAGCTATGCGTGGGGCATGATCGGTAAACGAGATACGGGTCTTGCGCGGAAGTGGCTGACCGAGGCGGCTAAATCTGACCACAGAGACGCTATGATTTCTCTTGGCGCCTTGTTGATTTCTCCTGACTTCCAAGATGAAGCAGATAAGGAAGAGGGTGTCGATTGGCTCGAGAAGGCGGCCGCCGCCGACGATCCGTATGGGCTCTACAATCTCGGTCTCGCGAAACTTTGGGGCGTTGGTACGGAAAAAGATCCAAGTGAGGCCTTCAATATTTTTCAGAAGGTTGAGGCACTTGACGAGGGGCTAGGGGCAACCGCGTTTGGTGATTATTATTACTACTCAGGGGACGTAAGCCCAAACTACACCCTGGCAAGCGAATACTATGCACGCGGTGCAAAAGCCGGCAATCATACCGCGCGATTGTTTCTTGCCTGGCAACTGGAACACGGTATTGGCGTCGCGGAAGATGCTGACCTGGCGGCCAAACTTTTCGAAACTAACGCACAAGAAGGGCATCATGAATCCAGCGTCGAACTTGCGAAACTCTTTCGAGATGGAAACGGCGTACCAAAAGACTTGAACCAGGCCGTAAAGTTGCTGGAAAAAGCAAGTTCTCTAGGGTCTGTACACGCAGACGCAAACCTTGGATGGATGGTGCTCCAGGGCCTCGGTGTAGACCGTGATATTCGAAAGGGTTTGAAGCTGATTGAGGAGACGGCTGCTCAAGGGTCGCCAGACGGGCTTTACTATCTGGCAGCGGTGCTGGAGCAGGGAGAGTACATTCCGTTGGATCTTGAGCGTGCGATAGAATTGTACAAGAAAGCTGCGGATTTCGAGGTCTACCCTGCTTTTGCAGCGCTGAAACGGCTTCAAATCGATCACCAAATTCCGAGCGGCTCCGTACCTGAGAAGTACAGGGTTGAGTCAAAATGAAAAAGCCGGGCGTCGCTGCCCGGCCTTTCCGTATCGTTAAACCAGGTACGGCCTAGTTCTTGGTCTTGTCGACTAGGGCGTTGGACTTGATCCACGGCATCATGCCGCGCAACTTTTCGCCGACTTCCTCGATCTGGTGACCATCGTTCAGGCGGCGGGTTGCCTTGAACTTGGCAGCACCCGCGCGGTATTCCTGCATCCACTCGGACGTGAACTTGCCGGTCTGGATGTCTTTCAAGACCCGCCTCATTTCCGCTTTTGTCTCATCGGTGACAATGCGCGGACCGGTCACATACTCACCCCATTCAGCCGTGTTGGAGATGGAGTAGTTCATGTTGGCGATGCCGCCTTCGTAGATCAGGTCCACGATCAGCTTCACTTCGTGCAAGCACTCGAAATATGCCATTTCCGGAGCATAGCCGGCTTCCACCAGCGTTTCGAAACCGGCGCGGATCAGCTCGACGAGACCGCCGCAGAGAACGGCCTGTTCACCGAAAAGGTCGGTTTCGCACTCTTCCTGGAACGTGGTCTCGATGATACCGGAACGGCCGCCACCGACACCGCTGGCGTAGGAGAGGCCAAGGTCAAGGGCGTTGCCGGACGCGTCCTGGTGGACAGCGACCAGGCAGGGCACTCCACCGCCTTTTTCATACTCGCCGCGTACGGTGTGGCCCGGGCCTTTCGGCGCAACCATGAGGACGTCGACGGAAGCCTTCGGCTCAATCAGGCCGAAATGGACATTGAGGCCGTGGGCAAACGCGATTGCCGCGCCATCACGGATTTTGCCGGCAATGTGATCCCTGTAGATGTCGGCCTGAAGTTCATCGGGCGCTGCCATCATCATCAGGTCGGCCCAGGCGGCGGCTTCGGCAACTGTCATTACCTTGAAACCGTCGGCTTCAGCCTTCAGGGCGGTGGTGGATCCTTCGCGCAAGGCGACGACAACACCCGGCACACCGCTGTCCTTCAGGTTCATGGCATGAGCACGGCCCTGTGAGCCGTAACCAATGATGGCGACTTTTTTTGACTTGATCAGATTGATATCTGCGTCACGATCGTAATAAACGCGCATGGGTTCCTTTCTCCCGTCTGCATTCCGTTCTTGAGCTAAAGCCGGTCTTTGTCGCCGGTCTTCGTTGTGTTCAGTGTTTCCGGCAAAAGTGCTGTTGAAGCTTCAGGCTCCGAACAGCCGGTAAAAGCGGTCGACCGCCGTTTCGGCCTGTGATTTGAGATCCTGTTCCGCAGCACTGGCGCTTTCCCCCAGCAGCAGGCGAACATGAACGTCGCGTATGGCAAGGCCGTAAAGCACCTGGTAGGCGTCTTCGGCATCGTCGAACTTGAGCAATCCGTGGCGGCGGCCGGTTTCCAGCATCGTGCGGGCGCGGGACGAAATCATGTGTTTGCCGCGCACCAGCAGCAAATGCCCGAGCCGGTTGGAGTTTGTGTTGGACTGGCCGATGGAAAGTCGGTTCAGCGCCAGCGAGGTTTCTGAGAAGAGAACGCCCAGAAGTGCTTCGATAAATGCAGTCACATGGGCGCGGAATGTTGCCGGATCCGCGGTCGCTCCGGCTTCCGAGGGAAACTGAACCTGACTTGCCTGATAGGCGACAACTGCCGCGAGCAGGCCGTCGCGATCGCCGAACCACTTGTAGAGGCTCTCTTTTGAGCAGCTCGCGGTGCGGGCGAGACCGGCGGTTGTCAGAGCCTTCTCACCGCCTTCGACCAACAGTGTCAATGCATGCTGCAATACCACCTGCTGGCGCGGCGAAAATTCAGGCGCGGCGTCCGGGCGGGAAGTGGCGATGTCGTAGGCGGCAGCGGGCATGTTCTGGTGCCTGATGGGCTGGAGGATAACTTGATCAAAGGTCGGAACCGTACGGTACGGTTCGGGTTATCGCACTGGGATGAGGGGAGGTCAAGAGCGAATTTTGACCCCTGGAAGACAGCTGAAGCGACTTGATGTTGAAATTTCCGGAAGCAGGCATGACATGAGTTTCAGGATGCGGAAAGGGCGCTGCTTGTACGATCACAGGAGAAAAATTGCCTGGTGGATGAATGCGCGCCTTGTTCTGGAGTTGGTCGTTCTACCGGTCATGATAGTGACTGCTGCCGCAGCTTTTTTCTTCGGCCGGTCTGAATTCGAGGATACAACCGCCCTTGTAACCTTTGCCGAAATTGTGTGTGAGGCAAAGAAAACTCACTTCGGCAGACCGAGGAGAGGTCTATTCGAAACCGAACGGATCGTGTTGCCCTGCAGCAGTTTCAAGACACCGTTCGGAGAAGGATTGCAGGAACAGGGATATGTGTTGGCAAAGACCAGCCAGATAAAAGTCAGATTCCGTTCCCCCACCGACAATCGTTTGCATGAAGCATCAGTTCGGCTGCAGTCGACCGACGTTTCGGTCAACGACAGGATCAGGATCGGTGCGTCGAAAAAGGATGCCAGATCCATAAGGGTCGACTGGTAACGAATGAAATGCGCAGACCTGACGCTGGCAATTCGGAGACGAATGTCGACCGATTACTGCCATCTTCAGCGCCGTGAGTTGTGAATAGATATTTCAGCAACTACGATAATCGTCCCGCCCTTGCAGTTCAGACTGTTCATCGTCTGAACATTGCGTTCCAGGCAACAAACCAAACGGAGCCAGGCTACAAGCAACCATGTCATATCACATCATCGATTGCCGTGAAATTGATGCAGGACAACTGTGCGCGGCGATGAATTCAGCCTTTTCGGACTATTGCGTGCCGCTTTCCATGACGGTTGACAAGTTTCTCTATTTCCAGAAGCAGCGCGGATTTTCCGCAGAGCATTCATTCGTATCCATGAGTGGGTCGGACATTGCCGGGTTCTGGTATTCCACTGCACCATCCGCCTCGTACGGTTCCCGAGGCTATGCTGTTTCGGTTGGAACGGATCCCCGGCACAGGCGCAAGGGTATCTTGAAGAACCTGTTCAACGCTGTTGTCGAAAAACAGAAATCCGATGGCGCGAACGGAATGCAGTTGGAAGTCATCTCGACCAATGAAAGGGCTCTCAGAGCGTACGAATCGTTTGGATACAAGCATCAGCGGACGGTTCGGGTATGCAGGTTGCCGAAACACAGTCTGCCTGTGTCCCGCCGGAATGACCTGAGAATTGATGCTCTCACTGTCGAGGAGCTCCCGGATGATGAGAGCGACTATTTCGACACGCTCCCGACACCTCAAAACAGTCTTGCCTCGCTCACGGCCCTGCGTGGCAGGATGAACCTGATCGGTGTATCGGAAAACGGAAGGCTTCTCGGCTGGGGCGCAGCCAACCCCGATGGTTCGGTTGCCCAGATCGCCGTTCACCGCAACTTTCGCCGCGCCGGCATCGGCAGCGCACTGCTCGAGGAGCTCGGGCAGTCGGTGGATACCGACCACCTGACATTTGTGAATGTCGATGTGAGTGCAACGGGCGTCAATGCGTTTTTGGACCGGGCAGGGGCTGAAGACCTCTTGCAGCAGTTCGACATGCAGCTGACCTTCTGATGTTGTTTGCGCCGAAACCGGCCACGCATGGGATTAGCTTGCTGAAATCTGACGACTCTTGTCCACCAGAACCTCGGCCTGCCGGATGGAAGCGTAGTCGATCAATCGACCATCAAGCGAAACAGCTCCCTTGCCGGCAGCTTCTGCCTCGGCCATGGCCTCCAGAATGCGCCTGGCTTTGGTCACTTCAGAGTCTGAGGGGCTCATGACTTCATTGGCCAGTTCGATCTGGCTGGGATGGATAGCCCATTTGCCTTCGCAGCCAAGAACAGCCGCGCGTCCGGCGGCTGCCCGGTAGCCGTCTTTGTCAGTAAAGTCGCCAAAGGGACCATCAATGGGACGCAATCCATTGGCGCGCGCTGCCACGACCATGCGCGCGATCGCGTAGTGCCACATATCGCCCCAATGCACGTCTCTGCCGCCGTCATGTGCAACGTCGGTCAGCACCGCATAATCCGGATTGACGCCGCCGATGATCGTGGTACGAGCACGCGTGCTGGCGGCGTAGTCTGCGACCCCGAAATGAAGACTTTCATTGCGTTTGGAGGCTGCAGCGATTTCGTGCACGTTTTGCATGCCAAGTGCCGTTTCGATGATGTGTTCGAAGCCGATCCGCCTCTTGTATCCCCTTGCATCCTCGATCTGGGTTACCAGCATGTCGATGGCATAGACGTCTGCAGCCGTGCCGACCTTGGGGATCATCATGAGATCCAGCCGTTCTCCTGCCTGTTCAACGATATCCACGACGTCCCGGTACATGTAATGGGTATCCAGTCCGTTTATGCGGATCGACATGGTCTTGTTGCCCCAGTCGATTTCGTTCAGCGCCTGAATAATGTTCTTGCGCGCCTGTTCCTTCTCGTCAGGCGCGACTGCGTCCTCAAGATCGAGGAAGATGACATCGGCATTGGACCTGGAAGCCTTTTCAAACATCTGCGGCTGACTGCCGGGCACCGCCAGTTGGCTGCGGTTCAGGCGGCCCGGCGCCTGTTCGACGGGGAAAAAACTCATTTCGATCTCCTTGGGGTACGAATTATTATGGCCGCTGTCTTGCACCGGGATGATGCTGAGCGCAGCCGGCATTTGTCCCGCCGGATCGTTGGGCGGTGCGGGCACGCCATCCTCCGTTCGCAGGCACCTTGGAAAGCAGGACCACACGACAGGGATTGGTTATTCAGGGAAGCTGCTTGTCAGATCACGCGATCTCTTGGATCCCGTCCGCCAAAAAAGTCCGACAGGTTTTCAAGGACACGAAACCCCATTGCCTCGCGGTTTTCTCGCGTAGCACCACCCAGATGGGGCAAGAGGATCAGATTGTCACAATTCAGCAGGTCGGTGTTGATCCGGGGCTCCCTGACAAAGACATCGAGAGCAGCGCCTCCGATCGTTTCGAATATGAGGGCATGGACAAGTGCCGCCTCATCGACAAGGTCCCCCTGGGCCGTGTTGATCAGGAACGCATCCGCTTTCATCAGGTTCAGTCTGCGGGCACCGATGAGAGGTTCGTTCGAGCGGGCTTCCGCGCAGTGCAGCGAGACGAAATCACAAAGTGGCAGCAAGTCGTCGACATCATCCGCCTGGGCCGCGTCGAATTTTTCCAGGATGGCCGGGTCGATCCTCTTTTCATCCTGAACCTCGATCCTCATGCCGAAACCGTGGTGGGCGCGGTGGGCCAGTTCTTGTCCGGCACGTCCAAATCCCACGATGCCGAGCGTCTTGCCGCTGACCTTGGTGCCGACCATGTGGTTCGGGCACCATCCCGACCAGTTACCGGCACGAAGGTTTCTTTCGCCTTCGCATGCACGCCTTGCGGCCATGAGCAGCAGCATCATGGCATTATCCGCGGTGCACTCCGACAGGTTGTCCGGCGTGTTTGTCACCGTCAGTCCGCGTTCCCGCGCCGCCGGTTCACAAATGTGGGTGTAGCCGTTGCCGAAATTCGCCAGAATCCTTGTTCTGGCGTCTGGCACATCCAGTGCTTCGGCATCCAACCTGTCAGTGACAGTGGGCAGTACCGCGTCAAAGGTTTTGAGTGCCACGCGGATCTCGGCGGGAGACAGCGGAACGTCACAAGTGTTGAGGACCGTTTCGTAACGCTCGTTCAGGACAGCTTCGACGGCTGCCGGCCAGCGTCTTGTCACAAGAACAGTGGGTCTGGTCATCATGCCGCTTCCTTGTAAACGCGCGCAATGGTGTCGCCGATGACAGCCGGGTTCTCCGCAACCGTGACGCCGACCGATGAAAGGATTTCGACCTTTTCGGACGCGCTCTCGCCGAAAGCGGAGATAATTGCACCGGCGTGCCCCATTGTGCGGCCCTTGGGGGCGGTCAGGCCTGCGACATATGCCACGACGGGCTTGGTGATGTTGTTCCGAATGTATTCGGCAGCCTCAGATTCCTGCGGACCGCCGATTTCCCCAATCATGGCAATCACATGTGTTTCATCGTCCTGTTCGAAACGGGCCAGGATGTCCTTGAAAGACGATCCGTTGATCGGATCTCCACCAATACCGACGCTGGTCGACACGCCTATGCCATTATCTTTCAGCTGGGCTGCTGCCTCATATCCGAGCGTTCCGGAACCGTCCGATGATGCCGACATGTCCGGGCAAGTAGATATGGCCAGGCATGATCCCCAGAAGCGCCTTTCCCGGGCTGATCGTACCGGCGCAGTTAGGCCCCGTCAGAACCATGCGTTTTTCGCGTGGATACCGGTACATGTACCGTTTTACCTGGATCATGTCCTGCGCCGGGATACCGTCCGTGATGCAAACGCAGTAGCGGATACCGCTGTCGGCTGATTCCATGATCGAATCTGCTGCAAACGGAGGCGGCACGAAAACAAGGCTGGTGTCGGCGCCTGTGGCAGCGACAGCCTGTTTCACCGTGTCGTAGACAGGCACCCCCTCGACGGTTTCACCACCCTTGCCGGGAACGACGCCGGCGACGACATTGGTGCCGTAGCGCAGCATGTCCCTGGTATGAAAGCGCGCCATGCGGCCGGTAATACCCTGCACGATGACGCGGCTGTCACGGTCGATTAGAATGCTCATTGCGCGGCCCTCAATCTGGTGCCTTGTGACAGGTCCCGTTGCCAGGCGCCCACAACGCGCTCCGCAGCTTCCATCAAAGTGGTCGCCCGGATGATCGGCAGGCCGGACTTGGCCAGGATCTTTTGTCCTTCTTCCACATTCGTGCCGGCAAGGCGCACCACCACGGGAATATCGATCTGCTGTTCTTTCAGCGCCAGAACAACTCCTTCGGCAACCCAGTCGCAGCGGTTTATCCCGGCGAAGATATTGACCAGGACGGCCTGGACATTCTTGTCGGAAAGGACGAGACCAAACGCTTTGGCGACGCGTTCCGGCGAGGCCCCACCACCGATGTCGAGGAAGTTTGCCGGATCTCCTCCGGCCAGTTTGATCGTGTCCATCGTTGCCATCGCAAGACCTGCACCGTTGACGATGCAGCCGATGTTGCCGTCCAGCCCGACATAGGACAGGCCGCGATCCGCTGCGCGGCTCTCACGCGGGTCTTCCTGCGATTTGTCGCGCAATTCGCTGATTTGGGGATGCCGGTAGAGTGCGTTGTCGTCGAAGCTCATCTTGGCGTCGAGCGCAACTACCCGCTTGTCGGTGGTGATTGCCAACGGGTTGACCTCCACCATGGTGGCATCGAAATCGAGAAACGCGCGATAACACCCCAGCAGAGTGCGGACCATGTGCTGCACGAGACCCGGTTCGATCTTCAGTTCGAACGCGATTTCCCGGGCCTGGAACTCCTGAAGGCCGACAGCGGGTTCGACGGTGGAGCGAACGATACTTTCTGGCCGCTTGGAGGATATTTCCTCAATTTCCATCCCACCCTCTGACGAGGCGACAATCATCACACGTTGGCTGGAACGGTCGAGCACGAACCCAAGGTAGATCTCGCGCTCGATCTGGGCTGTGGTCTCCACATAAACCCGGTAGATATCCTTGCCTTCCGGACCGGTCTGGTGTGTCACCAGCTTGCGTCCGAACATGTTATCGCAGGCATCATGGATTTCGTCCTGCGTCTGGCAGATTTTCACACCGCCCGCCAGACCACGCCCGCCTGCGTGAACCTGGGCTTTTACAACCCATTGGTCTCCCCCGAGTTCCCTTGCGCGATAGGCGGCTTGTTCCGGGCTGTATGCCAGGGCTCCCTTCGGCACCTCGACGCCGAATTTGGCGAGAATTTCCTTCGCCTGATACTCGTGAATATCCAATTCGGCCTCCTATTGTGCCGCGACCGATGTGCCGTAGTGCTTGTGTAGCGAGGTTTCGAGAGCCTCCTGATCAACGTCGGCCCCAAGCACGCGCATGGCTTCGGCAAAGCGGTTGGCGATATCCCAGATCGCCCCGGAATTCAGCTGGTTCAGGATACCGATGCGGACTTGAACCGGAGCCGAAAGCGTCGGCCAGATGCCGAAACCTTCCGCACGACAGTTCTGTACCAGTTCCATTTCGCGGCCTGCCAGATGGTCCGGCAGGTTGAGAACGATCAGACTGGTCATGTCGGATGTCACCTTGCAGCCCAGAGCGGCAACGGCGTCACGCAGGGCGGCTTCGTGGAGACGGTAGGAAGCCGCCCGGTTCGCCAGTCCCTCCTGCAACGTCAGACGCAGCGATTCATGAAAAGCTGCAACGGCGTAGGCGGAATGGGTGCGGTGATACGTTCCCTTTTCAACATCTGCCCCGTCAACAATACCCCAGTGCCGCGCCTCAAAGATGGGATTGTGCACGTAGGTGTAGGCACCGGTTGACTTCAGTGTTTCGATGTAAGTGTCGCGGAAGCTGACGGGCGCATAGGTCAGAGGCAGGCAACACAGACCTTTTTGAGGGCAGGAGGCCCAACCTGCCACACCTGGATAGTCATCGATCGAAAAATCCTCGACACCAAGAGAGGATACAGCATCTACAAGTCCCATGACATCATGACATCTGCAGGCATCCGAAAAGCCGCGCAGATCGTTGACACGGCCGGAACCGGTTTCCCAATGCGCCATGAATGCCCATTTCGGCTTGTGTTCATCGAGGACAGCCTCCACCAGTTCGCCGGTCACCGGCTGGCCGTGTGGCACATCGATGACGACGACGCTTGCCGGGCAGGGATCAAGAGGATCGGCAGCCAGTTCGGAAGGAGTTGCTGCCTTGATGCGAAGGGTCAAGGAATCGATCCCGGAGAATGTGCCGTTGGAAAACGCAACAACCTTGTCACCAGGCATGACCGCTGAAAACATCGCGTCCAGACCACTCCAGCCCGTGCCTGCGACGGCAAAGGTGTATATGTTCCTTGTTCCCCAGATTTCACGCAACATGTGTTTGCACTCGATCATGCCCCGCAGGACGTCAGTGTGCATGTGATCAGCGACACCGGCCCGTGCGAAGGCATGAAGCACACGGGCATCGGTGTTGCCTGGCCCCGGGCCCGCCGCAAGGGTTTCGGGGATGTCCAGTTGGGGAAAAATCTCTGTCGGCATCTGCAGTTTCCTCCGCGCTGATCGTTTGAGCCGGTGACTCGTGTTCCCTTAGGAAAACCTCGGCTTGCGTGTTTGCGCAACGGAAGTTACTACTGCTTTCGGACATCTAATTGGATAGGGAAAAACCTACCCATTAGTCCAGTAGATGGTGATTTTTCCGGAAACAATACTATCCAGAAGGGTAGTTTTTCTTCAATAGTGGTGTAAAAACAATTGGTTGAAAAACCCAGCGCTCCGATAAACATCATGCTCGCGGACAGCAATCCCTTGGTTCTGTCGGCAATGTCCGAGATTTTTGACAAGGACGCCCGTTTCTCGCTTGTGGCAACTTCTGCAACAGCGGAAGGGTTTCTTGGAACGGTCATGCGCGTGCCGGTGCAGGTCGGCGTCGTCGAATGGAACCTGCCGGCCTTTGGTGGCGCGAAGTTGATCGAGGTTCTGCGGGAAAACGAAGCCGCACCGCGTTTTGTCGTTTACGGAGATGCCGCCGGAGATTTGCCAAGGCTGGCGATGCAGGCCGGTGCTGCGGGGTTTGCGCCAAGATCTGGTGAAATTGAGGGATTGGTGGAAACCTGCGTTGACGTGGCCGCCGGAAAAATGGTGTTTCCGTTTGTCGACGTTCGCCAGATGCAGCAGGATCCGATCTATAGTCTCTCCCGGAAGGAAAAAGTGATCCTGGAGGCTTTGTCGAGCGGCATGTCCAATCGCGAATTGTCGAAATCTCTGCAGATATCGACCAACACGGTCAAATTCCACCTTTCGAATATCTACGAAAAACTATCGGTCAAAAACCGCGCGCAGGCGATTGTCTATTATTACTCTTCCCAGACTGCCGGCATGAAGGATCGGGACTAGGTTAGGAAGACAGTCGTTCGAACGGCGGCTTGGTGCCAGTTTTTCCGAAGCGTCAAATTGCGCTGCCTGATTGTCTGAACCCGCTCAGTCACTTTTCTTGAAGGGCGCCTGGTCTGCGAGCGCCTCGTTTTCGCGTTCCACCGCGAAACGTTCCTGTTCCAGGTAGTCAGCGACGGCCTGGTGCAGCCCTTCATGGGCGATCCAATGGGCGGAGTAGGTTGTTGCCGGCAGATATCCGCGTGCAAGTTTGTGGGCACCTTGCGCCCCGGCTTCGACACGTTTCAAACCGTTGGCAATTGCGAAATCGATGGCCTGATAGTAGCAGAGCTCGAAATGCAGAAAGGGGTGGTCTTCACAACATCCCCAGTGACGGCCGAACAGTGTTTCAGAGCCGATGAAATTGAGAGCGCCCGCGATGTAGCGTCCGTGCCGCTTGGCCAGAATCAGCAATGTTCGCTCCGCAAGTCTCTCATTTATCAGGGAAAAGAATTTCCGGTTGAGATACGGCCGTCCCCACTTGCGAGAACCCGTGTCCATGTAAAAACCGTAAAACGCGTCCCAATGAGCTTCAGTGAGATCCGGTCCGGTTACCCACTCCACTTCTATGCCGTCGGCACAAAGCGCCTCGCGCCGCTCCTTCTTGATTGCCTTTCGTTTTCGTGAGGCAAGATCGGTCAGAAATCCGTCGAAACTTTCATAGCCGTGGTTTTCCCAGTGAAACTGCTGGTCGGTTCGTTGGAGATAACCGAGGTCTCCAAGGCCATCCCATTCACCCTTTGTCAGAAAGGTGGCATGGACCGAAGAGGCGCCAGTGCGCTGGCAAACCTGAACAAGGCCTGCTGCAAGCGCTTGCAGACCGGCTTCCCGGTTGATCCCGGGTCCGATCAGAAACCTGCGGCCCGTCGCCGGGGTGAAGGGGACCGAAATCTGGAGTTTGGGATAATAGTCGCCACCGGCACGGAAGAAGGCGTCCGCCCAGCTGTGGTCGAAGACGTATTCTCCCTGTGAATGGCTTTTCAAATAAGCTGGCACCGCTCCCAGAACAGCGCCGGTTTCGTCTTCCAGAAGCATATGCCTTGGCAACCAGCCGGTCGCATTTGTAGCGCATCCGGATTCTTCCAGAGAATAAAGAAAGCTGTGCGACAGGAATGGATTAAAGGATTGATCTTCAGAAAAAGGTTCAACTTCAGATCCAAGAAGGGCAGCAAGTTCGGATTCGGTTGATTGTCCAGGCAGGTGGCATTGGTCGGTTTTCTCCAGAGCGCCGCCTTCCGAGAGCCTCCACCCCGGATTGGCCACGGCGTCCCAGGCATCGGCTGAAACATCCTTCAGCGATGAAAGGATGCGCAGCGATGCGGTCGGTCCGCTACCGTGAGCGTCCGGATCTTTGTTTTCCTCGGAATGGGAAGAACTCATGCGTCAACAGCAGCCAATGTTGGGAACCATTCTCGAAATGTAGCGCTGTTGCCTAGCATCGCAAGAGGGCAGCGAAATTCAATGGTTTGCGGCGAAGACAAAGCGGTCTGCTCAGGGTCTGGCGTTGTCGATATCCGGGTCGAACCCTTCGAACACGATCTGGTCCGCGTAGCGGGCAGCGGTTTCGCGCTGGTCTCTGGTTCTGACTGTCCATGTCATGAGCGGCAGCTTGAACAAGGACCTGAGCAGGCTGGGTCCGGCTCTGGGCAGGTCCTTGACGCCGTAGGAGATGAAATGCGGACGCGTGCGCGGAGCGTGCAGCAGATGACGCAGGATGAAGCGGTCGGTGCGTCCGTAGCGCGCATAGACTGGACCGGGCTCCGCCCCGTCGGCCACAATTCCACGCAGAACGGAAGGGTTGGCACGCCGTGCATGGGACAGCATGTCCGGATCGAAGGTCTTGATGCAGGCCGGGCCACGGTACCTGGAAATCTGATCCGTGACATCGCGCACGAATGTACCCTGCGCGTCACGCCGCATGAGGGACTTGATCTCTATGACAAGCGGGACCTTTCCGTCTACGAGATCGAACAGGTCCTGCAAGAACCAGAGTTTGTCGGTGCCGGTCTTCATGTGTATCCCGGCGAGGTCGCCCGACGGCAGGTCGATGATCTTGCCCGTGCCCTCGGCCAGTCGGTCCAGTGTATAGTCGTGAAAGACCAGGGCCTCGCCATCGGCTGTTTCCTGGACGTCCACCTCTATGGCGAAGTTTTTCTCGATCGCTGTTGAAATGGCCGTCGGCGTGTTTTCAACAATGCCGTTGTCGGCATCATGGTATCCGCGATGCGCAATCGGGCGGGTGAAAATGGCTTCGAGATCTGCTGTCATGTATGAGGACCAGTCCGAGTGGCTGCGCCGATGGATGAATTGCGAAGCAGCAGTTCAGTCTTCGATTTCAAAAACAGCGTCGATTTCAACCGCGACGCCGAAGGGCAGGGAGGCCGCGCTGACGGCGGCCCGGGCGTGTCGTCCCTTGTCTCCCATTGCTTCCACGAGGAAGTCGGAGGCACCATTGATGACCTGGGGCTGGTCTGTGAAATCACTGGTGGAATTCACAAAGCCGACAATTTTCACCAGGCGCGTAACCTTGTCGAGATTACCGGTCGCAGCCTTGGCCTGCGCAAGAAGATTGATGGCACAGAACCGGGCTGCAGACTTTCCACTTTCAAGGTCAACATTGGCACCGAGCTTGCCCGTGACCTGGATCTTGCCATCCATCATGGGAAGTTGTCCTGAAATATAGAGCTGGTTTCCGGTTTTCACGAAGGGGACGTAGTTCGCAGCCGGCGCTGCAGCTTCAGGCAGGGAAACCCCGAGGTCCTTAAGACGGTTTTCGATGATGCTCATTGGTTCGCTCCGGCTCGGATGGATGTGCCGGTGTCTTGGCGCAATTTGGAAATGCTGACAAGGCCAAATCAGTCACGGATCTGAAAATGAACCTGTGGAGGAGGCTGGATTGTTTTCGCGAAGGTCTCTTAACTGCCGGTTTTATGAAATAAGTCACCCTTTCCTGATTTTCGTTTACCTGCTGATTTTCGCTGTGGCGTAAGGTGCAGATAATCGCATAATGACTGCCAGGGCTTTGACGGTGGCTGTACCGTTGGCGTGAAACTGAGGAATTACAGATGCAGCGCATTCTCATGTCGGGGTCTTTGGCAGGTCCTGCATTCGCAATCATTGTCACCACCTGCCTTGTCTCAGGGGCGGCTTCCGGAGCAACAGTCGGCAAATCCGCTGGCTACAAGCTGGTTCCGCACCAGGCGGTCTACGACATGAAGCTTGGCGAGAAAGAAGACAATTCCGGAATTTCCGGCTTGAGCGGCCGGATGGTCTACGAATTTGCCGGAAACGCCTGCGAGGGCTATAGCGTCAACTTTCGCTTTGTGACACGGTTTCAGAATGCCGATGGCGGGTCACAGGTGACCGATCTGCAGACGACTTCCTTTGAAGAGCCGCAGGCAGAGAGCTACCAGTTTCTCTCCAAAACCTTCGTGGACCAGGAGTTGGTGGAGGAATCGAAGGGCAAGGCAACCGCCGGAACGCAGACCAAGACGATCAAGCTGAAAGAGCCTTCCGAAAAGTCACTTGAGATCGGGCAGGAGGTTCTTTTTCCGACCGAGCATCTGCTGACCATCCTGGAGTCAGCTGAAAACGGCATTCCGTTTATTTCCGCCGATATCTATGACGGTGCCGAATCCGGCGAGAAGGTCTATGCAACGACAACCGTCATCGGCTCGAAAACGGTCAGCCCGATCAAAGCCGATACCGAGGATCCGGACGCACCCCTGGCAGGTTTGAACTACTGGCCGGTGACAGTTGCGTATTTCGATCCGGGTGCGGAAGATGCAACCGGGGAACTGACTCCGGTCTACCAGTTGTCGTTCTGGCTCTTTCAGAACGGTGTCAGCGGGCACCTGACGCTCGATTACGGGGATTTCACCATCAAAGGCAAGATGGCTGCGCTGGAGCTTCACGAAGATACCGGTTGTCCTCAATGACAAGCGTCAGGATTTTCGAGGTTTGTCTGACGATC
>NZ_KI928949.1:20557-45118 GCF_000521215.1 Labrenzia sp. DG1229 | reverse complement strand
ACGGCAGTTCATATCCCTTGTCAAAGATAAGATAGGTTTCCAGTCCGCCGTCGGATAGAAAGAAACGATCGGCCTGCATAAGCTCTTGAATTCGCATGAAAGCTGTCCTCTTGTGTTGGTGACAAGAGACTTATTCGACGCCACGCCAAGCTGATAGTTGTCGCGTGGTTCGGTTGCGAAAATATTTTTTTCGTTTTATTTTCAATGAGTAAGGGAAGATTTCCTCCAAAGATGTTTGCTTTGGGGAGTGTCAACTGGACTCGCGGTACAGTCGGGATGCAGCCGATGAAAGAGAAAATCGACACACGAACGAGAATACTCGACATTGCGGAAGCCGCGGTTCTTGAGAAAGGTTTCGAGGCAACGTCCATAGAAGAAATTGTCGCCGGTGCCGAGATTTCACGCGGCGGTTTCTTTTACCACTTCAAGGACAAGAACGCGCTGGCACGTGCCATGCTGGAGCGATACATCGAAGTCGAAAATGCTCTCTACGATGATCTGTTTGCGCGCGCCCGCGAACTGAATGACGACCCGTTGCATTGTATGCTCATCGGCCTGAAGCTGCTGGCAGAAATGCTGGAAGAAATGCCGACCGGGCACCCCGGTTGCGTGATCGCGTCGACGGCCTATCAGGATCGCCTGTTCGACGAAGGTGTCCGGGAATTGAACCGGCAGGCCATTCTCGGATGGCGAAAGCGGTTCAGAGGCATGTTTGAAGACATCTCGGAGATCTACGAACCCAGGGAATCGGTCAATCTCGACGCGCTCGGAGACATGGTATCAGGCGTGGTTGAAGGCGGTCTCGTGTTGCAGCGTGCCTTGCGAGAGCACAACAACGCTTCCGAACAGATCATGTTGTTCCGCACGTACCTGAAGCTGCTGTTTGCGCCCCGGTGATTGTCGCCGCCAACGACGCATCCCGAACGCGCGACTCCAGCCGTTCCAGTTGCTAATCGTTCCGGAACCTGACCGGCGGTGACTTCTCCGGAAGCAAACCCGACCGGAAGCGTTGCAGAACAAATTGCAACAGCAGGCCGACAAGCAGCATGCGGATGAATGAACTGCGGGTCGCCCATTCGGGTGGCAGGCGATTGGTGAAGATCTCCGTGACCGACCAGAGTGTCCAGATCGTCACTGCGCCCAGAATGGCGCCCCTGTTGTTGCCCGAACCGCCGGCCATAAGCATCACCCAGACCAGGAAGGTCGTCAAAAGCGGGTCGGTCGCCGTTGGTGACAGGAAGCGGAAATAATGGGCCGACAAGCCACCTGCAACACCCATGACCGCACAGCCGATGACGAAGGTCTGAATGCGGTATTTCTCGACATTCTTGCCGGCAGCCAACGCGGAGGCTTCGTTGTCCCGTATCGCGCGAAGGCTGCGGCCCCAGGGGCTGTCGTAAAGCCGGGAGGTGGCGACATAAACCAGAAGCACGACAACCCAGACGAAGCCTAGAAAGACAACGTCCGACATGCGTCCCGTGGTGAAGTCGGAAAGCGGTCTCGGGATCCTGGAAACGCCCAGACTGCCATTCGTCAGCCAACTTTCGTTGACAAAGACGAGACGCAGGATTTCGGCGATGCCGATGGACGCCATGGCGAGGTAGTCGCTCTTGAGCCGCACGCAGATGCGGGCAACCGCCCAGCCCGTTATGCCCGCAACGAGTGCCGCACCGACAAGGCCGATCGGAACCGGCATTGAAAATCCGCCCAGGTGCCTGCCGGATGCCGCCGTCGAAAGGATCGCGGAGGTGTAAGCTCCGACACCATAGAACCCGGCTATCCCGGCATTGAAGAGGCCGCCCATACCCCATTGGACATTGAGTGCAAGACAAAGCAGCGCGTAAATGCCGCCCATGATCAACAGGCTCACCAGGTAGAAAAAAAGGCCGGTCAATTCCATTACAAGAGCCTCCCCTTGAACAGCCCTTGCGGGCGGAAGATCAGCAGCGAAATCATGATCACGAAGGCGACTGCGGTCTTGTAAGAAGGCGAGATCAGCGCTTCGTCGCCGATCCAGTGATAGGAGGACAATTCCTCTGCCATGCCAATGATGAAGCCGCCGGCCATGGCGCCCATCGGCTTGCCGATGCCGCCGAGAATGGCCGCCGCGAACATGGGCAGCAGCAGATTCCAACCCAGGTTCGGGTGCGCGCTGGTGTTCAGTGCTGCGAAGGCTCCGGCAACGGCAGCGAGCGCGGCACCGATGATCCAGGTCCAGCGCACGACCTTCGCGGTATCGAGGCCGGAGACTTCTGCAAGTTCGGGATCATCCGCAACAGCGCGCATGGATCGACCGGTCCTCGTCGCCGTCAGGAAAAAGTGCAGCAAAACCGCGATCACCGCCGTCGTCACGATCGCCTGAAGGTGCAAAACCGAAACCCGGAAGGTGTCGAACAGGATCAGCGGCGGCCGGACCCCGGCGACAAGTACCTGGTTCTCCGAGCCCCAGACAAGCTGGATCAGCGAACGAAACACAAGCGCAATCCCGAAGGAGGAAATTACCGTGTAGATCGTCGGCAGGTCCCGGAGCGGGCGATAGAAAAAGCGGTCGACAAAAAGGGCGGCGAAAACCGTCAGCGCCATGCCAAACGGCACGAGCAATAGCGGGTTCACCGGCATGAGCGCCGCTGCGGCCAATATCCCGTAGGTTCCGAGCGTCATCAGGTCACCATGGGCGAAATGCGCGAAACGCAAAATACCGAAGATCATCGATATGCCTACGGCGCCGAGTGCATAAATGCTGCCGATCGTGAGCGCTGGAAACAAGTAGAAATTGATGAATTCGCTCATCCGGCAGTGCCTCCGAGAAAGAGACGGCGCACGTCTTCGTCGGCAAGCAATTCCTTGCCTGTGCCGCTGACGTGGTTGCGGCCATTGACGAGGATGTGGCCGTGATCGGCGATCTGCAAAGCCTGGCGGGCGTTCTGCTCAACCATCAGGATCGTGATCCCTGTCTTGCGGATATCAAGCAGAAGATCGAAAATCCGTTCCAGGTAGGCAGGGGAAAGGCCCGCTGTCGGCTCGTCGAGCAGCACAAGTTTCGGTTCGCTCATCAGGGCACGGCCCATCGCAACCATCTGCCTCTGCCCGCCGGAGAGTTCTCCTGCAGGCTGCCTGAGCTTGCCCTTCAGATCGGGAAACAGCGAAAGAACCCTTTCGCGCGTTACCTTCTGATCGGCCGGCGGTGCCGCGTAGGTGCCGACATCGAGATTTTCATCAACCGTCATGGAAGGAAACACGTTTCTGTTCTGGGGAACGGCGGAAACACCAAGCGGCACAAGCGCGGATGTCCTGCATTCGGTCAGCTCACGTTCACCAAGCCGGATGGTTCCGGCGGAAACGCTCGTGAGCGCAAAAATGGTCTTCAAGAGCGTTGACTTTCCCGCGCCATTCGGACCCAGGACGACGGCAATTTCACCGGGCTCCACGCTCAGCGAAATATCCTCGATGATCGGCGGGCCGCCATATCCTGCCGTCAGCCCCGTGACGGAAAGCTGCTCGGTCATAGCTGGGCCTCGTACTTTCCGCCGCCGAAATAAGCTTCGATCACACGTTCGTCCTGCCTGACTTCGTCGACAGTTCCCTCGGTCAGCAGAGTGCCCTGCGCCATCACCAAAACGTGGTCGCAAAGTTTGGAAACGTAATCGAGATCGTGCTCGATCAGGCAGAACGTAAGGCCGCGCTCCCTGTTCAGCATCAGGATCTTGTCAGCCAGTTTGCCGAGTAGGGTCCTGTTGATCCCCGCGCCGATCTCGTCGAGCAAAATGATCTTGGGGTTGCGCATCAGGGCGCGGCCGAGTTCGACCAGTTTTTTCTGGCCACCGGACAGGTTTCCGGCCTTTTCGTCAATCACATGTTCCAGTTCGAGCAAGCGAACAGTTTCGCGTGCGGTTTCGTAGATCCCGCGCTCTTCCTGCAAATACCGGCCCCGCCGAAAGATGACATTGAATACACTCTCGCCTTCTGGCGCCGCCGCAGATGCCATCAGGTTCTCAAGTACGGAAAGCTGCGAGAACTCGTGCGGGATCTGGAACGTTCGTGCCAGCCCGGCCTGAGCCCGTTGGTACGGCTTCAGTCCCGTCACATCATGGCCATCGAAATGAACACGGCCGGACGTTGGCCGGATCGCCCCGGCTATTACATTGAATGCGGTTGTCTTGCCCGCACCATTGGGTCCGATAAGACCTGTGATGCGGCCTGCGCCGATCTCGAAGCTTGCATGGTCAACCGCCCGCAAGCCCCCAAAATCGACGCAGATCTCGTCCAGTTGGATCACGCTGCGTTCAATCCGGCTTATTCGATGATGGCTATCTGCTTATAGCCGTCGCCGTCGACGACGAACTTGCCGATATAGCCACCGACGTCACCGTTTTCGTCAAACTCCGCAGTGCCGCTGGCACCATCATAGTCGATGTCCTTGCCTTCCTTGATCAGGGCAACGGCCTTGGCCCAGTCGCCCGGCCCAACTTTCTCACCCGGAGCCATAGCAACTTCACGAAGAGCCTCGGCCATTTTGGCACGGTCGGTGGAACCGGCTTTCTCGATTGCCAGCAGAGCAAGGAATGTCGCGTCATAGGTCTGGTCGACAAAAGCCTTGTCGGCACCTTCGCCATATTCGGCGTTGAAGGCATCGTGGAGCGTTTTCTGCGCCGGGTTTTCAGCCGGAGACGTCGGCGAAGAGAAGAATGAAGTCTTGAGCGCATCGGCGCCGACATTCTGGATCAGGAGTTCGTCGCGCAGCCCGTCCGTTCCAACGAACCTGTCGAACAAGCCACCTTCGATCGACTGCCTGACGATCTTGCCGCCGCTATCTCCCGCGTAAGCAATCACGACGAGCGCCTGGGCATCCCCCTTGGCAAGACTTGCCAGTTCGGAACGATAGGAATCCTTCTTTTCCTCATGCTTGTTTTCGGCAACGATTTCACCGCCAGCCTTCTTGTAGGCTTCCTTGAAGGTCTGGCCGATACCAACACCATAGTCGTTGTTCACATATGTTAGCGCGACTTTATCAAGACCTTCTTCAAGCACCATCTTGGCGAGAATTTCACCCTGATAGTTGTCGGAAGGCACAATGCGGAAAACAAGGCCATCATCCTGCAGTTCAGTCATGGCCGGCGAAGTTGCCGTTGGCGAGATCTGCGCAACACCTGCCGGGATAATCGCAGCTTCGGCTGCCGCAATCGTGGTTCCGGACATCAGCGACCCCATGACAATCGGGACGTTCTCGATGTTGACCAGTTTTTGAGCCGCATCGACGGCGCCCTGCGCGGTCCCGGTGGTATCGCCATAGACTGCGATCACTTCTTCGCCCAGCAATCCGCCCTGGTCATTCACGTGCTTGACAGCAAGGTTTGCCGCGTTCTGGAGCGGCGGAATGAAGTTGGCGATCGGTCCGGTAATATCCATCAGGACGCCGATCTTGGTCTCCGCGTAGGCCAGAGAACTGGTGCCCAGCATCAACGCGGCGGTTGCAAGTGTAGTCAACTTCTTCATGCTTACTTCCCCTCATCGATTATTGTTATGTCCAATGCGCCCGTTCATTACCTCCCAGACGAGCTCAGAACCTCGGTTTTGAACCGGCCCGGCAAGCTGACTTCAAGCAGCTCAAGGTCGGTTGTTCCGCCAGTGTATCGCGTCGCCATGTTCGGCGGGATCACGAAGGCGTCTCCGGCAGACAGGCGGTAAGCGTCTTTACCTTCGCCCTCCAGTGTCATTTCGCCAGCCAGCACAAAGTTGAAAAGAATGTCACAGTCGTGCCGCGTCCAGGGAGAAACCTCTCCGGTTGCACGCGCAACCATAACAGATGCGACGCCCCTGGTGTTGTCCGAGATGCTTGTGTCCCGGACTTCGAAACCAGGGATGCGGAAAGGTTCGAAAGCGCTGTCTTTGGCAAGATTGTGCACGAATTTCTGTCCTTGCCATTCCCTGTCCGGACGATCAACCGGTGTCGGCAGGGTCATTTCGTGATCAATCTCGGTGACATGCTCTGCCGGCACGCCGATCTCGATCACTTCTATGCTGTCGGCAGCATGCATGACCCGGTGCCGGATTTCCGGCGGCTGAATGAAACAGTCACCTGCAGTCAGCCGTCTCACATCACCCTGGTCCTCATACAGAACATCAACCCAGCCCCGGACACAGAAGATCAGCTGGAAACCCACCTTGTGAAAGTGAACCATATCCGGAACCGGACCGTCGGGCACCCGGATGTGCGACGCGATCATCGCTCCACCCAGGCGAGTTGGCACGAGGTCCCGGTATTCCATACCGGCGCGACCGATCACCCAGGGCGCCTGATCGGCCAGCCGGCGAACGACAAAGGCATGCCTGGTCTCGGGCAAGATCAGCGGCGGATTGAGTTCATCGATCTCGATCCGCGTACCGTTGGGCGCGACAAGAACACGGTCACCGCCGGCAAATTCGTCTGGGTCATCCGTAAGGATCCGGATGGTGCCGGGATCCTCCAGGGCACCCTTTTCAATCCGTATGCGCAGACCATGGCCGGAAAACACCGCGATCTCGGGGCTGTCCGCGGGATAAATCATGTCGAGCCGCATCTTCAGCACCTTGGTAAAAAACGGCAGGTCCTTGCTGAGATCCTCGGTCGGCAATCGTATTTCCGCGCGTGTTTCCATCAATCTGTTTCCATCATTTTTTCCGTCTGCCGGCATCAACCGTTTCGAGCTGCAGACGGCGTCTTGTGCTTCTGCGCTTCTTCGTGTGCGGCGAGATAGGCCGCCTCACCATCAAAAACGAAACGTAGTATCCGGTCGGAAGCAGCAACGGCATCGCGTTGTCGAAATGCCTCGAAGAGCCGGGCATTGCCTTCCACGATGATCGGGTGATTTTCCGGATCGGCAAACGTCATCATGCGAACTGCCTGGACCTGGGTCATGTAGCGTTGCAGCGTCTTGCGGAGCGATGAATTCGAGACGGCATTGACCCAGCCGTTTCTGAAGGTCTCACATGCCCGAAACAGGTTTTCCTGATCGCCTTCCTCCATTGCGAAACGGGCATCTTTCAACGTCGCTTCAAGAAGCAGAATTTCCACCTCCGACAAGCTCTGTGCCGACAGTGCCGCTGCCCTGGGTTCAAGCAGACGGCGAAGGTCGAAAATCTCAAGGATCTCCTGATGATCAATCCTCGGCAGTGTGAATCCCTTGGTCGACGGCTCCAGATATCCTTCATGGGCCAGACGCATGAGCGCGTCACGCGCCGGCATCCGCGACACACCGAATTCCGCCGCAACCGCCGTGTCGACCAGCCGGTCCTTCAGACCGAGTTCACCCTTTTGAATGCGCCCTACCAGGACGTCATGAATCTGAGCGCTGGTATTTTGTCCCACACCGGAATTGGAGGAAGATTTCAGATCGGTCAAATTCTTCCCCAAATTTCGCTGCGGTGGCAAAAAATCGTATACTGATCTGGAGCGAAACATGGCCAGGCACTGCTTGTCAGCAATTTTTTCGGCGCCATTCCGATCCTTTAAGCTTGAACTATTTCGAAAACTGTATACGAATAATCACCTACCGGTCAATACCGGCCGACCCGCAAAAACGCATCGCCCGAGAGACACGCATGACCGACAGGAAAGAGGGCTATTTCCTCTATCATTCCATAGGACAGTATCCTGGCAAGGAAGCCGATCTCAGCAAGGCGATGTCGGAACTTGCATATGTGTGGAGTGCCCCGGATGATCAGCAGTGGTCCTATATGCTTGGCAAACGGACCGAGTTCATTGATCTGTGGCGCGCGCTGATCGGTGCTCCCGAAAGATCGACGACGACCTGCGAAAACGTCACGCAAGGGGTTCATATGCTGCTGACGTCCCTGCCGGCCGACCGTTTGCGCGGCCGGACGGTTCTCGTCGCAGCGGATTGTTTTCCCTCCAATCACTTTCTTCTTTCAAGGCTGCAGGAGCGCTTCGGATTCAACCTCAAGACCGTCTATCCGAGGCAAGGTACAAGCTGGGTGGCCGATAACGACATGATCGCCGAATGGGACAGCGATGTTGCATTGGCGCTTGTGACCTGGGTCAGTTCGACCACATCGCACAAGACCGACCTGGAAAGTCTCGCCGTGCACGGCCGGGCGATGGGAAGCCTGATCGGGGTCGACATCACGCAAGCGGCAGGGTTGCTGCCGTTTTCGGTTCAGGATCCGGTGATTGATTTTGCGGTTTCGACCAGCCTCAAATGGATGTGCGGCACACCAGGTGCCGGTATGCTTTATGTTCACCCCAACCTGATCGCGGATTGCCGGCCCGAACTGCGCGGCTGGTTCAGCCAGGACAATCCGTTCAACTGGGATATCGATGCATTCGACTATGCTCCCGATATCCGCCGCTTCGACAACGGAACACCCGCCATTCTGCCTGCGGCTGCAACTGTCCCTGCCCTCAAATGGCATGCGACCGTCGACACGAGCGCCCTTCTGCATCACAACAGATTGCTGTGCGACCTTGTTATCGAGGGCGCCGACGAACTGGGGTTGACCCTGCTGACTCCTCGTAACGTGCAAGAGCGGGGCGGTAGCCTGATGATTGACATGACATCCGAAGGCATTGCATCAGAAACGCTTGCCACATTGAACGCAGCCGGATTTTCTGCCGATATCCGCGGTACAACCCTTCGGTTATCACCTGGCATCCAGACGACGGAAGACGCTACGCGAGAGCTAGTCAACCTGCTTGGCAAGTCTCTCTCAGGTCACTGAAATTCAGGCTGCGAAACTCTCGACAGTCTTGAGCGCACCGTCCAGTTCACCGCCCTTTTCCTCCTTGAGCGCTGCTTCCCGCAGCCGTGCGACCCACTGCGGACCGTCGTCCCGGTTTTCAACCATGCGTGCACCGGACAGGACCTTGTCGAATTTGGACAAGCCACGTGCGTGGGTATCGGAATATCCCTTGATAAGGCGCCGGCAGCGCAGGATTTCAACGGCCATCCCGTACCGGTCAGGCAGATAACCCGACACCATCTGGAGCCACGCGTTCAGGTGATCCTGCTCCATTTTGTGTCTCAAGGTCCTCAGCCGCCACTTTCGCAACCCGCCGAGAAAATACAGCATCGCGAAGCCCCGCAGGCTGTCGGTCCTGATGCGGCGCCCGCGATTGAACCAGCGGTCGATCCTTTTCATCCAGGCCGGATCGTTTTCCAGTTTCCTGCCTGTCTTTTCCGGCAGCAGTCCGACAATCTCCTCCGCGCGCGGATGAAGATAATCCGTCAATTGCAGAACGTTGCCTTCTCCAAGGCGCATCTCGTCTTCGATCCTGTCAACGCGCTGCGCGCGTGTCTTGAGGTCGGCGACGCGGATAACATCGTCATAAGCCATTGCATTGGCGATATATTTTGCCGCCTCGCTGGACAATTCGAATTTATTGTCTTCACAATCGGCCTCTATCAAGGGCGCCAGGCGGTCAAGGTATTCGGTCCCATAGGCGCAGTCCTGAAAGTCCACGACCTTGGTCAATCCGGCGGTTGCCATTTTACGGACAGGTTCGGGAAACGCCGCGATGCGGGCTTCAAGGCTTGCCCACGCAGCCCGGCCGGCATCAGGTCCCCTGGGTGCAACAAGCTCCTGTTTTGAAACAACTGGATCTGCCGGTTGTTCTATTGCGTCGCTTTGCGCCAGATCATAGCCCGCCGCGAAGGCGCGCAGGCTCGCTTCAACTCCTTTGCCGCCCGCTCGGATTGCCTCCTCGAAGGCAGCGCGTTCAAACGGCAACGCCCCGGAGCCCGCGAGGGCTCCAAAAAGCGAGGCCGATATCACCGACCCGACCTTGACCGCCGCCGTGTCCATGTCAGCGAGTATCAGTTTCTGTGATGCGACTTCAGCGGCGGCTTTGACTTCTTCGGACGAGGCCATGCCGTCACCCGGCACAGTTTTCTCCGAGACTGCCAGCATCCGGTGGGTCGAGGCGATCAGCGTGGTCCTGTCAGGGGTCACAAAGCCCCGCATGATTGCACGTCCCGCCTCCATCATTTCCGCGGCGATAGTGATGTCCACGTCACCTGCGGACGGAGCCAGCGAAAAGACCGGGGTTGTTACATCGCCGGGAGCCATCTCGATATAGTAGATGGTCGCGCCTGTCCTTTGAGCAACGCCGGCAACACTGGTTGCCTGACAATGATAGCCCTGGGCACGTGCCAGGGACTCGATCCAGTTCGTCAGGACACCGCCGCCCTGACCGCCAACGGCCATGACGGCAAGCTTTATGATGCCATCCAGCGCCGGATCGGTTGGCTGCGCATCAAGTGGTAAAACCAGCGACATCAGATGCCCTCCCGGGAAAATGTGAGACGCCTGCTCGTGCGCCTATCCTGCAGCCAGGCGATCACCTTCCTGCGGAACCCTGCGAGCCAGGTTTCAAATCCCCCAGGGTTATGGACCACCTTCGCCTCGTAAAAAGACGGGCACAGGATCGCGGCATCCGCCACTTCGCCGCAATTGCCGCAGCCGACGCAGGACTGGTCGATGTGGGCAACGGGGTCGTCCCTGAGCGGATCGTCCAGTTTCCTGAGCGACAGAGAGGGACACCCGGACAGGCGGATACAGGCGTGATCTCCCGTGCAGACATCCTGATCGACACCGAAACGCGGCAACTCCACCCTTCGTCCGTCAGCAATCGCCTTGTTGCGCTGCGGCTTTTCCCGTCTCTGGCGGTTGAGCATGCATTCCGAAGACGCAACGATCACCTTCGGTCCCTTGTAGTCCGTCGTCAGGGCCTCGCGAATGGTTTCGCGCATCTTGGTGACGTCGTAGGTTCTGTCGATCTGCCGGATCCACTCCACCCCGGCACCCGCCAATGCCTTGGAGATTGGATTGTTGGTCGACTTTGACTTGTTCCGGGCGCGGCTGGACGGGACATCCTGACCACCGGTTGCTGCTGAATAGTAGTTGTCGACGATGATCGCGACACTGTCCGACTTGTTGAACACCATGTTGCCGATCGACGAACTGAGGCCGTTGTGCCAGAAGCCGCCGTCGCCAAGGATCGAGATCGCCCGCCGCTCGCCGCCGCCATCGAAGGCGGCATTTGAAGCAGGTCCCAGGCCGTAGCCCATCGTCGAGCCTCCAATTTCGAACGGCGGCAGGCAGGCGAACAGATGACAGCCGATATCTCCTGTGATCTGGCGCGCGCCGAGTTCCTGTTCGGCAAGTTTCAGCGAGGCGAAAATCGGCCGCTCCGGACAACCGGTGCAGAAGCCGGGCGGGCGGATCGGCACCGTTTTGCTGAGATCGGGCATTTGCGGCTTGGGAGAATTCGGCGCCAGCACTTTTGCCGGCAACAATTCCGGCGCGTATTGACGGACAAAGGCTTCAAGTCCGTCGAACATGATCTGGCCGGTATATTCGCCTGCCTTCGGGAAGATTCCCTTGCCTTCCAGCTTGGTGGACGCACCTTCCTTGTAGAGCATGGCGCCGATCTGCTGCTCGATGAATTCCGGCTGACCTTCCTCCACCAGAAGCACGGCTTCCTTGTCCCGACAGAAATCGAGAACATCGGATTTGACGACCGGATAAGTCACGTTCAAGACGTAGAGCGGGACAGAAGTGTTGCCGCTGATATCTGCAAGGCCCAGCCGTTGCAGAGCACGGATGACACTGTTGTACATGCCGCCAAGGCACATGATACCGACCTTGCCCGCTTCCGGTCCGAACCGCTCGTTGAGCCCGTTTTCAAGAATGTATTTCTCCGCGGCGGGCCAACGGTTGTCGATCTTGTCATGCTCATGTGCATAGGACATAGGCGGCAGAACCACGCGCTTGAAATCCCGCTGCGGATTGGCAAGCGCCGTCTTGACCGGCAATGGCGGCGGGACATTGTCCGTGGTGTCGAAACTGCCCGTCACGTGACATGAGCGGATCCGGACCATCAGCATGACGGGAGTATTGCTTGCTTCCGACATGTTGAAACCGTCACCAACCGCCTTAACGATGGACGGCAGGTTCGGACGCGGGTCCAGCAGCCAGAACTGCGATTTCATGGCGAAGGCGTATGACCGTTCCTGCATGATGGAGGAACCTTCGCCGTAATCTTCCCCGACAATGACAAGCGCCCCGCCATTGACACCGGAAGAAGACAGGTTCGCCAACGCGTCCGACGCCACATTCACGCCGACGGATCCCTTGAAGGTCACGGCACCGCGAATGGGGTAGTGAACCGAAGCTGCAAGCATGGCTGCTGCCGCGGCTTCGGAGGCATTGGCTTCAAAACGAATGCCCAGTTCGCTCATCAGATCTTCTGCGTCAGCCAGAACATCCATCAGATGCGATATGGGCGCACCCTGGTAGCCGCCAACATAGCCAACGCCGTTTTCCAGAAGCGCCTTGGTGATGGCAAGGATGCCCTCCCCTGTGAAGACGTCTCCCGATCCTTTGCGAAGATGCTCTACCTCAGCCTTGAACGACCTTTCGGCCATCGGCTCCTCCCTCAGCGGTCTCTGGATCCCTTTCGAAGAAAGCGGATCTAAATCGGATGCTTGCGCACGTTTTTCAAAATGGTCTGCAATGTCGCAACAAAGGTTCGCTGATCAGCGTCGCTGATCCCGCGAAACATCTGCTGGTGGGCCGTTGCCAGATGCGGCCAGAGCATGTCATGCGTGTGCCGTCCCTCTGTCGTCAGGTGTATCCGCACAGCCCTGCTGTCGTCCTTGTCGGTGACCCTTTCCACCAGGCCGTCGCGCTCCAGCGCATCAAGGGCACGACTGAGCGTCGATGTTTCGACCACGGCGTAAATCGACAGATCCCGGATCAGCAACCCATCAAGCACGGAAAGGACCGCAAGCGCGCGCATCTTGGGCGTCGTGAGCCCGAGCTTTGCCATTTCATCGCGCAGCGCGGCATTGTAGCGCCCCATGATGCGGTTCATCAGGTAAGGCGGAAAATTCTCAAGTCCGATCTCACCCAGGCGCGGGACGCGGGCATTCTGCTCCATCAGCTCCAGCCCGTCTTCCTTTTTCATGCACCCATCCTTTTTGCCAGGTTGTAGCCGGAACCGCCGCCAAGCCCCGGTCCCGGATGCGTCGAGGCACCGATCATGTGAAGGTTTGCAATTGCGGTGGCGCTGTTAACGGACTGGGTGAAGGGGCGCCAGACGAAAAACTGGTCAATGCTACAGGCACCGCCATAGGGATCGCCACCCACAAGGTTCATGTTGAGGTCGTTCAGGTCGGCAGGTGAATAAGCGCGGCGTGCGAGCCTGATCCCGTCAAAATTCCGGATGTGCCTTCGCAGAATTTCCTCAAGCCTGTCGGCGAAGGCTTCACGCACGGCCTCTGTCCATTCCGGGCCCGTCTCGATCTCGCCTGCGGCATCTCCCTTGATCACGCGCGGTGCATCGGGGATCTGGAGCCACAACACTGCTTTCCCATCCGGCACGCGAGTCGGATCCAGCCTGTGCGGCTGGCCGACACAGATTGTCGGCGTTACCGGCAACAATCCCCTTTCGGCCTCGTTTGAAGATTTCGAGACACTGTCGATCCCGTCTGTCAGGTGGATCAGTGCAATATCTTCAAGTCCGTCTGCAATCCATTCCGGCTCCCCGCTCAGGGCGTAGTGCAACTGGAAATTTCCGCGTCCGTACCTGTAGCGTTCAGCATGTGCCGGCGGCGGCGCGTCTTCGAGCAGCCGTTGGTGGAGCTGCGTCGGCGTGACCGAGGCAATGACGGATTTCGCTTCGATACTCTGACCGCCAACCGTTTCGACGCCAACTGCCTTGCCGTTCGTCACGGTGATACGCTCGACATCGACGCCGGTGCGAATCTCGCCACCATTTTCCTCGATCAGGCTTCGAAACACTTCCGGTACCTTTCCCGAGCCACCCTTGGCAACGGGAGCCCCGGCGGCTTCCAGGGCGAACGCGATGACCCGCCCCATCTGGCCCGAATAGGTGCTTTCCGGAGTCAAACCGGTATGCAATACCCACGGCGCCCAGAGCGCCTGCACTGTTTCGCTGTCGTATCCGTGCTCCAGCCAGGCTCGCGCGGGCTGAAGAGCATCACCGAACCAGGTCTTCAACCCGTTCAATCCGAGCTTCCAGGCCTGTCTGGCCATGAGACGTGCCATCTTGCCCGACCAGAGCGGACTGCCCAGAAGGGCAAACAGAAAATCCGCCTCTGCCTCAATGCCCCCGACATCTGCAGCATGCTGCCTGCCGTCTCCCGGCCCCAGGGCATCAAATGCGGAGACATTGGCAGCACGGTCCATCGTGAGGACGGCCGTCTGGCCGCCTGGACGCAATACAGCAGTGGGTTTGGCAGCGTGACAGAACTCAAGGCCGTGGCGGCCGAGATCCCCGGCAAGCTCACCGTAAGCCGGAGACGTCAGAAACAGCACGAAGGTGGCCGCCATCACGTCGTGATGAAAACCGGGCAGCGTAATCTCTTCGGTCCGCATGCATCCGCCAATGCGATCCGATCGCTCGAGCACCAGAACAGGCTCACCCTTGCGCGACAGCAATGCTGCCGCGACGAGTGCGTTGATCCCGGAACCGATAATTACATGCGGTGCGGACACGAAACCGGCCTCAGTTGCGCGGAACCAGGGCCAAAGCGCGGATCGGGCTGCCCGTACCACGTTCGATCTTCAATGGCGCTGCAATGAGGATCGCGCCCTTGGGTGGAAGCCTGCTCAGATTGGTCAGTGACGCCAGACCGAAACAATTGTCCCTGTGAAGAAGATTATGAGCCGGGTAAGGCGGCTCCATGCCACCTGCCTGGCCGGCATCCGTACCGATACACTGGGTACCCCAACCGACAATCTTCTTCGACAGCAGATATTCGATTGCATCAGGAGTCGGGCCGGGGCTGTGCGGACCGGTCTCGTCCGTATTCAGGAACAGGATCTCGTCATGCGCCCGGTTATCCCAGTCGGTGCGCATGACGACCCATTCGCCTGCACCGATCGCACCATGTTCCGCTTCCCAGGCTTTGATGAGATCGGCGGTCAGAAGGAAATCGGCGTTTTCCGTGCTTTCCCTCGAGCAATCAATCACGTTTACCGGGGCAACGAGGCGCTGCACACTGAGCGTATCGGTAAAGCCGTCTTCGTAGTCCTTGCCCGTTATCCAGTGGTGCGGCGCATCGAAATGCGTGCCGGAATGCTCACCCAGAACCATCCAGTTCCACGCGAAGAACGGTCCGTCTGAATCATATTCGCTGATCTTGTGAATTTCGACCTTGGGCGTGTTCTTGGCGAAATCTGGCGGCAACTGAATGATCGGCGTGCCCGGCCCCAAAACGCCCGTGCAGTCCACCACTTCAACTTCGCCGGACAGAATCTTCGACCCCAGTCCGCTGAGTGCGCTCTCTGCTGACATCTCTTGCTCCCTCTGTACCACTTGGCCTGTCGGCTCGTTTTCGCAATTCAATGCTAGACAGATTTAGTTGTATTTGCAATTATCTATTTCGAGGGGGACAAGGATTTGCGCGATGGATGAGACTCTGGACGGTGTGATCATCGGCAGCGGACACAACAGCCTGGCCTGCGCAGTCCACCTTGCTGCGAGTGGGTGGAAGGTCGGCGTCTTTGAACGCGCTGCAACACCCGGCGGGGCTGTAAAAACGGGAGAGTACACTCTTCCCGGGTTTCGTCACGACTGGGCGGCAATGAACCTCTCCCTTTTCGCCGGGTCCGGATTTTGCAAGGAACATGGCGAAGAGCTGCGAAGCAATGGGATGGAATTTGCTCCGGCATCCGATTGTTTCTCTTCCGTTTTTCCTGACGGCTCCTGGTTGGGCGTCAGCAATGACCCCCAAACAACAGCAGGCAGGATTGAAGCGATCAGCCCGGAAGACGGGAAGGTCTGGCGAGACTTGACCAGAGAATTTCCCGCCACTGCAGAAGCGCTGGTCGGTCTTCTCAGCAGCCCGGCAAAAAAACGTGCGTTTGCATATATATTTTACAAAAAGTGGCGACAGTCCGGCACGGCAGGGGTACTCGACCTTGGCCGCTTCCTGCTGTCGTCGCCCCGCGACTGGCTGGACGAGACCTTCGAATCCCCGAAAGTGCGCGCGCTTCTCGCCGCCTGGGGAATGCATCTGGATTTTGCCCCCGACATCTCCGGTGGCGCGCTGTTTCCCTATCTGGAAGGCATGGCGAACCAGGCATTCGGCATGGTTCTGGGAAAGGGTGGTGCCGAAACCGTGACCTCCGCAATGATTTCGACGCTCGAAGCACGCGGCGGCACCGTAACCTGCGATGCAGAGGTTACCCGCATCATCGTCGAAAACGGCAAAGCGAAAGGCATTGAACTTGCTGACGGACGCAAGATCATGGCACGCAAGGCGGTAATCGCGAATGTTGCCCCCAAGGCCCTTCTGAAACTCGCCGGTGAGACCGGCAACAAACACTACGACGACGGGCTGAAGAAATTTTCCCATGCTCCGGGAACGTTGATGATGCATCTTGCCGTCGACTCTCTTCCCGACTGGCGGGCCGGGGACGAACTCAAGAAGTTCGCCTACGTTCATCTGGCGCCCGAAGTCGACCAGATGGCCCGCACCTATGCCCAGGCAAAGGCAGGATTGCTGCCTGATGAGCCGATCATCGTCTGCGGTCAGCCAACCGCGATCGATGCAAGTCGTGCGCCGGAGGGAAAGCACGTGTTGTGGCTGCAGGTCCGGATGGCGCCAGGGAATATCAAGGGCGATGCGGCAAACCTAATCACGGCGACAGACTGGGAAACGGCAGCCGAACCCTTTGCGGAACGGGCGCTCGATATTGTTGAACGCTATGCGCCGGGGACACGCTCGAAAATTCTGAAATCGCATATTGTGACACCCGCCATGATGGAGGCGGACAATCCAAATCTGGTTGGAGGAGATCAGATTTGCGGAAGCCATCACCTGACCCAGCACTTCATGTTCAGACCTGTGCGCGGCCATGCCGACGGAAGCACGCCGGTGGGGAACCTGTTCCATACCGGTGCTGCCGTTTGGCCGGGGGCAGGCACGGGAGCTGGGCCTGGATATCTTCTCGCACGAAAGCTCGCCGGATAGCGAAAACGAAAACACGCACGGCGTTCAGATAAAAATGGGGAACGTAACAATGAAGGTTTCAAGACGCACGCTTCTTAAAAGCGCGGCCGCCAGCGGAGTGCTGACAGCCGTGGGAACACCCGTATTTGCTAGCGATATCGAAGAACTGGTGATCGCCTACAACGTCAATCTGCCGAGCTGGGACCCGACTGTCGGCCCGTCTGCGGTAAACCCGACAATCCAGGGTATCTACCAGTCCGTTTTCGACATGTTCATTCATCAGAACCCGGATCTGAGTTTCGGTCCGGGCATCGTGACGGAGTGGGGCTGGAACGACGACAAGTCCAAGATCTGGATGGATGTCCGCGAGGGCGTGACCTGGCACAATGGCGATCCGCTGACACCGGAAGATGTTGTCTGGTCGCTTGAAAGGGCCGGCAATCCGGAGACGGGCAATCCAATCCAGTTCATCTGGGGCAAGATCGGCAATTTCCAGATCGATGGCAATCGGATTACGGCGGATGTGAAGGAATACGAACCCACGATCTTCAAGTGGATGAGCTTCCTGACAGGCTACGTGCTCCCGAAAAAATACTATGAAGAAGTCGGTGCGGAAGGCTTTGAAGCCAATCCCGTCGGAACCGGCCCCTACATGGTCGACAAGTTCGAGCGCAATGCGTTCGTGCGCTTGAAAGCCAACGAAAACTACTGGGGTGGTGCGCCGGAGTTCAAGACGGTTACGATAAAATTCGTCACGGATGCTTCCAGCCGTACCTTCGAGGTCAGCTCGGGCAACTCTCACGTGACCCTGGAAATGCCTTACGAGGAATTCGACCGCCTGAAACAGCAGGACGGCATCGAGGGAACAGCAGCACCGATCTCCGATATCGGCATGATATTCATCAACGATGTCGAACCGATGAACGACCCGAATGTGCGTATGGCAATGGCACACGCGATCGACAAGAAAACCATCATCGAGCGGCTCCTGTCCGGCTATGGCGTTGCTATCGACACGCTTCAAACGCCTGACTACACCGCCTACGATCCCTCCGTCACGGTTCCCTATGACCCGGAGAAGGCAAAGGAACTGCTTGCCGCATCCGGATATGGTCCGGACAATCCGGTCAGGTTCAAGATCCAGACGACACGCGGTTTCAAGCCAAAAGACTACGAGATCATCCAGGTCATCGTCGGTCTGTGGCGCAAGGTCGGTATCGAAGCCGAAATCGAGGTCTACGAGATCGCCAAGCACTACGAATTGCGCGCGGCAGACACGCTCGCACCGGCTGCGTTCTACAACTGGGGCAACGCGATCGGGGATCCGACCACGTCGACCGGGTTTGCCATGTTCGGCCCGTCCCCACATTCCGTCTGGGACGGGGAGGACCTGATGCAGATGATCATTCCGCTCTGGGGCGAAGCCGACGAGCAGAAACGCATCGACGGCTGGAAGGAAGTGGACAAGCACATTGCCGAAAACGCACTTGTGCTGCCGCTGATCCAGTATGTGCAGCCAATCCTGCACAGCGACAAGGTCAAGGTTACGCCGCATGCCTCCGGTGCCTTGCTGCCGCATCTGATGACCCGATCGTAAGTCCGGGAAAGATCCACCCCGCCTTCGCCGCAGGACCAATTCCTACCCTTGCAACGGGTCCCGCGGCGGTTCTCTTTTCCGAACGACAGGCCTGAACCTCACATGCAGATCGTGCGTGCGCTTCTGACGCGCCTAGCGACAACGCTGGTAACCCTGTTGGGGGCAGCCATCATCGTTTTTGTCGTGATCCGGGTCGTCCCAGGCAATCCGATTGCAATGATGTTGCCGCCTGGTGCCACAGACGCGGATATCGAGCGCTTGAAAACGCTTTACGGCCTGGACAAGAGCATTCCGGAACAATTCTGGATCTGGATCGTCAATGTCGCTCAGGGCGACTTCGGAACTTCGATAACCTTGCGCCAACCGGTCTTCGATCTTGTTATCGGCCGCTTGCCGGCGACACTGGAACTTTCGCTGATTGCCCTTGTGATCGCGGTACTCATTGGCGGAACCGCAGCACTAACCGCGACACTTTACCGGGATACCAAGATCGAGGGCGGCATCGATGTTGCGGGCGGCGTCGCTCTATCGCTGCCTGATTTCCTGTGGGGACTCGCGCTCATCCTGGTTCTTGGCGTCCTTTGGCCGCTGTTTCATATCTCCGGGCGTGTGTCCCCGTCACTCGGCTTCGACTTCCATTCCAATTTCTTTCTGCTCGAGGCCCTGCTCAGATTGCGTTTCGACGTCGTTTTCGACCTGCTCGGCCACATGCTGCTACCGGCTCTTGCCCTGGCAATCCCGCTCGCCGCGATCATTCTGCAATTGCTCAAGCAGTCGTTGAAGGAATGCATGCACGACGACTACATCACGCTCGCCCGCACCAAGGGGTATTCCGAAACGTCGATCATCACCCGCGATGCATTGCCGAATGCGATCCTGCCGACTTTGACTCTCATCGGAGTGCAATTCACCTTTCTCATCGGTGGCACGGTGATCATCGAGCGGCTGTTTTCCTACGAAGGCCTCGGCAACATGGCGATCGATGCCGTCATCAACCGCGATCTTCCGCTCATCCAGGGCATCGTCCTGGTGTTCGCCCTGCTGTTTACTCTCGTCAATCTTCTGGTGGACATGACATACGCCGCATTGAACCCGAGGCTGCGCCATGCGTGATGCCCGCGGAGACATCCGCCACTTGCCCGGTCTTCGGCTCTGGCTGAGCGGCGGCTGGCTGCTCCTCCTGGTGCTGGCGGCCATCTTTGCACCAATGCTCAGCCCGCATGACCCGCTGGAGCAGGATCTCTTTGCGGCACGGCTTCCCCCTTTCTGGGAACAGGATGCCGATCCTGCCTATCTCCTGGGGACGGACTCGCTCGGCCGCGACCTGCTGAGCCGAATGCTCTATGGCGCGAGACTGGCGCTGACCGTTGCCCTGGTCGCCGGCACACTCACTTGCCTGGTAGGTGCGACGCTCGGGCTGATCGCAGGCTATTATCGCGGTTGGGCCGATCTGGTGATCTCACGCCTGGTCGATATCTGGATGGCGTTTCCACCGGTCCTCTTCGCCATCCTTCTGATTGCCGTCCTTGGCACCGGCCTGACATCGATCATCATCGCCATCGTGGTGATCGACTGGACGCGGTTTTCCCGCGTCGTGCGCGCCGAGGCCATGAGCCAGGGCGCGATGGACTACGTTGCCTCAGCACAAGTGGCCGGCCGCAGCAGGTTCGGGATCGCGCTCGCGGAAATCCTGCCCAACGTGCTGCCGACCATCGTTGCGCTGTTGACCCTCGAAATGGGGATTGCAGTGATCGTCGAAGCAATCCTGAGCTTCGTCAACCTGTCCATTTCAACCGACGAACCGACCTGGGGCGGCATGATCGCGGAAGGCCGGACATCAATCTATCAGGCCTGGTGGGTGCTGGTGTTTCCGCTCTTCGCGCTCTTCCTGACGGTGCTCAGTTTTTCGCAACTTGGCGAAGGCCTCAAAGAATACTTCGATCCGGTGCTGCGATGAGTTACCTCTCCATTCAGGACCTGACAGTCCGGCTGAGAAACGGCCTCCCCCTGCTGCGCAAGGTCTCGCTCGATGTGAAGTCAGGGGAGGTTCGCGCCCTGGTCGGAGAAAGCGGCGCGGGCAAAAGCATGATCGGCAAAGCGGTGCTGGGTATTCTGCCGAGGGCAGCGCGCCTCACCGGAGGGACAATCCTCCTCGATGGCGAAGATCTTCTGGCGTTGCCGCCAAAGGCAAGACGTCAGAGGATCGGCGCAAAAGCCGCGCTGATCCCGCAGGATCCGCTGACTGCACTGAATCCGTCCCGTCGGATCGGACCGCAAATTACGGATCGCCTCGTCGACATTCTCGGCTGGAAGCGGCCCGAGGCCGAAGCGCGCGCGTTTGAGTTGCTGGAAGAGGTCCACATTCAGTCGCCCAGGCGAGTGATGAAGTCCTATCCGCACGAACTGTCGGGCGGCATGCGGCAGCGGGTCCTGATTGCGTCCGCCTTTGCCGCGGAGCCAAAACTCATCATTGCGGATGAACCGACGACCGCGCTTGACGTAACGGTTCAAAAGCAGATCCTGAAACTGATCCGCGAAATGCAGGAACGGCACCAGACAGCGCTCCTGTTCGTGACGCACGATCTCGGCGTCGTGTCAAAAATCAGCCAATCTCTTACCGTTCTCTACGCCGGCAAGGTTATCGAGGACACCGGTGTTCGTGCCTTTTTCGATGCCCCGCAGCACGCCTATTCGAAGGCCCTTCTGGCAGCCACCCCCAAATACACAGACCCGGATGGATCGCTGATGCCGGTCCCGGACAACATCATCGCTGCGGTGGAACGCGAAGTCGCCGCTTTCGATGCGCAAATGAACGAGTGATGAGAAGCCGTGAGTGACCTGATCTACCAGCTCAAGGACTTGAAAGTCTCCTTTCCGGACCTGTCGCAAAAGCCGCTTCTTGGCACCGCCCCGCGAACACAAGTCCTCAAGGGCCTGACATTCGATGTCGCGAAGGGCGATGTCCTCGGCATTGTCGGCGGTTCCGGCTCGGGCAAATCGACCCTGGGACGCACCATGATCCGTCTGCTGGAACCGGAATCCGGCTCGATCCTGTTCGAGGGCAGTGAAATCGCGCATATGAACGAAGACGATCTGCGCCCCCTTCGCAAGAAGTTCCAGATGGTCTTTCAGGATCCGATGTCCTCGCTCAACCCTCGCCGACAGGTCGGCGGCATCATTGCCGGGCCCATGCGTCTGCAGGGGTTCGACAACCTGTCTGCGCGCGTGAATGAAGCGCTGGAGATGGTCGGCCTTCCGAAAACCTTCACGAACCGCTATCCGCACGAGCTTTCAGGCGGCCAAAGACAAAGGGTGGGCATTGCGCGCGCCATTGCACTCAGACCGGATTTCATTCTGGCCGACGAAATCGTCTCCGGACTCGATGTCTCCTCCCAGGCCCAGGTCCTGAATCTTCTGGAACAGCTGGTTCGGGATCTGGGATTGACACTCGCCTTTGTCAGCCATGACCTGTCCGTAATCCGGCGCCTGTGCAGTCGTATTCTCGTTCTCCATCAGGGAGAGATTGTCGAAAACGCACTGACGGCAAATCTCTTTTCCAACCCGCAGGCCGACTATACCAGGACGCTGCTCGATGCCATTCCGCTGCCAGATCCAAATCAGGTCTGGGAATAAAGCAACCGGCGGCCGATTCAAGATCACATCGGTATTCCGGATTCTCTTTGATGCCCGGTCGACTGTAGACGGCAAAGCTTTGTCTGCAATGAAAGCTGTGCACCGTCCGATGTATGACTTGAGTCAAACCCAAAAATTCGAATTCCTGCTAGAAAACTTCCGGAGACTTCGAAGGCACACGTTGCGTTTCGAAACAGCAAAGCACTCCAAATCCGCATTTGAAAGTGCATGACCGCAACGGTAATCGTGCACCAGACGGATCTAAGGGGGGCAGATTTACCTAGGTGAATCTGGAAGGGATCTTGGAAAAATGCCGAATGAACGCCGCAGGAAAATTGCGCAGAACTCTCTGCTGTTGAAAAGCTTCTCACAGGACATTCAGGACATGATCCTCAGCATGTCGAGCTGGCGCGAATACGACCGCGGCGAGACGTTGTTCCTGCAGGGTGAAACGGCCCACGCTATCCACATCGTGACAGGAGGATGGGTGAAACTCTACCGGATCGCACCGAATGGCGGCGAAGCGGTTGTGAATGTTTTTGCCAAGGGCGAAAGTTTCGGCGAGGCCGTCGCGTTCCGTGGTCATGCCTATCCGGTTTCCGCCGAGGCGGTGACAACCTGCGAGGTCATGCGCATTCCGAGCGTTGCGCTGGTCGAGGCGATGAGAAAAGACCCCGAGATTGCGGTTTCCGTGCTTGCCTCGACATTCACTCACCTGCACTCACTTGTCTCGCAACTTGAACAACTCAAGGCGCATACGGGTCCTCAGAGGGTTGCGGAATTCCTGCTCGGCCTTTGCGAGCAGGAGGAGGGCAGTTGCGTTGTTACCCTGCCCTATGACAAGTTTCTGATTGCCGGCCGTCTCGGCATGAAGCCAGAGAGCCTGTCACGCTCTTTCGCGAAACTGAAGACTGTCGGCGTTCATATCAACCGGAACAATGCAGCCATAGAAGACATCGAGCGGCTTCGCGACTTCTCCGAAACCGACCCGGTCGAAGCCTGGCACAAGGCGCAATGACAGATCCAGAAAAAGCACTGAGAACCATAGACGAAGCCAACGCTGCCGATCCAAGCCAGGAAGAGGGTCAACCTGCAGCCCTGCTCTACGGACAGCGGATGAGTTCGGAGCTGGGGCGGCTTTATCCCGGCGCACCGGATGCGCTCCGGATCGCAGCACGCGGCCAGCATATCGAACGGTGGACCCTACCCAGAGCTTCGTATCCGGAAGGCAAGGCCGGCTACCATGCATGGCGCGGCGCTCTTGCAAAACGCCATGCGGAAAGAATTGTCGCGATCATGACGGACGCAGGGTACGGAAAAGACGATATCGGCGCGGCGCAGCGCATGTTGCGGAAAGAAGGCATCAAGCGCCACGACGATGTCCAGGCGCTGGAAAACGTGATCTGTTTCGTGTTCCTCAAATGGTATTTCGCGCCATTTGCCGCCAAGCACACTGAGGAAAAAGTGCTCGGGATCGTTCAGAAAACGGCTCGGAAAATGTCAAGTGATGCCAGGGTTCGTGTTCTGAAGGAATTCGATCTCCCGGAACCGCTCGCCGCAGCCTTCAGGGACTGATTTCGGGGATCAGAAACAATCCGAGCAACAACAGGCAAAACAGCCCGAGCGCCCAGTTGAAACCCGATAACCAGACCGGTGCCTGCCAGAGCCCGAGGTAACGGGACAGGATCACGCGCGCCTTCATCCAGGCAAAAACCAGGACCAACCCGCCGGTCGCACCGGCACCCAGGGTCCCGGTAAATCCGGCGGCGATCAGGACAGATGCAGCGCTGAGAAAAAGCAAGCCGAACCAGGCGCGTGTTGTTGTGTCGAAACTCATTTTTCCCTCATGCCAGCAGATAAATCACCGGAAACAACAATACCCAAACAAGATCCACCATATGCCAGAAAGCGGTGCCGACTTCGACATTGCGGGACGTCGTTTTCCAGGCCACCAAAGCCAGAATCACCATACCCGCCAGCACGTGCAAGGCATGAAATCCGGTCAGAAGGTAGTAGAACGTGAAGAACGGATGAGTCTCCGTTGAAATGCCCTGCCCCGCGACGTCGGCATATTCGTAGGTCTTGATCACCAGGAAGACTGCGCCAAGCAATCCCGCCCGCAGCAGGTTCCAGCGAACAGTGGAACGCCCTTGACCATGACTGAGGTCAAGGGCGCAGGCGGCGAAGTAGCCGCTTGTGATCAGGACAATCGTATTTAGGCCGGCAAGGGCCGGATGAAGGTAATTCCGTGCGGCGGCAAACCCATCCGGATCCATGACCCTGACACCCAGAAAGGCAGCAACGCCCSGSCCCGAAGACCAGAAGCTCGCTTACAATCACGGACCCACATCA
>NZ_KI928949.1:0-19973 GCF_000521215.1 Labrenzia sp. DG1229 | reverse complement strand
TACAATCAGGACCCACATCATCAGGTCGCCCGGCAGGTCATCGAGCGCTCCGGAGTTTTCCGTTTCCCCGGCAGGCATCATATCACCCACCGACGAGCTGACGGTAGATCTGGGGCAATGCCTGGGTCAGCCTGTCCGGATGCGGGATCAGCGCGAAGCCTCCCTGGCCAAACAAGCGTGGAAACCAGGACTTTGCCGACTTGTCGATGGTGACGCCGAATACGGCCTGCCCTGCCCTTCGGGCTTCCCTGACGGCCATTCGCGTATCCTCGATACCGTGCCGGCCTTCATAGTGATCAAGATCGTTGGGCTTTCCGTCGGTGATCACAAGAAGCAGTTTTCGCTTGCGGGACTGCTTTTCCAGTTCCCGGGAGGCATGGCGCATGGCTGCTCCGAGCCTTGTGTAGAACCCCGGTTTCAACCCGCTGATCCGGTGTTCGACGGTCAGGGACATAGGTTCGTCGAAACGCTTGCAGCTTTGCAGGTAAACGCGGTGGCGTTTCAGCGACGAGAAGGCGGATATCGAAAAATCGTCGCCGCAGGCATTGAGCCCCCAGGCGAGCGCAGTGAGGGCTTCGCGTTCGATTTCAATCACCGCGCGGCCCGACACGGCGCTTTCGGTCGACCTTGAAACATCGAGCAGGATGGACACTGCGAGATCCCTTGCTTCTGGCCGGGTCTGCAGCCAGATCCGGTCATTGCCGACGCCGGAAGCGATGCGCTCAACCTGTGATCTGACAGCGGCATCCATGTCCAGGCCATCGCCTTCCAGGTGACCACGCGTCGTGACCCTGCCGGGCCTGAGCGCCTCGAATTGGCGTTTGACAGACCGGATACGCCGCGCGGCCCTGGGATCCCTGGCAGCAATATCCTGTTCCGGATCAGCGTCCGCGACGCTGGTGAGCACACAAACGTGGTCGGACAGATACTTGCCGGTGCGCGTGTCCCATTCCGGATAAAGAACTCGACCGGACAGCTTTTCCCGATCGACGTCTTCCGGCGCAAGATCCAGATGCAATTTCAGACGTGTCGCGGGTGCCTTTGATATCTGACCCAGGCCGATTTCTTCCTGGTCTTCGGCAGCCTTCCTTGCATTGTCGTTGTCGTCGTCATCGACGCGGCGATTGAGATTCAGGAATTCGGTCCAGCTCAGGATCGCTTCGAACTTGTGAAGGATCAGGCTGTCCTTCCGTTCGGCCTGATCGGATTTGCGACGTCTGGCGCGGATGGTCTTGCCAGTCGCCTGTTCCGGCGTTCCTTCCGTGTCGCGGTTTTCGACCGCATCTCCGGTTGAAAAGACGACATCACGCAAACGCGGCCAGACCGGCACAGGCCGGAAGGGGTGGTACCCTCGAGGCGCAGTAAAACCGGCCAGATCATCTATTTGAAGAGCCGCCATCATCGCTTTAGCGTCTGACGGGAGTTCGGCTGGATCTCCAAGCAAATGACGTACGAGTTTTTCCACCGTCGCTTCAATGGCCGGCAGAGAGGCGGCATTCCGTTGTGCGAGCGCGCCGTGACTGAGTTCTGCATAAAGAGCACCTAGCCCGGGCGCCGCCGACAGCGTACTGCGAATCGTCCTTTCGACGAGTTGCAACGCACGCAAATCGGTGCGTAGGAGATCGTCCTCCTCAAGATGTTCAGGAGCGTGCGCGGCCATGGCAGTCAGCCAGACATAAAGCGCGGCATTTGCTTCCCTGAATGGGAATACGGCAAGCTTTTCCGGCAACCGGAGGGTCTCTCCGTCAAAGCTCGCCTGAGGCACGATTTCTGCTTCCGTGCCGAGCCGCCTCAGGAATCCGAGACGGTGGCGCGAAACTTCTTCGGAGACCGGGCGCACGTCCACACTGTGGCTTCCGCCCAGTCCCCGAAAAAGCACAGCAAGCCGCCCGCCGACCTCGGAGAGGCCGACCGCGGCTCCATGATGCACTTCAGGTGCATCGAGGCGGCTTGCAAATGCGTGCCACAGTTTCCCGACCGTTTCTTCGGGTTCCCATGGCTCGAAGTCGATCTTGCCCATCGGTCTGGCCTCACCCAAACACGGCCGTGACAAGATCTAGGAGCCCGCGTTTCACGTCTTCATCGTCGGTCAGCGGTTCGATCATGGCGGCCAGTATGGCCCGATCCACCGGCATGCCCTGCGCGACCAGGGTTGCGGCGTAAACAACGAGGCGGGTCGAAACCCCCTCTTCCAGGTCCTGGCCTTTCAGCGCCCGCAACTTTCCGGCAAGACGAACCAGTGCTGTCACCCTATCCCGATCCAGTCCGCTTTCTTCGGCCACGACCTCTACTTCAAGATCAACCGGCGGGAATTTGAATTCGAGTGAGAGGAAGCGCTGCCGCGTGGACGGTTTCAACGTCTTCAGGATATTTTGATACCCGGGATTATAAGAGGCAACGAGCATGAAACCGGGTGCCGCGGCCAATTCTTCGCTGGTCCGGTCGATCGGAAGCGTCCTGCGGTCATCGGTCAGAGGATGCAGCACGACGGTAACGTCCTTGCGCGCTTCAACCACTTCATCGAGATAGCAGATTGCACCTTCCCGGACCGCTCTTGTGAGTGGTCCGTCGACCCAGACCGTTTCACCGCCCTTGAGAAGGTATCGGCCGATCAGATCCGCCGCAGACAAGTCGTCGTGGCAGGCAACGGTGTAGAGCTTGCGCCCGAGTTTTTCAGCCATGTGAGCAACGAACCTGGTCTTGCCGCAGCCCGTCGGTCCCTTGAGCAGGACCGGCAGACCATTTTCATAGGCAGCTTCGAATACCGAGCATTCGTCTCCCTGAGGGAGGTAGAAAGGGGCGTTGGCCGCCCCCTTTGCCAAGGATACAGAACCTTCCATGGTGTTACTCCGCAGGAACGTGGTCGGCTTCGCCGGCTTCGATGACTTCGTGTTTGGGCACTGCGATCGCATAGATGAACAACAGTGCACCGATCACGAAGACCGCCCCAGCGCCGAAGCGCATCCAGTAGAACAGGGCGATCTGGTCCTGGACATCCATGAAGTAATCACCGTTGACCCTTTGCAGGTGGGTCTGGATGGTTCCGGCAAATGTCAGCACGAAGGTCATGAAGGTCATGCCGCCGGCCATCAACCAGAAGGATGCCATGTTGAGTACCTGGTTATAGGGATCTCGGCCCCGCAGGATTGGCATGGCATAGGTGATGATTGCCAGGTTCAGCGAGACATAGGCGCCGAAGAATGCCAGGTGGCCGTGAGCCGCGGTGATCTGTGTGCCGTGTGTATAGTAATTGACACCGTGCAACGTGTGCAGGAAGCCCCAGACGCCGGCACCGAAGAACGCGAGCGTCGCGCAACCAAGCGACCACAGGAGTGCCGCCTTGTTGGGATGATCCCGCCGGCCCTTCCAGACCATGACAAAGGCAAAGGCCATCATCGCGAAAAACGGAATGACTTCCAGCGACGAGAAGATCGAGCCTATCCACTGCCAGTAACCGGGCGTTCCGATCCAGTAGTAGTGGTGGCCGGTTCCCAGGATACCGGAGAACAGGGCCGCGGCGACGATGACATAGAGCCACTTTTCGACAACTTCCCTGTCGACGCCCGTCAACTTCAGCATCAGGTAGGCCAGGATGGAAGCCATGATCAGTTCCCAGACACCCTCAACCCAAAGGTGGACGATGTACCACCAGTATTGTTTGTCCAGAGCCAGGTTGCTCGGATTGTAGAAACTGAACAGGAACAGCAGGGCAAGGCCCCACAGACCCAGAAGCAGGATGTTGGTGATCGCGGTTTTCTTGCCTTTCAGCACCGTCATTGTGACGTTGTAGAGAAACATCAGCGCGGCAACGACTATGCCTACCTTGACCCACTTGGGCTGTTCGATGAACTCACGCCCTTCCTTGCCAAGCAAGAAAGTTGCCTTCAAACGGATTGAAGACATAAGTGACGACCGCGCCGAGCGTGCCGATCACCAGAATCGCAAGCTGAAGATAGGCGAGCTTGGGCGAATGAAGTTCGCGCTCCGTTTCTTCCGGAATGAGGAAATAGGCCGCTCCGAAGAAGCCGAGCAGCAGCCACACGATCAGGCTGTTGGTGTGCAACATCCTGATTATGTTGAAGGGCAGGACTTCAGAAAGAAAGTTTGGCTGAACATAGACCCAGCCGGCCAGCAATCCGCCAAATACCTGGATGGCAAAAAGACCCAGGGCGACGGCGAAATACGCCAGGGCGACCTTTTGTGATTGATATTTCATCGTTCGTTCCCTTTGCTTTCAGATCAGCCGGCATCGTTCGGCGGCCAATCCTGGGCGTCGATCTTGTCGGTCCAGATCAGGAAGTTCGCGAGATCACGGATTTCCTCGTCTGTAAGGTTGAAATTCGGCATCTGCCTGCGGCCTTCGATGCCGGTTGGCATGGATTCCATCCAACCTTTCAGCGTTTCGAAAGCTGCGTCCGGGTCGTCCAGAACGCCCCAGCGCGTCATCACGTTCCCGACTTCGGGAGCGAAATAGGCCCCTTCTCCAAGGATCGTGTGACAGTTGATGCAGGCCTTGTCTTCCCAGACACGTTTACCGGCGGCAACGCTGTCAGTGATGCCGGCATGGTCTGTCGATGTCCCTGTAATATAAAAATGACTGTGGACCGACAGCCCCAGGAAGATGATGATGAAGAACAGTGACCCGCCATAGAAAATATTTCGGGCCATGCTTTTGGTCATGACTTCGCGCATCGCGCGCTCCTTTCCCCCGAGTTGATCGTGGCCACGAGGGTGACAGGCAGGGCCCGCGTTTCCTTAACCAAAGTCAAGCCGATGCAAAGGAGGTCCGGATCACGGCACGCGGACTGCGACAATGCGGTGCAAGAATATCATTTCTTTCAAGAAACTTGTTTATTTACAATATTTTACCAACTTATCGGCAGATAAGTCCTTAAAAAATGAATGCGAATATTACGCCGCGCTGGCTCGTCTTAACGAAAGTCAAGGAAGCGGACCGGTGATTGCGCAAACTCGCGAGTGCCTCACCAGCATTTGGAGTTTGGAGAATGTCACATCCAGGAAAACGAACAGGGACAGGCTACGCGTTAGCGACCTGCCTCGCACTGCTGATGGGCAGTGTGACGGCGCCTGCCTTTGCTGAAGGCCCCACGTTGAGCGAGGAGGCCTTTGAAAGTTCCAAACAGCTCTATTTCGAAAGATGCGCAGGTTGCCACGGCGTCCTGCGGAAGGGAGCAACAGGTAAGAATCTCGAGCCGAAATGGAAGAAGACAGCAGCAGACGGAACTGTCACGGAAGGCGGTACGCTGCAACTGGGACAGGAGCGACTTGAAAAGATCATCTCCTGGGGGACTGAAGGCGGCATGAACAACTTCTCGGACATCATGACCGAGCAGGAAATCAAGGACATGTCGACCTACATCATGATGGAGCCGCCTACACCGCCGGAAATGTCGCTGGCGCAAATGGAGGCCACCCGGAAAGTCTATGTCGACCCGAAAGACTACCCGACCGAGCCGCTGCACGGCCGGAACTGGGAAAACTTTTTTGTTGTCATCGAGCGTGACGTCGGCAAGGTCGCAGTTGTGGATGGTGACACCAAGGAAGTCCTGGCGCATATCCCGACCGGTTACGCCGTTCACGTCCTGAAAGCCTCCGAGCATCACTCGGTCACCGAGCCTGAGCATCCCGGCCGTTTCTGGTACACCATGGGTCGCGACGGCAAAATGACCAAGATCGACCTCTGGCAGAATCCGGAGAACATGCTGGTCGCCGAAGTCAAGATTGCGTACGACGCACGTGACGTCGCCGTATCCGGCGATGGCAAATACGTGATCGGCGGCGGTTACTGGCCACCTCATTTCGCGATCGTCGATGCGGAAACCATGGAGCCGAAAAAAGTCGTTTCCACCCGCGGCGTGAATGTCGATGGCGAATATGTAGAAGAAAGTCGCGTGGCCGCCATCTACACCACTCCGAACGAGCCGACCTGGATCGTTGCGGTCAAGGAGCTCGGCCAGCTTTGGCAGGTCGACTATACCGATCTCGACAATCTGCGTATCGACAAGATCGATTCGGCGAAGTTCCTGCATGACGGCTTCTTCGACCCGACCGGCCGTTACTTCCAGATCGCCGCGAATGCGTCGAACAAGATGGTGGTGGTTGACACGGAAACGCACAAGCTGGAAGCGATGATCGATACCGCAGCCCTGCCGCACCCCGGCCCGGGCGCCAACTGGGTTGATCCCAATTGCGGTCCGGTCGGTGGCACGACACACCTCGGCGAAGGCACGGTGACAGTCTGGGGCAACGATCCGGCTGAACACCCGGATCAAGCCTGGAAGATCTGCTACGAGGTGGAAACCGATGGTGCCGGACTCTTCATCCGGACCCATCCGAACTCGAAATACATCTGGGCCGACCAGACCAAGCATCCGGAACCGGAAGTGCAGCAGTCCGTTCAGGTTATTTCGAAGGAAACCGGTGAAATCGTCAAGACGATCCAGATCACCGACGAAGAGGGCAGCGCTGCTGTTCATTTCGAATTCAACCAGGATGGTTCGGAAGTGTGGGTCTCCAAATGGAACCGGTCCACTTCACTGGAACCGAACGGTGAAATCGTGATCTTCGACGCCGAAACGCTTGAAGAAAAAGGCAGGGTCAAAGGACTCTTCGCCCCGACAGGCAAGTTCAACGTCTACAACCGTTCGAACCACGTCACCTGATGTGAGCGAGCACTCCGGAAGGGCGGGCACAACGCCCGCCCTTCCCATTTGCCAGCGGTGAAGGGACTGCATTGACCACAGGTCGCCCCAAACAGGGCAAACGTTCCCCGCATCCGCATTGCGATCGCTGATTGCCCGGTCACAAGGGCCGGCGGAGAAATCCAAAACGGAGCCTGGTCATGACCGAGAGCAGCCAAGGTGACAAGAAGAAGCCGATCTGGCGCAGATACCTTATTTGGGGAATGCCCATCGGCGGTGTCGCAGCCGCGTTTGTTGGCGGCATCATTTTCTGGGGCGGTTTCAACACCGCAATGGAAGCCACGAATACCAAGCAATTCTGCATCTCCTGTCACGAGATGCGTGACTTCGTCTACGAAGAATACAAGGGCACCATCCACGACGTGAACCGGTCCGGTGTCGGCGCAATGTGCTCCGATTGCCACGTGCCCAAGGACTGGACCCACAAAATCATCCGGAAAGTTCAGGCCTCCAAGGAGCTCTGGGGCAAGATGGTGGGTACCATCGACACGCTCGAAAAGTTCGAAGCCAAGCGCCTCCAGCTCGCAAAGAACGAGTGGGAGCGCATGAAGGCCAGCGATTCGCGCGAATGCCGGAACTGTCATGATTTTGAATCGATGATGCCGGAATTCCAGAGACCTCGCGCGCGACAGCAGCACCTGAACGCCATGTCAAATGGCCAGACCTGCATCGACTGTCACAAAGGCATCGCACATTCGGACCTGCGTGACCGGGCCGACGAAGAGTATCTGGAAGAACTCGAAGCTCCCCATCCCGGCTTTATTCGTGAAATTCCGCAGGAATACATGGCCAGCCTTGCCCGTATCGAGGCAAAGGAAGCCGGAGAGGCGGAAGCAGCGAAAGCTGCGCAAAAGGCACAGCAGGAAGCCGTTCAGACACAGATCGCAGCGGCTGTGGATGCCGCTGTTGCCGAGGAACGCGCCAAGTCGGAAGGAAACGGTGCGAGCCAGGCCGCAGCAGCAGGTGATGGCGGTGGCAATGTCGCCCCGGATATCGACTGGAATTCGGTCGCAGCAACGGATTTGACGCTGTTCTATCCGGGGCAGGCTTCCTTCGAATGGGTCCAGAACGGAAAAACCCATGGCGGCGCGCGTCCGCTTACCAAGGGGGGCGATGCCTGTACGACCTGCCACGAGAAGGAAATAGAGGCAATCGGAACCAAGATTGTTGCCGGTGGCGAGATCGAACCGACCCCGATACCGGGTAAGCGCGGCACGATCAATGCAAGCATTCAGGCTGCCCATGACGAGGAAAGTCTTTATGTGCGGATCCAGTGGCCGGACGGCGGCCATAACCCGGCGCCATTCGTTGACGGTGGCAAAATGGATCCGGACAACCAGATCAAGGTTGCCATGATGATCACCGGAACCGGCATCGAAATGGGCGAAACGACCGGATGCTGGTCCTCGTGCCATGCGGACAACACGTATATGCCATTCGATCCGGGGGCGGAGGCAATCGCCGCGAATGCGGATGTTGCAGCACAACTCGAGGCGAAGGAGACGATCACCAAATATCTGACCGAAAGCCGGACCAAGGTCGAGGTCAAGGGCCGGCGCGGCAAGGCCCAGGGTGGTTGGGACAAGCTGAAAACAGCTGACGAGATCGACCAACTGCTTGCGGACGGCACCTTCCTTGATCTGCTTAGGGTCTATGCGGACGGAACGGCTTCCAACGGTTATCTGCTGGACCGCCGTGTCGCCAACGACGGTGAAATGTCAGCCGAGGCAAACCTTTCAGGTGGTGTGTGGACCGTCGTGTTTGCCCGGCCACTTGCTTCCGGGGCGCCTGGCGACGTTCCGCTGGAACCAGGAAAGACCTACACGGTCGGGTTTGCGATCCATGACGATTTCGCAGCGGCCCGCTTCCACCATGTGACGCTGAACACCAGTTTCGCACTGGATGACGACGCGGCTCAGATCAATGTGATCAAACAGTAGCCACACGGGCGGCCGGGGAACCGGCCGCCCGTTTGTTCTATGAGGGAGAAATTGCATGTTGTTGAATACGGTCCGTCTTCCCGCTGCCCTGCTGATGTCACTATTCGCCTTTCCCGCCCAGGCGGAAGATGAAGACACAGCAGCAATTTGTGCCGAAGCCGAAGAGCGCTACGTCGACATGCTCGGACACCCGTCAACGGACGAGGACGGCGTAACGGTCGTCAAGATGTACAAGTACAAATTCTGTCCGGAAAACCTTTCCGTGCCAGTCGGAACCACGGTTCGCTGGGTGAATGTCGACAAGAGAACCAGCCACAGCGTGGTCCTGAAAGAAGAAGGTGTGCCGGAATCCGATCGTCTCTTTCCCGAAGAAATCTTCGAATTCACTTTTCTGACGGCCGGACCAACGCAGAACTACCTGTGCGGCCCTCATTGGGAAACCCAGAAGATGATCGGTATGATCACCGTAACGCATTGATTGAAAACACCTTATTTCTGCGAAAAAAGTAGTGGGACCCTTGACAATTATCAAGCAGGTCGCAGGCGAAGTAAGAGACCATAAGCCAAAGAATTTTGAGAAGAAGCGAGGTCTTTCATGACTGGAAAAGTCTTTCTCATCGGAGCAGGTCCTGGCGATCCTGAATTGCTGACCGTCAAGTCAGTGCGCATGCTGCAGGACGCCGATGTGGTCGTGTATGACCGTTTGGTTTCTCCTGAAATCCTGTCCATGGCGCCACCCGGTGCGCAAATGGTCCCCGTCGGCAAATCGCCGGACAACCATCCTGTTCCGCAGGAACGGATCAACGAGATCCTGTTTGAATTCGCCCGGAAGGGGCAGATCGTGGCCCGGTTGAAAGGCGGCGATCCACTGATATTCGGGAGGGGGTCGGAAGAGGCCGCACATCTGATGGCCCGGGGTATCTGCGTTGAGTATGCACCCGGTATCACTGCTGCACAGGGGGCGGCTTCCGTCAGCGGTGTCCCGCTGACGCATCGGGGTCTGGCTTCGGGTGTACGCTATGTCACCGGCCACAGGCAGGCCAACGGGTCTCTCGACCTGGACTGGAAAAGCCTTGCCTGCGAAGACACCACTCTCGTCGTCTACATGGGTGTTGCCAATATCGGACAGATCGCAATGCGTCTGGTCGCCGAAGGCCTGAGTGACACGACACCGGTTCTGGCCATCGCACAGGCAACAACCCCGCGCGAGACAAGGCTGTTTTCACAACTCGGCAGGATCACGCTTGATGTTCGTGCTTCGGCCCTGACGGCCCCAGTCCTCTTTGTCATTGGCAAGGTCGTCACACTCAGCTCGGAATGGCCAGCTTATGAATCCGACCTGCTGACCGCTTCAACCCGCGCTATCGCCGCCGGACAGCAGGCACATGCTTAGACAGCTCACGATCGGCTTTCTGTGTTGTACACCCGTTCTGGCGGGAGAGACCAGTCCGCCGACCGACTTGATCAATCTTGTCCATCAGGACTGCGGATCGTGCCACGGCCTGACACTCAAGGGTGGGCTTGGACCGGACATCAGACCCCAGTCACTGTCCCATTATGATGTCGAGACTCTTTCCACAGTGGTGTTGGACGGAATTCCGGAAACCGCCATGCCGCCATGGCGACCCTTGATGAGTGAAGCGGACGCGAAACGGGTTGCCGAATATCTCTTGCAGGGAGAATTGAAATGAAAGGTCTCAAGGGCGTCTTTCTCGCTATTGCGATATCGGGAGCCGCGATTTCGGGTGTCGTTCAGGCGGAAACAATCGTTGCAACCGGTGACCTGGGTCTGGTGGTTGAACGGGCCAGTGGTTCACTTCTTCTCGTGGATCAGTCCGAACGCGCCGTCATTTCGCGGATCGAAGGTCTCGGCGACCTGTCTCATGCGAGTCTCGTCTACTCCCCGGACCAGCGATACGCCTATGTCTTCGGCCGGGACGGTGGCCTGACCAAGGTCGATATCACCGAAAAGAAGATCGTCAATCGCGTCGTCCAGTCCGGTAATGCCATCGGTGGCGCAATCTCGGATGATGGCCGGCTCGTGGCTGTCTCAAACTATGAACCTGGCGGCGTGCGGATCTTCGATGCCGACACGCTGGATCCGGTTGCCGACATTCCGACCGGCTCCAAGACAATCGGCCTGGTCGACGCGCCCGGCCGGAAATTCGTCTTTACGCTTTGGGATGAAGGGGAGACATGGATCGCGGATCTTTCTTCCGGGGAGCCCAAGGTCACGAAGATCACGGATATAGGCACCAATCCCTATGACGCACTGATTACCGGTGATGGTCGCCTCTACATTACCGGACTTTTTGGCGAGGACGGGCTGACCGCGATCGATCTTTGGGACCCCGAACCAAAGCCAATCCGCGTTCTGCCGGAATATGGCCGCGGCCAAAAGGATCTGCCGGTCTACAAGATGCCCCATCTTGAGGGCTGGGCGCGCGCAGGACAGGAATTCGTCCTGCCGGCGGTCGGGCACCACCAGGTGCTCTGGATCGACGCGGACAATCTATCGGAGACAGGACGGACCGACACATACGGGCAGCCGGTGTTTGCCATGTCCCGTCCGGACGGCCGTCAGGTTTGGGTGAATTTTGCCCATCCACTCAACGATACGATCCAGGTCATCGACACTGTCTCGAAAGACATCGTCCACGAGTTCAAACCGGGAAAGGCGGTTCTGCACATGGAATTCACCCCGCGCGGCCACGAGGTATGGGTGTCGGTGCGCGATGCCGGAAAAGTCATGATCTACGACACGAGGACCTTCGAAAAGCGAGGCGAAATCGACGCGGAAAGCCCGTCGGGCATCTTCTTCACCTCACGGGCGCACAGAACGGGACTTTGAGCAATGGAACGGATCGGCGATCCCCTTGATCTGAAACTCCTTGACGACTGGCAGCGAAACTTTCCTCTTGAGCCGCGGCCGTTTTCACGGATCAGCCTGGAACTGGGCTGCAGTGAAACGGACGTTATCGGCAGGTATGAAAAACTGAAGGCTTCCGGACGAATAACCCGGGTGGGTGCGACCTGCGCGCCGAACTCGGTCTCCGCGAGCACACTGGCGGCGCTCGCGGCACCAGGCGAAAGACTGGAAGACATTGCAGAAATCGTCGGCGGCCAGCCCGGTGTAAACCACTCCTATCAGCGGGAAAACCGCTGGAACCTCTGGTTTGTGGCCACTGGCCCCGACAGAAACCATGTGAACCGGGTCCTGACCGACATCCAGAAACAGACCGGATTGCGCGTTCTCGACCTTCCACTGGTCAGACCGTTCAACGTCGATCTCGGATTCAGATTGAACGGAGAGATGGACCGGCCACCAGCGTCCCGGCCGGTTCGTAAAGAGCGCCTGCAGGAGGGTGACAACGATCTCCTGCAGGCGCTCACTACCGGGATGCCGCTGTCCAGGCGCCCCTATCTTCAGATTGCCCAGGCTCTGAACCGGAGTGAAGAAGACGTGCTTGAGCGCATTTACGTGCTGCAGGAGGCGGGAATAATTTCGCGTCTGGGAGTGATCGTCCGGCACCGTGCCCTCGGCTGGCGGTCGAATGCCATGGTCGTCTGGGACATTGAGTCAGAGCATATAGACAAGGCAGGTCCGTCTCTTGCCGCACATCCCGGCGTCACCCTTTGTTACGAGCGCCGCCCGGTGGAAGGCATCTGGCCATACCGGCTCTATTGCATGATCCATGCGCAAAGCCGCAACAAGGCACTCGAAACACTGACGCAGGCCTCCGGACTGCCCGAATTGGCGGGGATTCCCTATCAGATCCTGTTTTCCAGCCGATGCTTCAAGCAAACCGGGGCGATGATTGCCCCGCAAGGGAGGGCAGCATGACCCGGGACCTTTCCAAGCTGGACAGGCAGCTGATCAACCGCCTCCAGGATGACCTGCCGCTTGTCTCAAACCCGTTTGAGACAATCGGCGACGACCTTGGCCTGTCAGAACAGGAAATCGTCGACAAGGTGCGGCAACTCAGGGATGACGGCTTTCTTACCAGATTCGGCCCGTTTTTCGACGCAGAGGCGCTTGGCGGCGCCTTCTGCCTTTGCGCCATGTCGGTTCCAGAAAACCGGTTCGAAGACGTCTTAACCAAAGTCAATGCCCACGCGGAAGTCGCACACAATTATGAGCGGGACCACAAGCTGAACATGTGGTTCGTGCTGGCGACCGAGAGTCGAGGCGACATCATGAGAACGGCCAAGGAAATCGAGCACGACACGGGACTTGAAGTTCTCCTGTTTCCCAAGAAACGCGAGTTCTTCGTTGGCTTTCGGGTAAACGCATGACACTGGACACAAAAGACAGGGCTATCATTGAAGCCACCCAGGCCGGACTTCCGCTGGTACCACAACCGTTTGCGGTCGTCGCCGAAACCCTCGACATGAGCGAAAACGAGTTACTGGCGAGGCTGAAGTCTCTCAAAGCCCAGGGGATCATCCGACGGATCGGTGCCGCGCCCAATCACTACCGGCTTGGAATGACGGCAAATGGAATGTCGGTCTGGGACATCGACGACAAAGTGGTCGATGAACTTGGTGAGCAGGTCGGATCATTGTCGTTCGTCACCCATTGTTATCGCCGCCCGCGGGCGCTTCCAATGTGGCGCTATAACCTCTTTGCCATGGTGCATGGCGACGGCCGGGAAGAGGTACTGATCAAGCGGGACAGGATCGCGGATCTGCTTGGCGACGCCTGCCGGGCAAGCGACATCCTGTTTTCCACCCGGATCCTGAAGAAGACCGGAATGCGGCTGAGCGGCCAGAAAGGTTGAACCATGTTTCGCCTGACGGAATACATGCAGCAAATTGCCAAGCCGACACCGGTTCGCGTCCGGACAACCGGCAGACCGGTGAAACCGGTGGTGATCTGGAACCTGACGCGTCGCTGCAACCTCAAATGCCGGCACTGCTATACAGTTTCCGCAGATGTCGATTTTCCGGGAGAGCTGACCCACCAGCAGGCAATGGAAACGCTGGAGGACCTCGGGCAGTTCGGGATTCCTGCCCTGATCCTTTCCGGCGGCGAACCGATGGACAGACGCGACCTTTTCGACATTGCCTTCAGGGCCCGCGACCTCGTCCACATGCTTGCACTGTCGACCAACGGGACGAAACTCCATGGCGAAACGGCCGATCGGGTCGCCGAGGTCGGCTTCGATTATGTCGGCATTTCAATCGATGGTATCGGTGCGACCAATGACTGGTTTCGTGGCGTCAAGGGTGCCTATGAAGACGCATTACGCGGTGTGCGGGAGTGCAAATCCCGCGGCATCAAGGTCGGGTTACGTTTCACGCTCACGGAAGGCAATCACAAGCACCTGCCAAACCTGCTGAAACTCTGCGATGACGAAGGTGTCGACAAATTCTATCTTTCTCATCTTGTTTATGCCGGGCGCGGAGACAAGAACCGCGGTGAAGACGCCGAGCACCAACGCTCCCGCTGGGCGATGGATCTTCTGCTCGAGCGAGCATGGGCCGGTGTCAATGGTGGACGGAGACTTGATATCGTAACCGGCAACAACGATGCCGACGCGGTCTATTTCCTGAACTGGGTTCGCGAAAAATTCGATGATGCAACGGCGGATCACGTCAGGACGCACCTTGTGGCCTGGGGCGGCAATTCTGCGGGCCTCGGCGTTGCGAATATCGATACGCTCGGCAATGTGCATCCGGACACCTACTGGTCCGATTACACAGTCGGCAGCGTCAAGACGGACCCTTTTTCGGCGCTCTGGGCCGGCGACGACCCTATGCTTGCGCAACTCAGGACGCGGCCGCGGCCACTCAAGGGCAGGTGCGGCGCCTGCGCGCTCAAGGATGTCTGTGGCGGCAACACGCGCATTCGCGCGCTTCAACTCACTGGCGATCCCTGGGCCGAAGATCCGGCCTGTTATCTCACCGACGGCGAGATCGGCGTTCTGGACGATGCTTTCGACCGCCTGACCGTGACCCCATTCAGAGGAAAACGCCATGATCCGGCTCATCGTTTCGCTTAGCGCGCTCCTGATCGCGGTTTCCACGCCTCTGGCGGATCCGGTGGAGGACTATGCGGACAACTGTCAGGAATGCCATGGTTCCGGCCGCCTGGGCAGCATTGGCCCTGCATTGATTCCGCAGACGCTTGGCCGGATGCGCGGCCCCAATCTGATCTCGGTAATCCGCGATGGCCGCGAAGCAACGCAGATGCCTGCCTTCGGCGACCTGTTGAGCGACAAACAGATTGATGCGCTTTCGGCTTACCTGAAACAACCGCTCGACGACGTCCCCCCCTGGGGCACCGATGAAATCATGGCGAGCCGCGAACTCAATCCGGAGTATCGGCCGGTGGACGAACCTGCCTGGTCGTCCGATCCATTCAACATCACGCTCGTCGTGGAAACAGGCGATCATCATGTCAGCGTGCTGGACGGCGACACCTTTGAAACGCTCGACCGGTTCCCGACACCCTTCGCCGTTCACGGCGGACCGAAATTCAGTCCGAACGGCCGGTATGTCTTCATCATGTCCCGGGACGGCTGGGTCCAGAAATACGACATCTACTCCCTGCAGGAAGTCGGACGCATACGGGCGGGTCTCAACAGCCGCAACATCGCCATGAGCCACGACGGCAACTGGGTGGCGGTAGCCAACTATCTGCCGAATACACTCACAATTCTCTCAACTGAAGACCTGAGCGTCGCCGCCGTTCAGGAGATCAAGGGCAAGGATGGAACTCCAAGCAGGATCTCCGCGGTCTATCAGGCCCCGCCACGCGAAAGCTTCGTACTGGCGCTGAAAGATGTGCCGGAAATCTGGGAAGTGTTTTATGGCCCGAACCCGCCGCATTACGGCTTCGCCCACGATTGGCGCATCGAGGGTCCGGCACGTCACACGAAGCCGTTTCCGGTTCGCAAAATCACCACTCCCGACTATCTGGACGATTTCTTCTTCGACCAGAGCTACGAGTATGTCATGGGCGCATCGCGCAGCGGCGACGGCGGTCAGGTGATCGACCTTGTCATCGGCCACAAGATCGCCGATCTGGACCTGCCCGGCATGCCCCATCTGGGATCGGGTATCACCTGGAGATACGGCGACACAACCGTCATGGCGACGCCGCATCTCAAGGACGGCACGGTTTCCGTGATCGACATGAAGACCTGGGAAACGGTGAAACGGATCGAGACGTTCGGTCCCGGCTTTTTCATGCGCAGCCACGAAAACTCACCCTATGTCTGGGTGGATGTTTTCTTCGGTCCGAACAAGGACGTCATGCACGTGATCGACAAGGAGAGCCTGGAAATTATCAAAACACTCCGGCCGGAAGAAGGCGCGACCGTGGCCCATGTCGAATTCACCCGCGACGGCAGCCATGCACTGGTGTCCATCTGGGAGGATGACGGCGCGGTAATCGTCTATGACGCGGACACGCTGGAAGAAGTCCGACGCCTGCCCATGCGTAAACCTTCGGGAAAGTACAATGTCTGGAACAAGATCACCTTCTCTGAAGGAACCAGTCACTGAGGCCCTGATCGTATCGCACGGTCAGCCTTCGAGGCCGCAGGCGGGCGAGGATCATCTGAACGTCCTTGCGCGACAGGTCGCTCGTCAACTCGATGGCTGGGTGATCCGTTCGGCGACCCTGGCGGCACCGGGCATGCTGGAACGGACCATCGATGCGTGTACAGGCACACCACTCGTCTTTCCGCTTTTCATGACCGATGGCTGGTTCACACAAACCGCCCTCCCCGCGCGTCTTGCCAACTCCGGCGCATGTCAGCTGCCGCCTCTGGGCACCCATCCCGAATTGCCCGGACTGACAGCAAGGGTGTTACGCAGAGCTATCGAACGGCGAAACTGGTTGATGGAGGCGACCGATATTCTCATTGCAGCACACGGGTCCCCGAACGGTTCACGGGCTGCAAGATGTACCTATCGGTTTGCAACGGCATTGCACCAGGTATTGCCTGTTCGAGACATCAGAACCGGTTTTCTCGAAGAGCCGCCTCATCTAGCGTCAGCTGCGGAGGGCAGTCATCAACGGACGGTTGAACTGCCGTTCTTTGCGGCACCCGGCGGGCACGTGCGCGAAGACATCCCCCTGGCGCTGGATTCAGCCGGCTTTCAGGGCGTAAGGCTGCCCTGCATCGGACAGGCCTCGTTTATCCCCGAACTGATTGCAAACTCGCTGCGCAACGCGTCAATCAGGAGCGAAGCCGCATGACCGAGGCCGACAATACCTGGTCCGTCAAAAAACTCGCCATTGTGTTTTATCCGTTCGCGGCCGGCGCGGTCGCGATCAACCTGTTCCTGCTCGGTCTGATCGGAATCGCGCTCGGTTTTCCGGCAATCTCACCCGTCATGTCCGTTTGGCTCAGCATACCGCTGGGCATACCCGCTACGTGGTGGGCCGCAAAATGGGTACGTGGCCTCATGGATGAAGCCGACGGCAAATGAGGCCCCGGGAAATTCGCCCCACTGGCGCGGACCCCGCAAAAATCAAGGAATTTCTTGAACTCTCAATCTTAACGTTAAAATTAGGAAACTGTTTACTAACGCAGCGTAATGATGTTTTTAGAACATGTTTCCAAGCAGAAATTTATTAGCCCCAGAAGCCGTCCCGGGAAACGGCTTTTGGGGTAAGTTCTTTCAAGCGTGATTTCAGCTGCTTCGCCGGTTGAGCCAGCCTGCCGTGCCAGTGCTTCTAACAACAAAGGCCTTCGCTTCCGGGACATGACCGAGTGCGGTGGCAAGTCCCGTTTCACCGCAAACGAGGGCTGCCGTGGAAAGGCCGTCGGCAAATGCGGCCGAACGCGCGATTACGCTCGCTGCTTCCAGATCGCTTTGGGCCGGAAGACCCGTTCTCGCATCGAGAATGTGAGATGACTTGCCTGTCTCGTCGAACGTCGTTCCCGTTCTGGCCGAACTGGCCACGGACGCATCGACAAGCTCGACCTTGACCTGTGCCGATGGACGTGCCGGATCGGGGCGGAGTGTCAATGGCCAGCCATTTCTGGCAGGTGCTCCTTCAGCCCCGGCATGTCCGGTTGCCGAAATCTCGCCGAGATCAACGACCAGGTCCCTGCATCCCCTTGACCTCAACAAGGCTGTGACCTTGTCGGTGATGTAGCCTTGAGCAATGCCATTCAGGGTGAGTGCCATACCCTTGCGACGAAATTCGACAATCCCCGGCTCATAGATGACGTACTGAAAGCCGATGTTGTTCAGGACTGTCTGCAGCCTGTCGTTTTCTGCCTCCGAACCTTCCGGCGTGGCACCATGTGCTGCCAGTTCCGCATGGTATGCCCAGAGCGGCTGTACCGTCGGATCAAACGCTCCATCCGTCAGCGCGTGGATGCGGCGTGCCTGTCCGAGCAGAGTGACCATGTCCAGGGAAGGGGCTTCAAGACGGCCGTTCCTGTTGAGCCGGACGAGCTCGCTGTCCTGACGGTAGAGACTGAAAACCTGTTCCAGTCGCCGGATTTCAGCTTCGACAAGCCGGAACAGATCCAGCGCTTTCGCGCGATCTTCGTGAACAAGGTTGATTTCCGCACGCGCACCAAGGGCTATCCCTTTCCAGCGATGCAGGTCAGGTGCGGACCGTGCAGCCATCGAAGGCAGGATCGTTCCTGCAGAAACCACGGCACAGATCTTGATGAAACGCCTTCTGTTCATGCGTCCTGCCGGCACGGGATTTTCGGTCATTTTACCGCCTCGCCCGGTGTGCCGTGGGTCAACTGGCCGGCCGACGAGAGTTCGACTGGCGCAAGAACGTAGTCAACCGGGATATCATCAAGCCGAAGAACCCGACCGCCATTGGCCGCTGCAAATTCCTTTGCGCCTTCTTCAGTTCCGAACGGTATCGTCTCGGGCGCGCCCATGCCCCCGGCCCTTTTGCTGTCAATGACGAACCAGGCCGCCTCGGCTTCAATCCAGTTGTCAAATCCCGGTTCCTTCCAGCTGTCCGCATTGTCCATGTCGTTTACATAAATTGCCGCAATGTTCTTCGGTTCCTCAGGTGAATGCATGAATGCGACGGCATCCCTCACCTGGGTGAACCAGAAGGGAAACGGGTTACCGGTCAGATGGATCTGCGCTTTGGGACCATCATGTTCCAGAACTGTCATCTGGCAATAGTGCCCCGCCGCCTCCGGGGTCAGCTCCAGAGCTGCCGGTCTCGCGATTTCCACGTCTTCCTGGCACCCGGCCAGCAACCCTAGTGCCAGGAGTAACAAAACGTGCCGTTTCATGGCGTTATCCTCCGAATGAGAAATGCCGATGCCGTCAATGCGATGCCGGCAAACATTACGAGAGACGCGAGAGCCAAAACAGGGTCGAAAGGCAGCGCCTCCGAGACACCGGCCATACCGCCAACCAGATCGCTAGCACCCAGCGCTGCGAGATTGAAAAGACGGAATGCGTCTGCCGGATTGAGCAGCACAGCATATGGAAAGACGTGGGAAGCAAAGATCCCGCTGGGATTTGCCACCAGCGCACCGAGGAGCGCCAGATCATACAGGACAACAAGTACAAGCCAGGCGGCGATCGCGGCAGCGGCAGCCGTACCTGATTGACGGGTCAGCGAACTCAGCACGTAACCGATTGCAAGGAAGCAGACGCCAAGCAACACAGATGTTGCAATCAACCGGGAAAAGTCGGCGAGCCCGGCCAGCGAACCGGTTCCCGTCGAAACCAGCAGGGCAGCAGTCATGCCATAGCCGATTACCAGAGCGAAAGTCAGGACCAGGGTATGTCCGAGTGCTTTGCCCAGCAAGAATTCCGGCCGTGATACTGGACAGGAGAACGTCATGAGCAGCGTCCCTCGCTCGATCTCGCCACAGACTGCGTCAAAGGCAAGAAGCAAAGCGATCAACGGCACAAGATAAACCGAAAGACTTGCCAGCGAAGCGACCGTGATTGTCAGACGGTCCACACCCAGCGTTCCGGCGGGCGCAGAGCCGAGCAGGGCGAGTGCCAGGGAAAAGACCGCCAGGATCAGGGTTGCCAGGAGGATCCAGCGATTGCGGATGCCAATCCGGATTTCCTGGGCAGCGATTGTCAGGATACGGGAGAGCATGCCTTATGCCTCCTTCTGGGCTGTATTTGAAAAATGCCGATAGACATCGTCCAGGCTCGGAGCGTGAACATCGACGTCCTCGACCAGACTGCCGAGTGCACTGATCGCAGACAGAGTGCGTACCTTGTCGCCAATGCCGCAATCAAGTTCCACGGACCTGCCGTTCATCTTGCCGGCGCCAAGTTGCTCGGCGACTTCCCGGGCGGCCCCCGGTTTGGTCCAGACCTTCAGCCGGATCGGCAGTCC
>NZ_KI928948.1:14332-144110 GCF_000521215.1 Labrenzia sp. DG1229 | reverse complement strand
TAGTGTCACAATACCTCGGAGACAGTTTACAAGTGGATAAGGCGAAGTTGAAAAATGTGAAAATTAGCGATTTGGGGCAATGACAAGCGTTCCGCAGTCAATGGTACTGTGAAGCGCTTCATAACATCCTGCCGAAGTCGTACTAGGCAGCCTGATGAGTTTCGGCGGATCCCAACTTCATCTTCATGAGAGCGAGCAGGCGACGTGCATCGTTATCGTCCAGCATATGATAGTTGGTCAGCCATTTGCTCCCGGTGCTTTCGGGGAACTTCAGGTGCTTGCAGCGTTCCTTGCATACTGCCTGGAATTCCATCGCTCCGATGCCGCTTGCCCGGCAGACCGTGGCGATACCTGTCGCATCGAACCGCACCATCAGGTTGTGGACATATTTCATTTCCAGGCCGGAAAAGACCGACAGGAGCCCGGCGACGTCCAGAAGATTGTGTTCATGGGCCAGTTGGTAGACTGCCTTGTTCAGTGTCGTCTTGCCGAGCTTGATACCCATGAGCCAGGCCTTCGGGCTGATCTTGGAGGTCCGTTTTTCCAGTTTCTGCCCCGATGCGATTTCACCGTCTTCCCGGAAGAGATCCTCGATCAGTTCCTCGTTGGACTTTCGCAGGTGCCGTATCCGTTCTCCCATTTGTTTCGGCATGTCCTTGACCAGCTCTTCAAAGACCGGCATCTGCATTTCGGCACCCAGATTGGACGCCAGCGCATGCCTGACATCCTTGCCGCCACGCTTGACCAGAAGCTTGGTCACGTCCTCACTGATATGATCGCGTTTGGCCATGGCCAGCAGGTGGCCCTGATCTTTCTTCTGTGCGATCGAGTGCAAGGCGTCTTCGGAGAGGGACTTCGACCGTTCGAGGACGGCCTGAGCAACGGGCAGTTCGTCGTTTGCCATTGCTTCTGCGAGCTTCGAGGACGTTGATCCAACATCCGCCAGCCGTTCCGACATCTTCTTTCTTGCTTCGAGTTCCAGTGACCCGTAGACACCTTCAAGCATATTGTTCAGAAGATTTATTGCTTCAGAGCTGTCGTCTTTGGAACGTACGGTAAGTAAGCCGGTGACATGCTCTGCAAGCTCATGTTTCTTCTCTGAAGAACTGTCCTTGGCAAGTTGAAGCAGTGAATTAGTCATGTTGATATCCCGTGATCACGAGTATCTTGGAATATTGTTTACATCCAGTGAAAGTCTGCGGTTGAATTTTCGAAACCGCAATCTGTGGGCGAATTTGACCTTTTGCCGACGATGCGCCATGGGGTGAACATGCAAACTCTTCCAATCCTGTACTCTTTTCGAAGATGTCCTTTCGCAATACGTGCACGCTTGGCGATTGCCGCGAGCGGGCAGGCGGTTGAGTTGCGCGAGATCGTGCTGCGCGACAAGGCTCCTGAGTTTCTTCAGACCTCTGTCTCTGCAACCGTGCCATGCCTGAAAACGGATGCAGTTGTACTTGATGAAAGTCTGGACATCATGCTGTGGGCGCTTGGGATCCACGATCCGGAAGGCTGGCTGCGACCCGCTGAAGGCAATTTGGAACAGATGCTCGCACTGATCACCCGGTGCGATGGCCCATTCAAGATCCATCTTGATCGTTACAAATACCATACACGCTACGAAGATGCGCAACGAGACCACGAACGCACGACAGCGTCAGAGTTTCTCATTGAACTGAATGCGCGACTTGCAAATCGGACCTGGTTGTTCGGCAGCAACGCATCCCTCTCCGATTATGCAATCCTTCCCTTCGTCCGTCAGTTTGCCAATACGGACCGCACCTGGTTCGATGATGAAGATTGGCTTGCCCTGAAAAGGTGGCTCGAGGCATTCGAGTGCTCTGAGAGATTTCAATCTGTCATGCCGAAGTGGCAGAGATGGACCGTTGACGATCGACCGATCCGTTTTCCGGCTTGAAGTTTGTGGAAAATATGCGTGGATTTGTCATTGCCACAGGAATGAAAAGTGCGGTGGCAACAGGAATTTTCTCCGCAAATACATAAGCTTCCACGACAGATATCAAGGCTTTTGTCTGGTGCGGGCGAGGTCGAATTCTCAAACTAACAAAAATGTAACTCCTCCGACAGGCAACGGTAAGGCGGGAATACCTACTTTCCTCCCTGAGCCCGGAGCGTAGGTCCCCGTGCGCTCCATTTGTGGCCTCCAATTGTTATGTCGACAGAGGAAAAAAATATGAAAAATCGTGGGTCAGTCTCTCCTTTGCGGTCGCGCCGCGCCAAATTACTGGCAGGAGTCGTCGCACTCGGTACTGCCGGACTTTTGACTGCTCAGACCGTCGTCCCAAGTCAGCTCGCACAAGCTGAGCCTGTTCGTGTCGACGCGACTGCGCCAGCAGACTTTTCAGACGTTGTTCGCACCGTCAGCCCGGCTGTCGTAAGTGTCCAGGTAAAGCAGGAAACCGCGCCGCGCATGATGAATTTCAACGGTGGCAACAGCACTGATGAACTCTTCAAAGGCCTGCCGGATGGTCACCCGTTCGAACGATTCTTCCGTGATTTCGGTGGCCGTGGTGGTGAAGAAGGCCAGAAGCAGCGCCGGTCTCCGCGGCAGTATGGTACTTCCCAGGGCTCCGGTTTCTTTATCTCCAAGGACGGTTATGTCGTAACCAATCATCATGTGATCGATGGTGGTACGGAATTCACCGTGATCGATCAGAAAGGTGACGAATACGACGCCAAGCTGATCGGAGCCGACAAGAGAACCGACCTTGCGCTGCTCAAGATCGAGAGCGGCAAAGACTTCACATATGTGGATTTTGCCGATGAAGCTCCACAGGTCGGTGAATGGACTGTCGCGATCGGTAACCCGTTCGGACTGGGCGGTTCGGTAACTGCAGGGATCGTGTCCGCCCGCGGGCGTGACATCGGTGCGGGACCTTACGACGACTTTATCCAGATCGATGCACCGGTGAACCGCGGCAACTCAGGTGGCCCGGCCTTCAACATGAACGGTGAAGTGATCGGTGTGAACGCGGCGATCTTCTCGCCGTCCGGTGGCAATGTCGGTATTGCCTTCGCAATTCCGGCTTCGACCGCGCAAGATGTCATCATGGAGCTGAGGGATGACGGCACCGTTATCCGTGGCTGGCTTGGCGTTCAGATTCAGAACGTCACCGATGACATCGCGGAAAGCCTTGGCCTTGAAGAGGCCCGCGGCGCCATCGTCGCGGAAGCGCAGGAAAACAGCCCGGCTCAGAAGGCTGGCCTGCGCTCGGGCGACACCATTCTCGCGGTTGACGGCACCAAGGTGGATGGCCCGCGAGATCTCTCCAAGATCGTGGCGGCTTATGAACCGGACGCCAAGGTCGACGTCACGATCTGGCGCGATGGCAAGGAACAGGATGTCTCTGTGACCCTGGGCCGCCTCCAGGAAAGGGAAAAGGTTGCCGAGGCAACGGAGCCACAGGTCGAGAAGACCGGGACCAGCCTCGACGATCTTGGCCTGATCGTGACGACCAAGGCTGAAGCAGGTCTTGATGGTGAGGGCATTGTAATCGCGGAAATAGATCCCGATGGACCGGCTGCCGACAAGCGTCTGTCGGCCGGTGATGTAATCCTCGAAGTGGCCGGCATGAAGGTCAACAACGCGGATGACGTACTGAAGGCGCTCGACAAGGCGGAAAGTGACGGCCGAAAGGCAGTCCTCTTCCGGATCGAGACCAACGACACAACCCGGTTTGTGGCTCTGCCCATGAACCTGGCCTGATCAGGAACCGGTTCGCCTAGAACCGGAGCCTGACCGGCGAGACCGGCTTGCCCTCTGCCCCCAACCCCGACGGGCCGGTCTTCGCCATGGGTTTCGCCCGTAAACCCAGCCAGTCTGGCGGCGGCGCCTCACATCCATCGCCGACGTCAGCCATTTCATTTCAAAGCAACTCGAGGTAAAAGGATGTCATGTTGCGAATTCTAGTTATCGAAGATGATCCGGAAGCGGCGAGCTATCTCGTCAAGGGATTGAGCGAACTCGGCCACACGGCCGATCACGCTGCGGACGGCCAAAATGGTCTGCAAATGGCACTGCTCAGCAGCTACGACATATTGATTGTCGATCGTATGCTGCCGAAGCTCGACGGCCTTTCGGTAGTTCAGGAATTGCGACGCGAAGGCAATCACACTCCTGTTCTGATTTTATCTGCTCTTGGCCAGGTTGACGATCGGGTGAAGGGATTGAAGGCAGGCGGTGACGATTATTTGCCCAAACCTTACGCCTTTACCGAGCTGCAGGCCCGCATCGAGGCGCTTGCGCGCAGGCCGAAATCGGCCAATCAGGTCGAAACAACCTATTCCGTCGGCGATCTGACCCTCGATCGCATGGCCCATTCCTGCCGTCGCGGAGAAACCGAGATTCCGCTGCAGCCAAGGGAATTCCGGCTCCTGGAATACCTCATGCAGCACGCGGGGCAGGTGGTGACGCGCACAATGCTGCTGGAAAACGTTTGGGAATATCACTTCGATCCACAGACCAACGTGATTGACGTCCATATTTCACGGCTACGCGGCAAGATAGACAAGGGCTTCGATACACCTTTGCTTCATACCATCCGGGGTGCCGGGTACACGATCCGTGACGCGGCTCACTAGATTTATCCGAACGACAGCGTTCAAGCTGTCGTTGCTGTATGTCGCCGTCTTCACGGTCATGTCTGGCGTGCTTCTGGTCTATGTTTCCGAAAGCACCGAAGATCTCATGTCCGAGCAGGTCGTTCAGTCTGTCGATGCAGAACTCAAGGGCCTGTCGGATGTTTATGTTCGCGGTGGAATTCGGGATCTCGTCGAAACCATCGACGACAGGACAAGGCATCCAGATGCCAGTCTTTATCTTTTGATGGACTTCTCCGGAAATGCCCTGGTCGGCAACATTTCCCGCCTTCCGACAATCGTTCTTGAGGAAGCCGACGGCGGTCTGCGACGTGTTCGCTATACGCGACTGGGAGAGGGAACCCAGGAAATCGAGCGACAGGCGATGGTCCGGACGTTCGAACTGCGTGGTGGTTTCCGCCTTCTTGTAGGCAGAGACCTTGGGGACCAGCTGAGATTCTCCAATCTTCTGGCAAACGCGCTGCGGCTATGGCTTGTCGTCGTCGTCGTCATGGCGGTCATCACCTGGCTGTTTGTCAGCCGAAGGGTCATGAAGCGTATTGACGACATTTCCGCTTCCAGTCGAATGATCATGAACGGCGACCTGACAGAGCGCTTGTCGCTTGCCGGCACAAATGACGAGTTTGACCGCCTCGCCGTAAACCTCAACGACATGCTCGACCGCATCGAGGTTCTGATGCAGTCGATGAAGGATGTGACAGACAATATCGCCCACGACCTCAAGACACCGCTGACACGGCTTCAGACCCGGATAGAAACAGCGCTGCGGGAAACCAGTAGTGAAGTAGGCTATCGTGGCGCGTTGGAAAGCACGTTGAACGAGACCGATCACCTCCTTCGGATCTTCAACGCGTTGCTAAGGATTGCGCGTGTCGAGTCCATGGCGCCCGGTTCGGTTATGGAACCGACAGATCTGAAGCGCCTCGTTGCCGAGATTGCCGAATTGTACGAGCCTCTGGTCGAAGATGAAGGGGGCAGGCTGGAATCCAACATTCCCGAAGGCCTGACTGCCGTCTGCAATCGTGATCTCATTAGCCAGGTTCTCGTCAATCTCATTGAAAATGCCTTGAAATATGGCCGTCCTGAAAACGGGGAAATTGTGATCCGGCTGTCGGCAAAGGAAATGGATGGCCGCGTCGACCTGACTGTCACCGACAACGGCCCCGGAATTCCCGACAAGGACCTCGATCGGGTCATGGATCGCTTCGTCCGGCTCGAAGAAAGCAGGTCGGAACCTGGAACGGGCTTGGGATTGAGCCTTGTCAAAGCCGTTGCCCGCTTGCATGGGGGAGACTTGCGCTTCAAAAATGAGGACGCGGGCCTCTCAGCCCGAATAGATCTGGCGCCGGTCGCGTCGGAAAGCAGCAGGAGCGGGCATGGCGAAGGACAATCCGGACAGGCAGGGCAGCCGGCAGGGAGTTGACAAGCAACTCCAACCCCTTGTCGATCGTCTTGCAATCGTTCCTGTAACGCCTGATGTCGATCGCGCCGCCCTGTTTTTGAATGACCTTCTTGATCATCCAGCATCCGGTGACACGCTGAGATCGCAATTCGGGTCACACAGGAACCTGGAACCGTTCCTGATGGGGATCGTCGGCAACTCGCCTTATCTGCGCGATCTTATGTTGGCAGATCCGCCAAGGCTCCTGAGCATCTTGAAAGAAGCTCCTGAACTCCGGATCCGGCGGCTCCTGTCACAGGCACTTGATGCTACGGCGGAGGACGAATCCGGAATCATGCGGGCATTGAGGCTGCTCAAGCACGATCTTGCGCTGACCCTGGGGCTTGGGGACATCTGTGGAGCAATCGACCTGGAACAGGTGACAGGCGCACTTGCAGGGTTTGCAGATGCTGCACTTATGTCGGCCATTCGATTTTGTCTGGGCGATTTGGCGCGCCGGAACAAGTTCGAGCCGATAGATCAGGAAAAACCCGAAGTCGGCAGCGGTTTCATTGTTCTTGCCATGGGCAAGCACGGCGCGAACGAGCTGAACTATTCATCCGACATCGATCTGATTGTTCTCTACGACCCCGACAATGCGCCGATTGCGGCCGGAGTAGAAGCACCGGTGGAATTCGTTCGTCTGACCCGGCGTCTGGTCAAGATCATGCAGGACAGGACAGCAGATGGCTACGTCTTCCGCACCGATCTGCGTTTGCGGCCGGATCCGGGAGCCACACCTTTGGCAATGTCAGTTCCCGCGGCGCTGGTTTACTACGAATCCCTTGGCCAGAATTGGGAACGCGCGGCCTTGATAAAGGCGCGCGCATGCGCTGGCGACATGCCGGCCGGTGAAGCGTTTCTGCACGAAATCGTCCCGTTCATCTGGCGCAAATATCTGGATTTTGCGGCAATTGCCGACGTGCAGTCGATCAAACGGCAGATCCATATGCACAAAGGGCACAGCGCAATTGCCGTTGCAGGGCATAACGTCAAGCTTGGGCGCGGCGGTATCCGTGAGGTGGAGTTTTTTGTTCAAACACAGCAACTCATTGCAGGTGGCCGCAATCCGGCGCTCCGGGGCCGGCGCACGATCGATATGCTGGATGCACTCAGCAACGCTGACTGGATCCGCCTCAGGACACGCGACGAGATGCGGGACGCCTATGTGTTCCTGCGCAATGTCGAACATCGCATTCAGATGTTGAACGATGAGCAGACGCAACTGCTGCCAAAGGACGCAGAAGGCCTGACGCGCATCGCGTCCTTGATGGGATTTGGCACCCTTCAGTCGTTCGAGGACGAGTTTCTGGCTCACATGAAGAAGGTTCAGCATCATTATGCTGAACTTTTTGAAGATGAGCCTGGACTGTCTTCGGAGTTGGGCAGCCTGGTGTTTACGGGAGACGACCACGATCCGGAGACATTGGAAACCCTGTCGCGTCTGGGATTCAAACAACCCGCTGAGGCCGCGAGCATCGTGAAGTCCTGGCATTTTGGCCGCTATCCGTGTACCCGTTCGACCAAATCACGTGAGCGGCTGACGGAGATGCATCCGACCCTGATCGGAGCGCTTGCGGCGACCGACAATGCCGACGCGGCACTGGTCGCGTTCGACACCTTCATGTCGAAATTGCCGGCGGGGGTTCAGCTCTTTTCTCTCTTGCGGTCCAATCCACAATTATTGAGCTTGCTTGCGACGACCATGGGTGCAGCACCGCGGCTTGCAGAAACGGTCTCAAAACGCGTTCATGTGCTGGACGCGGTGCTTGATCCGGCTTTTTTCGGAGCCATGCCGAGTGTGGAAGAGTTTCGTGTTGGCCTCGACCGCACTCTGTCCCAGGCCCGGTTTTACGAGGAGGCACTCGACAGGGCGCGTATCTTTGCCCAGGAGCAACAATTCCTGATTGGCCTGCGTTTGATCTCCGATACACTTTCTGCCGATCGTGTCGGCTTTGCTTTGGCGCGCCTGGCGGAAGTCGTCGTGGACAGGCTGCTCGGTCAGGTCGTGCTTCATGTCGGCGAGACCCATGGCGTTGTGCCGGGTGGCAATGTCGCGGTGTTGGCCATGGGCAAACTGGGCGGCCGGGAAGTGACAGCGTCGTCAGACCTTGATCTGATCCTGCTTTACGAAGCCCCGCAGGGTGTCAAGGAGTCCAATGGCAATAGGCCGCTTGCCATCACCCAGTATTACATGCGCCTGACGCAACGGCTTGTGACTGCCCTTTCGGCACCCACCGCGGAAGGACAGCTTTACGAAGTTGATTTCCGTTTGCGTCCATCTGGAAACGCAGGACCGCTGGCAACCAATCTGGAAGGCTTTATCACCTATCAGGAAAAAAATGCCTGGACCTGGGAACACATGGCTTTGACAAGAGCCAGGGTGATCGCGTCTTCGAGCCCGGAATTCAGGCAGAAAATCATGGACAACATCCGGGAGACACTCACGAAATCCCGGGACAAGGCCAAGCTTGCGGATGACGTTCGCTCCATGCGGGCGAGAATCGAAAAGGAAAAAGGCACGAAAGACGTCTGGGACATGAAGCAGGTCGCCGGCGGTCTCGTGGATATCGAATTTATCGCACAGTACCTTCAACTTGTGCATGCGCATGAAACACCCGGTGTGCTGGCACAGGGTACCGAAGAGGCGCTGGAAGGTCTCCGGGAGGCAGATTGCCTGGATCCCGGTGATGCCGAGCTGCTCCTGGAAGCTTTGCGAATGTATCAACGGCTGACACAGGTGTTGCGCCTGTCGCTCTCAGGAAAGTTCGTGGCGACAGAAGCCCCTGGCGGTGTTCTGGATTTGCTCGTGCAGGCCTCGAACTGCCCGACATTCACCCGGCTCGAGATAGAGCTGGCGGAGCTCCAGGACAGGGTCCGCCAGACATTCATAAAGTTGGTCGGCCCGGTTGAATCCGTCGAGACAAAGGTCTCCCCCTGATTGCTCGGACAACATTCTCCGGGAAGGTTGCACCCCTTTTGTGTGAACCTGGCGGATCAAAGAAAAGGCTCTCGCCCAGATGGCGGATGCAAGTCATTTCCAGGTTGAACTCATTCAACCTTGAGCTGGCGACGCGCATCAAAATCTTCCAGCGTCTGGTAGAAAATATCAGCCGGTCCGGCAATCTTTGGATCGGGATCCAATTGGATTTGGGCATCTGCTCCGGGGTAAGGCAGCGACCTGGAGAAATAGCGCATGCAATTCAGACGTGCTCGCTTCTTGTCATCGGAACGCACGACGGTCCAGGGGGCGTCGGCGGTGTGGGTATAGAAAAACATGTTTTCCTTGGCTTCTGAATAGTCGTCCCACATATCAAGCGACTGAACGTCGACCGGACTCAGCTTCCAGTGCTTCAGCGGATCGCTGTTTCGCGCCTGAAAGCGGCGCAATTGTTCTTCCCGGCTGACTGAAAACCAGAATTTGAAGAGACGTATGCCGCTCCGCACCAGCATGCGCTCGAATTCAGGCACCTGGCGCATGAACTCCATGTACTCCGCAGGCGAGCAGAACCCCATGACCTTTTCGACACCGGCACGATTGTACCAGGAACGGTCGAACAGAACGATTTCACCCCTGGTCGGCAGGTGCTGAACGTATCGCTGAAAATACCACTGTCCCTTTTCTTCTTCCGTTGGCTTTTCGAGTGCGACAACCCGGGCGCCGCGAGGGTTCAGGTGCTCCATGAAACGTTTGATCGTGCCGCCTTTGCCGGCTGCATCCCGACCCTCGAATATAACAACGATGCGCTGGCCGCTGTCCTTTACCCAGTTTTGGACCTTCAGAAGCTCAATCTGAAGCTCCTGTTTACGCGCCTCATACTGTTCACGGCGCATGCGTCTCTTGTAGGGATAGTTTTCCGGCAGTCGTGCGCTGTTGCCCTTCGAAATAGAGCGCTCGTGCAACAGGAGCGCTGGACTTTTGTGGACCGCCGCATGGTGAACAGATTTGATGGTCACTGTGTTGCCGGCCTCTGGAGGTGATACAGCCCGAGGCCCTGCTTCCCGCCGGTTGGAGGTATTTTTGGTGGATGTTTTCGTGTCACGCTCGGCTGTTGATACGTCCGGTTTACGTTCTTCTTTGGATCTCGCTTTCATGGCCTCCCTTTCGTTACTGATATGAAAACGCGCGGCAAGTTGCGCTCGCGCCTTTCCGGGCAATTCTAAGTGTGCGAAGTACACATCAATTGGAATGGAAACCAAAAATTTGCCGCTACGCATTGATTTCAGGCAAGCGGGGCAAATTTAACTCGTCACGAAGACAAGGCCTTCTTGCCCTGAATAGCCAACTCCGTTTCGACAGGGGGCTGTGGCTGCGCAACAGTTTTAGGAGAGGGAACTTTTGCGATCGGGTTTGCTTGTCCGGTGCGGGACCATGTTGTTCCCGAAACGCAATGTTGTCAGGCCCAATCTGTCTTTAGTGCATTGCAAACGGGTGCGGACTTACCTGGAATTGGACGTGAAGACCAAAGGATTCAGGCCGCGACGGGTCGTTAGACAGAGCTGTCTGCAAGCGGCAACGTGAAGCTGACGGTCGTGCCTTCTTTCACTTCCGATCGGATTGACAGCTTGCCGCCATGGAGCTCCACGAGGGACCGCGCGATGGCAAGCCCGAGCCCGGACCCCTGATGGGTCTTGGTGAACTGGTTTTCCACCTGGACAAAGGGCTCCGCAAGCCGTTCGATATCGCGTTCGGAAATGCCGATCCCCGTGTCTGTAACTTCGAAGCGCAACTTGTCGCCGCGCGGTTCCGCCTTGAGTGCAACCACGCCGCTGTCGGAGGTGAACTTGACCGCATTGGCAAGCAGGTTGAGCAGGATCTGCTTCAACGCCCGCTTGTCTGCGTGAACCATAAGATTTTCGGCGACGTCCGTTGTGACGGAAATATTCTTTTCCGTCGCGGCGCCCGTCACGATCCGGCTTGCATCATCCGTGACAGAAGCGGCATTCACGACTTCCGTATCTATAGACATCCGGCCAGCCTCGATCTTGGACATGTCGAGGATGTCGTTGATCACGTTGAGGAGATAGGTGCCGGAAGAATAGATGTCCTTGCAATAGTCGTTGTATCGTTCCGTGCCGATGGGGCCGAACATTTCCTGGGTCATGATGTCGGAGAAGCCGATAATGGCGTTCAGGGGTGTCCTGAGTTCATGGGAAATATTGGCAAGAAACTCGGACTTGGCCTTGTTGGCGGCTTCCGCTCGAGTTTTTTCTTCCTGATATTTGTCGGCCATTTCCACCAGTTGGCGTGCCTGGTATTCCAGTGTCTGTCGCGACTTTTGAAGATCCGACACGGTCGCTTTCAGCCGCTTCTCGGACAGCATCAGTTTTTCTTCGTGTTTTTTCAGCGCCGTGATGTCGGTGCCGACCGACACAAATCCACCGTCCTTGGTCCGGCGTTCGGAGATCTGCAGCCAACGGCGGTCTTCCAGTTGTGCCTCGTAAGAGCCTTCCGGCGCACCGCCGCGCTGCCTGACAGTCACGGGTTGCGGAGCGATTTCGGCGTTTGATGCTGCGGCCATGACGTCCTGGTAAGGGGTGCCTGAATTGACGGCTGCATTCGGCAAGTTGTGCAAGGACTGATAATTTGAGTTGCAGATCACCAGTTCGTTGTTGGCGTTCCACAGAACGAAAGCTTCGGATATTGTTTCGATTGCATCGCGCAGACGCAAATCCGCCATCCGGCTTTTTTCCGCCAGCTTGTGCTGCTCGGTAATGTCGATGCAGATCCCTATGAGATGGGGTTCGGCGCGGCCGGCCTCGGACTGGATCTCGCCACGCGCGCGTAGCCAGATCCAGCTGCCGTCCGCATGACGCATCCTGAAGGTTTCGTCGACAAGTGTTTCACCGGTCTCCAGAAGATGTTCCGCAAGTCCGAGAAGATCGATGTCGTCAGGGTGGGTAATGTCGGCAACATCGGCGAAGCTCAGGATGTCATCCTTCGGTTCACGCCCGAGTAGCTCATAAAGCGAGGAGGACCAGAACATACGCCCACGCGAAAGATCCCAATCGAACAGCCCGCATCGGCCGTGGGTGAGGGCTGTGTCAATGCGTGCCCGTGTAGCCGCATACATGTCATCGGCATGCTCGGCACGGCTCGCCTGACTGAAAAAGCCGTAGATCACGGCGAGCAGAACCAGGGCGGTCCCGGCAAACAGGGTGACATTTGCAGAAAGGTCGTCACGCCAGTCCGCAAATATGGCGCTTTCCGGCTGCAACACGGCAATCATGCCAAGATTGCCATTCAGATGATGCACGGTTGCAAGAAACTGTTCGCCTCCTTCACCGCGTCCAAGGTCGACCGGAACGGGAAGGACGCCGGCGCGTGCGCCGAACACTGTGAGCGGTTGGCTTGGGCTGAGCAGATCGGCGATCGGTCGGCCTTCCAGGCCAGGATGTGCCGGGGCGGTCGCCGCGATCTTGCCGTTCGTGTCCGCGACCAGAAAGATGCGGGATCTGCTTGTGGCGCCTGCCGGCAGACTGTCCGCAAGAGAGCGTTTCAAGATTGTGCGAAACCCGACTTCCGGAAGCGTACCTTCAATGGCACCGAGCCGGTTGGCAACCACTGTGGCCATCAGGCTCAGGGTCGTCTGCGCAGAGTGCTCTGTTTCGGAATACTCTGTCGCCAGTTCTCCGGCACGAAACAGGGCCAGAATGACGATAAAGACAATTGCCAGTCCGGGAATGACACGCCGCATGACGCTGTCTGAGCTTATGATGGTGTCACGCAGGGAAACGAGAACTGGCCAGAACAGCAGGCTGGCTTTGCCTGCGCTCTTTTCGGAATCCGAATCCTTGTCGCTGCGCCGCGTTGTAGCGTCGCCAGCCATTGCTCGCGCCATTGGAAGTGTGCCTCAAAATCCGCCGCATCGGAGCTCGCCCCGAATCACTTCCATTTGAATCAAAACTTCGGTTCTTGTCTAGTCCTGATCAAGAAGAAAATGGTTAACACGCATCTTTACTCTCGGCATGTTTGTTAACCTTTTTCAGTAAATCACACTATTGCAATGTTCTGTCGATGATATCGCGGCTGTCTCTTGACAGATCTTCGCATGATGAAATCTTCATGAGAGCGGATTCAGCCAATGTACAACGATTGGCATCAAGGGCCCGCCATGAGCGGAAACTGGTCAAAAGTCGCGATGCGATCTGGGGATTGCGTTTGTCGATCTCAAGTACTGATTCGGCGACCAATTCGAAACCTGCACCGTCAGAGCGGGCAAACTGCGTTGCATTGCCGGTCGCGAAGGACTGCAGCAGGGCGCGAACCCTGTTCGGATTGGTTGCGTCGTAAAGAGGATGAGAAAAGAGCGATCTGATAGTCGCCAGGGTTCCGTCGCCTGGTGCGGTCGCCTGCACCATGAACCATTTGTCCATGGCCAGGGAGCTCTTCTCATGCCGTGACAGATAAAGGTCCAGCGCGGCGGTTTCCCCGGGCATGTGACCATGCACCAGAAGCATCAGGCCGGCGAGGCGATCCGTCATGTTGTCGGCTGACGAAAACCGGTCCCAGGTGAATTGCGCCGCGTCTTCAGTATCCGAAACCGCATAGTAGTATGCGGCCCGGTTGGACAGTGCTCGTCTGCCGGCTGTTTCTGCGTCAGGGGAATAGTCTCCCTTTGGTGCGAATTCCAACGCTGCAGAGCGCAATGGGCCATGGAATTGCCGAGCAATTGCCTCCCGCAACTGCTTGCGAGCCGCCAGAATAGCATCCGGGTCGACGTTCTTGCCGATTTCCTGAGCAATGTCGGCTTCACTCGGCAGCGTCAGCGCCAGCGCCTTGAGGGCGGGATCAAGGTTCTGATCATTCAGGACTGCGCCGAAAACGGAAACCACGCCTTCAGCGGGCGCGCCGAGCTCGCCTTGCCGGATTGTCCGCGTCAGCCTCACAAGCTCCTGCATAGCAAGAGATTGCACAGCCTGCCAGCGATTGAACGGGTCATTGTCCCGGGCGGCAAGAAACTGGAGATCTGCAATTGCAAACTTCTGGTCAATTCGCACAGGGGCGGAAAACGCGCGCAGAAGCGACAAAACCGGTTGAGACGGGATGCCTGAAAATGTGATTTCGTGCCTGGATTTCTCCATCAGCAACACATCACCCGATATTTTGATGCCACCAGCGGAAGTCGCATGCATGTCTTTCCCGTCCGGGCCAAGCAGACCAAAGCGGAGCGGGATCACTGCGGGTTTGCTGGATTTCTGTCCAGGAACGGGAGGAATTTCCTGGGAAAGCGAGAGTGAATAGGTCTGACGATCCGCATCGTAACCCGACGCGACGGAAACAACGGGTGTTCCTGCCTGCTCATACCAGAGAGCGAATTGGCTGAGGTCTGTCCCGGTGGAGTCTTCGAAGCAGGTCAGAAAGGCTTCGATCGTCGTCGCCTCTCCATCGTGTCGATCGAAATAGAGATCCAGTCCCTTGTGGAAGCCCTCGTCGCCGAGAAGAGTCTTCAGCATGCGCACGACTTCGGCGCCYTTTTCATAAACGGTCGCCGTATAGAAATTGTTGATCTCGTGATAGGCCCGCGGTCGTACAGGGTGCGCCAGCGGGCCCGCATCTTCCGGAAACTGATGTGTTTTCAGTAGCCTGACATCGGTGATGCGTTTGACCGGCCTGGATCGCATGTCGGAGGTGAATTCCTGATCACGGAAAACAGTCAGGCCCTCCTTGAGGCACAGCTGAAACCAGTCGCGGCAGGTAATGCGGTTTCCCGTCCAGTTGTGGAAATATTCGTGCGCGATGACCGCCTCGATATTGGCATAGTCTTGGTCGGTCGCGGTTTCCGGATCGGCCAAAACATATTTGTCGTTGAAGATATTCAGGCCCTTGTTTTCCATCGCGCCCATATTGAAATCAGAAACGGCAACGATGTTGAAGACATCCAGGTCATACTCCCGGCCGAACACGTCTTCATCCCACTTCATGGAGCGTTTGAGCGAATCCATTGCCCAACTGCACAGCCCTTCGTTGCCGTGCTCAACGTAAATATTGAGGTCGACTCTTTTGTCTGATGCCGTGGTAAACCGGTCAGGAACCTGAGCAAGATTGCCTGCAACTAGCGCGAAGAGATAGGCCGGTTTGGGATGCGGATCATGCCAGAGCGCATAGTGGCGGTCTGTCCCGTCGATATGGCCCTTTTCTATCAGGTTGCCGTTTGCAAGCAGGACAGGGCAGTCGGTTTTCGGTGCTTCTACTCGTGTTGTGTAGATCGCGAGAACGTCCGGGCGGTCGAGAAAATACGTGATGCGCCGGAAACCTTCGGCCTCGCACTGGGTGCAATAGGTCCCTGAGGACCTGTACAGCCCCATCAGTTTGGTGTTGGCTTCCGGATTGATTTGCGTTGTGATTTTAAGATCGAACGGTTTACTTGGCGGTGCATGAATTTCCAGCTTGTCAGGCGAAACCGTGTAACCGTCGTCCGGCAATACCTCACCGTTCAGTTTCAATTCGCGAAGCGAAAGTTCATCGCCGTCGAGCACCAAAGGTGTTCCGGCCTGCGCGTCTGCCTGTCTTGCGACCGATAGAGTTGCAATGATCTCGGTTTCGGCAGGATCAAGCTTTACTGTCAGGTGAACCTTTTCGATACGGTAGACGGGTGGTTGATAATCTTCCAGCCGAATGGCGGGCGCCGTTTCGGAACGCATCAAGGTCTCCTGATAAATGGTTCATACGAAAATGCAGATCAGGGACGGCACCCTGAACCGGGGCTAACGCGTTAGCATGATCGTGCATTGTGGCAAAGTCCTGTTTCTGGTCCTGGCGTCATCAAACACGCGTCCGGCGCAATGATCTGCAGAGTGGACAGATTTTGACCTATGGACAGCCTTTGACTATGTGAGAGACGTCTTGAGTCACAGGGAAACAATTTATGAGTCGTCTGGACAGTTTTATCCGCCGAATGACCTCGCAGAAAATCTTGCTGGAATACCTGGTCGACAAGGTCAACCTTGTGGAGGGGCCGGTCCTGGAACTCGGCCTTGGCAATGGCAGAACCTATGATCACCTGAGGGAGATCTATCCCGGCAAGGAAATCTTTGTTTTCGATTTCGCGATGAACTGCCATCCGAGCTGCGCGCCGGACGCGGATCACATGATACTCGGTGACATACGTGATACGCTTGCCTTCTGCGCTCCGCGTGTTCGGGCACAGGCCTCCTTCGCCCACATTGACATCGGATCGGCAGACCCGACAAACGATCTTGCAATCGTCAACTGGCTGGCACCGTTGCTCGATGAGCGCATGACGGTCGGAGGCTTCGTTTTGACGGCACTCGAGCTCGATCTGCCGAATTTCGAACTTCTCGAAAAACCGGAAGGCATCCATCCGGGCAGGTATCACATTTACCGCAAGTTCGCCGAAGCCTGACCCTTAATCGTTCAAACCGGGAAAAATACATGTCCGCGCCCCTCGAAGGCATAAAGGTTGTCGAACTCGCACGCATTCTGGCCGGCCCCTGGACCGGCCAGACACTGGCCGATCTGGGTGCGGACGTGATCAAGGTGGAGAGCCCGAAGGGCGACGACACCAGGGGATGGGGTCCGCCATTCATTAAGGATGAAGACGGCAACGATTTCGATGCGGCCTATTTTCATTCCTGCAACCGCGGCAAGCGGTCGGTGGTTGCCGATTTTCGCACAAGGGAAGGCCAGGAAATCGTTCGCAGGCTTGTCGCCCGGGCGGATATACTGGTCGAAAATTTCAAGGTCGGCGGGCTTGCCAAATACGGTCTGGACTACGAAAGCTTGAAAGAGGTCAATCCGAAGCTGATCTATTGTTCCATTACCGGCTTCGGCCAGGATGGTCCCTACGCCCATCGCGCAGGATACGATTTCATGATTCAGGGCATGGGTGGCATCATGGACCTGACCGGTGAACCGGAAGGCTCTCCGCAGAAGATCGGCGTAGCCTTCGCCGATATTTTCACCGGCCTTTATGGTGTGATTGGTATCCTGAGTGCCCTTCGTCGCAGGGACGAGACCGGGGAGGGTGAATGTGTCGACATGGCGCTCCTCGATGCGCAGGTTGCTGTTCTGGCCAACCAGGCTCTGAATTACTTTGTATCCGGAAACGCGCCAAAGCGACTTGGGAACGCGCATCCGAACATAGTTCCCTATCAGGTTTTTTCCGCAAAGGATGGCCATCTCATCATTGCGGTCGGCAACGATAGTCAGTTTCAAAGGCTCTGCAGCGTGCTCGGACTTCCCGAACTTTCAGATCAACCAAAATTCGCGACCAATGCCGCGCGTGTCGCTTCGAGAACCGAACTCGTTCCATTGCTCAGCGCGGAAACTTCGATCCGTACGAGGGACGATCTCCTGGCTGCACTGGAAATGGAAGGTGTTCCGGCCGGTCCCATCAATTCGGTCGAGGATGTTTTTGCCGACAGTCAGGTCCGGTCCAGAGGCCTGAAAGTTGATCTGCCGGCACACGGTGTCGAAGGTGGCACGGTTTCTTCAGTGCGCACGCCGATTGCCTTCAGGAACGGCAATCTGGTTCTCGAACGGGCCGCACCTTCACTGGGAGAACACACCGCTGAAGTATTGACCGAACTCGGCCTGGATGCTGGCGGATCCGAAACATGACTTTTTCACCATGAGATGCTCCATTCTATGAAAAACACCGAATATTTGCGCTTTGTCGACAAAGAAGTTCTCGCTGAAGACTGGGGCAGGCTCACCAAGTATCGGCTAGAGTATCGGCGCCGGGACGGCTCGTGGCAGGAACTGAGCCGGGAGTCCTATGATCACGGCAATGCCGTAACATGCCTTCTCTTTGATCCGGAGACAAAATGTGTGCTGCTCACCCGTCAGTTCCGGCTACCTGTCCATTTGAACGGCAAGGATCCTTTCCTGATCGAGTCACCTGCCGGATTGCTGGAAGGAGCTCACCCTGAGGACAGGATGCGTGCCGAACTCATCGAGGAAACCGGATATGAAGTCTCGGAACTCGAGCACCTTTTTGACGTGCACATGAGTCCGGGTTCGGTGACCGAGTGCCTTTCATTTTATTCCGGTACCTACCATCTGAACAACAAGGTGGGCGACGGCGGTGGTGTGGAACACGAAGGTGAGGACATTGAAGTCATGCATGTCCCGCTCCAGACGGCGCTCGGGATGATCCGGACCGGAGAAATCTGTGATGCAAAAACGATCCTGCTTCTGCAAAATCTTGCTTTGCGCGATTACGCGGCGCATGACGGATAACGTCCACGGGTTCTTGTCGTCGTGTTTCAGGTGGCCGACCGCCTTAATTTGACGCAAAAGGTCAGGCAGGTAAGCTACAAAGGCAATGAGAGGACTTGCGCCTTATGCCAAAGAAAAAGCGCGCTGATCGACGAATCAAACTCCCGCTGACATCAGTTGTCGGTCTGGGGTTCGGTGCGTTTGTTGCGCTCGCCATCGGGTTGGTTTTGGGTCTTTCGGTGAGCGCGAACTTCAGCAACACGTTTTCCCTGCTGAACGACAAGACGATTCTGAGCACGGATGCGCTCGAAACACAGCTGCGCACTCATTTCACTTCCGTGGAAAAGGCTGTCGTTGGTTTGAAACCGTTTTTTGATGACGGAACGATCGGTTTTGAGGATCCCGAGCGCACGCTTGAAGATCTTTCGATCGCCCTAAAGTCCAATAGCGACGTTACGACCCTTGCTGTAACTGCGACGGATGGACGGCGCCTCGGCATTTACCGGGCACCTTCCGGCAAACTGTGGCGGATAGAGACCGATGTACCACCGCCCGGCATGAATATGGCCGATCTTCCGGCTCTTGATCAGACAAGTTTGCCCACCTGGGGCCCTTTGGTGGAGCATGAGGTCGGACTGTTTGCCAATGTCTCGGTGCCTCTGGTGAGAGAGGGCGAACTGATCGGCACTTTGACAGCTGCCAGCTCGATGAAAGATCTCTCCCATATCGTCAAGGCCCGGGACGAAGGTCTCAACAACACCATCTTCATTGTTGACGGGGTCGGGCGCGTTATTATGCATTCCGATGAAACCGGATTGCAGACAGGCGGTAGCATCAAGGCGAATTTGCCGGAGGCCTGGGATAGCATCGGGGATCCGGTCCTGGCGGGAATGGCAGACGAGCAACCGATCGAGGAGTTTCAAAAAGCCGCCGAACTCGGTATCGAAGTGTCTTTCGTCAAGGCGAACGATGACGAATACATCATCATGAAAGCCGAATTCGACGGCTTCAGCGATAAACCCTGGACTATCGGACAGTATTATCAGAGCGTAACGGTTTCCCGGGAGGTCCGCCGGCTCGCCGGCTCCATGTTCGTTGGGTTCGGCGCACTTGTCATATCGGTTCTGATCGCTTTCTGGATCGGGCGCAGAGTGGCCCGTCCACTGCGCAATCTCGCGGTGCAATCGGAGCGCGTCGGGACCCTTTCGCTCAACGAAGTCGAACCGATGCCACGCAGCCGTGTTGCGGAAATTGATCAGGTAGCCCTTGCCTTCAATTCGATGGTCGAAGGCTTGAAGGCGATGAACACTTACGTGCCGCGGTCGCTGTTCATCAAGTTGATGCGATTGGGGGGAAGCCAGGCAGCGGAAGCAAGAGAAGCCGAACTCACTATCCTGTTCACCGACATAGTTGGGTTCACGGCGCTTTCCGAACATCTGAGCGCCGAAGAAACAGCGCGGATTCTGAACGATCATTTCGCGATTCTGGTCGAAGCCGTCGAAACAGAAGATGGGACGGTCGACAAGTTCCTGGGCGACGGTATGCTTGCCTTCTGGGGAGCTCCGGATGAACGCCCCGACCATGCTGAAGCTGCGGTGAGAACGGCGCGGCGGATTGCTTCCGCCCTTCATGAATCGAATGTGCAGGCCGAGGCCCAGGGTGGACCGCAGATCTTGACACGCATCGGCATTCACACAGGTCCGGCAGTCGTCGGAAACGTCGGTGCGCTGGATCGATGGAACTACACGGTTGTCGGAGATACCGTGAATGCCGCTGAACGACTGCAGACCCTCGGTAAGGAAGTCGACGGTGAACCGGAGGTGACCATTCTTGCCAGTGCCGATACCGTTGCAAGGCTCCCGGGTGAACACAACAAGCGGCCTGTCGGTGCGCATCACCTCAGAGGCCGCAGTGGCTTGATGGAGGTCTACTGGATCGACCCCCATCCGCAGGCGCCTGCCAGGGAGACGCCCCCGCAGGCAGTCCCGGTTTCCGCAGCCGAGTAAACTCGCAATTCCTGCATTGCATATGCCTGTTTGGCGCAAGATTCTGAAAAAAGACAGGAATTTGCCTGCTACAATTCAATTCACAGCGTACTTCTTTGGAATTCTGCATTGCTATCCAACGGCGAATTTGGTTGTCTTTGTATTGCAAAAAAGGCTTAGTAAGCCTCACGCAGACAATCCTTGCCGGGGAGGAAAAGCGCAGTGAATGTTCTCTCGATCGAGGGACTAACGGTTGATTTTAATACGGCAGAAGGCCGGGTGCGGGCTGTCGACGACGTTTCCTTCGTCGTCCCGGAGAACCGCACGGTCGCACTGGTCGGTGAATCCGGTTCCGGCAAGACAGTTATTTCCCAAACGATCATGGGTTTGCTGCCTCAGGCAGCGGCAATTACTTCGGGCAAGGTCATTCTGGCCGATCCGACGGGGGCCGAACCGCCTGTCGATATTGCCGGCCTGGAACGCAAGGGCCCCCAGATGCGTCACCTGCGCGGAAATCGGGTTGCGATCATATTTCAGGAACCGATGACATCGCTGTCGCCGCTGCACACGATCGGCGACCAGATCGGCGAGGCGGCCCTTCTTCATCGTGATGTTTCAGGCGCGGAAGCCCGCGAGCTCACACAGGAAATGCTGCGTCTGGTCCAGTTTCCCGATCCGGGCCGGGCGCTGGATACCTATCCGTTCGAGCTTTCCGGCGGGTTGCGTCAACGTGCCATGATTGCAATGGCAATGATCTGTCATCCGGCACTGTTGATTGCGGACGAGCCGACAACGGCGCTCGACGTGACAATTCAGGCCGAGATCCTGAAACTTATCCGCGAGGTTCAGTCTGAATTGCGGATGTCTGTCCTGATGATCACGCACGATTTCGGCGTCGTGGCGAATATGGCGGACGAAATCGCGGTGATTTATCACGGCCGGATCATGGAGAAGGGAACGGCCGAGCAACTCTTTTCCGATCCTCAGCACGACTATCTGAAAGCACTTTTGAATGCGGTTCCCAGTTTCCACATGGACAGGGAGGAGCGGCTGGTTCCGATCCGGCCGATTGAATTGAAGTCGGAAGATCTGACGAAGAACAGGCCGCATTGCGACGTAGCACCGGGCGAACCTCTTGTTGAGATGAAGGATGTCACCAAGCAGTTTTCGCTGCGCAAGGGCTCGCTGCTGAGCTCCAGGTCAAAAACGATGACTGCCCTGGACAACATCAGCCTGACGATCAGGCGGGGGGAATGCCTGGGTCTTGTGGGTGAATCCGGTTCTGGCAAGACGACTGCGGCAAAGGCGATTCTGCGTGCGCTTTCTCTGGAAGGTGGGCAGGTTCTTTACAATCGTGGCAACGGCCTTCAGGACATTGCGAACCTGACAGGTGCCGACCTGATGGACTACCGGCGTCGGGTCCAGCTTATTTTCCAGGACCCGTTCTCTTCGCTCAATCCGCGCATGACGATCAACGATACGCTGCTGGAACCGTTCGAGGTGCACGGAATAGGAACACAGCAGGAGCGGGCGGAACGCGTGAGGAACCTCATGAGTCTCGTCGGTCTTGATCCGCGCTTTCTGCGGCGATATCCGCATTCGTTTTCCGGAGGTCAGCGCCAACGCATCGGAATTGCAAGGGCGTTGGCACTCAATCCCGAGTTCATATTGTGTGACGAGCCGACTTCGGCACTCGACGTTTCCGTTCAGGCACAAATCCTGAACCTTCTGCAGGACCTGAAGCGGGATCTGAACCTGACCTATCTGTTCGTCAGCCACAACCTTGCCGTGGTAGACTATGTTGCCGATCGGATCGCAGTCATGTGCCGCGGACGCCTGGTCGAAATGGGCGAAACGCGGACGGTCGTTGGAAATCCGCTTCACCCGTACACGAAGGCGCTCTTGTCCGCCGTACCGGAACCGGACCTGTCGGCGCCTTTGGATTTTGCCGCGCTGGATGCCAACAGGGCATCTGAACCGCAGCTTTGGCCGGAACCGTTCACGATCACCGAAGGCACGGAACCATCTTTGGTTGAAATGGAACCGGATCATTTTGTTTGCGCACCCGGACTTAAGAATTCCGGGGCACTTGAGGGGACTGCAGCATGAAGTTTGAACGCTTGACGAGGATGGGGCTGTTTTTGACCGCAGCCTTGATAACCGCGCCGCTGGCGGCGCTGGAATTGAAGGAAATGCCAGGTCTGGATCCGTCGCTTCCACCCGTTGCCGAACGTGTGCCGACAGAACCCCTGATCGTTGATCTCGAGGCCAGGGGACGAAAGATCGGCAAGCCAGGTGGTTCCCTCGATACGCTTATCGGACGTGCCAAGGACGTGCGCCTCATCAATGTGTGGGGTTATGCCCGCCTTGTCGGCTACAATGACAAGCTCGAACTGCTTCCCGATATACTGGCGGACGTGGAAGTCGAGGACGGACGGATCTTTACGCTTCACACCCGCGAAGGTCACAAGTGGTCCGACGGAGATCCGTTCGACTCGGAAGATATCCGTTATTACTTCGAAGATATCGTCAGCGATGAAAATCTGACCCCGTCCGGTCTGCCACCGTTTCTTCTCGTCAACGGCAAGGGTCCGGAGTTCGAGGTCGTCGACGACACGACGGTTCGCTTTACCTGGGACGAGCCGAACCCGCTCTTTCTTCCCGAACTGGCAAAGTCCAGGCCACCTTTCATCTACCGTCCATCGCATTATCTGAGGCGCTTTCACGGCAAATACGGCGATCCGGACTTCATCGCCAAGGAAGCGGAAAAGGTGAAGGCTCGCAGCTGGGCACCCTTGCACAACAAGAAAGACGACATGTACAACGCGCGCAATGTCGAGTTGCCGACATTGCAGCCCTGGGTTCGCAAGCGCGATGACAGCGACCTCCGTTTTGTTCTGGAACGGAACCCCTTCTATCACCGCGTCGACAGTGCCGGTCAGCAACTGCCCTATATCGACAAGGTCATCATGACGGTTGCCGACGGCAAGCTGATTCCGGCAAAAGCCCAGGCAGGCGAGAGTGAACTCCAGGCTCGGAACCTGAGTTTTTCCGATATCACCGTTCTGAAGAAGGGCGAGAAGAAAAACGACTACGTCACCGCGCTCTGGTCGAACACCAAGGGGTCGGAGATTTCCATTCTGCCGAACATGACTGTGAAGGATCCTGTCTGGCGCAAGCTTCTGCGCGACAAGCGGTTCCGTCACGCACTGTCCCTGGGCATCGATCGCAATCTTCTGAACAGGGTGCTGTTCTTTGGTCTGGGAACACCGGGAAACGATACCGTGCTCGCCGCAAGCCCGCTTTACAAGGCTGACTATACGAGCAAATGGGCTGAATATGATCCCAAAAAGGCCAACGCTCTTCTGGACGAGATCGGTCTCAAGAAGAGGAATGACGATGACATCAGATTGCTACCGGACGGCCGTCCGCTCGAGATAATCGTCGAGACAGCCGGTGAAGCCCAGGTGCAGGAAGATGCTCTCGAACTGGTTGGCGAGATGTGGGGCGAGATCGGCATCAAGCTGTTCGCCAAACCCAGTCAGCGCGACAACATGCGCGAGCGCGCTATTGCAGGTGACCTGCTCATGTCGGTCTGGTGGGGATTTGAAAACGGCATTCCGACGTCTGAAATGCCGCCAACCGACTATGCGCCGGTCCGCGGTGACGCACTCTCCTGGCACGCATGGGGCGACTATTACGAAACCCAGGGCGAAGGCGGTGAAAAACCGGACTGGGCACCCGCCAAGCGGCTGATGGAGCTTTACAATGCCTGGCTGACATCAAAAACGCCCGAGGAACGCACGAAGATCTGGGACGAAATGCTGCAGATACATGCCGATGAAACCATTCATATCGGTCTGGTTTCCGGTGTTCGCCAGCCGGTGGTTGTAAAGGATGTCGAGAACGTGCCACTGGAAGGGATCTACGGCTGGGATCCGGGCGCTCATTTCGGTATCCATCGGATGGACGAATTCTATTTGGACGAAGATTGAGTTTGACGTCAAAGTTTGGTCAGGAACGGCAACTCTGGTTGTGCAATGCGCGAAAACCGGATTGCCGTTTCATGATGACTGGGGCTAGGATTTGTTGATTTGCCAAAGCGGTCCGAGCCGTGGTGACCTGTCCGGAACTGGCACGGATCCAGCCATGGATGGCAGAATGAACAGGTTCATTTTGGTGCATCGGATGCGCGTGCACTGGACGGGAATGTGAATGGGGCCGTTGGGTAGACACACGCTTTTGCGGTGTCGCAGCAATGAAACAGATACCGTTGTTTTGCGCGGTGCGGTTTCAGTTGTTTCCGCGGTCGTGTCGGGGTGAGGGGAGTATAGGTGCTCTATTACATAATTCGCCGGATTTTCATGATGGTCCCGACACTGTTGGTGATCAGTTTTCTTACATTCTTAATCATCGAACTTCCCGCAGGCGACTACATTTCCAACCAGATCGCAGCTCTCAAATCCACGGGTGAACAGTCATCGGTTGCGAAGCTGGAATTTCTGCGAAAGGAGTTTTCACTCGACCGGCCATTTTTCGAGCGTTACCTGATCTGGATCGGATTGTGGCAAGGGCCGCATGGCTTTGATGGCCTCATCCAGGGGAATTGGGGCTGGTCTTTCGAGTTCGACAAGCCCGTTGATCAGGTCGTCGGGCCGACGCTGCCGCTGACAATCGTGCTCAATTTCGCGACAATCCTGTTCGTCTACGTTGTTTCGTTTCCGATCGGGATCTATTCGGCAACACGCCAGTATTCCTGGGGCGACTACGGGTTCACGTTCATAGGCTACATTGGCCTTGCGACGCCGAACTTCCTGCTCGCGCTGATCCTTCTCTACCTGTTCAATCAGTGGTTTGGTCTTTCGGTTGGCGGCCTGATGGCGCCTGAATACATCGATCAGCCCTGGAGTTTCGACAAGGCCATGTCGGTGCTGGCGCATCTGATCGTGCCCACGATCGTAATCGGGACGTCGGGCACTGCAGCCATGATCCGGCGATTGCGCGCCAATCTGCTCGACGAGCTTCACAAGCAGTACGTCACGACCGGGCGGGCAAAGGGGTTGAAGGAAAACCAGCTCCTGATCAAGTATCCGCTGCGCATGGCGATCAACCCTTTCATCGCCGATATCGGCAACCTGATCCCGTCGATGGTATCGGGCTCGGTCATCGTTTCCGTTGTCATGAGCCTGCCGACGGTCGGACCGATTCTCCTGTCCGCACTTCAGTCGCAGGATCAGTTCCTGTCCGGCTTCATCCTGCTGTTCGTTGCCGTCCTGACCCTGATCGGGATGTTGATTTCAGACCTGCTGCTGGCGGTTCTTGATCCGCGCATCCGGCTTGGCGGGAGGGCCTCGTCATGAGCATGGACACCAGGGACGGAACTCCGGCGCGTGAAGTGGAACACTACGTCGACCCGACGCCGTTCAATCCTGCTGTCACGGAGGAAATGACGGAGGAGCAGGAGCAGTTTTATCAGGCATCCCAGTGGCAGATCATGTGGTGGAAGTTCAAGCGCCACAAGATTGCGGTCTGGTCCGGGGTTGTCCTGATCCTCTTTTATCTCTGCGTGCCTTTTGCCGAGGTGATTGCACCTTATGGACCGAACTCGCGGGACAGCCTCCATCTTTTCGCTCCGCCACAGTCGATCCACTTGTTCAACGAAGGTGAATTCGTCGGTCCGTTCGTCTACGGCATGACATCACAGATCGACATGGAAACCCTGCAGTGGGTTTTTACGGAGGACACGGAAAACGTCCAGCCGATCCGTTTCTTCTGCCGGGGGGCGTCCTACGAATTCTGGGGATTGTTCGACGCCGATTTTCATCTGTTCTGCCCGGCTGAAGAGGGGACACTGTTCCTGATCGGCACGGACCGTCTGGGGCGCGACCAGTTTTCAGGCCTCGTCTACGGCGCGCGCCTCTCACTCACCGTCGGTCTGGTCGGGGTCACCATTTCCATTGTCCTCGGTCTGTTCTTCGGTGGCATTGCCGGCTATTTCGGTGGGTTCCTGGACAGCATCATCCAGCGGATGATCGAAATCATTCGCTCGATGCCGGAGCTTCCGCTCTGGATGGCGCTCTCTGCAGCCTTGCCGGTAACCTGGAGCCCTGTCTGGATTTATTTCGGCCTCACGATAATTCTCGGACTACTCGACTGGCCGGGACTTGCGCGCGCTGTCCGGTCCAAACTGCTCTCCTTGCGCGAAGAGGAATATGCCAAGGCGGCCGTGCTGATGGGGGCCAAGCCGAAGCGTGTCATCACGCGGCATTTGCTTCCGGGGTTCACCAGCCACATCATCGCGTCCGCAACCCTGTCGATACCGGCAATGATCCTGGGCGAAACGGCGCTTTCCTTTCTCAACCTCGGCTTGCGCCGCCCGGCGATTTCCTGGGGCGTTTTGTTGAATGAGGCCCAGAACATTTCGGTTGTCACAGTCTATCCCTGGCTGATGGCGCCGGTCGCTCCGATCATCATTGTGGTCCTGGCGTTCAATTTCCTTGGCGACGGTTTGCGCGACGCGGCAGATCCCTATAAGTGATGCCTTTGAAAACCGATCTGATCCGGCGGGCCGCCCTGGCCCGCCTTTGCTGTTAGGAAGCCGCCATGTCGAAAAACGCCACCACCGCCGAGGGCTGGGACGAGGAATACGAAGCCGGGCGCTGGGCCTTTCTGCGCTCGCTCCCCGAAAGCGGAAGATACGGCATCATCGGCATGTGGCTGTCACTGACGGGCTCCATGGACGAGGTCCTGGACATCGGCTGCGGAGAGGGGCTGCTCTATGAGCGTCTTCAGCCGATGGGTATCAGGCGTTATGCTGGCATGGACCTGTCTCCGGCATCACTTGAGATAGCTAACGTCGACCCCGGGATCGCCTCGCTGCGCGCTGGCGACATGCATTCCTTCGAGCCGAAGGAAGGCGAAACATTCTCCGCCATCGTCTTCAACGAAGTGCTGCATTTTGCCGACGACCCGGCTGCCGTTGTCAGCCGCTACGTGCCGTTCTTGAAAAAGGACGGCGTTATCGCGCTCTCCATGTATTCCCCGAAAAAGCCGGAATCAGGCGCCAACAAGCTGATCAACAGCCTGTGGGCGGCAACCGATGACCGAGCGAAATGGGACGTGCTCGACGACTACCGGCTCGTGTCGGACAAAAAGGGCGTTACCTGGCGCATGCGACTGGTGAAGCCTGTCTGAATTGTCCCCTTTTAGAAAAATGTCCAAAATTTGCTCCATTCCAGAGAGAGCCTTCGAAGCAGACAGGTAAAGAGCAGGTTGAATGATAAGATTGTTTTTGGGTGCTATGGGGTTTTTGATGGCTCTTCCGGCGCTTGCTTGCGACAGAATTGACCCACTTACTCCGGAGCAAATATTCCAGGATGCGGCATTTGTTGCCCGGGTGCGAGTTGAGCGTGTGGAATATCTGGAGGTAGAAAACGATCTGAAGCAGGACCAAGTTGCGACTTCCGCAGAGATGCAGATAGCTGCGGAACCAAAAGGAATTGCCAGAGTCTTCTTTCGACCAATAGAGATGTTGAAGGGAAAACAACTGGAAGGCAAGCCATTGGCTTACTTCCCAGGAATGGCAATTTGCGGCGTGATGATTATCCCTGGATTTGAGTACTTGATCGTTGCAAATTCGCCCGAACTTTCTGACTTTTCAGAGAAATTTCAACACGGGAAGTTGGAGGATATGGTCGGGTTTGTGAGCCTCGACACTCATGTTCTCCTCAATGAGGAAAGTAGCTATGAACGGCTTAATGTGTTTCGCGAACTCTCGGCGACTTTCACCGACAACTAGCTGCCTCGATTGAGATACTCGGTCAGGGAACCAAGCCAGGTGATGACAAGCTTCTCAACAGCCTGTTGGTGGTGATCGAAAACGAAGCAAGATGAAACGGTTTGACGACTACCGGCTCGTGTCGGACAAAAAGGGCGTTACCTGACGCATGCGACTGGTGAAGCCGGTGGGATAGCGCGATATATCCCGAGCAATTCGCAACCACAAAGTTGTTATCCCGGCCAAGCGGAGCGCGAGCCGGGATCCAGTATTCGGCTTGATTTTGATTCTGGTACAAGCAAGGGCAGCGACTACCGGACCTCTGCATTCGTAGGGATGACAAGTGAAGGCAGTCGAGCTTCTCTTCGAGGGATGAGTTTCAGGGTTGCGTCACTTCTCTTGGCGTCTGAACAATCACCCCGGCAATACCACAATCGTCGATTTGCCGCCCTTGTTGCGGAGCGCATGGATATCGGCAAGGTCCGGATCTTCACGCCAGGCCTTTGCTGCGTCCGTGGTCGGAAAGGACAGGAGTGCGGTGATGTTCGGGGCGTCGTTTGCGGCTTCCAGAACCAGCGGTTCGGGGTCCGCGGCCACAACGCTGCCGCCATGTTTGGCGAGGGCTTCTGCCGCCTTTTCCCTGTAAGCGCCGAGAGTTTCCTTGTCGGTCACGGTGATCATGGCGAGGGCTTGTACGGTCATCGGATGTCTCCATTGTTCAAGATGCCTGCACGGTAGCTGGAATTTAGAATGCGAAAAATTCTTCAAAATCGGAACTCACATGTGCAAAAATGCACGAGAATAAATCTTTGTTTGATTGTGACGGGTTAACAGCCTTTGGTGCCTTATGGACAACTGGGATGACTTGAAATTCGTGCTCGCGATTGCCACCGCGGGCAACGTCACAAGGGCGGCCAAGAGGCTGGGAGTGACACATTCGACCGTGTCGCGCCGGTTGTCAGCGCTCGAGGAGAACATGGCAACCCGGTTGTTTGAACGTCTGCCGGAAGGCTTTGTTCCGACGGCAGCCGGAGAGCAGGCAGTTGCGACCGCCAGGCGTGTCGAGGCCGAGGTCCTGACGCTCGATACCCGGATCACGGCGCAGGACACCGAGCTTGAAGGTCCGTTGCGGATAACGGCGGCACAGCTGCTGTTTCAGGTACAGCTTGCCGAGATCATGCAGCAGTTCTCCGAACGCCATCCGCGCATCGAACTGCAGATGATTGCTGCCAACGAGAAGCTGAGCCTGCATCGCCGGGAGGCCGATATTGCCGTCCGGGTGACGGACAATCCCGGTGAAACGCTGTTCGGCCGTCTCGCGACGGGCCAGAACCGTTGTTATTACATGTCCCGGAATTTCGCCCGCAAATATCGCGAGACGATGGAGACCGGACACGCCAGCATTCCGTTGCCTTGCGTCACCTTCAAGTGGTGGGGGCAAGGCGTGCCGAAGGAAGTACGGACGCGCTACACGTCAGCCTTCATCAGCCTTGTCGCCGATGACATGATCGCGCTTCTTGCTGCGGTCAAGGCCGGCATCGGTGTTGGCCGGTTGCCGTGTTTTCTCGGTGATCCGGATCCTGATCTCGTGCGCATTCCGGGCATGGAACCATCCCGTTATCTCGATATCTGGGTACTGACCCATCCGGATCTGAAGAATGTTGCCCGCATCCGGACTTTCCTTCGCTACGCGGCCGATGCCTTCAAGGCCAGAAGCGGGCTCTATCTCGGGACTTGAAGCACTCTAAACCCAGCGGCGAACCTTCGTGAGATACTTCTCATAAGTCTCGCCGAAGGTTTCTCGCAGGATTTTTTCTTCCGGTTTGATCTGGAATTCGGTCAGGTACCAGACAAAGCCCGGGATGATGATGAAAGACAGGTAGCTGCTGAAATAAAGGGATGCCGCCACCAGAAGAAACAGCAGACCGAGATACATCGGATTGCGGCTGAGCCTGTAGATGCCATCCGTGACAAGCGACGTCGTTTCGCCGGGCTTCATGGGATTAACGGTGGTTTTGCGGCGAATGAAGGTCAAAAGCGCCAGCAGGTCAGGGATCAGGCCCAGAAAAAACATGATCGCCGCCAGAACGACCTGACCCGGAAATCTGAATGTCAGTCCGGGAAACCAAGAACCAGCAGCGTAGGTCAACATCACGGCGACGATCAGGACCAGGGGTGGAGGAACCTTGAGCTTCATTGCGCACCGGTCACCGGCTCAACTCGATCGGTTGTCCGTGCGGCGTTGCCCTGGCAGCTGCGTCCCAGGCGGTTTTGAGGTCGCCGAGCGTGTCTGTCGCCGCGACACCTTTCCCGCACAGGATTTTTTCAAACGCGGTCAGCCAGTGATCGTAATAGCCAATGGTCTCGCCGCTGCCGTCACCGTCCTTGGCAAGTTCCGCGCCGAGGTGCTCCGCCCATTCGTGCCATGCAAAGAGGCCGGCTTCGTGGGCCTGCAGCGTCATGGCAAATATGCGTGCTTGCCAAGGGGCGGTGAAGACAGGTCCGCCATCCTGATCGAGCGGCAGGCGAGGGATCGACTGAACGGCATCAGACAGCGTCAAGGTATGGCTCCCAGAGATCGAGTCGAATGGTCAATTTGGGGTCGCTGTCCGTTCCCCAGACGTCGGGTCCCCTGAAAACCACCCCGTAGAGCCAGGTCGGTTGCTCCCCGAGCCTTTGGGAATTCGCGTCCGGAAAAACATGGACCCCGTGGACAGTTTCGATTGTGCCCTCAACGTCGCGGACGTAGCGGGGAAGGCGGGTGTGGTGTTCCGGATTCATGCGTTTCGTGCGGATCCGGTCACCTGCCTTGAAGCGGCTAGGCTGTTGCTCCGGACGATTGGCAGGACCGCCCTTTGCCAGAACGGCAGCAACATCTTCGGCCTTTACGACGCGCTTCAATGGTTTGGCGGGATTGAGAGACCTGCCTGCCTGAAGTTCCTGCTCACTCACAAGACCGCTTTCAACCAACAGCTTTTCGAGCCCAAGCGTCCAGATCTTGTAGTAGCTGGAGGACAGGTAAACGGCAGGAGGCAGTGTTTCGCGGGCAAAACGGGACGTGTCGATGTTCCAGGTGCCGGTCGCACCCATGGCAAGGGTAACGGCGAACGCGCGTTCCTCCCACTTGGCGTGGAAGTTCGGCTCGTCGTCTTCCAGCTCGATCGGACCGAAACCCATCTGGCCTCCAAGGTCCTGAGCGCCGTTCATGCCATGTCCTCCAGTTCGGAAGGGGCAATCGCAAGACCGGTTCCGATCATGCTGTCACGGGTAACGAGTTCGGCGAGCTTTTCCTCGCTCCAGCCTTCGGTTCCCTCCGGTCTTTGCGGGATCACCAGGTAGCGGACTTCAGCTGTCGAATCCCAGACTTTTATCTCGGTGTCATCCGGCAGGCTCACATTGAACTCTGCAAGGACGCCGCGCGGATCACGAACGGCGCGGGAGCGATAGGGCGCGGATTTGTACCAGACAGGTGGCAGGCCAAGGACGGTCCACGGATAACAGGAGCACAAGGTGCAGACGACCATGTTGTGGGTCGAAGCGGTGTTTTCCACCGCCACCATGTGCTCGCCCTGGCGTCCGGTGAAGCCGAGCTCTGCAATTGCCGCGGTGGCATCAGCCATCAACCGTGCATGATAGTCCGCGTCGGTCCAGGTCCTTGCCACGACCATTGCCCCGTTCTTGGGCCCGATCCTGGTCTCATATGTCTCGATCAGTTCATCGAGCGCGGGCGGGTCGATGTATCCCTTGTCCGTCAGAAGTGTTTCGAGCGCCCGAACACGAAGTTCGATTTCCGGGAGCTCCGAGTGATCATGATCGTGATTGTGGTCGTGCGACATGACGATTCCTGAATCCGGTTCTGGGAGTCAGGATAATAGGCACCATGTCCGCAATGCCAAGCCAAGTCTCGTTTTCATGTTGAAAAACTTGAGGAACTTGACGGTATTCAGATGTCAACCGAACTCATAGGCGACATTTTCAAATTTGTCGGTGGGGAACCCATAGGCCATGCACAGTCCTTCTTCGCCGGCAACAACGCCATGCACGGCGTTAGCGGGAATGAAGACAGCGATACCCGGTCCAATCGGGAGGTCTTCGCTGTCGATGGTCACGGTGCCTGAACCTGTCAAGCCATAGTAGAATTCAGCCGGCTCGTGGCGATGAGGGTTGAGACGGCCATGACAGGGGAAACTGGCGACGCCGAAGACAAGGCCGTTTGAGGGCGTCTTGTTGGCACAGATCAGCGTTCGCCATTCTACATTGCCAAAGACCGGATCTTCTCCACCTTCAACTGTCTGGTGATCAACATGCTCGGCAAATCCGCGGGCCGACGGAACGATGGTGTGAAAGACATCACCGGGGGTTTCAGGAACGTGATTGGCAAGCATGAAATACACTCCGCTTGAAGGAGAAATAGTGCGTCTGGGCAATGGGAATTTCGTTGCAAAGACGATTTTACGCAATACACTAAAATCTCATGACATCATACGATGAGATTATACTATGAGCAGGCTTCCTTCCTTCTCGTCACTGCTTGCCTTCGATGCCGTTGCCCGTCACGGGACATTGACCCGCGCCGCAGTGGAATTGAATGTTTCCCAACCGGCAATCAGCCGCAGGCTTGCCGCTCTTGAAGACGATCTCGGCTGCGTCGTGCTGGATCGAGGAACGCGGCCGTTACAATTAACTGTTGATGGTCAGGAGCTTTACGATGTTTTGCGGTCCGGTCTTGCCAGACTGGAAGCCGTTGTCAGCCGTCTGCGTGAAAAGTCTTTGCATGATGTGGTCAGTGTCAGTTGCGGTTCCGGTTTTGCCGCCTACTGGCTGATCCCCCGGTTGCCCGAACTTGAACAGGCATTGCCGGAAACGTCCATTCAGATCATAAGTCAGGCGTATGCAGAAGATGTAACGAACGCCGACGTGCAAATCCGGTTCGGGCACGGTGACTGGCATGGACTTGAAGTTCGCGCAGTCCTTGGGGAGGAGGTCTTTCCCGTGGCCAGTCCGGCTTATATCGAACGAACCGGGAAAACGTTCACGGTTGAAGCGCTGAAGTCGCATCGTTTGCTGGGACAGCAACGTGACGCCGGTGCGTGGTACAACTGGGAAACCTGGTTCGACGCGATCGGGGCGCCTGCGACGAGGAAGCTGCGGTCACTTGATTTCGACAGCTATGCGTTGATGGTCAATGCCGCGCTGGCGGGGCAGGGCATTTGCCTGTGCTGGGCGGGGCTGCTTGATGTTTTTCTGGAAAGCGGTGCACTTGTCCGCCTGACCGACGTGTCCGCGGGATCGGGGCGCGGCTATTTCGTGACTTTTTCACAATCGGAGGCCGAGGATTCTCCCGTTCGAAGGGTTGCGGAATGGATCATGTTGAACAGCAGCAGTGCCAGTGCGGCATCATAGGCAAGTTTTGCGTATCATTGAGCTTGCATCGGATCCCGCAGCTCGCGGTTCGAACTGGTCTGGGGAGATCTCGGCCGAGGCATTTGTGATTGTCGGCAGATTTGTCAAGATCGGGATTGGAAATCAAAATGACTTCGGAGGTGCAGGTGAAGATCGGACTTGGCGGTGGCTGCCATTGGTGCACGGAGGCCGTCTTCCAGGCACTTGCCGGCATATCAGACGTTGAACAGGGCTTCATCCGCTCCGAACCGCCGGAGGACAGCTGGTCGGAAGCTGTTGTCGTGACATTCGACCCGGTCGCGCTGCCGCTGGAAAGTCTGATCGAAATTCACCTGCGTACCCATTCCAGCACCTCGCATCACAAGATGCGCGGCAAGTACCGTTCCGCCGTCTATGTCTATGACGCCGGAACAGGTGTGAAGGTGGGTCGCATCCTGCGCGGCCTTCAGCGCGAGTTCGATGAGCCCCTGGTGACACATGTGTTGTCGCTCGCCGGCTTCAAGTTATCGGACGAACGCTTCCGCAATTACTACGTGACCGATCCGGACCGTCCATTCTGTAAAACCTACATCGACCCGAAACTGGCACTGCTGCGGAAACGATATGGCGGCGTGCTCAAGGAGACCTCAGCTGCGGCCGAGTAGAAATTTCCCCCCGAAAGCTTTGGTTGGGAGGGTTCCGGGGCGCTACCAAACACTCCCTTGTCATCCCTGCGAGTGCGGGGGGCGGTACTCACGGACCTTTCGTTTCGATCCAGGACGCTGCGGGTTACTGGTTCCCGGCTCTCGCTACGCTTGGCCGGGATGACAAGCGAGGAAAGCGCCATTTCTGTCAGCTCCAGTGAGCCGCCTTCCTTTCATTGTTATCGCTGCGAATGCAGGGATCCAGTGACCGGCTGACTTGTTTGGAAAAATGGAACAGTGGCCTACCGGATCACGAGCCGCAGCTTGCTCACATCTGCAATGCCAGGAATTTCAGCGGTGCTGTGCCCACGTGCGTCATCCCCGACCAGATCGGGGATCCTTCGACCGCGCAAAAAAGTGACGGTGTCATGTTTCTACAAGAAACCAGCGAACACAACGGCTCTCCGAGAACGCTCTTGCGATGAGTGCATCCCCGGTCAAGCCGCGGATGATACTGAAATCAAGAAGAATTTCTGGAACGGGTCTCAACGCGAAGCGATTTGAAAGGTCGTGACAGTCTTCGCTAGCAGTCAGGCACATCTCGTTGTTGCTGCCTGCTAAAACATCGGCACAGAACCAGAGGACGCATCCCTCTTCAGACCGCAAACAACTCCCGCACCTCCGGCCACATCGCTCCCTCATGATGCGCGGCAATCGCAAGGAATATCTCCAGAAACTCGAAACTCGCCTCGTCATGCGCCAGATGATGCGTCAGCAGGCCGACAGGTTCACAATTTGTGTTCCGCCGACGGGTGAGTTGCAGGTCAAACCGCAGGCGGGCGCTTTCCCAGCCAATGAAACGGACCTGTTTTTTCCACTTCAGAATGTCGATATGCGATTGAACCTGATGGGAATGCGGGAAATTGTGAAAGGTGAAGGTGGAAAGTCCGGGCAGGCCGATGCCGGGCAGACGTCGTGAAATCTCGGGATCAATCCTGTTCCAAGGCGGTACGATCGCGTGGATGAACCTGGCTCCGAACAGTGCTTCAAGCCTGGCCTTGCCGTCGCCAAGTTGTGCCATCAATTCGTCCGGATCGCGCCGGGACCCGAGTTCGGCTGCCTTTTCCCGTTTTGCCTTGAGCTGGAAATTCCTGTGCTGCCAGCCATGCTGCAACACGAAAGCGTGCGGTTCGTTTGAAAGCCGTTCACCAAGCGCTTCCGTTGCATCCCTGGGGATGACTGCAAGAGCCAGGTCAACGCCGTGTTTATTGGCGAGTTTCAGCATGCGCTCAAGGGCCGGGGACGGCTCGATGGCATCGTCGTCCCGCCACCAGAATCGCACTTTTCGGCCTCGCTCCGCGAACCAGTCAAGGTGCTGAACAAGTTCGTCTTTGAAACGCTGCTGATCGGTCGGCAATGAGATTGAAGTCAAGGAAACGGTCCGGGTGGTTCAATTGCGGGAGGCGGTGAACAGGAAATATCCAATCGAGGCGAAGACGTTGTTGTTTTTATGAAGCAAGTCAATGGCACCGCGCCATTCCTCCAATTCACCCTCGGAGACGACGCCAGCTTCGTTTGCATGCAACCCGATGCTGTTGAAATAGGAAGCGCCCAGGTCCTGAGGGAAGATCAGGACCCGCGTTGCAATCTCGATATTTGCAAATCCTAGGTCCTCCAGCGCCGCAGCCAGCGGACCGGGAAGGTAGCTCTGCTCGACCGCCTGGGAAGTCTCGTGATCCACAATCCGGCGCATGAGCAGGCGATCGTCCGTGTTGATTGTGTTGGTCGAAAAATCAGGCTCGATCAGCGCCATGCGGCCGCCGGGTTTCAGAACACGCTGCATTTCGGCGAGTGCATTGGAAAAGTCCTTCAGGTAGATAAGGATGCGTTCGGCGCGGACGCAGTCAAATGTATCGTCGGCAAAGGGGAGGCTACGGGCATCTCCCACTTTGTAGTCGACTTCAAGCTCAGCCGTTCTTGCCCTTCTGATTGCCTCATCGACAAATTCGGGACTGACGTCGACACCCGTCACGCGGCCCGTAGGAGCCACTTTTTTCGCCAGGCGCAGGGTTTCCAGTCCGAAACCGCACCCGACATCCAACACGGACTTTCCCGGTGCCATATTGGTGCGCACAATGGCCAGAGACTTCAGCTCCTGCAATTGCGGAATACCGTCGAACGCTTCCAGTGCCTTGATGTATTCGGACGTCTCGTGAACCTGGTTCATCGACTTGAAATGACGCAATTCCATTGACTGCAGCCTTTCCCGCTCCGTTGCTGTTCAGGGTGAGTGTTCCGCGGACCAAATTTGCAGATCGCGCAGCAGGATGTCGGCACTTGTCTCGGCACCGCCGAGTTGCACCTGGTGATGACTGCGCGGCAGGGCAAGGGCATCATCGATGGCGGCCGCAAGACGTTCGGGTGTCAGTCCGGCCTCCGGTGTGACAACAGCGCGTCCATGGTGCGCAAGAGCCTCCGCACGCTGGCCTTGTTCGGTCTCGTTTTCCTGCGCGAAGGGGACAAACACCGCCGGAACACCTGCGATCAGAATGTCGAGAACGGTATTGTAGCCGGCCTGGCTGACCGACAGGCGTGCACGCTTCAGGAGATCAGGAAAATCCCGGCGGGCACGCTCAACAATGACGCCATTTGGAGCGCCTAATTTATAGATCGAAAAGGCGTCTTCCGATATGTCATGGCCGATCAGCACGCGCCAGGTCGCATCTTCGGCCCGGCGGGAGAGAGGTTTTGCTTCAAGCACCGCCAGGAGCAGTCCTTCAGCCACTGCACCGCCGCCGCAGGAAACAACGATTTCGTCCTCCCCGTCGCTGCCTTCTGCCTGAGGACGTTCGTCTCCACCTGCGTATCCGGTATACCGCACAAGGTGATTTACCCTCTCGGCAAAGGGAAAGCTGTCTTCAAGCTGGATGAAATCCGGATCGGCATGGATCAGGACGCGGTCATAGTAATTCAAGGCCTTATCGGCCATCCATTCCTCTTTCCAGAGTTCCTTCTTGCGCACGAGGATATCCCGGATCGATGTCGCGATGACGGGTGGTTTCGACTTCGACTTCGCATGGTTCAGGAGCGGGGTCAGCTCGAAATCCAGTTGTCGCCGCCCGAAGGGATAGGTTTCAGTCAGAAGGAGATCGTAGCTCTTCGAACCAAACGCTTGAATCGATGCTTCAACACGTGCCGATTTCCATTCATCATCAATATCTTCACCGTCCAGCGTGACAAGCCGCTTGAAAGCAGCATCCGGGCTGCGGCACGCCGGAAGATCGACAATTTCGAGAGGTCCCGTGTCGAGGGTCGGCGGGATCGTGTTGCCGCTTGCCAGCGTCACGTCGCCACCTTTTTTTGCCAGCGCCTTGCCGATGTTCACGGCACGGACGACATGACCGGTCCCAAGAAGGTGCTGGACGTGGATGAAGGCCGTGAACCTCACGTCAGTTCCGCCTCTTGCCTGTGTGAATGGTTGCGAATGGCGCATCGTGCCAGATCATCAAGCCGTTTTGCACCGGCAGCCAGTGTGTGATTTTCAGCAATGTGTTTCTGTGCAGCCCGGCCCATCCGGTCAGCCAATGCTGGATTATCGAGTACGCGCTGCAGGTTGGCGGCGAAGGCGGCTGCATCGCCTTCAGGCGACAGGAGACCTGTTTCTCCGGTCCGGACGATATCGGGAACACCAAACGTGTCGCCTGCAATCACACCGGTGCCGCTCGCCTGAGCCTCCAGGAAAACCAGGCCGAAAGCTTCCCGGATCGCCGGCCAGACAAGAAGATCGTGACACGCATATTGTTCGGGAAGCCGGTCAGGAGGCAACGCGCCGAGCCAGGTTGTTCTGGCCTTATGAAAATGCGCAAGAATGTGGTCCTTGTTGGGGCCATCGCCGATGATGGTGAGGTGCCAGGGCAGGTCTTCGAGCCGCTCCAGCGCCTTTGCCAGAATCTCATAGGACCGTGTCTTGTCGCCGTCGCGCATCATGCCCACGGCGAGGAGTTTCAACGGAGGTGCCGCTGCAATCCGGATCGCCTCCGATGCCGCTTGAAAGGCTGCTGCATCCAGAAACGGCAAAAGCACAGTCAGCCTGTCGTCTGGCACCACTGCTCGCAGGCACTCGGCGTCCGCATGATGGAGCGCCGCCACCGCATCGGCTCGTCTCAGCGCAACATCGGCTGCCGCGAAGCCGAACGCCCACTCCCCCTTCTCGCGCTTGGGAGCTCGACTGGCCTCAACGATCGCATAAGGCAGGTCGAACTGGCCTGACAAGAATGGTCCGATCCAGTCCGGCGCCTTGTGATAGAGGTGGTAGGTCAGAAACAGATCGGGACGGTATCCGTCTTGCCGCCATTCCTGCGCGATCCGATCTGCTTCAGCTAGTGCTTCAGCGCGAACCATTTCCTGAATCGCGTTGCTGCCTTCCCGGCGCCAGGATCGGAAAGCGCTTGCGGTTCGCACGTCATGCCCGGCGTATTCGAGCGCCTTTACGATCAACCGTCCCATGGTCCTGTCACCGGAAGGAACCGGATGGTCCAATGGTTTCATTGGGGCGGTGAAGGCGATTTTCATGTGCCTGTCTCAGTTCTGGTCTCAGAGCACCTTACGAAATTTTTCGGCGAGGCGGTCAAGTCCCGGATCTGTCGAGAAGTGCGTCCTCACTCTCTTGGCCGCAGCGAGTCCGAGTTTTTTGCGCTGCGCGGGATCCTTGACAAGGGTCTCGAGCGCGATGCTGAGCTGGTCCGGACTGCCGGGATCGACGAGAACCCCTGTTTCGTCCTGCACGATCAGCTCCGGAATTGCCGAAACCCTGGTGGATAGACAGCATAACCCCATGGACTGGGCTTCCATCAGGACATTGGGAAGTCCGTCACGGTCTCCTGACCGTGCAAGTTTGGACGGCAGCACGAACAGGTCCGCCTGCCGGCAGGCCGCGATCACTTCTTCCCTGGGTTGGGCACCGCGCCAGTTGATCCTGGCAGACAGGCCCAGTTCGTCCGCCTTTGCTTTCAGCTCGTCTGAAAGTTCGCCGCCGCCGATATGCGTGAACTGCCAGTTGAGTGCGACAGGAAGCGCTGCAAGCGCGACGAGAAGATCATCATAACCCTTTTTTTCCACAGCGCGGCCGACGGAAACAAGACGCACCGGTTCGCCGCTGCCGTCTCGTGTCGGAACAGTGTTTTCCGGTTCTGGGAAACCTGAGAAATCAAGCCCGTGATAGAGCAGTTCCACCTTTTCCGGGTCGACGGACAAACTCTTGAGATAGTCGGCATTGACACGCGTGCACGTCACGCCCCAGTCCGCGTCGTTGATCTTGGTCCTCAAATCCCATTCCGGGCTGGTCCAGATGTCTTTGGCATGCGCGGAAAACGACCACTTTCGTCCACTCAGGTGCGCTGCGTAGCGTGCAGCAGAACAGGGCGTATGCAGGTAGTGGGTATAGATCCACGAAACGTCCTGCGGCAGTTCATGGGCAAAAACGCAGCCCTGTGCCCATCTTCTGCGCCGATCGGCATTGGGTTGGCGGCTGAAATCTGCATCGAACAGAGCCTTTGCCTCCTCATAGGACGGTTGCCTTTTGGCCCATCTTTTCGCCCTGGCAACCCTTGCCGGATCGTCCCTGACATATTCGGGAAGATACATGATTTCGGCGGATATCTGTCGGTGCAGGTCGTGAACATAGGGATCGTAGGGTTTGCGCAGGGCGACAATCAGGATCTCGACACCACGCCGTTCAAGGCCAAGCATTTCCTGGGCAATGAAGGTTTCGGACAGGCGCGGATAGCCTTTGACCACGACGGCAATTCGAGACATTTGTGTCACTGTTCCAGGAATTGAGGAGATGTGTGGTCTATTTGAAATTGACCAGTCTGCGCTCACCGTCTTCCGACTGATGTGCGTTGAAGATTTCACCGACGCGCGCTGAAATGACGTTCAGTCCGTCAAGAAGCTTGTCGACGCCGGCCGAAGAGGGGGGCTTCAGGGCAGGCAGGTCGGACAGTGCGGTGGCCATCAGATCGGAATCCGGATAATTGTCGATCGGCAAAACTTTCAACAATCCGCTCTGTTCCGCACGTTCCGCGCGAATGGCTTGTTCCCGGCGGGGAATGACACGCGGGACAAGCAGAGTTGGCTTGTCGAAGGAGAGGATCTCACAAAACGTGTTATAGCCGCCCATGCCGACGATTGCCGTCGCATTGGCCAGATAGGGCTCAATTTGCGGTGTGAAGCGAATGATCTCCACGTCCCGCAGATGTTCCGCGCGTTCGCTGAACTGCGCCGCAGCAGCAGCAGGCATGAACGGACCTAGAACGATCAGGGCCGGAAAGAGCGGTCGCTGGCGGGTTTCATACGCACGCATGACCCAGTCGACCATTTCGACACCGTCACCTCCGCCCCCCGGCGTCACCAGAATGTAGGGTTCTTCACCAAACGGCGTTGGATCCGGATGTTCCAGCGATGATTCCGGGAGTTCGCGTCGCAGATAGCCGGTGTAGCGCAGCTTCTCCATAACGCCGTCCGGTATGTCGATCCCCTCAAGCGGGTTGCAGATGTCCTGTGGTCCATAGACCCAGATTTCATCGTAAAGGTCGTTCAGCGCAGGGTAGACGTTCTTGCGGTCCCACTCTTCCTTGAGCACCTGCGGATCGTCCATGACGTCGCGAAGACCGAGAACAAGTCGTGTGTCCGTGTTCTTCAGGGCTTCCAGGGTTCCGAGAACTTCACCGCGCAGACCAAGCGGCTCCTTGTCCACAATGAAGATATCCGGCTCGAAAACTTTTGCGGTGTGTTCGATTATGGACGAGCGAATCGCGAGCGTTTGGTCAATATTGATATGAAGCGACAATGGCGTGTATTCACCGTTGCGCAGTTTTATCACGCCGGGGATGCGCACGAAATCGACACGGGAACGGAATTCGAAACTGCCAATGATGGGGGAGCCGGAAAGAATAAGAACGGACAGTGTATCGAAATCACCAACAAGGGCTTGAGCGATTGCGCGACACCGCCGCAGATGACCCAGACCGAATGAATCATGGCTGTAGATCAGAATTTTCGGCGTTTTGGAACTCATACTGCCCCTGATTTGTAATGCTGCCCTTGGAAGCTTATGTCTCAAGTGATTGGTCGTTGTCACGTCCGGAAGTGCACGGATGCGTGTTTTTTGGCAACAAGCGGTATTAAACTGGTTGTGGCAAATGCTAATCCCGGCTAGCACATCGAAGATGGATCGCTAATATACCAAAATGGTCTGCTTGAACAGAATAGATCCATAAGTGTTTGGATGAGCTAATGGAAAAAAGCCTTTTTCGCTTTATCTGGAAGTATAGTGCCCGACAGCAGATCTTTATTATCTTGGTCACCGTGTTCACATACCCGGTGGTCTATTTCCTGCTTGAATTACCGAAACTGATCGTCAACGACGCGGTTCAGGGGGACAATTTTCCGCGCGATGTACTGGGTTTTGATTTTGATCAGATTCCCTATCTGGTGTTGCTTTGTTTCACCTTTCTCGGGTTGGTCGTCGTTTCGAACGGCTTGAAATTCTATCTGAATATCTACAAGGGCCGGCTCGGTGAGCGCATGCTGCGCCGCCTGCGTTTCGAACTCTTCCAGCGCGTCCTGCGATTTCGACTTCCGCACTTCCGTAAAGTAAGCTCTGGCGAAATCATTCCGATGATCACGTCCGAAGTCGAGGATGTCGGCGGGTATATCGGCGAAGCATTTGCGTTGCCGGCCTATCAGGGCGGAATGCTGGTCGTTCAGATCGGCTTCATTTTCATGCAGGATCCGTTGCTGGGCCTTGCCGCCATAAGCTCCTATCCGATCCAGGGCTACGTCATCCCGTTGCTGCAGAAGAGGGTCATCCTGCTGTCGCGCAAACGGGTCAAGAATGTTCGCATCATTGCCGACAAGGTCGGTGAGAGCATTACCGGCGTTGCCGAGATTCACGCAAACGACGCCGCAGCCTGGCATTCGGCGGACATTTCCGACCGTCTCTATGAGAACTTCAAGATCCGGTATGAGATTTTCAACCGGAAATTCCTGATCAAGTTCCTGAACAACTTCATGAACCAGCTGACACCGTTCTTCTTCTATCTGATCGGTGGGTATCTGGTGATTCAGGGCAACCTCAGTATCGGTGCGCTGCTTGCGGTGATCGCCGCATACAAGGATCTGGCAGGCCCGTGGAAACTCCTTCTGTCCTTCTACCAGATGACCGCGGATGTCAGCGTGAAGTACCAGACGGTTGTCGAGAATTTCGATCCGTCAGACATTTACGACACTGAACGGCTGACCGCCGACGAAGACACCAAACTTGATGGCGATGTCAAATTCGACAACGTCAGCTTCTCCGGAGGTGCCGCGGGTCAGGAGGTCATGGATATTTCTCTGACAGTGCCGGCGCGAACAGAATGCGCGATCGTCGGACCAGACGGTTCCGGGCGTTCGGAGGTTCTGCAACTGGCCGCGGGACTCGTTTCCGCGTCTTCCGGCAAGGTCCTGATCGGTGATTATGATCTGGACAAGCTGACGGATTCGACCCTTGGCCGGGAAATCGCCTATGTCGGCGGTGCGGTGCATGTCTGGACCGGAACCATCCGCGACAATCTCTATTACGGTCTGCGCCACCGGCCCCTGGTGCTGCCTGAGCGGGAAGGCGATGAGCTGAAGCAGTATAAACGCCGGGTGAACGAGGCAAATCAGACCAGGAACCCGGTTTACGATCTGGCTGCGGACTGGAATGATCTGACCGCGGCTGGTGTCAAGTCAGACGAGGAGCTGGACGAAAAGGCGCTGGAACTGCTCGAAACGGTCAGTCTGGACAACGATATCTACAGGCTCGGACTGCAATCCAGGTTCGATCCGTCGATGAATGATGCATTTGCGGAAAAGATCCTGAACGTTCGCAAAAGCCTTGCGGGCCGGATAGCCAATGAACCCAAGCTCAGCGGTCTTGTCGAACTCTGGAATCCCGACAGCTTCAATGCTAGTGCCAGCCTTGCAGAAAACCTGTTCTTTGCGGTTCCTTCCGATCCCGAAGTAACAATGGACCAGGTGCCGGATCTGGAGGAGGTCAAAACTTTCCTTTCCGAAACCGGGTTCGACCAGAAACTGCAGGAGATCGGGCTCAAGATCGCAGAGACCATGCTTGAGCTCTTCGCGAATGTCTCCGGCGACAGCGGCCTTTTGGGGTCTTACTCCTTCATCAACCAGGACGATTTGCCGGAATTTGAAAGGATTGTTCGGATTGCGAAATCCGGGCAGCAGCGGCCCGGTTTGACAGATTCGGACCGATCCCGATTGACCGGGTTGGCATTCAAACTTGTCCCGGCGCGCCATCGTCTCGGTGTGATGACCGACGAGCTCAGGGATGAAGTGATCGAGGCCCGGAAACGTTTCCTGGAAAGTGTAGTCAAAACCAGCGACAGTTTCGTTGCCTTTGATCCGGAGGTCTATTTGCCGCCGCTGACGATCGAGGACAATCTTCTGTTCGGCCGCGCGCGCGTTGACCGGCGGGATGCCCGCCGGCGTATTGACGATGTAATTCGAACAATCGTTGAGGAAACCGGACTGCGATACCCGATTATCTACGCAGGTTTCGGCTATCATGTCGGCGTATCCGGGTCGCGTCTGTCTGCGGGTCAGCGCCGGCGCATCGCGCTGGTTCGCGGTCTTTTGAAAAACGCAAAAATCACCATATTGGATGATATTGCTACCGGCCTGACCGAAGATGACAAGGCCCTGCGCGAAGGCTTGAGACAGTTCCTGTCCGGCAAGACGTTCCTGTATGGCACCTCGAATGCCGAAATCGCGTCCGAATTCGATCAACGCTTTGTTTTGGATCAGGGACGGATATCAGATAAAGGATAAAGACATATCGGTGCAGGTACGAAGGCGGAGAACCTTCGGCATCCAATTGCATACACAGATGTAAATATGCAAGAAGAACAATGAAGTCGGGAGCAAACTATGACGCTAGAAACGGAAGTCGAAGCCCTTCGGAAGGTGCCGCTGTTCCATGGCATCGATGAGACCAAACTGCGTCTGCTGGCATTTATCAGTGAACGGACGGAGTATCCCGCACGTGAACGTCTTTGTTCGCAAGGAGAAGACGGCGATTGTGCCTTCATCATTCTGTCTGGGGCCGCGGATGTGCTCGTGGATACTCCGGAAGGAGAGAAAAAAGTCGCACAGGTCGCCGAGAATTCGATCGTCGGTGAAATTGCAATTCTGTGCGATGTCCCACGAACGGCGACATTGGTTGCTGCAAGCGACATGGATGTATTAACGGTATCCAAAGATGATTTCCTGAAACTACTGAAAGAGTTTCCGGATATTTCGCTGGAAGTCATGCGGACTTTGGCATTGCGCCTCGAGCGGACAACCCGCGATCTGGCCGACGCCCGCCGGGGAACCTCCGGTGGTTAGGGAGTGAAACGTGGCAGATGAATTCTTCCTTCGCTGCTGGGGTGTAAGAGGGTCTACTCCGACACCGGGGTCGAGCACGCTGCGTTACGGGGGAGAGACCTCCTGTTTTGAAATCCGGGCGGGAGACGCCCTCGTGCTTGTCGATTGCGGATCCGGAGCACGAAATTTCGGAATGGAGCTTTGCCAGGGCCAGGTACGCAAGTTTGATCTGTTGTTCACGCATACACATCTCGACCATATTTGCGGGCTGCCGTTCTTCAAACCGGCCTATGACCCGAATTTTGAGGTCACTGCCTGGGCGGGCCATTTTCAGGATGAGACGAACCTGGTCGATATCGTCAGCAGGATCATGTCGCCGCCGATATTCCCTGTCGCTGCCAAAACGCTAAAGGCCGTCGAATTCAAATCGTTTACCGCAGGTGATGAAATTCCCCGCTCAGACGACCTCCAGATACGCAGCATCCGGCTGCATCATCCAGGTGGAGCCTGTGGATACCGATTTGATTATCAGGGCAAGTCCATTTGCATCATCACCGACCACGAACATGGAGACCCGGAGGTCGATGCGTCCCTGCCGGCATTCGTGAAGGATGCGGACGTGATGATATATGACGCCATGTTTACCGACGATGAATATGAGACCTTCAAGGGATGGGGTCATTCGACCTGGCAAAAGGCCGTGCAGCTCGCCCGTGCCGCGAACGTCAAGACACCGGTTCTCTTCCATCACGACCCCCGCCGTTCCGACGACGAACTCGACGAGATCGGACTGGCCGCGCAAGATGCCTATCCTGGGACACTCGTCGCCAGCGAAGGCATGATCCTGCGGCCTTAGGGCCAAGCAGGCTGGACGGACCGATACCAGTTGCGGGCATCTTCTTTCACGCTTGTATCTCTGAAGCATGGTTTCGGCAGGATTCAACGATTTGATCGAATAGGCTTCTGGACCGAGTTCGCCCGAGCGAACCGGTGATGCGCAGGACGTTCCCGGTCAATCAGGCATTTACATGAAAAAACGGCGGCCCAAATGGCCGCCAAAAAAATAACATAGCATAAAAAATTTATCGCTTGCCGAATGCGGGAATGCGGGAATTCCCATGCTGCATCCGTAAAACAGCTCGAGCAACTTAAATAGCCGCTGCGGCGAACTGCACTGCACGATCAACACTTGTTTACTGGAACTATGCGCCACTTGCATGATCCAAATGGACTATATCAGACTATAAATTATGAGTTGCAGGTCGGTTGTATCGCATCGCTGCACCAACGAAACAGCCGGTGACACTTGGGGGGTGGTGTGTCCTTAACTGCAGAAAAGTACATTCAATTGTCCAATCTGGCTGTGGCAGCCGCAATGGACCCGGACGAGTGGCAGGTGTTTCTTGAGGCCGTTGCCGGTGCGATGCCGTCGCATGTGTGTACTCAGCTCATAGGATACGACAAGGCCACAAATTCGGCTCCATTGGCCTATTCTTTCGGATATGATCCGGAAATCCTTGAACTCTACGAGACGTATTTCGCCGACAGGAACCCGTTTGCGGTAAATTTTCCCAAGTGCGGGATTGGTGATGTCATCTCGAGTGATGAACTTTGTGCACCGGACACATTGAAACGAACCCAGTTTTATGCGGATATCCTGCACCCGCTTGAGGATCTCTATGCAGGTGGCGGCTCCATGCTTGCCTTCGATTCCGATCGCATGTTTCTGCTGGGTGGCAACATGCGCGCAAAGGACAAGGAAAAGCATGAAAAGGACTGGCTACGGCTTTGTGTGAGGCTGGCACCGGTCATTCGCCAGTCGCTAGAAATCAATCGCATGATCATGGGGTTGAGGTTTGAGAAATGGGCGGCAGAACGACATCTGCTCGGAGCGGGGACGGCCATCGTTGTCGTGGATTCGGCGATGATGATCCACTACGCCTGTCAGGAAGCTGAAAATCTGATTGCATGCGGGAAATTGATTGGCAGTGACCTGGTGCGCCGCCTGAAATTCCGCTCCGGAAAGGTTCAGGCACAATTTCTTTCTCATGTTCGTGTCCAGGCAAGCGACAATCCGGACGTGTTCAGGAATGTCAGGCTTTACGACAGGGGCGGACAGGAATGGATCTGCCGAACAATGGGGATGCGTCTGGGAGATCTGGACAAGTCGCCTTTCGGAACCTTTGTAGCAGGTTCCGGTTTGGCGACGGTTCTGGCTTTCAAGCCGGTTGGTAACCGGTCGACAACTTTGAAAAGATTGCAGAAATCCTTGTCCATAAGCAAGGCGGAAGCCGAGTCCGCGCTCTTGCTTTCAGAAGGGCTGACGCTAGAGGAAATCGCGGCGGAACGGGATGTCAGCATCCATACCGTGCGCAACCAGATCAAAGCCGCCCTGTCAAAAACCGGATGTCACAGACAGCGTGAACTCGTTCACAGGATCGAACAACTCGGGCTTCTGGCAGGCCGGTAGACATTCCACCTTCACGAACGGTCACTTTCACGCGCACCTTGTTGCGTATTACCTGCCGAAGGGAGAAACTCCGGTCACAATTTGATATTGGACCGTTATGAGCTCAATTACCCAATCCCTTCGCTATATCCTCCAGGGCGGACCACCGGAAACAGGTTTGCCTGACCGGGTCCGCGCGGAAATCCGTGCACGCGAAGATTCCTCCGAGCGCCTGATCAGTTGGGTGCAGCTGGGGCTTGTTCTGTTTTTTTCCACGCTTTATGCGATCGCCCCCAGGGCAGAAGGCACGGCGGGCTTCAATTTTGTGCCGATTGCACTGGGCGCATACTTTCTGTTTACGGTCTTGCGTCTTGCGCTTTCGTATCGGTTCGAGTTGCCCCAGTGGTATTTGCTCATATCGATCGGTGTCGACATGGCGCTCCTCGTTGGCCTGATCTTCTCTTTCCACATCCAGTACGATCAGCACCCGGCTTTTTACCTAAAGACACCAACGCTGATGTATGTGTTCATCTTCATTGGGTTGAGAGCGCTCAGGTTTGATCCGCGTTTCGTTCTGACAACTGGAATAGTTGCCGTTGCCGGCTGGCTGGGGCTGGTGTTCTACGCGGCCTTTGCTGACATGGATTCCATGCGGGTGACGCGAAACTATGTCGAGTATCTGACCGGCAACTCGATCCTGATAGGCGCGGAACTCGACAAGACGATGGTCATCTTTGCCGTGACCATCATATTGTCCGTCGCGCTTTACAGGGGGCGGTCAATGTTGTTCGAGGCAACCCGCGATCAGGCTGCAGCAAAGGACCTGCGCCGTTTTTTTGCTCCCGAGGTTGCTGCGTCAATCACGGATGCAGATACCTCGCTTGAGGCCGGCGAAGGGAGTTTGCGGGAGGCGGCGATCCTCTATGCCGACATACGTTCGTTCACATCAACCTCTGCTGCCTTGCCACCCGAAAGTGTTCTGGCCGTTCTGGCAGAGTACCAGAATCTCGCTGTTGAGGTCATCAATCAGGAAGGCGGTCGCGTGGACAAGTTTCTGGGCGACGGCATTCTTGCCACTTTCGGCGCTGTTCACCCGTCGGATTCCTATGCAGCCGATGCGCTGAGAGCCGCCGAAAAGCTCGTGGATTGTGTTGCAAACGAGCAGCAGCGCTTTCGTGATGTCGGGTGGCCAGGACGGCTGCGGATCGGCACGGCAGTTTCGGCCGGAACGGTAACGGTAGGTGTTATCGGTTCTAAAAACAGGCTTGAGTTTACGGTGATCGGCGATGCCGTCAATCGCGCCGCCAAGCTGGAAGACGCGAACAAGGCGCAAAAGTCCGCGTCGCTGACAGATCAGGCCACCTGTGATCTCGCCATTGCGCAAGGTTATGTTGCCAAACCCGTTGAAACCCGGCTGCAGGTGGAGGTGGCCGGCATGCTCAGGCCGGTTGATCTTGTGGTTTTGGTCGACCAGTGAGAACCGCATCGCAAGGACAGGGAAACTCGTCACTGCGCTAAAAGATGCCGCTGACGACATGAATACGCTTGACCGACAGCTAATTCTTCGCCACTTTGTCGAAAAATTGACGTTATCGTCAATTTGAGTGAATTAACATAATAGAATCATGGAATTGAACTCCAAAGGAGGTTCCCTTGAATCTGGACTCAGCCTTATCGGCGATCGTGACCGGCGGTGCGTCGGGATTGGGCGCGGCTACAGCAAGGATGCTGGCCGGGGTGGGCGTCAGAGTAACAATCTTCGACCGAAACCCTGAACAGGGCCAGGAAACTGCCTTTGATATCGGCGGCGTCTTCGCTGATGTGGACGTTACCAGCCAGACCAGCGTCGAGGCCGGATTTGAACGGGCGCGGAGCGCCCATGGACAGGAACGGATCCTCGTTAATTGTGCCGGCATTGCCCCGGTAGCCAAAACGACATCTCGGGGTGAGCCGCACCCGATGGATATGTTTGAAAAGGTCGTGGCGGTTAATCTGGTCGGCTCGTTCCGCTGCCTTTCCATTGCATCCACCGGCATGGCCACTCTTGATCCGGTGACGCCGGATGGTGGCCGCGGTGTGATTGTTTCAACGGCATCCGTTGCTGCTTTCGACGGTCAGATTGGACAGGTTGCCTATGCCGCGTCGAAGGCCGGCGTTGCCGGCATGACACTTCCCGTAGCCCGGGATCTTTCGAAGTCCGGCATCCGGGTGATGACGATCGCTCCCGGCATTTTTGAAACGCCGATGCTGCTCGGCTTGTCGCAGGAAGTGCAGGACTCGTTAGGCGAGCAAGTGCCGTTTCCGTCCCGTCTCGGGAAAGCAAATGAGTTTGCCCAACTCGTCAGATCGATCTGCGAGAACGACATGCTGAACGGGGAAACCATTCGTCTGGACGGTGCAATTCGAATGGCACCGCGCTAGTACGACCGGGTCGAGCGCTCGTTTTTCACGACTGCCCAGAAATTTTTGAACCGGCGAAATCCGGCCCGGGTGTTTTTCCGCGCCGGCATTTCAGCTAACAGTGCAACCAAATTCCTTTTTGTTTGACGCCAACTTGATCCTGGCACAGGTTGTCTTCGACGCGGATTTTTTACGGATTTGAAGATGACTGAGAAAATGCACGAGCTTGCGCCGCATCATTTGCCTTTTTTTCTTCCAAAGGCAGACGGCAGCGACCAGATGATGGTGACGGTTCTGATCTTCCTCATAGTGATTGTTTTGCTCTTGGGGACGTTTTATCTGTATCTTCATTCACTGCCCGAACGGCTGGCGCACAAGCATGGCAGAATTCAGTTCGAGCTGGTTGCGGTCCTCGGATTGCTGGCTCTCTTCACCCACAATCAGATCTTCTGGGTCGCTGCTCTTGTGCTGGCGTTTGTCCAGCTGCCCGATTTCATGTCGCCACTTGAGACGATCGCAAACTCGGCAAGCAGAATTGCGCGGAAATATGACGGAAAAAATGTAGAGCCGGTGGATCCGATTGATGATGGGCCCGAATTCCCGGCGGGTCCGGACGATAACGGGCAGCTGCCTGAACGCGGAGCGGAAGAAATTCAGATCGCCGAGCCGGGGTCGCCCTCGCAGAACACAGAAAAAGCGTGAGGGGAGACAGGATAGATGTTTGAGACCCTTTTCTGTTCCATGGTCACGCTCCTTCCCGACTACCTGTTCCGACGTTACGTCCAGGGCAAGCGCATAGGCCATGAGATAACGCTTTATTCGGTCTGGTACGAACTGCGTTACGGCATCGTCTCCTGCCTGATGCTCACGATTTCGCTGATTACGCTGATATTCTATTTCCATCCTTCCTCGACGAGCGCTGTGTCCACGTTCCGCGTGCTTCCTATCCTGCCTGAGGGCTCGGGGCGGGTTGCGGAAGTTTTCATGCCGCTTTCGCTCGATACGGAGGTCAAGGCAGGCGACCCACTCTTCAAACTGGACAGCAGCCGACAGGAAGCCGATGTCACGACAGCAAAGCAGCAAATTGTTGAAATCGAGGGTGAGATTGCGCTCGCACAAAGCGAGCTTGCCGTTGCAGATGCTGAAGTCGAGCAAGCGGAGGCTTCGCTCAAGCAGGCCCAGGACGAACTCGATACGAAACAGGAGTTGTTTCAGCGGAACGCGAACGTGGTCAGCGAACGGGACATTGAAAAGCTTCAGACCACGGTCGATGCGCGTCAAGGTGCCCTGGCTGCGGCACAGGCCAACAAGGATCTGGTGGAAACGAAGATCAATGTGGCCTTGCCCGCAACACTGGAGAGTGCGCGAGCACGAGAACAGGAAGCGGAAGTCGAACTCTCCAAGATGACCGTTTATGCCGGTGTTGACGGAACCGTCAGTCAGTTCGTCCTGCGCCCCGGAGATATCGTGAACCCTCTGATGCGGCCGGCTGGCGTACTGATTCCGGCGGACTCCCAGCAGGAGCGTATAGTCGCCGGTTTCAGCCAGATCGAAGCCCAGGTCATGAAGACCGGCATGGTCGCGGAAGCATTTTGTCCTTCAGTCCCTTTTACGATCATACCCTTGGTCGTAACGGATGTGCAGAACGCAATCGCCTCCGGGCAGGTGACCGCAGGAAGTCAGCTTTTCGACGCGTCACAGACTTCAGGCAAACAGGGCACTGTCACGGCGATCCTCGAACCACTCTATGAGGGCGGGCTGGACAAGTTGCCTCCCGGTGCGAGCTGTTCGGTAAACGCCTATACAAGCAATCACGAGAAGTTGGCGTCAGACGAGAACCTGGGCACGGGTGAATTTGTCTTCCTGCATGTTGTCGACACCGTCGGCATTGTCCATGCGATCATGATCCGTGGCCAGGCGCTGAGATACCCGATTACCGCGTTGGTGCTCACAGGCCACTGAGCACAGACGAAGCAGCGCGGATGGCTTCTGCCACTCGCGTGATGTTTGGCGTTTCTTCAGGGTTGGTGCCGAAACGAGTAAGTGTGAAGCAGTTTTCTACTGATCGCACCAGAACAGGTCGTTTTCGACAGCGTTCGTTTTAAAGACAATATAGGTAAAGGGATAATCGAAAGGGTTCTCCGTCCTGTGAACTTCCAAGGGTTCACAGGTCAGTGTTTGCCCCGGTTCCAGGTCTATCCGGTTGTCATCGATCCAGAAAACGCCTTTCCCGGATATGACATGAAACACTTCGGTGCAGGACTTGTGGAAATGATCATTCACCTGCGTGTGGGGCGGTATTTCAACCAGCTGCACAAGCCCGCCTTCCAGGTTAACCTCTTTGTCCCGAAGGAGTATTTTCTTTCTGTAGCCTGAACCATTCGTCCAGGCGACCTCTTCGTTTCTCACGAGCCTCATCCGTCCCTCCCGACTGCTGACCGGAACGCAAAATGCTCGTTCCGGTAGCACTGCCACACAAGGTGGCGTTGCAAGAGTCCGGAGTGTTTCAGAAGAAAACGCCAAAATCTGGCCGCCGCCTCTGCCAGCCCTCGATATTTTCCAACGCAGGATCGAGATTGCCGGTCACGGTCCTGCGTTTTGGTGCTGACTACTCGGCGTAACTGACGATTTCGAATTCGATGCCGTCGTCATCATCGAAATAAAATCGGCGACCGGGTTCGTAGTCCTGATGATTGTGGGTTTTGTAACCTCCGGCCTTGATGCGCTCTTCGGTGGCATCAAGGTCATCGACGACAACCGCAATATGGTTGAGGCCGCCATGATGGCTATAGTTCGTGCCGTTGACCGGGGTCGTGTTGTGAGACGGGCTGTACGCGGCTATGTAACTTGTCTCGTTACCGATGTGATAGGTCGTCCCGCCGTTGAGCGCAGCGCCTTTCCAGCGCACCTTCCAGCCGAACCAGTCTTCCAGGCGTTTTGCCATTGCGTCCGGATCGCGAACGGTCACATTTACATGTTCCAGAAACGGGGTGCTCATTTCAGTGTCCTTTCAAGGTTTCAATCCTTCTGGACACCTGACATAATTCCTCAAGTAAACTTGAGGTCAAGAGAAAAAATGAGAATATTTTGAACAGGGTTATGAAGGGTAGTGACCTTCTCTCAATCGGAGACTTGTCGGAAAGGACAGGGCTGTCCGTGTCAGCGATCCGGTTCTACGAGGAAAAGGGCCTGGTCCATCCCGTCCGAAACAGGGGCGGGCAAAGGCGCTTCCTCAGGGCCGACATCCGGCGTCTGTCCTTCGTGCTTGTGGCTCAGGAGTTCGGCTTCACGATTTCGGAAATATCGGCGCAACTGGCTGGACTTCCGGAAGGAAGGGCTCCGAACAAGGCGGACTGGACCCGGATCAGCAGAGAGTTTCGGAAACATCTCGATGAGCGCATTGAACGGATGACTGCGCTCAGGAACAAACTGGATGCCTGTATAGGCTGCGGCTGTCTTTCGATGAAATCCTGCAGGCTTTATAACGCCGGTGACGCTGCATCCCGCCATGGACGAGGACCGCGATATCTGCTTGGCGACAAACCGGATGTTGTTGAAGCTTAAACTGCTGAAACAGGCTGCTTCCGTCACATCACATGAACAGAAAACGCGCCGGTTTTCGGCGCGCCTTCTTTCAATGGTCTGGTTTGTAAAACGTCAACGATTGTCCAGTTGGGACCGGACCCTTCGCAGTCCAAGCGGCGTGATCCTGTAGGGACCACTGTTTCGTGACGCGATCAGGCGTTTGTATTTGAGTTTACGAAACAGCCGTAGAGAACAACCTCCCCAGTACCAGCCATCCCGCGTGATCGTTTCCTGTTTGGTGATGCGGCCTGCCTCGTTCTTTTCCACGAGAATACAGCCACCTTGTGCGAGCAGGTGCAAGACCCGCTGCTCGGCTTTTGATATGTCCATCGATGTCTTTGAGAACCTGAATCTGAATGCAAGAATCCGGTCGCTGCAGCAGATCGCGTGCCGCGCCGTGTTGCATGACCCGACTATCTTCAGCCGGGGATTACCGGGACTCTTGTGATCCGGACATAAATCCTCTCAAATTCTGTTGGGCCGGGTATCATGGAGTTGAATAACTGACAATACCTGCAGAAACGTAGCCCTGCCGAATCGAGACAGTTCAGGCCAGGGTGTTGCGGATTGGTTTCACTCTAAGCGATGAGGTCATCAGCTGCGTTCAGCTGGCCAGTAGCCATTTTCGGGATGTCTTGAAACCGCTATTGCAGTGACATCTTCTGATCCGCACAATCCGCAGGAAAGAGTTTCGCTCAGGGCGGAAACTTTCTGGTTTTGCGAGAACCTGGCACCGTTCATGTAACGGAAGCGGCCGCAGTGACCACATAAGATCGCAAGCCTGCGGTCGGATTTACCCAGGGCTTCGATGGTCGGGTCGTCGGATGGTACGGGTGAGGCAACGGTCATGATAAAAACTTGCAAACAATAGTGTCCGAAGTCCTTCGGACATAAAATAAGGTTCAGTAGGAAAGATAACACAAGGACCAGAAAAGTAAAACAGAGAATATGTAGGAGAACCGAGATTTATGTCACTTCAGTGTCGGTCAATTGTTCGGCGATTTATTCACGGCAATCAGCATCATGGCAATGATATTTGACCGTTTAGAAAAGTTTATTTTGACCAGCCAGAATTATCTCTCTGGCGCAATTGGCGTGATGCAAGGCAGATTTTGTCTCGCGTTTCGGTAGGGGCAGCGATAAGAGGGGGTATGGAAATGCTATCTGATACCTGGTTAGATCTCTTCGGGATGTCCGGACTTTTAAACCCGTTCGCGCTTGTCATCGGCGGTTATCTGGGATGGCGGGCCGATGGAGCTCAAAAACTCTGGATCGCCGGATTTGCCGCTGCGGCGCTTTCACTGATCCTGGAAGCTGCAGTTGGCATGCTGCAGTTGCCGCAGCTGATTTCACAGGACGCGGGTGCCCTGGCGATGTTTCCGTTTCGCTTCGTTGGTGGTGTTCTGGCCGGCAGCCTGACATTCTGGCTGAACAGGCAACGCAACAAAACCTGACAGCTGGTCCATGAGGAAGATCAGTCTTCCAGCCAACTGTTGAAGAGTTCTGCGTTGGGACAGTTCTTCATCGGGTGAGTTGCACCATCCGGGTGATCGGAAAGCCACTGTTTGCAGGCCTCGGTATTCCGGCAATTGATACAGCGCACAGCTGCCGATCGTATGGCCGCATTCGAGTGAATCCCGGTCGGCATGTTCTTCATGGCACCGATCGCATCGAGCATTCGACCCATCAGTTCCGCACGCTCATTGAGGCGATCCATCCAGTTCAAACTGTTTCTCCTTCTTCAGGACTGACGTTGAAATCGGCTCCGGTCGGTAGTCAGCGCATTGCTTTGCCGGGCTGGCAATTCCTGTCAGGTTCACCTCAAGGATGGGCTGTTGAATTCAAGTTGGCATTGATCAGTGTCAAGTCTGGGCACAGCTCAAGAAACCGGCCATACTGTTAGCCTATGATTCTGCAGTTCCGCGATTGCGTGAGGCAGTGCGATGGTCGAAACGGTAAGCGCTCAACCGCTGACGCTGGGTCCCGGAATAGCCGCGGGTTCACAGAGGCTTGAGCCTGGTCTTGAATTGAAAGCAAAGGTGGAAGCCAATCTGCCGGGTGGTGTCGTGCGCCTGGCGACCGCCGATGCCAAGATTGACTTGCGGGTCCGTACACCGCTGCCACCTGGTACAGAAGTGGTTGTTACCGTGACAGGTAGCAGACAGAACCCCGCCATTCAGATCACGACTGTTCCCCCCCCACGGTCTTGACGGCGGCGGCGCTCAGGTGAAACCGCAGGCTCAACCTCAACCCGTTCCGCAGCCTGGTATTCAGCTACAGCCTCAAAATTCGCCGCAGCTTCAAGGTCAACTGCTGCAACAGCCCCAACCCCAGCTTCAGGTTAACCCCCAGCCCCAGCCCCAGCCCCAGCCCCAGCCCCAGCTTCAGGTTAACCCCCAGCTCCAGAAGACTCCACAGCCCGGAATCGTCACAGGGCAGCTTAAAAGTGAGACTGCCGGAATCCTTCAAACGCGGCCGGACGTGGGACAGGCTCGAACCGCTCAAGTTGCTTCAAATTCCACTCAGGCCCCGCAGGCCTCGCAGGCCTCGCAGGCCTCGCAGGCCCCGCAGGGCTCGCAGGCGCCGCAGGCCCCGCGGGCCAATGCGCAGGTGCCGCGACCGGCAGGACCTTTATTTCAGGCCACTGCCGAACAGACCGGGGGGCGGAGCGTGCCATTGCCGACTGGGCAGGCGCTGGTCCACTCCGGAACCTCGCAAACATCTCCAGTTCAGCCGGCACAAACGCAAGTCGCTCCTCGCACTGAAGGTTTCAGACCGGGCGGATCTTTCATTCCGCCAGGTCTGGCCGGCACTTCTGCAAAAAGCGCTTCACCGCTGCAACCTGCGCAGGTCACTGTCAGAGCTGCTGGAGCGCCAATTGATCAGTCTGCTGCCGGTAATCTTCCCCGTGTTTCAGGTTCTGTTCCTGCGCCGTTGCCAGGAAAATCTACAGCGCTGCCGCAAACCGGACACACAGGGCAGGGCTCAGCGCCGACCGCGCCGGCGACCTCAACGGCACCCCCATCTCCGGCGGTACCCGTTTCGTCCGGACCTGTTGCCGCATCCGCTGTATCGCTTTCAGACCCTTCGAGCCAGGTAATCAAGCCGCTGCTTGCCCACCCTTACAGCAGGCATTGATACAGTCAAGGCAATTGGGCAGGTAAACCCTGCCGCTTCACGCGGTCCTGTGCCTCTCACTGCGCAAGTTTCCGCAGGTACGGCGACAGCGCAACCTGCTACGCCAGGAAGCGTTACGTCCGGAAGAATTATGCAGGGAAGCAATACGCAGTGGAGCATTACACCGGGGAGTTTTGCGCCGGGGAGTGTTGTGCTGGGAGGCGGAGCAGGTGGAGCGACAGCGGTCGGCACCGTTGCAGGCCAGTCAGCAACTGGACCCTCACCATCGATACCCGAACAAGTCTCCGGTCGATTGGCGGCTCCACCCGGCCCATTGACGGCGCAACCCGGCGTCACGGCCCGAAGCGCGGCTTCCCCGAACGTTGCAGGCCCAACTGCCAGCGGCAATGCTCAGGCGCCTGTTGGACCGGTTTCCGCACCCGCAATTTCATCGGGGGCGACGGGAGCCCAGCTGCAGGGACTGTTGCAGGCAGGGGAAAGTGTGCGTGTTGCTCGAAGCCAGCCTTATCAGCCCGCCGGTTTGACGAGCAATAGTCGGGAAAGTGCTCCGACAAACGTTGCTGCGTCGACCACTCAGGCGCCGGTAAGAGAAATCGCCCGTCAGTTGATGCAGCCACTCGGCGAGCAACAATCGGGTCTTGGCAATCTGTTCGCACAGGTTGGAAGTCTGATGTCCGCACAGGCAAGCGGGCAGGTATCGCTCCCTGATCCCGTGGTCAAGGCAATGCAGCAGATCCTCGGATTGCGGCTGAACACTGTACAGAAACCAACCGCTGCCGGCCTTCAGCAAGCAGTGCGCCACTCGGGGCAGTTCAGGGAGGCAAATCTTGCACTTCCCGGTCAGGGGAGTTCGGCTGGTCAGGGGGATCTCAAGTCCGTTCTGCTCTCCTTCAAGTCGATCCTGCAACAATTTGGTAGCAAGGGCCAGGTGACCCGGCCTGCCAGTCAGCCCTCTGTACCGACATTGCAAGGCCCTCCTCAAGCGCAGGCGCAACAAGCCGCAAGCGGATTCTGGACAGGTGCGGCTCCACAGAATCTGCAGTCATTGCTGAAAGAAACCGACGCTGCGCTTGCCCGGATGCGGATGACGCAACTGGTCAACTCGGGGCTTGCGGGCGACGAACGGCAAAAGCTGGGTACGCGTCCGATGGATATTGTGCTGGAACTGCCTCTTTCGCTTGGTCAGGAAACCGCCGTGATGCAAATGCAGGTCGGCAGGGATGGCAGCGGGCAGGAAGAGGGTGATGAGGACGAACAGGCCTGGCGGCTTCGTTTCGCACTCGACCTGACGGCAACAGGCCCTTTGGAGGCAGCCGTCAGTCTGCGCGGCGGCGGAACGTTTGTCAGCCTTTGGGTGGATCGCAAGGAGACCTTCGACAACCTGAATTCCGTTCGTGAATCAGTCGAAGCGTCATTTGCCGATGCTGGGCTCGATCTGCAGGAGTTTCGGCTCGTCCGGGGCTTGCCGCCCAGAACGGCGGCGAAATACGGCGCGCTGATCGATCGGCAATCATAGGAAAAACCAATGAGTTCGAACAAACCGCCGGAAAAGAAGCTGGCCGTTGCGCTTCAATACGAAAACGAAGGCGCACCGGTGGTCACGGCCAAAGGGGCTGGTTCGATTGCCGAGCAGATTGAAAGGCTGGCCAAGGAAGCCGGTGTGCCGATCGAACAGAACCCGATGATGGCCGAAGCCCTGTCTCAGATCGAAATCGATCAGGAAATTCCAATAGAACTTTATCAGGCAGTCGCGGTCTTGATTGGCTTCATCATGCGCACGGGCGAGGCGCAGAACCCCGGTCCTGACCAATAGGGTCAGCTCTCTGTGCGAAAGAAACAGTTCTTCGCAAGGAAAACCTTGCAGCCCAATCAATTCCCGAATAGGTCAACAGTCTGCAAAGTAGTTGCGCCTTGGAGTTTGTTTTGACACCGCTCCTTTGCGCGCGAAATCGAACAGAACAGGATTTTTGACGAAGATGACGATTGTCGACGTACGCACACCCGATCCGAAGAAATTCATCAAGGGAGCGACCGGCGATTGGGAAATCGTGATCGGCATGGAAGTCCATGCCCAGGTGACTTCCGAAGCCAAGCTCTTTTCCGGCGCCTCGACCGAATTCGGCAAGGATCCGAATAACAACGTCAGTCTCGTCGACGCCGCCATGCCAGGTATGCTGCCGGTGATCAACGAGGAATGCGTCAGGCAGGCGATCCGGACCGGTCTCGGGCTGAAAGCGGCAATCAACCTGAAATCCGTGTTCGACCGCAAGAACTATTTCTACCCGGATCTGCCGCAGGGTTATCAGATTTCGCAGTTCAAACAGCCGATCGTCGGCGAAGGCAAGATCCTGCTCGACATGCCGGACGAGCAGGTCGAGATCGGTGTCGAACGCCTCCACCTGGAACAGGACGCCGGAAAGTCATTGCATGACCAGCATCCGACAATGTCGTTCGTGGATCTGAACCGCTCAGGTGTTGCGCTGATGGAAATCGTTTCCAAGCCGGACCTTCGTTCGTCTGATGAAGCAAAGGCCTACCTGACGAAGTTGCGTACGATCCTGCGCTATCTGGGAACATGTGACGGCAACATGGACCAGGGTTCCATGCGCGCGGACGTCAACGTTTCAGTCAGGCGTCCTGGCGGCGATTTCGGCACCCGTTGCGAGATCAAGAACGTCAACTCGATCCGCTTTGTCGGACAGTCCATCGAATATGAAGCCCGGCGTCAGGTCGCGATTCTGGAGGATGGCGGCGAAATCGATCAGGAAACCCGTCTCTTCGATGCTGTGAAAGGTGAAACCCGGTCCATGCGCTCCAAGGAAGAAGCGCATGACTACCGCTACTTTCCGGATCCTGACCTGCTGCCGCTCGAATTCAGCCAGGAATTTGTCGATGAACTCTCCGGCCAACTGCCGGAGTTACCGGACGACAAGAAGGCCCGTTTCATAGGTGACTACGGCCTGACCGCGTATGATGCCGATATCCTTGTTGTCGAAAAGGCATCTGCCGATTTCTTCGAGGACGTTGCCAAGGGGCGGGACGCCAAACTGTCCGCCAACTGGGTTATCAACGAACTATTCGGCCGCCTGAACAAGGAAGGCACTGATCTGGCTGACAGCCCGGTTACCGCGGATCAACTCGGATCTATCATCGATCTTATCAAGGCCGGAACAATTTCCGGCAAGATTGCCAAGGATCTGTTCGAAATTGTCTGGACGGAAGGCGGTGACCCGGCACGGATCGTTGAAGATCGCGGCATGAAGCAGGTGACCGACCTGGGCGCGATCGAGGCGGTTGTCGACGAAATCCTCGCCGCCAACCCGGACAAGGTCGAACAGGCCAAGGAAAAGCCGAACCTTGTCGGCTGGTTCGTCGGTCAGGTTATGAAGGCTTCCAAAGGCAAGGCCAATCCCCAGGCAGTGAACGATCTTTTGAAACAGAAGATCGGTCTGGAGTGAGTTATGACAGGTGAGAATGAAGCCTTAGCCGTCGAACTGCCCATTAGCGGATCCTGTCATTGCGGCGCCGTGACATACCAGATGAAGGTTCGTCCTCGCTTCGCCGTGGAATGCAACTGCTCGATCTGCCGCAGTCTGGGGACTGTGTGGGGCCATGGTGAAGCCGGAGACATTGCGGTGACGGCACAATCCGGGTCAACGACCAGCTATGTTTGGGGCGACAGGCAGCTTGCCTTTCATACCTGCAGAACCTGTGGATCAACCACCCATTGGGAGGCCGTTGCCGGGGATGCAAAGGGGCGCATGGCGGTCAACCTGCGTCTTGCCCGTCCCGGGACCATTGAAGCCATCGGCCATCGCCACTTCGACGGTGCGGACACGTGGTCGTTTTTGGATTGAGGGCCGCTAGCTATCCCTGCTAGATTCGTTACGCGACATCGCCCGGTCTGCTGGCCGGGCGTTGCTTTAGGAACTGATGGATCAAAACTATCATGAACGCGGATCTTGCAAGCCTTCTCCTGGCGCTCGGAATTTTTTCCGTCGGCTTCATCAGCATCGGACCCAATATCCTGGCGATCATCGGAACTTCCATGGAGCGGGGGCGGGCATCGGGTGTGAAACTGGCGCTTGGCGTCGGGATCGGCTCCGGCATCTGGGCGACGCTCACCGTGGCTGGACTGACCGCGCTGATCGCGGCCTATGCGCATGCGATTACCGTCCTGAAGATTCTGGGCGCCATCTATCTGCTTTGGCTTGCCTACAGGGCTTTCCGGTCGGCAGCGACACCGGAGGGAACCGTCGCGGCCAGATCTGCTAAGGGAAACAGGTTGTTTCTTCAGGGGCTTGCCATTCAGATGACCAATCCGAAGGCAGCTCTCCACTGGATCGCGATCGTGGGCGTGGGGCTTGGACCAAACGCGCCGCTTTGGGTTGGCCTGTCGCTGATTTCTTGTTGCACGCTCATGTCGGTCCTCGGGCATCTCGGCTATGCGATCACTTTCTCGACGCAACCGGTTGTCGATTTCTACCGGAGGAGCAGGCGCTGGATTGAAGCAGGGCTGGGTGTTTTCTTTTCATTTGCCGCATACAAGCTGGTGACCTACCGCAATTGATTGCCGAGACCCGGCTGTTGAATTTTCGATATCAACTCCGTTTCTGAGCTTCCGAAACGTCGATCCCCGATCCTGAAGCTTGCGTGGACGCGCTAGGCAGGTGCCCTCAAATAAGTTAAATGGCTGGACTATCTATCAGCTTGCCATGGATCGAATGACCGCGACCGTCAATCCTGCCCGACAGACCGCACCTTTCTACGCTACACCACTTGGTGTCTGGGGCATCGTTGCGTTTTGGGGATTGTCACACCTTCTGCTCAGAGCGCTGTCAACGCCCGTTCTGGGGACGGACGACATGTTCGAGAACGTTCTCGTTCAAACACTCGAACCCGGTTACATGCTGCGTCAGCCACCGCTTTATGAATGGGTGTTGTGGACCGCACAGCAGGCATTCGGTCCGACGATCTGGGCTGCGTTGGTCGTCAAATACACGCTGATCTCGATTGCGGCGCTGTTTCTGTTCCTGATCGCACGCAAGGCAATGTCCGATCCGCGGCTGGCAGCTCTCTGCGCCTTTTCCTATTCGCTCTACTACCAGTACGGCTGGAACCTGCACGAGGGTGTGACCCATACCGTTGTTCTGACAACGGCATGCGCCGCAAGTGCGTTCTTGTTCATCAAGGCGCTCGAAACAGGGCGCTTGTCATTTTATCTGCTGTTTGGCGCCGTTGCCGGCGCCGGGCTATTGGGAAAACACTCCTATCCGATCTTCGTTTTGGCTCTGGTTCTGGCTGCGCTGAGCGACGGCGTCTGGCGGAACCGGATCAGGATATTGGGGCTGGCGGTTGTTCCGGTTGCTGCTGCAATCGTCTATAGCCCTTACGCCTGGTGGATCATGACGGAAGGTCTTCAGCTGTTTGCCTCGGTGTCAAAGACGATGGGCGTGGCTGCAGAGACGTCCCACCTCGCCAGGGCCGGACAGGGGTTGGGCAAGCTCGCATTTGGTTTGCTTGGTTTCTCCGTTCTCCTGGTGCCGCTGCTTCTCATTGTTTTCTGGCCGCGATATCTTCGCAGGAAAGCGCCTGTGGTTCCGGAAGTTGGCGATGTTGCCCGCCTGTGTGGCCGGACCGTCCTGGCGATGATCGTGCTGACGGCGCTGATGATTGCCGTCACCGGCGCAACCTATGTCAAGGAACGGCACATGCATCCCTTGATGCTGCTCTTACCGATCTATCTGTTTGCGGATCTTGAGCGTTTCGGGTTTCACAAGCAATGGCGCTGGCTGGGGGCGATCATCCTTGCCGTTATTGCGGTGGTCTTTGTTGCCCGCATTCCCGGAATTGTCGCACCGGACAGGTTCTGGTGCGGCGGCAAGTGCCGCCACATGAAACCCTATGCCGACATCAAGAGCCCGCTTGCCGCCTTGGGAGCGGAGAAGGCGACGCTGATTGCGGAAAACGGTTACACGGGCGGCAACCTGAGAGTTCTGTTTCCGGGTGCAAGGGTTGTGACCAACGCGATCCCGGCGCGAACGCCGCCACGGGAAAAATGCTTCTTTGTCTGGGAGGATGGCGAGAAACAACCCGAAAGTCCCGCCGCGGACCGGTACACGCAAGTGACCTTCGGCAGCCCCGTCATGCCGCTGTCTGCGACCTATCTGGCAGGCAACTGGCCGCACATTTGGAAAGACCATGGATGGCGGACGACCTGGTGGGGCGTTGCGGAACTCGACGCGAGCGACGAACTGTGTCGCTGATCGAATGAAAACACTGGTTCAGCCGTGAGATCTGGGCGGTTGCCTAACTGCCTGGTGTCAGGAGTGCATCTGCCTTGCGTTCCAGAAACAGGCCAAGTTCATCATAACCGTTGAGGAAGCTGGAACACCAGATGCGGCCGATGCCCGAGACTTCCATGTAGTCGGCCTGAACCAAATGCGAATGGCCGACGAATTCAAGATGGTCCCAGGGAACGCTCGCGTTTCGCAGAAAAGGGCTGCTGAAATAGATCTTGTTCCGGTCATATCCGAATTTGACGAAGAAGATCTGATAGTTGACGAAGATGGTGATCGCGAGAAACGCGACCGTCACGACGAACGCCATCGCGATCTGTCTGGCGGGTGCATGCGCCATCGCATAGACAAACAAGATGGCGAACGGCACCAGTGAAATGGCAAGGCACTTGACCGGCCAGCCATAGGTCAGGTAGCAGACATGTCCCTTTCGAACCGCGGTCGGCCGGGCTGATGCGGACAGGCCCCAGACCAGGGCCGCACCGATCAGCCCGCTGCCGATAGCCACTGCCCAACCGCCCCAGTCAAACATGTCCATGAACCCCACCGAGTTGCCGAAATCTTGGGAAAGGGTATGGATCGCGGCTTAAATCTTGATACATGAATTGAAGATGAGTTGATTCAATTTTTATCGGTTCAGATCAGGTGATCCTGATGGTCGGTCCAATGTCGGCAAGGCCAATCGGCCACCGTGGAGATTCAGGGAACGTCAAGTGACTTCAAAGATACGGATTGTGAGGGCAGAACCGGGTCACCTTCGCGAAATCGTCGCCATCATCAATGTTGGCGCTACAAGTGTGCGCCAGGGACGGGAATTTGCCGAATGGCAGGACTATCAGCCTGCTTTTGAAGCCCTGGTGACTGCTCCCGAAGCGGATATTTATGTGGCGCTCAACGATGCAGACGAAGTGGTCGGCACTTATCAGATCCACTTCCTCAAAGGCATTGCGTTCAAGGGACGCCCGCGCGCTACAATCGAAAGTGTGCACGTAAGGCCGGACCAGAGGGGAAACGGCATCGGCCGGCAGATGATGGATCACGCCGAAGATCTTGCCCGAAGCGCGAATGCCTGCATGCTGCAATTGACATCGAACAAGGAACGGGAAGGCTCGCACCACTTCTATCTGCGCCTTGGATATGATCAGAGCCACTTTGGCTACAAGAAGATGCTGGTCTGACAACTTCCGTCATTGGAAGGTGAAAGCAGGTCGATTGAAGCAGTGTTTACCCCGCTACATTGGCGACACTTGTTGCGCCATTGTGCGATTGCCGGACGCGGCGGGGTCTTGCCAGATCGGGGCGGCCCGGCGATCGTTCTGGTTCAGTTTGCACGGATCCAGGCTTCTCCCTTGCAGACAGGCCCGCCGATGACGCAACCCTCAAGCGTGAGCCTGTCATGTCTTGTGCTGAAGCGCGCGAACCCAGTCCAGACTGTGTTGGGCGAGTTCTTCCCATCCCTTTTCAAGTTGCATGTAGTGGCACCGGCCCGCGACCTCGACAAAAGTTGCGAGATCGCCATATCTGTCTGCCATCGTTTTCGCCGTCGAGGCCGGAACGACCTTGTCTTCTGAGCCTGACAGAAACAAAAGGGGCGTACGTGCGCTTTCGAAGTTGACCTTCGTGGTCTGCCGCACGTCATACATCCAGAAAAACAGCTCGAAGAGCACCTGTCCGGATTCCGTGCTGAGCCGGTCACAGATTTCATGTTGCTGCGTGACCGGCATTGTATTCAGCCCGTAAGCTGCCAGGAGATCGAAATCCTGACCGGGTACTTCTTCCCAGAAAGTTCCGGCGGACATGAACATCTTGCCAAGCGCGCGTTCCATTTCCGTTGTCGGCACCGTACCGTTGATGATGCTGCTGTTGATCAGCACTCCTGCCTTGATCAAGCCGCGCGATGCAAGCAATTGTGCAATCAGTCCACCGAGTGAATGGCCAACGACAATGGGTTCTGTCCCAAGCGTTCCGATGAACCCGGCAATATCGTCAACATAGTCGGCAATGCTGGCCCCGCGGAGCGCATCTGTTCTTTCCGTGCCATCCGGCAGATCGTGAAAGCGATAGGTCGGACTGTGGCAGTCATATCCATGATCCTCGAAAAATCGGTGGAACGGGGACATGGTCCACGATGAAGCGTTGGTGCCGTGAAGAAAGACAATCGTCTGCGCTGACATGTTTGCGGCCCCGGATTGTTGGAAGATCTGCGGTTGGATGTATCTGAGAAAAAGACTGAAACGCTCAGCTTGGTGAATAGAGTGTTTATGTGCCATGTCAAATTCTCGGGTAATATCATTGAAATATCAGCCGAATTCGTACGCTCATGATTACCATCCTGTAAATTTCAGATTTGCTTAAAGTTTTGTTCTCGATGCGTTAATCCTGTTTTTTTACGAGCTATTTAACTGGTCCTGATCAAGTAGACATCAAGAAACGAACGGGAAAGCTGCACGAAAGCTTACGTTTCTGGGGAAGTCTAACAGAGGACGAAAGGGGAGCGAAATGGCTCGTTTTGAAATACACTCGGCTGATATGGCCGCCATGGGTGAAAAGCCCGTCACCGCCGACATCCTGTTTCAGATGGGGCTGGACAGCGCCTGCGGCCGAAACGGCGAAACTGATCTGATCACGGCACACAAGTGGTTCAACATCGCCGCTTTGAAGGGCAACAAGAATGCTGCTCAGTACCGCAAGGAGATTTCCGGTGAAATGAGCCCGTCTCAGATTGCCGAGGCGCAGCGCACAGCACGTGAATGGCTGTCGATGCATTGACAAGGTACGAGGCTGCCGGCCAAACGGCACCTGAACCTGTAGATTTTATCTGACGCGGCGGAGATTGTACTCCTGCCGCGTTTTGTATTTCGGCGGTTCTCTTCCCTGTGAGGCGTTAGTGCACAGGCGCAAGACCGTGCTCATCCCACAGCGAGCGGTCTATCGGTTCGCCAAGCGCGAATTCGAAACCGATGATTTCGGCACCATTCGCTGAAAGTTGGCACCTGTAGGCAATTTCATACCAGGTGCGGTTGCTTCTGAGGGCGGCTGCCGAGGCAAAAATCTCATCTGCTCTTTTCACGGAATTTCGAAAGGCGTGCGGCGCCAATCGTGTCGGACGGAAGCCCGGTTGTGCGCGTCTAACCTGTTCCATGGCTTCCAATGCACAAAGTTGCTCAAGGCGGTCGCCGCCAACGAGTGTTGCCAGTGCCGCTCGGGCCTGGGCAGATCGGGGGTCACTGAGAACACCATGCGCGTAAAATGACGTGGCGTAGTTCCAGGCAGCGTTCGGCGGCGGAACATGAGTATTTTGAAGCGGTGTTCCTGTTCCCGATGGTGCAGCGCGTTCAGTAGCAACTTTCGGGACGGATTTTGGTTGCAGGGCAGGGTTGGGCGAGGCTTCCTGCAGGAATTCCCGGAGAGACAGGATGTCAACGACGAGAGGTGCGGAAACCTTCGTGTCAGACAGATCCAACATTTCCATGTTTGTCAGCATCGCAAATACCAGCACATGCATCCAAACGGCTATAACCCAGGAAATTCGCTCCGCCACGAACCGGTGTATGCCTTCGTGTCCGACATCGCTCATGGCGCAGCGTCCGTTGGCTCGAATTCAACTCAGGCTGGCAATAGACTCTGATCACTGTGTCCATATTTTGATTGGTGGGGAGCTGTCGTATCCGGTTTTCCCCGAAAATCGGAAGTATGCGACCATCCGTTTTGGCAAGATCCGAGAAACATCCGTAGCCTCAGAAAACAAGAGCGCGCGAACACGCGGTAACCGCTTCCCGCAACCATCTGTGAGCGGGGTCGTTGGTGGACCGCTCGTGCCAGACCATGAAGACGTTCAAGGATTCGGTATCGAATGGCAGGGGCGCCATATCAAGATTACGAAGGGACGTCCTGTGCATGAACTCCAGTTCGGTCGCGAGCATCGATGTGCCACGGACAAATGGGGTAATTCCCGAAAAATTCGAAACCGTTACAGTCGGTTTGGGGACGTAAGGCAGATCCGGAGCCTTCAGGACATCATTCGAACCGCCACCCAGGACAAATTGAACCGTCACGTGCCGGGCAGCCAGGTAATCCTCGACGGAGGTTGGCGGGCGGGTGCAGCCGCCATCGAAAAAACACATCATCTCGCCCGAAAACAGCTTGTACTGAATCATGTCCGGCGCATCGGGGGGAATAGGTGTCAGCAGGAGGTCGCAGCGGGCGTCCCGTAACAGGGAGACGCTCGGAACACCTGAAGGTTTGAACTCGAGCGACAAATTCACCCCGTCCTGCAGCGCGTCTCTCACCAGTTGCGGAAACAGCAGGTCCCTTTGCATGTCATTCGCCGCGACGTCGAAGCGCATGTCCTCCGATCTGGGATCGAACGGTCGTTGTTCCGTCAAGAATTTGAGACTGTCCAGAACCTGGCGCACGGGTCCCTTCAGGGAAAGCGCTGTCTCCGTCGGGGTCAGACCCTGCCCAGATCTGACAAAAAGCGGGTCACCCAGGATCAGCCGGAGTTTTGACAGCGTGTGGCTCACCGCTGACTGCGTTACCTCCAGGCGTTCCGCTGCGCGAGAGACGGATGACTCTTCCAGGATCGCGAGGAAAGTGCGCAGGATCTGGCCGTCCAGATTATGAAAATCGATTTTGCTCATATCTATTATGAATAGTCATGAATGGTTTCGATGTCCAATTCTGCATATCTTCCGCGGAACATTCTGGGAGGAAGCCATGAAATCGAAATCGCTGCTTGGCGCGGCCGCAATTGCGCTCGTGTCGATGATGCCGCTTGCCGTTTCTGCGGAGGAGCTTTCCGTCGCGAATTTTGTACCGCCGCAACATCACACGAATTCAGTCCTGTTCAAATGGTTCGGGGAGGAAGTCGACAAGCGTTCGGGCGGTACGCTCACGATCAAGGTCTACCCGGCAGGCCAGCTTGGCGCAGGGCCGGTGCAACAATACAAGCGCGCCGTCGAAGGCGTGGCGGATATTACCTTTGGGTTGCAGGCCTACACTCCCGCCATCTTCCCGAAGACGATGTTGATCATTCCGCCGGGCAAGGCAATAACTGCACTGGAGGCCACGGAACGTCTCCTGTCGGTATACGACGAGCACCTGGCAGACGAATACGAGGACGTGAAACTTCTTGGTGTGTTCACTGTGGCTGGAAATGCGTGGGCCGCAACGGGGGACTATTCGACGCTCGCATCCCTGGCAGGAACGAAAATGGTGCCCTATGCGGCGATGACGACACCACTTGTCGAAGCCTTGGGGGCAGTGCCGGTGCAGATGCCCGTCACGGAGATGTATACCGGACTGAGCACCGGTACCATCGACAGCACGACGGCCACTTACAACAACATGACACCGCCGTGGAATTTCTGGGACGTGTCAAGCCACTTCATCGAGAATGTACCGGTTCAGTTTGCCGTGTTTTTTGTCGCGATGAACAAGGAACGCTATCTGGAACTCTCCGATGAGCACAGGGCCATCATCGACGACCTCGCCGGCGAGACTTTCTCGATGATGGGTGCCCGGAGCTTTCACGGTGCAGACGAGCGTTCGCTCGAGATCATGAAGTCCGCCCCGCAAATGGAAAAAGTCAGCTGGGTCTCGGTTGCCAACGAAGAACGGGCAAAGATGGATGCGGCCGTGGCCGAAGGCATGAAGGCAATTTTCTCCGATTATGCCGATCGCGGCATCGACAATGCCGAAGATATCTACAACGCGATCAACAAGTGATGGCACGGGCGGCCTTTGGCCGCCGTTCCAGGATGGAGGTGCATCGTGCCCGATCTGATGTGGATCAAGGCGTTGGACAAGCTGCTGGTTTGGGTCGCGCTCATCATGGGGGGTGTCATGCTCGCCTTCATGACGCTGTTCGGAACCTGGAACGTGCTGGTCATGCGCAAGGTCATGAATGCACCGGTCCGGGGTGCTGAAGACCTCATGATCCTGTCGCTGGTGATCCTCGTCGCAATTGCCATTCCTTTTGGTGGCCGTTGCGGCGCTCATATTGAAATCGAGGTTATGGAAAGTCGGATGTCTCCCGGCTTTGCCCGTTGGTCGATGTTTGGTCTGCGTCTTGTCGCCGGCACCCTGATGCTCCTCATGTCCTATGAGCTTGTCAAAGCAGGCGGGAAGGCGACGAAATTCGGAGAGACGACCCAGCAGCTGCTGATCTCCTACGAACCCTTTTACTACCTTCTGGCCATCTGCGTTGCCGTTTATGCGCTCGTTCTGGCCAGCGATGCAATTCAACTCGTGCTGTGCGGCAAGATCCGGCAAATCGCTTTGGGGGCAGACCTGTGATCAGTATGACCGTGCTCGGAGTGTTCGGCCTCCTGTTCCTGTTTGTCCTTCTGGCGCTCCGGTTTCCCGTGGCGCTTGCAATGATCCTGGTTGGAGTCGTCGGCACGATTGTCGCGACCGCAAATCGGTTCCTCCTGCTTGGCATGGGCCCGGACCAGGCGTGGGCCCGGGGTTTCAAGACGGCCATGTCCAATCTGTCCGGCGAAACCTTTGAGGCGGCTTCCAATTACAACCTTCTGGTCATTCCCATGTTCGTCCTGATGGGAAACCTTGCCGGGGTGTCGGGTATGTCCGCCGATCTGTTCAAGGCGGCGTATCGATGGATGGGACATATGAAGGGCGGTCTGGCGTCCGCGACAATTGCAGCCTGTGCAGGATTTGCCGCACTTTCCGGATCGTCCCTTGCAGCCGCCATCACCATGGGGCGGGTTGCGCTCCCGGAAATGAAGAAATTCAACTATTCGGACAGTCTTGCGACCGGTTCGGTCGCGGCAGGTGGAACGCTCGGGTTTCTGATCCCGCCCTCTGGCGGCATGATCATCTACGCGGTGCTGACGGAACAGAGCATTGGCCGCCTGTTCATGGCGGGCGTCATACCGGGCATTCTGATGACGCTTCTGTTCATCGGCGCTATTTACGCAACTGTCCTGCGTCGCCCCGAAGCCGGGCCACCGGGACCGCGCTCCAGCTGGTCCGAGCGACGGTCAGCAACGATTGCCGCCTTGCCGTTCGTCGCCGTTGTCGGGCTCACGATCGGAGGCATGTACACGGGATTCTTCACGCCCGTCGAAGCCTCATCGGTGGGCGCTTTTCTCACGCTGTTGGTCGCCTTGTGGCGGCGGTCTCTCACTGTTGCAGCGCTGCGTGAAGTGACGCTTCAGACCGTGAAGGCATCCGCGACCGTATTTCTGATCATTATCGGTGCATTCATTTTCATCCCTTTCATGTCGATCACCGAACTGCCCGGACAACTGGTGAGCCTGATGACGTCGCTCCCCATCGGCGATTACGGTATCCTCCTGATCATCATCCTCATCTACATGTTTCTCGGCATGTTTCTGGAAGGCATTGCCATGCTGGTGCTGACCATCCCGGTCGTGCTTCCGATCATCGCCGCCCTGGAATTCGGTTTTGACCCTTCCATGGCGGACATGAAGATGATCTGGTTCGGGATTGTCGTGGTGATCGTGCTGGAGATGGGCATGATCTCACCGCCGGTCGGCCTCAACGTCTTCGTCGTAAAGTCCATCGCCCCGGGCGTTCCCATGGGGCAGATATTCAGGGGCATCTGGCCGTTTTGGCTCTCCATGGCCTTCATGCTGCTGCTGCTCGCACTGTTTCCTCAAATCGCAATTTTCCTGCCGCAGACGATGGTGGGCTGACCTTGGGAGAATTTTCATGAACAACGGCAAGACGTTTATCGTAACTGGGGCAGCGTCAGGTATCGGGGCAGAGACTTGCCGACTGCTGAAGGAACAGGGCGCAACCGTCATCGGCGTCGATCGCGATGCAACAGGCAACGCAGACCGGTTTTTCGAGGCAGACCTGGGAGATCCTGCGTCAATTGACGCCCTTGTCGCAGAGCTGCCCGAGGGTGCGGATGGACTGGCCAATATTGCCGGTGTACCGCCAACCCGGGCAGCCGAAGCAGTTCTGAAAGTCAATTTCTACGGATTGCAGCGCTTGACGCTCGCGATCGTGCCCAAGCTCGCGGACGGAGCGTCGATCGCAAACCTGGCATCCCTGGCAGGGTTCGGTTGGCCCAATGCGGTCGATCAGGTCAAACGGGCGATGAAAGTGTCGCTTGATCACGATGTTGCCGGCTTTTGCCGGGCCGAAGGTCTCGATAATGCCGAGGGTGGCCGTTCCTATTTTCTGTCAAAGGAAGCTCTGATTGTCTGGACAATGCAGAACCGATGGACCTGGCGCGACCGAAACATAACGATGAACTGCATCAGCCCGGGCCCGGTCGACACGCCGATCCTGGGGGACTTTCTTCAAACGTTGGGCGAGCGGGCGAAGGAAGATCGCAAGCACATGGACCGGCCGGGGAGACCACAGGATGTGGCACCTGTCGTCGCCTTTGCACTGAGCGAACATGCAAAATGGTTCCGCGGTGCAAACCTGACGGTCGACGGTGGCATGTCCGGCCATATCCTGAGCAATATTCACCAGTTTTGAGGCTTCCATCATGCATTCGCTGTCAGGCACCAACAAGGTTCATCACGCAAACGGACTGTATCTCGACGGCATCCGGGACGGGAAGGTCTGGGAGGCGCTCAACGCGCACACCGGTGCCCGCTATACGCAGCATTCGACAGGAGTTGGCGATGGACAGAAGGGTTTTGCTGAATTCTTCGGTCCGTTCCTCGAGCGCAACCCGGTACGCCAGATCGAAGTGATCCGCGCAATCGAGGACGGATCCTTTGTCTTCCTTCACGTTTTTCAGAGCCTCAACAATGGTGAGAGCAAATGGGTGACAGGCGATTTGTTCGACACCGACGAGACCGACAGGGTTGTTGAGCACTGGGACGTCATCCAGACGTTCGAAACAAGGACGAAGTCGGGCCGCACGATGACGGATGGCACCACAAGGATCGAGGATCTCCACAGGACCGAAGCCAACAAGGCCCTCGTACGATCCTTTTGCGACGCGTGTCTGATCAATGGTGATTTTGCGCGCGCTGCCGACTTCATTTCCGCGGACGAGTATCTGCAGCACAATCCCGATGCGGCCGACGGACTCGATGGGCTTGCAGGGCTGGTGTCGGATCTGGCGGCGCGCGGCGAAGCCATGCGCTACTGGAAAGTTCACAAGCTGATTGGCCAGGGCAATTTCGTCGTGACCCTCAGCCACATGCAGATGGGCAGGAGTCACTATTGCGTCTTCGACATCTTCCGGCTGCAAGAAGGCCGGATCGTCGAGCATTGGGACGTCACCGAAAAGATCCTCGCACCCGAGGAATGGAACAACCAGGGAAAGTTCTGAGGACAAGATCATGAACAACATGGACCAGGAGATAACCACGGGCATCTTCATAAACGGGAAGGTGCGCCCGGCTTCGGGCAGCGCTGTCTATGATCTGTTCAACCCTGCCAGACCTTCGGAGCTTGTCGGTCATGCAGCAGCGGCAGCCCGAGAGGATATGAATGAAGCCGTCGAGGCGGCGCATGCAGCGTTTCCGGCCTGGGCGGACCTTGGATTTGAGGAACGGGCACGAAGGTTGCGCGATATTGCCTCGGCCCTGGTGGCGGACCAGGAAGACGTCAAGTATCGCTCCCGCCTTTTTACCCGCGAACACGGCAAGATCGCGCGTGAGACACTGTTGGAAATGAGCCGCCTTGGCGACCGTTTCCTCCAGGCGGCTGCCTATGGTGAACGCATGGCGGTCGACGAGGAACTCGGACCGGCGGATGTCGGCCCGAAATTCGATACCATCATCACCCGGCAGCCGCGCGGTGTTGCCGCGTTGATCGTTCCCTGGAACTGGCCGTTGTCGATCCTTGGCGCCAAACTTCCGCAAGCGCTGGTAACCGGCAACACCGTGGTGGTGAAACCCTCGGAAGACAGCGCAATGGCACCGGTGCTCACTCTGCAGATCATCGCCAGATTGCTGCCGCCCGGCGTCCTGAACATCATCACCGGTGACGCCGGACAGATTGGTGACACGCTCACCGGCCATCCGCTGGTACGTATGGTCAACTTCACGGGGTCCGTCGGCGTCGGACGGCACGTTATGAAAGTGGCCGCCGAAAACATCACACCCGTCACGCTTGAACTGGGAGGCAACGATGCGGCCCTGATCCTGGAAGATGTAGAGTTGAATGAAGAAGCATTCAACAAGATGTACTGGGGTGCGTTCGGGTCCTCCGGCCAGATCTGCATGGCCCTGAAACGGATGTATGTTCACGCAAGCCGTTACGATGAAGTCGTCGACGGTTTTACCGCGGCCTGTGAGCGGGCCGTTGTTGGCGACGGTCTTGTGCCCGAGACCACCATGGGGCCTGTCAACAATCCACGCCAGCTCAAGGTCGTCAGGGAAATGATCGCAGAGGCACGGGCAAGGGGCGCAGATCTGAAGGAATGCGGCCAGGTGCCGGACGAGGATCTTTACAATGGTGGTGGCTATTTCCAGAAGCCGGCGCTTGTCTACGACGCTGATCCTTCGCTCAAGATGGTCCGCGAGGAGCAGTTCGGCCCCTGTCTGCCGATCATGAAGTTCCGCACCGAAGACGAAGCCGTCGCTGCGGCAAATGACAGTGAGTTCGGCCTGTGCTCGTCCGTCTGGACCTCCGATGCGGATCGCGCGGTGCGCATCGCCCGGCGGCTGGAGGCCGGCTACACCTATCTGAACGGCCACGGGCCGATGGCACAGGACGGGCGCGGACCGTTCGGCGGTTTCAAACAGTCGGGCATTGGCCGGAACCTCGGATATGACGGCGCTCTGGCTTTTGCCGAACCACATTCCATATCGGCTCCTGCCGGGTTCCTCCTCGAGCAGCCGCAATGATCCCGTCGACCCTGGCGGGATCGGAAAAAGACAGATATTCGGGAGATGAATGACATGGCAAAACTTGGCGAGAACGTCATCGGTGAAAGCAGCCTGGCGCCGTTATTCAAGGTGTCGAATGCGGACGAAGTCGGCATCAATGCGCCGGAGAACCGTAAGGGTGATGCGCTTCGCACCTGGGTACGCTCACTGTCCGGGTTTCAGAAGGAGGCGCTCGTCAGATCCGCGAAAACCGGCGACACCTGGCGTCTGGTTTCCGATGAGGGCCCTTATCTGAGCGGTCACGATGAAGCACCTTGCCCGCTGGCCTTTCTGACCACAGGCATGATTGCCAGCTACATGAACGAGATTTGTGCGCTTGCCGACATGCAAGGGGTCGAGATCAGGAAACTCAAGCTGATCCAGGACAATTTCTACACCATGAAAGGGTCCATGCCGAAGCGCACCATGGTGGGCGGCGCCGAACCGGTGGAATTGCGCGTGGAGATCGATTGCGACCTGGAGAATGGTGCGCTCAACACATTCCTGATGAACGCGGTCCATGCCTCGCCTCTCAACGGCCTGATGCGTGGCAAACTGGAAAGCCTGTTCAAGCTCGGCAGGAACGGTGTCGAACTGCCGACTGCGAAGGTTGCGGAACTGGAGGGAGACCTCTTTCCCGATCCGGGTAACCATTTCGCCAAAAGCCGGGCAGAGGCGTCTTCATTCATGCTGGTGGAGCCGGTTGGGATGACGCCGAAAAAGGACGTGGCGCTTGGAACGGCTGCGGCGGCATCCAGTCTTGCCGATGAACAGAACCGGCGCCTGAACCCCGGCGCGATCGCCGAACTCAGGCCTGACGGCATCAAGGACATCCAGCAGATGCTTTATTCGCCCCATGGAACGAGCTTTCGTTTTCTGAGCTCCGAAGACGGCCGGGCGCCGGATGCCAACACGCTGATCAGCGCGGGAATAGGTTTTTGCTTCATGACCCAGTTCGGACGCTTCGTTTCGATGCTCAAGCTGGACCTGCCGGACTATCGTATCGTTCAGGACACGCATTTCTCCCTTGGTGGCGCCTCTGGCGGCACGGGTCGGGCCGGCGAAGCCGATCCGATCGAGACGCATGTCTATCTGGAAACATCGGAGAGCGATGAGACGGCCCAGGAAATGCTCGATATCTCCGAGCAAACCTGTTTCCTGCATGCCTTCTGCCGGACGAATTTGAAGACCAGGCTGAAAGTTGTCCGCGTTTGACGCGAGCGGCGATTGGCAGGAAGGTTTAGGTCGAGACAGGATAGGGGAGGATTGAGATGCGCGTGGCGTTGACCGGAGGCTCGTCGGGGATAGGGGCCGAAGTTGCCAGGAAGCTGGCGGAGCTCGGGCACGAGGTAGCAGCGTTCGACATCACCGAACCACAGGTTTCTGTGGCGGAGTGGATCAAGACGGATCTGGGCAATCCGGTTTCGATCCGGTCGGCGGTCGAAGCTGCTTCCGGATCTTTTGATGCGCTCATCAACAATGCCGGACTGCCACCGCGCGACGGGCTGGAAGAGAAAATCATTCAGGTGAACTGGTTCGGGTTGCGCAGTTTGATGGACGGCATGCTGGACAAGCTGGAACCAGGTGCTGCGATCGTCAATACGGCGTCGCGGGCAGGGGCGATGTGGCGGGATAACCTTGAGGAGGTCAAGGCATTGATGTCTCTCCAGCCGGATGGACTTCCGGCGTTCATCAGCGAAAGAGGCATTGACGCGACGCGGGCCTACAATCTTTCCAAAGAGGCGGTGATCGTCATGACCATGGCGGAGACCGAAAACATGATCGCCCGTGGTCTACGCATGAATTCGGTCAGCCCTGCAGCGGTCAATACAGGCATTTTGAAGGATTTTGCGGCCGCTTTCGGGGAGCGTATGGCCAAAAACGTTGCACGTGCCGGGCGTCCGGGCCTGCCCGAGGAAGTCGCCGATGTGATCATCTTCCTGGCATCTCCTGAAAGCGGCTGGATCAAGGGACAGGACATCACGATTGATGGCGGCATGAGCGCGATGGCGATGAGTGAAAACATGAAGCTTTGACAGGAGCCAGCGCCGGTATTCCGTCCAGACACTTTGGAAGCAGTAATGTTGCTATGCGGACAAGATATCAGGCGCGCGGATCCGTTCCCGGTCGAGCACCTCCGCCACTCTTTTGGCAGCTTTTTGAAGGTCATCGAGACAACCAAAAGCCAGCACCTCTTCGATATCCATGTCATTGATCATCCAGAGAATACTGATTGATCCGTGCACACCGGACTTTGAGATGATCGGTACGGCCATCGCTCCGAGTTCTGGCCCCGGATCGAACGGCGCTTGCCAGTAGGCCGCCTCGCGCAATCCGAAGCCGCGCTTGCGTGTTTCGGCGATTTCAGTTGCCAGAAAACCGCCTTCGATCATGCGAAGTTCTTCCTTGCCGGCGAAGTTCTTGAGGCTCTCAAGGTGTCTTTCCGCGACGGGTTCGGGCGAAAAGGCGAGGATGGCGCGGCCGTGTGCAGACAATACCATCGACGGACGAATGCCGAGCGCGGTTCGGGTCGGGGCCATGGGACCGCGAAGACGCGTGCTTTCAATGATTTCAATGCGTCCCGGACCTGTCACGGCGTTCAGGTCGGACGGCAGACCCGTCCGCCGTCCCTTGAGATCCAGAAGAATGGGCCCGGCAAGTTCCGCGAGCGGATGCGCGCGAGCATTTTCGCCCAACACCTTGTCGATCGAATGCGAGAGCTCGTACTGGCCCTCCACGATGTTGCGCCGGACCCAGCCCCGGTGCTGCAGGCTGGCGAGCAGCCTCAACAGCGTAGCATTGGAAAAGCCGGTTGCCTGGCGCAGATCAGCCAGGGACGACCGTGTGCGGCGCGACAGGAATTCGATGATTTCCAGCCCCCGTTCAAGGGATCTGACGCGCTCGTTTCGAGGATTTTCGGTCATTATTGTATCGGTCCGCCTGGCGGACTGGAGATTAGACAACTCGAAAAGGAAGGGCAATACATCTCTGACAGACGGGCATTGCCCGAGGGAGGTCGCCGGTCAACCTGGCTGGCAAAAAAGTGGAGAAGTCCGCGCTTGAATATTCTGTTCATCATGTATGACCAGCTGCGGTTTGACTATCTCAGCTGCGCCGGACATCCGCATCTTAACACGCCGAATTTCGATCGTGTCGCGGCGATGGGCGTGCGCTTCACCAATGCCTATGTTCAGTCGCCAATCTGTGGCGCCAGCCGGATGAGCTTTTACACCGGCAGGTATGTTTCTTCCCATGGTGCTGCCTGGAACGGCTTTCCCTTGCGTGTGGGCGAGCACACACTTGGCGACCACCTGCGTGATACCGGCATGGATTGCTGGCTGATCGGCAAAACCCACATGAAAGCCGACAAGGAAGGCATGAAGCGTCTTGGGCTGGCACCGGACAGCGTGATCGGGGCGCGTCAGGTCGAATGCGGATTTGATGTCTGGATCCGTGACGACGGCCTGTGGGGCAGTGGCCCGGACGGCTTCTATGACGAGAAACGTTCGCCCTATAACGAATACCTGAAATCAAAAGGGTATGAAGGTGAGAATCCCTGGGCGGATTTCGCCAACGCCGGAATAAATGAAGACGAGAACATTGCCTCCGGCTGGATGTTCGCCAATGCCGACAAACCTGCGAATATTTCCGAGAAAGACAGCGAGACACCCTGGCTGACAGCGCGCACCATCGATTTCATCGAAGCGCAGAGCGGACCGTGGTGCGCCCATGTCAGCTATATCAAGCCACACTGGCCCTACATCGTTCCCGCTCCCTATCACGATATGTACGGACTTAACCATGTTCCGGCCGCCAGCAGGCACGAGGTCGAACTGGACGATCCGCATCCGGTTTATGCCGCCTACATGGAAAATCGGATCTCCAGCGCGTTTCAAAGGGACGATGTCAGGCAAAAGGTCATTCCCGCCTATATGGGCCTGATCAAACAGTGCGACGATCAGCTTGGTGTCCTGCTGGATCACCTTGAGAAAACCGGCCGCCTGAAAGACACGATGATCGTCCTGACATCTGATCACGGTGACTATCTCGGTGACCACTGGCTCGGCGAAAAGGATCTGTTCCACGATCCTTCGGTCAAGATCCCGATGATCGTCTATGATCCGCGCCCGGAAGCGGACGGAACGCGTGGAATGACATGCGATGCTCTCGTTGAATCCATAGATCTCGCGCCGACCTTCGTGGAGGCTGCAGGAGGCAAGGTGCCGGATCATATTCTTGAGGGTCGTTCGCTTTTGCCGTGGCTTCACGGCGAAAAACCGGACTGGCGTGAATTCGCCGTTTCCGAGTTTGACTTTTCACCGACCCCTCAAGCGGTGAAACTGGGGCTGGAACCCAGGGATTGCCGTCTCTTCATGGTGTTCGATGGCCGCTACAAGCTCATGCATGCCGAAGGCGGGTTCCGCCCGATGCTATTTGACCTGAAACACGACCCCGATGAGTTCCACGACCTGGCAAAGGGAACAGGTCATCAGGTGGAAATCGACCGGCTGTACACGATGCTGGCCGAATGGGGGCGGCGATGTGCTCAAAGGGTAACGCGCTCAGACGATGACATAAAGGGAATGCGGGGAAGGTCTATCAGGAAGGGTATTCTGCCGTTTCTGGTGGATGGTTCGGAAGTTCCGGAAGAGCTTACCGAGCACTATCGCGGACCGGCGCCGCAGAAGCATACGGGAGGCTGAACCATGCCCAATGCTGATCTGCTCCATCACAACGAGACCCAGTTCCGCAAGTCGATTGTCGAGTTGGCACCCGGCATGTGGACCGCCGTCGGTTATGCGGCATCGACGCAACACGTCATCGAGGGGGCTTCATCTCTGACTGTGGTCGACACGTCGGAGAGCACCGGCGCTGCGAAGAACGTGCTCGATGAAATTCGCAAAAGGACCGGCAAGCTTGTCGGCCGGATCATCTACACCCACAGTCATCGGGATCATATATCCGGCACTGCCATTTTCGCAGAAGGTCGCGTGTGTCCGGTGATCGCGAATGCAAAATTCCAATCGGACCTGGTCGGGCAGGACGGTAACAAGATCGCACCCCACAAAGCCCTGAACCGCAGAACAGCAGCACAGTTCGGCATCGGGCTTTCCCCCGAAGAACGTATTTCTCTCGGGTGCGGTCCAGGTGATCGTCCGATGGAGGGGCTAGGGGGCGGGTTTTTGCCGCCAACACAGTTGATAGAAGACGATCAGGATATCGATCTCGACGGGGTCAGGGCGAGGCTCATCATGGCACCTGGCGAGACGGAGGATCACATGGCCGTCTGGCTGGAAGAGGCCGGCGTTCTGATCCCCGGAGACAACTGGTATCATGCCTTTCCAAATCTCTATGCCATTCGAGGCACGCCGTACCGCGACTTTGCCGCCTGGGCCGACAGCCTGGAGCTGCTCGAGGGGCTCGGGGCCGCTGTTCTGGCGCCTGGTCACACGATGCCGGTATTCGGCAAGGACAAGGTGCGGGAGGTACTGAGTACAACACGCCGGGCGATCCTGCACGTGATGCGTCATACCGCCGAGGGCATGGACAAGGGGCAGTCCATGGATGACATCGTATCGGAACTTCGCCTTCCCGATGACATCGCGTCAAAGCCCTGGCTTGGTGAATTCTACGGCAGGGCGAGCTGGTCAGCCCGCGCCTTCGCGAGTGGAACGCTCGGCTGGTACGACGGCAATCCGACAACTCTCGGGACGCTCTCATCAGCTGAACGAGCGAGGCACATGGCGCATCTTGCGGGCGGTGTCGAAGCCTTGACGGCAGCAGCACGTTCAACAATCGACCCGCAGTGGCGCCTGGAACTATGTGACCACCTGATTGCCCTTGGCGAACCGGTAGAGCTGCTCAAGGCGGAAACAATGGAAACCATCGCAGAGGACGAGATCAACGCGACGGCCCGCAACACCTATCTCTGGCACGCGCGCAGGCTTCGCGGCGGGGAGACGATCAGATGACACCGGTCAGTGTTGAACAACGCGTTGCCGATCTCCTGGCCTTTGTCTTTGCGCTGGTGGTCCTGGTTTATGCTGCCTCGGGTCCGTTGTCGGAATTCGTGCGCTGGGTGATCGAGGTCACCACTCCCGGGTTCGATGAGTTGTCGCGTCGTCAACAGCGGTTACTTGCGCGCGAACACTGGCTCGGTGGTGGTTTCCGGTCCTTGGAGCGCACGTTTCTGCTGCCGACCGGCCTGATCCTTGGATTGCCGATCCTGTTTTCCTTTGCAATTTCCTTTCTCGGCCTGACCGGAACCCGGCCCTGGGGGAATTGGGCCTTGGCCACCCTGTCGAGCCTTGTATTCTGTATTTGGGTCGCGAACCTGTTTGCCGTGGACGGTGGGGCCTTGCCCGCCGCGCGGCCGCTTGATTTTGTTCTGTTTCCGATTGCAACCGTGCTGGTGCTTTATCTGACCTGGCGCAATTTCGGCACGTTCATTGTCGGTTTCTGCCTCTTCTGGATCATTTACTTTTTCGTGCGTGGCTGGCTGCCGGAATGGACCGGTATTCTTGCCGGATCGGAGGCGACGCTTGCACAAAGCATGCGCTCCATGGTGTTGAATTTCTGGTCGCAGACGGGTGGCATGTTCGGGCAACCCCTGCAGGTCGTTTCCGGCAACGTGCTGATATTTATCGTCTTTGGCGCAGTTTTGATGGCAAGTGGAGCAGGGGATCTCCTCATGAAGATCGCCAATCGGCTGACAGGCGGGCTCACTGGCGGCGCCGCACATGCAGCTGTTGCAAGTTCCGCGCTCTTCGGCACCTTGAGCGGGGCTGCAATTTCCAATGTTGTTTCGACCGGAGTGATGACTATCCCTGTCATCAAGCGTTCTGGCTTCAAGCCCGCATTTGCCGCGGCAGTGGAAGCGGCGGCGTCGACCGGCGGGCAGGTGATGCCACCCGTGATGGGCGTTGTGGCGTTCTTCGTCGCTGGTCAGATCGGACTTGAGTACCGGTACATCGTGATCGCGGCAATCATTCCAGCAATATTCTTCTACCTCGGCACGTTCCTGACGGTCTATTTTGAAGCGCGTCGCCAGGGTGTTGGCCCGTTGCCGGCAGATGAACGCCCGAAACTGACGGGCGCAGAACGTGTCCAGTGTCTCGTCTTTGTCCTGCCACTGGGCGTGCTGAGCTATTTCCTGTTTGCCCAGCCTTCGGTTCCCAAGGCGGGTTTCTACGGCTTCATCGTTGCGCTTGCGTCCGCGCTGGTCCTTTTCCGCGGCTTCCGCTCGCGGGAAAGGCTGTACAGGGCGTTTGTCAGTGCCGGTCACATGTCCGCCTCGATCATCGTCATTGTCACGGCAATCGGCCTGATCGTCGGCCTCATCCAGGTGTCGGGTTTCAGCGGCCGTCTGTCCTTGCTGCTCGCACAGCTTGCAGACGGGCCACTCTTCGGAACGCTGGTGGTTGTTGCCCTTGGCGCCATTGTCCTGGGAATGGGACTGCCGCCGGGTGCAACCTATTTCATCATCGTCATCGCGCTCAGCTCCGGTATCGAGGCAGTCGGTATTGCTCCGCTGACATTGCACCTCTTTGTGGTTTTCTTCGCAGTTATCTCGACTGTGACACCGCCCGTCGCACTTGCTGCATTCGCTGCCGCACCGATTGCCGGTGCCGACCCGGTGCGCACCGGTTTTCAGGCCGCCCGGCTTGCCTTGGCCGGGTTCATCATTCCCTTCGTTTTTGTCTATCACCCGGCCGTTCTCTACAAGCTCCAGGTCCTGTTTGACTGGTTCGGCGGCGAGGTGCCGACATCGAAGGCGATGATCGATATTTCCAGCGTGACCTGGCTCGATCTTGGCTGGATCCTCTTTGCCTTCACGCTTGCCATGTGGCTGTTGACCTCGTCTGTCACGGGATTTGAAAAGAACCGTCTCAACATCTTGGAACGGATCTTGAGGAGCGCTGCCGGTATCGCCCTGCTGATCCCGAACATGGCGATCGCCGGAACGGCACTCGTTGCGGGAATTGGCCTCGTCATTGGGCACAGGTTTCTGGGAGGAGACCCGTCACCGGTCGATGCAAAATCGGCCTGAACACAATCAAAACGCATTTTTTCAGGGAGGAAATCGCATGCGGAAACTGGCAATTGCTGCAAGTGCAGCCATGATCTGGGCAACGCCGGTCCAGGCACAGGAAACACTGAAGATGGCGACGATCGCGCCAAGTCTCGGTCAGGCAATCACCATGGCGACCTTTGCCAATATCGTGACGGACAATCTGGACAATGTCGAAATCGAGGTCTCGGGTGGTGGCGCCGCCACGCTGCACATGATGGAAGTCGCGCGCGGCAATCTCGATTTGTCGATGACCAGCCCCGTCATCTACAACCTGATGTCTGCAGGCAAGGCCATGTATGCCAATGAGCCGGAAGCACCTGAGCTTGCCAAGAACTACAAGCTGCTGATGTGGTTCCCGTACGGCCAGTATCACTTCACGGTTCGCGGCGACAGCGACATTCAGGTACTCGACGACATCGAGGGTGCATCCGTGTTTCTCGGGCCCCAGGGCGGTGGTGCCTACAATGCGGCGCGCGGGTGGGTGGAGGCAACCACCGGTCTTGTGGTCGGAGAGGACTATGACGCCATCAAGGCCAACTGGCAGACCGGATTTCAGGCGTTTCTTGATGGCAAGATCGACGTCTATGTGAATGGCTGCCTCGATCCGTGCGGGCAGTTCATCCAGTTCACCGAAACGGAGAGCCTGCGTTTCATCGGACCGGAGAGCGACGAGGGCGAGGAAGTCGACAAGTGGCTTGGCAAGTGGCGCTATCGCGCTGAAGTCCCTACGGGAATGTATGACGGTCAGACCAACGGGGAAGCGGTGATGTCCTTTGACACCGCAGTCGGTATCGGTGTCCGCGCCGATGTTGACGAGGAAACTGTCTACCAGATCACGAAAACCTTCTGGGACAACCTGGAGCGGGTCACGTCGCAAGCTCCCTGGGCAAAGGCGCTGGACGTCAAGTTTGCGGCTTCCAAGCGCGGCCTGATGGAGCTGCATCCGGGTGCGGAACGCTACTACCGCGAAGCAGGTGCCATTGAATGATCCTGAGTTGCGGGAGGTCCTGGCTTCCCGCAACATGCGGCCCGGGAGATCGGGTTTGACAGTGAATGACGATCAGTTTGAGATCGGGCCGCGATCAAGTCGCAGTCACAGTTCGTGACCAGGAAAGAGATACGCCGTGTAACGGCATTTCGACCTGGCGAAGATTTGACGCCGGTCTGTGTGGTTGCGTCAAAGCCGGTTGGTTCGATGGGCAGGGAACGTTGGGTCGGACACTCTTGAAATCGTGTTTTGGAGTTGGAGCTGGTTCGACTGCACCAACAACTGCCTGCGCTCTGCAACTATCAAATTAGACATTGCAAAATAAAAAAACTTCGTCGCTTTTTCGAAAGATCTGGCGAAGGAAAATTTTCAGAAATCAGCAACTGCCTGAAAAATATAAGTAAAATTCCTCGTTTCGTTCCAGGGTTAATGGCCCGTTTACTGCAATGCCTCCGCTGATTTGCGCAGTCGCGCATCAGTATTAGGAGTGCAAGACAATGCCAAGCTTACCCGCAACACGTCCTGTCATCGGGACCAATGAAGATGATGTATTGAACGGATCGAAACATTCTGACGTCATGTCAGGACGTTTCGGTGACGATCTCCTGACCGGCCGGAACGGCAACGACGAAATCTGGGGCGGAACGGGAGACGACACGCTCTACGGCAACAATGGTAACGACATCCTCTTTGGTTCGGGTGGTCCGAGCCTGATCCAGGTGACATCTGTCGAAATTACTGACGACCATCCGGTTTCCGTGGTTTTTGAAGGCGAAACAGCGGGTTACCGCAATACCTTCGGATACTACAAGATCACGGAAGATGGCACGATCACGGACGTTGAATTCATCTGGCCGAATGCATCGCTGCAAGGCAGCGGCGGCAATCTGATCCAGGGGGAATCGCGCGAATTTCTCGATGTCGGCGCCGGCGATCGAATCGCATTTTTCATCGTTTCCAACGGCTATAGCCGAAATGGCGGCTACTCGCATCTCGACCTGGAAAACGGAACTCTCGAGTTCCAGAACGCAGATGGCTCGCAAGCATCGCTCACCAGCGACAGCCCGCGGCTCTACCATATTGCGCCGGACGGCGCGAAGACGCTCGTTCAATATGACCCCTATCACACGTCCGCCCACGGCGACACGGTCAACCTGAACCCGGACAATCTCCTGCACACGACCGGCGTTCTGAAAACCGATGCCGGAACGCTGACCCTGGGTTTTGAGGATCTTTTCAACGGGGGAGACCGTGACTTCGACGACAGCGTTTTCACCGTCGACATCGGCCTTGCCAATGCCCTTGTCCTGAACGCCCATTACAATACGGCAACCGGTGGCACCGATCCTGGCCCCGGCAATGGTGGAGACACGCCGATTATCGAGCGCACTGACAATGACTTTCTGCATGGTGGTGCCGGTGCCGACGAGCTACACGGTCGATCCGGCGATGACTGGCTCTATGGAAACAATGGCAATGACGAACTGCATGGCGGCAGTGGCAACGACCACCTGTACGGAGACTCGGGCGAGGATACGCTTTACGGCAATTCCGGCAATGACACGCTCTTTGGGGGCCAGCAGAGTGACGAACTGAACGGCAACAATGGAGACGACACGCTTTACGGAGAAAGCGGCAATGACACTCTGAATGGTGGAACCGGAAACGACACGCTGGATGGCGGGAACGACGATGACATGATCATCGGCGGTTCCGGAGACGACGTGATGCTGGGTGGCTACGGCGAAGACACCCTCAAGGGTGGTGCCGGAAATGACGAACTTCGCGGCGGTCACAACAACGACAGGCTCTATGGCGGTCATGACGATGACACGTTCTTCGGAGACGCCGGAAACGACTATATGCATGGCGGCCGTGGCAACGACACCGTCGACTACACAGCCTATGACGTCGATCTGTCTATCCTTCTCCATAACAAGAAGGCGCATGGCCTGGAGATCGGGACAGACACATTGCATTTCATCGACAATATCAGGTCCGGATCCGGCAATGATATTTTGAAGGGTACGTCGGGCGCCAATATCATTGATGGCGGTGCAGGCAATGACGCAATCCGAAGCCTGGGTGGCAGTGACACCCTGACTGGCGGAACTGGCGTGGATACTTTCATTTTCCGCAGCTACGATCTGAGTGGTCTCGATATCATCACCGATTTCATTGTCGGCAGCGATCTCCTGGACTTCAGCCACCTTGCCGGCAGCGATAGTGATGAGACATTCCTGGACAAGCTTCAGACAACGGCGTCGAACGGCGATACGCATCTATCTGTCGATCTGGGAGGTGACGGAACCTATCAGGACATCTGCACCTTGCAGGGAGTAGGAGACCAGTCTGTGCAGTTTCTTTACGACAGTGACTGCTTCATCTTCTGAAAACTGAAAACCGAACTGGTAAACCGGGTTGCGGATGGAAAAACCGCCGCCCGGTTTACGCCTGAGCGAATACCTAAACCTTTGCAAAATGGGAAGATCTCCGGTCTCGGAAAGTCTCGAAGGGTTTCCCATTTTGCAAACCTGGTGTGAGTTTCAATTAGCTTGTTTTTGAAAGATGATGAAAATCAATAAGTTAGAGCGTTTTCCTGATTCTGAATTCTCGCCGTTAACTGTGCTGATCACTTGGCATTCGTGTTGCAAAGGGTCTGCTGTCGACGCAACAGCAGGAACCGCAACGTGGAAATCATTCACGAAAGACCCAGCCAGAGGCTGCACTACAGGGTAACGGCGCCCATGCGCGTTGCCATGGGTGCGCAGTCTTTCGATGCTGTTGACTGGGGCCTTGGCGGGTGCCGGATCGCAGGTGCGTTTCGTGATCTTCCGGAAATGGGTTCCTGCCACACGCTCTTGTGCACACTTCCTTTTCAGGGGTTCAACATAACACTCCAGGCCGAAGCGGAAGTTGTTCGCCTGGATGAGGCCGGTGGAGAGGTTGCCTTCAAGTTTGTGCAGCTTGGTGAGCGCGAAGCTGCCCTCATGCAGCATTTTGTGGAAGACCTCGTTCGCGGCAAGATGACCGATGTTGCAGACACGATCGTGCGGATCGACACTCCGGTCACACCGGTTCCGACTAAACCGGATCCCAATCCTGTCGAGGCTATACCGGTTCGCAGATGGCCGCTCAGGCAGATCGTCATGACACTTTTCTATGCCGCCCTGGGTGCTGCGGTCTTCGGCTATGTGGGCGTCTATGCTTTTGCGACCCTTTTCCGGCTTGAGGTTGAATCTGCCGTCGTGACGGCGGACCGATCGACGGTCACGGCCCCTGTCGCCGGCCGCATTGTGGATCTGCCGCAGCGAACGGGCGGCCTCGTGACAGCTGGAAGCTTGCTGGCGGTGCTGGAGAACACTGATCGGCAGGACACGCTCCGCAGGGCAAAATCCGAGCTTGCTTCCACGCGTGCCGAACTGGCGGAAAGACAGGCTCTCGTCGAAGAGGAAAGAAGACGCGCGGAAGGATATGCGCTTGTTGCGAAGAACAATGTTCGCCAAGCGGAATCACAGCTTGCCGGGCTTGCACTTGCCAAGGAAAATGCAAGCCTCAAGCTTGATCGCGTGCGCGCACTGGCTGCGAAAGGCCTCATTCTCACCGACGAAGTTGAGACAGCGGAACTGTCCCTGAAATCGGTTGATTCCGATCTCGCCCGGAAGCAAATTCATATTCAGGAACTGAAGGAACTTATCGACGGTGGCAACAGCATCCGTCTTTTCACCGGCAATGCCTTCGCAGGACGGCTCGCCGAAATGGAAGCAAGGGTTGCCCGCCTCAAGACCGAAGAGGACTATCAGCAACGCCTTGTCGAGGATCTTGGCGCGCGAGAGACGGAACAAGAAGTACTTGCACCGACCGACGGTAGGTTGATCTCGGTTGAGGTTGCCCCGGGGAACGCAATCAAACAGGGTGCTCCGTTGTTGGTTTTCGAAGAAACCGGTGCGGAAGAAATCAGGGCCTTCCTGACCCAGGAGGAAGTGCTTCAGGTGCGCAGGGGAAGCACGGCATCTCTTTATGTGCCGACGGAAAACCGTTGGATGTCAGCCGAAGTGATGGAAATCGACAGAACCGCGGGTTTTGTCGACGAGGTGACGGAAACACATCGCTTCCGGTCGCCGGATGGTCGCTCCGCGCAGGTCACGCTTCAACCGGCGGAAGGGGACCTGCCATCGAGTGGCACACCTGTCACGGTCTATTTCGAACGCCATAGAAACAATCTGGTGTTCAGGACACTGCAGCAGCTGACAAGGGGACTGTGATGGGACAGGAAAGATCATCGCTCCCCTACAAGGTCGACGAGATCATGCACCAGCCGAAGGGGTGGGCGAAATGGACCCCTTGGGCGCTCTTTCAGATCACGCTCTATTTCGGTCTCTGCTTCATTGGGCTCACCGTTTTCGAAAACGTCTTCTTCAGTCCGTCGACCAGGGAAATCACTCTTGTGATCGGTCTGCTTGGCATCTGGCGCTACGGATGGTGGTTCACCCACGCGGTCCGCGCCTGGATCTACGGCCGTTTTGTCTACCCGTCCATGCGCGACGCCGGGAAAAAGGTCTGGGAAGACGGCTGGCGTCCCAGGCACCTTCATTTCATGATGACCACCTACAAGGAACACCGCGATATAACCGAAAAGGTGATCCGTTCGATTTGCCGTGAGATCAAGGACGCCGGCGTTCCGGGCACGATCTGGCTTGGTTCTGGCGACCGCTCCGATGAGGAGCTTATTTCCAGCCTTCTTCTTCGCGAATGGTCTGACCTGGATGTCACCCTTCACGTTGTGCGGCAAAACCAGCCGGGCAAACGGCTCGCGATCGGTTTGGTTCTGCGTGCCATGAGCCGCGGCAATGTCGAAAAGGACGATCTCATCATCTTCATGGATGGCGATTTCATTCTCGCGCCAAACGCCGTCGGCGCCTGTCTGCCGCTGTTCAAGCTTTATCCGGATCTGCAGGCCTGTACCACGGACGAGGAAGTTCTGTGCATCGGTCCCCGATGGATCGCCAACTGGCTGACAATGCGTTTCGCCCAGCGTCGTCTTGCGATGCAATCCCATTCCCTGTCCGGCAGGGTCCTGACCTTGACAGGCCGCATGTCGGTATTTCGGGCCAATCATCTGGTGAAACTGAAATTCATACGTCTGCTTGAGGCCGACCACCTCGAGCACTGGCTCTGGGGCAAATTCCGGTTTCTGTCCGGTGACGACAAGAGTACCTGGTACTACATGCTGCAGTCAGGGTGCCGCATGCTCTACGTACCGGACGCGATGGGCTATACCGTCGAGGTGATCGAGGGATCCGGCATGGACCGGATGGTGCAGAATTTCCGCCGTTGGTCGGGCAACATGCTGCGGAATGGCACAAGAGCACTTGCGCTCGGACCGCACCGCATGCCGTTTTTTATCTGGTGGTGCCTGCTCGATCAGAGAATGTCCATGTGGACCATGCTTGTAAGCCCGGTCCTGGCCGTGAGCACCTCTGTCCTCTATGACCCACACTATGTTTTCGGTTACGTCGTTTTCATATGTATCACGCGGATGCTGCTGTCTCTGTTTCTGTTCCAGTATGCGCGCAAGGTTGATCTCAGCTATCCCTTCATTCTCTACTTCAACCAGCTCATCAACGCATCGGTGAAGGTCTACTGTATCTTCAGGCTGTCCAAGCAGCGCTGGTCGAACCGGGGAGATCAACGCGCGGGCGACGGTGACGGATTTGTCGCCACGTTGCAGAACTGGATGGCAAGCTATCTGACGCTTTTATACGTCACGATCCTCTTCCTTGCCGTTTGCCTGATGGCGGGCCTCATCGATCCACCGAGCACTCGGATGATCACGTATCTGCTTGGTTTGACTGCATCGACCTGAGGCGGCTAGGCAGCTTCCGATTTTGCAAACCGTTTTTTCCAAAATCGAAATGGGTTCACGTTCTCAAATTGAGAATTCAAATTTAAATATATGATTTATAAGTGTTTTTTGAAAAATATCGATTGGCCCGGTTCTTGTTTTCAAGAGACAGGAAACAAATCCAGGGGCTATGCCATGAGACCTATCCCGAGACTGTATACCGCTGCGATGGCCGTCACGGCAATGATCGCGCTGGCACCGATTGCCTTCAATGCCGTCGTCGACGCGTTCGACCACAATCGTCTTGTCGAACTCGATCTCGACAAGAAGGAGATCAGCGTCAAGGCGCATTACCCGCTCTACAAGATGATGGAATATCCTCGGATCAAGGCACCGACGGTCATCCTTGGGGATAGCCGTGCGCGCGCGTTGCAGGACAGGTACTGGCAGGAGCTTGGCCGGGACGATGTCTATAACTTCGCTTACGGTGGAGCGACGGTCTACGAGATCTACGACACCTTCAGATATCTGAGGGAAACGGTCGAACTCGACACGCTTATCGTCAGTCTGCCCCTCCGTAGCATGGATGCCCGTTTCAAGGGCAGCATGAACCGGGTCCCCGAGGCCATTGCGCTCGCGGACAATCCCTTTGCCTACTACACCAACTGGTTTGTGACAAAGACCGGCTGGCGTCTGCTTCAGGACCGGTATCCTGGTTTGACCGCTCTTTTTGAAGATGTCTCGCTCTGGCCGGTTCAAGAGGCCCGGGCAGCGGACTTTACAGCCGTCAGCACCTTGTCGGTCGAAGCTCTTCTTGACCCGTCACTTTGCGACGAGTGTGCACTGAGCGCGTCGGTCTCGTCCTTGAGGCTTCCGGCGGTTTATCATGGCCACGGGTTCGGCCTTGGGCGCTGGGCGGGCTACTGGCCCGAAATCTCGATCGACCGCGACCTGCCGCAGCTCTTTGCAAAACAGGTCGGTACCAATGGTGCCGCGGACTGGCGCCGGTTCAAGCAGTCCGAAGACCTCTGGAACATGATCGAGGAAATCGCGTCCTGGTCTGCCGAAAATGACGTGAAACTCGTGTTTCTGATTCCGCCGACCATTTCCGAAATGCAGCGCCGGATCTCCGATTTCGGACTGACGGCTGCGAACCACAAGTTCCGTGAACGTCTTTCGACATTGGCTCCCGTGGTCGATCTGGACTTCGACACCCCCTTTACGCGGGAACTCGGCAATTTCACCGACGCCTATCATTTCGGCTCGGACCCGGCGCGAAGGATCGTAGGCGAACTGTTGATGTTGATCGATCGCGACCCGAAGCGTGTTGCCACCGCAGCAAGCCGTCGCAAGGACCTGGTCTGCCCCGCAACGCCAGCCGGGACATCGCGGTCTCACGTTGAAGGCACGCTAGAGCTCCTTGAAGGTTCGTCGTGCAGGATCTGGAGGAAGACCGATGGCTAATCTGCGCTTTTCACTCGGGGAAATTCTCATTTGTGCAACCGGCTTGATTGTCGGGGCCATCGCGGCAACCGGCTTCACGCAAACGCCTGACCGGACTTCACAAAAACCCGTTCAGCTTGAGAGCCATTGCCACAAAGGCGGCCTGCACCAGCAGGATATGGCAATCGGCCGGCAATACGAACAACTCGCCCTGGAGGTGTTGCAATGACCCGGACAGACAAGAAATCATTCCTGTGGAAGGGTTTGCTGCTCGGCGCCGTGTTTGGTGTGGCAGGTGCGGTAGCCCTTACTTCGGAAACCATGCCGGTAAAGATCAAATCCGAGCGGATTGATCCGACGATCGAGGAGATGATCAAGCAGGCTCGCGGTTTGCAGAAGGTAGGGCGTTGGGAAGCCGCCGCTGATATTCTCACCCAGCTCGCCAATGACGGCCACCCCGTTGCCCTGTTCCACCTCGGAAGGGCCTACAAGAACGGCTGGGGGGTCAATACGGATCTGGAACAGTCGCGTCTGATTTTCATGGAGGCGGTCAGGTACTCTTTCGCCTATCGCGGTGAAACCGCCTATGAACTCGGCCGACTGTTTCAACGCTCGTCCGGCGAGAAATGCGCCGAAATCGCGTTGCAGTGGTTCATGAAGGCACTCGACTGGGACTATCCGAAGGCGCATGTGCAGCTGGCCAAGCATCATGAACGCGGGATAGGGACAGAGCGTGACCTTACGGCAGCGTTCTACCACTATGAACAGGCCGCAATTGCCGGGTATCCCTCGTCCACTATCAATTATGCGCGGATATTGCTGACAGGCCGTTACGGTGTGACGCCTGATCCCGAACGTGCTCGGTTCTGGGCGGAACGTGCGATTGCGGGCCTGGAACAAAAGGCCAGGGACGGATCGGCGAGTTCAGCGAAAACGCTGGGCCGGATTTACCGCGATGGCGAGTTCATGGCCATGGATCGCTCGCGCGCAAGAGAGTGGTTCCTGCGCTCCGCAAACCTCGGCGATGCCGGGGCGATGCACGATCTTGCACAGATGCTGATCAGTGCATCATTGGACGAAAAATCCGCGGAAGAAGCGTTGAAATGGCTGAGGCTCGCTGCGACCGCTGAGCATGGCGGCGCGTTGACCGCTCTCGCGCGCCTTCATCTCAAGCAGAGCTTCGACCTCGAACCGGAAAATGCGGTCGAACTGCTCGAGCGTGGTGTGGCCGTCGGTCACCCCGGGGCCATGGAAGAACTGGGACGACTGTTCGCCCGTGGCAAATACGTGCCTCAAGACCGCACAAAGGCCCTTGAGTTGGCCCGTAAGGGGACCGACCGCGGTCACCAGGGCAGCGCGAGCCTGCTGCAGGATCTGCTGCAGGAAGACGAGGCAAACCTGACCGTTATCGAAAAGTCCACTTCGCAAAAATCTGCCAAGAAGGAGGGTTGAACCATGGTTTTCAGTTCCCTTGAATTCATCTACCTGTTCCTGCCACCGGTTCTGCTCGGTTATCTGGTTCTTCGCCACTACCGATGGGAAAACGGAATCATCTGGTGGCTCATTCTGGCTTCTCTTGCGTTTTATGGCTGGTGGACGCCGATTTATCTCCCATTGCTGTTGGGTTCGGTTGTCATCAACTTTGGGTTCCATCGCATCCTGCGCACCGTTCGGGACAGGTTTATCCTGATCTGCGGAATTGTGTTCAATCTCGGACTGATCGCGGTCTTCAAATATGCCGATTTCTTCATTGGCAATGCGAACTTTTTCGCCGGGTCAGAAATTCCGCTGCTCCACCTCGTATTACCGCTGGCAATTTCCTTCTTCACGTTCCAGCAGATCTCGTTCCTGATCGACACCTACAAGGGGGACGTCACGGAGTGCGACTTTCCGCGCTACATGCTGTTTGTCGTTTTCTTTCCGCAATTGATCGCCGGACCGATTGTGATGCAGAAGGAAACCATTCCACAGTTCAAGCTGCCGGTGTTCAGGAACAAGCTGGTCCTCAATCTGGCTGTTGGCAGCACTCTGTTTGCAATTGGCCTCTTCAAGAAGATCGTACTTGCGGACGGTATTGCGCCGTACGCCAACTCAGTCTTCAACCTGGCCGAAACCACATCCGGCGTGCCGTTCGAAGCGGCCTGGATCGGTGCTCTTGCCTATACGTTCCAGCTGTATTTCGACTTTTCCGGATATTGCGACATGGCCCTGGGTCTTGCGCGGCTCTTCGGAATTCGCCTGCCGGTCAACTTCAATTCACCTTACAAGGCAACCAGCATTTCCGATTTCTGGCGCCGCTGGCACATCACCTTGTCCCATTTCCTGCGTGATTACCTCTATATCCCGCTCGGCGGAAACCGGAGCGGTCCGGTGCGGCGCTACGGAAATCTGATGATCACCATGTTGCTGGGTGGTCTGTGGCACGGTGCCAGCTGGACATTTGTTTTCTGGGGCGGTCTCCATGGGGCCTATCTGGCAATCAACCACGGCTGGTCCGCACTGGTCGCTGCCGGTTATGTTCCCTCCATCCTGCCGAAGTCAGTCGGCAACCTGCTTAGCCGCGGCATTACCTTGCTGGCGGTTGTGGTCGCCTGGGTCTACTTCCGCGCGGAAAGTTTCGACGGTGCCAACAACATTCTGGCAGGAATGACCGGTCTGTCGACGGTCTATGAGCCCAAACTCTGGGAGACCATGGTTACCGGTACGGCAGCGATCTGGGCAGCCATGATCTGTCTTGCCGCCATCGTCTTCCTGTTGCCGAATTCCATCGAATTCACGGAAAACTACAACCCGGTGCTCGGCCTGAAGAAGTTCGTTGCCCAGAGGCGCTCCGATGGGTTCCTGCCGGTTCGTTGGAAGCCGAGCGCCGGTTGGGCTGCTGCTGTTTCTGTCCTCTTCGGGGTCGCTCTCATCCAGACATACCGTCTGGCTGAATTGACCGAATTCATCTACTTCAACTTCTAGGAAGCAGACCAGGATGAATTATCTTTTGCACGTGCTTGCTCTCTTCTCTGTCCTGGTTGCGTCATGCGCCTTGGCAGAGGAGCCCGGGCTGAAGTCCGGTCGCCTGATCCTGCCCGCGCAGGGAACCGAAGTTGACCTGAAAACGGGCGCTGTGAGCCGCAAGGGCGTCACCGGGCAATGTCTGGAAACCGTGTCGCAAGCCGGTGGGTCCAGGTTGGTGGTAAGCCGCAACCCGGGTGACGACGTCCCCAATGTGACGGTGAACGGGACAATTCAAAGCTGGGTCTCAGACGCGGCGGGTGCTGCAAGACTTGGTTCCGTCCGGCTCGCCAGGGATGGGTCGCTCGCTTTGCTTCGAAGCTGGAAAACTGGAGATAAACAAACAGAATTGCTGCAGGACGGGCAGATTGTCCGGAAATGGGAGCGCTCGGGTTCTCCCAAAATACTGCGGTTCACGGAACATGAGGCAATCATTCTGGAAAGCGGTGATGCTCAATCCTGGCATCTCAATCTCTATCCGAGAAATCACCAAGGCCGGATAGAGCCTCGCGCGAGAACACTCGTAGACTTTGGCATCTGCCGGCCCGGGCGCATGCGCATTGATAAAGAAATTCTGTGGGCGCAAATGGACTGCGGTGAGGGAACCGACGGTGGTATCTTCCGGATTGACATGGAGAAAGGTGAAATCGGCGCACCGCTTTTGATCTCGCCGACCGCCGAATTCGCGACAATACCTGGGTCGGCAGCAAAGGCGAAAGGGCAGACCGTCGCCGTGGTTTCAGGCACACCCTCCGCTCTTCAGCTTTATTACGCTGCAACAGGTCTCCTGCTTTCCCAGTCGGGCGAAGTGCGTGCCTGTGCCTCGGACGCAGAAGGCCTTCAAAGCTGGAACCAGAGCTATCGGCTGCGTTCGCTTTCCACGCTGTTTCAGAAAACCGGGGACGAGGCATTCGCCGCCCTGGCCCTGAAATCGATGCGGCTGACGCTGGCGGCTCAGGACGGAAAGCAGGGCCGGGCCGGCATCTCCAATCCCGAATGCGGCTGGAGCTCGACGATATACGGACAAAACGCCGATGAACGGCTCAGTCTGATGATCAACCAGGCGATGATCGCCAACGCGCTTGACAGTTCCTGCCGGAAACTCGGAAAACTGTGTCCGCCCGCGTTGTCGCGTAAAATCACCGCTTCGAACCTTTGCCTGGCTCGAGCCTATGAAGAAGATTTCGATACCGAAGCGGGCATCTACACAATAAACGCCCGGGTCGATTTCCGCTTCGCCGGCAAGTTTGCTCCCTGGAACTGGCAAATCGCATTCGCCGCGCTGCTGAGCGAATTGCCCGATGCTGACTACAAGGCACGTGCTCGGCAAATCGTGCAGGCGTTCCTCAAGGAATGGCAATCCGACAAGAACGGCGGGCTCTGGCGCTATTGGCCCAGCCAATACTATCTGGAGAAAGGGCTGACCGGAGACCAGCTGGGTGACCAAAGGTTCGAAGATACGGGCCATGCTGGGATTACGCTTCTGACCTTGAGCGACTTCACGAAGGGCCTGGCCCCGGAAACCGCCGATCTTGTCAAAAGACGTCTGGACTACATTCTTTCCTTCGGCAAGGAGACACCCAGGGATCTCGATGGAGATGGGCCCGCAGGGCACCGGTGGTTTCCCGCAGGAGGCTGGAGCCACTACGCGACCGAACAGTTGCAGTTGGCCTATGAGGCACCAGTGCCGGGACGGTTCTCTGCGGACAGTCTTTACGTCTATTCCCGTCTCTTTGATCCCGCGGCCAGGTTTCTGCTCACAATCGACTTTCACTCCTGCAGGCAAACCTGTCAGTTTCAAGGTCGGCAGTCGTTTTCGAGCTGGCAGTCATTCCTCAAATCCAATCCCTTTTTTCTGAGTTTGACGGCCGATACGGACATTTCGACCGAAACGAAACAGGAAGTGAGCGGCAATACATCGAAAATTCATAACCCATGAGCAAGCATTCACCAGAAGGCTTACGCGCTGGAAACGGGTCTGAGCACCAGAACCGAGGGGACAAAAATATGCGCAAGTGGATCCGGGAGTTGACCTATGACGCCACGTTCTGGCTCGTCCTGGTTTTCATCTCGGCGTCAGCGATTGCTGCGTATGTGATCGCCGTCGATTTCGGGCAAAAGGCCAGGACCGCCGACCTTTCAGCAGCTGCAAGAGCGCAGTCGGAGCTTCTGACAGCCGCACGATCGTTCTATTCCAGGGAAGTCGTCGACAAGCTTTATTCGTCCCAGGATGTCTCTGTCAGTCATGATTATCATGACAAGGACCTGACAATACCGGCACCGGTGTCGATGACACTTGCACTCGAGGACGAATTGCAGGCGCAAGGGGCAACCAGTGCCATCCGGATGCTGTCAAATCACCCCTGGCCTTGGCGTCTGGACCGAAATCTCGACAAGTTCGAAAAGCAAGCACTGGCTGCGCTGGAAAAGTCACCGGAAGTGCCGTTCCAGCGCCTGGAACAGCGTGACGACGGTACGTTTTTTCGAAGCGCGACTGCTGTTCGGATGGAAGAAAGTTGTGTCGCCTGCCACAACACCCACCCTCAGTCACCCAAGACGGTGTGGGAAGTCGGTGACATCCGGGGAATTCAGGAAGTCATCATTCCGGCGAGTGCGCTTTACGGAAACGGTTTCACATCCATCGACAATTTGATTTTCATGCTGGTGGTTGCGTTTGTGGCCGCACTTGCGCTGACCTTCGTCCTCTCCCTGCAGCGGCAGCGCGCCATGAGGAGACTTGCGGGCCTTGCAGAGGCGGAACGCGAAAAAAACGAAGCGTTGCTCAAGGCGACCCAACGCGCGGAAGCAGGTGAAGCACAGGTCAGCACCATTCTCGACACAATGCTCGACGGTGTTTTGACCTTGTCGCCCAACGGCAATTTGCTGAGCGCCAACCAGGCTGCTCTGTCAATGTTCGGTGCCGCAAATGTCGAGGACGTTATGGGGTGTCTCATCAGCGATGTTCTACCCGGCACCAGCAATGAAGATCTGCCGTTCGAATGCTGTTCAGGGTCGGCGACAGCGTTTGAAGCGACGGGCAAACGACTGGAAACCGTTGGCAGGCGGCTGGATGGCGTCGAGTATCCCGTCGAGATGTCACTCTCTGAGGTCGTTATCGAAGGCACGGCAACCTACACAGCAATTCTCCGGGACCTGTCGGAACAGCAGGCAGCTGCCGCCAAGGTCGAGCAAGCCGAAACCCGTCTTGTCGACGCAATCGAGTCCTTGCCGGACGGGTTTGTTTTGTATGATGCAGAAGACAGGCTCGTCTTGTGCAACAGCAAATACAGGGAGTTCTACAGCTCCAGCGCAGATCTCATACAGCCGGGCGCAACGTTTGAGGAAATCATCAGAAAAGGGGCCATGCGGGGTCAGTACCAGGTGGCGGAGGGCGTCCTCGAAGACTGGGTTGCCATGCGCATGGAGCATCATCAGAACCCCGGCGCTCCCATGGAACAGCATCTCGATGACGGCAGGTGGTTGCGCGTGATCGAGTCGCGCACGAGTGAGGGGGGTCTCGTTGGTTTCCGGGTCGACATCACTGAGTTGAAGAACCGCGAAGCGGAACTGCGGCGGAACGAGGATCTGCTGCGCAATGTTGTTGATGCGTCTTTTGACGGTGTCATCGTCATGAACGGGGACGGTATCGTGCTCGACTTCAGCCCGGCCGCCGAGGAGGTCTTCGGCTGGAAGGTGGGAGATATCGTCGGCAGGAAAATGTCCGACTACATCATTCCCGACAAGTACCGCCAGGCTCACGACGACGGTTTGGCCAATTTCCTCAAGACGGGGGAGGGACCGGTACTCGGCAAGAGGATCGAAATCGAGGGGCAGCACAGAGACGGTCACGAAATCATCGTCGAACTTGCGATCCGCCACACCAAAGGCGCCGAAGGGCCACTCTTCCTCGGGTACGTGCGGGACATCACCGAGCGAAAGGCAGCGGACGCGGCTCTCAGGGTTGCCAAGGAGCGGGCGGAAGCTGCCAACGAGGCAAAGGCCAAGTTTCTGGCAATGATGAGCCACGAGATACGCACGCCCATGAATGGTGTTCTCGGCATTCTCAGCCTGTTGCGTGATACCGATCTGAGCCCGGCGCAGGCGGATTACGTCAAGACAGCGCGCGAGTCCGGACGATCTCTGCTCGAACTCATCAATGATATACTGGACTTCTCAAAGCTCGAGGCCGGTCGAATGGACCTCGACCCTGTGCCGTTCAAATTGAAGTCGGTCGTCAAGAGCGTTGTCGATCTCTTCATGCCGATCGCGAGAGACAAGGGGCTCGACCTTTCCCTGAACTATCCGGTCGGACTGCCCCATAACGTGGTCGGTGACGCCGGCCGCCTGAGGCAAGTGATCCTGAATCTGGTGTCGAATGCAGTCAAGTTTACCGAAATCGGATTTGTCGAGATTAGCGTCGACATCGAAAAAGAGGATCCGGTAGAGCCAACTTTCCGCATTTCAGTCAAGGACTCGGGAATAGGTATTCCCGAGGACAAGCATGATGCGCTCTTCGGAGACTTTGTCACGATCGACACCAGCTACACCAAGAAACAGGGCGGCACCGGACTTGGTCTTGCGATCTGCAAGCAGATCGCACACCTCATGGGTGGAAAAGTTCAGGTTGAAAGTCGGCAGGACGCCGGCAGCACCTTCGAGTTCCTTGTTCCGATCACGCTGGCCGACGACCAGACGGTTTTTCCCGAAGAGGAATACGACGAAAGTCCTTCGGAGCTACCTGAGGACCTGACGGTACTGCTTGCCGAAGACAACGCGACCAACCAGATCGTGGTCAGCCATGCGCTGGAAAGCGTCGGCTGCAATATTGATATCGCGAACAATGGAAAGGAAGCGGTTCGGGCGGCATCGAAACGCGACTATGATTGCATCTTGATGGATATCTCGATGCCGGAAATGGATGGCATTGAAGCCACTCGCAGAATCCGGAGCGGACAGCGAAACACCACGACGCCGATCGTTGCGCTCACGGCTTATTCGCTTCGCGGCGACCGGGAGCGGTTTCTGGCGTCCGGAATGACGGATTTTCTGGCAAAACCGGTCGAAAAAAATGACCTGCTTGCCTGCATTTCAAGAAACGTCGCCAAACATGACATGGAAATGCCGGTAGGTGTTGCATCCGGTACGACCGAATCTCTCGCTGCCGCGCGTGAGATCCTCGACACCATGCCGGCTGAGTTGAAGCAAAAGCTCCTGCAGCAGTTCGTTGACGATACGCTCAAGCGGCGGCATTCGGCACTGGAAGCTGCTGAAGCGCATGATCCCGAAAAGCTGGAGCGAGCCACGCATGCGCTCAAAAGTGTGGCGGGCACATTTGGCGCTTTGGAACTGGCTACGGTGGCAAGCACGATGAATGCGCAAGTGCGGGACGGCAAAACGCTCGAAGCCATGGGCAAAATGGAAGAGCTTTCACAAGTTTGCGAGCATACACTAACGGAAGTGAAAGCATTGGCTGTAGAAATAGGTGTCAAGGTATCATTCGATACCTGAGGAAAGATGTGACGCGTGGAAGGAGCTTAAGTTGAAGGTTCTGCTTGTTGAAGACGCACTGCCCCTAGCAACGGTTTATGGTCATCAGCTCTCGCGCGCGGGTCTCGAATCGATACATGTGGAAACTGGAGCTGACGCCCTGACGCGCTTGCGCAAGGGGGGAATAAGCGTTGTTCTGCTGGATCTGCAACTGCCCGACATGAGCGGAATGGATGTTCTGGCGTCCATTCGCGAGGAGCAACTTCCCGTGACAGTTGTCGTTGTCACCAGTTCCGGTTCGATCAAGACGGCCGTCGATGCCATGCAGGCGGGCGCTTACGACTTTATCGTGAAACCTGTAGCCGAGGAGCGCCTTGTCACGACGACGCGCAATGCGCTCGAACGCGAAACCCTCACCGAAGTCGTCGAAGAAGTTCGCAAACCGGCATCAGGCAAGGTTCAGCATGGCTTCATCGGCTCTTCATTGCCGATGACCGCGGTTTACAAGATGATCGAAAGCGTTGCCCGCTCGAACGCCGCTGTGTTCATCACTGGCGAAAGCGGTACAGGCAAGGAAGTGTGCGCCGAAGCAATTCACAGGTCTAGTCAGCGTACAAAGAAACCATTTGTTCCGCTGAACTGCGCGGCCATCCCGAAGGACTTGATCGAGTCTGAAATTTTCGGACACATAAAGGGAGCCTTTACCGGCGCGACCTCGGACCGGGATGGTGCCGCTGCACGGGCGGACGGAGGGACACTTTTCCTCGATGAGATTTGCGAACTTGAACTTGGTCTTCAGGCGAAACTGCTGCGTTTCCTGCAAAGCGGAACGATACAGAAGGTCGGTAGCGACACCCTCAAGAAGGTGGACGTTCGCATTGTCTGCGCCACAAACAGGAATCCGTTGGAGGAAGTCGAGGCCGGCCGGTTTCGCGAAGATCTTTTTTACCGGCTGCATGTCCTTCCGATCGGGTTGCCGCCATTGCGGTCCCGGGGCACCGATGTTCTTGAACTTGCAAAGCATTTTTTGACGCAATTTGCCGGCGAAGAAGGCAAGTCCTTTGAAGGCTTCTCGGTGGAGGCAGAGGAAACCCTGTTGTCCCACAACTGGCCGGGCAATGTTCGCGAAATGCAGAATACCATCAGAAATCTGGTGGTATTGAACGAAGGTCCCTACGTGGAAGCCGATATGCTGGCGACCCTCCGCGGACGTGCACCCGTGCCGAAGACACAAGCCGCGCCGCACCCCCTCCAGACCCCGATGAGCGTGAATGCAGACGTTGGCCGGACCGTCGAAAGCAATGGTTCCTGGCCCGCGATCACGTTGACGCTTGGACAGCCTTTCGAGATGCTGGAACGGCAGATCATCGAGGCAACAATTGACGCTTGCGGTGGCAGTCTGCCCAAAACAGCCCGCGCGCTTCAGGTCAGCCCATCGACACTCTATCGAAAAAAGGAAATCTGGGCAGAACAGGACGAACCATCAGGCGAAGACATCCAGATTGCCGCCGAAGGTGCGTGAGGCGTCGTCACGCACCGCTTGAAATCCTGCATCAGGTCGCTTCAAAGAGCGCTTCGGCGATCCCGACAGCGGCAACATGCGAAGTGACCGGCAATTCTCCTGCCAGGATCGCGCGGCGTAGTTCAGAACGCCGCCTTGTCACGAGGGTTGCGTCCTCCAGGTCGTCAGAGCAGGCGTCTGCGATCTTGATGACATGTCTTGCAACGAATACATGCGCCTTTGCTATTGCCTGATTGCCGTGAAGAACGAGAGAAGGACCAGACAACCAGCGGCCGCCTCCGTAACCTGTTTCTTCCAGCAACTCTCGTCTCGCTGAAAATTCGGGATCTTCTCCCGGGTCGACCTGGCCGCCCGGCAGCGTCAGACACACCTGTCCAACGCCGTGTTTATATTGTTGAAGCAGCAGAACCTCGTCGTCTTCAGTAACCGCATAAACTGTCGCGAATGAGGGAAGGTCGATCCTGAAATAGTCGTCGACGATCCGGTTGTCGGGCAGCTGCACGCACTGGCGAACAACGCGTAACTGGTTGCCGGAGTCGTAGACCGTGTCACTTTTGAGAACCGACCAGTTCGGGTCATCGATGATGATTGGCATGGCTTTCATTTCAAGCTCCATGAACCAGGCGGAGGGGGGTTGGCTCCACCATCAGGTGTTCCTGCATCCGCCGCATTTCGTAGCTCAGCAACTGGCTGATGTCGCTGGCGCCGTCGACCGTGGAAAGGATGTTGTCCTTGAGAAACGCATCGCACATCGGCTTCGCAAAGCCGCGGGCTGCTGTCTCGCCGAGATAGGCAACCAGTCGCGCCGACTTGTGGCGCCTCAGCAGGTGCTCCTGAACTTTTGCTGTTGAGTAGGTGTTCGGCATGATGAGCAAGCTGCCTTCTGAATCCTTGCAGACGGAATGATTTGGAAATCGGGTTCGGATTGCTGCGATAAATTTGTCGAGTTCCCTATGCTCCCGCTCCCAGGCCACATAGTTGCGCTTTGCAGTCCGGCCGACTCGCGTCCCGGCGAGGCAGATGCGCAACGTTGCGGGTCCGCAGTCGATCACTGGAGCCTGTTTATCGGGATATGCACTTTGCAGAACCAGCTTGGCGACAGTTTCATATAGGTCGTCGCAAAAGTAGTGATCGTGGCGGATCAGCAACTCATTCTGACGCCACAACTCTGTGCCGGCGGAAGCGAAAATCCCAGCGAACGTCCTGCGCACTCGTGAGGGGATACGAGCAGCGGTTTCAGCATAGTTCAGGCTGGACAGTAGGTAGCAAGAGCGTTGTGCGGCGAACTCCGCCAGATAGCCAGCAAAGGCGCGGTCCATTTCGCTTTGATGCGCCTCGAAGAGGGCATTGACATCAAAAAGAAAAACATCGCCCTGAGGTGAATCTTTTTGAATTCCGAATGGACCTGCGACCTGGCCGATCAATTTGAATCTGCTGTTGGAAAACATTGCATTGCCTCTTCGATGACTAGACTTGAGGAGGCCTTTGCAAGACAGTGGCCAAATTCGAGGGGTAAATTAAAACTATATTTTTCAATGGGTTGGTTTCGAATTTGGAAAGAGGAGATATAAAAATCCAAAAACGGTTTTGCGAAATGGAAAAATGCAATTTCGATTTCGAGAACGCCCGAAACGGCCTTCTGAAGGCTTTATACATAGGCCTTCAAACAGCCGTTGAAAATTGGAGACCGGACAGTCCTGGGTGTCCGGCGCACGTTCCTTGGAAACTCGGTTGGCAGTGACATTGCCGTATTGCAATCAAAAGATCGAAAACGGGAATTTTTTGTTTCCAAAATTGAAAGCCCGATAATCGTTTCAGATTTGGGAAATAGTATAAGCATATGAAAAATATATATAAAACGTAATAGGGACGTGTTTGGCACGAAGATTGTTCTTCTCAAACCCAGATAGCTTTAACTGGGAGTACTGAGATATGAACATGTTTGTCGGTCGCCTCGATACGGCTCAAAAGCTGGACAGCGTTTCACTGCGGCTTGTCGAGCAAAAAAAGGCAATCAGTGTGGTCGGGCTCGGCTATGTCGGCGCAGTGTCTCTTGCCTGCCTGAGTGACCTTGGACACCGCGTTGTCGGGACGGATATCGACAATCAGAAAGTCGACTCCATTGCGTGGGGACAGAGCCCCATTCACGAGGATCGTCTGGGTGAACTTCTGTCCAAAGGTGTTGCTGAGGATCTTCTCCATGCAACGACCAATCTGGAACGAGCGGTTCTGGAGACCGATGTCACGTTTGTTTCGGTCGGGACCCCGACCAGCGAGGATGGTGGTTGTGACACCAGGGCGATCGAGGCCGTTGCGCGTGGCATCGGTGAAGCCTTGGCCAAAAAGGACGGGTTTCATATCGTGGTCTTGCGCTGTTCGGTTCCTCCAGGGACAACGCTCGACATCATGAAACCCGTCCTTGAGCAGTATTCGAACAAGGTTGCCGGCAAGGATTTCGGAATTTGCTTCAATCCGGAATTCCTCAGGGAAGGCACCGCGATTGCCGACTTCCACGCACCACCGAAAACTGTCATCGGCGTTTCCGACCAGAAAACCGCGGACGTTCTGGCTGAGATCTATGCTCCTGTGGACGAAAGCCCGATTGTGACGACCGTTGAGGTCGCCGAGTTGGTGAAGTATGTCGACAATGTCTGGCATGCCACCAAGGTCTGCTTCGCCAACGAAGTCGGTCGTCTTTGCAAACCGATGGGCATCGACAGTCACGCGGTCATGGACATTTTTGTTCAGGATACGAAGCTCAATCTCTCTCCCTATTACCTGAAGCCGGGCTTCGCTTTCGGAGGCTCCTGCCTGCCCAAGGAAGTGCGTGCTGTCACGCATCTGGCGGAAAAGCTCGGCGTGGCGACGCCGCTGATGGATTCCCTGACGCCATCCAACGAGAAACAGATTGATCAGGCCATCGGGATGATCCGCAAGACTGGAGCGAAAAAAGTCGCCGTTCTGGGTGTTGCGTTCAAACCTGGAACCGATGACCTGCGCGAGAGCCCGGCTCTTGAACTCATCTCCGAGCTTCAGCGGGACGGTATCGAGGTGGTCGCCTATGATCCGGCCATCCAACCAGGTCCGCACATCGCACAGCAGTTTGAATACATGCGCTATGCGGCACCCCATCTTCAAGAAGTGGTCGACGGTCTTGCCGGGTTCATGAAATCAACGCCGAAATCCGCGATCCGCGACGCAGATGCGATCATCGTTACACAAAAACTGCCGGAGCTTCGGAGTGTGCTCAGGTCGAAGAAGGAAGAGGCAACGGTCGTGGACCTAGTCCGCATATCCGCAGAAGTCCCGAACTCTTCCCACTATATCGGAATAGGCTGGTAGGCCGCACACTCCCGTCCGCTCCCTCTCTCTCTGCCCCCATCGACGCCCTGAGAGGGGGCGGACACCCCTTCAATTCGGATCACAGGATGTTTCTTGCAGCAGGTTTGCCGACGTTTGGAGACTTGATAGATGGACCGCTTTCTTGCCAGTCGGTAATCCGATCAAGACCTGGCCGGGAAGCTGTTTGTTTTCGAACCGCATGAAACTGTAATTGCAGTCCATCATCTCGCTCAGGTCACATCGGAAACGTGCCTGAACGGGTCATTTTCTTGCTTGGTGATCTGAACTTGACTTTGAATTCGCTATACTGCAGAAGACAAATAAGACAAATCAATAATTAATTTTTACAAATGAGGGTTTCATGTTGGTTCACTCAGATGCGCCATCCGCATGGATGGATTCCGGTCCTGGAGCGAGGCGCAGGATTCTTTGTGAAAACAAGGAAATCATGATGGTCGAGTTTCGCTTCGAAAAGGGTGGAGAAGGACTGCCGCACAACCATCCGCATATTCAAACCACGTATGTTGCCTCGGGTCGCTTTCGCTTCACGATCGAGGGCGAGACAAATCTGCTCGGACCGGGTGATGCGATGGTGATCCCCTCAAACGCAGTCCATTCCTGTGTTTGCGAGGAGGCCGGGAACCTTCTTGATGCGTTTACACCGCGGCGGGACGATTTTCTCGAAGCGCATGGCTGGCAACCCAGCTGACAGTTTTCCACTGCGGGTAACTTGAACCGAAGACAATTGCGGTCTTCACGGAAGGTTCGTCACTTCCCGGCCCCTTTGCGACAAGAATTCCCACAAGCTTTCTTCCGCAAAGGGGGCTTTTTTTGGTTTCCCAGAGGCAGCGATGCGATCCGGGGCCTGTCTTTGCAGCGGTCAGCCTTCGAAAATCCGCTTTCTGGCGTTTTCAACATGGGCACGCATCGCTGCCCTTGCTGCCTCGCTGTCGCGCGCCCTGATCGCCTCGAAGATGTCGTAGTGCTCTCCCTGGACAAGACGCAGCCTGTCCTCCGGCTTGGTAAGAGAGAGGTTTCTGGTCAGGTTCATCCCTGTCAGAATATTGGACTTCATGGAAGATCTGGCTGCGACGAAATACTTGTTGTCGGACGCATTGCAAACGGCGACGTGAAAATCTTCGTCGGCGACGACGCCAAGTTCATTCTCACTGATGCAGCGGTCCAGTTCCTCAAGCGTCTCCTGCAGTTGTTTCAAATTGGCGTCCGTGCGCCGTTCAGCGGCGAGAAAGGCAGCTTCTCCCTCGACGGCTGCCCTGAATTCGAATGTGCGCTGAATATCTGCGATGGACCCAACCGGGGCAAAATCGAGCACAGCTCCCTCCGGACGCCGCTTTACATATGACCCTGACCCCTGGCGGGAAACAACAACGTCATCTTCACGCAATTGCTTGAGGGCCTGGCGTAAAATTGGCCTGGACACACCCAGTTCCTCGGAAAGGGTTTGCTCAGTCGGCAATTTTGCTCCGATGGGAATGTCCCCATCCATTATTTTGGCAAGAATGCTCTCGTAAACCTTGTCGGAGAGTGTCCGGTCCCGGACTTGTCGCTCGGTTGTCGAGGGCTGGTCTATCTGCCTTTTTCCTTCCGCCACGTCTTAAACCTGTCCATAGTCGACGGATCGGTCGGGGGGTAGAGCCCGAATGTCGACGCGCCTAGTTGCACCATTTCCATTACGAAGTCTTCAAAGACAGTCATCTCTGCTGCCTCTTCCGCAACTTCGTTTGCCATATGTTGCGGTATGCAAACAACTCCCTCGTTGTCTCCCACGATAATGTCTCCGGGAAAAACTGAAACCCCTCCGCAAGCAATCGGGTCATTTATTGCGATCGCGTGGTGTTTGGTGAGGTTTGTCGGAGCGCTGGGGCGGGCATGGTAGCTGGGCATCGACAGGCCGGCTATTTCGGGCGTGTCGCGAAAGCCGCCGTCGGTCACGACGCCTCTGCAGCCCCTGGACTGCAACCGTGCCGCAAGAATGCACCCGGCTGAGGCAGCAGAAGCGTCTCCCCTGGCATCGATGACAAAAACAGCGCCGGACGGACACTCCTCGACACCCTTCCTCTGAGCATTGCTGCGGTCGGCAAACGAGTCGAGAATGTCCAGATCCTCACGAGCCGGTATGTAGCGCAGCGTATAGGCCGGGCCGACCATGTTTGGGCCGGGGTGCAAACGGTTCAGACCTTGCAGAAAAATGTTTCTCAAACCGCGTTTGAACAAGACCGTTGTCAATGTTGCAGTGCTTACCTGCATCAGTTTCATTTCCGTTACATTGATATGTCCGTTCATGGAAAATGCTCCGTTGCCGGTTTGATACAGATGTTTGATTTGCGCCGGAAACTAGCCAGTGCAGCATAATTTGTCAAATATTTGTAAATCACAGCTTTGGATGCGATCAGGGGAGAGGGGTAGGTGAGGCTAATTTCATATAAATTGATGAAAAATATGACAAAAATTGCGTTTTCAATTCAAGTGTTACCCATAATTGTCGCGAACTGGCTTCGGATTCACTGGTAAATCTATCTGTGAATTTATCCGATGGGGAATGGGCGGGCCTCTTTTTCCTTGGGCGTTCTTGTTTTGTAATTATTTGTAAAAATTAGTCTTGATTTGGACGCCGAAGGTGCGTTATGCGGTTGAGGCGCCTCCGGATTGCCGAGTTGTCGACGGTGTCCCGGAGCCGGGCGGAATGCGGAGCATACAGCCTGGAGCGACGCGAAGCGCCAGATTTCTAGCCGATAGTCAAACAGCAACATTCAGGAGATGTCCGAAATGAACCTCAGCGGAAAAGCTGCAATCGTATCTGGTGGTGGCCGGGATATCGGTCGCGCCTGCGTAATGGCGTTGGCAAAGGCCGGGGCCAGCGTTGCCGTAAATTATTTCAGCAGTGGCGCGGGTGCCGACAGTGCTGTCGACGAGATTCGTACTGCGGGAGGAAAAGCCTTTGCTTTGCAGGGCGACATGACGAAGAAGACGGATGTTGACGCGTTGGTCGCAAGGGCGATCGATGAATTCGGCGGGGTGGATATCGTCATGCCGATAACGGGTGGATTGATTGCTCGCAAGTCGATTGCCGAGATCACGCCTGAGCATTGGCAGTCGGTTTTCGACCTTAATGCAACGTCGGCGCTTCTGCTTGTTCAGGCGGCCCTGCCACATCTGAGACCGGGTGCGGCGATCGTGAACATGGCTTCGCAGGCCGGTCGGGATGGCGGTGGCCCCGGAGCAATGGCCTATGCGATGTCGAAGGGGGCTGTCATGACGATGACACGAGGCATGGCAAAGGAGCTCGCGCCTCGAATTCGGGTCAATGCCCTGTGTCCGGGAATGATCGATACGGATTTTCACAACGTCTTCACAAAGCCGGAGGTGCGCCAGCACGTCGCCGGTGTCACGCCGCTCAAGCGTGAGGGGACGTCCGAAGAAGTGGCGAACTTGGCGGTGTTTCTCGCATCTGACCAGGCTGCCTACATCACCGGTGCCTGCGTTGACATCAATGGTGGCCTGTTCTTCTCCTGATGCGGACAGCGAGGCCTTTCATGGCCTCGCCTGCTTGTCGCCAGTTGTTTGTAAATTCGGACAGATTTGTAAAACAAATTTCGGAAAATTTCACCAAACGCTGGCAGGGCGGGGAGATTTTTCTCGCAAAATCCGTTGCTTAGCTCAAAAAATTGTAAGATAGATTTTTAACTTGTAATAATTTGTAAAATACATATCGTGCTACCAGGTCAAAAGGGAGGATCCAATGACTTTGATGAAATCACTTAAAATGGGTGCGCTGCGTGGTACGACCGTCGCCGCGTCTCTGCTCCTGGCAACAGTCGTCGCCGAAGCACGCGACCTTCGCGGATGGAACATTCACGTTGAGGATTATCCTGTCTCGCACGGCATGGAATCCTTCGTGAAGGAGGTCAGTGAAAAGACCGATGGCGCGATTTCCGGTAAGGTCTTCCATAGCGGCGTTCTTGGGTCTCAGCCGGATGCAATCGAGCAGACAAGGCTCGGTGTCATCGATTTCGGCGTATTCAGCCTCGGGCCGATGGGGCAGGTCGTTCCGGAGGCGAATGTTGTCTCGCTTCCCTTTATCTTCAAAGATGTCGACCAGATGTACAAGGTGATGGACGGGGAGCCGGGCAAGGCTCTCAGCAAAGGTCTGGAAGCGAAGGGCCTTGTCGCTCTTGGATACTACGATGCAGGTGCGCGTTCGTTCTACACCTCGGTCAAGGCGATCAACGAGCCTGCTGATGTCGAGGGCATGAAAATTCGGGTGATGAACAATGACCTGTTCGTCGGCATGGTGGATTCGCTCGGTGGCAACGCAACGCCGATGGCGTTTGCCGAAGTCTACCAGGCGATCAAGACCGGTGTTGTCGACGGAGCGGAAAACAACCCGCCATCCTATGAATCAACCAACCACTTCGAAGTCGCGGGATATTACTCGCTCACGCAGCACCTGATCATTCCGGAGTGCCTATGCATGAGCAAGAAGACCTTCGATTCCCTGACAGCCGAGCAGCAGGAAATCGTCAGGGAGGCCGGGCGCAACAGCACCGAATTGCAGCGCAAGCTCTGGCAGGAGCGCGAGTCCGCCAGCATGGCCAAGGTGTCCGAGGGTGGCGTGACGGTGAATGAGATTGCAGACAAGGCTCCGTTCCAGGCTGCAATGTCGCCGGTATACGATCAGTTCCTGGCACAAAGCCCTGATCTGACCGATCTGGTCGAGATGTTCAAGAACGCCCAGTAAGCAATGAAGGCGGACTGCGCTGCAAGCGCAGTCCGCACTGGAGAAGACTGATGTCGCGCTCTGGCAGCACCCCGGATCGGCTCGAACACTGGTTGTTCCTGCTGAAAAAAGTCTGTGTACTCATCGGATCAATCGCGCTTGTGATCCTTGTCGCGACCTTCGGTTGGCTGGTCTTTGGTAGATATGTTCTCAATCAGACACCGACCTGGGTTGAGCAGCTTGCCTTGCTGTTGATCTGTTACATCACGTTCCTTGGTGCTGCGGTCGGCATTCACGAGGAAACGCACCTCGGCGTCACGGTGTTGCGGGATGCGCTGCCGCCGAAGGTGAAACAGGTGCTTTTGCTGTTGACTGACCTCTGTCTTGCCGTTTTTGGTGGTGTGATGCTGGTCGCAAGCCTTGAATTGTTCCAGTTCGGCTGGTCGACACTTCTCCCGATGCTCAATGTTCCCGAAAGCATCCGGACTGCCGCAGCCATTGCCTGCGGCGCACTGATGGTGATTTTTGCAGGCGCAAGGTTCCTGCTTCGCAGCCGCTTTGCGCTCCGCGGCGAGATCTACGAAATCAAGAAGGAAAACTGAAATGGGTCTCGCGATTCTGCTGGGAGTCTTCGGTGTGAGTGTCATACTCGGGGTTCCAGTCGCATTTGCAATGGGGATCTCGGCCGCCGCCGCGTTCTGGTATGAAGGGTTCCCGTTGCTGATGACTTTTCAGCGCGCGATCTCGGGCATCTCGACGTTTTCCCTGCTCGCGATACCGTTCTTTGTCTTTGCCGGAGAACTGATGCTGCACGGTGGCATCGCCATAAGGCTTGTCCGGTTTGCCTCCGCACTGGTTGGCCATGTCCGCGGTGGTCTCGCGTCGGTCAATATCTTTTCCAGCATGCTGTTCGGGGGGATATCCGGCTCTGCGATTGCCGACATTTCGGCGCTCGGCTCTTTGCTGATCCCGGTGATGAAGGAAAAGGGCTACCGCCCTGACTATGCGGTCAACGTGACCGTAACCTCGTCGATCGCGGGCATTGTGATCCCGCCGAGCCACAACATGATCATCTTCGTTGTCGCTGCCGGTGGTGGAATTTCAATCTCGAAACTGTTTCTGGCCGGCGTCATCCCGGGCATGGTGATGTGTCTCTGTCTTGCGGTTGCTGCTTATGTGGTCGCCCTGAAGCACAATTACGGGTCGGAGCCATTTCCCGGCTGGCAGGTTGTGCTGCAGACGGCGGTCAGCGCCATACCTGGTCTCATAACTGCAGTCATCATTGTCGGTGGCGTGCTCTCCGGCGTCTTCACGGTTACGGAATCCGGTGCGTTCGGGGCAATTTACGCGCTTGTCCTGACCGCAGTTGCCTACCGGACACTTGGCTGGAACGAGTTTGTGATCTCGGTGACGTCGGCGCTGCGCACGACCGCCATGGTCATGATCCTCATCGGATTCGCAAGTTCGTTCGCCTATCTGCTCGCGCTGTACCAGGTTCCTGCAAAGCTGAGCGAGTTTCTGCTTGGCATTTCCGAGCACAAGATCGTCATTCTTCTCATGATCAATATCATGCTTCTCATGCTCGGCATGATCATGGACATGGCCGCCCTGATATTGATTTGCACGCCAATTTTCCTGCCGATCGCGCGTGACCTCGGCATGGATCCGGTCCAATTCGGGATAATGCTCCTGGTCAATCTCGGCCTCGGGCTATGCACACCTCCGGTCGGCACATGCCTTTTTGTCGGATGCGCGGTCGGCAAGATAAAGATCGAGGAAGCCCTGAAGTCGATCTGGCCTTTTTACCTGGCTCTTTTCGCAGCGCTCATGCTGGTGACCTACGTTCCCGCAATCTCCATGTTCCTGCCTTCGTTGTTCGAGTAGTCGGTTTTTAAGCGCTCTCATTTGGAAGACGTCGGCAGGCAGGTGTCCCGCCGCGCGCCGTTCTCAGGAGTCGGAAGAGAGGAGGCGTTACGTGACGCATGCTCTGTTGGGGCAGAATCACAAACTCCAGGAAACACGCCGGAATTGCTGTGTGGAGGCATGCCGAGTGTCAAGAACCTGCCGATGCCCCGGTCTCGCGTGTGTCCAGACGTGACCTCAGCTCGTTGGGGAAACCAATGAAGAGATGTTCGGCTTCTATCTTGTCGGCAGCATTTCTGTCTTCCCGCGCACCCCGCGCAATTGGTGAACTTCTCAACGAGATCAACGAACAGACAAACCCGCCGCGGGTTTGCGCACAGACCTGTGCAAGTCTCGCTTCGTTCGCGGCATGATCCTGCGCGAAACTGCTTGAGAGCCCGAGGTGGAAAAGTTCACTGAGGGCGAAAAAGGGCTTGCTTCCCAACGCGTCGGGCACTAAACGGGATTTGCCGGAGAGGTGGCCGAGTGGTCGAAGGCGCTCCCCTGCTAAGGGAGTAGACGGGCAACCGTCTCGAGGGTTCGAATCCCTTCCTCTCCGCCATTATGTTTTTTAACTATATGTTTTCTGTCTGTTTTTAGAGCTGGTTCTAAACTAGACCATCATTGCGACATTGTTTCCACAAACCTCTCACAGCCGAAACTGATTTTTGCGCCTCGCCCTGCCAATGCGAGAAGGGTCAACTAGCCTCACTGACCTGAGACCCGAATTCCATCCAATTCAGCGCGGAGTCCGCTGGTTGTTGAAGTGCTACCCAACGTGCCCTCGAGGTGGGCTAGAGTTTTCTGGTCCAAATCATGAACACGGGCTGGCTACGTGTTCTGATTTCATTAGGTCTATCGGAACGTTGTTGCCGATAGCGCCATGAGGTCGTTGCTCATTATAGTCCTTTCGCCAATCCTCCAACTTTTCGACCGCATCCGCAAGGCTCAGGAACCAGTGCGCATTCAGGCACTCGGCCCTGAACCGGCCGTTGAAGGCCTCGATGAATGCGTTGTCCGTCGGTTTTCCTGGCCTGGAGAAGTCAAGCGTGACGCCTCTTCTATAGGCCCACAGATCGAGATCCCGCGAGATGAACTCGGAGCCCTGATCGACCCGGATCGTCTTCGGATAGCCAATCTGCTTACAGACGATCTCCAAGGTTCTCACCACATCCTCACCCCGGTAGCTGAAACGTGGGTCAAGCGCCGGCACATAGCGAGAATACGTGTCGATCACTGTCAGAACGCGGATCTTCCGGCCGGTGGCGAGTTGGTCATGCACGAAATCCATCGCCCACACATCGTTCGGCTCGACAGCTTCCTGCCGGTCTTCGCGCAGCTTTGCCTTCACCCGGCGCTTGGGATGCTTGTTCCTCAGTTGCAGGCCCAACTCGTTGTAGATCCGCCGCGTTTTCTTCTGATTGATCATCCAGCCCTCGCGGCGCAACAAGACATGCACCCGCCGGTATCCGAACCGGACACGCGTCTGGCAAATCTCTCTGATCCGCTGTTCCAAAGCGGCCTGACCGGGCCTACGGGATCTATAACGGTAGGTCGTCGGGTCAAACCGGATCACCGCGCAGGAACGGCGAATGGACACCGACCAGTCCGACCGCATCTCGTCGACCAGTGTTCTTTTCCGGGCAGGCCTCAGAGCTTTCGCTTGACGATGTCCTGGAGCATCTCCTTGTCGAGAGACAGGTCTGCGACGATCTTCTTGAGCCGAGCATTCTCTTGCTCTAGCTCTCTGAGCCGCTTCATCTCCGAGGGCATCAGACCCGCATACTTCTTGCGCCAGTTGAAATACGTCGCCTGGCTGATCCCGGCTTCACGGCAGATCTCAGCCACGGGAACACCTTCTTCCCCGCGCTTCAGGATGAACGCTTTCTGCGCGTCCGAAAACTTCGATGCCTTCATCAATTCGGTGGATTCAACTGATCGCCGAAACACGCTCAGGAAACTTCTTCGTTGAGATTTGACATAGCAAGGTCTTGCTGCGCAAATTTTGCTAACGCAGCAAAATTTTAACGGAGAATTACGGGTGGAAAGCCGGACGTTGGGGGCGGTCTAACCGTTCCAGTCGCTTCGGGCGTCGATTAGCCTCCGTCTGCCGTAAATCCGGCAGCCTCAATTGCTGCGATTGCGCAAGTTTCATCATTGTCGGACGAGTCACCGGTTATTCCAACTGCTCCCAGGACTTGGCCGTCCTCCTTGATTAAAACGCCGCCGGGAACCGGCACCAGCGATCCTTCGGCAATGCTGTTCATGGCTTGGATAAAATAGGGCTGTGACTTTGCCCGTTCAAACAGGGCGCGTGAGCCGAGCCCCATACCGATGGCCCCCCGCGCCTTGCCCTGCGCAATGTCAGGACGCAGATTGCTGGTGCCATCTTCGCGGGCCAGCGCGATCAAGAATCCGCCGCTGTCAAGAACCGCGATCGTTATGGGTTTCATCCCATGGGCGCGCCGCCAGTCCAAAGCGGCTGAGACAATTTTCTGCGCTGTATCTAAAGAAAGTTTCACTCCGACCCCCGATCTACGTGTACATTTTGGCTCTTTGGGAGACTACGCCGAAATGGCGGCCCTGCTTGCCAATTGGCTCGAGAAAACCTCTTGATCGTAGCCAAGCTGCTCCAACACCTCTTAGCTATGTTGACCCAGCACAGGCGCTGCTTTGGCTACTGTGGCAGGTGTTGTGATAAATCTGACCGGATGCCCGATGGTATTTGCATCGCCTGCAATGGTATGATTTTTCTCTTCGGTCATCGGTAGAAGTACTCAACGAGGAACATCGGCACCGTTGGCACATAAGTGCAGAGCATCAGCACCGCCAGCAGAACCGCGACAAACCAGATATTGACCTTGGACACTGCCCATATATTCGCCCGCGCCACGGAGCAGGACGTGATCAGAACGGAGGCGACCGGCGGTGTCTGTTGGCCAATTGCCAGGTTAAGTGTGACGACAAGACCAAAATGCACGGGATCAATGCCCGCGGCGGAGATCAGTGGGATCACAATTGGTACAACCAGAATGATCGCGGCTGCCGAATGCAGGAAGAACCCGATGATCAGGAAAAAGAAATTCAGGATCAGCAAAATCGCCCATTGCTGCGCTGTGACAGACAAAATGCCTTCGGCCAGTTGTTGAGGGATCTGCGCACGAGTCAAAAAGCCGCCCATAAGAACCGATGCGGCAACCAAAAGCATGACCACGGCGGTTTGTATGCCGCCGTCGAGCATCGCTCGGCGCAAATGTGCCAAGTTCAGGTTGCGATACCAGGCAGAGACAACAAGTGCAGCAAGCACGGCCAACCCTGCGGCTTCGGTTGCGGTGACAAATCCGCCGAATATCCCGCCCAGGATAATCACAGGCAACGCAAAAGCGGGCAGTGCGTCCTTGAATGTCTCGCGTACGCGCGGCAGGTTGAATGCCTCTTCCACCGGATAGTCATAACGTTTCGCGAAAGCATAGGCGACGCCCATCAACCCGGCAGCGCCCAGAAGCCCCGGCACAACGCCGGCCACAAACAATTGCTCGACTGAGGTGTTGGCTGAGGCCGCATAAAGGATCATGGGGATCGATGGCGGGATGATGATCGCCAAGGAGGCAGAGGACGACGTGACGGCGGCGGAAAACTCCTTTGAGTAGCCGCGCTTTTTCATCTGCGGGATCAGAATCGAGCCCATTGCAGCGACGTCCGCTACAGCCGATCCCGAGATCTCCGCGAAGAACAGCGACACGCCAATATTGACCATAGCCAGACCACCGCGGATGAAGCCTATGATGGCGGACACAAAATTGATCAGCCGATCCGTGATCCCGCCCGCGTTCATAATGGCACCTGCCAGCACAAACATCGGAATCGCAATCAACGAAAACTTGGTGGATCCGTCATACATGTCCAGGGCAATCGTGACCAAACTGCCCGTACCCTCGACCACCAAGAGCCCGATCACGCCGCACATGGCCAGTGCAACTGCAATTGGCACATTGATGCAGATCATCGCCAGCAGTGCGCAGAAGATCGCAGCCATCAACATCAGTTACGATCCTTGTTCTTGATCATCTCGGCCTCAACCTCTTCCTCGATCTCCGCGTGTTCCAGCGAAACGCCGGCGGCGGTGACTTTCCAGTAGTTCGGCAGGCTGAGAAGCTGGCACAGGATGAACAGGATCGCGCCAATCGGGATAATCGACTGGGTGAATTGAACCGGAACCCAGGTCAGTGAGATCAGCGTGTCGCCTTCGAGAACTTCGAGAACCTGAAGCCCGGCTCGCGCCATCAGCACAAAGAAGATCAACACGATTGCCTCACCCGCCAGCAGGGCCGCCAGACGCGCCTTGACCGGCATCGCCAGAAGCACCGTATCAAACCCGATGTGACGACGGTGAAGCGCAGCGAGCGCCGACCCGTAGTAGGTTATCCAGGCGAGCATGATCGCGGCGACTTCGTCATACCACGAAAAACTCTGGCCCGAGAGACGCGCAATCACCGCCGAAATTACGACGATGGTCAGAAGCACCATCAGCGAGATCGTGATCCATTCAAGCACTTTGCCGAGGATCGTGACAATCCGAGGTAGGAGTGAGATTGAGAGCTGGTTCACTTCGCGCCTTGTCTTCTTGCAGGAGCCAAAGGGAGGCTCTCGCGGATCTATATAGCCACAAGAATGAAAGGGCAGCGGATTGCCCGCTGCCCGTTACAAGCGTCAATTCGAGTTCGCCAGGCCCAGAACCTGGTCAATCATGTCTTGCCCGCCTTCGACCTCGTCGGCGAATGCCTTGTAGATCGGCGCGGATGCCTCGACGAATGCATCCTTGTTCGCCTCATTCACCTCGACACCGGCAGTCTTGATCACGTCCAGCAATTCGGTTTCGAGCTGTGCCGCTTTTTCGTAGGTGAAGTCCTGCGTGGACGCCGCACAGGCGGTCAGGCCGGCCTGCACATCCTCCGGCAGTTTCGCAAAACCCTTCTGCGAAGCGAGGATATAGGCAGGTGTGTAGACATGGCCGGTAATTGACAGGTATTTCTGGACTTCCTGGAACTTTGCGGATGCAATTTGCGCATAGGGGTTTTCCTGGCCGTCCATCACGCCGGTTTGCAACGCGGTAAACACGTCCGAGAACGCCATTGGCGTTGGGTTTGCGCCGTATTCCGTGAACATCTTTACACGCCATACGCCATTGGGCGTGCGCAGTTTGATGCCTTCGAGGTCACTCGGCACATTGATTGGCCGCGTGTTGTTGGTGATGTGACGGAAGCCGTTCTCGGCCAGGCCAACGATGTGATATCCGCCACCATTTGCAGCTGCCTGAAACTTGTCCATCATTGCGTCTTGGACACGGCGCATGTGGTCGCGGTCACGTATGATGTAAGGCATCTCGAAAATGCCGAACGTATCATCGACCGAAGACATAACGGATGACGGAAGCGCGAAGTCGACCTGACCCAGCTTGAGCTTTTGCAAAAGCTCCTTGTCCTTGCCCAACTGCGAAGAGCCGAAGGTCTGCACCTCGACTTTACCGCCCATCGACGAATTCACACATTCTGCGAAATTGTCGACGCTTGCTTCAAACAGCGAGCCTGGGTTGCCGACATGGCCAAACTTTAGCGTGATGTCGGCAGCAAACGCACTGCTTGCTCCGCCAATTGCAGCGGATGCCGCAACAAGAATTGCCTTGATGGTCATGAGTGATTCCTCCCTAGGAAATGTGACTGTTTTCGTCACTCTGCCGCGATCTACGTACTCTCCAGCAACGCCATCGCAGCTCCGACTCCCCCAGCGTTGTGGGGAACTTTGGCCTTTGTCAGACCCATTTCAACGCCTGCCAGTGTTGCGACCAACATGAGATCGTTGAAATCACCAAGATGGCCAATTCGAAATATTTTATCGGCAACCTTCGACAGGCCGTTACCCAAAGAAATATCGTAATGTTCCAAAGTCGTTGCTCGGAACCCGTCCGCGCTATAGCCTTCCGGGACCTTAACAGCTGTCAGCACGCCACTTTCCTGCCCCTGCTTGTTGCAAAGAACTTCCAAGCCCCAGGAGCGAACAGCAGTTCGTGCAGCCACCCCGTGACGCGCGTGTCGGGCAAAGACATTTTCCAGCCCTTCTTCGTGCAACATTTCAATGGCGATATTCAGTCCGTACAGAAGGTTTGTGGCGGGCGTATACGGGAAATATCCAGTTTTGTTTGGGCCAACCATATCCGCCCAATCCCAATATGATCGCTGTAACGTGGCCGAAGCGTTCGCCGCCATGGCCTTGGCACTTATCGCGTTGAACGAAAGGCCCGGCGGCAACATGAGTCCCTTTTGCGATCCGGATACGGTGACATCAACGCCCCATTCGTCGTGCTGATAGTCTAGCGACGCGAGACCCGAGATTGTGTCGACCATGAACAACGCGGGGTGTCCGGCGTTGTCAATGGCCTTTCGGACAGCAGCGATCGGAGAGACGGATCCCGTCGATGTCTCGTTGTGAACAACGCAGACTGCTTTGATCTCATGGTTTTTGTCTTCAGCAAGGTATGCCTCGATCTGGTCCGGATCGGCACCGCTGCGCCAGTCGCCTTCAATGAACTCGGGCTTCAAGCCCAGTTTCTCGGCAATCTTTTTCCATAACGTCGCAAAATGTCCGGTTTCAAACATCAGCACCCGGTCGCCCGGCGACAACACATTGACAAGCGCGGCCTCCCATCCGCCGGTACCTGACGAAGGATAGATCACGACATCCTGTTGGGTCTTGAAGATGGTTTTGATCCCTTCCAGGGCCTGTGCGCCGACTTTGCCGAACGCTGGCCCCCTGTGGTCAATCACCTGACCAGAGATCGCACGCAATATGCGATCCGGGACCGAACTGGGGCCGGGAATTTGCAGAAAATGACGACCAGCTTGTCTCATAAATCGAACCTTGTGGGACCTGCGTTTCAACTTGCATCACAGAATGACATTGAAGTTGTGAATATACAATTTTTAATTCATAATTCAATTATAGAATTTACAGATCGAGGACCCCACCGTTGAGCGATATTGCGCGTGAGCTTTCAAAAAGAGTGTCGGGCGATCTGATGTTCGATCCGTTTTCGCGCGGTCGCTACGCAACGGACGCATCGATTTATCAGATGATGCCGGTTGGCGTGCTGGCGCCGAAGTCAGAAGACGACATATTTGCGGCGATTGACTGCGCGCGTGATCAAGGCGTGCCGATCCTTCCCCGCGGCGGCGGTACATCACAGTGTGGCCAGACCATCAACGAAGCGCTGGTTTTGGACAATACTCAGTATTTCAACGAAATTCTCGAACTTGACGTTGCCAACAAACGCTGTGTTGTGCGCCCGGGCATTGTGCTCGATGAATTGAACCGGGTGCTCAAACCGCATGGGCTTTGGTTCCCGGTCGATGTCTCTACCGCGTCGCGCGCGACCATTGGCGGGATGACGGGGAACAACTCCTGCGGTGGGAAATCCATCCGGTATGGTATGATGCGGGACAATGTCCGGTCGATCGACGCGATTTTGGCCGATGGCAGCAAACACCGGTTTGGAGTGGGCCTTGCCGATCAAAATGCGGCCTACAACGCGCTTTGCCATGATCTTGCTGCGATTGGCCAAAGGGAATCGGCTGAAATCGCTGCCCGGTTCCCCAATGTCATGCGCCGCGTGGGTGGCTACAACATCGACGCACTGACTTCTGGACTGGGCGCCCAGAACCTCGCTCATCTTCTTGTTGGCTCGGAAGGCACACTTGCCTACACCACCGCGATCGAGCTGAAACTCTCCCCGCTTCAGGACGGCAAAGCCTTGGGCGTGTGTCACTTCCCGACCTTCCATCAGGCAATGGATGCCGCACAACATCTGGTGACGCTTGATCCCGAGGGCGTTGAGTTGGTCGATCATACGATGATCGCGCTTGCCCGGGACATACCGCTTTTTGCCAAGACAATCGAAAGTTTTGTGACCGGCGCGCCTGAGGCTTTGCTGCTGGTGGAATTCACGCGAGCCAACGGGGTGCAAAAGTTAAAAGACCTCGACCAGATAATGGGTGACCTCGGGTTTTCCTGGACCGGGACCGGCAAGGCTTGGGGCGGTGTCACCGCGGTGACGGATACGGGCTTACAGGGACAAATCGCTGAATTGCGCAAATCTGGCCTCAACATAATGATGTCTATGAAGACCGCCGGGAAGCCCGTATCGTTTGTAGAGGATTGTGCGGTCGAACTGCCTGACCTTGCCGCCTACACGGCTGGGCTCACGGAGGTTTTTGAACGCCATGGCACCACAGGCACATGGTACGCCCATGCGTCGGTCGGGTGTCTGCACGTGCGCCCGGTGTTGAACCTGAAGCTGGACAATGACGTCGCAACAATGCGCGCGATTGCCGAAGAATGTTTTGATCTAGTCGCCCGCTACAAGGGTTCGCATTCAGGTGAGCATGGGGACGGCATCGTCCGCTCGGAATTTCATGAAAAGATGTTTGGCTCCCGGATGGTTTCGGCCTTTGAGGAGGTGAAAGATCGTTTCGATCCGACCGGCGTGTTTAATCCTGGCAAAATCGTCAATGCGCCAAAGATGGATGACCGTAGCCTTTTTCGCTATGGACCGGAATATCAGACCTCACACCTGAAAACTGAACTGGATTGGTCCGAGTGGTCGGGAAAAGATGGCGGATTTCAGGGTGCGGTTGAAATGTGCAACAACAATGGAGCCTGCCGTAAACTGAAGGGTGGCGTCATGTGTCCCTCATTTCGGGTGACGCGCAAAGAAAAGGACCTGACCCGCGGCCGCGCCAATACCCTCCGTCTTGCGATTTCCGGACAGCTTGGGCCCGACGCACTGGTGTCGGAAGAGATGGCAGGTGCGATGAAGCTCTGTGTGTCCTGCAAGGGCTGCAAGCGCGAGTGCCCGACAGGCGTGGATATGGCACGGATGAAGATTGAGGTGCTTTCTGCGCGCGCCAAGAAGCATGGCCTGAGTATACATGATCGGCTTGTTGGCTATCTGCCGCGATACGCGCCCTGGGCGGCGAAATTGCCTTTTCTGCTGAACCTGCGAGACAAGGTGCCTGGTTTAGCCAAAGCAACAGAACGATTGACGGGTTTCACAGCAAAACGCCCCTTGCCCAAATGGGTCGCCAAACCGTTCAAGGACACCGAAGTCAGCGCGACCTCCACACCGGACGCCGTTTTGTTTGTTGACAGTTTCAACCGCTATTTCGAACCTGAAAACCTGCGCGCAGCAGTCAGAGTTTTGAACGCTACAGGCAGTTCGGTTGATGTGGTAAAACCTACCGACAATAGCCGTCCATTGTGTTGTGGCCGTACGTTTCTGTCGGTCGGATTGGTTGATCAAGCGCGGCAAGAGGCCAAACGGCTTGTCGATGCTCTTATGCCTTATGCAGAAGTTGGCGTTCCCATCATCGGCTTGGAACCAAGCTGCCTGTTAACGCTTCGCGACGAGTTACCTGTGCTGTTACCCGGAGAAGATAGCGCAAAGATCGCCAAATTAGCGCTGATGTTCGAGGAGTTCATTGCCGTTCAGAGGGACAATTCGCAGTTCATTTCGCGCCTTCAATCTCCGGCGCCCGAGATCACATTGCATGGGCACTGCCACCAAAAGGCAATGGGGATTATGCCGGCAATCGAACGAACGCTGGCACTCTTGCCGGACACTAATGTTACCAAGATAGAAAGCAGCTGCTGCGGCATGGCAGGCGCATTCGGCTACGGTGTGGACACATATGACACGTCGATAAAGATGGCCGAACTGGACGTTCTTCCCGCTGCGCGCGCCGTATCAAGTGACGCAATTATCGTGGCCGATGGCACGTCTTGTCGCCACCAAATCGCAGAAAACACCGATTGCAATCCGATGCACATAGCCCAACTTCTCGACTTGGCACTGAAACGAGTGTACACGCTGCAAAATGACTGATGTATCCGCAAACATGATAATCGAACGAAGATCACTTCACCTTGAATTGGTGGAGCGTCTGCGTCCCTTGATCATTGAAGGCCAAATAGCCCCGGACAAAAAAGTTCCCGAAAAGGCCCTTTGCGAACAATTCAGTGTATCACGGACTCCATTGCGCGAAGCATTGAAGGTTTTGGCCGCAGAGGGTCTGGTCCGATTGGAACCAAATCGCGGAGCATGGGTCACTGCGATCACTATAGAAGAGGTCGAAGAGGTCTTTCCGGTACTCGCCGTTCTTGAGGGCCTGTCGGGGGAGCTGGCCTGCGAAAAGATCACTAACGAGGAGATCACCAAGATCCGCTCGCTTCACGACGCAATGATACAAAGCTATCGCAACAGGGACTTGGCCACGTATTTCAAGCTTAACCAAGATATCCATCTAGGCATACTTTCTGCGGCAAGAAACGAGACCCTGGCCAACTCCAGTATGGCATTGTCAGCCCGTATGCTGCGCGCACGATATGCGGCCAACATGTCTGATGAGCGCTGGAGCGAAGCCGTGGACGAACACAATGAAATAATTCGAACGCTGGAAGCGCGCGATGGTAAGAAGCTGGCGTCAATCTTGATTATTCACATGAAAAACAAGCAAAGTTCGGTGCTGCGCTGGTTGCAGAACTCACCCGACGATGAAGCCGATTAAGGCACACTGTTCTCAGTGTGCCTTTGACTTGGTGCTGTCAGAATGACACCGCCGACATCGCTTCTCACGCGGAAGGGGCCCAGGCAAACGCAATCTCAGCCTTTTGCGTGTTCATCCGGAAACGGAACTGTGAGCCCGCAATCAGCAGCAAGTAAATTCAGGTCGCGCCGCAGAGCGGGGTTCAGAGCAAGGCCGTTGGATCTGCGGGCATCAGCCGCTGCGGTCTTGCCGTCACCTGGCAAGCGGACAGGATCATGACCCGGAAGCGGGTCTGAGATGCGCATCTCTTCAAAGACCCGACTGGCGGTGCTCGCGAAATCGTCCCCTATTCCAAAGGCTGCGGGATCAAGTGCCACGACAAATAGCCCGGTATTGGTGGAAGAGGTCGTGTCATTGGTAAAGTCGACGACGTCTGATCCGAAGGCAGCCCCATTGAGCACACCGGCCATAAGCCCTATTGCAACCGACAAACCGAACCCCTTTGGGCCGCCGATCGGCAGGAGAAAGCCCTCTGATTTCCGGGCTGGATCCGTGAGCGGTTTGCCGTCCCGTCCAACCATCCAACCTTCCGGCATCTCCTTGCCCTGTTGCAGAAGCGTCTTGATCTTTCCCATCGCTGCAACAGTGGTGGCCATGTCGAATACGAATGGATCGGCACTGGCGGCAGGCGCCGAGAATGCAATTGGGTTGGTACCAAGAAGTAGGTCGGTTCCTCCGTATGGAGGAACGTGGTTCGCGCTTCCTACTGCCGCCGCCATGCCAAGCAGACCAGCCTCTGCCTGGGGGCGCACATAAAGCGCCAAGGGTCCGGCATGATTGCCGCGGCGAACACCGATCCAGCCGATGCCGGCGGTTCGCGCCTTTTCGATGGCCAGATCAAGCGCCGCGGACATTGCAAGATGGCCAAGCCCGTCGTCCCCGTCGATCACGCCCGTGGCAATTGTTTCATGTGCCACGGTCACCGACGGGGTCGGGTTGCAGCCGCCGCCGTCCAACCGCGCCAGATACTGCCGCAGGCGAAATACTCCGTGCGTACGATAACCATATATGTCTGCCTCGACCATGAGCGTGGCGACTTTGACGGCATCATCATGGGGGACGCCCTTCGACTGCAGCGCCGCCGAAACGAAATCGCGCAGGTTATGCACCGGTATGGTGGATGCCTCAGTGATCGTGTGCACCTACGGATTCCTTCTGCCAGAAGACGACTTTGCGCTGCATCCATTGTACGATCAGGTACAGCACCAACCCGACGAGGCTCAGATACAGGATCAACGAGAACACCCGAGGCGTGTTAAGCTGGGAAGCAGCGACCCTGATCAGCTCGCCAAAGCCTTTACCGCCGCCCAAGAATTCGCCTGTGATCGCGCCTGCCATAACGCCAACGGCGCCGATCTTGAGTCCTGTAAAGATCTGTGGCAGTCCGGTGGGAAGCTTCATCTTGATCAATGTCTGCATGCGGCTTGCACCCATGGTCTTGAAGAGCATGCGGGCATTCTCATCGGCTGAATGTAGGCCCGCAGCCGTTCCAACCACGATCGGGAAGGTGGCGATAAACGCCGCCAGCGCCACTTTGGATTCTATGCCAAAGCCCAGCCAAGCAACAAAGAGGGGGGCAAAGGCGACCTTCGGCATAGTGTCGATGGCCACCAGATACGGCATTACAGCTTTTTCCCCGAACACTGTTTCGCCGACGAGTACGCCAAGCGAGAAACCGAGGGCGATGGCCAGCGCGAACCCGTAGATCACTTCTTTGATCGTGATCCAAAGAGAAACAAGCATATAGCCGCCGCTAAGAAGATTGTTTCCGACAAAGATCATGTCGTCGAAGGTTTCCCACGGCGTGGGCAAAATGATCGGCGAAACAAGTTCCAGACGTGTTACCAGATCCCACGTGCCGATGAAAACCACGAACACAAATGTCATGGCGATCCAACGGGGCACGGAATCGATGAATGCAACTTCCTGAACCCAGACGGTATCGTCCGCCGCCTCGGTCTCTAGCCGCTGATTGGTGGGCGCATCAGTCACATGTCTTCTCCCTTGTCCAACATGCTGCGAATGTGATCTACGATCTCGCCAAATCTCGGTGTTGTCATCATATCAAGCGTACGCGGCCGGGGCAGATCAACCTGAACGATCTCCGCAATCCGGCCAGGGCGGGGCTTCATTACGACAATCTCGTCCGAGAGGATCACCGCTTCCTGAATGGAATGGGTGACCAGAAAGGCTGTCGCGTTCTGCTCACGGCAAATTCTCTGTAATTCCATGTTCATCATGTCGCGAGACAGCTCGTCGAGTGCGCTGAACGGCTCATCCAAAAGCAGAACCGCTGGTTCGGTAATCAGCATCCGGCAGATCGACGCGCGCTGTGCCATGCCCCCAGACAATTCGTTGGGATAAACGTTCTCAAAACCCTTCAGCCCGACTATCTCGAGAAGGTCATGGGCTTTTTCCTTGGCCTTCTTGGCGGCCCCTTTGCCGTCCCGGATCTCGATCGGCAGCACGATGTTCTCAACCGCGGTTTTCCAAGGAAAGAGCGTGGCTTGCTGGAACATCATTCCGATGTCGCGCCGCGGGCCGGTCACAGGCTTGTCCTGAAGGATCACGCGGCCTTTCGTGGGTGGAATGAGCCCTGCCATGATCTTCAACAGGGTTGATTTCCCGCAGCCGCTTGATCCGATAACCGACGTGAAGCTCCCGTGGCGCAAGGTGAGGTCCACGTTCTCTAACGCGATCACCGCATTGCGCGCGTACGTCTTGCTGACATTGGTCAACTCATAAACCGGCGCTTCAGATGAAGCGCCGGAGTAATCATTTGCCAATGAGGCGTTCATTTGCCGACGCCTGCACTTCCGAGCTCAGCGAACTCATTGGTCCAGATCACGCTCAGATCGTCGAGAGGTCCTGGGATTTCACCGCCAGCGACGAGAGCTTCCTGCCATTCTTCCCAGACTGCCGCCGGATACCAGCCAAGATGCGGGCTGTCGCCAGCAGCAATTGTCTTGGAACGAACCGCATCGAACAGTGCCGCCTGGAACTCCTTGTCTTCACCTTCCTGCGGGTTGCCTGCGGCAAGGTGGGCAAGAACTGCATCGCGATTGGCGTCGTCCAGCGCAAAGGCATGGCCTTTGGCAAAGGCACGGCTCCATGCTTCAACAAGCTCACGGTCGTTGGCGATCGTATCGGCCATGGTGGCAATGCCGTTGCCGAAGAACCGACCGAACTCGGCAGGTGTGATGTCACGCACCTTCATGCCACGCTGGTTGAGAACTGCTGTATCTGCGGTGGACGCAGAATAGGCGTCAATTTCACCGTTTAAGAATGCCGCAGTTGCGGGGCCACCGTCACCGACCGTGAGGAACTCAAAGTCAGTGCCTTCGACCATTCCAGCACCCGTCAGCACGTTGCGGGCAAAGCCCACCTCGGCACCGTCCGCTGTACCGGTTCCGATAACCTTGCCGCGCAGGTCCTCGATCTTCTGAAAATCGGAGTCTTCTTGAACTGCGATTCCAAAATTGCTCCGTGCAGCCACGTTGTAGATATGTGTGGCATCCACACCGCGTGAACGCGCCGCGATAAGCGGGCCGGGGCCGGGACGGCCGAATTGCGCTTGACCTGCAGACAACGCCTGCAAAACCGCGCCCGAACCATTGATGGCTTCGACCGTAACGTTCAAGCCCTCGTCTTCGAAAAACCCTTCGCCTATGGCGACAAAGACCGGAAACGAGTTGATGGCAGACGGGCTCGGCTGCACGAAAGTAATATCTTGCAGGTCTTGCGCAAACGCAACCTTTCCAAACAATCCGGCTGCCAGCGCTGCCGTCAGTAACGATGTTAATGTTCTGCGGTTCATCATATGCTTAGTCCTCCCTTCGCATTCTTCCCAATCCCCCTCGTCCTATCGGCGTCTTCGGAAGATCGCTTATACGGCACGCACTGAGTTCGAGAGCGTGCCGATCCCTGAAATTTTACAAACGACGGTATCGCCATCTTTTAAGAAACTTGGTGGATCCATGGCGTATCCCACGCCCGACGGCGTGCCGGTCGCGATGATGTCACCGGGCTCTAACGTCATGCCCTCCGACAACGAGGCGATGAGTGTATCGATATCGAAAATCATGTCCCTGGTGTTACCGTCCTGTCGGGTCTCACCATTCACCGTCAACGAAATCGGCAATGCATGTGGATCATCAATGGCGTCCGCGGTCACAATCCACGGACCCATGGGGCACGAGCCGTCGAAGGCCTTTCCCTTGAAATTCTGCCCACCATGGCGGCGCTGTACGTCGCGGGCGGAGATGTCATTCAAAATGGTGTAGCCGAAGACGTGTTTCATTGCGTCCGCCTTGGCGATATTGCGCCCCGGCGTGCCGATAATCACAGCCAATTCCACTTCGTAGTCAGTTTGTTTTGAGACGCTCGGAAAAGTCAGCACATCGCCACCTGGGCCTACGATGGACGTCGGTGGTTTGGTGAAGAAAACCGGATACTCTGTTACGCCAACCTGTTGCTTTTGTGCCCGATCCCCCTCGGTGATATGTTCAGCGTAGTTGCGCCCTACACAAAGAACGTTCTTGCTAATTGTGGGGATTGGCGCTAGCAACTCTACTCCTTCGGCCAGAATTGCCGCGTCAAGGGCACCGGCTTCAGCGTCTTCCACAAGGCTGCGTGCGATATCGAGTGTCTCCGGCGGTCCGGCAATGAGAAGGAGCATTGAATTTGCCTTCAATGCCTCAGCAGCAGATCCCGTCAGACGGTGCGCGGCTTTGGACAGGTTTAAAAGGCGGTCGTCATTCAGAACGGCCGCACAGAATTCCTCTCCACCCGCTGACACTGTGGCTAGTTGCACGACATCCTCCTCCCAACGCTACTTTTTTTGCGGCAGAGCGTCGCAACATTCTGCGATCTCTTGCTAACCTTGCAGACAAGAGTTGATTGACTTTTGCGCTAATACAATCAACCAATCAGTAAATTGGGTGACCCTATGAATGACACAGCCGAGTTGTCACAAAGACTGCGTGACTTGATCGATAGTGCCGGATATCGGTTGAATGACCGCATCTTGCCCGAGCGCGAACTGTGCGAACGTCTGGACACAACACGCAACCAATTGCGCAAAGCCCTTGCCGATTTGGAGGCGCAAGGGTTGATCTGGCGGCACGTCGGACGCGGTACATTTGTCGGCTCAAGGCCCGTCCTGAACCTCCAAGATGTTACCTACCTTCGCGACCAGATAAAGCCGGAACAGGTGGTCACGGTCCGCTACAACATTGAGCCCGAGCTGGCACGACTTGCAGCCAAAAATGCAAGCAAATCCGACTGTGAACAAATGAAAATATGCGCTGAGAAGTGTCGCGAAGCAAAGGATTGGCGCGCTTACGAAGCTTGGGACAACAAGTTGCACCACGTAATCGCACGAGGCACACGCAATCAGCTTTACCTGTACTTTTTCGAAACGCTGAACTCGGTGCGCCGCTCAATTGTCTGGGGCCAACCGCGCGACACTCGCAAGCCCGTGCCCGGTTATACCAGCTTTATAGAACACGATGCGATCGTGCGTGCGATCACGGCCAGAAATGGAGAGCTAGCCATGCAAATGATGCAGCAACACCTGCGCTCGGTTTATTCGCGGATGATGCCAGAGATCGTTTTGGGTGATGTTGAAGCCCAACCAATCTAAGAAATGGTTGGACTAAACTCGTTGCCAACCAGTTTATTTTTTGCGCATTCGGTCCAAGTCACAAAGCGAGCGATCCTAAATTGGTATCGCGAACCGGTAGGCCTAAACATAACAGACCGCAAGCGAGGAAAACGATGTCTGAGCATGTTATCGAGAAACCAAAGGTCCACATCATTCCCACGAGCAATGGGGGGACTTTTCCGGTCCGTCGTGTTTATTGCATTGGCCGGAATTTTGCGGCGCATGCTGTTGAAATGGGACACGATCCAAATCGTGAACCTCCGTTCTTTTTTCAGAAAAACCCAAATAATCTAGATGCTTCTGGGGAATTTCCCTACCCCCCTCACACATCTGACGTACACCACGAGGTCGAACTCTTGGTGGGCCTGAAGAGCGGGGGCACCAACATCGCCCTGTCAGATGCACTAGACCACGTCTGGGGTTACGGAGTGTCTCTGGACATGACACGGAGAGACTTGCAGGGCGAAATGAAGAAGATGGGACGCCCATGGGAAATTGGCAAAGCCTTCGAGCGGTCCGGGCCTGTGGGTCCTTTGCATCCGGTGTCCGATGTTGGTCACCCTGATCACGGCCGGATTGCACTGACAGTCAACGGCGACTTGCGACAAGAAGGTGATTTGAACCAGATGATCTGGAAAGTACCGGAAATGATCTCTTATCTCTCAGAATATTTCGAACTCTCGGCGGGAGATGTGATCATGGCCGGAACCCCTTCGGGAGTAAACGCCGTGGAGCCAGGCGATACTATGGAAGCGAGCATCGAATCCGTCGGAGTACTGACAGTCAAGGTCGTCTGAAGCCAGCGGTGGGGCCGGATCGGGCGGTTTTGCCCCACTCAGAACAGCCAGTCGTTGGATGATGTCACACTTGTTCATCCTGAAAAGCGCACATAAAATGCGACCTGGGCCAATCGGGAAGTCTGGACGGACGTGCACGTCGTTACTCATAGAGCTTCCGATGTTGCTTTTCGGAACAAGGAGGCTGACTCAGGATTGCTAGCAGCAAAGCTGAACCGCCCCGGGTTTACCGGAGAGTAAAACTCTCACGGGATACCCGTTGTGGATCAGAAGACAGTTCCCCCGAGATATACGGCTGAGTTTCGCGAACGTGGCGTTCGGCTTTTTCGCGACCACCGCAGCGACTATGACAGCGACAACGCCGCCTATCATGCCATTGCGTCGAAGCTCGGCTGCTCCAAGGACAGCCTGTGTGCGTGGTGTGTCCAGGCCGCCCGTGATGCTGGCGAACGCGCTGGCCCCACGAGCGAGGACAAGGCCCGGATCAAGGCTCTTGAGCGGGAGAACCGGGAGCTTCGCCAGGCCAACGAGATCCTGAAGAAGGCGACCGCTTATTTTGCCCCCTCTCAGCGTTTGCAAGCAAACGCCTGCCGGGCAACGAAGCGGAGCTCGACCGCCCGTTCCGCAAATGATCACGTTCATCGAAGAGTACCGTGAAGCCTTTGGGGTCGAGCCGATCTGCCGCGTTTTGCCGATCGCCTCATCGAGCTACTATTCGCATGCCGCCGCTGCCCGTGATCCGGATCTGGCTTCGGCCCGCGCGAAGAAAGACGATGCGGATGCCCGGGAGATCCTGCGCTTCCATGAGGTGAGCAAGGGGCGCTATGGAGCCCGCAAGATTTGGCGTCAACTGCACCGCGAGGGCTGGGACATTGCCCGCTGCACCGTGGAGCGCTTGATGAGGGTGCTTGGCTTGCAAGGCGTCACGCGTGGCAAGAAGAAGACAACGACACCGGATCCGGCCATGCCTTGTCCGCTGGACAAGGTCAACCGGAACTTCACGGCCACAGCCCCGAACCAGCTCTGGGTTTCGGATTTCACCTATTGTTCGACATGGCAGGGAATGGTCTATGTGGCCTTCGTCATCGACGTCTTTGCCCGCAAAATCGTTGGCTGGCGCGTCTCCACCTCCATGTCCACGGGCTTCGTGCTCGATGCCTTGAACCAGGCCATCTGCCAAAGGCGCCAGAACCAGGCCGGCGGGCTGATCCACCACTCCGACCGGGGCAGTCAATATCTGTCGATCCGCTACTCGGAACGGCTGGCGGAGACCGGCATCGACGCATCGGCCGGAAGAGTTGGCGACAGCTATGACAACGCCCTGGCGGAAAATATCATCGGCCTGTTCAAGACGGAAGTCATCAACCTGTTCGGCCCTTGGAAATCAGCGGGCCAGATCGAATGGGAAACCCTGAAGTGGGTCTCTTGGTACAACACCGAGCGGCTCCACAGCGCCATCGGATACTCAACCCCAAGCGAAGCAGAGGAGGCCTTCTTTCGAAACCTAAACGCCCTTGATAAGGTCGCCTAATCTTTGAAACAAAATCTCTCCGGTAAACCCGGGGCGGTTCACATCAAGCGATTAGGTTGTTCTCAGCATTGCCGTTCGTTCGGGATTTTTTGCGTCAAGCTCTTGTGGAGTGCTACCCAACGTGGCCTTGGGACGGGCTTGAGTTTTCCGGACCAAATCAGGAACACGGGCTGGCTGCATGTTCTGATTTCATCAGATCCAACGGCACCTTCTTGCCGATGGCCCCATGAGGTCTTTGTTCGTTGTAATCCTCGCGCCAATCCTCCAGTCTTTCGAGTGCATCCGCAAGGTTCAGGAACCAATGGACGTTCAAACACTCTGCTTTGAACCTTCCGTTGAAAGCCTCAATGAACGCATTGTCGGTGGCGTTGCCAGGCGGGGAGAAATCCAGCGCAATGCCGCGCTGGTAAGCCCATAGATCCAGATCGCGTGAGATGAATTTCTAACCCTGATCAACTCGGATCAAGTCGGATCACCTCGCACGCATGGTGAATGGACACCGCCCGGCCCGATCGCATTCATCGACCAGCGTTCTTTTCCGGGCGGGCCTCAGAGCTTTCGTTTGACAATGTCCTGAAGCATTTCCTTGTTGAGAGAAAGGTCCGCGACAATCCTCTTCAGCCGGGCGTATTCCTGCTCAAGCTCCCGCCGCGGCTTCATCTCCGATGGGTATCGGACCCGCATATTTCTTGCGCCAGTTGAATTTCGTTACCTGGCTGATCCAGGCTTCCCGGCAGATCTCAGCCACAGACAAATCTTTGCCCCGCAAAGTCCTTGGGCGTCAGGTGAAATCCGGCAGGAGAAGTCATGATTCGGTCGTCCTGGGACGATTAATCTGTTTGGCCGGATTTCCTACCACTATTGTGTTCGCAGCGACGTCCTTGGTCACGACACTGCCCGCTCCGACAATGGCACGGTCGCCAATGGTGACGCCTGGCAGGATCACAGCAGCGCCACCGATCCAGACCTGATTGCCAATCGTTACGGGAAGGGCGATTTCGAGACCGGCGGCACGCTTGTCTGGGTCCTGATGATGTTCAGCGCAATAGATCTGAACATTCGGCCCAAGCTGACACTGATCGCCGATCGCAACGGGGGCGCTGTCCAAAATAGTGCAGCCGGCGTTCAGGAAGGTTTCATCACCTAGCGCAATGTTGAAACCGTAGGGGCAATAGAAGGGAGCTTCGATAATGGCCGTTGGAGCTTTCAGCAACTTCCGCAAGGACGGGCCCATACCATCCCGAACAGCCGGGTGCATCATATTATGCTCGTGAACCGCGGATTGCGCTACTTTTCTCAGAGCGTCCAACTCAGGATCGACGCATGAGTACCATTCGCCTGCGGCCATTTTTTCGCGTTCGGACTTTACCATGAAGCCTCAGGGTACATTGTTCATTTCCGCCAGCTGGAAGCTCGGTGTGACTGAATATGAGTGATTGTATTCAAGTTGCAAATAGAAAGCAAAATGAGGACTCATGAATCACCGGGAGAAGGGGGCGCGCTACCTGAAAGGAGATTGACCAGGAAGTCCTTTGGAACCAACGTCCGGTCGTCCCACTTCTGTGACCACTGGATCATTGCCAGAAACACAGGAGCCAGATCTTTCCCCTTTTCAGTGAGCAAATAGATGGATTTGCGGG
>NZ_KI928948.1:0-13735 GCF_000521215.1 Labrenzia sp. DG1229 | reverse complement strand
GCCGATTAGCCAACACATTCGTTGCAATACCTTCCTCGGAATTCACAAAATCGGAATACCGCATTGCAGAGCCAAACATTATGTCGCGGAGGATTAACATGCTCCATTTGTCTCCAAATGCAGCTGCGGCATATCGGAAAGGGCAACCCACCCATTTTTCTTTGGATATTTTAGCCATACCTCTTTTGGTAACATAGTCGATCTTAGTTGTAAAAACGAAGTGGAAGACGCCTCAGATAGGGGTTTTTGTGCCATGTATGGTTTTGAACTCGATCTGAATATTACATGGTCCGTCCGCCACTTTGATGCTTTCTCCTTCCAGCCTGTTACTGAACCAACGCGTAATCTTCCCTGCGTTGGGGTGTGTCACCAGGAGAGACTGTAGACGACATCCACAATCACCTGTTCGGGTCGCTACGTGATCACCAGAAGGCCATTGCCACAATGTCGGAATGGCGCCATGGAAGCGAGCCATCGGGTGGCGAGGAAATTTTCCGGGTCAGGCACCTGCGCCAAACTGCGGCTACGTTTGCTGCGAAGCCGTCAAGTGCTGCTTCCTCCTGCTGAATTGACCTCGTGCCAACAATCCAGGTCGAACTCCTGGGCGGCCCGCAAGTCCTCGAGATCGTCCCAGCGAGGCTCGGCCGGGGTTGAGGCGTCGGGATCGTTTACAATGACCTCAAGAAACGAAGCCGGTCCCAACGAAATGAGCAAATTATGTGTGCCCATGCGAGGGTGCTGCCCGCCTGGTGGCATATCGACCTCAAGGCATTCACGGACATAAGCAGCACCTTCGCTAAGGGACACTGCACCCATAGCGGTCGAAGAACAGGGGCTTCGACGAGACCTAGGTGATGTCGATATTCGTAGGTTCCAAACGACGTCCTTTCTGCGCGGAAAGCGAAGAATACTACGCTGACCAACTCCTGCGGTTTCGCATTTTTGCGGACCAACTGGTTGCATGCGTGCAAGCATCCGGCGGTGCAAGATCGAAGAGGTCAGCCAACATCAGGGCCGTCATGCCCTGGACATCCGCGAACGTGAACACCTCTCCCGCGATGAAGGCTCGACCATCTGACAGTTCCTGATCCAGCCATTGCCATTTTCCCGGCATCACGCGCCGCTGGGCTGCTGCGAAGTCCGGCACTTGCTCGATGACATCGGCAAAGAGGGGAAGCTGGTGACGGACCATTAGACCAATCGGCAGAAACAATTCCTGATAGATCCGCTGGCTCCACATCTCGATGTGGCCAATCTCAAAGGCGGTGCACCCCATCAGAGGCTTTTCGGGAAAGGCAAGATCCAGATACCGGCAAATGGCGATGCTATCGGCAATAACATTACCATTGTCGAGTTCAAGTACCGGCACCTCGCCAAGAGAATTCAATTTTCGAAATTCTGCTGATCGTGTGTCTGTGCCCAACTCCAGTTGCACCGTTGGGACTGTAATCCCCTTTTCGGCGATGAAAATCCGTACACGTTTCGCGTTCGCTGCCTGAGCATCATAGAGTTTCATGGCTGATCCCAATGCGGCGGCCGTGTGGAGCCGACGCCATCTAGGTTTGATATGCTTTCTCGCCATCGTGCTAGGGAGGGAAACTCTTCATCAAGTCTGTAGAAACCAAACAATTTCATAGAGGCAGGCTTTGTTTCCAGAGCGCGCATAACCCGGCCAACGTCGGGATATGCGACAGCATCGGCTGCAGATGGTTTTTCTCCGCAAAGAAACGCAACTTCACGCAAGCGCTGCTCAAGGACCTGCAGTTCGATCTTGAGCAACTCAGAGGCCCGGGAAACCTGTTCCGGATCGTCAGGATCGAGTTTTGGCTCATTTTCAGGGCCGCTGAATACTGGAAACACGACCCCATTGGTTGCCGCGAGAAGATAGTCGCTGTATCGAGTCGCAGCTTGCCAGATACGCTTTGTTTCTTCAGAGCTGTTCCCAAAGAGCGGACGGTCCGGGAACCAATCATCAAGCAGACCGAGTATGCTGAGCGACTCCCGGTAGAATTCGCCTTTGTACTCAACAGCGGGAACCTTGCCATGCGGATTGATGGCCAAAAAGGGAGCCTGCTTATGCTCCTTTTCCGAACCGTTGAGATAGTTCACTTCATATTCGAGGCCCTTGAACTCAAGCCCCAACAGGACTCTCCAACCCATAGGCGAGCCACTGATATTGTGCACAAGGATGCTCATCTAATGCCTTCGTGTATCGTTGCAGTTTTGTTGTACAGACCGCACCTTCAGTTGCTCCAATGGACCGGAAGAGATTTTTCAAAGCCATCCAGGGCTTCAATGCGACGAGCCCAGGCATGTCCTTTGGGGAACTTCTGATCGAGATCGACGAAACCCAGTTCCGTCATGAGATCTGAGTGCGTTTCGAGCGCTCTGGCAAGGATGCGGATTTCAGGATAGATAACGGCGTCGGCAGCGGTTGGGTTGTCACCGGCCATGAAGTCTTGGCCATCCAGACGATTTTCCAGCCACTGAAGCTCATACATGACGGTATCTGCGGCTTCGTGAAGTTCACGATTCGCGGTGTCCGCGCCCTTGAAGAATATCGGCAACAGCAGACTGTTCATGCCGTCCCTTAGTTTGTCGGTCGCATCCCGGGTGGCTGACCAGATCCTGGCATGTTCCTCCGGGCTGCTGCCGAACAAGGGCAGTTCCGAAAATTGCTGATCGAGCCACGACAGAATCGCAAGCGAATCGGTGATAACAACATCGCCGGCAACGAGAGAGGGGACGCGCCCGCGCGGATTGATTTCAAGATATGAGTCCGACTTGTGTTCGCCGTCCGACAAGCTGAGATATGTGACTTTCATATCCAGGCCCTTGATGACCATGCCGAGCAGCACACGCCAGCCTCGGGGGGAGCCGCTGATTGTGTAAATGGTGGGTTCCATACTCAATTACCTTCCATTGAGTTGTGCATTTCGCGGAGAGCCTGAACCTGGATAGAGGCTCTATCTGTCTTGATGAGGTTTAGATCTCCGGCCGGAACGGTGGGGTCTTTATCCCGGCTTCCGGCCCAGGCAATTCTTTCAGCGAAGACTGGCAGGAGCGCGTCGCCCGTTTCAGTCAGGGCAAATTTGAGGTGCTGCGAGCCGCTTTCTCCTTCCAGCTTCTTCATCAACCCTCCTTGCAGAATTTTGTTCAGCCGAGTGATCGGATGGTTCGTCGAGATGCCATCGGCAGAGCTTGCGAGCGCAACAAAAGGCAATGGTTCTTTGAACAGCTGGTCGCGCAAATGATGAGGCTCCAGCTAACGCCCAAGATGACAGCCGCGAAGCGCGGTAGGCAGCCGTGCCTGTCATGTGGGGGGTGGAAATCATGAAATTTAAATATCTAAGTCGCTTGCTTTTTACAAGTTAAATATTGATCTTTTTGAAAAAAGAGTCTAACAAAATGCAGAAACCACAAGCGTTACAATAGAGAAGAAAAGGGCGCATCCGACCGGTTCGGGAATTAAGTGCAGGTTTGCAAGTAAAAACTTCGTGGATGTGCCAGACAGCTAAAGAGCCTGCGCTAAAGACACTGGACGAATGAGGAAAGAAATGAACGGCCAGAACTACAAGAAATCCATCCGCGTGAATGCCACCAAAGAGGTCGCGTTCAGCGCTCTTACAGCTGACATCGACAAGTGGTGGACGAGTGAAGCAGGTAAATTCGAGAACGAGGGCGATGTTGCCAAGTTCGGTTTTGCCGGACGCAAGGGATATTGGTCTTTCAAGGCGACGAAGCTGGACCCAGATTTTGTTGAGTGGGAATGCGTTGAGGCCCTGCATATTCATGATGGCTTGCCGGATGAGATAAAGACGGAATGGCTTGGTACACGGGCAGTCTGGTCGATCGATGAGAATGACGGTGTTACCGACATCCAGCTTGAACATCAGGGCCTGACACCGGATCTTCAATGCTATGAGGTTTGTGAAGCGGGGTGGGACATGTTCTTTGTCGACAGCCTGAAAGCGTATCTTGATACCGGCGTTGGGAAGCCATTTTCCTGATACCTTTAACCGGATTCGTGCAACCAGAAACTCCAGAAGCGGACGACGTGTTCACGATCTAGACATGTCGGCGCATCTATCGGCCTTTGCGGACCTGCTCACGGTTCCTGCGGCTGCCTGAATGGTGGCAAGCAGCGACGAAATATGCTCTGAGCCGGCCATAGCAAAGACAAATACAAAGATCTCTGTTCCCGTAGGCAATGCCGTGCGACAGCACGAGGCGATTGTGGTCGGGTCAAATGCAGGTGCGTATCGATGGCAGGCGAACCAGCACAAAGATCTCCGCAAAAGCATGATGACAAAAACCAGAGATTGTGAGGAGCGCCGTCATGGCATTCGGGTTCGCTTTGACGGTCAACAGAGGTAAGGCTTGACAATTAAGCTATTTAGCGAAATATATGCTTCATAGCGAAACATATAGCAGGAAACCCCCATGACCCCGACCCAAAAGGCAACACTTGATCAATTTTATGCGGGTGCCGCTGCACAGGATGCTTCTATGATCCGTCCGCTGTTGACCGATGACTTCACGTTCAAAGCTCCGATGATGAACTTCGATGAACCAGATGCCTATGTTGAGCATCTGGTTGGGTTTTGTGGCTATGTGAAGGATTCACGCCATATCGCCCAAGACGATCATGTCGTGCATGTCTTCACGTTGGTGGCGACGATGCCCGATGGTGAGAAAGAGATGGAAATGTGCGATATTTTCACCTTCATTGGTGATAAAATCGCGAGGCAGGAACTCTATACAGACTCAAAACAATTCCCCGACGAAGAAGCGGCCTAGCCGACAGGCATACTTCCCATTTCCGCAGTCAACGAGGGCATAGATGCAAGAGATAACCCCGGAACTGGTGCGCACCTTTTCTGCGCTCAGCGATCCTGTGCGGATGGCAACGCTTGCCAGACTGGCCGAAGGGCCAGCCACTGTGGGAGAACTGGCAGAACCGTTCGCTCTCTCAGCAGCAGGGTTTTCCAAGCACCTGTCAGTTCTTCAGTCTGCGGGATTGGTTGTGAAGCAGCTTGATGGCCGCAAGCACATTTGCAGCCTGAATGTTGAGCCATTGCGTGCAGCCTTCGATTGGCTGTCTTTCTATCGGCAATTCTGGTCAGACAACCTGGACAGGCTGGACACGTTTCTTGAGAAAGTAAGTGCCAAGGGCCCAGGAAAGAATACAGGCAAATGACCACCAGTCACAGCGTGTTGCAAACGCGTTTTCTGAATGCTCCACCCGAAGAGGTTTGGGATGCCTGGACACAGCCAGAACTTATGAAACAATGGTTTTGCCCGCTGGGTATGAAGGCTGTAGAAGTTGAGGCCAATCTGGAAATTGGTGGCTCCTTTCGTATCGTCATGGATGCGAGTGAGGCCACGATGCGACCGCCACCGGAAATGGGGAACTTCCTGACCGCCTTTGGCACGTATCAGCATATCGAGCCTCAGAAAGAGTTGGTCTTTTCCTGGGCGTGGGAAGGGCGGGACGAAACCAGTCAGGTGACGATCACACTAGCCTCCAGGGGTGACAAGACGGAGTTGGTGCTTAGACACGATGGACTGAAGGATGAAGCCAGCCGGATATTCCATGAAGACGGTTGGTCACCAACGCTGGAAAACCTTTCATTTTATCTGAAAAGCCGAGAAATGATGGTGAAAAGCGCATGAGAGCTCTCACCTTCTGTGCCCCCGTTTCCAACAATGCGATTTTGAAAGAGGCCGAGGACGACGCGCAAAGGTGCCCTGACATTCAATGTGAAGGCACACAATCAGCAAGGCACAATCTCAAGCTCTGTTTTTTGTCTTGTTGTAGCTCATGACATGAGCTGTGACGCGAAATGCCTCATTGCCCGGCATCGCTCCTGAAGCGGTATGAACATGCTCAAAGCCGACTGATCTGTAGAAGGCAAGCGCAGGCTCATTGCCTGAAATTACCTCCAGAGAAATCTCGGGTCCGCTTCGGTCGACCACAGCTTGCGTCAAAAGTGAGCCGATACCCGTTCGATAGCAGTCTGGATCAACATAGAGCCACGTGAGTTCAGATGCTGAAAATGCAACAAACCCATCAACACGGCCATTCATTTCAGCAACAAGCAACTGGTATTCGAAAAGACCTTCCCGAGCCGCAGCGATGCGAAGCGGAATGAACGCTTCCTGCAGATTTGACAGTCGCAGTTCATCCAAACGAGCGGCATCGTGGATATCGCAAATACGTGGAAAATCTTTCTGCTGATATGGACGGCAAAAGTATCGGGTCATCAGGTATAGCTTCCGGGCAATGTCTGAGCAGATGTGTTCAATTGGTCAATTGTATTGGGTCAGTTCAAGAAAAACGAAGGACCGGTCACACGGACCGATCCTCCTGAAACTTGCACAACTTAGGCGGCTGGGATCATCTAAACCACTTTAGCCGGTTGGCGACGCCTTGGCCTTTGGTGCCAATGACAACCAGGTACCCAGTATCGTCGCGTGCAGGAACATGAAGCCTCCCGCAATCAGGAACCATCCCGTCAGATCGGTTATTTCAACCTTCGCAGCGGTTCCGACCAAAGCCGATGCAGCTGCATACAAGCTGACGCACCAACTGAGTTTAAGCGCTCCCCAAAAGCCGTCGTTTGCCCATTTAGAGTGGATGTAAAGAGAGGTAATTGCGGTTGCTTCCATGAGCCATGCAAGAAAACCGAATGCGTAGATCGGATCTGCCATGCGAGTAAAAACACCAAGCTCGACATAACGCTGCTCAAACAGGGCCACATGCCAGACGATGCTGGTCACTGCAGTTAGGACAAACGCCCCGATCCATGTAATGAGAAAACGAGGGTTCATGCGGCTACCATCCCCCTGCCGGTGATGACATAGGCTTTGTTTTCCTTTGGTTCGGTGTGTCTCAACAGGGACGCCACGTGATTGGCAATCTTGTTTGCAGTTAGAGGCTCGTCCCATTGATTGAGAAACTGGGCGAGTGGTTTGCCGACTGCGGCAGAATATGCTTCCGCCGCGGCAAGACCAAGGACGGTCCCCTGAACCAGTTGCTTCGGTATGATGGAATAGAATGTGAGTCCCAGATCCAGAAGCTCAGCTTCCTTTTGCGCATAGTCAGTCAGGAAGTGCTGCATCCGTTTTGCGCCGGCATACCCTCCCGATAAACGCGATCCGGAAAGGCCGGCACCACTCGAAAAGCTCACAACAACGCTGCCCTTTTTCATGGGTTGCGTCAGTGCGGCCGATGAGAATGCATGAGCAATTCTGGTGTCCGTGTTCCAGGCACCGCTGAACTCGTCCCAGGATTGTTCGTGAAACGGTATCATCTTCGGCTCATAGCCGACCGTCAGTATCAGAAGATCCGGATCAATTTCCTTCACCAGCTTATCGGCCGCTCCTTCGGAGGTGGCATCCATGGCCAGCGTGGTGACTGCCGGTACCTCGGACTTCAGCTTTGCCAGAGAGTCCTCTCTCCGGGCTACGACAGTAGTGTCGGTTCCTTGACCGGACAACAAAAGCGCGAGTTCTTTTCCGGCACCACGACTTCCGCCTACAATCAGGGCTTTCTCGTAATGTTTCATCTGCCTTCTCTACTATTTTGGAGGATTGGTGAGGTGTCGTGACATGTCACCGAAGATGGGGGAGGACACGACACGGGAAGCGAACCTCCACGTTCCCGTTACATTGGAAAACGTATCTGCGTAGCTCCCCGAAAAAATGGGCTGCAATGGAAGGTCTTCGACTTGTTGAAGGACCGTCAGATAACTCGAAGCAACTGCTGTGTGGCGATTTGCGGCGACTGTTACGTCAACGTTTGTCAGGACATGCTTCGTTTTTGGCGTGCCGTCTTCATATAGAATGATCCCCGAAAACAATTCCATGATGCCTTGCCGGCCTCGTACCGTGGTAACGCCTTCGATTGAAAACTCTGCATTTTCAAACAGCTCAGCACATTCGCCTATCAGACCGGCATCGAGCGTCCTGCAGTATTCATTCAATAGGTGGTTGATTGCGCTGCGATCCTCCAAATCAGCTCCAGGGCCAGTTGAGGCGCGCAAGGCGGTGGGCAACAAAGGCAACATGCTTGCTGCCAATAAAATTTGTCGGCGTGTTCTCATGCTGTTTCCATATTTTTTGTACATTGTCATGTGATGAGCACCGTCGTGGCAGCGCAAAGACAGGCGATGCCGACCGCATTACCAAGTGGTTTCGGGTCTGGCAGTGCCTTCTCCAGCGTTACGACTACGGTCAGTAACGCGACCCAAAAAATATTCATGACACCGCCCATGAAGAGCAGCAGCATCAAGGGCAGAGATGAGGCGAGGCAGTTCACGCCATAGGTCAAGCCGTTGTGAAACGGAGAAGGCTTGGACGGAACTGTATGGCAAGTCGCCAGACTGCGCGCCTTGAAACCCGTGAACTGATAAAGCCCCGCGATCGCAAGCAATGCCGCACTGAACCATGTGTTGGTGCTCCACATTTTCATGCCGTGCAGTAGACCGGCATCCACCAGCTGGTACTGGATTGCGGCAGCAGCCATGGAAAACCCGAGCCAAACAATCGCGTAGCTGATCCAGAATCCAAGCATATTTGCCGCCGCCGGCAAGTTCCCCGTGCCATGCGAGGGGAGGTGCCTCAAGGCCCCGGGCATCATCATCGCGAGCATCATGGTCCACCACATGAAAGTCATGGACATCATGCTGATGCTGGCAGGAGATCCGATCATTGCAACATGATCGGAGGTCGGAGGAAGCCCTGGTACGGACATTTTCCAAACGTCCATACCGGTTCCGGCCCCAGTGAAGAAGAATGTCCAACAAGCCAGAATGGTGACAATGAGGGCTGATCCGGCAACTGGTGCGTTGCGCAGCACGCGTCTGACACCCAGATCAATAGGTGTCATGATGCCTGACCCATTCCATAGGATTGCCCGCAGGCGGTTCGTTCCGGCCCATGGGCACCATGTCGATATAGCTGTACGCTGCGTTGGTTACGTCGAGCCCGCGACCATAGGTGGAGTAGGTATGATAGAGACTGCCTGCTTCGTCCTTGGCAAAGACACTCGTGCCATGGGCTTCATCCATTGGATAGAACGTCTTTTCCTTGAAGTTGTAGGTGACCGGGTTTTCAGGCTTGTGGTCAGAACCAAAGCTGACATCGAAGTCTGCGTTAAAGCTGTTTGCACGCGAGGACACCCAGGTGAAATTCCATCCCATGCGCTTTTTGAACGGCAGCAGCAGGCTCATCGGTGCTCGTGAGATTGCCACGAACGCAATATCACGACCGTTCAGGTGAGGTTCCAGGCCATTGAAGCTGTCCGCCCAGAATGAACAGCTCTTGCAACCCTCGATCCATTCGGGGCCAAACATGAAATGGTAGACAATCAACTGGCTCTGGGTGCCGAACAGGTCAGAGAGTGAGGCTTCGCCTGTTTCGGTTTCAAAGACATAGTTCTCATCGATCTTCACCCAGGGAAGTGCGCGACGCTCTTCGGAAAGGGCGTCCTTTTGCATGGTATGGGCTTTTTCTTTCTCAAGAAGTGCCTTGCGAGCCGATAGCCACTCCTCGCGGGATCCTGTCTTGATCGGTTTCATGCTGGTTTCCTCTTCCAATTTGGCCAGGAGATCAGAGATCACGAGGGCAATGGTGTTTGACGGAAACTATATTGAATCTTGGTATCTATCGACAAGAAGGCAGAATTTTCGTATATAGTACCAAAAACAATACTATTGAAATGGAGTGATGACCGATGCTCGACAAAGCCTCAAAATCGGCAGGTCAAAAGTCTGACGCTAAACAATCTTCACAAACCGAACTGTGTCCGATGCCGGACATCGCGAAGCTGATTGGAGGGAAATGGAAGCTGATCATTCTGCAGATACTGATCTTTCAGGGCACCAAGCGGTTTAATGAGCTGCGGCGGCTTTGTGATGGTGTCACCCAGACGATGTTGACCAACCAGCTGCGTGCTTTGGAAAGCGATGGTCTTGTCGAGCGAAAAGTCTATGCCGAAGTGCCTCCGAGGGTAGAGTACACGGCGACACAGAAGGCCTTGGATCTGGAAGAGATGTTCGAGGCAATGCACAATTGGTGGCTCAGTCACAGTTAGTGCCGGCAGGAGGCTTAATTGTATTGCCAGTATTGACCACCCCACCTCGGACGATCCGCAGTGCGGCCCACAGTCATCGCCAAGCAGCTCGATGACCGGCTTTTCAATTGCATAGGCAGGGCGTGTTCAGTCGGAAACGTCTAGCCAGATCTGGTCCGATCGAGAAGTCTTGACCGACAAGCTCCGGAAGCGGCACGCCACCGTCGTCATGTTACGGCGCTACTCAACTTCCGCAATTACTTCGACATGAACATCGTGAACCATTCTCAAGGTTTCTGACGCCATGAGCGGGATGTCACCGGCATCCGGAATTGGTGAGAAGTTGCCTGTGTCGGAGAAATATCGATCTCCTTCAATGCCTTTTTCTGTATGACATTTGGCCTTTGCCAGTCGCTGCATTTGGGCTCCCGCAGATTTTGCAACATGTATAGCCAGCAGAGTTCCAGCTCACATTCTATGTCCTTCGATTACTGTTCACCAATGCGGCGCGCGGCATAGCAAGGAGAGCGCAAACAAGTGCGGCGCAACCGCATGCAGCAATCGAAACTGTCATTGTGGTGATCGTCTCATCAAAGAATGGGCCAACCAAAAGTACGACAGCAGCGCCGGACATCCATTGCATCGCGCCGCCCACTGATGAAGCCAGACCCGCAATCTCGGGGTGATCATGGATCGCAAGAACTGACGCGGTTGGAATGACCAGACCAAGGCATGCATTTGCGACAATCAGCACAGCGGAAACTGTGATCAATCCACTGTACCCGCCGGCGTTCAGCGCAACGAGCAAAGCTGTCAGTGACGCAAATCCAAGGATCGCACCCAACACCAGCCGTTGTGGTCCAAATCGTTTGCTGAGCGGCGCAGCGAACTGACTGGCTCCAAAGAACCCAACAGCGTTTATCGCAAAGGCAACACTGAACTGTGTTGGCGACAGGCCGAAAGTCTCGGTGTAGGTGAACGGCGCCGAGGCGATGAACACAAAGAAACTCGCAAGCCCGCAGCTGTTGACCAGCGACATACAGAGAAATTGGCGATGGGATAGCAACTGCCCAACCCCGGCCGTCATGGTTCCAACATCGAGAGGGCGTCTGTTTTCGACCGGTAGTGTTTCTGAAAGCACCGAGGTCGTGAGCACCAAGGCGAGAATTGCCAAAAGGCAAAGAAGGCCAAATACGATCCGCCAGCTTCCAATCTGAAGCAAACCGCTACCGATCAAGGGCGCAAACAACGGAGACACGCTCACTACAATCATGATGGTGGACATAAGCCTGGTCGCCGTATGTCCAGTGTGGTTGTCTCTGACAATTGCCCGCGGGATCACGCCCATGGCTGCGGCTCCCGAACCTTGCACGAACCGCGCTCCAATCAGCCACTCCACGTTTGGCGCAAAAAGGCATCCAAGTGAGCCAAACAAAAAGATAATCAGGCCAGAAAATAGCGGTGCTTTGCGTCCGAATTTATCCGACAGTGGTCCAAACACCAGTTGCCCAAGACCGAAAGCGATCAGGAAAATGAGGATAGAGGCCTGACTGGCGGTAACCGACGTCCTCAGATCGCTCGCAATTGTGGGAAGCGCCGGCAAGTACATGTCAATTGCAAATGGACCAACACTTGACAGCAGACCCAATACAGCCCCCAGTTTCCATAAATCGCTATTCATGATCGCTCCGAAAGAAGAGTGCCTTTGAGCACGTCAAAGGCGCTGAATCACAAGAAAATCGGCAAACTCAGAAGCTCGACCAGCCGCCGTCGAGAGTGATGGTTTCGCCGGCCATGTAGGATGAATCTTCTGTGGCAAGGAACAGGACGGCTTTGGCAATTTCTTCCGCCGCGCCAATGCGGCCCATCGGAATCGTCCCTTCCAGCATCTGCATCAAACCCTGAAGCTCTTCTTCGCTCATCCCGAGCTTGCTCATGCTTGGCGTAGTAATCGGCCCGGGCGCGACGGCATTGACGCGAATTCCTTTTGGCAGCAGTTCGACGCCAAATGTCCTGGTCATGGAGATGAGCGAGGCCTTCGTAGCTGAATATGCGCTCGTGTTGGGAACTCCCAAACCAGCGAGGTTTGAGGTGTTGATCACCACGGTTGCTGTGCCGGACAACAGAGGAATCAGCTTCTGCAGCGTGAAATACGGGCCTTTGACATTGGTGCGATAGAGGTGGTCGAACTGCTCTTCCGTGACAGATTCAACGGGGCAGGGAAGGGTTATGCCGGCATTGAGGAACACCGTATCGACCCTGCCAAACTCATTACCCAAAAATTCGATAAGCCTATCAATCTCAGCCAAATCCGTCTGATCGGTTTTCCGACCGATAGTGTTTTTGCCTAGAGATGCAATTGCGGTGTCCAGCCGTTCTTGATTTTGCCCTGTGATGCAGACCGATGCGCCTTCATCCAGAAACGATTTGGCGGTTGAATAGCCAATCCCCGTTGATCCGCCGGTTATGAGTGCAAGTTTCCCGTCCAATCTTGTCTTCAAAATTCCTACCCCTGTCCAATGAGCGATTTTCCTGAACGGGAGAATATGTATTTGGTATCGTTGAGCAAGTAGGCAGAATTTTTGTATATAGTATTGAAATTCGTACTAAAGGAATTTTCAGGCGATACGGGACCTTTGCAATCCAAGTGCTGGTGGTATCCAAAGAAAGACCAAAGGCCAAAATGGTAGAACTTGAAACCAGCGACTCGTCCTACACATCCGCTCCAGGACAAGTGACCCCGGGACAGATCAATTCAGATGGGAGGCAATGCCGTTGAAGGTCCCGATGCAGGCCTATGCGACACCGCCGGTGTTCCAGACAGGGGGCGGCGAACAGCACGCCTGCGCGATTGACGATGCAATGAGACAGTTTCTCAGACTTGGTGATGAAGCCCGAGAAGAGGCGATACTTGCCCTATTCCAAGTCAGCCAAACAGTGATGACGGCGAATGCGCATCTGGTCGCCGGTCGAGAGTGCCTACTGGACAAGCAGAGTGCGCTTGGTAGCGCCTACGGGTTCAGTCCCCGTGGTTTACGGTTGAACGATCCGACAAACCAGAATGCCAGATAGTGAGTTGAGCGGTTAGCCGAATTGCACAAAGAGCTTTTTGATCTCTTTGATAGCGTTGGTCTGCATTAGCGCCAGTTGCAGGAGTATCCTGGACTTTTGCGGGCTCAAGCGCTGGGAACCGATGAGATCGGGAATGTCGTTCTGCTTCAACGGCCGGGTCGCACCTGTCAAGGCACGTGAAGCCATGACGACGACGATGCCCTTTTCACGAGCTGCCCGCAGGGCTCGACGCTGGTCAGGCGTCGCGTAGCCAGGAGGCAGTCCGGCGACAACTAAACCCTGAGCCCCCGATGCAATGGCGGCTTCGACAAGCATTCCATCAGAACCAGCGTAAGATGAAATGATATCAACTCTGGGCCAAACTTTGTTCTGTCTAAGCTCAAGCGACGGTGAACAACGGTGTGGTAACGTTCTAAATTTGACCGACTGGCCATTGACTTGACCGACCGGTCCGGAGTTTGGTGCCTTGAATGCATCGAGGGCGAAATTGTCAGTCTTGGACACATCGCAGGCCGTAAAGATTGACCCGTTCATCACGACGAGCACACCACGGCCGCGCGCCTTCGGGTTTGCCGCTACCTGTAT
>NZ_KI928947.1:2986-35083 GCF_000521215.1 Labrenzia sp. DG1229 | reverse complement strand
GATACCGAACCCACTGATCGCGTCGTCCCAGACGAAGTAGCGTTCGCCTTTGGGCGCCAGGGCATCAACACTGCGTTTTGAAATCTTCAATTAGGGCCGCCTCAAAATGGTCTCTGCGCTCTGTCTGACCTCCAAGTGGCGTCCATATGGCGTCCAAGTGCAAGCAAATTGGTGGAAGTGTCGTCCAAAACGGTCAGAGAAAAAGATCAACAAATACAATTAGATATGAAAGATAATCCGGTTTCAAGAAATTTGAGAAAACGCTATAAATCCATTTCCTAATCTGAGGGTCACGCGTTCGAATCGCGTCGGGGTCACCATTAATTTATTGATTTTGCTAATAAAAATTGTCCGTCGAATACAAGGAACCGTGAAAATTCTTTCTGTGTCGGCACCATGTCGGCACGGCAATTGATTTTCGGTGCCCGCATATTCTTGTGGAATCCGGGTCCCATGGATACGTTCTGTTCAATTTTTCTAAGTGATACCGTATTGAAACCAAATGACTTTGCTCATCGCTGACATTAAGCACTAATGCCTGAGTTTCTGTATTGCGCCCTCAATTCGGATGCTTCACGGTTGTTGACCTGATCCCAAAAGCTGACATTGGTTGCTACGCGAACGAAAATCTGAGAGGGCGGAAAACAGACCTTCGGCGCATGTACGAGCTAATCAGGGGGCGATATCGCAACCGGACATTCGGGCATCCATTGAGTTGGGTACAACTATAAACTGCGTCAAATCTGGCGCAATCCAATACCACCATTGATTGCGGTGCATCAAATGTGTGACATTGGCGATCAAGACAATCAGGCCAGTCTGTCGGCGCGGAGCTGAAACGCGTCCCGTTGGCACAAGCACAATTGCTATCATATTCACTGCTCTACTCTTATGCTGTCTGAGGGGATTGGTTTGGGCCCAGAAACAAAAACAAGACTACTCGCATCCATGAACGCCGGGCGCATGCTCGTGGTTTGTGGAGCAGGCCTATCGATGGCCACACCAAGCAACCTACCCTCTGCAAGAGCGGTCGCAGAAAAGTGCTTTGATAGGTATCGCCTCGAATCCGATCCGAATTGCGACCTCGCACTGCGTCAAGATCTGGAGGCCCTTGCTGAACATTTCGCCGGCCTGAACACATTAATATCCGTATTCATTGAACATCTGGTCCCTTGGCCGGATTTTGTTCGGCCGTCAAATGCCGGCCACGCCGCCATCGCGGATTTCCTTATCACCCGAGCTGCCGTTGCCGGTATTTCCAGCAACTATGATACGCTTATTGAGAGGCGGGCCTGGGAGTATGGTTCCGAATTTCGGGGGTCTTTGGATGGCGACGAGGCTACGGTCGATTCCGCTCACCGAGGCGCGCTGCTCAAGTTCCATGGTTGCGAGAATCGTGACCGAAATTCGACCGTCTGGACGCCATCGCAGCTTGACGACCCGACGATCGCCAATCGCATAGAAAAAAGTAAAACCTGGTTGGCGGCAAACCTGAGGCAAAAAGACCTCTTGGTCGTTGGCTTCTGGTCGGACTGGGACTATCTAAATGCAGTTCTCGGTGCAGCGCTCGTCGATGTGCAACCGCTATCGGTCACGGTCGTCGATCTATCTCCCACCGACGCCTTGGAAGCTAAAGCTCCTGATCTTTGGAAAATCGCTCATGCCGAGAATGTGGTTTTCGAGCATGTACGGGAATCAGGCGCCGACGTCCTTGATGAACTGAGGCGTGCGTTCTCCACGAGTTTTCTGCGGCAGATTCTCGCCGCCGGACAAAACGCTTTCGAGGAAGACACCGGCGCTGCCTGCAACCCCGACTGGCTCAATATGGAGAATTTTGACAGCGAGACGCTATATGCATGGCGAAGAGACGCCGAGGGCGTCTCCAGCGCCGAACCCGCCACTCGGATCCGACCTGGCAACAGCGAGGCACTCGGATTTTTCCATCTTCTGCTCCGGCAATCGGGCGCTGTCGAGCGGGCGGATGGATACGAATTAAACGGACGAATGATACGCGTCATCAACGGCGCCGAAAGCATCCTGGGCTCGCTTCGCGCCCGCTTCATAGAACCCCCGGCGGCGATCGCAGCGGACATTGTGGTCGCCGTGGGCGCTACCAATCTCGGGGTTCCCAGCAATGTTGTGCGCGACGGACGCGCTAGCGACGTTGTGCGGCCTAGAGCTGCAGGGATATGGATGGACCTACCGAGCGCGCGGGCGGAGCTGAACATCTGATGGATATTCCAACACAAGTCGAAATCGTCCTGAGGGATGCCCAATACGATACTTGGGTCTCAACGGGCACGTCATCGCCGGTCACATGCTTTGAAAGCGCCGCTCTCATGGGCTTTGTGCACGTTTTCGACTCGGCCCGCGCAATGCTGGACGATTGGGAGACGAGGCAAAAGCATGTTCTCGCGCGGCATGCGGCTGCCTTGCGCGCGGCAGGTGCAAAGGCCTGGAACGTCTATTCCTTGTTTCTCACCGCTGAGTCGGCTCCTGACCAAATGCGAGCCATCGAGAGGATAGAGGAAAACTTTGAGCTCACGCGCAAGATCGCACACGAGTCTGTCCGCACCGTCGACGATGTCGAGCGGGCATTGCTGCCGCTGATTTCCGTTCGTTCCAAACCGTCCTTGGGCGCGTCAAATTTTAATGACCGACTTCGCGCCAGGCTGAAGGAGTTGCCGCCGGAAGCCGTAACAGCTTTCTTGAGCGATACTTCAAGCGTCGAGGTCGCGCGAATTCTCGGAGAAGAGTCGTGAGGATCGGGTTTCTGGAACTCTGTGGCTTTCGCGGATTTCGCGACAAGGTGCGGGTCGAGTTCGGTCGCGGTTTCACGATCATTACCGGACGAAACGGTGTCGGCAAGAGCACACTTTGCGACGCAATTGAGTTCACGATTACCGGATCGATCGAAAAATACACGGTCGAAAAGGCGGCGAAAGAAAGCCTCAGCGACTATCTGTGGTGGAGAGGGGACGGAAAACCTGAGGCACATTATGTCACCGTCTCGTTTCTTTCCGATGACGACAAGCCGTTTACGATCACGCGTTCCAGAGACAGGGGCGCCGATCATTCGGTCGAGGAAATCCATGCTGCCTTATGCACCGGCCCAGCACCGGATGACGCACTCCGGCAACTTACGCGGACATCCATCATTCGAGACGAATGGATTGCCGCTCTCAGTCTCGATCTGACCGAAACCGAGAGATTTGATCTCGTCCGCTCAGCGCTTGGGGCGGTCGAGGACACGGATTCTGCCGCCAAGGCCAAAGAAGTCGTAGCCGCTGCGGACAAGACACATGCGCGCAATGAAGAAACGTACGAGGCTGCACGATCAAGGCTGTCAGATCGCATCGTGCAACAGTCGGAGGCCCAAGCTGCTCTGAGTCGATCAGGCGATCAAGCGACCGCGCTCCAAACGGTGGCCGGCGCGATATCGAACGTATCGTCGGACGTCACGTCCCAGCTCGAGAGCGGGCGAAATGCCCTCGCCGAGCGACGGACTCGGCTCGCACGTATGGGTGAAGCGCTGCAGTTGGCACGCGAGCTTGAGATTGAACAACAGACGTTCAACAGCCAGGAAGCGGTCGACGAACGACACGCAGCGCTCGCCAGTCGGGATTCCGCGCAAAAGGGCAAAGATGCGGCTGACGCAGCCGTTACCGAAGCCGAACGTCGACTCACACAAGAAGAAGAAGCCGACGCTGTCGCGGCATCCCTCACACTTCTCGTCGAGCATGGCGAGCGCCTAGGTCTAAATGAAGATCACTGCCCATTGTGTGCGGCATTTCGAACTTCCGAGGAGTTTTCGGCCGGTTTGGAGGCCGCGCGCCGGCGCGTCGCAACACTTTCATCTGGCGTCCAAGCGGCCCGCGACGTACTCGCCGCAGCAAGGGAAGCCGCGCGACAACCGTCACTCGATCTCGACACCGCCGAGGAAAAGGTCCGCTCCCACACCGAGACGGAGCAAAGACTTAGGGCGCAGGAAGAAGCACATGTCGAGTTCTTCGATCGGAATGGCTTGGACCATCGGTTTATCAATGACCTCAATGGTCTCGAAATGGAAATCGGTCGCGAACGGGATCTGCTGATCGATCTGGAACGTGCTCTGCACGTCCTGGATGCGTCTCAATCCGTATCCCGCATTTCTTCAATCGAATCAGACATCGCCGGGCTGCGCTCTGAAATCGACAATCTTGCCGACGCCGTCAGCCAATCCCAGAACGCCGCAACCGCAGCCCGTGAAATCGAGCGAAGCGTCAAACGCGTGAGCGCAGAGATAATCGACGAACGCCTCGCCCAAATCAGTCCGTTGCTCAACGAGCTGTACCAGCGTCTACGTCCTCACACCGATTGGCGCACCATCGATTACAGCATCCGGGGCGATGTACGCCGATTCCTCAGTCTCAAGGTCGGCGATGGGCTCAATCCCCAGTTTGTCTTCAGCAGCGGCCAGCGCCGCGCCGCTGGCTTGGCGTTCCTGTTATCCGTCCATCTTTCTCGCGGCTGGACACCCTTGAGATCGCTCCTGCTCGACGATCCAGTTCAGCATATTGACGATTTCAGAGCACTGCAGCTCGTAGAGGTACTCGCCGCTTTGCGCGTCGACGGGCGCCAGATTATTTGCGCGGTCGAGGACCCTGCCCTCGCCGACCTCCTATGCCGTCGTTTGCATAGTACACCAACGCAAAGCGGGCGACGTATTGACATTGATCTCGGGCCAAAAGGTTCGAATGTTCTCGTCAGCGAAACTAAGATCGCTCCTTTGCCAGTTGGGGTCTTGCGGAGCGATGGGGGGCTTCGGGTAGTGGGTGACTGATTTTTTCGCGGCTTGAAGCTCGTCAGGTATATCCTTTACTTCACCCTGGTGTATGTCTGACCTTTCATAACCCGCTCGACCTGACCAACATTCAGAGCGCCAATCTCTTGAGCGATCTCTGCAGAAGTGTGATCAGCGGCGAGCTCTCTGATTGTTCGGACCTGTTTGGGTTTTAGACGGCCTTCACGGCCGCATATATTAGCAATGGCCCATTCATCATCCTTCCAATTCTCCGCCACCCAGGGCGCGGGTTCTCCCTTCCTTGGGTTTTGACGCAGAAAGGCCTCTAAGATCTTCTCATTTTGAACAGCGGAAGTATGAGTATTACGTCCAAGCATTCCATGCACATGGAGATATTTGAGACCTTTTTTCCCACCTGGTATCATATTGAGGCATCCGCATGATTTGAGGTAGCAATTTACCGCCTCCTCCTCGAATGCAAGCATCTCTTCTTCATCTTCGCCGACCCACATCACTTCGTGGCTGACGTCGTTTGCCCCGCCGCGACTGAGTGCGGCACGAAACGCTCGATGGAACTTAAGCCCACTGCCGTTAGTCATAGATCGCATATGTTCTTTCCAGCGTTTTTTCCAACTTCGTCTCGTGACGCCGATGTAAAATTGGTCAAGCCGATGACCGGAAAGATCAGCGGTTGAGTTAAAACTATGGCGATAGACTGTGAGCGGTAGAGGTGGGCTTCTTTTACTACCCATCGGTGGTCTGAACAGGTGCTGAGCGTTGATTGAAAGGGTCATTCTTTTTGCAAAACCAGCCCTACGCTCGTCAAACTCACCCAGCGAAAAAACGAAGGCAGGATGCATCTTTATTCCGCCGTTTGATGCAGCGGTAACAAGTCTTCCGTTTCCATCGGAATATGTATCGGACGGTCTGATTGGCTCCCGGAGATTCAACGGCATTACTTTCGCGATCGAATTGTGTCCACCGAAATCTGACTGAATAAATATCTCGATGATCGGTTGCGGGTGGCCAATTGGCGAAAAAATGGTCTCATTCTTGAGAGCCGCCATAACAATTTTTTTTGCAAAGCGCGCAAAATGACTCTTGCCCTGCCGCTCCCACATCAGTTCTCGCCCCAGCCACTCGCGGTAAAGGTGATCGAACAGCCTAAAATGCTCGTGCATCACAGGTGGAGCGAAATGCGCAAACCACTCCTCGCTCAAGATGGATTTATTTGATGGCTTCAATTTAGACAGTCTCAATCGTCAGTTCGATTTGACTCTAGACAGCACTCTGGTTTTGTCGAGGGTGAGAGTAACGCGCGTGGAAGTCCATCCGAATTCGACAATACCATACCCAGGCCGCACAGAGTCAAACGCGGTCAAAAGCAAGCATTGACATGAGCAGTTGTGAAGACAAGTTATGAACGTCTGCTTTGGTCTATCACATCGCACAAAAGCGAAGCAAAGCGAATTGCAGCAATGGGGCGTAAGCTACAGTGAGGTAGCTCTGTGTAAACGTCCACTTCTCAGTCGCTGTGGCCAAAACCTGTCAATCCCCTCCCGGCCCCAATCCCGTCCTTCTTTGGCGTCATTGCAAGAAGCCCTAACTAACGCGATGTTTCCCTCAATCACTCGTGTGTGTGAGGTGGGATACCCAGGGTGGGGGTGTTTGTTTCAGTTTTTAAAGGTAGCGATTTCGATGCCTATGCCTCCAAGAAGGCCCCCCCCTTGAACATCAAAACGCCAAAGGTTTTGCGGGTGAAATTCAGCTCGGATCAAAACACGTCGGCAATGGCCCGTCATTTGGACGTGGTCTTACTGCCAGGTCGCATCTTTCAGATCACGGTTGGCATTGCGGCGATGTAGCCTTCGCCAGCGGGACCTGATGGTCAGTTGAGACGGTGTTCAAATATAATTTGAATTTTGAACTCAGATCACAATCCGTTCGACCTCATCCAAGCTCACCTCATCGCCGCGTCTATCGTAAAGCTGCGTCGTACGCATGGATGCGTGATTGGCCATTCGAGCTGCTATTTCAAGCGAGCCTTCATTCTTGAGATAAGCTGTGATGCCTGTCGCCCGGAAGGTATGATTGCCAATCGGCTTTGTAATTCCAGTTTGCGCGGCTCGACGACGGATCATGGCATAGGCGTTGGCCTGAGGGAGAGAACGATCTGAAAGTTCCTTGGTGTATCGGTCGATGGTGCGGAATACATAACCCTTACGGTCATTCCAAAGATTGGCTGCGTCCAGATATTCATGCAGCCAGGCCTCCAGATTGTGATGGCAGGGCATGTCATGCTGTTTGCCACCCTTTTCGGAGAGCCGCACCCAAAGCCGCCGGTTCTGGATATAAATGTCTTCGACCTTCAGACTGAGCGCCGCTCCAATTCGGGCGAAAGAATAAACCATGAGCCCAATCAGTACGCGGTCTCGCAGGCCGACAATCTTGGTCGTGTCAATCCGCTCAATCAGCTGCCGGGTTTCCTGCGGCTCCAAGACCGGCGTCTTCCCACGTTTCACAACATGTTTCGGGCCACGCACGCTCGCCGTTGGATTGACTGGCACGACCTGCTGCACCACGAACCAGTCAAACAAATGCCGGATCGCGGCCAGGCGTTGTTTCACAGTCGGCACTGAAAGGGTCTTGCCAAGGTCTTCGATCCAGGCCGCCACATGAAGCGGTTGGATCATGGGAATGGAAACAACGCCAAGCTCATAACACCAGGTCAGGAATTCGCAGGACGCTTTATAATAAGCACGGCGTGTGTTGGCGTTCAGGATATTGGCAGTGAAGAATTCCAGAAAACTTATCTGGGCTTTTTGCCCCGCATCAATCAGCGGGGCAGGGAGGTTTGCAGACGTTGGCAAAATCAGATCGTTCATACCACCTCAGTTTTTCTTGCAAAAATAGAGAGCGATGTAGGGAGGTAGGTTCGCTCCGCCATGATCATGCGCCCCTTCATGATTAGTCACATAATTGTTGTCTTTGTTGTCGTCCCCAAAATTGCTGCTCACTTCATCACCGCGACGATGTCGGTGTTCACCGTCCACGGGAATGTCCTCGCGCCCCCCCTCACTTCTAAGTTTGTATTTGGGAGCATTTGGCTCAAATCCGGGGTAGCTGTCTGAGCCAATTATGAAACGACCAGCCGCTTGCTCAAATCGAATCCAACCCGATGGGCAACCGGTTTGAAGACGTCCGTCCGGAACTTTTTCATACCTCCCACCATCAAAAGCAACAATTGCCCCAGTTGGAAATGCAGGCACCTCAGCAGAAGAATTGTTTTCCAAGCTCTCAATACGGTCGTGCAAGATCGTTAGTTGTGGACTCAAGTCTCTCGCCGGAACTCCACCAAGCAACCGCACAAGTCCACCTTCGGACGCAAAATTCCATATAAGTGCCAACGCACCAAGAAGAACTGCGCTCAGAACACCCACGGCGACTTTTTCCCCCACAGCTTTCAAGTCCATTTTCGCTCCCATTCAACTAAAAAATCATCAGTAAAAAACTCCAGAAAGCTCATCTGTACCTTTTGCCTCGCATCGATCAGCGGGGCAGGGAGGTTTGCAGAGGTCGGTAAAATCAGATCGTTCATGCCACCTCAGTCTTTCTTGCAAAAATAAAGTGCGACATAGGGCGGCATGTTGTTGTGAGATTGGGTTTCATCGTTAATCCCTCCCTCTGATTTTGGTTCAACAGCTGCAAGGGTGTATTTCGTTCTGTCGCCACCGCGACCAAAATCGTAGTCTTCCTCTCCATCACCTGGCTTTGGATATGTCACCCATAACCCCTGAACTTTCTCGCTTCGAAATTCGGGCCAGTGATCATGACTCGGCATCTGTCCTACTGAAAGCGTTACAGCCTCTTCACCACCGGCTTCTTCTGGCTCGTAGGTGGTTAGCTTCTTCCGATTGTCTGTACTGGAAGGAAGATGGCTCGGTTGCCAAAATGGGTAGCTGGAAGTCTGGTATTGCTTCGCGTTGGGCTTACCTGCACCTACGATGATGCGGCCATATCCGTGTTCGTATTCAAACCAACCTTCCTCTTCCGGACATTCTCGCGCAAATGCGACGACTGCGTCGGAGGGTATAGAATGCACCGTCTCGCTTTGTGCCTGCAATGCAGCGTTGATCAAGCTCTTCACCTGTGACTCGCTCAGACCACGTGAGGCTGAGTCCACAAGTGTCTGCACCTGCGCTTTCGAAAGACCGGGGGTAAAATTGTCCGGTATTTTTGCTTCGATCTCAGTTATTCTACCTTTGAGGTCCTGAATCCCTGCATTTGTGGTCGTCATGAACGCGTAACCTGCTGACACGGCTGCAACCACCATGGACAGTATTGAAATTCCCGTCTTCAAATCGATTTGCATTCAGACCTCCATAATTTGCAAAGTTCAGGTCGAAAATTTTTGAAGCTCATCTGCGCCTTTTGCTCCGCATCGATCAGAGGGGCAGAGAGAGCGTCTAAGCGTGGAATGATTAGATCGTTCATGCCACCTCAGTCTTTCTTGCAAAAATAAAGCGCGACATAGGGCGGCATGTTGTTGTGCGGCTGACCGCCTCCGACTGAGCTGGTTGCTTCATTGTTATTCAGTGCACCTCGAACACCGAAGCTTCCTCCTGGTGTTAGGTTTGGTCCGGTCACAGCACGATCAGCACCTGCCCATTCAACGCGGTGCTGGTGTCTTGGCATTTGTTCAACTTCTAGTGCCACCTGCTCTTCACCGCCTACAGCGCCACCAGGATTATCCGCATAAGAAGGATAGGTACTAAGGCCTTGATTGTTATGCTGACCTGCACCAACAATCACTCGGCCACCAGCTTCCCTGAAAAGGGACCAGCCGGGAGGACAGGCGCCACCAGATCTCTCACTTCGTTCAAACGCGACGACAGCTCCGGCTGGCATTTGTTGATATTTCAATTCCTTCGCAACGCATGCGAGAGAGTCTGCAACTGACAATTTGTCTTCAATGACATCGTCCAAGTTACAACGATCTTGCGAAAAGGCATGGCCATGCGACAGAAACGCGAGCATTATCAATCCAGCTGAAATCATTGATTTTTTATGCATTCATCATACTCCTCAGCACTAAGCGTCTTGTGGTCACATAGTTCGTTATCGTCCTCAGGAGGCTCGTTTAGGTTGGTAGTGTCGGTCGATGGAACGTCCCCGCCAGCTGATCCATTAGGATTTCCATTTGTTGGCGGTTCACCTCGCCAGCGTTCGCAATTTGCTTCTGCACCGGTTGCCCAACAGACAGCTGCGTTTCTTGTTGGTGGGTAAATTGCAAGTGCGACAAAAACGAAAACTATAATCAATAGGAACCATACCGGCCCCGAAACACCATCGGGGCCAATCCTTGGACTGTCACTTCTCTTTTTCATCCGCCCCCCTAAATTGCATAATCAACAAACACATCTTAGCACATAAATAAATATATGATAAAGGACATTATCATATATTAAATTGTTTGAAACCGATTTGAATGGTGACCCTCGATGCCTAAACAGGGATGCGGCCGTTCGCAAAGCCGCGAGAGCAGAAATGGTTGTACGATACGCGCATCATTTGGAAGCAAAATCAAAGAGCTCGAGAAGTATCGCAGCTGACTTCTTTACGCCATGTGGTCGAACTTAGCGGATGTTGGCTCAGCAACGGGTTCAATTAACTCGATCAGCTCAGCATGGATCTCCGGCCACTCAGCACCTAGATCAATGGTTGCAATTTTCACAGGCACTTCAAGAAGTCGATAGTTCAGACGCAAAGATTGGTCTTTTGTTGGGTAGATGAGGAGACCGGATACCTCCTGGCCAGGCTCCTTCTTTCTCACATGCGCGAGATAGGTCGAAAGCTGATAAAGGTGATCAGATCTCACCTTCAGTTCATAGCGTCCGCCGGCCAGAACCTCTTTGTAGTATTTGGCATCGGCCACGATCGTGCGAGCGCCCGACCGGAGACTGATGTCGGTTTTCATGATCGGGAGATACGCAAGATCAGCCTCGTCGTCGGCGTGCGCGAACCAAGGCATGATCTCCGAGGTTGCGGAATACCCCGATAGCTCCGACCGATAGAAGTTCCGCAAGAAATCCTCGAAAAGCGCTGACATCCGGGTTTCGTCTTCCAAAATGCTCCGGAATTTTGAGCCGCCACCCTTCGCATCCGGTAAGAGTGTGTGGAAGACGAGCTCGCAGACGCGCATCAAGAGGCCATACTGCGATGTGTTTCTTGTAAGCTGAACGCGATGGAACAAATCGGAGGAAAGACGAATTGAAGAAACACCCGCCATCCGGCGTGCAGACGTCATGAGCTCGTGCCGAAGGCCCTTCTCGACATCAGCACAGGCGCCAAGGGACAGCAAGCTCGCTTTGAGCACCTGATTGTGCAGAACGTCTGCTGTCAGCTCATCAAGATCACAGACCGCAAAACCACGCAGCATTGTCTGTTGCTTGGTCATCACGTCGAGTCGAAGTTTGCCTCGTGGGGACCGCGTCTCTTCGGTGACCTCGACATAGCCGCGGTCAAGCCCGCGTCGTAGGAGCCTGTGTATTCCGTCGTTCAGAACCTTTGAGAGTAGGTTTGGGAGGTCTGGGCTCTGATCGGCGCCAACGTCTATGACACCGCTGCTTTTAAAATGTCCCCAGGCGTAAAGAAGTAGGTAGTAGATGTTGCGGACGGGAATGGTCACCCAGTCACCTCAACAACTCATCGCGCCACTGATCGGCCGTCTCCGGGGCATCAAACCAATATTCCTCTAGGAGGGGATAAATCTCCGTCTCAACGATGCGACGATACCAAGCTTCCGGGTCATCCACGTCCTCGGTCGGTGTGAAGAAACTATGCCCAATTCGAAACCCAGGACCGAGATTTGTGCGATCGCTCTCAATGGCTTGGTTAAGTTCGCCCATCTTATTGACAATTTGACTGATGGTATCCTCTGGGATGCCAAAACGTTCAAGTTGTGCGCGAAACTTGGCCGCTCCGTAAAGAGGCTCCATCGCTACGAAGGCAAAGCGTCGACGCAGCGCATAGTCGACAAGAGACAACGAGCGGTCTGCGGTGTTCATCATGCCGAGGATGAACAGGTTGTCCGGAACGTAAAAATCCAGGTCATTGTCCGAGGCGTAGGCCAAACGAGTTTTCCACATTGGGCCGCGTTTGTCCGCCTCTATCAAAAGCATCAGCTCGCCGAAAATTTTTGAGAGATTGCCTCTGTTGATTTCATCGATGATGAAGACATACGTACTGCTCGGATCTGCCAGCGCCCGATCTCGAAATTCATAAAAGGACCCGTTTTTCCGCTCAAAACCCTGATTGCCGTTGGGCCTGTAGCCCTGCACGAAGTCTTCGTAGTTGTAAGACTGGTGAAACTGGACGGCTTGAACTTTGCCGTCATCTTTGAAGCCAATCAGCGCATAGGCAAGTCTTTTTGCGATGAAGGATTTACCGACACCCGGGGCACCTTGAAGGATAAGGTTCTTTTTGTGGCGCCAAATATCGAGGTACCGCTCGACATCATGGCGCTCGAGAAAGAGCTCGTCGAGAGCGTCACCCACCGTATAGCTGTCGATGACTTGATTTGGTTCTTCCAGATCTGATTGCTCAGACTGATCTTCACTTTGCGAGATCTCCACGTGCTTGGAAAGCTCGTATGCACCTAAAACCACGTTTAGGTGGTGTTCCATCGCGCCGTCATCGGGAATGTCATCGCTTGGCAGGGCTAGGTGGGAAATCGTACCAGCTTCATACTTTCGCGCTGCGCTTGCTTGAGACTTCAGATCGATACCTTCGTCGAGCGTAAACCCTTCGTCAGTGATCTTTTCAATCTTCGGACGCACCACCGCAGAAACCCGCCTCATCTCCTTTGTGGCGGCCGCGTCCCCTAAAGACCTGCTGAGTTCTGTCATCCCCTGGTTCAGAGTTAAATAAGTGACAGACAGATCCTCTGCGACAAGAAACACAACATAGATTCCCTTTTGCGTTGTTTCCGTCACCTCGCGATCCAGGATTGCAATCCAAGGTGTCTTTGTCCAGTTACCTTTCCCGACACTGATCGTGACCTTGAGGTTTGACCGCGAAGAAACGGCCTTTGACCTTTCAAGCCAGAGTTTTAGTTCATTCATAGCTTCGGTTAGAAGTTCATCGTAAGAGAAAGGTTCCTCTCGACGCTCCCTAAACGCTTCGAGAAAGAAGCTCAGCTTATCTGAAAATTCTCTCGTCTCAGTAGGAAGCTGGTCGGTCGACGTTCCGGTCTTATCAGTGGCAAAAAGGTATTTTTTGGGACGGGTTTCGAAGACTTCAATGTGAGGGTGACGAACAAGCTGCGGGTTTTTTGCACCAATCTCTGCAGTGAGTTGTGAAAGCCAACCGTCTTTGGTATTCAGGTCGCGGCTTTTGTTTCTGTGCGCGGATTTCTTTGTTCGTTCTTCGAGATAATCAGGAAATGAGCGGTAAATGTGCTCAGCGATATCACGCGCTTCAAATTTGTCTGAGGGATGATCGCTCAAGAACTTGTAGACTTCGTTTACCAGATCAAATGCCAAAGCGATTTCCCATCCACTTAACCGTCAGGTGTATCTAGCTTTCGAGACACCTGTCTAGTTCAGTTTCTACTGTCTGATCTTGAAGTCAATGATGGCAGTACGGTATCGACACCACAACGCCAGCGGGCAAAGTGACGTTCCAGATGATGGGTGTGTTCGCGGAGTTTGAGAGAGCAATGATCCGGGACAGAGTAAATTCCGGCCTTGCACGTGCGCGCCGAAGGAACGACCCGCGGTCGCCCGAAGCTGGACGAACGCTCCACAAACGCAATCCGATCAGCTCTGGTGAGCGGCGACAGTGTCCGGAAAGTCGCGACGGCCTACAAGGTAAGTGTAGGAAAAGTTCAACGCTTTGAGGACAAAAACGCTCGCGGAAGCCAATCTGCGTAGCGCACGCAATCTCCGATACAAAACCGCCAGAAGCGTAGAAAAATATACTCAATCACAACTGATTAAGACGATCGCCGAAGATTGAAGAGAGCTATGCACAAAGCGCAAGCCTATGAAATCATTATAGAAAGACACGGTGTGTGTGCCTATTAGATCCCCTTTATTGTAGTCCACTTCGCCTCACGCTCCCACCTCAAGGTGCAGTTAAAGTATTGAAAGTATTGTTTTTTTACTTTTGCGCTTCAAATTCCCCCTCGACCTTCCACGTTGGCCAGGTGCGGAAGGGTTCCACCCCCTCCCCCTTTAGGGGGAGGGGGTGGAAGTCCACCGTACGAGCGCGCAAGACATGCTTTGGAACCACCCGAACGACCGCAGCCGGTTTTGAGGCCCGCGCACGACTTTCCAGTTCGTCCATAAATGGCCGCTGGCGAGCGTCTTGAGGGCACGATGAGGGGTTGGGTAGGCACGTACGCGGCATCGCGCTCCACGGCGCGCACAGAGTCAAATACCGGGTATATCAGGGGCAACTTCCCGCAGGCATGAACGACGACGCGACGGTGGCCCGTCTTCGACACTCTCAAGACGGCCTTCGCGAATTAGCCTTTTCATTGCCGCGTCAAGTTCTGAGACTTCAAATCCTTGGCCGAAGTTAGTCAAATCTCTGATTGTCTTGGGAGCGTAATTCGGTTGACCCTTATAAACATTGCAACGCTGACCTTTTTCAGTCAGTTCCGCCAAGCCAGCTAAGAATGCGCGGTTTGCGGCGTCGATCCGATCCGCCGGACTGCCGAGTGTCTGCGCCGCGCTTGTGCCGTCACTTTCGAAAGCACCGCTTCCCCAGCGTAGATCGAGGCGATCTCCCGTCCGCGCATAATTGGCTTTCAACCGACTGAGAATTCGTTTGTCCGGGTCTTCCGGATCGCCATTTTTTTCCTCGGGCCGCGAAAGATACAGGCGGGATCTGACTGAGTTGCTCCATGCGGTCGATCCACCATCACCGGAGCCGCTGCTTTTGCCAGTCTGCGAAGGATGAGCCAGAAGCACCACCGCACCGTTGATCTCGATGGCCACTCGGTTGAGCAGTGAGATAAATTGACGGACTTGAGACCGGATATTTTCATTTCCACCAAACGTATCGGCCGCTGTGTCGATAACAACAAGCCGGGCGCCGGCACGTTTCGCAGCCGTCACGATCTGCTGAAAGAAAGGGGTAGGTTCGCCTCTTCCTTCACCGCTGAATGTCATCAAAAGGTTTTCATCACCAACGCGGGAAACCCAATGCATGTTTCCGAGGCTTCGAAATTCCAGTTTGAGCTTGGAATTAATCCGGTCCTGCCGTCGGTGAAGCTCGGTTTCATCATCCTCGCAGAACACTCCAAACACCGGACACTCAAGCACATCATATCCCAGAAACGGCAGGCCGGTTGCGCAGGCCGTCATCAGCTGCTGGGACATGAGAGACTTGCCTGTACCCCCATCGCCATAAAACGCGGTTGTCGAGTTCATTGGGATCCAGTCCGGCCACAACCATTCCCGTTCCGGAACGTCTTTGCCATGCAGCGAAACTGGATTGACGATGCGCAGGGCGGCGAATGCAAAATCATCACCCGCCTGGTTCGGCGGGTCATGATGCATTTCGCATCGCCTTTAATGCGTCGTTGAAATCCTCACCGGCATCAGGAAATCGGACCACCACTTTTCTGCCCTGGGACCGGAACGCATGTCTTGCCTTGACGGCCGCATCCTCGCCGGCTCTTCCCCTGTCAGCAAAGACGACAACACGCCCCACCGAGTTGGGTAGCTCAACACGGGAAAGATTGGAGCCAAGCACGCACCAGACCGGTACGCTGAAAAGCTCCATGGCGGAAAGGCCTGTTTCGACCCCTTCTGCTATGCCCAGGATTGTTTGGGCTGACGCCAGGCGAACGGCTCCCTGGCCAACAGGACCAAGACTTCGTTTCGGGGCCGAAAGCGCCGCTTTACCGCTGCCGTCGCTCTTTAGAAAAGTGCGCTGTATCGCAACGAGCTTCCCAATTGAATTGGTTACGGCTGTAATCAGTGCAGGACACCGCTCGGACTGTCGCGGGCCTAGCAACAGGCCGGGATGAAAGCGAAGGCAATCTGGAAGCGCTTCGATGCCAATGCAACGAGCGCGCCACAAATACGCTTCGCCAACTGTGCCGCGCAATGGTCCACTCTCCCGCCATATGGATCGCGCTTCCATCTGCTTTCGAAGGGCGTCTTTGTCGACGGATGGTGATGAGGGCTTGGAGCGGCGGACCACGTTTGTTGTCAGGTCCCCAGCTTCTCTGCGGAGGCGGTCGCGGGCATCGTTGAAACTCAGCCCCTCTGATTTTTGCCACCAATCAAGAATGTCCCCATGTGCAAGACAGCCAAAGCAATGGAAGAACCCCTTGGCGTCATTGACAGTGAAACTCGGTGTCTTTTCCTGATGGAAGGGACAGCAGCCAATCCATTCCGACCCCTGCCTGGTGAGTTTTACCGTCAGCCTGATGTGGTCCGACAGGCGCACTCGTTTCTTAAGCTCAACCAGATTGTCGCCAGCCATGGTCTCATGTACTTTCGTTTGGAGCGTGTTTTGGGGTGGCGTCTGGATGCTGCCGAATTCGATGGCGCCGAACACGGAGGGATAAAGCAGCCCGGTTGAATGCCGTATTTTCCCAGCAGATCCAGGGCTTCGCCGTGCCGCCTGACAAATTCGCCTTCGGTGGTGATGCGCGTCTCTTCTTCCCTTGGCCGCAATCCTTTCGTCCACCGCAACTCGCCGCTGTCGAGGGTCGCGTTGTTGAGAAAGATTTCACCATTGTGGGCAAAGTCTATTGCAGGGTGAAAGAGCCTTTGAGGCTTGCCTGCGAACCGATGAGCGTTGAACGCAAGCCGTTCTACTTCGGCCACTGCTGAGAGGTATATGAGGCGCCGGCTTTCTGCCGCGGATCGCAGAAGGTTTTCAGTTTGGATAAAAGCACCGGCAGGCGTCGGGAACTCAATGACAGTACCATCTTGTTCGATTGGAATGCGATGGCTTCGCAGTCGATTGCTCTGCCGTTCGGCTGAAAAAGCATGGGAATAGAGCGCGAGTGGATGGAAATCGTATGCGAGGAGGCTGGAAAGCCTGCTCGCAACGACTGTCGAAACCACGTTTGTTCGAGCCCCCGATATCAGAAAGTCATGCGCGTCTCGAATTCCGGATTTTAGCTCCTCAACCAGCTCAAGCGGCAACGTGTCATTGGGAAGTTGGGTGAGGCCACGATTAAAGACCAACAGCGTGATACGCAGCGACAGTCGTGCGAGTTGCGCGGCAGAAACAGATTTGTCGAGCATGACCGAATTCAAGCGCTGTCGGGAGTGGTGTGGGATGTGGATTTACGCCTGCGCGCCGCGACCCAAGCCTCAACATCCCGGAGGTCGTACACGACACGCCGCGGACCAAGCTTTATGAACGTTGGTCCATTCCCGCTAAGGCGCATTTTATTGAGAGTGGAGACAGCAAGTCCCAAATAGTCGGCGACGTCGCGTGTTGTGAGCTTGGGCGACGTTTCAGAGAGTTTCGATTTCATGGCATACCTCGCGTTTTGACGACGAGGCATGCTCACCTTGTTCTACGCCAAGTGTCAGCCGGAAAGAGCCGGAAATCATTTCCGGCTTCCTATTGATCCTGGGTTTCGCGGCTTATTGCTTCCCGATGCTGCCAGTCTCGTGCTCTTTTCAGGACGCTCTTAAACATATCCTGAAGGTTCGTTCTTCCTGGGACACCCATGTCATTGTCCATCGCGCGCTGGGTCACCCAGTCGTCGAAGTTCTTTTGATTGAAGAACCCGTCGCCGGAGATTTGTTCGTTCAACGCATCGTCCTCAAGAGCGATATAATCAGTTTTTCTGGGCCGACCCGTTTTGCGCCCAGGATCAGCGGAAGATACCATGCTACGAGCCAGCCCCGACCTGCGAGAATACCCGTGTTTTCGAAATGGGTTTCGGCCTGGCGCACGTTGAGTTCCAGATCATATTCATCCAGTTGACTGAGATCTTCCGAAAGCCGCCCGAAGCCCTCAAGGATGATTAGCTCTTTGCCTTCATCTTCTTCGAAAACCATGCGACAAACTGAAGGTTCATCAATTAAAAGCTCATGCGCTGGCCCTTCCTTGCCAAGCTTGTTGCGCACCCAGATCCTGGTTTTCTGCCAATCGAGCCCGTTACGCAGAACCTCCTCGCATTCCGGCCGCACGATACCAAACAGTTTGCAGAGGTGATCGATTGCATACTTCCGCTTCATCCACTCAATGTCAGTCATCTTGTCCTCTTGTTTGCGACGTTTCGACCATTGGGAGCGAATCAGAATCACTCCCGGACACCCACAGATCCTCCCGCAATCTATTGGGGGTTAAGTGTTAAAAGACGCCGCTTCTTTGGAAAGTCCGACTAATGCTTGAAGGCGAATTCAGGAAAAATGCAATGATTTTAGCTAGCTATGACAGAGATGGGCTACGATTCGCGTTTGGAGGGAATCGGAAAGCTGCATACTTTTGCTGATTTGGGCGACCCACAAAACAATTAAATGCTGTTTAGACCTGATTCGGTCTGAGTATGTGCTTGGTCTGGGACAAGGACGTTGTCTTGCGTTAGGTAAACCGGACATGTGGCGCAGATAAGAACACCTTGTCCGCTCTGCGGACACTCGTTCAATCCGTATGGAATATCTGGAAGACGAACCCAGAAGTTTGCCAAGACGCAATAAATTACTGGGTTGGGTCGATGCTCCCGTTCTTGCCTATATTCTTTTTACCACTGCATTTCGGGAAATTGACACAGCCCAGAAAGGCGCCATAGCGGCCAGTCCGCTCAACAAGCCAGCCATCCTTACATTCGGGGCATGCCCGAAACTCTGCGCTGCAACTGCATTTGAACACGTCCAGTTTGGTTAGGCTCTTGACGGGTATGTCCGTCCCGCACCTGGAACAGGCTTGGCTTGTATGGCCGCATAGCCGTCGGTGCTCGCAGTAGAAATAGAAATGCCCCTTTTTCGAAGTCCGCAGTAGCATTCGCCCGCCGCATTCGCTGCATCTGGCTTGGGCGGTGACTTTTTCCTCCTTTGAAATCACCTCAATATCCGTACTCTCCGCCATCTCTCGCACGAAAACCGAGGGCTCCTCATGGCTTGCAAGGATTGTGACTGTCTTCTTTGCACGCGTCAGGGCGACATAAAAGAGCCTCCGCTCTTCTGCGTGATCGAAGGCCTCCGGTTCAGGCAGGACGAGATCCAACAACGGGTCGTCAACGATCTCAGATGGAAATCCCATGCGACCGGTATCAGCGCGAAGGATCACCACATGGTCCGCTTCCAGCCCCTTGGACCCGTGGACGGTCATGTACCGGGACGACAGCTTTGGATAAGAGGAATTGATCTGACTAAAGTTCTTGGGCCTCAGGAAATTATACCGGCCCAGCAGAAGAACAGATATCTCGGTGCCTTCAGATTGGTTCGAAATGGCATCAAGCGTCGAGCGCAAAGCATGATCCTCCCTACGTTTCTGGTAATAGGAAATTTGAATGCAAGGGTTGTCTGCCGAGTTGGCAGGGATCACCTGCTTTCTGATTTGCAACGGGTTCTTGAGAACAAATGACCGGGCCGGTAAGGCAATCCTGTCGACGCTTCGGAAGGTCCGCCCCAGATCGACGACTCGGTGGATTCCGCGGGCCCCGGCGAACCTACCGCCGAAAACCTCCCCGAAGCTGCGCATCAGGTGAAGGTCCGATCCTGTAAACCGGTAGATCGATTGCCAGTCGTCGCCGACGGCAAAGAGACGGGCATCCTTGTGCTGGTCTTTTAGCGCCAAGAGAAGTTGTGCCCGACCTTCGGAAATATCCTGGAATTCATCGACAAGAAGGTGCCGGAACGGGCTTTGAAACTTCCCGGTCCGCACATACTCGGTTGCCCGCACTATCATGTCTTCAAAATCGATCCGTTTGCCGAGCCGCTCTTGATAGGACTGATAGACAGCATCGAAGATCTTCAAAAAGGACAGCGATCGGGCTTTGTCCTTGGATATTTTGGCACGGGCCTCGCACGTTTTGATTGATGCACCGGTACTCTTGAAGTGCCGCAAAAACGTCCCGAGGGTCTGGGTGAAGGCATCTATCTGCCCCATTTCGGCCAGCCGGTTGAACACCTCCTCTGACGGAACTGGGTTGAAGGTGACATGCGGCTTCAACTTCTCTTTGAGCGCCTCCAGAAGCCTGTTTTCCACCCGTTCATAGCTGTAAGTCTCTATGAGCTGGGTGCCGTTTTCTTCATGTACACGCCGTTTCCACGCCATCCCGTCAAGATAGCTTTGCCGATCGACATGAGGCGCGGTCATAAGCTTCGTTTCTCCGTCTGGGCCACGGGCTTTGCGAACACCGAAGTGTTCAATGTAGAGGCCACTTTCGGTCAGGCGGAAGTCCGGCGTATAGGCCTTGCGCGTGTTCTCCGGAAGCTCATGCTCGTAATCCGGCTCATATTCATAGGCAACACCGTTCAGATACAGCCAATTGGCGATTTCAAGTTCTTCAAAACTCTTGACCAGCTCGCCTTGCAAGGTTCGGAGTTCGTGGGCCTCGATATATTCGTAATAGCGGGCCTTGGTCTTGAAATCCCATTCGCTTTTGTAAGGCGTGTAGAGCTCGGAAAACCACTTCAGAATGAGCAGCGCCATTTTCGGCTGCGTGGCCAGCTCGTTGACCAGAATGTCTCGTAAGAGTGCCCGGAATTGCGCATCGTCGCTAGCGTGCGGTGCCAGGGCGGGCGCCCCCTTTTCAACTTCCCTGATGATGTCATAGCCCAGAGCATGAAAAGTCGACGCTGTTACCGAAGCGCCTGACCGCTCTTCAATTCTCTCGGCCATTTCTTTTGCGGCCGCCTTGCCGAACGCCAGCAACAGGATTTCTTCGGGCTTTCGGATGCCCTGGCGGACAAGGTAAGCCGCCTTGGCGACGATAACGCTTGTCTTTCCCGATCCGGCGCCGGCCAGAACAAGCGTTGCATCTTCGTCGGAAAGTACTGCAAGCCTTTGCTCGGGTGTCAGGGGATTGGATTCGATTGTGTCCAGAAACGTGCTCGCTTCCACCAATTCCGTTTCGATAAACGCCTCAATCGCGCAGCGACGCAGCGCGTCTGGCGCCCTCTGGAATCCTCGTACCGCATCGATAAGCGCGTATTGGTCAGCGTTAAGGGTGCCTTCTGGAATACGCTCGGGCAGCGTGTTGATTACGTGGGATGCCTGCTGAAGGTATGGATCGAGAAGACAGGCCGACGGATAGCGCCTCGGTTTTTTCAGGCGCTGGACAACATCGGCCAGCACCTTCAATTCATCCTGCGCGCTGAGGACCAGGTCCTCGAAGTGAAGGCGCCACGATGACTTTATGGCTGAAACCATGGCTGCTGCCTCGGTGGGTATTACACCGGCAAGCTTTATCTCGTCTCCACCCACAAGCGGCAGGACCAGCACCGTGAAACCGAGCGTCTTGCGCAAGAATGGCGGAGCGGCGACTTCCGAGATGGCGACAGGTCGTGAGGTTCTGCCCGAAAAGGTAATCTCGCTTTCGGAAAACGTGGCGCGCTGGAAGCCATATCCCAACGGTACCAGGACGAGCCCCGAGAGGCTGCTTCTTTGGATGGTTTTGTTCGAGGCTGGCGTCATTCCGTCTCGCTTGATAAGGGACTACTGCGGCCGCAGGAGCCGAATTAGTGCGACCAAGATCCCTTTTCTTACCAGATTCCGAAGTAACAATTGCCAGGCACTGGCGCGCGCCACGGTTATCGCCGATCAGGGCTTCAGCGCTGCGTGTCGGCCACGGGCCAGCACGCCTATCGATCGTGCTCCATGATCGTTTATCGGCTCCAATATGGGCGCGGGCTTTCCTCACGGTGATGCTAATTGATGCCGGTTGTTTGTCGCGTGCTGCCGAGCGGCTGCATATCCGGCAGTCGATCGAGAGACCCATACCAGCCAAATGCAAATCGGCGGGTGAAAGGTGAAGGCGCTTCGGATTTCGGCATGCGCTCATTATTGAAAGCATGTGTCGGCTGGGACAACGAAATGAACGTTGATCGCAAAACGGCCCTTTAAGGAAATCCACCCACACCGCAGTGAATTCACTCTTTCCGCCCAAATGACCTTTGTCGATTCCGGCCCACTCCTGCCGTTCCCAGACCGCCCCCGCGCCGCGGTGCGGCTTCAGCACGCCGGTCATTCGTGCATTGTGCAACATTCGCGAAGCGCGATTGACGGCAGAGCGCAGGAAGCAGACTGTCGCCACCAGCCTTGGTCGGGGCGGACGTGACATGTTGCAACGAAGGCCGCCAACTTCGCGATGAGAGCCGATTAAAACTGCAACTCGCGCCTCGGTCTGATTTCGGATCGAGTACTATTGCTTGATGTCACCAACAATGAATGACAATCTTAGATTGAAAGTTAACTACTGACTTTTAGCTCACCCGACTGGAATTAACAGCATGAAACAGCTTAAGGTCACCGGAGAGGAGCTTCCGGATACACTCAGGCAGGTGGTCGATTACAGGAAGTCGGGGCTGAGCCTGAACCATGTGGTGGGATGCCCGCTGGATTGCGGCTATTGCGTGCGCCACTTTTTCGGCAACTTTCACATGAAGAAGCCGCATCTCGTGATGCCCGATGACGAAGCGGTCGAGCAGCTGGTTGGGCACTGGGCATTTCAGCCGAACCTCACCCCAATCCAGATCTTCAATCGCGCAACCGACTCGTTCTTGCCGATCGTCAAGGAGCATCTGTTCCGCTGCATCGAAGACCTCGACCGTCGCGGGTTGAAGAATCCGGTTCTCATCATCACAAGATGGCACGTCTTGCCGGAAGACGTCGAACGCCTTGCCAGGCTGCAAAACTTGCGAATTACGGTGCTGATTACCTGGTCCGGAATCGAGGATCAGAAAATCGAACCTGTGTCCTGCGATATTGCTGAAGAAAGCCTTCGAGTTCTTGCCGGCGAGAAGGGAAGTTTGCGTTCCCTACTTTATTGGAGGCCGATCGTCGCAGGCCTGAACGACAGTGATGCCCATATATTCAGGGCCAGAAACCTTTCGAAGCTTGCTGACGCGACCGTCTTCACTGGCCTCTTCTATCGCAATGAGATCCGTGCCTATTTTCAGAGCGTAGGTGCGCCGGATCTATATGCGGGCGTCGCACGTCGCAAGATCCTCCCTCAGGATGTCGAAGCTCGGATCATCGCTGCGTTCGGTGATACGCCAATCTTCCGGAAAACCTCATGCGGTATCGCGTATGCACACGGCATCCCGGATTACAACGGCCATTACGGAATCCCTGAAATCTGCGACATTTGCCCCGCCGCGCAACTCGACATCTGCCAAAAAGCACATCACGTGCCGGACATGGCCGATATCCACGCACTCGCCCGGCGGGCGGGAGTTGATGCCGAGGGGATCAGCCGCGACGATCGGCGGATCGAGGTCAGCGGAATCCAAGAGCAACAACGATACTTCATGCAGCACTCCTTGAACTTCCAGGTTCACGACTGCAAGCAGCCTCACCACTTTGGTCGACACGGGAAGGCTGACATCGGATGGAGCTGAGCAGGAAGACGTTCTGGGTGGTCGATGTCGAAGGCAACGGCGCAAACCCGCCGGAAATTGTCGAAATCGCAATGGTCGAAGTGCGAGATCTCGCATTGCAGTCCCGCCGCATGGAATGGCTTGTAAAACCAAAAGCACCAATCACGCCACAGGTTACCCGTATCCACGGCATCACCGACGAAGACGTGGCGCAGTCTCCTGACATTGAGGATATAGCAGACGATATCATGACCTGGACTAACGAGGGCCGGATCATCGGCCATAACGTGAAGGTCGAGCTTGACGCCATTTCACGGGCTATTCCGGATTGGCGACCGGCTATGGCAATCGACACGCTCAAACTGGCGCGTTTCGCGCTGCCGGGCCGGGAGTCATACAGTCTTAAGAACCTGGGAACCGATCTCAGCTTGAGCAGCATTGCTGCGCGCGAGAGCGGAAAAGCACATCACTCGGCTCTGTTCGACTCAGTCCTGACCGGACTTCTCTTCTGCCATTTGATCCTCCGCCTTCCGGACGACCGTCACCAATCGGCACTTGAGGAGAGTGACGTCATGAATTCCGCCCAAGGGAAATTTCTGCTGTGAACCATCCATTCAAAATCGGCGTCGCTGGCTCCCATTCAACCGGCAAAACAGCCTTCGTCGCGAAGATGTGGAATGCGATTGAGGACACCGGATTACGCGTCGCAAGGATCAATGACCTCGCAACCCGAGCCTTGGAGCTGGGCTTCCCGATCCTTCGCAACCACACTTACGAGAGCACTCTCTGGATCATGGCGGAATGCATGCGGCAGGAAGCCGAATTGTCGCTGTCGGCTGAGGTCGTCCTGGTGGACCGACCGGTGCTGGACGCGCTCGGCTACTTGAAAGCGGCGCTTTCCGTGTCCGGCCGCAGCATCGATCACCGCAGGCTTGATGCGCTGGAGCGGATTGCTGAGGTTCATTCGTCCGACTATGATGTGATGGTCGTGACCTCGCTTGATCCGACTATACCGGTGGGTCCTGGTCGTGATGACGACGAGCTGTTTAGGCTTGCGGCAGCGGAAGCCGTGTGCGATGTGATCGCGCGGAATCGTCCCGACGCCCTCATGCTGACGTCTAATAATTCAGACGAGATTGCTCAGGCGGTGATGGAAATGCTTTCGGCTGCTGGTAGGTTGATTGCGCCTGAAAGTGCGCAGCTCTCGATCGATGCTGCGCCATCCACGAACGGCAGTTAAGGGCTGCGAGTTGCCTTGAAGCGCGCGGCGCCAGGAGCGTTGCCCTGGAGCGCCTGATTCGATCCCAGGCGGTTCGGCGGATGACAGCAGCAGCCCATTGCGGACGCTGATGCTTGAGCCCTCTTGACCACCGCACACTTTCATCCACTGTCTGAAACCAATAATTCTTCGCATTATCGGATAACTAGGATGGCAGTATATTTTTTCGCTGAGCTCGACCCTGACGGCCATTGGCGTTATCGGGTCAAGGTTGGTTTTTCGAATGATATCCCAAAAAGACTACGAACTCTTCAGACAGCTAACTCTCGGGAGATCGCTGTAATGGGATTCATTCGTACCCACGACCGTGCGGAGGATCGACGGGTTGAGGCTGATCTGCATAAGCGCCTCATAGACGATGCGGTGCGCGGCGAATGGTTCAGTGTGGCTCCAGAGCAAATCTTCGACGCACTGCATAGCTATTCCAGCAACGCATTCCTTGCGACCGAGGGTGATCCGTTCGAAATCATTCGTCTCGATAGCGATGCCATCCCGATCTACGCCAGCCCCTGGCATTGGGGCGAGTTCGAAGTGGACGAATTCTGCCCGTGCTGTGGTTGGGCATGCGGTTGGACAGGGGTCGAGACTGCAGGTGGAATGATGTGCCTAGAATGTGGCGCGCACGAAGCGCATTGCGAGGATAGGGGCAACGAGCCTGACTGAGGCTGAGGCACAGGCCCTGGCAGTGCTGAGATGAGATGAAGAGGTGTCGCGAGCGGCGATAGGTTGCGCCTGCCGCGAAGGTCCGGGTCTGTGGGATGCGCCGCAGCACTTTAGATGCGGCGTGCATGGTCAGTCGGCGGCTTGGGCATGACTTTGCAAAGACCGCTCCCTGCGCATCGCTGCCGTTGATGCAGGTTGCAGCGCAGAAGTGGCCTCAGGCCGAGCGGTAAGGTTGTTGAATGTCGGCTTCACTCAAATTCCGCTCACCGGGGCGCACGCGCAACGGACTACCGCTCTCCGCCCAAATTGCACTTAGTCGAAAACGGCCCTTGGACGAAGCCGCTCGCGCGGCAATGGCGCTCGTGGCGGGCGATTTGCGCTGATCTTCACGGCGTGTTTTGGGGATAAGCGGTTCTGTCTGACGATTGGGGTGTTCTCAATCATCAGCCAGGAGGTTCCCATGACGCAGGAGAAGACAGCCCCGCTTCGCGAGCGGATGATCGAAGACATGCGCATCCGGGGGATGGGCGACAAAGCCCAGAAGTCGCACATTCGGGCCATTAAGGACTTCGCCGGGTTTTTGAAGTGCTCTCCGGACACGGCCACGCCGGAAGACCTGCGGGACTATCAGCTCCACATGACCAACGCCAGCATCACGCCGCCGACCTTCAATACCCGCATCGTCGCGCTGCGGTTTTTCTTCGGAACCACCTGCGGGCGCGAGGAGATGAAGCGATACATGCAGTTTCGGCGGCAGCCGCGCAAGCTGCCCGTGGTGTTCAGCGTCGAGGAGGTAGCCGACTTGCTGGCGGCGGTCCCCGGGCCGGGTCTCAAGCATCGCGCTGCACTCAGCATCAGTTACGGTGCCGGGTTGCGGGCGGCGGAGGTCTGCAGCCTGAAGGTCAGCGACATCGACAGCGATCGCATGCTCATCCACGTCGAACAGGGCAAGGGGCGCAAGGACCGCAAGGTGATGCTGTCGCCAGGGCTGCTTGCTCTGTTGCGCGACTACAGGCGCGAAGCGCGACCCGAGGGATGGCTGTTTCCCGGCAAGCCGAAAATCAACCCGATCTCGCCGCGTCAGGTGAACCGGGTCTTCACCTCGGCCAGGCGCATGGCGGCCATCTTCAAACCCGCCACACTGCATACGCTCCGCCACAGCTTTGCCACCCATCTCCTGGAGGCCAATACCGATGTGCGGGTCATCCAGGTACTGCTCGGCCATGCCAAGCTGTCAACGACGGCCCGCTACACCCATGTCGCCACCAGGACGATCCGCGACACGGTCAGTCCCTTCGAGCAGCTGAAGCAGGTGCAGGACCCGACGCTGAGACGCGGACCGGAATAACCCGCACGAGATGTCCCCCTCTCATCGATTGCGGTGCAATCGACTGCCGAGCAGTGGGCATAAGCTGGAGATTGCGGACATCTTCCGGGCCCATGGTCCCGCGTGGCGGCGGGCCAATGCCGGGCATGTCAGCCTGAACCAGCTCAAGGTCATGTCGGCCATCGAGACCTGCCGGACTGAGGCGCTTGGCGGGCATGTGGCGGCCTGTGCCAAGTGCGGCAACCAGCATATCGCCTATAATTCCTGCAAGAACCGGCACTGCCCCAAATGCCAGGGACCAGCAGCGCGGGACTGGATGGCGGCGCGGGCCGAAGATCTGCTGCCGGTGGAGTATTTCCACGTGGTCTTCACCCTGCCGGCGGAGATCGCCCGGATTGCCTACCAGAACAAGAAGGCCGTCTATGGCCTGTTGTTCCGCGCTTCAGCCGAAACACTGACCACCATCGTCGCCGATCCCCGGCATCTGGGCGCGCGCATCGGCATGACCAGCGTGCCACACACCTGGGGCTCGGCGCTCACCCATCACCCGCATGTCCACATCATCGTCCCCGGCGGCGGGCTATCGCCGGATGGCACCCGATGGATCTCTTGCCGGCCAGGGTTCTTCTTGGCCGTGAAGGTCCTGTCCCGGCTGTTCCGGCGCCTGTTCATCGAGGGGCTATTGGCCCTACATCACGCCGGAGACCTGACCTTCTTCGGCGATCTGGCCGGCCTGGCGGACGCATCGACCTTCGCTTCCTGGCTGGTCCCGTTGCGCAAGAGCGAATGGGTCGTCTATGCCAAGCCTCCCTTCGGCGGTCCCCAAGCCGTGCTCGCCTATCTCAGCCGCTACACCCACCGGGTCGCGATCTCGAGCAGCCGTCTGATCCGCGCCGACGCACACACTGTCACCTTTCGCTGGAAGGACTACCGCATCAGGACCGGCGACCGGCAGAAGGTCATGCACCTGGCAACGGGCGAATTCATCCGCCGTTTCCTGATCCATGTCCTGCCAGACGGGTTTTACCGCATCCGCCACTACGGCCTGCTGGCCAGTGCTTCCCGCAAAACCAACATCGCCCGGATCAGGACGCTGCTCAGGGTGCCAGCGCAGTCGCACATCAGCGACACCGCGCTCAAGGTCACGCCACCGCTGCTTACCCTTCGGCAACCCTGTCCCGACTGCGGTGGCGTCTCATGCGCATCGTCGAGACCTTCAGGCGTGGGCAGCGTCCGACAACCCGTGCGCCACCCCGAAAGGACGCCGCATGATGATGATCCGGCCATCCCCGTCTCGTCCAATCCGCTCGGGCAATCTGTTCCGCAGCCGCTCAGTCCTGCCCAGGGCATTGCTGCCATCGGCAAAATTGGCAATGCCGTCACCAGTTTAGCCTCCAAAGACGGCGCAAACGACCGAAGCCTTCCTCAATGGCCGCGGCGCCTCGATCGACAACATTCGTCCGAACACATCGCCGGCGGCCATCAACGCCGCATTTTCCCCATAGACACCTTCGCCTGTCTCCCGCGGCTTCCTCCTTGGGAGGTTTTCCAACGCGGGCCGATGCCGCGGCCTGCCGCAACCGCACAGTCACGGCCCGCATCGAAAAACCTTCACCAATGCTGCCATTGAACCTTCCGTTGACGAACTCCCGATTTGCACCCCCATTTCGGTTATTCGCCGCGTTGAAGCCTGAGCCGGAAAGCAGACAATCATTTGAGACTCAGCAGATTTACGGGATGGGCGGGAAGCGGACATTCGCTGTGATGCGAACGAAGGTAGAGACTGGAAACCAACGACCTAAAGCTCCTGCATCAGCCCGAGATTGCTACACCATTGGAGAATGATGCCGGAAGTGCTCGTCTTGCTCGATTAGGCTGTTGGATTCCGATTGTTTTTGTACTTGTTCCGCCCTAAAGCAGACATCAAATGCTGTTTGCTCTTTCTATCGCGCTCGCCTACGCGCTAACCAATATAGACGGCCTTTTTGCTTTCTTCGCAATCGCGACATCAGGAAGGTACAGGCAGGCTCTGATCGGTTTCCTACTCGCGCAGCTGCTGGTCGTTACAGGGGCCTATATTGCCGGTGCGGGTGTGGCATTGGTGCCTCCGCACGCTCTCGGTTATCTCGGCCTTGTGCCACTGTCCCTAGGCGTCTGGGAAGTTTGGAGAAACATGTCCCGCTCCGGAGACGATGCGGAAACGTTGAAATCAGCCCACTCCGTCTTCAGCGCCGCAATGATTTTCCTTGCGCTCAGCGCGGACACATTCATTTTGATCGCAGCTTTTTTCGCAGATACAGCCGCGGTACTCGACATGCACGTCCTTCTGGGTGCTCTTATCGCCGTAGCGGGGCTCGTCATTGCTGGCACCCTGTTGACCAGGAGCCTTGGCAGTAATCGGAGGATTCAACGGTTTTTCGAAAACCTCTCACCTTTCGTGATGATCGCGGCTGGAATTTACATCCTTCTTGACACTGCTACGGATGCCCTTTGAAAGAGACGGCTCGGTCGGATTTTGGCCCGGCTCGTGGTCATTCAACGAGTGTGGCGTCACCGTTCCTGCAAAGCCAAGCGGGCACCGAGCGCGCAATAAATACCGCCGACGACTTTGCCTTGCCATTTCATCACGGCCGGGTGCTTCTGAAGGAAACTACCGAGCTGGCCAGCGCCGACAGCGAAGATCAACGTACTGAAAAGGCCTAGCAACACGAAGATCACGCCAAGAACCGTTAGCTGAAGCATAACCGAACCGTTCTCCGGCTTCACGAATTGCGGCAGGAAGGCGAGGAAGAACAGCGCTGTTTTCGGATTTAGCACCTCTGCGATAATGGCCTGGTTGAACGCCCTTTTTGCTATTATCGGAGTGCTCCCGCGTGCGAGATCCAGAGGTGTCTTGTCGAAGATGGCGACAACGCCGAGATAAACGAGATAGGCGGCACCAGCGTATTTGATGATGCTGAATAAAACAGCCGACGTCGCAATGATTGCCGAAACGCCGATGATCGCCATGAAGGTGTGCACAACATCCCCGGCAGCGATCCCCGCCCCGGTTGCAATTCCGGCCTTTGTTCCCGAACTCGTCGCCCGTGCAACGGTCAGGAGCGTTGCCGGTCCGGGTATAAACACGAACCCAAGGACGATGGTGACATAGGCAATCAGGGTAGCTGTATCGATCATAAAGGTCTCCGAAATGACGGGCGTAATGATGCTAAATACGTGTCACTTCGACAGCAAGCGATGATGCATCAGCCTCGAACTGGCACGCCTGGTATCGTTCGTTTGGGTGGACTGTTGCCTAGTTTAGTGAATTCAATTTTGCAGTTTCATCGATTTCGGAGATTTTCTGAAACTCCGTCAACAACTCCGGGAAACTCTGGGCGAGATAGCGAACAACTCGCACATTCTCGATTAACCGCTTCACGTATCCAGTAGCAATCACCAAATCGAGATGATCCTGGCCATAGGTTTCCTCAAGCAGATGAAACTCACGGTCTAGCTGGGCAGACTCTTGCTCCATACGTGCAATTTGTTCGTCGGTGAGCCCGTTTATTTTCTTCGGTTTTGCAGTCTCGATTAACTGAGAAGCAGGTGTCGCTCCAACGAGCGACTGCGCGTATGGATAAGAAAATTTGTTCATCGCGATCATAAGCTGGGCAGCTTCGATCTGCCTCAGCGGTTTCATTTTTCGCATCTCCTTGAAAGTGTTTATTGGGACATGCTTGTCCTTCAAGAGCTCCACCACTTCCGCACATATCCCTTGAAGCAAACGGCGTTTCGTTTTGATGTTCTGAATATTGACGTTCAAGACGCGAGCGAGCACTTCTTCAGAGACACCCTTTTCAATCGCTTTCAGGATCATTTGATGTTCCTGGATGGTCGCAAGCCGATTGACTCTCTTATTGTACGTGTATGCCTCGTCATCTGTTGCTACCAAACAGTCGACTTCTTCATGTCCAAGCTCCATCAGGACCGACACTCTCATATGTCCGTCCAACAAAAGGTATTTCCCTTTTTCGTCGCGATCGGGAACGACGACCGGAGGCTCTGCCAAACCGGAATAGAAGATCGAGGAACGTATTTGACCGTATTTCTTGGACTTCTTTAGCCTGTCCGACACGATCCTCAGAGGTGTGATGCTGGAGATGGACAGCCTTATCGGTTCACGATGAAACGCAAGTTTGATCAATGGAACTTCTTTTTGACTCATCGCGTCAGCTCCTGACGCTCCATCCGATCGGCAAGTTTTTTAGGTATTGTGTCTAAGTTCTCAGATTTCAGCAGGTCTAGGAACCCTTCGTTCGTCAGTAGTTCCTTCAACGCATGTGCTATGAAAATCAGCCGATTACGTGTCGCATCTGCTTTTCGAATGAGGAGTTTTTTGCGATCGGTATCTTCCTTGTAGGCACGGACCAACGCCTCGGACGAAATCCATCTTTTTCGCTTCACGCTGCTTAGGAGACCCTTGCCCCGGCGGTTTCGGCTCTCGACTACCTTTTTTGCGATCAGGAGCTTTCGTCCCCTAAGAATGTTGTTTTCATAAGCATTTTGAAGCGCGTCCTGAACTCCGTCGTCGTCGGCATCAACAATCTCAACTGCAACACTGATTGGAATCTGACCGGCTTCAACGGAACGAAGCAAACGCTGTTCACCCTGATGGATGAGTTTGCCTATGCCCCTTACATACTCAGTTGAAAGCCCTGTCTTTCTTGCAATTTCTGACACGCTGTAACCCCGTTCTTTCATGCCCTCAATGTCGCGAACCAAATCGATGGCTTGGTGCTGCCTGCGAGCGCAATTTTCAACCAAGCTCTTCACCACGCTTGTTTGAGTATCTGCTTGAATGACGATCGCGGGTATTTCCGTTTGCCCTAACTCTTTGAAAGCCTCAAGCCTGCCCTGCCCGCACACCAGTTGGTAGCGCGCGTGTGTTTCCTCTTTCGTCATAGACACGGTAATGGGGCGCTTTAAACCCACATCTCGAATGCTTGAGACGATTTCCCCGAAGACTTTCTTGTTACGGGCACGAGGATTCAGGACCGAAATCCTGTGAATAGGAACGAGCTCAATGTGCAGTGTTTCTGCATCTGACATTATGCGGCCTCGTGTATCGAAAGGCGCTCTGCCAAAGCAAATAGTGGCCTCAGCGTTTCAAACCTGTAGGCATCGATCCAAATCCCATTGTCTTCCGAAAGCCTCAGAGTTTCGGCCTCCACATCGAACGTTGGGAGAATGAGATAATCCTTCGTACTGATGTTTTCCGCGTTCATCCGCACCGCAATTGTAAGGTCCGGATGCAGGCTCCGATCAAGCCACACTTTCCAACGTAAAGAACCTGCATTCGTGAACCGCTCCGGGTTTGCCGGAGGCTCCAACTCCTGAGTAGGATGGAGCACGATGAGCAAAACGACGAACAAGTTTTCCCCTGAAGTACGCAACCGAGCGGTTCGCCTTGTGCTGGATAATGAGAGCCAGCACGGGTCTCGCTGGCAGGCGATCGTTTCGATAGCAGCCAAGA
>NZ_KI928947.1:0-1938 GCF_000521215.1 Labrenzia sp. DG1229 | reverse complement strand
CGCCGAAACGATCAACGGGCTTTACAAGGCCGAGGTCATTCATCGGCGTGGGCCCTGGCGGAACTTCGAAGCCGTCGAGTTCGCAACACTCGAATGGGTCGACTGGTTCAACCACAGGCGACTTCTGGAGCCCATAGGAAACATCCCTCCGGCTGAAGCGGAGGAGCATTATTACGCCACGCTGGAGCAAACGGCAGTGGCCGCATAACTTAAACCAAATGGCCTCCGGAAAACCCGGGTCGGTTCAATAGCTATAATTCGCTCCCGGACTGGTTGTCGGAAATCGGTTTTGAGTACGAAACCATTTCGTTAGAGATTATCGAGGGCGTGCCGTCTGCCCGTGTCTCAATTGTCGGACCGAACAAACTGTTGGCGGTACTTTCGGCACTCGCACGCCGCACCATGCAATAGCGATACCGATGCTCATTCCCCGTAAAACAAGCGCACCCGCAAAAATGACCGAACCGCGAAAAGAACCCCCATCACGCGGATTATGATTCCGCCGCTCAACTAAACCTGCCAACGTTGCTAGTTACTGTTCTCAATTTAGTACTATCAATAAATTAGACAGTTTCTGAGGAAACCGTTTGCATCGAATTCACACCCTCCATCATCCTTTCTAGCGTCAGTCCAATCGCATCAGATGCACGGCGCGCAGGATCGTCGGCGATATGCGCGTACCGTTGTGTTGTCATGGAAGACGCGTGCCCTAGCAGTTTCCCAACGATAGGAAGACCGAACCCTGCCATCGCCCCAATACTGGCATGAGTGTGTCGAAGGTCATGCAATCTGACATCTTCCAGGTCAGCAGCGGCGCGAATGTGTGTCCATGGGCGTTTGAGGTCATGCCTTGGCTGGCTAGGAATGTCGCCTGGAATGACGTACCGGTCGGTGCGGTCCATTGATTCAAGGATTGCGATTGCGGACCGGTTCAGGATCACGGTTTTCCGACCTGTCTTGGAATCCGACAGAAACAGCAGGCCACGACCTATGTCCACCTCCTTCCATTGCAGATGAAGAATTTCCCGCAGCCGACAGCCTGTCATCAAAAGCAAGCGAATGGCATTTGTCACATGGGACGGATAGATGATCGACTGGTTGCCTTTCGCAATATGCTTGCGCCTGTAGCCGGTGACTTTGATGGTCCAGGGCAACCCTTTGGTCTCTGCAAGAACAAGGGCGCTACCCAATCTCGCCAGTTCTTCGTCGCTTAGGTAGCGCTGACGCCCTTGCTCCTTAAATCGCTTGACGGCCCGGGTTGGATTGAAGGCCTCCGGGACGTAGCCATTGTCAGCCCCCCAACTGAACACACTGCCAAGATAGGCAATGACCCTGTTGGCGTTAAACGGTTGCTCCACGAGACTGGTGTGGATCTTATTAAGGTCCTTTGTGGTGATTGCCTCGGCTGGACGCTTTCCAAGCACCGGCAACACGTGTTTATTCAGAGCTGACTCGTAATTCGTCAGGCTTGCTGCCTTCAGCTTTGGACCTTGTCCCTCAACAAAGAGCTCCACCAGCTTCGAAAGCGTCACGGCCTGGCGCTTGGCGTCCCGTTCCTCTGCAGGGTCCTCTCCGAGGGTCACATTGGCCAGCACCTTCTTGGCAGCGCTACGTGCTTCCTCGGCTGTCAATGTACCAGCATTTCCCAGTTTCACCTGCCGTCTGATGTTGCCAATTCGGTACCGACATATGAATGTCTTGCGACCGCTGGCACCGACCCTAATACCGAACCCGCTGATCGCGTCATCCCAGACGAAGTAGCGCTCGCCTTTGGGCACGAGTGCGTCCACGCTACGTTTTGAAATCTTCATTTTGGGCCATCTCAGAATGGTCTGTGCGCTCTGTCTGACCTTCAAGTGGCGTCCATATGGCGTCCAAGTGCAAGCAAATTGGTGGAAGTGTCGTCCAAAACGGCCAAGGAAAAGATCAACAAATACA
>NZ_KI928946.1:13097-23811 GCF_000521215.1 Labrenzia sp. DG1229 | reverse complement strand
CCTCGATGTCTTTCGCGCTGCGCCTGCCCCGTTTGGATGTCCGGGTCGGATGGACCAGCAGGTCGGGCGCAGGGGCGCCCTCGTCCGATCGGCAACGTCACAGTGCCAGAAATTTCCCCGGCGGGCTGAAGCCCCGCCTCCTCGCGCAGCAAATTTCTGTCTCTGAGCCGTCCTCCGCTCTCGCTCCGGCCCGTTCGGGTGCAGATCGGTCGCTGCAGGTCCTGTCATCGCCCCATCCAAATCGGATCAGGACACAGCAAACCGAGAGACAGGTTCACATCATGACATGCCACTCCCCATCCATCGCGCCAACCACGAGCCCCACGGCTCATGCCCTTGAAACACTCGCACTCTATGGCGCAACCCCACCTGAAGACGAAACGGATCCACGCCCGCTTCCCGAAGAAGATCAGACAGCTTGCGCGATCGGGGCCATGGTCGATGCGACCCACATGCTCCTGTCAGACACGCAGCTGGAAGAAGACCTCGAAGAGGTGCTTTGGTCCTTGACCAACATCTTCCATCGGCGATTGGCACTGATCGAACGCCGGCTCGATGACAACGAAGCCGAGCAACGCGGTATGATGCGTGAGCAGGATGGATCCGAAGTCAAAAGCCTCGAGTTGGAACGGCAGATCGCGCGAGGCCAAAAACTCGTCCACCATCGTGACGCCTATGAAGCCATGCGGGATATATCGGCCGAACATTTCCGGGCAGAAACGGGGTCGATCTGGATACCGCGAACCGGATCACGCGTCTCCCGCAAAGGGCCGACGGCGTCGGTCATCGACAGCAAAAACTTCATTTCGGCCGAGCGGCGCAAGAAGAACGAGATCCATTGTCCGGAAGGAACCAGGATAGCGCTCACAGGCGGAGATTATCAGGACTTTGACGCCATCTGGACTGTGCTTGACCAAACTCGGGCCAAGTATCCTGACATGATCCTTCTCCATGGCGGTACGCCAAAAGGCGCCGAACATATCGCTAGCCTCTGGGCAGAAAATCGCGATGTCGCACAGGTCGTATTCAAACCCGATTGGGCCTCCCACGCCAAAGCGGCACCCTTTAAGCGCAATGATCGTCTGCTTGAAACCATGCCGCGGGGGATAATCGCCTGCCCGGGATCAGGCATCACGGACAATCTGGTCGATAAGGCGCGCAAACTTGGTATTCCCGTCAAGAAAATTGGAAGCTAGTCTCCCGCTTCCAATCGGTGGGTCGGCGACCGGCCCACCTCCTGACGCATGTGACAACCAAGCGCCTCAATTTCGTTCAATACATCCACGGGATCTCGTTTCAGCGCATCTTCTAGATAGGCACGCAGACTAACGCTGGTCTCAGGAGACTCCAGCAGTTCCGCTAACTTTGATCTGACCGTGGCATTCTCAGTGTGCGTCATGGCAACACCTGCTGTTGATGATTAAAATAACGTATAGCATAGCGTTAAATATAACGATATATACAGCGGTAGACCATTGAGTCGTTGGATAAAACCATGACAGTGAGGATCGAGCATGCGGCTCAGCGGGACCGCGATAGTATTGCACACGGCGCTTATCTTGAGCGCCTGCACGCCAACACGGCCGCCTGACGCGCTCGGTGTTTCCCGCATCGTCGATCAATATACCCGTGACGTAAACCGCGAGGTTGCCGAGGCCGGCGAATATAACGGTGTTCTACAACCGCTCGCGACAAACACGGTCTCCCTTGCCAACCCAAGCTACATTGTCGATGACGCGCTGATGCGCTTCGTCGACGCAGAGTTTACCGGTCGTATTGAAGACTTCGTTTCTTTGATCGCGCGCGAAACCGGATACAGCGTTCGAGCGGATGGCGAAAAGCCAGGCGCACCGATAGTGATCATCCTTGTGCGCCGTGACATTCCAGCACTCGGCGCGCTTCGCGACGCATTGCACCAGGCAAAAACCGCGCCCGCCTGACAATCGATCAGGGTAGCCGTGTCATGACCGTTCATTATGCAAGGCCCGAGCAAAGCCCGGTCCCCCATGGTGAGGACCAGGAAATATGAGCTTGCGGTCCCTTCAAATCGGCGTCTGTTTCTTGGCGGCGCTGGCAGTTGCCGGTTGCGAAACCATCACCCCGGATGACGCTCGCATACCAGAAACGATCAATGTAGGCGGCCCGGACCAATACCGCAGTGATCGCGCCCCGGACAGTTTTTCTGAGTTCACATCAAAGGCCCGGTCCGGGGATTACGAAACCGAAGTCGATGAAGAGCGATATGATCTTCTGCGCGAAGCGGCGCTCTCCTACGCTGCACAGGCTGGCTATGAACGTCGGGTCTGGCAAATCATGCGCCAGCTTGAAACTGACAGCGATCAGCTCTCCGCCGCGTTTGATTTCAATCGTGTCGCCTACCCTGCACCGCGAGAGACAGGAATTCTCCTCCCACCTGTCGTCGGCCGCGCGTCGGCCGCAATTTCTGTCGACCCCACCGGTCGTTCAGCGGTTGCGGCCGACGAATATTACCGGATCGAGGTGCCCGGCCGCATCACAACCGTCGTCCCGACCTGGCGGGATTACCTCGTCATTCCACTTGAAAATGCTGCCAGGCAAGACGATGACTTTCTGCCGCAAAACAAGGAGGAGCGACAGGTCTTCAATCGCTTCGTCGCCGAAGGATGGCAGGCTGGTGTCGAGCAGGCAGACGAAGCGCTGGAGCTCAATTTCTCCCGCCTGAGGCGCGACTATGTTGGCATGATCGAATACCGCCGCATGGTACGGGCCGGTCTCATCTCTGAAATGGTCGTGCGCGGCTCGGAGACCCGATCTGCCGGCGACGGTGAAGAACTCTTTATTGGCGAGCGTCGCGTCAAAATCGTCAGCGCCGCGCGTTTTGTGCGCGATCCTTCCAAATGGCGTCCTCTGAGGCGACCGATCGCGCTGCCCAAATGATCGATCACAGTAAGATTGATCTTGAGCCCGCAGACCCCGACAACCCAGAACTCATTATTCTGAAGCAAGAGCCCAACCGCTTCGACACTGATCTTGACGCCTTTGATCATTTTCTGGTGGGAGCCGCGCTCAAAGGCGCTTCCGACATAAACATCAGTGCAGATCTGCGCATACGCATCCAACTTCATGGCGAGCAAAGGCTCGCCTCCAAACGACCGCTGTTGCTTACAGAGGTTCAAGCGATGCTGGCACATCTGTGGACGGCAAATGATGCGATGTCGCTGGTCAGCGCAGGCCGTGCCCTCGATTTTTCCTACGAAAAGAAGGTGGACCGGCGTCGTAGCCAACGTTTTCGGGTGAACGCCGTCGGCGAGCAGCGTTTTGGTGCAAACGGCGTTCAAATCACTCTCAGGGCGTTACCGGACAAGACCCCGAACCTGGCAGAAGTCGGCTTGGAGGAGGAGCTCAGGGACAAGCTCGAGCCACAAAGCGGCATCATCGTTGTTGCCGGCGCGACAGGGCATGGCAAGTCAACGACCATGGCAGCCATGACGCGGAGCTATCTAGAGAACCAATCCCGGTCCCGAAAGATCATCGATCTCCAGGCCCCGATCGAATTCACCTACCGGGACATCAATACGGGCGCCGACCACATCCCATCCTTTATCAGCCAATCCGAGGTTGGTGTCGGGCGCAACATCCCCAGCTTCGCGGAGGGGATTAGAGCGGCAATGCGAAGGGCGCCAGCGGTCATCAATGTTGGGGAGAGCCGGGATCGCGAAAGCATGGAGGCCTGTATTGAGGCCTGTCTGACCGGTCACCTGGTCAATACGACCACTCACGCCGGCTCGATTGCAGAGGCGCTCAGGCGCATGGCTTTTCTCTTTCCGCCCGAAGAACAAGAGGCCAGGTCGTTTGATCTCATGACCTCGCTCAACCTCATCATCTGGCAACGTCTTATAAAAAAGGCTGATGGCCGCGGCCGTGTTGCCCTCCGGGAATATCTCGTATTTGACGAAGCAGTTCGCAACCGCTTCCTCGCGAGACCCGCTCTTGAGTGGGCAGGGTTGGTGGAGGAAGTCTTCAAGGCAGGCCGATCCGACACCGCAATCATCGCCCGGTCAAAATATGACGCTGCTGAACAATTGCTGGCGGGCGGCCAAGTCCAACGGAAGGAAGTTGAGAGGTTCCTCCGTCCGCAAGGTAACACTTGATACGCCAGATTCCGACCCGCTCACTGGCTTGGCGTGCGACGACCTCTATGCTATGTTCTTTTTATGTTCCGCTCGATCCGACAAATCCATCGCTTGCTGAGGCGCACCCGCGAAACCCACAGCCGAACAGGTTTTTGGCTCCATCTGGGCGGCCAGTGGCTAGCTGTAGGGCTTATGATCTATTGGTGGCGGGCGATGCTGCATCTGGTCGAAACAGTCGATGCGTTCGCAACCGGATGGCTTTACACCTCGCGGAACACACACGGATATCTTGATGGCTTTGTCGCTATTAAAGTTTACCTCTTCTCAGAACCCTTCTACCTGCTGCAGATGTCGGCAGTTCTGGCGGTCCTGTACCTGACAGTGAATCGCGAGGGTTACGGTGGCCCTGCCTATGTCGCGCACAGACCAAGCCACGGTGGCGCATTTTTATTTTCAGCAATTGTGTTGATGCGTCGCTGACTAAGAATCCTTTGCCGCTTTGTTAGCAATACGCCTTGGTTGCGCTCGTCTGTTGGCAAGTCCGATATTCCCCGATTGTGACAAAACCCCACCGGCCGCTGCACCACCCTGGTATGCACCGCCGGCTCCGAAGGCCCGGACGGTTGTTGCCGTCTGCACTCCTAAGTCGTCACCAAGCCCATCGATCCATTTGAAGACACGCGCCGGGAAGACATTGATGAGGCTGAAGGACCAATCGATCAGGATCACATAAAGAACAGCCACAAAGACCGTTAGCACCGTCATAATCAAAAAACTCGACAATCCGCCAAACGCGCCGGGATCGGCCGCCATTTGAGAGCTTAGCGCAGCAAAGAGCATACCGTTCAAGGAGAAGGCCCCAATCCTGAAGAGAACCATCCCGAGCAGAAACCCAAACACCATCAAGAGCGGTGTCAGAAACAACATCAAAAGGAGTGACCAGCCCTTACGCGCGATGTTGGACGAAATCCCATGTCCATCCATCGAAAGCATGGCTACCGCCCATAAGGGGGCTGCGAATATCGCCTCGATGACAAGAAGCATGAAGGCGAGCACCGCGATCAACCAAATCACCGCTGGTAAGTAAGGCAACACAAAGCCGACAAATATCGCTGCGAATATTCCGATCTGAAACAGACCGGCCGTGAGTGAGGCCAGCGTTGCGGGGATCGAACCAACAAAGGGAATTGCCGACGCTGTTGCCAGAATACCGACGACGGCAATGGCGAAGGTCAGAAACGTCGTCGAGTATGCCATCAAGCCGATCATCGGATCGGTCGTGATACTAGATGGCGATAAGAGCCTAATTCCGGCCAGAAGATTGCTCGGTGGCGGCAGAAAGTTGTCCGGTGAGGAAGCATCGTCGCCGGCATAGGCCCGCTCGGTGATAAATTCCCTGAGGCCAGCCCTTGCCGCCGCCTCATTCCAGGCTGCAATACTGGCGTTATAACTTGCCCCGATCGCGGCTAGGATTTTCTGGGCATCGCGATCTGCATTGCTTTGAAACCAGTAGGATTCCCCAAGCTCGGCTGCGAGGGTCCGTTCAACGCCGCCGTTCAGAGTTGTCGAGATGAGTGTTCCGGGCGTGGCGGTCGGGAACATGCCTGCCACCGCATTGGCATCGCCGGAAATCTTGCTGATCAGCATGTAATAGGACCCCGCCATCATCCAGCCGCCATTGGTCAGATCGCCTGAGATAGCAGTTGGTGCGGAAAGCGCCCCAGACCCATCACTTCCGATCGACTGGATCTGCTGGCTGATCGGAGTGCCGCTTTCGGATTGAACGAGGGTTGATAGGGCATTCGGATTGACGATTGGATTGACGACTGCCGAATGTTGGATGCGCAAAGCCCGCATCATGGTTGCAAGATTGGGGATGTCGCCGCTTGTGATAGGTTCTCTCGCCGAAACTCTTTCTACAACCTGTTCGACAGAGCCCCGCATGGCCCCACGAAGATCATCGACGAGGTCGCGCATACCAGCATTGATCGTCGCCATATTCGTCGACGGGCTAATGCGTTTCAGAGCTGCAGTCGCTGGTGGGAGTGTGACAGACCCGCAGGCGGCTGTAATTGTAGGTGTCGAATAAGTGAGGATCTGCGGCGTGTAGCCGTCGATCAAATCTGTCGCCGGGGCTTCCGGCAGATCGGACCAGACACCGTCGCTGACCAACTGCAGCGCACCTCCTTTTGAGACTTCAAAATTATAAGCCGCCCGGCAATATTCCATCCGCCAAAGCTGCTGCAAAAAACGGGCATCCGTCGCCACATAGTCGTTGCCCACAATTGGCACCTCATCGGCAATAATGAGATCAGCTGTTTGGTTCCAGAAGAAAGTACCGGCGGCTGTCCCGGCGCGGACCACATAGGAAACACCATGCTGTACGCCGTTGTAACCGTTTCCGAGCGGGATCAAGAGCGCAAAGGCGGTGAGCACACGGATAGGGACCCAGATGGTCGATTTCTGGCCGAGAACGACGCCCTCATGGGCTGAATCCAGCGTGCCCTGAAAGATGTTGTAGAGCAGAAACAGCGCGCCGATAGCTAGAAACAAAATGTTGAAGGATAACATCAACAGCGAGATCACGGTCCGGTCATTTGCCGCTGGCCCTGGAAAGAGGCTACCGAAGATCAGATTGAAGAACGTGTTTGAGCGGTCATCACCATCACCGCTGAAAATATCCGGGACACCGATCGTCTGAGCGAATCCGACGTCACTCAAACCGACGAGGAATAGTCCCGTGAGGAAAAGGGTGAGGGTGGTGTGCCGGTTGCTTTGCATCATCGCTCCCCTGCCCCGCCATCCCGGTGGCGCTCGGGCACGATGATCTGCATGTTGCGCGGCAGGCGCGAGCCCAGATAATCGAGAAGTCCCCCAAATCGGCCCTGTTCCAGAATCCAGGCAAAATAGTCGGCACGCACCGCGCGGAAAAGTGCGAACAGAAAGAGTGCAACCAGGCCGAAGACCAAATACTTGGAGATCTGAAAAAATACGATGCCCAGCGGGATCGTGAGCAAGGCGCCAAGGGCCGCATACTGAAAGCAACTCCGCTGCAAGCACCAGCCGCGATATTGCTCTCCGAGTTGAAACTCGCTCATTTCGCCCGTGAGCGCTCGAAAGCGTTCTATGCCGCCATCGCGGTAGCGTCCGGTCAGCCCATGACGGTCAAGCGACTTGGGTCGCAGCCGGCCCGCCAGGCTGCCGATGAATTCCGCCCCATGCCGCGTTCCCTCAAAGGCGCGGTTAATCCCGCCGCGCCGCGCAAAAAAGCTTGCAGCGCGGCGGGGCCCGCCCGGCCTCCTCGGCTCATTGTCACGCGAGTCCGCCATCTCCTCTAATTCGCGATCGGCGAGGCACCGCCCGCGCCTTCCGTGCCATCGACCGACGACGCCAGCTGCGCCGCCTCAACCGCCGCCACCCGTCGCTCGAGCCCGAAACGCATCCAATTGACATGGAGGTTCAGCGCTTGCGTCAACAGAAGCTCACGCATCACAGCATCTGGCGACATGGCCGCAATGGATTGGTGCCAGTCTGGATTGGCAAAACGCGAATGCACAAAAATGTCGACCGCCTGCAGCGAGGAAACCTTGTCTCCCACCTGGTATGGATAGGCGGGTCCAGCTGCGCGTTGCGCCCATTCTGCGAGTTCACTCCCACCGGTGGGTGTCGCGATGTCACCGAGATGAGAAAAAACCGCATGGGCCGCGGATCGCCGCGTTGCGTCGATCTGGCGCGCGGCAATTCGGGCAAGCCCCGTTGGTGTCTCCGCCTCCGATGTGGTGACTGGTTTCGGTGGCAAAGGATCGACGATATTGTTGACCATCCGGGCATAGGCCTGAGCGATCTCCTGGTCGGACGTGTCAAGTGTGATCGCTTCCGTCAGCAGTCGAACGTCCGAGGTCGGATCCGCAAACCCACCCACATTACGCAAGCGATCTCGGTCGACACGGATCTCCTGGGCCAGCGCCAGGCCACCCAATCGGACGGGCTCGCCTGCAGCGCCATTGCCGTAGGAGCGGTTGCGGGAAAGATTGGCGATATCGATTCCACCGACACCCTGACTGGTTTGGCCACCGCCAAAGTTCAAAACGCCAGAGAGATCAATACAGGCTGAAACCGCCGGATCATACCGGCCACCCTCTGCCGCCGCTCGTATCTTCTGGCGCTCGCGCAGGACGGCATTTTGATCCTGGCCTTCTGCGATACGTTTCGCCGCCTCGGTTTCGCGCTTCGAATAGGCCGACAGCTGCGCCACACCACGCAAGATATTGTCGACGATGTAATTGCCGACCTCTGTGGTGTGATTGTTGATGTTAATCCGTGCAGTGCGGACGATGTTCTGAACGCCGGCACAGGAGCACCCGCCAAACGCGTGGCTGGGCGTCGCGATCGCGATCATTGAGGCTGCGACCATTGCAGCCGGTATTTTTAGTGTGTTTGGTCTGGATCTAGTCATTGGATGCGCCCTCCTGGTTGGCGGCAGCGCCTCCTCCGGACGCTCGGTCGTCGAGTATCTCCCTGACCGCGTCGAGGTTCGTCGGGGCATGCGTACTTCCTTGCAGCTCAAGACCACCACCGACTTGCGGTTCCGACTTGTGCTGTGTCAGGGTTTTGGGGATTTGAAACGAGGTGAACTGCGTCAAAAGCACGAAAGCAACGACGGCAAGCACAACAACAAAAGCAATCCAGCGCGTAAGTGTCATCCTGGAGAGAAGATCAGCCACCGGTTCCACCTCCATAGATGAGATCGTAAACCGCATCGAGATTTGTCGGGCTGACCGTCGTCCCGTTGACCGTGACACCATCTCCACGACGACCCCCGCCGACATTGAGGTCAACGCCCCCAATGGTCGTGGTGGAACTACCGGTCAGGCCACCTATGGGTAGAAAGTCGAAATCCGGCAACTGCAGCAGATCGGTGATCTGAGCCGTCAGCTCGTTCATCTTATCCTGGGCAAACCCGCAGATCTGGTTCTGCGCTTGTGTTACCGCATTTGAAAAAATCGACTGCAGGTTTGGCACTTGTATCGCGATATCGAGATTGACGTCGAAGAGATTGTCCAGGCAGCCAAGCGCGCCGATCGCTTGTGGCGGCCTGAGCGCCTCTTCGCCCCGCAAGACCTCAGCTTCGATCCCGGAACGGATGGCCTCGGTTAGCGAGAATTTTACAGTGTCGGTACACCCCTGCCCGTTCGCCGGAAAAAGTTGCAGAATCTGATCGCCCACGGATTGCGCCCGAGCCCCTGTTGGCGGCAATGCCAAAGCGACAAAGACAGCAATGACCGACAAGAGACGGCGAGGACAAAAATCGGAACTGGGCAAAATCATTGGCTGCCTCCAAGGGTTGTGCGCTCGCCCTGGAAGGGTGGCGTTTCGTGGATGAGAACTGGACGCTTGGCGCCAAGGCCCGGAAATCCGGCCGTTTGGTCGTAAACGCCACCGGTACCATATCCTCCGGCATATTGGGTTCCGCTGGCGGCCCCCATTCGGTTCAGAAGATGAGCTTGTAGTTCGTCATAAGAACCAAAACCGTTGGCTGTCAGGTATTCGGGCGGAAAGACCGTCGGATCAAAGCCGCTTGCGACCCAATCATTGAGCGCGCCCGCTCCCAGAAAGTGGGCGGCAGTCAGAAGCCCTGACTCCGTTATCATGACCCCGTCCACCGTCTGACCGATCAGCCCACGTGTTGAGGTTGAGAGTGAGGACAAATTGCGAGAGGTCAGCTCGGAAAAGGCGCGATCCTGCAACGAATGTCCAGCAGAGGAGTTCAGAAATCCACTGAGTGAGCTGACTCCTGACGCTTGCGCTTGGCTCGTCCACTCGTAATTGGCCCAACTGCCTCGCGAGCCGCCTGTGTGGCGTACATAGCCTAGGCTCGCAAGCGTGCCAGCCGTGATCTGATAGGCACCGGCCGCGGTTCCACCGCCGGAATTCAGCGCTCCGTAATTGCCTCCCGATTCCTGGCTGCGGATGAGATCAGCATAGGTAGAGGCCAGGACGGCGGTCGCAGTTGCTAGAGCGATGCCAACGGAGAGGGCCAGAACACGCAGCCTCATTGTGCCTCTCCTGCAATGTGAATTTCTTGAATAGGTACGGACCCCAGCCGTTTGCCACTCGTCGACGACACGATCGAAATGCCGTTGCGGGTGAGAAGTTCGATGCCACGAAAACCCTTCTCGTCGCGAACCCGGCGCGACAAGCCGACTTCGCCTTCGAGCGATCTTAGAACCCGGAAGATCTGGTCCTGCGCATTCAAAAGGTAGATCGGGCATGAAAACTGCCCGCAGACAAAGGGCGAGCGCACCGCGATGATTTTGCCGAGATTGCCATTCATGTCGACGTCGTAGACATCGACCTCCGGTGGCCCGAAGCTGCCTTCCTCTTGGCCGTCAAACACAGGTCCAACTTGTTCAATGATGACCGCAAGTTCAGCTTCACTTGCCTCGCGGCGATCAAGTCCGTCGCGGATGGGTTCCGGCACATAGTTGGTGGCATTCCAGGACCAGACCCGACCATCGGCGATGATCGACTTCATACCCGTGGGCTTAACCTCGGTCAGTCCTAATGTGCGCGCGGCAGGCTGTCGGAAAATCTCAAGCCAC
>NZ_KI928946.1:0-12525 GCF_000521215.1 Labrenzia sp. DG1229 | reverse complement strand
ATCTTACGCGCAATTGCAGTCGCCTGAGTATCGGCTTTTTCAAAAGACAACGGTTCGGTTGCGACCGGGCTTTGAGCAGATGCCGAGGACGTGGCAATGGCTAGACCGAAACCGATGAGCCCCGCCAACAAAGAAGTCACGCGCGCTGTCATTGATACGCTCCTTTAACGAGTTCGTCGGCCATGCGCCCGATAACGGTGCCCCGAACGGTTTCATCGACCATCTGCCCAGAGGACATCAGCTGCTCCAATTCGGCCTCGATCTCCGGTTTTGCGGTGCCGGCCGGAAACCGGCGCGACAGGATGCGCCGTGCGTCCCGGCTGCCCAGGCGCTCATAGAGCATTGCCCGAAGCGCAGTGTCTTCGGCTGTCGTCGATAGGGCCCAAAGCTCGATTGGCCCGAGCTGATTGTAAAAATGCTGGACGTAGGTCTGCGATTTAAGCTTGAAGATCGCGACGATCGGCGCGCCCTCTCCAGCCTCCGGACCGCTCAGTTTGGAAATCACCGGCCTGAGGGTGTCTGGCAAGTCATAGGTGTCCATGACCGTGCGCACACTTTCGGCCGTCGGCACGTTGCAGAGAAAGATGTTGGTGGCGAGTTCTCGGATCGAATGATCGAAGTCGCCAATCAACTGACTTGCGAGCGAGATTTGAACGCCAGCTTTCCGCCCCACACGCACATCCGCCACCACCTGGTCGCGAATCCCGAGCCCACCCGTCAGATGATACTCATCAATGCAAATGCGTTTCGGCATTTGACGATTGTTCTGATAGCGACGGAGGTGATGCGCCCTGACCGGCTCCGGCAGATTGCTGGCTTTGATCTCATCTTCATCGAGCCAAAAATCGGCCGTCAGGGTCTGGCGCGCCATCATGTACATCACTGCGGTTTGCTTGCGACCGCGCGAGCCGGTGGCTTCCGTGACGCCTGCCAGGTCAAATGCGATGATGCGGGCGTTCGAGACGTCAAACCGGGTCGGGCTTGCAAGTATGATGTACTGTTTTATCGCCGCAGTGATCTGCCGCTGAAACGCGCTGATCATTGGCTCCTTTGTCGATTCAACGCGCATTTCAACAAAGGGCTCGCGTACGGTCTCCGCGTTCGAGATGGGAATGAGATCCCCCAGAACCGGCACGGCCAGGCGCTGTGCAAGTGCCGCCTCATGCAGTGCGTCTCGTTCAAAGAGGAAATCTACGATCTCCCACCAACTGGTCGCGCCGTCGATTTCAAACCCGTAGGTGGCAAGGGCATCATCGACTTTGAGATCCATTCCTGGCGAATACCGCTTCGGGCTCGCCTCGTCGGAGTAGGCCCGGTAGGCTTCATCGACGCAGGCCTCTGCCAGTTGCGAGACCCCATCATAAGGCGCAGTGCTGTCCTCTGGCGTGCAGATGAGAGAGATCAGATTGACGAGAAACGACCTTTCGTGCGCGAAGGGTCTCCGGCATCCCAGTTGCGTATCGAACGGGTTAACGGCATCCCTCTCGACCATTCTCAGCCGGTGAAACATCGCTTCGTGCCGGCGTTTCGGTGGTAGCGCATCGCGGATGAGACTAATCAAACCTGATGAAGATGGACCGATATCAATGATCGATATTCGCGGCAGGAGCGCGGAATCGTCGCCCGCCCTGCCCGATTGCGGCGAGAGCGCGACACCAAGATTGATGGCATTCATCAGGACAGACTTACCCGAACCAGGGGTCCCCACCATGATATCGACGCTGGCATTTTGTTTCGAGCTGCCTGGCTGATAGGGAAAGGGCTTTCCGTCCGATGTCCTGAAGATGATGGATCCCTTTTCCCAGGGGCAGGCCGGTCGCGCGAGCGGTGCCATAGCCAGCACATCGAGCAGATCAGCCGCACAACTCTCAGCCGTTGAGGCAGTCGAAAGGCCCAGAGCCGAAGACATTACACAATCGAGCGGGTCGCCGACCAACGCATTGGTTTGGCTGTTACCCCAGGAGCGCACCATTTCCTGAAGCGCTGACACGTGCGACCGGAGTGCCGCGATTTCGTCGGCCGGAGCCCAGGCTGCGAAGGACGCCCGCCAACGCACCGCCGTGTTGCCATCGCCATCCGTCTGGCGCAAACGTTCGAAGCTCTCCTTGATCCGCCCATTGTGCGTCGGCGCGGTCCAGACCAGGAGCCGGGCAAGTTGTTCACGTAACACCTGGCCGGCGAACCCGCCGCTTTCGAGCAGGATCGAGCAGCGCCAGGAGATCTTCGTTCCATTGGTGACGACCCGGCGAATGAGATCATTGAAGGCGACCACAATCTCGGGCGGTAAAACAATGTCAAAGCCGGAAAAGACCATATTGCCAATCCGGACAATCTTGCCGTCGACGACCTCAGCGTGATCAGAGAACAGCTGTTCGGCGAGGTTCGGCCAGACAAGATTGGAGATATCCTTGCGCCGGATATGCCGATCCAAGGTTGGCAATCGGGCTCGCAGAAAATCGCCTGGCAGGTTCGCACGCCACGGATGATTCAGACCAAGAGTCTCAGGCGCCAAGACTTTGCGGATGGCGTTGAGGGCTTCATAGACGTCGAGCCGCTCAAGGGCGACGCCGGCAGAAGAAAATTCACGCCCGAGCGCCGTGCTGAAACTCTCGTGACGAATGGCAAGACCATCAAGGGCTGCATCTGGGATTTGTCCCAATGTGAGTGGCGGCGCTGCCTTAAGGGTCTCAGAACGTTTCGCGACGCTTTGCGCGCGATCATCTGCGGTCAAAAGCGATGGACGTGTCCAAAGGGCAAGATAGCACCGCTCCCCATGAATTCGCTCGGGCAGGAGTTTGCGGCGTTCCTCGAGCAGATCTTCAAGCGCGAGATTATTGTCCCGTGCCACGCGACCCGTATCGCCGATGATCGCTTCAACCTCGCGACGCCCAAGGTCGGCTGAATGGCCAAACCAGAACTGCAGAGCCAATCCGGGCTTGGAAAAGAACGGAGAAAGGCCAATCCGAAGACGATCGCAGGCTTCGGAGATATCCTGTTCACCTGGCAGCGATCGGAACCCGTCGAGCCGAAACAGCGTGACCATCGACGCATCATCGGCCAACAATGCATGGTCTCCATGCGCGCTTTCAAGCCGGCAATAGCCGTCAAGCGAGGCATTGAGTGCCGAGCGGCCAAGATAGGCTGCCGTTTGATGCCAGAACGCGACCATCGGATATCGACTCAGTTCAACGATCTGAGTTGACCGTCGACGCTCGACTGGTCTGCGCCCGTTCCAAAGATTGAGGCAACACCCACATTCAGGAAGGTCGGGATTGCGATCATACAGGCCGCCGCAATAGACAACATGATAATCCGGCCCGCCTCGACGGAGTTTTCATTGCTGTGACGCGAACGGCGGATCATCGCATAAACCGCCATGATCCCGAATACGATCCCAAGCACGAAGGAGATCGTTCCGAGAATATCGGCCGCCGGTCCCAGCTGGCTGGTGCGCATGTCAGTGAAGATGTCGCCAAAGGTCTGGGCGCTCGCCGGAACAGCCAATCCGCCAACGAGAAAGAGAACGGCAGCCAAGCCAAGCGCCCGCGGTCGGGAATGGAGTGGTATCAATCTGCGGTGCATGAGGAAGATCCTTTCATTATGCAAAAAAGAGGTTTTCGAAAAGGCCGACAGTGCGTGGCAGATCAACCGCCATCACACCGGCAATCATGTGAATAAAACCCTTGCCCATCAGACCCTGCGCAGGCATGTCAGCCGATTTCACACAGAGAAACAGACCGCGAACGACCGCTAAGAGGCCGATGAATTGCGCAACCCGCACCAGCGCGATCAAGATGGCCTCCCCCGGCGCACCTTGCACAGGCGCGAGCATTTCGGGCGCATAGGCCATGATCTCGGACGCCGCACTGGCGGTTGTGTTGTCGGCACCGAAAAGAGATGCAATCCAGGCCGACAGGGTCAGATCGAGAGAAATAATCAAAAGCCCGAAGACGACGTAAGCGCTGGCCTGCCAGAATCCATGACGACGATGATGGGCATGCGCCCGCTCTTCGGCTGTGATCAGAAAGAGGCGGATACCCATAATGACCAGGGCGATACCGAGGACGAAGCACATCACAGCAACAAAGGCTTGGGCTGGCGACAGGATCGCAACAACGCGCTGGAAAAAGTCGGTCAACTCATCCATGTCGCTCCTCCCCGCTCATTGGTCCTGACCTTCTGTTTCACCGCCGGGGGTGACGATCACACGCTGAGGATGACCTGCTTCAGCCGCGCTGATCGGCGTGACCTCGACTGGCCCACCACTTTGAACGGCCGTAATCCGGTCCGGACTTGCGCTCAAAGTTCCCCGTTGCGTCCCAAGCGCAAAGAGCTGATCGATCGCCGCGCGATGGGCGGCATCAATGCGTTTGTCTTCTTGAAGCCGCTCAATGATCCGCGGCAAAACGCCGCCTGGTCCGACAAGACCATCCAGTTCGCTGCGGAGCATCCTGTTGTCTCCGGCTAGGTCCGCGAGCTGCCGTGTGACTACGTCCCAATTTGGTTGAGACTGATTGGATAATTGGACCGATGAGAGTGTGGCCGGTTCCGCGCGGCCGAACTGTTCCCAGGCGATGAATGAGGCCGTAATCGCTAGGATAAGAGCGCTGACGGAAAGAAGCAGTTTCGGAAGCGAGACTACGGTATCTGCGCTGTGCCCGTAGGCCGTTCTTTGGTCCGCCATTGGTTGACCACCAAGGCCGCGTTTCGCGGTTTCCCCAAACTGTGACTTCTCTTCTGACATCCCATCTCCTCACACCGCCCGCCGCGATCGACAAAAAGAGGGCGTGTACAAATCACATTTACGCTAGTCTTAACGATATGACAACGATATACATAACGATATACAGCCCTAAAAGAAACCCGCCATCTGCCGGCGGGAAGGAGCCCGATATGTCTGCCAACACGAAACCCGTGACCCTAACCGCTGCTCGCAAGTGGCTGGCCCCTGGTCTGTGCGGCCTCGCTTTTTCGCTCGCATGGCCTGTTGCAGCTCAAGACACGGGCTGGAAACAGAACCTTGCGGCTTGTGCCGGCAATTCACCTTTTATCGAGGCACTCTTGGCGCAGCATAATGACGATCACCGACCGCTTATGCGCATTGGAGAGATGCAGGCCTGGGAGATCCACGATGAGACCGGCCAGCCGACAATTGCTCTGACCACAGAAGAAGGGCTGACTATCATTGGCCGCATTCTCGGTCCGCAAGGCGAAGATATTTCCGCTGCGTTGCTGGCGACTCGCCCCAACAATTCCGCACTAAACCTACAGCACATTGGACCAGGCGGTGTGACTACACCGCCTGAAGAAAAAGAGGCTCAGACTGAGGCTGCGGTCACACCAATCTTGGAGGAACCGCCAACCATCGCGACGCCAGCGCCGGAGGGAACTGTTTCACCATCGCTTGAACGGTTGTTGGCCGAAACGCAGGAGCAATCCTCGACACCACCAGATATGGCCACTACCGACGGCTCCACAGAGCTTGGCGCTGTCGCCACAGCGCCAATTACGGCATCTGCTGCTCCGACCCCTGAAATCCAGGCCGGGATGAATGCGATCTTCAAGGAGGCTGGTGAAGAACGGATCTGGTTTTCAGCGGCAAAACCAAACGCCGGTGCGCCTGTTGTTTACATGCTGGCCGATCCCGAATGCCCGCATTGTCAATGGACCATCGACAATATGCGCAGCGAAATTCTCTCAGGAGAGATTGACCTCCGGATCATCTTTGCACCCATCACTGGTGTTGGCGGTTTCAATACCTCGCTCTCAATCCTGCATTCCGACGACATACCGTCGACGTTCATGGCGCACATGACTTCAAAGACTCGCGGAACCGAAGCCGTTGCTCAGATGAACAGCAACGCAGCCGATCGGGCCGTCGTCCAGGGCATCGTCGATAATATCAACTGGATGCGCACCAACCGGATGCCAGGCGTGCCATTCTTTCTCTATCAGACCGATGAAGGTGCCCGTTTCGCATTCTCCGAATTGCCGCCCGACATCTTGACGGTGGCCAAATCCAACTGATGGTGGCGGACAACGAACACATAGCGGCAGCTGAATCGCTTCTACGACATGCACGCACCTATGAAGCCGCTTATAAGGTCATGGCGAGGATCGCATTCGGTCTTGCCCTGACCACCTTGGCGCTTGGCGCATCGACCGCCTACCTCGCCTACTCCCGTCCCGAGCCAAGGTATTTCGCAACGACCACCGACGGACAGCTGCTGCCCCTCGTCCCGCTCGACAAGCCGCACCAGTCAGCCGCCGAAGTGAGCAACTTCGCGGTTCGGGCGGTTACGACCTCGCTAACCTATGACTTTGCCAACTACCGGGCGGATTTTAACAACGCGCTACAATTCTTCACCAAGCCCTCCGGTTGGAACCAGTTTGTCGATGCAGTTCAGGAGAGCCAGATGCTGGACCTCGTCCAAAAGCGCAGGCTCAACACGACCGCGGTTGCCAACAACGCCGTCATTGTTCGCGAAGGCATCAACAGCCGCGGTATCTATGAGTGGATCGTTCAAATCCCGCTCCGCGTCACATACCAGTCCGCATCTGAGGTGACCGGCCAAAATTTCATGATCACAGTCCATATTGAACGGCTGCAAACCTACGAATCTCCCTATGCTATGGCGATCTCCCGGTTCATTGCGGCCCCCGGAGGTTCCTAATGACCCGAACTCTACCTGATTGGCCCAATACTTGGGCCGTTCTTCTCACCAGTTTAGTTGTTGTGACGCCCTACCCTGCTCCGGCCCAGCAGACGATTTTGCGCGATGCCACAGGTGACGAAACTGTTCCAGCGGGAACGGAGGTTCAGGCGCCTTTGCCGAGCCCGGCCGAGCGCCCGATCGCGACGCTTCCAGACCAAAACGGTGAACGCACCGTGGTTACAATTGAAAATGCGCAAGGGACTGAGCCCCCTGCCCTGCCGACTGGAAAAGAGCCACTTTCTCAAAATGAGCTGAACCAGCGCCTGCAGTCCGCTGAAACCACGCAGCCCACTGCCGTTGGTGATTTTCCAATCATCGGTGCAACGGAGCTTCTGAAAAGCCTCGATGAATTGGATCGTCAGCTTACGCCAGAAGAAATCACGGCCTATGGTGCCGCGCTGCAAGCGCAAATTCCAATGACTCCCGAGATGATCTTTGATTATCGCCGCCGCCTCGACGAAAGCCAGAAAGCGGCCGCGACGCCGCCCTCCGGTCGCTTTCCGAACGCCATTACGGACACAGTCCGCCTTTCTCTCCGGACCGCCCGGTCACCAGAAGTTCTCCTAACCGGCCCCGACACTGTCAGCGTCATGGCCTTCTACGATCGCACCGGTGAACCTTGGCCCATCGCGTCCTATGTGATCGGCCGGTCCGGTAGTTTCCAGGTCTATGCAATGCAGGAGGGCTCAAACCAGTTGGCGGTCGCGCCGCTCGTCCCGCATGGATTTTCCAACATCGTTGTCTCTCTCGTGGGGGAAAGCCGGCCACTTGTGTTCGATGTGCGCACCAATTCGCTCAACACCCATTACCGCCGGGATTTCATTGTCGAAGGCCTTGGGCCCAATGCAAACCCGACACCGCTCGACACATCTAGCCGCGAGCAGCGATCCCGCGCCTCCGACAATGTCATGATGGCGTTTGCAACCGGCACCGACATACCGGGTGAAGCCAAGCGGCTCCGAACCGACAACCCGGCCGTCCGCGCCTGGCAATACAACGGTGCCATCTATCTGCAATCCCGCGAGACAATCATTTCCCCACCCGCGTCCCAAATCCTGACGGCGGCCGGACAAGTGAAAGCTTACAGAATCCAACCCACCGGCGTGGCGTTGATTTCTGTTGGCGGCGTTGTCTCCAAAGTGAGGATAAGTCGTTGAATAAAAAAGGTAAAAAGCATTTTCAGGAGCCTGTGAAAGGTACAGCGAGGACAGAGCAATGACGGATGGCACCAATGAAACCCCAAAACCGGACCGTGACACACAAAGCGACCCCTCAAGTCGGCGCGTTGACCGCAAGCGCTCGCGTGGCCTTTTGTCGTTTCGCAATATAGCAATCGTCAGCCTCGTTGTTGTCGGTGCGGCCGTCGGTCTGGAACTTTGGCGCAACCCAGAGCTTGGTGGAAGCAGCCGTATCGCTGGTGCCCCTAACGTGGATGCGACACCTGCGGGTGAACAGCTAAGGGACTCTGAGCGATATCAAGACAACCTGCGTCAGCAAAATGAGGAAGGAGCAAACGAAGCAGCAAGCGGTGGCGACTCGTTTATCGCTACGCCTGATGAGCCGCTGAGAGACATTGATGAGCCACCTGCGACTGTTGAGACCAATCCAAACCGTCCTCTGCCGCCTGCCAACCGTATCGCGGAGCCCGCCGCCCCGACGGTGGTGATAGAACGCCCGGCGCCGACCGACACCCGAAGGCAAGCAACGCCCTCCGAACAAGTTCCTGATTACGGTCAAATCAATCAGCTGGCGCAATTGATGGCGGCTCAGCAGCAGGGCCTGCTTTCCAGTTGGCAAAACCAACCCTCAGCAGTCACCGTGGTCGTTGAGCAAGACCTCATTTCTGGGTCCGCGATCGCAGATCAATCAGGCACCCAAGGTGGATCCGGCGCGGCTCAATCAAAAACGACGGGTGAACCACTTATTCGAGCCGGCGATGTAGTGCTTGCTTCGACAATCATCACCAATGACAGCGACACACCAGGACCTGTCGTTGTTGAAATTCGTCGTGGCCCTCTTAAAGGTGCTCGCCTCATTGGCGGCTTCCAAGCCAATCAAAACAACACTCACTTGATTGTACAGTTCAACTCGGCGGTCCTCCCAGACGGGACACAAGTGCCCGTTTCTGCTTATGCCGTGGACGCAAGTCAAAGGTCTCTTGCGGTACGCACTGATCTCGATCGCCGCCTATTTGCGCGCTATGCGCCGCGCGTTGCCGCTACCTTCGTCTCAGGCCTTGGAGAGGCCCTGTCAGACCCGGGAAGCACATTGGTCGATCTCGGAGGTGGAGTTGCCGGCATAACGCGTCCACAATCCACGTTCGAGCAAGGCGTTTACGAGGGCCTTGCCGAAGTTGGAAACGATCTTGCTGGCGAATTTGTGCGCTCTGCGCCGCGGGGACCGCTTATCTCGCTTCGATCTCGGCAGATTGTTGGCGTTCTGTTTCTACAGAACGTCGACGCGCCGAGTTAAGGTGAATTCCCTGTGGCCGATGATCGCGTCAATATATTTCGGACGACAGTTCATTGGCGATACGCCATGGCGCAGCCACGGTTGCTTTTCTTTGATGCACGTCTCGTCTTTTTCGTCGCGCTTTTTGCATTTCACATACGCTGGTGGACGTTCACTCTCCTGGTGACCGCAATCTGTGGGCTCGCCGCCGCCAATCAGCTCAACTACTCAATTGAAGCCCTTATCCGCTTGCTGCGATCAAAGCTGGTAGGGGCCGCGCGCCCTGCCCTGCCCTATACGAGATTGCGACCGATGATAGATTACAGTGCTGAAGCTGCGAAAAAACCGAGCCGGGCCCCGAACGGTTAGCCCGGGCATCGTCAAAGATGGCCATTTCACTGCCTGGTTTTAACCCGAATCGATTCGCCAAGTATTCGATTAAAAGGGCGAAATTTCTCCGACACACTGATTGTGTTGGACATCTCTTTGGCATTGATGAAGTTTCAATCGCGGCAAAAAACCACTGATTTGTAGCTGTTATTTCCTGTTGCGGAGCATCACTCGATGTAACCGAAGCCAACTCAAAAAATTCGTAAGTGACTGTAAAATCGCTAGAAAATTACGATTTTGACTGCCGTCAACACCGATATTATTGTGATGCGACCGTGTTTGTGTACCCAACAAGGGCCGCCACAATACCTTGTGTCTCGAGCGACAGATAGTGTTGTGAATGCCACTTGCGGTAGCATAGATTTTGCTCATAATGGCGACAAAATATAAGAATTGGCAAATCTAGCGCCATAATGGATCGAGCAGATGACAACAAACACGCCATTCCCGGCATTTGAGTTCGATAACAAAATTCTTACCCAAGGTGCAGAGATTTCTCGCCGCCTTGATATGTTGCGTCGTGAGAACTTTCCTCCGAATGCCCAGAAGATGTTGCGGCAGTTCTCGATGGCCGAAGTCGCTCGGTTTCTCGGAGTAAGCCCGAACAACCTCAAACGGCTGAGCCTGGAGGACAAGGGCCCTACCCCTGAAACGAAAACAGGTGGTCGCCGTTTCTACACGGCCGAGCAAATTCTAGAACTAAGGACTTATCTCGACAGAACAGGAAAAAGAGACGCGAAGAACTATGTGCCGCATCGGCGCGAAGGCGAGAAGCTGCAGGTCATCGGAGTGGTAAACTTCAAAGGCGGTAGCGGTAAAACAACGACATCGGTTCACCTCGCGCAACAGCTGGCATTGGCGGGCCATCGCGCCCTTGCGATTGATCTTGATCCACAGGCGTCTTTGTCGGCCCTCTTCGGCTTCCAGCCAGAGCTCGACAACAACCGATCCGTCTATGACGCATTGCGCTACGATGAAGAGCGATGCTCGATTGCCGAGCTCATCAGCCCTACGAACTTTCCATCTCTGGATATCGTTCCAGCCAACCTCGAGTTGTCGGAGTATGAGTTCGAAACACCGCTTGCCGCTCAGGCGTCTCGCGAAGGCAAGCTCTTCTTCACACGGCTTAGCAAGGCATTGGAGGATGTCGATGATCGATACGACATCGTCGTTTTGGATTGTCCACCGCAACTAGGCTATCTGACCCTTACCGCTGTCACGGCTTCGACTTCCATTTTGATAACAGTTCACCCTGAAATGCTGGACTTGATGTCGATGAGTCAGTTCCTTCTCACACTAGGCAATTTCACCAAGTCTCTGATGAATGCTGGTGCTGAGGTTCAAATGGATTGGCTTCGGTATCTCATCACTCGGTACGAGCCGACCGATATTCCTCAAACCCAGATGCTCGGATTTATGCAGTCAATGTTTGCGGAGGAAATACTCAGCAATCAAATGGTCAAGTCGACGGCGATTTCAGATGCAGGTCTTACCAAGCAATCTCTGTTCGAGATCGAGCGGGCAAAGTTCAACAGGGACACCTATGACAGGGCATTTGAGAGCATGTGGGCAGTCAATGCTGAAGTCCAGGAACTGATTCACAAGGCCTGGGGGCGGTCATGATGGAGTTGACGGCAGTCAAAATCGCAAAAAAAACGCGTGAAAACAGTGTCCTGCTCAAAATAGGTGGATGCCATGGCTAGGAAAAATCCCTTTGAAAACGTCTTGGGTGACGCACCTGATCCAGAACACGCGGTTAAACGGGAGTTTGCCTCTCGCGGTGCTTCTAAGTCGATTTCCAGTACACTCGACGACCTGGCGGACAAGGCTGACAAACTCCTCGAGGGTGAAACGATTGTGGAGCTTGATCCCACTCTCATTGACCCCTCGTTCCTGAGAGACCGTCTTGAGCATGACGACGATGAATTCAATGCGCTAAAGAAAGCGATCCAAGAGGAGGGACAGAATTCGCCCATCCTTGTGCGCCCTAATCCAAAGGTTGATGGGCGCTACATGGTCGTCTTTGGAGCGCGCCGGCGCAAAGCGGCGGAAGAACTCGGCATTAAGGTTCGAGCGGTCATCAAGGAAATATCGGACCGGGACCATGTTGTAGCGCAAGGTCAAGAAAACGCCGCGCGGGCCAATTTGTCGTTCCTAGAACGGGCCTTGCTGGCCGCCAGTGTCGCAAAAGGTAACTACGACAGCGACAATGCCACGGTGATGTCGGCACTCTCGATTGACAAGGCAACACTCTCGAAGATGTTGTCAGTTGCAGGCATTCCAGCTCCAATCTTAGATGCCTTGGGTGCCGCGAAATCTGTTGGACGAGATCGGTGGTACGAACTTAAGACGCTTCTTGATCGGCCTGCAAACAAGACAAAGGCAACGGAGCTCATCGAAGCAGACAAGTTTCATGCACTCAAGACCGAACAACGGTTCGATTTCTTGCTGAATACCCTGAAGAAGGGGCGCAAAACAACAAAGGGAGCTGCCCCAAAGGCAAAGGCTTGGGCTCCCAAGGATAAGGCCTTGGAGGTCAACTCAACAACGCGTGGGAAAAGCTACACCATCGCAGTGAAAGCAAAAGATCAAAGCGCGGTCGAGTTCGGAGAATTCGTCTCTGAACGCCTTGCGGCACTGTACGAGCAGTTCAAGGCGGAAACACCAAAATGAGGTATTGATACAGGCAAAAGAAAAGCCCTCCACCTTGCGGTTAGAGAGCTCATCTACTTCGTAGCTGACTGTAGATAGCACTTTCCGCGAATCGCTGTCAACGCAGAACACCGATTCGGTGAATGGATTTCTATTGCCTTCTTTCGAGCAGAGGAGGTCACAAACCCATCATGACATATAACGGTTGGCGCAAGCCGACGCCGGGTCTTATGCAAGCTGAAAAGCATGCAAAAGTCGGCGAACAGCTATCTACTAMCCAAATCCCAGGCAATCGTTGCGGCCAAGAAGATCGCGG
>NZ_KI928945.1:4248-29972 GCF_000521215.1 Labrenzia sp. DG1229 | reverse complement strand
TGAAATTTCAAAACCCCTTTTCGGTTTCCAACAAAACGAAAAAAATATTTTAACGACAACCGAACCACGCGACAACTATCAGCTTGGCGTGGCGTCGAATAAGTCTCTTGTCACCAACACAAGAGGACAGCTTTCATGCGAATTCAAGAGCTTATGCAGGCCGATCGTTTCTTTCTATCCGACGGCGGACTGGAAACCTATCTTATCTTTGACAAGGGATATGAACTGCCGTGCTTTTCAGCAGCGGTGTTGCTGGACAGCGATCAGGGACGCCGGGACCTGGACGAATACTATGAGCGTTTTGTTGAAATAGCGCGCCAGTCGGGTCGCGGTTTCATCCTGGATGCGCCGACGTGGCGAGCGGGAGTGTCCTGGGCAGGACCATTGGGTAAATCGGTCTCGGACGTTCTTCAGACAAACGAACGGGCGGTAGGTTTTGTCTCCGAGATCCGCAAGCGGCACGAAACGGACAGTCTGCCGATCCTGGTCAATGGGCTCGTAGGCCCGTCGGGCGATGCCTATGCCCCGGACGCGACACTTTCATATCAAGATGCGCTTTTGATCCATGCACCCCAAATTCATGCCCTGGGACGCGTCGGCGTAGACATGATCAGCGCAATGACGCTGACACATGCCGGGGAGGCGGTTGGTATCGCGCGGGCCGCAAGGGAAATCGATCTACCGGCCGTGATCGCCTTTACGCTGGAAACCGATGGCCGGTTGCCATCCGGCCAGTCGTTGCGTGAAGCCATTGAAGAGGTTGATGAGGCCACCGACAGCAGTCCGCTCTACTACATGATCAACTGTGCTCACCCCGACCACTTCCGGGAGGTGCTGGAAACCGGTGCATCGTGGAATTTGCGGATCGGCGGCATCAGGTCGAACGCATCGCGGATGAGCCATGCCGAACTGGATGAAGCGGAAACCCTTGATGACGGAAACCCGGGCGAACTCGGCCGGTTGAGTGCAGACCTCTTGCGCCATCTGCCCAACATTCGTGTTGTTGGCGGGTGCTGTGGCACGGATCACAGGCATGTCGGCTGCATTGCTATACATGATCAGTTCCGACCAGCAGCTTGAGCCGCCGTGTCTCGAATTTGCACATTATTTGAATTGGAATACTAAAATGTTGAAATCAATTGTATTATCGCCCTTGCTTGTTCTCTCGTTGGCCGGTCAGGCTCAGTCGGGGGCCAGCGTTTCCTCCGACCTTGTCGCGGACCGGAAGCGTTCTTTCGCAGCAACCAAACTGCTACTTGATGAAGTCCGGCCAGCGGTCGGAAAAGCACTCGACGGCGAATGCTTCCAATATTTGGTGGTTCCGCTCGCTGGAGCCGCAAGACTGAATATCAATGAATTGGCCGCTCCTTCGGACCAACATGATCACGCCGCTCCCGTGGAAGTCGAAAAGTCTCATCTGGAGTGGGATTCAGGAGGTCCGGTGGGCCCGGTCACTGCGCACTGAAAACAGCGGACCGCAGGCGTCACGCCGATGATCTGCCGGACGTACTCAACTGAATTCCCAGATAGTAACTTTCGAGTTGAAAACATGAATATTCAAACCAACCGTGCAATTCGGCAAGCCACCGCACTGGATGCGAAGCCGCTCGCCAAGCTCATCGATATCGCGGGCGAGGGTATCCCGAACTGGCTTTGGAGCCGGGCTTGCGAAAACGATCAGACGCCACTTGATGTCGGTGCCGACCGGGCAAGAAGACCATCGGGAGGGTTCTCCTTCACGAATGCTCTGGTGACGGAAGATCGGGATCTCGTCACGGGTATGGTGCTGAGCTATCCGGTCGATACCGTACCGGAAGATGATCCCGAAGCACTTCCTGCACCGATCGCGCCCTTTGTGGAGCTAGAGAAACACTCGGTCGGGACCTGGTACATCAACGCGCTGGCAACCTTCCCGGGACATCGCGGCCAGGGGCTGGGCTCTTCGTTGATGGCCTCGGCAGAAAGCCAGGCGCGGGAAAACGGCACTTCGGCAATGAGTATTCAGGTTTACGCCCAGAACATGGGTGCCGTTCGCCTCTATCAGCGCCTTGGGTATGTTCTCAAGGAAAGCGCACCCGTTCGGCTTCATCCGTGCCAGCCCTATTACACGGGCGATGTTCTGCTGCTGATCAAGGAACTGAAGAAGGTGTAATGCTTCGGTTTCGGCGGTTTCATTGACGCGCCGCTTGTTGTCCCGTGTCGCAGCCCAACAAGCGGTGGCCTTGAATTTGGAAACTCTTTTTCTGATGAAACGGATCAGTGAACGGTGAGAATTTGAAAGTCCGTATTTGCATTAAAAATCGATGATCAATGGCACATGATCACTCAGCCCGTTTCCAATCCAGTCATCGAAGGTGCCAATCTCGAATTCCTTTACCTTTCGAAGCCACGGCAACGGCGCAAAAACATAATCGATGTGATAGGTTGGACCGTCGATACGCCTGTCGCGCCAGTAGTGCGTAGGGATCGTTTCGCGCCCGTGCTCTTCTTCCTGAATGGCATGGTAGGCGCTGGAAAGGCCCATGCCTTCCAGCAGATTGACCTTGGACATGTGATTTATCCGCCACCCCGGTTTGTCCCAGATCGCATTGCTGTTCCAGTCCCCGCCGATGACTGTCGGTCCGGAGTGTATGAAAGCCTTGTATCTGGTCAGGGCCCGGCGCAGCGGACCACTTTGGTGTTTGCGTGTGATACCTGCGCTGGCATTTTGGGCCCAGACAGCCAAAAGGTTGAATGTCCGCGGCCCCTCGACGCGTGCAGGAAGAACAAAACGGAGTGTCGGGTAGAAAGGCTCCACCCGCGATACAGTGAAGTCGTTGAAAGCGAAAATACCCAGACCCTTGTGGGGGTTTTCCCCCATCCAAAGCACCGAGCAGGCTTCAAGGTCAGTGACGCCGCGTTCGGCCAGGATATCTGGCCTTGCACATTCGGATACGACCGCAATATCTGGTTTTTGCGAAAGCAGGGCCTCCACCTTGCGATGAAGCGCCATGCTGCAGTTCCAGAAGATCAGACGCACGTCACGTCCGGCTGGTCAGAAGCTTCAATCCTGCAAACGTGAAGACAGCGCCCAGAGTACCCTGAATGACGCGTCGTGCTCTGCCATAGACGCGCACCATGACAGGTGTCGAAAAGGCCAACGCATAGACAACGTGAATAATGATCGACAAGATGAATGTGCCGAGCACAATAGAGGCACCGACCCAGATCGGCGCGCCTTCTTTCATTCCGAGGGATATGATCGCAATCCATGCCAAAGCGGCTTTTGGATTGGTCATCTGAATGATGTATCCCCGCGCCAGGTATCCGAACGGTGTCCTTCGGCCGCCAGCCAGCTCTCTGGCCTCAATGTCGTGTCGCGACATCGCCGACCTGAACGACTTGTAGGCCAACCAAAACAGGTAGAGACCGCCTAATATCTTGATTGCAATGAGCGCGTTTGCATATGCAGCGAGAAGCGCGGAAAGACCGAGCACTGTAAGGACCGCCCAGGTGAATGAGCCCGACGCAACGCCGAGCGCCAATGCGATCCCCGAAGACCTTCCAACGCTCATGGATGTTCCCATCACCGCCAGAATGTTCGGTCCCGGGCTCGCAATAGCCATCAGGAATGCCACGTAGGCGAGCAGGATTCCGGGCAGGTACAGATTGATGTTTTCCATGGATATCCCCTCAGATATTGGCCACGCTCACTCACTCTCTCATGTGGTGTATCGCAATGCAATTCAACGGGAACAGGAAAGCGCCTACGTGGAAGGCGACATCGGCGAATGGGTCATTTGGTCTTTTGATGTGGCGAATGCTCGGTGATCGGCTTGAATGTTCGGTTGTCACGAATGTGTCCAAGTTCGTCACATGTCGCTAAGAAACTTCGCAATCAGGCGGTTGAAAATTTCCGGCTCTTCAAGATGCACGGCGTGGGCACATCCTGGAACGACGGCGAGTTTGCAGTTCGGGACGGTCTTCCAGAGAGTTTCTACCTGTGGCCAGGCATAGGTTCGGTCGCCGTCGCCCCAAAGCACGAGCGAAGAGGATTGGATCGCGGAAAGACTGTCTTCACCAGACCAGTCCCTCATTGCCTCAAGACCTGCCGTAATCGCGCTCAGGCCGCTCTTTTCGGCAAGTGCTGCACAGGCAGCGTATTCTTCAGCCTGCTCTCCAAGCATGAACCAGGTGGCGGATATCCGGCGCGCCGTCGCTGCCGCTCCGTCTTCTGCAGCGCGCTTCATGGAAGTTTCAATGGTTTCGAACCGTCCCGGCAAAACTCCGACGGGTCCGGTGCCGTACAGTATGAGCCTGTCGACAGCTTCCGGTGAGCGCCGCATCATTTCCTGAACGATCATTCCTCCCATGGAATGCCCGAGGAGATGAAACCGCTCAATGCCCTGGTCCAGAAGGTCCTGAAGAACCCAATCGGCAAACCCACCGATCGAGTTGACCGGGGGAGCGCCCGCATTTTGCCCAAAGCCCGGCAAGTCTGGCGTCACCAGGGGACCTATGTCCGCAAGCGGTGCCTGCATTTTCCATTGTTCGCTGCCACCCATGAACCCGTGGACCAGAACCAGTGGGATCATTTCCGGGCACCTTGAACGATCCGGTCCAGGATCATGGCACAGAACAGAATGGAGAAACCGGCGAGAATGCCTTGACCGACATTCGCATATTGCAGGGCTTCGAGCACATCCTCACCCAGGCCCTTGGCACCGATCAGTGAAGCGACCACCACCATGGCAAGCGACAGCATGATTGTCTGGTTGATCCCCGCCCTTATGGACGGGCTTGCCAGCGGCAGGTCAACCCGGGTCAGCAGGTACCACTTGTTGCCACCAAACGCGATTGCGGCTTCCCGAACACTCTCGGGAACGCCTCGCAAGCCAAGCACCGTGAGGCGGACGACGGGTGTACCGCCAAAAATCATGGTCGTGACAACGGCGGCCGGCTTGCCGGTCCCGAAAAATGCGATCACCGGGATCATGAAGACAAAGGCCGGCATGGTCTGCATGAAATCCATGATTGGCTGAATGCAGGAATAAAACCGGGGGCGCCTGGCCGCGAACATGCCGAGCGGGATGCCGATAATGATTGACAGGCATGCAGCGGTACCCAGCAGAGCCAGGGTGGTCATTGCTTTGTCCCAGAAGCCCAGCAATCCCATATAGGCGAGAAATGCTCCGGACCAGACCGCGGTCCGAATGCCGGCCGTCAGCCAGGTCAACAGGATGATCAGGCTGGCAACCACGATCCAGGGCGTACTGACGAATACCAGTTCCAGAGCGTCCAGCAGCAGGCGGATCACATAGGTGATGGCATCGAACAGTGCTTCACCATTGGCGACGCAGAACGCAAAGAAGGCTTCCACGGCTTCGATACTGACAATACGGAAATCCGGATTGGTCGGAAAAGCGGAAAGCAGCGAGAACCGTCCTGGGAAGCTGTAGTGCAAAACGGACGCCAGAACGATAAGCGCCATGAAAACGGCGCTGAAAGCAATTTGGGATGCCGGCATTCCGGAACGGATGGAGTTGTCGGACAGCCACTCGGAGAACCGCTTTTCCAGCGCCCAGTTCGCGCAGATGGCTTGCGCTCCTTTTGCCAGGACGAGCAGCGCCAGGCCTGCCAGGGCGATCCATACACCCTGATCGGCAAGAGCCTCGGCTTCGGCGCGTATTCCTCCGATATTGGCTTCCAGGGAATCCACGGTGCGCTTGTAGACATCCGCCTTGTCGGACCCGCTTTCGATTGCCGCAGCAAGCTGTTCGCGGCGCAATTCGAGCGTTCGCTCGATCGAGGCAATCCGCTCCATGGCTTCTGCAGCCAGGTCGCCGAACAATCCGCGCGCGATCTGAACGATTGCCAGGGTCTCGATGATCAGGAACGGCAGGGCCCATGACCACAGTCCTCTCGCGCCGAACCAGACAGGCCCGAACAGGCCTGCCATCAGATTGAATGTTGCCGTGAATTTCGAGCTCGCGCCGATAAGGTCGAAATTCGTGACATAGTAATCCGGATTGGTACGAACAAATTCGGCAATGTTCTTCCGGCGCTCTTCGGTATAGGCCCGTTCAGCTTCGGCTTCGTTATCGGTGAGGGGCACGTTACTCTGGTCCATCATGATACCTCGGTCCCCTCTATCACCGTCCGCAGGATGTTTTCTCTTGTGATCACACCGACGTCGGTCCCCTCGTCTTCAACGATGATGGCATCGCCCGTGCCGATTGCCATGTTGATGAGCGTGCTGAGTGTTTCACTTTCCGCAACGCGCGGAGCGTTCTCCGGCAGCGGGCCATGTTCGCGTGTGTACACCGCCAGCGGCTGCATCACCGCATGCGCCCTGACGACCTTCAACCGCGAAATCCCGGCGACAAAATCGGCGACATAGTCATCGGCCGGGTGCATCACGATGTCTTCGGCAGTGCCGATCTGAACCACCCTGCCGTCCCGCATTATGGCAATCCGGTCGCCGATCCGGACAGCTTCATCCAGGTCGTGGGTGATGAAGACGGTCGTTTTCTTGAGGATCTTGCTGAGGCGGATGAATTCATCCTGCAACTGGCGGCGGATCAGGGGGTCCAGGGCGCTGAACGGCTCATCCATGAGCAGGACATCGGGATTGGCCGCCAGGGCGCGAGCGAGACCGACACGCTGCTGCATCCCGCCCGATAATTCATGCGCATACTTGGAACCCCAGGCGCCGAGTTCGACAATATCGAGAAAAGCTGCCGCCTGCCGCATCCGCTCGTTCTTGGAGACTTTCCGAATTTCGAGGGGCATCGCGACATTGTCCAGGACCGACCGGTGGGGCATGAGCGCGAAGTTCTGGAACACCATCCCGATCTTCCGGTTCCTGAAATTTTGCAATTCCTTTGAACCGAGCGCCATCACGTCCGTTCCCTCGATCAGGATCCGGCCGGCTGTCGGCTCCAGCAAGCGGTTGAAATGACGGACCAGAGTGGATTTGCCGCTACCCGACAATCCCATGATGCAGAAGATTTCGCCCTTGTTGACGGAAAGGCTGACATCCGCGACACCGACCACCGCATTGTAGCGGGCCAGAACTTCGGCCTTGGTCAGACCGTCTTCATGGATCGCATTCAGCGCGCCTTGCTGATCTGCTCCGAAAATCTTCCAGACATCGGAGATTTCTATGACGGTCTCATCGCTCATGGCTGACGGCGTCCCGCGGTATTGCAGCATTGGCTGCGTCAAGATCAGGCGGTGCCGGAAGAACCGGCACCGCGTCATGCTCGAATGCGTCCGGGACTAGAGGCCCAGCCAGGCATCCACACGGTCAGGGTTGGCTTCCACCCATTCCCGCGCGACATCTTCTGGCTCCCGGCCATTTCCGCTGATCTCGAAGGCGAAACCGCTTACATCATCCGCGGTAAGAGAGAAGTTGGAAAAGAACTCCGCAATGGCTGGTGACCGGTCGGGCAGGGAGTTGGACCATGCAATCTGCACTTTCTTCAGTGCATCTTTGGTTGTCACGTTCGATTTTTCGAACCAGTCGGCGTCGTCCGATGGCTGCACCATGACGTATTTCGCCGGATCATAGGTCGGTTCCGTCAGCATCTTGACGTCGAACATGTACCAGATGGCGTGAGGCTTGTAGCAATAGAATGCATAGCCTTCACCCTTGGCAATGCTGTCCTTGACACGCGCGGTCTTGACGCTTTCCTCGGCACGGATCGGTTCAACGAAATCCATCAGGCCATAGTCGCGGACCTTGACCTCGTTGACATTGGCAGATGCCCACCCGGGTGCGCCTATCCACATTTCGCCCTTGCCGTTGCCGTCGCTGTCCATTTGAGCGGCGACGTCCGGGCGTCCCAGGTCGGCGATGTCTGTGATGTTGTTTGCCTCGCCGAAGTCCTTGGAGACACAGAAGCCCTGATTGCCTTCATAGGGATTGGATGACAGGGTCACGGTGCCGGCGCCATCAACGTATTTCTTGGTAAAACTCTCCTGGTTGGGCAGCCAAACATCGGGATGAACGTCAATGTCGCCTTTGCCCTGATCCATCGCCTGAAAGATCGTGGCGTTGTTGCCGGGAATCAGTTCGGCTTTTCCGCCAATGCGCATTTCGACCACAGCGGCAAGCAGATGTGCAATTGCCTGGGCGCCGGTCCAGGACGGAACGCCGATCTTGACCTCCTCGGCCGCAAGGGCAGGCACCGCGAACACGCTCATTGCGGTTGCGACCGTCAGACACTTCAAACTGTTTTTCATGATTCACTCCTCTGGTGGATGGTGCCGGTTGACCGGATTTTATTGATTTTGTTTGTTCGCTTAATCCAGGCTTCCGATTATCTGGTCTTCATAGGCAAATAGCGAAGTCGATCCTCCCGTATGCAGGAACAGGACATTGTCTTCGGGCTTGAAAAATCCCTCGCGCACCATGCCGATCAGCCCGGCCATGCCTTTGGCCGAATAGACCGGATCCAGCAGAATGCCTTCCTGGCGGGCCGTGAGCCGGATCGCTTCCAGGGTGGAAGTGGTCGGCAGGCCGTAGCCTTCTCCGACATAGCCGTCGTCTACCAGGATGTTTCCCGGTTCAATGTGCGGTCCGTCCAGTTTGGCCAGCGTTTTCTGCGTCGTTGCGAGGACAGCATTCAACTGGCGTTCACGCGGTTGGCGGACGCTGACCCCCATGACGGGAAGATCATAGCCGAGGATATGAAATCCCGCGACTAGGCCGGCCTGGGTGCCGGAACTGCCTGTGCCCATGACCAGCCATTGAAAACGCTGATTGCTCTCCAGGCACTGATCCATGATTTCCTGGGCGCAGCTCACATATCCCAGCGCTCCGGTGGCATTCGACCCGCCGCCGGGAATGAAATAGGGCTTGTGTCCCTCGGCCTTCATGCGATCCGCCACATTCTGTGCTTCGGCATTCATGTCCAGGCCGCTCGGCCGGAATTCGAATGTGGTTGCAAACAGTTTGTCGAGAAATACGTTTCCGGTTTCCTCGTAGGCCTGGGTCCGCCCCGGGACACGGCGTTCGAGCAGTACATGGCACTTCATGCCCAGCCGGCAGGCCGCTGCAGCTGCCTGCCGTACATGGTTGGATTGTACAGCGCCCTGCGTGATCACGATGTCGGCCCCCTCACGGAGCGCCTCGCCCATCAGAAATTCGAGCTTGCGTGTCTTGTTGCCGCCGGTCGCAAGTCCGGTGCAGTCGTCGCGCTTGATGAAAAGTTTCGGCCCGCCCAGATGCGCACTCAGGCGTGGCATGGCTTCGATGGGGGTTGGCTGATGGCATAGATCCACCCTTGGGAACCGGTCGAATTCAATACGTGTCGTTACGGTCGGCAATATTTTTTCTACAGACATTTTATGGCTCTGATTAGAATTTCCTCAAGCTCAAAATTGAGGCAAACCCAGGCTCAAATCCAATATTATGTTTGCATGACATTATGCGTTTTTTGCAATATGTTCGATTCTCATGGATATATATCTCTTCCGGGATCTGGCCCGGCTCAACAACACGGGGAACTTCTCCCAGGCTGCGGATCAAAGCAATTTGAGCCAGTCGGCTTTCAGTCGCCGGATCAGATCGCTGGAAAGCTGGATTGGGGTGACCCTTGTCGACCGGTCGCGACAGCCTGTGCGTCTCACGACGGCGGGACTGCAGATACTGGAAGCCGGCCAGCAGGCTCTTGAGCGGATCGAGCAGGAGCGTAGCCAGATCCTCGAGGCTCAGTCGCTTCCCGACAAGTACGTGGTCACGTTCGGCGCTCAGCATTCGATTGGCTGGCGGTTCTACCCGACCTGGCTTCAGGGCTTTGAAGAGACGTACGGACCCATTCTCTCGCGGCTGAGGGCGGACGACTTGCCGAATTGTTTGCGGGATCTCAAAAACGGCGATGTCGATTTCGTCATCGCCTATGAGAGCCACCATGTCCGTTACAGCGAACAGGGAGCCGGGTCTCCCGAAAGTCATCCTGACAAGTCAGGGTCCCTGGTAATCGGATATGACAGTCTCATTCCGGTTTCCAAACCGCAATCGGACGGGAATCCGCTGTTCAGTTTCAGCGCCGACAAGATTGAGATGCCGTTTCTGCGTTTCGGTGAAGACGCACCGATCGCACGGCACCTGGAACCATTGTTCAAAGGCGCGGGTCTGTCGGCCCGCCTGCGGATTGTCTATGAGAACTCCATGGCAGGTGCGCTGCGGATCCGGGCGCGTGACGGCATGGGTGTTGCGTGGCTTCCCAAAAGCCTGGTTGCGCCGGACATGAAAGCCGGGATCCTCGTGCAGACCGGCGCGCCGGAGTGGGAAGTGCCTCTCGAAATTCGTCTGTTCAGGCACAAGCCGAACTCGAACCGCGTCACGCGGTCGATCTGGTCGTTCCTGGAAAGTCAACAGGCTCAACCGCTGATATCGGACGCATAACGGTTTTAAATTGTATGGCCGATTATGGTTTTGCCTCCCCCCAAATCCAATGGGTCCCGGTGAGACAGCAAGGTTGGCAGATCTAGTCCTGGGAAATCAGCGACGAGTTGAGCGCATCCAGCAGCCGAAGCAATGACGGCTTGATCCGTTCCGCGTCGGCAGGGCTGAGCGCCGAGAGCAGATTTTTCTCGTGGTCTTTTGCTTCCAGGACAAGTTGAGTGCTCATCAAGCGGCCGTCATCGGTAAGGTAGACCCGGACCCGGCGTCCGTCTCCTGCATCACTCTTGCGGGCAACAAGCCCGCGCTTTTCCATCTGGTCGACGATACGCGTCATGCGGGACTGTTCCATGAGCGAGAACCGCGCCAACTGGGTTATCATCAATCCGTCCTGATCGAACAGGCAGGCAAGGACCCGCCACTCGGGTACGCGAAGTCCCAGTTTGCGCACCTTGGCATGAAACTGATGGCTGGCCGCTTCACTCGACGCTGCCAGGAGATAAAGCAGGTAGGAGGAAACGAATTTTTCCGGTGTCTGCGCCAACATCACCCCCCGTTTTGAGCAATTGCTCTTCAGGTCCCTTCAGGAGCCTTCCTGATTGTTGTCAGACCGGACCGGATTTCAAGTCGGGAAGAACAACAAGGTCCGTTGCAAAGGATGCGCGGCAAGTGGATTTGCTTGCAACCCATCTTTCGAAGTTTCACAGCGCATCGCAGCTCACACCGAGGTTGGCAGGCCGAAAACCTGCTCGTCTGCAATCCGGGAGACTACAAATGCGCTCCTCATTCGTTTAGCCCGGAAACTTTCAGGAAAAAAGAGGCTTGACTCAATTTATATGAAATTTCATATTTATTTCGAGGAGGGACTGCCGGTGAAACTTTTTCTTGAAAGCAGGGAGCCGGAGACGGATCAGATTGACGTCTTCAGGTTTCGGTCGAAGGTGGACGGACCTTTGCCCGGCTATGAGCCCGGCGCTCACATCGAATTCGATCTCGGACCGGCAGGCACACGCGCCTACTCCCTGATCGACTGGCCCGAAGCCACTGATCTCTATGCCGTTGCGGTCCAGCGAGAGGATGATGGCAAGGGCGGATCGAAGGCTATGCACGATCTCGCCGTAGGTCAGACGGTTTCCGTAACCGAGCCCAAAAACGACTTTCCGCTCGAACAAGATGCACCGCATAGCCTGTTGCTTGCAGGCGGGATCGGTATCACGCCGCTCATCTCGATGGCAACGCGGCTGCAGTCGCAAGGCCGGTCCTTCGCACTACACTACTCAGCCAGAACCTCGTCCAGGATGGGTTTTGCGGATCAGCTGAAATCTGCGTTTGGCGAAGCTTCACATTTTTACTTTGATGACACCGGACCCCTCGATCTGTCCGAACTCATGCAAGCTCAAACGGCCGGTTCGCATGTTTTTGTCTGCGGGCCGAAAGGCATGATCGATGCGGCGCGGACCGCTGCAGCCGCTGCCGGAATTCCGGGCGACGCCGTGCATGTCGAACTTTTCAGTACGCCGGAGGTGCAGACCGGTGATTCAGCGTTTGAAATTGAAGTGCACGATACCGGGCAAGTCGTCACCGTCGCGCCAGGCCAGACTATCATCGAGGCGCTCGAGGAAGCCGGTCTCGATGTCATGTATGATTGCCAAAGAGGTGATTGCGGCATCTGTCAGACGGATGTGATCAGCGGGACGCCCGATCACCGGGATGTCGTGTTGTCTGATGCCGAGAAGGCGTCTGGGAAGGTTATGCAGATTTGTGTCAGTCGCGCGAAATCGGCGCGTCTGGTTCTGGACATCTAGGCCACGCACCCGAAGCAAGTCGCATTCCGGAGGAGAAGCCAGCATGCGGACAGTTAGCGATATCACTGCCCTGTTTACCGGGCCGCAGGTCCACAGAGACGTTTACACCAGCCCTGAAATCTACAGGCTGGAAATGGAACACCTGTTCGCGAATGCCTGGGTGTTTGTCGGTCATGAAAGCCAGACGTCGAAGAAAGGTGACTACTTCACCACGCAAATCGGCGATCAGCCCGTCATTCAGGTTCGGCATTCCGATGGCGAAATCTACGTGCTCTTCAACAGGTGTCCGCACAAGGGCACCAAGATCGCAATCGACCGGGATGGCAATACGGGCAAATTCTTCCGCTGCCCCTATCATGCCTGGTCGTTCAAGACGAACGGATGCCTGCTCGCGATACCTCTGAAGAAAGGCTACGAGGAGACCGGCTTTTCCGAAAGCGAAAGCGCCAAAGGCATGACACCGGTCGGAGCAGTCAAAAACTACCGGGGGTTTGTCTTTGCCCGTCTCGCGCCCGATGGGATCGAGTTCGACGAGTTCTTTGGTGACAGTCTGAGTTCGATCGACAACATGGTCGACCGGTCTCCGGAGGGTCGACTGGAGATTGCCGGGCCTCCGCTGCGCTACATGCACAAGTGTAACTGGAAGATGCTGGTGGAGAACCAGACGGACACCTGCCATCCGATGGTTGCCCACGAAAGTTCTGCCGGCACTGCGGTGAAAATCTGGAAGGAAATGGGCAATCCGGAGCCGCGGCCCCCTGCGATGGAGATCATTGCTCCTTTCATGTCACCCTACGAGTTCTTCGAAAAGATGGGCATACGCACCTGGCCGAACGGCCACGGGCACACAGGCGTCCACCATTCGATCCATTCTGACTACTCGGCGGTCCCCGGCTATTTCGAGGCCTTGTGCGAGGCCCATGGCGAGGAGCGCGCCAGGGAGATTCTCGACGAAAACCGGCACAACACGGTTTATTTCCCGAACATCATGATCAAGGGACCGATCCAGCAACTGAGAAACTTCATTCCGCTCGGGCCGGACAAGACGCTGGTGGAAAGCTATATTTACCGGCTGGTCGGTGCACCGGATCAACTCCTGTCTCGTACCGCCATGTACAACCGGATGATCAACGCTCCGACCTCGATGGTCGGGCACGACGATCTGGAAATGTACGAGCGGGCACAGGAAGGCCTCATGTCGAACGGCATGGAATGGGTCAACATCCAGCGGCTGCGAACCGGGGAGGAGGACTTTTCCGAGGAGACTGTCGAGAACGGTACAACGGAACGCCAGATGCGCAACCAGTTCGATGCCTGGGTTAAATTCATGACAGTATCGATGGAGGAGGCGTAATGGCCGTTTCAAAGGAACAGGTCATCGACTTCCTCTATGAAGAGGCGAGGATGCTCGACGAGGGCCGCTACGACGAGTGGCTGGCTCTCTGGCTTGAGGACGGCCACTACTGGATGCCGCTTGACTACAAGCAGACCGACCCTCATCTGGTGACGTCACTGCTTTACGAAGACATGTTCATGCTGCGTCTGCGGGTGGAGCGGTTGAATGGGGCCAGAACCTTCAGTCAGAAGCCGAAGAGCCGGTGCCATCACGTTATTCAGCGCCCCTTCATAGACGAGATGACCGACAACCGGGTCGTGACCAGCACATCGATGCACTATGTCGAAACCCGGCTGGACGAACAGTTTCTCCTGGCGTTGACTGCTGTGCACGAACTTGCCGTGGTCGACGGGGTGCTGCGGATCGCGAACAAGCGTGTCGATATCCTGAATTGCGATGCGGCATTCGGCAATATTCAGCTGCTGCCATGAACGTGCCCGGTCTTTCAACTGTATATGAAGCCTTTGCGGCAACGGGAACCAGGTATCCAGACCGCCCGGTTCTGAACGTGCTTTCCGGAACGGCGAAGGTCTATGGCATTGCGCCTGGCGAAATGTCATACCGTACGGCCCTGCAGCAAATTGATGCCCTTGCAGAAGACCTGGCGCGTGCAGGATATGGTGCAGGCATGCGCGTTGCCCTTCTGTTGGAGAATCGCCCTTCCTTCTTTCTCTATTGGCTGGCGGTCAATCGTATCGGCGGTTCCGTTGTGCCGATCAATCCGGATCTGCGCGCCGCAGAGTTGGAATATCTTATCGGGCACTCGGAGCCGGCGCTGATCGTTGCGATCGAAAGCCGTCACGCTGAACTCGGATCGGCAGCGAAAGCCGCGGGCGTCAGGGCAGCTGTAATCGGACCATCGCAGGAGTTCCCCGAACCCAGGCGAGATGCGGTGGTCATGCGGCCGAATGCAGGAGAAACGCGGGAAGCTGCCATTCTTTATACATCCGGAACCACGGGCAAGCCGAAGGGGTGCGTTCTCCCCAATACCTATTTTCTGCTTGCAGGGCGCTGGTATGCCGGTGTTGGTGGTCTTGCAAACCTCACTGCAGATGGTGAGCGGATGATCACACCGTTGCCGGTCTTTCACATGAACGCCATGGCCTATTCCTTCATGGCGATGGTGACGGTCGGTGGTTGCCTTACGGTTCTGGACAGATTTCATCCGCGCCAATGGTGGTCGGATGTCGCTGCCTCGAGCGCCACTTGCCTGCATTACCTTGGCGTGATGCCCTCCATGTTGATGGGTTTCGAACCATCTCCGGGCGACCGTGCGCATTCCGTCCGGTTTGGCTTCGGTGCGGGTGTCGATCCGAAGCTGCAGGTCGCGTTCGAGCAACGGTTCGGTTTTCCGCTTGTGGAAGCCTGGGCCATGACCGAAACCGGTGCGGGGGCCGTGATTGCCGCGTCAACAACGGACCGGCTGGTTGCCCAGGCAAGCATCGGCATGCCAGCGAAAGACGTAGACTGTCTTATCGTCGATGACAGTGGCACCCCCTCTGATGTGGGGGAGTTGCTGGTCCGCCGCGCGGGTGGCGATCCGCGCGACGGTTTCTTTTCCGAATATTACAAGGATGCGGCTGCAACCGCCGAAGCCTGGCAGGGCGGCTGGTTTCACACCGGTGACATCGTGCGACGCGGTCGGGACGGCAATATGTTCTTCGTCGACCGCAAGAAGAACGTCATTCGGCGATCGGGTGAAAACATTGCGGCCGTGGAAGTTGAATCGATCCTCATGCGCCATCCGGACATCGAAGCGGCCGGGATTGCACCTGTGCCGGACCCTGTTCGCGGTGATGAAGTGTTTGCCTGCCTCAAGGTTCGCGGCGCTAGTCCGCAAAAGGCAGAAGCCATCACCCGCTGGTGCCTTGAACAGATGGCCTACTACAAGGCTCCGGGCTTTATCGCCTTTGTCGACAAGCTGCCATTGACCGCGACGCAAAAAATCCAGCGGGCGGCTCTGAAAGATTTGGCTGTGCAGTTGCTTGAAGATCCCGATACTGTTGCCACCGGGTACCTGAAGAAACGGCAGGCCAGTTGATGGGAAAGCGCTTGGGTTATGAGGGGATCGCGGTTACCGCTCCGTTTTCGACGCCTTATCAGCGTTATTCTATCGAGACAGCGCACTGGTGGATCGCAAGAGCACTTCGCGGGTCCTTGCGGGCTGCCGGTTTGAAGCCTGCCGATCTCGATGGCTTTTCCGTTTCCAGTTTCACATTGTTTCCTGATACCGCGGTCGGATTGACCCAGCATCTCGGCCTCGTCCCGAGATGGCTCGACCACATTCCGATGGGTGGGGCGAGCGGTGTTGTCGCACTTCGCCGCGCCGCCCGGGCAGTCCAGGCAGGAGATGCCGATGTCGTTGCCTGCGTGGCGGGGGATACAAACCATATCGACAGCTTCCGGAACATGCTTTCGAGTTTTTCCAGGTTCGCGCAGGATGCCTCATATCCCTATGGTTATGGTGGGCCGAACGCCAACTTCGCACTCATGACCGACCGCTACATGCAGGAGTTCGGCGCGACGCGCGAGGATTTTGGCCGGATCTGTGTCGCTCAGCGCGAAAACGCGCTGAAGAACCCGAATGCGGTGATGAAGAAACCGCTGACGCTTGAGCAGTATCTGTCTGCTCGACCGATTGCCGACCCGATTGCACTGTTTGATTGCGTCATGCCGTGTGCCGGCTCGGAGTGTTTTCTTGTCATGTCCGTCGAGGAAGCCACGCGTCGCAACCTTCCCTTTGCCACCATCGGGAGCACGATAGAGCGGCACAATGCGCATGCGGAAGATCCGATCCAGCTGCGCGGTGGCTGGACGCTCGATATCGACGAGCTTTATTCGATGGCTGATTGCTCACCGGCGGATATCGATCTCCTGCAGACCTATGACGACTATCCTGTTATCTCCATGATGCAAATGGAAGACCTCGGTTTTTGCGACAAGGGGAGTGGACCCGAGTTCGTGCGCACCAGGAACCTGACAGTCACGGGCGATTTCCCGCACAATACGTCCGGCGGGCAATTGTCCGCCGGGCAGGCAGGTGCTGCGGGCGGCTTCATCGGTCTCGTGGAAGCGCTCCGTCAGGTGCAAGGCGTTGCTGGCGGCACCCAGGTGAAAGACGCCAGGAAGGCTTTGGTCTCCGGTTTCGGCATGATCAACTACGATCGCGGTGTTTGCACCAGCGCAGCGATCCTGAATTCGGGAGTGCCTGCATGACGCCACCACTCCGGCCGCCTTCCAAAAAGGATCCGCAGAAGCGAACAAATCCGCCTTTGCGTCCGCCCGAGGCCCGGTCTCGTGCTGCGCTTGGTCTGACTGCCGCAGCCGCCGAAGGGCGCTTCGCATTACAGGTCTGCGAAGAGTGCGCCAGCGTCCAGTATCCGCCGCGTGACGCCTGCAAAGCCTGCCTGTCGACGGACCTGGTGTGGCGGGATCAGTCTTCGTCCGGCACGTTGCTGGCGGAGACGACGGTTCGCACGTCGACGAAGCTCTTTTTCCGCGAACGCATGCCCTGGCGCATGGGATCTGTCCGGCTGGATGTCGGACCGGTGATCCTCTGTCACCTTCATGGTGATTGTCGCCGCGATGACAAAGTGACAATTCTCAACCGGCTGGATGCAGCCGGCCAGGGTGTATTGCTGGCAGTGCCGGCGGAAAGGACGGACAATATGGACGACGACCCGCAACTGCGCGCACTGTCTGCCGACCCGAAGCACCGCCGTATCCTGATAACCGACCTGCGCAATCCCAACACGCCTGCGCTGGCAGGGGCTCTGCTTGATGCCGGCGCTGCAACGGTGTTCTTGGGCGAGTCTGAAAGCTGGCGTCCGCATGCCAACCGAAGCACGCTCGCGGAGCTTGAGAATGTTGAAATTCTTCCACTTGATGTGACGGATACGGCCTCGGTCGAAAAACTTGCGGGTGAGATTGGTGGAAAGACCGACATTTTGATCAACAACGCCCGTTTCATGCGACCGGGCGGGGCCCTGGATCGCGGCGACACTGCATTCGCCCGCGAGGAAATGGACGTCAACTATCTTGGTCTGATGCGCCTTGCACAGGCTTTCGGACCTGGAATGTGCTCGCGTACCGGAGACGGTGTCAATTCGGCTGCCACCTGGGTCAATATCCTGTCCGTTCATGCCCTTTCCAACGCGCCAGAATACGGGTGCTTCACCGCCTCCAACGCTGCAGCCTATTCATTGAGTCAGTCCTTGCGCGGCGAATTCCGGACATCGGGACTCCGCGTGATGAACGTCTTCACCGGGCCGACAGATGACGATTGGTATCAGGAACTACCACCTCCCAAGGTGACCCCGAACGCGCTTGCGCGTGCTTCGGTTGCTGGATTGAGGCAGGGGTTGGAAGACGTCTGGTGTGGTGATGTCGCAAATGAAATCCGTGAGCGTTGGCGGAGGGATCCCAAGGTCCTCGAACGTGAACTCACGCAAGGAGTGGAGGGAGCATGACGGCTCTGGAAACCCTGGTGTCCGGCCTTGCTGGCGGCTCGGTCAGGATCATCGATCTTACGCACACTCTCGATCCGGATTTCCCGGTAATCGTGCTGCCGCCCGAGTTCAATCAGTGCGCCCGTTTCCGAATGGAAGAAATCAGCGCTTATGATCATCGTGGGCCCGCGTGGAAATGGCACAATATTTCGATGTCCGAACACACGGGCACTCATTTCGATGCCCCATCTCACTGGATTTCCGGTCGGGACGTCCCCAGGGGGTCAGTTGATGAAATTCCGATCGAGGCTTTCGTCGGTCCTGTTGTGGTCATCGACTGTTCAAGTGGCGCTGCGGAAAACGAGGATTTCGAGCTGACGCCTGGTATTATTGCCGGTTGGGAAGCCGAGCATGGCGAAATACCCGAAGATGCCTGGGTGTTGATGCGGACTGACTGGTCGAAACGCAGCGGCGCCGATTATCTGAACATGCGTGAAGATGGACCGCACTCCCCCGGCCCGACCCCCGACGGCATCCGGTTTCTCATCGAGGAACGGAAATTCGCGGCTTTGGAACCGAAACGGTCGGTACCGATGCCGGTCAGGGCGCTCATTATGTGCCGCCCTATCCGGCGCATTTTTACCTGCACGGCGCCGGGAAATACGGTTTGCAGTGTCTTGCAAACCTGGATCAGCTTCCTGCAACCGGTGCCGTATTGATTGCGGCTCCCCTGAAAATCAAGAACGGAACCGGCAGCCCGCTCCGCGTTCTGGCAATGGTGAGCGAATGAGTGAATTTACGGCAGTCATAACCGGTGGCAACAAGGGCATCGGGGCCGATCTTGCGGAAAGGCTGCTCGGGCAAGGCTACACCGTCGTGTCGGTGGCGCGCGCGGCTCCGGAAAAGAACCATCCCAACCTGCATTCGGTTGAAGCGGATCTCCTGGATCCGGAGGCCGTTGCAGCCGCAGCTGAAACCATTGGCGCCGAATTTCAGGTCTCGCACCTGATCCACAATGCCGGGCTTATCTGGCCGAACCTGGTGGAGGAGGCAAGGCCTGAAGACATTACCGGCCTTGCACAACTGCATCTGGGGTCGGCTCTTACGCTGCTTCAGGCCGCCTTACCCGGGATGAAAGAGCGCAAATTCGGCCGTGTGATGTTCAATGCCTCCCGTGCTGCGCTCGGAGCGCCTACAAGGACGGCTTACAGCGCGAGCAAGGCCGGAATGATCGGAATGGCGCGCACCTGGGCATTGGAACTTGCTCCGCACGGCATCACCGTGAATGTGGTTGCGCCGGGCCCTATCCTGACTGACAATTTCTGGGGTATCGTTGAAAAGGACAGTCCGCAGCAGGACGCATTGGCAAAGCGCATTCCGGTGGGCCGTATTGGCACGGTGCAGGATGTAACCAACGCATTCCTGTTTTTCTGCAATCCGGAGAACAGCTTCGTCACCGGACAGACGCTTTATGTCTGCGGTGGCGCGAGCGTCGGGACACTTGCGATCTAGCCCGTTCAGGTTTTGTCTTCCTGGATGCACGCGTGCAGGGCTTCCTTGACGTCGTCCGGCCAAGGAATGGATGTATGTTCGTCCAGGTTGCTCGCTGCGAGCACCTGTGTGCTCGACCAGCGCTTCTGTCCCTTGCAGTTGATCTCGTGGTGAATGGTGACCGAGGACCGGCCCACGCGCTGGACCGTTACCTCGAACTCCAGTTCTTCTCCGAAGAACGAGGGGCTGGAAAAGTCGCTCGAAATGTGGACCGTCGGAGTACCCCAGCGCTCCTCCCAGATGATTTTGTGCCAGGGAAAGCCGAGATGCAGCCAGAACTCCTCGTTCACACCGTTCAGGATGTTGAGGTATGATGGGAAATAGGCGGTGCCGGAGATGTCACAATCGCCAAAATTGAGCATGCGTTTGGTTTTGAAGGGTATTTCCAATTCTTTCCTCCCGATTGATTTCCCAGATATACAATGGAAAGCGCGCCGGGTGCACAAGAATTGAAAATGCGCGACATTTGTGTTTGCATTTATCGTCCGGTCGGTCAATAATACATCAACCAAAACGATAACGGTGAATTTCGAACGAGAGAATCGTGCCAAGTCGCCGAATGATCGCGCAAAGCGAGAGAACGGCTGACGTTTTCGTCGTTTGGTCGCCTGTCGCGACTGACGATTTCGGTTGTAGTCGCTTGTCGCAAGACTCTTCATAGGTTGCAAAAAATATATGCAGTTTCATATTTCTTGACAAGCAGCCGGGTTGAAGGGAAGATTTGAAGTCTGGTCTCGGGCGAGGAGGAAAAGCCCTGAAGTGAGACACACATTCCGAGGGAGAGGAAAATGAATTCGCTTGTCAGGATTGCAGGGGCAACTGCTGTTTCGCTCTGCTTGAGCGTATCGGCGCTTTCGGCCGAAACCGTTTTGAAGATTTCGAGCTGGCTGCCGCCAACTCATGGCATCAATACCGAGATTTTCGCCGGCCTTGTCGACATGATGGAAGACGCGACGGGTGGCGAAGTATCGGGTGAGCTGGTTTTCGGTCTTGCCCCGCCGCCGGCGCAGATGGACCTGGTACTTGATGGCGCAGCGGACATGGCGATCATCTTTCACGGCTACCAGCCGGGCCGGTTTGTCGGAACCAAGCTGATCGAACTGCCTGGTTACGAAGGCAGCGCAGAAGAGGCTTCCGTCGCCTATTGGCGTGTTCATGACGAACATCTTGCCGCTCTCGATGAGCATCGCGGCGTGAAGGTCATTTCCCTGAATACACACGGTCCTGGACAAATTCATTCCAGCAAGGACGTCGCAAGCCTGGCAGACATGAACGGTCTGAAAACCCGAATCGGCGGCGGTGTTGCCGGTGACGTCGGCGCTGCGCTCGGACTGATCGGGATCAACGTTCCCGCGCCGAAGGTCTACGAGACCCTGGATTCGGGGGCTGCTGATGCAGTCGCCATGAATGTGGGCGAGCGTGTCGGCTTCAAACTGAACGAGGTTGCCAAGAACCTTTACGACATGCCCGGTGGTCTTTACCGCGGCTCCTTTGCCATCATCATGAGCCAGGAAACTTTCGACAGCCTGCCGGAAGAAGTTCAAAAGGCGCTCGATGAAAAAGTCTTCGGGGAACCGGCCAGCCGCATGGCGGGTGCCGCCTGGGACAAGTCGGACAAGATCGCCTATGAAGCGACCAAGAACGCCGAAGGAACCAAGATAACGCCCGCCAGTGAAGACGACGTTGCTGCCTTTGAAAAGATCTCGAAGGAAGTGACCGACAAGGTTCTGGCCGAGCTTCAGGACGCCGGACTGGATGCCAAGTCTGCCTATGAAATGGTCAAGAAAGAGATGGCCGGAAACTGACGAAATCCGACGGCCCGGCTTCGCGCCGGACCGTCGGCTTCAAAGGGATCTCTTGTGTCGCACTTCCTAAAGCTTGCGGTTCGCCTGCCGGCCATTCTCGCCTCGCTTGCTCTCTTCGTGCTCATGGTCATGACATTCTGCGATGTCGTGCTTCGCTCGGTGTTCAATGCTCCGATTGAAGTGGCTGCGGACATGACCCGATTGTTGATGGCGATCATGGTTTTTTCCGTGTTGCCCGTTGTTTCGGCACAAGGTGGGCATATCAGCGTTGATCTGCTGGATGGATTTTTCAAGCGGAACCACCTCGCGCGCTGGCGCGATGCGTTCACCAACCTTTTTTGCGGCGTGATCCTGATCTGGCCGGCAATACGCGTTTTCGTTCTGGCTGAGCGCAGCAGATCATACGGCGATGTAATGGAGTATCTGGGCGTGTCCCTTCATTATGTGGGCTGGTTTATCGCCGCTGTGACTGGCGTGACATCCGTTGTCCTGATCGTCCGGGGTCTCGGATATCTTTTTGCCCCGAAATTGATGAGCGCGCCGCATGCTTGAAGGTCTTCTCGGTTTCGCAGCGGTGCTGGTCCTGGTGATGCTGCGCATTCCCATCGCCTTTGCCATGGGCTTTGTCGGCATGATCGGCTTCATGATCGAGACCAGCTACCGGGCGTCGATCTCCATGGCAGCGCGTCTGATCATCGACACCAGCCAGGACTACGGCCTGTCCGTTGTGCCACTGTTTATCCTGATGGGCCTGTTTGTGAACAAGGCCGGGATCAGCCGGGAGCTTTATGCAGCGTCCAACGCGTTTCTCGGTCATCTCCGTGGCGGTCTGGCGATGGCAACCATTGTCGCTTGTGGCGGCTTCGCCGCCATCTCCGGCTCGTCCCTTGCAACGGCGGCGACCATGTCGAAAGTTGCGATGCCGGAAATGCGACGTTTCGGCTACAGCGACAAGCTGTCGACTGCGTCGATTGCAGCGGGCGGAACACTCGGTATTCTCATTCCCCCGTCCGTCATCCTCGTCATCTATGGCCTGTTGACGGAAACCTCCATCGGCAAGCTGTTTGTTGCCGGTGTGATCCCGGGCCTCATCGGTATCCTGCTTTATCTGGTCGCTGTGAAATATACGGTCTGGCGCGATCCGGACGCGGGCCCTGCCGGACCGCGCGCAACCGGCGCGCAAAAACTGTCCGCCCTGAAGGATGTCTGGGCAGTCCTGCTGCTATTCTTTCTGGTGATCGGCGGGTTGTATGGTGTCTTTGATATTCCACCGCTCAACCTGAGTTTCTCCCCGACCGAAGCTGCCGGCATGGGCGCCATGGGAGCTTTTCTGATTGCGATAGCCCGGCGCCGTCTTTCGATATCGACAACTTTCGAGGCTCTCCGGGAAACCGCCATGACGACGGCTGGTCTCTTTGCCGTGCTGATCGGAGCCTGGATCTTTTCGAATTTCGTCAATGTTGCAGGTCTTCCGGCCGCCCTCAGTAACCTTGTGACCGCATACGACCTGCCGCCCTGGATGGTCATGTGCATCATATTGTTGATCTATATTGCTCTTGGCTGTGTCTTTGAGAGCCTCTCCATGCTGCTCCTGACCGTGCCGATCTTCTTTCCGATCGTAACGGGGCTAGGCTACGATCCGATCTGGTTCGGTGTCATCGTGGTGGTCGTTACCGAAATCAGCCTTATAACTCCGCCGGTGGGTCTGAACGTGTTCGTGCTCAGGGCGGTGGTAAGAGATGTGCCGACTGCAACGATCTTCAAGGGCGTGACGCCGTTCTGGATGGTGGATATCGTCAGGCTGCTTCTGTTGCTGTCACTGCCCGCCCTTGTCCTGTTTCTTCCGAACCAGATGTGACCCGGTTCCGGCAAGAGCCGGCAGATCATTTCCGGCACGCAAAGGGCCGGCGTGTCCGGAGCTTCCGGCAACGCGTTCATCCGGCAATATGTTGTCAGGAATTCTCGCCGAGCCTGTATTTCTTTAGGGCCCGTTCCAGGGCGGTGGCGATCCAGCCTTTGGGAACGATATGGCCCCGCTGATGAAGGCACAACATGACTTCCTTGCCGCTTTGACAAGTCGACCAGGTGCGGCAGTCGTGGCCGTTCAGCGTTTCCTTTCCGTCCGGCTCGGCCGCGCAAAGATTTGTCCGGCGCCAGAGGTCGACGGCAACGTTGGGATCACCGTCTGGCCCGAGCGGCAGGTCCATGACATTGTCCTTGAAACCGTGAACATGCATGACATTTACCGGTCCGGTTGGGCATGTCATGCTTTCCTGCCTGAAAAGCGTGCCGGCCGCAGGCAGAATACCCGCGATCAGATCTGCGGAATCGCACGCCACGCGCCAGGCCATCGCGGAGCCGTAGGAAAAGCCCGTTGCGAAGATTCTGCTTTTGTCGACGGGATACCGTTTCGCCACATCTTCGATCACGGCACGAACAAACGGGACGTCGCGGTTGCTGCGATCCCAGAAGTCCCAGGTTCGGCCAAGACCTTCCGGCGCCACCAGCAGTGCGCCGTTCTGGTTGATCGCGCTCAGAACCTTCGGGTTTTTCAGGGGATGTTTGGAATCGCGTTTCCAGCCATGAAAATGGATCAGAACCGGCAGTGCTTGTTTGCCGTCCCAACCCTCTGGCGGCTTTGCGCGGTACAATCGCTCGTCAACGCTGCATGCCGCTTCCAGCCCGCAGGGATGGTCTTTTTGTTCCTGGGCATGACCGGTGACAACACCAAGGGTCATGAACAAAAGACCGGCGATCGTCAGAAATCTCATGGGCAGTTACCAATTTTCCTTTGGGATCAACGACCGGACAATACGGTGCGCGCACCACTGGACCAATTCAAAACGCTGTTAGTTGCGGTTGATGTAGCGACCGTCGCCAAGGGATTGTCCGTGTCATTCCATCCCGGGTCTGGTCCTTCTCGGCCGGTTCGAGTATCGTCGCCCGACCGATTGCCTGGGAAACGGGTGGTAATGCCGCGGGAGAGGCACAAACCCGAACCAGCACGGATTGTGCAGGGTTTTGAAACGCGCATGATCGGTGACGTCCTGACAAGGCACGGTTCGGTACATCCGGCGGCTTGTCGGACGGACGCGTTCCGGCTGCCGCACGATCATGAAGATGTGAAACGACCGCTGCAATTGTCCACAGCCTGGAGGAGAGAGGCATGTCAATTGAGCGTGGCAGCGCCACGAGGTTCCTGATCATTGACGATCATCCCCTTTTCCGGGAAGCGCTTCACAGTGCTGTGGAGCTTGCCTATCCCGATTCGGATGCGCTTGACGCGGCGTCGCTGGAGGACGCCTGTGAATTGCTGGATGACGATGAGGGATTTGACCTTGCGCTTCTGGATCTGTCGATTCCCGGTGTGACAGGCATGGATGGTCTTTTGCACTTGAGAACACATTATCCGAGGCTTCCGGTTGTCGTCGTCTCCGGATCGGAAGATGCGCCGATCGTGGCCCAGGTAATGGCCTACGGCGCGGCCGGGTTCATTCCGAAGTCATCCAAGAAGACCACGCTGGCGCACGCAATTCAGCAGGTCATGAACGGCGCGACCTATCTGCCCGACAAATACAGCGCCGCGAATGACGAACCCCTCGATGACGAGACACGCGATATGATCGAGCGACTGTCCAGTCTGACGCCGCAGCAGATCCGGGTCCTTCGGATGATCTGCAATGGACTGTTGAACAAGCAGATCGCCTATGAGCTTCAGGTCGGTGAGACGACCGTGAAGGCGCATGTTTCGGAAATCCTGCGCAAGCTGGGTGTTTCAAGTCGAACTCAGGCAGTCATTGAAGTGAAGAAGCTGGAGGCGCTTGGAACCGCAGAACCGTTCGACACCAGCGCAACGGCGCACCCGGGCGAAAAGCCGGTGCCGCAGCACAGTTGAAACGACACAGGCACAGGTTACTTGTTCGAGTTGATGAGGTGAGTTGCAAGAGCCCGGAGTTGAGCAGGTTTGACCGGCTTGGGCAGATGTTCAACACCGAGATGTTTTGCGTGTTCCACGAGGGTCTGCGATGAATCTGCTGTTGCCAGGATCGCCGGGACCCGCAATGGCATAACGTCAAAAAGACGCTCCAGCGTGTCTGTCCCCAGATGTCCGAAATCGAGATGATGATCGGCAATGATCAGGTCCGGCAACCAGGTCATGCCTTCAAGCGCCTCAAGCGCCTGGGGCGTTGAACGCGCTATCCTGTAGAGACATCCCCATTTGGCCAGCAATCCTTCCATGGCTTCCAGTACGGCCGGGTCGTTTTCGATCACGAGTATCTTTTTCCCGGCGAGATTTGCGTTGGCTGCTGGAGACGGCACGGAAACCGG
>NZ_KI928945.1:0-3788 GCF_000521215.1 Labrenzia sp. DG1229 | reverse complement strand
TCTTTTTCCCGGCGAGATTTGCGTTGGCTGCTGGAGACGGCACGGAAACCGGAACAGTGCTGACGAGCGAGGGAGGGGCGTCTGTCCGCCTGGCGCGGATACGGAAGACACTCCCTTTTCCCGGAACCGAGCGCACGGATACCTTGTGATTGAGCGCGGTCACCAAACGCCTGACAATCGCGAGCCCCAGGCCCAGCCCGGTTCCGTGCTCCGCGTCGCCTTGTGGAAGCGGTCCTCGGTGAAATTCCTCGAAGATCATTTCAAGCTGGTCTTCGTGGATCCCCGCACCGGTATCGATGACTTCGATCGAGATGTCGTCTCCACGCCGACGCGTCCCGATCAGAACACCACCACGGTCCGTGTAGCGAATGGCATTCGTAATCAGGTTCTGAAGCGCGCGCCTCAGCATCAGGCGGTCCGTGTAGACGCAATCGTTGGTAACCGCGACTCGCAGACGAAGACCTTTTTTTTCCGCAATGGGGCGCAAGTCGGACAGGAGACTGGCGAGAATCGGCGGAATGGGCACCGACGCGAAGCGGGGCGTGGTGACACCGGCGTCAAGTTTCGAAATATCCAGTAGCGTACGTAGCAGCTCGTTCATGGTGTCGAGAGACCGTTCGACCTGGTTCACCATGGAGCGGGCCTGCTCTGAAACCTGCAGGTCGTAAAGGGATGAGATCGTCAGCTGTGCCGCGTTGAGCGGTTGGAGAATGTCGTGACTGGCAGCAGCAAGGAACTGCGTCTTCGACCGGTTGGCACCTTCTGAAATATCCTTTTGACGGGCAAGTTCGATATTGGTTTCCTCGAGCGTACGGAGAGTTGATGTCAGTTCGTCCGTACGCCGCCGCACCTGCCCTTCCAGGGAGATCGCGGTCTGGAACAGCGAAAAGGCGTTTCTCTGCTGGTCCATTGCCTGCTCGACCCGGTCGACCAGCGCGGCGTTGATCTTCTGCAGACGGATGACGTCGTCAATGTCGGACAGGCTCATGTTGCTCCTGCCGCAGCTTCTGGAAGGCGTGCAAAAGCAATTCCGGTAAAGGTCTGATTGAGATGCATTGACAGATACTGTTCGCCGTAGGTGTTGAAACCGACAACATTGTACTTCTGGTAGATCTTCTGAATTCTCTGTGTCGCCTGACGGTTCTGTGCGTCGATCCGGCGAAGGACGCAGTCGAACCCCAGCACGAAATCGATATCGCCTATTTCACCGACGACATTCTCGAAGGCCTCGTTGGTTGATCTTGTCATGCCGGTTGGCTCGGCGACGGTCAGAACGATGCCGTCGTCGATCGCGCAGAAAAAGGACAGCGATCCGTCCGGGTTCACCTTCTGGACCGATCGGCAATAGTACTCGCCGCCGACCCGCACCACCAGCGGATGGGAGGCAAAGCTCATCGGTGACAGGGCTGCCGGATCGATGCCGACAGCACGGGCATATTCCGCAGCTGCTTCCGCGGCGTTGAATTCGTAGATTATGCGGCGTTCGGGATCTGAGCTCGTCACGACGAGCTTGCGATCGGTCGGAACGAAATTGTCGGTCTTGAAGATCTTGAATGGAACCATGCTGCGGAAGAAAAGCACGATCGCACAATTGTCTCCGATCTCACCATCGAGGATCAGGGACGTTTTCTTGAAGCGCATGCTGTCCCCGGCCGAGCCTCCCAGCAAGGGGATATCCTCCAGTGCCCAGTGAAGCGCTGCAGTCACCATTTCCTCAACAACTGACATGCCGTCGATGAGGCAGATGGCGAATACGTCTCCGGAGTCGGTCGTTCTGGAAAGCGCATCACCGGTGTTCGCGAATGTCTGCCGGGCATCCTTGACCTGTGCAACGATGCGGTCGAAGCCGATGGTGCGGATCCCGTCGATGCGCACCGCGGTCGCCAGAAAAAGGTCCTTTGGAAACAGAACGGCCAGACATTGTCCGACTTCTTCGTCGGGCCCACCGATTTCACCTGCAGTCGAACAGGCGGCGTAAGTCAGCTCCGGTGCGTGCTCGGCCATCCGGCTCCTGATCGCATCGGCCGGGAAGCAGTCTTGTGAAAAAAACAGCAGTCCGATTGCGTATCGCCCCGACCGGGCGGCCGCTCCGATATCGACCCAGAATGAATGTTCTTCCTGCGGACTGGTGGTCAGCACCACCACGCCGCACTCATGGCGCGTCCCGAAGTGTGGGTTCAATCTCTCCTCCCGCGGTGCGGCGTCCCTTGTTTTCGGGCAATCCGTCACCACGCTCAATTTGTAGCGTCAGAATCCGAAACTTGTAAAGCGGGACCCGACCCGGCCTAAAGTACAGTGTACAGTCGCATTTCTCTGTTCTTTTCTAGTGATCCTGATTTTTGAAGATATTCAGGTGGGAGGACACTATGGATATTTCGGGCAGCCAATTGATTCCGGCGAGCCGTGAAGAGGTATGGCGCGCACTGAACGACCCTGAGGTCCTGAAGGTTTGCATACCTGGTTGCGAGAGCCTGGAAAAAACGTCCGAGACGGAAATGAATGCAGCGGTGACGACGAAGATCGGGCCGGTTAAGGCGAAGTTCAAGGGAGCGGTCACACTTGAGGATCTCAACCCGCCCGAGAGCTACACGATCAAGGGAGAAGGCAAGGGCGGCGTTGCCGGTTTTGCCAAGGGCGGCGCTGAGGTCAAGCTGAGCGAAGTGGAAAACGGGACGATGCTGGAATATTCCGCAAAGGCACAGGTCGGCGGAAAATTGGCACAGCTCGGAAGCCGGCTGATCGATTCGACCGCGAAGAAGATGGCGGCGGATTTCTTTGGCAAGTTTTCCGAAACGGTCGGTGGCAAGACCGAGCCGGAAATGGAAGCGGACATCACAGCCGCCGCCCGCGAGGCAGCACCTGCACTTGAACCGGTCGTTTCCCAGCCTGCCGCGGTTTCGGATAAGCCTGTACCCGAGAGCCCGGGAAGAGCGGAACCGGCTGACGATTCAAACGTCTTTGGCGGCCCGCTGGTCTGGGGACTTGTCGCACTTGGTGCGGTGGTCATCATCCTCGCCGTGATGCTTTAGGGGAGGAACCGGGTCGGCATGATTGGCCAGTGTCCGGTCGATCTGGAAAAGAACGCGGTGTCAAACCGGTTTGTTGTCTCGAGGCCGTCTTTGGACGACTCTGGAAATATCATTAGGGAGAGGACTTTATGTCGAAGGTATCGATGGTCTTGAACGGGAAGACGGTTTCATCGGATGTTGAGGACCGGACTTTGCTTGTTTCGTTCATACGGGATGTCCGTGGTTTGACGGGCACGCATGTTGGTTGTGACACGTCTCAGTGTGGTGCGTGTGTTGTTCATGTTGACGGCAAGGCTGTTAAGGCCTGCACGATGCTTGCGGTTCAGGCGTCCGGGTCGGATGTTGTGACGCTTGAGGGGATCGGGTCTGCGACGTCGCTTCATCCTGTTCAGGCAGCGTTTCGGGAGCATCACGGTCTTCAGTGCGGATTTTGCACGCCTGGGATGATCATGAGTGCGGTTGACATGATCAATCGTCATGGGGCGGGCAATCTGGATGAGGCGACGATCCGCGATGAGCTTGAGGGCAACATCTGCCGGTGCACGGGCTATCACAACATTGTCAAGGCGATCAAGGCGGCGTCGGACCAGATGGCCGGGATGTCTCAGGCTGCTGAATAGGCGGCCTGGTTGGGGAATTCGATGCGTGTCCGGGTTGGCGCGTGAGGCAGTTTAGGACCAATCAGCTCACCGAGGGCCGGGAGGACGCGGCGCGAACGGGTGGAGTACCCGGAGCTGATATTTGGGAGAGAGAAGATGG
>NZ_KI928944.1:41988-48666 GCF_000521215.1 Labrenzia sp. DG1229 | reverse complement strand
GGCAGACCGCCTCGGCATCCCGAGCGAGCCGCCGCGACAGATCGGAAGGGTCGCGAGGCATCACCGGATTCCCCCACATGCACTGACATTATGTTGCGCAGGTTCCTGGCTGATCCAGCGAAACAGCGTCCAAGCCCGCAGCCGCAACATAATCTGCAACGCAACATGTTCGGTCCATTTGCCGGCACGCTTAGTGCCAGATTGCTTAAGGCGAATGGCGAGGCTTTGACCTTGAGCACCCGGCGTATCGGCCATTTGCCAATAGTTTCCGACCTTGCGCCCTTCTGGAAAGAAATGGCGGCAAAAGCCTTCCGTATCGCGCGCCAGTCCACGCGCGATTTCACCCACATTGGTTCTTTGATGAAGATTCATGCCGCGTTCCTTTCCACGCCTTCGACAACAATCCTGTGTTTATCGAGAAGACGTGTCAGAACCTTTTCGTCATCTGTCGGGATGAAGAGACGCGTCGCCCATTGGATGATTTCAGTGAAGCATCCCATGGCTTTGAACTGCGCGAGCGCGGGGCCAGTCGCGCCAACCAATTCGAGACGGTACGCGCTCATAACCCGAGAGCGACGCAGCACCAGACCACCAGAAAGATGAAGGCTTTGACCACGCTTAAGGACCGCATCGACAACATCCGCGGGGCTCAAGTCAATGACATGGTCCACACCAAGGGAGGCATAGAGACGGGCCAGCTGATCTTGTGTGACCATTCGCCCGAGGGCACGTTCACCGGTGTAGGTTTGAAGCCGGTAGATACGCATATTGTCGACCGGCAGACGATCCCAGATCGGCAGGAGCAAACCAGAAACAAGAGTGAGTTTGGAGGCGGAAGTTTCGGGAACGCTCGCGACTTCCTTTTCCCACGCTGCCTCAAAGACGCTATCGGGCGCATCTACCCAGTGCGAATTGCTCAGCTCCAATTCCAGCATGCGCTCTTCTCCCATCGGGCGCAGGAGCTCAACCCGGGCGAGGGGCTCGCCTTCCTCGGTCATGAGGCTGGCAGTGGGCACGAGAAGGGCGGCGCGTTCCGACTTGCGATTGATCATCAATCGAGCATCGTCTCGACCTGCGCAGAATGCGCGCGCTTTCTTCAGGGTCAGCGGATGATTGCGGTCGGTCCGCTCGACGGTCAGCGCGGTGGCAGATGACCCCGATACCTCATGCTCAAAGATCACCTTCCGATCGACGATTTCAAACTTCTCTGCCTTGAGGGTCTCAAGCCCAACCTCATAGGTTCCCGAGGCAGTCGCTTCATCGATGATGGCAGACAGTAATTCACCAAAGCAGTCGAAGATCGCGTCCTGCATATCGATCGTGAGAGCGAGACAGCGATTGAGGAACTGCTGAATGGGGGGCAACTGTTCCTTCAGCGTGCCATCGCTGTCACAAAGGGAAAGCCCGGTCATCTCCTCAAATCGGTCCTGAGAGCAGGCTGAAATCCGACCCTTGGTCAAATCCCAGAAGAAGTTGCGCAGTGCCTTACGGGCATAAGCGCTCTCGAGATTGTCCTCCGCCCGGAACATGTTCTGACCACCAGTCTCGCGCTGACCCTTGGTGATCGCCCCCAATGTATCCAGGCGTCGCGCGATTGTAGACAAGAAGCGCTTCTCGCCTTTGACGTCTGTTGCGCAGGGTCTGAAGAGCGGCGGTTGCGCCTGGTTGGTGCGATTTGTGCGCCCCAGCCCCTGGATCGCATTATCGGCCCGCCAACCGGGTTCCAGAAGGTAATGCACGCGCAGCCTTTGGTTTCTTGCGCCCAGATCAGCGTGGTAGGACCGGCCGGTTCCACCGGCGTCGGAGAAGATCAGGATCGGCTTTTGATCGTTCATGAACGCCTGGGTTTCACCGATATTTGAGGAGGCGGGACGGTTCTCGACCTTCTGGATGCCATCGGATGTACGCACGATGCGGCGTGAACGACCGGTCACTTCGGCGACCCTGTCCTTTCCAAAGTGCCACAGGATCTGATCCAGCGCGCCCTGCACGGGGGGCAGGGCGCCTAGATGTTCGATCAACGCGTCGCGCCTGTCAGCGGCCTCGCGGCTTTCAATCGGATTGCCGATTTCGTCCCGCGCCGGCCGGGATTTCAGATTGCCGTCCTCATCCGTAAACGGCTCGAACAGCTGTGTGGGAAAGGAGTGCATCAGATAATCGAGCACATAATATCCCACGCCCGCGTTATGCAAAGCATGCGGCTTCAAGTCTTTGATTTGCTTTTCCATTTTGTCTTCTCCACTTGGCATAATCATGAGATGCCGAGCAGAGGCCGCCCGGCATTCTTGTTTCAATATTGGCTGTTCAGGTGTTGAACGTCAGATGACTTTGACCATCACGTCACTTAACTGACCCAAATGGAAAACCTGACCTTCGTGTAGGACGCGGCAAACGCCCGGAAAGGAGGCCTTTTTTGATAGTTGCTGCAAAGAAGTCGAATGTCTGCTAACTGGAGTTGATGACAGTTCCAGAGCATATAACGCACTACTATTCACGCACCGATCGCCCGTTTCAGAATTTGAGTGATCTGGACCCTGAAGCGTTGTCCCAAACTCTTGCGGCCTTGAGGCAGCGCAAATCGGAAAACCCCGCGTTCAAACGCGTGTTTGGAAATGCATATATGAATTTCCGCCGGAAGACTGAAAGCAAGCTTCGTGAACTGTTCGAGGCTCGCGGAGGTAAGCCGGAACGCCAGTCTCCCCACTACTTCATTCTGGGAGAATGTGATTGGTTCGCCGGACTATATCCTGATCCCGGGGTCGTGACGCTGGATTGGCGGTTTCTGCCCGAGGAGAGCACAAGTTTTACCTACCCTGATAGCTTCATATCGATGAGGTTCGGCCCTGAATTTGGGTTACCTTCTGAACCCCGTCAACCTTATCACGAAAAGGTCTTTTTCTTGCACGAGTTGACTGACGTGGTCTCCCAATTTGGACTGCCAGACGGCGGCGCAGTTGAAGACTATGCGGACTACCACAAGCGCAAATTTGAAAAGTACATAGAAGTCCAGATTTGGACTGATGACCCCGTTGCGGAGTTTCTACAGAGTGGAAGTTGACTGAATTCGATTAAACCGCCGAAAGTCCACCGACCCGTCCTCGATGCAGTTTGCAGCTAAGGTCCGCGGCGAGCCCAAGCCACCCGAAATCTTCTATCCTTGATCGAGCGATACCAGTGCTTCCAAGAGAAGTGCCCCTTCGATTGAGGCTACGCGCTTTGCCAACGACTGAACTGTGTCATCGAGCATAACAGGGACACGTTTTTGAGCGATTACCTTTCCAGTATCGTATTCTGCATCAACGTAATGCACGGACGCTCCGCTTTGTTTTTCACCAGCCGATAACACTGCATGATGAACCCTTTCACCAAACATTCCCTTGCCGCCATAGGCTGGGAGAAGCGATGGGTGGATATTAAGAATGCGTCGATCAAACGTCTTGAGAACTTTTGGGCCAAGTTTCAACAGAAACCCTGATAAAACAACGTAGTCTATTCGATGGGCGAGAAGCAATTTCTCCAACTCTGTATCGAGGTTCAGCTCTGGACCCAATTTGGTTTGGCTCAAATGAACCGCTTTGATTCCGGCTTCAGCAGCATAAGCCAACACAGAGGATTGTGCGTTATTCGAAACCACAAGATTTGGGACCGCATCCAGTTCCTTGGACCTGACAGCGCGCACTATTTCTCGCATGCCACTACCGTTGTGCGATGCGAGAAAAGCTAGGTTTGGACGGGCCATGCTGCGGCTTACCTATGGGGTCTTCGGTCACAAACCCATTTACACTGCCCAGTTTGGCATGTCACCCATATCGATACATCAATGGTGACTTTGTCCCGCATTGCCGCTGCTGACCCAGCTCGCGTCCAAGGTTTAGTCTGGGTAAGAAATGAATAACGTTTAGGTCAGTATTGCGTGGCGCCAAGGCCCAACCTGATGCGGAAAATCGGGCCCACCGAGTCAAAGATGCCTGACGTTCGACATCAGGTCTGCTGGCTTCGAGAATTGGCAGCTGCTTTAAGAATGGTCATCAGCTTGTCTGACGGTTCCCGGAACCGCCCTGGCTTGATCAATGGCGGATGATGTGAGTCCAGAAGCGCGAGCTTCTCGGTCGGATCGGCGCGCAGGTACATCTCTGTGGTCTGGATACTGGCATGGCCGAGCCAAAGCGCCACCTTGCGAACGTCCCCCGTCGCTTGAAGCGTATGCATTGCGCAGCTATGCCGCAGCACGTGTGGCGTCACGTGTTTGTCAGCAATCGACGGAGCGGTGCGCTCAGCGATGGCCACGTGCTGCCGGAGCCTGTATGCGAATCCGTCACGGGTCATCCGGCGACCGTCACGGCTCAGGAAGAGTTCTAGTCCACGATCACCGGGACGGACAGCCAACCACGCGCGCAAAATGGTCTGCGTCTCTTTCCAGAGCGGTAGGATGCGTTCCCGCCGTCCTTTACCGAGGACCCTCACGGTGGAGAACGACCTCTCGGGGAAATCATCCGTTCGCATCGCCAGAAGTTCGGATGCCCGCAAACCTGCAGCATACGCCAAATGCAACATGGCGCGATCGCGCAGTCCGCCCTGCGTGCGGATGTTCGGGGCGGCGAGCAATGCGCAGATCTCTTCGCGTGTCAGATAGTCGATAAGCTTGATATCTGTCCGTTTGACCGGCAGTGCTCGGATCATCATGGCTTGTTCGAGACAGGCAGGGTGTCGATGCTCGACGAAGCGAAAGAACGCCTTGATCGCCGACAACCGGGCATTACGCGAGCGGGCGGTATTTGTTCGCTCTGTTTCCACATGCTCCAGAAATGCCCTCACCAGTTGGACATCAAGATCCTCGATTGCAATTTGTGAAGGCGAACACTTTAGCTGCGCGCTGGCAAAACGCAGCAAGAGGGTGAATGCGTGCGCATAGGCCGCGATAGTATGCGGGCTTGCGCCACGTTCGTCCGGGAGATGTTTCTGCAGGAATGCTGAAAGGTCTGGAGCGAGCGGGGTCATTCTGCACCTCCGATCCAGGCACCTTCGGCTGCCGATGAGATGATACGCAACAGCACGGGCGTTGACTCAAGGTACCAGTAGGTATTGGAGATATCAGCATGGCCAAGATAGGTACTCAAAGCGCGCATGTGCTGCAAAATGACCTGCGGATCGCTCCCGCAGGCTTCCAGAGAACGCACGGCGAAGGTGTGACGCAGATCATGCAGGCGCGGGCCCGACCCTGTGGACTTGCGGTAGCCGAGTTGCCGGACAATCCGGACGAAGACTACATGGGCTCTGGTTTTAGTGGGGGCACGACCGTGACCCAGCACGAAGAGATCGTCGCTCGCGCTGCTGATCTTGCGTCGGGTCGCAAGATAGCAGTCAAGCGCAGACTGAGTGGATGCGTGCACGGGTACGAGGCGGCTTTTACCGAACTTACCGCTACGAACCATAAGGCCATCTACTGTTAGATCATCGGATTGGAGCGACAAGGCCTCCGAGATTCGCAGACCAGTCGAAGCAAGCAGACCGAACAGATGGTGATATGTGAGAGCGCTGATCGGTGCCCGGCCTGGCACCTTCAGGGCTTCTGCCATGATCAACGCGATCTGGTCCGGCGTCAAAATATATGGTGCCGGTCGCTGTCGTCGCCCGCGACCGAGCAGCCCTGCGGCTGGAATCTCGTGACGCGCATCCTCGCCGTGCAGGAACTTGGCCAGTGCGCGCGCCTGATCAAAGCGAATCCGTGCGGCATTCGGCGTAGAGGCTGTGCCAGCCCATTCCAGTATCAGTGCGGCGGTCATGTGGGTGGCGGACCGCGCGCCGGCGAAGGTTGCGAACTTGTTAAGAGACTTCTCCTGTGCGCAGAACTTCTTTCCAAGGGTGCGTTGGAGCAAGATATAGCGCCCGACATGGTGCTGCATCATGATGCTACTCCCGGCCAAGGCTGGGCGACGCCTGCCAACATGCCGATGTCGATCTTCGCGTAGATCGCAGTCGTGTCGCGCGAGGCATGGCGGAGTGCGACACCGATTTGGTCGAGATCCGCCCCGTCGCGTAGCCAGGCAGAGGCGAGCGAATGTCGGAACACATGCGCTCCGGTCGGCAGACCGGAGAAACCTCCACGGTTCAGAACGCGGGAGACGATACCGGCAATCTCGGCCGAAGAGCGCAATGGGGTAAACGGTGCCTGCGCCCGCAGAAACACCCGATCCGCCGAAACGACAGGTCGTGAATCCTCGATGTAGGCGAGAAGCGCATCGCCAGCATCCTGAGGCAACGGCATCATCAATTCGAACCGGCCCTTTCCGCGCAATCGCAACCGTCCGGAGTGCCAATCGACATCGGAAAGGCGCAGTTGCCAGATGACTCCGGCCCGCAAAGCCATCCGTGCGAGTAGCAGGATTATGGCGCGATCCCGGACCTCGACGGGCGTTGTCATGCCGCAGGAAGCGACGATCTCTTCAATCGTCGCCGCGGGGATAGTGCGCGGTACAGTTGAAAGCCTGCGTCGAACTGTTGGCGGCACGGCATGCATAAGAGATGGTGCGCACTGCCCCTGACTGACGGAGAACTTCAGAAACGCGCGCCGCACAGTCACAGTCATACGGACCGAGGAACGCGAGCGCTCAGGACCCTGATCGAGAATGACCGAACGGATGGTGACCGCATTGTATTGGGTTGGGTCCTTCCCCAGGG
>NZ_KI928944.1:0-41449 GCF_000521215.1 Labrenzia sp. DG1229 | reverse complement strand
GTAGCGCCGGCTTGTCTCAGCTGTTGTACCGCGTTCGCCGCGCATCCACTGCCCAAAACCGATTAAGTCGCGGGTCAGCCTCAGTGTCATCGGCACGCACAGCAGGCTGGATCACACCTTGTTCACGCAGGAAATCGACGAAACAGCCAGCGCCACGGCGCCGATCTGCGGTGCCGGATCCTGCCACGCGTTTGCCTCGTTTGGTCCGGATGCCACATCGGCATTGGTGCCGAGAAAACCGTTCAATGGTTACCTCGTCGATCTCATACGAAGGAATACGCGACTGCAGGGCCCACTCGGCAAAATGCCGTGCCTGGCTCAATCGCCCTGCATAGACCGTATTGCTGTAGCCAATGGCCCTGAGCCTGACTGAAAATGCTGCCAGATATTGGTCCAGCCGTTCAACCCCGGCAGGAATGGCCACAATCTTCTCGATCTCCAGATAACGGAGAAACCGTCGAACATCTGTCATGTAGACCGGGTGACGAAGCTGATTGGGGCTGTACCGGCCGCAGCGACAGCGATGCCGTGCGAAACGATCAATGGCTGTGGCATTGATGTCCTTGTGCACGATCCCTTGGGCTTTTGCCCACTTCAGAAAATGCCGAGCGGCACTCAGAGCGCCAGCTGACAGTCTGGGGTTCTGTGCCCGGTAGCCCTGGATGAGGCTGTGATCATCGGGACCGTTATCGCGACAATCACTGCCGCAAGGAGAGTTAAAGGTAGAGGTCATAAGGGGTGTCCTTCTGCTGTTAAGAGCAGAGGCATCATGATTATGCCAAGTGGAGAAGACAAAATGGAAAAGCAAATCAAAGACTTGAAGCCGCGTACTTTGCATAACGTGGGCGTGGGATATTATGTATTATCGCGAGTTCCGGATAACACATATTCGCGCGGCGTGATGTCGACATGGAGGTCGCCCCATTCGGAGACAGGTATATGCGCGAGACGACGTTCCATCAGCGCTTCGCTTGTCGACACAATCTGGATGACCGCGGCATGCCCGGCTGTCAGGTCGGCTTCGATGGCCTTGATCACAGTCGGGCATTTCATGGCGGTGATGAGGTGGTTGAAAAACCGCTGCTTGTTGCTTTCAAAGGCCGATCGCGCAGCCGACTTTGCCTGCACGTTGAGCGTTGCCTCGTCCGAGGTGATGCCGGAGGCTTCGAGGGCGGCTTCCAGATTGGTGTGAATGATCTGAAAAGCTTCGGCATAGCTGTCATAGATGCTGCGCTGCGCCGGGGTCAGTTCATGCACGAGCATCTCATATTCAACACCCTCATAAGACAGCGAACGCGCCAGATAGAGGCCAAGCGCTTTGAGATCGCGCGAGATGATTTCCATCGCCGCGATACCGCCAGCCTCCATATCCGCCACGAACTGCGAGCGTGTGGGGAAGGGGAAATCACCGGTGCCCCAGAGGCCAAGACGCGAGGCATAGGCCAGGTTGCCGACAACCGTGGCGCCGGTCGCTGAGACATAGACAACCCGGGCATCCGGGATGCGATCCTGAAGTTTCAAACCGGCCAGCCCCTGTTGGGACGCCTTTTTCTCGCCCCGGCTGCCTTCTTTTGCTTTCTCGCCGGCGGCATTCGCCATGGCATGGGCTTCATCGAAGGCGATGACACCGTCGAAGTCGGACCCAAGCCACGCGGTGACCTGGTCGAGCCGAGAGGCCTTCACCCGATCCCCGATCTGACGTTCAGCCGTACGCAACGTGGCATAGGTGACAAAGAGGATGCCCTCATCGAGGCGAATGTCCCCGCCCTGCTTGAACCGGGAGAGCGGTACGATATCAGAGCTGCGCCCGCCCAGGGCCGTCCAATTCCGGATCGCGTCTTCGATGAGCTTGTCGGATTTGGAAATCCAGACAGCGCGTTTGCGTCCCTCGAGCCAATTGTCGAGGATGATCCCGGCAACCTGTCGACCCTTGCCGCACCCCGTGCCATCGCCCAGAAACCAGCCCTTTCGCAGTCGAAACGCGCCCTCGATATCGGGATCGCTTGCCACCAGGCGTCCGTCTTCAGGATCGTGGCGAAACCAGCTTGCCAGATGTTGAGCATGAGCGTCGCCGGCATAGATCACACTTTCAAGCTGCGCATCAGACAGCAGACCCTTGGTCAGGATGGTCGTAGGCAGTTTTGGTCTGATGGGAGGGAACCGGCGGCGCGACCGAGGCCATGGCAGCAGATTGCACAAGGGCCGTCGGATGGGCCTTCGCCTCAGGAATCTCAATCGACTGAACCGCATATCCTTCATAGAGCGCGGCAGAGATGTGATCGGTTGGAGGTGTCCAGTCCCTCTTGGCGTATGTGATCGGGCCGATCTCCGCCCGATCGAACGGGTGTTTGTCCCGCTCTGCGGCAACCGCTCGGGCTTCCGTTTTCGCCCTGGCCAGCAGGCTTGTCAGAGATGTGTTTTGAGCCGGACGGGATGACGAAGTGCCCTGGTCTGGATCGCTCAAAGATCGGTCTGGACAATGTTTCTCGACCAGAGCCATGAGTTCGTCGGAACTCTCCACGCAAGGCCAACACCTCTCTTTGTCACCGGGATCCAAATCTGGCGATTTGTCGATGATGGTCAGCCGCGTCTCGGTTGTTGTGCCGTGCCGAGCGTAGACTTTGCCGGCAATTGGAGCGGAGAACCGTATACTGGCAACGCACGCGATCCGCTCGAAAGTCTTTCCAAAGGATGCATTTGCCGCTGAAAAGTTGGCTCCGGAGATCAGCACCAGTCGGCCGCCGGGCGCCAGACGCGCCAGTGCCGAGAGCACATGATCCGACATCGCGCCTTTATATTTGCCGTCGACACCGGGTGCAGCGGAAAACGGCGGGTTCATCAAGATCACCGAAGGCTCGACATCTCGCTCGAGCCGATCATGGATTGTGCCGGCATCATGATGTGTCACGATATGCTTTGGGAAGAGCAGCGAGAGCAGATCGGCGCGCAACGGGTCGATTTCGTTGAGATGCAGAGAGGCCGCCTGCAAGACCGGATGAATAGCGAGCATGCCAGTGCCAGCCGAGGGTTCAAGAACAAAGTCTGTTGGTTTGATCCGCGCTGCATGAGCGGCGATCGCAGCCAGAGGGAGGGGCGTTGAGAACTGCTGCAGTTTTTGGGAGGTTTCGCTACGACGCGTATGGGAAGGGGCAAGCTCTGCGATCCGCTCATAGAGTGCGATCAAGGACGCGGGCGAGGCGGATTTGGCGATCATGGCCGGTCCATATTTGGAAAGCATCATGATCTGTGCGGCTTCGCAGGCGTCATAGGCGTCCTTCCAAACCCAAGCGCCAGAGGTATCGCTGGCGCCAAACGCCGCTTGCATGGTCTCTCGCAAACGGCCTTGGTCGATGCACACCCCGCGTTCGAAACTGGGGAGAAGGAGTTCGGCCGCTTTCAGAAGTCGATCAGATTTTTGGTCGGGTGATTGCTCGCTATCGCGCGCGGGATTGGAATTAGGATGTGGTGCCATGTTGGATCTCCGGCAGATGGGTGATGCCGTCCCCAAAAACTCTCTCTCACACCGGGGAAGGCTTGCCCTTCCCTTCAACCCTCCCTCTTCCTTTCCGGCCTACCGACTGGTCGAATGAGGCCGCAAACCGCTCAGCGCAGCTGGGCGCGCGCTTCGGACAGGCAGTGGTCGCGATAGTCGCCAAGAAACCCCCAACAAGCGTCGATTTCTTCCTCATCCTTCTCGATGACGAAGCCGTAGCAGTTGCCAGTCAGGTAATTGTCATAGGTCGCCACCTCGTCGATGAGGTTTTTCGTGACGCGCTTGCGGAGCGCAGGGGAAACTCGGCGTCTGGAGAACGTCTCACGCACCTCCTTCAACGAAACGTGGATGTAGCCGACCTGGCCAGAGTCCCAGGGACAATGGAACCCGGTTGTATTCATGGTGATCCCACTGTGATCGTAGAGATAAAGGGGCAGGATCACCGCATGGCGTTCGGCGCGCGCAAAAAGTGCGTTCATCCCGAGCTCGGTGCCAGGTGGCATGCCGGCCAGATCGATAAGCAAATCGCGCGGATCGTCATATGTGTGGCTGTCGCCTAGCCGATAGCGGCGATGCCAGCACGACATCGTCCCCAAATTGTCCCAATCGTGCGGGCTTTCGGGATCGGGGTCATGGAGTATTTTGATGTGATGGTGGTTGAACGTTTCTTCGTGAATCGGCGTTTCCATGTCTGCTCTCCTTCGATGGTAAAACGAAAGAAACCCGCCAGGTTTCTGACGGGTTCCGGTGTTGGACGTGTTGAGCGATCGTTGCGCTAAGCCGCGGAGGCCGTACCGCTGGGTTTTTCAATCAGGTTAAATGTGAGACTTTCGGTTGCAGCCTTGAAGCCGGGAGGTTTGCGTGGTGCGAGACACTTGACCGAGGCGCGACAGCCTTCCCCATGCTCCATTGCGAATTGGGTGACCTGATCCACCAGATCATCCATTCCCGCGGCCGAGATCTGCTTTTCAGGGTAATCGCCGCCGAACATGTCGTAGCTGGTGACGACAAAGACACCTTCGCGATGGGCGGGATGAAGGGTGATTTTGTAGCTGTATGATTTGGGCATGAATTTTCTCCAAGACGGGACAAGCGAAGTTGTTCGCTTCTGAAATCCCGTCATGGGGAAAGGACCGCCCTCGGCCATGAGAGCGATCCGGATGCATGATCCAAACCTTCAGTATTCCGAAGGCAGGAGGAGGGTCAGGACGCGGCGTGTGAACCGCAGGTCAGTGGGATCGGAAGAGCCGTATTCGTAGTTCTCGTCATAGAGATCGATCTTGAACCAAACAGTCTCTGCTTCGATCTCCACGACGCCCATTTCACGCCAATTGTACGGATCGCTGTCCGGATTGAACGTCTCATAAGCCGCAACGGCGTGGAGCAGGGCGGCTCGAGACGCCTCCGGCAATTCCGTGACACCGGGCGTCATGAAGATTTGTCCGGCGGGGACCGGCGCCGGGACGGCCTGACCGAAAGCGGCTTTACGAAAGCGGTCATTTTGATCCGCGATGATCTTGGCGGTTTGGACGGATGTCAGTTCGGGTAACGGTTTCACCACCAGGTCGTTCTCTTGCATGTGTCATACTCCATGCCGGGCAGGCGGGGTGTCCTGCCTTGGTCAACCCGGCACGGGGCAAGGACCGCTCACGATCATAGTGTTGATCGCAGGCGGTCCCCTTCACATGAGTGAGCCGTTTATGCAGCGTCTTGCAGATATTTCGGCAGGTTTTGCCCATCCTCACGTTCCGATGTGCCGGAGTTGGCATCTTCGGGGAACACATCTGAGGCAAAACTCATCCCGTCAGGCAGCCAACGGGATGTTGTTGCGGCAATGTCCGAAGAGACACCACCGGTTTCGACAGGGTTTTCAGAGAAGACCTGCTCCATCGATTTGGCCAGATCAGCCTTGCGGAACCCGCTCCGTTCGTCCGACCAGCCGTCGCCGATCAGTGCTTTGGCGGTGTCGAGCGCATGATCTTTTTTGACGCGACCCCAATAGCTGACCGCATCAGGACGCCAGCAGGCGGCAACATCAACGCTCAAGCGCAAGCCGATCGCTTCGATCACCGCATTGGTATTTTGATCGTTGCTGAGCTGTTGGTTGAGAGCATAGGCCGTGCACCAGGCAAAGATCGCTTGTTTGTCCTCATCCGGCAGCTGGCACAGAAGCTGGAAATCCTCCGGTGCATCAGCATTTGCCCAATCCATGTTGAGGCTCCCCTCAAGGGTTTCAAGCATTTTGGACGCCACCGTATCCTGAAGCCGCTCTTGTGAGCCCATTGTCATCGCCGGACGCAGGGATTGATCGAGCGGCGATTTATAGCCGTTGTGACCTATGGCATTGCGCGCCATGGAATAGAGCATCACGTCATAGGCGGTCGCGTAGTCCGCGGCGAGATGGGCCTGCAAGATCTGGTGCCGGGTTGCTCGAAGATCATCGGCGAGAGCTTGGGGGATGCCTTGTGCCTTCCGCGCAGCCGTTGTTGCATCGACGGGAACAGAGGATTGACGCATGGATTGTGGCAATTCGATTGACGGACCTTCATCCTCGATCTCACCCCCGTTTTCGTCAGCACCTTTCTTACCGACCGTTTCTCCAACCTCGTCGGGGATGTCTTCAGGACGCACCAGACCTTCGTGGTAGGTCACTTCGCCCGCATGGGAGATGGTCACGACACATCCGGCAACCTTGTGGTCTTTGTCGGTGAAGGCGACGTTGGCCTCCTGGATGTCTTCGATCTCGCGCATGCGGTCCCAGATCTGATCTTCCTCTTCCTGAAGTTCCTCTGTCCACGTCTCCTCATCATACTCGGCTTCCAGCTGATCTTTGCGGGCCTGAAGCTTTTCCAGCTCTGCTTCAAGTTTGGGATCGGGATCGAGCGGTTGGGGATAGACCCGGCCGAAAGGGCGAAAGCTGTCGTAGTCGGTCTCGAGCTCTGCGTCCGCCCATTTCCAGGTCTTGGCTGCCTGATCCGCAAGCCCCTGCAGTTTCTCCTGGGCGAGCTTCTCCAGAAGATCGGAATCCTTCAGATGCGTGTTTTCGCGGTCCGAGAACAGATCTTCGATGACGGTCCCGCCGGCAGCTTTGTACGCGTCAATGCCGACGAACTTGGCGAGCTTTGAGGCCCCAGAGTAGGACTTTTCGGTCAACCGGTTCCGAATAGTGTACGGCTGAATGTGATAGCCATCCTTGATGCTTTCCCAGATTTCGACCTGGCGTGCATGATCATCGGTCAGGGTGAAGGCCATGACGCATTCGAGTGACATTTCACCTTGTCGAAAGGCTTCCATGAGATCGGGAGAGACGCTTGCGAGCTTCAGACGCCGACGGACGAGATCGGTGGTGATGCCGAACTGTGCGGCGATCTGGTCTTCAGTTCGACCCTTCTTGCGCAATGCCGCAAAAGCCTCGAACTGATCGGCCGCATGCATGGCGGACCGGATCATGTTTTCGGCAGCAGAGGTATCTTCAGCCTGGTCGGGATCCTCGATCTGGCAGGGGATTGGATGGCTCGCCTTGAGATGACCATTTTCCTTGAGGTGCTGAAGAGCGGCAAGACGACGCCCGCCTGCATGGACGTGAAACTTCGCCCCCACCTTATGAACGAGCAGATTTTGCTTCAGACCCGTTGCTTGGATGCTCGCCCGCAGCTCGGCATCTGCTTGTGCGGTTGCAGGTGTTTTGCGAACATTCTTCGGGCTGAGCATGAGTTTGGAAAGCGGGATCATTTCAAACACCGATGCGCTTGGCGTTGCGGCCTTCGCCGATCCGGTGTTTTTCTGTTTGGGTTTCGTGTTGGTCATATGACGGGTTCCTTCTGCGAACCCAGGCCCGGGAGAGCCTCTCTCTCCCTATCAAGCCCGGCGCCCCGGGCTTTCCTTCCTCTTCCTCTCTGATCCTGGGACCCGCCCATAGGCCAGATCACCGCGCATCTACTCCTTGTTGGTCCATCCCCAAGTATGTGCGGTGTGTAAAATGGTTGCGTGGAGTGTTTCGGCATCCTCGGACCCGCATGTGCCGAAGAAAGTGTGCCGATTGGCCAAGTTCGAAGCTTTGGGAGCTGCAGGAAGTAATCAATTTTGATATGTTTTCGGCGTTTTTCACCACTTTCCTATCAAAAGTGATATTCTTCCGGGCGTCTTTTTTGCCCTCTGGAATGGACTTGGGGTGGATTCCATGCTATCAGTTTTGATTGAAAAGGCCTAAAAGGAGCATAATCCCTATCGAAAGTGATAGCATGAAAATCAACACACTGACCCCAGATAGCGTTATTCTGAAGGAACTTGGCGCACGCCTGGCGCGCGCGCGCAAACAACGCGGGTTTTCGCAAGAAGGCCTCGCGCAAGAATCGGGGCTTGGTGTCGCTACATTGCGAAGGGTTGAAGCGGGCGAGGGGAGCCAACTGGAGTCCTGGCTCAAACTTCTCAAAGCGTTGCAGATGATCTCTGGTGTAGACAGTCTTTTGCCGGAGAGTATTGAGTCGCCCATGGCCCAAGCGAGGTCGCAGTCCGGAAAGAAGAAACGCAACACATCCTCGGGTAAACGCTGGGGAGATGAGGGCCAATGAGTACGGCCACCGTAAGGCTTTGGGGCACGACAATCGGTTATGTCGCCATGGACGCGACAGAGCGCTTTGCGCGGTTCGAATACGATCCTGACTTTGCCGCTCTCAGTGTGGAACCAGCCCCAATCCATATGAAGGTTTTGCCCGGTCAAATCTTCCAATTTGCCGACCTCGATCCGCGGGCGTTTCATGGCATGCCCGGCATGATCGCGGACAGTCTGCCCGACAAGTATGGGCAACGGTTGATCGATGTGTGGCTGGCACAGACAGGGCGGAAACCTGAAGAATTCAATGCGGTCGACAGGTTGTGTTACACTGGCCGACGCGGGATGGGAGCGCTTGAATTTGAGCCATCGCAGCGACCAGAGATGCCCGCCGACAAGCAGCTTGAGATCGAACAGCTGACACAGCTTGCATCCATGGCTTTTGCAAGCAAGGAAACGCTCGACACGAAATTGGAGGAGGCGGGCGGCGAGGAGGCACTTCTCGAAATTTTAAGCGTCGGGACATCGGCCGGCGGCGCGCGCGCAAAAGCAGTGATCGCATTCAATCCGGACACCAAACAAGTCCGATCGGGACAACTTGATTTGCCCAAGGGCTTTGAGCATTGGCTGATCAAGTTTGACGGCGTTGAGTTTAGCGGGGATTGGGGTGTGGCAGACCCGATGGGCTATGGGCTGCTGGAATATAGCTATTATGAAATGGCGAAAGCCTGCGGGATCGACATGATGGAGAGTCGTATCTTTTCAGAGAACGGCCGTAACCATTTTATGACGCGTCGCTTTGATCGTGACGACAAAGGGGGAAAGAAATTTGTGCAGACTTTCGCGGCACTTGCACACTATGACTACTACGAAAGCGGCGCGTATTCTTACGAGCAGCTCTTCATGCTGATGAAAGAGCTCGGCATGCCGAAGGCAGACCTCGAAGAGCAGTTTCGTCGTGTCATCTTCAACGTTGTGGGCTGCAACCAGGATGATCACGTCAAGAATTTCGCGTTCATGATGAACCGCAATGGGGACTGGTCGTTAACTCCGGCCTATGACCTTTGCCACTCCGAGGGGAGCGCGTTTACGCGGTTTCATCAACTCAGCATCAACGGGAAGACTTCTGGGTTCACGCGCGCGGATCTCAAACATCTTGCGGAATATGCAGGTCTGCCGCGCGGCCGCGAAACTCAAGTTTTGGAGCGAACTCAGGGCGTTTTCTCGGGTTGGGAAAAGATAGCCAAAGAGCTTGATGTTCCGGCTCCTCTTCGGGCGCATGTGAAACGAACGCTGCGACTAAACATCAAGAAAAGATAGGGTAGGGCAGGTAGGCCAATTGCTTCGAAACGTATTTGCTAGACGGATCAAGCCATTTCCCTCAGTCTAGCTCAGCGTCTTATTCGAAACACTCAATCGAAAGATCGTGCTCCGCTGCTAAGTGCTCCAACGCATCTCTGAGTGGGTGTATGAAAACCCAATCATCGTCTGCGCGCGCGACAAGCATGCCGACCGCGCGATCTTCGACAAATGCAATTCCGCCTGAATCGCCTCTGACTGCCTTGCCTTTGCAGGCAATTAGGTTGTGAACCGTAACGTGGTTGCCCTCAGGGGTCTGAATACGTCTGATGGATGTAGTGCTGGAAGTGATGTCTGCTGTGCGATCAGCACTCACACTTGATCGAAACTCCAACGTGGAGTCTCGTTCCTGATCGCTGTCCGTTCCAAACTGGGTGAGAGTCACTGAGCTATTTGCCAGTCCCAGGTCAAAAAACTCAGAAGCGGAGAACACTTCTCCTATGGCCACGTCATACTCAAGTTGACCGTTATTGGCGAGGGTGCTGGCGACCACATGAGCTCTGAACAAGCATCCTCCGGGAATAGGTTGTCCGCCGCGTATTTCCGCGTCGCTTGACACATGTTCGAGATCACCAGCGACATGGGCGCAAGTTACGACAAATTGCTTGCGGTCCGCTGTCTTGTTTTCAAACATCAGAGCGACAGAGCCAGTTGACCCTCCGACACGCGCGACTTCGTTTCCGGCGAAACAACACATCTCGAGATTTCTCAGCTCGATGACGTCTGTGGGGATGCGGACCGCGCGGTCTATAACACCCGTTTGTGAGCGCCCGTAGACGAATTTCGGCAGTGATTTTGCAAGCTCTTGCTCCGGGCGTTTTTCGCTGACGAAGAACTGTACAGATGGGGTATCGATCAACGGCGCCCCATCCGAAAATTTGGTTCCATAGGCCACGCCGCAAACGTTTGCGAAGTAACGGTAGTTGCCCTGCACACCGTCTAGTGTTGCCTCGAGTTCAGGAGCACTCACCAATAGCGTACATCTCTCTTTTCAAAAGGACCTGACTCGGAAGTCGAATGGGTTTAGACTTTTTGTATTGAGTTTGAGGTATTTTACATGAACAAATTTCGAACATTCTTACCTTTGCTTTCAGCAATGGCAATTTTTCATTTGGGTCTCTTATCTGGTTCGGTCCAAGCCGAAACCATCGAACTCCCAGATGAGAGCCTGTCATTCGACGAGCAAATCGAGTTCTTCTCAGAAGAGGCACTCGGGCTGCGTCCAGAAAATGCGGGCACTATGGCCATCGGAAGTGATGGGTGTGAAATCTCGGACGCGCTGGCCGCTCAGTTTGACCTGCTGATACCGATTGATGACGCTGCCAAGCGAGATGCGGAAGCGGAGCACGCCGAATTCGGATTGCCAGAGCAGATTGACGACACCGGGTTCGAAGTTCTTCTTCATCACAACGACTATATCTTGGGGTATAACACCAATCTCAAGCAGCCGGTGTTTGCCACCTATCGATTGAACCGCGCGGATATCGTGAGTGGTGACAGGAGAGACTGCTTCCGCGAGGATCACCGGCTTGAAGAAGAGGCGAGATCCACACTTGAGGATTATGACGAGCCCGTTTTTGACAGAGGGCACTTGGTTCCGGTCGGCGATATGCATCGCAAGTTTTCGACGTCTGTGAATACCTTTTATCTGTCCAACATGATGCCACAGTAAGCAAGCAATAATCGTGGGGTGTGGCAGTACCTCGAAAAGTCGGTGCGCCTGTGGGCCGCTCGTCGAGGATCTGTATTGATCGTTGCGGGCCCGATATTTGACGAAGACGAGGATGGGCAACCAGACCTGGAAGACGATGTGAGCCGTATTCAATTCGAGGAGCAGGTGGCACAGCCCACGCACTTCTTCAAAATTGTGGTTGATGAACGATCCGACGGGACATTGGACAGCATCTCTTTTCTACTGCCTCACAACTTTTCGTCGGTTGGGCAAAGTAGACGCCATCTGGAGCGGAACATCGGCACGATTGACGAGATCGAGGCGGTTACAGGTTACGATTTCTTCCCAGACATGGAAGATGCCATGGAAGATGAACTCGAAAGCAGCAAGGCAGACCGGTATTGGCGCAGGTGACGCCACGTCGATGTGTTGAGTTCGCAAGTAATGGAGTTGGGAATGAAAACTAGAGCAATCGCGGTGACCATCGCAACCAGTGTTTTGCTAGCTGGAGCAGCACCATCATTTGCGAACCAATTGAGTGATTGCACTCAGGATACATGCGCCCGGGTAGGGACTTTCAATGTGGAGCTCCTGGGATCACAGCGGAAGCGTAACAACGCACCCATTGCGCGACGGAGCGACGAGGAACTGGAAAATATCGCTGATCTTATTGCGGTGGAGGCCAACTTTGATGTTTTGTCTTTGCAGGAAATAAACACCGGTAGTTCTGAATGGGACAAACTGAAAGAACTTCTCGAGGACAGAGGTTACGCCGTTGCCATTGAAGGAACGACCAGCGGGCGCCGTCAATTCGTCGTCCTCATGTACCGAACTTCAACCGTCGAGCTTATCGCAGGCAGTTCTGTCGAAATTGACGCCGCCACAGAATACAATCTTGGCAACGGGTGTCGGTACCAAGGATTGCGTCAGCCGGTCGCCGCACAATTCAAGGCCAATGAATTCGACTTCTTGGTGGCCGCCGTGCATCTCAAATCCAAGAGCGCAAGAGGGATCCCTAGCTGGTGCCCAGGAGAAATTCGCGAACGCCAGACACAGGATCTGCTCGCCCATGTGAGTGATTTGTCTGAAACCCTGGACGAAGACGACGTAATCCTAGTCGGGGATTTCAACGCCCGTTCGCGAGAAGACTCACTTGAGCCGTTGCGTGATGCGGGGTTTCATTCTCAGATGGATTACAGGGCCACAGGCTCTGGTAAATACTCATATAGAAAAGGATCGGAATCCCTGATCGACCACGTGATGATAAATCCCAGCGTCACCTCGGAATTCGTTCGAAGCAGCGGGTTCGTATATAAGGTTGAGGGTACGCCATTGAGCAGCCACGTCCGCTACATTTCGGACCATATGCCAGTTTGGTCATCGTTTTCGACAGTCACTGACGAAGATTAGGCCCTAGTGACCTTGTAGCTGTCTCTAGTCGAGCTCGAAACTGCCCCTGTGCCTCAAATTAGCCTTTGTAGATTGGCGGATAGCCTATCAATTGTTTGTATTTATTAACCTCAATTTGGGCATTCCTCTTTTGGCTTGTGTAAACAGTGTTCCAAAAGTGTCGAAGGAAGGTTTTTCGCTGTGCCATATCCCCGAAGTGGTCAGGGAAGCCACCAAAGTGGTGGTCTTCCAATGACCATGGGGAATGGCGGCCCGGCACCGTTCTCCCCGCCTGGAGTGGCCACGATTGCGGGCCATCTTGGTATTGGTGCCGCATTCAACGATGAAGAACAGCCGCTCGGGATCAAACTTGTCCTGACTTTCAAACCAGGCCTGACGGGCTGCCTTCACATCGTCGCGATCCTGTTCGCTGGCATGGGCGGTCTTTTTTTGACGGTATAATTGTGACGGTCAAGCAAACGCCAGATCGTGGCAGGGGCAAAGACATGCCCTTCATCAGCAAGCCGGTCGGCTATCTCTACCAGCGTCAGGTCTCGCTGTTCGTCAATCCAGTCAAGAACTTTGGCCGCATGAGCCTCTACCCGATGGCTTTGCCTGTCGCCACCAATAACGTCAAGTTCAATGCTGCCGGTCCGTTTGTAGCGCTGATACCAACGCACGGCAGAGGCGATGGGTACATCGAACTTTGCCGCAGCGGCACGGCGTGAAAAACCCGGTTCAATGGACAAAACCACGCGACGACGAAGGTCATTGGAAAGCGGTGCAGTCATTAATGCTGGCCTCCTTGCCCAGCACCAATGATGAATCACATTCCTGCCAACTTGGGAATCCCAAACGATTCAGTCAGAGCGAGTTCTGCTCTAAATACCCGTCATTAGACCGGAAGCTCCAAACATACGACCGGCCAGACAATTCCTTGAAAACAATAGTTCGCAATAGCCAATTTTTGGTCAAGGTTAGGAACCAATTTTGCCCTGCTGATAGCGGGATATTCGGTTCGAAAAAATAGCGGTGATCTGTGTGATCTTTACTGGCTGACCCTGTTTGGTGGCGACATGGCGCACCAACTTCAGAACCCCCGTCATTCAATCCTTGCTGGCCTTATGCCAGGGGAGTATGTTAACTGGTCAATGGAAGTCCAATACCTGACCAGAACTAACCTAAATGAGGGACTCTGGGAGGAGCATGTCACGTGGCACAACGTCAAACAGTTGTGCAAACGACGAATGAAGCATTGGGCCAGGTTTTCTAAGCGACCATTGGTTCACTTCGCAGCAGTGGGTATTGAGGGCTCTTTTGTATTTGCAAGCAGATCCTGCAGCTCTGAAAAAAGGCATCTAGCCAAGATAGCCCGCCGTGACACCGCGTTCGGACAGCGCTAAAAGCTCCTGGTCAGATACATCGGCCAGCGCCTTTAGAACGTCCTCTGTATGTTCACCTAGACAGGGACACCGGAGAACGGATTGTTCGGCTGCGTACAGCGACAACCTATAGGGAGCAAGGCGAAGCGTTTGCGGCCCGGCTTCTTCGTGCACAACCGTGTGCCAGAAATCGCGGGCTCGCAAATGTGGGTCTTCAAGCAAATCCTTACCGTTGGCCACGATCCCAGCGCACAAACCAATCGCCCGCAATTCACCAGCCGCAACCTTACGTTCGCGACTAGCTGACCATTTTGTCAGCTCAGCGTCCAATGCAGCGAGATCGCTTTGCTCAGAAAGACCAAGAAGACGAGAGAGTGCGGGTATTTCTTCGTCGTGGACAGATAGTGCGACCCATGCATCGTCCCCAGCGCAGGCAATGCAGCGTTCGATGGGTATTGGTTCTCGTCGGTTGCCCTGCGGTTTCGGGACCGCGCCGCCGGCAGTGAACTCTACAATTCGGTCCGCGACTGCGACCGTCATAACCTCGCGCTGCGACACATCCACGTGGCTTCCGACTCCGGACCTGTCACGCTGCCGCAACGCGGCGATCAACGTACCTGCCGCTACAATGGAAGCAACCTGATCAGGATAATTGACCTCGCGCCCGCTCCACGATGGCTCTTCTTCATCATAGCCGGTAACGCTCCCGAATCCAGAAAGCGCCTCCAGTGTTGCGCCATATGATCTGTATTCGCTGTGCGGACCGTCAAGGCCTTGACTGGTGATAGACACGAGGACGATACGCGGGTTGACCTCTTTTAGCGCTTGATAACCAACTCCGAGTCTTTCCAGTACGCCTCGGCGGAAGTTCTCAGTGACCGCATCCGCTTCCCTCACCAATTTGAACAACAGCTTACGCCCATCTTCTGACTTGAGATCCAACGTGATCCCAAGCTTACTGCGATTGAGCATGTTGAATGTGGGTGCACAGTTCCATGATTTCGAATCCGACGCGGCTTCGCGCTGTGATCCAGCCCAAAACCGAAACGGATCTGGGTAACCACCAGATTCCACCTTAATGATCTCAGCTCCCAAGTCTGCAAGCATCTGTGTGGTGTTGCCGCCAGCTGTGATGATGCTGAGATCTATGATGCGCACCCCCTTTAGGGCGGCAACTTCTTCTCCGTTGTTTCTATGTAATTTGTCCATTTTCACGACTTCACCTCTTCGTCGCTGCCAAGGAAATTGGCGACGCGCTGTTTGGCTACATTTGTTTGCCCGCGGATAAGGTGACCAATCTGCCCGCCATAAATAAGCCCGCGGTCCCAACTCATAAGCTCTAAATCGTGCAAGCCCTTCTTTGCGTGATCGAGCACCACTGAATCGAAAGACGCAATCTGTGTGGCTAACTCAGATGCAGTGGGTTCAAGTGCGTCTGGTGCAACAACGCGGTTGACCATGCCCCATTTCAATGCAGTCTCGGCGTCGATATTTTGAGCGGTCAAGACCATCTGCGCGGCGTGCTTGGGAAGAATGCGTCGCATGGTTGCTGGTCCCGCATACCCAGGGAATTTACCGATCCCCAGCTCGGGCATACCAAACTGCCCCTCTGTCGAAGACACCGCCAACTCACAATTATGCACCAACGTCAGTCCGCCACCCACTGCGAAACCGTTAACCGCTGCGATAAAGATAGCGTGGTGACGTCGGATTGTTTCATTGACCAACACCCAGCTATTGTAACCGTTTGCCATACTGCGGTTGACGCGCTCGGGATCGACTTCACTTGGCTTTTCTTTTAAGTCGAGGCCGGCGCAAAATGCTTTACCTGATCCTATCAGGATGATGACGCGCGTTTCAGTGCCACACGCAGAAAGCGCCGCAATCAACTGATCGCGTGCCATCTGATTCATCGCATTGCGTTTTGCTGGCCGGTTGAGGCGGATCCAGGCGACGCCTTGATCCTCATTCTTTTCAAGTATTACTAGCTGCTCCTGCCGCTCATCAGTCATTTTTTCTTCCTCGTGGGTCCGGCGCTAGGTGAGAGTCAATGTCGTTCAAGACCTGTTGATTTTCGCCAGGAAGCGGCGCCGCGCCCACATGAGTTGGGAATGCTTCGGTACGAAAAGGCGCACCCGGAACAAGGATGTCGCCGACACCAGGTTGGAGCGTGCTTTCAAAGAAACCTCGTGCCTGTTCCTGAGGATCGTTGATCACTTCCGGCACGTCGAAAAAACAGCCCACCGGCACTCCAAGTGTCTGAGCTTTGTGATAGATGTCGCGCTTGTTGCGCTCAGCAAACCAGGGCTCAAGTAGCGCGTTGATTTCCGGGGCGTTCGCTAAACGGCCTTTTTCGGTACTAAAGCGGGAGTCCTCTTGAAGCTCCTTGATGGCGACAAGTGATTTGAACCCCTCCCAGGAACTCTGGTTGTAGACCACGCCAACATGTCCATCGGCCGTTCTCAAGATTACCCAGGGTGACCGGCCACGCGCGCGCCGGCGCACGATGCCGTCCGTCTCATAAAAGGCAGGTCCCTTCCATTCGATGTAGGCGACAGCATCCATGATGGAGACATCCACCAATTGGCCTTGACCAGTTGCGTCGCGGTGGCGAAGTGCCGCCAGGGCGCCGGTATAGGCCGAAAACGCAGCGGTGACCTGTGGCTGGTTCCCGCCGAGCCGGTGCGGTTCCCGTTCAGGGTCGCCGACCATGTTCATGAGCCCGCCCATAGCCTCCAATACAAGGTCAGTTGCTTCCATGCCCGCATAGGGGCCGACAAGACCGAATGGTGTAATCGAGACAACGATACGTGTTTCGGCCAGCACCATGTCGTCAACGGGCGTGACACCAAGATGAGTAAGAACACCCGCGTCGACAATGATATCGGCCTGGTCGGCTAGACCTAGTATTGCTGCCCTGTCCGCTTCGCGGTCCGTCGAAAGGTGGAGGCTTTCTTTTCCGCGGTTATAAGCGACATAAGACGTGCTCAATTTGTCCGGGTTTTGGCCAGCCAGCGCCCCACGGTGTGCCAGGCTATCGTCAACATCTTGATCGATGCGCACTACTCGTGCACCAAGTTGGGCGAAGAGTAAGCCGGTCATGGCGGCACCGATCGTCTCGCCAAGCTCGAGCACAAGTACGTCATCTAGGGGGCGTATGGTTTTTTCTTTGTTCATCAGGTTAACTCAAAAACGGGTAGAAAACGTCCAGGAGCCACTTCCTCCAAGCGCGCGCGTAGCTTTTTGCCGACGGCAAGACGCTCCTGGTCGGCGTCGATTGCGGCTGAAATCAGGGGGCCTTCATCAAGGCGTACAAGTGCAACCAAATAGGGAGGAACCTGCCAATGGTGCTTGAAGTAGGGACGGTGCATAATAACCCAAGACCAGATGCTGCCGTGACCACTCAAATCCACCCACTTTGAGCGCGTTGATAGGCATTGGGAGCAGTGGGCGGTTGGAGGCAAGCGAACATACCCGCATGCCTTGCACTGTTGTGCACGAATCTTTCCCCCTATTGCTCCCTGCCAATAGCCCTCGGTGTAGTCTTGGATTGCGGGAAAGGGGTATTCGATTTTCGGCTCATCAGCCATCATGACCACCTATTTTCCAAGCTGAGATAGAACGAGCCTACGATGGGAGAAAGGCACATATATTGGGCAAGCTGCGCTCCAGCCTTTTGGCGATCACCGGCAGTGCCACGGATCTGACGCGCGCCTTCGGCGATGAGGGCGAAGCCCTGCATATAACCTTCCGAGGTGTGCCCACCGCTCGAATTGAGCGAAACTTTTGGCAAGTCCCCCAGGTTTTCGGCGACCCATGCTCCGGCCTCTCCAAGCGGGCAATAGCCAAACCCCTCAAGACTGAGCAATACGACAGGCGTGAAATTGTCATAGACCTGCAAGATGTCGACATCGCCCGCCTTTATTCCAGTCGCGCAATGCAATTGTTGAGCAACCCGCTGTGCTGCGCTGTAAAATCCATCCTCAGACACATAGCGAAAGCTCAGATCTGTCGTCGTTACAACCGGAGAGATAAAGACCGGATCGCTTTTCAGATCCTGGGCCCGCTCAGCGCTGGTCAGCACAAAAGCCACGCCACCATCGTTAATAAGACAATAGTCGAGCCGCCGCAGCGGTTCGGCGATAAACGGAGCGCTCATATAATCATCGAGCGTTATAGGCTCTCGAAACACAGCGGCCGGATTCAACGTCGCATTCCGGCGGTTGTTGATCGCAACCCTGCCTAAAGCGTCTGTAGTGGTTCCGTAAAGGGCCGCGTGGCGTTGGAAGTGAGCGGCAAGAAAAGCGCCGGGAGAAGTGAGCCCATTCATCGCGTCATAGGCGTTTATGGACTTAGTATTGAACGCTCCGCCATATGAGGCTGAGGCAGAACGCCCCACATTACCATAGACAATGGCGATGGTTTCGGCGGCGCCTGCCTCAATCAAGAGCTGGGCGTATTGGATGGCGAGCGCCGCCATACGCCCCGCGGCTTCCAGGCTATTGACGAACCTAAGGTGCGGCATACCCAAATAACTGGCCATTGCCGAGTATGAGGGAATGCGAATGCAAATCAGACCGTCGATCTTCGACTTCTCAAGCCCGGAGTCCGCCAAGGCCAGTGCAAAAGCGTCGGCGGCAAGCCCATATTCGTCCCGTGCCGGATCTCGCTTCGCATACAGATCCGCAAAGTGTGTCGTTCCTACGCCTACAATTGCTACATTTTTTCTGTTCATCATGATTCAATATTATAAGATATTATATATAAGAAACAACACTTGAATACGCCGGCACCAAAAATAATTGAAATCCTTGCTTCTGCAGGATCAGACCAGTTGCCTCTTTCCCCTATGGATAACCACACATATCCATCACCGGCATCGAGCTCACCACTTCGATACCGAAGAGCTTGGTTTGATATGATCAAAAACAGAGGCGACAGTCGCATAGGTGATGTTCAGCAACGCGATTATTCAATAAGCAATGTTTACTGACTGATTCGGCCGTGCTGCTGGCGGTCCGAAACTCAGGTCAGCTATCTGAAATTAAAGCACATTTCGTTAGATATAATCCGATCGAGCGATGGCGAGATCTCCACTCATTGCGAGACACCGAACACCAGACTGGGCAACCAGGTTGATATCGCTGGCACAAAAGAGATTAGAGCAAGGCCGAAAAATAATGGAACGAAGAAAGGTACTGAAGCCCGCAGGACTTTTTCGGGCGTCGTACCGGCAACTTTTGCTCCAACAAACAGACCAATTCCTACCGGAGGTGTTATCAGGCCGATCAGCAAGTTGAAGCTCAACATGATTCCGAATTGCACAGGCCCCATGCCAAACTCCGACACCACTTCAAGAAGGATTGGGGCTATGATAAGGATGGCGACCGGGCCTTCCAGAAACATACCCACTAACAGCAAGAACGCGTTGATTAACAAGATCCCGGCGATGGGGCTTTGAACGTAATTCACCATCAACTCAGCAATTTCGATGGCAATACGTTCTCGTGCAACAATCAAGTTCATCGCAGACGCGATCGCAAACAGATACATGATGACCGACGTCATCACGACAGTGTTCACAAGTGCATTTTTGAGGTTGGCCCATGTAAATTTTCGGTAGAGAAGTCCGACAAGCAAAGCATAACCGGCAGCGATGGCACCAAGTTCCGAAGGGGTCGTGACCCCTAGAACAAGCGACCCCAGAATTATCACAGGGGCAAACAGTGCCGGTGCACCACCAACGCCAGTCCGAACGATGTTCTCGACAACAAACGGTTCAGGTTTGGCCCATTCAGCACCTGTTATGCGAACATAAAGGTAGACGAACACCATTAACGATCCAGCAACGGCCAAACCCGCAAAAACGCCGCCAAGAAACAATTGACCTATAGATGTATTGGTGGCGAGGCCGTAAATGACGAGCACGATGCTCGGCGGCACAAGCGGACCGATCGTACACGATGCGAGCGTGACAGCCGCTGAGAAGCCGACCGGATATTTCGCAGACTTCATGGCACGTATCTCTACCGCGCCCAACCCTGCCAAATCGGCAAGCGCCGAACCGGACATGCCTGCGAAAATTATGCTTGCCGCAATATTGACCTGTGCAAGACCTCCGTGAATCCAACCGAACAATGCGCGAGCAAATGCAAAGATTTTTTCGGTAACCCCACCTGCGTTCATCAGGTTTCCCGCGAGGATAAAGAACGGCACAGCCAGCAAAGCAAATCCGTCAACGCCCTCCACCATGCGTGTAGCCATTACATTGATTGGCATCGGTAGAAGCAGGAAGCCGGCGATGGTGGCAATTCCCATTGAGATTGATACCGGAACTCGAACGACAAACAGGACCAGCGAGATCACTAGCATCGTTAAGGAAACCATACTGCACTTCCATTCGTTTTGCGCACTGACCGCACATAAGTGACGGCGTGAACTTGTTAGAGGATTTCTTCCATCGGCCGCGCCAACAGAGCCAGGCGCTCTATCTCGTCGACGGAATCGCCTTCAACCTTTGAAAAAAATGCCCAGAGTGCAAAAGCGAGGTAATAGAGGCTGGTTAGCGCGATCATCGCTGATGCGATCGCAAGCGGTGCCATTTTGAGCAACTCCGGCAGCCTCAGCATTGGCGTATATGTCGTAAGTAACAGGGGCGCGAACCTAACCAGGAGAGCGACCGTGGTAATCGCAAAGATTGTTGTCAGCACCTGGGCTAAGACGTAAAAAGCCATCTGAACGCGAATGTTAAAGAGGTGGCAAAAAAACTCGACAAGAATGTATTGTCGCGCCTTAAAAACATAACTGGCCCCAAAAAAATACGCTACCAATATGGTGAGCTGTGCGCTCTCCTGCGCCCACCAGAGCGATACGTCCAACGTATAGCGAAGAATCGCTTGTACCCCACTCAAAGTGACGACGAGGACCAGCGCTACGATCGCTACGATAAGCTCAGCCTTCCCGACAAGGCGGAGAAGCCGCCTCGTCCTTTGGAGTGGCGATGGCAACGACATCTCTGACCCCGCCGTCACATTTTTCTCCCCGGCCCGGTTCATTCAATTGCCAGAATGCGGCCAATCAAACCCTCTTCCACAAGCCCATTCTTTTCGAATTCGGAATGCGCGGGGGCAACCTTGTCGATCCACGGCCCCATTGGCGGATCAATCAATGCAACACCCATTTCAGTACGCGCTTTCAAGCGGGCTACCTGATCGGCCGCCACCATATCAGCGTGAATAACCGGACCCATGTCCGACATTGCTTGCGCAACAGCTGCCTGCTGTTCTTCCGTGAGGCTCTCAAAGACATCTTTGCTCATATAAGGAAGATGCAGCTGAAAGTTCTCAGAAATGTTGGTCCAAAACTTTGCCTGCTCAAAGTGTTTGAACTCAAAATTATCGAGCACGGTGCCCGTAAGGCCATCAACCACACCGGTGGTTATGGCGGTGTAAACATCCGGCCACGACACGATGACCGTGCTAGCACCTAGCGTTTGATAGGTCTTCAGCGGGATCTCGGACTCGAACATCCGAAGTCTGAAGCCCTCAAGATCTGCGGGTGTAAAAATTGGTCGGGTGGACACGATACCCCGGTCAAGGGGGCGAACCCAATTTATGGCCTTCTCAGGGTCTTTTGAAATCCGCCCGCTGCGGAAATATAATGCCTTTCGAGTCCAGTGTTGCAAGCATCTCATCGAAAACTTCGCTGCCTAAGAACCGGGTGAAATGACCGCGATCTCGAAATACGAGAGGCATGCCCAGAACACCCATTCGGGGTTCAAAGGCTGGAAGCTGATCGGTCACGTCGACTTTCATATCCAGCGCGCCGATGGCAAGTGCCTGATTCATTTGAGCAGGGTTTCCAAGCTGTGCACTCCAGAAAATCTCAACCTGCAAATCGCCGTCGGACAATTCTTCGATCCGGTTAGCTAAATATTCGATGGAATGTGCCGCGGTGTCCGTGCTGTTGCTCAGCGTTCCAAGGCTGAGTTTTCTCTCTTCAGCGATCGCGGCACCGGCGATTGTAGTGGCCATGAAGAGTCCCGCGGTAAAGAAAATGGCACGCTTGAGTTCCTGTTTCACTAATTTATCCTCCCTATGTTACATCTTATATCTTACATGATATCGAACCGATGTAGGGCCGTCAAGGACAAGACATGCCACGACGTTGGAGGCGCTGCCGCGAACGATTTTGTTAGATTTATTCAAACTCCGCCGTGCCCTTGCGGCCGCTATATTTAGATTAAATGGGAATGTTGTTTCACATCGACTCTGGCGAACCGTTCAGGGAGTCGGGACAGACAATCGTTCTGTTTTTTTTGCTCGGTGGTCATATTGCGAATATGCGAACAAGTGACTTTTAGTCATCGGGTTTTCCAAGCGTGCAGCAGATATGCCGTAAACGTCCTGGATTACGGCTTCAGACAATTGCGATGCTGGACATTCTAAAATAATTCGGCCCTGAATCAGGACCGCGATGCGATCAGCGTAGGCAACGGCCTGATTGATGTTATGCATCACAACCAAAACTGTCATGCCTGAACGGCAAAGGCTCCTTAACGTGTCCAGCACTCGTAATTGCGCTGACAGGTCCAAATGGTTGACTGGCTCATCCAGCAGCAAAAGTTTGGGTTCTTGCGCCAAGGCCCTTGCGATCTGAACCAACCGCTTTTCCCCACCAGAAAGTTCAACATAGTTCCGGTCCGCTAAATGCAAGATTTCAAGCCTTTGCAAAGCGGATAGAATAGCTTTCCTGTCCGAAGCCAAAAACCGTTCAAGCAGCCCCTGCCGTAGAGGAAAGCGGCCAAGCGCCACGACGTCGAATACCTTCAGATCAATCGTAACCACACATTCCTGCTCGACAATTGCTACTCTTTGCGCGCGATGCTTTCGCGCCATGTCCAAGAGGTCGGCGCCGGCAAAGTTGGCGGATCCGCAGGTTGCTACCTGAAGACCGGCGACCACGCTAAGGGTCGTTGACTTGCCGGCACCGTTAGGCCCAACCAGGGCCGTGAGTTTGGCATGAGGGGCATCCAGGTCGACAGCAGATAACAATCGCTGCCCCACTACATCAAAGCATAAATTGTTGACACTCAGTCCTTCTTTGCCCGGGGCCTTCACTAGCGCGACCTCATATACAACAGTGCGCCGAAAATCGGTGCACCGATCAATGCAGTGACCACTCCAACCGGCAATTCCCTGGGTTGTACGACAATACGTGCAAAAGTGTCGGCCCACACCATAACAACAGAACCAAACAGCGCTGATAGGGGTACAAGGAAACGATGACGGTCCCCGGTGATCAATCGAACGACATGCGGCACAACCAATCCGACAAAACCTATTGCACCGCTGACTGAAACCATAGCTCCAGTTAATAGCGCAGTGACGGAAAACAATTTCCAACGCGTGAGATTGACATTTATGCCAAGAGCTGAGGCTCCAGCGTCTCCTAGCGCAAGAACGTCGAGCACCCGTGTGTTCAGCCAAATAGTCGGGACGGCAACCGCAAAAACGATAGCTGCGACTGTTGCATCGGTCCAGGTTGAACCCGCCAATGTACCAAGCATCCATTCAATGACTTCGCGATATGCATCCCCCATTGCCTGACCAAATATAACCAATGACGTAGCGGATGAGGCAACAGCTGATACCGCTATGCCTGCCAAAATCACATTGGTGGGCGTCGCCCCGCCCACGGCCTGGGCCATGCCCATAGTCACTGCCAATGCGCTTAATGCTCCAGCAAATGCAAACGGCGGAAGCAGGTATTCATGCCCGAAAAACAACAAAGCGATCATGGCACCAAGTGCTGCGCCTGAGGAGAGCCCAAGCAAATATGGGTCTGCCAGCGGATTTCGCGTTACCCCTTGAATGACGGATCCGCTCACTGCAAGCCCCGCGCCGACCAGGGCAGCCGTCACCGATCGAGGAAGCCGCATCTCCCAAATGATGACATTCTTAAAATCAGCGATATCATATTCGACAAGACCGCAATTGTCGGCCAAGATACGCAAAACCTCTCTGAAGGTAATCTCAGCCGGACCAAGGGAAATGGCGGCAACAACCGACACGAACAAAGAGGCAAAACCGGCCGCGGTCGTCTTCACGCCGTGCCGGATATGGTATCGCATATTTCCCTCTGCCCTGCTCATCTGGCTAGGCTACTCGAGGGATTGAAGTTGTTCGGAGAGGCTGACAATCGCATCCACGTTACGCACCCCGGCTTCAGAAGCGGTAAATGGGATAGTGAGAAAGCGGCTTTCCCTGACTGCACGCATCGATGCGGTAACCGGGTTCTCACGCAGGTACGCTTTCTTGCGGGCAGCGCTATTCCACGCAGCATCGACCAGGATAATCACGTCAGGATCACTCTCGGCAATCGTTTCCCAGTTTAGTGACACCCAGCTTGCCGGAACATCGGAGACGATATTTTCAAGACCGATCCATGACATAATCATTTGAGGCGCGCCCCAGCCGGCACCAACATAGGGAATGGCCGAACCGGAGGAATACCAAAGCACGGTTTGCTCTCCTCCAGTCCTATCAATGCTCTCGAGAGTTGACTGCTGCCGGCTGATCAGGGCAATCGCCCGCTCGTCCACGCCAAATATTGCTGCGACTTCCCTAATTTGCCAGAAAACATCCTCGATAGTCAGGGCACGCAAGGGTGTATTGACACCCCGGCAGGCCGATGGCGATACATATGTCTCAATGCCGCGGGAAGATAAAATAGTTCGCGAACCGATCCCGGTTTCGGAGAAATTGGATTCCCAGCCAGCATAGATAAAGTCTGGTTGCAGTTCGGCCACAATCTCTGCCGAAGGTAGTTTTTCCGAAATGACCGGTATTGTATTGTGAGCGTCTTGCCATGTAACGGCGGGCGGTCCGTCCTGGAATGCTTGAGCGATTATTTTTTTGCCAAGGCCAAGAGCCAACATCATCTCGGTCGAAGTAGATTTTATGGTCAAAACGCGCGCGGGTGCGACTTCAGGAACCGTCAGTTCAAATCCGCAATTTTTGATCGATTTTATTTCCTGCGCTTTGGCGCTCTGGCAACAAGCCGACGGCGCAACAAACACAAGGCACGCAAGTGGAGAAAATATTATCTTTTTCACTGACATAGCAAACCTCTAGAGAAAAGAGGTTCTTCGAAAGTCGGCCCGCCAATGGGACGAGCTTATGCTGCAAACTATGAAAAGCGCATCGTCTCGAAACAACCTTTAGTTCTTACTGTGCAAACCGCCACTTCCAGCGGAATCCCGATTTCTACACTTTTTGCCAGGCGCCATCGACATAGCGCAAATGGTCGAAGGTATTGTCCTGTTGGATAAACCGCTCGGCCATGCGCCAGGCACCGTCTTTGAATTGCAGCTTATCTCGGTACCAACCACTCATCAGAATGCGTACAGGACCACCCGCCGCTTCCAGCAGAATAAAATATGACCTGACGGTCGCAGTCTGTCCTTTTCGCTCTTCAACAATGACATTGGTGGTGACGTGCCTCCAACGCCCTTCATGTGTGTTCATCAAAGACAGTACTTTATCAATGACCGCATCTCTGCCGGAATACGGACCATTGATCTCGCCGTCAGCCACCCGCCAAGATATGGAAATATCATCGGTAAAACTGGCGGCGACATTTTCGATCTTGTCTTCGTCAAACCCCAATGCATTGATAAAGAGAGGCCAGTCTAGAGGTGCCTTGTGGTAATCTGTTGCGTCGCTCATTTACTCCACTCCTATTTCTGAGGTTGCACTGGGTTTGCGTGACGATTGCAGAAGTGCGCAGTCAATCAAGTGTCGGCAGATCGGCGCTACTTTGCAAATCTGCCGACACTTGTAGTCGGTCCACCGACATCATCGGGACGCGTTGCGTTACTGAATGCTGTCCAGAAGGACAGGCTTGTCACCTGAGAAATCAATCCATGGATTGGTGCCCAGGATATCCGAATAGCCAGCACCACCAACCGCGGTCTCTTCATACCGCACCACAAAGGTTTCGGGTCCGTGCACATAGGCCACGACAATTCCGTTCTCAAGATTTCCCCACGCGGCGTGGGGTCCCAATCCCGGGTAGCTGAGACGCAAACCGGGACCACCGTCTTCGATGTCAATTTTCAATTTGACCACCGTGCCATCGTGTAATTGCCAAAACCAATGCCATGGCCCAGCGGACAGAACCGTCATGACTTCGTCATTGCCATGGCCATCGTCCGAGCTGTTGACGTGAAATTTGCCGAAGTGCCCCAGAACCCAAGTCAAAATGTCGGGAGTCATCTGCGCATTGTCGTAGACCTTCGGATACGGATCAACGTCCGGCTCATGTGTTGCGAGATAACCACCGCGGCGCGTTTCAGGCGTGCGCCCGGCCAGGTCGATCTGTTCGAGCAACTGTTCGCGCGTCAAAGCGAAAATCGACAACAATTGCGTCGACTCTTCTGGGGTTAGTCCTCGTTCCAAAGACGCTTTCAAGATGGGTGCGGCGGCTTCGGGTATAGCAACGGAGCTGGCTCGGACCCCGATCGGGCGTAGCACCTTGTTGATCTGTTCGATGCCGACGGTCTCAGGTCGCCCATCACTGTAGTGCAGAGTAACCTCCTGCGCAAAGCTAGAACTTGTCGCAGCTCCCAGTAAGGCCAATACGGCCAGCAGCACTCTGATTGACATAGTCTCCTCCTCCATTCGTTTTTAACGGCGCGATGACGCCTAGGCCGATAAATCGACTTATTTGGTATAATTAATATCTTATAAGATATATGTCAACGCATCAGGTGCGCCGCGTCCGAGCAAAGACGTCAATGGCTACCGCGAATATGATGATTCCGCCCTTGACGATTTCCTGCCAACTTGAGGAAATCGCCATGGAATCGAACAGATTATTGAGAACCGCCAGGATCATGGCACCAACGGCCGTACGCCAGAGAGCACCCTCGCCGCCAAAAAGTGACGTTCCGCCTATTACCACGATTGCAATAGCATCAAGCGCGACGGTTGACCCCATATCCGCCTGCCCTACCCCAAGCCGTGAGGAAACGATGATGCCGCCAACAGCACCGCAGACACCGGAAATGACATAGGTAGAGATACGCAGAAATTTGACCGGCAGACCTGCCAAATGGCTTGCCTCGTCGTTGCCTCCCACTGCAAATAGTGCTCGCCCGTAAACTGTGTATTGAAGGACGAGTGTTCCCACAATGAAAGCCAACAGCAACAAGAGTACCGAATAGGGTACGCCGGCAAATGAATCACTCCCGAGGCTCTGAAATGCACGCTCAGAAACAATCACTGGTGCCGATCCGCTGATGAGAACAGCAACACCGCCGAAAACCGATGCGGTCCCCAAGGTCGCAACGAAGGGATTGACCCGCAATAGCGTTACTATCATTCCATTGGACGCCCCCGCCGCCATGCCGATCGCTATCGTCGCACAAGCGGCAAGAGGCAGCGGCAACCCGTATCGCGCAAGACCCGCGTAGACGACTGCGCCAATCCCGAAAATAGCCCCGACGGACAGATCAAAGCCGCGTGCGATGATGACGAAAGTCATGCCCAAAGCTGCGATCGCGACCGGCGCGTTTTGGCTTAGGACATTGCGTAAATTGTTGATGGACAAAAAGCCATCGTAGAAGAATGAAGCTGCAGCAACAAGCGCTAGGAGAACCCAGATCATACCCAAATCGAGGAGCCCTGACATGGACAATGGCGCACCGGTCCGAACCGCCGAGATCTCCGTGAGCTGAGATGTTTTCGATTTGATTTTTCGTGTTGTCATTTGATTTCATTCGCGCCAAAGGCGGCTTCGAGCATGCGATTGACCGTTATGATCCCCTCGGTACGATCAAGCGTCGCTGCCAGATAACCATCTGACAGAACTAGTACGCGATCGCTGATTTCCGCGATCTCCTCCAATTCAGACGAAACCAGAATCACACCGATACCCTTTGCAGCCAGTGACTTGAGGTGTTTGAGAACGTGCCGTTTCGCGCCGACATCGATGCCGCGCGTCGGCTCATCACACAAAAAAATGCGTGGCAAATGATGAATCCATCTCGCGAGCATTAGCTTTTGTTGATTGCCGCCTGAAAGGTAGCGCGCATTGCGCGCCAGAAAGTCTTCTCGTATTTCGAGCGGTGTTGAGGCGACCTTGGCTGCGCGGTTGACGGAGCCGCGAGAAAGGAACGCTCCTCCCCGGCTGGCTTTTCTATAATCTGACGCGACAATGTTCTCAGCGCCAGTCAAGGCCGGGAGAAGGCCCTCCGCTTTACGGTTCTCAGGCAAAAGGGCGATACCACATGCAAGTGCTTCACGTGGCGTACGCGGTAGCGAGCGTGTTCCCCCGTCCTCAATCTCTATTTGCCCGGTCGCAACCCCAACGGGCGCACCGGACAGCGCTCTCAATACCTCGGTACGGCCGGACCCGACCAGTCCTGCAATTCCGACGATTTCGCCCGCTCGAAGATCGAAGCTGACATTTGTGACACGTCCCTGAACAGACAGTCGGCTCACTCGCATCAAGGAAGTGTCCATTGATGCCACTGGCCAGGTTTTCGCGACATCTTTAGCCACAGGCGAGCTTCGACCGAGCATGGCCGCTACAAGCGACTTTTTGGTCCACGCCTTGGAAGGATTGGTCTCAACCACCATGCCATCACGAAACACTGTGACATTGTCAGAAAGTGCCAGCACCTCGTCGAGATTGTGACTGACAAAGACGATGGTTACGCCTGAAGCGCGCAGGTCTTGCAGGACTTCATAAAAGGCCACACGTTCTGCAGGAGTTAGAGCCGCAGTTGGTTCGTCGAACAGCAGAAGTCGGGCGTCGGCTTCAAGCGCCCGCATAATTTCGAGTGTTTGCTGCTTTGCAATCGACAAAGTATCAGCACGAATATCAGGATCGATATGGATCTTTAGCCGAGCGCATAACCGCTTGAACCTCTTGCGCATCTTACGCCGAGAGAGCAAGCCCATGTACGACAACTGTTGGCCCAAAAATACGTTTTCACAGGCGCTCATGGCCGGCACAATGGTCAGTTCCTGATAGATGGCAAACACTCCAGCACGATGAGCGGACCGTGGTTCACCAGAGATGAAGGAGGATCCAAATACCTCTATTCCGCCGACCGAGAGTGAAAGACGGCCAGACAGAATACCCAGAAAGGTAGATTTCCCCGCGCCGTTCTCGCCGACCAACGCGTGCACAGACCCACGCGCAATTTCCAAAGAGACACTGTCCAATGCCTGCGTGGCGCCGAATTGTTTGCTTATGTCACGCGCATGAATTGCCGGAGGTTCTTCCAATGCGGAGCTCCGATTTCGCTCAAAATTCCGGCGTGAACTTGTCGATATTCCCTTGCGAGATCAGTGGTGTGCCAGGAACAGTCTCCGCGTCCGCCATGTCATAGACGCGCTTGACGGGTTTACCGGCCCAGGCATCAGCAAGGGACTGAATGGCAGTGGCCATCTCGCTATAAGGCAACATCACGCTTGTCATGGCGATGCGTCCGGCCTTTATTTCTTCAATGGACCAGCTGTTGCCGCCAAAATCATAAACCTCGATCGTGCCTTCTTTCCCTGCGCCCTTGATGGCCTGTATGGCGCCCCGTGTTACGTCGGAATAGGCAGCAGCAAAGACTGTGAGATCCGGATTGGCCTGCAGTATGCTCTGAGCAAGGTTGTAGCCCTCTTCAATGAGGTACTGTGCTTCCTTTACAACGACAATGTCGAATTCGGGATGTTCAGATTTGACCTGATCAATCGCGGCGATTGCATTTAGCGTGTTAGCCGCCAATGGAGGCCCGACCAGAATCGCGACTTTCTCTGGACCGGGATTGTCCGTGACCATCTTATCGAGCCAACGTTTGAAGGCGTCCTCGGTTTGGCTTCCGCCCACATGGGCTAATGTGCCTGGAGTCCACATCTCGTCGCCTGTTTTTCGGGCTCGACCGCAAATCGGCGCATTGACAGTTACGGCGACCACGCCGGCATCGGCGGCTTTTTTGGAGACAATATCGCAGATCTGGTTCGGATCGACCGGTTCGACAACCACAGCGTTGTATCGGTTCGATGCGAGCACGTTTTGGAGTTGGCGGAAATAAGCACCAGCATCCCAGTTCGCATCAAGGATGGTCAGTTCAGCACCGGCCTCCTCTGCAGTTTCCTTTGCGGCCAAAATACCTGCCTGGACGTAAAGGTTATTTGAGCCAGGCGTGATGAATGCAATGCGCAATTTTTCCTCAACCTGAACAGTTCTTCCTTCGCCGATGTCAATCGATATAGGATCAGCTAGTGCACTTGCCGTACTCAAGCTTGCCGCTGCCCCAACAAGAAACGCAAGCATTGCGTTGTTTTTAATAGCCATTTTCAATCCTTTCGAATGCGAGTGCCGCTGATCAGAGGGTGAAGAACGCTCTAAAGAAATCACTTTATTGCAACCGGATTGACCGGTGCGGCGGTTGAGCCAACGATCTTCATTGGCCCGGCGACGTACATGAAATCGTACTGACCATCACTGGTGCAATCAGCGGCAAGAGCGTCGAGTGCTGCGCATTCGACGAACGGCACACCGAGATTTCTCTGAAGCGCAATGTGCAGGGTACACAGTGCACCAGTCGCCGGATCTATCGCGACTTCGTTGCAAATTGTGTCGGTGACGAGACCGGTAATTTTTGTGTTCAGAAACCAGTCAACCAGTTCAGGACTATAAACCAACCCTGGCTCTATTAGATTGTCGAATATGGTGGCATCTCCGGTATAGGCGCCCAAGCGGCCAGTGCGCAGCAAGAGCGTATCGCGAGGGCGCAGTTCGACCTTTTGGTCTTTGGCGCAGGCCAAAACGTCGTCGATAGTCACAACCTCGCCACTTTCGAGCAAATCGCGACCGCGCCAACGTGCCACATCGAGCAGCACGCCGCGTGCCACAACGCCGCGCTGTGCCAACGGAAGCGCACTAGCACGTGACATCTCTTCGATCGTATTGTCGTCGGAGTATCCGTTGTACAACTCACGCCCACACCAGGCATGCCCAAGTGCGTCCATATGCGTGGTACCGTGCAGGAAAGTGTGCAAGGTGTCTTCGGCGAATTTGAAGTCACCGGGGAGTTTTTCGCCACCCGATTCATAGTCCCGCTTATCGCGCACCATCTCACGTTTTGGCTGGTCCCGGGTTGGGAAGATATAGTCGCCCTCCGGCGAACCCATAGGTGCTTGTAAGGTGAACGTTTTACCTTGTCGAACTATCTGAGCCGCGGCCATTACATCATTGGGACTCAGATAATTGAGCGCTCCCAATTCGTCATCGTCGCCCCAGTGTCCCCACACTGTTGGCGCGCCTTCGAGCATCGCTGAGATCGACTTTGGTATATCACCACACATTGGTTCGCCTTAAAATCCATTGTCCATATGAATATGCCGATCCGCAATTCGCCATTCGCCTCGCTCAAAGCGAAGCTGGTCACGATACCAGCCGCACATGATGAGTTTGACCGCGCTCCCTCCCGCCTCGAGAAGCATAAAATAGGAAAGGACCGTCGCAGTACTCTCGCTGAGCTCTTCAACTAATTGGTTGGTAACGATATGGCGCCATTGACCGGTATGGGTCTGCATGAGGCCAGACACCTTCTCCATGACCAAGTCTCTGCCAGCGAACGGCCCTTCGAGGGCCCCGCCCTCCACTTGCCACGACATGCTGGTATCTTCGGTAAATACGGTCGCAAGTTCCTCGGAATTGCATTCGTCGAATGCCCAAGCATATGTAAATATCGGCCAGGCAAGCTGATTGTTTTTCTTATCCACCACCGAATTACTCCATTCCAATGTTCTTGAGAGTCGCACGCCAAGCGAGCGCGCCGCCATCGATCAGCCAGTTAACGCCGTTGACAAAGGCGGCCTCCTTGCTGGCCAGGAAGCACACCAGATTTGCCACATCGACCGGCGCACCGATCCGGCCAACCAAATGGGTTTCAGTCAGCATGTTGAGAAATTCCTGCGGGTTTTCCTGTGCACCAACCAAGTCGGTTACAAGCTTCGTTTCAACCGTGGCAGGGCAATAGCAATTTGCGCGGATTCCGAATGGCGCAAACTCGACGGCCATCGACTTGGTCAAAATAGCCACCCCGCCCTTGCTGGCCACATATGCGATCGCGGAAGGGGCACCGATAAACGAGCCGATGGATCCCGAATTAATCACCGACGCGTTGTCGCTTTTTTTCAAGTAAGGAAGAGCGGCCAGCGCACACATCCACACCGAGTAGAGATTGATTTTCATGACGCGATCGAACGTTTGCATCGACGTGTTCACGCCGATGTCGGATGAAAATGACGCTTCGTGGACACCTGCATTGTTGTGCAAGACATCAATCCCGCCGAATTCCTTGGCAGTTGCATCCATCAGTGCGGTGACCTCAGCTTCATCGGTTACATCGCAATGTACGAATATTGCCGTACCTCCTGCGGCGCGGATTTCTCCGACCAACGCTTCACCTGCCTCGTCATCGATATCCGAAACAGCGACCTTTGCACCATGACTAGCAGCCAGTCTGGCAGTCTCAGCGCCAATTCCGTGCGAGGCGCCCGTAATAACGAACCGCAAACCGTCGACGTTCATGATTTTCCTCCCACTTCTTTCTCTCCCTGCCCGTAATAATCGTGTGTTACGTAACATATAATATCATATAACTTACAACATATGATCACCTGTAGCCCCCCGTCAAGCCTGTTTCGTACATGCTGAGGGAAGACACTGTGCAGCTTTCCATCAAAAGCTGACGCATGATGAGGGCCAGAAACCCGTTCTTTTACATTGAGATTTTCGCTAATCCACCAATGGCAGCAAGGGTCAATGCACTGTCGGGACTCGCTAGCCCTTCGATGACGTTGAAATGGTGACGGTCCGGTTCTTCTACACATGCCGTTAACGCGCCCAGCCCACGCCAAACATTGGCAAGCAGAGCATTTTGACGAACGAATTCCGACCTCTCAGCAGCCCCCACCCAACAGGTCAGTTTAACTCGACCAGCGGGTTCTAGAAGTGCCGGACTTTCAGCATATGCCTCTTGCTTATCCAATTGTAGTGTATCGTTGAGTTTAAGCTGCAAAAATGGACGCAGGTCGTGAATACCTGAAATACTTAGGCTACCAGCAATGCGACTCCTCACGACTTCCGGCAAAGGAGACGTGTGGCTAATCATGCGCGTCACAAGGTGCCCTCCGGCAGAGTGGCCTACCATGTGGATCGGACCGTCTACGCGACTGGCCGCATGGGACACAGCACTTGCGATCTCGCCTGTAATATCGCCAACGCGAACGTCCGGGCATAACGAATAACGCGGCATCGCCATTGCGAAACCATGTGCAAGGGGTCCAGCAGACAGGTGCCAGAACAACGAGGGGTCAAACCGCCGCCAATAGCCACCATGGACGAAGACCACCAAACCGTGCGGCCTTTGCTTCGGCAAGAGCAGTTCAAGTGTATTACGCGCAAGTGGCCCGTAGGTAATCGCCTGCTCAAATCTACCGGCGGTAACCAATTTGTTCCGAAACGCGGCCGCCGCCTCATGCCAACGCCCAGGATAGACCTCGCTGTTGGGGATGTTCAACACATTAGCGTAGGCTTCGTCCCCATCTTTTATGGTGTATGGAATCATGACCCCACGCATTTCAATTGAATTCTAAACAACAACGTACGACACCAGACGTCGCTTCGCACAAAGAGTATTCAGTGGTGAGAATGTAGCCGAGGACAGTTATCTATCTTGTTAGGAAGACAGTTCTCAACAGTCGAGATGTATTGATGGCAAAGTGTAAATGCGTATGAATTCCAGTAGATTTCGGTTACCGGTCGGTCGATACCTCCAAGGCTCCTTTCGCCGCAGCCTCCTCAGCAACGCCAAGCAACGCACGAATCCCATCGACTACTATGGCTCGCACCTGTTCTGCTTCACCCTTCTCGAAAGCCGCCAGCAACGCATTGTGTCGCTCTGTTATCGCGTATGGGGACGGTGCAGGCAAATGGTCGGCAAGCAGATGGCGCAACCGTCGGCGGTGATCTGATATATTAATCATCAGTCGATCTAGGTGCGGATTTCCCAGCGCCTGCACAGGGTATGAGTGAAATTCCGCGTCGCGCACAATTGCCAAGTCTACTTGGTTCTGCTCGACTGCTTCCAAACGTGAGCGCTCAATATTTTGCAGTTTGGATAGCTGCTCCGGCGTCTTTACAAGTGCAAAGGCTTCGACAGCAAAGCCTTCAATTGCCTCCCGAAGCTGAAAGAGGTGCTGAATCGATTCTAGCGTAACAGGGCGCACCCACGACCCCTTGTAGGGCGCACTTTCAACCAACTCATCGCGTTCCAGTTGCATTAATGCTGCGCGCAGCGGTGTTTTGCTAACATCAAGGCTTTTAGCCAGCTCAGCCTCAGTGATGGTGGCCCCCGGGCGCAACTCGAGCGTGAGTATTCGATCCTTGATCGTATCGTACGCCCACTGCTCCATGGAGGCGAGTTGGCGGGCAGGGAATGTGCGTTTCTGAATCATCATAAGTACATCGTATTACATATTAGATATTCCAGACAAGCACATTTCAGTTGACCAGTCCACTTGGTAATCGCGACCGGGTATTTTGGATAGGAGTAACGGAGTCGAACAAGGAAACTACCGGAGCGACCCTACCCGACATCGCGGGTTTCTTAGAGGCTAAACGACTGCTGTATATCTGGAAAAGGTCAAATTCAGAAGGCTGATCAACGATGGTTGGCTGCCGTGAATTCCGATATGCCTCGCGCTTAATGATCCGGCCGTAACACCAGTATTCCTCGAAACAGGCCACCAGGAACTACAAACGCTTTGGTTTTCGTGCGGCCAAGGCTTCAACCTCGATCAGAAGTTCGGGTCTGGCCAATGCGCTAACGACCAAAAGCGTGCATGCAGGATCGGGCACATCGCCGAATACCACTTGTCTGGCCAGGCGTGCGTCCTTGATAAAATTGGCATCGGTCAAATAAATCGTCAACTGAACGATCTGATCCACGTGCAAATCTGCATCGGAAAGGCAGGCCTGTAGGTTGGCGAACGCCTGGAGAGATTGCGGGGCAATGCCACTTAGCACCGCTCCCTGTGGATCAATACCCACCTGACCAGACACAAAAAGTAGATCGTGATCGGCCGGCACCAACAGAGAGTGTGAATACCCACCAAGCGGAGTGTGGATATTCCCTGGATTGTTTCGGCGCAATTTCAGATCAGCTCCAATAAATTTGCAACCCTGCAAACGCGGTCAATTTTGCGGCGTATCTTGTATTTACGCCGAGAGTTTAGCTCACGCCGACAACCGCAACCAAAGAGATCCTGATCACGGTTGTCTGCGGGAGGAAACTAGCCTTCTTTCACGACAGCGAAAGCGTCGACCTCAAAAGCCATTACGGGCGGTACAGCCAGGCGCGTCACAGGTATGAGGGTAGCTGCAGGGAGATCTTCGCCAAAAAAGGCTTTCATTGTGCTGATAATGACGCCCAGCTTTTCCAGATCGTGATCGACAACCAACATCGTTACTTTTAGCACGTTTTCAGGGCCAGCATCCCAGGGAGCCAGAGCCTTTCTAACATTCTCATAGGAGCGCTCGACTTGGGTTTTGAAGTCATTGGGTCCGTCATCCGTAAAACCCGCTTGACCTGCTACTTGTATTGTTTTGTGCGGGCCGATGACGCCTGCAGTGTGTGAGAAGCCGTAGGGCGAAACATCCTCCAGCGTATTGGGATTGCGCCGCTCTATCATCATATCCGTTCCATCTTGAGCGGCCGCGCCACCGGCAGTTAACATTGAGACACCTGCAACCACGGCACCCCCTCCGATCACACCTTGCAACAGTTGACGCCGAGATTCGCTCGAAACGCCGATTGGGTTTTTGTTATCCATGAAAAATCCTCCCGTTTAAAGTTTGAACACCACACCTGCAGTGCTTTCTCTCCGATCCTCATTCGCCCGAGATGAGCTATTTTTCGGACAAATTTGGAGGATCATATAAGAAATAAGATGTAACAAGCAAGATATACCGAGTCAATGTGTGATTGTCGAGACGTCGCGACTAATCAAAAACGAAAATCAAAATTCAAGAATCTATCGCGACCCGAAGATATGAACGAAGTTCATCGAAAGAGGTCCTCAGAACGAGGACGCAAAATAGTCTTTGCCGTCTGCTCGGTGTCGCGCCAATCGAGACCGCGCGCTACGACCACCGGAGTGCCTTCATCCGCCTCGCCCATGATAAGAACCGCTGCTGCAGCGACAGCGTCGGAAAAGCAGATTTCAGTGTTGTGCAAAGGGCGTCCGAAAAGATCCAGGGCACCACGTTTTTTGACAAGTGCGGGCGGACCCGCGATTCCGATCGCCGTCCCGACCGTACCTAATCTCCAGGGACGCCCGCAACTGTCCGCAATGATTACGCCGATCCGCCGACCGGAGTAGGCTTCGAGCCGTTCACGCAGTAGCATCGCCGACCGATCGGGGTCTTCGGGCAGCAGCAGGACCACATCTTCGTCGCCAACCGCTGCATCGATATTGGAGCGGTCAATGCCTGCGTTTGCGGTTATGTGACCGAGCCGGTGTTCGACGATGAGAACGCCGGGCACGCTCCGCACTACCTCGACCGATTCCGATAAAACGGCTTCAACAAATTCGGGAGTCTTTCCGGTTTCGCGCGCGGTTTGAACAGCGCGCTCGGATATCTCTGTTCTCCCTAGGCGGCAATAGCAACCTTCCGCTTTGGAAACCACTTTTTGTGCCACTACGACGATATCGCCGTCCTTGAATGAGACCTGCGTCTTCCCTGCCGCGTCCCAGATTTCCGCCGCAAGGTCTGCGTCAGATGTGATCAGAGGTATGGAATTGATCGTTTGCAGGCTGACCATTCTTACCGCTGCCTCAAGACCTGATGGTTCCCTGTGTAAGATCTATGATTTCCTCAGCCACCCGCTCAACCAACCGGATGAGATCAGGTTCGCGCGTGGCATCTCGCGCATCGGGTGCGTGTGGATCGAAAATGAAATATTCGGCGCCCACGTCTCGCAGCGCTGCGATATCTCGCTGGATTTGTTCGGGTGTTCCCTCACCGGCAACATGATCTTCCCCCAGCGGACTATCGGTTATACGAAGATAAAGACGTGGCGCAAAAGTCGGTACAGGCTTGTTTTCCTCGGCAGCTATGGTTTGCAAGCGCCCGTAGGCGTCCGTCATCCATGCAACGCTGCGGTTGATCGGATGCCAGGTGTCACCCAGCCTGACCGCACGCCGCAGCACGGGGTCAGCCAGGCCGGCGACCCAGATCTGCGGCGTGCGCTCTGGCCGTGGGGTCGTGTATACATCGGAGAATCGTGCGTAGACGCCGTGATGGCTTGCAACGTCCGAGGCCCAGAATTTGCGAAGCGCTTCGAGATAGTCGTCGGAAATTCGCCCACGCTCACTGAAGGGAATGCCGAGCGCTTCATATTCCGGTTCGGACCAACCGACACAAACCCCTATAGCTTCGAACCGGCCACCGGACAGCTCGTCGATGGTGCCAATCGACTTAGCCATTTCAAGCACATGGCGCAGAGGCAGAATGAGGGCGGTCGTCCCTAGCGCGATTGTGCGGGTGCGCGCCGCGACAAATGCCAGGGTCGTGATGGGATCGAAGAACGGTGCCGGGTAACGCGCGTTCACGTCGGATGTGATCGCGACATGATCGGACAACAGTAGCATATCGAAGCCAAGACCCTCGATCGTCTCAGCCCATCGGCTGATCGATTCCCGCGAGATTCCCGGTCCGTTGTTGATCAAATTCACGCCGAACTTCACTTCATAAGTTCCTCCGCATTGAGCCAATCGTTCTCCAAAGAGACACTAGGTCCGCCACAACGCGGCTAGCGACGCTGCGCCGTCCGAGGCGCGCAGACGCCCTAGAAGGCTCTCCGCAGCCTTGTCGCTGAGCTTGGGCGCGCAAAGGCGCATGAACTTATCGTCAAGCTCACTACTACTGCCATCGCGCACTAGATCGTAAGGCTTGTCGCACTGGCGTATAATCGACGTGCCGTCGCCAAACCTGACCTCGACACGGGCCTGACTGGCGCTAAGGTCAGGATCGATACTCACATCGATCTGGTCCTCGAAACGGTCGCGCAAGGCATCAGCGAAGACCTCCTGCTGCAACACCGATTCATCGAAGGCCTGCCGCAGCAGCGCCGCGGAAACCCCGTAGGACAGCGAAAATTTCGCTGAAACCGGGTTGGCCGGATGGCTCCAAATGAGGTCTCGAGAGGCCGGGCCCACTTCGACACGCACTTTGACTGAGGGATCCGGTTTAACCGGCCTTTCTGCCGCGATCGCAAGAGAGGCGTCAATGGCTGCAGACGCGAGCGCGCAAGCGGCGTGCCGCTTGAAGATGTTAGTAGTGACGATGGCCGCCCCATGCTCAGGCGGCTGGGCAAAATCCAACACTTCGTCCGATGCGCGATCAAGGGCGAACAGCAGCAGTTCGGTATCCGCTGTGCCACCGGCCGAGGCAACCAGAGCAGCCGTAAGGCCACGGCGGGCGCCGTCGCCTGCGAATGTATTGCGGACGAGCTGCCCGCTATAGCAAGCGGCATATGGCATGACGGTAGCGATGCTGCCCGCGGCGCAAACCGCTGATATCCAATCCTCTGGGCTTAGGTCGAGCAGGGTTGCACAAGCCGCCGCCCCGCCGACCGGCAGTATGGTTCCGTGCGGATGGACATCGGCCGGGCGCGATCCGGCATTACCAATGGCAACAGCGAATTCATATCCAACATGGATGGCACGAAACAGTTGATCCCCGCTGGCACCAAGCTGCTCAGCCAATGCGAAAGCCCCAGGTACAACGTGGATCGCCGGATGCCCTGCCCCGCGCACGAACTCATCAAGATCCAGCACTGTGGATGCCGTGCCGTTGACAAAAGTGGCCCATGCCGGATCGAGCCCTGGGAATCCACTCGCCCAAGCCGCGGCTGCACCTGGCGAAACTTTTGAGATCAAGCCTTGAACGAGTGGATCGTCAGAGCCCCCAATGGCACAGCCAACCGTGTCGATAACAACGTCGCGCATGAGTTGTTGCCCCTCGGCCGGAACATCACTCCAGCTAAGCGCGGTAGCCCAGCGGCTCCATGATCGCAGGGTCTCGTCAAGTTTTTCAAGGCGACGCCCAATCTCAGGACCGGCTTCCGCTGTTAATATTCTCATGATTGCACCTCAAGGTGTGTCAGAGTCTGTCGACTGATCAATCTGGGTGAACCAATCACAAATTTCGGACCCAGACAGAAATTGGACGTCATCTCGCTCCAGCAATAGGTCGAGAATTTTGGCAACAAACGGCGCACGATGCGGAACACCGACAAGATGGTGGTGGAATGGAATAGTCAGGACACGCGGCTCCGCTTCCAACTCGCGGTCAAAGGCTTCCAAAGTGTGAACGACCCGGTTGTATTGTTCGTCGGAGAGATGGTTTTCGACCGCGAATACAACGTAATCGTTTAGTTCGACGGTATAGGGATGCACCACCAGCGGACCGTGCGCGGTTGGCATCCAGCAGGGCACATCATCGAGTGCCCAGTCACCCACATAATCATAACCGTTTGCCTTGAGCACGTCTGGAGTATTGAATGTTTCACGCAAGCCCGGTCCGAGCCAACCGCGCGGCTGACGCCCGGTGAACGCTTTAATGCGTCCAGTTGCCTCGGCAATAACTTCGTTTTCGTTTTCGATCGTCAGAGGTTCTTGCCATACGCCATGTCCTTGAAACTCACAATCAGCCCTCAGTAGAACTTCGGCAACCCGAGGATATTCGTCGATCAGCGCAGAGTTGATGCAGGTGTCAGGCTTCAACCCACGCTCCTCGAAGATCTTCATAAGGCGCGGCATGCCGGAGCGCATTGCGTACTCAGTCCAACTGAAATTTGGGATGTCCGGAGCATGTGCCGGGTCGCGCACAGACAATATTCTGCGCGACATCGGCAGATCGAACCGGAAACACTCCACCGCCAACACCAGGTTGACAATCAGCGGTTTGCCATTCGGCACCGGAAGCGGCTTACGATCGGCCCCGTATTCGAACGGTACGCGCAGTTTGGGCATTGTGCTGTTTCCCGTTTTCTTCTTCGGAAATGCCCTCGGAGCAAAAAGTGAACTTGATGGCTCGCCAAGTAAGCCAGTCGGTCTTTCGTCATGATCAATATCCATTTGCAACAAGTAGGTGGTGGCCAGTGTGGGCTTGATAATCGATGGCCTGAGAAAGAAGCGCATTCTCCGACCAGGGCGGCCCAGCAAGCTGCATTCCAAGAGGCATTCCAGAGGCCGTAAGGCCGGCCGGCACACAAGCTACAGGAAACCCGAGCACATTCCACATCAGGCGGATATCAACATCGCCAAACCCGTCAAGGTCGCTGACGTCATCATCAGATTGCAAAAGCGGTGTCTGCCGACTCTGGGCAGGCATCACCACCATGTCGAGCGAAAGCTGTCTGAAGATATCAATCCAGGCTTCGACATAGACACCTCGAGACACCATTGAATCGTGCAGTTCGAGCGCAGAATTGACCGATGCCTTGTCCAGCATCTTTGAAACCGCATCACGCAACTTTGGGCTGTAGCGGTCACCGCGCATAGAAAAGTGCCGCCGATGAAACGCAATCAATTCGGGATGAGGCCGGACCAGTTTCGGTGCCGGCGGCAGAGTGGAGATCTCTATCAACTGCGCCCCGAGAGCGCTCAACTCATCCTTAAATCGAGCATAAATTTCAGCGACCTCGTTATCCACCGGTCCGAATTTTTCAAGTTGGACCATGCCAATACGACGCTTAGCGAAAGGGCGGCCTCCTGAGGTTGGCGCGAGCGATCCTTGAGCGAAGTCGGGCGAAGGATAGGTGGCAACATCCCCCGGATCTCGCCCAGCCAGTGCGCCCAGCACTAAGGCGCAATCTGCCGCACTACGTGCCATCGGCCCAACATGATCGCGGCTCCTGTCGAATGTTACTATGCCGCGCGTGCTGACCCTGCCAGCGGTACCGATGATCGTGGTCAAGCCACAAGCCGACGCGGGACGGCGCAGGCTCCCGCCAACATCGGTTCCCAGCGTCACCGGAACGGTGCGACTTGCCACCGCGGCGGCGCTTCCATTGCTGGAACCACCGGGACTGCGCCCCAAATCCCATGGATTGGCAACGTTTTGCGGCGAATGGCCAGATGCAAACTCTTGGGTGCGCGTGTGACCCACCAGAACCATACCCATCTGGTTAAGCCGTTGCCATGCTTCCGAATCGGCCGGAGCGTCATGATCTGAAAACGCTTCACAGCCCACCGTTAGCGGTCGCCCGGCAACCGCAATTACGTCTTTGAGACCAATTGGAATCCCGCAAAGCAACGGCGCTGCGCCATTTGCTCGCACGGATTTCATGGACAGCCTTTTGTCTGCAGCCTCTGCAAGCCGAATTGCAGTTTCGTGATAGACGCCGAACCAGGCGTCTATTTTTTTGTCCCTTTGGGCGATGCGCGCAAGAATTGCATCCGTGACTTCTCGGCTTGAAATTACACGCGACTGAAGATGCGCCGCCAAATCCAACACTG
>NZ_KI928943.1:79347-97058 GCF_000521215.1 Labrenzia sp. DG1229 | reverse complement strand
CGTTCCAGCGAGGATTGAGATCCCGTAATCAGTCGCCAAAGGCGCAATGCGGGAGATTAGCTCAAGGCCGGTATCTGCAAGAAAAGCCATTTCCTGGTCAGGCCGCAATCCTTCCGGCTTGAAAGCCAGACAACACTCGACCAGGTATTCTGGGAGCATCAGGAGCTTTGCTCCGGAACTCTTGGCCCTTGCCATGCCCGCGCCAATTTCGTCTGCAAGCGCGTCAACAGATGCTGGCGCCTTGCCGAGATTAAACGACCAGAGCGCAATGGGATAATCTGTCATAATGCCGACGGCCTTCATCAACTGGTACGACAGACATAGGAGCGCATGTCACACAATTTCAAGTGTGATAATGCGAACCTCGATCAATCGAGAAAAAGCCCCGCAAAGACAGCCAGGACAACAAGAAGCCCTGTACCAACGGCAGAACCGTTCGGCTCCTTTGGCAAGGCCTTGAGTTTCGCGGAACGGCGAATTTGCCGTATTCCCTGCAACGCGTTGTCGGTTCGCTTGTCGATTTCCGCAAAATACGGCGAAAGCTCATTCTGAGCGTGCATGCCATTTCCCCACGATTCCTTCGTAGGGAAAAAGCTAGTTCAGGACCCTTAGATTTTGGTTAATGACCTGTTGACCGGATTTCGATCACAAGCGGCTCTTTTGAGGATCAGCAACGTCCAATATGCGCAGTTGGACTTTAGGTGTCCCCTGCCAGGTGTCGATTGAAAGGGTGCCTGTGACGTGAAGGTTCCTTCCCCGGCCCTCGAGCAGCATTTTTCCGTGCGGCTTGTCCTCGGCCTTGAAGCAGATTGCCTTCAGTGTGGTCCCATCTCCCGCTGCAACAGACGCACGAACATGCCCCTTGCCGACAACATCCGCGAACGCGACGCGATGGGAAGGAAATGCAAAAACCGGTTCTGAATGCCCGGCTCCGTATGGACCCGCTTTTTCAAGAAGTTCAAGAAGATCCAACGTCGCGCCAGTTGCCGTCAGAGCCGCGTCAACCTTGATTTCCCTTTTTGCCGTAGCGGCTTCAACATCAGATTTAAGAGTTTCGTTGAAGAATATTTCCAACGCTTCGGCTTTGTCCCTTTGCACAGTGAGGCCGGCTGCCATCGCATGGCCACCTCCCTTTTCAAGCAAACCGTTGTCAACAGCTTGCCGGACTACTTTGCCGAGATCAACTCCCGGAACAGACCGTCCGGAGCCAGTTCCTTTTCCTGTCGCGTCATAGGCAATCGCAAAGGTCGGACGTCGGTGTGCGTCCTTAAGCCGGGATGCGATCAAGCCGACAATTCCAGGGTGCCAATCTTCTGACCCGGTCAGCAATACGGCCGGATCCCGGTCATCAATTGCTGCGACAGCCTCCGCGCCGGCCTGTTCAAGCATCAAAGCTTCCATCGCCTGACGCTCGCTGTTCAGCTGATCCAGCCTTTCAGCGATCGCACGGGCTTCATGCGGATCTTCCGTGGTAAGCAGCCTTGCACCAAGAGCTGCGTCGCCGATCCGGCCACCGGCATTGATCCGGGGACCGACTACGAACCCAAGGTGATAGGGAGCCGGTTTGCCATTCACCCGAGCAACATCAGCAAGAGCGGTCAGTCCGTAGTTTCGCCGCTGGTGCATTACGGCAAGACCGCGTGTCACAAAGGCCCGGTTCAATCCCTGAAGCGGTACCACGTCACAAACGGTTCCAAGAGCAACAAGATCCAGTAATGCCATCAAGTCAGGCTGCGACCGATTTTCAAACGCTCCGCGCCGACGCAACTCCCGGTTCAGGCCCACCAAGAACAAGAACGTGACGCCGACCGCCGCCAGATGCCCCTGGCCGGAAAGATCGTCCTGCCGGTTCGGGTTGACGAGTGCATCAACTTCGGGAAGCGTTTCCCCGACCTGGTGATGGTCAATGACGACCACATCAAGACCAAGCTTGCGCGCCGTTTCGAAGGCGTCGAAGGACGTACTGCCGCAATCGAGCGTCACCAGCAGTTCCGCACCGTTTTGACGGAGATGTTCAATTGCAGGCCCGGTGGGGCCATATCCTTCGATAATCCGATCTGGAATGTGAATTATCGGTTCAAGTCCAAGCCATTGGATGTATTTGGCAAAAATCGCCGAGGATGTTGCGCCATCGACGTCATAGTCGCCGAAGATCGCAATCTTCCGGCCGGCCTGCAGTGCGTCGGCAATCCTGGCGACCGCGTCGTCCATGTCCTGAAGCCCGGATGGGTCCGGCATCAGAGACTTGAGCGAGGGGGTCAGAAAGTCCCGGGCATCGTCCTGCTGGACACCACGCGCGGCTAGGACCCGTGCCAGAACGTCCGGTAATCCGTGAAGCTGGGCGATAGCCATGGCGGTTCTGGCCTCAGCAGCGCTCAGTCTCTCCCGCCAGGCATTGTCATTTGCGGAACGGGCGACTCCGAGTACGAGCCGCCTGTCATCCTCACCATTGTTTCCGAGCATGCATTACCCGCTCTTGATCGGACCTCAATCCAGGTGAAACTTTTCCAGATCCGTACTCTGGGCCTTGATGTAGCGGACAGTACCTGTGGACGACCGCATGACAACCGTGTGAGTGGTGATGTGTTCCCGCCCAAAGCGGACACCCTGCAGGAAGTTCCCGTCGGTCACACCGGTTGCCGCAAACAGAACGTCCGGGCCAGCCATTTCCTCAAGCGTATATTTCTTCTTGATGTCTTCAATGCCCATCCGGTGTGCGCGCTCGACCTGTTCTTCTCGCGTAATGACGAGACGGGTTTGCATCTGACCGCCAATGCAACGCAACGCCGCAGCCGCAAGAACACCTTCCGGCGCTCCGCCTATACCTGCATAGATGTCGATACCTGTCTCGTCAGGATCGGTCGTGTGAATGACGCCGGCGACATCGCCGTCGCCAATCAGGCGAATTGCGGCACCCGTCGCACGGATATCTTCAATGAGGCGGGCGTGGCGCGGGCGGTCAAGCACACATGCGGTCACGTCATGGACGTCGACGCCCTTTTCCTTTGCAACGGCCGCAATATTGTCGGCGACCGGCGCATCGATATCGATCAGGTTGTCGGGGTAGCCCGGACCGATGGCAATCTTGTCCATGTAACTGTCCGGCGCATTCAAAAGGTCACCAGCAGGAGCAAGCGCGATAACCGCCAGCGAGTTGGGCAGGTTCTTGGCGCAAATGGTCGTGCCTTCCAGTGGGTCAAGAGCAATATCCACCTTGGGACCCTGCTTCGTCCCGACATTTTCGCCGATATAAAGCATGGGAGCCTCGTCGCGCTCACCTTCTCCGATTACGACCGTACCGTCGATCGGAAGACGATTGAGCTCCCGGCGCATTGCGTCCACTGCCGCCTGGTCAGCTGCCATCTCGTCACCATGACCGCGCAGACGAGCTGCCGAAACAGCCGCTCTCTCACTGACGCGCGCCAGTTCAAGGGTCAGAATACGGTCCAGTCCGCTTGACGGCTGATTTTCAGATTTGGACATCAAAATCTCCAGTTTCTCCCCCCGGCACGAAACCCGGGTGGGCACATATACGTCAATTCAGTTTTTCAATTCGGATCATCTGGGGTTCTTCAGCGACAACCCCTTTCGACATGATCACATCCAGGGCTTCCTTGATCGCGACCTCGGTCGTTTCATACGTGATCAAGATGACCGGTTGAGGTTGATCCGTGTCATGTTTTGCCTGGACATCTTCCAATGCCTGGCGTTTTTGAACGATTGATTCCAGGGAAATTCCGGCGTCGCCCATGCACCGTGCTATTTCAGCAAACGCGCCAGGCCGGTCGAACACAGACAGACGGATATAGTACCCGCCCTCATGGAGGCGCATGCGCGCGCGCTCATAAGGCTTCAGATCAGCTGCCGGCATTCCAAGAACAAGGGTTTTGTCGCCCCGCGCAATATCACCAATGTCAGCCACTACAGATGAAGCCGTTGCGTTGCCCCCTGCTCCCGGTCCGACCAGCACGATCTCGCCCACAAAGTCACCGTCAACTGCCACTGCATTCAATACGCCGTCAATACGCGCTATCGCGGAGGACTTGGGTACCATCGTCGGGTGAACGCGTTGCTCAATTCCGGTTTCGGTGCGCTGAGCGACGCCGAGCAGTTTGATCCGGAAGCCCAGTTCGTCGGCAGCCTGAATATCGGCTGTCGTGATCGAGGTGATGCCTTCCATGAAAATATTGTCGCTGGAGATCCGGGTTCCGAATGCAAGGCTGGTCAGGATCGCCAGCTTGTGAGCCGTATCATTGCCCTCAATGTCGAAAGTCGGATCGGCTTCCGCGTAGCCCAGACGCTGTGCATCGGCAAGACAGTCCTCGAAGCTGATGCCGTCGGCCTCCATCCTCGTCAGGATGTAGTTGCACGTACCGTTCAGAATACCGTAGACGCGACTGACGTCGTTGCCCGACATGGATTCGCGCAAGGTCTTGACGATCGGAATTCCGCCCGCAACCGCAGCTTCATAGTTGAGGCAGGCATTGTTCTCTTCAGCGACTTCCGCGAGATCGACACCATGACGTGCGAGCAGCGCCTTGTTGGCAGTCACGACGTGAATGCCCCGCGCAAGTGCGGCTCTGACACTGTCCTCTGCCGCCCCGGCATCACCGCCAATCAACTCGACAAAAATGTCGATATCGGCCTGCTTCGCCATCTCAACCGGATCTGAAAACCAGTCAAAAATCGAGACATCGACCCCGCGGTCCTTGGTTCGGCTACGTGCACTGACGGCTGTTACGGTCACAGCGCGACCGGTCTTACGCGCAATTTGCGTTCCGTGTTTTTCCAGGAGTTGCACGACGGACGTACCTACCGTGCCAAGGCCAGCTACGCCAACTTTCAATGCTTCAGCCATTGAGAATTTTGTCCAGTTCTATTCAGCCTGATGTCTCGAGCGGGATGACGTTGTGCAGCTTTTGATCCGCAGTTTCAAGGAAACGGCGAATATTTCTGGCTGCCTGCCTGAGGCGCTGTTCATTTTCCACCAGTCCGATACGCACATAGTCATCGCCATGTTCGCCAAATCCTATACCCGGTGCGACTGCAACGTCGGCACGCTCGAGCAGTAATTTGGAATATTCCAGGCTCCCCAGAGACCGGAACTTTTCCGGTATCGGAGCCCAGCAGAACATGCTTGCCTCGGGAGCAGGAACGTCCCATCCCGCGCGGCTGAAACTGTCGACGACAACATCACGGCGTTTTCTGTAGACATCACGGGTTTCGACAATGCAGTCTTCCGGTCCGTTCAAAGCTGCGGTTGCCGCGACCTGAATGGGGGTGAATGCTCCATAGTCGAGATACGACTTCACACGTGCCAGTGCTGAAACCAGCCGTTCATTTCCCACCGCAAACCCCATTCGCCATCCAGGCATGGAAAAGGTTTTCGAGAGCGACGTGAACTCGACCGTTACATCCATGGCACCGGGCACCTGAAGCACCGACGGTGGCGGCGTCTCTCCGAAATAGACCTCTGAATAGGCAAGATCAGAGAGAATGAAAATGTTGTGCTTGCGCGCGAACGCGACCACGTCCCTGTAAAACTCGAGATCGGCACAATAGGCCGTCGGGTTTGCCGGGTAACACAGTATGATTGCGATCGGCTTGGGCACGGAGTGTATGACCGCCCGCTCAAGCGCATCGAAAAATGCAGGTCCGGGTTCGGCTGGAACATTGCGGATAGACGCGCCAGCCATCAAAAAACCGAAAGTGTGGATCGGATAGCTCGGGTTCGGGCTCAGGATCACGTCTCCCGGCGCCGAAATCGCCTGAGCCATGTTTGCAAAACCTTCCTTGGATCCGAGCGTTGCAATGACCTGCGTGTCCGGATCAAGCTTTACACCGAAACGGCGCCCGTAGTAGGCAGCCTGTGCCTTGCGCAATCCTTGAATGCCCTTCGAGGCGGAATACCGATGTGTTCTGGGATCCTGAACAACTTCAGTCAGCTTGTCGACGATGTGTTTCGGTGTGGGCAGATCGGGATTGCCCATTCCCAGATCAATGATATCCGCCCCTGCCGCGCGCGCCTTCGCCTTCAAACGATTGACTTGCTCGAAGACATACGGCGGAAGCCGTTTGATCTTATGGAATTCCTCCATGACGCGGATCCTTGCGAGTTGACGAAGCTGCGGCACCAGCACAAATGACGGTGCGCTTGGCGGGGCTCTTTTAGCAGCCTCGAACCGATTACGCATCTGTCTTTGCGAAACTAGACACCTAATTTTGGAGTGTTTGTTAAAATGGAATTCCGGTGCCTTTTCATTCCGCCTGACCTAAAACGATTAGACTGACTGCAGAGTGCCAAAACAGCCAAAATTCGAGATCCGATTGCTGACCGTGAACGGCTAGGCAGCCTTCCTCTTCAACGCAAACAGTCCCTTGCCGCTACGCTGCTCACCGGATTTTTCACGTCTTCCGAGATCCGAAGTGACAATCTGGGCACTGCTCTGGCGGCACGCTTTGCCGAGATTGGCGGACGCATCCTCCTTTGCCGGTTTGATCTCGCCGGATCCCAGAGTTGGCGCGGTTAAAAGAAGACTTAGCTGAGAGCCGCAATACTGGCGAGAAGGCGAATTTAGTCGCATTGCACGTCCAGGGAATTCCGTTGTTTGCCAATCCGGCTTCACTGCTGCGTTGTAAGAGATTCCAGATAGGTTGCGGTCTCTTCCCGGTCCTCCGGATTGATGAGACCGCTGGACACACCCGCATTCACCGGAGGGCCATATCCCTTCGGTTTCGGAACGTTCCCGTTCAACTGGCTCTTGTCAGCCTTCAGAGCAACGATAAGCGGTGTTCCAGGCCCGACACTGCATGCAGACAGTGCGAGGGACAACACAATGAAAACCGGGACCTTGCTTCCCCTGAACATGTTGACTGCGGAACTCTCCGTATCAAGGCGCGCTGCGCGACCTCTGCTTCTTCGGCAAAATGCTATCAGATCGCATGCGATCATGCTTCCGTCTTGGCCGGTTATCCAGCATTTTGAGACATCACACGCCACGAGTTCAGATTTCAGTGTCCATCCCCATGTCATGAATCGCTTCCAGCCAGAGAGCGATCCATACTCCTCAATACCAATCGACGGCACCAATTCCATGTGTCATAAATGAGTTCATGATGAAAATACCGGCGAAGAATTAACGGGATAACGTTTCTTGGGTCGCCGCGGCTCTCTGACCTTCCCCTGGCCGGCGGGCAAAAAATTACCGGAGGGACTCCCGTCCATGTCTGACGATCGACCGCATCCGATGTTGCAGTACATCATCAACAACCCGGAAGCGTTTGCCCAAAACCTGGCAAAAACACTTGAACAGGCCGGCAAAGCAATGGCGGCCTATATCGAGCCGCGTGAACAGGGGAAAATCAAAACCGATTCGACTGATGAACTGACAGGTGTCGTGAAGACGCTTGCTCAAGTAAGCGAATACTGGGTTTCAGACCCCCAGAGAGCCATCGAGGCACAATCACGGCTCTGGGGCGGATACATCGAACTGTGGAATTCTTCGCTCAAGCGGATGATGGGTGAACCCTCCGAGCCTGCCGTCGCAACACCGCCAAGGGACAAACGTTTCGCAGACCCGGACTGGGAGAACAATCAATTCTTCGACTTCGTGAAACAGCTTTACCTGATCACCAGCAAGTGGGCCGAGGATATGGTCCACGAAGCTCAGGGACTGGATGAACACACGCGCCACAAGGCTGAATTCTACGTCACCCAAATCGCCAACGCGATCTCACCGTCGAATTTCGTTCTGACAAATCCCGAGTTGCTGAGACTCACGATGGAAAGCAACGGGGAAAACCTGGTCAAGGGCATGCAGCATCTTGTCGAAGATCTGAAGTCGGGACAGGGCGAACTCAAGATCCGGCAAACGGACCCGTCGAAATTCAAGCTCGGCGACAATCTCGGAAATACACCGGGCAAGGTGATCGCGCAGAACGACGTTTGCCAGGTTATTCAATATACGCCGACGACAACAGAAGTTCTGAAACGCCCTCTCCTCATTGTGCCGCCCTGGATCAACAAGTTCTATATCCTTGACCTCAATCCCGACAAATCATTCATCAAATGGGCTGTCGGTCAAGGACATACTGTGTTCGTCATTTCCTGGGTCAATCCGGATGAAGGTCAGGCCCAGAAAAGTTTCGAACACTATATGAAAGAAGGCATACTCAACACGCTCGATGTCATCAAACGCACCACCCGGCAGGAGGAAGTCAATACGATCGGATATTGTGTCGGCGGCACACTGCTTGCGGTCACATTGGCCTATATGGCAAAAACCGGTGACGAGCGCATCAAGACAGCAACCTTCTTTACAACTCAGGTCGACTTCACCTTTGCAGGCGATTTGAAGGTTTTCGTGGATGAAGAGCAGATTTCGATGCTGGAAAAGCGGATGGCGGAACATGGCTATCTGGACGGATCGAAAATGTCGTCTGCATTCAACATGCTGCGCTCGAACGATCTGATCTGGTCGTATGTTGTCAATAACTATCTGAAGGGAAAGGAACCCTTTCCATTCGATTTGCTATACTGGAACTCGGATTCCACGCGCATGCCCGCTGCAAATCACTCCTTTTATCTGCGCAATTGTTATCTGGACAACAAACTGTCCAAAGGAGAGATGGAGGTCGCCGGCGAAACGCTCGACCTCTCAGAAGTGACGATACCGATCTTCAACCTGGCCACGCGCGAGGACCATATCGCGCCGCCAAAATCCGTCTTCCTCGGGTCGGGCTGTTTCGGTGGGCCGGTGAATTATGTACTGGCAGGTTCCGGCCATATTGCCGGCGTCGTCAACCCTCCAGCCAAAAACAAGTACCAGTACTGGACCAGCGGAGACCCCAAGGGATTGCTCGAAAACTGGCTCAAGAATGCGGAAGAGCACCCCGGGTCGTGGTGGCCTTATTGGGACGAATGGATCCGCTCGGTCGACCCGACCACGGCCAAAGCGCGCAAACCCGGTGCGAACCGCGTGAAAATACTGGAAGATGCGCCCGGCTCTTACGTGATGAAGAAGGTGTAAGCTCCGTAAAAACGATTTGCGGATCCAGCCTCTTTCACACAACGACCTTCAACAATGCGGCCTGCACCACGTTCACAGATGCGCTCGATTGATTGCTCTCATGAGGTTTGGTGCAGCGCTGCTGATCTTTGCTTCTGCGAGTTCCATTTCACATGCTTGTAGTGGACGCGGGATCGAACTCCGGATCGCACTGGATGTAAAGACAGCGTTTTTCGGAGAGCTGCTACAAACTGGTCCGGTGTCGAAACGAGACGACTGCGCCTATGAGCAGACACTTGTTTTCAGCGTAAGACACAGTTTTCGAGGCAGTTTTCGAAAAGACGATATTGCAGTCATCAAGTTCCAGTCGCATGGGAACTTAATGAAGCAGTTCCCGGAGAGCCTATCTTATATAGAAATCGGTCTGGGGTACGCCATTGTGACAGGCAGGCTCTTACCTCGGTTGACCTACGAATTCTCCACCCAAAATGAGGGTCATCGCGACCCAAGAAACATTTACGTGTCCCCGAAATCTCTTTGAAGGGGAATGGATCTCCGTCTTGTCAAGGAAACCCACCCGCTCGGAAGAGCGCTCTGGGATATCTACACAGGCGATCGCCAGACGCATCAAATAAGGATGGATGTTCTTACCGAATGTTTGCCTACAAACGGGCATTTTTAGTGCTATCGTTCCAGCCAGACAACGAGATTGTCAGCCAAAATGTGCATTTATCGTCGTGAGCGACATCCCGAGCAACTTGCCGAGCTTTTCAGCCGACATCGGTCTTCCGAAGTGGAACCCCTGTACAGTCTCGCATTTGCAACTGGCCAGGAATGCCTGTTGCTTTGCAGTCTCGACACCCTCTGCAACAACATTCAAACCGAGTTCCCGGCCCAACGAAATGATGGCACGGGCGATGCTGCGGTCGTTTTCGTCGGTTTCCAGGTCCCGGATGAAACTCTGGTCGATCTTCAGGCGGGTCAATGGAAAGCTTTTCAGCGCAATCAGACTTGAAAATCCGGTGCCGAAATCATCAATCGCAAGTTTCAAACCGATCTTTCGAAAATCGTCCATAAGCCGAACCGCCTGGTCGGCATTCTGCATAAGCAAGCTCTCCGTGACTTCCAACTCCAGATAGTTGGCAGCCAGACCGGTCCTTCCAAGTGTTTCACGAACATCCGCAATCAAGCCCGCATCACGAAACTGACGGGCGGAGACATTTACACCAATTGTAATCGGAACCAACCCTTCCCTCTGCCATTTCCTGTTCTGGCGGCAGGCTTCAAACAGCACCCAACGCCCAAGTGGAACGATCAGTCCGCTGTCTTCCGCCAGCGGTATGAACTGCTCCGGCATCAATTCGCCAAGAACCGGATGTTGCCAGCGGGCAAGTGCTTCAGCGCCGACAATCCTGCCGGTAAAGAGATCGTATTGTGGTTGATACTTAAGGTGGAATTCCCCCTTCGCGATGCCACTGCGCATGTCTTCCAGCAGTGTCAGTCGATTAACCGACGTTCCCGGTCTTGTATTTTCAAAGACCTTGTAACCATCCCGTCCCTGCGACTTGGCCTCGAACATCGCCTTGTCGGCGTTCTTGAGGAGTTGCTCGGCATTTTCCGCGTCGAGCGGATGACAAGCCGCACCAATGCTGCAAGTGACATGGAAGGAAAGATCGCCGATTCTGATGTTTTGGTGATCTCGTTCTTCAACCGTGCCATCAAGTCAATGAGCGCGGGCTTGTCGGCGTCCTTGCCCTCGACAATCAACACGAACTCGTCACCACCAAATCGGATAGACTGGTGCCTTCGGTCGTGGACCGAAAGGATCCGTTCAGCGACGATCGTCAATACCCGGTCGCCGATTGCGTGACCAAAGCTGTCATTGACAAATTTGAAGTTGTCGAGATCGACGAAAAGTACGGCCACCGGATCACCGGTTGTTCTGCTGCACTCGATTTTTTCCGCGAGCTTCGCCTTGAAGTCATGCCTGTTGGGCAGACCCGTCAGCACGTCGTGGCTTGCGAGAAACCGTATTTCCTTTTCCGCCCGCTCTCTTTCAACTGCAATCGACGCCAAACGCGCGGCTTCCACGGCAAGCTTTTTCTCATGTTCCGTCGGACTCCGGACTTCGTTGGAATACAGTCCGAAGGTGCCCAGGACCTGTGTGTCTTTTCCAAAAAACGGCACAGACCAGCATGACCGCATTTCAAACCGACTAACGGCCTCCCGAAAGTCTTCCCACAATTCGTCCTCGTGAATGTTTTCAACAAAGACGCTCTCTCGTCTGTAAACAGCAGTGCCGCAGGACCCGACCCTTGGCCCGACCGGAAGACCGTCACACAGGCTCACGTATTCGCGTGGCAAGTTGGGAGCGACGGCAGCCTGAAGGTTTTTGCCGTTTTCGGTGACCAGCATGACAGACCCGACGACTCCATCCATCTGACTTTCAATTGTCAGTACAAGAGTTTCGAGTACATCTGGAAGAGGCTTTGCAGTCGCAATTTCCTGCAGAACCTTGTTTTGTCCCTGCTGCAGCAAATCGGACTTCTTGCGCTCCGTGATGTCACGAGAGATTCCGACGATACCAACAACTTCATCCCGATCGTTCAAGACCGGAAATTTGGAGGAAGACAGCCAGCGACGTTTGCCGTTTGCAAGGATCAGCTTCTCTTCATAGTCAATGCTCGCCTCTTTCGAGGCCATGATCGCCACCTCGACAGCGGCGAACTTGCTTCCGGTATCCGGCAGGTGGAGCTCAAGGTCGGTTTTGCCGATGACTTGCGAAGGTTCGTGAAACCCCAGGTCAATGGCAACCTGATGATTGGCCACGACAAAACGGTGACGCCGATCCTTCACATAAACATAGTCCGAGACATGATTTACGAGCGTCTGCACCCAATCGCCGCTCAAGTGCAATTGATCATCCTTGCTCAGATGATCGAGTTTATTGATGCGTTCCAGTTCCTCGGCCAGAGTTTTCCCGCTCGTCAACAGACCAGCTTGCGCTGCCGTGAGGCTGTTCTCCTGGGCCATGCCGTCGCCGAATTGCCTTTATGATTCATGCCTATAAAAACGCCATATTATGTATTCACCAACTAATAAACAATAAACGAAAAGAAAATTTCAAAAATACACAATCTAATTACGTAGAGAATATCCAACATAACCATTGGTTGCATTTTTATTTTTGCGGTTGAAGCCGCCAACTCCATCGCTGACCTCCACGCGTCCGCGCAAGGGAAACACATTTCTGCTGTCTATCAGTTGATGAGCATGCGATTGCCAAGCGTCGGGGTCTGGGAGTAAGGTGGCAGTTCGTTCGTAAGCGCAGCGTTAACCATGCAGACCAATCAACGTCATCAGTTTTCACGCCCCCGCCCAACCGGGTTCAGCGCTCATCGTGCGAACTCCGGCCTGTCCAATCTGAGTTCAGGCGGGAGAATGCCATCCGGCGCACTGTCGACATACACAAAGATCATTGCGCCCGGGCTTCTCACAGCTACTTTGTGGTCGCATGTCTCCCTGGGAATGATGACAGCAATTGTGGCAACGTCACTTGCAATAGTCTGCCTGATACTGCTGCAGCGCATCCCCGCCAAGCGAACCGGCAAATGCGGCTGGGCGAAATCGGTCGGGTTTGGTGAACGGATTTGGCTGAACAGACTTGCAGTGCCAATTCCTTCCCAACTGGGCGCGCGCATCACAACGCTCTACGTTGTTTTCTGGCTTGGCTCGCTGATTGCACTTCTTGGTGGGGCGACAGCTTCGCCAGTCCTTGCGGCGACAGGCCTTGCTGTCGCCTATTGCACCCAATTCGTATGCTTTCACAAGCTGACCCAGCTCTTTCGGCAAATGGAGGACAAAGCGCCTCTATACAGGTTCTGGCTGGCTACTCCGGGCAACGACAATGCCAGAGCAAAGCCTTAGATACTCCGAATAGCCTGTCCCAATTCATCTGGTGTCCGATAAGACTTGCCATCATCCGAACAGCTTTTGTCATCGTCTGTCGACTTTTTTCTTTTCTGCGAGAAGACCTATGTATGTCAAGGCAACACTCGCACCAGCAATCGAGGTGATATCGGCATGATCGTATGCGGGTGCAACCTCGACCACGTCCCCGCCAACAAAATCTAGTTTGCCTAGTCCACGCAGGATGGAAAGCGCTTCGCGCGAAGACAGGCCGCCGGACACCGGTGTGCCGGTGCCGGGAGCAAAGGCCGGGTCGAGACAATCGATGTCAAAGGTCATGTAGGCTGGTCCGGAACCGACACGCTCAACGACACGATTGATAACGCCCTTGATGCCGAGTTCATCCATTTCCTCACCGAAAATCATGTCCAGACCACAAGTCTCGGGAGCATGTGTGCGGATACCGATCTGAATCGATCTCGCAGGATCAATCAGCCCCTCCCTCACAGCTCTTCCCGTAAAAGTCCCGTGGTCGATCCGGTCGCCCTCATCCGGCCAGGTGTCCTGGTGCGCATCGAATTGAACCAGGGCCAGGGGTCCGTGCCTGGCAACGTGAGCCTTCAAAAGCGGATATGTGACAAAATGGTCCCCGCCGATTGAAAACAGATGGGTGTCCGTCGCGAGGATATCCGCGGCCTGCGCTTCGATATGACCTGGAATATCCGCGTTGCGACCGTAGTCAAAGACACAGTCGCCATAGTCAACGCAGGCCAGTTCTTCAAAGGGATCCATATGAAAGGGATATTGCGGATCGCCATCAAAGATCGCCGATGCACGTCGCACGCCCTGAGGACCGAACCGGGCTCCGGGTCGGTTGGAAACGGAAGCGTCGAACGGAATACCCCATACAGCCAGGTCGACACCTTGCAAATCGCGGCTGTATCGGCGTCGCATGAAGGAGAGCGCCCCCGCGTAAGTCGACTCATGCGATCCGCCGTTCAAGGACTGTCCAAGAAAGGCGTTATCCGTTGGGCGGGGTAGTTCAGTTGACATTCTGATTTCCTGATATCGGGTGGCCGGCAATTCCAGCGAACAGATCCCTGCCCTTCATCTTTCTGGCCGACGGTTGCTCCGCTACGGTCTTAACAGAAGGCATCTGTGGCTGCCAATCGAAACAGTCAAGTCCCTGGCGCACATTGTCGAACCAGCTCTCATTCCGGCTGGCCCAAGCTTTTCAACAGGTCTGAAGCTAACCATTGTTCGTTGCCGCCCGCGGGACTAAAACTTGTCTGCTTTGTTGCCAAATCCCATCAAACCGATCAAGGATCTCAGCCTGTGGCAGACCAGAAACCCATAATCCTGCGCGGTAGAACGCTGACCTTCCATGCGGCGCCGAACGGACCTGAGGACATAACCGCCTTTTCTTACGAGGAAGATGGCGCATTGCTGCTTTCAGACGGCAAGATCAAAGCACGCGGACCATTCGCGCAAGTTCAGTCAAGGGCACCAGACGGGACAGAAATCGTTGATCATCGCCCTCATCTTCTCCTGCCCGGTTTCATAGATACACATATCCACTTTCCACAGGCTCAAGTAATTGCGTCGTGGGCCGATCAATTGCTGGACTGGCTGAACGACTACACCTTTCCGGCCGAATTGCGGTTCTCCGACAAGGCTCATGCTGACCGGATCGCAAGCGGTTTTTACGATGCGCTCATCGCGCATGGCACGACCACCGCGGTTGCCTATTGTTCCAGCCATCCGAATTCCGTCGATGCCTATTTCGAGGAGGCTGAACGCCGCGGCATGATGATGCTCGGAGGCAAGACCATGATGGACCGGAACGCGCCTGAAGCGCTTTGCGATACGGCACAAGGTTCTTACGATGACAGCAAGGCACTAATTACAAAGTGGCACGAAAATGGCCGCGCGCGCTACGTGATCACGCCACGCTTTGCCATTACATCCACGCCTGAACAGCTTGATGCCGCCGGAAGCTTACTGAGAGAAAATCCGGACTGCCATCTTCAGACGCATATCAACGAGAACCACAACGAAATCGCCTTTACCCGAGAACTTTATCCGGATGCCGCCCACTATCTGGGCGTCTACGAGAGTTTTGATCTTCTTGGGCCCAAGACCTTGCTCGGCCATTGTATTCACATGACCGGGCATGAGCTTCAGGTCATGCGTGAAACAGGTGCCGTCGCCGTCTTCTGTCCGACTTCCAACCTCTTCCTCGGCAGCGGGCTTTTCGACAAATCAGGCATTGAAAGCGCGGGCATAAGAATCGCGATCGCGACGGATGTCGGAGGTGGCACCAACTATTCGATGCTGCGCACTTTGGACGAAGGCTACAAAATCCTGCAACTTCAACGCCAACGCATGCACCCGCTGACGAGTTTCTACTGGGCAACACTTGGAAATGCCAAAGCCTTGTCGCTAGCGGACAGCATCGGCACGCTAGACGCCGGTTCTGACGCCGACGTTGTGGTTCTAAACGCCGGCGCGACACAGCCGATGGCACTCAGGATGGAGTCCATCGAGACCCTGTCGGAGGAATTGTTTCTGCTGCAGACGCTCGGTGACGATCGGGCTGTCGTTGAAACCTATGTCGCGGGAAACAGACAAAAGTCAGTTCGCCCTAAACCCTGACCCGACGGTCATCCGATCAGGTTGCCCCGGACTTCTTTTCCTGCCGCAGAAACGCCGGTAAAAACGACAATACGGCGAGCAACATCAAGACCACCGCAACACCGAAAAAGACCGCATTGAAACCGTCGACTTGCAGGAATGGTGTCATGACAAGCGGCGAAATGACCTGGCCAAGAAACATGCCGGTGGTCACAAATCCCGAGACTGTTCCCCGTCGCTCCGGTGGTGCGACCTTCAGAGCGAGAAGCAGAAACCCCGGTTGAACGAACGCATAGCCCGCACCGATCAATGCAGCGCCAGCCAAGATAAAGACCCAGGTGGCCTCCATGGCGAGCGCAACAAAACCGATTCCCATCAGCAGATATCCAACCGACAAGGTCAATGCCAGTCCCAGTCGACTGCAGACCCTTCTGAATATCAGCGCGACACACCCTCCAACCAGGGTCAATGTACCCAGTGCGACAGCCGTCGCGGACGCACTCTCAAAACCGTTCAGGTCCAGGTAGAATGGCAACTGGCTCGGCATCAGAAAGAAAAGTGAAACCGTTGTCATTGCCAGCGCTGCAACCATCAGAGCCTGTGTCGCCCATCGCTGATGGAGCGAGATGTTCTCTGAGGGCTTGTTGACACCTTCAACCGCGTCACCCGGGTGTTTTTCCCGACGGCCAACGGAAACGAGTAACGGCAGGAGAAGTATTGGAATTGCATAGATCAGGAATGGCAGACGCGGAGACAGGCCCGCCAGATATCCGGCGAGCCCGATGAAAATGAACCCGCTGAAATTAACCGTCGCAGTCTGCCATCCCAGGAACGTGCTGCGGCGCTCGCCGGTAAAAAGATCACCAACGAGCGAAACCTGAGCGGTCATGGTCATCGCAACAGCGACACCCAACAATAGCCGGCTCACAAGAATTGAGTTCAGGTCCGGCAGGTAAGCCCCTGCGCTACCGGCGAGAGCAAATAGCGTGACACCGGCAATCAGCAAGGGCCCGCGCCCATGGCGATCTGCAATCAATCCCGCGATGGGAGCAACAAGTACGACCGTCAGCGAGGGCGCAGACACCAGGAACCTGACCAGATAGTCCGCGCCAGGGACATCGGCAAAGCTTGCTTCCAGCGCGGGCAGCGCCGGGCTGATCGTCGCATTCGCCATGATCTTGAAGGTGGCAGTCATCAGGAGTGCAACCGCCACCGCATCCATCCAGAGCGGACGTTGCTTGAATAACCTATCGTCTGACACGGGAATTTCCTTGCCTTTGAGAAAATGTCCCGCCACTCTACAAATTCAAGTCGACTTGAGGTCAAGACATGAAGTTACTGGATATTTCGGAAGTTTCGCAACAGAGCGGGATCGCTGCGTCCGCGCTCCGGCATTATGAGGAAAAGGGCCTCATCACCTTCCCTCGGGCGCCGTGGCCTGAAACGGCTTTTCGGCCCGGAAGTTCTGGACCAGCTGTCGCTGATCACACTTGGGAAAACTGCAGGGTTTTCGCTTGACGAAATCAAGGCAATGTTCGGCCCGGACGGTCGCCCGAAAATCTCCCGTGATAAACTGGAAGAAAAGGCCGATGATCTCGACCGGCAGATCGAGCGACTTGCCGGCCTCAGGGACATGATCCGTCACGTAGCGGATTGCTCTGCGCCCTCGCACATGGAGTGCCCGAAATTTCGCAAGTTGCTGCGAGTGGGAGGCAGGTCCCGAAAGAGAAAGTCTAGTACTGGAAGAGTTCATGATTTGAATGGCTGGTAAACAATCACCACAATAAGAAACGGAAACACCAGGACGTTTAGATGAGAATTCCAAAAATAGACAAACGTCTTGTCGACCGTCCAATCCTGCTGGGCAGTATCAAGATTGATCTTGGGTACGATTTTCTTGAGGACATAGAAGGTTTGTTGGGTTTGCGCAAAAGCACGACCAACAATGAGAAATTGTTGCAGACATATTTCGCTTCTTTGCTCGGACTTTCTGTATTCCAAGATGCCTGTAGCACATTGAAAGACGCATATGTCTACAATTTCTCAGTCACAGACATAAGCAATGAGAGCGGAGCGGCATCATTCGTTAGTTTTTTACGGGCCCCGGGTTTACGGGTTTTAAACTTACCGGTGGCTACTCACTACCAACCCTAACCGTTT
>NZ_KI928943.1:67430-78851 GCF_000521215.1 Labrenzia sp. DG1229 | reverse complement strand
TCCTCGCTGGAACGATGCCGGTCAAGTCGGCGGCCAACTATACCAACACCGCAATTCTGTTCACAGCGGATGGCAGGGAAATCCGGCAGGACAAGCTTTGCCTGACACCATTTGAGCAATGTGCGGACACCTGGAAGCTGACTCCGGGAAATAGTCTCATGGTTTTTCAGGTTGACGGGCTCAAGATGGCAATTCTGATTTGCCTCGATGTCGAGATGCCGGCACTCAGCAGCCTACTGGCCAAACAGGAACTGGATCTGATGCTGGTTCCTTCCATGACGGAAAAACTGTCCGGCTATCACCGGGTCTACGGATGCGCCAAGGCGCGAGCGGTCGAACACATGTGCGCTGTTGCAGTCTGTGGTGTTATCGGTGCTGCCAAGGGGACAACACAAAACGAATCGAATGTTTCAGGAGCCGCACTGTACCTGCCTTGCGAAGAGGAATTCGGGTTTGACGGAATAGGTGCAGAAATTAAGCCGTCTAATGGAAATTCGGGCAATGACATTTTGTTGAATGTGAATGTCCCCATTCAAAAGCTGCGCCGCCTTAAAAGTGGAAAAGCTGAAGTATGGCCAGGGGCTTGGAGCGCCGCTCATGTTTCAATATGCGTTGAAAATGAGCGAATGTCATGAGCTTGCCTGTTAACAATATAGTGCACTTTGTGCACTTTTGACTGGACGGACAAATCAAAAATCTTTATACACGCGCCACTCGGTGAAAGGTGTGGAAATGAGTCTTGCCAGGTCAATCATGGCACATGATGTTTCGTGGCTGCAGGGTCTAAGCGGTTTGTTTGTCAAGCCGGCCCGTTTGCAGATCGCGGCCTTGTGTGTTCGGCCAGGCGAGTCGGAAACCGAGGTTCTTCTCGTATCCACGCGGGACACCGGGCGCATGATTTTACCCAAGGGGTGGCCGGAAAAAAACAAGAAAGCCTTCGAGACAGCTGTTATTGAAGCCTATGAGGAAGCAGGCGTCGTAGGAAGGTCGGACCCACGTGCGATGGGCAGTTTTCGCGCCTTCAAGGGATTGGCAAGCGGGCTGAAGATCAGGACCAAGGTTCTTGTTTTCAAACTTCAATTCGAAAAACAACTCAGCAAGTTTCCTGAGGTTGGCCAGCGAAAGTGTGTCTGGGCTCCAGTATCAGAAGCCATAGAAATGGCAGACGAAACCGGATTGAAGCGCTTCCTTCGGCGTCATCGAGCTGAAATCGGATAGCATTTCCGGAATACTTCTTTCAGAGCGTAGTGTGCGTGTCGTCGCTTTTTCTATGGCGAAGTCTTTGCACCAAGTGCGGGATAAGGCCTTTCAAGACCCGTTATCTCGATCCCGCAATTTTCCCAGTTGAATGAGGTCTCTTAGTTGCTGTCAAACAAGCATATAGACACCAAGAGCATAGATAAGGATCTGGAACGACTCGGTTTTTTCGGTGATGCCGCCGAGGCAATGGGACGTCGCCTAAGCGGTCTTGGCCTGGCTCTGGTTTTCTTGACGCTCTGCGTGGCAGTCGCCGCGTTCACGGTGACGTCTGTTGAGCTTTCTGATGCTTTGATCCTGGCAGCAGCAAGCGCCATTGCAGGCTATATGGCCTTGAACATCGGTGCAAATGACGTCGCCAACAACGTTGGACCGGCTGTCGGTGCGCGCGTTCTCAGTCTGACTGGAGCGCTGGTTATTGCAGCGATTTGTGAAAGTGCCGGAGCGTTGCTGGCTGGCGGCGAAGTGGTGTCGACGGTTTCCAGGGACATATTCAGCCCGGATGACGTTCCCGACAGTTTCTCGTTTGTGCAGGCGATGTTGACAGCGATGGCTGCAGCCGCACTTTGGATCAATTTTGCAACCTATGTAGGGACACCGGTTTCGACGACCCACTCGATTATCGGTGGCATTGTCGGTGCCGGGATTGCAGCCAGCAGTGTTGCAGCGATCAATTGGACGACATTTTCTGCAATCGCCGCAACCTGGGTCATTTCTCCGATATTGGGTGGATTGGTTGCCGCCGCGCTGATGGCTTTCATCAATGCCCGGCTCCTCTATGTAGATGACAAGCTGGAGGCTGCCCGCTTCTGGTTACCTGCGCTTCTTGGCGCTCTTGGGTGTGTTTTTTCCGCATATGTGTTTTTCAAGGCGACAGACCGTGCATCTGTGGTGCCTGATTGGCTGGCATTGCCGCTTTCATTGGCAATTGGGTTTGTTATCTGGTGGGGATATCGCCGTCATGTTGCCTCTCAGTCGTATGACTTGGAAAACAGCGCACGGGCGTTACGTGAGCTGTTCACAATTCCGCTTATGGTCACCGCAGCGCTCCTTTCTTTTGCTCATGGTGCGAATGACGTAGCAAATGCGATCGGGCCATTAGCCGCAATCGTGCAAAGTCAATCGCTGGAGCTTCAGGATCTGAGCACCTGGTTTGGAAGTGTTGAAGAAACACGAGTGCCATACTGGGTGACCGCTGTCGGGGCATTCGGGATTTCGGCGGGCCTGCTGTTGTTCGGCCGTCGTCTCGTGACGGTTGTGGGAAAAAAGATCACCAAACTCAGCCCCATACGCGCGTTCTGCATTACTTTGGCAACTGCTGCGACCGTTCTTACAGCGTCCGGTCTTGGCCTGCCGGTCTCAACCACTCATATTGCCGTCGGCGCTGTTTTCGGTGTCGGGTTTTACCGCGAATGGCATCGTAACAAGTATGTTCCGGAAGGTGGAAGGCTCAGGCAGCGCAAGTTTGTTCGCAATCGCGAGGAACGCAGGCGGCGTCTGCTGGTGCGGCGAACGGCGCTGTTTTCCATCGTCGCAGCCTGGATTGTGACAGTACCGGCAGCAGCGCTTTTGGCGGCAGTCTTGTACAACATACTGGGGTATTTCTGGACCTAGAGCGCATCCGTCACCGGGGCCAGATGACCTGGGGTATCGAGAGAGAGATGGGCCCACACAGGTAGATGATCAGACGCGATACGCGCGGTTTTGGATGTGTGGACGCCTGCCTGGCTTACGGTGAACTCAGGACTTGTTATGATCCTGTCCAGGCTGCCGACGGGCAAGGGACTAGGAAAACTTTTGCCGGGTGTCGTGACCTCATATCTTTCTTCGAACAGCTTCAGGCTTCGCGCCGTGTCCCGCCATTCATTCAGGTCGCCGATGAGCACTGTGGGCAGATATTCCAGATGCTCGTGCAATTGGTGCATGAGCGAGGTGATCTGCTTTTTCCGGAAATGGCCGACAAGGCTGAGGTGCATCGCGGCGACACGGATCTTGATCCCGTCGATTTCCAGGTCCGCAGCTACTGCGCCCCGCGGTTCCAGCGTCGGCAGATCCAGTCTGCGAAAGTCGAGAACCCCGATTGACTTGCGTACAAGGATTGCGTTGCCGTGCCAGCCGAGGCTTTTCTCGCCCTTCGCGAATGGAACCGGTCGATAGTCCGTCTCCGAAAGAATGGTGTCCCTGTTCAGAGTGCTCTCGCGTGGGCCGAACCGCTTGTCGGCTTCCTGAAGCGCAAGAACATCGCAATTCAGCTCCTGAATCACCTTGAGCGTTCTGTCCGGTCTTCGGCGAGCGTCCAGGCCGATAGCCTTTTGAATGTTATAGGAACCAATTTTGAGCATGCAGACCACACTTGCGGGATTTGCAGACTGTTTGCAAGTAAACGGATTGATAGGTTGCCGGGAGAATTCGTGAAGTCACCCTTGCGGAGTTCTCCACAAGGGTTTGTGTTTTTTGCACTATGGCAACGTCTCAGGCAGCTTCCAGCTCACGAGCCGATTGGACCAGGAGACCTGAAACGTAATCCATGAAGGACACCCAGGCCTCGACGACGAAGGTATCGGTGCCCGTGCGCCAGACCATAACGGGAGATTTGTGAAAAATCGTCCGGGTGATAGTGCCGACCGGAAAGGCCTCCAGCGAAAAATCAATGAAGATGCCGGTATTGAGCAACCAGACAGCCTTTTCTCCGCTTACGATGATCGCCTCCGATCTTTCGGAAATGTCGACCAGCGCGTGAGGGTGTGCCTCAAGTTTGCCTTCGATAGAATCAAAGGTTGATTTCAGGTCGTCTGCCGGTGCCAGCAGCGTCCATTCATCCGGTCCCATCCAGAGAGCGGCACGCTTTTCCCCGATTTCGCAGGTCATCGGCTGGACTGGAAGTTCAACTCCGAAAGCTGATCCGGCATCTTTCAGCGTGGTCTCTCTCGCACGAAGGGACAACCGGGTGATGGGCGCTGCCTTCAGCATAGAGACATCGGGTTGGCTCAGGAGCGGGGCGGCGTCCGCGTCAGGCGTAATCAGATCGTTTGCCAGAGTTTCAGACATTGATCCGTGCTCCTTGCTTGTCATAAAACACGGGTCCGGTGATTTCGACCGGAATGCTTCCGTCCGGCATCGGGACATACAGTGTCTTGCCGTCCAGTGCGTGACCATTCTTGACAATGGCCAGCGCAATGTTTCGACCGAGCGCAGGACTGAAATAGGACGAGGTCACATGCCCCTCGGCAGGCGTTCCGGTCGACGGGTTTTCTGCCGACGTAACCTGCGCGCCTTCCTCGAGTTTCACTTGCGGATCCTTTGTGAACAACCCGACGAATTGCTTGCGGTTCTCGGCAACGAGATCCGGCCTGTCCAGGCCGCGCTTGCCGACAAAATCCAGCTTTTTCTTGCCGATGGCCCAGGTCATGCCTGCATCCTGCGGAGTTACTGTGCCGTCTGTGTCCTGTCCGACGATGATGTAACCCTTTTCGGCACGAAGCACGTGCATGGTCTCTGTGCCGTACGTTGTGCCATTGTGTTTTTCGATTTCCTTGGCCAGCGTCTCCCACATCATCTTGCCATGCTGGCGCGAAACGTTGATCTCAAACCCGAGTTCACCGGTAAACGAAATCCGGAACAGTCGGCAGGGAACGCCGCAGAACGTCGCTTCTTTGACGCTCATATGCGGGAAAGCCTCGTTTGAAAGATCGATGCCTTCAATGAATGGGGCAATGACCTCGCGCGCCTTCGGTCCCTGAACCGCTGCAACGGCATATTGCTCCGTTGTTGACGTAATCCAGACGTCGAGATCAGGCCATTCCGTCTGGAGATAGTCTTCCATAGTCGCAAAAACGTTCGGCGCACCGCCGGTCGTTGTCGTCACGTGGAACCTGTCTTCGGCAAGGCGGCCGATGACACCGTCGTCCGTAATGAAACCGGCGTCGTTCAGGAGCAGGCCGTAGCGGCAACGGCCAGGCGCAAGTTTCTTCCAGGGATTGGTGTACATCCGTTCCAGGAATTCGGCAGCGTCCGGGCCAACGACTTCGATCTTGCCAAGGGTTGACGCGTCGAAAAGACCGACATTGTCGCGGACCGTCTTGCACTCGCGCGCGACCGCGGCATGCATGTCCTCACCGTTTTTCGGGAAGTACCAGGTTCTTTTCCACTGGCCGACGTCCTCGAAAACACCACCATGTTTCACCACCCAGTCATGGGACGGGGTCTTGCGAACAGGATCAAAGAAATCGCCGCGTGCGACGCCTGCAAAGACGCCGAAAGTTGTGGGCGTATAAGGTTGCCGAAAAGTCGTCAGTCCCACATCCGTCACCGGTTTTTCCAGCGCTCCGGAGGCAATTTGAAGCGCGTTCATGTTGGAAAGGCGACCCTGGTCGGTGGCCATGCCGGTTGTGGTGTAACGCTTGATATGCTCGATGGACTGCATGCCTTCGCGCACGGCAAGTTTCACGTCCTTGGCTGTCACGTCGTTCTGATAGTCGACGAACGCCTTGACCTTTGCCGCATTGCGGTCGTGTGGCAGTGCCCCGAGGGTACCGCCTTCGCCTGCTTCGCCGCCGCTTGAAGCGGCGTGGGTGATTTTGGCGGATTTTCCGATGGCAGCCTTGGCAGCTTCTTCACCTGCAGCATATCCGTCTTCCAGCGTTGCCTGAAGGCCGTAAAGACCTTTGGCGCCACCGGTAGAGCGTTCCTTCTGGACGGACTTGCCGGGAACATAGGCTCCCATGTCCGCATTCCAGACAACCTTGCCGCGCGATTGGGAATAGAGGCTGACGGTCGGTGTCCAGCCGCCAGACATGAGCAGTGCATCACAGTCGATCTGGCCGCCCGAGGCGACCTTGCCGGACGTCATCAATCGACCTATCAGTGCCGACTTGACGCGCTTGCGTCCCAGCGTTCCCGTCACGACACAACCGGCCTCGACCCGGATGCCCCGTGCCTTTGCAATCGATAGGAGGCTTTCCGGCGGCGTTTCGCGCATATCGACAATTGCGGCGACCTCGACGCCATGATCGGCAAGATCGAAAGCGGCTTGCCATGCCGTGTCACATGCGGTCGCAACGACGACCTTGTGACCAACTTTGACACCGTATCGATTGAGATAGGTCCGGCCAGCTTCGGCGAGCAGTATGCCCGGCCGGTCGTTTTCCGGAAAGACCATAGGACGCTCGATGGCACCGGATGCGATGACTACCTCTTTCGCCCGGACTTGCCAAAGCCGTTCTCGCGGCAGTTTCGGATCAGGGCTGGACAGGTGTTCGGTGACACGTTCAACGAGTGCGACGTAGTTGTGCGCGAAGTAACCGAAGGCAGTGGTTCTTGTCAGAAGAGTGACATTGTCCATCGCATCGAGCTTGGCGATTGCTTCCCCGGTCCACTCAGTGGGGGATTTGCCGTCGACACTGGCGTTGACTTCACTTAGCAGCGAGCCGCCGAATTCTGCCTGTTCGTCGCACAGTATCACCTTCGCACCTGTCTCCGCAGCAGCGAGAGCCGCCGCCAGGCCCGCCGGGCCTGAGCCGGCAACAAGAACATCGCAGTGAGCGTACATGTTGCCGTAGAAATCGTGATCAGGATTTTTGGGTGGTTTTCCGAGACCGGCTGCGGACCGGATGACAGGTTCATAGACCTTGTCCCAGAACGACTTCGGCCACATGAAGGTCTTGTAGTAGAACCCGGCCGGAAAGAACATCGACAACCGGTCGTTGACCGCGCCGATATCAAATCCGAGCGATGGAAACCGGTTCTGTGAAGTTGCTTCAAGGCCCTGGTAGAGCTCCACTTGCGTCGCGCGCATATTCGGGGTCTGGTCACCGTTCCGGTAAATGCCGACGAGCGCATTCGGCTCTTCGGAACCTGCCGTCAGGATCCCGCGCGGGCGGTGATACTTGAATGACCTGCCAACCAGATGAACACCGTTGGCAAGCAGGGCTGACGCGAGAGTATCGCCTTTGTGCCCATGCATTTCCTCGCCATCGAAAGTGAAGGTGAGTTGTTCGGCCCGTTCGATCCGGCCGCCCTTTTCAGTACGGAATGGCTGGCTCATTTGCCGGCCTCCTTGGCAAGCGCTTCAAGGTCCGGCATCGATTCTCCAGCCTTGTAGAATTTCAGAAACTTGTCACTGACGGTGTCACGCACGGCATTGAAGAAACGCCCGCAGCCGTGAATGTGACGCCAACGTTCGGCATAGACGCCTTTGGTGTTGGCTCGCACATAGAGATAATTGACCCAGTCCTCGTCGCTTGTTTGTGAAGGATCCGAGGGCCGGGCGATATGCGCTTGACCACGGCAGGAAAACTCCGTTTCCGCCCGTTCGACATCGCAATGGGGGCAATAAACCAGCAACATCTGATGAAAACTCCCCTTAGTGCGCGACGGCGGCAGCAGCCGCTTCGTCGATGAGACGTCCGGTGCGGAACCGGTCGATGGTGAAAGGTGCATTGATACGGTGCGGTTCGTCTTTTGCGATCGTGTGTGCAAAGACGTGACCGGAGCCCGGTGTTGCCTTGAACCCGCCTGTACCCCAACCGCAGTTGACGTAAAGTCCTGGAACCGGTGTCTTCGACAGGATCGGTGACCTGTCCGGCGTCACGTCCACGATACCACCCCAGTTGCGCAGCATGCGCATTCTGCGGAAATGCGGAAACAGTTCGCAGATCGCGTCAATCGTGTGATTGGTGATGTGGATGCCGCCCGTCTGAGAGTAGGAGATGAACTGGTCCGTACCGGCGCCGATCACCAGTTCGCCCTTGTCGGATTGCGATATATAGGCGTGGATGGTGTTGGACATCACGACACAGGGGAATGCAGGCTTGACCGGCTCGGAAACGAGCGCCTGCAGCGGATAGGACTCCAGCGGCATGCGAACCCCGGCCATATCCATGACGGTGGAGGTATGCCCGGCAGCTACGACACCGATCTTCTTCGCCTTGATGAAGCCTTTCGACGTTTCAACGCCTTCCACGGCGCCATCCTGGCCGCGCTTGATGCCCGTCACCGCGCAGTTCTGTATGATGTCAACTCCGAGATCGTCGGCACCTCGTGCGTACCCCCAGGCAACTGCGTCGTGCCGCGCCGTTCCACCGACGCGCTGAAGAGCCGCCCCCATGACGGGATAGCGAATGTTCTTGGAAATGTTTAGCGGCGGGCAATATTCCCTGGCTTGTTCGGGTGTCAGCCATTCGTTCTGCACACCCGCAAGACGGTTTGCATGGATATGCCGTTGGGCGACCTGGACGTCGTGGACAGTGTGCGCGAGCATCATGACACCGCGCGACGAATACATGACATTGTAGTTCAGGTCTTGTGACAGTCCTTGCCACAATCCGATCGCGTGATTGTAGAGTGCAGCGCTTTCTTCCCAGAGATAATTCGAACGCACGATCGTCGTGTTTCGACCTGTGTTGCCACCTCCGAGCCAGCCCTTCTCAATGACCGCAACGTTGCGGATGCCGTGTTGCTTCGCGAGATAGTAAGCGGTGGCAAGGCCATGGCCGCCTGCGCCGACGATCACGACATCGTATTCGGCCTTGGGCTCTGGTGATCGCCACTGGCGTCCCCAGTTCTGGTGCGCGGAAAAGGCGTTTTTTGCCAGTTCCAGAAAGGAATAACGCTTCATGAAGCAGCGGCTCCGCACGTTTCAGGCCGGTTTCCTGCGGATCTAGCAAGAGTGTTGCCTGATTTGTTGAGGTTTGAGATCGCTACCATAACCATGGGGTCAGGGACGGTCTATTGCCGGGCATATTCATGTTTGTGCCCCAACTTGCGTATCAGGTTTCAGCCGCTTGTTTGTCAGAATACGACATAGGTGTCGTGTACAATCTGAACCCTTCGAAAAAGTGGGCCAAAATCGGCGAAACGAAAGTCGTCTCACTCGCTGGACCGGAAAAAATCTCTCGAATTGTTGCTGATTTGCGCATTCCTTATAACAAAGGTCGTTTCGGTTCTTGCATTTGAAACATGAGGCGGTAACTCTCCCGGAAAGATCAAACAGGGGAGAACCTTCCATGGAAGTTCGTGCAGCTGTAGCCGTAGGTGCCGGAAAACCGCTTGAAGTCACGACGGTAAACCTTGAGGGACCGCGCGCTTTCGAAGTGCTGGTGGAAGTAAAAGCCACCGGCATCTGTCATACCGACGAGTTTACCTTGTCGGGGGCCGATCCGGAAGGTCTTTTCCCGGCAATTCTCGGGCACGAGGGCGCAGGCGTGGTGGTTGAAGTCGGCCCCGGTGTCACGTCGTTGAAACCTGGTGATCATGTTATTCCGCTTTACACGCCGGAATGCCGGAATTGCGAATATTGCCTCAATCCGAAAACCAACCTCTGTCAGGCGATTCGCTCGACCCAGGGGCAGGGCCTGATGCCCGACGGGTCTTCGCGTTTCACGACGCTGGATGGAGATCCGATCCTGCACTACATGGGTACATCAACATTCGCCAATTACACAGTAGTGCCAGAGATTGCGTTGGCGAAGATTCGTCCGGACGCGCCGTTCGACAAGATTTGCTACATCGGCTGTGGCGTCACGACAGGGATCGGTGCCGTCATCAATACCGCGAAGGTCGAACAAGGCTCGCGCGCCATCGTGTTCGGGCTCGGCGGTATTGGGCTCAACGTTATCCAGGGGCTGCGTCTTGCTGGTGCCGACCAGATCGTCGGCGTGGATCTCAACCCTGCGAAAATTGAAATGGCAACACGCTTCGGCATGACCGATTTCGTCAATCCAGGCGAGGTTGAGGGAGATCTGGTGCCTTATCTGGTCAATCTGACCAAAGGCGGTGCCGACTACACATTTGATGCCACCGGAAACGTTCAGGTGATGCGTACCGCACTTGAAGCTGCGCACAAGGGTTGGGGCGAGAGCATCATCATCGGTGTCGCGCCCGCAGGTGCTGAAATTGCAACCCGCCCGTTCCAGCTGGTAACCGGCCGTGTCTGGAGGGGAACAGCCTTCGGAGGTGCTCGGGGACGAACAGACGTGCCGAAGATCGTCGATTGGTACATGGACGGGAAAGTCGAGATCGATCCGATGATCACTCACACGATGCCGCTCGAAGACATCAACAAGGGCTTCGATCTGATGCACGCGGGCGAGTCGATCCGTTCCGTCGTCATCTATTGAATACTCCGGTCTGAAAATCTTTTCGGACTATTCTCCGGGTTACACCGCTGCAGGGACGGCGGAGACCGGCGGAGGGAAACAACGCAAGACGCCAAGTTTGTTCCTTGGCGCCTTCCACATTCTTAAATCGGTGAGAATTTCATGAAAACCATTTCCGAGAACAAGGCTTTTGGCGGCGTTCAGGGCGTCTATACCCATATGTCAGATGCGTGTGGCTGCGAGATGACTTTTGCCGTCTATCTGCCACCACAGGCCCAGGAAGGACCGGTACCGTGCCTATGGTATCTTTCGGGATTGACCTGCACTCATGAGAACGCCATGACCAAGGCGGGAATGCAGGCGCATGCTGCCGAGTTTGGTCTGGCAATTGTCTTCGCCGATACCAGTCCCCGTGGTGATGACGTTGCCAATGACGATGCTTATGATCTTGGGCAAGGAGCGGGTTTTTACGTCAATGCGACCGAGGCGCCCTGGGGACCGCATTTTCAGATGGAGACCTATATCGCAAGTGAACTGCGCGATCTCGTCACCGAGAATTTTGCAGTTTCCGTTCACCACGGTATCACCGGACACTCCATGGGTGGACACGGTGCGATGACGCTTGCAATGAAGTATCCCGGTCACTACCAGTCGCTTTCCGCGTTCGCTCCAATTTCCAATCCGGCAAATTCTGACTGGGGCAGGAAGCAACTCGGCGCTTATCTGGGGGCTGACGAAACACTCTGGCCAGCCCATGATGCATCAATGCTGCTGCGTGACAAGGGATGGGTTGGCGATGTGCTTGTGGACCAGGGAGCCGATGACCAGTTTTTCGACCTGTTGAAAGCCAGTGCATTGTCGGACGCCCTGATCGAAACAAAAACGGCACATTGCTACCGGTTACAGGAAGGTTACGACCACTCCTACTATTTCGTGTCAACTTTTGCTCGTGACCACGTTGCCTGGCACGCTGAGCGGTTGAAAGGCTGAAATCAAGTTATCAGGATTGCCGTGGCACGACGCGAAGCGCTCCAAGAGCCAGGGCAATCCAGCTGACAATCAAAAGCAT
>NZ_KI928943.1:0-66855 GCF_000521215.1 Labrenzia sp. DG1229 | reverse complement strand
GCAGCCATTGGAAACAATCCGTCGCCGAGAAAGGCGTCGGTGATGAGGTCGCCACAAAACAGCATCAATCCCGTTGCCATGCACAGCATTGTAAAGGGAAGAATCAGTACTTTTCGTATCTGCGAAAGAACGCCGATGCCGAGAAATACCGGCGCGTGAAACAGCAGCATCTGCGCCGCTGTTTCAAGCGAAGCAGAAGTGCCGGAATGTGCCGATAGCGCAAGTGTGACGATGCCAATAGCTCCGGCTATGCCGCTCAACACGAGACAAAAACGCAGCAGTCCTGCGGTCGGTTCAGGCGGTGGCGCCATAGGTTTTATCATTTTCCGATCCCGAATCTCTGAAACCGGCCGGTTGATTACCGGCCGGTCGACATTCAGGCCGCAAATCCGCGTTTTTTCAAGAGGGCGTCGATTTTCGGCGCGCGTCCTCTGAAGGCCACGTAGGTTTCTTCAGGATCCGGACGCCCTCCAGCGGAGTAGATATGCGTCAGCAAACGGTCCGCCGTATCCTCGTCGAAAATGTCTCCCGCTTCCTTGAAAGCGCCAAACGCATCGGCATCCATCACCTCCGACCACATGTAACTGTAGTACCCGGCTGAATAACCGTCTCCGGAGAAGACATGCTGAAAATGGGGAATCCGGTGCCGCATCGTGATCGCATCGGGCATTCCGATCTTGACGAGTTCCGCTTTTTCGTAAGCAGCGATGTCAATCTCGTCCGGCGTGTCCAGAAGATGCAGTTCCAGATCGATCAACGCGGATGCCGTGTATTCGACAGTCGCGAAGCCCTGGTTGAAATTCGCTGCCGCAAGCAGTTTGTCCAGCATGTCCGTCGGCATTTTCTCGCCGGTCCTGTAATGCGTCGCGAATTTCGAAAGGACTTCGGGTTCGGAGAGCCAATGTTCGTAGAGTTGTGATGGCAACTCGACGAAATCACGGGCAACACTCGTTCCAGATATCATCGGGTAGGTCACGTTTGAGAGCAATCCGTGCAAACCATGGCCGAACTCGTGGAACAGCGTTCGGGCATCATCGAATGTGAGCAGGGTGGCTTCTCCAGGAGCGCCCTTGGAAAAATTCATCACGTTGACGATGATCGGCGCAACGTTGCCGTTCAGCTTGTGTTGTGACCGGAAGGCGGTCATCCAGGCACCCGAACGTTTCGAGGGTCGGGCGAAATAGTCACCCAAAAACAGTCCGACATGTTGTCCGGACGGGTCCAGAACCTCAAAGACCCGAACGTCGGGATGATAAACCGGAATGCCGTCGAGTTCCCTGAAGGTCACCCCAAACAGCCGTGTCGCGGTGTCGAAGGCTGCCTGTATCATGCTGTCGAGTTGCAGATAGGGCTTCAGTTCTGTTTCATCGAGATCGTGTTCTTCTTTGCGCACCTTCTCGGAATAAAAACGCCAGTCCCACGCTTCAATCGTGTGATTCTCGCCATCATTTGCCGCCATTTTCGAAAGCTTCTGTTCTTCAGCGCGCGCCTGAGCGGCAGCCGGTTCCCAGACTTTTGTCAACAGGTCGCGTACATTTCCGGGCGTTTTGGCCATCGTATCGTCGAGCTTGAACGTCGCGAAATTTTCAAAACCAAGCAGTTTCGCCTTCTCAGATCGAAGCGCGAGCGTTTCGGTGATGATCTTTGCGTTGTTTGTTTCTCCTTCAAGCTCTCCTCGTGCGCTCCACGCATTGAAGGCCTCTTCGCGCAGTCTCCTGTTGGTTGAAAACTGCAGGAAGGGTTCGATACTGGATCTTGAAAGCGTGATGACGTGTTTGCCGTCTTGCCCGCGTTCACGCGCTGCCTCGGCCGCCGCAGTCAGCAGAAAGTCTGGAAGACCCGCACGGTCTTCTTCCGTCTCAAGAACCAGCTGATAGTCCGACTCATCCTTCAAGATGTTCTGGGAAAACTGCGTGCCGAGTGTTGCAAGGCGTTGCGAAATTTCGGCTATACGAGATTTCCCGTTCTCGTCGAGACCGGCACCGGCGCGCTGGAACATCATGTGATAGCGTTCCAGAACCTTCGCATCCTCGGTGTTCAGGTCGAGCGTTTCCCGTTGGTTCCAGAGTGCGGCGATGCGCTCAAAGAGCCTTTCGTTCAAAAGCATGTCGGATGAATGCCTGGCAAGCTTTGGTGCAATGTCGCGCTCGATCTGCTGAAGCGTCTCGTTCGTGTCCGCACTCGTGAGGTTGAAAAAGGCACGCGCCACTTTGGTCAGCCGTTCACCTGATTTTTCAAGTGCGGCAATCGTATTCCCGAAGTCTGGTCGAGCCGATTGTTCCGCGATTACATCGCTGTCCGCTTTTGCTTCAGCCATCGCCGTTTCGAAGGCCTCTTCAAAGTGTTCCGGCTTGATTTTGTCGAATGGTGGTAGCTCAAATGGGGTGGTCCAGTCGGTGAGCAGCGGATTTGCGGTCATGTGGGATCTCTTATCCTGATTTGCGTTGCGTGGACCAGATATGGCGCGCTGGATGCTTTATTCCAATACTTGTCACCACATGCTTTTGGCTGCGCGCGCTGGCCATTCCGTGTCGTAGGTCCGGCCATCGAAACTCGTCTTTATTTCCTGCATGATCATTCCGGCAGAGGGAAGATCACCCTGCGAAATCTGGCTATCGGGGTTCCAGAGCCTCGCCCGCATGATCGCGCGTGCGCACTGAAAATAGACAGATTCGATTGTGACAACGATTACCGAGCGCGGTTGGTGTGTTTCGCGCTCGAACGAGAGGAGGAGGGTTGGATCGACCGATAGAACAGCCTTGCCATTGATCCGCAGAACATTGTTCCAACCGGGCACCATGAACATCAATGCCACGCGAGGATCCCGTACGATGTTTCGAAGTGAATCGATGCGGTTGTTGCCGCGACGGTCCGGTAGCAGCAGTGTCTTGTCGTTCTCGATCCGGACAACACAGCCCTCGTCGCCGCGAGGCGAGCAATCCAGTCCCTCGGGGCCACACGTCGACAGGGTGCAGAACGATGATGCCTCGACGATTTTGCGATACGCAGGACTCAGCGAATCAATCTCCTTGATAAGAGAGGCCTCGCCGGCGACACCATAGTGATCATGCAGCTCATCAAGAGTGGAAATTACAGCCATATGAGAATGTCCTGTCGTCGAATTTGGCGGGAATGGAGATGTTGTTGCACACTTAATGTGCAGCCGGTTGCGCGTCAAATTCAACGGATACAACCGGAAGGGTACGGTCCCGTGCAACTTTGGTCTAAGTGGCTGAAGACATTTCCATTTTCAGTCATCTGATCGTAAAAATATTGCACCGCAAAATTTCAATTGAATAACGCATTGTTTAGTTATCGTAAAATCAATGTTGCAATGCACTATTCTCGCGGAATGGAGGTCGGATTAAAGCTACGAATACTTCGAAAGTCTAATGATGAGAAAAGTAGATGCGATCCGATAGTCGTATTGCTGATTTGTAAGGACTTTTTCTACAGTCCCCGAAGCTTGCGATTTTGGCGTTGAGGAGCCGGTCTCCCGGTCGGGGAACAGTCCAGAATTGCGAGCGGCTGTACAGCTATCGCAGGTGCGTCCGACGGGGGCGTGCCGCGCCTTTCTGGGAGGAAAGTATGAGCTTAATTCGTAAACCCCTTAATCGTCGTTCAATTCTGCGCGCTGGCGCGGTTGGCGGAGCCGCACTGGCAACGCCTACCATTTTCACCAGCAAGGTCTGGTCCGCCGGGTATTTGAATGAGCCGACCGGCGCTGAAGTGATTCTAGGATTCAATGTCCCGCAAACCGGCGCCTACGCCGACGAAGGGGCCGACGAACTGCGTGCCTATCAACTGGCCGTGAAACACCTGAACGGTGAAGGCGACGGCGGCATGCTGAACACCTTCAGCTCAAAGGCGTTGCAGGGCAACGGTGTGAACGGCAAGAAGGTTGCCTATGTAACGGGTGACACACAGACCAAGTCTGACGCTGCGCGCGCATCCGCGAAACGCATGATTGAAAAAGATGGTGCGGTCATGATCACGGGCGGTTCGTCCTCCGGTGTTGCGATTGCAGTGCAGTCTCTTTGCCAGGAAGCCGGCGTCATTTTCATGGCCGGTCTGACCCACTCCAATGACACGACCGGCAAGGACAAGCGCAAGAACGGCTTCCGTCATTTCTTCAATACGGAAATGTCGGGCGCGGCTCTGGCTCCGGTGCTTAAGAATGCATTCGGTACCGACCGAACCGCCTATCACCTGACCGCCGACTACACCTGGGGCTGGTCGCAGGAAGGGTCGATCAAGAAATACACCGAAGGAATGGGCTGGAATACGGCGGCAGCCGTCCGTACGCCGCTTGGTGCGGGCGACTTCTCGCAGTACATCACTCCGGTGTTGAATTCCGGTGCCGACGTTCTGGTACTCAACCACTACGGCAAGGACATGGTGAATTCGCTGACACAGGCGGTTCAGTTTGGTCTTCGGGACAAACAGGTCAACGGCAAGGATTTTGCGATCGTTGTTCCGTTGTATTCCCGACTGATGGCTCAAGGTGCTGGTGAAAACGTCAAGGGGATCTTCGGTTCCACCAACTGGCACTGGTCCTTGCAGGACGAAGGCTCAAAGGCATTCGTCAAGTCCTTCGGCCAGGAATACGGCTTCCCGCCGAGCCAGGCTGCCCATACCACCTATTGTCAGGCACTGCTCTATGCGGATGCCGCGCAGCGGGCCGGTACCTTCGAGCCTTGTGCTTTGGCCGCCGCTCTGGAAGGCTTCGAATTCGACGGCATGGGCAATGGTCCGACACTTTATCGTGCGGAAGACCACCAGTGCTTCAAGGACGTTCTGGTTGTGAAGGGTAAGGAAAACCCAAGCTCTCAGTTTGACGTTCTGGAAGTTGTGGAAGTTACCCCGCGTTCGCAGGTTGAATATCCTGCTGAAATGCTCGGTGGTGAACTCGGCGCGTGTAACAACGGCGCATAAAGCCCTGAATAAAACAGCCGCCGGAGGCCCGGCCACCGGCGGCTGTTGTATTTCTGTGGCAGGGGTGCAGAAACTGGCGGCAAAACAATGGATGTGATTCTTCTACAATTGCTCAACGGGCTGGATAAGGGCGGAGCGTACGCGCTGATCGCTCTTGGACTGACCCTGATTTTCGGGACCCTGGGGGTCGTCAACTTTGCCCACGGGGCATTGTTCATGCTGGGCGCATTCTGTGCGGTGTCCTTCAATGCACTGCTCGGTCTGGATGTTGTCACGGTCGATGAAACCCAGACCACGGCCTGGGGAACGCCGCTTGAAGTCAGGACCCCTTATGTTGAGGCTTATCTTGGCGATTTCGGTGCCTGGATCCTGAACTACTCTGTGCCGGTTTCAATCCTGATAGCCATACCCGTGATGCTGCTCGTCGGCTTCATCATGGAACGTGGACTGATCAAGCATTTTTACAAGCGTGCGCACGCTGACCAAATCCTGGTCACCTTCGGCCTCGCCATCGTTCTACAGGAAATCATCAAGTCGATTTACGGCGCCAACCCGATACCTCAAGCCGCGCCGGTTGCAGTGCGTGGTGCAGCCGATATCGGCGCGTTGTTCGGGTTTGATCCGGGAGTGATTGTTTATCCCTATTGGCGCATGGTCTACCTGGCATTTGCCGGTGTGATGATTGCTGGAGTGTTTGCGTTCCTGCAATTCACGACATTCGGGATGGTTGTCAGGGCTGGAATGGCAGATCGAGACACTGTTGGACTGCTTGGCATCAACATCGAGCGCCGTTTTACGATCGTCTTTGCCATCGCCGCGGTTGTCGCCGGACTTGCGGGCGTGATGTATACGCCAATCCTGCCACCGGACTATCACATGGGAATGGACTTCCTCGTGCTAAGTTTCGTTGTTGTTGTGGTTGGTGGCATGGGCTCTCTTTCCGGCGCCGTCCTGGCCGGGTTTTTGCTCGGAATTTTGCAGTCCTTCGCTTCCATGAACGAGGTTAAGGCGATCTTTCCCGGTATCGACCAGATCATAATTTACCTCGTAGCGGTGATTGTCCTCCTCGTGCGTCCACGAGGGTTGATGGGCCGTAAGGGCGTCATGGAGAACTAAGAACATGGTTACAAAAATTTCTCCTGCCCGCGACTATCTCCTGTTTGGCGTTTTTGCCATCGCGGTTCTGACGATGCCTGTCTGGCTCGCACCGATTGGAGCCGGATATCCGGACCTGTTGCAGAAGTTTGCAATCTTCGGGCTTTTCGCCACCGGCTTCAATTTGCTGTTCGGACTGACTGGATATCTGTCCTTCGGCCACGCGGCCTTTCTCGGAGTTGGTTCCTACACAGCCGTCTGGTCTTTCAAGTTGTTAGGCATGAACCCGATTCCCGCGGCCATTCTGGCGGTTGTGACGTCAGGTGTTTTTGCGCTGGCGATTGGATATGTCTCCCTTCGCAGATCAGGCATCTACTTTTCCATCCTGACGCTTGCCTTTGCACAGATGTCCTACAATCTTGCCTATTCCGTGCTGACACCGATCACCAATGGTGAAACCGGTCTGCGTGTCCTAGAATCCGATCCAAGATTGTTCGACAGCTCCGCCAACGCTGACGGCCCGCTGATTTCCAACCTGTTCGGGATCGAAATGACGGGGTATGCGGGGTTCTATTTCTGCGCCGTTGTCCTGTTGATCGGTTTCTTCATTGCGCAGCGGATATTCCGATCACCGTTCGGCATCATGTTGCGTGCCGTCAAGACCAATCAGAACAGAATGAACTACACAGGGCTCAATCCGCGTCCCTATACGCTTGCCGCGTTCGTGATATCTGGCATGTATGCAGGTTTGGCAGGCGCCTTGATGTGCATCACGGACCCGCTGGCCGGTGCAGAACGCATGCAGTGGACCGCGTCGGGTGAGGTGGTGCTGATGACAATCCTTGGCGGAGCCGGCACGTTGCTTGGTCCGATTCTTGGTGCCGCGCTCATCAAGTATTTCGAAAACATCTTTTCCGCATTCAACGAACAGACCCTGCACGAAGCATTCAGTTTCCTGCCGGACTTTCTGGAATATCCTGTCGTTTCCGTTGCGGGCCTGTTTGTCGGTGAAGGCTGGCACTTGACCCTCGGAGTCTTGTTCATGCTGATCGTGATTTTTCTGCCGGGAGGCATCATGGAAGGCGTTTCCAGGATCGGGCGTTTGTTCAGACGTTCGTCTTCCAAAGTCGAACCGAGCGGTGCGACCGCCCCAGCTGAGTAAGGGACAAGAGACATGGATATCTTGCGCGTAGAGGGCGTGAACAAATCGTTCGGAGGCTTGAGAGCCCTCAACAATGTGAACTTTTCGGTAGAAGAGGGAACCGTTCAAGCCATCATCGGTCCGAACGGGGCCGGTAAGTCGACATTCCTGAACTGCATGATCGGACGTCTTGCTCCGGATACCGGAACCGTGATGTTCGGCGACATATCGCTTACAGGAATGAAACCCTACGAGATCAATCAGGTCGGTGTATCCCGCGTCTTCCAGACACCGGAAATTTTCTCCGAGTTGTCATTGATGGAGAACATCATGATTCCGGCCATGGCCAAACGGGATGGTTCGTTTGCGCTTCATGCCTTCAAGCGTCTGGATCAGGATGCCGAAGTGCGCGACAAGGCGCTCCATATGCTGGAAGACGTCGGCCTGGTGGAAAAAAGGGACGAGATAGCAGGTTCCTTGTCACGCGGTGACAAGAGAAGGCTGGAACTTGCAATGTGCCTCTCGCAAGATCCGAAGCTTCTGTTGCTCGACGAGCCGACCGCGGGAATGTCCCGCGCCGATACGAACAACACCATCGACTTGTTGAAGCGGATTGGCGATCGGGGGATCACCAAGGTGGTTATCGAACATGACATGCATGTTGTTTTCTCGCTGGCCGAGAAAGTGACTGTTCTGGCCCAGGGGGCGATTATCGCCGAAGGCAAGCCGGAAGAGATCAAGGGTGATCCGCGCGTTCAGGAAGCATATCTGGGAGGAGCGCACCTGTGACCATTCTCGAAGATCAGTTTGCCGGAAAATCGGCACCTTCCGTGAAACCGCAAAAAGCGCGGGGAACGGCACCGGCATTTTTCTCGGCCTGGGATCTGCACTCCTACTATGGTGAGAGTTACATCGTACAGGGTGTCAGCTTTGATGTCCGCGAAGGCGAGATTCTTGCACTTCTTGGGCGTAACGGGGCGGGCAAGACCTCAACCTTGCGCACAATAGCACGCATGGATGATCCCAACCTGACCCATGGCGAGATCTGGCTCGATCACCAGCCCCTTCACGATATGAAAAGCTATCAGGCATCGCGTGTCGGTGTCGGTCTGGTTCCCGAGGACCGTCGGATCATTCCGGGTCTGACGGTTCAGGAGAACCTTGAGCTCTCCCAGATCGCGGAACCGAAAGGTTGGTCGATTGACAGGATCTATGATCACTTTCCAAGATTGGCGGAGCGCCGTGTTCAGGAGGCTGTCACGCTTTCGGGTGGCGAACAGCAGATGCTGGCCGTCGCACGGATCCTTGCCCGGGATATCAAGTTGTTCCTGCTGGACGAGCCGTACGAAGGCCTTGCCCCGGTGATTGTGCAGGAAATCGAACGCATTCTTGAAGGTGTCAAGGAACTTGGCATCACGACCATTATAGTTGAGCAAAATGCGATCGCCGCCCTGCATCTGGCCGACCGTGCGGTTATTCTCGACATGGGCGAAGTTGTTTTTGACGGCACCGCGCAGGAAGTACTCGACAACGCGGAGCTGCGTCAGGAATATCTGGCTATCTGAATTTGCTTGTCTGGGTACAAAAGCCCGGCGCATTGCGCCGGGCTTTTGTGTGACTTGCAGTTTTTCTCGACAACACATTATTGTTTCAAGCCTGAAACCTGCAAACTCCCGCACTCTGGTGTCATGTGTCCATTTTAAGAAACGAATTGCCAAGCCTTACCGGCTTCATTGTCTTTGCCGCATTCACCGCCGCAGGTGATGTCCTCAATCCCGAAACAATAGGCGTAGGGCCTTCACTCGGTCTGCTGGCTCTTCTTTTCCTCACTGTCATGTGGTGTGCATTTTCGGTTGTCAGACACGCTGAATGCCTTGCCACGATCTTGGGCGAGCCCTTTGGCACGCTGATTCTGACGCTGGCTGTTGTCGGCATTGAAGTGGCGCTGATCGTGGCGATCATGATTTCCGGCCAGGCAGCGCCAACAATGGCCCGGGATACGATGTTTTCGGTGATCATGATTGTGTTGAATGGGTTGATCGGGCTGTGCCTTCTCGCAGGCGGGCTGCGGCACGGGAACCAGACATACAATCTTCAAGGGGCAAATGCGTTTTTGTCGGTGCTTGTTCCCCTGGCGATCTTCGCACTGGTGCTGCCCAGGGTAACGCATTCCGCACCCGGAGGAGAGCTGTCCCCGCTCCAGGCCGTTTTCGAAGTGATAATGTCCATTTTGCTCTACGGCGTTTTCCTTGCGATGCAGACAGTGACGCACAGTGACATCTTCCGCCAACCCGATGCGGTTGACGGTGACGAAGGCCACCATGGTGTGGTGGTGAGATCGATTCCGTTTCACGTCGCAGGGCTGTTCGGCGCCTTGATTCCGATTATCTTGTTGTCCAAGAAACTTGCGCTTTATGTCGAGTTCGGAATATCCGGAATTGGTGCCCCGCTGGCGCTGAGCGGTTTCATCGTTGCCGCTCTGGTGCTCATGCCCGAGGGAATGAGTGGCTTGCAGTCGGCTCTGGAAAACAAGTTGCAACGAGCCGTCAATATCTGTCTCGGTGCAGCTGTTTCGACAATCGGTCTGACGGTGCCGGCCGTGCTTGTCGTCAGCTGGGTTACAGGGCATACGCTGGAACTGGGCCTCGAACAGGCGGATATTATCCTCCTTGTCCTTACCTTGTTCGTGAGTTTGCTGACCTTTAGCACGCGGACGACCAGTTATCTCCAGGGTGCTGTGCATCTGGCGCTCTTTGCCGCCTATGTGATGATGATCTTCGATTTATCGTGAAAATTGCAGGCGAAAGTGCATTTCTGCAATTTGAACGACTTGGTCCGGCACATCTTCTGTGATTTGGTCGCGCGGTGTTTTTAACTGAAATCGAATGATCTCATATGCTGCTCCTGTCTGAAGACCAAACGCGCAATGCGCTTCCATATCCGGATCTTATTGATGCGCTGGCCCAAATGTTCCGGTCTGGTTGCACAATGCCGAGCCGTCACCATCATGATTTCAAAATACCCGGAGAGCCGGATGGGACCATGCTGCTCATGCCTGCCTGGGTGCCGGGCGGGTATGCGGGGGTCAAGGTTGTGAATGTGGTTCCGGGAAATTCGGAACGAAACCTTCCCGCCGTTCACGGGCAATATCTGTTGTCCGATGCCAGAACGGGTGAAATGCTTGCGATGATAGATGGAGGCGAGTTGACCGCCCGGCGCACCGCAGCAGCTTCGGCTCTTGCGGCCCGTTATCTGGCCCGGCCGGACGCCAGACACTTGCTCGTGCTGGGAACCGGCCGTCTTGCGCCGAACCTGATCGCGGCACATATGGCTATCCGTTCGATCGAGGAAGTGACGATTTGGGGTCGTTCGCATGAGAAAACGGCACAGTTTGCGATCGATCTTGATGGACAGTTGCCGATTCGAATCCAGGCTGCATCCAGTCTTCGGGATGCTCTTGGTTTGGCCGACATCGTAAGCGCGGCCACGTTGTCCACTGAACCGCTGATCAAGGGAGACCTCTTGAAGCCCGGTGCACACGTGGATCTGGTTGGTGCCTTCAAGCCTACGATGCGCGAAAGCGACGATGATCTTATCGAGCGCGCCGAGATATATGTTGATACGCGTGACGGTTGCTTGTCGGAAGGCGGTGACATCGTTCAGCCGCTGAAGTCCGGCCTGATTACGCCAGGGGATATCAAGGCCGACCTTTATGAACTCTGCCGTGGAGAGCACCCAGGCCGTCATTCGGACTCAACCATTACCATGTTCAAGTCCGTTGGCGCGGCATTGGAGGATCTGGCCGGAGCAATGCTCGCCTACCAGAACGTCGAGCATTGAGGCCTATCCTTCGACCCTTCAACCCAATTCGAATGTGGTAATGCCGTAGATCTGATCCAGTGGCAGATCAGGAACCGGGCCGCGATACATTCGATAGGTTTCGAATTCCGGCGACAATTCGTATTTTTCTGCCAGCAGCAATGCTGATGAATTGGGTTCAGGTGTATCCAGAATCACGAATTGGCCCTTCACCTGGCCTGCCAGCGCACGGAACAATGTATCGGCAATTTCCGGAGTGTCGGCAAACAGGGGTCCTATCTTGAAGCCTTCATGGCACTGGCGGATGACTCCATAACCTTTGACTGAGCCGTCATCCACAAAGACAAACCCGCGCCTGGTCTCCAGCGTGGGTGCAGTCCACATCGTCAGGAACTCGGGGCGTGGTGCTGGGAAAAAGCGTTGATCATAGTCCCTGACCGAAGGAAAAATTCCCTGGCCGAGAGGCGCAATTCGCGCGTCCATCGGCACATCGCACACGGAAACACCCATCTGTCGGATATTTCTGTACGTCGATCTGAAGCCGTGCTCGCCGTAGCTTGCGGTTTGCTCGTTGACGGCATCCAGGCCCAATAACCTTGGGCCGAGATAAGATAGTGCGTGATCCCAGATCTGGTGACCGTAGCCCTTTGTTCTGAATTCACGCTTGCAGATATAAAACCCGATAAACCCAAAAGTATCGTCGTAACGGACTGCAGAAATCACGTTGATCAGTTGGCCGTCGATTTCGCCAGCAAGAAAACCGTTTGGATCGGCGGCAAAAAACGCTGGACCGTCTTCCAGTCCGGGGTTCCAGCCTTCCTGCATTGCCATTTCAAGAAGAATGTGAAGCTCGTTTTCATTCAGGCGACGGATAGTGAGCGTATCTGACATATGTGTTCGACCAACCAGGTAATCATCCAAAACGTTTCTGATCGTAGTTCGACTCGGTCTGTTTTCAAATCGCTGGCACAATTACCTCGATCCACCTGGCCGAAGCTATTAAAAGCTGCGTGATAATACCTATCTGGCTCTTGCGCAGTGAACGCAAGTGTGCATCACTTAACTGAGCGTAACTTTATTTATTTAGATCGATCCAAACCTATGAAAGATCGGTTACATTGTGAACTGCGTCACAGACCTATTTGAAGACTGATGAGATGATACAGTGCCGAAATAAGCGCTGAGGGCGACATGCAAAAACGGAAATACCTGTCTGCTTTGATGCGGTCAGCAAGAAACACAATTTCAGGTCCGGTAGTCGGTTTTCACCGGGCGGTTCGAATTGGCATCGTTGGTTTTCCGCTCAGTCTTGCGATGATCGGGACACCGGCTCTGGGATCCACAGCCGAGGATCCCGGGCGAAGGGTCGCGCTTGTAATTGGCAACCAGGACTACGAATTTGTAGAACCCTTGGTGAATCCGCTTAATGACACCAAAGAAATTACAAGGATGCTTCGGGAAGCGGATTTTGACGTTACACTCGGGATCAATCTGGACAAGAAGGCAATGGAACAGGTCGTTCGCCGCTTCCTGCGGGAGCTGAACGATGGTGACACGGCGCTTTTTTATTACTCCGGGCACGCTTTGCAGGTTGGAGAATCGAACTTCATCTTGCCCGTCGACGCAAAACTGGCAACGCAATACGATCTGGAATTCGAAAGCCTCAAGGTGTCGCATCTGCTCGATTACATGAAGGCGGCTTCGAGCCTTCAGATCGTGATGTTGGACGCCTGCAGGGACAATCCCTTTGAAATCGGCAGTTTGTTCTGGGGTGAACAGGAATATGCGCTCGGCAAAACGCGAGGATTGCGCAGAATCCCGAACAAGCTCGGCAGCTTCATTTCCTATGCGACCCGACCTGGCCAGGTAGCCTATGACGGTGAGGGGCCGTTGAGCCCGTTCACGTCATCCGTTGTCGGCAACGCGCTTGATCCCTCGCTTGAAATCAAGGACCTGATGACCAAGGTTCGCGATGAGGTCGTGCGCAAGACCGGCGGTCAACAGATTCCTTACGAAGACTCAACACTTGTGACGAACTTTTATTTCGTCCCCCCAAAACCCGAACCGATCGTTACCGCCCACCACCGCGTGAGTATACCGGTCGGAAGCGGGGCAAGTGCGCTTTCTATACCTGAACCTGTACAGCCCGAAGGCGGAGTGATTACAGCCACGCTTACCCTGTCCCCGGAAAAGGGTGAATTGCGCCTGCCTGATGGCAGCACAGTCGGTGAGGGGGACAAGATTAGTGCCGTTCAACTCGCGAACCTGCAATTCATGCCAACGGGATCGGGGGCTGGAGACGTTGAGCTTATCGGATACGAAGTGGAAGATGAATGGGGTGGCTCGGCGTCTGCAATCGCGTCCGTCACTGTTGTCCAGGCTGCAGCGGTTGCCGATGCCGATGTTACTGAAAAGGAAAAAGAACGTGAACAGCGCCTCGAAGCGTTGGTCGCATGGCTGTCCGAATCCGCAAGGGGCCGAGCTGTAGAAGCAGATAGTCGGGGTCGGACCTGTTCCGGTATATCCAAAGGCTCCGGTCGACGGGCTGCCGGCGTCGGACGACTGGCTCAAGGTTGTGTCTGTGGACAGCGATCTGCAGCTTTCCTCGGATGGACGTTTGCTCGGACCCGGGGATCGTTTCCCGATGTCAGGACTTTCCTCTCTGACAGTGCGCCCCCAAATAGGATCTGAGACCAAGGCAGGGCGTTTCGAACTTGAATTGCCAGGTGAATCCGGAAAACCCGCCGAACGGGTCACCCAGATCATTCAACCGAGAGTAACCCAGTGCGATGGTCTGGCGACACAGCCCTTTGATCTGCAGGCGGTAACCGAAGGTCGACTTGCGAACGAAATCGACCCGAAACTGGTCGATAAGGTTTGCGGAGAAGCCATGGCGGCATATCCCGAAATCGGCCGGTTCGTGTTTCAGCGCGGCAGAGGTGCTTTTGCAGCCGGCGATCTTGAAAGGGCCGGAGCCTATTTCGAACAGGCCTACCAGATGGGTCACGTGCGCGCCGGTCAGGTACTTGGGCGGATGTATTATCTTGGCGCTGGCATTGACCGGGATCGCAAGAAAGCCGTCAGCCTTTATCGCAAGGCCGCCGAGCGTGGTGACGCCTACGCGCTGCATTCTCTTGGAATGGCAGAAATCAAGGGTGAAGGCACCGGGCAAAATGAAAAGGCAGGGCTGGAGAAACTGCTTCAGTCCGTCGAAGCGGGTCACACTTTTTCATTCAATGCGATCGGCGAATTTTACCTTAGCGGTGATCACGTTGACGAGAATATTGACCGCGCCGTTTACTATTACAACCGATCTGCAGCGCGTGAAGATATCTACGGATATCTCAATATGGGTACACTTTATCGGGACGGCAAAGGAACCGCTCAGGACCATAAGGCAGCTCTCGGCTGGTTCGAGAAAGCGCATGAAGGTGGTCATCCGTCAGCTGGAACTGCAATTGGACTGCTGTATTTCAACGGTCAGGGTGTTGAGAAGAGCGAGGCACAGGCTACCAGGTGGTTCCGTGAGAGCGCGCAGCGAGGGGATGCCTGGGGGGCCTATAACACGGCGTGGATGCTCGGTCAGCAGACCGGAGAAGCGGCTGCCCGCGACAGGATCAGGATGCTGGCCATGGCAACAGCGGTCGATCCGACATCTCCAGCAGCGGAAAAGGGACGCGAAGATCTGAAGGCGGCTAACAGGAAGCTGAAAGCAAAGGTTCTGCAGCAGACATTGACAGATCTGGGATTTGAACCTGGACCGGTGGATGGTCAGCCAGGTCGAAAAACGCGGGATGCGTTGAGTAACTTTTTCACATCTTCCGAACTTGATCCGGTCCAGGGAGACACTGCCTTGATAGCGCTCGTCAAGGCCCAGTGGGAGCAGAGTCGCCCAAGATACGATTTGTTCTAATTTTTTGAGGAGATACCAAGTGAAATCTTTGGCCTATGTAATACCGTCTACGAGCATTCTTGCATTGTTCTTGGCAGGATGTGCGATCCAGCCGAAAACTGCGGCTCCTGTGCGAACCACACCAACGGTCGCGACAACCACCTCAACACCTGCAGTTGATCCGTTAAAAGATCCGACATTCCGTGATAATGACAACGGCGGCGGCGGCGGTGGCGGTGGCGGTGGCGGCGGCGGTGGCGGCGGTGGCCCCGGCGGTGGTGGCGGAGGTGGCTGGGGCTAAGGCGGCCTCAGGAATTGCACCGTCTCATGAGCAATGTATTGAAAGCTGCTGGAGCGTGCCGACGGATTGGTCGATTGTCAGCGCTTTTGGCATGCATGTTTATAGGCCATTCGCCTTCGGTCGCAGGCGAATGGCGGGCATTGGTTATCGGGATCGATGCCTATCAGAACGTGTCACCGCTGAAGGGAGCGGTGAACGATGCCAAAGACATTGCAGATACTCTAAAAGCGGCAGGTGTGCGGGATCTTCAGACATTGTATGACGCGGAGGCAACCCGGGACGGTGTTATTACCGCCTGGCAGGACCTTATCGAACGTTCGGCAGAAGATGATGTTCTGGTCCTGTCCTATGCCGGCCACGGTGCGCAGGAAACGGAATGGGTCAAGGGTTCGGAAGCCGATGGGCTCGATGAGGTTTTCCTCCTGGCCGGCTTCGATGTTTCAGCGCCCGGGAACGGCGAACGCCTGCGGGACGATGATCTGGCCGCCATGCTTAGGGCTGCCGGAGACCGAAGTGTTCTGGTTCTTGCAGACAGCTGCCATTCGGGAACGATGACACGCTCGATCGACCCGAGAATAGTGCGCCTGGGGACACGTCTTGTAGGGCTTCCTCCATTTGAAAACGATCTTCTGCGTTCTCAACCCTTGCACCCGTTGTTGCAGGACAAGGCCTCAGACGGGGACGACCTGCAGGAGCTTGCAAACGTGATCTATGTTGGGGCAACTGTCGATGGCCAGGTGATCCCCGAGCTGATGATAGCAGGTGAACCCCGCGGAGCATTGAGTTGGTCCTTTGCAAGAGGAGTTGAGGGACGCGCGGACCTTGACCGCGACGGCGGAATTTCGATGGAGGAACTGACCCGCTTCCTGAAGGAAACAGTCCGTGTTGCAACTGAAGGGCGACAGACGCCGAGCTTGACCATCGGTGGTGGCACGCGTTCTGCGGTCTTGCCAAGGGTTCAGGACAATATCCTTGCTCGTGGCAACAGCGCACTGACGATATCCGCGAGCACAGATGCGGCAATGCCTGTGCTCAACAATCTTTCCAGGCGTCATGAGGGCGCGCTGAAGGTTATTGACGCGGCAAATGCAGACCTGTTCTGGGATGTCGAAGCAGGAGACGTGCTGACCAAATTCGGTGACGTTGTTCTTCGTAAGAAGGCTGGAAATGCCGATCGATTCGCAGAAGTCGTTGCCAAGTGGCTGTTCTTGTCCGAGCTTTATGCACTGTCGCGTGAACGCCAGCCGGTTGAAGGAACTTTGACGCCTTCTGTCGGACATATTCCTGAAGGCTCTCCGCTGAGGGTCGGTCTGACCTCGGACGAGAGCGGTTACATGGCAGTCTTCGCGCTTGAAGCGGACGGCACCATGCGCCTGCTGGCTCCGGACAAGGCGGCGGATCCACTGGGCAAGGACACAAAGCTTGAAGCCGACTATCCCTATATTCTCAATCTGCGAGCGGCGCTTCCGTTTGGCGCTGACCATATCGTGCTGATCAGGTCCAGACAACCGATGCCGCAACTGGTCGGAGTGTTGTCGGCGATGGAGGGACGTCCGCTTGATCCTTCATTGGCACCAAAACTGCTGAGTCTCATAGGAAAATCTGCAGAAGCCGTGGGAATAACCGGTGTTTACACGGAACCGGCAGGATAGCTGGCAAATATTCCAGATGCCTCTATGCTGCTTTTCAATGCGTCTTTGTGTGACTGTGGCCACAATCAAATCGTCATTTTCTGGTATTGTTTGCCTTGGATTGGCGCCTGGCTTTTCAGTGAGTGCATGGCGCAATAGGACAATTGATCTTGGAGACCGTCATGACACTTTTGATTAATGGCATTGCGCAGCGAAGTTTTAGGAAATCAAGTTTTTTAATTGCCGTGGCCTTTGGCGCACTGGCTTCGGGTCAGGCATTCGCAGACCCGGTGGCGCTCGTGCTCGACAGGTCCGAGGGAATAGACGTTGCCGCATTTTCCGAATTGAAGCCGGGCGACGTAATTGACTTGGGCGCGACCGGACACGTTGATCTGCTCGACTATTCAGCCTGTCAGGAAGTGCGCATCAAATCGGGAACATTGACGGTTTCTGCCGCTGGAATTGCGCTTGAAGGTGGCGAAGAGAAAGTCTTGCGCGCCGGAAATTGTCTTCAGGCCGACAGTGGATCGAGTTCAAATACTGCTGACAAGGGTTTGACGGTGACCTTGCGCGGCCTGACTCTTGAAAACAAGAAGGCAGCGTCGCTGATGTTGCGCTTCGACGACAAGGCGAAGGATCAGTACGGTTCCGTATTCGTATCGTTTGGCGGAGGCGAGCCGAAACGCTTTGACGTACTCGATAATATCGTGACTGAAATGCCGAAGCGGGACAATGATGAGGAAGCTGTTGAAGTCGAACTCTTCCTCCAGGGAAAAGCGCCTGATTTTGGGGTGGAAATGAGAAAGATCACGATCGATCCGGCGCAAGTCGGACGCAAAACTGCGGTTGTTCTCGTGAAATGACGTCGGGAGGCCGATCGGCGGATTCTGCCCTGGGCCGTAGACAGCTTGTGGTTCTCATCGCACTGGTGGCGATGGGAGCAGGAATTGTTGTTGGATTGTCGGCGAACAAGGCCATTTGGGAAGGCTGGGTCATTGACCGCCTGTTTCAGATCAGGGCCAGCATGGAGAGTGGGCATGACACGGCTCCGGCCCCGGTCGCTGTCGTCGGGCTGGACCAGACATCGCTCGAATCAGAGCGGTTGTCACGCATACCCCGGGTCTTGATGACCCCGGTTCTGGCTGAAGCGGGGCAGGCGCTTCTGGATGCAGGCGCAAATGCCCTTGGTTTCGATTTCGTATTCGCCTACAGCGCTGACTCGTTCGTCGACCCGAGTTCCGGCGAGGCGCGGTTAAGTGGCTTTGACAGACCATTTCAGAGTTTTGTCTATAGAAACCGCGGCAGGGTTTTTATCGCCCATACGGAGATAGGTGTTCCGCATCGAAGCTTTACGGCGGCCATCGGGTCCGGTGGCGTACGGTCCGTCATAGTCTCAACCGATATCGACGGAATTGTGCGTCAACACGAACCGGAGTTGCCGCTAAATGAGTCTCCCCATCTCATCGATGCCCTCTTGGGCGCATCAGATGCGGAAGTTTCGGAAACCTATACTGCTGTTCCGAACTCGAGACTGGCGACTTCGCTGCCCTATATGTCGCTGATCGACGTTCTGCGTCTGAAGGCAACCGAGGAGGGCAGAAAACAGCTTGAAGAATTTTCTTGCGGGCAGGATTGTTTTGTTGGGCGGGCTTCTCCCGTTTGAAGACGAGCATCTTTATTCAGACCGGTTTTTGCCTGGTATTCCTGTTGAGGTCTCCGAAACCGGCCCCAGCGGCAGACCCAGGGCTCAACCCCAGACGGCCGGTGTTTTCATTCTTGCGGATCTGATCGGTGCGGCTCTGTCCGACCGCATCGCGGTCGCGCCGAGAAATGGAGCCCTTGTTGCCATATCGGTTCTGTTCGCTGTCGCGGGAGCAGTCGCAGGTCTTTTTCTGCCGCTTCTGGTTTTGCCGGTAGTAGCGGTTCTGGGGGGCGTCGCCGGACTTGTCCTGTCGCTTGCCGGGCTCGAAGCCGCTGTGTTGCTGGCGCCGGGTGTTGCTCCGGTCAGTTGCATCAGCGCAATGGTCGTTGCCGCGGTCGGCAAGGTGAGCATTCTCCAGCGCAGGCAGCGTTCGCTGGTCAGATTGTTCGGACATTATCTTGCGCCAGATGTCATCAGGCAAATGGCGACATCGGAACAATTGCCGCGACTGGGCGGCGATACACGTCATGTTGTTGTGGCATTCATCGATATTGTCGGCTTCACGAAGATGTCCGAACAACTAGCGGACCAGGACGTTGTTCGTGTGGTCAATGACTGTTTCGATGCGATCGGACAGACGATTACCAAGCATCACGGATATATCGACAAATATATCGGCGACGCGATCATGGCGGTCTGGAATGCACCCAATACGGTTGAAAATCCCGAGAAATCTTCGGTCGATGCAGCACACGAGATCATCAACCTTCTCGATCACATTCGAGATATTACAGGCCAGCAGGGATTGGATCTTCGTATCGCGCTGAATGCAGGACCTGTTTTGGTCGGCGATATAGGTGGCGAGCACCGACGTTCCTTTACCGTCATGGGAACGACGGTGAATACGGCCAGCAGGGTCGAATCCGTTGCAAAGGATAAGAAAGTGCGGCTGGCGATCAGTGACTCTGTCGCCACTGGATTGCCCAATGATTATCCCGTCAAGGAAATCTGGAAAGGTCAACTGCGAGGCTTGAGCACTGAAATTTCCGTATTCACGCTGGATTCTGACGAAATGTATATGGAAGGCTCGGAATTCAGATCAGTCGAGCAATCCCGCCAAGGTGGCTCCAACCTGGTTAAGTTTCCCCGTTGAGAAATCCTGCGTCCGTGCCATGACAACCGCGTTTTGCATCTGGTGGCGTCATCCGGCATGATCAGGACAGCGACTTAAGCAAAAAAATACCTGCTTCAGCCAGGATACTTTGATGGTTCAGTGGTCAGACAATCAGAATTCCGGTGCGAACCGACCCGAATTTGATCGCACGGTGATCCGGCCGTCTGGCAAACCGGCCAATGCTCCACAAAAGCTGCAGGCAAAACCCGCACGTGGGCAGGCACCTGAACCTGAAAGGCCTCGGGCAAAGGTCTCTTCTGTCGCGACATATGGGATCCTCGCCATTGCTTTCCTTGTTATCGGGGGAGGAATTGGCGGCATAGCTCACCTGATTTCATCCGGGGCGATTTCCCTGTCTTCACCAGAGACGGCGAGTATCGATCAAAACAATGTTCCGCCCCCTCAGGAAACGGACGACGATCAATCTCCGCCACAGACGGACATTGCTGTCGCGGACAAACCCTCAGAGCCAGGCTCTGATACAATCGAGACGACAACAGATATTGCTTCGGATGAGGAACTGGTTGTTCCGTCCGATCCGTTTTTTGACATGGCAGTGTCGGCAGTCATTCCTCTGGCAGGCGATCCGGTACTGCTGAACGACGGGGGGGCGACACAAAGGATAGAACTGTCCGAGCGGCCCGTCCCCTCCGGCTCAGAGTCCGCGGGCGTGGCAGCCCTGCCGACCCTGACCGCATTTGTACTGGATAGCCAGATGCTGAATGAAAGCGGCGACCTGGTCATCAGGGCTCCGGGCAGCGAGGCGGATTTTCAGTTCGGAAACTTTGGCGGAGGCGAGGATTCGGAAGGCCTTGTTGTTGATGAAGGTGGGGAAGCGGATAATTCAACGGCATCGAACCTCCCCGTGTTCCTGAAGCCGCCAACTGACACGCTGAACCTTTATCTGACCGAACGCCCGATCGGACAAGGCGCAAGCCGAATGGAGATCCGAAAGAAAATCGACGACAAAAGTTCGCTTGAGGCGTTTTTGAAGGAAAACGGTTTTGACGACTCTGCATCGAAACCTCTGCTTGAGTTCGTCAAACAGGAGTTCGAACGGAGCGATTTGATCGCAGGCGACAAGATCGCCGTCAGGGGATCGAGGATGCCCAATCGACTCGGCAGGATCGGTGACTACTATCGCCCCGTCCAGTTGTCGCTCTACTCTGCAGAAGGCTACCTCGGGACTGCGGCCTATTCGGTCTCCCGTGACGGTGAGGCCTACGTGCACGGAGCAGATCCGTGGTTCGGCAAGGAGGTCGTACAGGAGAAAGTCGCAGACGATCAGGGCGCAGGCTCACCCAAGAGACATCGGTTGATTGACGGCCTTTATGCCACGGCAGTGAGGAATGCCGTGCCGGCGTCAATTGTCGGCGAGGCGATCGCTTACCTGGCACCTTCGACAGATCTCAAAAGGGCAATAAAGCCGGACGAAAGGTTTACTCTCGTCTTCACCGACATGCCTCGGGACGAAAAGCGGGGCGGGGGCAGGGTATTGTTTGCCGGTGTCCGCAGGGGAGATGACTGGTCCGTCCGCTGTTACGTTCTAAAGGCACCTGGAAATCGTGGTTTCGCCTGCGTCAGTGAGGGCGGAAAGATCAGCCTGTCCGGTGCAATGCTTGTTCCCGTCAAAGGCGTTCTGACGTCAAAGTTCGGCATGCGTTTTCATCCGATCAAGAAAACGGAGCGTCTGCACGCCGGTGTCGATTGGGCGGCACCGACCGGAACACCTATCCGGGCAGCCTTTTCCGGCAAGGTGACCTACAAGGACGTTCGCGGTGGCTACGGCAATTTCATAGAACTCACGCACAAGGATGGCATTACCAGCCGTTATGCCCACATGCATGAATATGCGGACGGGGTCGAGAAGGGATCTGTTGTCCAGGCTGGTGATCTCATCGGATATGTGGGAACCACAGGACTTTCAACAGGTCCCCACCTTCATTTCGAAATCCGGCAACGAGGCGAGCCGGCGGACCCGCTTTCCTTTGAAATGGAGACTGGCGCGGACGCACCGCAATCTGTCGCAAGCAAGGATCTCAAGACCTATCGCGGCGTCGTCGGGGAAATCCTTGCAGGACAGTGAGAACGCCTGCGAGACACAACGCTGCTACTTGAGTTCCCTGATCGGATTGAAAGGCGCTTTCGAAACGGCGATCTTTTTACAGAGTTCGGGTTGTTCTCCCCGAAATACCTTCAGGTGTGGAGCTATCTCAGGAGACAGGTGAAACAGGTCCGGCCTCGGCAGGCCGTTTTGCTTCAGAAAACCCTCATGATCGCTCCGCAGGAAGAGCATTTCCTTGTTATAGGGGTGTTTTATCGGAACCGGGTTGATTTCTGACCGGTAGGTGTTGGTGACGGTTATTGCCAGCAACTCACCCCTGTTCTTGAAGTTCAGTTTGACTTCGTTACCCATTTCCCTGCCTCCGGGTGGATAACTCACCTCCGTCAAATTTCGCCTGCGACCCGTTTGCACAACGTTGTCTGAAGACCCCAGTTTGTTCGTGTGTCTCATTGCATGAAAAATTTCGTGCAACAACGACGCGCGCACTGTGAAGTCTTTCCCAAGATAGAGCTTTTCACCTGGAATGTAGTGCGACGGAGTGAAATTGATACTTCCGTGCGAGGTTTGCGCACTGGAAAAGGCGGATGTTCTTTCAGGTCTTATTTTCACTCTGTACTTGATCTGGTCGATGACCGCCTTGGGCACATCACCTTCCCCAAGAAGCGTGTCGATTTGAGTCATGATCGCTATGACATATCCCATTGGCCGCCATACGAAACTTTCCGGCAATCCCCTTGGTGTGGGAACGCCCGACAGGTCAAATCTCTTCCGAAAATCTTCCGAATTGATGTTTTTCAGCTTTTCCAACAGCTCCCTATAGGTAGGAAGATCTTCCTTGATCCGTGTAAATGTCACGTTTCCGGCGACCCCGTCCGGATTGATCTTCTGATCTGACTGAAAGTCGATAACAGAGGTTTTTGTTCCGGAGCCGTAAATTCCGTCAAAATTGCCCTGCGAGGTCTCGGAATGCGCCAGATCATAGCCGAGCGATGCCAGGCATTTCTGCAGAACTGCAACGCTGTTGTTCTGCGTGCCCAGACTGAGCAGAGGCTTCCCGATGCCGTTAAGCAGGTTCAGCGCTGCATTCATCGTGAAGATGTTGAACATGAACGTGCTCCCTTTCCGTCAGACCAGGTCTGGTTTGCAAACATTTGCGCCGGGAAAATGGTGACGCGGCTTTTGCCCTCGCGGAAAATGGATGCCTGGCCGGCACCTAAGTGCCGGTCGTCGTCGCTATTTCCAGGCCATCCTCGCCTGCAGCTATTGTCACGGACGTCAATTCTTCGCCATTCATCTGTGCAGTCAGGAACGCACGCGAAAGTTTTGGCAGAAGATCATTCGTCAGGATGTTATCGATCATTCTGCCACCGCTGTCCGGATCGCGGCAGAGCGAGACGATATGTGCAATCACATCATCTCCGAACGCGAGATCGGCATTTCTGTTTTCCTTGACCCGTTTCACGATGCGGTTGAGTTGCAGGCGAACAATGAAGCCAAGCATGGATGGTGACAGTGGGTAATAGGGGATCGTCACAATCCGGCCGAGCAGCGCCGGCGGAAAAACGTCAAGGAGCGCAGGTCTCAGATTTTCGGAGAGTTCTTCTGCATCAGGCGCGTTGGCATCGGCTGCCGCCAGGTCTGGATCGCTTGAAACCGGTGCATCCAGCATATGACCGGCCGCATTCACGATGATTTCCGTTCCGACATTCGACGTCAACAGGATCAAGGTGTTGCGGAAGTCGATCCTGCGGCCCATGCCATCTTCCATCCACCCTTTGTCGAAGACCTGGAAGAAGATTTCGTGCACGTCCGGATGAGCCTTTTCGACTTCATCAAGAAGAACCACGGAGTACGGCTTGCGCCTGACAGCTTCTGTCAGCCGTCCACCTTCACCGTAGCCGACATATCCGGGAGGGGCACCCTTGAGCCCGGAAACGGAATGCGCTTCCTGAAACTCGGACATGTTGATCGTGATCAGGCTGTCCTCGCCGCCATACAGCGTTTCAGCAAGTGCAAGCGCTGTTTCGGTCTTGCCGACACCTGACGGTCCGCACAGCATGAAGACCCCGATCGGCTTGTCCGGGTTTCCGAGCTGTGCGCGGCTGGTTTCGATGCGTTTCGCGATCATCGCCAGACCATGTGCCTGCCCGATCACCCGCTTGTTCAGACTGTCGGTCAGATTGAGGATGGTTGCCATTTCGTCCTGCACCATCCTGCCGACCGGAATTCCCGTCCAGTCTGAAATGATGCTGGCGACAGCGTCGTCGTCCACATAGGCATAGACCATCCGGTCATCTTCCGGGATCTGCGAAAGCTCGGCCCGTTTCTCGTGAAGGGCCGCACGAATGGCGTCTTCATCTTCCAGGTCAACATCCAGGTCGAGTTCAACGTCATCTATCGATACCAGGTCCGGACCTTCATGTTCCGGATCCCCGATTTCCGTGCTTTCCGGATGCGGCGCAGGCTCACCACCCTTGAGGTGGGTGAGGGCGGCATTCAGGCGGCGCACGGCCGCCACCAGACTACGCTCTCTTTCCCACTCTTCACGGACTTTCTCGATATCGGCTTCTGTATCGTCGATGGCAGTATTGAGTGCATCCAGCTGCTCCTGATGCTCCATGCCGAGTTCGGTATCGTTGGTGAGTGCCTGTTTTTCGGTTTCGAGAAACCCTTTATTGGCAACCAGATCCGCGAGTCTCGCCGGTTGGGCCGCCTGTGAGATGTTCACCCGTGCTGACGCCGTATCGAGAACGCTGACGGCCTTGTCCGGCAACTGGCGGGCGGGGATGTATCTGTGAGACAGGGATACGGCTGATTTGACTGCGCTATCGAGGATTCGAACCTGGTGGTGCTCCTCCATAGGATCAAGCAGCCCTCGAACCATCGCAAAGCACTTTTCTTCATCCGGCTCGTCGACCTGAACAGGCTGGAAACGCCGGGTCAGTGCAGGATCCTTTTCAAAGTGCTGCCGGTATTCCGACCAGGTTGTCGCTGCAACGGTACGAAGTGTGCCGCGCGCGAGCGCCGGTTTAAGCAGATTGGCAGCATCGCCGGTACCGGCCGCACCGCCTGCACCGACCAGGGTGTGCGCTTCGTCGATGAAGAGGATCGTCGGCACGATCGAAGCATGAACGGCATCGATGACGGCACGCAGCCGTTTTTCAAATTCGCCTTTCATCGATGCGCCGGCCTGCAACAGGCCAAGGTCGAGCGCGCATAGCCGCGTACCCAGCAAGGCAGGCGGAACATCACCTGCGACGATCTTCTGGGCAAACCCTTCCACGATCGCGGTTTTGCCAACGCCGGCTTCCCCGGTCAGGATGGGGTTGTTTTGCCGCCGGCGCATGAGCACATCGATGACTTGCCGGATTTCCTCGTCCCTTCCGACGATAGGATCGAATTCTTCCGCACGGGCGCGTGCCGTGAAGTCGACCGTGAACTGGGAAAGCGCATCTTCGCCGACACCGCTGCCCGGTGCTGCTTCCACAGTTTCTCCACCTGGCGAAGTTGCCGCGGCCTTGGGGCCGGAACCATCGATTGGTCTTGCTCCCGTTTCAGCGGAAGCTCCCGCAATCTTGTCCAGATCGCGCACCAGAACATCCCGATTGAGAGTTTCAAGGGCGGATGAATAGCTTCGAAACTGACGCCAGGTTGTCTTGTCGCCCATTGCCGCTATCAGAACGTAAGCCGACCGGATCTTGTAGTCGCCATACCTCAGCGTGCCTTCGAACCAGGCGCGTTCAAGCGCTTCCTGGAAGGGGGTGGCCATTGAGGGCAGCTCTGTCTGGTTGATTTTCAGCTCGCCGATCGCATTTTGAAGATCACCGTGGACGACCCCGACATCGATGCCGAAATGGCGCAGGATATGAACAAAATCGGTGTTCTCGTCGCGCGCGAGATAATACAGCCAGTGGAGGATTTCCAGATTTCGGTGACCCGAGCTCTTTGTGAGCCGCATGGCCTGTTCCAGGCAATCGTAGCTGACCGTCGTAAGTTTGTTTGCAACTGTTTCTACAAGAATGTCGCTCATGGCATCGGCCTTTCAAATTGGAGACCTATTGATAAACGGATGTATGCCGGCGAACGGGCCGGAAGCGCGTGTCCGTCAGCATGTTTTCTTCGTCGTCGAATTCCGCGTCGTCCGGAACGCCTGTATCGGCTGGTTTTAGCCAGCCAATGTGACCAAGCGTCGCCGAGCTCAGACCGTCCATCCGGACAGCAGAAGCACAGCGTCTGGGCAGCGCGAGTTCGATTTCGTATTCAATCTCGAGCCCGAGATAGAAGTCTATGAGATCAAAGAGTTTTTCGGTCCATGGATTTGGCTTTGTTCGTGTCGGTGGCAGGAATTTCCGATATTCATCCAGTGACTGAGTGAATATTCTGATGCGGATTTTGTCGCTGACACTGTAGATCTTCGACCCGACAATCGTGTCCATGCCGAGTTGTCCGGCTCCACCGGGGCCAAACCCTCCGATGCTGAGCTGGTCGTCCGGTTCAAGATGCAACCATGTGCCGACGCACTGATCGATATCCACGTCAACGCCGAACACACCCGTGATGAGCGCCTTCAAACGCGCGGCGCTTTTTGACTTTGAAGAGCTCAGACCTGCATAGAGGAGCTTGAGCCTGTCATCGATACCGTCAAGGTCTTGATAGATTGGTCCACCGATACCGATGCTGGAGCCAAGATATGCAAGAAACCGGTCGTCGTCCGGACGGTCGTGCTGGACGATCGGTCTGGCGTCCGCCCAGGCTCGAAAGAAGAGCTGAATGAAGCGGTTGTTAAACACATCCAGGAACCGGGGCAAACTGTCGTCGCCCCGCAAACCGCGCATGATCGCTTCATCGTTGAGCGCCGAGGGAAGAGCACCTTGGGGACCGAGCATTCCCAGGAACCGCTCCAGAAGGATCAGTCCGTTGTCTGCGTCGCGGGTGGCGCGTTCGATTGTCGAGGTAGCGAATTCGCCGGTCGGATCCTGTCCAAATCGAACAATGTCTTCCATCAGCCGGCGGCTTTTGCCGATGCGCGGAGGGGCCGGCTCATCGGCCTTCTTTGGGTCCATGCCGGCTTGCGCAGCACCAGGAGCGGTCTGTCCTTCCAGCATGCGCAGTACCGCGAGAAGGTCATGGCCACCCGGATGTTTCTGGACGCGATCGCTCAGGGCTGCAAGCAGTGATGCGTATTGCTGTTGAACGGGAACCTCTATCCGGGTTTCTGCCGGAGGCTCTGGGTCTTCCGGCATTTCAGTGTCGGCCGGTGTTGCGTCCGCAAAAACCGTGTCGATAGGTTCGTCGTCCGTATCATCGGTTGCCGGGATTGCCTCATCAGGAGCTGAAACTGTGTCGCCTTGCGTTTGATCCGTCTCAAATGGCGCCGGCTCGGAGCCAGTGTTTGCACGTTGGTCGCCAGCAGGCTCAGGCGAGATCTCATCCGCCTCGTCTAACGTGACGGCGGCGGTTTCCTCATCATCCTGATTGATCGTTTCAGTTTCAATTGCGGGCGACAGGATCGCGTCTTCTGGTGTTGTCCAGGGATCTGTGGCGGGAAATCCTGTTTCCGTTTCCGTTTCCGTTTCAGTGTCCGTGTCCGCTTCAGCCTCGACGGCCGGAGCGTCGGCATCTGAATCTGAGTCCGGAAGTTTTGTATCTGGAGTATCGTCCGGGTCGGGCCATGCCGTTTTTGCTCCAGCGAAATGCACAACAGTCTTGTTGCCCGCCGGTACATCGTCCTTCGGGCGCACCTTTGTTTTCTGGTCCTTTTCGTCCAGGTCGCTCATAGGATCCCTTTGGCGCCGATCCTCGGTGGCCATTTCATGATCGTACCGCGTTCCGTCGTTGCGATCACGCACTGGGTGAAATGATTGATGGACGCATACTCTGCCAAAAACCGGTCAAGCACTGCTCCCAGAAGAAACGCGCTGGCACCTTCAAACGCCTTGTCGTCCAGAGTGATTGTGACTTCCAGCCCACGTGCCACACCAGTTCCGGACTTTTGCTGAAGTCTGCGAACCACCGGACGTGTCGAAACGGCACGGACCGATTGCGCCTGCCTGTCGGCCGCGTTGTCGGATAGCGGAGCAAAAAGGCTCAGGATATCGCCGAAGGAGCGGCCATCTTTACCGGCCGCGTCGTGTATCAGTCCTGTGTGATTAAGTGCGAGTACATTGATCAGGCGCCACGCAATTGCGCCCACGTGGCCTTCTTCGCCCAATCTTTCATTGTAGGAAAGCAGCGGTGGTCTTGGTTGTGTGGGTCCGGCAACACAGTCAATCTTGAGGCTGACGTCTTCCAGAATGCGGAAATCTCCGATGTTTGACTTGTCCGGATTGGTTCCGACAGGCAGATCGGCGGCAATCGCGCGGTTGGATGCCATGACCTTCAGGGACAATTCGGCAAGTCGTTTGTTGCCACTTTGAAGGATGGCGGCGGCCTGAGCACCGCTCGAGATCGTCACGAAGGTCTCGGTCCCGATGTAGGACCTTGGTTGCAGTCTGCGGACCTCGCTGGAAGATTGCCTGCGGGGCAGCCTGCGAACGGTATAGAACCATTCGTGCCCTGCTTTTTCCGTGTCCGGTGCCACGCTGTAAAGCGGCTCGACCGTCCTTTTTTCGCCGCCGGAAAAGTGGGCATTCACTTCGGTGACGGAATGAACCTCATAGTCGAGAGGTCTCGTGCGATCCGTAATGACGGCGAACTCGTGTTGGCCCTTCTTGATCGGCACTCTGTCCGTGGCTCTTTCGAACAGGTTGACGGCGGGAGATGTGTGAAGAGCGAAAATCTTGTGTTCGACATGGGAGGGAAGGCGGGTTTCGGCTTCGTCGAATACGAAGACGATTTCGAATGACTTTGCCTTGACGCGATCCAGATGGCGCCGCAGACCAGTCAGCCGAAAACCAAGAAAACTGCGCGGAAAATTAAAGTAGTCCCTGAGGTGGTCGAAACCGATAAACAATCGCCGATCATTGTGGAGCAGCGCATCATCCTCGTCAAAACCGAGTTGTTCGACGGCGTTGACCGGCAATCGTTGCAGCGATGCCTGGCCAAATGCGTCCTCAGTTCGCAGATAGACAGAGATCGTATGCCCGAAAATCTGTTCATAGATCTTGGCTGCGAGATCAAGGGGTCCGATCAGGCGGATTGGCAGGTCATCAATCCTGCAACCGGCCACCTGGTATTCCGGTTTCTTGAGCGCCTCCTCATCGGAGACTTCATTTTCGTCATCCTCTGCCATCCGGTGCGTCAGCTTGATGGACAGGCCCGCTCTCGTGCGCTTGTCTTCTGCCATTTCCGCSCCGAGTCCGGAGACCTGCGCCGCTGAGCTCAGATATTTCGCCCCGGTCAGTTGCAGGGGTGTCAGCACAATGGGCGCGGCGAGCGTGAAACGGCACCGGACTTCGCCCTGCCGCTCCCGAAACACGGCCTCCATGGGCGCGTGCCTGTCGATCTTGATGCCGGACCTCAGGTTGGCATCACCGTATTTCGGTGTGACGCGTGCCAGCACCATAGACGGGATAGGAGCGAGGGCTGAAGGGTATAGCTGCTCAAAGAGGTTGGACGTGAATTCGGAAAACTCATGCTTCATCTTGAGTTGAACGCGGGCCGCAAGAAAGGCAGTGCCTTCCAAAAGTCCCGACAACATCGGATCGGATCGGTCCTCAAGCAACCCACCCAGCCGTTCGGCAACCGCCGGGTAAGCTTCAGCAAACGCTGCGCCTTGCTCACGCAGGTAAGTAAGTTCCTGATTGAAAAGGTCCAGAAATTCCCGGTTCATGCAGTCGCCCCGATAATCTTGATTCGACCGAATGCAGGGTCGACATCAGCAATGAATTCACTGCTGACGCGCACCGGGTCACAACGAATTTCGGCTTTGATAACAAATCGTACCTTAAAAGTATCGCTCTCGACATTGTCGTCGCGCACGACTTGCAAACTACGCGGATCCATACGTGGTTCAAAACGAACAAGCGCTTCGCGAATATCGTCGGCGAGGCGATCGATCTGTATGGTATCGACAACATGTACGGAAAGGTCTGGCAGTCCGAAATTCAGGATTGAATTTTCCACTTCGGGAAAATCTGAAAGATCTTGTGTCGAATTGAGATTGACCGTGTTGAGCAGCGCTTGCAAGTCTCGCCGAACTTCCGACAAGAGGGTCTGCTCCGATACACCGTAAGCGCGCGACAGTCTGCGGCCTGACTTGAGAGCTTTACCGGATGCCGAAGCCTTTTGACGCTCCTGTGCGGCCTTGTAGTCCGGGTCGTCCATGGCCCGGAATGCCCACATCAGCGGCGAATGCATTTTCACACTAGATTTTGCCATCGGCAACGCCCACGAGAATCCAGTCCTGGATGATGTGCGAGAGGATCAACATCAAGAATGGAATTCTTGTGCCCGACTTTGGAGAAGCGCCCCTCGAAAAGACAGGCTGCCGCTCACTTGGAGCGGCAGCCAGTTCGGCGAATGCCTTACTTCTTGGTGTTCGCTGCGATGTCGAATGCGAACTCAGGCGCTGCGCCCTTGGAACCGTCCGGCTTCTGTTCGGTATAGACGTACTTGTACTCACCGAAGTTGAGCGTGCAGTTTTCCGTGAGACGATCGTCGGCACCGCTGCCACCAGTCGATACGCTCGTGACGATAATGTCCTTCATCTCGATCTTGATGTACTCAAGCGGGGAATCGCCAGCAGCCTTGCGGCAGTAGAAATAACCACCAGCAATGTGTTTACCGGTCGAAAGGTGCTGCAGCAGAACCGGGGTCGATTTGTCGACAAACTTTGTAATGCTGAGATCCTGGAAATGTGCCTTTCCACCACCGGAGCCGGAGCCCATGTGGGTTGTACCGGATTGCGAAGCACCCCAGGACCAGGAAAGAATATCAATTTCCTCCTTGTGAGTTTTGTCCTGTGCTTCACCCTTGATGCCTTCAAGCTTCAGAAAATAATCAACAGCCATTTTAAGTAATCCTCTTTTGTGTCAGGCCGGCACCTTTCGACCGGCGCTGTGCTTCCAATATGTGACATCTACCTCGGACCTTCTGGTCCAAACCCCTTGACGCATTTGCGTCTCGTTTGCACCTCCACCCGGTCAAACCGGGTTGCATCCTGGAGGGATGCCTGGCGATTGGGCGGATCTCCGCCCAACTGCCAATTCTGACAATCAGTTTCCGTCTTGCGGAATTCTCGAGGCCAGGCTCATGCCGATATCCATGCCCTCAAGCTGATAGTGAGGACGAAGGAAGAACTGGGCTCTGTAGTATCCCGGGTTTTCCTCGTCATCGATGATGGTGACTTTCGCCTCGCGAAGTGGCTTGCGTGCCTTGGTCTCTTCGGTCGAGTTGTCAGGGTCGCCATCAACGTAATCCATGATCCAGTCGTTCAGCCAGCGCTGCAGCTGGGCGGACTCCTTGGTGGATCCGATCTTGTTGCGCACCATCACCTTCAGGTAGTGGGCGAAACGCGTGGTTGCGAACATGTAGGGCAGCCGCGCAGAAAGATTGTCCGATGCGGTTGCGTCCTTGCCGTCCGGACCGGAGAACTGACGCGGCTTGAAGACCGACTGCGCACCAAGGAAGGCCGCCTGGTCGGTATTCTTGCGATGAATCAGCGGGATCAGACCCAGTCGCGAAATTTCATGTTCGCGGCGATCGGAGATCGCGATTTCAGCCGGGCATTTCTGATCCACACCGCCGTCGTCCGTTTCAAAGACGTGTGTCGGCAGATCTTCCACCAGGCCACCGCTTTCCACGCCGCGGATACGAACTGTCCAGCCATATTCCTTGTAGGCGGCGTTGATGTTCTTCGCCATCGCATAGGCGGAGTTCATCCAGGCATAGTTGTCGTGCGTGTCTTCGTCGAACTCTTCCTCAAAGGCGAATTCTTCAACCGGATCGGATTTGGCACCATAGGGTTGGCGCGCCAGAACCCGCGGTAGCGACAGCCCCAGATAACGTGCGTCTTCGGATTCACGCAGTGTGCGCCACTGAGCGTGGATTTCCGTATCGAAGACCTTGGACAGATCGCGTTTGGCCGGAAGTTCAGTCCAGCTTTCCATCTGCATGAGCTGCGGATCTGCCGCTGCAAGGAACGGTGCATGAGCAGCAGAAGCGATCTTCGCCATGCCCCGGAGTACGGTAATGTCCTGCGGATCGTAGGAGAATTCGTAGTCGCCCACGAGGCAACCGTATGGTTGACCTCCGAGCTGACCGAATTCAGCTTCATAGATCTGCTTGAACAGCGGGCTTTGATCCCATTTGGCGCCGCGGTAGCTCTTGAAGACACCTGCAAGTTCCTTTTTGGAAATATTCAGGAACTGCAGTTTCAAGGAAGCATCGGTTTCGGAATTATGAACCAGGTAATCGATGCCGCGCCATGCGCTTTCGAGCTGTTGGAACGCCGGCGCATGAATGATCTCGTTCACTTGCGACGTCAACTTTTCGTCGAGCTTGGCAATCATTTCATCGATGGTGTCGTAGACATCATCCTTGATCAGCGCTTCGTCTGACAGGGCCTCGGAGAGGAATGTCGACATCGCGTTGTCAACTAGTTCATTGGCCGTGTCTTGCTCGCTCTTGATACGGAAATTCTGTTTCAAGATCGAAGCGAATTCCTCCGGGGTTTTTTCGCCCGCAACTTCGCCGACGGCGGCACCACTCTTTTGAGCGCTTGTATCGGTGTTGCTCATTTATGCCTCCTCTTCATCGCCTTCCGCTGCGCCGTCATTCGACGACGAGGCACTGTCGGCTTCAATTTTCTTGGCGAGCGCCTGCATCAGTGCGGGATCACGTGTCAGCTCTTCCAGTTGACTGATCGCCTGCACCCTGCCGTCCATCATCGTGCGCAGAGTTGCCAGGCTGTTGCGCGCATCAAGAAGTTTCTTCAATGCCGGTACCTGCTCGGCAACCTTTCCGGGAGTGAAGTCATCCATGCTCTTGAAACGCAGCTGAACGCCCAGTTTGGTGTTCTCATCGCCCGATAGTTTGTCCTCCACAGTGAAGGACGTGCCAGGCTCGATCGCTTCCATGCGTTTGGAAAAATTGTCCATATCAATGTCGAGGAATTTGCGCTCGTCGACATCTGCCTTTTCAATTCCAGGGCTGTCACCTGACAGATCGGCCATAACACCCATCACGAATGGCAACTCGACCTTTTGTTCTGCGTCAAATGGATCCTCGTAGAAAATATGTACTCTGGGTGGCCTGTTTCGCTTGATAAAGCTTTGCCCGCTACCTGATGCCATTGTACTTGCCTTTCGTATTTTGACCTCAGAAAAAAATGCTTCAATTCAATCAAGTACTCGTACGAGGCGCATGAAATACTAAAACTCTATTTGTTCTGCGCCGCGTTGTTGAAACTATATTTACTTCGAATTCCTGGTTTTGGAAGTGATCACAGTCACATCAATGTCGCTTTACAAATTTTCCTCAAATATTGAGGACCTGTTAGCCGCCTGTGTCAAGGACAAGTGTGAGAACTCTAGGGAAGTAAAGGTGTTGCTCAAAGCCATGATGGATCCAGTCTCACTCGTCTTCCGGACGGAGAAAGAGGTTGAGGAGGCCGGTAAAGGACCCGGAGCTCATATTTTGTGCCTCTTCCAGCAGCATCGGGATGGGGCTTGTTGGCTCGTTGGCAGAAAAATACCCCTTGACAGCAGCAATGCCCTTAATCGCCTCCGCACGATTCTCAATAACCAGAACAGAAAAGTCGTCGATGCTTCCAAGTTCGCTTTCTTCGCTCTCGTTGAGCTCAATAAGCCTGTCGTTTGAAAGCTGAAGCCCGCTTGCACCGAGCAAGAGTGCGACTTCGTCGAATCTCCGGGGCATCAGAATTTTCAGGGCATCCAGATAGGACTTGCCAACAAGTCCTCGCGATTCTCGCACCAGAAACAAGGCTGGGTGCGACGGTTCACGAGCGGAGAAATAATCTTCGACCGAATCCAGTATCAGTTTGGCCTGTGCAGCGTTTTTGATTTCCAGGTTGGAAGTCGCGGAAGACCCGGTGCCGGCCGCGTCTTCGTCATCGGCTTCAGACGCTGCCGCCTCGGCATCTTCCGTAGACATCCGGCCGAGACGAAGATTGAGCTCCGCACTCATCTCCTGCAACAGTGTCATCAATGGTTCGTAGTTCGGCGGCGACGCTTTGGCCTCGGCTTCGGTCAGTTTCGCCGAGCTGACTTCAGCAATTGCCCGCAACTCTTCCGGCAGTTCTGCGAGATCCCGTAGCACGTCCTCGATGACATCCTGTTCCAGTTCGCCTGATGTCAAGGCAGCTTCAATGGCTCCGAGAGAAATGGTGTGTTCATCGGGACGGGGTGTTGTGTCCCCGTTGGCAATCTTGATCGCGCGGTAGCTGATCGGACCGCTGCGTCGTGTCTTGAGAAGTGGGGCGGCTTCGAGCGGAAGTGTTACTGTTGGTCGATTGTTGAGCGCTTCAAGTGCTCCGACGCGCTCCATATGTCCGAAATCGGCATCCTGAGGATGAACCTGCTCCCAGTGATCTTCCAGGAGTTTGCGAATAATCCTGATCACATTTGCAAACAGGTGCAACTGACCGTTCAGGAGGGCGAATTGCGCCAGCATTGCCAGCAGGCGGAGGTCCCTCGACTGCTTCAGGAACCCTTCCATTTGTTTGAAAATATCAGAGAATTCTATTTCCGAGCGATCGAAGTCGCCAAAGCGTTCGGGCAGCATCTCCTCGCAGGCATCCATCAAGGCTGCGAATGCGGGCTCCGTATCATAAAGGTCAGGGCCGCACCCGGCACCGGGCGAAAGTTCGCTGCCAAATGTCTCCGGATCGAAATTCATCTGAGTTTCCTGCCCCAATTCCCATGTCCCTGCCGATACAATTCCGGCAGGGACATCGTCAGAAAAAAATTATTCAAAAACGAGTTTACTTTCGACCCTTCTGTTTGACGGGTCATTGATGTCGGCGACAGCCGGCCGAGTTTTGCCATAACCGACGGTTTTCAGGCGGTCTCTGCCGACACCGAGGGAGACCAGGAATTCGGATACGGCTTGTGCGCGGTCTTCCGAAAGTCGCTGGTTGTAGTTCAGCGAACCGATCCCGTCAGTATGGCCTTCGATGACAAAGACGGCACTTGAAAGTTCTGGATCAGCAATCCCCTTGGCAAATTCCCGCAGGTTCACCTTCGCCGCAGTGCTCAGGCGCGCCGACGCGTATTCAAACGAGACGAGTAGATTGAAACCTGCATCAATTGCCTTGGTATCAGGATCCACCACGAGTGTTTCCGCTGTCTGGTTGTCGCCAGCGTTGGCATCTGGATCCTGTGAGGTAACGGCGACCTGGCCACCTTCTTGTTTGGCACCATTCGGATTGCATTCATCCCGCGTCCCGATACACAGCGCACGTGTCTTTCCAGTCGGTTTGAGCGAACGTGTCTTCAACTGCTTGAAATGTTGGCTCACTTCTTCGGCGGAGTAAGTCGCATCCTGAGCCGACGCGGTTCCAATTCCGAAATTTGATCCGGCGAATACGAGCGAAAAGGCGGCTGCGCACAGTACTTTCTTCATCCGGGAACCGGCAAACTCTTTACGGTAATTTGCAGGACCGGAAACAAGGCGGTGATAGGTCACGATTTCAATCCTCCCTTTCGGAGTGCGTGCGAACAATGTCGCATTTAAGTTTCGATATACATCGTGCCAGATTTTGAAAATATTAATGTGGCGAAAGTCACTAAAGTACGGTTTGATATCAGTATGTCGAATTGCGGTGATTTATCAAGAGGAGGCAGGTGTGAGTTTTTTGTGAGACGGGCAAGAGTCTAATGTGATCTGTTTTCAATTAAAGAATCAGCTGGGTAAGTTATCAATCAACGCTTGGTAATTTCCGACGATGGCGTTTAAACTATTTGCAATAATTGTGTTCCCGAGCACATCAATTTTGTCGGAAACGCCATAGGAAATTGTCAGACGACTGCAAACGGCAGTTGTTTGTAACCGAAGTATTTCCGAGGAGACCTCCGTGGCCACTGGACAACTCAGACAAACCGACCGCATGGCCGAACTCAAAACGGTCTTTGGCGAAGATGAGCTCTCCTTAGTCACCGTAGAGTGCGATGAGGGATTGAGCGAAGAATTCGAGATTCGTCTTGAAGTCGTAAGTCAGCAGGAAGATCTGGATTTTGATCGCGCCATTGCGACTCACATGACCGTAAAGGTCAAAACGAACAATGGTGATACCCGTTACTTCGACGGACTTTTGACAGATGCCAGGTGGGCAGGGCATCAGGGCGGATATTACCGTTACAAACTGCTCCTGCGCCCCTGGTTCTGGTTGTTGACCAAGAACGCCAACTGCCGGATATTCAAGGACAAGTCCGTACAGGACATCCTGGCTGAGGTTCTGGGTGAGCATGACTTTGCTGATTTCGAAGACAAGCTCACCGAATCATACGATCCAATTCATTATTGCGTTCAGTACCGCGAGTCGGATTACGACTTCTGCTGCCGGCTGATGGAAGAGTTCGGTATTTCGTATTGTTTCGAACACTCCGACGGCAAACACACCATGATCCTTGCCGATTCCAAGTCGTCCTACAGCCCAATTGAGGGCGATTCCAATATTCCGTTCATTCCACTCGGGGGTGACAATCAGCGTGACGAAGAGCACATCTATGACTGGATACCGGGCCGGAATTTCAGGACCGGAAAATATGCGATCAACGATTACGATTTTGAAAAACCAAGTGCTTCGCTGGAGGCTGAAAAAGACGCAGGTTCTTCCTATCGGGCCGGTTCGCTGGAAAGCTACGACTATCCTGGCCGGTATACCGAAAAGGACAAGGGCACAAAATACTCCAACATTCGTCTTGAAGCAGAGCAGGCGGCGGACAAGCGCATCGAATGCGCCGGCGAGGTCGTGCGTCTTTATGCGGGCGGCCTGTTTACGTTGAAAGAGCACCCGCATGGCCCGCAGAACAAGGAATACCTTGTTGTCCGGGCGAGCCACCAGATTATCACCGAAAGTTACCGGTCTGGTGAGAGCGGGCCTCAGGAAGAGGCCTACACCGGTGCTTACGACGTCCTGTCGACAGACATTCCATTCAGAACACCGGCTCATACATCGAAGCCGCGTATTCCCGGTCCACAGACGGCCAAAGTCGTGGGGCAAGGAGAAATCGACGTCGACGAATACGGACAGATCATGGTCGAATTTCACTGGGATCGGGACAAGACACAGTCGCGGCGTGTGCGCGTTGCGCAGGTCCTGTCCGGACAGAACTGGGGCGGGGTCTACACTCCGCGCGTCGGCCAGGAGGTGATTATTCAGTTCCTGGAAGGGGATCCAGACCAGCCGATCATAATAGGAACGGTTTATAATGCGGACAACATGCCGCCCTATTCCTTGCCCGGCGAGAAGAACAAGTCCGGTATCAAGACAGATTCAACAATTGGCGGCGGTGGCTACAACGAGATGGTCATGGATGATTCCAAGGGCCAGGAAAAAATAGGTGTACACGCACAAAAGGACATGGAAACCGTCGTTGAGAACAATGACGATCTTCACGTGAAAAATGACCGGACGACCAAGATCGACATGAACCGCACTGAAGAAGTCGGCATAAACGTGACCGAAGACATAGGCGCAACCTGGAAAGTCAAGGCAGGTGCGATGATCGAATTCAAATGCGGTGCGAGCAAGATCACTATGACGCCCGCAATGATTCAGATAAAATCCCCCGTAATCCAGATTCAAGCGGACGCGACCTTGAATGCCAAGGGAGCCCTGACAATTGTTGACGGAACTGCAACACATATCGTGAAGGGCGGCATCGTTCTGATAAACTGATGTGTTGGCGCTGTGAGCATGACGGACTGCTGATGGAGTAATTTGAATGGGATCTCGTATCCGCTTTACAATGGCGAAGCAGGTTTTTGAGACATTTCCTGAGTTGCACGAGAAGGTTGGCTCTCCCGAGGGTGACGTCTCGCCACAGGACTACACGCTTGAGATTCTGGGAGGTGAGGATCCGTTTTTGGCAATCACCTATTTCGCGCACATCTTGCCGAAACCCGAAGCGGTGTGGTGGGGTATAAAGTGTGTCGAAGGTCTCGATCGTGAGAAAAGCGATCATGACCGCGAAGTTCTCAAGCTGTGCGAGAATTGGGTACGCGAGGGAGATGAAGAGGCGCGTCTTGCCGTTGTCGCAATGACGGAAGACGCTCGTGGCGACAGTGGATCTTTGTGGATCGGGCGCGCAGTGAACTGGTCCGGTGGATCGTTGTCCCCCAACCCGGACTTTCGTGTCGATGTTCCACCGGGTCTGACTGCGACAGCTTTGAACGCTGCGCTGCAAATCGTAATTGGCAATCTGGGACCGGGCGAGCGCGAAGAGGGCTTGAAGTCTTGCCTTTCATCGGGCCTGTCATTCGCTGAAGGTGGGGTAATGCCCGTTATCAACCTCAAGAAACAGGCAATTGCCTGAAAGCGTGCGGGAGACATGCTGGAATGCGGATAACGCTCCAGATTGAAAATGTGGATCGACTCGAAACCGGTGGGCAGGTTTCCTATACCTGCTCCGACCGCGGATTTGATATCGGCAGGCACGAGCATCTTGATTGGAGCCTTCCGGACCCGCATCGCGTAGTCTCCGGCAAACATTGTGAAGTCCGCTTCGAGGGCGGGCAATTTGTCCTGTACGATGTTTCGACCAACGGCACGTTTCTAAACGGCAATCCAAACCGAATGGACAAGGCGCACCCGCTGCGGTCCGGCGATCGGTTGATGATCGGCGACTATATTGTTGTCGTGTCGCTTGATGCCGAGGGAAGCGCTGCTGCAGGGTTTGGCGGCGCGCCTGCGTCAGGCGCTGAACAGGGGTTCCAACCTCAACCGGCCCAATGGCAGGCACCACAACAGCCCGCACCTGTAGCGGCCGAGCCGCAATGGCCGTCCGCACAGTCGCCGGCACAGGCACCTTACCCCGATCCGGATGGAGGGGGCCCCTGGAGTGGCGCGCCATCCGCCGGGATGGAAGGACGGCACGCGCCGCCATCTCATGCACCAGGTGTTGGAACGCCGGCTGATGACGTCTGGAGCCAACAGGGTCATGGATGGGGGAGCGCGGATCCGGCGCTGTATGACCCGCAGTCACAGAGGCCTGAGGCTGCACACGCAAGACCTGCACAAGCTGATCCCATGGACCATCTTGCGGCACAGCCGAGCGTACAACCGCAAGCACCAGCCGTAGAGCAGCAGTCTGCTCTGCAGGGCGAACCTTCTCAGGCTGCCCCTTTTCCGGAGACTGCACAGGGGGCTGTCCAGCAGGAAGCAGGCGAGCCCATGTTCAAGATGCCGGACATCGCCGCCGGTGAGGAGCCAGTAGCCCCACCACAAGGAGTGGACGCACCGCCCGCCGAACCTGCTCCTCAGCCGCCGCAGCAAGAACCTGCTGATGTCTTTCCGGCAGAGTCGGAAGGATCTCCGTTTCCCGGCACTCCGGTGAAGGAACCGGCGGATGCTTCTTCTCGAGCTTCAGAAGCCGAACAGCATGTGCAAGAAGTGGCCGCACCTTTAGAGGAACCGGCACCGCAGGAGCGCGCGCCTGCTGCAGAAACCGCCCAACCGGTGGAAAAAGCGCAGCAATCGGCCGAGCATGCCGGTGCCGAGGTGGTCGAGATTGCAAGTGCAGACTTCCTAAAGGCATTTTCGGAAGGTGCGGGAATTCCCGAAACGCTTCTCGCAGGCCGGGATCCGGAAGAATTTGCCCGGGAGATCGGATCAGTCCTTCAGGATATTACAAGCGATCTGATGGGATTGCTTCAGGCGCGCAGCAAGGTCAAGGCAATGACCCGGAATGCAAACCGCACACTTATAAGCCGCAGCGGAAACAATGCGCTGAAGTTCTCTCCGACACCTCAAATGGCGCTTCAGACCATGCTTGCGCACAATGTTGAAGACACTGGCTACCTGCCGTTGCCCAAAGCGATGGCAGCGGCCTTCAAGGACATCCAGAAACACCATGTCTGGACATATGCGGCAATGCAAAAGGCCGCAGCGCGTTTTGACGAAACGCTTTCGCCGAGGGCAATTGAAGAAGAGGGAAAGGTCGCCAAGAGCACATTCAGCAACCAGAAGGTAAAGCTCTGGGAGCATCTGAACGAGCGTTGGAGTTCGCTGGCAGGTGCTTATGACGATGGTCTGGTCGGCGTTTTCACGCAATACTTTACCGAAAGTTACGAAGAATTTTCAAATGAAGAGCCGGAGCAATAAACGGCTGGCAAATATTGTGTAGGTTTGAAGTTTCATGGGCGAACAGACGCCGGCAAGATTAAGGGAGCAGTGCCTGAATGTCGTGGTATAGCAAGGTTGCATGGACCGAAGGCCTGTTTTTGAGGCCGCATCATCTGCAGCAGAGCGACCGGTACGCCGAACATTTGCTGGATGAACGTATCAGGCTTGCCTCCTCTTATCCTTGGGGTTTTTCAGAGATTGAAATCGATCAGGATGTCGGTCAGCAATGTCGATTTGCGCTGCGATACGGACGCGGTATTTTTCCAGATGGCACCGTTTTCAACTTTCCGGCCGACGGAACGCCGCCACCAGCCATTGATGTTCCTGAAGATTCGGCCGGCCAGATCGTATGGCTCGGAATCCCGGAAACGACCGTCAACGCTGTCGAGGTGGCCAGCGGCAGGGAAGATGCGGCGACGCGCTACGTTCAGGGCCGCGAGACGATCATCGATTCGACCTCGGCCATCCGGCAGGAAGAGGAAATCGATGTCGCACATCCGCGGCTGATGTATTCGATACGGGCGACGCCCCATCCGGGACATGTCTGCCTGCCGGTCGCCCGAATTACCGAAATCAAGGACCGTATCGTGATCACTGACGGCACGTTTGCGCCGCCGGTTCTTGCCTGCCACGTGCATCCTGTCGTGACCGGATGGATCGACTCGGTGATTGGCTGGGTGGAAAGGAAACTGAGCGAACTTGCCCGATATGCAGCTGATACGTCGGCAGGCGGCGGATTACAGAATTTCGATTACCTGACGCTGCAAATGCTCAATCGGCTCCATCCGCAACTGATGCATCTTCGCAAATCGGCTTATGTGCACCCTGAAAGGGTCTATTCGGAATTTATCCAGCTGGCAGGTGAGCTGGCCACATTCGCAACAGAAGAACGGCGGGCCCGAAACTATCCGGTCTACGATCATGACCGTCTGCATGACATCTTCAAGCCGGTGCTCGCAGATATCCAGGCGTTCTTGTCTGCCGGTTACGACCGCCGGGCAATCCGCCTCCCTCTGGAACAGCTTGCTCCCAATGCCTTCAAGTCGACGATTGTCGATCGCAATTTGTTCTCACAAGCGAGTTTTGTCATCGAAGTTGCGGCACGTCGTCCGCTCACCGAAATCCAGAACGAATTTCCGCGGCTGTTCAAGGTCGGTCCATTCGGCCAGATGCGCCAGATCGTCTATTCAAATCTGCCGGGTATACCGCTAATTCATATGCCGGTCCCGCCTGCTCAGATCCGGGCTCTAACCGATCGGGTCTATTTCCGACTGGACAAGACGACGCCGCTTTGGCGCGAATTCAGCCAGGATTCCGCGATCGGGCTGCAATTTTCCGGCAACTGGCCGGATCTTCAGCTTGAATTCTATGCCATTCGGGAGGGACGATGATGTCGGACAACGACGATCCCTTCGGCGTTTCCAAACGAAAGGGCAAAACGATTGTTCGGCCAAACCCAGGGGGACGTTGGAGCGAAACGTCTCAACCGGGAGCGCCGCAACAGCCACAGCAGCCTCCGCCGCCGCCGCCCGCACAGGGCCAGCCGCCACAGGCACCGCCGCCACCACAGCCTCCCGGTGCTCCGGATCCCTGGCAGGGAGGACGCGGGTCGGGTCCTGACCCTTATGCACCGACCCCGGCAGGTTATGAATATGGCCAGCAGAAAGCACCCGATATCCGGACACCTCCACCGGCTCAGCCTTCAGCGCCGCCGCCTCAGCAACCGGTGCAACCCGCTGCCGCACCCGGAGCACAACCAGCCGGACAACTGGCCCAAACTCCGGACATAAACCAGATCCGCGTCGCCAATCGCAATCCGATTTCCCGTGCCGCAGCGCCGTTGCTTCTCCTTTTGGGACGGCTGCATCTGACAATGACCGATGCGCAGTTCGACGCGCTGATGCGCGATGTCTACAATGCCATCAAGGCCTTTGAAAAAGACTTGCGCAACGTCGGCATCACAGACGACCAGATACAGTCGGCCGCATATGCACTATGCGCCACATCGGACGACATCGTTCAGAATTTACCGTCCGCCGGAAGACATCAATGGACGCAGTATTCCATGCTGACCCAGTTCTTCGGACAGGCAACCGGCGGAGTGGAGTTCTTTCAGGTTCTTGAGAAGGCCAAGCAGGACCCAGGGCGAAACTATGGTGTTCTGGAAGTCATGCATTCTTGTTTGTCGCTCGGGTTCTACGGAAAGTACCGAGCGATTCAGGGAGGTCAGCAGGGGCTGGAGCGTGAGCGGCGGGACCTGCACGAAATCCTGAGACGCGTCCGGCCCCGCCCGGGTGACGATCTTTCACCGCATTGGCGTGGACTGGACCTGCTTCAGAAACGCACCGGATTTTCAATTCCTATCTGGTCGGTCGCAGCCGTTGCCAGCGCGTTGCTGCTCGGCGGATATGTCACGTTGATGTTGCTGCTTGCAAGCGGCAGCGAGGTCCTCGCAGGCCGCACGTCGGCTCTTTATCCGACCGGACCGCTCGAACTGGCTCGGGAGGGTTACCAACCCAAGCCACCGCCGCCGCCGGCGCCACCGGAAGACGCACCGATTGACACGGTTGCAGAGCAGCTTGCCGGCATCGATGGATTGGAGATTTCTCAAGCCGGACCCGCCATCATGCTGCGGATGCGCGCGCAGTTTGATGTGGCTGCAGCAACGTTGCGCCCCGAGTTTCAGCTTCTCGTCGAACAGGTCAGCCAAACGCTTGACCAGATAGAAGGGGACATTCTCGTCGTTGGCCATACCGACAGCGATCCGATCCGCAACAATCCGCGCTTTCCGACAAACTGGCATTTGTCCGTCGAACGGGCGAAATCTGTCGCAGCCGTGATGCAGGCCTTATTGCAGACGCCGGACAGGGTTGAGGTCGAGGGGCGTGGCGCGGACGAACCCGTAGCTCCCAACACCAACCGTGAAGGCAAGGCACTCAATCGGCGTGTCGAAGTGTTTTTGAAACCACCATCCAAGGGACTGGTGATTGACAACTGATTTTTAATCTCCGGGGCAACCGAAGAACAAGGCGACGTCAATGAAATTCTGGCTCGGAATAACGGCAATTGTGATTGGAATTCTTGCCCTCATTACTCTGATCTGGTTCGGAGGGCCTTTTCTTGGCATTGCCGGCGTGCGTCCGTTTGAACCGCTCTGGGTGAGACTGTTGCTGGTCTTTTTGATCCTCCTCACGATCGGTGGCTGGACCGGGTACAGGATCTACAAGCGTATTGCGGCCAACAGGGCCCTGGAACAGGAGATTCTTCAGCCAAAGGCAAGTGAAGAGGATCTCCAGATCCTGTCTGAACGCATGAAAGATGCGCTGAAGACCCTGAAGACAGCCAGCGGCAATACGCGCACATATCTCTATGATTTGCCCTGGTATCTGATGATCGGTCCACCGGGCGCCGGCAAGACCACGGCATTGATGCATTCCGGGCTTAAATTCGCCAACTCCCGGGGAAAGGGCGAGGCGCAGAAAATTGAAGGTCTTGGTGGAACGCGCTTTTGCGATTGGTGGTTTGCTGAAAACGCAGTCCTGATCGATACAGCCGGCCGCTACACGACACAGGATTCTGACGAAGAACACGATCGGGAAGCATGGCTTGGTTTTCTGAATATTTTGCGCAAGGCCCGACCACGACAGCCGGTCAACGGGGTCATGGTATCGATCAGTCTCGAAGACCTGATGACGCTTTCGGACGCAGAGCTGAAGGAGCATACCGACGCGATCCGCGCGCGGCTGATTGAACTTTACAAGACATTGAAGATCGATTTCCCGGTCTATGTCATCTTCACGAAAGCCGATACGGTTGCCGGTTTCATGGAGTTTTTCGGATCCTATCCGGAAAGCCGACGGAATCTTGTCTGGGGCGCAACTTTTCAGACGCGCGAAAAGAACAAGAACATGGTTGCCGAGACTCCGGCGGAATTCGATCTCTTGATCGAACGCCTGAATGAGGAACTGGCGGACAGGCTTCAGGAGGAACCTGATCCGCGGGCACGCCTGATGCTGTATGGTTTCCCGACACAGGTTGCGGCGCTCAGGGACCGGATAACAGGATTTCTAAATGCCATATTCGAACCCAGCCGGTACTATCCGAATGCTGTTCTGCGCGGGTTCTACTTCACATCGGGAACCCAGACAGGAACCGCGATAGACCGGGTTATCGGGTCCATGAGCCAGGCGTTCGGTACCTCGTACCAGGCGGCCGCGCTTTCGGGGCAGGGCAAGAGCTATTTTCTTCGCGATTTGCTCAACCAGGTCATCATAGGGGAAGCTGGTTGGGTCACGCACAATCGTCGAGTGGTCCGAATGGCGACGGCTGCCAGGATTGCAGCCTACACCGTGATTGTCCTGGCGACCCTTGGGCTGGGAAGTCTGTGGACGATCAGTTACCTGAACAACCGGGCTCTGATCGATGAAACGGCAAAGGCCGTGGCTGCAGTTCGCGCGGAAGGAGAGGGCGTTCTTGAACAGAGGGTCGTACGCGATGATAGCTTGCGCGATTCTGCTTACATTCTCTCGCTGCTGCGCAGTCTTCCGGTAGGATATGACACCCGAAACGATCCGACGCCTTTCATGGAAAAATTCGGGTTGAGCCAGCGCGAACGCCTTCAGGCTGCCGGGATCACTTCCTATCGAAGCGGCCTGGAGCGCTTGCTTCGCCCACGCCTGCTGCTTCGGATAGAAAAGCAGATGACAGACGTCCTCGACAACCGGACAGGCCCGGGAGGACAGGACATTGAGTCGCTTTACAATCTGATAAAGCTGTATCGCATGGTCGCAGGCGACGCGCCCGAAATCGACAAGGACCAGATCAAGAATTCTTTCCGAGCGGACTTTCTGCAGAGCTTCCCCGGACCACAGGGGCAGGTTCTTCGAAACGAACTCAATTCGCACATAACCGCAATGCTCGATCTCGATTTTGGCGGCAATGTGCTGACCAATCAACTCGACGGCGTTCTTGTCGCGGAAGTTCAGCGGGAACTAGGCAGGGTCAGTCTTTCCGAACGTGGCTACGCGCTGTTGAAGTCTAGATCCAAGGGACTTGCAAGCGACGACTGGATCGCAGAGCAACGCGGCGGTCCCGATATGGAAACCGTGTTCGAAACGGAAAACGGCGACACCCTCGACACGGTTCTGGTTGACAGGTTTTACACCTATCCTGGCTTTCACTTGTCTGTTCTGCCGAATCTGGCCGGCATCCGGGAAGAGCTCGAACGTGACAGATGGGTGTTTGGCGAAATTGGCGAAGTCGACGCTTTTGCCGATCAGTATCAGTCTCTGCCGGCCGAGGTCCTGGCGCTTTACACGAAGGATTTCATTGAGGCCTGGGAAGAGGCGCTTGGAAATCTGAAATTCAAGTCCATGCGGAACGACAAGCCGCTCTATACGACACTTCAAGCTGTCTCGGCGCCGACGTCTCCGGTCGTTCTATTGCTGGAAAGCATACGCAATGAGACGTTGCTGACTCAAGACCTGTCACAGGAGGGCCTGACAGCTTCGCTTGACGGCGGGAATGCAGCACAGGCCGGCAAGTCGGCGGCCCAGAAAGTATTTCAGCAGTATGTTCTAGACCGGGCAGGTGGCCTGAAACGCATAGGAATTGAAGCCGGCGTTCAGGCACTTGCACCTGGAGGCGTTTCCGACGCACTTGGAGCTGTAGCCGGAGGCGGCGGTCCGGCGATCATTCCTGGCAAAGGGATCGAGGACCACTTTCGGCCCTATCACGTCCTGGTCGAGGGAGAAAACAGCCGGAAAATTGACGCCCTTTTGGTCAACTTCAAGAACATCCTGGACAATCTTCTGGTTGTCGCAAACAACCCGGTCCAGAGCGAATCCGCGAATTCCAACGTTCAGATTCAGGCGTCATTGCTGAGAAGCAATGCGACCCGCTTCCCTCAGCCTTTTGACAAGCTCATTCTCCAGTCTGCCAAGGAGTTCGACGAGGAATTCAAGGAAACTTCGATCACTCAGCTGAACGAAAAGCTCAAGACGCAGGTTGTTGAAGAATGCCGTCGGATCGTGACGCGGAATTATCCGTTCACGAATGGACGTTCTGAAGTTCCAATGACGGAGTTCGCCAAACTTTTTTCACCTAACGGCATCATGCAGCAGTTTTTCGATCAAAACCTGAAGGCGCTGGTGGATACGTCCTCACGGCCCTGGAACTGGAAACCGGAAGTGGCACAGGCTGACAGGCTTTCAAATGCAACGCTTCGCCAGTTCGAGCGGGCCGATCTGATCAAGCAGGCCTTTTTCCCGACCGGAAACGCGTTCCCCTCGATCGGATTGCAGGTCGTGCCGCGCGCTTTGTCCCAGCAGGCTGATGCTGCCAGTCTCGAGGTCAATGGAAACCTCGTGCTTGTGACGCGGGGACCTGGTTTCAACGCGGATATTGAACCACTGCCGGCAAGTTTCGACTGGCCAAGCAATACGGCGACCCCGCGCGTTGTGCTGGTGATACAGCCCGAAGTGCCGGGTTACAGGTCCCGGCAGGAAATCCACGGTGATTGGGCCTTTTACCGGTTCGTGCGGTCCAACAGGGTCAGCTCGGGCCAGAACAAGTTCGTCATCCGGAAAACCCTGGGCGGCAGGCAGGTGGCATTCACTGTGACACTTCGCACCAAACCGAACCCGTTTTTCCTCTCGGCCGTCGGAGACTTCAAATGCCCGACAAGCTTTTGAAGATTGCCGCATGAGCGGAAAGAAGGGATATTTCGGAAAATTGCCGGACAGGGCCGACTTTGTCGTTGGTAATTGTCCCACGGGGTTCCTGAGCCTGTGGGAGCCGTTTCTGATGAAGGGACTAGGCAGTTCCAGACAACTCCTCGGCTCTCGATGGGAAGAAACCTATATGACGATGCCCGTCTGGCGTTTTTGGCTGGATCCGGTAGACGGGAGTGCTCCTTTTACCGAGGCGATCGGCGGCGCCCTGATGCCAAGCGTCGACAAGGTTGGCCGAAAGTTCCCCTTAACGATTGCTGTCGCCTCATCTCTTTCTGAAAACGATGAGCGACCCTCGGATGACTGGTTTGATGAAGTCGAGGCAGTGCTGCTCGGAGCGCTCGAAGAAGACGCAAGCCTGCAGGAATTTCAGAAGGCAGTCAGCGGGCTCGCCGACCTCTCCGGCAGCGGTGGGGCCAAAGATTCTGCGGATGGCAAGTCGTTGGCGGCGGACGCCGGGACAACGGAAAAAATTAGCTCGTTGTTCTGGTGCCGGGCGGGCCGGCAAGTGTTTGCTTTCAATTGCGCCGGTTTACCGGACGCAACAGCATTTCGCTGGTTGCTTTTGCCGGAATCATTCGATGCAGAAGAAGCCGGCAACAAATTGGTAGGGAAAGACCATGGGCGATACCATCCGGAGGATCATCGAACATGATGCAGCCAGAACATGAGGCAGTGCGGGGACTTTCAGTCGGACTTACACATGTGGGGTGTGTACGTGACGAAAATCAGGACGCGTTCTTTTGTGATGAATCAAAGGGTATATTCGCCGTTATGGATGGCGCCGGCGGCATGAAGGGAGGAGCGATTGCGTCCAATCTTGTCAAGGATGCGCTCACGACAATAAGGATGCCGTTAAGTGCGGTGGATCTTCTGGACCAGTTTGAAGGTCGCGTCATCGACGCCAAGGAGCAAATTGAGAGAGCTGCGACCAATGCCAACGGGGCAGCCATGGGAACGACCATTGCGGCCCTTCTGACTTTTGATTCCAACTTTGCCTGTCTCTGGGCCGGTGACAGCCGGGTCTATCGGTTCAGGAGCGGCCAGATGGAGCAACTGACAACTGATCATACCGAAGTTCAGGAGCTTGTTGACCAGAACGTATTGACCGAAGAAGAAGCAAGAAACTTCTCCAGGCGGCACGTGATCACAAGGGCAATAGGGTCGGGCCTGGATCTCGAACTTGAGCTTGTATCCGGAAACCTCAGGGCTGGAGATCGATTCTTGTTGTGTTCCGACGGACTGACCGGACATCTCGAGGACGCGGTGATTGAAACTTTCCTGATGGAAGGTGCTCAAAGGTCAGCTGCAAGGGGATTGTTGGACGGAGCGTTGGAAAAGGGTGGAACTGATAATGTGACAGTCGTTATCGTGGACATAGATCGTATCTCTCGGGGTGAAGGAGAAGCCCGCTGATGAATCCTGACGACCATTTGTTGCCTGGTGGTACTCGGCTCAACAATCTTTATGAAATTGAAGAGCATATCGCCGACGGTGGTATAGGGACAGTGTACCGCGCCCGGGACGTGGAAAGCGGGGATCCGGTCGCGATCAAGATCTTGCTGGCCAATTTTGCCAAGGATCCCATGATCCTCGACCTGTTCAAACGCGAAGCCAAAATTCTGCGCAAGCTGAAACACGATGCATTGACGCAGTACTTTGTTTTCGCAAAGGAACCGACGCTCGGCGTTTATTACCTGGCGATGGAATTCGTTGGCGGGCCCTCATTGAAAACTCGGCTGGAGGCGGGGCCTCTCGAGCCCGAGGCGGTTTACAGACTTGTCGTCAGACTGGCCTCTGCATTGCAGGCGGTTCATGATCGGGAGGTCATTCATCGTGATTTGTCGCCGGACAATATCATTCTTCAAAACAGTGATGTCGGTCAGGCAAAAATCATCGACTTCGGAATTTCCCGTGCGAACAAGGCCGGACCAACAATCATCGGCGACGGGCTCGCCGGCAAGATAAACTACATGTCTCCCGAGCAGGTTGGTCTGTTTGGCGGCAAGGTCACGGCAAGAAGCGACATATATTCACTGGGGCTCGTGATTGCCGAAAGCCTGACTGGCAGGCAGACGGACATGGGTGGCACCCAGGTCGAAATGGTGGAAAAGCGTCGGATTGTTCCCTCGCTCGACGGTGTCGACAATCGTTTCCGGCCGCTGCTTGAGGCAATGCTCCAACCGGACCCGTCACACCGACCTTCCTTAATGACAGAAATCGCGGAATGGACGCTTGGGGCACCCATGCGACTGCCCGTCGAGGACAAAACGATTATCAGGTCGTCCGAACCTCCTCCCGAGCAGTCTGTTCTGGACGAGCCGCCGTCGCCTGTCCGTTGGGGGCGCCGGGTACTCGTTGCATTTTCCCTGCTGGGATTTGCAGGCGTCGGTGCAGCAGCCGTTTATTTCGTCGTCGGGCAAAACCTGCCGGAGCAGAATCAGAAGCCGGTTCTTGTGGCGCAGCCTCGCGACAATGCGCCGGATAGGCCCGCCCAACCAACGGATCAGAACAATACTGACGTGGCGCAGGGTGGTAACGATATCAACGTGGAGCCGTCCGGCAACTCTGGTCAGGATACCCAACCGGTTCTGCCGGATCCGCCGATCGAAGACCCACCTGTCAAGGACCCGACCGACATTGCCGTATTGCCGCCCGTCTTGCCGGACAACGATTTGCAGAACGGGACCCAGCCGGACGAGGCTTTGAAACCGGCAGATCGTATCCGGAATTACGTCAGTAACTACCAGGCCGGCGATTGCATGTATTTGCAACCCGTCCAGGTCGCCGGCAATTTGGCCGAGATCGAGGGGTTCGCCTCAAGAACGCCACCATTTATCACATTCGACAGCGATTTTACCCAGTCGCAGGGGTTTGAAGCGAAGATACAGGTGAATCTTGTCAGCGATGCACAATGTCCCGCCATCGCATTCCTGCGGGCCACACCACAGGGAAATGAAAAGACTGAACTCCAGCTTGATATGCAGCGAACCGTGGTACCGAACGGAGAAAACATGGCCGGTCGCATTTCCGGTTACGATCCGTCGACGGGTGAACTCGGGCTTTTGTTCGTGTCGAGCACCGGTCAGGTTGTCAACCTGTCTCCATACCTGCAGTCGGATGACGGGGGAGCAGGGTTCGTCGTACCGTTGAGCCTGAAAACGCTCTCGGAAGAAACCGGATTGATCATTTCAATGGTGGGCAGGGATCTTGTTGCGAACCTGTCCGCGCGCCAGGAAAAGCAGGCCGGTGCCTATTTTAACGCGCTCATGCAGGACCTGCCGATCTTGCGGGCGACGGCAACGACGGTCAAAGTGGTGCCATAAGTCGCCGGGTGCGAGCGGGAAGTGAATTGAAACAGCAATGAAACGCTACACGAAGCCGATCCACGTACCCAAGCCGTTGGCTCATCGTAGAGCGGACAGTTCACTGGCTTTGATCAACGTCGTGTTCCTGCTTCTTCTGTTTCTGCTTGTTGCCGGCACTCTACGTCCGCCGCTTCCGGATGAATTCGAGTGGGCGGAAACGAGTTCTGAGTCGGGCAAGGGCAACATCCAGAACAGCCTTGTCCTGACCCGATCGGGCAGTCTTTGGTTTGCAGGGACTGAGCTCGACGAACAGGGTTTGACTGACTATCTGGCACAATCCCCCGAGGCTAAAGACAACATGTCCGTCCAGGTCGACCGGCGGGCAAAGATGGAAGCGGTCTCGCAGCTTGCGCAACAGATGCGATCTGCAGGTGTGAAAAACCTGTCTTTCATTGCCATTGAAGCGAATGAACCGTGACAGCCGCTGTTTATAATCAGACTGGTGAACCACATATCCCCGCTTTGGTCTGGACGGTTGTTCTCGGGATGTCGGTTGCCGCCCACCTGGCTTTCCTGATTTACGGTCTGCCGCAGCTCACCTGGCAGTCCGCAGATCCTCCGGAACCGGTCGAAACGGAAATTGTCATTCAGAGCGAAGAACTGGTTTTTGAACCTGCTGATGCGGTGGAGTCTGTGGTGTCCGAGGCAGCGATACCCGATGCAGCAGCCATCCAGGCGAACAAAACGGCATCCGACGCTGTCCTTCCCTTGTCGCCGGAGCAGGCAATACCCAACGACAGTGAAACCGTCAGACCTGAGGCAACAAAGGCAGTCGATGCGGCAACTGTCTTGCCGGAGACGCTGGCACCGAGTTTAACCGGTAGCAGCGACCTTGTTGCTCCGGAACAACTTGACGCGAATGCCGCTCAAACCGTATCCACTTCTTCGGCTGACACCGTCGCTACTGTTGCGGTAGAGACCGTTCCCGAACAGGCGCCGGAGGCTCTTGAAGCTGCCAATCAGCAGATCGTAGCTGTGACGCCACCGGAGGCGGTCGTTGTCGCAGGCCAATCGAACGTGACCGAAATTGTGCAAGCGGCACAGGAAGAAACCGCGCTTGATGTTGTGCAGCCGGTACAGAATCCTGCAACGCCTGAAAGCCAGATTGTTGAAACACTGGCACCGACCTCTGAGGAGGCAAATCCAGCGCCTGTTGACGTTGCGGCGGCAGTGCCGGTTCAGGTTCAGCCTGCAGATATCAGCTCCTCAACGACAACTCGGCCTGCGCAGCCGAGCACAAATTCAGTTGTGGTGGCCAGTCAATCGGTAAAGCCGAGCACAAATTCAGCTGTGGTCACCACATCAAGTTCGACGGTTGCACCAGTGTCGTCTGCTCCCGATGCTTCCAGTCCTGTTGTCGTTTCAAACAATACTTCGGCAAGTCAGGTTTCCGCGGTTGTCGTTCCAAGTTCAAGCGCCAGCCCGGTGCAGGTTCACAGCGGAACCGTGAAACCTGTCAGACCTGTTGAAGAACAGATTGCGGCCGTTCAGCCGTCAGAAGTGGATCTTCCTGCTCTAAATCCAAGCGATCCGAATCCGTCCAACGTACCTGCTGCGCCTGTATCGTCTGATGCCACGGCCAACGTGCCACCAGATGAAGTTGCCACGATTGATCCGCTGGCAAATGTTTCGGCATATGTTGCCAAATACGATGCGGGAAATTGTGCGCATCTTTCAGTGATGTCGGCTGGAACGGACACCGCGCGGGTGACTGCGTTTGGAGCTGCAATCGATCCTTTCGTTCTTTTTGATCAACGTTTCACGACTGATCAGGGATATGGTGCTGATATTGAAGTGCGACTGGTCACAGGCCGTCAATGTGCACTTCTTGACGCACTTGGTCTTTCCAACGGAGTAGAAGCGCCTGGTCTTGTGGAACTGGACAGGACCGTCGTGACAAGCGGTACGAGGGTTTCCGGTGTGATCCAGCGTGACTTGCCACTAGGACGTATCGCGCAGGCGGAAGAGGCAGGTCTTGAACTGGACGGGAAGGGTCCGCCGGAGCTCTATCTTATTGACGATGCCGGTCAGATCCATGATGGCAGAAGCTTCGTCCGGGTTCAGACGAGTACAGCGACATTGGGTGGCTGGCGATTTTCAATTCCGGTTACGCTGATAACCGGTGGCCAGAGCGAAACTGCGCTGATCCTGGCCGTCTGGAACAGGCCCAAGCAAAAACAGCCAGGCTCGTTTGGCAGGCTTCCGGCAGAACGGATTGCGAATGTTCTGGCGTCACCGGGCGTTTACTCCCTCTCTGCGTTCAAGGTTTCACGATGAGGGGGACTGGTTGCTTGTTGCACCGGCTGTGAAGACACCCGTCAGAAGCACCTCAAGGGCTGCGCGTTCTTTTTCAAGTCTTGTCTCGAACCACGTCACCGCGACAGACACCGGTATGGCAACCGCAAGACCGCAGGCTGTTGTCAGAAGAGCGACCCAGATCCCGCCCGCAAGTGTGCCCGGGTTGGCGGAAGATCCAGACTCCTGCAGTGTCTGGAACGTCTCGATCATCCCGAGTACGGTCCCGAGCAGGCCAAGCAGGGGGGCAATCTGGGTGACGAGATCGAGCGCTTTCAGCCAACTGGCGAGCCCGAACAGTCGGTCGGCAGCTCTGGCGGAAATCTCTTCGCGCAGGCGTTCTTCACGAATGTCCCGTTCCTGCGAACTCATTGGCTGACCGTCCAGTTTCTGGATCGCTTCCATCGCGCTCCGGACAAGGGCAGCTGAAAGCGAACGATCCTTCAGCAGCGCCTGCGTCGCCTTGGAACGCTCCCCGGTTCGCCACATCGTCACTGCCTGTCTCACCAGGCTGTGCCGGCCGACACGGGCATTGGAAAGCTGGAAAGCCTTGGCAAGGATGACTGCCAGCGCGAGCACGGAAATCCCTAGGAGAACAAGGACAACAGGCCCTCCCAGTTCAAGCAGGGAAGAAGACGATTCAACCATTCAGCGACAGCTCCAGACTGTGTGTGCGGACACGATCAGTCACCGAACTGGATTGGAGTGCGGTTCTTGAGATCCAGGAGATCGGGGCAGTATACATCCGTGACACTTGCAGGGACGCAGTTCAGAACGTCATTGATGTGCAATCTGGACAGGCCATCGCATGCCTTGCCAGCCAGGTCGAATTGCAGAACTTTTGTCTTGCCTGCAGAAATACGGGAGAAATCAAGGCGCAGGAACTGGTCGACGAGCCCTTCTGTGTTAAAGGCGACAATTTCCAGGCCCAACTGACTTATCGGACGTTCCAGTCCGTTGGTCGCAATGATCGAAAGCCGGCAACCGCCGCCCTGTGTCGGCTGGACATGATTGAGTTCGAGACTGATCTTACCGGTCGGCTCCTGTGCATGAGCCGGTGCTGCAATCGCAGCGCAAAGATAACCAAGCAAAAAAATCTGCGTCAAAAATCGCATTTACAAACCCCCGGAACACTTCAATCCAAACACTTGAGCAACTGGACTTTAAGAACATCTGACACAAAAATCAGTCATATGACAACAACACTGTCCAGTCTTCAGCCCCTTCTGTCTCAATCTTGAAAAAATCCGCTTCTATCAATCCCCGTTGCCAGCACTGATCTCCGTCGAAAAGGACAAATTTCTCTTCACGGATACAAAGCGTCACATCGCCGCCAAGTCTGCTCTCGCCAAAGCCGTCGGAGACATGAAGGTAGTAGTTGCTGGCCTTCAGCGGTTCCTGAAGAACCTGGCTGCAGGCATTGGACGTGATTGTCCACCATCCTTCGGTCCGTAAACCGTCTTCCGTGTCGTAGCCGATCGCCACATTCACAAGATCGACCGATCCATTGCAGACCCTGAGACCTGCCTGAGCCGCCTGGGGAACCAGTACGCTGGCGAACAGTAGCGGAAAGATCCAGGTTGCCGTGTTGGTCTTCTTCCTTGCGATGCGCGGTTGGAAACTGGATTGAAAGGCTGTTGCCATGAATTGTCACTCAAAGTCATTGATGATTTCACGCTAAGCAAGTGAGAGCCTTGGGTCAATTTGCCTTTTTTCATTGTGGTTTGGGTGCAACTGCTGGAAAGTGTCAGTCAGAGTTGCCGGAAATTGCAAGAACCAGAAGCCGCAGATGATCCAGATCCACAACCCGGTTGGAAAACGCAGGCGGATTCCGTTGACGCCGCTGATCGACGTGATTTTCATCCTCGTGATGTTTTTCCTGCTCTCGTCAACATTCGGCATCTGGCGTCCACTTGATGTTGCCCTCGGGAGTGGAGAAAGTGTTGGCGCCGCCGACAATTCGCGAATCTCGACCGCTCCGGCCGTTCTCATCGTCCTGAAAATGGGCGCGGGTTCGGACATCCCGGAGCTGATCGTGAACGGGCTGCCGGTAACCCTTGGTGAATTGGGGAACGAACTGAACCGTCTGGCGGCCGCCGGTGCTGAAACCGCCGTTCTTATCCCGCACAAGGCAACCGATTTCCAGCAGGTGGTTCATATTCTCGATGCCGCAAAGGCAACGAATATGAAACGTGTGAGTTTGAAACTCGATTGAATGCGCAAATGAAGACATGGAAAAAAACGGCCCGGTAAATCACCGGGCCGAACTCATGTCTGTGGTTGAAATCAGCGGCCGATCGCGCCGCCAAGAATTCCACCGACCACGCCGCCGATGAAGGCTGCGCCTGCGGGGTTGAGTCCACCACCGGTGTTATTGGTACGACGCGTTGTGTTGGTCGTACGTTGCGGAGTTGTATTCGCCCGGCGTGTTGTTGTGCTGCGGGACGTGGCGGCCGCTGCCTGCTGCTTGCGTTTGATCTCCGCAATATAGGCCGTGTACTGCGCCGTTGTTTGCGAGTTCAGCAGGAGATGTTGTGCCGCGGTGAAATACCCGGTCGGAACCATTCCGTTTTGCGTCTGCCAGGAGGTGACACCGGCTCTGGTCTTGGGACCGAACGCACCGTCAGGGCGTCCGACATTGTGTCCGGCAAGGTTCAGCCGTGTCTGCACTTCCCGCCGTGCAGTGCGGTTCCAGCCTAGCCCAGCTTCCGTCTCGGCCGTTCCCGGTATCGCAGTCTGCGGGTTCGGCAGTGACGTGGCCGCACCGTTTGTCGGGTTCGCAGCAGCAGCGGCACCAGGTGTTGTGGCCGGATTGACCGCGGCAACCTGGGCACCGTTGCCCAGACGCTTGATCGAGTTGCGAGCAAAATCTGCAAACGTACCTTTCGGGTAAGCTGCCAGGTAGGATTCGTAGTCAGCCACCGTGTCACTGGACTTTGCAGCTTCCCAGATCAGCTTTTCCCGTTCCCAGTCGAGATTGGGCTGGGAGGTGGTCGCCGCTGCGGACACAGCCGCATTGGTGACGGCCTGGTCCGGAACTGTGGTCGTAGTCGTACCCAGCGAAGCCACTTCCGTGCCTTCTGCCGAAGCAGTTGACTTGTTCAGGAACACTTCGCCGATAAGAGAAGCGTTCACCCACGGACGCTGGCGTTTTTCCGTTGCGTCATAGACGTCACCGGTCACCCGGGTCATCACTGTCTGGATAGACGCATTCGGCGTATCGATATGGCGGATAAGGGCAGAGGTGAACGGTGAATTTTTACCTTCGCCGTCAAGGGCTACATCGCCGGGGCTGGTTGCAAAGGCAATCACGGAGCCTTCGCCACCTGTTTCCTCAACCTTGATTTCCGCTAGTCCCGAACCGAGGTTTGCTGAGCGGCTTGGACCCATCCGACGCGCGAGCGTGCGTGCCAGTGGATTGTCGCGGCAGGCGTCCAGGAAAACCATCTGCACCTTAACGTCCTTGGACATCTGGCGCATGATGAAGTCGACCGAGATCGTTTCAAAATCGAGCGAGGTTTCGTCTTCGATCTTGGCGTCGATCGGAATGAGCAGGTTTTGTCCGCCTACCTGCATGCCATGGCCGGCGTAGAACAGAACCGCAATCTCGGCCCCGTAGGCCTTCTTCGCGAAATCCAGCACAGACCGGCGCATGTCATTATAGGTCTGATCCTGACCCGCTACGACTTCAAAACCGAGGCTGCGCAATTTGGTGGCCATCAGTTCCGCGTCGTTCGACGGGTTCGGAAGCGGTATTGTGTGTTCGTATGCGCCGTTGCCGATTACCAGGGCAACGCGCTTGGCGAATGCCGGGGCAGTCCCTGCTATCAGTATTGCCAGCACGGCGATCATTCGTGTGAACATTTCCTGTCCTCTCGTAAGATCATTGTTGCCTGTCGGTTAATCCGATCGTTTTCTTGAGGCCTGTTTCCTCATGTTTATAGAGCTAACCCCAGCGGGATTAAATGTTCTGTAATACGTGTCACAACTATTCGTTTTGGTGAAATTCGTCTTAAATGAAACGGAACCCTGCCAGGCCAATTAGCTCCACCGTCCAAATTCCGACGTGCATTATATCAAGGTTTCCCGGTAGTTCCACGTTTCCTGACGTTACCCCTGATTTTTTTGTATCAAATGCGTGTCAACACGGCAGAGCGCGCTGCCTTGCTGGTGTGACGGGGCTCTTTGTCGCCGAAGCGCAGTGGTCGCACCGCGACAGACGTGACAGAGATCACGCTTTGTACCGGGCATGGTCTGGTAAAATGCCTTTGATCAGGTGTTGGCCGGCTGGTCACGCAATCAGGAAATCGTGGAGGCAGTTCTCATGGCGGGTCGGTCCGATATTCTCAAGCACATGAAAAAGGCGCATGTCGGCGTCTTTCAATCCGCCGCACGGCTTTACCATGTCGCAATTCTCGTCAGGCGAACCAATACCGCTTCGCTTCAGCATATCGGCGAAGGCTATGCTGTCCCCAAGCCACTGGATTGCAAGGCCAAAACTGCAGATTTCGATGTCGTTCCTCGCGGCAGCCGGCTGCCGGAGGCCAGGAGAGGGTCTATTGCCGGGCTTGTCGTCGATCCGACGCTTTTCGGTGAACGGGCGTACAAGGATGGAAAATATCCCAAGGCACTGGCGGCCTGGCGGTCCTTTTCCAGCCAGTTGAGACCGGAAATGGCAACTTATGAACAGCAGAAGAACATAGCTTTCATCATCCCGAACAGCGGCCGCTATTTCGTGGAACGCAACCCGGAAGATCCATACTTCGGCTGCGTCAGGTTTTCACCGACCACGATCCTCAGGGAAGGTAAATGTGTCCACGGTGATTTCGATCTCTACGGCATTGTCGACATGGACGCACCGGACCAGATCATCAGGGTCAAGGAAAAGAGGCTGGGGCAGATCCACGCCCGCTCGCCGAAATTCATGGACGTGCAGACCTTCGTCAACAGCCGGATCGGCGTGAACATGATCCTGCACGGTTCGCAGGAAACCTACGCCACGGATCACGAGGACGACGACCTGGATGTGTTTTTCCCTGACGGACGCATCGAATATGCCGGCCCGAATGCAAATGATATCGCAGACTTCTACAGACGGGAATTTCCGGGACGGGCGTTTTTCGGAATGGATGGTCCGGCGCAGGAGATCGAAGGCCGCTTCGTTTCGCCTTCAGGTGCATGAAAGCGCAGGCGTAAGGTGCCTGGTCATCATGGTCCAATTCTTCGGGAAGAGATTGGTACGCCCAACGGGACTCGAACCCGTGTTTCCGCCGTGAAAGGGCGGCGTCCTAGACCGCTAGACGATGGGCGCGCGGTCGACGCGGTTGCGTCGTGGGGAGGCTTATAGGCGGGAATGGTCTTGCCCGCAAGAGCCTTTATTACAATTTTTTGCAGGCCCGATCCCTCGGGCCCGCACTTGTTGAAAACCTTCTGAAATCACCACTCGCCGGTGTTCGGCATGGAGGCCCAGGGCTCTTTGATTTCAAGGGCTTCACCCTTCTGCAGCAATTCAAAGGAAATGTTGTCCGGCGAACGGACAAAAGCCATCCGTCCGTCGCGGGGAGGGCGGTTGATCGTTACGCCCTTGTTCTGCAGGCTTTCGCAGAATGCATAGATATCATCGACCTCATAGGCCAGGTGCCCGAAATTGCGCCCGCCCGTATACTCTTCTGGATCCCAGTTGAAGGTGAGTTCCAGGAGCGGTGCGGCACTGGCCTTGCCGGCTTCCAGATCGTCTGACCCGGCGAGGAAGACCAGGGTGAAGCGTCCCTTCTCGCTCTCGTGACGGCGAATTTCCGTCATGCCCATCTTGTTGCAATAAAAGTCCAGGGATTCTTCAATGTTGGTTACGCGAACCATCGTGTGCAGATAACGCATAGCTTGTCCTTTTCCTCAACCGAGGGATCTGATCGAAAGGTACCCGACCGGCTCATGACACTTATCACCAGCCTATCCGAAGCTCGAGACTTTCTGGCAAAAATTTACAAGGATGACCGCCTCAGAATTGTGGCGCTGACCGGAGCCGGAATTTCAACTGAATCGGGAATTCCGGATTTCCGGTCCCCTGGAGGGATATGGTCAAGACGCCAGCCGGTTCAATACCAGGACTTCATCACATCGGAGGATGCCCGCCTGGAAGACTGGGACCGCCGCTTTGAAATGATAGACTTTTTTGAAAAATCCGAACCCAATGCTGCGCACGAGGCTCTCACGCTGCTCGCACAAGAAGACCGCCTGACATGCCTGATCACGCAGAACGTTGACGGCTTGCACCAGACGGCAGGCTTTCCTGAGGACCGGTTGATCGAGATCCACGGCAACTCGACATTTGCCACCTGCCTGGAGTGCGGCCGGCGCGCCGGACTTGAAGCGCTGCGGGCCGAGGTGGAGGCGGCGCGAAGCCCGCGCTGCGACGCGTGTGGCGGCTTGTTGAAGGCGGCTGTCATCAGTTTCGGCCAACAGATGCCGGAGGCGAAACTTGAAAGAGCCGTCCAGGCAGCGCGGGAATGCGACCTGTTTCTGGTGCTCGGCTCGTCGCTGGTCGTTCATCCTGCTGCGCAATTGCCGGCGGTTGCGGTGCGCTCCGGCGCAGGCCTGGTGATTCTCAACGGGCAAGAAACGCCGCTCGATTCACTGGCCACTACTGTCATTCGCACACCATTGGCACAAACTTTTGCAAATTTTGGCGAAGAAATTGAGCAAAACCTGTAAATGGTCTGTGGTTAGTTTCACAATTTCGCTTCTCGCAATTAGTCGCAATGTTATCCTTTTATTAGGAATCGGGTGCGAGGTGAGTCGCAAATTGCCTTCGGCCTAATCATGCGGACCTAGAGACGGGACAAAATCGCTATGGGGGTCAAAACCGCACGGGAACCCCGCGCGCTCGAGTCGGTGGCAGATGATGTTGCCGTTGACGTATTCGAGATTGCCGGAACAATAAAGTGGTTCGACGTGGGCAAGGGCTACGGCTTTATCGTACCGGACGACGGTGACGGTGATATCCTGCTACACGTGACTTGCCTCCGGCGCGATGGTTACCAGACAGCTTATGAAGGCGCCCGGGTCGTCTGTGAGGTTCTGGACAGACCCCGCGGTCTGCAGGCATTCCGCATCCTGTCTATGGATGAGACCACGGCGACACACCCCTCGCAGCTGCCGCCATCCAGAACCCATGTTCAGGTCGTGCCCGAAGGCGGGTTCGAAAAGGCGACCGTCAAGTGGTTCAACCGGGTCAAGGGCTTCGGTTTCCTCACCCAGGGCGAGGGCACGGAAGATATCTTCATTCACATGGAAACCCTGCGCCGGTTCGGCATCACAGAATTGCGTCCGGGCCAGGATGTCCAGGTGCGTTTTGGTGAAGGTCCGAAGGGACGCATGGCCGCTGAAATCCGGCCGATGGGAACGGGAACACACATTCCCGCATCGCACTGATCTCACCAGAAAATTTATTCCGTACCTCCCGGCCGGACTTGTTCCGGCCTTTTTGTTTGTCGAACCTGTCGCGCGGTTGTATTTCCGGTGGGTGGTTGGCAGAACGCGTTCACGTGTGTTGATCGGCAAGAGGCAGGGTGCTTCTTTGATGTCGTCCCGTTACCGGGTTTGGAAAGGGTGTCCCGTTGCTTCAGGCTTTTGCGCGTCTGTTCTTGATTGTTGTTCTCGTCACCGGTCCGTCGGTCACAGCTCTTGCACAAGGTGAGCCTCAACAGCTGCGCCAGGAGGAACTCACCGTCCGTTCCGGTGACACCGAACACCGGTTCCTTGTAGAGATTGCCGCCACTGACCGCGAACGCTCCCGTGGCCTGATGTTTCGGGAAGAGATGGCGGCCGACCACGGCATGCTGTTCATTTTCGACAGCGAGGGCGAGCGCTATTTCTGGATGAAGAACACGCCGCTGCCCCTCGACATTATCTATATAGGCGCAAACGGTGCGATCGTCAGCATTGCAGCCAACACGGTACCCTTTTCCGAAATGGTTGTTCCCTCGGGCGACCCGGCAAAGTATGTCCTGGAACTCAACGCTGGAACAGCGGCTAAACTCGGCATGGATGTCGGCAATGAGGTTTCCAGTCCGTCGATGTCGGGCGGGTAACATCAGGTCGCTTTCAATCAGGGAGGTTTTTGCGCTGAACAACGGGGTCGAAAAGCTCTGCCATTCGGTGTTGCTTCGATACGACACAATAACAGAGGGGCTGTCGGTCTGATATGAAAATACTGGTTTTTGAAGATAGCCGAGCTGCTGAAAGGAACAGCCATGGTGCCTATTTGGTTCGAAAGCCAGAGGGATTCGGTGACAGGATCTTGTTCTATTGCGACGAGTGGATGTGGCTTTGGGACGATATTCGCGAAGTCGGAAATCCTGACCGCGCCGTAAACGCTCACTTGAACGAGTTGGAACTCGTTGACGCAAATGAATTTCTATCGACCTCTGTTTCGGAAAAAGTGAGCTATGTCCTGGAAATAGGGCCTGCCGGGAAGAGCCGCCTGCCATACGTTCATAAGTAACCGGGCATCGATGGCATCTTGTCGAGGCATTTGTTTGCCGAGTTAGATTTGCTGGAGAACAGTCTGGGAACAGGTTTCAGGACTCATTTGTCAGACTTTGTCCACAAACGACAAATTTTCATGGTCTGTTCTCGCTTGACGGCGGTCTTGGAGATAGATAAACCCTTGCAAATCAACGGATCGGGGTATAGCGCAGCCTGGTAGCGCATCTGGTTTGGGAGTTCTGCTCCGAAAATCGACAAGCCGTTGAAACCATTTCCAAAAATCACCTCTCAACACCACTTGATATCGCTGTTTCGGGACTATTTCGGGACGCCGATGATCGGTTCAACCCCCATCTGCGGCGCGGAGGGGCGGTTCGTGCGGATCAACAGGACATGCACGTACCTTCGGCCGCATAGCGTCTTCTATTCCGACACCGATTGGTTCACGGACTGATCCTGGAAGCCGACATTCCTACCGAATGCAACAAACTCGCAGATTGGGCGGAGAGCAGTCATTCGCTGCGTGTGCGCTGGGGCACTGTACAATGGCGGGAGCGGACATTCATGGGTTCGCTATCAATGGCCTGCAATCCAACCACTTGGTGCTGGTGATCTTATCTGAACTTCACTGCGCTGGTTGATCGGGCAGCGCGAAACCCATCTCGCTTAGAAAACGTGAGGGTTGCTTGCTCCATCCTCGATAGTTGTCCGCATATGAGAGGCAGAGCCACTCTCGCGCACGCGTGATGGCCACAAAGCAGTTTCGCCGCTCCTCCTCCATTTCGGCGCTGTTCTCCCCGGCTTTCAGGCTTTGAAAGCTCGGCAGGATGTCTTCCGCCATCCCGACCACGTAGACATGATCGAATTCCTTACCCTTGGCACCGTGGATCGTCATGAGGGTCACGGTATTGCTGCCGACCGGGGCTTCCTTTGAGCGGATGGCCAGTTCCTGAAGGAATTGCTCAAGCGGCGCGTTGCGGCCGATGGTTTTGCCGATGCTTCTCACCAGATCAGACCAAGCCGCCCGATCTTCTGCGATGTCACTGGCTTCATCGTCCTGTGCCGGGATCATGGCGAGGACCGCGTCAACAAACTGTCTAAAACGCTCGGGCTCCTTTGCGAAGGTTGCAGCTAGATCGACGAGAGCGTTGCCGTTGAAATCATCACCCAGTCCGGTTTTGACCGCTACCGCCCATTCATCGAGCAGAGAGCGTTCGGTCAGTTCGGTGGCAGTGATGATGAGGTCGATACGGGCGTCAGTGCCAAACCAACGATTGAAAGCGCCGGTCAGGGTTTCCAACGCGCGCCGATCAAGCGGGCGGAGCGCTTGGCGAAGTACGGCAGCGAGCCACAGGAACTGCGGTGATCGGAAATCATCGCGGCGCTGAGAAATGACCGCGTTGACCTGTTTTTGTGTCAGGGCGGATTGAAGCTTTTCGAGCATGTAACGCGTACGGGCGAGTACCGCGACTTCACCCCATCGAGCGGGGTCAATTTTGGCGATGCCTTCCGCAATCGATGCGGCTTCCACATCATCGGTGGAATAGCGCAGGACGCGGATGTGTTGTTCATCTGAATATTTCAGCGAGGTTTTACCCGCCTCCAGCGGCTGCTTGGCGGCCGTGCGTTGCAGATTGTGGACCACAAGACGGTTCGCTGCGGCAACAATTGCAGGCGGACAACGGTAGTTTGTGGGAAGCTGCAGTTCCTGCGGGGAAAAGTCGGCTCGGAACCGCTGGATCTGTTGGTAGCTCGCACCGTTCCACTGGTAGATGATCTGGTCATCGTCGGCGACGGCGAAGACATTCCTGAAATCCTCGCCGGCGAGCGTACGGATTAGCCGGTACTGCCCGTCGTTAGTGTCCTGAAACTCATCAAACATCCAGTAGGCATAGGTCTTGCGATAGCGTCCGGCGATGCCGGGGAAGTCTGTGACAAGACGATGGGCTTGGGCGATGAGCGAACCAAAATCTAGGGCGTTGGCTTGGGAGAGCGCCGCCTCGTAAGCGGTGTATACCTGCTCAACACGTGCACCATCGGACGGATCACGAAAGTATCGGGCTGAGCCTGCTGGCTGGACGAGCTGCGACTTAAGCTTGTCAATGGTAGACAGAAGCCGAACGTCGTCTTGGTTCAGGCCCGACTGTTTGATTGCGTCACGTAGAATTTCCTGGCGATCGACGTCGAGCGAGTAGATCGCAAAATCAGGGTTGATCCCAATGTGGGAGCCGTGCTGCTGCAGCATCTGCATGCAGAACGAGTGAAAGGTTCCGATCAGAGCGCGCCGTTCCTGTTCAGGTACCAGTGCAGTGACGCGGGCGGACATTTCGTCAGCCGCCTTGTTGGTGAAGGTCAGAGCCAGCACACGGAACGAACGATCCGGCGTGTCGGCGAGCAATTTGGCGACACGCGTCGTCAGGACGCGGGTCTTGCCGGAGCCAGGGCCGGCGAGAACGAACATAGGGCCATCGCGCCAAGTGACAGCGACTCTTTGTGCCTCGGTCAGTTCTGACAATGCGATGCTGAGGGCGGAATCGATCATGTGAGGCCTCTGAGTGCCAGGATTGCATTGCGGAATGGTTCAGGCATGCGCTGCGCCAACGCCGGGTTCTCGGCGCACTGTTTTGCGAGAACAGCTGCATAGCCGCTCTTGTCGTTCTCGAGTGCCGTAATCAACTTTTCGTCGTCGAAATTCGCTGCTCCCGCATTTCCGAAAGAAACGAGAATCGCTTTCAGTTCGTTTTGCAGTCCGTCTGCTATGAGCTGCTGTTCAAGATAACCGGCGGGCAATGAGAAGGTGCGTCGTGCCTTTTCCTCGTCGGAGAATTTTCGTGCGGTGATCCTGTCGATGTAGCCGAGCCCGGCGGCATCTCCGTCTACGACGGCAAGCCATGGATAACCCAGCGCTCTCGCAAGTACCGCAAATATTTCCGGGCTGCCATTATTCTGGAAATCGATAACGGCGACACCATGTTCATCGAGGTCGTAGCCAAGGCCCTTGGCGATGCCATGAACAAGATGGTAGTCGGAGGGTCCCTCCACGAGAAGCCAACGGCGTGCGAAGAAAATTTCACCGCGGATCCGCCTGGCAAATGTCTCCAATTGCTCCAGTTCCGCGTCCGAGATGAACTCCTGCGATGCATCGGATGCCTTGCGCAGCGCAGCGTGGATGGCCTGTGTGTCAGGGCGTCCGCCGTAGGCCATGAGGAGACTGCGATACTGGTTTTGGGGCAGAGCCCCGGACACTACGAGTTCGTTAAGGCCGCGGTCATAGGTGATGAGGCCGGCAGAGTCTGCGATGATGGCGTCGATCTGGGGAACATGCGGAACGGGTGCGCGGAACTGACGAGGGAGTGCGCTCACCGTTGTGCCGTTGGCCTCGACGCGGACAACCCGGATCTCGCGGAAGGGAACGTGCTGAAGGAAGTACGGCGAATGTGTCGTTACGATCTTCTGGCCTGGAAGCTCACTGATATGATGCCAAAGGCTGCGGGCCGCCTGGGGATGGAGATGTGTCTCCGGCTCCTCCAGAGCCAGGACAGCCGTGCTTTCGGGCCGATACAGATCGTTCAGGATCAGTTCAACGAATGCTTTGAAGAGGAACATGACAGAAAGGCTCTGCACGCCTTGACCATGCCGCGCCAACGGGAGCCACGGTTTGCCGCCCTCCGTCTGATAGATGACCTCCGCCTTCGAGAGGATATCCCATGTATTGAGGGGCAGCAGCCGCAAGTCAGCTAGGCCTGGGGCGTCGGAGGCGGCGACACGGCTGATATGGGAAAGACCGGTGGCAAGATTGGCCAGAAGCGGGTCGGCGTCGAGTAGGCGCCGATTCAAAAGATCGAAGATGCGCTTTGATTTCTGTTCGAGAGGTTCGGGGATTTGCACCGTCCGAAGCAACTTGCCCCAGAACTGGCTCCTTGAGGAAAACTCGTCCGTGACGTCGCGGAGCGCTTCAAGGTAAAAGACCGGCAGAAACTGGAAGAATTCCTGGAGATTGACGGCGCGGGCGCCACGCCCGGCGAGTGGGTTCCTGTCGACGTTCAGGAATTCCCATCGTGGAACGAAACTCTCTTCGGCCGCTTCCCAAGAGCAGCTGACGCGCATGATGATGGACGCGCGGTCGGTCACTGGGTCGAGCTGGATGATGTCTTCGAGTTCGCTGTGGAGGTCCTCGGGCCACTCGTCGGCGACAGCCTCCTGGAGCTCGACCTCAATAACGACGGGATCGCCGACTTTTGGATCTGGTCTACCGTCGCACAGATGCACATCATATTCAGTGAATCCGGTTCCGCGCTGTCCCCAGCGTCTGGTAAGCGCGATGCGGATCGCTTCCAGTATTGCCGACTTTCCTGCGTTATTGGTCCCTATGAGGACGGTAACTGCGCCGAACTGAATGTCTGCCTCTTTGATGGAGCGAAAGTTTGATATTTTAAGTCTACTTATTTTCACAGCTGAACATCCCTCCCGCCATTGCCCAACAATATCGAGAGAACAGCGCTTTGCACAGCTTGAACCCGTACTATTGGCAGGCATTAAGGACGCAGCGGTGAGGACGGCAGTGTCCCAGTTTGAAATTTAGCAACGCTCATTCGCCACAACCTCCCAATTGATACACTCGCGCGATAGGTGTGTTACCCTATATCTGCTATTGGAAGGAATGAATTATGACCATTACTGCAAGAATTAGATGCATTAATAAGACTGACCGGCAGAGCGCCTGGGAGCGTATCAGCAACGTTGGAGGCACGAACCCGGATGGCAATCGCTGGAAACTGACCCTTGCCAGAGCCATCCAAGGTGTAGAAAGCGGCGAATATGCATTCTACGTAGAGCGCCCAGCCGGAGACCGCGTAAATGTTATTGTCGCTGTAAGCGCAGCAGGAAACAAATACCTCAAGACGGAAGCGGACGGGGACCAGCCGAACAATCTTCTGAGCCTTCCTGAATGCCCTTGATTGAGCCGAAGGGAGTACGGAAGCCGTTCGGCTCAAAAACCCATGAAAGCGCCTGCTGCGCGGCATACAGTTACGAGTAGTTGCCGGCATCTGGGTTGGATTGCAGTTCGCTTGAAATTCGGTCCAGTTCACGCTGAATGAAGCTCCGCCGTTGACACGCCGCCACCCGCCTTCGCAGATGCAAGAATGGCGGCTTCGGCGGACTGCACTGCAGCAGCGTATCAGTGAGTGAACATCAGCTCCGGGCCGAAACCACCAACGCGACGATTGCGGGTGAACTTCCGCTTCGCTCAGCTGACGGCTGCAAGCGGACTTTCTCTTCTCGCCTCCAATCCAGCCATTCGTCTGGTCCGCAGCTAAGTCCGGTCTCCGACGGAGTTTTGAGTTCAACGCAAATTATTCGGCTTTTGACTGTACGCGTCTCACTGGCGCTTTGGTCGAGCGAGTGCAGGGCGGCCGTTGGTTTCAAGCGCCGCAAGGCCATCCCGCACATCCTCGTCCAGCACATGCGCATAGCGCACGGTCGAGGAGATATCGGCGTGCTTGAGAGCGTTCTGCACCAGGGCGAGATCGCGGGTTGCGCGCAGGAGCTTTGACGCGAAATCGTGCCGGAGGTCATGGATCTTGAAATCGGTGATGCCGGCCGCCTTCAGAGCCGTTTGCATGGTGCGCTTGAAGCTGTTGTAACTGATCGCCTTGCGCTTGCCGCGGTGCGGGTGGCGCTGCATCTCGTAGGACCAGACCGCCTTGCCGGGCGCCTTTTTGGCCTCCTGGACGATGATGGCCATCTGTTCCTTGGTGACCGGCACCCAGACATAGCCTTCGCCCTTGATCCAGATCTGGATCCGGCAGCGCGGCTCGTCGAGCCGGTCCTTGGACATGCCGGTGACCGCGTTGACGCGCAGGCCGCGGGACAGGAGGAACCAGACGAACGGGGCATAGTCTTCGCGCATCGCTTCCCAGAACCGGTCGGCCTCGTCGCCAATGAATTCGCGCACGCGCACTTTTGGTTCCTTCAGGCGCATGTCTTTCCAGTCGAAGACGTCCAGGTCGATCTTGACATGCCAGACTACG
>NZ_KI928942.1:88314-109181 GCF_000521215.1 Labrenzia sp. DG1229 | reverse complement strand
CTACGAACAAATCGTCGATATCTGTTGCCGCGCATGGAACAGGGTAATTGACCAACCCTGGACCATCATGTCCATCGGACTACGAGATTGGGCGCATCGGTTCTGAATTATGACGGTTGGTATAATTCCATGACGTGAACCAACATAGCGCAAACGGCTCCAACACTGATTTGAATCAGCCGCCAGATTTCTACATGAAATTCTGCCTACCTCTTTAGGGGGGGTATTTTAACACAACAACGAAGCTTCAATATTACGATAAGTACACTAATACTTTTCAAATGAGAGCGGCAATTATGAAGACTGAAATCTGTCTCTGTCGTCCCACTAACTATTAGAAGTCAATAACTTGCCGGAAAATACAACAAAGATGAAATACAATTCACTTGATCGGGGGCAAGGGCGGTAGCGGTCCTCCGCTACCAATTTCAGCCAAGACGATCCAGCTTAATCAAGTATCACGCACGGAGCGGATGAACTAAGCGTTCAGCCACCGTTTCAGTATTTCGTAATGCCTTTTTCAAAGGTGTGGTCGGGGTAATCCAATATCGCTCCGATCAAAACGATCACTTTTTCCGGAGTTTCGCGACGCCAGATTGCCAGATTAAACAAAGTGATCCTCACCCCGTATCTAGTCTTGGTTTCATGCGTCTATTCGGGCTTCATTCAGTTGGGCTGCAAAGTCGTTCGGCGTTGGCACTACCGTGTGGGTTGTCAAGTTCGCGTTGCAACGTTCTGCAAGTCGCTTGGTGGAAAATCCAACGGAGCGACATCAGAAGCAGTATCACGTCAGCCGAGCGCCTAGTTTCGTTCGTCTACGGCCGTAAACTTAGCAACGGCCTCTTCTTTGGTTCTTGCGCCCAGTTTCATTCTCACATTTCTCAGATATAGCCGCACGCTTGCCTCGCTGATACCCATGGTGTGCGCAACTTCCTTGGGACGCATGCCTTTTGCGATGTACATAATCGTTTCGTATTCGCGGGGACTAAGCGGCCGTCTATTGGATGCTTTGTCCTGCTGCGCTTCGATAGTGCGGATCCGGCTGTCTGTGATCAAACACAGGCTTTGAATTTCACTGGCCAACGGGAGAATATTACGTTCGAACTCAAATGCACTCATTCCGTTCCCCAAAATGAAGCCGCCGTGCCGACCTGTTCCAACCAGCTGGCACGGAATTCCCAGGGCTGCTCGAAAGTTGAATTGCGCAACTTTGCGAATGTAGGACTGCTTCGCCTCGTCAAGGTAGCTATCGTGATCAGACAAAAACTCGACCCCGGCCTTCGTGATTTCGAACGTAGCGCAGCAATGTGTAAGGAATGGCTCGACAAACTCGGGATATTTGAATTCGGCCTTTGGCCAATTGTCAGGCAAAGAGGACCGAATGCAAGGTTCAAGCGGTGGCTGGTCGGCAATTTTCATATAGATGACGTTTTCGATACCGAAGGGTTGAATTCCCGAGAGAAGATGACGCCACAAGACATCAATATTTTCGGCAAGCACCGACATATCTACACTTCACATTGAGGCTGATTTCGTACTGCTGATCGTTCCTTGGGCTGCAACGCAGATTTTTTCCTCGCCAATTTTGTCGGAAATCATGACATCGCATCTACAGACGGCCTGACTTCGCCCGTGTGACAGTACGCTTGCTCGCGCAATGAGTTTTCCTCCAACTCCTGGCCGGACATAGTTTACTTTCATTTCCAGTGTCAGCACGTCTTCTAAGACAGAACCTCCGGCAAAGGTCATGGCATTGTCGGCCAACTAGGCCAGAACACCACCATGCACAAATCCATTGTGTTGTTTCAATGGTTCGGATACGGCAAGTGTAATTTCAGCAAAGACGGCCTCAAATCGAGTGAGCTGGGCGCCAAGCAGTTTAGAGAATGGCTGGGAGTTGATCACCTCGCGACCACGGTCAATCAAATTCATTCGAAGTTGTGCTCCTTGAACTGCGTTTGGAAAAATTGGCGCGACGCGTCTATTGGGCGGCTGTCACTTCGATCTCGACCAGGAGTTCAGGCGCGGCGAGTGCTGCCACAACCAATGTCGTTACCGCAGGTGCGTTGCCTTGGTTCCAGCGCGCCTGCCGCACTTCAGAGAGAGCACCTAAGTGAACAGCATCTGTCACAAGATACGTGACACGCAGTATGTCTGCCGTTGTCATGTCTGCGTCCGCAAGCAGAGCCTCAACGTTGTCAATCGCCTGATTGCACTGATCTTTGAATTCTTTGTGCGTATTCCCGTCGACATCGACTCCGATTTGTCCGGACAGACAAACCAGTCTCTTTGGGGCGTCGATCTCTGTGCCATGCACATAGATCCCCTGGTATCTCTCCGGTACAGCTCGGACAGTATCCGGCGCTAATCGTTTCAGCATCTGACGTTCACTCCTCGACTTGTTTAGCCATAAGTATCGATATGATCGCCAAAGTGATGACCAATTAAAAAATTGCCCAAGGCATTAGTGTGCCTATTGTCATGTCTGAGTGAACAAGCACCCCACCCGTCGCCTTCGCATCTGTCTTTGCGCTCCATGGAAATCGACGGAGCGTGTTTTCAGACGGACGATGTTAATAAAGATTGGTCCGAATAGCAGGCAAGGGTGGCGGCGGTCTTTGCGGATCAGCGAGTTGTGTTACTCACGGTAACTTGCGGTCGCCGCTTCAATCCAGGATCGGAACTTCCGAATTTTTGGTGAGAGTCTGTTACTCTCAGGGAAAACGAGCCAATAGCCGGTCCCATCGTCACCCAGCAATTCAAAAGGCTGTACAAGGTCGCCACGGGCAAGCTCTGCTTTGAAAAAAGCGGGTGTGAGCATGGCGACGCCCTGTCCTGCAATCGCTGCATTGGCTTCCAAGATTTGGGGCCCGAACTGTTGATTGGGGCGATTATCAAAGTTCTGACTTTCCAGACCCGCTGCATTGAACCAAAGTTGCCACCATGGGTCGGAATGAGACAGTATTGGTAGCTTTAGAAGATCAGCCGGCTCTCTAACTCCACCAATGCTGTCCGAGAGATCATTGCTCAACATAGGCGTGAACTGGGTTGGAATGAGAATGTGGCTACGAAGATCGGGCCACTCGCCTTTTCCACCGCGTATTGCTATGTCAAATTCGTCAGAGTTGAAATCGGTCAAGCCCTCGCTGATTTCAACACGCACAGCAATGTTGGGGTTGTCGAGTTGAAACTTCCCCAGGTGCTGTGCAAGGAAGTTTGTCCCAAACGTGGGAATCACACTGATTGACAGCGTGTCTTGCGACAATCCTCTTGCATCGGCATACGCATCGGCGAGGAGGTTCAATGCCTCGGTCGCTGTGCCGGCAAATTTTCTACCAATTTCAGATAGTTCAACGCCTCGCGCCTGGCGTATGAACAACTGAGCTCCAACCCGATCTTCCAACACCTTGATCTGGTAACTCACCGCAGCCTGGGTCATCCCAAGCTTTTCAGCGGCCACGGTAAAGTTCTTGGACCGTGCGGCCTCTTCAAAAACTCTGATTGCTGCCATGGGTGGAAGTTCAGTACGGGCCAAAGATAAGCTCTCCTTGTGGGTGGTGGGTCATCATTTATTTGTTTTTTCGCAATACGAGCCACATTTTTTGCGCAGTCATAAGCTCATCAAATAGTAGGAAATCCGCTATGTTACCAGCAGTGTTGCGTAACCTTTTCAAGAAACGTCGTGTTAAAAAACTAATAAGCAAAAGAATTTCAGTCAGCTGCGAAGACATCGCTCATTGGCCTAGTCACATGAAGAACGATATAGGCATGGGGCATGTAGAACCAAGCAGGGACTACAAGATACATCCAGATGCACGTCGATGTTTGGAGAGACCGAAAGACTTCCTCTAGTTTCGCGAAACTGGAGTCGGGTATGAAGAATCTAAACAACTCGAAGGTCGGGAAATGCAATTGGGCACTGTCATAGCATCAGCCGAACACTATTCGCATGATGAGCTTTGTGACGCTATGAACCGATCGTTTTCAGACTACGCTGTTCCTATGGCGCTTTCAGTTGAAGGCTTCAGCGCGATGATGCGTCAGCGTGGATTAGACATGTCTGCCTCTCGGGTTGCCATTGAAGACGGTCGCATCGTCGCGGTGTGGCTTGTCTCAATTCGTGAGGCTGCATCTTATCTAATTTCCAGCGGCACGGATCCTTCATATAGACGCAAAGATCTGGCACAGCGTCTTGCCTTGGCAAGTCTTGATGACCTGAAGGCAAGAGGTGTCGCCAACTTTCAAACCGAAGTTTTTGTTGAAAATACCGGCGCATATGAACTCTACAGATCTTTGGGGATGCAGATCTCGCGCACCCTTCGCTGCTACGATATCCCGGCAACTGAAGTCGCTTCGATCATACCAGGGATCAGAGAAACCTCGTGGTCGGCTGTCTCGGAAGAAGTCAAATCGCTGAATGATGTTGAGCCATCTTGGCAAAATAGCAATGCATCCGTCGCTGCGATCGAAGAGCGCGTGAGCTGCTTTGCCGTCAATGATGCAAACGGATTGGCGGGATACTCGGTCCTGCTGCGTGACACTGGAACTCTGGCGCAGCTTGCCGTGCGCTGCGATGTGCGAAAGAAGGGACTGGGGCAATCCTTGGTTCGCGTTTGTCAACAAGGCAACGGCTTGCGTGTGCTCAATGTAGACAGCTCTTCTGTCTCGCTCATTTCACTGATGGAAAAGATGGATGCTGTATTTTCCACAGATCAGTATGAGTTGCGGTTGCTGATGCGATAGCTGGTACGGCAATTAGTAAAACTTGACATTATTGTTGTCATGAAGAAAAGCAAACTGCTGCACCGCATCTTGTGGTTATCCCGCCCTTTGATGCAAAGGACCGAGCAACTGGTCCGCAACGGACTGGGTGAGACGGCTCTTACTGTGAGAATGCGCGCTGTATTGGAGGTGTTAGCGACAAGTGGTCCGCTTTCGGTTCCAGATATCGGTCGGGAATTGCAGATTCAACGCCAGTACGCGCAGGTGATGGTAACCGAGGTTTTTTCTGAAGGGTTGGCGGAAAGGCTGCCAAACCCGAAGCATCGATCATCTGCTCTCATCAAACTCTCTCAAGAAGGCAAGGCCACCATAGATGGTGTCCCGGCTCGAGAACTTGAGGTCGCTGAGCAGCTTTCAAAAGCGTTTTCGTTGAGTGATTTGCAGACGGTCCATGAGGTCTTGAAGCAACTCATCGACCAACTAGGACAAGACAATCAAACAAAAGGCTGGTGGTATGAAATGGATTTTTCTGCTCATAGTTCTCTTGATACTCGCCTTTGTGGTTATCACCGCCATCGCGGCCTATCCGAGGCAACATCCGTTCAAAGCGGGCGGTCGAACGCTCGAAGAATACCGTGCGATCGAGATCGAAAACGGAACAGTTTTCGACCAGAATTTTCCGTTTGTGACAGTGCAATTCGACATATCAGACAGGGGCCGCATAGCGGCACGGGTGTTTGGCGATGACACGGCACCCAATTCCATTTTATTGGCACACGGGATCGGCGCAGCGGGCGAGCGTTGGAACAACCTTGCGGGGTTATTGGCGGAAAGTATTGACGCACAGGTCTTCGTTATGGATCTGAGAGGGCACATTCAGTCAAGCGGCACGCCTTATCAGCTAGACCGTTTTGGTCAGTATGAAGACGATATCGCGGAAGTAATATCGCAAATCCGCACTAAGAGACCGGAGGGCAACTTGTGGCTGGCTGGGCATTCCATGGGTGGTGGCATTGCGCTTAGATTCGCCCTCAAGGAATACCGGCCACAGATAAGCGGCTACATACTATTCGCACCAATTTTTGGGCCCGGACCAACGGCTGTCGACGAAACACCAAGTGACGCAAATCTACGTATTGATCGCGTGCGGTTAACCGCTCTGATAATTTTGAACATGATAGGAATAAGTCACTTCAACGATCGTCCGGTCGCCTACCTGAACGCTCCGCCAGACTTTGCAAGTTATTCTTTTACGGCCATTGCATCTGGATTGCCAACACCACCGACGTCGGCAGCTGACGCGCTGAAAGTCATGGAAGGCCGTACTTTGATAATCTCTGGTGCGGACGATCCCTTTGTTCGAAACGATGGTTTTGAAGAGATGACTACAGACATGTCGAATTTTCACGTGGAAGTCCTGCCTGGTCTTGGGCACGACGGTATTCTAAACGCCCCGCAAACACAGGCTCTCATTGCACAATGGGCCAATGCCACAGATTGAATTTTGGATTGGGTGAGAAGCCGTGCAAACTCGCTTCCTATCAACGTCCCGCTTGGCTCAAGCAAGCGGGACGATTTAGTCCGATAAGCCACCATCAGTAATTTGCGTTTTTGCGCCGCGATTGTTTCGGCAACTGTCATAGATCGTGCCCGGTTCACTAAACATCACGGAGCATGCAGAAGCGCATAACCCAGCTGCAACAACCCGGGTTCCATAGACTCTTCAGGATGCGTATCGATTGTAACAGCAAACGGGCAACGAACTCGGCATAGAAGAGAAAAAACGTGAGTGCTGTAAATCTCCATGCTTGATTGGAGTTCATCTCATGACTTGCCGCGTTGGTGTCCAATGTAGGTGACAACACGCGCCGCGTCTGCCTCGTAACCAACTAGGGATCAAAAGATGCGACGTGTTCTTCATTTAAGCCTTATTTCATCCCTCCTCATTGTTTCCGGTACAGGCATGTCGTTGGGACAAACCAGTCCCATGCCTCAGCATTGTCAGGTTAATCCGACTTCTGACTGTCTAGACACCATACTCGACAGGTTGCTTGCCAAGATTGAGGCCGAACAAGACAGCAATTCACGCCAGGAATACCTATCAGGCATTGCCGTTACCTTGATTTCAGAGGGGAATTTTCGGCGGGCAGAGCAATTTGCGCACGGTATTCAATCCGACAATCTTCGGGAGCAGAATCTAGGCTCTATCGCATCTGGGTATGCCGAAATTGGGCAATTGGACGATGCGCGACGTGTGTTGAAATCAATAGAGTCTCCGATCATTCGAGGCATTGTTGAGGTTGCAATATCCGGCGCTGATTTGAACTCGGACGCAGTCGAGGAAAAACTGCAGCGGCTTGCGAAGATTGAGAACCCGTCGCTTCGGGACTCAGGGTTCTCGGAGATCGCAAAGGAAACTGCGCTATTAGGAAACTATGAGCGTGCAAAAGAAATAGCGGAGTTCATGGCACCAGGTGGGTTGAAAAATCATTTGCTGGGCTGGTTGGCTCTTAGGCAACTCGATGTTTCTCCGATTGACGACGTGATCGCAACGCTGAACGGTATCAGCCCGGCTGACCAGCGGATTATCGCCCTGTCGCACCTGGCGAAAGAACTAAGCATAAGAGGAAATGAAGTTGTTTCCAGAAGGCTGTTCGAGCAGTCCAGACAGATGCTTGATCAGATTGATTTGAAGGCGGATCGTATTCTGGTCCTGCACGAGAAATTGGCAATGGATAACTCGGACGCTGGAAACCAGAAAATTGCTCTTGATATTGCCCAAGGCATTGAGGATACAGTTCGGAAAATCGGCGTATTTAGCTATATCGCCGGCAACTACGCGAACAATGCTAAAGACACAGAAGCGATCGAGCTCCTGTTGCGCGGTGTGGAGGAAACGAAGAATATCGACCTTGGGCCCGAAAGGGCCAATATTCAGAGCATGCTGTCCCGGCGATTGGCGCAATTGGGCGCTGCGGCGGAGGCTGCGTCGATTGCCGACGCGATTGAGGACATTCATCGCCGTTCGCTGGCGATGCAAGAGATTGGTTTTATTCTTCTAAGACAAGGCGATCTTGTGCAAACCGGGCAAGTTTTTCGGAAAATACCGGATCCGGATTTCAAGGACCACACGCTTTTGCATCTCGCTGTCGCGCTGCAGGAGGCTGGGGAAACAGATGAAGCGGCAGACCTCCTCGAGGAAGTCATTGCAAATGTGAGGCAGCGCCCTCAATCGCCACTTCTTGATATTATTTATCCGCCGATGGCAATCCTTCAGTTGAAACTCGAGCGGCAGGATGATGCGATAGTCAGCCTGATGCAAATTTCTGACCCAGATGTGCGCATAGAGAAATTGTTGTCTGTGGCGAAACACGCCTCCAAAAATGGAGAAACGAAGTTTGCCGCTTTGCTGTCCGAAAAAGCGCTTGAGGAAACTGAGCAACTAAAGAATACCGACCGGCAAATGCACTGGCTTTCGACCATGATCCTCCAGCACCCCGCAAACTTTGATCTTGGTGATATTGAGGGTCTTGTAGGATTGATAGAAGAAGATCAGCGCAAAAATTCCTTCATAACGACACTTGCGTATGGGTTTTTGGACAAGGGATTGGCAGATCGGGCACAGATGCTGATCAACGAGTTGGCCGATCAGGAGACCCGGGATTGGTTTGAGCTCGCAATGTTGGGCTTGCTATTGAATGATGCGCTTAAGAACTAGATTGCCTTGTCAAGGCAGCAAATCATCAAGAAATCCTCTCTTAAGCCAGATAGACAAAAGGGCCCTGCATTGAAAAAGACATTCCTATTAGCCTTGATTCTTGCTTTGTTTGCGAACACAGCTTTTGCAACTGGTGACAGCTATTGCAAAGCCGTCGATGGATCGGATGCTGAATTTGGCTATAGCTTCGGCCATGTGCCCGGTCTGGCTATAGTGAGTGCAATTATCTCAGCTGAAGGTCAGCATTGGAGCATGAATGACAATGAAGGGTCGAAACCGATTGTTGTCGCCCAAGGTGCACGGGACGGTGCGTACACGCTCATCGAATTCACTGATCCTGGCTATGAAGCAATTATTGCCTCCATTCGAATTGTTTCCGTGGTTGAGGATGGCGAACATCGCGCAGCCGGCGTCTTGCGAATCCCAAATCTAGGCGTGTACGCGATGATGTGCGAGTAGGCCTGATCGCGCAGACTTGAAAACTCCCCTTCGCCAAGTCGATTGCCAACATGCTGATCCCCGTCATCGATACGCCCTCCGTTTGGTTCTATAGAACCGTCATGGCATACAAGATGCCGCTGGGTGGGGCATCCACCGCATCAGTTCAGCTTTGCCGATTTCGCCGCTATAACAGATTTCGACTACCCGTTCGAACAGGAACTCTATCGAAACCGCGCCCAAATATTGAGCCGATGTTTGTGTGTGGTCGGAAGCAACAGCCTTGGTCAATCCATGCAGACAGTCGAGAGCTCTTGGGCGAGACTGGCAAAGCAACTAACTATCGAGAAGCTCCCGAGCGGGCACTTTGTCCCTGCCGAAGCTTCGCATGAGCTATTTCTTACGATTGATAAGTTCCTGAATATGACAAACAGGAACGGCTTGTCGCAGCTTGCTGAATAAACTTGGCTACTGATCTTGCTGTAAGTTCCAACCAGAGGATTAGCCAGTCTGGCCAGCCAATTCTATTTTGACTGATAAGCTGCTTTCATCATGACATCTGCAAGCCCGTCATAGGTTTTTTCCCAGGCATTGAACACATCGGCCGGTACAGAACGGTCCAACATGACCTTAAGCATTTCTATCAAAGCGGTGCGGACAAGTTCATAGTGTTGGGGTTTCACTCCATAGGCCAGGTGCCGCAGCGCAAGATCTTCCACAACAGTTTTGAGTTCGCTCGAGTTTTGCAGCTGTGAGACCACAAGCCCAAGGGTGCTCATCAGTTTTGCGGACTGCGTATCCAAGTCATTTATGAACAGTCCCTTTGTCTCAGGCGCGATCTCGAACAACTTTTCATAAAAAATGTCGCCAGCCCTCTGAATGTCCGCCGACAGCTGCAAATAAGACGTGCGGACCAGGTCAATTTCTTCAGCGTTGATATTCATCCAGGTCTTTCCGATTAGAGGGCTGCACGATCTCGCTCAGGTAAGCAGGGGTTACTGTAGGGCTAAGTTCTTTAGTGGAATTGAGCAATATGCATTGTTGCATGGGCGTCTTGCAGTCATGCAGCGCGTTAGCTTGCGGTATATTAATACTAAGTATTATCAGAGAGTTATAAAACTGAAGGCATTCAAGATTCTGAATTTGCGGCGATCCTGAACCGGTCATGCAATTGCACATGAACGACTTGTGGCTGCTCGGGTACCAAAGAGTAAATGAGCAATCTAGCTAAATGAGCGTGGGCAAGCGGTTACGTTTGCTTATGGACCAAAGATGGCTGTGATGACCTCTGTTGGAGCATCGATCCTTTTGTACATATTTAGCTATGGAGTTACAGATGCCATTACTTTCCGGAATTCGGGCGACTAGCGAACCCGATAGAACTCATATCCAAACGGATGAGGCTGAAATGGAGGGTCGGCACGACATCCGATACATTGAAGGTGGCAACGTTGCGGATGGAACTGGCGACGACGATGATGATGGTCCTGACGCGATCATTTGGGATTTCTCCGGCGGGAACGTGACGCCGGCCGCATCGGGCGATGACGACGATGTCGATCTTCCAGACATTATCATCTGGGATTTAGACGGTGGCAATGTCGCGTCATCAAGAAGCCAGGACGTGGAGGGGGGGCTTCCCGACATTGTCGTGCGTGATGACGATGACGATAGCGCACCGGCGGACGATGATGATGCCCCGCCAGTGATTTTCTGGGATCTTTCCGGTGGAACTGTGACGCCAAACGCATCGGGTGATGACGACGACGATGTTCCTGACATCATCATCTGGGACATTGATGGAGGTAGCGTTGCGCCTTCGAGCAACCAGGGCGCCGAGGGTGGCCTTCCGTACATTGTCTTGCGTGATGACAATGACAGTAGCGCACCCATCGAAAGTGATAGTTTTGTATTTAGATCAGAGTCGGATCAAACGCGTTCCGCAGCGAGATCAGATGATGACGACGTCGATATTTCCGATGGTAACAGAACCACTCAGTGGAACCATGGCATCAAGGACGACCAGAGAGTTGAACTGCCCGACTACGACGTTCTCATGGACCAGTTCGTATTTAGCACGAACTTCCTAGATATCCGCCTCCACGAAAGCTTAATGCAAAATGTTATCGCCTTGGATGGGGACGGCGGCACTGAGCTATGGGCAGACGTCGAAGATACAGGACCAATGCAGATCGCTTTTGTCGAAGATCTCACGGGGGCTCAGCTTCAAGCAGAGTTGTCGGAAGCAAGCTTCATATGAACCGAGGCATGATCGGAATCAGTCGACTTATTCCTAAAGATATGCGCTGGGTCGGCGCATATCAGATCACATTTGAATGTGGTTTTTGCTGGGGCGTTGAATCAGGATTTCAATATATGACAATCTTCCGGCAACCTAGTTTGGGGTGGGCGTTTTCTGAATGGACCCCGTGACGTTTTCGTCTCACAATTCTTGAAGGGCAGTGCCAATGTGGGTTGAGTACCTTATCACCTCCATTCTCGTCGTCATGGCACCCGGCACCAGTGTGATTCAAACGATTGCCGTTGTGTTGGCGCCAGGTGCGGTGTTGACCCAGGCAGGGGTGACAACAGAGTCTACGGATCTGKAGATGCTGGGGGGTTGGGTGAGCATCGAATTCAACCGGAGCCGATCAGTGAAACGGCTTTGGCAATTGACAACAGTAAAAAGCGGGGCACGCACATGAAAAGCAAACCACTCGGCAGCAGCGGTATGCATGTTTCTAACTTTGCGCTTGGTACGATGACATTCGGGGCTGAAACAAGCAAGGCGGATGCATTCAGACAACTAGATGAATTTACTGACCGCGGTGGCACTTACATCGACACTGCCGACGGCTATGCTGACGGCGCTTCCGAACAGATCATCGGCGAATGGTCGGCGCAGCGTGGCGGTGTGACCGATTTGGTAATCGCGACGAAAGGCCGTTTTTCGCCGCCGCCGGGGAGTGCTGGTGCGTCACGAAGAAGCTTAGTGCGTTCCATCGATGCGAGCCTGAAGCGTCTGAAAGCCGATGCGATCGATCTCTATTACGTGCACGGTTGGGACCCGAATACAGATGTCCAAGACACCTTGCTCGCGCTGAAGGACCTCGTTGCCGCTGGTAAGATTCATCATTTTGCTTGGTCTAATACGGCGGGTTGGCAGTTGCAAAAGATACTGACGCTTTCGGACAAGCTTGGTGTTTCGCGTCCAGCGTGCCTTCAGGTCCAGTACAATCTTCTGGAGCGAGGTATTGAACTCGAAGTATTGCCCTGCTGTCTTGAAAACAGTGTGGCAATTACGGTCTGGTCGCCTTTGGCAGGTGGTTGGCTGACGGGAAAGTACTCGGCAGTGGAAAGACCCGCGACAGACACACGTCTTGGGGATGACCCGAAACGTGGCGATGGGTACGATTTTCGAAACTCCGACCGCACCTACGCCATTCTTGCTCTTATGAAACAGATCGCAGAGGGTCGCGACTGTCCCCTGGCGCATGTCGCGCTTGCTTGGGCCGCGTCCCGCCCCGGCGTCGCCTCTGTGCTTGTTGGTGCCCGCACAGTCCAACAAATGCAAAGCAATCTGGCGGCATCCGAGCTCAATTTGACCGAAAACGAGGCTGCGGCGCTTAGCAGGGCGAGTGGTGCGGGAACTTTGCCATATCCATACAACTTTCTTGGGGGGCCTTGCGGGATGAAGGTATGGCACACCCTGGGGACATGAAGTTGATGAAAATCGGTTCGCATTTATGCGATCCATTGCGAGAGGTTTAGATTTCATGCCAATGCCATGGACTTTCCGACACGCGTCAAAAGAGTGGCTCGCATTTCAAGGTAACGCAAAAAGTGAAGATGTTGCTCGACTCCGACAATATGACCTACTCTGCTGTCGATGCTAAGCTTTAGGTGTTTCGATGACGGTTGACCGAGCAGCAGGATCTTGATTTTGCGGTGACTCTTCCGAGCGTGTTGAGAGCGATATTCGTTGCAGGCTGGGATGTCACCAAGCCTTGGCGATGCCTGGCAGCTCTATAGGCGCAGTTCTCACCTGTGGCAGGAGCGAGTAACGACAGACGTTGTCTTAGCGTATTACAAGAAGGAGCCGCGCCAAGGGTTCCCCATGTCGTCCAATACCTTCAAAGTTAGTTATGGCAAAGACTTCGTTTTGCTGCGAAACGATTACATCGAAAGATCACCCTGGCGGAATGCAAAGAGTACACCGACGTATGTTGCGAAGAGTTCGCTTCCTGTCCGATGATGTCTAAGGTGGATTGCCTTTGGTTCTGGTTCCAATTTCCTCTTCTGCCGCGGAGGAAAACAGCGTTTCTGCTTGCTCGCGGAAATGCCGGATCGCTGTTTGAACTCTCTTTGTTTGAACGGTATCGGGATGGGCGTGCAGATTTAGAGTTCGGTAAATGCGATATTCCGGGGTATCGATGCGTCTAAGGTCCGGGTCGGCTTCAGCCAGACACATGGGCAGAAGGCCCTTTCCCATGCCATGCTTCACAGCCCGTTGCAAAAACCTTGGATCGTTGCCGACTATGTGAACCGGCTCACTGCGCTCTCTTATCTTCTCCATGAATTTTGCGGGCGCCCGCCGGGTTGTACTTTCATCTTGCATCATGACCCACCCGGCAGCTTCACCTGTGCAATTTTGCGCGGAGTAAACGGCGAACGGGACGTCGGCAAGTTTGATGGCGAAATCCCCCATTTGAGGTGGGTCTTCAAACCAGAGTGAAATGGTCGCTGCTGTCCATGATGACGTGCTACTCGCCCCAGAGGATAAGCGGATCTCTAAAGTGGGGTATGTGCTGAGCAGGCCTGGTAGAAATTTATCGACGAGGTGTTCCAGAACCCAATGATCTCCTAAGATCCGCAACTCTCCGGTTGGCTCTGAACCTACAGTTGACGCGGTCTCAACTATCTTGTTTGCACGGCGTTCGATTTCCATGGCATCCGCTATGAGTTTTTCGCCAACTTCAGTTGGCAGAATGCCGGATTTTGATCTCAAGAACAGCGTCGTCCCAAGAGATGCTTCGAGTGCAGACAACCTGCGCCCGACTGTGGACTGATCTACTCCCAATGAGGAAGATGCACGGGTCAAAGATCCAGCGCGTACTAATGCAAGTAGTACCTGCAGATCATCCCAATTCAGACTCATTCTGCACATCCTTCAACTAAGCAAGCCTCGGTCAGATCGCCTCAAGACACGTATGTGTCAGAACTTATTGAGATGTTCGCCTGAAAGGCCGGAATGTCTTTTTGATTCCATCACTTAGGTTCGGAGAGGATGCTTCACCAATAAAATTTCAAGTTAAGGAATAAAGCATACTTGTGCCAGGTGAAGCGCCTTCAGCCAAAGCAGTTCTAAGGTGGTAACCCAGCCGAGCGCAACAAGGAGAGTTGTTCTGAACGTTGCGCCCTCCTTTTGCGCGCTACAGAGCCTCGCCTGGTCGAAATTCCAATCGTTGTGGTGAGGATCAAATTGGCCCCGCATCGTGCGGGGTTTTTTCAATGGGTTAGACAATTGACAGGTGTGAGCGTCAGCTTATCAAAAGCAAACTCCGCTCATATGGTCCCACAAAACGAGAGATAGTGCTGACTCTGGTTAGTTGGTCGCACAAAGGCCTCAACAAGCAAGAGGGAAACGGTTATCTTGCGTTCCAAAAGCGAAAACAAAGATGCAAGGATATCGGTCTCTAGGAGATTTGCAGCGGTTTGTGTCAACCCATTCTGCTATTCGGAATTGCTTCTTTGTCCTCGCACACCGCCGGACCACATTAACAATTCGATATCACCATCTTGAGGCATTTGTCGTCTGGAATGACGCCATCCGAGCAGCCTGGCTCTGAGCCTAATGTTTTCTCTTTGTGTCCAAGCTTAACGTGACAACTCCGATCTAACACCTAGTTCCGCATCTGTGGCAATGCCAGGAGTTCGTTGAAGAAATGATGGCCACAAATGCGTAAATGATCCGCCAAAAACCTCCAGTAACGACTGAGAGCACGAGGTGCAGGATATGGTTGGGACAACTCTTCTCGCAGGGCATTGGTTCACCACACGGGAAACAATGCCGGGTTTCAACCTTTCTCACTGATTTTCCTTTCAAACGCCGCACCTATTTGGCCATCAAGCGACGGTCCAAAGGAGTTCAGGTTGTGGCGCGGTAGTTGCTGCCGTCACCGTTACCACTTCAAGTTATTGCGGCGGTGCATTTCGGAAGCTACCGTCGCGTTAGCAGTGTTTCAGACACAACTTGAGACGGTTGAAGGGGGTACCGAGAAGGCTCGGGAGTCATCTGATTGGATTAGTGGAGCGTCCTGGAACAGGAGAATTCTGTTTGCTATCGAAACTTGTTGCAAGCCCAGATCTGTTCGCGGTCATCAAGGCTATTGGAAGCGTTGGTTTCTCAAAAGATGTAAATATCCAGTAAATTTACAACCCCCGAAGTCATGCGATCGCGCACGCAGCTTGTGCGCCAATGCCCGTATCTCTGCTTGCCCGCTTTGATACGGTTTTCAGGTCGACGCCGTCTCATGCCGCAAACACTTGGAGTTTGAGCTATGCATCACGATCACATCGCGCCCCAAGCCCTTGTCGCACCACCTGGCGCGAACGCGGCCAACGCTGAAATCGAAGCGTATGTCGCGCTGATAAAAGCACTGCCTGAAGTCCATCCTCATGGACACGACATGGACCAGATGACCGAACACGGGCAGTTAATGGATCTGGTGCCGCGCGGTGATACCACCCATGTTGCGGTTCGCGACGGCGATTGGTCAGATCCTGCCAACTGGTTCGAGGGACGCGTTCCCGATGAAGGAGCGAGGGTTCTGGTGCCGGAAGGCATTGCAGTGCGCTACGACGCTGAGAGCGACACCTCTCTCTTTACGGTTCGCGTTGACGGGGACCTGTCCTTTACGACGAATTCCGACACGCGCATGGTCGTCGACACACTTGTCGTTGCTCATTCCGGGCACCTCGAGATCGGGTCCGAGCACAATCCGATCGATGCCAATGTCAGCGCCGATATCGTGTTTGCCAACAATGGCAATATCGACGTCTCCTGGGACCAGAGCCTGTTGTCCCGCGGTCTGATCGCAACCGGCGAAGTCGACACCCATGGAGCGGAAAAAACGGCATATCTTTCCGTCGAAGCTGCTCCCATGGCCGGTGATACAACGCTGCGGCTGGAATCTGTTCCGGACGGATGGACCGTTGGTGACAAGCTGGTTCTGACCGGAACCCACAAGGAAGGCTGGCAGAATTACGGCAGTGGCCCCACCTGGACAGGAGCGCAGGACGAAGAGATCGTCATTGCCGATATCAGTGGCAACGTCATCACGTTCGAACCGCCACTCAGCTTTGATCACGATGCGCCGTCAGGGGATCTTTCCGCGTACGTCTCCAACATGACGCGCAACGTCACGTTTTCAAGTGAAGACGGTGCTGCCATACATGAGCGTGGGCACGTCATGTTCATGCATACCAACGAAGTCGACGTCCGGTATGTCGCCTTTGAAGATCTGGGACGCACGGACAAGTCGGAACGCGCCGTAGATACCTCCAGCGTTGACGACATTCAGCCCGACACGAATGTGAAAGGTCGATACTCGGCGCACTTCCATGTGGCAGGCACCGAAGACCAGGACAGTCCGGCACTTGCGATCGGTACGGTCGTTTCGGGGTCTCCGGGCTGGGGTCTGGTGCAACATTCCTGCCATGCCAATTTCTACGACAACGTCGCGTATGACGTATTTGGTGCAGCCTTTGTTGCGGAAGCAGGCGATGAGACCGGAACCTGGAGCCGGAACCTTGCCATCAAGTCGGAAGGTATCGGCTACGGGAACTGGACAATCAAGGACCAGCAGGATGTCTTTGCAGCCGATCTCGGCCGCACGGGCGACGGTTTCTTTCTTGCCAGCCGCCTCGTGGAAGTCAGTGACAGCGTCGCCGCAAACACGACCAACGGGTTCGTATGGATGCATCGCGGCATGTCCGGCGAACCGCTTGCCGAAAATCTCGACCAGCCGGAGATCGCCTTCGGCGATGATCAGCTGGCCTACAACAAGCCTCCCATCCAGGGATTTCGCGACAACGAAGCCTTTGGAACCCATACCGGCATCCATGTCCTAAAGGCAAACCCGGAACAGGGACACGATGTTCGCTCGGTTCTGGATGGCTTCACCGCCTGGGAGGTCTCTCAGGGCGCAAACCTTTCCTATACCGGGCACTACACGCTGAACGATTTCCGTCTTGTCGGCACGGACAGCAGCAACGGTCTTGGATCGGCCGAATATGGTGTCAGGCTTGGGACCAATGCGCGGGACATGGTCTTTAACGGACTGGAAATAGAGGGCTTTGAAAACGGCTTCGATTTCTCAAGGAACGTGACGACTTTCTTTGCCGAAGACTTCGACAACGTCCTGATAGATCCCGTTTTCATAAACAACGGACAGGACGTTTTCGGCTACGATCCGGCGAAACACTTTTTCATGTCTTCCGATGAGCTGGTTGCGGACCGGTTATCCTTTGACGGAGCTCTGTACCACGTTGTCGGATATCAGGACGGCCTCGACCTGAACGGTATCAAGACCGACAGCATCGGTTCGCGCGAACGCTACTTCGACAATGACGGCGGCCCCCTCCCTTTCTGGGAGATGCGCGAACTTGTCGCCAAAAACGGGTACTACGAAACCGGTGACGGCCGGAACGTCATGCTCGTGGAGGACTTCATCGCTGACCGCGCAACCGGCGAATTGATCAAATTCACGCATGTTGTGGAACTGCTTTATCCCAGCTACGTTCTGGCGAACACCACCAATCACGGGCTGATTGAGCTGGATGGTCAGGCCGCACAGACAGTGGATGATGTTGCCGAAACACATGCCGGCGATGCGGTTGTGATTGACGTGCTCGCAAATGACAGCGACCCAGAAGGCGACACGCTCGTTGTTGACGGCTTTATGCAGCCGTACCACGGCAAGGTTGCGCTGAACGCCTTAGGACAAGTTGTCTACACTCCGGACTTCGGATTTACAGGCGAAGACAACTTTCTCTATTGGGCGCGTGATGAAAACGGCAACATTACACCAGCGGAAGTCAGGGTTTCGGTCGGTTCCGCCCTGCCTGAACCTGAGCCCGAACCGGACCCCGTGCCGGATCCAGAGCCTGAGCCCGAACCAGAACCAGAACCGGCGCCCGCACCGGGACCGGAGCCAGAGCCTGAGCCTGAGCCCGTAAGCATCGGTCTTGGCAGATCAGAGGCCGAGTCTCTGGGACTGTCGGGAGACTACACCGTGGAGGCAATGCAAAGCGCTTCCGGCAACGCGGTCGCCAGCTTGAAAAACCCGAATGATCTGGGTGGAGCGTTGAGCGATGCTGCGGGTGAGCTCTCTGCCGTTTTTAAAAGCGCGAAAGGCACCTATGACATCATGCTCGGCGTCTACGACGAAAGCGATGGCGTGGGGCAGCTCACCGTGACCATCTCCGGAAAAAAGCCGTTCGTCTTTCAACTGGATGACATTACCGGCGATGTTGTCCCAGGTCCCAACAGTTTTAGAGAGTTGCGCCTTGAAGGCGTTCATCTGGAGGAAGGCGCACAGATCACGATCGAAGGTGCACAGGACCAGTATGAATATGCACGCGTTGACTTTCTGGACATCATCGAAGCGAACCAGCCCGTTGGGAAGATCCAGCTAGGATCCGAGAAGATCATGCAGCCTAACGGTGACACCTGGCACGGCGTCAGTTTCGACACAACGATCGAAGACGCAATTGTCGTGATGGCACCGCTTACGGCCAACGGCCCGCACGCGGCAATGACGCGCGTTCGAAACGTCACCGACGAGGGCTTTGAGTACCAGATTGAGGAATGGGACTATCTGGACGGCTGGCACATGAACGAGCAGATCACCTGGCTTGCCGCGAGTGCGGGTGAATACACACTCGAGGACGGCCGTAAGATCGCCTTCGGTGAAACGACTGCATCTGATGAGATGCCGACAAAGGTCTGTTATTCCGGTTTGGACGACGCGCTGGTCTTTTCGCAGGTTGCGAGCGCCAATGACACAGCTGCTGTGACAACACGCCTGAGCAGTGTGAACGGCAACAGTTTCAAGGTGCGCCTGCAACAGGAAGAGAAGGCCGATGGCATTCATGCGGAAGAAGACGTGCACTGGTTCGCGGTTGAAGGCGGCGACAGTGACCTGTTGACGGCAAGCAGCGTCAACGGCATTGGAGACGGCTGGACACAATTGGACGCGGATGCAGACACATTTCTGTTTGCCGACATGCAGACGTTCAATGGGAACAATACCGCCGCGCTACGCAAGTTGCTTGAAGATGACGGTACGGTTTCGCTGAGGGTCGAAGAAGAACAATCGCTGGATAGCGAGACTTATCACGTCGGCGAAAAGGTCGCGGTGATTTCGACCGCCTTTGAGGTGATCGATCTGTTTGCCTGATCGATCTGCTGTGGAGGTGAACGCGTCGTCACCGACAGTGGCTCCGGCTACATCGCAATGCTGTTTATGTGAACCCTCCAGCGATTCGCCATCCGTCACATTAGAACACGGCCCAACACTCCCAATACCAACGTCAAGATTGTAGGTCTTTTTGAATACAGACTTGATTTCGAATTAGAATTAGCGGTCAGGTGTCGATCAACCTTGCAGGATTGCATAAGCCGCATGCAATAACGCCGGTTCTGTTCCAATCATTGAGTGCTCAGTTTAAGGCCGAGCGGCGCCCCGGTGGTCTCGCGAACGGAAAAATTGATTTGAAGCGGATGATTATCATGTTGAGCTTGCCCGGTGCGATGCTGAAACCGACCTTTCAACCGAAGTGGCGCCGACCCACAAGCGCCAAGATGATCAAGGCTTGGCCACCGATTGGTGCCACGGTCGGTCACGTTGTCACAGAAGGTGGTTTCGCAAGAGTTGCAAAGAAAGCCGTTCGGAACAATGTCTGGGACATTATAATCTTTAACTTCCAAACCGAGGTCCCTCGCGAAGTCAATTGGTACCTGCATCACGCGGTTGGCTGCTGGATGTCGAAGGACAAGATGAACTTTTGTTTTGATGGTGCCCGGACGGCTGATGGCAAGCTTGGAAGGGTCTACATTCCTCCAAAAAACTGGATGCCGCCCTCGTACTTTAAACGTGGGTCTGGATTTGGCGGTCAAGTCGACCAGCATGCTGATAGTGCTGTGCGTCTTCTGGAACGCCTGGCGGTACATATGCCTAGCATCTATCACCATGGAACCCAATTGCCTGCTCGGGCCTATCGAACAGTGGCTGACCTAATCAAACGGAGGGATATCAGGCTCGAAATCGATCCCAGCAGGGGACTATATGAAGCCGAATATGTTGCATCTGAAAAACTGATCTACGTAGGTTCGGCCCTGATGCTTAGCAAGCCAATGTCCTATGGCGTGATTGCTAATGAAGCGACCCATGCTTTCAATCATTATCAAAGCAACACCACCAATGCCTATCACGAAGAAGTTGCGTCTTCGATGGCAGACTCCATCGCCCTCGCTTGTATGAGTGAGGATGCGACACTTGCACGGTTGCGTGAAGGAGGCCTGAAGGACATGCTCTATTTCGCTGGCTGGGTCTGGGTCAATCACCTTAGCTGGCGCAGAAATGTAACGCTCGAAGACTTCAACGGTTTCTATGATCACCCGATCACAGGAGAGAGACGAAATCCCAAAGAAGACTTTTTAGAGTACCACAAGTTGATGGGGTACATCTTGAAGATACGCCAATACGTCTACAACGAATGGGAGCCATTCGCATAAGGATTGGTCTTTCAATGTCCGTCGTCAGGTAAATTGAGACAGATGGCTGCGTGACTTAATGAGGATCTAGCGCATCTGGATTTCAACTAAGCAGCGGTTTTGACGTGCTGCAAGCGTCGTCGTTTCATAGTCCTCCTTTTGATTTTTTCCCGTTCGAGCAGGATGGTCTGGCCGCGCCCGGTATAGACG
>NZ_KI928942.1:58521-87119 GCF_000521215.1 Labrenzia sp. DG1229 | reverse complement strand
GCGCAGGGGGGCGAGATAGGTGGAGAGGGCGTTAGCCTCTGACAACGGGACCAAGTCACCGAAGAATGCCAGATCACCTGTGCGATGCAGCGCCATTAACCCCTGTAGAAACAGACGTCGGAACAATCGGGACAGGATCCTGACCGGCAGAAAGAACCCTGGACGGCAAGAGATCCATCGCGTGCCATCGGGAGATAGGCCGCCGCCGGGGACGATGATGTGGACATGCGGATGATGGGTGAGCGCCGAGCCCCATGTATGCAGCACGCTGGTCATGCCGATACGCGCGCCCAGATGCCGGGGGTCCGCGGCGATAGTATCCAGTGTCTGCGCGGAGGTTTTGAACAACAGGCCATAGACCGCTTTCTTGTTCCAGTACGCAATCCGCGCGATCTCCGCCGGTAGCGTGAAGACCACGTGGATATACTCCACTGGCAGCAAATCCTCGGCACGGGCGGCCATCCAGTCTCGCGCTGCCGGTCCCTGGCATTTGGGGCAATGCCGGTTCTTGCAGGAATTGTAGGCTATATGCTGGTGGCCGCACTGGGCACAAGCTGCCACATGCCCGCCATGTGCCTCTGCCCGGCAGTCGATTGCACCGCAATCGACGAGAGGGGGACACCCCGTGCGGGTTATTCGAGACCGCACTTCAGCGTGTGATTCTGTAACTGCTTCAGCCGCTCGAAGGGACTGACCGTGTCGCGGATCGTCCTGGTGGCGACATGCGTGTAGCGGGCCGTTGTGCTCAGCTTGGCATGGCCGAGCAGCACCTGGATCACCCGCACATCGGTATTCGCCTCCAGCAAGTGGGTGGCAAAGCTGTGGCGGAGCGTATGTAGTGTCGCGGGCTTGGCGACGCCCGCCATGTGCTTGGCGGACGTAAAGGCCCGGTTCAGCTGGCGCGGTGAGATCGGGTTGATCTTCGGCTTGCCCGGAAACAGCCAGCCTTGCGGCCGTGCCTCTCGCCAATAGTCGCGCAACAGTTCCAGCAGACCGGGGGACAGCATGGCCTTGCGGTCCTTGCCACCCTTGCCCTCTTCCACATGGATCAGCATCCGGTTGCTGTCGATATCACAGACCTTGAGATGACAGACCTCCGAGGCCCGCAGCCCGGCACCGTAGCTGATGCCAGGCGCCGCGCGATACTTCAATCCCGGTCCGGGAACGCAGGCCATCAGCTCCGCGACCTCTTCGACGCTCAGGACAATGGGCAGTGGCCGCGGCTTGCGCCGGAACTGCATATGCCGCTTCATCTCCTCACGTCCGCAGGTCACGCCGAAAAAGAACCTGAGCGCCACGATACGAACATTGAATGTCGAAGCCGACACTGCCGCATTCGTCATGTGCAACTGATAGCCGCGCAGCTCTTCCGGGCTCGCCTTGTCGGGCGAGTGGCCAAGAAATGACGCAAAATCCTTGATGGCCCGGATATGGCTCTGCTGAGCCTTCTCGCCAATGCCACGGATGCGCATGTCTTCGATCATGCGCTCACGCAGCAGTGTGCTTCTCTCCTCCGTCATGGGAACCTCCTGTTTGATGATTGAGAAGACCTCAATCGTCAGACAGAACTCCCCGTCCTCAAATACTCGGTGCCAAATCAGTGCTCAAAACATGCCACGGGCGCCAGTGCCGCGCGAGCGGCTTAGTCCTTCCGCCCTCTGTCGACCTATGTGCGCGGCGCAACAAATAGCAGCTTTGCAGATAGGACCGACAACTGCGCAACGTGAAGAATGGCGGGCGCTAGCGGACACCAGGCAACAATATTTTCGGAAAAGTAGGTAGGTACTGTCCCGTGCTTCTTAAATCAGACAATTCGCGACCCGGTAGACGGATAATTTGAACTCAACAAATCAGATTGATGCTCAGTAACAGCAACAAAGAAGGCATTGTTGCCTGATCGTCCCAATTCGGTAGAATTCGCGGATTGCTTCAACTTCTAGGATACCACCTCATGTTTAAAACTAATTTTTCAGCGATGGCCTTCATCGCAATGCTGGCAATTTCGCCGACATCTATTCTCGCTGCAGAATGTGAGAAAGCGGACGAATTTGAGATAGGTGCCACGACCGTTACACTCCAGAACGATGCTCTGTTCTTCACTTCGCACATGCACGCCGATGCTGATGGGTCGGCCCGAGCGTATCATTCCAAGTATTTGCGAGGACCTCACGATAAGACGAAGCCAAAGAATGTTTTGGTTCAGGACACCATCTGCAATGGTGCGTCCTACTATCGACGAGGAAAGAAAATTCCAGGAATCGCCACTGCCAAAATGTGCGCTAAGCACTACGGTAGAGAGTGCGTCGGAGAGGAACGATATAATCTATATCTCAAACGCTGCTTGAATTTGGTCGGTGATATTAAAAAGGCGCAAAAAAACAACTGGCGAAAGCCCAAAATAGATTGGTTCGGTGTTGCACACAAGAATGTAGACGGTCGGGTCGTCCCCTGCATTCATAAAACCGGAGTTCTTAAAGACTACTTCGTCTCACAAACTTCCTTGCCAAACGAACCAACCGCTGATGCTTGTTCAGGCAAACGATACATGAACTCGGAAACAATTCCGTTCATCGTGTTGCCAAGGATCAAAAAAACAAAGAAATCACCGGTTGAGCTTCGTTGCGAATTCAGAAAGCATGGCGTGAAAAAAGGCGATATCGTCGCTGTGTATTCGAAAAAGTACCAAAAACTCGTTTTTGCGATCTATGCCGATAACGGCCCTGGCAACAAACTCGGAGAAGGATCCTTAAATCTTGGCTGGGAGCTTCGGGGCACACAAAATGACGAAAAGACCGATGCGTCCAGCGCCGTAGTGACGGGTGAAGTTAGATATCTGGTTTTTCCGGGGTCCGCCACTGGTGCGCCTTACTCATTTGCCGGAATTCAGAAAAGTGGGCAACAGCTTTTGGAAGAGTGGGGAGACTTAGAAACTCTCTTGGAAACCCAGCACTGAAATGCCGGAAGTGTCATCGGATTTTGGGTTTCAGATTTGTTTGAAAATGCTCGTATGATTTTCTTCAAAGCACGAAATCCGCCGAGTGTGACCCGTCCATTGCTGCCGCGTTGAATCTAGCCGAGTTCCTGGATCCAGCGCGGAAGCCGGATCAAGGGAGTGGCCGCTTTGGGGAGAGGGTCGACAGTTCTGAACGACCAATTTGGGAGCGCATAGCCGACGTTGGCCTTTTGAACCACCGAACTAACGGCAGACAATCAACTGTCCTCATTTGAATTGAAACAACGCAAGTGTTGCGCCAGGGAGCGAAGCCGAAGGGCCGAAACCGGCTTGTAAGCTGGGTTCGGTTTACGAGCACCCGGTGCTCGCGGGTAGGCGTGCAGGCGCTAACCAGATGCTCTAAGAACTGCCAAGATTTGAACTGGATCTGAACCAATCGCGTCCATAACATCCAAGAATTCTAACAAGTCTAACCGCCGCTCACCTCCTTCGTATTTCGCAACGAATGATTGAGGTTTCCCGAGTTTGCTTGCCAATTGCTCTTGGGTGAGCCCTTTTGCTTTTCGCAATTGGACCAGCTGTTCCAGTAGCAATACGTGACGATTTGATCTCAAGGATTTGGACATTGTGCCTACCGGCCTAGAAAGGACCGCGCACCAAATAATCCTAGTTTCGGATTATCCCATTTTGGGATATTTTGACCGAAACAGACCCAAACTGTCCGGAGATTGCTGTCAAATGAAGTTGCCTAGTCCGCCGCAAAAAGCGCGATGCAGTCTCCCCCCAACTCCCCCCTCTTTCACCGCCTATGATGCGGCGAATTTCACAAGCTATATGCATCTCCTCACACTCGCGTCCGGTGGCGCAAGCCCGGAGGAAATGGCTCGTGATGTTTTCGGCGTTGATCCGGAGTGTGACCCGCAAGCAGCTGAGAAGATTGTGGACGCTCACCTGAAGCGCGCCAACTGGCTGCTGGTGTCGGGCTATCGTGATCTGTTCACGCCGGTTGGCTAGCGCAAAAAGTCCCGATAGCCCTTTGTCATGAGATAGCGTCCGCGCCGGACTGCGCGTCTTACATGGTCACGAAGATGATTGCCGGGATCTGCCCAGTCACGGTCAACCCTTGCGTTTCCGAACAAGGCGACTGCTATGTCTCTTTGTCTTGCGCCGGCAAGCGCGCCATCGAGAGCCTGCAGGATAATAGACAGTCGGCGCGATCGAGGATCTGGTGGACAGTAGCGAGCGGGAAATCCGCCAGTTTGCACGAGAGCATTCAGTGCATCCAAAGCCGCAAGACGGGCTTTTCCGAGTTGTTGCGGCCAGAGCGCATCAGTTGTCAGATGAAACTGTTTGGAAACAGTCCTGGTGTTTACAACCAGCTGCAGGCTACGGCCGCTGATTGCGAGCAGAACGTGATGCTCCTCATGCCTTGCTCGCAAGATCGTCACGTCGCAGGGAAGCGCATTGAAATCGACCCTGGCTGAACCCGGCAATCCTTTTTCCGCTTTTAATGGGAGTGCATGTGAGTATCGGTGCGGATCCCAGAAGACACCGGCATCCGCATTCAAGGAGGTTGCGAAAAAAGATACCCCAGCATTTCAAGGGGCAGTTCGCGGGCAAGCTATAGAGGTTCGGTTTATCGGTGATTGGGTCGATGACACCGGACAGTTTTGAAAAGTCCTTTTGAAAGTCCGGGTTGCGCCTCAGGAACTCCCATGCCCACCCGTGCCTGTTGAGGGAAAGCAAGCCTGCGTAACTGCGTTTGTCTTGCCAGTCGCAGAAGTCAGGCACCGAACGTTCCACCGACATGAGCTCAGGTTCCGGTGAACCGCTGGCGCTCGTCAGCCTTCCGGGAGAGGTGAAGGACAGGGGCCCAAAGGACGGGTTGCTGGTCCCCTGCCCGTTCACGAAGACGTTCGAGAATATCCGTGGAGACTTCGACATAACCTGCGAGCGCCATTGTGTTGCCTATTGGCTTGGGAGATCCGATGCGTTCCAGCGGCCAGCCTGCTATTCGCAGGATCCGTTCCATGCGCGTATCGGTGACGGTCACAATCTGGTCTGCTCCGTGCGACAGGGCATATTCAAGCATGCCGGCAAACAGTTTGTATGTGTCGACCGCGATTCCTCCGTGGCCCTTTGGGGCAGTTGCGGGAAGATCCAGGGCAAAGCGGCTGCTTTCCAGGATTGCGGTGCTTTCTGGCAAGGACTGACCGTCGAGCAGATTGGAAAACGTATCTCGTAGCATCGTCGGGCCCGTTGTCGGCAGGAAACGTACGCAGCCTTCAATGCGACCTGTTGGTGATTTCATTATGAGATAGTCGGGACAGTCAGCGTCGTAGGTATCGATTTCGAATCCGCCCTTGGCTGGAACGTCCCAGTTCAGCCGTTCATTGAAAACGCGGTGCCGGAGCAAATGCATCTCCTGGATTTCGCCTGCGAAGTTTTGGTACCAGTCTTTTGAAATGAGTTGAATCATGATCGTCTCCAATTGCTGAGAGCGTTATTGGAGCAATCCACGGGGTGCGCGCACCCTGACTACCCTTACAGGTTGCAAATTTCTCAAATCAGATCCGGCCTTGAAACTGCCAAAATGGCGATGGCCTGCGCCACTGTTCTGACCTCGAATTTCCGGCGAACATTTTCGAGATGAAACGTTACTGTTCTGCGTTTGATACCGAGTATTTCTGCCGTATCGCCCGCAGACTTTCCACGCGCGGCCCATTGCAGACACTCCAGTTCCCGTTTGGTCAAAGTGACGCCGTCAATGATTGTGGCCTTGGAAAATAATCTGCGGGCATGAATGTGGAAGCAGGTCGCCATCAGCTGGAGCGCGTGTTGGTAGACGCGCGCTGTTTCTACAAAGTTCCTATCATCGACAGGCGCGGCAAAGGTCATGGCAGCCTTTTGTTTGTGCCGGTCATGAATCGGAACTGTCAGACCGCGGCCGATGCCAAATTCGGCCGCTTCCTCGAAGATATTGGTTTCCAGGTCACAGTAAGTCTTGGAACAATTTTCTGATGGCCAGAAGAACGGCTCAGGCTGAGTGCCAACGCTCCGAATGACAGGATCTATCTTGTGGTAAGCCTTTTCCCTGTAGCGGGTCGCCCAGTCTTGCGGATAGTTGGAGATGACGCGCGGTTCGGTGGCTTGATCAGCTGAATGACTGAAATAAGCAAAACTCCGAATTTGGAATTCGAGCGCGGCGACGTTCATCGTCTCGCGAAAGTCTTGCGCGTCGGCGCACCCGGAGATCCGGGTTACAAAGGTCTCGAAAACGCGCTGCATCCAGTGAATCCGAAACGCGAGCAGGCTGGAAAATTTCACCGGGTCGCTCGACTTGGCTCAAGTTAGTCCTGGAGAGTGCCAAGTTTCTTTGTTTTAGGGGTTGGGTCCGAGCCGGCATCGAACGGGAGGAAGCCATTCGTGCTGTCGGTGGGGACTGGCCCGGACCCTGGCTGCCAGCTAGCGAAAAAATCCAATCCTGTGGGCGCCGCATTCCCTCGAGGCTGGATTATCGCTGCCTGACGGCCAATTAAGTGTTTGGGTGTCCTATTCGATTTGACGACAAGTTCATCGCTACCATGTTCAACAGCAAGGAAAGACAGACCGGCTTCACTGATCAGCTTCCAGAAGCCTCAGCGCGTTCTCTTTCAGGATGAGCGGCCGCACTTCATCTCTGATGGCGGCTTCCTCAAAATCGGCAAGCCAGCGTTCCGGTGTGATCATTGGCCAGTCGGAACCAAACAGCACTTTTTTCTTCAGGATCGAGTTGCAATACTTGACCAGGATTTCCGGAAAATACTTGGGCAGCCAGCCAGAGAGATCGATGTAAACATTCGGTTTGTGCTGGGCGACTGCCAAGGCCTCCTCCTGCCAGGGGAAGGAAGGGTGGGCCAGGATGATTTTCATGTCCGGAAAGTCAACGCAAACGTCATCCATGTACATCGGATTGGAATATTTCAGTCGCATGCCGTTGCCACCGCGCATGCCGCTGCCCACTCCTGTCTGACCGGTGTGGAAGAGAGCGATGGCTCCTTCTTCGGCAATCACTTCGTAGAGTTCGTATGCCATGCGGTCATTGGCATAAAAACCCTGCATCGTCGGGTGAAACTTGAAGCCCTTGATACCGAAGTCCCTTATCAGGCGGCGCGCCTCCCGCGCGCCCATCTTGCCCTTGTGTGGATCGATTGATGCGAAGGGGATCAGGACGTCATCGTTCTCGGCGGCGAGCTCGGCGACCTCTTCGTTCTTGTATCGCCTGTACCCGGTTTCCCGCTCCGCATCGACCGGGAAGATCACCGCGGCGATGTTCTGCTCGCGGTAATGGGCCGCCGTCTGCGTGACTGTCGGCGGGTGTTTCCAGGGCGCGCGGAAGTATTTTGCCATCGTCGCCTGCAGATCGTCATAACCATCGTCGGTGTGGCAACCGCAGGGCTCCTCCGCATGAGTGTGGATGTCTATGGCCCGGATCTTTTTGAAATCGATCATCTCATCCTCATCACGCCGTTTGTTTCAGTTTGCGGTGCTCACTCGCAAAACTGGCATACCAATCGAGCGCGCCCGGATTTCGCATGGCACCGGGACTTGCAGCCAGATTAAGCGTCACTCCCATAAGCAGTTTGCGGACCGGAACTTCCATTTTCTTGGCCGTAATGGTGTAGGGAATGTCGGGTACTTCGAGGATTTCGTCGGGAACATGACGCGGGCTGCGCTCTTTTTTGAGGCGTAATTTGATTTCCCCGACAAGCTTGTCATCCAACGTGTATCCGGGTTCCAGCTGCACGAAGAGCGGCATGTAGTAACCTCCACCAGGCTCTTCGATACAAACGACAAGGCTATCCGCGATCGCTGGCATTTCCTCCAAAGTGCGGTAAATTTCAGCCGAGCCGATACGGACCCCATAACGGTTTAGCGTTGCATCAGAACGGCCATGCACGATGCACGCGCCTCTCTGATTGATCGTGATCGTATCTCCGTGGCGCCAGACACCTGGGAAGGTATCGAAGTAAGAAGCCTTGTATTTTTCGAAGCCATCGTCCCCCCACAGGAAGAGCGGCATGGACGGCATTGGTTTTCTGATGACAAGTTCGCCTGGTTCGTTGACCAGTGCGCGGCCGTAATCATCAAAAGCATGGACATCAGCTCCGAGAGTGCGTGCCTGAATTTCTCCGGCATAGACCGGAAGGGTTGGCGATCCGCCAACAAGACCTGAACAAAATTCCGTGCCGCCTGACTGTGAAGTCACCCAGAGGTCAGATTTTACATTGTCATAAAGCCACTTGAACGTTTCTGGTGTCGCTGGCGATCCAACCAGAAAGACATTTTCAAGCGCGGATAAATCAAATGACTCTTTCGGAATGACGTTCTGATTGCGCATGTTCTGAATGACTGTCGGGCTTGTGCCGAGTGACTGGACTTTTGTTTTCGCGGCTATGTCAAAAAGGCATTCAAGCGTCGGGTAAGCAGGGTGCCCATCATAGAGAACCGCTGCCGCATTCATCATTGGTGCCCACATGAGGGTGTTCCACATCATCCAACCGGTCGTGGAATAGAAATACATGGCTCGATCAGGCTTCAGATTGAGATGGAACGCTGCTGATTTGTAGTGTTCGAGCAAGATGCCGAGATGGCCATGAACGATCGGCTTGGGCAGACCCGTCGTACCTGAAGAGAACAGGATCCAAAGGGGATGCTCGCTGGAGACGTACTCGTATCTGAAGCTTTCAGGATCGACGGGTGGTTGTGACAACAAGTCCCCCCAGCGGATGACATCGCAACTCAGTTTGGGGGGCAAGGCATACGGGTTCAGATAGTCGAGCCAAACGACTTTTTCGACACTCTTGAGCGCGAAAGCGATGCTTTCTATTTCCGGATTTCGGCTAAAGTCTTTTCCTCCATACCGATACCCGTCGGCAACGAGGAGCAATTTAGGCTCTATCTGCGAAAACCTGTCGACGACGGTTTTGGCGCCAAATTCGGGAGCAGCTGCCGACCAGATTGCTCCGATCGCAGCTGTCGCCAACATCGCGATGACGGTTTCAGGAATATTCGGGAGATAAGCTGCAATCCGGTCACCCGGTTTGATGCCGAGTTTGCGGAACTCCTCGGCGAGGACCCGAACCGAGTTGCCTAGATCTTCCCAGGCCATCGGCTCAAGCGGTCTGAGTTCTGAAAGGTGGTGCAAAGCCGGCCGTTTCGGATCCCCTTGTTTTTCATGGCGCAAAACGTGTTCGGCATAGTTGACCCTTGCGCCTTCAAACCAGACAGCCCCCGGCATTTGCCTTGAAGACAAAATTCGCGTCACCGGCTCTGTGGAATGAATCTCGAAATAGTCCCAAATCGCCTGCCAAAAGCATTCCGGTTCGTCAGCTGACCAGGCCCACAACGTCTCATAGTCGCTGAATGCCAGTCCGTATTTTCGTTCAAGCCATGCGATGAACTTTATGATGTTAGAGCTCTGAACGAAATCTTCGCGACCGCTCCAAAGACGATCTCCTGCCTGTACCATTTGAGCTTTCCTCACCTGAAATTGCTTTGCACCAGGAGCCCCGCTCCGGGCGTTCGAGCTTGTGAAATGCCGGGAACCCTTGCCTTTGGCATCCGTTTCATAATCTCTAACTAGACACTGTACAGTGTTTATTGTACATCGTACAAGAACGTTATCAAATATGTATTGGATCGGTCAACGTGTCAACGAAACAAACAGAACACCTCCACGCGAACGAGATTGAATGTGCATTGGCCAAGGCGAAGTCAGATTTCGCGGAGCGTAATCCAAAGAGCCATGCACAGATGGAAAAAGCAGCTCGCTTCATGCCTGGGGGAAACACGCGAACCGTACTGCATTACGGTCCCTTTCCACTCACCATGACCAAAGGCGATGCCTGCTATCTGTGGGATTTGGATGAGCACCGCTACGTAGATTTTCTCGGAGAATTCACGGCAGGAATATATGGGCATTCAGCGCCCGCGATAGGATCTGCGGTTGAGCGCGCACTCAAAAACGGGATCAATCTTTCGTCTCACAACCTGTTGGAAGGTCAAATGGCGGAAGTCCTGTGCGAGCGTTTTCCGTCATTTGAAGCGGTACGTTTCACCAATTCCGGAACAGAAGCCAATCTAATGGCGCTCGCACTCGCCAAGGCAGTCACCGGACGCACCAACATCCTCGTTTTTGACGGCGGCTATCACGGAAGTGTTCTCAGTTTTGGCGCTGGACCGTCCCCATTGAACGTTCCGCATAATTTTATCCGTGCGCCCTACAACAACCCCGAGATGGCGCGCGATCTCATCAGAAGAAATTCAGACAATCTTGCTGCTGTCCTCGTGGAACCGATGCTTGGCGCGGGAGGGTGTATACCTGGTGACACGGAGTTTCTGGCTCTTTTGCGGGAGGAAACCCAACGCAGCGGATCGATCTTGATTTTCGACGAGGTCATGACCTCCCGATTGGCTTCTGGTGGGCGTCAACAACAAATCGGAATTCTTCCGGACCTGACAGTCTCTGGTAAATACCTTGGTGGCGGATTGTCCTTCGGCGCATTCGGAGGCCGAAAGGAACTTATGGCGTCATTTGATCCGCGAAGGCCAGATTGCCTTTCACATCCTGGAACATTCAATAACAACGTCCTGTCGATGGCGGCCGGGATCGCAGGATTGACACTCCTTTACACTCCGCAGGCAGCGAACAACCTGAACACCAGGGGAGACCGGTTGCGCACCGAACTGAACTCCTTGTTCGAACGTTCTCGCGCACCGTTTCAGTTTACCGGTTTGGGGTCGGTGATGAATCTTCACGCCACACGAGACCAGATCAAACGCCCTGCTGATACCGCTGATGCTGACAACAGGCTGCGCGAACTTTTCTATTTCGACGTCCTTGCAGATGGCATTTTCATCGCCCACCGCGGTCTGGTTGCTCTGTCGTTGCCGATTGGTGAGCAGGAGGTGTCTCAGTTCAAGTGGGCGACGGAACAATTCCTGTCTCGCCGAGCGCAGCTTTTTAACTAACCAAAAAAGAAACGGATCTGAAATGTCTGAAGATAGCTTCCCGCCTGTGGGTGGACCTATTCAGCTTTTTTACACGCCTGTCGGCGGACCGCGTATGCCAGTTATTTCCCACGCAAAGGGCATATACATGTGGGACAAATCGGGAAAGCGTTATCTTGACGGCTCGTCAGGGCCTGTTTGCTCCAATATCGGACATGGAAACCAAAGAGTTCTTGAAACGGCGCGCCGGCAGATGGAACATGTGTCATTTGCCAGCAGAAACTTTTTCGAAAACGACGCGAACGCAGAGCTTGCCGAACTCCTTGCACGCTTGGCCGGCCCTGGATTCGAACGAGCGTTTATTGTGTCGGGAGGATCGGAGGCTACCGAGGCAGCGATCAAGATGGCGCGTCAACTCGCTGTCGTTAATGGCCAACCGGAACGATGGAAGGTGCTTTCCCGAAATCCGAGCTACCACGGAGCCTCGCTCGGTGCAGTGGCGGTCACAGGAGATCCGATCAGCGAAAAACTCTATGCTCCGGTGACCCGCATCATGCCTAAAGTCACAACGCCTTTCACCTACCGTGTACCGGATCGTTTCACGGTAGAAAGCTATGCGGATCATTGCGCAAGTACTCTTGAAAAAACGATCACGGACGAAGGACCGGAGTCGGTTTTGGCTTTCCTGATGGAGCCAGTGGGCGGTCTTGCTACCGGGGGTCTGGTCGCCAAGGATTCTTATTACCACGCGGTCCGGGACATATGCACGAGGCATGGTGTCCTGCTGGTATTCGATGAAGTCATGAGCGGCGCCGGGCGCACCGGAACTTTTCTGTCAGCAGAGCATTGGCCCACTGCCAAGCCTGACCTTGTCACTTTGGCGAAGGGTGTTTCGTCCGGGTACACGCCGCTCGGCGCTGTGCTTACCTCTTCGGCAAATGTCGACAAACTGAGAAACTCCGGAGGTTTCGTTCACGGGCACACCTATTCCGCCAATCCACTTTCGTGTGCGATCGCGCACGCAGCCCTGTCGGAAACACTTGACTGCGATCTCATGGAAAATGCTTCAACCATGGGGTCAAAGCTCAAGCGTGGCCTCGTGCAGCTCATTGAGCGCTTCGAATTTGTTGGCGACGTGCGCGGCAAGGGGTTGCTGATGGGGTTAGAGATCGTTGCGAACAAGGAAACTAAAGCTCCCTTTGGACCAAACGACCCAGCCATTTACCGCCTGGTGGAGCTTGGGAAACAAAATGGGTTGCTGCTCTATGCACGCCGAACTGCACAAGGCCGGTTTGGCGACTGGGTAATGATAACGCCGCCATTGATTATTACAGAAACGGAAACAGAAGAATTGCTGGAGCTTCTGCAGCGCACACTCGTCATGTTTCAAGAAGAAACAGTTGCTCAAATGAGGGCAAGCACGTGATGACCGTTCATCAGAAACCAACGGATCAGAAACATAAGACCCTTGGCATTATCGGGTATGGTGCATTTGGAAGATTTGCGGCGCAGCACCTTGCACCGTATTTCGAAATCCGTGCCTATGATGCTGTGCAGTCCGCTCAAGATTGGCCGGCGCAACTTGTCAGCCTGGAAGAGGCAGCGTCCACCGACATCGTGGTTCTGGCGATGCCGGTGCAATACCTTTCTGAAATCGTTTTAGCCATCACGCCGTATCTACGTGAAGGTGCTCTCGTTCTTGATGTCTGCTCTGTGAAAAAGCGCCCTATGGAGCTGCTTGCTCGATTGCCCGCTCATGTAGATATTCTTGGCACGCATCCCCTTTCCGGACCCCAGAGCGGCAAGAGCGGAATTGCGGGATTGCCGATAGCGCTGGTCCCAATGCGCGGATCGAAGCTTCACCAAGTCAAAGCTTTTCTGAAAGACAAACTCAGTTTGGTGGTGCACGTTACGACTGCTGATGATCACGATCAGGAGATGGCTTACGTCCAGGGACTAACGCACTTGTTTGCGAAGGTGATGTTGTCTTTGCCCAAGAAGGAACTCAGGCTGAAAACAACGGCATATCGGCACCTTGAACTCATGGTCGACATGCTGAGGTACGACTCTGACGATCTCTTTCGCGCAATATGCTGTGACAATCCGCATGTCTCCGACGTCGTAGAAGCATTTTTCACATCCGTTGAAGACGTGTCGCTTCGCTTGGGCGGAGCAAAATCCCGCGATTGGCAAGATGACGACCAGTCTCACATTGGTGGAACGGTTTTAACGTGCCAATCGCGCTTCCAACCCCAAAACAACAGCATCAATAAAGGTTTCAAATCCTGGGTCGAGCGGTGATTCAGCGCCGTTTTGCCACCGCAATATGAACGCCTTGTTCGAAAAGGCATCGATGTTTCGGGCAAGAAGTGGAAACTGTCCGCCATCGACTGATCCGACAATCGTTTGCATCGAGTTCGCCCAGTCCTCTGCTTCTTCCTTGGGGACCATTGCGAATTCCTGAGTGGTGTACCCAACCATGGCAGCGATTACGGCATTATAAGTTGCAGGAAGGTCTGCGTCGGTAATGCCTGCCTTGGAGAGCGTCTCCAAAATGGATTCGATCATATTCAGATCCACACTGGCATTTGAGACAAGTTGAACCCCGATAAGCGGCGCGACATTCGGATGTGCCCTGATCGCTTGCCGATAATTGCGGAACAGCTTCTTTAGCCACAACTTCCAGTCCGGCTCATCGGTTGGCACGATGTCGCACAGTACCTGTGTGATCACCTCGGCGATAACAGCGTTGCGGCTCGGAATGTGCCAGTAGATAGCCGTCGGATAAACGCCAAGCTCCTTTGCAAGATTGCGCATGCTGAAGCTTTCCAGATCGGCCGTATCAATCAGTTTTAATGCCGCATCGACAATTGCCTCCTTGGTTAATCCAGGCGTATCCGCTTGTTTTTTACGCTTTTTCGGCGTGCGTCGCTGCCGTCCGACTACTGTGTGGCTCACGCGTCATTTCCTCCATTAAAAACACAATCTTTCTAATTGATCGCCGGAAAAATGGAAATGCTACCAGCTCAAAAGCTGGCACCCAGGTGTTGACAGACTTCCCTTCAACCCAGAGTTCAGTCCAAATTTTTACTTGCCAAGGATCTTCTTTCTGTGTTTATTGTACATCGTTATTGTACAGTGTACAATCGTATGGGAGGACGTTATGAAACACGTGACATTGGCACTTTTTCTCAGCACCGCGATTTGCGCCCCTGCGCTCGCGGATGACATCAAATTGGGGGTACTGCTGGGGTTCACGGGACCGCTTGAGTCCGTTGCTCCTGATATGGCAGCGGCAGCCGAACTTGCGATCAAAGAGGCAAATGAAAGCAGTAGATTTCTGAACGAAACGACTGTCAGTTCTGTCCGTGGAGATTCAACCTGTGTTGATGCTGGCGCTGCGGTTGCCGCCGCAGAACGCCTTATAACGTCTGACAAAGTGCAGGGCATTATCGGAGCTACCTGTTCAGGGTCCTCGACAGCAGTCCTGCAGAATGTGGCTATCCCCAATGGCATTGCGATGGTTTCTCCATCTGCAACGTCACCGGCTCTTTCGGTCGTGGAGGACGAAGGACTGTTTTTCCGCGTTGCCCCTTCAGACGCACGGCAGGGCGAAGTCCTCGCCGAATTTCTGAGGGGAGCGAAACATATCGAAACGATTGCGATCAGTTATACCAACAACGATTATGGCAAGGGCCTTGCTGATAGCATCCAATCGAACTTCGAAAAATTTGGCGGCAAGGTTTCGATTTCCGCCTCACATGAAGATGGAAAGGGTGACTATAGCGCTGAGGTGGGAGCACTTGCCGCCGCCGGTGGTGATGTGCTCGTGGTCGTCGGTTACCTGGACCAGGGTGGAAAAGGCATCGTTCAAGGAGCACTTGACGCAGGCGCCTTTGAGACCTTCGCCCTTCCAGATGGAATGGTTGGCGAAAGCCTGACTGAAGCGATCGGTCCGGCTCTGAACGGATCTTTTGGGACGATTCCAGGTTCGCTCGGCCCAATCGCCGAAAGGTTTGGAAAATTGGCCGAGGAAAACGGCTTTAAGGTTGGCCCCTATACAGCGGAATCTTACGATTCTGCCGCGCTGATCCTTCTTGCAATGCAGGCTGCGGGTGCCAGCGACAGCCAAAGCTACAAGGACAAGATTTTCGACGTGGCAAACCGGCCCGGAGAACCGATTGCACCAGGAGAGTTGGCGAAGGCTTTCAAGATCCTCTCGGAAGGTGGTGAAATAGACTATGTCGGAGCCTCCAACGTCGAGTTATTTGGTCCTGGTGAGGGAGTAGGAAACTTTCGCCTGATCGAAATCCGGGACGGTGAAATCGTCACCATTGGGATCCAGAATTAATGGAAGAAGCGGGATCGGTGAGCGAACAGCTTGCTCACCGACCGTATTGCTCGATGATCAAAATAGAAAACCTGTCCAAAAATTTTGGTGGCATCCAGGCCGTCAAGAATGTGTCATTTTCGATCGAAGCGGGCAGTATCACTGGTCTTGTCGGTCCGAACGGTGCTGGAAAGTCGACCCTCTTCAACGTCATTGCCGGCCGGTATCATCCTACAGCAGGTTGTGTTTATCTCGACGGCGAGGAAATTACCGGTCTGGGGCCTCACGAACTTTTTCACAAAGGACTGTTGCGCACTTTTCAGGTCGCTCATGAGTTCGCAACGCTAAGCGTACGTGACAACCTCATGATCGTGCCTGGATGTCACCCTGGTGATCGACTGATCAATATCTGGTTGCGCCCCGACTTGGTCAGGAAAGCCGATCAATCAATAGGTGACAAGGCAGATGAGGTCATAGCTTTCCTCAAGCTAGAACATGTCGCCAGCGAGCTCGCCGGCAACTTGTCGGGAGGTCAGAAAAAACTTCTCGAACTAGGCCGGACTATGATGGCTGATCCGAAAATCGTCTTTCTCGATGAAGTCGGCGCCGGCGTAAATCGTACTCTTCTTTACGAAATTGGCGATGCGATTTTACGATTGAACAAAGAACGCAACTTCACGTTTTGCCTTATCGAACATGACATGGAATTTATCGCCCAGCTTTGCGATCCGGTGATTGTCATGACGGAAGGGGCTGTGATGGCTGAAGGTTCGGTCGATGACATACTGTCGAACGAACAGGTGATAGACGCTTATCTGGGGACCGGCCTGAAAAATAGGAGGGCTGGTTGATGGCGTATCTCAAAGCCCAAAACATGACCGGTGGGTATGGCGGTGCGGATATTCTGCGCGGTTGCTCGATTGAAGTCGACAAAGGCAAGATCGCAGTCATCGTCGGGCCGAACGGTGCTGGAAAATCCACTGCCATGAAGGCGATTTTTGGCATGCTCACTCTTCGTGAAGGAGACATCCGCGTCGGCGGCGAAGACATCTCCGTTCTTCCGCCGCAAAAGCGAGTCCACAAAGGTATGAGCTTCGTCCCTCAGGTCAACAACGTTTTCAGCTCATTGACTGTCGAAGAAAACCTGGAAATGGGAGGTGCAACCAGCAATTCCAGACTGCAGGAAACGATCGCCGAGATCTATGACCTCTTTCCGATTCTTGCCGAGAAGCGCCGCCAATCGGCAGGTGAACTGTCCGGCGGTCAGCGCCAGCAAGTTGCGGTGGCCAGAGCCCTGATGACGAAACCCTCCGTTTTGATGCTGGACGAGCCAACAGCCGGGGTATCGCCGATCGTTATTCATGAACTCTTCGACAAGATCATTGAAATTGCTCATCGAGGAATCGCAATTCTGATGGTCGAACAAAATGCCAAACAGGCGCTTGAAATAGCCGATACTGGCTACGTGCTCGTTCAGGGCGAGAACAGATTCACGGACAACGGACCTGCACTTCTCGCAGACGACGAAGTTCGCAGAACCTTCCTGGGAGGCTAGGTTTGGAAGATCTACTAAACGCCGCGGTTCTAGCGGCAAACTATATCGTGATTCCGGCAACTGTTTACGGTTGCCAGCTTGCGTTGGGAGCTCTGGGCGTAACGCTCATTTATTCTGTCCTGAGGTTTTCCAATTTCGCGCATGGCGAGACCATGGCTTTTGGGACCGCTGTCACGATTCTGGTTACATTGAGCCTGCAAGGCATTGGGGTCGGGATATTTCCGTTGCCCACTGCACTGCTGGCACTCCCTGTTGGAATACTGGCCACAATTGGATTGACCCTTGCTACTGATCGCTGGGTCTATCGGTTCTATCGCAGAAAGCGATCCGAGCCGATCATTTTCCTTATTGTTTCTATCGGTGTCATGTTCGTCATGAGCGGGTTGGTAAGGTTTCTCGTGGGAACCGACGACAGGGTATTCGATGACGGCATGCGTTTTCTCATTACGGCGCGCGACTTCAAAGAACTGACCGGACTTGGAGAAGGACTGGCGATCAGAACTTCACAGCTGATAACGCTCACGACGGCCCTCACTTGTGTCGGATTGCTGTTCTGGTTTCTCGAGCATACGAAGACCGGAAAGATGATGCGTGCCTTTTCCGACAACGAGGACCTGGCGCTTCTCTCAGGGATTGACCCGGAAAAGATCGTTCGAATCGCCTGGATAACAGCTGCTTGTTTGGCAACACTCGCAGGCACGCTGTACGGCCTGGACAAGAGTTTCAAGCCCTTTGTTTTTCAGCAACTGCTCTTGCCAATTTTCGCCGCCGCAATTGTTGGCGGATTCGGCAATCCCCTAGGTGCGATAGCGGGCGGTTTTTTGATCGCGTTTTCAGAAGTCGCACTGACCTACCCTTACAAGCGTTTGATTACCTATCTAGCGCAATCTTCCTGGGAGCCTGAGGGGTTACTGCAGTTAATGTCTACTGACTACAAGTACGCGGTTTCCTTCCTCATTCTGGTGATGGTGCTTCTGGTCAGACCGACGGGCATACTTGGAGGTGCAAAAGCATGAATTACCTGCATTCCAGAACGCTGCTTTTTTCGGTAACAGCTCTCCTGCTAATGACTGTCGGCTTCGTCCAAAGCTGGAACGTTGCTTTGACGATATTGAACCTGTGTCTCATCTCCGCTGTGATGGCACTTGGGGTGAATATCCAATGGGGTTACGCCGGGCTGGTTAACTTTGGGGCGATGGGCTTTGCGGCCCTGGGAGGGCTAGCTGTGGTTCTGATCGCAGCCGCTCCCGTAGAAGAAGCCTGGCGTGCTAGTAGTACGCAGATCATGTTTTGTTCAGTAGTCACTATCGCGGCAGCGAGCGCGTACTTTGTAGTGACGAGATTATTCGTTTTCACTCTGGCTTCAAAAAAGGCGTTGGCTTTTTTTACTATCGGAATCGTTGTTGTTTCATCGATTACCCTCATGGGCCCCGCGATCCGCAAGATTGAATCGATAGATCCGTCTCTCTACGGATATCTGGGTGGGCTCGGGCTTCCAGTTTTGCTCTCCTGGATTGCGGGCCCCATGCTTGCAGCTGGAGCTGGATGGCTCATTGGCAAAGTTGCTTTGGGATTGCGGCTTGATTATCTCGCAATAGCAACACTTGGAATTTCGGAAATCGTTGTCACTCTCCTGAAGAATGAAGACTGGCTGAGTCGAGGTGTAAAGAACGTCGTGGGTCTGCCGCGCCCTGTCCCTTTTGAAATTGATCTCCAAAGAGCTGAGTGGTTTCAGCACTTGGCTGAGATCGTCAGTCAGCCAGTGGACAGTTTTTCCTCGATTTTTGTAAAGCTCTGCTTTGCCGGCCTCTTTGTCGTGGTCTTGGCATTGCTGATGTGGCTGACGGAAAGCGCACTTCATTCACCATGGGGTCGCATGATCCGAGCGGTCAGGGACAATGAGGTTGCCGCCAGCGCAATGGGCAAAGACATCAAGAAGGTGCATTTGCGCATATTTGTCCTTGGATCCGCGGTCATCGGGCTTGCCGGAGCCATGCTTGTCACTCTTGATGGCCAGTTTACTCCCGGCGCCTATCAACCACTCCGTTTCACATTTCTGGTGTGGATCATGGTGATTTTGGGAGGATCAGGAAATAACTGGGGATCTGTACTTGGCGGTTTCTTTGTCTGGTTCTTTTGGGTGGAAGCCGAGCCACTAGGCGCCTGGCTGATCGATATCCTAACTCTTGGTATTGGCGAGGAAAGCGCCTTGCGTCAGCATCTCATTCACAACGCAGCCCAGATGCGGCTGATTGTAATGGGTCTATTGTTACTTTTTGTTATGCGGTTCATGCCACTTGGTCTGCTCCCTGAGAAAATCGGGAAAGTATCCTAGAGAATTTTACCGGTCTTGCCGGGGCCTGATTGGCTTCCCGAAGACTATTCGCGTCGACCAGGGCTCAGAGTTTATCTCACGAGATCTGGATCTGTGGGCGTATCAGAGAAGGGTGACGCTGGACTTCTCCCGGCCAGGAAAACCGACCGACAACGCCTTTATCGAGGCGTTCAACGGAAGGTTCAGGGCGGAGTGCTTGAACGCCCATTGGTTCTTGAGCCTTGCAGATACGGTCGAAAAATTGGAGAATTGGCGAAAGGACTATAACGAGCAACGACCTCACAGTGCTATTGGCAACAAAGTACCGATAGACCTGATGAAACCGGAACACGCAGCCAGCCCGTGTTCCTGATTTGGTCCGGAAAACTCTAGCCCATACTGGGGGCAAGTTGGGTCGCACACCAAACCCCTTTCATACCGGAAGATATTGGGCCAGCAATCTTGAAAATCCAAATGAACCGTCTTGCTAACATCCACAGGCAGAAAAAGTAGGCTAAATATCCTTCACCGGACACTTACTTAAATCTGAGGTCTAAGCGCAGCGCACCACACCTACACTCCCAAACAAAGATATTTGATATTGAGGTAATCATCGCAGCCATATTTAGACCCTTCCCGGCCTAGTCCGGATTGTTTGATCCCGCCAAACGGCGCGACCTCAGTTGAAATCAGACCCGTGTTGACGCCAACCATCCCACATTCCAGCGCCTCTGCCACCCGCCAGACGCGTGATAGATCGCGACTGTAGAAATATGCTGCCAGTCCGAACTCGTTATCGTTGGCCATGGCAATCGCCTCGGTCTCGCTCTCAAACCGGAATAGCGGGGCGACAGGGCCAAAGGTCTCCTCTCTTCCGATCATCGTGCCGCTTGGGACTTCCGTCAGGACCGTTGGGGCGAAAAACGTTTCCCCGAGATCGGACCTTCGTCCTCCCTCCAGAATATTGGCCCCTTTGTCGACCGCATCCGCGATATGGGTTGCAACTTTCGCGACCGCCGCTTCATCGATCATTGGGCCCATCGTAACATCCGCTTCAAAACCATTTCCGTGCTTGAGGCTTTGCACCTTGGCTGTGAATTTTTGCGCAAATTCATCATAGATCCCGGATTGAACCAGAAAGCGGTTCGCACAAACACAGGTTTGGCCGCTATTGCGGAATTTCGCGATCATCGCCCCTTCAACAGCATTATCAACATCAGCGTCATCGAAAACGATGAAAGGGGCGTTCCCCCCCAGTTCAAGCGACAATTTCTTGATCGTGTCGGAACATTGCCGCATCAAAATCTTCCCTACCCGGGTCGATCCGGTGAAGGAGATCTTGGCCACTTTGGGATTTGAACACAGTTCCTGACCGAGCGCGACGGGATCGGAACTTGGCAGGACGTTGAATACACCCGGTGGAATCCCGGCCCTGTCGGCGAGCACGGCCATCGCCAGCGCCGAGAACGGTGTTTGCTCGGCGGGTCGAACGAGGAAAGTGCACCCGACTGCGAGGGCCGGCGCGGCTTTTCTGGCGATCATGGCGTTTGGAAAGTTCCATGGTGTTATCGCGCCGACAACGCCAACCGGCTGTTTCAGCACCAGGAGGCGCTTGTCAGGTTGATGGCCCGGGATAACGTCGCCGTAGACACGTTTGGCTTCTTCCGCGAACCATTCGATGTATCCGGCACCATATAGGATTTCTGCGCGCGCTTCGTGCCAGGGTTTGCCCATCTCGGAGGTTAAGATAGTGGCCAGATCGTCCGCGTTGGCCACCATCAGATCGAACCATCTGCGCAAAACTTGAGCACGTTCTTTGCCTGTCCGGCTGCCCCAACTGACCTGAGCTGCATGTGCCGCCTCAATCGCCGCCACTGCGTCAGGCCCATCCAGATCGGCGACCTGGGCAAGCTGCTCACCGTTTGCGGGGTTGAATACGCCGAAGCTCTTGTCATTCGGCATCCAGGTGCCGTTGACATAGGCCCGCGTTTCAAGCAGCGCGGGATCATTCAGTTTCATCGGACGATCCAAGAAATTCTTCATTGTGCTGGCCGACCGCGGGCGGCGGGAGGCGGTAACTGACCGGCGTCCGAGACAGTTTGAGGGGGTTGCCGATTAATTCGACATGACCCTTGCCGCTTCTCTCTGTTGTCATCGAAATCTTCATCTCCCGTGCGGCGACCTGGTCGGATGAAAAAACCCGGTCCAGCCGACTCACCGGACCGACAGGAACCGCCAGCTTTTCTAGCCCATCGATAATGCCTGTCGTGGAAAGGTGTTTCAGCCGGTCTTGCACGATTGATGCCAAATCGTTGCGATTTCCAAGCCGTGCCGGGTTGGTTGCAAAACGGGGATCATCCGCCAGGTCGGACCGTCCCAACCATCCGGCGAAGCGGGAAAACTGGTTGTCATTGCCGACCGCAACGATCACGTGACCGTCTGAACTTTCGAAAACTTGATAGGGCGCGATGTTGGGATGGTCGTTGCCGCGCCGCTGTGGCACTTCGCCAGAGGTCAGGTAATTCACGCCTTCATTGATCAGCCAGGCGATCTGGCTGTCGACCAGGGCGATGTCGATATGCTGACCTTCACCGGTACGGTCGCGGTGGCGCAGGGCTGCCAGAATGCCGGTCGCCGCATACATCCCGCACATCACATCGGCAATACCGACACCTACTTTCATCGGCTCGCCTTCTGGAGTGCCAGTCAGGCTCATGATGCCGCCATAACCCTGCGCCATCAGGTCATAGCCGGGCTTTGCCGCATTCGGTCCGGTATGGCCGAAGCCTGAGATCGAGCAATAGACGAGACGGGGAAACGCTGCCAGTAGCGCCTCATGGTCGAGACCGTATTTCTTGAGGGCGCCCGGTTTGAAGTTCTCGACGACCACATCGGATTTCTTGGCCATACGCCAGACTGCAGCCTGACCTTCCTTGGTGCTGATATCGAGAGCGACGGACTTCTTGTTGCGGTTGGCGCACATGAAATAGGCGCTTAGATCCGTCTGTTCTCCGTCGGACCCGGTGACGAAGGGCGGTCCCCAACTGCGGGTGTCATCTCCGTGGGTCCTTGGATTCTCGATCTTGACGATTTCGGCGCCGAGATCGCCGAGTAGTTGTGTGCAGGTCGGACCAGCCAGGATCCGACTGAGGTCGAGAACCTTTAATCCATCCAGCGCGCCGCTCATTGCACCCGCTCCAATAGCGCGCAGGCTGCAGCAATGCGTCCGCATGCGTTCTCAAGGTCATCGGTGGCGGCCGCCGTGGAAATCCTCAGATGGGGGGACAAACCAAATGCGGCGCCCGGAACCGCTGAGACGTGGTGTTCATCCAGCAGCCATGAGCAGATATCGATATCCGATGTCAGTACGCGGCCAGCCGGTGTCTTGCGGCCGATCAGGCCGGAACAGTCAGGATAGACATAGAACGCACCTTCCGGCGTCAGACAGTCGACCCCGTCGATGGTATTCAGCGCCGCAACGACCACATCGCGACGTTTTTCAAACGCCGCAGCACGCTTGGCAAAAAAATCCGTGGGGCCGGTCAACGCTGCAAACGCGGCGGCTTGGGAGATCGAACACGCATGGGTACAGCTCTGTCCCTGAACCACATTCATCGCCGCAATGATGTCTTTTGATCCGGCGCCATAGCCGATGCGCCAGCCCGTCATGGCAAACGCCTTTGATACGCCGTTGACGATCAGGGTCCGGTCCTGCAGATCGGGGGCCACATTCAGGATCGAGGTGAAACGCCGACCATCGAACATCAGGTGCTCATAGATGTCATCGCTCAGAATATGAACATGGGGATACCGATGCAGAACGTCGGCCAGTGCTTCGAGGTGACCTGGCCCGTAAACGCCGCCGGTGGGGTTGCTCGGTGAGTTGAGGATCAACCACTTTGTCCTGGGCGTGATCGCAGCGTTCAATTGTTCGGGCGAAATCAGGAACCGCTGGCCTTGCGGGCAGTCTACCACGACCGGGCGACCCTCTGCTATTGCGACGATGTCGGGATAGGACGACCAGAAGGGTGCGGGAATAATGACCTCGTCGCCGGGCGAGAGAGTTGCTGTCATGGCGTTGTAGATAACCTGCTTGGCGCCACCGCTGACGCTGATCTCGTCCTGCCGGTAATTCAGCCGGTTCTCACGCTCGAACTTCGCTACGATCGCCTGGCGCAGCGTCGTCGTGCCTGGGACGACTGTATACCGGGTCTCGTTGTTAGCGATGGCTTTGATTGCCGCTTCTTTCACATGTTGCGGTGTCTCGAAATCCGGTTCGCCAATGCCCAGATCGATGATCGGATGACCGTCCGCCATCAACTGTCGGGCTTTTTGGACGAGTTCGAGGATCATCGAAGGACGCACGGCTTCCAACCTGTTCGCTCTGATGGAGGATTTCGCGGTGATACTTGACATGATGTTCCCTTCTAGGTTCCCACGATGAGAAGAAGTCCCGCCATGGCAACAAGGAGGACAATGGTTTGGAGGATGACGAACAGAAGGACGTCGGGGCCTACTGTGCGGAGAGCTCTGAAAGATGTCCGCATACCGAGTGCAGCCAGACCCATGAGGATGAAGAATTGAGACCCGGATGCCAGAACCAACCTTAAACCATCCGGAATTAGGCCGAGACTCTGGAGTGTGACGACGCCGAGGAAAGCGATCAGGAATGGCGGAATCAATTTCCAGCCTGAACAGCGCTCGCCTGTTGCTGTTTCGTTATGTGGCCGGAAGAGGAGCGCCACCAGAAAAGCGAAGGGCATCAGTAGCGCTACGCGGGTCAACTTGGTGATCGTGGTGACATAACCAGCCTGGTCAGACAACGCATATCCTGCGCCAATCGCTTGGCCATAACCGTGCACGACCCCGCCGATATAGTAACCCGCGGTGGTATCTTCGACTCCGGTAGCGCTAAAGACTAGAGGCAAAAGGATCATACCAAGCGCGCTCAGTACGGTCACCGTGATCGCGGTAAGTGCCACATCTTCGGGATTGATCCCGTTCCGGTTTGTAAAAGAACGTTTAGGCAGGACATTTGAAATGGTGGTGGCTGCAGCCGCTCCACAAATTCCAACCGATGTCCCGGTCAAAACAGCAAATGCCATCGGCCGGTTCAATAGCTTCGCAAGAAGCAACCCGCTACCAAGCGATGTAGCTAACGCAACGATTGCAACCGAAATCGGACCCCAACCGAGAGATATCAGGTCGTCAAAGGCAATCCGGCATCCAAGCAGAACGATACCCATTTTCAGGACGCAGTCAGAAGTGAACCGGACACCATCCCTGAGAGAGGTGGCTGAAGATGCCTTTTGTAAGAAAAGCCCGGAAAAAAGCGCCAGCAACGCCGTCGAAACACCAGTTGCCGGTGCGACTGCCAGGCAACTGCCGGAAACCAGCGCGCATAGAGCGATGCCGCATGTATGCGCGCTGGCCGAATTAAATGCGACCGTCATATGCATGGCGATCAATGAGAGCTGCAATGACCGAAAAACGATCGCTGTTTTGCACATTCTCCAAAGCGGTTGCCAGTTCCGCACGAGATTTAACCGTGTAACCGTTACCACCAAACGCCTTCCCGATGGCCTCGAAATCATGTGCGCCAAAATCGACACCAGCATTTTTCAACTTGCGCTGGCGCTGCTTGAGTTCGATCAGGGCCAAGCTCGCATCGACGAAGACGACAAAGGTCGTTTTTAGACCGAGTTCGGCTGCCGTCGACAGCTCCCCCGCCACCATCAGCATGCCGGCATCGCCGGAGAACGAAACGACGGTTCGTTCGGGATCAGCAAGTTCGGCGCCCATGGCCAGTGGCACCGCACAACCCATCGTGCAGAGCGCTGACGACTGCAACAATGTGCGCGGTTCGTGACAGGTCCACATCTGCGATAGCAAAATCCGGTGAGCACCGGAATCAACCGTTGCGATCGTACTGTCGGGAAGATGTTTGCGGCACTCGTCAATGACTGCACCAGGACCCCAGTCATCGCCGCGAGGGAAATCTCTATCGAGCTGCAATTTTGCCTGCATGATCTCGCCATCGCACCAAGTCTCAACGGGTGCAACACCGTCTGTGAGCGTGTCGAGGGACGATCCGGTGTCACCTATGAAATTGAGCGAGGCCTGATGCATATAGTGGGTATTGGAAACGGCCGAAATGTCGATCACTTTCGTTTGCACCGGATCCCACATCTCACGCCATCCGGTGCGCATCTCGATCGGGTCATAACCCACACACAAGATCAGGTCTGCAGACTGAACCAGCGGTAATAACGTCTTGTCATTTAAGGGTGACAGACCGGCCCCGCCCAGACACAAGGGATGTTCCTCGGGAACGATGCCCTTGGCCTTGTAGGTCGTAATGAATGGAACGTTGTGGTTTTCAACGAAGTTCCGGATCTGCGGTCCTGATTTTTCTTGCACCGCGTCCAGACCGATGATCATCAGCGGGCGTTTGGCCGCTCCTAGCCATTGCCGGGCTTGATCGAGGCTCGTTCCTGAAGCGGGTTGCACTGGGCTCGCGGCAGGCCTGCGCCGTACTGGCAATGAACCGGGGACTTCGTCCGCAACGCTGATTGGCACGTCGATAAGAACCGGGCCGCATCGTCCTTCGGTAGCAATCCCCACGGCCTTATCTGCGATGATGTCTGCCCCTTTAGCGGTCAGACGAAACGTCGCTTTGGTGATCGGCTTGAAGACAGCTTCATGATCGAGCACCTGATGGGTGTAGGTCAGCGCTTCGGTCGCATCGACGCAACCGGTCAGAACAATCAACGGCACGCGATCCTGGTGAGCGTTGGCGATGACGTTGGTGCCGTTGACGAGGCCAGGGCCGACTGTGGCGACAAGAATACCGGGCGCTCCGGTGCGGTGATAAGAGCCTTCGGCCATGAAGCCGGCATTGTTTTCATGTTTGCAAAGAACGAATTTGATGCCAGCCTTTTCCAAGGCATCAACAATTGTGAGAACTTCGCCTCCCGGCATTCCGAATGCAAACCGACACCCGGCCTCATGCAGTCGCTCGGCAACGAGATCTGCCGCTCGATGGCTAATATTCTTCATTGAGTCTTGTCCTATTCTGCTGCTTCGAGCGCTGTGGCGCTGAGAAAGCCATTGCGAGTTTGAGGCGTTTTAACTCCGAGGATACTGCCGGCGACTTGAGTGCGTAGAATCTGGGCCGTACCTCCACCAATGGTGAACATCCGAGCGTCCCGTGCCATCCGTTCCAGCGGCAGGTTGCGCGAGTAGCCTGCGGCGCCGTGGATTTGCAGCGCGTCATTCGTCACCTTGATCGCGGTTTCCGAAGCGAGGATCTTGGCTTGTGCAGCCGCCGCCATATCAGGGAACCCGGTACCAGCTCCAAGCGCGGCCTGATGGTTCAACGCCCTTGCAGCAGCCAGACCGATCGACATGTCTGCCAGCATCCATTGCAGACCCTGAAACTCGGCGATTGGGCGCCCGAACTGTTTGCGCGTTCGGGCATAGTCAAGCGCCAGTTCATAAGCCCCCTGGGCAATGCCGAGGGCGACGGTTGCCGCGCCGACGCGCTGGCCGTTGTAGGCGTTCATCAGACCGGCAAAGCCGCGCTTGATGCCCTCCGGCGGGATCACGACCATGTCTTGCGGAACGATCAGATCGTCCAGGATCACCTCGGTCTCCGGGATGCCCCGCAGTCCCATGGCTGGTTCCCGGCGGCCGATCTTCAATCTTTCAGCCTTGCCGCGAACCGCAATAAAGCCGGCGATACCCTGAGGTGCGCCGTCTTCGATCACCCGTGCGAAGATCAGGTGCAGCTTTGATACGCCGCCTCCGGTGATCCAATGCTTGGTTCCGTTAAGAACGTAGTGATCACCTTTCTTGACTGCCGTTGTCTTCATTTCGGTCGCAGCGCTACCTGCTTCCGGCTCGGTGATGCAGATGGCTGGCTTGTCTCCGGCCAAAACGAGTTCAGCGGCCAGCTTCTTTTGCTTGTCGGAGCCGTATTTCATGATGGCTCCGACACCGCCCATATTAGCCTCAACCACGATCCGCGCGGTGACGCCGCAGACCTTTGCCATCTCCTCGATGACAAGCACGGCATCGAAATAAGTGAGTCCCTGACCGCCAAATTCGGTCGGAATCGTCATGCCCATGAAACCGGCTTTTGTCAGTTCCTCAACATTCCGCCAGGGATATTTTTCGGTCCGGTCGGTGTCGGCGGCCCGGTCTCGAAATTTTGTCTTTGCGAGCTTTTCTGCTGAGTCTTGAAGCAATTTCTGCTCGACACTCAGCTGTCGAGCGACATTCGTCTGCGTGCCCATGATGTTCTCCATATCCATTTGATAGGAGCGTAGAAACGGATTAACATCATGACAATCGAATTAGAATGTAGACGATATACAGGAAAATTGAAGTTATGCAGACGCGGATGCTCAAAACTTTCGCCAGGATCGCTCAAATCGGATCGTTCGCTCAGACCGCTGAACATCTGAACATGACACTGTCCGCCGTCTCGATGCAAATGAAGACGCTGGAAGAAGAGCTTGGTGTTTCTTTGTTTGATCGATCTTTCCGGCCACCGCAACTCACACCCGTCGGCCGCGCAGTGGCACAAAGCGCCACCAATTTGCTATCCGCCGAGGAACAGCTTGTCCGGGTTTGCCATCCTGGCGACAAATTGGTCGGGCATTTCAGGATTGGTCTCGTCACAACCGCAAGCGTGCGTCTGATCCCCAACTTTCTGAAAAATGCCGCAAGTTTGGCACCGGTAGCAACATTTTCGCTCGAAACGGGACTGTCAGAAGCCCTCGAGAGGAAAGTGCTGTCAGGTCAACTCGAAGCAGCAATCGTAACGGCATCGAACAATGCCGATGCGCAACTGCATTATGACATCCTGTATGACGAGCCGCTTGTTTTTGCGATACCTGCCCAAATGAAGCAGGTGCCATTTGATACGCTGGTTGCCGACACGACGTTCCTGCAATTCATGCCGAACACTGGCATCGGTAAACTCATTTCCAACGAGATGTACAAATTGCGCGCCGGAAAACAAAATCCAGCCGTGGTTCTCAACAATGTGGAGACGATTGTCGAGTGCGTGAAAAGTGGAGTCGGGTTTACGCTGCTACCCAAACCCGACATCGAACGCTATGCCGATGAAACGGTGCACATCGAATGTCCCAAAGCAATCTGCTTGTCTCGCAAGCTGGTTTTGGCAACCGCGCATGGAAGCTTTACCCACCATCAAACAAAAGAGCTGAAATCTTGTCTAATACCAACCATCAGATGAAGTGACTCATGTTTGGGCTTCCCGTTTTGGCGCGAATATGATTCCAGATGGCAAACGAGAGGAGTTTGCCATGGGAGCCGCGATTTCGCTTCGAAATGACTTTGACGGATGCGACCTTCGCCAGTTGGCGAAGCATTGCCGGGATGCCAAACAGACACGCCGGTTACTTTCACTGGCCGTTATCTATGA
>NZ_KI928942.1:56025-57966 GCF_000521215.1 Labrenzia sp. DG1229 | reverse complement strand
CCATCATCGATGCGCCGATAGGCGAGCGACAAGCGGTCGTCGCTGCGTCATCTGCGGATATCCTGTTCTCGTGTGTGGACAGCATGGCCGGCAGAAGTATCGCTGAACTAGTTTCGCGGTACTGCCTGATCCCATTGATCGATTTGGGTGTCACAATCCCAACACGGAGGGATGCAGATGGACATCCTCACGTTGCAGACGTTTGCGGGCGCATCGACTTCGTCACGCCAGATGGCCCAAATCTGACTGATCGAGGTGTGGTGACCGCGGAGGGATTGCGCGCGGAATACCTGTTTGCCAATGCGCCTGAAGCCGCCGAACGGGAAATTGAGGCTGGGTATATCTCGGGGGTTCACGAAGAGGCGCCCTCCGTCATGGCACTGAACATGCGGGCTGCCTCCGATGCTGTCTTGGAATGGATAGAGCGTCTGTATCTCTATCGGCTCGACGGTAGTACTGGCTTTGCGCGCACGCTCTTCTCTAACGCCGCGGGCGAAGTTGAGCACTTTTCGGAAGACGATTTCGTGTGCGATTCAGCAAACGGCTTAGCGCAAGGTCTCGTCGAACCACTACTCGGAATACCGGGCCTGGAGCGGCCCAACCGTAAGGATGCAGCATGAGAATTAGTTTTTGGCTCAGATCCCTTTGGCAGCGTTATGGTCCCAAGAGACGGCTTGTTGTCGTCGAAGGAGATACACCCCCAGCTCCAATCCCATCACGTCACGTTTATCTTTGTCGCGACGACGGCGATGATTGGTCAGTAGCAATGCGGTGCCCTTGCGGTTGCGGTGATGACCTCGAGCTCATGCTGTTGAAAGAGGTGAAGCCCAACTGGTCGCTGAAGACAAAAGAAAGCGAGGCTCCGACCCTTCGGCCATCAGTTTGGCGAAAGTCTGGTTGTGGTTCACATTTTTGGCTCCGCAATGGGCAGATTCACTGGTGCTGAAGGAACTACCCTTTCCCTCATCCCGCTGATCTTCGATCCGGGCGAAGCCTACCAAATTGACTGGAGCCACGAGATTGTGGTGATCGAAAGTGCGACCACCACTGTGAATATGGCGCATGAACGTCCGCTTTACGACGTACCCAACTCGCAGTGCGCACTAGCAGCGAACTTCTGCTTTCCTGAAGGTTTTTCGATGCGGACCGCTTGTTTGCGTTCGCCACACGCGTAGTCTCGGCCCGCGTTGACAAACCTCGGAAGGAGGAAGCCGCGATGGCTTGTCGGGGCTCCTATGGGGAAAGAGCGCTGCTGTCGGCTCTATTTTGGAGTTCGGCGCGTTCGGCCCGAGCGAACGGGCTGGCCTTTGGGCGTGTGATGGATTGAGCGGAAGCAGATCTGGCGGTCTCTTGGTGTCAGTTTCGATGTTTTTGCGGTGCTCGGCGTTGTTTGGCGCAAACCTCTTCTTTCCCGGAATGCAGTGTATTTCCGGGTCGACTTTTGCCGATGCGACGGGCATCTCTTCATGCTGCCTCCTGCCTCGGTGGCGCACGGGATCTGGGCTTGTGGCCGCGTCGGAATATCTCGATGATGCGCATCGGCCCCCCGCAGTCCGGGCATGGCTCTCTCAGCGTGAGCGGAACGATCTCAGCGCCTGATGGCTGATCCTGTTTGACCGTTTCCGCTCCGAGCAGAGCGCGGATCTTTGCGACATTGGTCTTGCGGCCCGCGCTGGCCAGAAGACCGTAATGGCGGATTCGGTGGAAGCCGCCAGGCAGCACGTGGATCAGGAAACGGCGGATGAACTCGCCGGTGTCCAGACGCATGGCTTTTTGGCGATCACTCTTCTTGATCCGGTAGTCTTTCCACCGGAACGTCACCGTCTCGGCATTCGCGCGGATGAGACGACTGTTTGAGATGGCCACCCGGTGGGTGTAGCGGCTGAGATAGGCCAGCACCGCTTCGGGCCCGCCGAACGGCGGCTTGGCATAAACCACCAT
>NZ_KI928942.1:11056-55695 GCF_000521215.1 Labrenzia sp. DG1229 | reverse complement strand
TGTTGGGTGCATATCGCGCAATAGCCTCAGCCATCATCTGTGTTTTGGATCGGTTTKCATCGGCATCCGCGATGGTGGAATTGACGATACGGTTGAGGTTCTTGTGTTCGACCGTGTCGAAATCGATCAGAATCAAATGGCCGACACCTTTACGAGCCAACAGTTCGGCGACCAAAGATCCAGTGCCGGACACACCAATCACGCATGCGGTCTGACGCGCAAAGGAATCGGTCATCTGCTTTCCAAAGGGCATGACATGGCATGCACTGGACGTAGTGAGGTTTGTAATATTTCTCCCAATGCGCCAGACTTGGTTAATCTCCTGATGCCCGCCAATTTCGTCATACACGCGGGCTTTCATCGCTCCATCTGGCGTCATGATTGCGGACCCATGGTAGGGACCATCTGCTTCGATTGCTGCGAATAATCCCGGCATAGTTACGCGGTCGCTCGCATCGTCGACGCGAGAAAATTTGAGCCAGCCGCCAGGATGGCTGTGGGTCAACACGATGGCGTCGGCATGTTGTTCGGCCTTGTCGATAGCCTCTTCGATACTTGAACCTGGCCAGCTCACGAAATCTCGCTTGCGTGTAGCGCAAGCGCTATCAGGCACGTTCAAGATATCGGCAACGACCAGTCTTTCACGTTTCGGACCGGTGTACCTGCAGATCAGGATTGCCGCTGATTCCAAGCCGTCGCCTGGAAACAGCATACCCCATAGTTCCTGGTGCTGACGCTCTGTTAAGGTGAGACTTCTCGTCATTCGCCCACCTCCTTCAAAAGCGCAGCTTCAACAACAGCAATGTGCGTCATCACACTGTCGGTCGCAGGGTTCCAACGCGTCTGACCGTTCAGATGACGGGACCACTGCTGGAAGATCTGACCTGCGATGGCTGTCCGCCCCGATGTTTCGCCAATGACACGGCCATTGCTGAGCGTCAGGTGGGGAAAGCAATGAAACATGTCTATCTCAGACCGAGGATAGGTTGGCGGCACATCAATTGCGATGTTGACAACCGAGTGATTGTAGCCGTCTGGCAGCACGAAGTTGCTCAGCAGCAGCCAACGGCGACCACCATCGACAAAGGTCTCCCAGTGCAAGCTGCGCTCATTCAGATATGCCTCGTCTTTTTCCAACAGTCCGAATTCACGGCGAGGCGCTGTTTGCACCTCGCCATTGTTGATCTGAGCCGGAGTCAGCCGAAGCTTTTCGATCCCCGGAAGGGTCAAATCGATCGTATCGGTCAGTGCGATCTGGAGTTTCGCTTCACCTCTCCGCTTTAGGATCGCAATCCATCCGGCGCTCGGATCAAAACCGGCCTGCGCCAAGGCATCTTTGACCACAACGACAGGAGATGTCAGCGTCAACAACACACCCTGTACGTTGAGCTTCCAAGAAGGCTGGCGCGAAACAAGCCGTTCGAGACCTTTGCCTGACAGACGGACAGCATCGTCATCAGCAAGTTCCTTATCAGGTGCGTCGGCGCGCTCTAGGAATAGGGTGTCATTGTCAGGAATCCGGGCGATGAGCCGGATGAGAGCGACAGAAATCGTCGATGCTCCCCAGCTGAACCGGTGTCCGTTCACGATGAAGTTCAGGAGACGATCAGTCTTGAATGCGAAGAAGCGCTCAGGACCCCGCGCTCGCAGATCGATGGTGTCGTCCAGTTCGATCACTTCCAGCTTTTCGCGACGAGGCAGGTAGAGCAAAACATGCTCATCGGTCGGAGATCGACCAAAGGCATCGAGAATCTGCCGGCCTGTCGGCTCGGCTTCGCTCAGTGAACGCTTTTCGTCAAAGCCGTCTCCGTCCCACAAACGCAAACGGTAGCTCTCAGCTTCAGGAATTTGCGCGTTTGGCTGGGCGCACACCCAGTCTTCAATGTCGATAATTCTCTGCATGGCAGCAGTCCTCTATTCTTTGCCGTCAAACGACAAGTTTCACTTGCATCTCGGGATGCTTGGACTAATACTGATCACAAGTCCCGATACGGACTTATCTATATCGAGACTTTCATGAATACAAGTCCATTTTTGGACTATTGGAGGGAAAATGTATGCCACAGCTTAATCCCGCCGTCGGAAGCGACGCGGGAGCAAAAACGATTCCAGCAATGATGGAAGCCTTTTCGAACCTCGCGGATGACTGGAAACTATCAACTGAGGAGCAAATTAGACTGCTAGGATCTCCCGGCCGCTCTACGTTCTTCAAGTGGAAGAAAGAAGGAGGAAATCTGCCGAACGATACAATTGAACGAATTTCGCACCTACTTGGAATATATAAATGCCTGCAAATCCTGCTCCCCGATCCCTTGTCGGCGGACAGTTGGATAAAACTCCCAAACAAGTACTTCGGCGACATAAGTGCTCTAGAACACATGATGGGCGGTAGCGTCGTCGATATCTACAAAGTGAGAGAATACCTAGATGCTCAACGAGGTGGATAAGCTACCAATCACGAGGCAAAACGGGAACTACTTCGTTTTGATCCCTTCCCGGTTTCCTCCAGTTGCGCTGTACACCAGGATATCTTCCGGTCGGCACGAAGAAGTGGCGGAAATTGCTGAGCTATACAATCCGCGCCTTCGAGAGAAGCATCGGGCCATTGGGGCAACGTCTGATGCACAAGATGAACGATCGCCAAAGCTACAGAATTGGAACCATGCTCCGTTCTCTTATTCTAACCCTGAGGGAAGTTGGTTTTTTGACCAATTTACGAAATGCCTTGAGCTTTCGGCAGACAAGCAAACGGCACTTGCTGTGTCTGTGGCAAAGCGCGAGCGATTTCTGAGCCGCACTGTCGAGCCTCCAATTGGGGTAGATATGCGAATGGTAAGTAGACCCGTTGAAGGCGACTTTTTGGATGCTCGCGGTATTCAATCAGATATGTTGTTCGAGACTCGAAGAGCATTCGGGAGCTCCATTTTGGAGCGCGGGAGCAAAGATAGTTTTGATGGTGTTCTATTCGACTGCCCCGAACGTCCGACAGGTACGAAAGTAGCTATCTTGACGGGTGACGTTCTGGGCCAAGCGGTTCAGTGTGAGCATTTCCGATACAACTGGGACGGTACAAGGATCACAAATCTATACTGCTTCGACAGCAAAGGCAGTGATGAGGACAATAGCATTGATCCAGACGATCTCCGAGGGGAGAGGTTAGTTTTGGCTGCTTGAAGGAACCTAAATAGGATCCCGAATCTTGAGAGCTGAGCTTGATCCCATACGGTGAACCTAAACCGACGCTGACGCCCATAGCCCTGCCGACGTGAACTTTTCATTTTAAGGGAGCGCTGGATTGAGCCTTTTCAACTTAAGGTAGAGTAGTTAAGATAATTAAAAACCACTTTCTCCAACATAATTTCCAAAAGAGCACCACTGATGCGTATTGATCCGTTGCTGACAGCCAACCCCATTACTGGAGCCGTGCGCTATGTGACGGATGACCTGTTGCGCGAAACCTTTCTCGCTCCAAAACCCCGTGATTTGGACTTGGTTGCCACCCTCGAAGGACGGAACGCACCTTGGAGCGCCAGCTTTGAGACCGCTCCCGCGGAGACAACGCGCGCCATCGAAGCAGCCCTCACAACTGTCGCGCGGTCAACGCAGAGCCTCAGCCCCACTGAACTCGATGTTTCGGCATTGCCAGAATGTCGTGCGAAAACACACCTCGCCGCGTTGAAAGAACTTTGGACGGACTTGGGCAATTTGCCTGAGCCATTGGCGGCATGGGCGCGCGTGATCTGTTCTGAAGCGAAAGATGCCCTCGAGCCGCTGCCGATCCTTGATCCGTCGCCGTGTCCACACGCTGATGCGGCAGAAGCTGCCCTGGTGGAAGCTCTGACCCGCCAACACGGCGCCGCACCCGAAGCAGTTCTGACTAGCTGGAGGCAACGCCAGCCGCGAGGTGATGGGGCGGCTGTTGGTGGCTACGGTATTATTCAGAAACACTTGGGTGCCGCGACGGATCCAGTCGAGCATGATCCCACCGTGTCCTGTTTCGGGCTGCGTGATCCAAGAGAAGAAGCACAATTTGCGGCGGCACTTGCCCAACGCATGCTTGATGACGGCTCCGTTGATGGCCCTGGCGAAATAGGGTTCTTGGTGCCCGACGATCCCGCCTACATGTTGGCAATGCAAGAGGGCTGCGAACGACTCGGTTTGCCGCTTTCGGGTGCGCCGGAGGAAGCGGCGAGGAGAGACCTGACAGGCGAACTTCTTTCGCTCCTGCTGGTCCTGTTGTCAGTGCCTGCACCGCGCACGGCGCTGGCATCCCTTTACATCTCTCCTTTGATGCCCTGGACGCGCGACTTTGGTCATCAAATGGCCCGTGAAGTAATGGATTACGGCTGGTCCAAGACTGCCTCACAGTTGACTGGATCAGCAAAGGAGTTGCTGGACGCGCTGCAGCCATCGCATACCCCGGAGCAATTGTTCGCGCGTCTGGGTGTAGTTGATAGATCTCTTGTTGATACCAACCTGCAGCCGCGCCTCGCGTCGCTGCGCGCAGTCACCGGTGAAATGCTCGATTGGGCATTGCTTCACAGCCTCGCTGCGCCAAACCAGATTGGCGCCGTTGGACATGAACGGTTCGTGGAAGGGGTTTCACTCTTCACGGAAAACGTGCTGCCGTGGCGACCCGTTCGCCAGCTGTTGGTACTTGGTTTGAACGGCAACCGCTGGCCTCACAGCCCTGGATCGGATCCCTTTTTCACCGAGGCTGAAATTGCCTTGATCCGCCAGAAAACTGGTCTGCAGCTCAAAGGTCGCCGAGAGAAGCTCGCGCGTGGATTGGAACTCTTTCGCCGTCAACTTTGTGCAGGGACAGACGGTTTGACGCTCCTTGCACCAGCAAAAAACCTGCTCGGAGAACCCTTATCGCCTTCCACTGGTTTGGCCTTGATCAGCCATATGCTCGGATCTGAGGAACCAGCAGACCTTGTGCAGGATGTGCGAGTTCTGCCGCGTGATCAATGGCCCGTAGCATGGCATCTGCCGCCCCGTCTTTCGCACGGGGTCAGGGATGAACTCCCTGAAGATGGCATTCTGCGACTCAACCGTGGTCTTGGGACACCGGACAAACCGGGCATCGATCTTCTCCGCATCCGGCATGATGATGCGGGACGGATGTTGCCGCAGTCGCCCTCGCGACTTGAAACCCTGCTTGTGAGCCCCTTTGCCTGGTTACTTGACGAACTCGATGCGAAAGACCGCACTTGGGCACCAGAATCCCTCGATGTCATGACCCTCGGGACAATTATCCATCAGGTCCTCGAAGATGCTTTCCCGGAAAACGCGGCCACCCCGGAAATTGACGCTTTGGAAGCTGCACTGCCCGATATTCTGGATGCGGCGATCAAGAAACACGCAAGATGGCTTAGTGGCGCATCATGGGCCACTGAGCGGCAATCGCTTTTGGGCGAGGCGCTGGAGGTCGCAAGAACTTGGGCCGGGTTCTTAAACGAAACTGGCGCGGTCATTTTGCACAATGAAGTCAATCTTGCCGGGGATCATGGCGGACTGCTCTTGCAAGGCAAGGCTGACTGCCTGCTTCAATTGCCAGACGGGCGGATTCTCGTTCTTGATCACAAGAGATCAGGAGCCGGCAACCGCCGCGACCGCATGTCAAAGGGCTGGGATCTACAAGTCGCACTCTATCGCGCCATGCTGGAGTGTCCCAACGAAGAGACCGCGCTGACGAGACTGGTTGAAGAGGGTGCGCAGATCGTTACGGCTTATCACACAACGCGCGACGCAACTGTTTTGGCCGATGAGCTCGGAGCGGGCCTCGTCCGTGTCGAAGCAGCCTCCAGAGATGTTTCGGAGTATGCGATGTCGCATCTCTCCGCTGCCATCGCGGAGGTTGGGGCCGGTACAGTCCGATTAAACCGAGAAGGAGATACCAAGCGGTTCGAGAAAGAGCGCGGTGTCAAAGCTTACGCACTCGAAGGCAATCCGCTGGTTGCGGCCTTCACTTTGCCCGAGGAGGACCAGGCATGACACATCTCACGCTTGTTCCGGCCGGGGCAGGGGCCGGTAAGACCCATCACATCAAGGAAACCCTTGCCGATTGGGTGGTGGGTGGTGAGGTTTCAGCCAGCCGAATTCTGGCAGTGACATTCACGGAAGCTGCAGCCTCGGAGATGCGGGACCGTATCCGCGGCGCATTGATGGTACGGGGGCGTATTGGGGATGCGCTTGAGATTGACCGAGCATACATCGGTACTATCCACGCCTTAGGACAGCGACTTCTGACAGAACATGCCTTCGCCGGCGGGCGCTCCCCTGAGAGCCGTCTTCTGACAGATCCCGAGCGCGATCTTCTAATCCGCTTGGAGATGGGGCGTTGTGAGGCGTTGAAGCCGTTGATGGCTGGCTTGTCTCGATTTGGTTATGCCTGGGATCCGCAGACAGGAATGAGTGCCGAGGAGAAATTCCGCGCGAAACTCCTGCAAACTGTCGATCTAATCCGAGGCTTGGGCGAGCGAGGTGGCTCTCCGGATATTCTGAACTCTGCACTGGCGGAATTGACCGATGGCTATGGCGAATGCGAAGCTGATGGTACAGCTTTGACAGATGCATTGAGACGGGCTGTGCAGTCTCTTCTGGATGCATTTCCGCACAATCTTGCAAATCAATTCCAAGGCAATGCGTCTGCCGTGAAGGACTTTTCCGGCAACCACAAAGATCTGCGTCGCGCTTTGGGGCCCGGTGTTTTGGAGGGCGACTGGAAGCTATGGCAAAAACTGAGAAAACTTCGTCAGTCGAAGCGGGGCTCACAAACCCCTGAGGGCTACGACGATCGTGCAGCTGCCGTGGTCGCGGCTGCAGATTTCTTGCCACGCCATCCGGGGCCGCTGGAGGATGCTCGCGCCCATCTGACCGCAATTCTGACCGGTGCACAGGAGGTTCTCGCCGCCTATCAGGCCGCGAAACGCGCGGCCGGTCTCATCGACTATGCCGACATGATCGTGGAAACTGAAGCCTTGCTGCGGAGAGACCCGGCAATCCTGCAATCGGTTCTTGGCGAGATCGATTGTGTGGTAATCGACGAATTTCAGGATACCAATCCGGTTCAGTTCGCCTTGCTTTGGCGGCTGGCTTGTAGCGCCAAGCATGCACTCATCGTTGGAGACACCAAACAGTCGATCATGGGATTTCAGGGCGCGGACGCCCGGCTGTCAGCAGCACTTCAAACGGCCAATCCGGATGTTATTGCACCGCTTGACCGCAACTGGCGATCCGATCCGCGGATCATGGAACTTGTGAACACGCTTGGGCCAGCACTCTTCCCAGATAACTATGATGCGCTTTCTCCAGTGAGGGCTGAAACCGGTGAGACGGCATTCGAAGTTCTGAATTTGCCGCGAAGTGACTTCGTAAATGCGGCTCCCAGCATCGCCAACCGCGTCGCCGATATTCTGGCTGATGGAACACAAGTGTTCGACAAAATGCGAGAAGAGCTTCGTGCTGTTCGTCCAGAAGACATCGCCGTGCTCTGTTACACCCACGGTCATGCCAGCAGCGTCGCCGCAGCACTTGAGGCACATGGCATTCCTGTCCGCATTCAGCAGGCGGGCTGGCTGGGCGCACCCGCTATGCGTGCAGCCCGCGCGGCGTTGGCCTACGCGTCTGACCCCGGAGATAAATACGCGGCACTCACGTGGCTAACGCTCGGGCCACCTCGAATGGCGATGGAGGATGCTCTTCGCAACGCCGTGGATGGAGTACTGGACACACATCAGTCATTGGAAACCCTACGAGGGTTGAACCAATCAATCGAAGCGCTTCCTATCGCTGATGCGGTTGCCTTGGTGTTGCAGTCCACCGGGTTACGAGAATGGGCTGCAGGCATGTCCGATGCAACACAGGCGCAGGCGGATTTGGCTCGCCTGGAAGGTGAAGCGCAGGAGTTTGACAGGATGTTGCCCGGGCTGCGCGCCGCAGCAGGCTTCCATGGCAACAATATGCAGATTTTCCTGGGTTGGATTTCAGGGCAGACGGATAGAGATTGGGATCGCCACCCGGACCGCGACGCTTGGTCAGGCAGCGGCGTTGAAATTTGTACATGGCATTCAGCAAAAGGTCGGGAATGGCCGATAACATTCGTGGCCGGCCTCGATCAAAGTATTGCTGAGCGACCTGGAACGTTGCGTGCAGAGTTCGAAAGCTTTGATCATCTTGCGAGTGTGCTGGACAACGCTGGACTAGGCTTCCTCCCAGACTTCGCAGCCCCGGAGAGCCAGCAAGCCTTTGTAGAGGCGCGGCATCCCGAAGATATGAAAGATGCCGCCCGCAAGCTCTACGTCGCGCTGACGCGCGCTCGGGATAGACTGATCTTGGTTCTCCCTAAGGAACGGAGGACAGCCCGCACGCAATCCGAGCGAATGATAGATATTCTACGGGATCACGCCGGTCTTACGGTAAACGACGGCGAAATCTCTCTGTGCGAACGTGCGTTTGAGGCTCGAATCTTCGACGGCAATGTCGAAAGCCCTGACTCGACAGGAATCGTGGAAAATGTTGGGTATGCTCTCTTCGGCGAACGGCGGGGGTTGGATCTGACTGGTAAGACAGCGTGGCGGCGGAGCCCATCGACTTTTGGTAACCAGATCGAGGAACCGGCAAGCCATCTGGCTACCTACAATCTTGGATCATCTATCTCAGATCGCGCACTAGCCGATCCAGCGGCGCGAGGAACTGCCTGGCATCTTGCGTTTCGCGTCCTCGTCCAACACCCTGATAAGGCAGATCAGCTGGGAGCGGCGACCGGCCTGCCGAAAGACACTCTTGCGGAGATTGAAGCTCAGGCTAGGGCTCTAACCTCTTGGCTCTCTGATCAGGGCTTTGATCGTCTGCATTTCGAACTTCCTATTCAGGAAGTGGCTGCAGATGGCTCTGAAACCAATGCGATCATCGATTTGCTGGCCGAAGGCCAGAACAGTCTTCTAATCGTCGACCACAAATCCGGGGCCTGTCCGGATCCTGAGGCACGTTTCGCAACCTATCTACCTCAGCTCGCAGCATATGCGGAGCTGATCAGAAAGGCGTGGCCGGAAAAACAACTCAATGGAATTGCGATCAACTGGATGAGTGAAGGAACACTTTCGCTCTCCCGGGCGCCGCAAGAAGTCCTCACGTGAATACGCCGGTTTCGCGGCTGCAGCGAAAGTCCGCAACGACTGGCCGCATCGCGGCATGGCAGAAAATAAGTAAATGTCCGCAATGGGCCAAGGCTGTGTGAAAACGGCGAGGCGTTTAACTTCGCTAGAACGGCATTTCCTGAGACATCAAATCAAAGAAATTTCGATGCATTGTTAGCGCAATCATACCCAATTCTAAGAACATGATTCTACAAACTTCGCCGAGCTTTGCGTTTTCACAACGCCTCGGCCGAAATCTACCGCAGAAATTGCCCTAACGAATGTCGGCTTTGGTAACCGAATTTCCTGGAGCCGACAGTCTGGTGACGGCCCCATAGTGGCCGAAAAGAATTTGTTCCGAGGCCGGGAGTGAAAGCCAACTCTGTTCGATTTACTTGGCGAATTTTATCTGTAGATTTTTGCGGTCATTTTTTAAGGGAATATTGAAGATGTCTGGGGAACTTGCTCCAGAACTGAGCCTTGTCGATCTCGCTGCGGATATTGTTTCCGCTTATGTCGGCAACAATACAGTTGCCGCCGCCGATTTGCCGGATCTTATCAACGAAATCCACATGGCTTTGCAACAAACCGCAACCGGTTCTAACGAGCCGGAACCTGAACCTCTCAAGCCGGCCGTTCCAGTCAAAAAGTCCATTACGCCGGACTACATCATCTGCCTGGAAGACGGAAAGAAATTCAAGTCCCTCAAGCGCCACCTGCGCACCCACTACGATATGACACCAGAAGAGTATCGTGGGAAGTGGGGGCTCGATGCCAACTACCCGATGGTTGCTCCCAACTACGCTGCTGCCCGTTCCGAACTTGCAAAGAAAATGGGCCTCGGACAGCGGAGAAAGCTGAAAAAGACCAAAAAGTAATTTCCAACGGCCTTAGCGCTCAAGCCGGCCACCTTGCCTTGGCCTGGTTTATTACATGGACTGCTTTTGCTTGCTCGGTATCCGCTGGGCTCTTGTCGCGAGGCTCCACATTCAAGGTCGTCTGTCTTCGCGCGCCAGGAACAAATAGATAATTTAGCGAGCCGTTCTTCCAGGTGGGTGACTGTTTTTTAGGCGCCTGCGCAGCTTTCACCTGCCCACCGGGTGCTCATGAACCGAGCCCTTCGTCACTGCGCTCCATCCGGTCTCTGCCATCCGGTGTCGCCCCCTGCCGCAGATCCGAAGCTTTTGCTTCGGAAGACGGCCGCCGGCCAAGGGCCGGCGAAGTTTTTGTTTTGCTTTTCCCTGTCGGTGAGGGGCGGTCAGCCCTTTTAGCCCCGAGCGGTCACGCCGCAACCGGTTCGGACTATTGTGCGTCGAGGTCTTCATTCTTCTCCTACCAAACCCATTGCGCCGCGCCCTTCTCACTCGGGGCTGACGGGCCTCTTTGCCGCCCCCCACCCTTGGGGGAAAAGCGGCGGGATGGAGGGTTTAGCAAATGAACGGAAACACCCAACAGGCACACAGCTCTTCGGCAGTGCAGGGGCCACGGATCTATGTGGCCTGTCTTGCCGCCTATAACAACGGCTGCCTGCACGGGCAGTGGATCTGCGCCGATCAGGACGCAGAGGCTATCAGGTCAGAAATCTTTGCGATGCTGAAAACCTCGCCCATCGATGAGGCCGAGGAATGGGCCATTCACGATTACGAGGGCTTCGAAGGGGCGGAAATCGCCGAATACGCGAGCATTGAAACCGTTGCGGAACTGGCAGTCTTTTTGAACGAACGCGGTGCCCTTGGCAGCAAACTCCTGAAGCATTTTTGCGGAAACCTCGAGGAAGCCGAAAACGCCTTCGACAATTACGCAGGCAGCTATCGCTCGCTCGCCGATTACGCCCGTGACCTCATCGAAGAAACCACCGAGACCCCCGAACGGCTCGCCAACTACATCGATTACGACGCAATTGCCCGTGACATGGAACTCGGCGGAGAGGTCTTCACCATCGAACTCGGTTTTGAAGAAACACACGTCTTCTGGAGCCGCTGAGGATTGGTTCTTTTGCTTCCGAAGACTTTTCACCAAGTCAAACACACAAGTCCGGACGCACAAGGCCGGTCCGCACCAATCCCAATTTTTAAGTAGCGATTTCCGGTGACAACACCGGCAGACCCTAAGGAGAAACTCCAATGAAACTTTCCCATATTCCGCTCGAAAAACTGAAAGTGTCGCCGCTCAATATGCGCCACGAACGCAAATCACCCGACATCACCGATATCCTGCCCTCCATCCGTGCCCGAGGCGTTCAGCAACCTTTGCTCGTGCGCAAGAACGGCAGTGGCTACGAAATCGTTGCCGGAAGACGGCGCTTCCATTGCCTCAAAAAAATCATGAAGGAAGGTGGGGAAGTCGAACCCGTCCCCTGCGCCATCATGAAGGACGCAGATGACGCTGCCGCGCTCGAAGCATCGCTCATCGAAAACATCGCACGCCTCGCACCTGATGAAATGACGCGCTTCGAAACCTTTGCCCGTCTTGCTGCAGAGGGGCGCGGCGTCGAAGAAATCGCAGCAACCTTCGGCGTGACCGAGATCATGGTCAGACGCTCGCTTGCCCTCGGCAATCTCCTGCCCGAAATCCGGAACGCCTACCGGCAAGGCGATATCGATCCGGAAACCGTTCGTCACCTGACGCTCGCGACGTGCAAGCAGCAGGCAGACTGGTTCAAGCTGTTTGATGACCCGCAGGAACGCGAACCGCGAGGCCGTCAGCTGAAACAATGGCTCTTCGGCGGCGAACTCAAACTGGAAGCAGCGCTCTTTCCCCTCGATGCCTATTCCGGCGAAATTGTCACCGATCTCTTCGGCGAGACTGGATATTTTTCAGGCAACGATCAGTTCTGGCAGCTCCAGAACAAGGCCATCGCCGAACGCTGCGACGCCTACAATGATGACGGCTGGGCCGACGTCGTCGTGCTCGATCCAGGCGCATATTTCCAGCGTTGGGACCACGTGGAAACCTCAAAAAAAGACGGTGGCCGGGTCGTTGTCGAAGTCAGAACGAATGGCGAGGTGACCTTCCACGAAGGTTACCTCACGCGAAAAGAACATGACCGGCGTCTCAAAAAGTCTGGCAGTAAGGCGCAAGAAAACGAAGAAGCGCAGCCCGCGCGCCCCGAACTCACAGTCGCCGCTCAGAACTATGTCGCGCTCCACCGCCATGCCGCAGTTCGTCTCGCCATGATGAAAGACCCGCAACTGGCGTTGCGCGTCATGGTCGCTCACGCCATCTGCGGATCGGACCTCTGGCAGGTCCGCCCGGAACCTCAAAAAGCCGACCGGGAAGCAAGCGCCGAGAGCCTTGCAAACTCCAAGGCGCAAGCGGCATTCGACGCCGAGCGGAAAGACATTCTGACGCTGCTCGGCCTTCCTGAGAAGGGCCCTACGCTGACGCGTCCCTCTGGTGCGGGCCTTCGCATCGGCGCACTTCTCACCACCTTGATCAAACTTGCCGAGACGGATGTCATGCGTATTCTGACCTTCGTCATCGCCGAAACCTTGAGCGCCGGGACCAGTTTGAACGAGCAGATCGGCAACCACCTCGAAGTCGATATGACCGGGCTCTGGGAACCGGAAGATGCATTTTTCGATCTTCTACGCGACAAGGTGGCGCTTCATGAAATCCTGAAGGAGACCGGGGGAAAAGAGATTGCCAACGCCAATATCAGCGCCACGGTAAAAGTCCAGAAACAGGCGATCAGGGACAATCTGAAGACAGCGCAAGACGACGGCGCAAACGCCCAGTGGCTGCCGCGCTACTTGAAATTTCCCTTCACCGCCTACACCAGATCCGGGGCTGGACGGCTCAGCGAAATGGCTGCTCGCGCTCAAAAACTTTCCGGCTGAAGAGGGGAGGCGGGCAGCGAAGCTTTCACCCGAAACGAAGCTTCGCAGCCCGCCGGGCGGTTCATCGAATTCACTCAAAGAAGACCCGAACCGAACAGGTGCGGGTCTTGTTTCTCGGGCGGATCAGAGAGAGAGGAATGAAGATGTTCCAGGTTCCCGGTCTGCCGCCCGCCCAAAATTGACGTCTATGACACTCTGCAAGAATGGCGCGATGCCGATCAAAAAAGAACCTGCCGCCGATTTTGCCGGTCTTGTCCCAGTTGCCTCTGAAAGACAGCAAACGCTCCAATCGGAAGAGAGGCAGCCGTCTCCTTTGGCGATGAGAGCTGGCGGATAGGCATTCCCGAGGCTCAAACCCATGCAACGGAAAACTGTCGAAATCCATTTCCTTGCACCACACTCCAAGTCCCGTGCCCGACCATTTTCACGCCTTGAACACCTTCTCGCATCAAGGCCTCTCCCGTACGGCTTTGCTTGTAGGACCTATGGCGAACGGCGCCCGGGCGAAACTGCCGTTTGAGCGGTTTTTTCCCCGTCCGCTTGGTCGAAGCGGACTTCCTCGCGCCGGGGCTTGCGCCCCCAAAAAACCGCTGCACGGCAGTCCTCCGCTCACCGCTTCGGCCCTTCGGGTTCGCCCGGTCCCCGCCCGCCATTCCCGGTCCCGCGTCAGCCGAAGGGAGAGGCCCTGAGGCGGCAAACACAAGGAGATGAAGAAAATGGCACAGGCACTCGGATTTGTAACGAAGACGGAAACCGGCGCTTTCGAAGGCACGCTTTCGATGATGAGCCTCAAAAAACGCATCAGCATCAAGCCGAACGAGACCAAGGAAAGCGACGGTCAACCCGACTTCCGGGTCTTCACCGAAGACCGCATCGAAATCGGTGGCGGCTGGAACAAGACCGGCAAAACCAGCGGCAGATCCTATATCTCGCTGACCTTCGCAGCCCCCGAGTTCGGACCGCACCGCATCTTCGCCAATCTCGGCCGCGCAGCAGGTCACGAAAACGAAAACGTCATGGCAATCCTCTGGAACCCCGCCTGAGAGGAAACAAAAAGCCCTCGCGCCAGCCGGCGCGGGGGCAATTCCTTAAAAAAGCGGTCTCCCGCCTCCGGCGAAAACCGTCTTGATAGTTTTCGCCAGTCCTCAAATGGCTCCACTTCGCCGATCTTGGCGGCCTTCGGAGCGGAATTCCTGGACGCGGCTGTAGGTGCCGCCGCAGCCCCAGCTCCGAAATCCAACAATCGGAGCTACCATGAGCGAGCAAACATCCGAAACTTTAGGCGACGGCCCCTTTCTCACCACAAGGGAAGCGGCCAGGTTCTTGAAGCTGAAACCGAACACCCTGGAAAAGATGCGTGTTTATGGTGGCGGCCCTATCTACCGCAAACACGGACGCCATGTGCGCTATCACATCGACGATCTCAACGACTGGTCGAACCTCAGAAAGAAGGATTCCACCTCCGATGTGTGACCGCCTTCTCACGACCATCGAACTCGTCTTTTATCCCGAATACCGCAATGACAGGCTGCGCTTCGGCAAGCCGAAGGAGCGGATATTGCTTGATCGAAGACGCGCGCTTGCGGTCTTCGAACCTGGCCATCTGTTCGGATACCTGCGCTGGTCCTCAAACGAATTCGGGACTGAAGTCTGGGTCCTTGTGGTCGGGCAAACGGCTGGGCCGGGAGAAACAATCACGCGCCTTCAGGGCGTCAAACCGGGAGCCGTGATCCTGCTTCATGTGAGTGGCGCAGCCCGTGTCCGGAAGATGCTGGCGCATCTCGATACGTTCGAAGCCCGGGGCTTTGCTCCCCACAAAATCTCGCCCGCTTACTTTCGCCATCTGCACAATCGCATCCTCACACGTTGCGATTTCCGGCCCTATTCGAAATCGCAAAACAGGGCGGTAAAGGCAGCGAGAAGGGTTCTTGGATGAAGGCGCCAGTGCTCGTTTCAACCGCCGTCTCAGTGCTAGTCCTGGCGATTTCGGCGGTGGAAATCATGCCGAAAAAACTCGCGTATAACGGGTCGGCAAGCGCACCAATCGGCTTTTACTGGCTCGACCAGTCCGAAGCAAAAATCGGCGACTATGTGCTGATAACGCCCCCAGAATGGCTTCGAACACTCATCGATAATCGGAAATATCTCCCCAGGGAAATCCCTTTGATCAAGAGGATCGTCGCCGCAAAAGGCGATGCCGTTTGCCGCTGGAAAACCCGGGTTTTTATCAACGGCGTCATCGCTGCCCATGCGAAATCAACGGATAGTAACGGTCGGCAATTGCCACGTTGGCAGGGGTGCCGGCAACTGCAGGACTATCAGATCTTCCTACTCCAGAAACACCCGAATTCCTTCGACAGCCGGTATTTCGGTCCTGTCGAGGAAGCGCAAATCCTCGGTAGAGCGACGAGGATCAGCCTCTTTTCGCGGGACTGAAACCTGAAGGTCTCGGGCACAGCAACGGCCAAAAGCGGAAGAAACGGATAAGAGCGGTGGAGGGCAAGATAAAAGGTACGGGTGCAAGGCACCCCGAACCCCAGTCTGCACATCGGGTTTCACCTGCACCAGGCGGCAGGCCTCGGGTGCAGGTGAAACAGGTCAAGCTTCTGAAATTTCAAAAGAAGACCGGGTGCAAGCTAGCAGATCCAGGTCTTCGGATTCAATCGGCTTCAATTCATGACCAAGGACAATCACGAGGGCAGGGACAATCTCTTCAAGCCAAAACCGGGCCGCATCCGCGGCCAGGGTGGCGCAAAGGCGAAAAGCTACCTGAACCAGGTGCTTCACCGGATTTCAGCGGAAGGTGCGGGCGCTGCCGGAGCAAGCCGATCGACAGGCTTCACGGGCAAGAGGATCGGACGCGGCAATGATTGGCTGAACCGGCATCGGGCCGGATACAGATTTTCTGCTGCGTCCCGCCGGGTCGTCATCAAGTCCCGGATCGTCAAATTGGCGGCAAAGGGAGGGACCGGCGGTCTTGGCGCGGCGCGCGCGCACCTGCGTTACCTTCAGCGCGACGGTGTCTCTAAAGAAAACGAAGCCGGCCGGCTTTATGACACCAAGAGCGATGAGGCCGATGGTGGCGCTTTTCTGAAACGCAGCGAGAACGACCGGCACCAGTTCCGCTTCATCGTTTCACCCGAAGACGCAATCGAGCTGGATAACCTCAAACCCTTTGTCCGCGATCTGATGCGGACGATGGAACAGGATCTCGGCACCAGGCTCGACTGGGTGGCCGTCGATCATTTCAACACCGGCCAGCCCCATTCCCATATTTTGCTGCGGGGCCGGGACGATCAGGGTCAGGATCTTGTTATTGCCCGGGACTATATCGGTCATGGCATGCGCCGGCGCGCAAGCGAACTCGTGACACTAGAGCTTGGACCCCAAACGGAGCAGGAACTCCGGCGCAAACTCGAGCGGCAGGTTGACCAGGAGAGGTTCACCGATCTCGACCGACGCCTGCTCCGTCAGTGCGAAGACAGCCTGCTCGATTTGCATGCTGATACAAACCGCGGCAAAGGGCACGGCGGGCAATCGCTTGAGATCGGACGGCTTCGTGTGCTGGTGCGGCGGGGCCTCGCAAAAGAACTTTCCGCCGGCAAGTGGCAACTCTCCCCAAACCTGGAAACAACCCTCCGTCGCACCGGCGAACGTGGCGACATCATCAAGACTATGCACCGGGGGCTTAAGGCGGTGGGCCTGGATGCGGGCGCGAGCGACTACGCCATCTTTGATCCTGTCGATCCTCGCAGCACGAAAATCATCGGCCGGATCGTCAACCGCGGGCTGCAGGATGAACTGAATGAGGGCCACTATCTCCTGGTCGATGGCGCAGACGGCCGTGTCCATCACGTTGCCCTCGATCCGCGCCAGGATATGGAAGACCTGCCATTGGGGGCGGTCGTCGAGATAGAACCGGCAGGGCGGGGCACTCATAAAGCCGACCGCACCATTGCAAAGATCGCAAAGGGGAATAGCGGGATCTATTCGCCTGATGCGCACCTGAGCCAAGACGGTACAGCGTCGCCGGATTTTGTCCAGGCGCATGTGCGCCGGCTCGAAGCCTTGAGGCGGCAGGACGTCGTTCAGCGCAATGCCGACGGCTCGTGGGAGATACCGGACGATTTCGAGGAACGGGCCATGGCGCTCGGAGCAAAAGCTGCGCGTTATCCTGCCCATATCAGAACGCTCTCTTATCTCTCGCTCGAAGCCCAGGTCGATGCGAAAGGCGCCACCTGGCTTGATCGGCAGCTCGTCGAAGTTGACCCGCTGCCAAGGCGCGGTGGCCGATTTGGGGATCTTACCCACTCAGCGATGCTGCGTCGGCAGGAGAACCTGTTAGACCAAGGCCTGGCAGAACGGCAGGAAAAGGGGATCCGCTATCACCGCAACCTGCTGCAACTCCTCAGGCAGCGGGAGCTGGAAGCAGCAGGCGCTACCCTTTCCAAGAAAACTGGCCTCTCCTTTGTAGAAACCCCGGACGGGGCACGCGCGGAAGGGATCTACAAACGCTCGGTGAAACTGGCGAGTGGCCGCTTCGCTATTCTCGAAAATGCGAGAGAGTTCACGCTGGTTCCGTGGCGACCAGTGCTTGAACGCCAGCTCGGAAGGACGGTCTCCGGACGCTTGCGAGGATCAAACATGTCCTTCGATGTCTCTCGGAAGCGCGGGCTTGGGATCGGGTAAGGGGAGGATCGGGCACAGAGACACGGTATCAGGCTCCGTTGCCGACGATGGCAAGCCGCTGGTTGCGTTCGATCTCCTCAATGCGGCTGTCAGAAATGCCGGTCTCTTCAGCAATTGTCGGCCAGTGCGAGACCGCGTCATGGACCTCTTGAACGATTTCCTTGGCGCGGCCGCGCTTCATCGAGGCGAGCCGGGCGCAGGCGTCGAAATCCTCTATAGTGAACCCATCCCGCTTGCCGTTCAGCGTCATCTGGTGGGAACTCGTCCAGTCGCCGCTTGGATTGTAGCTGTAGGTCACGTCATAGGCAGGCGAGAGCGACCAGCTGCCTGCCCGGTCCATCAGGAAGGCGATGTTCTTCACATGGTCGTCTTGATTGCGGGCGACGATGTTGAAAGCCATGCGGCGGAATTGCTCTTCCACCGCTTCGATGGAAAGATCGAGCTTCCGGATCGTCTGCAAGGCCTGTTCATAGGAATAGGCACCGGCGCGTTTGAAGTCGAAATGCTCCATGGCACAGAGCGATTGCATATGGAGTTTACGCCCCGTCGCCGTCCTGTCGAAACGCTTCGTCATGAAGTGGCTGCGCCCGCCTTCCTTCAGGAGGCGGCAATCGCTCATCTGAATGCCCGCGTCTTTCGCCATCCGGTAATAGGCATATTCGATCAGGCCGAAGCCGGCCGGATCGTCGAGTTCCTTGTCCCGGTTGCCCGAAACCCCGTCGAATTTCAACAGCCAGTAGCTGAAACCCTCGCCCGCCGACGCCTGACCGGAACGGACCTCGCCGGTTTGATCGTTCCAGGCGATGATGGCCTTGGCGCGAGCGCCACCTGCCGACGTCCCGACACGCAAGATATCCCGCAAAGTCTCCTCCCGCTCGTCCGGTAGAAACGAGCCTTGCAGGGTGTTTCGCTTCGTCAGGATCTCGCTGGCAAGATCGACCAGCACCGCGACATCGACCTCGACAGACTGATCGAGTGCAGGGCCGCGCGCCGGCTGATATTCAAGAGCACCCATGCCCCGCGTTCCAGTGTAACAAAGCCGCTCCACCGGATTGAAGGTTTCGGGAGATCGGCCCTGGCGGGCAAGCCAGGCATTGATGAGGGCGTTGCCGAAATCGTCAGGCAGGGAGTCGGCGAGCAACCCGGGTAACCCGTGATAGGTCGGCCGCGGCAGGGCGGGAAAACTGTAGATACGCTCCGACAGCGGCATCGTCAAAGGTGCGATCTCAATGCCGCTTTGACGGAAGGCGGGATCATATTCGAAATTGCCGATCGCGCCGTCCACCTCCCAGCTGACCGCGCCGATGTCCCGGCCCCACAACCTGACCACTGCCGTCGTCATGCGTCATCTCCCCAGGACCAGGAGGAATTTTCTTCGGTATCTTCTCGAGGTGAAGAGGCACGCTTGCGGGCCTTGCCCTGAAGCTTTGCCTGCTGGATAGGGCTGAGGGCCGGTTCCGGGACAAGCGCATCGAAGTTCTGCAACAGGCCATGGGCACGCAGCACCCGGATCAGGTTGGTGGCCTGAACGGGCTCCCCGTCTTCAAGGCGGATGAGCGTGCGTTTCGAGATGCCCGCTTCCTCCGCAAGCGCCTCCTGCGTCAGGTCGCGGTTGAGACGATAGCGAGAGAGCCGGTTGCCGAGTTCCTTCAGCACGGCCTCGTCTGAACTGTTCTGACTCATCTGCATAGGTGCCAACCTTGTCACTTTGATCTCATTTTGATTGAATAAGATGACATATTAGGCACTTTAAGGAAAGAAGACTTTTCTTGGTAAGGTGTCAATAGAGGCATTTTAAGAGGAATAATATCCATTAAGTGACAGAATTGTCGTTTAATCGACTTTGGTTATCTTGCGATCGACAACTTACCATGACGCAAGAATCAGAGGGCACCAACCCGTTTGGCGTCAAAAAGAACCTTCTCAAAAAGTCGATTGGAAGAAACTGGCGCAAGCTTGCTCAAGTTTGCCAAGCCTTTCCGGTCCTTTATCCCTTGGACCACCTTGGCGCCGACCTCATTGATTAAAACCCGGAATTCCGACGATCTTCAGCCCGACTTCAACGGGCGGCGAAAGATCGATGACACCCACAAAACTCCTCCTCGGCCAAATTGCGATCGTCTTTGCGATCGTGATCGGTGCCGTTTGGAGCGCAACACAATGGGCTGCCCACGCCCTTGAAAACCAGCCGCGTCTCGGGCCTTCATGGTTCGAGGTCGCCGGTTACAGGGTCTATCTGCCCTGGCGCTTGTTCGAGTGGTGGTATGCCTACGAGGCCTACGCACCGGATGTTTTTGCAGCAGCAGGGATCATCGCCGCGTCCGGCGGCCTCGCGGGCGTTGCGGCCGCCATCGGCGGGTCGCTTTGGCGGGCGCGCCAAACCCGGATCGTCACGACCTATGGCTCCGCGCGCTGGGCCACCCGGTCCGAAATCGCAATGTCCGGACTTGCGAATGACAAAGGCGTGTTCCTCGGGCGCTTGAGCAACCGCTACCTGCGCCATGATGGTCCCGAACATGTCATGTGCTTTGCGCCGACCCGCTCGGGCAAGGGCGTCGGTCTCGTCATTCCGACCCTGCTCTCCTGGCCGCATTCCACTGTCATTCACGACATCAAGGGCGAAAACTGGCAGTTGACAGCCGGTTGGCGGTCGCGCTTTTCCCATTGCGTCTTCTTTAATCCGACCGATCCGGCAAGCGCAAAATACAATCCCCTTCTGGAGGTCCGCAAAGGTCTCTGTGAAGTCCGTGACGTCCAGAACATCGCCGACATTCTGGTGGATCCGGAAGGCGCGCTCGAGCGGCGCAATCATTGGGAAAAAACCAGCCATTCGCTCCTCGTCGGTGTCATCCTGCACGTCCTTTACACCGAAGAGCATAAGACCCTGTCGCAGGTCGCAACCTTCCTCTCCGATCCCTCGCGCTCCTTTGAACAGTCCTTGCGTCTGATGATGCGGACCAACCACCTGGGCGCAGAGAAAACCCCGAAGGTGCATCCCGTGGTCGCCGAGGCGGCCCGCGAGCTCTTGAACAAATCCGAGAACGAACGCTCCGGAGTTCTGTCAACGGCCATGTCCTTCCTCGGGCTCTACCGGGATCCGACGATTGCCGAGACCACCAGCGCCTGCGAGTGGCGGATCGCCGACCTGAAAGACGGCAAACATCCGGTCTCCCTCTATCTCGTCATTCCACCCTCGGACATTTCGCGCACCAAACCACTTGTCCGGCTGATCCTGAACCAGATCGGCCGCCGCCTGACCGAGCGCCTGGAAGAGGCTGAGAACAAGCCCCGCCAGTATCAACTCCTGATGATGCTGGACGAATTCCCGGCTCTGGGACGGCTCGACTTTTTCGAAAGCGCGCTCGCCTTCATGGCCGGCTACGGCGTGCGCAGCTTCCTGATCGCCCAATCCCTCAACCAGATTTCCAAGGCCTATGGCGAGAACAATTCCATACTCGACAATTGCCACCTGCGCATTGCCTTTGCGACCAACGACGAGCGCACGGCAAAGCGGATCTCCGATTCGCTTGGAACCGCGACGGAACTGCGCGCGCAGCGTAACTATGCCGGTCACCGTCTCGCGCCCTGGCTCGCCCATGTCATGGTCTCGCGCCAGGAGACCGCACGCGCGCTGATGACGCCGGGCGAAATCATGCAGCTGCCGATGGACCAGGAGATCGTCATGATCTCGGGTCATCCGCCGATCCGGGCGAAAAAACTCCGCTACTTCGAAGACAGGAACCTTTCTGGCCGGGTCCTCCCCCCGCCTGGCCTGAAGGCGGGCGGTCCATTTGGGGACCGTCCGCCACACCGCCCGGACGACTGGTCGGGACAAGTTCGAAGCGACCACCCCGGCCTCGTGAAGTCTCGGCCGCAAGAAACGAGCGGCAGCGAAGACGAAGATGGCGGGTTGAAGCCTCTCCCGGACCTGCCGGAGAAAACCGGGACATCGACCGAGCCCGAATTGGTACCCGATGCCGGTCTTCTCGACGACGACTTCGACCCAGGTACCGCAAACCGCTTCGCAGAGCAAAGCCGCAACAACGCTGCCATCCGCCGCGCGCACGCAATGGATCAGGCCGACGATGATCTCCTGCCGAAATTCTAAAGGAAATCCAATGAAACCCCGTTTGAACGTCCATATCTCGCATGAGCTCTCCGAGAGGGTGGAAATCGCCGCCAGGCGCCCGGGTGTGACCAAGGCAGCCGTCGTCGAAGCAGCGCTCCTGGGATTTTTCTCCAAGGAATTCGACGATCAGCGCGATGGCGCCCTGATCCGGCGCCTCGACCGGATCGGCCGTCAATACGACCGCCTTGAGCGGAATCTCTCCATCACCTCCGAAACGCTTGCGCTCTATGTCCGTTTTTTCCTGACCGTCACGCCGCCCCTGCCCAATGCCGACCAGGATGCTGCACGGGCCCTTGGCAAGGAGCGCTTTGAGTATTTCGTGGGCCAGCTCGCAAGACGCATTGCCGGCGGCAGGAACATGATCCGCGATGTGCTGGAAGAGGTCAGTGCGGACGAAAGCGAATTCTTCACGGAAACGGAGATCGACGCTCTGCGGAACGTTCGCGGGCAACAGGCAAATCCCGGCGAGGGCGCAACCCAGGAGGCCGGCGATGAATGAACGTCTTCAACCGGCAACCCGAAACCGCCGCCGCGCCATGTTGACGACCGCCATGGGGCCGCTCATCACCTCTGCGCTGGAGGATGAGCGAACAACCGAAGTGATGGTCAATCCGGATGGCCGGCTCTGGCTCGACCGGCACGGCGAAGGCCGGATTGCAACTGGACAAACGATCGGTGCGGCGGATCGGGAACGCATCATTCGCGTGGTCGCAAGCCATGTCGGACAGGAATGTCATGCTCATCAGCCGATTGTCTCCGCCGAACTGCCGGAAACGGGCGAACGTTTTGAAGGCGTGCTGCCTCCGGTCGCGCCAGCCCCCTGTTTTTCGATCCGCAAACCGGCAACGGTTCTCTACCGTTTGAGCGACTATGTCAGCGCGGAAATCCTGACGCCACTTCAGGCCGCTGCCCTGCAGGAGGTCGTCGAAACAAAGCAGAACATTGTCGTTGTCGGTGGCACAGGATCCGGCAAGACCACCCTTGCCAATGCCTTGCTTGCTGAAGTGGCTGGAAGCGGCGACCGGGTGATCGTCATCGAGGACACAAGCGAGCTTCATTGTGCGGCCGAAGATTTTGTGGCCCTTCGAACCAGGCCAGGCATTGCCTCGCTTGCCGATCTCGTCCGCTCGACCATGCGCCTTCGCCCCGACCGCATCGTCATCGGTGAGGTCCGCGGTCCCGAGGCCCTGGATATGCTGAAGGCCTGGAACACCGGACATCCCGGCGGGATCACGACGCTTCACGCCAATTCCGGCCAGGCCGGTCTCTACCGACTGGAGCAACTTATCCAGGAAGCGGTCATCACCGTGCCGCGACGCCTCGTTGCCGAGGCGATCGACATCGTCGTCTTTCTGAAGGGAAGGGGTCCTGGACGGCGGGTCGAGACTGTCTCTGCCCTCAAAGGCCTTGATGGGAATGGCGACTATTGCCTGGAAACTCTCACGCCCCGACCACCTCCGACTTCAAGACCCACCTCCCCAATCGCCTGATCCGAGAAAGATCACATGACCAAACAAACACGATTACTTCGCCGTCTCATCTTTGCCGTTTCGACATCTGCACTTGTCCTGGGCTTCACCACCCAGGCCAACGCCGCTGGCTCCGGCATGCCCTGGGAAGCGCCGCTCACCCAGATCCTTGAATCCATCGAAGGCCCGGTCGCACGCATCGTGGCGGTGATGATCATCGTCATCACCGGATTGTCGCTTGCCTTCGGCGAAGCCTCGGGGGGCTTCCGGCGCCTCATTCAGATCGTCTTCGGCCTCTCGATCGCCTTCGCCGCCACCTCCTTCTTTCTGTCCTTCTTCTCATTTGCCGGCGGGGCGCTCGTCTGATGGCTGTCGACGGTTTTGAAATTCCACTCCACCGCGCCTTGACCGAACCGATCCTGATGGGCGGCGTGCCGCGGAATGTCGCGATCGCCGTAGGCACGCTGGCAGCCGCGCTCGGACTTGGGCTTCAGCTTTGGAGCGCGGGGGTAGCTGTCTGGCTGATCGGGCACGCAGGTGCCGCCTTCGCTGCCCGCAAGGACCCCGCCTTCATGGACGTGCTGTCCCGCCATATCCGCCACAAGGGGTATCTTTCATGTTGAACCTTGCCGAATACCATAAGCGACCGGCATGCCTCGCGGACTATCTTCCCTGGGGTTGCCTCGTTGCGCCGGGCGTTGTTTTGAACAAGGACGGCTCCCTCCAGCGCTCAGCGCGCTTTCGCGGACCGGACCTGGAAAGTGCAACAGAGGCCGAACTGGTTGCGACCTCTGCCCGGATCAACAACCTCCTGAGGCGGTTCGGATCCGGCTGGGCCATGTTCTTCGAAGCCGACAGACATGAGGCAGCAAGCTATCCGCGCTCGGACTTTACCGATCCCCTGTCGGCCTTGGTCGATGAGGAACGAAGGGCCGCGTTCGAAGAGGCCGGAGCTCTCTTTGAGAGCACCTATTTCGTCACCTTCACCTGGCTGCCGCCCGCTGAAAACATCAATCGGGCAGAGCGCTATCTCATCGAGCAATCCGGCAGTAGCCAGGACGTTGACTATCAAGATCATCTGAAAAGCTTTGTCACCCGCACGGATCGCGCGTTCGATCTCTTGCAGCAGAGCATGCCTGAGGTAACGCCGCTCACTGACGGCGAAACCCTGACCTATCTGCACGATTGCATCTCACCGCGCCGCCACCCAATCTCGGTGCCCGAAATCCCTGCCTATCTAGACGCGATCCTGGCTGATACGCCGCTTGTCGGTGGCCTCTCCCCGAAGCTTGGCGGTAGACATCTCAAGACCCTCACGGTGCTCGGATTTCCGGGCTCAACCACGCCCGGCATTCTGGACGAACTCAATCACCTTGGTTTTTCCTATCGCTGGATGACGCGGTTCATACCACTCGACAAGCCAGCCGCTGAACGAATGATCCGGCGTTACCGCCGCCAGTGGTTCGCCAAACGAAAATCCATCGCCGCGATCATCAAAGAAGTCATGACCAACGAGCAATCGGTTCTGGTCGATACAGACGCGGACAACAAGGCAGCGGATGCAGATGCCGCCCTCCAGGAACTCGGCGCGGATCTTGTCTCTTATGGCTACGTCACGACGACGCTTGTGGTCAGCGATGAAGATGAGAACCTTGCCGAACAGAAACTGCGCTCGGCGCAGCGCATCATCGACGGAAGGGGCTTTGCGACGATCGAAGAAAGTCTTAATGCGGTCGAAGCCTGGCTGTCTTCACTTCCCGGTCATGTCTATGCGAATGTCCGGGCTGCACCCGTCAACACGCTTAACCTTGCCCACATGATGCCTCTGTCGGCGAGTTGGGCCGGCCCGGTTCGCAACGAACATCTGGATGGTCCGCCGCTCCTGACCGTTCGCACAAACGGCACGACGCCGTTTCGGCTGAACACTCATATTGGCGACGTCGGCCACACGATCGTTGTCGGGCCAACCGGCGCCGGCAAGTCGGTGCTGCTGGCGCTGATCGCCCTGCAGTTCCGGCGTTATCCAAATTCCCAAATCACGATGTTCGACAAAGGAGGCTCCGCAAGGGCGACCGTTCTCGGCATGGGAGGCGCTCACTTTGATCTCGGCCGCACGAGTGATGGCAACGAAAACACGCTCGCCTTCCAGCCGCTCGTGAATATCGATCTCATCGAAGAGCGAACCTTCGCCCAGGAATGGGTGCTGGGATTGCTTGCCCAGGAAAACGTGACGGTCTCGCCTGAAATCAAGGACGCCGTCTGGTCCGCGCTTTCCAACCTTGGCGCGGCGCCGCAGCCGGAACGCTCGATTACGGGTCTCACAACGCTTCTGCAAAGCAATGATCTGCGCCAGGCACTGCTTCCCTATACACTCGAAGGGCCCTATGGCCGCTTGCTGGACGCCGATCAGGATCGGCTGAGGCTTGGGGCCGTCCAGTGCTTCGAAATGGAAGAGCTGATGCACAGCGAAGGCGCCGTACTGCCTGTGCTGACCTATCTGTTTCACAGGCTCGAGCAGAAGTTCGACGGCTCACCGGCACTGCTCATTCTCGATGAAGCCTGGCTGTTTCTGGATCATCCAGCTTTTGCGGCCCGTATCCGCGAATGGTTGAAAACGCTCAGAAAGCGCAACGTCTCGGTGATCTTCGCAACACAGGGGCTCTCAGATATCGCGAATTCCTCGATCGCGCCGGCCATCATCGAAAGCTGCCCGAGCCGCATCTTCCTGCCCAATGACCGGGCGGTCGAACCCCAGGCAAAGGTTATCTACGAAGCTTTCGGGCTGAATGGCCGCCAGATCGACATCATCGCCAGGGCAATGCCGAAACGCGACTATTACTACCAGTCGAGACACGGCAACCGGCTCTTCGAACTCAATCCCGGTCCGCTCGCTTTGGCGTTCATCGCCGCTTCCTCAGCGGACGACCACGCGCTGATGGATGAGCTCGTTGCAGCACACGGTGAAGAGGAGTTTACGGATTCCTGGTTGCGCGCGCACGGGCTCGATTGGGCTGCTGATCTTGCCGAACAAACCTTCCCCAACCTGAAAGCAAAGGAAATAACGGATGACGCGTAGTTTTTTCATTGGTGCACTTGCCGCCACAATCGCGCTTTTGCCCGGACAAACTGCAGCCTGGCGCGTGGTTTACGATCCGTGGAACCATGCCGAAAACGTTCTGTCGGCAGCCCGCGCGCTGGAGGAGATCAACAACCAGGTTCAACAGCTTTCAAATGAAGCGCAGATGCTGATCAATCAGACGCGGAACCTTGCCAATCTGCCGCTTTCTATTGCCGGCGAACTCCAGGGATCCCTCAATGATGTCGACCGCCTGATCAAGGACGCACAAGGCATTGCTTACGAGCTTTCGGAAATCGACAGCACTTACCGGCAGTTTTTCCCCGATCAATATGAAAGCAGCGTTTCGACATCAAAGATCCTCGCAGATGCTCAGGCGACCTGGAACCTGGCACGCGAAGGCTTCCGGCATGCGCTTGAAGTCCAGGCAAGCGTCGTCGGTGAAATCAGATCCGATGCCGCAGCCCTTGACCGGCTGATCGGCGAAAGCCAGGGGGCCGTCGGCAATCTGCAGGCCGTTCAGGCTGGCAATCAACTGACGGCACTGGCCGCAAAACAATCCATGCAGCTGCAAAGCTTGCTTGCGGCCTCCGCGCGTGCCGAGGCGTTGGCCGAAGCCGATGCCCTCGCGGCGCGTGAACGCGGGCAGGCCCGGTTCAAAAAATTCATGGGAAGCGGATCCGCCTACTCCGGACGCTGACAAAAGCCAATTCGGACATTCCTGTCACCCCGCGCGGCAGCGACCCTGCCGTGCGGAATGGAAACCTCTGTCTCGAAATTCAAGCGAGGGACAACAAATGGACGACTTGAATGTGATCGACCGGTTCACCGAGACCTTCGTCACCTATATCGACTCCGGCTTTGGCCTTTTGGCGCCCGAGGTCGCCTATTTGACGACGGTTCTTATCGGGATCGACATCACGCTTGCTGGCCTCTTCTGGGCATTTGCCGAGGACAAGTCGCTGTTGCCGTCCTTGATCCGAAAAGTGCTCTATGTCGGCGCCTTCGCCTTCATTTTGAATAATTTTGCCGGCCTCTCTTCCGTTGTTTTTGAGAGTTTCGCAGGGCTGGGGCTACAGGCAAGCGGATCTGCGATCAGTGCTGAAGACCTGATGCGGCCGGGCTTTGTGGCCGCTGCCGGATATGATGCCGCACTGCCACTTTTGAACGAAGTATCGACGCTGATCGGCCCGATCGCATTCTTCGAGAACTTCGTCACCATCGTCGTTCTGCTGCTGGCCTGGCTCGTAGTGCTGATCGCTTTTTTCATTCTGGCGATCCAGCTCTTCATCACCATCCTGGAATTCAAGCTGACAACACTTGCCGGTTTCGTACTCGTTCCCTTTGCCCTTTGGAACAAGTCGGCTTTTCTGGCTGAACGGGTTCTCGGCAACGTGATTGCCGCCGGCATCAAGCTGATGGTGCTCGCCATCATTGTCGGCATCGGATCGACGCTGTTTGGCGAGTTCGCGTCTTCCTTTTCGGGCGGTGACATAACTCTTGCGCAAGCCGCGTCGACAGTCTTGGGCGCCTTGTCGATCTTCATGCTCGGAATCTTCGGCACAGGTATTGCCGCCGGGTTGGTTTCCGGGGCACCGCAACTTGGCGCCGGCGCCGTTGCAGGATCGGCTGCCGGATTAGCTTTGGGAGGTGCTGCGGCGGGCGGTGCAGCCCTCGGAGCTGGGCGTGCTTTTGCGGCCGGCGGTATCGGGGCAACGCGCGCTGCCGCATCGATCGCGGGCGGTGCCACCGCGTCCTACCAGCTGTCGCAGACAGCTTCCGGAGAAACTGGCGCTTCCGGAATGGCAGCAGGAGCAACCGGGGTCGCACGTGCAGGAGCGGGGGTAATTGGTGAGGGCGTTCGAAAAGCCGCCACGAGTGCGACCAGCGGTGTGCGTGAAGCCCATGCGCAAGGTGAACGCGCCGCTTATTCCGCCACCGGTGGGACGCAAGCAGCAAGCGGGCAGATAAGCCAAAGCAACCCCCAAACCTCGGGAGCACCTGATTGGGCACATCGCCTGCGCCGGGAGCAACGGCTGCGAGAAGGGGTAAGCATCGCGGCCCACACACTTCGCGACGGAGACCGGCCGGTCTCCGGTGACGCTCCCAAACTTGACCCCAATGATTGAGAGGCATGTGATGTTCTTCAAGAGGGCAACCATCTCCTATGGCAAGACACCTGAAGCGGAAACGCCCTACCAGAAAGCCGCCCAGGTCTGGGACGAGCGTATCGGTTCGGCCCGCGTCCAGGCACGAAACTGGCGGCTCATGGCCTTCGGTTGCCTGGCGCTCGCTGGCGGGCTGTCTTTTGGAGTGGCCTGGCAGGCTGGAAAAAGCACGATCACGCCATACGTCGTCGAGGTCGACCGGCTCGGCGAAGTGAGGGAGGTCGGACCGGCGTACGAGGCCTATTCTCCGAGCGACGCCCAGATTGCCTGGCATCTTGCCCGCTTCATCAAAAACGTTCGCTCGCTCTCAATCGACCCGATCGTCGTCCGCCAGAATTGGCTTGATGCCTATGACTATACGACCTCGGAAGCGGCAAACACGCTGAATGAGTTTGCGCGCAAGACCGACCCCTTCGGCAAGGTGGGCAAAAGAACCGTGACGGTTGAGGTGACAAGCGTCGTGCGTTCTTCGCCGGAGAGCTTCGACATCCGCTGGCGTGAAGAAGACTTCGAACATGGAGCGCTCGGGCAAACCACTCACCATCGCGCTGTCGTCACAGTCGTTTTGAAGTCGCCACGCACCGAAAAGGTGCTCAGAAAGAACCCACTCGGCATCTTTGTTCACGCCGTGAACTGGAGCCGTGAACTCAGCCCCAAAGAAGACAAGTGAGAGAGACGATGAAGAGACTGATCCTTCTTTGCGCCTGTGTGGGTATGAGCGCCTGCGCCCAAAAGGAACTACCGCCGGAAATCGATTTCGACACTGCAAAGTTCGAGCCGGCAAGCCTTATGGTACCGCCACCAGGCCCTGTAACGATCGTTGAAAAGCCGAAATTACTGCCTTTGCCGGGTCAGCTGAAAAAGGCACCGGGAGAAAGCAGACGCCTTGAGGATGAGCGGCCACCGGAAGAGCGTATTGCTTCTGCAAACGAAGCGGCGAAAATCGAGCCTTCGAGAGACGGATATGTCAACGCGATCCAGATCTACCCATATGTCGAGGGCGCGCTTTATCAGCTCTATACAGCGCCCGAACAGCTCAGCGACATTGCGCTTCAGACCGGAGAACAAATTGTCGCCGTCTCGGCCGGCGATACGGTTCGCTGGATAATCGGCGACACGGTGAGCGGCACAGGCGAGACGGCCCGTGCCCACGTCTTGGTAAAACCGATCAAGGAAGGCTTGAAAACCAACTTGGTGATCATCACCGACCGCCGCACCTACCATCTGGAGCTGACCAGCGACACCGAGACATATATGGCTTCCGTTTCCTGGCACTATCCGCGCGATGAACTCATCGCGCTTCAGCGCCGCAATGATCGGGCACAGTCGGCCGCGGAAACGGTTGCCGATCGCGGACTTCGCCTTAACCAACTGAAGTTCCGCTATCGGTTGAGCGGCGATGCGCCGTCCTGGCGGCCGGTGCGCGTCTTCGACGACACCAACAAGGTCTATATCCAGTTTCCGGCGAGGCTCGACCAAGGTGACGCGCCGCCGCTCTTTGTTGTCGGGCCGAACGGCGAAAACCAGCTCGTCAACTACCGGGTCAACGGCAGCTATTACATTGTTGACCGGCTTTTTGCAGCCGCAGAGCTGCGCCTTGGCACAAAACCACAGCAGGTGGTGCGCATTACCCGCACGGATGGCCGTTCGTCCAGACGACGTAGCATCTTCGGGTTCCTTGGCATTGATCGGGGGGACGCCAAATGACCCAAGAAGCGATTGGCTCGACGCCGAAGCTGGATCCGGAAGATCTTGCCTTGCGGGCAAGACCAAAGCCGGTAAAGCAGGTCAACCGGCGGCTGCTAATTCTGTTGTCGGGGTCCTGCCTTGTCCTGATCTCAAGTGCCGTGTTCATCGCGCTCGATCCGCCAGAACTGCTCAAACGCGTTAAAACCGGCAATGAACTCTACCGCACTGAAAACCATGCGAAACCCGATGGTTTGGAACAGCTCCCCGAAAGCTACGGCGACCTAAAACCGAAGATAGAGCTTGGACCGCCTTTGCCGGGAGATCTTGGGGCCGGGTTCGCTCGGGCTGAGCGGGATTTAGGCATTGAGTCGGCACCGGCCTTACCCTTTCGCCCCGATCCGGAGGCGGATGCTGCCCGCGCCGAGCGCATTCGTCTGGCGAGACTGGCGCAGCAGGGCAGGGAATCTGATGTCTTTTTCCAGCTCAACACAAAGGCTAGTGGAAATGGCAATCTCGAGGGTTTGGGGATCGCGCTTGATCGGCCAGGGAGAATAGCCACGAACCGATCGCCGTTGCCACGTGCCTCAATCCTGTCAGCCGGTGTTCCGGCACGCCCAATTGAAATCGATGCAGTTCCGGATCAAAACCGACAGCTGCACAAACAGGCTTTTTTGAATGCCGAGGTCGATGGCGCAATCTACAGCAGCCACACCCTGCAAGATCCGGTCTCGCCGTATCAGCTCATGGCGGGAACGATTATTTCGGCAAGCCTGTTGACGGGGTTGAACTCCGATCTGCCTGGCAAAGTGATTGCGCAGGTCACGAGCAATGTCTTCGACACGGCGACCGGGCAGCATTTGCTTGTGCCGCAAGGATCCCGCCTCATCGGCTCCTATGACAGCCAGGTCTCCTTCGGCCAGGATCGTGTTTTGATCGTTTGGCACCGCATTATCATGCCCGACGGGGCTTCAGTCGTAATCGACAACCTGCCGGCGACCGATGCAGCAGGCTATGCGGGGCTCAAAGACAAGGTCGACTTTCACACGTGGCGGCTCCTGAAAGGAATAGCGTTATCGACGCTGCTCGGTGCCGGCACGGAGCTGACCTTCGGCGAAGATGAGAGCGATTTGGTCAAGGCGCTTAGGAGCTCGCTTCAGGACAATGCCAACCAGGTTGGGCAGAGCCTGACGGCGCGAAATCTCAACATTCAGCCAACGATCACAATCCGTCCCGGCTGGCCGCTCAGGATCATAGTGCAAAAGGACATGGTGCTAAGGCCATACGGTCAGATGGGAGCTGCACGATGACCCTGAAACTCGACAAGCTTCCCGATCGCGAGGCCGTGAAAATATCGTTCACAGCTAACGCGGAGCTCAAGGCTGCGCTGAACGATTATGCTGAGGTCTACCGTCAGGCATACGGACAAAAGGAAAGTGTTTCGGATCTGATCCCGTTCATGCTCGCGTCCTTCATGGAGGCGGATGTTGGGTTCAAGCGAGCACGGAAGAAACAGGCCGAAAGGCGCTCTTATCCAATCCAAAATCAAGTTTCGGAGACCTGAAAATGGCGACCATCGGCAGTTTCACCACTACCAAAGACGGCTACACGGGCACAATCCGAACGCTAACCATCAACGTCAAAGTCAACATTGTCGCCAATGACAAGAAAGGTTCCGAAGGTGCGCCAGATTTCCGGGTCTACGGCGGTCGAGCTGAACTTGGTGCTGCGTGGAAATCGAAGACCAACGACCACCAGTCCAGAGAGTACCTAAGCGTGCTGTTGGACGATCCAAGTTTTTCCAATCCAATCCGGGCAGCCCTTTTTGAGGAAGAAGGAACGGCATTCTTGGTATGGAACAGGCGGGAAGGATGATTGGCATGTTTGGGGCCGGAAGCGGTCTGGCGGGTCTGGGCTGCTGGTTTAGCAAAAGAATGCGTCCCAGCTGAGTGTTGATGCTGGCGTGATAAACCCAGAATGGTCGTTGAAACTCTGCGAGCGATGTCCGTCAAAGCCATTTTTTTGGTCTGTCGGTTCATTGGCAGGGCACTAGAGCTACTGCTCGTGCCAGTGATTCCTAAGCCTAACGGGTTAGATCTGCGTAAAGAGCCAACTGTTAGATGTTGCCTTCTCCCAATCGTATCTGACCGCTTTCCAATCTCCCGAATACCTCAGTTCTTTGAGTGCTCTTTGTTGTTGCCGTTGCGTTGCACAATCGAAATTTATTGCAGCTAACAATTAATTGCAGTATGCATATAAATGACAGGCCGGGACTTCCGCTGTCACACTGGACATCGCGCATCACTCTCCAGGGAGGAGAAAATGACAAAGACGATTTTGAGGACTTTGCTTGCGACCGCTGCCGTGTTGCCGCTCGCAGGAGGAGCCTGGGCGCAAGAAGCTGCTCGGACAGATCTTGTAATTGCCGATCTTGGACAACCCGAAACAAACCCGTGGGTGATCAACCGCCATCGCTTCGAACGCTGTGTAGCCGAAGCCCTTGGTGTTGAGTTGAAGGAATTCGACGATCAGAACTCGGAAGAGCAACATGCTGCACAGGCTGAATCCATCATCGCAAGTGGTCCGGACGGGCTGATCTTTAATCCGTTGACTTCGCCCGCCGGTATTCAAGTCGCCCGCCTTCTTGAGGAAAATGACATTCCCGGCGTTGCCGTCGGACGCCTTGTGGTCTCCAGCTACGACGATGACTACGAGGGTGAAGATTTCATCGCTCAGGTGACCCAGAACAACGACACCTGGGGTCAGGCGATCGGCAAGGCCACAGCGGAACTCGGCCACAAGAAAGTCGCGATGATCTGGAACCAGAAAGGCGTGACTTCCGCCGAGGAGATCTGGGCCGGTGTCCAATCTGAGCTCGACAAGGCAGGCGTCGAAGTAATTGCTGAAGCCTGGGACCGCCTCAACCGGGAGAACGGTCAAAAGTACGCGGAGCAGTATATCGCCCGTTTTGCACCGGGTGAAATCGACGCAATCATCGTACTCGGTGCTGTTGCCGGACTCGGCAGCCAGTTTGCGACAGAGCAGGCCGAGAGGAACGACATCGCCGTCATCACCACTGACATCGACGAGCAGGTTGCCCAGTTCATCAAGGAAGGCAAGCTCGACTTTTCGATTGGCGGTCACTGGATGGTTGGCGGCTTCGGCCTGATCCAGCTTTACGACTATCTGCATGGTCACCCGATCGAGAACACGCAGCCCCGCGTCGGCCTCATTCCTGTCACGGCCGAGAATGTGGACACCTATGCAAGCAGTCTTCTGAACGGCTGCATCCTGTCCCCCGATACCATCCGGAGCTTGAGCAAGGTTCACAACCCTGACGCCGACCTGCCCGGCTTCATCGATGCCTGGCAGGCAAACTGGCAAGACCACGTGCAATAACCTCCCATGCACGCGGTTATCCCCCGGCCGATGGGCCGGGGGCCCAAATTCAGCAAAGACTTTTTCGAGGTCCTCAAATGAGACTGTTCGGATACGCTCCGGAACGCGGTGCCGCCGCCGGCGATACGATGCCGTTCTATCATGATGGCAAATGGCACCTGTTTTTTTCCCAGCCGCCCGTTGGCGCCTGGGAATATGTCGAACGGGCGCGGGTTTCGACTGCGTATCTGAGATCCGACGATCTTGTGACCTGGGAGATTATGCCTGACGCCTTCGGCCCTGGTGCCCACGGCGACTGCGACGGTGACGGCATTTGGACCGGCTCCGTGATCGAGCACGAAGGTGTCTTTCACTTTTTCTATACGGGTTACAATCGCCAATCATCCTCACCGCAAACCATCTGCAAGGTGACATCAACCGATCTGGAAACCTGGGAAAAATCCGGGAAGAACCCACTGATTTCGCCTGATCCACGTTGGTATGAAACAGTCGACTGGCGCGATCCGTTCGTCTATCGAGACGTCGAAGCCGGATGTTTCAAGATGCTGATCTCAGCGCGCCTCAAAGAGGGGCCGCAGTTTCGCCGAGGCTGTATTGCCGTGGCGACCTCCGATGATCTGGAAACCTGGGAAGTCGGCCCACCGTTGGCCTCCTCCATGTTGACCCACTGCCCCGAATGCCCCGAGCTCTTCAAGCTGGGCGACTGGTGGTACCTGGTCGAGAGCCGCTACTCGGAGCGGATGCAGACGGTCTATCGCGTCGCAAAGTCGCCCGATGGTCCCTGGGAAAGCCGCAAACTCGACAGTCTGGACGGGCGCCGTTTTTATGCCGCCAAGTCTGCGAGCGACGGCGAGCGCCGCATGAGTTTCGCGTGGATCCCGTTTCGCAAGCATCACGGCCCCAAACGCAGCTGGGTTTGGGGAGGGGAATTGGGAAGCCCACGTGAACTCGTATCGCTTCCCGATGGAACTCTAACCTGCCGATTGCCGCAGGATGTCGACGAGAGTTATGCAACCACGGTTCCACGTGAGCTGCGCCCAATGTTGGGAGATTGGACCAAGGACACCAGCCCGCAATGCAACGCGATTGGATCTTATGGATACGCGCTGCTCGACGGTCCGGACCGTGACGATGTCCTACTCGATGTGGTCATCGAACCTGCCCCCAACACAGAAGCCGTTGGAATTCTCATTGAGCCACGTGGCGGAGACCATCTTGACAGCGGCTACAGCCTTGCCATCGAACCGATGAAAGAGCGTGTTGTCTTCGATCGCTGGCCCGCCGCGATGGATCCGCTTTGGGACAGTCTTGTGCTCAAGGAGCGACACGGTATCGAAGTCAGCCAGGAGATCGACAGCCCCCTGGTGGAGCGCCCGCTTGCCTTCACTCCGGAAGATGGACGCTACCGGGTACAGATCCTGCGTAACGGATCTGCAATCGAGTGTTTTGTCGCCGGGCAAGTCGTTGCTTCGTTCCGGGTCTATGACATTTCGAACACCGACGCGTGGGGCCTGTTCGTGCAAGAAGGTTCCGCGACATTCCACGGCCTGAAGTTCCGGAAGTAAAGGCGAAACCATGCCCCTGATTACCCTCCGACATTTGCTGGACTACGCGGCCGAGCATGGTTTTGGTGTGCCCGCGTTCAACATTTCGAACATGGAACAAGGCCTTGCGATCATGAACGCCGCACAGGCTTGCGATGCGCCGGTGATTTTGCAAGCCAGCCTGAATGTCCGCCGCAAATATGCCGGCGACCGGATGATCGTTTCGATCGTCGAAGCTCTGGCAGACATGTATCCCGACAATCCGATTTGCCTGCATCAGGACCATGGCCATGACGAACAGGCCTGCGTCAGTGCCATCAGTGCAGGTTTCACTTCGGCCATGATGGACGGCTCGCTGATGGCGGACGGAAAGACACCGGCGAGTTTTGCGCACAATGTCGACATAACTGCCCGTGTTGCCCAGATCGCCCATTGGACCGGCGCTTCCATTGAAGGTGAACTTGGAGTGCTCGGATCATTGGAAACCGGCGAGGCAGGGGAAGAGGACGGCTCCGGAGCGACGGGAAAACTGGAACATGATCAACTCTTGACGGATCCGGACCAGGCCGCTGAATTCGTTGCGGCAACCCAAGTCGATGCCTTGGCCATCGCTTGCGGTACCTCTCACGGTGCCTACAAATTCACGCGCAAGCCAGACGGCGAAATCCTGGCGATCAGCCAAATCGAGGCGATTCACAACCGCATCCCGGACACCCATCTCGTCATGCACGGATCCAGTTCGGTGCCTCAGCACTTGCAGGATCTGATCAATGCGTCTGGCGGTGACATGCCACAAACCTGGGGCGTGCCGGTTGAGGAGATCGAACGCGGCATCCGCTATGGTGTTCGCAAAGTGAACATCGATACCGATTGTCGAATGGCGATGTCCGGCGCCATGCGGCGGTTTGCCCGGGAGAATTCGAAGAATTTTGATCCCCGCGCCTTCATCCAGGCAGGAATGGCCGAGTTGGAAGCGCTTGTTCGGGATCGGTTCGAGCGGTTTGGCGCTGCGGGCCACGGACGAAAAATCCAGCCGATTTCGTTGCCCGATATGGCGCGGCGCTATGCCGATGGTGCGCTTGACCCGCGAAGGGTGGCCGCATGAGCCAGGCACTCTTCATAGGACGCTCGGTGCTGGACGTTACAGCTCTGGTGCAGGATTTTCCTGCCCCGGACGGCAAGGTCAAGGCGTTGGCAAATGACGTGATGCCGGGCGGTTCGGCGCTGAATGCGGCGGTCACGTTCTCGCATCTGGGTGGCAGGGCAGCGCTCGCCACGTCGCTGGGGGCTCCAAATCTCATGAGGGACTTTCTGACCTCGGATCTGAGCCGACGAAACGTCACGGTGCACGATATCTGCGACGACCCGGAATATGGCATTCCATTTTCCACCGTCATTTCCACACGCAGCCTTGGCGCCAGGATGATCGTCAATGGAGCTGGCGATGAATGCGAAAAAATTCTCCAGCGAAACGATCTGATCTCTGCCGATGCTCAACTGATCCAGATCGACCAGTATGAACGTCACTTTGTAGCGAAACACTTTGATGCATTGCAGGCCTTTGAAGGACCGATCGTTCTGGACGGTGGCAGCTGGAAGGAATGGTCGCCCGATTTTCTACGCCTGGCGGACATTCCAATTGTCAGCGAGGTTTTCTGTCCGGACGATCAACGCACCTTTGCCGCAATGTGCGCCGAATTGAAAATTCCCCGCTGGGCGATCACAAAGGGCCATGGAGGCGTTGTCTGGCACGATCAGGGCAACGAGGGCCAGATACCCGCTCTGTCTGTGGACGTTGTCGACACATTGGGGGCTGGAGATATTTTCCATGGAGCATTCTGCCACGCTTTCCTCAAGTCCGGATCCTTTGTCGATGCGCTGAGCCAAGCCAACCGGATCGCCGGCGCATCCTGCACCCATGCCGGCACGCGGAGTTGGATGGATGCCTGAACACCTCACCGATTACTCCGATCTTCTCGACACTGTGAAAGCACGACTTCATTCAGCTCGTTCGCCGCTCATCGTGGCAATCGCAGGGCCACCTGCAACAGGGAAGTCAACTTTGGCCGAAAGTCTGGTCAAGGATCTAAGTGCCTCAGGACAGATTGCCGCCTTTTGCCCAATGGACGGATTTCACAAAACAAACGCCCAACTCGACGCTGATCTGCTGCGCGATGTGAAAGGGCGCTTCGACACATTCGATGCCGCAGCTTTCGAACGGGCCGTTACGCGGCTCACAAAGCGCGATACGTTCTGGTGGCCGCTGTACTCGCGGCAACGGCATGACCCAGTTCCAGAAGGAACGAGGATTGAAGGCACCGAAGACGTTTATGTCGTTGAGGGCAACTACATCCTGATGAATGCTGACCCCTGGCGTTCGGCTGCAGCACATTTTGACATAAGCATATTCATGGATGCTCCGGATCACATCCTTATGGAACGCCTGAAACAACGCCACAAACGTGGCGGGAAAGGTGATGTTGAAACGAGCGACAAGATCGCACGAGTTGATATGCCAAATGCTGAGTTAATCCGAAATGGAGCGGTTGAGGCTGACATCCTGTTTCAGGAGACAGTCAATGTTTGAAAAAAGACAATTCATTGCAGCGCGCAAGAAATACTCGCTAAGTTCGGACCAAACAGGCAAATGAGGTCCAGGCATGAACGAAGTACAAAAAGGATTGTCGATCGGCGGCGTACAGGGCCACAACAGGCGTGCCATTCTGGCAGCGCTCCAGGACATGGGAGCGTGTTCGCGCAAGGAACTAAGCGTAGCCACAGGTTTGGATCAGGCAACCATTACGCGCGCAATCGGACCGTTGGTGGACGATGGTGTCGTCGAAGAGGTTGGACTTGTGCGTGGGGGGCGCGGCCGCCGGTCGATCAGTCTGAGCTTCTCCGGCTCCGGGCGCTACATTCTTTGTCTGAGATTGCAGAGACGCAGCTTTTCGATTGGTGCGTTTAATCTGCGTGGGGAGATCGTTGAGTTCGCTGAAGAAGCGATTTCCAGAGAAAGCCTGGCGAAAGAGACTTTTGCCGAGATTACCAAATTGATGGACCGGTTCATCGCGAAACTGGATCGGGTCGATGGCATCGGGGTAGCCGTACCTGGGCCGTTCCTGGAACGCGACGAGCGGGTCATCCTGATGACAGAAAGTCCGCAATGGCAAGGGTTCGACCTTATTCCCGAACTCCGCTCACGCTACCCGGACGTACCTGTTCATTCCACGCACGATGCGAAGGCCGCCGCGCTGACCGAATGGCGTCATCATGCCCGCGCTGCCGGTGCCAGGGTTTTGCTGTATTTGTCAGCTGGACAAGGAATAGGATCAGCTCTGGTCGTGGACGGACAGGTATACCGCGGCGCACAAGGTTTGGCAGGCGAACTCGGCCACACGTCAATCAGCGTTGATGGTCCAATCTGCAAGTGTGGAAACCACGGTTGCCTGGAATTGTTCACTTCCCGGATTTCCCTGCTGCGAGCAATACGAGAGCAAGCAAAAGAAGCTGCCGGGTCCCGGTTAACGCCTGACGCGAATTTCTCTGAGGTGCTTGAAGCCTACGGCAATGGGGATGCGCTGGCTGTCCAGGAAGTCAACAGGGTGGCACGCTATCTGGCCCAGGGGATCGTAAACTGCATTAACTTTACCAACCCCGATCTTGTGGTCATCGGAGACGAATACACCGGGTTCGGTCAAGCGTTTCTCGACGAGATCAAGGCTCATGTGAAATCGGCCGTTCTTCCCAGCATCTACGTGACAGTTGAGATCGAGCTGAGCCGGCAAACCGAAGATACCGTGCTCAGGGGTTCATTTCTGGATGTGTTGGCCCAGACCCATCTTGGATCTCCCAGAAACATGCCCAGAGGCCTCGCCGAACGAGCGTCTGGCTAGTCACAAGGAACCAGAACCATGAATGACGGATCCACCCAACCGCTTCTGACGGTTGAAAATGTCTCCAAATCCTTCGGTGGTGTACAGGCTCTTCGCGATGGGTCCTTTGACCTGAAACGCGGAGAGGTGCTGGCGATCGTCGGTGGCAACGGTGCCGGAAAGTCGACGCTGATCAAGGTCGTCGCGGGCGCGCATGTGCCGGATGGAGGGCGGATCGTCGTCAAAGGAAAGGAAGTGCCACGGTCCGAACACAACGTCTCACACATGCAAGATTGCGGGATCGAAGTCGTCTATCAGGACCTCGCTCTCGTTCCGAACATGAGCGCACCCTACAATCTCTATCTTGGGCGGATTCCCCGTAAATGGGGGATATTCGTGGATGAACGAAAAATGCGCGAGAAAACGCGCGAAGTTCTCAAGCAGCTTAATGTCACAACTGTTCAAGACCTGTCTCAGCCGATTTCATCCATGTCCGGAGGACAACAACAGAGCATCGCCATTGGTCGTGCGATTGCATGGGGTAGCGACATTGTAATCCTGGACGAGCCAACCGCCGCCCTTGGTCCGAATGAAACCGCTGAGGTCGAGCGCTTGGTTGAGGACGTTCGCGACCGGCACGGCACATCCTTCATCCTGATCAGCCACAACCTCGATCAGGTGCGCCGCCTGGCGGACCGGATCTTGGTCACTCATCACGGCGTAACGTCCCGTGAATTCAAACGCGACGAGATTACTTCCGACCGGCTGGTCAAAGCCATAACGCTCGGCGAGTGAGGAAAGCTGCCATGTCTGACGTAACCTTACAACAATCGTTCCTGACGCCTAAACGGGTGGAAGTACTGCGCGACTATGTTCCCTTCATCGCAATTGCGCTGGTAATCCTCTTATTCTGGGCTCTTTCCGGCGATCGTTTCATGTCAATGCGAAACTGGACGTTCATCGCCCAGCAAACACCTGTATTGATGCTGCTCGCCTTTGCGCAGCTTATGATCGTGACAACCGGATCGATTGATATCTCGATCGGATCAAGTCTTGCTTTCTCGGCGTTTCTCGGTGCCTTGGGAATGCTGTGGCTGGGCGATGGCGGATTGGTCCTGGGCATATTCGCCGGCGGTTTTATCGGCATGATCAATGGAACTATTATCTCGCTCCTCAAGATCCCATCCTTCGTGACAACACTGGCAATGCTGATCATTGTCCGGGCTGCGGTCATCATCATGTCCGACGGAACAGCAATCTACATTACCGACAGCAGCGTTTCCGGAGGCACTAACATTTCCTCTGTGTCTGCTCCCTGGCTTCTGTCGATGGGTAAATTTCCGGCCATTTTCATTGTTGCAGCCATTGTCGCCTTCGCGATGTGGGTGTTCTACGAAAAGACCGCCTTCGGGCAGCAGTTAAGGGCTGTAGGGGGCAATGAAAAAGTGCTGCGCCTTGTCGGCATCAACGTTACCGCATTCAAGATCAAGGTCTTTGCGGCCGCCGGCCTAATGGTCGGACTGGCGGCCTGTGTCAACCTTGCTCGCGCCGGAGCGGCCACACCGCAGGCGGGCTTGATGATTGAACTGGACGCAATTGCAGCTGTCGCACTCGGTGGCACACCTCTGACCGGCGGCTATGGAAGCGTCGTCAAGACAATCATCGGAGCACTGACCCTGACAATCGTCCGAAACGGACTGACAATTGCCGGCGTGCCGCCCTCCTGGAGCCAGGTTGCACTGGGCGTCCTGCTGATTGCGGCCATTGCCATCTCTCTCAACCGCAGCAGAATTGATGTTGTGAAATGAAGCGTGGCCGTGGAATGCGAAGACCATTCTCCGGGAAGGCACGTTGCGCTTCCCGGAGATCTGGCAAATATGATTGTTAGGAAAGACTGATAGCTACAAAGAAGGCATCGGCCCTGCCCAACCCGCGAATTCACTGCGTCTGAGATGAATGTCGGCTTTGGGAACGAGGCATAAACGGACCAACGACCGAATTGGAGGCGCTTTGCTGCCCGTCCTGACATACGCGGCCCCTCACGGCACGAAGCCGCGCACTGTTAAATTTCAGTACGCTCCGCCAGTTCCAGGGCCTCCTCGATGTCTACACCCAGATACCTGACTGTGTTCTCGATCTTGGTATGCCCGAGCAGGATCTGGATCGCACGAAGATTGCCAGTGTCCTTTGTAGATCATCGCCGCCTTCGTCCGTCATGGCGAGTGCGTGCCGTAGTCTTCGCGGCGCAGCCCAATCGCAGTGACCCACTCATCAACCAGTCTTGCATATTGGCGAGTGCTAAGATGATCGGCATGATCGACCCGGCTGGAAAAAGCGAAGTCATCGATGGTGCCGCCTCTTCGTTCAAGCCACGCAAGCAAACTTGCCTTCACATCGGCCGTGATCTCGAACTGAACAGGACGTCCAGTTTTCTGCTGGACGACCATGGCGCGTGTCCGCACTTCCTGGCCTGTTACAAGAGTGCCGATCTTGATATTTACCGGATCGCAACCTCGAAGCTTGCTGTCGATCGCGAGATCGAACAGTGCCTGGTCTCGCATCCGCCCCTCTCTATCGAGAAAGAAACGAATTGCCCAAATCTGCCGCTGCTTCAGGGGCTTCTTTGCGCCGACCTTCCGGCCAGCATTCCATGCTGGGCGACCCAACGCTGCAGGGTCATATTGTGCGATACCCATTTGAGTTCTCCTTCGGCCACCATTGGCCGTCGGAATAATGCGCGAACGCAAAGAGTGATGGGGCCGGTAGCGGTCTGTCGGCTTGCAGCCACTGTACCAAGATTGCAGTCCTTCGAATATGTCGATGATTGGAAGGTTTTCCCTGAGCTGCGGTAACACGTGGTTGAACCCTATAGGCAACGTTTCTTAAGCGACCTTCCAAATCACACGTATTAGCATACGTTTTACACGCACGTTGACCATACTGCCTCGACTTTCACGAGGCAGGACTGTGCGATGGGGCCCTGGGCCAGTTTTGAGGTTCCCCTGTCGAGCGTCAGTGCATTTGGGTTGCCCTGCTGACAAGTTGCGTCGTCCGGATCGAACCATGAACCGGTCGCAAGCTGGATGACACCGGGGCGGATGGCGGTACGGAGACGGGCCCACCACGCAGGCTCCGCAAACTTTGTAAAGGCGCACGATCTGGTGCACCCGAGTCATTCGGCAGGTTCCAACAGGTCCGCATAGGCTCTGTCTTACCTCGACGAGCGCCTCTGCATCCGATTGCGCCGCAGCAATGCTCCGATCTCGGCAACTGCCGGAAACCGTCGAGGCCTTACGGCGGCAACAGCCAAGGGTCAAGATCGGTGTCCGGTTCAATCCAAGCCCCCGCCAGATTGAATTGGTTCTGAATGGGCAAGCCGATATCGCGTTCATCTGGCATTTCATGGGGCATGCGCCGCCGCTTCTCAACTGCCAGCCGATTTCGGGCGAGGGACTGGCGGCCGTTCTGCCCGATCATCATCCTCTGGCTTCGCGCGACACTATTGAACTGGTGGAGTTGCGTGATGAGACATTTCTGATCGGTGACACGCCCTAGCTTCCGTTCACTAACTTTGTCTGAGATCTTTACATCGAACGGGGGTTTGTTCCAAAGACCGGACAGGTTGCGTACCTTCGGGATGAGTTCCTTACGTTTGTGCTGCTGGGCATGGGCGTCATGAATTATCCTGAGAACGTTGTGCGCGCACGCCAGGCCGGGCTCAGCGCCGTGCGCATCCGGGATGTGAGGAAAGTTGTCGATATTTCGGCGGCTTGGCTTAAAGAGGCGCGCAATCCGGTACTTTATAGATTGCTCGAACTGTTGCCTAGCGAGATTGCGGCATCCTGATGAGGAGAGACGCCGAAGTGCCTGCGATAAAGTCTGGCAAAATGGGACTGGCTGCCAAAGCAGCTGGCAATGGAAATTTCGATGATTGGCAACGATGTCTGATGAAGCAAACGCCGCGCATGTTCGAGCCTCAGTTTTCTGTAGAACGCTATTGGGCTTGTAGACAAGAGCGCCTTGAAGAGACGTTCAAGCTGCCGCACGGAAATACCGACCGAGGCAGCTATTTCTTGAACTGGAATAGGTTCCTCCAAGTTTGACCGCATAAATCCGATTGCGCTTGCGAGCTTGGCATTTCGCTCTCCGGTGTGCAGGAATTCAGCAACCGTCTGCTCTTCTTGCCCGGTTCTATAAGAGCCGCAGACGAGCCTGTCTGCCACCCAGTTGGCTATAGAGCTATCACTGTTTTTAGCGATCAGCTGCAACATCAAATCCAAGGTCGCAGCACCTCCAGCACAGGTCAGGATTTTTTCGCCAATACAGAAGATGTTCTGCTTTAACTCCAAATCTGGGCAATGTTCGGCAATTGCCCCCCTGTACCTCCAATGAGCAGTTACCGGTTCGTTTGAAACTATCCCGGCTTTGGCCAAGGTGAAGACAGCGCTTCCCACTGCGCTAACATATGACCCTTTCCGGGACTGACTCCTCAACCAGGCCAGGACAGGTTGAGTAGAAGCACCGATAAAGTCTTCGCCGCCCAGAATGATCACTGTGCCACGTTTCGTGACAGAACTAATCGAACCATCTACACTTATGGGCAACCCGTTTGAAGCCAATACGGCGTTTCCATGTTCGCTGAGCAGTGACCAAGAAAACCTGGCGGTCTGATCATAGGAATTCGCTTCATTCAAGGCGTCTAGGGCCGCGCTAAGATCGAGAGATGAGAACGAATTCAGCAACAAAAATGCGATGTGGTTAGAAGCGGCGCCGAACGCCTCTAAATTGCAGACCTCGGTACTCGATGACCAAATCCAAGGCATTAGAGTCATTCCGCCGCGATCGGTTTGGCCGGGATATCCACCAATTTGCCGCGCGGGATCAGGCGGTCGGCGTCGTACATTGGCAGGGTGCAGAGTTCGCCGCTCTGGGTGGACCCATCAGCGCAGAGCACGTCTACCTTTGTCCCCGGACCCTGTGCGGGGCCATCCATGCGCACGATACAGACACCGCAGCCCTGGTAGGGCGAATAGCCCGAGGAACAGACCCGGCCGACGGGCCTGTCATCAATGGTCATGACCCGACCAAGCTGCGCCACTCCGCCGGACACGCGCATGCCCCAGGTGCGGCAGGATTTATCGGCGGCCTCCAGCGCCTTGCGACCAACAAAGTCACGGCCGTCAAATTCGACAAAACCGCCAAGCCCTGCTTCAAACGGCGTCGTCTCGGCTCCGAAATCAGACCCGGCATTGAGCAAACCGGCTTCAATCCGCCTCGCCCGAAACACAGGTGTTCCGGTCAGCAGGATATCGAACGCTGCGCCGACTTCCATGATCCTGTCGCCGATGGCCGGAATGTCGGTGTCGGGCAACATATAGACCTCCCAGCCAAGCTCATTGGTGAAGCCCGAGCGGCTGATCCAGCAAGTCTGGCCCGCGATGGAGACCTCGGCGCAATCGAAATAGCGAAAGGGATCGGGCATCGGTCCGTCCAGCACGGCGGCCAGAAGGTCCAGCGAACGTGGGCCCTGGATCTGGCTGACCCAGATATTCGGATCGTGGATTTTCACGTTCAGCCCCTCGGCGTGGGCCTTGTACCAGCTGAACAGATCGCCGTCGGCCTGTACCA
>NZ_KI928942.1:0-10591 GCF_000521215.1 Labrenzia sp. DG1229 | reverse complement strand
CGACAACCGCAACAGCACGCCATCGGTGATCATGCCACCATCGTGATAGCAGGCAAACTGATAGGAGCAGCGACCCGGTTTCACCTTGCTAACACTCCGGGTGAAAACCTTGTTCAATAGGGTTTCGGCGTCCGGCCCACTGATCTCGATCGGCAACTCACCGGTATGGCGGAAGATTACATTGGTGCGCACGGCCCAATACATCTCGTCATCTGTGGCCGTGTCGAGTTTCTCCGGCGTCAGGCGCGAATTGTAGAGCGTGTATTCGGGATCATAGGGCAGCTCCATATAGCTCAGTGGATGGGCAGGCATGGTGCGGGTCAGTTCACGAGGACGCTCACCTTTGCTCTGGAAAGCTTTGACCGCGAAACGGGTGTGGAAGAGGTCAGTTGTCATGCTGTACACCGTTCAGAGTTGTTGGACGCCTGCGGGTGATCTTCGACAAGGACAGATGGGTGCCGCGCATTGAAATGAGAGTATTTTAACTTTCTTGCTTGGTGCAAACCTAATGATTTGCACAAGCCGTTTGAAAAAGTTAAACAATATTGATGCGCTTTCGGTCTTATGATGCCCTCAAGATCTTTGATGCCGTTGCCCGCAATCTGTCGATGACCAAGGCGGCGGACGAAGTGCATCAGTCGAAAGGGTCGATCAGTTACCAAATCAACAAGCTTGAAGCCGAGCTCGGATTTCGCCTGTTCGAGCGCGCGCACGCAAAACTGGAACTGACAGAAAAAGGACGCAGATTGTGGCATGTGTCCCAAACAACTCTGAGCCAGATCGACCGGGAGATCGAAGACCTGCGCGGTGCAGCCTCAGGTGCCGTGACCGTTGGCGCACTGACCTATTTTTCGTCACGCTGGCTATCACCAAGGCTCACCCGATTCTTCGAGGCCAATCCCGGTAGCAGCCTGCGGATCGAACCCATCAGTTCTTTGGACATGCTGAAGAGCGTCAGGGTGGACTTGGCCGTCCTCTGGGGAATTGGCGGCTGGGAGGGTCATAAAAGCGAGCTTCTTCTATCTCTGCCTGCCGTTCCAACCGCCAACCGCGCAGTCGCAGAGCAGGTAAAGCAGCTTGGACTGGCCGAGGCGGTCAGACAGCTTCCGCTCTTGGGTGACAGCTCCGGTGATTCGGGTTGGCGGGCCTGGCACAAAGCCGCGGGGCTACCTTATGCGCCCAGCCGGTCCAGCTTGACCATCCCGGATTCCAACAGCCGTGTTCAGGCGGTTGTTGATGGTCAGGGATTGGCGCTTTGGGATGATCTTGTCGCGCCGGAATTCGAGGGCGGAACACTGGTGCCGCTCACCGATATCAGGCTCGAGGGCGCGGGATATCATATCGTGTTTCCAGATGGGGCTCTGTCAGAGGGGGCCGGTTCAATGCTGGCATGGTTGAAGGAGCAGGTAATGCGCTGATCAACCTACCCTCGCCACCCGGTGCAGCGCATCAGCAGCAGTTACATGCCCCTTTGCGTCAAGGATGATCGGGTTGACATCCAGTTCGACCAAGTTCTCCCTCTGTTGGCCCGCAATTGACGCAATGACCTCAATCGCTTCGACGAGTTTGGACCGTTCTTTCTCATTCGAGCAATGTGGTCTCTCTGCGCCCTGTTAAGACAACATGCCCATCCGGTCGGCTTGCAGAGCGGCAGCTTCCAGGCGTCGTTCCAATGCGCCGAAACGTCCGATTTTGGGGCGCTTTGCTGACGCTTAGGTCGCGGCGCGCAAGTACGGCTTTATGCAAGATCGCCGATAAATCTCGTACAAGCGAACTAGCCACCAACATCTGCAAAAGAGATCCAGTTTCGTCCTTCGGTGAAGTATCATGCTTGCCTTGAGCTGGATCTCATCAAGTGTTTCTTTGGCTCAAAAGCTGCTTGGAAAGGGGATGGCAAACAAGAACCAGCCTTTCCGACGTCGCGGCTACACACCGCTTCGAGCCGGCGACATTGACGCTGAGGATCAACAGTGTTGCGCAAAACGACCTGATGACTTGCGCTCTGGTGTGGACGGTGCGATTCTAAAACTTGCGCGGGTATTGGCACGTCAAGTTGCTCGAGAAGACCATGCGCGCGAATTGGCGAGGAGTGCATGTGATGGCAAAGAGAGCGGCGATTTATGCAAGGTTCTCAACAGACCTGCAAAATGAACGATCTGTCGAGGATCAATTTGCTCTTTGCCGAAAGCATGCAGAGCAACACCAGCTTACTGTTGTAAGTACCTTCGAAGACAGGGCCAGATCCGGGGCCTCCATGTTCGGTCGGGACGGTCTACTGCAATTGATGGACGCCGCCAGGGATGGTTCGTTCGATGTGTTGATCGTTGAGGCCCTCGATCGCCTGTCACGCGATATGGAAGATCTTGCCGGCCTGCACAAACGCGTGTCGTTTCTGAATATCGAAATTCGAGCCGTACACGAGGGCGTTGCCAACACCGTTCTCGTTGGCCTTCGCGGGTTGGTTGGACAGCTCTATCGCGAGGACAATGCGCACAAGATCCGCAGAGGCCAAGCTGGTCGGGTGGGGAATGGTTTAAACGCGGGAGGGCTTACTTTTGGATATGCTCCTGTTCCAGGCGAACCAGGTAAACGAAAAATTGTCGAGGAAGAAGCTCAAACCATTCGTCGCATCTTCGACGAGTATGTTGCTGGTCGAACTCCCCGGGACATTGCACATGACTTGAACCGCGATCGCCTTCCCGCACCTCGTGGCTCAAAATGGAATGCGTCCACAATCAATGGCAACGTTCAGCGTGGAACGGGCATCTTGCAGAACGAGCTGTATGCCGGTCGCCTTGTTTGGAACAAAGTACGGATGGTGAAAAACCCGGATACCGGCCGGAGGATTTCTCGCCCCAATCCAAAAGAAGAATGGCAATCAGCCGATGTGCCGGATCTTGCAATCATATCGACTGAGCTCTTTGAACAGGCTCAGACCCGGAAAAAGGAGAGGGGAAAAGACCGGCCCCACCTTCAGCGCAGACCTCGCCACATGCTTTCAGGACTGTTGAGGTGCGGCGTATGTGGTTCGGGCATGTCGACGAAAGGCAAAGACAAGTCAGGCCGTATCAGGATCAGGTGTTCGGCATCTACGGAAAGCAATTCGTGTCCGGATCCGAGAACCTTCTATTTGGACACAGTTGAAACCGCAGTGCTAACGGGCCTGCGTGCAGAAATGAAGCAGCCGAAAGTTCTCGCAGAATATGTGAAAACTTATCACGAAGAACGCAAGCGCCTCTCTTCTGAGGCTGATGCGAAGCGCAGCAGACTGGAACGCCGCGCCGCTCAGCTCAAGCTTGAGATTGACCGACTTGTCGATCATTTGGCGAAAGGTATTGGGGACCCGAATGTGATTGGTCCTCGCTCGACGGAGCTTCACTATGAGCGTGAGGATATTCTGGCAGAACTCGCGGAGGCTCCTCCTGCATATGAAGTTGTGTCGCTCCATCCTGGCATTCTGTCGCGATATGAACAGCAGCTCGAGACGCTTCAGAAAGCGTTGGCGGAGGGAATACGATCAGGGGATAGCGAGTGCGCTGAGGCGATGCGCGACCTTGTCGAAACAGTCACGGTGCATCGTGACCCGTCAGCACCTGGTGCCGTTGAGATTGAAGTCAAAGGGCGCCTATCCGCACTTCTCGGAGAGGGACATTATCCTAACGGCGTGAAAGCGTCGGGGGGATTGATGGTAGCGGAGGAGGGACTTGAACCCCCGACACGCGGATTATGATTCCGCTGCTCTAACCACCTGAGCTACTCCGCCATCACGCGCCTGGCCGAAGGTTGGGCCTGCGCAACGTGGGGTGCTTATAGTGAGGCTGTGGGCAGGCGTCAAGAATAGAATCCGCGCCTGCAGGCAATCTTTTCCGTTTGACTTCAAGCAGCGGAAACCGGGGCTTCTGCTTGTGGAAAATCAACGCTCCATGCGCCGGATTGTTCGGTCTTGTGGATCCAGCCGCCACCCAGAACCCGTGCGGTTTCATCATCGCTGTCGAAGAAGACACAGGCCTGGCCGGGTGCAACACCGGTTTCGCCATTGGCGAGATCGACGAAGCCCTTGCCGTTCAAAATACGCAACGTTGCCGGGGCCGGCGGACGTGTCGAGCGGACCTTGGCGAAAAGCTCGATCTCGTCTCCCTCTTCAAGGGACTGATCGCCGATCCAGTTCATTTCCCGCAGCAGGATTGTTCTGGTCGCAAGTGCCGCGCGCGGGCCAACGATCACGCGCCGCTGGTCCGCGTCCAGTCGCACCACATACAGCGGTTCGCCGGTTGCGACACCGATGCCACGGCGCTGTCCGATCGTGAAGTGGATGATGCCGTCATGGTTTCCCAGAACGCGTCCGTCCATATGCACGATTTCGCCCGGTTCGGCCGCGTTGGGACGCAACTTGCGAATGACTTCGGCATAATCGCCATTGGGAACGAAGCAGATGTCCTGGCTGTCCGGCTTGTTTGCGACCGACAGCCCGAACTCCGCCGCCAGTTCACGAACCTTGACCTTGGGCATGCCACCAAGCGGGAAGCGAATGAAGTCGAGCTGTTCCTGCGTTGTGGCAAATAGGAAATAGCTCTGGTCCCGATCGAGATCCGCAGGCCGGTAGAGTGCGCGCTTGTTGCCCATCTGGGCAGACCGGACATAGTGGCCGGTTGCCAGGGCATCGGCGCCGAGGTCCCTGGCGGTCTTCAGAAGGTCGGTGAACTTGACCGTCTGATTGCACGAAACACAAGGTATGGGGGTTTCCCCGGCAATGTAACTGTCCGCGAACCGGTCCATGACCTGTTCCTTGAAACGGCTTTCGTAGTCCAGCACATAGTGCGGAATGCCGATCTTTTCGGCAGCCCGCCGGGCGTCGTGAATGTCGACACCAGCGCAACAGGACTTTGCCTTGGCAACGGCAGCACCGTGGTCGTAAAGCTGCAATGTGACGCCGAGGACATCATAGCCTTGCGCCTTCATCAGTGCGGCAACCACCGAACTGTCGACGCCTCCGGACATGGCGACGACAACACGCGTGTCTTCCGGGCGACCGGGTAGATCGAGACTGTTTCGCATTTTTCAACACTTCCAGAAGTCGTTTCCGCTTTGGCGGCAGGCCTTGTCAGGGCTCGGCTCTTTGCGCATGTCTCAAAAGCAGCGCACCCTCGCGGGCGTTTCAAATTTGGCGGCACTATACAGATATGTCCCTGGGAAGCCAATTGCTGTGCAAGCGGGGCAGGCATGCTTTGCCCGACCGGCAAAGCTTGCCGCCTAATGGGCGTTTCAACAGTGCTATTTTTTTTGGCAAATCTAATAAAATCAATAGTTTATTACAAACAAGAAAACTGGCCCGATGCTTGCTTTCAAATTGGCGACGTATTGTGCCCTGCATGTGGGCGAAGATTTCGGGGGCGAATTTGCTGCCATTTGGATTACTTACCGGTGTACCGGCCGGGGCTCCTGCTGCGGGGGCAATTGGTTTGCCTGGCATGGTCAAGGCAGACGGCGACCTTGCGGGTAAATCCGGGTTTGAAACGGAGCTCGGAGCGTTTGCTGAAAAAATTGCCGGCGAGGAAGGGGCGGGAGCTGAAAACGCTGAAATCGTTTCGGGCTCCTTTGCAGTGCCCCTCGAAGTCGATATTCAGCAGGTCAAGCCCGACATCGGCATAGCACCTGGTGGCGGCGGACAACCGGATTTGCCGGCAGTCCCTGCCGGACCTGAAGATGATATTGCTGCTCCGGATGATCCGGTTGCGGTCCCTGCTGCTGCTTCCAGCACTGTTGCAGGAATGGCCAGGGAGGCAAGTGCCGCCCCGGTTGCGGGGGCGGCGGCCGCCGCCAATGTTGCTGCCCTGGACAGTAGGACTGTCCCCGCTGCTGGTCCTGCTCCGAGCGGCGCGACTGTTCCCACTGTTGAGTCCGTCGTTACACCCGCCTCAGACCGGCTCTTCAGGAACGTGTCTCAACCGGTGGCCAACCCTGTGGTGCCGCCTCAAGGTGCGCCTCAGTCCGCCGGCCCGATTGGAGGTCGGGCACCGGCTGGTGCGGCAGTGCAGACTGTTGTCGCAAGTCGTGTCGAGGATGCAGTCGAAGGCGAGTTCCGAAGGAACCGGCCCGATTTGCCAGCCCGGTCTGCGAAAGTTTCTCTGCCGGCGGCACCGTCTCAGGGCGCTGCGACGGTTCCCGAATTGTCAGCAGAGCCTGTGAAGACGGTCTCCGTGCAAGCTCCGCTCGTCGAGGGAGCTTCAGCGGCGGCCTTCCGCGACGTCGCCGGGCCGAGTGCATCGGCAAGAACGCTTTTGGTGGAGAACGACGGCGAAACCGCCGCGCAGTCCAAACCGGTCATGACCGAAAGTGCTGCGCTCCCACCCGTAAAACAGGTCGTGCGCCGTTGGCAAAGTGAATTGCCGAGCGAATTGCGCGCGCCCGCTTTGACACCTGTTCAGTCGGTTGCCCCGACCCGGCAGGAGATTTCTTCGGCGGCCCCCGTTTCCGCCGAAGCTGGCGCTCATGCCATTTCCACCTCGCAGGCACAAGCCGCCAGGCCCATTTCACCGGCATCGGCTGAGGTTGACGTTTCTGACGCGGTTGCAAAGGGTCCTGCCCCGGCTATCAACCAAGGTGTCAAAGACAGCAAAAACGGTGTGGAAACCGGGGTCACCAGGATTGCTGCGGCACCGGCCGTGTCCGAAACAGCTGAAAAGCCGGTTTCCGGACCTCCGCAAGCCCAGGCGGTGTCGCAACCCTCGGGTGTCGCTGTTGTGCCAAAAGTGCCTGCACAGGGTCAGCCTGAACCCGTTCCGGCACTTGAAGAAGCTGCTGCCGACCCGGTTCTTCCGGAAGAGGAGGCAGCAACCAAGGATGTCAAATCGTCTCAGGTTGGCGTGGTCACTGAAAGGGCTGCCGAAAGCCGCAGCCGTCCTGTTGGAACGGAGGCGATTGGCAAGGTTGCCGCAGGTGGAACAGAACCCAGGACTGCCGGCGGTACTCCGGTTGCCGCGGCATTCCTTGCATCCCAGTTTGCTGCCGAGGAGTTTCAGCCGGGCGGTCAGCCATTGGATGCAAGCCTTGGTACCGAGTTCGGTGCAACGGTGCGTGGCGGTGATGGAATGGGTGCCATGAGGACAGAAAGCCTCCAGGTGCCGACACAGGCGCAAGCCGGTCAGGTCGCGACACAGGTTGCGGCCGAGATCGCGCGAAACCTCAAAAACGGACAGACCCGCTTCCAGATGCGCTTCGACCCGCCGGAACTGGGGCGTGTTGAGGTCAATATGAGGGTCGGTGCGGACGGCGGTGTCCATGCCCATCTGATCGTGGAGCGCCCGGAGACACTGGACATGTTCCTTCGCGACCAGCGTGGTCTGGAGCGTGCGCTCGAGGCGGCTGGATTGAATGCGGATTCTGAAAATCTGCAATTCTCCCTGAAACAGGACGGCAGCCGTGATTTTGCCTCAGACGACGGCCAGTCCGACCAATCCGCTGAAACGGATCAGGGTCAGGAAGAGACCGAACCTGAGGATGCTGAAGACATTGTCCGGATGACGCTTGCGTCGCGGCCGGGCGGGCTTGATCTGAAGATTTGAGAACGAGGATGGTTTGCCATCCGGGGAGTTAAGACGTGACGACAGTATCTTCCAGCACGACTGCGGCGGCGCAAAGCAGCAGTACGGCCAGCCAGTCCGGCCTCATGGCGAATTACGAACTGTTTCTGAGTATTCTGACCACCCAGATCCAGAACCAGGACCCGCTGGACCCGATGGATTCTGCCGAATACACAAATCAGCTGGTCCAGTATTCCAATGTCGAGCAATCAATCCAGCAAAACAGAACCTGGAGCAGATCCTTGCCTCGCTCAGCAGCACCATGAGCATGAGCTATGTCAGCTACATCGGAAACGAGGTGGTTGCGGACGCGTCTACAACTACGCTTTCCGGTAGCCAGGCTAGCTGGGATTATGAACTCGGCGGCAGCGCGACGGGAACATACGAGATCTACAATTCCAGTGGTTTGATGGTCTATCGGGGAGACGCGGACCTGCAGGCCGGAAAGGGAACCATCTCCTGGAACGGGCAGCTGACCGCCGGAGGCAAGGCTGCGGACGGACTTTATACAATTGCCTTTGACGTGAAAGACGCCGACGGCAATCGGGAAAACGTGCTCATCGAAACAAAAGGTGTCGTGGACAGCGTTGACCTTTCCGGGAATGAGGTGATCCTGAATGTTGGCGGGCAGAAGATCCCCGTCTCGTCCGTTACCTCGGTTTCCGCACCGGGCTAGAACTGGTCCGAATCCATCAAGTGTGCCTGCGGTCTCAATGCAGTTCCAGGACATAAAGGACCCGGAACTCGGGCCTGATGGCTGCGATTCCAATCAAAAAGTCGATGCAATTACTCGCCGTTCCGGAAAAACGGCGCGTTTTTTTTGCTTTAAGCCGTTTTTTTTAGGCCGTCCCGCAATGGTTGAAACCGTGCACGGTGTCGCCTTTCATCGTTTTGCCTTGCAATTTGCGCGAGGCAGTAATCATAGTTAACAAAATCATCTATTAACGTTAAAACTCTTAGCGGTTATCTTTGTAAGTTCCTAAATATCATTCACTAAATTTCGATTTTATAGTTAATAAAAACACAACTTTGCTTTAGGCGTTTGTTAAGCGTCGTCCAGTAGTCTCATCTCACCTTGGTCATGGTTTAGTGTGAGAGTACAATGACCGAACAAATTCGTTCGCGTGTAAAATATGTCATCGGCCCGGATGGTAGTCCGCTTACTATTGCAGACTTACCACCTACATCCACAAAGCGATGGGTTATCCGTCGCAAGGCTGAAGTTGTCGCTGCTGTTCGCGGCGGCCTGCTGTCGCTGGAAGAGGCGTGCCAGAGATACACTTTGACAGTTGAGGAGTTCCTCTCCTGGCAGAGTTCCATCGAAAAACATGGACTGGCCGGGCTTAGGGCCACGCGCATACAGCAATACAGAGGCTGAACTCCAGCCGAAATCTGTAAACAGGCGTATTCTTGAATGCGCCCGGAAAGGCCGGCACTGCCGGCCTTTTTATTTGCGTGATTTGATCCGAAAACTTATCCAAAAATTAATGAGCTAGGCAGTTTTTCCCCACTTCACTTGCGTTTTGCAATCCGGAAAATCGCAGAAAACAGCCGTTTCGTATAATTCTCAACCAAACTGTTAACCAGTTGTTAACCCTCTGGGCGGCAAATTTTGCCCATCGAGGGTGTGGCGTGTCTGGCCGACTCCAATAATAAACGGCTTAGACATGCTTCTGATGCGGGCGGGCATACGTGAACGGATTAATTGATTTCATAAAAACGCTTGGACCGGCACGTATCGCGGCGATGGGTGCTGTTGCCGCAATTCTGGTTGGCGTCTTCGCATTCATCATTCTTCGCGTTACGTCCCCGCAGATGACAACGCTCTACAACGAATTGACCCTGGAGGACTCCGCGGCGATCGTGACGCAGCTCGAGAGCCAGGGTGTTCAATTTAAACTTTCGCGCCAGGGTGCTTCCATTCTTGTTGCCAAGGAACAGGTTGCCAGGCTCCGGATGCAGCTCGCGGCCGAAGGACTGCCGACTGGCGGTTCGATTGGTTATGAGATCTTTGACCGGAGCGACACTCTGGGAGCCACCAGTTTCGTTCAGAATATCAACCATCTGCGCGCCATGGAGGGTGAACTTTCCCGCACGATCGGGTCGCTCGACAGGATCCGGAATGCTCGTGTGCATCTGGTTGTGCCCGAGCGTCAATTGTTTCAACGTGACCGTCGCCCCCCGTCTGCGTCGATTGTACTGAATGTACGCGGGGCGCTTGGCCCGGGCGAAATCCGTGCAGTTCAACACCTTGTCGCGACAGCGGTTGACGGGCTGGATCCGGACCGGGTGTCGATCGTGGACGAAAGCGGCCGATTGTTGGCCTCCGGGGCGGGCGGCGATGAAGATGGCATGATTTCAAGCTCTCTGCAGGAGCGCACGACCGCCATTGAGGGCCGGTTGCGCAATCAGGTCGAGGAGATCCTGAATTCCGTTGTCGGGCCCGGGCGGGCGCGTGTCCGTGTGAATGCCGAAGTCGACTTCAACCGTCTGACGGAAACAACCGAAACATTCGATCCGGACGGTCAGGTCGTCCGTTCCACGCAGACAAAGGAAGAAGCAACGTCTTCGGTGAGCAGGAATGGACAGGTTACCGTTGGAAACGAGCTACCCAATGCCCAGGCACAGGAAGGTGAAGAGGGCCGCGATACGGCATCCCTGACCGAAGAAGTCGTCAACTACGAGATTTCGCGGTCGACGCGGACGGAGGTCGTGGAAGCCGGTCAGGTCAGGCGGCTGTCTGTGGCGGTGCTCGTCGACGGTACCTATCAGCCCGATGGCGACGGCAGCCCGGTCTATACGCCGCGTTCACAGGAAACACTCGACCGGATTGCGGTTCTGGTTCGTTCCGCTGTCGGTTTCGACCAGAACAGGGGCGATCTCGTGGAGGTCGTCAACCTGCAATTCGCGCTGCCGCCGCAGGACGATGTGATGGCGGACAGCAATGGACTATTCGATTTCACACGTGACGACATCCATCCGTTTTGCGGAGCTGGGAGTCCTCTTCCTGA
>NZ_KI928941.1:183814-241508 GCF_000521215.1 Labrenzia sp. DG1229 | reverse complement strand
CGTGTTCCACCAGCTGTCGCTGTCCGGCGCATGGCTGACAAGAACAAAACGCTCCCCTTCAGCAACAGCCGGAGCCGAAAAACCCGTAAATGCAACAGCTGCTGCAGCCAGCGCAAACAATGTCTTCTTCATCCGTTCCTCCCAATATTAAAGGCACAAAGTCGCACTTCCTTCAAATGGAAGCGTGCCTCAGATCAAACAAACACAATCCAGAGAATTTTGCAACCGGTTGCAAAAAAATTGACGAGGTTGGGCTTTCGTGTAGTTTCGGAAGAATTGGTGGCTGATTTGGTTAGGCAAGGGACTTGGCGGTTACATTAAAGGAAGTCGCAGAACTCGCAGGCGTTTCCCGTTCGGCGGTCTCGCGCACTTTCACCGACGGCGCCAGCGTGTCTGCGCGTACACGCGAGAAAGTGGAAAAGGCTGCAAAAACGCTCGGCTACAGGCCATCGCTTATTGCAAGAAGCCTTGCAACAAACCGAACCAAGCTGATCGGCCTTGTTGCCAACAATTTTCAGAATCCTGCGTTTCTTGACGTCTTCGACCTGTTCACGAGTGAATTGCAGAAACGAGAACTGCGCCCCCTGCTGGTCAACCTTTCCGGTGAAACGTCGCCGAGGAAAATCGTCGAACTTCTTCGGCAGTACAGTGTCGACGGCGTCATCGTCGCGACATCCACATTACCGACCAGCTTTGCCACCGCATTTCAGACCGCCGGGATACCGGTGATCCATACATTCGGCAAATTCCAGGCAAATGCGAATGTCCATGTGGTTGGTATCGACAATGAATATTGCGGCGCGATGGCAGCGCAGACCTTTGCCGAACGTGGCTATGAAACCGTCGCGCTGCTCGGTGGACCTGAAAGCGCGACATCGACACAGGACCGCTCGGCCGGATTTGTGCAGACTGCCAAAAAACTCGGCCTGGACGTCGCAAAGGTCAGTTACGCGGAAAACTATACGTACCAGGCAGGCCGCGACGCGATGCGCCAGGTTCTCGATGAGAAGCGTGTAGAGGCCGTTTTTTGCGGTGACGACCTGATTTGTATGGGGGCAATGGATGCTGCGCGTGCCGCAGGCCAGTCGATACCGGAAGACATCGGGTTTCTGGGCTTCAATGATATCGGTATGGCGAGCTGGGATTCCTATTCACTCACGACCATCAGGCAGCCGATTCGCGACATCATCATGAGTTCGGTCGAGCTCGTTGTGGGCATGGTCGAAAACCCCGGCAGAAGTCCCGAAATCAGGCTGTTTCCCTGTTCGGTGATCGACCGTGGGTCACTGCGGCCGGTCACCGATTCATAAGGGGGCAGCCGCCGCGAGGGCGACTGCGCGTCAGTGCCTACATGCCAACCCATGCACCGCTGGATTTTGCGGACTTTGCCGCAGCCTCGATCGCTCGCATGGACCATAGTCCGTCCAGGGCGGTCGGGTAATCGAGCGCGAGAGGGTCGGCCGCACTCCCCTGTTTTTTCGCCCTGAGTACGTCGGCCAGATCGTGATAGATGTTGGCGAAGGCAACCGGCATGCCTTCTGCGTGGCCAATCGGGATTCTGGAAGCCCTGACTGCCTGAGGCGACAACGCCGCATCCCCGCGTTCCAAAATCTGGGTTCGGCCGTTCAGCGGGGTCCAGTGCAGTTGTTCAGGGTGCTGCTGTTGCCAGGAAAGACCACCTTTTTCACCAAAGACCTGAAGGGTCAGACCGTGCATCCGGCCGACCGCGATAGCGCTGGTCCAGAGCCGGCAAAGTGCGCCGTCCGACAGACGGATATTGATCATGGCGTCGTCTTCCAGTTGCCGGTCGCCAACCATGGAAGCAAAATCGGCGGAGAGCTCGGTCGGTGTCTGACCGGCGACGAAACAAGCCATGTGGAAGGCGTGAATGCCAGCGTCCGCGAACACGGCCGAGGTCCCTGCCTGCTCGGGATCGTACCGCCAGCGAATCCGGGGATTGTCTGCCTCTTCCGCATCTGCATGGAAACCATGAGCGAATTCCGCCTTGATCAGGCGGATCCTGCCAAGTTCGCCTTCAGCGACCATGGCCCGCATCTGCCGTACAAGGGGATAGCCGCTGTAACCATAATTCACAGCGCAGATCCTCCCGGTCTCCCTGGTGATCGCGACGATTTGCTCGGCCTCGTCCGCGGTCATCGTCAATGGCTTTTCGCAAAGCACGTGAAAGCCGGCTTCCAGAAACGCACGGGAGATTTCGAAGTGGGTCGCATTGGGTGTGGCGATCGTTACCAGATCAAGCCGGTCCGGCCTGTCACGTTCGCCCGCAAGCATTTCCTGCCAGTTTCCGTAGGCTCGATCCTCGGCGACACCCAGTTGCACCGCGTAGGATTTGCCCCGTTCCGGATCAATGTCGAGTGCTCCGGCGGTCAGTTGAAAATGTCCGTCGAGAGACGCGCTGATGCGGTGAGCCGGGCCGATTTGCGAGCCCTCGCCGCCGCCGATCATTCCCCATTTGAGCCTGGTCATGACGAAACCTCAAAACCGATGGAGTGAAGATAGGACCGATTTTCCCGCGCATCATCCAGAGGCGACTGGGCCTGTTCGGGATCGCAGTCCTGCTCCACCGTGCACCAGCCCTCGAAGCCCGCTGCTTCCAGCTTTGCCTTGACGGCAGGAAAGTCGACCGCGCCCTTGCCCAGGTTACAGAAAATTCCGTTGCCGCAGGCCTCGTAGAAATCGGTTCGATTGGCGACAGTCTCGCTTCGGACCTTCGGGTCGATGTCCTTGAAATGCATGTAGGAAATCCGGTCCATGTGGCGTTCCATGAACGCGAGGGGATCGAAATCTGCGTAAAGGCTGTGTCCCGTATCCAGGCAGATCTTCAGCAGGGAACTGTCGATCTCCTCAAGCAGGCGCTCGATCTCGTCCTCAAAGTCCATAAACCCGCCCGCGTGAGGATGGATTGCAGTCACAAGGCCGTATTCTTCAGTACCCATCTTTGCAATGTCATGGATCCTGGCGCGATAGTCGGCCCATTCCGAGGCCGACATTTTTTCGGCTTCCGACGGCCGGCCTGCCGTTGGAGCACGGCGCGGCGAAATGGAATCGATCAGCACAAGATGCCGCGCCCCATGTGCCTTGAGCGCTTCACAGGTGCGCACGGCCCCATCCTTCACATCATCCCACTTCGAAGGGTCGTGAAAGGGGCGGAACACGACACCGCCGATCAGCTCAAGATCCCGCTCCACCAGGGCGGCACCCAGTATTGCCGGGTCTTCCGGCATGAAGCCGACCGGACCGAGTTCTATGCCCCGGTATCCGGCATCCCGGCATTGGTCCAGTACCGTCTGCCATGAAGGGTTGCGCGGATCATCAGCGAATTCAACACCCCAGGAACAGGGCGCATTTCCGATCTTGATTGTCATGTGATTCATCCAGAAATGACGGTCAGGCAGCCTGTTTTGCCTAGACGTCGTCGAGTTTAATCCAGCTTTTGGATTCGTGTGATTTCCAGGCCGCCTCGATGACCTGGTTTACGTAAAGCCCGTCCTCAAAGGAGGGCCAGATGTTCTGTCCTGTTTCGATGGCGGTCAGGAAGTCCTTTGCCTCTATGATGATCTGGTCCTGGTAGCCGGTGCCATGGCCGGGACCAAGACAAAAATTGATATAGTCCGGGTGATGCGGTCCGGTCAGGATTTTCCGAAAACCCTCCCTTGCAGGGTTTTGACCGCCTTCATACAGCCAAAGCGCGTTCTGATCTTCCTGGTCGAAACGAATGGAGCCCTTCGTGCCGAAGATTTCGTAGGCATAACCCATCTTGCGGCCCCAGGCGGTGCGGCTGATGTAGAGAGCTCCGAGGGCGCCTGAAGCGAACCGGCACATGAGTTGTGCCTGATCGTCATTGGTAACGGGTGTCATGCCCTGACTGGAAGGCCGTTCCTTCACAACGGTATCAATTTCGGCGAGCACTCGTTCGATTGGGCCTGCAAGCGCCTGTGTGCCGTTGATTATGTGTGGTGCCAGATCTCCCATGTTGCCATTGGCGCGACCTTGCGCGCGCCACGTTCCTGGCAAGTTCGGATCCGCAAAGAAATCTTCGGTGTGTTCGCCGCGCAGGTAGGTGATGTCGCCGATCTCGCCCGCTTCGATGATTTCGTCGTGCGAGCTGCGAAGCCGGTGTGCGGATATAGTTGAAGCCAACCATGTTGACGCAGCCTGAAACCTTCGCTGCGGCTGTCATGTCACGGCTTTGCTTGAGATCCCGACCGAGCGGTTTTTCGCAAAACACCGGTTTCCCGAGTTCGAACGCGGCCGTTGCGATCTCGAGATGGGTTCCCTGGGGAGACGCGATCACCACCGCTTCAACCCTGGGATCGGTGACTAATTCGCTCCAGTCTGCGGTTGAGCGCTTGAAACCGAGCTCGCGTGCCTTTGCCGCCGCGCCGTCCACTGTGGTCGTGCAAACCATTTCCAGCACGGGCCGCAATTTCGTGTTGAACACTGCGCCGACGGAATGCATGGCAACGGCATGAGCTTTGCCCATGTAGCCACCGCCGATGATGCCGATGCCAATCTCGCGCTTTTCCATTCGTTTTTGATCCATTTTTGCAACCGCTTGCAAAACAGCTAAACACCCATTAGCTTCCACAGTCAAGGGTCCCCAGGACCACAAACAAATTATCCGTTCCGGGAGGTGTTGAGGCCTATGGTCCAGAAGACGGTACGCCTGACGATGGCGCAGGCTCTTGTTCGTTATCTCGCTGCACAGCTTGTCGAGATAGACGGGCAGACAATCAGGTTTTGCGCTGGAGGTTTTGGTATTTTCGGCCATGGCAACGTGACCTGCCTCGGCGAAGCACTTTACGAACACAAAGAGGAATTGCCGCTTTGGCGCGGTCAGAACGAGCAGTCCATGGCGATGGCTGCCGTCGGTTATGCCAAGCAGCAGCTGCGCCGGCGCTTCATGTTCGCGACATCGTCCGCAGGCCCCGGGACCACAAACCTGCTGACGTCGGCCGGGATTGCGCATACGAACCGGTTGCCGCTCCTGATGCTGGCAGGCGATGTCTTTGTGACGCGTTTGCCGGATCCGGTTCTGCAGCAGGTCGAACATACCAACAATCCGGGTCTATCCGTAAATGATGCGTTCAAGAGCGTGACAAGATACTGGGACCGGATCACGCATCCGGCCCAGTTGCTGCAGTCGCTGCCGGCTGCCATCAATACACTGGTCGACCCGGCTGATTGCGGCCCCGTGTTCCTGGGCCTGCCTCAGGATGTTCAGGGATGGGCTTACGACTACCCCGAAATATTCTTTGAAGCCAAAACGCATTACCTGCGGCGGCAAATGCCCGATGAACGGGAACTGCATGTTGCAGCGGACGCGCTGAAAACAGCAGAACGTCCATTGATCATCGCCGGCGGAGGCGTTCAATATTCGCTCGCGACTGCGGAGTTGAGGGACTTTGCGCATCGGCACCGGATCCCCGTTGTCGAGACGATAGCGGGTCGCGCCAACCTTGTTCATTCAGACGATCTGAACTGCGGCCCCATTGGCGTCACGGGATCGAATTCCGCCAACAATCTGGCAAAGGATGCCGACTTCATTCTGGCTGTTGGAACGCGGCTACAGGACTTTACCACCGGGTCATGGACGGCCTTTGCCGAAGACGCGCAGATTGCCACGGTGAATGTGGGACGACATGACGCTGCAAAGCACTTGTCCACACCGGTTGTCGGCGATGCGAAACTTACCTTGCCCGCGCTTTCCGATGTGCTCGGCTCATATGTGTCGCCATCGGGCTGGCTGGAACAGGCTGCGAAGGAAAGAGCCGATTGGGCGGTCTATCTGAACGACAACACCTCTCCGGTAACCAAAGACGGAAGCAACCGGCCGTTGTCCTATGCCCAGGTGATCGGGGCGATCAACGACATATGCCATGCCGAGGACCGGGTCGTTGCGGCCGCAGGGGGGCTGCCGGCGGAAGTGACCGCCAACTGGCGGACCAAATCCACCGGCAGCGTCGACGTCGAATTCGGCTTTTCCTGCATGGGTTACGAAATTGCAGGGGGCTGGGGTGCCAGACTTGGTCAGATGGAAAAAAATCCCGACCGGGAAACCATCATCTTTGTCGGCGACGGGTCTTACATGCTGCTCAATTCAGACATCTATTCGTCCGTCCTTTCGGGCGCGAAGATGATTGTCGTTGTCTGTGACAATGGCGGCTTTGCCGTCATCAACAAGTTGCAGAACAATACCGGTAACGAGTCCTACAACAACCTGATTGCGGACTGCAAATTGGCGGTCGAACCGTTCGCGGTGGACTTTGAATCCCATGCAAGGGCGATGGGGGCGAATGCCGAGACAGTGCATTCGATCGCGGAACTCACCGATGCATTCGGCAGGGCGCGGCGGTCCGACCGTACCTATGTCATCTCGCTGAAGGTGGATGCATTCGAGGGCTGGACCCAGGAAGGCCATACCTGGTGGGAGGTCGGAACACCGCAAGTCACGAACAGCGAGCGCGTGCGCAAGGCACACGAGGATTGGGAAGCCGGTCGCGCTCCTCAAAGAAAGGGCGTGTAACCTTGCCGACCTCTCTCAATTCGCGTTCAAAGTTTCTGGTTCTCGGTCGGGCCGGGATGGATTTCTACGCCGACCCGCCGGGCGCGGAGGCAGAGCGCGCAACGCAGTTTACAACAGCACTTGGAGGGTCTTCCGGCAATATTGCCGCGGGAATCGCCCGGCACGGCTTGTCGGTCAGTCTTCTGACGTGTGTTTCCGACGACTCTATCGGCCGCTTTGTCCTCAACCAGCTGAAAGACTACGGTATCGGGACAGAGCATGTCCGGGTTCTGTCAGGTGAATCGCGCACGTCGCTCGCGGTGACGGAAACCCGTCTCGAGAATACACAGAACACCCTGTACCGGAACAACGCCTCCGATCTTCTGCTGAGCAAAGACCAGGTTCTCGGTGTTTCATTCGAGGCATTCGATTCATTGGTACTGACAGGTACGGCGCTTGCCGCAAGCCCGTCCCGGGAGGCAACGCTCAAGGCGATGGAACACGCGCGCGCTGCCGGTGCGCTTGTCGTGATCGACCTCGACTATCGGCCGTATTCCTGGCCAAGCGCAAACGAAGCTGCCGAGATCTACCGGGCTGCGATCGAAGCCGCGGATCTTGTGGTTGGCAACGATGACGAATTTGCCGTCGTTGCCAATGGAACACACGAGGACGGGCTGAAACTAGCCGGCAAACTGGGATCGTCCGACAAGACCGCGATCTACAAGATGGGTGAGCGCGGATCGATCGCCTTTTCCCCGGGCGGTTCGTTTGAAACCGGGATCTTTGCCGTTGATGCGATCAAGCCGATGGGGGCCGGAGATGCCTTCATGGCCTCGCTCATGGCGTCGCTTGCTGCAGAACTTTCCCTCGAAGACGCGGTTCTCAGAGGATCGGCCGCCGCCGCAATGGTGGTATCAAAATTCGGATGCGCGCCCGCGATGCCGACGCCTGCCGAACTTGGCGAATTTCTTTCCAATCACTCAGCCCCACAGTCCTGAGGAGACACACAGATGCACTTTCCTCCCTATGACAATGAAAACAAGGCGATCGTCGATGTCGAGGACAGCCGGGTTCCGCTGAACTACTTCAATATCGTCAAACTGAGCCGCGGCCAGGCGTTCGAATATACCGTGCCGGGATATGAAACAGCAGTCGTACCTGCGACGGGCAGCGTGGATGTCGATGTTGAAGGAGTTGCTTTTGCCGCAATCGGCAATCGAGGTGTCGACGTCTGGGACGGGGAACCGGAAGGGGTCTATATACCCAGCGGCGCGAAAGCGCGGTTCGTCTGCGTAAGCGATGAAGCGGAAGTATTCATCGCCGGCGCCAAATACGACAAGGTTCTCGACCCGTTTGATGTCCGGGCTGCGGATATCGATCTTGTTCAATACGGATCTGACGACACCAAAACCCATCGCAAGATCAAGCATATCCTTGGAACGAAGTATCACGACAAGGTCGGGCGGCTGCTCGTCTCCGAACTGTTCACGGTTGGGGAGGGGGGATGGTCCGGGTTCCCGCCGCACAAGCATGACACCGACCGTTTGCCGGAAGAGAGCCGTCATGACGAAACCTACAATTTCAGGTTCCGGCCCAAAAACGGCTTCGGCATGCAGCTGGTCCAGCGAGAGGATGGCGAAGTCGGTGATGCCTACCATATCGTCGACGGGTCCACGATCGTTCTGGACAAAGGCTACCATCCGTGCGTCGTCGCACCCGGATACCAGATGTACTATTTCACCATCCTGGGTGGCCTGTCGCAGCGTTCGCTCGTGCAGTTCTTCCAGCCGGACCATGCCTGGCAGATCGAAACCATCCCCGGCATCAAGGACATGATCGCGAAGTTCAAATGACAGCAGCAACGCTCGCCGACGTCCTCGAGCCGGCGATACACGGTCGCTACGCCATTGCCGGGCTTGTCGTGCTTGGCTGGGAGGATGCGGTTGCCTTTGTCGAAGCTGCCGAGGAAGCCGGGTCCGCCATCATTCTGCAGGCTGGTCCAGGATGCCGGGCGCACACACCGGTTCCCGTCATCGGAAAGATGATCCGTTATCTTGCCGATCAGGCGCGTGTGCCGGTCGTCTGCCATCTGGATCACGGCTATGCGGTCGATGAGTGCAGAAGCGGTATCGATCACGGCTTCACCTCGGTGATGTTCGATGGGTCCAAACTGCCGATTTCCGAGAACATCGACCTTACGGCGCGCCTTGCAGAAGAAGCACATGCCGCAGGCGTTTCGGTGGAAGGGGAAGTTGGCTATGTCGGCTATGCGGACGGTGCGGCCTCGGCCTTCACCGACCCCCTTGAGGCTGGACGCTTCGACCGCGAGAGCGGCGCTGATGCAATTGCGATCTCGGTTGGCAACGTGCATCTGCAGACTGAAAAAACGGACGGAATTGATTTCGATGTCCTGAAATCCATCGAAGACGTGACGTCAAAACCGCTGGTGCTCCATGGCGGGAGCGGCATCCCGCCGGAAATCCGCCGGCGTCTTGCGCGTCAGACCCGGGTCTGCAAGTTCAATCTCGGCACGGAGCTCCGCCAGTCTTTCGGAGCGTCGCTGAGGCGGACGCTTGAAGAGCAACCTGAGATTTTTGACCGGCTGGCGATCCTGAAATCGACCATGCCGGCAATGCGAACCAGCGTTTCGGAAATACTGAGGACAATAACGCAGGCCTGAGCCGGACGCCGGTTCAAACGATCTGCGCGGTTGCCTCGATTTCGATCAGTGCGTCGTCTTCGATCAGATCGGCTACCACCACGACAGACATGGCCGGGAAATGTCTGCCGAAGACCCGCCGGTACGCCTGGCCGACTTCCTTTTGGCGGGCGAGATATTCCCGCTTGTCAGTGATGAACCAGGTCAGTCGAACAATGTCCGTGACCTCTCCACCGGCTTCCTTGACGATTTCGGCGATGTTGGCGAGTGTCTGTTCCATCTGACCAATGAAGTCACGGGACTCGAACACCTGGTCCCTGGTCCAGCCGATCTGCCCGCCGATATGCAGGGTTTTCCCGCTGGTCAGCATTCCGTTTGCATATCCCCTGGCAGGTGCCCAGCCCTCAGGCTGAATGAGTTTCGATGGCATGATGAAAGTTATTCCCTGGTTGATATTCTGCCGTTCAAGGCGATCTTGGTAACGTCAGCGAAACTCGCACTCGGCTTCACGCGTGAAATCTTTTCGCTAAGGCTCCTGCCTAAGCCGGAAGCGTTGGATCTTTCCGGTTTCGGTTTTTGGCAAGGTGTCGGAGAAGACGATCGACCGGGGGTACTTGTAGGGTGCGATGGTCGCCTTCACGTGATCCTGCAAGGATTTGCGGGTGTCGTCGGTCGGATAAGCGCCGGCGATCAGAACCACATGTGCCTCCACAATGGCACCACGGCTTTCGTCAGGGACGCCGATCACAGCGCATTCCTGGACCGACGGGTGGGACAGGAGGGCTGCCTCCACTTCCGGCCCGGCGATGTTGTAACCGGAAGAGATGATCATGTCGTCGTTCCGGGCTGCAAAGTGGAGATGGCCGTCTTCGCTCATTGAAAAGCTGTCGCCGGTGATGTTCCAGCCGTCGATCACGTAATCACGCTGCCGCTCATCTGCCAGGTAGCGACAGCCAGTCGGGCCGCGTACGGCAAGGCGTCCGGTTTCTCCTGCCGCGACAGGTTCACCGTCGGCACCCAGAACCCTGACCTCGTACCCGCTCACCGGCTTGCCGGTGCAGGCAGGCTTATGATCGTCGAAGCGATTGGAAACGAAAATATGCAACATCTCCGTTGCACCGATACCGTCAAGCATCGGCTTGCCGGTCTTTTGCATCCAGGCGTCGTAGACGGGTGCCGGCAGGGTCTCGCCTGCGGAAACCGCGGCACGCAGCGACGAGAGATCTGCGCCGTCCTCCATGGCCTGAAGCATGACGCGGTAGGCCGTCGGCGCGGTAAAACAGACCGTTGCTTTGTATTTCTGGATTATCTCGATCATGTTGGGCGGCGTGGCGCTTTCCAGAAGCGTTGCCGCTGCGCCAAAACGCAGCGGAAAGACGGCAAGACCGCCAAGGCCGAATGTGAAGGCGAGGGGTGGCGAGCCGATGAAGATGTCGTCGGGCGTTACGCCGAGAACTTCCTTGGCATAACCGTCAGCGATGATCAGCAGGTCCCTGTGGAAATGCATGGTCGCTTTTGGCGTTCCGGTTGATCCTGAGGTGAAACCCAACAAGGCCACGTCGTCGCTTCCCGTTGCAACGGCTTCGTACCCGACCGGCTTTTCCAGGGCCAGGCGATCCAGTTCCGCGTCGTGATTGGAGGTTCCGTCAAAGCTGATGACTTTCTTCAGAAAGTCAGATGTCTTGGCACAGGCAACGAGCTCGTCCATCAGACGCGTGTCGCAGAGGGCAAATTCAACCTCCGCCTTGTCGATGATCTTGGACAGCTCTCCGGCACGCAGCATCGGCATGGTATTGATGACGACAGCCCCGGCTTTGGTCGCCGCCAGCCAGCAGGCAACCATCGCGGGATTGTTGGCGGATCGGATCAGAACGCGGTTGCCGGGCTTGACACCAAGGTCTTCGGTGAGAGCGTGAGCCAGGCGGTTGGTCCAGTCGGCAAGTTCCTTGTAGGTCCGCCGTCTGCCGTTGCCGATGAGTGCCGTGTGATCGCCAAAACCCTTTTCAACCATCCTGTCCGTCAATTCGACGGCAGCATTGAGACGATCCGGATAGTCAAAACCATCAAGCAGGAATTCCGGCCACTGGTCTTCGGGCGGAAGGTTGTCGCGCGCGAAAGTATCCACATGCGCGGAAGGCGAGAGTGCACCGGCCATGATCGAGTTTGTTCCTTGTCGGCTACCTGTCGCGCCGGAATCTTTTGCCTCCGATCGATTGTGATCGGGATGTTCCGGCGCCTGTGAAACGTTGAGACTTCCGGTGCCTGGTCTAGTCGTTGGCTTCCGGCGGGAGAAAGTCCACATCGTGTTCTGCCGAGACACGCACGACAGCTTCCACATCGGTCATCTCGTGCAGCTCATCGAAGAGCTCCTTGAGCTTGCCGGCAGGGGACACCCAGAAGAGTGCACGGCACGGGCTTTCCGACTTGTTGAAATAGCCATGCGGAACACCCATCGGCATGCGCACGAGATCACCTGCCCGGGCCTTGGTCCATTTTCCGTCGAGCTTGAGGTCGAGTTCGCCTTCCTGGACGAGGATAAATTCGTCCTGTGTCGGGTGAATATGAACAGGAACGAATTGACCGGGCATCGAATTCGTTTCAAAAGCGAATGTGCTTTCGCACCAGGCCTTGGGGTAATAGGTCTGGCCGAGAATGTTGAGTTCTACGCCGTCAAAACCTTCACCGTTCGGGGTAATGCCACCGTCAAGTTTATTGGTCATGGTCCTGTCTCTCTTTCTGGTTCGAATTCAGAGGATTTGCTGCAAGGTCTGACGCGCGATTATGATTTTCTGAACGTCGGAGGCGCCTTCATAAATGCGCAGGGCCCGGATCTCCCGATACAGTTTTTCGACCGTTGTGCCCGAGCGTACACCATCACCGCCGTGAAGCTGAACCGCCTTGTCGATCACCTGCTGTGCCTGATCGGTGGAGAACAGCTTTGCCATGGCTGCCTCGCGCGTGACCCGAGGTGCGCCACTGTCCTTGGTCCAGGCAGCGCGGTAGATCAGGAGAGCCGCGGCATCGATGTCCAGCGCCATGTCGGCGATATGTCCCTGAACAAGCTGAAGATCAAAAAGCGGAGCTCCCTGGATGTTCCGGGTCGTTACCCGGTGCAGGGCCTCGTCGAGTGCCCGGCGGGCAAACCCCAGGGCAGCGGCAGCGACCGTTGAGCGAAAGATGTCCAGGACGGACATGGCAATCCTGAAACCCGCACCCGGTGTGCCGATCAGGTTGGATTTGGCAATACGGCAGTCCGTGAAACGCAATGTTGCCAGGGGGTGCGGCGCGATGGTTTCCAGACGCTCGACGACCTCGAAACCGGAAACATCCGGTGTCACCAAAAAGGCCGACAGCCCCTTTGCGCCGGGCGCTTCGCCTGTTCTGGCGAACAGCGTGTATATGTCGGCAATCCCGCCGTTGGAGATCCAGGTCTTTTCGCCGTTCAGCACATAGGCGTCGCCGTTATCTTCTGCAGTCATGGTCGAGTTGGCGACGTCAGACCCCGATTGCGGCTCGGTCAGGGCAAAGGCGGAAATCGCCTTTCCGTTTCGCGTGAGCGGAAGCCACTCGTCCTTCTGCGCATCTGTGCCGAAAAGGGATATCGCACCCGTTCCGAGACCTTGCATCGCAAATGAGAAATCAGCGAGCCCGTCATAGCGCGCAAGCGTTTCGCGGATCAGGCAGAGACTGCGAACATCCAGTGAGCCACCCGGCGATCCGGTGTGTTGCAGAAATCCGGCATGACCGAGGTCGGCGACCAGGCGTTTGCAGGCCGTATCCGTGTCGCTGTGATCAAGGTGGTCCAGATTGGCCTCAGCCCATGTCTCCAGATCGGCGGCAAGTGCGCGGTGCCGGTCGTCGAGGAACGGCCAGGTAAGGAATGTCTTGTCTGCCATCAGTCTCCCTCGAAAACAGGTTTTTCCTTCGCGGCAAAGGCCTCGTAGGCTCTGCGGAAATCATTTCCCTGCATACAGATCGCCTGGGCCTGTGCTTCAGCCTCGATCGCCTGATCCAGGCTCATCGACCATTCCTGGGCAAGCATCGTCTTTGTCATTGAATTTGCAAATGTCGGTCCGGAGGCAATACGTCCGGCCATGTTCATGGCAGTTGCCTCAAGGTCGCCTGTTTCCACCACCGCGTTGAAGAACCCCCAGGCATGGCCTTCGTCCGCCTTCATGGAGCGGCCGAGATACAGAAGTTCGGCGGCGCGTCCCTGGCCGATGATCCTGGGAAGGATTGCGCAGGCTCCCATATCGCAGCCGGCGAGGCCCACGCGATTGAACAGGAAAGCGACCTTGGCGTCTGGTGTTGCAATGCGCAGATCGGACGCCATGGCCATGATAGCGCCAGCGCCGGCGCAGATCCCGTCGACGGCTGAAATGACCGGCTTTCCGCATCCAAGCATCGCTTTAACCAGATCGCCCGTCATGCGGGTGAAGGCGAGGAGCTCCTTCATGGACATGCGGGTCAGCGGACCTATGATGTCATGGACGTCTCCGCCGGAACTGAAGTTGCCACCATTCGGCATGATCACCACGGCATGCACGTCGTCCGCATAGTGAAGATCGCGAAACCAGTCGCGCAGTTCGGCATAACTTTCGAAGGTGAGCGGATTTTTCCGTTCCGGCCTGTCGAGCGCTATTCGCGCGATGCCATCGGCGATTTCACAGCGAAAATGTTTGACGTCGCTACGCATCCGCGCGCTCCTTTTCAGTGCTTTGGGAAAGCACTCTTTCGAGAGTATCGGAAAGGGTTTCGAGATCTTCCATCGACAACGCATCCAGCAGCGTGTCGATCCAGCCTTCATGATGTCCGGCGAGCTTTTCGAATTCGGCCTTGCCCTTTGATGTCAGCCGGGCGATCTGAGCGCGCTTGTCGCCGGGAACCGGGACCCGCTGAACGAGCTCTTCTTCCGTCAGCTTGTCGACAATGCCGGTCACATTGCCGTTCGAGACCTTCAGGAAAGAAGAGAGATCGCTCATTTTCAACCCGTCGGGAAACCTAGCGAGAGCGGACATGACATCGAAGCGCGGCAATGTCGTCCTGTGACGATCCCGAAGGTTGCGGCGAATTTCACCTTCAATGCCGTTTACGGCCTTCAGGAGTTTCAACCAGACGCGCAAACGTGCCTTGGAAAGGGATTCAGGGTCCGAGGTCACAACTCACCTCCCGCGAGACTGAGTGCCTGACCGTTGACGGACCGGGCTCCGTTCGTGCAAAGCCAGTACGCCATCTCGGCAACCTCGTCCGTTTGAATGAAGCGGCCCTGGGGATTGTCGGCTTTAAGCGTGTTTTCAGCATCCTCCCTGCTGAGGCCCGTCTTTTCGACTATGTTTGATATGGAGCGTTCGAGCATGGGCGTTTCGACGAAGCTTGGACAGATCGCGTTCACGGTAATTCCGGTCCTGGCGAGTTCCTTGCCGAGCGCCCGGGTCAGGCCGACGACCGCATGCTTGGCAGCACAATAGGCACTCACATATGGATATCCCCGCAATCCGGCAGTTGAAGCGATTGCAATCATGCGGCCCCCGCCTGATGATTTCATGTCCGGAAGAGCGGCCTGCCAGACATTGGAGACACCGACCAGATTAACAGCCAGCAGTGCCTGAAGCACATCCGGCTTCATTTTGGCAAAGGGGACACTTTCTGCAGCCCCTGCATTCGCAATGACGATATCGATCGGGCCTGCGAGTTCGCGTGCCGCGCCGAACGCCCTCTCGACATCATCGAATTTGGTTACATCGCAGACCTGATAGGGAAGGGATTGCGCAGCGAGGCTTTCTTCTGTCCGGCCGAGGATCGTTACGCGTGCACCTTTTTCAGCAAGGTAGTGCGCGCAGGCCGCACCGACGCCTGTTCCGCCGCCCGTGACGATGGCGTGACATCCTGAAACGCTCATGCTCCCGTGCTCCCTGCTACTTTATCGATGAGGCGTCGTGTCAGGTTTTGGCCGGTCGGGTCGCCCCTCAACAACACAGTCCTCATTTGATCCTCCCAATATGGACACTCCCAGCGAAACACGTTTTCGAATTTGTTTCAAGGCTGAAATTTTAAGCTTAAAATATCTTGGTGCGAACTACCTCTGCCTGCGCGGGCGAAGCGAGATGTCACCTAGAGAGGTCTGACCCTCCGGCTGACCTGTCCGCGGATCCAGGCGAGAAACTCGGCAGCAGGCGGGCTGAGTTCGCCGGCCGGTGTTGCAAGATAGTAGTTGTGACCTGATCCATCCTGAACGGAGGCCAGATTGACAAGGTCACCGGACGCGAGTTCGGTTTCAATCAGATAAGTCGGCAGAATGGCGGCTCCCATTCCATTAGCCGCGGCCGCAATAACGAGCGAAAACTGGTCGAAGTAACTGCCGGTCTGAACATGCGCTGTCGCGTCGTCAACCGTTTTTTGAAAGGCCTTCCAAAGGTGCGCCCGGGAAGTCATGTGAAGCAAGGGCATTTCCAGTATATCTGCCTTGCTGACCACCGGATGTGTTTCCAGAAGTGCAGGCGCCGCGACAACAATCAGGTCTTCCGGACACAGCGGACTGAGTTTCGCGCCGGGCCAGTCGTTGGCTCCAAAATGGATTGCTACGTCAATTCCCAGTTCGACGAGATCGAACGGCTCTGAGCGGCTGTAGACCATGAGGTCCAGATTGGGGCGCCGGATCTTGAAGTCCCTCAAACGCGGCACAAGCCAACGGGTGGCAAATGTCGGCAAGGCGGCAATCGTCAGGATCTCCTGGGTCTCACCCGCGGCGACGGCCAGACTGATCGTTCTGCGCAATCTTGAAAGATCGGAGAAAACGCCGTCTGCCAGGGACCTGCCGGCCTGGGTCAGCCGAATGCCCCGCCCTTCCCGTCGAAAGAGTGTTGCACCGATCTGGTCCTCCAATTCCTTGACCTGTCGGCTGACGCCGCTCTGCGTCAATCCGAGCTCTTCCGCGGCGGCCGTAAAGCTCTGGTGTTTGGCGGCGGCCTCGAAGCAGCGGAGGACCGAAATGCTGGGGATCGGTATGTCGCGTTCCATCAAGTTATCCGTAGATATGAGTATTAGTCATGAATATAACTATTTTTCAGGTGTTTTTGTGCCGGTCAAGGGCGAGTATTCTGATCAGAGAAATTCTTCAGGGAAAAATCGCACATGGAAAAGATAGCGGTTCTCGGGCTAGGCAAGGTCGGTACGCTTGCAAGCGAGTTGCTTCATGAAAGCGGCTTTGCGGTGACGGGTTTTGATACCCACACCATGAGCACCTTGCCGTTCGAAACGAAACAGGTTGATGTCGGCAATCTGGACAGGTTGAAGGGCGCCTTGTCGGAGTTCGACGCGGTCCTGTCCTGCCTGCCGTATTTCCTCAATGTCGGCGTTGCAAGTACGGCGCACGAACTGGGCCTGCACTATTTCGATCTGACCGAAGACGTGCCGACGACCAAGGCGATCATGGAACTTGCCAAGTCTGCAAAGGGACTGATGGCACCGCAGTGCGGCCTTGCACCGGGCTTCGTGGGAATCGTGGGAGCCAGCCTGATCGAGGATTTTGACACGTGCCGTTCCTGTCGCATGCGCGTCGGTGCCCTGCCGCAGAATCCGACGGGCCTGATGGGTTATTCCTTCAATTGGTCTCCCGAAGGTGTGGTGAACGAGTATCTCAATGATTGCGAAGTCCTTGAAGATGGTGAAATCAAATGGGTTTCGCCGATGGAGTGGATCGAGAAAATCGTCATCGGCGGCATCGAGCTGGAGGCCTTCACCACGTCCGGGGGGCTTGGCACCATGTGTGAAACCTATCGGGAACGGGTTCCGAACATGGATTACAAGACCATGCGATACCCGGGTCACGTACAGCTGATGAACTTCTTCTTCCACGAACTTCTGATGCGTGACCGGCGACAGGAAGCCGGTGAGATCCTGGTCAACGCAAAGCCGCCTGTCAGTGACGATATCGTCTATATCCACGTCGCAGCGGAAGGCGAGTTCGATGGACGCACGCAGCGCAAGGAATTCGTGCGCGGCCTGAAGCCTGTCGAAATTGCTGGCAAGGAACGGACCGCAATCGCCTGGACAACGGCTTCCTCGGTCGTCGCCATTATCGAGATGGTGAAGGACGGCACACTTCCCGCCCGGGGTTTCCTGAAGCAGGAAGATGTGCCGCTGGAAGCGTTTTTGAAAACAAGGAACGGCGCTCGCTACAACAGATAAGCGCTGAAGGGAGAAAATCATGGAGCACGCACAGGTTCTAAGTGCGCTCGGATTTGCCGAGAACGAACTTGCAGGCGGTGGTCTGGCGATCAGATCACCAATCGACGGTGCTGAAGTTGCAAAGGTGGCCGAAACACCTTCGGCAGATATGGAACACGTGATTGCGCGCTCGCGAGCAGCATTCAGCAAGTGGCGGGTCCTGCCAGCGCCGCGGCGCGGCGAACTGGTTCGTCTGCTGGGTGAGGAACTACGGGCGGCAAAATACGAACTTGGTGCCCTCGTGACACTGGAAGCCGGAAAGATTACCTCCGAAGGGGCTGGTGAAGTCCAGGAGATGATTGATATCTGCGACTTTGCCGTTGGTGTGTCACGTCAGCTTTATGGCCTTACCATTGCGTCAGAGCGTCCCGGTCACAAGATGTCGGAGACCTGGCATCCGATGGGTCCTTGCGGTGTCATCACCGCCTTCAATTTTCCTGTTGCAGTCTGGTCCTGGAATGCGGCGCTTGCGCTCGTGTGCGGCAATCCGGTCATCTGGAAACCTTCGGAGAAAACGCCGCTCACCGCGCTGGCCTGCAAGAAGATTTTCGACAGGGCGGTTAGCCGCTTCGGTGCCGATGCGCCGGAGGGGTTGATGCAGGTTGTTGTCGGTGGTGCCGACATCGGTGAAGCCCTGGTGACGTCAAAAGACGTTCCGATCCTTTCAGCGACAGGTTCCACCCGTATGGGTGGCATCGTCGGTCCAAAGGTTTCCGCCCGCTGGGGACGGCCGATTCTGGAGCTCGGCGGAAACAATGCCATGATCGTTGCACCTTCTGCGGATCTGGAAATGGCGGTCCGCGCAATCGTCTTTTCGGCCGTTGGCACGGCCGGACAACGCTGCACCTCACTGCGCCGCCTGATTGTTCACAAATCGATCAAGGACGATCTCGTGACCAAGCTGGCCAAAGCATATGGCAGCCTGCCGATTGGCGACCCGCGCGCGGAAGGAACGCTCATCGGACCACTGATCGACGACGCATCGCGCGATGCCATGCAGGCAGCGCTCGACAAGGCGAGGTCGGAGGGTGGTATCGTTTACGGAGGTGATGCGGTGACTGCAGGCGTGCCAGGCGGTGCGTATGTTGCCCCGGCGCTTGTCGACATGCCCGGTCAGACCGAGACTGTGAAAACGGAAACCTTCGCCCCGATCCTTTACGTAATGGAATATGAGGATCTGGAGCAGGCGATCAATCTGCAAAATGACGTGCCCCAGGGCCTGTCGTCATGCATCTTCACACTCAACATGCGTGAAGCGGAGACCTTCCTGTCGGCTACCGGTTCAGATTGCGGTATCGCCAATGTCAATATCGGCCCGTCGGGTGCGGAGATTGGCGGGGCCTTTGGTGGAGAGAAAGAAACCGGTGGCGGTCGCGAATCCGGTTCGGATGCATGGAAAGGCTACATGCGTCGCCAGACGTCGACAGTGAATTACTCCGCGGAATTGCCGCTCGCGCAGGGCGTCAAATTCGATATCTGACGGATGCGAAGGCGTGCAATTGTTGCGCGCCTTTGACTTTGGTGTCCTGTGGCTGACGCCGTCAGGCGGTGGCCTCGTGGTCGTAGTAGAAAATCACTCTCAGAAAACCGCCGTCGACGCCTTTGTGATCCGGATCGAGGGCGACTTTCATCTGGAATTCCCTCTCGACGCCAAAAGGTTTCTTGACCGTCATGCGGCCGGTGTAACTGCCGTTGGCGAAATCAAGCTTCAGGTCAGCGACGGGGGTAACGTCGCCGGCCAGGTTATCTTCCAAGCCATATGACGTGACCGTGACCTGCTTGCTGCTTGCAGCATGCTTTTCAGGAACATAGACCGAAACCGATTGCCACGACATTCATGATGCCGGGAACAAGGGCCGGTGCCCGGGTCTCGCTTGCCGCGATGTCTTCGATTATGAACTCCCCTGGCTCATAGGGTTCGTAGTCGTCAATATTGAAGGACTCGGCCTGTGCCATTTGCTCACCTTTGCAATTAGTATTGTCCGGTCTCGATCCAACAGGTTCGTGTTCGCCCTCTGATTGGCTCAGCCCGGTTCAGTTTCATTTTCACCTTGTACCCTTGGCGGCCTTGGTTAGCTTCGGTCGGTTGATGGTGACGCTCCCACCGTGAGGGTTTGAGAGTGAAACCAGCCTTGACTGCAAGGTTCATGACATCCGCCGAGCGGTCATGATCAGGAATTCAGGCGTCCGGATCTGTGAGCCATTTGCATGTTGGCGGCGTAGGAATTCGGTGAACGGCGCCCTGGCAGATTGGCTTCGAGGATCAGCGTCTCAAGCAATCCTTCTTCCACGGACACTTCAGCAGTTCGCGCCAATTTGTTCATTCGCCAGAATTTGAGCGGACGGCTATTTGGAACATAGTTTCCTGGAAGTTCCTGCCCTTCTCCCGAGACCACCATGATCTTCGGTTTGGGAAGATCGTATTGTTTTCCTTCATATATATAAGCCTTGATCAGCGCGATCTCGCAATTCGGTGTCGACATCAGCTGAAGGGAGATGCGACTGAAGCTGTTGCTGCCTTCGGTGTCAATCTTGACATCCGCGGCCCTGGGGCTGTTGATCCCTGAAATATTCATGCCCACCAGGACGATCTCGGACGGATCATAAAACTTATCCGGCTGAATTGTCGGAAACTGGTCGTTGGAATTCTGATCTGTCATTAGTTAGTCCCCCATTGAAGAGTTTTTGTCGATGTTTCCACGTCTGGCTCAGGCTCGGACGACGATTTCCCGCCATTCAAGATTTTCCATAAGGATATCTCCAGCTTCCGGTGCGCCCATCGCATCGAACTGGTCCGCGATCGCGGCTCCCGCGACTGCATAGGTGAGCGTATTGGGATCCAGAGTGGCCCAGGATCTTGCGATTGCTGAACCCAACAGGTCACGGGCGTCTTCGAGCGTTGACTTGAGCAGGAAGGACCGGGCATCGAATGCCTCTGCGAACCGGTCGCCTATCAGCTCTATTTCATGGTGATCAAGTTCGAACAGCCGGTCATGGCTTACATCCAGAGGCAGATCGACAAATCCCCGGTCCACGGCATTTCGATGGTAAAGTTCCACAAGCGTGTCGAACATGGCGCCGGTAAACGGCTTGGAGAGGTCGTGGACCGCGTCACTGACCGTGCTCATTTTCCGGTTTGCTTGCTGTGCGGATCTGCTTGTCGCCCGCAAGTTCCGCGATCCTGTTGAGTTCGTTCATTGTCAAAAGGTTGCCTTGCGTCGATTGCAGCAGCCGGTCGAGCACGCTGTCGAAATGAAGCAAAGAGATGAGCGCGATAAGATCTGAGACGCTTTCGTGATAACCAAAATACTCACGGCTTGCCATTCCGTTGGGCGTGCCCATTTCCGCAAAAATTATGGCGTGACCGAACTCATGCGCGATCACGTCGAAATTCAGTGCGTATGGGAAAACATCTTCGCTGTTACCCCGTTCCGTTCCGAATTCCATGTATCCATAACCGGACTGGGCGTTGTTCCAGTTCACTTGTGGAATGATTTCCAGGCGCTCGTAGGTTTGCGCGAAGTGCCAGACGATATCGTGACCGAGATAGCTCTCCCAAATGTCCAGGACACGCCTGAGCGATGCGAAGACATGAGCACAGACGAATTGCCGGCTGCCCGGGTCAAGGTGATCAAAATGCCCGTCGGGACCGGCCTCGGCCGGTGGAAAGCGCTCGCCGACGAAAGGCGGTTGATAGGGATACTCGTAAACCGGTTTCTCAAACAGAGGATCGACCACATACATGCGTTGGTCGGCCGGGCCAGCCTGGATTTCGTTCGGAGGGGTGCTGATCCAGATTGTTTCCGGCTTCTCATAACCGGCAAGATGGGGAACCTGAGGATAGATCAGAAACCGCGTTCCCAGACTGCCTGTCTTTGGTGAGATTGTTCGCTGGTCCAGATGGATACTCAATTCGGCCTCGATAAATCGGATGTAAACCAGCAGGACAAACCGGTGTCGTGGATACAAGAGGTACGCGTTCGCCGCGAAAATTTTATTGTTTTGTTTTGCCCCTAACGAACGATGTTATTATGGACCTGTTGGAGTTTTTCGATTTAACGCTAGGTAATTCCTAGAGGCTATCAATCAACCTTTAGCGTGTCCAATGAAAAACCACCCGCAACCATGTCATGGAGAAAGACATCAGTTGCGAAAAACTTTGGAACAAATGCAGGGACTGGCCAAATTCCGTCTTTTTGCCGGTCGCGAAGCTCCCACAAGAGGAGTTCGGCATCCTGTTGCTTTTGAGACCAGTTCAGTTTCCGGGGCTCAAGATCCGCTAAATCGGGTCGAAGCCTAGTGGCTTCGCGCAGAATATTCGGCATTGTTCGTCTCGTGTAGTGTAGCTTCTCGGCGATCTTCGCAAGGTCGTCAGCAGTCGCGCGATCGATCAGTCCGGCTCGCAGGGCGCGTTTGAAACTCATTCTGAGGTCTACCAGCGCATTTGTTATCGCGCCGCCGCCCAACTCTTGCGGAGCATGCAAGACCGCGACTGCATCGTCCGGTACAAGCGAATATCTGCGCAGCCACCGATAGACGAGACCGCGTCCCTGCATGCCATGGAGCGACAGTTCGGCTGCTCGCATTGCGCCCATGCTGGCGGCACCATAGACCAGTGCACCCCGGTCGAGTGCCCAAAGGATTTCCTTGTGCCTGACGGCGGGTACGCACTGAAACAGGCCGTCGATCAGTGCGATTACACATTTTTCGTTTTGCTGAACGGCTGCAACAATGTCTCCCTGGGCAGCAGGACCAAGTACCTCGGCGTCCAATCCCTCCGGTAGTCCGTTCGGCCCGAGACTTGGCCCTGCGAAGACAACAATTTGACGCATCTGTTCAGTTGCCCTCCGCCTTCGGAATGCCGAGCGTGACAATCCTTGTGATGAATAGCGGAATTTCCGAATTCGTCATCAGTGGCACGGCGACGGCCTGCTGTCCTTCTTCCTTGAGCATCCGGGCAAGATCGGAGGGTGTCTTGCAGCGTGGTGCTCCGGACAGGGGATGTCGTTCAACCGGTTTCCGAAGCATTTGCGCGCGCTCGAACGCGATCAGGTCTTCGTCCGGCCGCCGGGGATAGTACTGCCAGGTTATGTCCTCCCGTCCGCCTGCAATCACCGATACCCTGGTTTGAACTGCTTCCAGGAGAGCGGCAGTGAGTGCATCTGCTACCGTTTCACGGCAGGCAAATCCGTCTGCACAAAACGGAAGTGATGTTGGAGAGGCAACTGCATCCAGAAGACGCGCCCAAATGACCGGCAAGCCTTGTATTGCAGGGCTTTCATGAACGGCGAAGAGAATACCTGCGTCCTTCAGATTGCCAGCAAGGCGACGGCCGTTGCTGTCCATGAATTGATCAGGATCGAATCGCGACTTTTCAAAGAAGCCGTGTGTCTGAGTGGCCTTGGCGGTGCTGAACCTTTCAAGCGTTTCGAACAATCCGTGCAGCAGGGCTTCGTCCGGGGTTGCACCGCCGCCAAGTCCTGTTGTCGTTCTTTGAAGGGGTGTATCTGCATGAGGAGAAGCTGGCGTGTAGTCTGTGCTGACAAGTGCAGCCGGTACGGGGACGGGCGCGCCGGAAAGGACATCCGTTCCTGTGACAAACGGCATCCCGGTTTCACACCAATTGTCATTTGCGTCGGGCAGAAGATGCCGGCAAAGAATTTCTGCGGCTGCAGGGCCATATGTTTCTCTGGAAGTGGCGTTGCGATTGCCATTCTTGTCGACCTGTTCTCCGGCGAAAGTTTCCAGTGATTCCATCGCCGACGACACAGCGGCCTCTGCTATCGTCATTCCCTTTCCCTGACTGACGATGTTGGATCTGGCAAGCGGACGGATCGTCTGAACGACGGGAACACCCACGCGGTCGAGGCCGGTAACGTCGGCAAGCCTTGTTATCCCGAATGACTGCAAATGCGGTGTCAGGCGCCCAAGAAAGGTGTCTGCAGAAAACAGGCGCTGACAACTCAACTTCCTGTGCTGACCGTCCTGTTCCGGCGCATCACCTTCGGACACGGTGTCAGCCCCGCGACCCTGGCAGCAGTGCCAGGGCGCGATCGCGCTCGCGGCCGGCCTCGAGCTGTTTCAGGAAGCTGGCCGCTTCACTTCGGTGTTCACCAGTGGTCCGCTCCGGCAGAAGCATTATCCTGTCCGTCAGCGTGCGGAGAACCAGCACGCTTGCGTTTTGCTGTCTGGCGATATCTTCAGCTCTGGAAAGATCAGCGTCGACGTCAGTCTCATTCAAGCCGGAGGCGCAGGCCAGGCGCGCGCGGCGGCGGTAAAGTTCCGCTAGCCAGAACGCATGGCCGGCCGCTTCGGCGCGTTCAATAGCAGAACTTACCAGCCGAATGCCTTTTTTCTGCTGTCCAAGTTGTCCATCCAATTCTGCCGCCATTTCCAGATAGACCGGGAAATCCTCTTCGGTGCCGATTTCCTGCTGGATCGCAAGACCCTGTGCAAGAGACTCTCGTCCATGAAACGGATCACCTGCCATTCCATTTGCCCAGCCGCCGAATATCAGGCTTTTGGCTTCAAGCGATTTGAGGTCATGTTCATCGGCAGCTTCACGCATCCGGCGTGCAAGAAGCGCGACCTGATCGATTTCACCGCGATAGCGATGCAGTACGATCGCAATATCGAGAGCGTGACAGTTGCTGCCGACATGATCGATATGCTGCGCCCATTGTTCGGCTTCATCCAGGTATCGAACAGCAGTTTCCGTCTGTCCCATGAACCAGGATGAAAGCGCTTTTTCGCCAAGCCCGCAAACACGCGCATCATGGCCGCCATATCGCGTCCTGTGGTCGAGCGCTTCGTCTTCGTTATAGAGCTCCAGGCCTTTTGAAATCGCTTCCATGCAGTCCGTATGCTGTCCCGTATTGAACGCAGTTGCCCACCGGCAGTGCAGGGCCTGCAATTCAACTTCCTGATTGTTGGAACCGGCCAGATCGGCAAGTATAAGCTCGGCCCGCTCGCGCTGGGCCTGGAAGTCGGGTGCGGTAAACCACCAGCCCCAGTAGAGCGGGAAGCCTGCCGAGCGATCTGTCTCCGGGTGCTCATGCAAGAGTTCGACACCGCGCTGATAAAGTTTGGAAGCCTCTTCGGAGCCTGTTCCATCCATTGTCGCCACGACCGGTCCCAGCAGCTTGACGATTTCGAGCTCTAGTGTGCCCGCAGCCGTCTTGTCCCTGAGTTTCACAGTGAGCTGCCTGGCATGGACCAATAGTGCCCTTGCTTCCTTCAATGCAGATTGGGACGAAGCGGATCGGGCAGCATCGATATAGTGCCTGATGGCTTCTTCGCGCATTTGCGCATGCTCGGCATGCAGGGCCAGCTCAGCGCTGGTAAAGGTTTTGCCAAGCTCATCGTTCTGGGTAACGATCTTATAGAGTGCGGAATGAAGCGTTCGCTTATTCGATCGCAGCAATCCGGAATAGGCCGCCTGTTGCACCAGCATGTGGCGAAACCTGTAGGAATGCTCGATATCACTTGCCTGCTGTTCGATGAAACCGCCGGCAACGAGCTGTTGGAGGCTTTCTTCCGCCGCTGCCGCCGTTCCCGTCGTCGACAGGAGCGCAACCAAAGTGAGGACATTGAAACTCCTGCCGATCACGCTGGCTGCCTGGGCCACGAATTTGGCGGATCCGAGGGCGCCAAGACGGGTCGCGAGCAGGTCCTGAAGACTTGCCGTCTCATCAGACTCAAACAGTTTTTCCCACATCTTTTCATCAAGGGCGTCATCCGCACCCCGGTCCAGTACGAACCGCGTCAACTCTTCTGCAAAGAGCGGCACGCCGTCACATCGTGCAGTTATTGCCTCAACAAGCCTGGACGGCAGATGTGAAGCTCCTGCAAGGTTCTGGATCAACTCGACGATGCTGTCCGAATTCAATCGCGCCAACTGAAGTGCAGAAAAATTCTCCGCGTCTGTCCATTCTCTTTCGGGCGGGTTTCTGGACGTGACAATCACATAGACGGGGGAGGATCTTATGCGAGCCCGTAATTGTGCGACGATCTCAAGTGTCTGGCTATCCGCCCAGTGAAGGTCTTCAATCTTCATCACGCAAGGCTTTGCGCTCGCGATTGCCATAACCGCATCGACCAGCGTCTCGACTGCGGAATGCGCCGGACCAGTCTTGTCTGGTTCAGCTCCCTGAGCTGTCTGCGAAAGCGGTGCCATCAGAAATGCCAGGGATTCGAAAAACTCGGCTGGGTGATCACCCGGCAGAGACAGGGTGGTCCTGATAGCGTCGGCGGATGGCGCTTCGAAATCAAAATCAGGGTCATGCCTTTGCAGCACCGTGCGCAGGCTCCTGACCACGGGGTAGTATGGCGTGTCCTGGCTCGCCGGTTCACACTGAAAGTCGAGCACGTGCGCGTCGTCGTTGCGGGCAACTTCCACGACCTGGTGGCATAGACGGGATTTGCCGATCCCGGGTTCCCCGTGCAGGTAAAGAACCTGCCCCTTTCCGGAAAATGCCTGCCTCCAGCGCAACGCGGCGTGCGAAAATTCGGACTCGCGAGCCAGAAACGGTTGAGACTTGTTGCGCAACGTCTCGAAACGATCGTTCGATTTTCTCCGCCCCAGAGGCTGCCAGAGAGCATGGGGTTCATTGAACCCCTTCAGCTCCCGCGCTCCAAGGCTTTCGTAGTGAAACAGTCTGCGCGTCGCCTTGTATGTCGCATTGGAAACGGCAACCGTTCCGACATTCGCTTCACCTTGAATGCGCGCCGCGAGTGTTGGTGCGATTCCGACAATCTCATCCCGGGTTGCAAGTGCACCGCTGCCGGCTTTTCCGGCCACCGCGGTTCCGGTTGCGATTCCAACCCTGATCTTTATTGCCTCGTCAAAATTCTCCTGGACCTTTGTGCACTCGCGCAAAATCGCCAGTCCGGCTGACACCGCTTGAAAGGGGGCATCTTCATTTGCAACCGGATAGCCGAAATAGGCTGACCCGCCATCGCCCATCAGAAGGTCCAGATGTCCGTCGTATTCTGCAAGTGCGCGGTGCGCAGCCTGGTGGACCGCTTGCTGGATTTCCCGGAAGTCTTCGATATCCATGTTGTTGACCATGGTCGTGGAACCGACCATGTCATAGAACAGGGCCGTAATCTGGCGGCGCTCTCCCTTTTCAATATCAATATCCCTGGAAGTGTCCCGTGTCATTTCCCGCCTTCGGCCTGCATCGCCAGAGTGAAGCAGAAGCGTCGATATTATCAACACTTCGCATGTCAGCTAGGGGTGAGCATATCCCGCCCCGGAACAAGGAGAATTGTCATTCGTTGTTGTCTCTAGTCTATCAGATAGCGAAAAAATCAAAACATAACTATTTGTTAATTCTGCAATTATTGTTTATCGGGCGCACGCGTTCCGTGAAAGCACAGTTTACCGTATTTCCCAGTTTCGACGACCTCGAGATGAGGCGCAAGTCGGAGCCGGTTTCGCCTTGCTACAGAACCCGCCGGTGCCGTGCGTTCGGGAAATGGTCAGACTCCCAGCCTGTCCCTCAGTCGGTAAACCAGGACCGACGGGGCCAGGAACCACGGGTTTCCGGTGTAGAGCGGGCGTGTCGGATAGGAAATGCGTTCGAATGCTGACGGAGTCTTTTCGGTGCCGGCGGCTTTCCGGCCCATGCGCATGCCCAGATAACTGGCCATGCCAACCCCGGAGCCGCAATATCCTGTTGCAAAATAAAGCCCGTCGTCCTCACCACAATGTGCCAGCGTGTCGAAGGTATAGCCGACGAATCCCATCCACCCATGGCTGACCCTGACGTCTGCCAGTTCGGGAAACAGAGCAACCATGTCTTTGTGCAGCTTCGACGCGCTGTTGTGAGGATCGGTTTCTCGCAGGGATACACGTCCGCCAAACAGTACCCGTTTTCTGTCGGGTGACAGCCTGTAGTAGTAGACGAGCTTGCGCGTGTCGGAGAGGACACGGTCGGTTGGGAACAATTTGTCGATTGTTTCCTTCGCTATCTCTTCTGTGGCGATGACGTAGGAGCCGATCGGAACAATCCGGCGCTGATGCCAGGGGGACAGTGCTCCTGAATACCCGTTGGTTGCCAGGATGATCCTGCCTGCCTTCAGGCTACCCGCGCTCGTTGTCACCCTGAAACCAGTTCCACAACGTTCGACCGAGTTCACCCGGCAACCGCCGCGGACGACGGCTCCCACCGAGAGTACCTTGTTCAGGAGTGAAGGAAGGTATCTGGAAACATCGATGCTGCAGTGCCGAGGCAGAACCATGCCGCCGTGATAGGTATCGGTTCCAAGTTCGGATGCCATCTCGGTTTTCGGGACCATGAATGCATCGGTCTTCCAGACTGGATGTGCCGCCTCGCATTCTCTCGCCAGGGTCTCGTAGAGATGGCGTTTGTGCGCCCCGTGAAAGCGACCGACTTCCTGCAGGCCGAGGTCCAGACTCTCCTGGCTGGAAAGTTCGTGCATATAGTCGAGAGACGCCTGGCCCTCCTGGCAGAGCGCGACTGCAAGGTCGTTTCCATATCTGCCGGCAAGCTTTGAAAAGGATGGTTTCAAACTCGTGGATAGCTGGCCGCCATTGCGCATGGAACAGCCCCAGCCCGGGTGTTCTGCATCGAGCACCAGGGTGCCGAGACCCTCTCGAGCAGTCTGGAGGGCCGCGTTCAGCCCGGTGTAACCCGCGCCGATGACGAGGATGTCGATCTCGTCGGGCAGGGGAGTTTCCGGCACCTCCACTTTTGGTGCAATATCCTGCCAAAATGGAGTTGTCTTGTAGTCGTTCGTGAACAGCTCCGCGCGCATCCCGTTTCTTTATGCCGCCCTTGTGTCTTCCAGGATCATGTCCGAACCCTTTTCGCCCACCATGATTGCAGGTGCGTTGGTATTACCGGAGGTGACGGCCGGAAAGATCGAGGCGTCGACAACACGAAGCCCTTCAATGCCATAAACCTTCAGCCGGTTGTCTACCACGTTTTCGATGTCGTCCCGGCCCATGCGGCAGGTTCCGACGGGGTGGAAGACTGTCGAACAGCGGTTGCGCACGTCCTCCAGAATTTCCTCGTCCGACTGTACGCAGAAGCCCGGTTTGATCTCTTCTTCGATGATTTCCTGCAGGGCAGGACTTTGCGCGATCTGCCGCAGCAGCTTGCAGCCTTCGACCATCTCGTTGAGGTCATGGTTGGTGCTGAGCGAATTCGGGTGAATTTCCGGCGCGTCGAACGGATCGCCCGAGCGCAGTGCGATATGACCGCGGCTCGTCGGACGGGTGGGCTGCATGCCGAGCAGGAAACCCGGGAAAGGGTCCGGGTTCATCAGTGGCCGCTTGCCCTGCGGGGCCTTGGTGTAGCTTACCGGTGAGAAATAGAGCTGCATGTTCGGCCGGGCGCAATCCGCATTGCTTTTCACGAAGCCGCCTGCCTGATTGACGCTGAGCGACAGCGGACCGCGCCGGGTCAGCACATAGCGGATGCCTTGTACCAGCTTGCCCCACCAGGGATAGAGTTGCTGATTAAGGGTCGGGACCCTGGATCTGTAGAGGTAGTCATGGCCCAGATGATCCTGAAGGTTCTTGCCGACGGCCGGGCGGTGGAGAACGGTTTCAATGCCCTTTGCCTGCAATTGGCTGCCATCCCCGATCCCGGAGAGCATCAGGATCTGGGGCGAGTTCACCGCTCCGGCGCTCAAGACGACTTCCCGCCGCGCGGTCACTGTGGTCTCGGCGCCATTGCGGCTGTAGACAGCACCCGTAATCTTGCCCGCCTGGTGAACAAGCCGCGTTGTGTGTGCCCGGGTGATCACCGTTACATTCGGCCGCTTTCTTGCCGGGGACAAGAAGGCGCGTGCAGTCGACATGCGAAAACCGTCTTTGGCCGTTATCTGGTAGAGCCCGACGCCTTCCTGGTCAGCGCCGTTAAAGTCCGGATTTTGCGTGAACCCGGTTTCTTCAGCGGCAGCAAGGAAGTTTGTGCAAAGAGGGTGGACATCGCCGGTCACGCTGGAAACGTGCAAGGGGCCGTCACCCCCCCGATAATCGCAGAACCCTCCATCATTGGTTTCCGAACGGCGGAAATAGGGCAGGACGTCGTCCCAGCCCCAGCCCGGATTTCCCATCGCTTTCCAGTCCTCGAAATCCGCGTGCTGACCTCGGATATAGACCATCGCATTGATGGAACTGCTTCCACCCAGCACTTTCCCGCGGGGCCAGTAACCGGATCGGTTGTTGAGACCCGGATCTGGTTCTGTCTGGTACATCCAGTTGATGTGCCGGTTATAAAATGCCTTGCCGTAGCCGATCGGCATCCAGATCCAGAAATTCAGATCCGATCCACCGGCTTCCAGGACGCAGACGGAGTATTTCCCGCTTTTAGAGAGCCTGTCGGCAACCACCGCCCCGGCGGATCCCGCTCCCACAATGACAAAGTCAAACTCGGTCATGATGTTTCCTTACCTAAACCGGGTATGCGGAGATTAGTGGCCCGATCTGTCGCGCTGTATCACGATCGACAGCAGCGCAAGCAGGCCCGATCCGACCATCAGGAAGAACGAGACCGCGTTCAGGACAGGTGTGGAACCGACCTTTGCCATGCGGTCATACATGGTGATGGTAAGCGGGGCCTCCGATCCGACCAGGAACAGGGTCGTGTTGAAATTTTCGAACGAGACCAGGAATGCAACAATACCCGCCGCAATCATTGCGGGGCGCAGGAATGGCAGCGTAATCGTGCGCAAAACTCGTGCCCTTGAAGCTCCCAGGTTGAACGCCGCTTCTTCCATCGTTTCATCAAACTTCTTCAGCCTGGCCGTAATCACCAGCGATGTGATCGTGGCGATGAAGGAGAACTGGCCGACGACAACCAGCAGAATGCCGGGTCGCAGAAACTCAAGTTCCAGATCGAACCGGTTCTCGACATAGTTTGCCGTGTCGCTGGCCAGTACCAGGATGGAGATGCCGAGGATCACGCCGGGGATCACCAGCGGAACGACCATCATGATGTAGAAGAAGTTCTTGCCTGGAAATTCTCCACGAACGAACAGGAAGGCATTGGTTGTGCCGACAAAGACCGAGAGGGCCGACACGAATATCGCGATGACGAAGGAATAATAAAGGCCTTGCAGAAGGCGCCGGTCATGAAACATACCGAGTTTCGGTTCCGTGTCGCCGAAGAACCAGTCCAACGTGAACCCCTGCCAGGGCAAAGCGGGAAACAGGCTGTCGTTGAAGGCGAAGGCGCCGGCCGAGATGAGCGGCGCTGCCAGAAAAATGAAGAAGGCGACGACGTAAAGCCGGTAACCGAGCAGGAACGGTGTGGCCTTTTTTTGCACAAGCATGACGGTCCTCCTCAGCTCTTGGCGACGGTATTTGCCAGCGTCTGTCCGCTCAGTTTCAGGCCGAGCCAGATGACGAGGGAGGTGAAGAACAAGAGCAGCATGCCGAACGCTGCGCCGCCTTCCCAGTTAAAGCGGGTGATGAACTGGTTGTAGATCTGTTCTGTGAACCAGCTTGAGTTCTTTCCGCCCAGGAGGATCGGTGTAAGGTACGAGCCGGCGGTCAACATGAAGGTCACGATGCAGCCGGCGACGATGCCCGGCATTGCATAGGGAATGATGATGCGGCGAAGCACGGTAAACCCGCTGCCCCCGAGATTGTAACCCGCCTCGATCATCGCGTTGTCCATGCCGTCGAGGGTTGAAACCAGCGGCACGATCATGAACAGGATCACCGTGTAGGTCAGGCCGACGATGACCGCGACATCATTGTAGAGAAATTCAACAGGTTCACCGATGAGGCCGGTCCAGAGCAGGAAATTCGAAATCACGCCCGTTTCGCGCAGAAGCAGGATCCAGCCAAAGGCGCGGATCAGGTCGCTGACCCACAACGGAATGAGACACAGAAGAAACAGACCACCACGAGAACGCGGGCCCGCGATCTTGGCAATGTAGTAAGCAATCGGAAAGCCGATCAGCAGGGCCAGTGCTGTCACCAGCAAGGACATCGACCCCGTGCGCAGGAGCGTGTTCCAGTAGATCGGTTCGTGCAGGAATTCCAAATAGTTGGCAAAACTGTATTCATAAACGCGGGGGGCGATCTTCTCCTTGAGTGAAAGGACCACCATGCCGATATGCGGCAGGATGACCAGAAGAATGATCCAGAGCGCGAAGGGCGCAAACAGCAGGTAGAGCGAAAGCCGCTTGATATCCTTGTTCTGCATCATGCTTTCCCCTGATCGGCAAAGCACATGGACTGTTTGGACGGCCAGACGAGATGCACGTCCTCGCCGGGTTTCAGATCGTTTTCACCTGTCAGCGTGACATCGGATTCGACAAGTTCTCCGCTACCCGTGCGCACCAGTACCCGGCTGTTCGCACCATTGAAAAGCAGGCTGTCGACGATACCGTCCATTCGGTTTTCACCCGCGGCGTCCTGCAAGTCGTCGCCACCAGCCCGAACCGTCCTGATGAATTCAGGCCGAACAAAGATGTTGACCCTGGCGCCTTCCTGAATGGTTTTCTCGCCGGCTGAGGAAAAACTCATTGGCAGACCCTGTTCGGTTTCCACCTTACCGCCCGTGTTGTCGCTCGACCTCACGACACCAGACCAGCGGTTGCTGTCGCCGACAAAGCTGGCGACGAATGCGGTGCTGGGGTGGTGATAGAGTTCCTGAGGTGTACCGATTTGCTCAAATTCGCCCTGATTCATGATGGCGACGTTGTCCGACATCACCAGAGCTTCCGACTGGTCGTGGGTGATGTAGACGAAGGTGGTGTTGAACTGGTGCTGCAGCAGTTTCAGTTCGATCTTCATCGCTTCGCGCAGCTTCAGATCGAGTGCACCAAGCGGCTCGTCAAGTAACAGAACGTCCGGATCGAGCACCATGCAGCGCGCAATGGCAATTCGTTGTTTCTGCCCCCCGGACAGCTGGTGTATTTCACGCTCAGCCACATCGGGCAGAGCAATGCGTTCCAGCACGTCGTGAACCTTGCGTTTGATTTCCGCACTGCCGACGCCGCTGCATCTGAGGCCATAGGCAATGTTCTCGTAGACGTTCATCATCGGGAACAGTGCCAGATGCTGGAACACCATCTTGACGTTGCGCTTGTTCGGCGGTGTGCCGAGAACAGACTTCCCCTTGATCCTGATGTCGCCTCCACTGGGGTCCTCAAAACCGGCAATCATCCGCATCAATGTCGTCTTGCCGCATCCAGACGGTCCGAGGATGGAAAAGAAGGAGCCACTCGGGATGTCGAAGGAAACGTCCTTGACCGCACGAATGGAACCAAAGTTCTTGGATACGTCCAGGCATTCAAGATCGTAGGAAGGGTTGTCTGTCATCGGGGCACGCCAACTGGAAGTTCAGAAAGTTGGGGGATACCGGGTTGCCGCGGTATCCCCCATCTGCAGGTAATTCGAGCCTTTTTTGCTCTTGTTCGATGGGGCGGGTTCAACCCGCCCCGAACGGGTCAGCCTCCGGTGGCTGCCTTGATTTTCTCAAGAGTCTTGCCTTCCATGTCTTCCACACCGGGAGGAATGTTAGCGAAGAACTTCAGGTTGTCGATGTCTTCGGCTGTGAAGGCTGCATTCACGGCTGCCTTCTTGTCTTCGGGAAGAAGATCCTGACCACCCTTGACGGCTGCGATCGCACCCGTGCTTGCGGACATCAGCGTGACATTTTCCGGACGCAGGACAAAATTGATCCACTTGTAGGCAGCATCGTCAGCCTTTGCCTTGCGTGGCAGTGCGAAAGTGTCGATCCAGGCAAGCGCCCCTTCCTTGGGCGGCACGAACACGATGTTTTCGTTCTGGTCGAACAGCTTGTAGGCCGTGGAGTCCCACGTTTCGGAGCCGACGATTTCACCCGACAGCATCATGGCGGACAGATCGTCTCCGCCTTTCCAATAGGCCTTGATGTTGCCCTTGCACTCGATCAGTTTCTCGGCAACCTTGTCCAGAATGCCCTGGTACTTATCAAGATCGGAATAGGCCGCAAAGGGATCCTCGCCCATCGAGAATGCCGTTCCCAGCAGGATCGTGCGCTTGAGGCGCATCGAGGTCTTGCCCTCGTAGGCCGGGTTGCAGAGGTCTGCCCAGCTTTTCAGGTCCGGTGCCTTGGTCTTGTCGGCCATCAGGCCGGACGTGCCCCACTGGTGCGGGACCGCATAGACCTCACCCTCGATCGTGGTGTTTTCCTTCACACCGTCGAGAAGTTTGGCTTCCATGACGGAAGTATCGATCTTTGACAGATCCAGTGGCTTGTAGATGTCATATTCCAGCTGCGCGGCATAGATGCGGTCGTGGCTCGGCTGGGCAAGATCAAAGCCTGCACCGCCGGTTGCACGCAGTTTCGCGATCATTTCCTCGTTGTTCGAGAAAGTCACTTCAACATCAATGTCCGGATATTCAGCTTCGAATTTTTCGATAAGCTCGTCCGGCGCATAAGACCCCCAGGTCAACAGGCGCAGCGTTTCCGCCTGTGCGGATCCGGCCCCGGCGAGCATGGTCGCCGCCAAAAGACCGGCTAAAGTTGTTTTGAAATGCATGACTTCCTCCCTGAATACACGCAGCAAAATTACCAATATCGAGGTTAGGAGTGAATTGGCCTGTGAAATATAGCCATTACGGATAATTTAGCAGTCCAATTGACTATGCCGATATCCGCCCACTTTGGCAGTCCGCGAGAATTTTCTCAAGTATGTTGATGCCCTTACGGATTTCATCGGGACCGGTGCTGCCGAAGCCGAGCACAATACCGCGCTGCGAAATCGGGCCGAGGGCATATCGTGAAAGCGGTACCGTGGTGATGCCTTCTTCTGCCGCTCTTGCAACGATCAGATCTTCATCAAGCGGGGGCCGTACGAGCCCGACGGCATGAAAGCCGCTGCTGGTCGGCTGCAGGTCGATCCGGCCCTCCAGCCTTCCTGCTTCCTCCATCAGTGTGTCGTGGCGTTCCCTGTAGAGTTGGCGCATCGTTCGGATATGCGTGGCGAACATACCCTCGTCCATGAATTCGGCAACAATCGCCTGCGTGACGGTAGGTACCCCGGCAAGCCAGGTCTGGCAGACGCGCTCGAAACTTTCCACAAGCGGTTCGGGGACCAGAGCGAAGCCAAGCCTGAGCGCTGGAAAGAGAGACTTCGAGAAAGTGCCGACATAGATTACCCGTCCGTGGGTGTCGATGCTTTTGAGCGTCGGCGGCGGTTGATCGCCGTAGTAGAATTCGCCGTCATAGTCATCTTCCACGATCATCGCATCGGCGTCGTTCGCAGCTTTGAGAAGCGCCAGTCGCCGGGACAGGCTCATTACATGACCGAGTGGTTGCTGATGCGACGGAGTGACGAATGCCAGCCGGAAATGGGGTGACTTGGACAGTCCGTCGTCGATGCACAGCCCGTCCTCGTCGACCTTCACCGGCACCGGTGACGCGCCAATTGCAACAAAGGCATTGCGCGCACCGATTGCGCCGGGATTTTCAAACCAAATCGGTTCGCCGGGATTTACCAGCATTCCGCCGATGAGCGAAAAGGCGCGCTGGGCTCCGTTGGTGATGAATATCTGCTCTGGCGAGCACTTGATGCCGCGTGAGGCGTTGAGTTGTCTTGCGATCGCATTTCTGAGGCCCGCGTAGCCGAATGGTTCGCCGTAGCCGGTGATATGGTCGCGGTCCTTGCGCCAATGCCGGCCGGACAATTTCGCCCACTGGGCCATCGGAAAGGCGTCGAGCGCCGGCAGTGCCGACACAAATGCCTGCGACTTGTGCGGAAGTCTCGCCCGCGGTGCAAGATCCGGTATGGCGTGCCTGGATGCATGCGACAGCCGGGGGACGACCGGAACGACATTGTCAGCGCTGCTGGAAGGCTTGGGGACCAGGCGGGCATTCAGTGCCTCGCTGACATATGTGCCGGATCCGACACGGGCTTCCAGAAGACCCTCGGATATCAGCCTGTCGATGGCATCGATCACGGTTGTCCGCGAAACGCCGATTTCGCGCGCCAGCGTGCGGGTCGCCGGCAATCTGTCACCAGGTGTCAGGGCACCGGTCAACAGCAGGTCGCGCAAGGCCATGTAGAGCTGGATCGAGATTTTCTTTTCGGCGGTCTTGTCAATCTTGATGGATGACAGGACAGCGCCTGCGTGCCGTTTCATGATGCTCTCCCAATTGGTATGAGAGTTTCAGCAAAACGGACCTTAAATCAAGTCCAATTATGAGTAGTTTGCAGTAAGGAAACCGAATTTGCCCTGTGGGTACATCCCCCTCAAGGACCTGATATGAATATGAAAATCCGATCCATCGAAACATTTACAGATGAATTTGTCTGCTTCGTCCGCGTGACGTCGGACAGTGGCGCAACCGGTTGGGGGCAGGTCGCCCCCTATTATGCCGATATCACCGCTGAAGTGGTGCATCGGCAGGTGGCCCCCTATGCACTGGGCGAGGATGCGCTCGATATTGCGAATTTGATGGATATCATTCCGGACCGGGAGCACAAGTTTCCGGGGTCTTACCTGCGCCGGGCGATGGGTGGGCTTGATACCGCCCTGTTCGACCTGAGAGGCAAGCTGGAAGGCAAGCCGGTTTGCGAACTTCTCGGAGGGACGCCAGGCAGGGTGCGCGCATATGGTTCGTCCATGAAGCGGGACATTACGCCTCGCGATGAGGCCGATCGGCTGAAGAAACAGCAGGACGACCATGGATTTACCGCTTTCAAGTTCCGGATCGGTGCCGAATGCGGGCGCGACAAGGACGAGTGGCCGGGACGCACGGAAGAGATCGTGCCGACGATGCGAAAGTCATTCGCCGATGATACCGCCCTGCTGGTGGACGCGAATTCCTGTTACTCGCCGCAAAAGGCGATCGAAATCGGGCGGTTCCTCCGGGACAACGGAATATCGCACTATGAAGAACCGTGTCCCTACTGGCATTACGACCAGACCAAACAGGTGACCGACGCCCTGGATATCGACGTAACAGGAGGTGAACAGGATTGTTCGCTGGTCGACTGGAAGCGCATGATCGATCAGCGGGTCGTCGATATCATTCAGCCGGATGTCTGTTATCTCGGCGGCATGGTGCGCACAATGAAGGTTGCGCAGATGGCTCATGAAGCCGGGATACCCTGCACACCACACGCTGCGAACCTGTCGCTGGTGACGCTCTTTACCATGCATCTTCTGCGCGCGATCCCGAATGCCGGAAAGTACCTGGAGTTTTCAATCGAGCAGGAGGACTACTATCCGTGGCAATATGATCTTTACGTTTCATCGCCCTACACGATCACCGATGGACACGCCACGGTAACGGATGCTCCGGGCTGGGGCGTAGAGATCAATCCCGAATGGCTGGCGAAATCCGCTTACAAGATCAGTTCCCTGGAGCACTGACATGACCGATGCCAACGACCTGATTGCCGAATACCGCAACACCGGCACGCTCGGCTCGCTGCCGATGGGACATTTCATCGACGGCGCTTTCTCCGAGCCGGTGCACAACCGGACCATGGAGAGTTTCGACCCCGGTACGGGTGTGCCTTTCGCACGCTTCACGGCCGGCACAAAGGAGGATGTCGATCAGGCTGTCGCGTCGTCGCGACTGGCGTTTGAAGCTGTCTGGCGCGACATGGCACCGGTCGAACGGTCTCGCATCCTGCAGCGCGCCGCCGCACTGATCCTTGAAAACCTGGATCTGCTTGCTGTGGTGGAGACGCTGGACAGCGGCAAGGCCCTTCAGGAAGCAATGGGTGATGTTCGCGGTGCGGCACGCACGTTCGAATATTACGCCGGGGCTTGCGACAAGCTTCAAGGGGACAGTTTTCCGCTCGGTCCGGACTATATCGGTTATTCGATCCATGAGCCGGTTGGCGTGACGGCCCATATCATTCCCTGGAATTTTCCGATTTCAACAGCCGCGCGGGGGTTTGCACCTGCGTTGGCTGCAGGGTGTACCGTTGTTGCCAAACCGGCAGAGCAGACGCCGTTTACCGCCTTGATCCTGGCAGATCTTCTGCATAAGGCGGGCCTTCCGGCAGGTGTTTGCAACGTTGTCACGGGAACGGGACCGGAAACCGGTGCTTCACTGACAAATCATCCCGGCGTCGACCACATCACTTTCACCGGCTCCGTTCAAACGGGGCGGGCGGTGATGAAGGCGGCTGCGGAAGATATCACCCGCGTGGTGCTTGAACTCGGTGGCAAATCACCTGTTGTGGCGCTTGGCGATTGCGACAGGGAGCAGGCGCTTGCCGGCGTCCTTGGTGCGATTTACGAAAACGCCGGGCAGATCTGTTCAGCCGGCTCGAGGCTTGTGATCGAAAGAAGTATTCACGAAGAGTTTGTTGATGAGCTTGTCGCCCGAACCAGGGCCTTGAGTTTGGGGCACGGGCTGACCGACCCGGATGTCGGGCCGGTGAATTCCTCGGAGCATCTGGCAAAGATTGCAGGCTTTCTCGAGCGGGCCAGGAGCAGGGGGGCTGAAATCGTCACCGGTGGTTCGGTTACCGAAGACCCGGCAACCGGCCGGGGTTGGTTTTTCGAGCCGACAATCGTCAACGCGGTTGCTGCAGATGACGAATTGGCACAGGAGGAAATTTTCGGCCCTGTCCTGACTGTACAGGTCGCTGAAGATGCTGATCATGCTCTGGCGCTTGCCAATGACTGCCAATACGGCCTGGTCGCCGGAATCTATACCTCGAATTTCGCGAAGGCACATCAGCTTGCCTGCAAGATCGACGCGGGACAGATTTACATCAACGAGTATTTCGCCGGTGGAATTGAAGTGCCGTTCGGTGGCAACAAGAAGTCGGGCTTCGGCCGGGAAAAGGGGCTGGAGGGTCTGGCCAGTTACTGCAAGACCAAGAGTATTGCAGCCCGGATCGGCTGATACGACACGTTGACAGTTCAAGTTTGCACTGGCCGGCTTCAGGTTCCCCGAAGCCGGCTGTTTTTTTATGCTGACCCCTCCGATGCATCGGATTTTTCCAGAAAGGACATCGTGGTTTTGGTTCGGATTCACCGTAATTGCTGTGAAGTGTTTTGCCTTTGCATTTCAAAAATTCAATTAAACCAATGCTTTGATATAAATTTCTATTTTTCGAAAACTTTGTCTGACATAATGTTTACAATGTCTGACAAAGTGATATGGTTCGATCCAGCAACAGAAAGGTCGACATCGGTCCATGCCGGGAAAAGCGCCGCCAAAGAAACTTTCCTCCCAAGAGCACGCCGCTGAAAAGCCTCGTGATGTGCCTCACGCGCTCATCAAGCTGATCGAAGACGAAGGGCTTCAGGTTGGCGACCGGTTGCCACCGGAGTTGGAGCTCGTGCACCGGCTCGGATTTGGTAGATCAACCATTCGCGAAACCCTGAAAACATGGGAGAGCATAGGTGTCGTCAGCCGGAACAAGGGGGCGGGCACCAGGCTGATTTCAGAGATGTCCCGGAACACGTTGCGGGTTGCGCTGACCATCAAGCACGAAGCGGAAAGCCTGATCAGGATGCAGCAGGTCCGTAGACCGCTGGAAATCGAAGCAGTGCGCCTGGCAACGCGGCTTGCCTCCCCCGATCAACGCCGCGTCATTAACGCTCGTGCCGCGGAACTCATCGCCGTTTTTGAAGCTGGTGAAGACTGGCGACCGGCCGACCACCGATTCCACAAGGCGGTTCATGAAGCGACCGGAAACCTGCTGTTCGAACAGATCATCGATCAGATCCTGAAGTGCTTTCACGACATTTATGAAACGCCGTTCGGAAAACCCCATCTTGGTCAGGACACGATACCGCTGCACAAGCCGTTGGCCGCAGCAATCGTCGCCGGTGATGAAGAAAAGGCCGCAGAACTGACAGCGCGTGTCATCGACATGGTCTGTGCCGAAACCCAGAAAATCGCCGAGGAATGCAATGACTGAGCGTTCTCGTGACGATTTCTCGATCGATACCTTGCTGGCTGCAGCCGCTGTCGGAGCAGGGGGTGCCGTTGTTCCACCGATCGTGCAGACGTCTCTCTTTTCGTTCGACAATTACCAGGCGTTCGAAGACCGGATGGCCGGTCGGTCCGACGATCCGCTATACACCCGCGTCCAGAACCCCACGGTGGCGGCGTTCGAGAACATGGTTGCTGGCGCGGAGGAAGGCGAGGCTGCCGTCGGCTTTGCTTCCGGCATGGCGGCCATTTCCTCGACCGTTCTCGCGCTCGTCAAGCCGGGAGACCGTATCGCCTGTGTTGAACACGTCTACCCGGACGCGTATCGGTTCTTTGAACGCCTGCTTCGTCCTTTCGGAGTGGAAGTCACCTATCATCCGGTGGATGATTTCGAGAATGACCCGGATCTGCTTGCAGGCGTGAAAATCGCGTATCTGGAAAGCCCGAATACCGTGGTTTTCCAGGCGATGAACCTGCCGAAAGTCGCAGCCCATGCGAAACGACACGGCAGCCTCACGGTGATTGATAATTCCTGGGCAACCCCGGTGTTTCAGCGTCCGCTGACCCTCGGGATCGACATCGTGCTTCACTCGGCATCCAAATACCTGTCGGGACATTCAGATACGGTTGCCGGAGTTGTTGTTGCCAATGCCGAACTGATCGGCCGGATCCGCGACCTGTCGCTGTCGTTGCTTGGCGGCAAGCTTGCGCCATTTGAAGCCTTTTTGCTCACACGCGGGCTTCGAACACTCGGCGCACGCATGAGGCAGCATCAGGCCACCGCGGACCGGTTTGTCGACAATCTTTCCGGTCATGCGCTGGTCAGAAATGTTCTGTCTCCCGGACCCAACTCGGTGCCGGGACTGACCGGACGATCGGGGCTGCTGTCCGTCGAACTCGACGAGAGCGTCAGCATTCCGGATTTTGCAGATGCGTTGAAGCTGTTCCGGCTCGGCGTGAGCTGGGGCGGATTTGAAAGCCTGGTTCTGCCGGCGCAAATTGCACTCAACCAGTCCGGGGAAGAGAATTCCCTGCAGCATTTCGGAGTGTCCGGCCGGATCGTGCGGCTGAGCCTTGGACTTGAAGACCCCAGAGACCTTTGGGCTGATTTCGATGCGGCCCTCAATTTAAGCGCCAACCAGAAATAAGGCGTGTTGAAAAACCACCAGGGAACCAGGAGGAGACTATGAGGAAATTAATAGGAACCATCAGCGCTCTCGCCGTTATGGCCACGACCGCTGTACATGCCGAAACCTTGAAGCTGGTCGAAGTGATCACCAGCCCGGAACGCACCGAGGTCCTGCAAGGGCTGGTGGATGAGTTCGAGGCGGCGAATCCGGGAACGGAAGTGGAAATCGTCTCTTTGCCCTGGGGTCAGGCGTTCGAGAAATTCGCAACGATGGTTGCGGGTGGAGACATTCCCGATGTCGTCGAAATGCCGGATCGCTGGGCCGGTATCTACAAGGACAGGCTTGTCGACCTGAACGACAAGATTGCAGGCTGGGAACACGGCAAGACCCTGACCCAGAAAACGGTCGACATGGGCCGGCAGACAGACGGCAAGTCCATGCGGATGATCCCTTACGGGTTCTACTTGCGCGCCCTGTTCTACAACAAGAAACTGCTTGAAGAAGCCGGCGTGGCAGCGCCACCGAAAACCATGGAAGAATTCATGGCGGCTTCCAAGGCAGTGTCCGAACTCGATGGCAAGTACGGCTATTGTCTTCGCGGTGGGCCAGGAGGCCTTAACGGCTGGATCATGATGGCCGCCACCATGAACGGTGACAACACGTTCTTCGACGAGAATGGCAAGAGCACCCTCAACCAGCCGGGCTCGGTCGAGGGCATCCAGTTCCTGATCGACCTCTATCAGAACGGTTATGCGCCGAAGGATGCCGTCAGCTGGGGCTTCAATGAGATCGTGGCCGGATTCTACTCGGGCACATGTGCATTCCTTGATCAGGATCCCGATGCGCTGATCGCGGTTTCAGAGCGTATGGAGCCGGAAGATTTTGCCGTTGTTCCAATGCCTGTCGGCCCGGGCGGCAAGGCCTTCCCGACGATCGGTTTTGCCGGATGGGGAATGTTCGACACCACGAAGGATGAAGATCTGTCCTGGAAACTGATCGCGCATCTCTCCAATCCGGAAGCCAACAAGACCTGGGCAAAACGCGTCGGCGTCATTCCGATCCACGAAGGCGCCGAGCAGGATCCGCATTTCAAGACCGAACAGTTCGCAGGTTGGTTCGAGACGCTCAACGGTGAGCAATACATCCCGACCGTCATGCCGACCTACCTGGAACAATTTGGCTACTTCGCTGACTCCATTGCGCTCGAAACCAGCCAGGAAGCGCTTCTTGGCCAGATCAGTGCACAGGAAGTAGCCGACCAGTGGGCCGCATTCCTGACCGAAGAATACGGCCGTTGGAAAGAAGCTCAATGACAGCTCAGGCTGACAACGCGCCCGGGGAGACCCGGGCGCGCGGTTCATATTACATTCGCTACATGGTGGAGCCCTATCTCTACCTGTCGCCAGCGGTGATCGTGATTGCCCTGGTCATGCTCGTTCCTTTGGTGATCGGAATCTCCTATGCCTTTCAGGCGGTCAATCTGCTTCGGCCACTCGATACCGGCTGGGTCGGGTTCGAGAACTTCCAGGCGCTTTGGAGCGACCGGAAATTCTGGCTCGCGCTGAAAAACACGTTCTGGTGGACACTCGGTTCCATCACCTTCCAGTTTTTCCTGGGTCTTGGTCTGGCACTGTTGCTGAACACGCGGTTTTACGGCAAGAGGCTCGTTCAGGCGCTCGTGTTTCTGCCGTGGGCTGTCCCTACTTTTCTGTCCGCGCTTACCTGGGCGTGGCTCTTCAATCCGACGATCGGTCCGCTGCCGCACTGGCTGGCCGCGCTCGGTATTCTTTCCGAACCTTACAATATTCTCGGAGATCCGGACCTGGCCATGTGGGGCCCCATTACGGCGAATGTCTGGTTCGGCATTCCGTTTTTCGCAATCACGCTTCTTGCGGCACTGCAATCGATACCCGGTGAGCTTTACGAAGCTGCCGAGATCGATGGAGCGTCCGCCTGGCAGACATTCACCAAGATCACGCTGCCCTTTCTTGCTCCGATGATCGCCATCACCGTGATGCTGCGCACGATCTGGATCGCCAACTTCGCGGATCTGATCTTTGTCATGACGGGTGGCGGACCTGCAAACTCAACGCAGATCCTTTCCACCTACATCTTCACGACCGCGTTCAGGAAGCTCGACTTCGGTTATGCGTCCGCGATTGCCGTTGCGCTGCTCGGCCTGCTCCTGATCTATGCGGTCGTCCTGCTTGTTCTTCGCCGCAAGCTCGTCAAGATTTGAGGCCTGCAATGAATGCCTTGCGTCAAAGTTCACCATTGGCCGTGACCGGGAAATACCTGGCGCTCGCTTTTTATGTGGCCTTCGCACTTTTCCCGCTCTACTGGCTTGCCAAGATTGCGGTCACGCCCGACAAGCTGATTTTCAGCGAGGGAACCGCGCTCATTCCCAGCAGGTTCACCTTCGAGAATTTCCAGACAGTTCTGCTGCAAACGGATTTTTTGGCCTATTTCCGAAACAGCCTGATTGTTTCCATCGGAACCGCCGCCATTACAACGGTGATCGCGGCTGCAGCCGGCTATGCGTTTTCCAGGTTCGATTTCCGCGGCAAGAGATTGATCATCGCCCTTATGCTGATCACGCAGATGTTTCCCCTGCTGATGATCATCGCACCGATCTACAAGATTGTTGCAACGCTCGGGCTGCTGAACTCGCTGACGAGTCTCATCATCGTCTACACGGCATTCAACATACCGTTCGCAACCTTCCTGATGCAGTCGTTTTTCGACGGTATCCCGAAGGACCTGGAAGACGCGGGAATGATCGACGGCTGCACGCGGTTCGAAGCCCTGCGCAAGATCGTGTTGCCTCTGACACTGCCGGGTCTTGGTGCTACGCTCGGCTTTATCTTCACAGCAGCCTGGAGCGAACTTCTGTTCGCGCTGATGCTGATCAATTCCAACGACGCAATGACGTTTCCCGTGGGGCTTTTGACCTTCGTGTCCAAGTTCTCCGTGGACTGGGGGCAGATGATGGCGGCGGGTGTGCTCGCACTGGTGCCATCCTGTCTCTTCTTCATCTTCATTCAGCGGTACCTGGTCCAGGGTCTGACGACCGGAGCAGTAAAGGGCTGACGCCCCAGGGAGGACGATGTGGCAGGCATCGAGTTGAACAATATCGCCAAGTCCTATGGTTCCGTCGAGGTTCTGAGGGATATCAACCTGACGATCGAGGACGGTGAATTCATTGTTCTGGTTGGACCGTCGGGGTGCGGAAAATCGACGCTTCTGCGCATGATCGCAGGCCTTGAGCCGATCACCGGTGGTGAATTTCACGTCGACGGCAGGCGCATGAACGAGGTGCCACCGCGTGACCGGGACATGGCCATGGTATTCCAGTCCTATGCGCTTTATCCGCATATGGATGTTTCGCGGAACATGGGCTTCTCGCTGGAAATCCGAAAGGCTCAGAAGGAAGAACGCAGCCGAAAGGTTGGCGACGCGGCCAGGACGCTCGGGTTGACGTCCCTGACGGAACGCCTTCCCAGGGCTCTCTCCGGCGGTCAGCGCCAGAGGGTGGCGATGGGACGTGCCATCGTCCGTGATCCGAGCGCCTTTTTGTTTGACGAGCCGCTTTCCAACCTCGATGCGGCCCTTCGGGTTGAGATGCGCCTGGAAATCGCGCGTCTTCACCAGCGGCTAAATGCGACCATGATCTACGTGACGCACGATCAGGTGGAAGCCCTGACCCTGGCGGACCGGATCGTTGTGCTCAATGCCGGCGATATCCAGCAGGTCGGGACGCCGCTGGATCTATATGAACGGCCTTCGAACAAATTCGTCGCGCAATTCATCGGCTCGCCGACGATGAACATTCTCGGTGTCGACCAAACGGATCACGGGGTGAAGCTGAAGGACGGAACGATCCTGGACGTCGGATCCAGGGGAGAACAGAAGAGGGCGCACGAATTGGGCGTGCGTCCGGAGCACCTTGATGTCGTGCCGGAAGAAGCGGCGCACATGAAGGGTGTTGCCGAACTCGTTGAGCATCTGGGGTCCGATACCAACATACATGCAAGCGTTCCCGGTGTCGGTCCGGTTCTGGTGCGCCAACACGGGCATTTCCCGTTGAAAACCGGCGACGCCGTCAACATCGCGGTCGATCTAGAAAAGGCCCACCTTTTCGGACCGGACGGGGCTCGACTGGCGGCATAACATCCATCTCGCCGGAAACCGGTTTCCGGTTTTGGTGACATCAGCCAAGTGCAGGGAATACGGCGGTTTTCTTCACCGTACCGTAGACGAAACTCGTGTCGATGGAGGCAATACCGCCAATCGGGTGTATCCGGTTGCGGATGAAATCCTCGTAAGCCTCCAGGTTCGAGACGACCACGCGCAACTGGTAGTCCATGGCTCCGGTCAGGACGTGGCATTCCAGCACTTCATCGATGGTCTGAACCCTGCTTTCGAAATGGCGGACATCCTCCTCGTTGTGTCGTTCGAGGCGAATGCGAACGAAAACGGTAATCGGCAGGCCGTATGCCTTTGGATCGACATCCACTGAAAACCCGCGAATGGCACCGGAACTTTCAAGGTTCCGCAGGCGCCTGAGGCATGGAGACGGGGACAGGTTGACGGTCTCGGCAAGTTCCTGGTTGGTCATTCGCCCGTTCTTTTGCAAAGCCCGGATAATCTGACGGTCTTTTGAGTCCATTTGAATGCTCGTTGGTAGATTCTGCTAATCTGGATACTAATACTGATAGATTTTGAAATCTATGGCCCTTTGGCTTCGGGTATGTTGCTTAAAGACAAGAAGGAGACTGTCATGAGCCGAGCCAAGGGATTTGCAAGTCGCGCTATCCACCATGCGTATGAGCCGCAAGACAACGAAGGCGCGTTGACTCCGCCGTTGCATCTGACGTCAACTTTCGTGTTCGAGACCGCCGAAGCAGGAGGGGAGCTTTTTGCCGGCGAGCGTTCCGGGCACGTCTACAGCCGGATTTCCAACCCCACGCTGGACCTTCTCGAGCAGCGGGTTGCCGAACTGGAAGGTGCGGAAGCAGGACTGGCTCTTTCATCTGGAATGGGTGCCATCACGTCGACGCTCTGGACGTTGGTGAGCCCGGGCGATGAGATCATCGTCGACAAAACGCTTTACGGCTGTACCTTCGCCTTCATGCGCCATGGATTGTCCAGGTTTGGTGTCAAGATTTCGCATGTGGACTTGACCGATCCGGAAAATCTGCGCGCGGCCATTTCCGAGACGACACGCGTCGTGTATTTCGAAACGCCTGCCAACCCCAACATGCGACTGGTAGATATTGCCCGAATTGCCGACATTGCCCACGAGGCAGGTGCGACGGTTGTCGTCGACAATACTTACGCAACGCCCTATCTGACCCGCCCGATCGAAATGGGTGCCGATATCGTTCTGCATTCGGCAACCAAGTATCTGGGTGGTCATGGCGATGTTGTTGCCGGTCTGGTGGTTGGAAAATGCGAACAGATCGGTGAAATTCGTCTCGTCGGCATGAAGGACATGACCGGCGCAGTAATGGCACCGTTCAACGCGCTGCTGATTCTGCGCGGTCTGAAGACCCTGGCCCTGCGAATGGATCGTCACTGTGCGACGGCCCAAAAAGTTGCCGAATGGCTGGAAGCACACCCTGTCGTTTGCAAGGTTCATTTCCCGGGACTTGAGAGTTTCGAGCAGCATGACCTGGCAGAGCGGCAGATGGACCAACCGGGTGGCATGATCGCATTCGAACTCGAAGGTGGACTTCAGGCCGGCACGGAGATGATGAACGCACTCCGGATGATCCAACGGGCGGTTTCGCTCGGCGACGCGGAGACACTGATCCAGCATCCGGCCTCGATGACGCATTCCACCTATACGCCCGAGGAACGGGCAGAGCACGGTATCAGCGAAGGCCTTGTCCGGCTTTCCGTGGGTCTGGAAGACCTGAACGACATTCTCGACGACCTGAACCAGGCAATGCCGTCAAAACCGGTCGCAGCGGCGGCGTGAGACCTGGTGTCATGTACTACGGTGTTCTGGCAACTCCCGACTTGACACGGCGCAGGGGGATCGAGCTTTCGATATTGGCAACACCTGGAACCTTGGTGAGTTTTCCGGTCAGGAACGTTTCGAACGCGGCAAGGCCTGTCGTTGCCACGCGCAGCAGATAGTCACGGTTGCCGGTCATCAGCCAGCAATCGACCACTTCAGGAAATGCCTGGATTGCATTTTCAAACTGGTCCAGCGTCACGTCGACCTGCTTGTCGAGCTGAACCGAAACGAAGACCGAAACCTCGTAGCCAAGGACGACCTCATCGATCAGGGCACAGTAGCCGGTTATGATCCCGACGTCTTCCAGATGGCGCAAACGGCGTGCGACGGGGGTGGCGCTGAGCCCGATGCGTTCGGACAACTCCTGCAGGGAAATCCTGCCGTCGGTTCTCATTTCCCGCAGAATCTGGATATCGAATGCATCAATTTTGGTGGAATTCACCATTAAACTTCTCCAAGAGGAATGTATTCCCCAAAAATTAGCCAATATGGGTAGGAAATAGCAAGAATCCTATTCAATTCCGTCGCTAAATTGGGTGAAGGCATCGGATTTACAGGACCTTCGCAATGAGCACCGAGCATCTCAAAACGATCGAACAACGGCTGCTTTGGCTGTCGCATTGGATGATCCACCACGCCAATCACATCCGGCCAAAGGTCGACGGGATCAAGACAGGTGGCCACCAGGCAAGCTCCGCGTCGATGGTGTCGATCATGACCGCGCTCTACTTCTCCGCACTCAGACCGGAGGACAGGGTTGCTGTGAAACCGCACGCCTCACCGGTCTTTCACGCGATGCAATACCTGATGGGCAACCAGACCCGTGAGAAGATGAAGAATTTCAGGGGGTTCGGGGGTGTTCAGTCCTACCCCTCACGCACCAAGGATATTGATGATGTGGACTTTTCCACCGGCTCGGTCGGATTGGGTGTTGCAATCACTTCCTTTGCATCCCTGGTACAGGACTACATTGATGCCAAATCCTGGTCGAAAGACCGTGCGCTAGGCCGGATGATCGCGCTCGTCGGCGATGCGGAGCTTGATGAAGGCAACGTTTACGAGGCTTTGCAGGAGGGTTGGAAGAACGACCTGAGAAACTGCTGGTGGATCATCGACTACAACAGGCAGTCCCTGGATGGCATTGTCCGTGAAGGGTTGTTCGACAGGGTGGAGAAGATATTTGACGCATTTGGCTGGGACGTCGTCAGGGTCAAGTACGGGGCCTTGCAGCGATCCGCCTTCGGTGAACCGGGTGGTGAGCATTTGCGGCAATGGATCGATGCGTGTTCCAACCAGGAATATTCGGCGCTGACTTTCATGGGGGGAGCGGTCTGGCGTCAACGGCTGATGGATGATCTAGGAGATCAGGGAGATGTCACTGCCTTGATCGACCGGCGCAGCGATGAAGAACTCGCGGAACTGATGGAAAACCTCGGCGGCAATTGCACCGAAACCATGGCCGGGGCCTTTGCGGCAATAGATCACGACCGTCCGACCTGTTTCCTCGCATATACCATCAAGGGCTGGGGGACACCGATTGCCGGTCACAAGGACAATCACGGCGGCCTGATGAACAAGGCGCAGATGAGTGCCTGGCAGACGCATATGGGCGTGCACGAAGGCGACGAATGGGAACCGTTCGCAACGGTTGAGGACGTTGAAGAACTGAAAGCGTTTCTTGACGAGGTCGCGTTTTTCTCGAAAGGAAAACGCCGCTACTCGGACGCGTGTATCGATGTGCCCGGGATCGACCTCAAGTCAGGCGGGGAAACATCGACCCAGATGGCCTTCGGCAAGATACTCGATGATCTTTCGAAGGGAGACAGCAGGCTGGCACAACGGATCGTTACGACTTCGCCGGATGTCACTGGAACTACAAATCTGGGTCCCTGGGTCAATCGCCGCAAACTGTTTGCCCGCCACGCCAAGGCCGATGCCTTCATCGAACATCGTATTCCCTCCACCGCAAAGTGGGAGTTCACGCCGGAGGGCCAGCATATCGAGCTTGGCATTGCGGAAATGAACCTGTTCCTGCTGCTTGGAGCCGCCGGACTTTCACATACCCTTTTCGGTGAACGTCTTATCCCGATTGGAACAGTCTACGATCCGTTTGTCTGCCGCGGGCTCGATGCCTTGAACTATGCCTGTTATCAGGACGCGCGTTTCATGATTGTCGGAACACCATCCGGCATAACATTGGCACCTGAAGGCGGGGCGCATCAGTCTATCGGGACACCGCTGATCGGCATGAGCCAGGACGGCCTTGCTGCATTCGAGCCGGCTTTTGCCGACGAGCTAACGGTTATCATGGAATGGGCCTTCGACTACCTTCAAAGAGACGGCGAAGGTGATCCGGATGAACGCACCTGGCTGCGCGACGAAACAGGAGGGTCGGTTTATCTGCGGCTTTCCACCAATCCGATCGAACAGCCGGTCACGCGGGCCGACGACGCTTTCCGGCAAGGCGCAATTGACGGCGCATACTGGCTGCGCAAACCCGGACCGAATTGTGATGTCGTGATCGCCTATCAGGGCGTCGTTGCGCCAGAAGCAATCAAGGCAGCCGGCCTGCTCGCCGGCAACCGGCGGGACGTCGGGGTTCTCGCCGTCACCTCGGCTGACCGCCTCAATGCAGGCTGGACAGCGGCGCAGCGGGCGCGTTCGCGTGGCAATGATCTGGCATTGTCGCATATCGAACGGCTGATGAGAGACCTGCCTGCCCATTGCAAACTGATCACCGTGATTGACGGACATCCGGCGACCCTTGCCTGGCTCGGCAGCGTTGCCGGCCATCAGACAATCCCGCTCGGCGTCGAGCATTTCGGCCAGACGGGAACGATCGGCGATCTCTACCGTCACTTCGGCCTTGATGCAGACTCGATCATCGAGAAGGTCAACGGTTTGACACCCGGCCGGCGGATTCAACTGGTGCAAGGGTGATCCTGCCCGCGTTGTCGAACCAGCATGGCAGGTCGTCGATGCAGAACAGGGCGTTCGGGCGGTGACCATTCAATCGATCAGGGATTGTCACCTGCAATTCCCTAAGTCAGCGCCTGAAGACAGGCGGACAGGCAGTCTTCGCTGCCGTGGTCGAGCATTGGCATGTGTGTGTGACCTGACCTCAGGTCGTGACCGGATCGGATCAGTGTGGCCTTGCCGCCGTGCTTCCTGTTCGTCATTATCCAATCGCTCCAACTCTGTTGTCTTTCCCGCCAGCGGTGGTCGATGTCCAGAAAGTCACCGGCAAAGAGAACCGTTGGAACAGGTGCTGCCAGTTCGGGGTTGCTCAGACGTGCGGATGGTTCAATACCGATGAAACCGGCGAACAGGTCTGGAACCTCCGCCATCGCATCCAGGGCGATCTCACCTCCTTGACTGTGACAGATGATGATGGCCGGGCCGAGCCGTTTCAAGACAGCGACCAGCGCGGCAACATGCAAGGGGGTTGTGGTGAGCCAGCGCGGCACCAGCATGCGCGAGAAGGCGTCGAACGACTTCACAGGAAATTGCCCATTTTCGTACGGGGTGCGAGTCGAAAACCCACCCGACGGTCCGATCCTGAACAGCGTCCAGGCTTCCTGCTGCGAACGACAGATGGGGTCTCCTTCCCAGATCCCGGCCGCAAAGCCGGAGCGGCCACGTTCGACATTGTCAACGACATGGGTTTCGTAACCGAGCCCAACCAGATGATTGACCCAACCAGGGCGACCGTCCGGCGTGGTTTCCCAGGTGCTGCCGTGCATACCCCCACCATGGACCAGGACGACCGGCGGTGCGCTGTTGCGATTTGCCGGCACGAAATACTGAACGTATGCGTGCTCGATCGCGAAGTGGCCCTTCGGGTCGTAGGTGTAGCTGGCCGAGCGGGTGAACCGGATATTCCGGGACTCGCCCACCGTCACCTCGTGCATACGGCCGGCGACCGTGTAACTGCCGAAGTCCGACAGGCTGTAGGTCAACGCTGATGCTCCTCTGTTATCCAGCACATTCATGGGTTCATTGCTGGCTGCACCCCGCTCACCAGGAACGGGGTTTGTGTTTTGGAATGGCGGTCAGTTCAGGTCCGACAGGTTCTGATATTCGTTATAGTTCGCGGCAAACGCGCGATAACTGTCGATGACCTTCTTGAACATCTCGTTTTCAGCAGATTTTTCAGCATAGACCTCATCAGCAGCAGCGCGCAGGGCATCCATGACGCTGTCCGGGAAACGCTTTATCTCAACGCCGTTTGCCCGGAATTCTTCCAGGATCGGGCTCTGCGCACCCGCAGCTACTCCCATTGCGTAGAGATTTGCATCAGCACATGATACCTCAATCGCGGTCCGTTGGGCGTCCGTCAGTCCGTCCCACTTGTCCTTGTTCATGTAAAACTCGATGAAGCCCGCCGGCTGGTGCCAGCCAGGGAAATAGTAGTGCTTTGCGACCTTGTCGAAGCCGAGCAGCTTGTCGACCAACGGGAAGCTGAGTTCAGTGGCATCCAGGCGCCCTGTTTCGAGCGACGTGGAAATTTCACCCGCAGGCAGCGACATGGCGTTGGCACCAAGCCTGGCAAGAATTGCGCCGCCCAAACCACCTATCCGGATATTCAGCCCTTGCAGGTCCTCTGGGCTTTCAATCGGTTTCGTGTACCAGCCACCGGCTTCCGAGAGGATCACTCCACAAGCCATCGGGACGAGGTCGTAAGGCTCATACAGTTCCTGCCACAGTTCCAGTCCACCGCCGTGATGCAGCCAGCTGACATAAGATAACGGATCACCGCCAAAAGGTACGGAGCCGAACAGCGCCGCAGCGGGCTCTTTTCCGGAAGCGTAGGCCGCATAGGACCAGGCGGCATCGATCGCTCCGGCACTGACGTTGTCGAAAATTTCAAAGGGCGGTGACAGCTCTCCTGCGAGCAGGTAATCAAACTCGACTTCGCCGCCGGTCAGGGTGCTGATATTGCCGACGAAACGCTCGGCTGCCGGATTGAGAACAGGCAATGCACCGAACGCGCTTTGCAGCGTGAATGTTTCCGCCCGTGCCCCGGATGCGGTTAGCGCAACAAGCGCTGCGGCCATAAGTATTCGTTTCATGGTTATTCCTCCCTTGGTCATATCAACCCGGTGATCAGTCCGGGAAACAGGATCAGCAGCGCCAGCACCAGGAGCTGCAATGCGATGAAAGGAACGACGCCGCCATAGATTTCAGGTGTCGACAATCGATCACCGACCGCGCCTCGCAAATAAAACAGCGAAAAGCCGAATGGCGGCGTCAGGAAGGATGTCTGCAGATTGACGGCAACCAGAATCCCGAACCAGATCAGGAGCGCATCGCCCGCAAGGCCGTTTCCAAAGTCGAGTCCGGAAACAATCGGTGCGAAGATCGGCATCAGGATCAGGGTGATTTCGAGCCAGTCGAGCACGAAGCCGAGCAGGAAAATCGAAATCATCACGACAGCAAGGATCGTGTAGGGCCCATCGCCGAATGCAAGGATGCCGGCTTCGACAAGATCGTCCCCGCCAATTCCCTTGAAAACGGCTGAAAAACACGTTGCTCCGATCATCAGAAAGAGAACTGTAGAGGTGGTGATCACCGTCTTGCGGGCGGCGACCATTACCATTGCGAAGCTGAACCGGCCGTAGAGCAATGTCATCAGAATGGCACCGAAGGCACCCAGGCCGCTTGCTTCCGTCGGTGTTGCCACGCCGGCGATAATGGAGCCCAGAACCGCAATGACAAGCCCGAGGAGAGCACCGAGGTCCAGAAGCACCTGCAGGTGAGAAGTCCGGTCGTCCCTGGTAATCCGGGGAAGACCCCGCGACCGCCAGATCACGAAGAAAGCGTAAACCAGCACCAGCAGAAGGCCGGGGCCGATCGCGCCGGCGAACATCGACGGCACAGGCGTTTGCAACTGATCACCGAGGATGATCAGCATGACCGACGGCGGGATCAGGATGGCTAGTGTGCCTGAAGCCGTCACAAGACCAGCTGTTGTCTGCTTGTCGTAACCGGCCTCCAGAAGACGGGGCAACGCGAGCGGGGCGAGCAATACGACGGACGCTCCGACAATTCCGGACGATGCAGCGAGCAATACCCCGACGACCAGGACTGAAATTCCCATGCCTGCGGCGCTGCCGCCGAGTGCCTTCTGAGCGGCGCGGAGCGAGCGTTCGGCAACGCCGGAGACTTCCAGGACCAGTCCCATGAATATGAACATCGGGATCGCAACCAGAAGCCAGTTGGACAAGACATTGGCATAGATGCGGCTGGTCAGGAGGTTGAAGAATGCGATCGGCAGATCCGAGATCAGAATGAACAGGGCGGCCGAACCGGCCAGAACCATGCTGACCCGATAGCCCAACAGGATCGCGCCGAGTGTGAGACCGGCCATGACAAGGGGCAGAAGGGTCTCACTCATCTGACGGTCCGCAGGAGACGGACGGATTCAACAAGTACGGCGAGTGTCAGCAGCAGAAGACCGAATGGCAGAACGGACTTTATCAGCCACAAGTCGTTAAGCCCGCCGTTGCGCGAGGCTTCGTCCGACGACCAGGCGCGCAGCATGAACCTTGTCGAGGCTGGAAGCATGAGACACAAAAAGGGCGCCGCGAAAAGCAGATTACCTGTCAGATCTATGCGAGCCTTCCAGTAGGGCGACATCGGGTTGTAAAGAAAGTCCACCCGGACATGCGTTCCCTGAAGCCACACCAGACCGGCTGGCACCAGTCCGATAATCACCAGAATATGCCATTGAAAATCCAGCAGCGAGTTCAGTGTGATCGCCTTGCCCAAAAGAGGGAAATTCACCTGGAAAGAGGCCAGTGGATTAATGTCCAGCGCGCTGCATACCACCTGGAGGACTATTGCCCCCATCAGCACAACAACCCCGGCGGCAAGAATCTTGAGGCTGACTTCCTGAAACACTTTCACAAGCCCCTCCTTTTAGCTCCATATGGAACTATATATTTCCATCTGGAGCAATCCCAATTTTTCCATTATCGTGATGTTTATGAAACTGCTTGGTATTCTCGATGCGACGCCGTTCCCGATTGGCTATCGAATTTCATTTCTCACGAACTTCTGGCGCGAGCCTCTCCTGAGATGGATGGAACGCGACACGGGTTTGATCCGTCCGGAATTGACCGTGCTCATGTGTCTCAGCTTTGAGAAGGACCTCAACGCGCGTGATATCTGTGAAATCACCGAACAGCCGTCAAACACGGTCAGTCGCGCCGTCACATCGTTGAGCGAAAAAGGCCTGATTTCACGTGTACCGGACACGGTGGATACGCGACGGCGCGTTTTGAACATCACTGAAGAAGGGCAAGTGGTTCACGACCGCCTGATGGCCCGGTTCGCCGAAGCGGAAAAGGTGATGCTTGAAACGCTTTCAAAGCAGGAAGTCGAAACACTTGAACACCTGCTCGACAAGCTGGCCCGCGATGTGCCGCGCTGGCGCCAACCCTAACTTGCCATCTGGTCAGAGACAGAAATCTTGATTTCAGGGCTGTGATACGACTGGCATCCTCTTCAGGAAACGGCTTGCATTTCGCCTTGTCCAAGCTTTCTCAGAAGGAAGTCCGCCGCGAGAGACACATGAGCTTCGCATGGGCTGGATTGATGAACGGATATCACAACTTCTGAAAGTGGAGGCAGGCCTGCTGTTCCGTCTATGACCCTGAGACCGGACGGTATGACGGATGCCTCCATCGCGGATACCGCTGATCCGCCCGCCAGGGCCTTCTCCATCAATCCAATGCTTCGGGTTGAATATGTGATGCGCCAGGAACGGTCGATGCTTTTCAATGTATCCAGGGCGATCTCTCGACAGACACAACCGGCAGGGAAAAGTACCAGTGAAAGCGGTTCATCGGGGTCGTCCATGAAATCGGGTGAGGCAACCCAATGAAGCGGTTCATGCCTCGCAATCTGTCCGGCGACTGCATCAGGACGATGTGTGGCGATGACCACGTCGAGTTGTCCCTGTTTCAGCATTGGCAGCAGGTCGCAGGCATTGTCGCACGTTACCTCGAACTGCAATCGCGGGTGCTCCTTTGCCAGCGCGGACAGGAGCGGGGGGATCAGAAAGGTCGCGTAGTCATCCGGTGCTCCTATCCTGACCAGTCCGGCTGCTTCCGGGCGCTGAAGATGCGACAGCGCTGCGTCGTTTGCAGCCAGAATGCGGTTTGCGTAAACCAGTAATGCTTCACCGGTTTGCGTGATGGAGACGAATTGACGGCTACGCTCGAAGAGACGCTTTTCAACAATGTCCTCAAGCCGTTTGATCTGAAGACTGACTGCCGATTGCGTGCGCCCGACAGCCTCGGCAGCGCGTGTAAAGTTACGATGCGCAGCAACAGCAACGAATGATCGCAGAAGGTCCATTTCGAGATCACGTTTCATGCTGTATCATTTCCAGATCTCATCACGATAAGCAATATTATTCGTTTCTATTATTATGTTCATGGACCTACGGTCGCCGCAGGAGGTCCAGAAAATGCTAGATTTGTTCGCCAAATCCATGTTCGTGGCAACCCGCGTTGCTCCCTTGACCGGCCTGGCAGGCAGCGGAGACCTGCGCTCGCCGCGACGCCTGAGAGGCGATGTGACAAAGAAGAAATCAGTATCAGGGAACGAAGCGCACCGGCACAGGCTATCTCCGGGCGTGGAAAAGCGCAGTCGGGCAGGTCCGGCAGATTGATGTCCCTGCGATCCCCGCAAGCACTGACGACACTATCGACTATGTCGGGGTGGGCCGTTCAGAGCGGGTTTCTGGTTTCTGTCAGGCTGATGCCGAGCCCCGCCAGGATGCGACGGCGAGACATGAAGATGTGGTTTCGGGCGGCCAGTCCCAACCCGATCGGGTCTTCCAGCCGGATAAGACGGGTTAACTCGTCAAGTTCATCCGAGACCGCGACTACCACTTCGCTCCAATCCAGGGATGGAAGCGAGATCAGCCACATGCGGGATGTCTGGAAAAAGAGTTTCAGCATCATATCACGCAAGCAACTGTTGGTGATCAACGATATCAGACCGGTGTAATAGCAGATATTGGCGCGGCCGAACCCGACCACATCACCCGGCTCGAGTGCCTGGAACACTTCCTTGTAGTCGACGAATTGATTCGCCGTTCCCTCTGGAAAAGGTGAAGCGAAGAAATCCCCGGCGGATTGCGCCAGAATCATGCGAACAGTGTAAATCTCAACCAGCTCTTCAGGCTCTACCAGTGAAACCACGTTGCCGACACCGTGTTTCACCGCGAGCAATCCATCATGCTCAAGCGTGGTGAGGACGTTGCGGATCGGGGTGCGGCTGACTTCAAATTCTTCCGCCAGATCGGTTTCACGCAATTTGCTTCCTGGCGGATATTCTATCGCGCAGATGCGATCCCGCAGGATTTGGTAAATCAGCTCCTTTCGCGCATGAGACGCGCTGCCGTCAGTGTCGGTGCTGGACTGTGTCATGTAGCAACCTTGAACGGTTTTTCAGTTAATGTGTATATCGTTGGCGCAAAAACCCAGTGCACATGAACTATTACATATTTATCAGCCTAGAATGCGCCAAGTTGTATACATCATTGAGACTTTAGAGACACCGCATTTTATAAAGAAACAATGCCGGTCGCAATGCTTAGCTGCGCACCCTATGTCGTCATTGCGATCGCAACACTTGCAATCAGGGCGCAAGCAGCCCCTTTTCATAACGAAAGCGTTTGCAGAGATTTCACAAACCAGCAACCATGTGAGCTCAGGTTGAGTGTGAATACACCTCTCTTGTCAGGCGCTTCTGATTTCTTGCCACCGTCAGATATTCGCTATGTTGTGCCATTCAGTTTGAGTGACGTTCAATCCCATATCGAGCGACAACATGATCCTGGGTGGCAGAATGCTCATCCCGGGGTCGTTCGAATTATCGGTGCCTTCGCTAATTCAACCCATAAGCGCTCTTGGCATTAAGACCCAGAACGGCGTTTTTTTCATCGGGCGTGAGGCCGTTCAGAAGCGACTCCGTTGCTTCGACCCATCTCTCGTAGCTGCTTGCCAGCAGGCAGACCGGCCAGTCGCTGCCCCAGAGAATCCGTTGCGGGCCAAAGGTTGACAGAAGGTGATCGACATAGGGACGCAGATCATCGACCGACCAGTCCGGTTTTGCTTCGGTGACCAGGCCGGAGAGTTTGCAATAGGCGTTTGTGTCTGCTGCCAGTTGTTTCATGCTGGCCGCCCAGTCGTCGATCAGACCGTCACGGATCAGAGGCTTTGAGCCATGATCAATGACTACCTTCATGTCCGGGTAACGGATGAGGAGCGCCGACAGGTTTTCCAGGTGGCGCGGAAAAGTCAGCGCATCGAAAGTCAGGTCGTTTGCGATCAGCGCTTCGAACGCCGATGTCAGATCGTCCCGCAGCATCCAGTCGTCATCTTCAATGTCCTGGATCATCGGCCTTAAGCCGACGAGAGCCGGGTGAGCAGCAAGGTCCGAAATGATTTGAGGAGCATCGGTGCTTTCGAAATCAACCCAGCCGACAACACCTTTCACGGCCGGGGAATTGTCGGCCAGCGACAACATGAAACGGGTTTCGGCAAGCGTGGGGGCAGCTTGCACCAGTATGGTTCCCGAAATGCGGTGGGCCTCAAGTTTGGGAGCAAGATCTGAAGGCAGAAAATTCCGGTAGATCGGTCCAAGTTCCGGCGTGAGCCAGTGATAGTCTCCACGTGCGATATCCCAGAAGTGTTGATGCGCGTCGATCCGTGTCATCCGATCACGCCCTTCTTGAGAATGATATTGCCGTAAAAGCGACGCTCACCCGTTTGCACAATGGCGAATGTCCCGGCGGCCCGCTCGTAGAAGGCAAACCGTTCCAGCGTCTGGATCTCGATCGGATTGTCGGCAGTTTCGTTGATTATCCGCTGAAAGTCGGCAACTGCCTCCGGGATCGTGTCCGGGTCTCCGACCACCTGCATGGTCAGGGCGGGATCAGGGACGAAACTGTCCAGCGGCATGACAGAGAGGATCGCTTCGAGGACTTCGCTCGCAGTCGAGCCATCCGCCCGGATGCAATCCGGCCCGAGGCCTTCGCCGGGAAAGTTCGCATCCGTAATGACGATTTCATCGCCATGACCCATGGCGCGCAGGACATATAGAAGTTGCGGTGACAGGATCGGGTTGATGTTACGCAGCATGACTGGTCTCCGAAGGGAACGGCGCGTCGGGACGAATAAGTCCCTGGCCGCGAAGGTCTGACCATAGCGCGGCAGGGATCGG
>NZ_KI928941.1:0-183382 GCF_000521215.1 Labrenzia sp. DG1229 | reverse complement strand
CTTCACAAGTCGAGCGCAATTATGCCGCACCCTCTCATGATTGCGACTCTAAAGGGAAAGTTCGCATCCGTAATGACGATTTCATCGCCATGACCCATGGCGCGCAGGACATATAGAAGTTGCGGTGACAGGATCGGGTTGATGTTACGCAGCATGACTGGTCTCCGAAGGGAACGGCGCGTCGGGACGAATAAGTCCCTGGCCGCGAAGGTCTGACCATAGCGCGGCAGGGATCGGTGTTTCCAGAACCTCAACATTCGCACTCACCTCCCGCGCATTGACCGCGCCGGGGATAACGGTCTTGACGCATGGATGCCCGAACACGAACTGAAGCGCAGCTGCGATCAAGGGTGTGTCATGAGCCTTGCAGACGTCTTCAATATTCCTGACACGCTCCAAAACTTCGTCGGATGCATTTTCGTAATTGTACTTCGCGCCCGGGACAGGCCCAGTTGCCAGGATACCGGAATTGTAGGGTCCGCCCAGAATGATGCCAACGTCGCGTTTTTCGCAAAGGGGGAGGAAGCTCTCCAGTGCCTCCTGCTCCAGCAGAGTATAGCGACCTGCCAGCAGAAATCCGTCGAAGTCGCCCAGACCGAGAAGTTTTTCGCAGACCTGCCACTCATTCACACCGGCGCCGATGGCGGCTACGTCGCCGGCATCTCTCAATTCGCGCAAGGCACGATAACCGGCCACCATCAAAAAGTTCCCTGACCTTGGCGTCGCTAGCTTCCTGCGAGCCCTGGGAAAAGGCACAGACGTCGTGGACGAGCAGAATATCAGCATTGGCGACGCCCAAACGCTTGCGGCTGGCTTCGTAACTGCGCATCACACCATCATAGGTATAGTCGAAAACAATGCGCTTCTGGGGAACATCGACAAAGGCTTCCGGAGTTACCTCGTGAGGTTCGCAGTCTAGGAGAAGGCGGCCGATTTTAGTCGACAGTTGAACGTTGCCGCGACCGACCCGTTCCAGTGCGACGCCGAACCGCTCCTCAGAACGGCCGAGACCGTATTGAGGAGCCGTGTCGAAGTAGCGGATGCCGGCATCATAGGCGGCCTGCAAGGCAGCTTGTGCATCTTCCTCTGAAACCTTGCGGTAAAGATTTCCAAGTGGCGCACCACCGAAGCCCATGCGAGTCAGGGGAACGGGACGTTTGGCCCGGGCGTTCAAGAGTGTGGTTTCGGTGACCTTCATGCCTGGTTCCTGTTTCAACGGGATTGGAATAATTCTGGGCGTGTTTCAGCAAGGGCTTCGATACGTGGCATCAGCTGGCCCAGGTGGTGACGCATAGCGCGTTGTGCTGCGTCCGCGTCCCGCGCCCGGATGGCGTCAACCACTGCCTGGTGTTCGTCCAGCGTCTCCGTTGCTCGGCCTGGTGTCGGCAGCAGCAGCATCCGTGCCCGGGTAACCTGCAATGACACCATTCTGGCGACGGTCTTCAGGCGGGGATAGCCGGTGAACAGCATCAAAAGCGCATGGAATTCTTCGTCGGCCTGGTAAAATCCGGAATAGTCAAGATCTTCGACAAGCAGCGTCTGTAACCGCAGGTTCCTGTTGATCTGGGCGAACTGGTCCTCGCTCCGGTCTTCCGCAACCTTGGCCACGCTGGCAAGTTCGAGAGCCTGACGCAGAAATGTTCCCTCACGAATGTCTTCCATCGAAAAGTAGGCGACCCGCGTTCCAGACTGTGGAATCACATCGACGAGGCCTTCGTTTGCAAGACGTGCGATCGCCTCGGAGACCGGTGATCTTGAAACTCCCAGCCTTTCGCACACTGGTCCCTTGCGTATCACCTGTCCTGGCAGGAACTGTAGTGACAGGATAGCCTCCTGGAGTGCCAGGTAGACCTTGTGCGCCAGCGATCCATCAAAAGCGCTGATATCCTGAAGTCTGGTTGCGTCGATATCGGTCGTAGTCATTGCCGCCTCTGGTTGACTAACATGTTAGTTTTCATGGTCAGCAAGTCAAGCGAGTTCGAAGAGCGCCGTGGCGTTGTTGTCGTGGCAGGAGAACCGGTTGTTTCAGGCGGAAAGGAAACAGCGATGGCTCAAGGCTGAAATTCGAATCGCTCCAGGCTGTCCTCCTTGATCTCGATCGAGAAACCAGGCTGGGCGGGCGGAAGATAGGCGCCGTTCTCGACGGTGCAGGGAGCAACGAAATGCTCATGCAGATGGTCGACGTACTCGATGCGCCGGTCATCTTTTTTGCCGCTGATTGCAAGATAGTCGATCATCGACAAGTGCTGAACATACTCGCAAAGGCCGACGCCGCCCGCGTGAGGCCAGACCGGAATGTCGAATTTATGTGCCAGAAGCATGACTGCCAGCACCTCGTTCAATCCCCCCATCCGACAGCTGTCGATCTGCACCACGTCGATGGCCCCCGCGGTGATGAACTGCTTGAACATGATGCGGTTTTGACACATCTCGCCGGTGGCGACCTTCACCGGGGCGATGGCGTCGTGAATTGCCTTGTGACCCAGTATGTCGTCGGGACTGGTTGGCTCTTCGATGAAATAAGGGCGGGCAAACGACAGTTTTCGGACCCAGTCAATCGCCTGATCGACTTCCCAGACCTGGTTGGCATCGATCATGATGTTCATTTCGTCACCCAACTCTTCGCGTGCGATGGTCAAGCGACGGATATCGTCGTTCAGATCCCGGCCGACTTTGAGTTTTGTATGGGTGAAACCCGCCTCGCGTGCCGCACGGCACAGGTCGCGCAGCTTGTCATCGGAATACCCCAGCCAGCCGGCGGATGTGGTGTAGCAAGGATAACCTTCTGCGTGCAGTTTTTCGATGCGTTCAGCTTTGCCGAATTCGGATTTTCGCAGGATAGCAAGGGCTTCGTCCGGTGAAAATGCGTCGGTCAGGTAACGGAAGTCGATGAGTTTCACAATCTCCTCAGGTTTCATTTCCCCTACGAGCCGCCACACCGGTTTGTTTTCGGCCCTGGCCCACAGGTCCCAGGCTGCGTTGATCACCGCGCCCGCCGCCATATGGATGGCACCCTTGTCGGGACCTATCCAGCGCAATTGACTGTCCCCGGTGACATGTCGCCAGAAACGCCCCATGTCCTCGGTGATCCAGCCCAGATCGAGCCCGATCACCAACGGCGCGAGGGCTTCGATGGCAGCGACGCAGATTTCGTTTCCTCGACCGATCGTAAATGTCAGGCCATGACCTTCATGGGGACCGTCTGTTTCCAATATCACATAGGCGGCCGAGTAATCGGGATCGGGATTCATCGCATCCGAACCGTCGAGGGTGTCGGAAGTCGGGAACCGCAAGTCGTGTGTGCTGACTCGGTTTATCCTGGTCATTTCATCCCCCGTACAGTGGATCCAAAGGCGTTGAGTTGCCGGGGAGTGCTTGCGTGTTGACCCGCATGAACCATTTCGCCGTTGCTGACTAACATGTTAGTTGACATAGTCTGCAAGTCAAGCTAGATCTCTGGCTTGGTTGAAACAAACCCGCGGCAACAGGAGAGGGGCGCGCAAATGAGTGGAGGCGACGTTCTCAAGCTGCAGGCCAAAGACAATGTGGTCATTGCCCTGCGTTCACTTCCGGCTGGCTCGGAACTTCAAGGTGTGGTGGAGCCATTGTCCGCGGCCGTTATGCAGGGGCACAAGATTGCGTGTTCGACAATTGCCGCCGGCGAAGACGTTCTGCGTTACGGTCAGATCATCGGTCAGGCCAAGGCACCGATCAAACCTGGCGAACATGTTCACACGCATAACCTGGGAATGGATGCCCACAATCTGCAGGACTACGAATTTGCCACACAGAAAGACGTTCTCGAGCCGATTGCAAGCCAGCGCACATTCGATGGTTACCACCGGGCGGACGGCAAGGTCGGCACCCGCAATTATGTCGGGATCCTGACATCGGTGAACTGTTCGGGCTCAGTGGCGCGTTTCATTGCCGAGGCGGTTGAAAAAACCGGCCTTCTGGATGAATTTCCAAATGTTGATGGCGTCGTTCCGATCGTGCATGGCACCGGATGCGGTATGTCGGGTGAGAATGAGGGATACGCTGCGCTGTTCAGAACCTTGTCCGGCTATGCCCAGCATCCGAATTTTGGCGGCATTCTGCTGATTGGGCTCGGTTGTGAGGTCATGCAGGTTTCGGACCTTGTCGGCGGCAGGTCGATCCGGGCTGATGGCGCATTGCGATACATGACAATTCAGCATGAGGGCGGAACCCGGAAGACCATCGAAAAAGGTCTGGAAGAACTTCGCGGGATCTTCGAAATCGCAAACAGCGCGACCAGATCACCGGCTCCGGTAAGCGAAATCACCATTGGTATGCAATGCGGCGGGTCCGACGGCTATTCCGGCATTACAGCCAATCCTGCCCTTGGGTTTGCCTCTGACCTTCTGGTTCGTCATGGCGGCACGACCATTCTCTCAGAAACTTCGGAAGTCTACGGCGCCGAACATCTGCTTACCCGTCGCGCCCAGTCGGTCGAGGTGGGAAAAAAGCTCATCGAGCGGATCCACTGGTGGGAGGACTACACCGCTCGAAATGGCGGTGAGATGGACAACAATCCCAGTCCCGGAAACAAACGGGGCGGGTTGACGACAATCCTTGAGAAATCACTTGGCGCTGTCGCAAAGGGGGGCACCGCCCCGCTAGCGGATGTCTATCAGTTCGCGGAGATTGTCGACAAGAAAGGCTTCGTTTTCATGGACAGTCCGGGTTTTGACCCCTGTTCCGTCACCGGACAGGTGGCCTCGGGTTCAAATCTCATAATTTTCACGACCGGCCGGGGATCGGTCTCCGGCTACAAACCTACGCCGTGCATCAAGCTGGCAACGAATTCTGAAATGTATGCACGAATGTCCGGCGACATGGATCTCAATTGCGGGGATATCGTCACGGAGGGCATCAGCATTGAAGCAAAAGGCGAAGAGCTTTTCGAATTGCTGATCCGTGTAGCTTCAGGTGAACAGACCAAGAGCGAAGAGCTCGGCTTTGGCGGCGCGGAGTTCGTGCCCTGGCAAATAGGAGCGGTAATGTAATGCGGCTGCAAGGAAAGACTATTCTCGTAACCGCGGCGGGTCAGGGCATGGGCCGGGCCAGTGCGATCGCATGCGCCACCGAGGGCGCACACGTCATTGCGACCGACAGGGACGAAGCGCTGCTTGCAGGGCTCGATGCGATGGAAACCAAGGCACTGGACGTGACCGATGGCGCTGCGATTGCACAGCTGGCGTCCGACATTCCGGACCTGGACGGTATGTTCAACGTCGCGGGCTTTGTTCATCACGGATCGCTGTTGGACATATCCGACGAGGATTGGGCTTTCAGTTTCGATCTGAATGTCACGTCAATGATGAAACTGACCCGCGCCTGTCTTCCCGGGATGTTGCGCAAGGCGGAAACGACAGGGTCTGCGTCCATTGTCAACATGGCTTCCATGGCCAGTTCGATAAAGGGCTTCCCTTTCCGAACCGCATACGGCTCGACGAAGGCCGCCGTGATCGGCCTGACAAAAGGGATTGCGTCGGACTTCGTTTCCAAAGGTATCCGTTGCAATGCGATTTGCCCGGGAACGGTGGATACGCCGTCGCTTCGCGGCCGGATTGATGCTGCTCCCGACCCGGTGCAGGCAGAAAAGGACTTCATAGCAAGACAGCCCATGGGGCGTCTGGCAGTGGTTGGAGACATCACACCTCTGGCCGTCTATCTCCTTTCCGATGAAAGCCAGTTTGTCACCGGCCAGGCGCTGCTGGTCGACGGTGGCGTGACGATCTAGAGCTGCAGGGGGGCTGGTCGTGGCACCAATCGTCAAAATGACAGGCATCGAAAAGCGTTTTCCGGGCGTGCACGCCTTGAAGAACGTGCAGTTCGAGCTGGAGCCGGGTGAAGTGCATGCCTTGATGGGCGAAAACGGTGCTGGAAAATCGACGCTGATGAAGATTCTGGCAGGGATCTATCGGTCCGATGCGGGCGACCTGTCGGTCGACGGCGAAAGCGTGGAACTCGATTCACCACGAGCAGCTCAGGACCGCGGCATCGGCATCATTCACCAGGAACTCAGCCTGATGAACGATCTTACTACAGCGCAGAACATCTTCATCGGCCGGGAACCGCGCAAGAGCTTCGGCAGGCTCGATGAGAGCGCCTTGAACCGGAATGCGGCCGAGATTTTCGCTTCGATGAATCTCAATCTCGACCCGAAGGCGAATGTGGGCAGCCTGACGATTGCGAAGCAGCAGATGGTGGAGATTGCGAAGGCGCTTTCCTACAAGTCGCGTGTCTTGATCATGGACGAGCCGACGGCGGCACTCAACGATGCCGAAATCTCCGAACTCTTCATCATCATCAACCGTTTGAAGGCTGAAGGTGTCGGTATCGTCTATATCAGCCACAAGATGGATGAGCTGAAAAGAATTGCCGACCGTGTGACGGTGATGCGTGACGGTGAATATGTTGCAACAGTCGGCGCGTCAGATACTCCGATATCCAAGATTATTGCGATGATGGTCGGCCGGGAAGTGAACGAAGAGCCGGTCGAGGTACCGGATCTGTCAAAAGCGGAGATCGCGCTCGAAGTGTCAGGCCTGTCACGCGGCAATGACATCCGAGATGTCGGATTTTCCCTGCGAAGAGGCGAGATCCTCGGGTTTGCAGGGCTCATGGGGGCGGGGCGTACGGAAGTCGCGCGCGCCATATTCGGCGCAGACCCGCGGGATGGCGGAGACATAAGGGTTCACGGCAAGGACGTGTCCGTGACGACACCGCACGACGCTGTCGCCGCGGGCATCGGTTATCTGTCAGAAGACCGCAAGCATTTCGGCCTCGCGACCGGAATGAATGTCAGGGACAACATTGCCCTTGCCTCCCTGGACAAGTTTACCGGTCGCGGCGGCATCCTTGACGATGACGCGATGCGCAAGACCGCGCAGGACTACATTCGAAAACTCGGCATCCGCACGCCATCCGATGTCCAGGAGGTCAGGCTTCTGTCCGGAGGCAATCAACAAAAGACAGTCATTGCCAAATGGTTGCTCAGGGACTGCGATATTCTGATTTTCGATGAACCGACGCGCGGCATCGATGTTGGTGCCAAATCGGAAATCTACAAGCTGCTGGAAAGCCTGGCTGAGGAGGGGAAGGCGGTAATCGTGATTTCCTCCGAGTTGCCGGAGATCATGCGGCTCAGTCACCGGATCGCGGTGATGTGCGAGGGACGGCTGACCGGCATTCTGCCCGGCGGCAAGGACACAACTCAAGAACAAATCATGCAGCTTGCCACGCAGCGCGAGGCAGCGATGCAACCGACGGGGGAAACACCTTGAAGACCGTGGAGGAAACGAAACCGGTCAATCTGCTTTCCAGATTGACCGATACCGGAGCGCATCAGAAACTGCTTGCCTTCGCGTCCCTGATTGCATTGCTGATCGCATTTTCGATCGCGTCTCCGAATTTCATGCAGACCTCGAACATGATCGCGATCCTGCAGGCCACCTCGGTGAATGGTGTTCTGGCGATTGCAGCAACGCTGGTGATCATCACCGGTGGCATCGACCTATCGGTCGGCACGCTCATGACGTTCTGTGCGGTGATCGCCGGTGTCGTGCTGACCTATGCCGGCATGCCGTTGCTGCTTGGGGTGATGGCGGCCATCGCGGCCGGTGCCCTTTGCGGACTGTGTTCGGGAACGTTCGTCGCCAAGATGAAAATCCCGCCTTTCATCGCAACGCTCGGCATGATGCTTATCCTGAAAGGGCTTTCCCTGGTGATTTCGGGAACGCGCCCGATCTATTTCAACGATACGCCCGGTTTCGACCAGATTTCGCGCGGGTCGCTGATCGGGGAGATTCTTCCCTCGCTGCCGATACCGAACGGCGTTCTCATCCTGTTTCTCGTGGCAATGGCGGCAGCTTACATTCTCGGCCGCACGGTTCTGGGACGCTACACATTTGCCCTTGGATCGAACGAAGAAGCGGTCCGCCTGTCAGGCGTGAACACCGACGCCTGGAAAATGGCGATCTACGCTCTTGCCGGAGGCATCTGCGGCATTGCAGGCATTCTTATCGCGTCGCGTCTCAACTCCGCCCAGCCGGCGCTCGGGCTCGGTTACGAGCTGGAAGCCATTGCGGCGGTCGTGATCGGCGGCACATCGCTTTCAGGTGGTCGCGGAACCATCATCGGAACGCTGATCGGTGCATTGATCATGGCCGTTCTGACCAATGGATTGCGCGTCCTTTCGGTCGCCCAGGAATGGCAGACGGTCGTGACCGGCGCAATCATCATTCTTGCCGTCTATGCCGACATGGTCCGGCGCAGACAGGCCAAGTGAAAACCAAGAAGAGAACGGTCGACGTTCCAATCAATCGGTAAAAAACTGAAACGTATAAGAGGAGGAGATTTCATGATTTCACGTCGTTTCGTAATTGGCGCCATAAGCGCGCTGGCAATGTCCATCCCTGCCACATCCGTTCTTGCAGACGAGATGTACATTCCGCTGGTATCCAAAGGCTTCCAGCATCAGTTCTGGCAGGCCGTCAAACTGGGAGCGGAAAAGGCTGCGGACGAGGAAGGCGTGCGCATCACCTTCGAAGGTCCGGATAACGAAACCATGGTGGATCGCCAGATCGACATGCTGTCGGCCGCCCTGGCCAACAAGCCGGTCGCGATCGGCTTTGCCGCGCTGGACAGCCAGGCTGCGATTCCGCTGCTTCGTCAGGCCCAGGAAGCCGGTATTCCGGTTGTTGCATTCGACAGCGGCGTCGACAGCGATATTCCGGTAGCCACAGCGACCACGAACAACGTTGCCGCAGCCTCGCTTGCGGCCGACAAGATGGCCGAGAAGATCGGCGGAAAAGGCAAGGTCGCAGTCGTCGCTCACGACCAGACGAGCCGGACGAGCCGGACGGGCATCGACCGCCGGGACGGTTTCGTCAATCGTATCGGTGAAAAATATCCTGACATCGAAATCGTCACCATCCAGTACGGACAGGGCGATCATCTGAAATCGACCGAAGTGACCAAGGCGATCCTGACAGCGAACCCGGATCTGAAAGGAATTTTCGGGACCAATGAAGGATCGGCAATCGGTGTCGTCAACGGTGTTCAGGAACTCGGCAAGGACGGATTGGTCATTATCGGCTACGACTCCGGCAAGGCACAGAAAGAAGCGATCAAGAGCGGTGTGATGGCAGGGGCAATCACCCAGAACCCGGTCGGGATCGGTTATGAGACCGTCAAAGCTGCAGTTGCCGCATCAAAAGGCCAGGACGTACCGAATCTTATCGATACGGGCTTCTTCTATTACGATGCATCCAATATGGATGATCCGGAGATTGCCGCGGTTCTTTACGACTGATTGGCGAAAAGACAATTCGATCCGCCGGGATAACCGGCGGATCGTCAGCACATAGGAAAGATCTGTTTCATGAAACTGCTGAGATACGGACCCGTTGGGGAAGAAAAACCCGGGTTGCTGGATAACGACGGGCGTGTGCGGGATCTGTCCGCGCATGTGAACGATATTTCCGGTGACGCCTTGCTGCCGGACGCAATTGCAAAACTGCAGGCTCTGAACATTTCCGACCTGCCATTGGTCGATGGGCAGCCGCAGCGGGATCTGCGCCTGGGTGCGTGCGTTGGCAATGTCGGCAAATTCGTCTGCATCGGTCTGAACTATGCGGACCATGCCGCCGAATCCGGACTGGACGTTCCGCCGGAGCCGGTGGTTTTTGGAAAGTGGACCTCGGCGATCGTCGGACCGGATGACAATGTGGAAATTCCGCGCGGTTCGGAGAAGACCGATTGGGAAGTCGAACTCGGTGTCGTGATCGGCAAGGGCGGTAAATACATCGACGAAGCTGATGCCTTGCAGCATGTCGCAGGTTTCTGCGTTATCAACGATGTCTCTGAACGAGATTTTCAGCTGAACCGGTCCGGCACATGGGACAAGGGCAAAGGCAGCGACACCTTCGGTCCGCTAGGTCCCTGGCTGGTAACTCCGGACGAAGTCGGCGATTTCGACCAGCTTTCGATGTGGCTGGAAGTCGACGGTCACCGCTATCAGAACGGTTCAACCGCAACGATGGTCTACAAGGTGCCGCATCTCGTCAGCTATTGCAGCCGCTTCATGAGCCTGCAGCCGGGTGATGTGATCTCCACCGGCACACCTCCAGGTGTCGGCATGGGGCAGAAACCACCTGTCTATCTGAAGGGCGGTGAAGTCATGCGTCTCGGGATCGACAAGCTGGGTGTTCAGACCCAGAACGTCAAAAACGCCTGAGGTCGCGACCGGCCCTACTTGGATTCGGCAACATAGACGCCGTCCCAGTCAGACGGGGGCGGCTCCTTTGTGAAACGCTCGATCCGCTCGCGGAACGTTTCTGCCAGATTTGCAAAATCGCCATTACCCAGGTCAATCAACGCGGCGCACAGCGATTTTGCACGCTCCCAATCCTGTTCACGATAGGCTTGGAGCATAGTCTCGAAATGTGACCTGGACTCGCGGAACGCACTGCTACCGGCATAGGCTTCGTCTCCCAGCAAGGTGAAAATCCGTTCCGGTTCTTGCTTGCCCTTGACCCTGATGAGGTCGACTTCACAAACGGCAAGCTGATCCTTCACCGTCCGGGCTGTGCTGTTGCCGATCAGCGTGATGACCCCATAGGCCTTGGTCTGACCTTCCAGACGCGACGCAAGATTGACGGAATCGCCGAGGACCGAATAGTCGAAGCGGAATTCGGATCCCATATTGCCGACGACACAGTCACCGGTGTTGATGCCGATCCCGACATTCAGCGGAAAGAACTCCCTGCCGTCCTTTTCAGCCTCCTCCTTGCGTTCGCGATTGATTGCACGCATGCGCTCAACCATGATCAGGGCTGCCTGGCAGGCATGGAATTCCTGATTGTCGTCGTCAAGAGGGGCGTTCCAGAAGGCCATGACGGCGTCGCCCATATATTTGTCGATTGTGCCGCGCTTTTCCATTATGCCGTTCGAAAGCGGTGTCAAAAAGCGGTTCATCAGTGTGGTTAGTCCCTGGGGATTGTCAGCGAAGCTTTCAGATATTTTCGTGAAATTGCGGACATCGGAAAACAGGACCGTCATGTTGCGCCGTTCGCCCCCCAGGGCAAGACTTTCGGGGTTCCTGGCGATCTGTTCAACGTAGTCGGGCGCCAGATACTGGCCGAATGCCGAACGGATTTCCTGCCTCTGGATTTCCTCGCGGCGATAGTTGATGAATACCAGCAGAAGGAATACGCAAAAGCTTGCAAACAGCGGATACCCTGCGTCCAGAAGTAGCTTCTGGCTGGCGAACATGTACCAACTCCCGGCAACCCAGCTCGCGGCAAGAACGAAGCCGAAGGCAAGGACCGGCAGCGCACCGAGTATGGGAACCAGCAGGACGGTCAGCAGGGAAAGAACCGTTGTTGCAATCAGTTCGGCGCCCAACGCATAGTTCGGACGTGTCAGAAAAGACTGGCTGAGAATGTTCTCCAGGATCTGCGCATGAACTTCCACTCCCGGCATGGCCGGATCAAGCGGTGTCGCCTTCAGGTCGAGCAATCCGGTGGCGGAAGGTCCCATCAAAATGAGGTGGTTCTTGATCCTGGTGACATCGAACCCACCGCTGGCAATGTCGGACGCCGAAACGTAACGCTCCGCATTCGACGGCGTGTAGTGAACCCAGATTCGCCCGTTGCGGTCCGTGGGGACTTCGACACCGCCGACGACCAGTCCACTGATGCCCGCTTCGTCACTTTTGACCGCGAACGCGTTTTGCCCGGTAGCAACACGCAGGAGTTCGACACTCAGCGCCGGCTGTATCTGGCCATCTGCCAACGCAGTCAGTGCCGCACGCCTGACAATGCCATCCGGGTCCGGGTAGATGGAAAACAACCCTCTTCCGGCTGCGGCATCCTCCAGTATCGGGATATTCCTGAGAAGTTTTGGATAATTGAACATGACGCCGGTCGGGTCCGGTCCCAACAGAGCAACCGGTGTCTGGCTTTGTTTCGGGCGATCGGTTTCGACAAAGTCGACACCGCCTGCCTGTCCGACGACCACGCGCGTCCTGCGCATGGCATCGCTCATGATCTTGTCGGTGCTCGGAAGCGCGGCCAGTTCGTCTTTCAGTGTTTGGCTGAGACCACCGATGGATTTGCTGTATTGGTCGGGTGACAGGCGATCCGGCTCTGGGAAGACGATATCGAAGGCCACCGCGATCCCGCCGGCCTGCGCGATGTTCTGGAGGATGGTCGCAAGTGTTGACCGCGCCCAGGGCCATTGACCCAGTTCGGCAAGGCTTTTTTCGTCGATATCGACAATCGCGACCGGCAGATCCTGGTAGTCCCGCGGCTTGAGGGTCTGGTAGAAGTCGAAGGTCTTTAGTCGAACGAGCTCGATAACCAGGGGATCAAGGACCCGGACACCCAACAAGACAAGGAGCAAGAGGACGGCCGATAATCGTGCACTGCCGAAGAGGAATGCCAGTTTGCCGATCCTGCGTTTCATGAGGGAAAGATACCGGTGGCACACGGCATGTGGAGTGTGCTTTGCGAAACATCAGGCGACAATCGTGTCGGTTGCCTGAACCCCGTTATCTGAAAAGACAAAATCAATGATTCCCCCTGCTTCAACGGACTGAAGCACGGCGACGTCCCTGAAGTCGTTCGCGGTGCCGGTGCCGTCTCTATCGACGCTGACAACCGCGTCGTCTCCCCTTTGTTCGACATCGACATAGTCGCCAACCTCTCCGGTATTGAAATTGGCATCCAGCAAGGAAGACAAATCGAGCCTGTCCTCCCCGCTCTTGAAATCGACAATCATGTCGGCAAGGTCGTCGTGTGACAGCATGAACGTGTCCGCGCCGCCGCCACCAATCAACGTATCCAGCCCAGCACCGCCATCAAGTGTCTCGCCAAGACTGGTGCCGATGAGGAGATCGTCACCTGCGCCACCGACGGCACTTTCGATGACCGTTCCGAAAGCAATCCCGATGTTGTTGGTCATGCCATTGGCAGATGAATAGGATCCCGAATTGAGGTCAATGATCGCAGGTGCGTCCCAACCTGAAAAATCAAGTGCATCGACCCCGGCAGCGTCGTAAATCGTCAGAACCGGGTCAGTGTTGACCGCGAAGTCATGAACGGTGCCGGTTTCAGAGCTGTTGAAGCCGTAGACCGTATCTCCGCTGCGGGTTTCTTCGTTGGCGCCGTAGGCCAGCTGAACCGTCGCGATGTCCTCAATCATGGGGGTCTGTGCGTAGATCCACGAACCCGTTTCGTTCCACCAGTCCGCGCCGATGGTAGCAGGCGAAACCGAAGACATGACGCTTTGTGCTTGGGTCAGGTCAGGTGGCGGATGATCAAGCCCGATTGCATGACCGGTTTCGTGAAGCAAAGCGAAGAAACCGTGGGAACCTGATTGTAGGGATGTCATCTCGGCAAAGTCCGGATTGGTAACAATCGTGCTGCCGCTATCGGTTTCAAAGATTTCGGCGAATGAGACGCTTGTCGAATTCAGGAATCTCGCCGTTGGCGTTTCAGCCACTGCCGCTTCTGCTACCATAAGACCTGAAACGTCCGCCCAAAGAGACAGAGCAACAACGGCTGCGGCTTGCTGCGCGGGCGAATAACTTGCCAGTCCGTTGTTCGCGGGAGCGACGACGGGGAACGCATACGTGACCGTGTTTGCCGGCACAGTTTCATGCAGCGGAACGCCGGTTCCCGTCGTTTGCAATGCGCCGGCAGGCAGGCCATTTGACAAAGACGTCGTCTGATCAGAAACCGGCGCATATCGGAGCGGGATACCAGCGGGAGCGCTCCCGGTTCCGACAATATCCACCGACGCCGTTGCGGACGCAAACCCGCCATTTCCATCCGCAATCGTGTATTGGAAACTGTCGGTCGCCGTTTGTCCCTCCGCAAGAAAGTCAAAGGCAGAACCGGTATCGTAGACAACTTCGCCGCCAATTAGTGAAATGCTTGCTCCGAACGCGCTCGTTGAAGAAACACTTTGGAGGCTGACCGCGTCTCCATCCGGATCAGATGCGTTTTCGAGGAATCGGATTTGGCCGAATGTCTGCGTCGCGCCTGCCAAGACACCGCTTCGGATCAACCCTGCATTTCCGATGACCAGTCTTGCGCCGAGAGCACCATCATCATTGGTATCGACGCTGCCGATCCTGAACTCGATCTGGAAGCTTCCGGTGTCCGGGATCTGAATCTCGACTGAATTCACTTCGCCGGACACATTGACGGGCGTCGATTCGCGAAACGCCAGCGTTCGTTCACCGGTCTCGACATTGACCAGTTCGGCCGTGTGCAAAGCCTCGTCGGTTCCGAAAAAGGACCGATATTCAATACTGACATTTTCACCTGCAAAGGCGGTGAACGGGCTGCTGATCAAGGATGGTCCGGTAGCTGCAGCACTTTCAGAACCGTCCGATGAAGCGTCGAGCTTACCGGAAAATTCAACGACGGCAACAATGATGTCATCGGGAATGAGAGAGCCGGATTGGGCGACATCGAAAGCCGTGACATAGGATCCGGCGATGAACTCTCCATTCGGACCGGTCTCGGGCCCGACGGCCTGTTGCCAGTTCGCAAAGCCGTCATTGAAGCTGCCGTTGAGGGTTCCGGGCGGACTCAGATCGATATCCGGAGCGACCGGATCGTCATTGAGGCCCGTAACCTCAATTGTGACCGTCGCGGGTACTTCCGAAACCAGTCCGGTGCTGTCCACTGCGCTATATTGAAAGCTGATTTCCTGAGAGGTGCCAGCCGTCAGATTGTCGAAATCGCCATTCGTCCCGAATGTGAACGTGCCGTTGTCGGACACTTCGAGCGTGCCCAGGGACGGCTCGGACAGTGCAAAGAGGGTGAGGGTATCGCCTTCGTCCGGATCGTATCCAACAAAGGGTGCGGAGATGCTGCCGTTTTCATCTACGGTGAGATTAACATCGAAAACAGCCGGTGCATCCTCCACAGGTTCGATTGTAACTGGAAGGTCTGCCAGGAGTGTGCTGTCTCCGTCGAAAACCGTCAGGCTCAATCCACCTGTTTCACTGTTCGGGGAAGGCGTATAGATCATGCCCGAAAGGGCAGCATTGATGTCCGCTTCAGTGCCGGTAAATGTAACCGTCTCGTCATCGAAACCGTCGCCCGCAAGGAATGTCAGTCCGGAAATCCGGGCAAGCGTGACAGTGGATCTCGCGACAATCGTGACCGTACCTTCGCCGTCTCCCGGGATTTCGACATTCAAGCCACGCAGAGTGATCGCTTCGTCTTCCAGGGTGAACAGGTCGGGCGGAAGGACGAAAGACAAATCGTCTCCGCCAGTGTCGGGTATGGAGCCGTCGTCGAAAGGCGCAGTCGGACCTGGATCATCCGAAGGGTCGCCACCGCTCGAAGACGCGGGAGCCTCCGGCAGCAGAGGTGAAGACCGGCTTCCACTTCCAGAACCTGTGGGGATGTCTCTGCTCAGTCCCCCGTCCCGGTCGCCCAGGGGAGACAGATCAGGATCGGACAGATCGGGAACCGGGCCCCCGAAAAGCTGATCAAGTCCGGCATCCGTCTGATCCGGACCGGGCGCGTTTTGAGCATCATCGTCACCGTCATCGATGCTTTGCTGTCCGAGACCGGCTGCGGAATAGGCGTCAAATGCCTGCTGCAATTGACTTTCAACGGATGCTGACTCCGCAGGCGTTCGCGGGGTGACAACCGGGGCTGTTCCAGCAGACTGAATGAAATATGTCGTGTCGGTCGAGTTGACCGTTCCAAGCAGTTGACCAGAAATTCGGTCAAACAGCTGATATGACCCGATCAGACCGTTCGGATCGACGGCCAGTGCAAATCGTGTTGCGCCATCCAGCGTATCGATCTGCACGATCGGGGTTGTCCCCCTGATGCCCATCGTGGCGGTCGGCGTTTCGACCCGCATGTCGCCGGTCGGAGCCACCTGCCCGGTGACGAATACGAAGCTTCCCTGAACCAGGTTCATCACCATGGAGTTTCCGGAACCGTTCGGCGTGTAGATCAGCTCGTCCAGAACCATACGGGCGCCGGCAGACAGGGAGAACAGGGTCTCGTCAACAAATACGATCACCAGGGAAGAGTTCTCGGCTGTCTCCACGACATCTCCCTGAAAAACAGGATCGCCTGAGGAGAGTGTCACCGTGGTGCCATCTGTTCTTTGCGCGGTGACGGTTCCGGCGGAGGTCTGCACATTTCCGATCGGAGCGCCGGCGAGACCGGAGCCAGCCTGCGCATATTGTCCCGGGGCCAGGGGCCCCGACAATTGCGCGACCGTGTCACCTTCAAGGACGGCACCATTTGCCGTAAACAAATCAGGCAGATCGTCTTGCAGGAAGTAATTGGCGATTGTCAGGGAACCGTGTTCCGGATGGCTGATCAGCAGATCGGGTCCCTGCCTGTCATAATCTCCCCGAAACAGAAGAGGGGCATCCACAACGGGTGGCAGGGGACCTGCCGCGTCGAGTACCGCAGTTTCCATTGTTTCCGACGATGATATTCCGAAGTTCGGAATGTTCGACACGACCCAGGCTCACCAGTATGTCAACTATTAAAGGAAATGCAGGCGTTAAACCCAAATATAGGCTTAACACTTTTTTAACAAAAAATCTTTGCCGCGTCCAAATAAACTGCGTTATGGTTATTTGGTGGGTCGAGCAATTTATTATCTTGCTTGTTCAATGTGGGAAAGTGCCGTTAAGTTAGTTGTCGTGGTTGGGAAAAGAGCTTTCCGATTGACTTGGTTGGTTGGCGTTTGGCAGGGTGGAATGAGGTGCAGGACTCAATTTGAGCTTGTAGATGGGAGTTTGTCCTTCCAGGTTCCACGTGCGTTTGCCTGTTGGCGGCACTTGATAGCTGTGACAGCGCTTTCTCTGTCCGTGATTGTTTCTGTTTCTGTCGGTACTTCCGCGATGACGCTGGAAGAGGCAATCGCGCGAGCTGTGACCACAAATCCGCAGGTTCTGGCTGCGGCTGCAAACCGGCGTTCTGTAGATTTCGAATATGACCAGGCGCAGGGCGCCTATCTTCCGTCCGTGGATCTGGAAGCTTCATTCGGTGCGCAGTATATCGACAGGCCCAATTCGCTTGAAGTCACGGATAATCGCGAATGGCGAAATGCAAGGGATGCCACGCTGATCGCTCGTCAGGTGTTTTTCGACGGATTTGCCAGGGCGAACGAAATCTACCGGCAATCCGCGCGCGTGGATGGATCGGCGGCACGTGTCATGGAGCGCGCCGAGTTGACCGGTCTCGATGCAACTGAGGCGTTTCTCGATGTGTTCCGGCACCACAGGATCCTGAAGGCCGCAGATGCTAACATTCTCGAGCATGTTCGGCTGCTCGGCATTGTCCGCACGAAAGTGCAGGGCGGGTCGGCGACAGAAAGCGAATTGCGTCAGGCCGAAGAGCGTGTCGCAGCCGTTCACGCGGTGCGCGCGGATGTCTTGAGAGAGCTCGGTGCGGCCAACGCCCGGTTTGAGAGCGTGATCGGCATCGCACCACCGGTGCTCAAGTCTCCCCGGCGGCCCAAATCTCATCCCGCCACCCAGGCCATTGCCATTGCCACGGCGCGGAACAACCATCCTTCTCTCCGAGCCGGGTCTGCCGATGTCGACGCGGCAGCGGCCGATTATGACAAGTCCCAGTCACTCTTCCTGCCCAACCTGGGTGTGGAAGGGTTGGCCTCGGTCGGTGAGGATCTGGACGGAACACCAGGCCGCAACAACGAATTTGCGGTCCGGATGACCATGTCCTGGAACCTCTTCAACGGGACTATCGATACCAGCCGGCGACGCCAGCTCGGTGAAAAGGTCACAGAAAGCAAAATGCAGCTGGATCATTTACGGCGATCTGTCGATGAAAGCGTACGCAGATCCTGGAGCGATATCGTCACCAACGACATCCGTCTCAAGGCCCTCCGGGAGCAGACGGTTGCCGCTGATGCCGTTATCAAGAGTTACGAAAAGGAATATGAAGCCGGGCTTCGGGATCTCCTGGACCTTCTGATAGCGCAGAATTCAGCGTTTACATCTCGTGTTCAGCTCATCAGTTCGGAAACGATCTCCGTGTTCTCGCGCTATCGTCTGCTCGCCTCCACCGGAAGTCTTCTTGCATCTGCCGGTGTTTCCGCACCTCCGGAGAGTCAGGCGGGGTCTGCGGAGGCTCCCTGGTTTGTGGGTTCCAGGGGGCTCATAGAACCATTGCGCAAGTGGTAAGGCGGTTATTGTGGATGGAGGGGAGCCGACAGTCCGCCCGGGCAATCATCCTACCGCTCCAACGCAGGTGACCAGATCCGGGGACCTCGCTCGCGACCAGCATCTAGCATCCAACGGTCTTCTGGAGGCTCTCGTCAGGGTCGCCCGGTATCACGGCCTTGTTGCCAACATGTCCGAACTCTCGCGTGGCCTCCCCGTCGGGGAGCAGGGGCTTGCGGTCAGCAGTCTTGAGGAAGCAGCACGTCGACTTGGGCTCGCGGTCCGGATAGAGCAACTTGATATTGCCTCCATTCCGGTTGTCACGCTTCCGGTGATTGTTCTTGTGGAAGATGAGCCGGCAGTCGTTGTGGAGAAGATTGACCGGTTGGCGGGAACCGCCCGGATACATTCCGCCCTGGAGCCCGAGGGTATTGGAAATGTGCCGCTGTCCTCATTTGGAGGATCGAAACTGCCGGTCGTGGTGTTTGTCGGTCTTATGCCTTCACAGGCGCAGGCCGAGGCAACACCGGAAACACCCAAGGACTGGTTCTGGTCTGCCGTGCGCCGGTTCTGGCCCAATTATACTCAAGTCATCATCGCAGCGTTGATCGGCAACCTGCTTGGCCTTGCCAGTCCATTGTTCATCATGAACGTCTACGACCGGGTCATACCCAATCTGGCAATACCGACACTCTGGGTTCTGACGCTTGGTGTCCTGATTGCGTTTCTGTTCGACTTCATCTTCAAGATGCTTCGCATGAAAATCGTCGACGAAACCGGCAGACGCGTTGACATGGCGGTTGCCGGCCGCATGTTCGATCACTTTTTAAGACTGAAAATGGCGGCACGGCCGGCGTCGACCGGCGGAGTTGCCAATCAGGTCCGCGATCTGGATTCCGTGCGGGATGCCCTCACGTCATCAACGGTCATTGCTGCGACCGATCTTTTGTTTATCGGCATTTTTGTCTGGGTGATGTGGTTCCTGGTCGGGCCGCTGGCCTGGGTTCCGGCGTTTGCCGTTCCGGTCGTGATTGCCGTGACCGGTCTTGTTCAGGTTCCGCTGTCGAGGGCACTCTCGGAAAGCCAGAGCGATGCCGCGCGTCGTCAATCGATACTCGTCGAAACGGTGTCTTCTCTGGAAACCATCAAGGTGAGTGGCGGAGAAAGCTGGTTCCGCCGCGCCTGGGACCGCGCGGTCGCTGCCGCCAGCCGTTCGACCACCAGAGCAAGATACTGGGCAAATGTGGCGGCATCGTTCACCGGGGTGGTGTTTCAGCTTGTTTCGATCGTGATCGTGGTCTGGGGCGTGTTTCTTGTCCTGGAGGGCCGGATCACGGTGGGCGCCCTGATTGCCGCAAACATCCTGGCGGGGCGTGTTCTTGCGCCACTCAACAACATTTCGCAGACATTGGCGCGCCTGCTTCACGCACGGAGCGCGCTCAGAGGTCTTGACGTTCTGATGAAATCGGAAACAGAAGGAGGCGTGACCGCTCGTGACCTGAATTCCTCGGGGAATGCAGGGGTCGCGTTTCAGAACGTCTGCCTGACCTATCCCGGAAGCGGTGTCCCGGCTCTCGAAAATATCAGTTTTGCGACTGAAACCGGTGAGAAAATCGGTGTTATCGGGCGGGTGGGATCCGGCAAGAGTACGCTGGTGCGCATCCTGTCCGGTCTTTATGAGCCACAATCGGGTACCTATTTGCTGGGTGGCATCGACACACGCCAGTTCTCTGCCGCCGACCTGCGGTCGACTGTCGGATTGTGCCTGCAGGATGCCGAGCTCTTTACAGGTACCTTGCGTGAGAACATCCTCATAGGGGCGCCCAATGCCAGCGCATCCGAGCTCGAACGGACCGTGCATCTGGCAGGTGTTGATTTTTTCTCGTCGCGCCATCCGGACGGCCTGGATATGCATATCGAGGAGCGTGGAAGAAGTCTTTCCGGCGGACAACGGCAGGCGGTTGCCCTGGCCAGATGCCTGATCCGGTCACCGAAAATCATCTGCCTGGATGAACCGACCGCATATCTCGATATCATGTCGGAGAAGCAGTTGTGCGCGCGACTCAAGCAGATTGCGAATGAAGGCATCACACTCTTTATCGCAACACATCGTGACGGACCTCTCGATCTGGTCGACCGCATTCTACTGCTCGACAAGGGCAAGCTTCTGATGGACGGCCCCAAGGACGATGTTGTCTCCCGCCTGAAGGCAGGTGCACAGGCAGGTCACAAGACGCACCCTTCAAGTCCGGGAGGTGGTCGTGCCCCGGGTGGATGAGGATTTTGCAAACGATGTGCGCGCGGCGCTGGAACGGCGAAACAATGCCGGTATCTGGGGTCTTCTTCTGGCCATGCTGCTTTTGCTTGGTGCTCTTGTCGTCTGGGCCTTTTTTGCCAGGATCGAGGAAGTCACAACGGGCGACGGGCGGGTGATTCCGTCCAGCCAGATTCAAATCGTGGAATCTCTGGAAGGCGGGCTCGTTGCGGAAATCTTCGTCAGGGAGGGTGATGTTGTAGATGTCGGCGAACCGCTGATAAGGATCGACGATACCGGCTTTGCGGCCAATCTCGGAGAGCTCGAGGAGCAGCGAAACGCGCTCGTGATAAGAGCCAGACGCCTGGAAGCGGAAGCCCATGGCGAACTTCTCGTTCTGGATGAGAGTGATGCCGGCCGACCCGCATCGGCCCGTGAACTTGCCTTGTTCAACGCACGCCAGACCGCATTGAAACAGGAGCTTTCCGTCATCGAGCAACAGCTTTCCCAACGGCAGCTGGAAAAGGTGGAACTCGAAACGCGTCTTGTCAGCGAACAACTGTCTTCAGAATTGCTGAACGAGGAACTGCTGAGCGCGCGCAAACTATCGGAAGCAGGTGCTTATCCGAAGATGGATCTGCTGCGGCTCGAACGCGAGGCCCAGGGGGGCAAGCTTGAAGTCGAACTTCTCAATGCCTCCATCCCGCGATCTGAAGCGGCTATTGCGGAAGCCTCGGCGCGCCTTGAAAGCGCGATTCTCGGTTTTCGTGCCAGGGCACATGAAGACCTGACGCAGTCCTTGAACGAGCTGACAATCCTTGACGAAACGATCAAGTCGGCGAGTGACAAGGTCAATCGCACTGTGCTCAGGGCCCCGGTGCGCGGGATCATCAACAAGTTCTCGGTTGCCACAATCGGTGCTGTGGTCTCACCGGGAGAGAACATCTCTGAACTCGTTCCACTTGATGACACTCTTCTGATCGAAGCACAGATCCGGCCACAGGATGTTGCGTTCCTGTTTCCGGGACAGGCCGCCCGTGTGCGTGTCACGGCATATGACTATACAGTCTATGGAGACATTCCGGGTGTCGTCGAGCGCATCGGCGCGGATACGATCACCAATGAAGAAGGCAAAACTTTCTACAGGGTGATCTTGAGAACGGACCGGAACTGGCTCGGGTCGGAAAGCAATCCTTTACCAATAATTCCGGGAATGGTCGTCAGCGCTTCGATCTTAACCGGCGATAAAACGGTTCTCGACTATCTGTTGAAGCCAATAATCAAGGCACGCTCGGAAGCATTGCGCGAAAGATAAGCAAGCATCGTCGTGCCTGAACAGGGCAGATGTCGATGCGAGTTTCTTTCGGTTTTCAGCCGGTGCTGGTGCTTTTGTGCATCTTGGGCACCGGTATGGGTGCGCTGCTTCCATCGCAGGTACATGCCTTCGAATTCAGGATTGCGGCCGGTATCGGAAAACATGTTGCGCCGAACGGACAGGAACAAGATGCCGGATCGCGTCCGGTGCCCGTCCATTTCGCACAGCCACACCGTGAGCTGAAACGAAAATCAGGTACGGTTCTCGCGCGGCGCTGGGCGATGACAAGGGCACGGGTGCAGGCCGAGGCAGATTGGTTGCGTTCGTGTGAAAAAGGTGCCTGCCGCGACTGGCGTGCAGCGACCTGGCGGAAGCTGGTTTCCCGGGTTGAGGCCGTGCCGCGTGCAGTCCAGCCCGCGCTGGTCCAGGAGATTGTCAATGGAAACATCAGGTATCTCAGGGACGCGGCAACCGACGACCATTGGGCAAATCCACTCTCGACGCTGCTCCGCGGTGCCGGTGACTGCGATGATCATGTTCTCCTGAAACGTGCCGTTCTGACCGCAGCCGGGTATCGGGAAACCGACATGCGCCTTCTCATTCTCGAAACAGCGTCCGGCGCGGGCCATATGGCGCTGGAAGTCGATGCCGTTACAATTCTTGTTCTGGACAACCGGTATCGTTCCCCGAGGACTGACCGCTCGCTCGCCGGAGACCGGGTCGCGGCGATCGCGACGGATCGGGGATATTTTTCCGTTAGGTAGGGCCAATGTCTTTGACAGGACGGCGAGCGAATTGATTCAGTTGATGTCCGGGGAGTGGACGTATTCGATCTTTGCAGTCCTTCGGCGGGGATCGCGGTGCGTATTTGTGTCTGCCGCGGCGCTAGCTTATGCTCCCGCCACAATGGAACTCAAGGCGCGTTTTGCTGTGACCCGTTGCGGCCGGATGACCTGACCATTCGCCTTGGCTGTCAAGGAGACACCCTGCGGCCCTGAAAGGTCGCCGGGAGTATCTTTTCATGGATTTTACCCGTGAAAGGTCTAGTCGAATACATAGCCGATACCACGCACGGTCCGGATGGTTTCCGGCTTGGTTGGATTGTTCTCGATTTTTCTTCTCAATCTGGAAATTCTCAGGTCGATCGAGCGGTCGAAGGGCTCCCAGCCCTTGTCATGCGCCTGTTCAAGAAGCTGATCGCGGTTGAGAACACGGCCGCGGTTTTCCACAAATACCCTTAGCAGGCTGAATTCCATCGCGGTCAGCGGGATTTCATCGCCGCCCTTGTCGAACAGTCTTGCCCCGTCAAGGTCGAGCCGGCACGGACCAAAAACCACGGTTCCGCGGACCTTGTCCTTTTGCTCTATCTCTGCATGTACCAGGTTCTGGCGGCGCAGGGTCGCCTTGATACGGGCCTCCAGTTCGCGCAAGTCCACCGGTTTTCCGACGTAGTCATCGGCACCCATTTCAAGTCCAATGACACGGTCGATCACTTCGCTTGCCGCCGTCAGCATGATGACCGGGATCTCGGAAGAAGACCTGAGCTCCCTGAGCGCCGTCAGTCCGTCCGTGCCGGGCATGTTTATGTCCAGCACAATCAGATCGGGTGTCTTGCTTTCAAGCAGGGATTTCATATCCGACGCACTGGCGGCCTCCAGAATGCCATACCCTCTTTCGCTCAGATATTCGGCAACCATTTCCCTGAGATGAGGTTCGTCGTCACAGACAAGTATCAGTCTGTTGTCCGTCATTGCATTCATGGCTGGTTCTCCCGGGCACCAAGCTGCCTGACCAGGGCCTCCAGCTCGGTTCTGGAAATCGGTTTTTCAATATGGGGACGTTTGCTTTCGGTCAGAAAATGCGTAACCGCCTTGCCCATCGAGTCTCCCGTCACGAATCCAATACGATCCATGTATCCGGGCAAGCTTTTTTGCAGGGCCGCGTAAAATTCCTCGCCGTTCATGCCTGGCATCTTGAAATCGCTGATAATGATATCGAAAACACTGTCGGAAAGAAGTGAAAGAGCTTCTCTTGCATCTGGCGCCAACGTGGTCTCGCATCCCATTTCCGTCAGAAGATCGGTAATCAACTCGCCGACATCCGGTTCGTCGTCGATGACAAGAACTCGCTGCTTTACCAAAGTCTCTGCTGGTGCGTCGATCAACGGCTGCTGCGTTGTATCGGGTCTTTTGGCGCGCAAGCGGACGAAAAAACTGGTCCCGATATCCGGACCGGAAGCAACTTCGAGAACGCCGTCATGCGTGTCGATAATGCGATGAGAAAAAGCCAGACCCACACCTGTTCCTTCTCCGACATCCTTGGTCGTAAAGAACGGTTCGAATATGCGCGCCTGAAGTTCCTTCGCAATACCGGGACCGTTATCCCTTATTTCGATCACCGAATGATCATTGTCGACGTCGTGGAAGGAACGGAGCGTAAGCACACCGTTTTCTCCCAGCGGGGTCAACGCGTGTTCCGCATTCACGATGAGATTGGTGAAAACCTGAACCAGCTGATCACCGTCGCCTGCGACTGGAGGAAGAGCTTCATCGAAATCCGTCACGACCTGAATACCGTTGGCACGCAGCCCATAGCCGCCAATCTCCTGTGCGATCGAAACAATGTCGTTGAGCGAACATTGCTCTATCCTGGCGGGCTTCTGCCGTGCCATTGCAAGGAAGGTCTTTACGATCCTTGCGCTCCGGTCTGCAGCCTGCGCAATTCTGTCGACCCGTTTGGAAAGAACCGGATCGTCCAGTTTGCCTTCCAGCATCTGTGCGTAGCCGATAACAATGGACAGCGGATTGTTTAGCTCGTGGGCAACCCCGGCGAGAAGTTCACCCAGGGCTGACAGTTTTTCATTCTGATGAGAGATTTCGCGTTGCTTTTCCAGTTCTTCCTGCATAGCAAGCTGATCGGAAATATCGCGCGTCGAGGACACGATAACATCCTCGCCCTTGTAGTCGGTTATCCGCGCCGCGGTCAGGCCCTGCATGATCGAACCGTCGGCGCGGCGGAACTGGACCCGGTAGTCATCGAGTGATCCCGTCGGCAACAGGGCCTCGAGGTATTTTTCGCGATCTTCCGGGTGCATAAAGAAGCTCAAGGTCGATTTGATCTTGCCGAAGCGCTCGCGCGAGGCCGGCGGGCAGTAGATGATCTTGCCGTCTTCCACGCGCGAAACGAGAAAGTTTGCGGGGCAGGCTTCCACGATCGTGCGCAGCAGGAGGTCAGCCTCCCGCTGTTCTTCTTCGGCTCTTCGCTGTTCGGTAATGTCGGTGAAAGAGATAAGGTAGCAGTCGAGCTCCGTCTGGTGCGCAGAGGCAAGCAATATGGTGCCGTCGGCGAGTTTGACCGTCTCGTTTTTCCGGTAGGTGCCAACGAGACCTGTCAACCTGTCAATGTAGTCCTTTTTGCTGATCCCTTCCGGTATCAGAATGATACCGGCGTCGAACAAGCGGTTCAGCAGAGAGACGAGATTTTCATTTCCGTCAGGTGGTGGTTCGTCACTGAAGTAAAGGTCGAAATACTTCCGGTTACCCATGACGAAATTCAGATCGGTGTCGAACAGTGCCAACCCCTCATCGAGCGATTCAATGGCATCGTTGAGCACTTCGAGGCTTCGTGTTTCCGCCTTTTTCAGGGCCGTGACGTCGGTGACAACGACAACCCTTCCGTCATTTTCGGTGAAGGCGCGCTCGACAACATAGTGCCGCCCGTCCTTGAAAGTGACCTCCATCGGCATCAGCGTTGCACGCTGCAGCATGACCGCCTGTGTGAAGGCCTCGGCGGCCTTGTCTCCAACCGGCATGCCCTTGATCGTGGCGATCTGTGGTGCCAGGAGCGCAATCCTTTCGACATCGGAATACTCCAGGATCTCCTTCGATGTCAGATTGAAGGGCCCTGCGAACGCGTCGTTGCAATGGGTAAACTGCCCCTCGGGGCCTTCGATTGCGACCCCTACCGGAAGACGGGCAACAGTGTCGGTAAACAGGCGTTCGGCCCGAACATGTTCCGTTACGTCCTCGATCGTAAAAAGCCGGCCTTGCAAGGCGGTTTCGTAGACATTGCCAACAAGCGAACTACCGTGGTTGTTGGGTATCTGGAAGCCTTTGGCTGCCTCCCGGATTAGCTGATCCAGGTCATCGAGCAGCGCGTCCGGCGCAGCGCCGGGTGGAAGCGGGAACAATCCGGTTCTGATGGCTTCGGCATGTATTTCGCGCATGGTTCTTCCGGCTGTCAGCAGATTGCCGTTCGGGTCGCCAAGTTGGCGAAATTTCCGGTTGGCGAAAACAAGCCGATCATCGTCACCAACCAGCGCGATCCCGAAATCAACGCCTTCGATGGCATCGTTGAGCAATTGCCGGGCGCGGGCCTGGGTTGTTCTTTGCTCCGTGATATCGCATGCTGTTGCTACGATGCTGCCATCCTTTAGACGGGCGAGCGTGATCTCCCGCTGGGTTCCATCAGCCACTTCAACTTCGATCTTGAGATTCCCTCTTTCCTCGAGGGTTCGAAGAATACCGGCGATGCCACCATCCGGACCCCTGGTGATCGAGATCTGTCCACTGGCGACAGCTTCGCCGACGATGGCCTGCATGGGGACGCCCGGAACCAGAAGGCAGCTGTGCGGCCCCAGTATTTCGGAGTAGCGGCTGTTGGCAAAAACCAGCCGCTGTTCCCGATCATAGAGAACAATACCTTCATCGAGAGCCTCTACCGCATCTCTCAGTTGTGCATTCGCACGATCCCGTTCGCCGTGTTCGGCCGGCGCGGCCTTCCGCTCCGTGGTGACATCAACGGCAGACACAAGAAATCCGCCTGTTTCTGTGAGCTTTCCCGTGAGAGAAACGATGCGACCATCGTTACGCTTCACCTCCACCTCCCTGGTGCCGTCACGCAGAGTGTCGACAACGGCGGTGCTCAAGGCGGAGATGTCGGTCTCTTCCGGAAATACAAAACAGCCGCTATTGAAACTTTTCAGAAAGAGGTTTTCAGCGCTTTCGCCGGCTTCGGGAGCAGGTGCGTCCACTGCGCATGCGAGATTGCGGTAGGTGTGGTTGCACATCCGGAGCCGGAAGGATGAATCAAAGAGGGCGAAGCCTTCCCGCAGTGCACCGGCAGCTTCTCTCAGCAGTGCGAGTTCTGCCGCGTCCTCTTCTGCACCGGCATTCCGGCCGGCAGCGCTTCCCTCGACCGTTCGCAACATCAGTTCCCACTCTGTTCTGCCTGCCGGTGCCGATATCGCAAATGTCGCGAACCGGCCAAACCCGAATACAGCGCCAGCTTATCAGTTGGGCATTGCTGAATGTATCAATTGTATCAACCGATCCGGAAGCGTTTCTGCGCTAGTTGAACATGGCGTTCGGGATGAGAAGGGCGATGTCGGGAAAGGCCACGATGAGGGCCAGGGTCGCTATCATCGCGAGCCAGAACGGCATGATACCCGCAAAAATAGTCTCGATCGGAACGTCGGGTACCACGCTCTTGACGATGAAGACATTGACGCCGACGGGCGGGGAAATCAGGCCCATCTCCAGCACGATCACCATGACGACACCCAGCCAGATCGGATCGAAGCCGAGGCCGACGATCAGGGGAAACACAATCGGCAAGGTGATGACCAGAAGAGACAGCCCTTCGATGAACATTCCCAGAATGACGTAACCGAGAAGGATGAGAAAGAGCGTTCCGTAGGGACCGAGCGCCAATCCGGTCATGCTGTCGGCGATTGTCGCGGGCAGATGGGACAGCGCCACGAAGGGTGCGAAGACATTGGCGCCGATGAGGATAAAAAAGGCCATCCCCGTGGTTTTCAGGGTTTCCGAGCTGATCTGATAGAGTTCCGGCAGCGAGCATTTGCGGCGGACAATCAGCATGACCAGGGCAAAGAAGGCACCAACCCCTGCCGCTTCGACCGGCGTGAAGAATCCGGTGTAGATACCTCCAATGGTGATCAGGATAATCACGCCAATCCCGGTCGCCCTGAGCAGGCTCGCGAGCTTTTCGCGAAAGCCGAATTCCGGGCCGCGCGGGGCTTCATCCGGCCGTAGAAAGGTAACGAGGGCAATCGCCATGAGAAACATCGACGTCAGGAGCAGGCCGGGCAGAACCCCGGCCATGAACAGGCGGCCGATCGACTGCTCGGTCAAAATGGCGTAGATCACAAAGCCGGTGGAGGGGGGAATAAGGATACCGAGTGTTCCGCCCGCCGCGATGGATCCTGTTGCGAGCCTGGCGCCGTAGTTGAACCGTCGCATTTCCGGATAGGCGACCTTTCCCATCGTCACGGCGGAAGCGATGGACGAGCCTGACAGGGCGGCAAACCCGGCGCAGCCCATGATCGTTGCGGCGGCCAGTCCGCCTTTCATGTGGCCGATCACCTTATGGGCAGCTTCGAAAAGATCCCGGCTGAGACCGGCGGACGAAGCGAGATTTCCCATCAGGATAAACAAGGGAATGATTGTCAGTTCATAGACGGTCACCGTCGCAAAGACCTGGCCGCTCAGCGTGAAGGCGGCCGCTGTGAAGCCCGACAGAATGACAGTTCCTGCAAAGCCGACGACGAGGAGCGAAATGGCAACCGGCGTGCCGAGTGCCAGCAGCAGGAAAAGCGCAGCGAAACCGAGAACGCCGTAAACTTCGGGGCTCATTTGGCTATTCTTTCCAGCAACAGCACCAGGGCGGACAGGCCGCAGCCGATCGCAACCGCGTAGTAGGACGGCGCAAAGGGGAGCTGCAGCAAAAGGGTCGTTTCCCCGAATGTCGCAGCTTCCAGTGCATTGAAGAATGACCGCCAGGCAAGATAGGCGAGCATTGCAATTCCGAGGATCGTCGTTGACCAGTCGAGAAGGCTTTGCACAGGCGCAGGAAAGCGGCGCAAAAGCGTATCGATGGCGATCAGGCGGCCGGAGAGCACGCACAGAGGGAAACTGATCGCGATGGCAAAGGACAGCAGGATCTGCGCATAGTCGTTCGCGCCGAAGATGGGTTTGTTGAAGAACGATCTGAGCAGGGCATCAGAGACGGACAGTCCCATGAGCGCGAAGACGATCGCTGCCCCTGAAACCACCAGCAGTATTTCCAGCCGCTTGAACCAGCCCGCAGGGCGCGGACCGGTCTCTTCAGTGGACGGTGAACCCACGGTTTACTGACCGCCGAGGGCTTTGACGATTGCGTGCGCGTCACTGCCGGACTGTTTGCCCTTCTCGTCGATGACCGCAGTGAGCGCAGGCCCCATCTTGCTGCGGAACTTGGCTTCTGCGTCCGGAGTGATCTCGATGAGTTCCAGGCCGGTGTCGGCCGCAAGTTTCAAGCCGGCCTGACCAGCTTCGTAAAAGGCCTTGGCACCGCGCAGGCTGATTTCCCGGCCTGTCAGCTCGGCCAGCCTGGCCTTGTTCTCATCGCTCAGGCCATCCCAGCTGGACTTGTTCATCAGCAGATAGAAACTGTCGAGCGCTGAGGGAATGTTGGTGGTGACATACTTGCCGGTTTCATTGAGCTTGTAGGAGCGGATGCCGGACGGTCCGATCATGACGGCATCGATGACGCCGGTGTTCATGGAATTATAGACATCGGGAACCGGCATGGAAACGGGAATGCCACCCCAGGCCTCGACAAGCGCGGCCATGACCGGGTTGGGCGTGCGGATCTTCATGCCTTCCATGTCCGCCAGCGTGTGGACCGGTTTGTCGCGCGTGATCAGGACGGAGGGATTGTTTGCCCAAAGGCCGAGCAGCTTGGCCTGCGCGAATTCGTCCTCGATCAGGCCGATATTGTCCCAAAGGGCGTTGGTAGCTTCCGTGCCGTTGGCAAAGAGGCCCGGAATGTGGACAAGGCCGGTTTTCGTGAACTGTTTGGGCGTGTATTCGGGAATGCCGAAGACAATGTCGGCAACACCCGTCACGACCCGTTTATACTGTTGTACCGGGCCCTTGCCCAATTCGCCCGACGGGTAGATGCGCATGGTGACCTCGCCGTTCGTGGCGGCATCGATTTCCTCTGCGAGCGGGGTCATCACCCCCCGGTCCATCGGGTGCATGGACGGCATGAAATGGGCAATCTTGAGTTCGTCCGCCAGGGCGGAATGCATGCCCAGCAAAACGACTGCCGACGCGATCGCAGCCGACAGTTTCGACCGCAGCCCAAGAGCATTCACGTTCATTGTTTCTCCCTCCCGAAACTGATAACTCAGTTAATTAACTTGAATAATTATCATTGTTAACTGCATAAGAGGATATGGTGGATACCAAGTCAACCCGGTTCGTCGGCGAGGAGTGGAATGGCTGAGGAATACACGCTGCACAACCGGATCGGGTTCAAGGTGACGCGCCTTGCAAGGGTCATGGAAGCGCGGTTGGAAAAGCAGTTGTCGGAACATGGCATCACCCGGCTGATGTGGTGTGTCCTGCGTGGCGTCGGTATGGAAAACGTCACAACGCCGTCCGGACTGGCCGACTATATCTGCATTACCCGCCCTGCCGTTTCCCGGTTGCTGAAAACCATGGAGGAACGCGGTCTTCTTGCGCGCACCGGCATGGACGACAAGCGGTTTACCGAAGTGGCGCTGACGGAGCTGGGCGAAGAGAAGATGAGGGTCTGCCATGTTCTGGTGCGCGAGTTGAACGATCACTTTGCCGGCAAACTGGACCATGGAATTTATGAAACCTTCATGACCGCGATCGACGAACTGACGCAGGATGAACAGGTTCAGCTGATGCGCCTTTGAGGCTGAGCGAGGGGACGGGCACATTGAAATTCTTTTCCGACAAGACAAGGCCGGTTCATCTCGGTCCGTTTCCGATGGAACGCCTCGCCAGGGCGACCGACATGCCCGACCTCGGAAATGTGCCGGCCTTCACCCGGATGCCCTTTCAACTCAGGGAAAATCCCGAAAACATCATCAACGCGATGAGCGAGGGGCAGGCGATGCTTGACGCCATCCGCGATGGCATCGTCAACAAGGCGCGGGCCGATGTGCCATCGGACCCGGAAGAGCGCAGCAACCATCTGAAATCCTTCGGCTACTTCTCGGATGCCTCGATGGTGGGAAGCTGCGCTTTCGGCTCGGAGATAACCCTTGAAGTACCGTTCCGCAATCCGGATATCGACAAGCTGGCGGAAAAACTGCGCACCTCGCAGACCAAGACCCTTGCCTCGGGCATCGACATGATCATGGCGGATCTGCGAGATGCCATGAATGCGCCACCAAGGGGCGTTTCAACCCACAAGCACGCCCTGGTAATCGCGGTCCAGACACCACGGGAAATGCGGCCGGGTGAACCGGGCGAAGCCTGGCTCAAGGGGGCAGGGACGCATCGCTCGGGGCTGCGCGCGATGGAAATCGCCGTTGTGCTTGCACAGTATATCCGTCTGCTCGGCTATGAGGCCTGTGCACACGGGCACTCGTCTTCCGATGCCGATCTCAACCGGCTCGCCGTTGCCTGCGGTCTGGCAACCGTGGAGGATGGCCAACTTCACAATCCCTATCTCGGCTCCGGCTTCGCCCTTGCTGCCGTAACAACAGACTTCGAGATCGCCCATGACAGGCCGCTGCTGCCGCTGGCCGAACAGCCGAAGGGCAGAACCCACGGGCTTGCCTGGCAATTCGGCTACCGCACGGCCAAAAGCGCCGGGAACCTCGACCCATACGCTAAGCGCCGCTTTGTCGACGGTCCGCATCCGTTTGAAAAGCTGAAGCGGGTCGACACGCCGACCACCTATTTTGACGAGGAACGCATCGCCCGGGTGCCCAAGCGCACGGACATGTTCGCCCGCTCCCAGTTCGGCGACATGGGCAAGAAGAACCAGCAGGCGGCGACCAACGGCCACTATGCCCGCAAGTCCGCGCCCTCCATGGCGCAGAGACGGGCGCTCGGCGCCTTCGTGCTGTTGCAGGACGGCGATCCGGTGCCGGAAAAGGCCAGTTCGACTTCCGAGCCGGAGCGTAACGCCGAAAATCTCAAGGCGATGTGCTATTTCCTCGGCATTGATGCCGCCGGGGTTTCCAGGTGTCCGGACTGGGCCTGGTATTCGCACGACGCGACCGGTGCACCGCTTGACCCACCGCATGACCAGGCGATCTCGATGGTCGTCGACCAGGGCTACGAGACGATGGAAGGCGCCTCGGGTGACGACTGGATCGCGGTGTCGCAGTCGATGCGGGCCTACTTGCGCTTTTCGGTCCTCGGCAGTGTTGTTGCCAAACAGATCCGCAATCTCGGCTACCGGGCAAAGGCCCATACGGTGTTGGACGGCGAGGTGCTGCAGCCGCCGCTGCTGCTGCTTTCCGGCCTCGGCGAAGTCAGCCGGATCGGCGAGGTTATCCTCAATCCCTTTCTCGGGCCGCGGCTGAAGTCCGGTGTCGTGACGACGACCATGCCGGTGGCCCATGACAAGCCGATCTCATTCGGCCTGCAGGCATTTTGCGAGAACTGCAACAAATGCGCGCGCGAATGTCCGGCCGGGGCGATTACCGCGGGGCCGAAGCTGATGTTCAACGGCTACGAGATCTGGAAGTCCGACAGCCAGAAATGCACCACCTACCGCATCACCAACGAAAGCGGGGCGATGTGCGGCCGTTGCATGAAGACCTGCCCGTGGAATCTGGAAGGCCTGTTCTCCGAAGCGCCGTTCCGGTGGGCCGCGATGAACCTTCCGGGCGCAGCACCGGCGCTGGCAAAGCTGGACGACATGGCCGGCAATGGCGAGCGCAACCCGGTCAAGAAATGGTGGTGGGACATCGAGCTTGACGAAGACGGCGCCTATCGCGCGGCGAAGCAACCGGTGAACCGGCGCGACCTGCAGAAGGATCTCGATCTCAAATACGAGGATCAGACGCTCGCCGTCTATCCCGCCAATCTTGCCCCGCATCCCTGGCCGTTTCCGTTTCCGATGGACCGGGAAAAGGGCATCGAGGCCTACCAGGCCCTGATCACGGCTGAGCAGTACAAGGCACGGCTTGAGAAAGGCGAGACCGACGGTCTTGCCCATGAATATTCGATTGCCGGTGATGCGCCGGTGATCCGGGTCGAGATCGTCAAGGCCGAGCAGATGACAGGCGGTGTGACCAAGTACGAGTTCGCGTCGCTTGACGGCGCGCCGCTGCCGGAATGGCAGGCGGGCGCCCATCTCGACATTGTCGTGGCGCCGGAATTCCTGCGCCAGTATTCGCTTTCAGGTGATCCGGCAGATCGGAGCAAATACCAGATCGCGGTGCTGAAGGAAGACGAAGGCAGAGGCGGCTCGAAGCTGCTCCACCGGATTTTCACCGAAGGCCGCAGGATCTTCGTTTCCAAGCCGATCAACCACTTTCCACTGCAGGACGCCGCAAAGACCTTCCTGATGGGCGGCGGCATCGGCGTTACCCCCATGATCGCGATGGCGCACGAACTTCACGCCAAGGGTGCCGACTTCGAGCTGCATTATTCCTGCAGCAGGAAAGACGATGCCGGGTTTCTGGAGGACTTTGGGAACTTTCCCTGGAAGGACAAGGTCAGCTTCTATTTCAGTGACCAGGGCACGCGGGCCGATCTCGACAAGGTTCTTGGCCCATACCAGGCAAGTAGCCACGTCTATGCCTGCGGCCCGGACCGCTACATGACCTCCGTGATGGAAGCCGCCGAACGCGCCGGATTTACAGATGACGAACGTCATGTTGAATATTTCAACGTGCCGGGCGTCCCCGACTACGTGAACCACCCATTCACGCTCAAACTCACCCGCTCGGGCCGCAAGCTGGAAATCCCTGCCGACAAGTCGGCGACGGATGTTCTGAATGAAAACGGTATCCCCATCGACATCAAATGCTCCGACGGCATCTGCGGCGTCTGCAAATGCGGACTGGTGTCAGGGGAAGTCGAGCACCGGGACTTCGTACTGTCGAAGAAGCAGCGGGAAGAGGCGGTTATTCTTTGCCAATCCCGGGCAGCGGAAGCCGGGGGTGTGGTGGAGGTGGATTTGTAAGGGGGAGGCTTTGCGTCCTCAGATGGGTTACCATGACTTCCAAGTCTCGGCAGTGAACACTATATCGGCAGCAGCAAAAATCGATCACAATTCGGCCACGTCTGAAACAGGAACCGATCCCGCCGGTGAGACTCAATCTCGCCGGCGGTGATGTCGGATAGTCTTGGTAATGCTGGCCGAAGTCACAGTCTGGAAAATGAGCTTCGCTCGCAAACGCGCATTTCAGCTTCCACCATTTTCTTGATCTTGTCCTGGAGCCCGGCAACGCCTTTGAAGGGGTTCATGTTGACCTTTCCGACCATAACGTTGAAGGCCTGCTCCTTCAGGAGCCGGTTGAAACTGGCCTGATAGGAACAGTCCGGTGCTTCGAGGCCGACGGGTGCCACTGTAACGGTCGTGACGTGCTGCCTCTTTTCGCGTGCGGCTTTGTTGACAGCTAGCGCCGCGGCTGAGTTCAATCCATGAAGATCCTTCAACGGCGTATAAAAAATCCCTTCGAAAGCTGAATTCATCGAGAGTGCGCGCCCGCATTTCATCTCGATATCGGAGTATTGCATCTGGATACCAGATTTCCTTATCTGCTTGAGCATCTGACCGCCCGCAGATTGAAGGACAACTAAAACCACGCCCGGATAGTCCTGGTTATGGTAAAGTTGAATCCACTCGGCCCTAGAGTCATGCTTCTTGGCAAATACTTTCCATGACATGAACGTTGTCTCCATCTTGATAGCTTTTATCGGTTGATGCTTGATGGATGCAGTGACACCGTTTTTTGTCCGTCACAAATGACCGCTCACGCGATCCTGGAACGTTAAAAATGCGCCAAATCAGGAGTGTCGGCAGGTGCAGACTATTCCGGGACAGCTGTCGGCGATCCCGCCTGCCGCATGTGTTCTGCACCAACGCGGCGCGCTGGAAACTCAGTTGGCTATCGGATTCTCTGTGAACAAGGCCCGTCTGGTTGGGCAAAGCAGTGGTTCAAAATTCGTCTGGAAAGACCGACATCAGCATCTGGGCGCCGTATTCGCTCCCGCAAGCACCTGATGTGATCATTTCGCCAAAAATCCTGCGCCGTTCGGCGGCGTCCATTTGGGTGATTTCGTCAGCCTTCTGTTGGCCCCTCCAAAAGAACCGGCTGAGAAACGAAAGCGGAGAAAGGGGCAAAACAGTCATCTTCGGCTCCAAAAAATTGTCAGAAACAAAATACGTCGGAAGAAAGTTCCGCTGGTATCCGCAACGACGCCGTGCTGTTATGCAAAAATGCAGAGCCGGTTCAGAGATTGGGGAGACGTGCGTGTATTCCTCGCTGTCATGCGTGAGGGATCGACCCTTGCCGCTTCGCGGCATCTGGGCGTCAACCAGACCACTGTCGCGCGGCGCATCGACGTTCTTGAACACATCTTTGACGAGACACTCTTTGACAGATCCACGCGCGGTGCAGAACCGACGGAGCGTGCGACCACCTTGTTACCCTATGCCGAAAGCCTCGAACAGGCGGCTCTTGCGTTTGAGGCGGCAGCCCTGAAGGGCAGGGCCAGCGCGCCGATCCGCATCACCGCGTTTGAAGATGAGACCTTCGGAAACATAGGCGCCGTGGTCGCCGAGTTTGTTGAAGAGAACCCCGGTATCAGTTTTGAGTTCGTGTTCTCGGAACGGCATTTGGACATGATGAAGGCAGAGGCTGATGTTGCCCTGCGTATGGCCCCGGCGATCTCCGATGACAGGCTGGTCGCCCGGAAGGTCGGTCAAACCCAATGGACCTATTATGCGTCCGGAGCCTATGCCGCCAAACATGCTCTTCCGGCAGAATATTGCGATGATATGGAAGACCATACGGTCCATCTTTTGAACCATGTCAAAAGCAAACGGCATAACCTTGTTCGGTGTGCGACATCGAGCGACATATTGATAGCGCTCCAGACCGGACAGGGCATCGGCCCGTTGCCGGTGACTGTCGGAGATACCAACCCGAATCTGGTCCGCTGCTTTGACCCGCCCGATCACGCTAACCTGCCGATCTGGCTGATCACCTCTCCAACTGCGCTCAAGCGCCCGGACGTCCGCCGCTTCACCACCTTCGCCGCACCCCGGCTGGTCCGCAACCTCAAAAATTCGAACCGAGTCTCGGATCATTAGAGCTTTTTGCCGCCGAGCGTGCCGCGTGCGACGAGGAAAAACGCCTCCTTGACCGTTTCAACGTGCCGGAGGTGCCCGGCGACGTGAACCACCCTTTCACGTTCAATCTCTCCCGCTCCGGCCACCAGCTGGAAATCCCTGCCGACAAGTTGGTGACGGATGTTCTGATTGAAAGCGGCATCGCCATCGACATCAAATGCTCCGGCGGCATCTGCGCCGTTTGCAAATGCGGACTGGTATCAGGCGAGGTCGAGCACCGGGGTTTTGTTCTGTCGAAGAAGCAGCGGGAGGTAGCGGTTATTTTTTTACCAATCCCCGACAGCGGCAGCCGGGGGTGTGGTGGAGGTGGATTTGTAGGGGGTTTTCAGACGTTCGCCTTGCGTAGCCTAAATTGCCGTTCGCTGTTTTGCGTTCAGATTCCGTAAGCTGACATTCCTTGCGATCAGAGCAAATCGCAGAAATGCCGACTTTGCAGTCGTTCGCAAATTTAAGAAATAGCCTTTCTCAGGTAACGATTTTACTTGATCTTTGTGTAAAATATTTTCAACTACCCTAGAGGTTGCTCTTGCATTATCGGGCAAGTCGATCCACTATGCAGAGAAGTTACTTGCCATACAAAGCCCCGTGACGCGCCAATTCTTGTGCACTGCAAAGCATGAGAAAAAGATGCTCCCTGAAAGCATTGAAAGCATTGAAAGCACGATAGTCGATTTGGAACTTGACGTATGCCAATTGTCTTCGCACCTCGTATACCCATGTTCGGCTTCGACGCCTCAGCATCACCCAAGTGGCAAATGGTCCCGAGGGGGTGGGAGCGCACGCTTGTGGTGCGGGGGGCCGGAGCCCTGGTTCCTGAATTGATCCCCAACGACATTGCCAGAATCACCTATAGCCGTGTCGGCGCTGATCATCATTTGACAATCAAAGGACTTAAGGCCGGCAAGGGGTTTATTCGATTTGTGCCGAACGCTGGATTTGCAGGCCCCGTCCTCATCAGCGAAATACTCGAAATCTCGGTCAAGACCGAGGTCAAGATCAATACGGCATTCCACTATGTCAAAGACAACGCCGGCCACAAAACAAACCGCATTATAGGCGACCTCAACACCTTGATACGGGGCGTCAATCGTTTGCTGGACACCCAGGCGAACGTGCGGATGTACAGGAAGAGTGCACGCTCTATAACAGTTCCACAGAACCTGGGCGCTACTGTGCGGTTTTCCAGCCACCTGCCGGGTGTGGCAGCCGCTGAACATGAATGGGACGACGTCACGAACTTCGCTGACGCTGCCGCAGACTTCAATGTCTTCTTCGTTTGGCAGTATGAGCAGGATGCGACACCTGCGGTCAACAACACCCGCGCCGGAACTTTGGCGGGCGAAAAAAACTGCCTGATGCAAGACGTAATCACTGGCTCAACTCATGCTGAAACCCTGGCGCACGAGACCATTCACCTGCGTGGGATCAGTCCGCACAGCGGCACTGCAACGCACCTGATTGCAAGTGGAGCGGTGCGAACGGGGCAGCTCATTTCGCGCGCTCAGGCCAACACTATCAATCCGTCGGGCACATAATGGCTCGACACCGCAACCTGGCCAGAAGCGCCGCATGGGCGTTTCTGTTCACTTGGCTTGCAGGAAGCACCATGGCAGACGACATGAACCTTGAGGCAGTTATCGAAACCGCGTTGGCTGGAGGTTCCTCGAAGGCTCTGGTAGAGGCAGGTCCAGCCGCCGTGGCGCCCCTGGCTGCTCGCTTGGCCGCGGCGGAGACCGCCGACGCGAAGTCGGACCTGGTGGATCTGTTGGCTGCCGTTGGCGGCGCAGAGGCACTGGCGCCCGTGTTACCTTATGTCGGCGCATCGGACCCGGATCTGCGAGCTCGCGCCAGCGCTGCTGCGCTCAAATTCGTGTTGGCCCATGGCCCACCCGCCGACCCCGTCGCCGCTCAGCTTCGGACTGCGGTAATGGCGGCTCTCGCGGCGGCAGACGCGGAAGGGGGCGTATTGCTCCTTGGGGCATTGGTACCCGGATCGGAGGCCGTGCTCTCTGCTCACCTTCCCGGTACCCGTCTGGTTAAGGCACAACCACAGGAGCCCACTGTCCCGGCAGCCTTGGCAGCGCGGCTGGCGCTATCGGCATTGGGTGACGGGCAAGCGCGGACCAGTCTACTGACACAAATCCCCCAGGCCGACCCTGACAGCCTCGTATTCATGCTCAAGGCCTTACCTTTGATTGATGCGCCTGAGGTCCTGCATGCCCTGTCCGCATCCACGCTGGCCTCGGACGCACCTGTCGGAGATGGGCGCCCCAGCGGACTTACACCTGCCCGGGAGGTGGCCGACGTCGCGGTCGAGGCATATGTAGCGCGTTTGAGCCTTACTCCCAGCTTCGCGATCAAGTCAGGAGCCATCTATACGGCGGAACAACGGGCCGAGACCGCCAGGCTCGTCGCGGGCTCCATCCCAAATTAGAGCGTATCGTGTCCAATTAGGTCGGAGATCTGATGAGCGTTGGTCGAAGTGAGACCAAGGCAGGCCTTCGCTGCAATCCGCGAGAAAAACTGCTTCGCTTTACATTTCGGTCTTACAGCAGTTCAGGATCAACTTTCAAAACCGGACATTCGTTGCGCGGCTCTTGAACGGCCTGGATGCGGATAAACCTGCTGACTTGAAAATCCTGGCAATGTCTTTGGAGGGCGGCAAGCCGACCGTCACTGCAGTTAGAACGAATGTCGAGCTTGGATCAGAGACAGGGCGATCCAAGAAAGTTCAATTTCTTCCGACGGGATGGGATGCGGAGTCAGCGCATCAATCTCCCTTGCAACCCGGCCCAGCAATTAGGATCCTCGACTGACTGTCTCATCACGTTGCACAATCTGAATGGTGACTTTGTCTAACTCTGCAGGTCCAGCAACCTGGCAATATCAACGCTGAATTTGGCTAGGCGCCTACATTACCAGCTGTGGGAATGCTGCGATCAGTATCAGGACGGCCAACATCACACCGACGAAGGGCAAGGCGCCGGCAAAGATGGATTCCAGTTTGGTGGTGGGATCTGCAAGTGTTGCATGAACCGTGAAAATCGAGATGCCGAATGGCGGTGTCAGAAGACCAACTTCGACGGCGATCACCGTGATAATTCCGAAATGGACAAGATCGAAACCCAGTCCTTGTGCAATTGGGGCGGCAATGGGGACCACGATCAAGAGGATCGAGCTGCTGTCCAGGATCATGCCAAGCAGCAGCACCAGTGACACATAGACGATCAAGAACCCTGTCGCGCCAAACCCACTGCCTTGAACAAAGCCCGCAATGGCATTCGGAATGCCCGCAACTGCCAGCATCTGGCTGTAGAAACCGGCGGCTACGAGAAGCACCAAGATCCCTACAGAAATCGTACCGGTCTGGGTCATTACGGACCACGTTTTCGGCCAAGTTAGACTGCGGCGTAGCAATGCAACGATGAGGGCGGCGAATGCGCCGACTCCTCCCGCTTCCGTTGGTGTGAAAAAGCCGCTGTAAAGACCGCCAAGGACACATGTGACCAGAACCAATAGCGGCAAAAGCTTCAAGATCATTTCGCGGGCCGGCATCGCTTGGACCCTGTCGGTTTGTGTCATCAGATAGTCATTGCGTTTCTTTGTGAAGACAAAGCCTGGCGCGAATTTTGCGAGCAGCAGGATTACCGCAACGAAGCCGCAGGCCAGAAGAGCGCCTGGAAGCAGACCGGCAATGAACATACGGCCGATGGATTGCTCCGCCAGAACGCCATAGATGATCAGCAGCAGGCTTGGCGGAATCAGCATGCCAAGCACGGAACTACCGGCGACCGTGCCGGCGGAAAAGGACCGGCGATAGCCATGGCGGCTCATTTCGGGTACCGCCACCTTGGTGAACACGGCGGCCGATGCGATGGAGACCCCTGTTACGGCCGCGAACACTGTGTTTGCTGAAACAGTAGCAACGCCGAGCCCGCCGTGCAGCCGGTGTAATAGGCTTTCGGCTACATCAAAGGTATCCTTGCCCACATTCGAAATGTTGACCAGGTGTCCCATGAGAACGAAAAGCGGAATCGTGGCGAACAGGTAATTAGCAACGCCGTTGTAGGCGGCAATCGACATCAGCTTCATCGCGAGATCGAAATTGTCCCGCAGAATCCAGACACCGGCGAACGCAACCGCCATCAGTGCGACGGCGATCCGCATCCCTAAAAGCACCAGCGCAAAAAGAACAGCAATCAGGACTAAGCCGATAGTGATATTGGTCATGTCAGGAAGCCTTCGACCTGTGCATGTCGCTCAGGCAGCCCAATGCAGAAACGGCAAACGCGAGAGAGGTGCTAGCAGACCCGAAAACAACGATGAGACGAAATGGAAAAGTTGGCAACGTCCACACGCCCCTTACGCCGAAAAACTCCGCACTTTGCAAGGAACGGACCGTGTCTGGCCAGGCCGCAACGGCAACGAGCAGAAAGATTAGTGCGCCAACCAGGGCAAAGATGGCGTCCAGCACTTCAACACTGCTGGGGGCCAGGTAACGCAGACCGCGCTGGAGAAAATCGGCCCGGATCAATGACCCGTTCAGTGCTGCTGCCGGCAGCATCAGGAAAACGATAGCAACCACTGATCTGGCGGCGATTTCAGCCACGCCGATGATCGGCATGGCCAGAAAATTCCTGCCGAACACATCAGCCACGATCAGGAACATGATCGCAACAATCCAGATGGTGCCAATCGCGGCAACGGCATTCAGAACACCCTGCAAGACACGCCTGAACCAGCTTCTTTCGGGCACATATGTTATGTTTTGAAGCATACCTGTCTCCGCCGCCGCGATACTTTTTTGACGCTTTCTTTCGATCAGATCTCAGCGGCCCAGTCACGTGCCGGCGTGATCTCGCGTTCCTTGAGGGCATCGAAGTATGCCTTGAGCACTGTTGCCGCTGCCGGGCCATTGGCGTCAAGCCAAGGCTTGGCGACATTCGGGAGGGTTGCAGCCCATCTTTCGCGTTCAGCCTGCACCATCTCGGAGACCTGCAGCCCAGCGGCGACCATTTCCGTCATGGCATTGGTCGAGCGCTCGGTTACATAGTCACCATGACTGCGGGACGTAATCCTGCCCGCTTCGCGCAATGCGGCCTGAACCGCGTCCGGCATCCGGTCGAAAAACTGCTTGTTGACCGCAATGCCGCCAAAATACATCGAGCCGAAACCGACGCGTGTCAGGCGCGGGGCGACTTCATAGACTCGTGTCGGCTGGATACCGCTTGCAAACGACAGCGCCCCTTCGGATACACCGGTTTGAATGTCGGTGTAGTATGTCGTCAACGCGCCGTTGACGGGTGTGCAGCCTGTATCCTTCAACCAGTTGGCTGAAGTGCCCGGCGCATTGAGGCGCCGGTTGGCTATGTCGTCGACCGAGTTGATCTCGAAGTTGGAATAGACATCGTAATTGTCTGTTACAAGAGACGACAAGTGGACCATGTTCTGGTCGGTCCAGCCAGCACGCAGCTCCGGCAGATTATCGGTGAGATTGTCGAAGATATCGATGACCACATTGTGGTTCGAATTTGCGAACGGTGTGAAATAGGTGACATTTTGCAAAGGCATCGAAGAGCCCTCCCAAACCGTACCGACCATGCCGATATCGACGATGCCGTCGCGCACGGCCGCGCGGGTGTCCTTAAACTTGTAAAGCGTGCCTCCGTAGTTTTCGCCCCAGTTGACCGCAAAGTCACCGCCGGCGTCCGCCAGCAACTTGTCGAGCGCGGGCTGTAGCGTGTCCTGCATCGCATAAACCCAGATGTTGTTTGTCGGATGGCTTGAACCGATCTGGATGCTGATGGTTTCAGCCGCAATGGAGCGGGTGTTCAGGTATGGCGTGGCGAGTGCCACTGTTGTACCTGCCAAAAAACCTCTACGTGTCAGTTTCATCATTTCCTCCCTCTGTGTCAGCGACCATTGCGCTCAGGTCCTCTCGCCCTTGCGCCGGCCCCCGGTTTCATGTCCTCTCAGGTCGCAGATAATTTCGCGGTTTCTGCTTCGGCCTCTTCAGACAAGATCTTTTCGAAAGCTGCGAAGAAGTCCCTGGCCAGCTTGTTCACCGTCGATTTGATCAGGCGGCTGCCAAGCGCGACCAGTTTGCCGCCAACGGTGGCTTCAACCACATACGCCAATTGCGTTTCACCTGAGTGCGGTTCAAGCGTCACGCAGGCGCTGCCCTTTGCGAAACCGGCAATTCCATCAGTTCCCTTGCCCGACAACGTGCTTGCTTTCAGTGGATCGATGTCCGTGAATTCGACATCGCCTTTGAAACGGTCCGACACCGGTCCGATCTTCAGCTTGACGACAGCGGCACAAGACGTGTCGCCGGTCTGCTTGAGGCATTCGCAGCACGGGATGGCGCGTTCTGAAATTCCGGGATCGAACAAAGCGGCCCAGACTGTTTCAGCATCAGCGGATAAGGCTGGCGCCCCTTCAAGTTCCATGGCCAACACTCCCATTTGCAAAAAAATCAAACATGACCAAGCGCCCACAATATGCGGTGGGGCGTCATTGGCGTTTGGCTGATGGATGCTCCCATTGGTTTCAGGGCGTCGTTGACCGCGTTCATCACGGCAGCTCCGGCGGCAGCGGTTCCGGCCTCGCCGACACCCTTTGCGCCAAGGATCGTGTCCTGGGTCGGCGTTTCGACATGCCCGATCACGATCTCCGGCATCTCGCAAGCCATGGGAACCAGATAATCTGCCAGCGATCCGTTCGTGAGCTGCCCAGTCTCGTCGTAGAGACATTCTTCGAACAGCGCCGCGCCCAGGCCTTGAACAACACCGCCCCGGATCTGCTCATCCACCAGAAGCGGATTGATGATCCGGCCGCAATCTTCGACGACCCAATGTTTCAAAAGCCGGACCAGCCCTGTTTCGACATCAACTTCCACATGACTGCCTTGAATGCCATTGGTGAAATCGAACGGGTAGCCGGTTGGCGCGAAGTGATGGGCCGCGGTTAGGGAATTGTCTGTCCCCGCCGGCAATGTGTCGGGCCGGTATGTCGCAATGCGCCCGACCTCAGCAAGCGACATTCGTTCCTTGCCGCTTGCAACGTCAACGACAGCATTGGAGGCAAGTGCCAGCTGGCCAGCATCGGTTTGCAGGATTTGAGACGCAAGAGACAGGATTTGATCTCTCAATTTCCGCCCTGCACGCAAGGCGGTTTCGCCACCTGTTCCGGCGCCCCGGCAGGCCCAGGTTGCGCCACCACTGGGGGTCGTGTCCGTGTCACCGGTGGTGACCTTGACCTGGCCAGTCTCAACGCCGAGTTGTTCTGAAACGATCTGGGCAATGATCGTTTCGGTTCCTTGTCCCTGTTCCGTTACGGACACGGCACAATGCACGTCACCGGAAGGTGTCAATCTTACAATGGCACCGTCTTGGGCGGAAATACGCGCGCCGCCAACGCCATAAAAAGCTGCGCCGGGATTTGTTATTTCCACAAATGGAGCGATGCCGACACCGCGGAAGATGTCCTTTCGTCCGAAAGTCTGCCTGGTCCGCACGCAGAGTATCGTAAGTCATCAGTTCTTTGAGCTTCGAAAGGCAAGCCCCGTGAGAGAGCTGTTCGAACTGATACCCTGTCGCCGAGACATGAGGATAGGCCGTGTCGGACAAGAGATTTCGAGCTCGAATTTCAAATACATCAAGTCCGGTAGCGTCGGCCGCGCGATCGACCAGTGCTTCGGTCACCGCGCAGGCAATCGGATGGCCGACCGCTCGATACTGGCTGGTTTGAACCTTGTTCTGAAACACTACCTGCAATCGGCCGCGGTAATCGGGCATCTTGTAGGGGGCTCCCATCAGGCGGACCACTTGGTTGCCTTCCACAACACTGGTGCGCGGATAGGTCGAAAACGGTCCGATCTGGGTCCTGTCCTGAACGTCCATGGCCAGGATGCTGCCGTCTTCGGCAACCGCCATACGTGCGGAAACCACGTGATCTCGGGCGTGAATGTCGGAGACGAAGCTTTCCAGGCGATCAGCAACGAACCGGACCGGCCGGCCGAGTTTTAGGCTTGCGGCCACGACCGCCATTTCCTCATTGTAAACGTGCAATTTCATGCCGAAGGATCCGCCGACATCCGGGGCGATGACCCTGACCTGACTTTCCGCCAAACCAAAGTGTCGGGCGTAAATGTCCTGAAACTGGTACGGGGTCTGGGTGCCGTGATGAACTGTCAGCTGGCCACACGAGGGATCGTAATCCGCAACAATTGCCCGGGGCTCGAGCGTCACGGCCGTATGCCGTCCAAAAGTGAAGTCGTCCTCCACGATGTAGGCCGCGGCGGTGAATGCATCATCGACAGTCTCTGTTTCCAAAACCGTCTGGAAGCACAAGTTGCTGTCCAAGCCATCGACGGCAATGGGCGCCCCTTCTTCCAAAGCGGTGCGCCCATCAACGCTTGCCGGGTCGTCGTCAATGTCCAGCAGCACCAGCTCGCAGGCGTCTTCAGCCTCTGCCCGGCTGCACGCCAGGATCATGACGACCGGATGTCCGGCCCACAGGACCTCACGGTCAGCCAGGATGGACTGCGGCGAGCTGACCATCGGGGCGAAATGATCGAGTGTCCCCGTCCATGGTTCGCACAGGTCATTGAGGTCCGCAGCAGTATAGGCCCGGATCACACCCCGTGCGCTCGCGGCGGCACGGACATCCAGCTCGGCAATCCGGCCCTTGGCCATAGGACTGCGGACAAAGGCCGCGTGGACCATGCGCGGCAGTTCGAGATCACTGGTGAATTTGCCCCGGCCGGCCACATGCCGCTTGGCGTTCTGACGGCGTTGGGGTTTGCCGATCTGGCCGTCAGTGGTGAAGGGTGCGTTCATTCAGCCGCCTCCACCTGACTCTTGCGCCGGACTGCCGTCGTTTCGATGGCATCAACGATGGCCTCGTAGCCGGTGCACCGGCAGTAGTTACCGGACAGGGCATCGCGGATGTCGGCGCGCGCGGGGGTCATGTTTTCCGCCAACAGGGCATGGGCACTGACGATCATTCCGGACGTACAGTATCCGCACTGGAGGGCGTTGCGCTCATAAAAGGATTTTTGAAGGTCGCCGATGGCACCGCGTTCGCTCAATCCCTCAATGGTTTCCACGTCCTGACCGGCAGCCTGTACCGCAAGAACCAGGCAGGCATGGACTGGTGTTCCGGTCAACAAGACCAGACAGGCCCCGCAGGCGCCCATTTCACATCCCAGATGCGTTCCCGTCAGCCTCAAGCTGTCTCTTAAAAAGTCCGCTAGGCTCAAGCGTGGCTCAACGAATGCGTGGAGTTCTTCACCATTGACTGTCAGACTGATTTCCGTCTTCACGCTGATGCCCCCAAGGTTGTTAATGTCCGGCCCAGAAGCACACGTGCCATGTGTTTGCGTGCAGCCGGCGGAAGCTGCGGATCCTCTGGCGGATCAAGATCCTTTTCGAGCTCTTCCTGAGCCACTGCTATGGCGGCCGCGTTCACCGGAAGGCCGATCAATGCAGCCTCCGCAGCGACTGCCCGGGTGGGTTTGTTGCCGACGGACAGAAAGGCGATACGGATTTCGGACAAGATACCAGCAAGCAGAATGCCGCTGATTGCGACGCCGACCATCGCATAGTCCCCCTGGCGACGCGCAAGTTCATCAAAGGCGTGGACCTGACCAGCTTGCACGGGCGGGATCCAGACCGCCTGCAGGATCTCGCCCGATTCCATGTCCGTTTCAAATATGTCAATGAAGAAGTCGTCGGCCGGGACACGTCGCAGGCCCTGCGGGTTGACGACTTCCATTTCGGCGCGCAGAGCCAGTGCAACGGCGGGAAACTCGGAGGCCGGATCTGCTAGAGACAAACTGCCGCCAATCGTGCCACGATTGCGAATGGCCGGATGGGCGACATGGGGCGCAGCCGCCTGAAAGAGCGGTGCATGTTTGCCGATTTCAGGATTTTTGAGGACATCCACATGACGGGTCATCGCCCCGATACGCAGCCAGCCGTCATGCCGTGAAATGCCCGATAGTGTATCGATAGCAGAAATGTCGATCAGCGAAGACGGCGCTTGAAGACGTAAGTTCAGAGACGGCACAACACTGTGTCCACCTGCAAGATAAACCGCATCTCCGTCTTTTTCCTGAAAGGCAGATAGAGCACCCGCGATGGACTCGGCGCGCAAGTAATCGAAGGCTGGCGGCTTCATTATCCCTCCCCGGATGCGGCTTTCAACCATAAAAGTAACCAATTGGTCACTTTTTACTTCAAAGGGCGGTGACGATCAAGCAAAAAGTGACCGCTTGGTTATTTCTTCCGAAGTTGCTAGAAAAACAGAAATCAGATCAGAGGAAAAAATGCCGTCTTCCAGTCCGCAAAAGTATCCCGCCGGTCCGCGCCGCAAAAACATGCGTGCGGAAGATCGTGAAAAACTGATCGTTTCAGAGGCAGTGCGTTTTTTTGCCGAATGCGGTTTCGAAGGGCAGACCCGGGAGCTGGCCAAACGCATGGGGATTTCCCACGCGGTCATCTACAAGCATTTTGAAAGCAAGGATGCGCTGATAGAGCGGGTCTACGAACACATCTATCTGCGGCGTTGGAATCCGGATTGGGAGAAACTCATTGTGGACAGGAACCGCCCGCTACAGGAGCGGCTGACTCAGTTCTATTTGGAATACGCGGACCGGGTTTTCGACTATGACTGGGTCCGGATCTTCGTTTCGTCCGGCCTGAAATCCTATGACCTTACAGAACGCTATCTGAGCCTGATCCGTGAAAAGGTCATTGTTCCCGCGGTCGAGGAATACCGCCACGAATGCGGGTTCGGCAAGCAGAAAGCCATGCCGAGCGAACAAGATCTGGAAGTGTTCTGGGGGCTGCATGGAGGTGTTTTCTACATCGCCATCCGCAAATATGTATACAACATTGAAATGGACATAGATGTTCCGTCCGCCGTTCGAAACATTGTTGCAACTTTCTTCAATGGTGTGGACGGCGCATCAAGAGAGGCTCGCAGCAAATCTCCCTGACTGGCGACCCTTGTGCGCGGCAAAATACGGAGAACTGGCCCAAGCATTCGGCAGACTTGTGTCGGCTAGAAGACGATCCCTGGCAATAAATCTTGAGCGGACCTTCGCGATCGTTTCAATGTATGGCCTCTTCGGGCCGAAAACGACCACCGACCGTATCTTCATGAATGTCCACTTGGTTACCAGGTTGACGTGTAACCCGACTGTCCGTCCCAGGCCCCAATCGGGACACACAGAATTCTTTTTTGACTGCCGGTATTGCGTCAATTCCAGCACTTCAAAGAACCGGGATCAATCACTTGTTCAGGAGCATCAAATGTCAACTCGTCTTGCGTTTCAGCGCAAGAAGCCCTGCGGCGGCGATCAGAATCATACCCGTTACCGACGCCCAGTCCGGGGACAGTCCAAAGATCAGAATGTCCCAGAGGGCGACAAACACCAGATAGCTGTATTCGAATGTCGAGATAATGGCGGGCGGCGCGGTCTGATAGGCTCCTGCCAGCATCATGCCGATCACGATGGCAAGGCCTGCGAGCAGCAGGAGAACAAGCCAGTCCGTCCATTCGACATCCGACCATTGGCCGAAAATATAGGGAAAGTCCAGCGCGAGGCCGCCCTGAGGCTTCAGCCACAGCAGCAGCAGACTGACAATGAGACCGGCTGCCAGCATGACAATGGTCTGCGACAGGGCCAGGGCCGGGAGAGGGGTGTCCTGACACTTCGCGCGTGTGGTGATGTGCGCCAGTGCATAAAAGCCGGCTCCGACAATCGGAAGGATCGCCCAGGCCGAGAAGGACTCCGTGCCCGGCTGCAGCAAGACAATGACGCCTGAAAAACCAAGTAAAACACCCAACAGGCCAAAAGGCCCGACGGCCTCCCTGATCGCGTAAGCGGACAGCAGCATCACGAAGATGGGTGCAATGTAATTGGCCGCGCCAACGGTCGGCAGGCTCAGGAAGGGAATCGCCGCGTAAAAGGCAAGAAACGTGGCCGTGATGAAGATCGACCGCAACAGGGGCCATTTTCCGAATGCCGCGCGCAGGACGCCGCGATGGGCTCTCCTTATCCAGAGCACCGCGAAAAGCATCGGCACCGCGAGGATGCCGCGAAGTGCAAAGATCTGCCAGAGGGTCAGGTTGCTGCTGTGGAGCTTGAAGACGACATCCTGGATCGAGATCGTGAAGGCTGCCGCGACGATCAACAGGACACCGCCGGCAATGTTGTGCGGGCGGCTCTCTGCGCTGTGGCTCAAGGCAATCTCCTTGTCTCCGGGTGGGGTCGACCAGAATTACAGCGATGCCATTGGTTTGAGTATCCATTGCAAATTGAACTCATTATTTGGTATTTTCAAACAATGGAACGCGTCCCGACACACGGCATTGAAGTCTTTTTGACCATCGTTCGCGAAGGCTCCATGCGTTCACGCCGCGTCCGCGCTCGGTGTGGGCGCTTCCGCCGTCAGCCTGCAACTGAAAGCGCTTGAAGACCGGCTCGGCATTGAGCTGTTTTTTCGAACGACGCGCAGTGTCGAGTTGACCGAGGCCGGAAAGATCCTGTTCGAGGCCGCTGCTCCGGCGCACCGCGATCTGACCTATGCGTTCAAGAAGACACGGGAGATGGCCCGGTCCACGACGGGGACCTTGAGGCTGAGCCTGTCGCGCGGGGCCTATATTGCAGCGCTCGCGCCCGTGTTGAAGGCGTTTCTGGCCGAGAACCCAGGCATCAACCTGGACATTTCGTGGGATGAAGAGCTGGTCGACATCAATCGCCAGGGGTTCCACGGTGGTATCCGCATGGGCGACGTGCTGAGCCCGGACATGATCGCCGTCCGCATCACCCCGCCGATCAGGTCGGCCTTCTTCGCCGCTCCGTCCTATCTCCAGGCCTTTGGGGTTCCCGAACGCCCCCGTGATCTTCTGGATCATCAATGCATCCGGCACCGGCACCCGACATCAGGCAAGCTGCGGGAATGGCGGGTAACGGAAGATGGCCAGGACATATCCATAGATCCACCGGCACGGCTGATCTTTGATTCAGCGGCGGGTGTCATACAGGCAGCGCGCGAGGGGCACGGGATCGGCTGGTCGATGAAGGCGACGATGGAAGACCATCTCAAGACACCCGAGTTGGCGACGCTCCTCGAGCCCTATGCCAGGGACCTGCCACCGTTCTATCTCTATTTTCCAGAGCAAAACAAACGCGTCGAGTGTCTCAGACTGCTCGTGGACTTCATGAAGACCCAACTGAAAAAACACCAAAGGTCCAATGTCGAGAATGCCGCGGAAAGGTGAAAGACAGGGTTTCATGCCGAGCGCGCAGGATTTGCCGAAGACGAAAGCCATGTTGACTACTTCAACGCGCCGGACGCCCTGACGACGAGAACCACCGGTTCACGCTCAAACTCGCCCGTTTCAACCATGAGCTGGAAGTCCTGGCGAACAGGACAGCGACCGATGTTCATTGCGAGAACGGCATTCCCTCGGCATCAAATGCACCGATGGCATACGCGGCGTCTGCAAACTCGGGCTGGTGTCAGGAGAGGTCGAGCATCGGGATTTCACTTTTTTGAAGAAGCAGCGGGATGTTGCGGCCAATTGAGTGTTGCGCGTAACAGTATGCACCGCTCGAACTCATGAAAAGCGATCAAAAACTCTAACGCATTCCAGCGCCCGAAAGTGCTTCTGTCAGTGAGTCAACCTCCCCTCGAACCGGATATGGAAACATGCGTTTTGAATGGGCAAGACCATACCTGGGGGCGATCTCCTTGATCCTCTCAACCATCTGCTTCGCCCCTTCATTATCGCCGATCTCCCAAAGCGCCCGCACCAACTGGATACGGGCAGGAATGAAACGTTCGACACGATCAAGCACTGACCGAAAATGCCCTATGGCTGCCTCCTGTTCGCCGAGCAAAAGCTGGCGATGGCCTTGGGGAAACTCCCAACTGGGTGGCAGAAAACTGTCTTTTGAAAACACTGTTTCCAGAAGAGGACCGGCCTCGTCCGGGCGCGCCAGCCGGTTCATCGTTTCGCCATACGCCAAAAAAGCCTCGGAGTTATCCGGATCTCGGGTCAACGCGGCTTCAAATGCGGCAATGGTTTCTTCCGGTCGCCCAAGATATCCAAGCACCCACCCAAGTCTTGCGTATCCAAGCGCTGAGTATTCGTCCCGTCGAATGGCCTCGCGGGCGAGGTTTTCTGCCGCATCAAGCGTTTTGTCGCTTCCAGGCAATCCAAAAACATACAGCGTTGTGCGGCAATAGGCCTGTTGTGCGTACGCGTTCGCGAAGTCGGGATCGATCTCTGCCGCTTTCGTGAAATGCGACAAAGCGTCGACAAAGGCCCGGGGTTCATAGCGAAAATAGGCGTAGCGCCCTTTTTGATATTCATCATAGGCTTGAGAATTCAATGTGCCGCGCCGCTTTTGGGCCGGTCGGGAATGATCCGGCGCAAGCACGCCGAGCAGTCGATCGGCGATTAGATCATGGCCTGCCAAAAGACTTTCCGGCGAGAGATCGAACGTCTCTGCCCAGATTTGCCGTTGTCCATTTCCAGTCAGGGTTACCGCGGTCACGCGTGTGCGCGATCCGCTTTTTCGGATGCTGCCATCAATGATGTGGGTGACGCCGTAAACCTTTGCCGGAACCGTGTCCTTCAATGCTTGGGTCGTGTTGTAGGACAGCACGTTCAACGCTCCGTTTCGGGACAAGCCGTTGATCAGATCTTCCGCAAGTCCGTCCGCGAGATAGTCGAGCTGCGTTTCCTCGCCTGCAGACCGAAAAACGCGAACAAGGACTGTTGGCTTCTGTGCAGGAGCCTTTTCGGGCGTTTTGGATATGACACCCGACACAAAGCGAAACCCGCGTCCATGGATCGTCTTGATGAAACTCCGGTCGCGAGCGGTATCGCCAAGCGCAATCCGAACGGCCTTGATCGCGCCCGAAATCGCCCAATCACTGATCGCGCGGCCTTGCCAGATCGCCTCGATCAAATCGTCTTTGGAAACCACGCGATCCCTGTGACGAATAAGAAAGATCAGGATGCGTAGGCTTTGCGGTTCAATGGCAACCGGGACGTCAGATTGTGTGAGTTCGCTGCGCGCCTCATCAAGCGCGAAAGCACCGAAGTTCCAGACCTGGGAGTTACTTCGGGTCAAAAACATTCCTCCAATAGTCCTCCAGAATCCGGTTCACACAGGGTCTAGTCATTGGACGGTCCCGGCACCGCTCGGGAAAATGGACACCCAGGAGACAACCATGAAAACACTTATCGCACTAGCGCTTATCGAAACAACATTCGCAGGGACCGCCATGGCAGAACGTATCAATGTGGCAAGCAACGCAAATGTCGACCGATCGGTGCAGCGTCTGGTCGACGCGGTGGAAGAGGCAGGTGCGCACGTCTTTACAAAAGTCGATTTTGCACACGGATCCGCATCGGTTGGCGAAACCTTGCGCCCGACAACGGTCGTCATTTTCGGCAACCCAAAAATTGGCGCCAAGGCATTACAGCAAGGCCAGACCATGGCGCTAAATCTGCCGCTGCGGATATTGTTTTTTGAAGATGCAAACGGACAAACCTGGGCGGTCTATGACGACCCGACAGCGATTGCACCGTCTCACGGACTTGCAGCAGATCACCCGGCGGTTTTGGCGATGAGGGGCGCATTGGAGAAATTCTCCGCAGCGGCCACGGGAGAATAGCCGCGCGCCATATGGTGAAGCCTTCGCGCCTCACCATACCGGCCATTCGAGAACGCCGCGGTATTCGCCAATGGGCTCTTAGTCGTCTTCCGTTGCTCTGGTGACCAACGGCTGTTTCAGGCCGATTTTTCCATCATGACAGCACGATTTGCTGGCCAACAAGTGTTCGGACTATCCTTGGCAACAAGGTGTCAGTCATCGGGGAGGTTCCATGGTCGGAAAGCACGTTGTTTATCACATACCGGTTTGTCCGTTTTCGCAAAGGCTTGAAATCCTGCTGGCCTTACGGGGCCTGGACGACGCCGTTGAATTTCGCGTGGTGGACATCACCAAACCGCGGGACACTGAGCTCCTGGCGAAAACTCGAGGGACAACAGCCCTACCTGTTCTGGAAACATCCGGAGGCGCAATTATCAAGGAAAGTCTGGTCATTCTTCGGTATCTCGACGAGGTGCTTGAAGGGCAGGCACTCCGGCGGAGCGCCCCTTTGGAACATGCAATCGAATCGATGCTGATCGCCCGTGAAGGCCCATTCACGATGGCGGGATATCTTTATGTCATGAACCAGGATCCAGGTCGCCGCGAAGAACACCGTGACAAACTGCTTGGCCTTTACCGGGACATTGATGGTTTTCTAATGGAGCACAATCCAAACGGAACGTATCTCTTCGACGATTTCGGACTTGCAGAGGCTGTGTTTACACCGATGTTCAAACGCTTCTGGTTCCTCGGCTACTACGAGGGTTTCGAACTTCCGGATGACAATGCATACGCTCGGGTGCGTGTGTGGTCAGAAGCCTGCATGTTGCATCCGGCTACCAAACAGGTGAGCGAAGAAGAGATCGTCAAGCTTTACTATGACTATGCGCTGGGAGCCGGCAACGGGGCTTTGGTCGCTGGCAGGGCCGTTTCGAGTTTTGCCTTTGAGCCAAAGTGGCAAGACCGCCCCTGGCCAGCAAGAGACAAGTATTCCGGAACAGCATCCGACGCGGAGCTGGGTTTGGCTGGCTAGACCAAACATGCAGCATTTCCTCTCTCCGATTAATGGTTTGCCATCCGTCGATCATTGCTCGTAAGCTTTTGTCTTGTGGAGGGGGAACACATCATGAAAGCGATTTTTCTATTTGGCGCACTAGGTCTTTTTATCATGCCGAGCATCACCTTGGCGGAACCAAGTGTTGATCGGGGACGCTATCTCGTCGAAGGTATTGCCGGGTGCGGCAACTGTCACACGCCCATGGGACCCAATGGGCCAGTCATGGACGCAAATCTGAGCGGGCGCCTTGTTGAAGAAAATCCCGCGTTCAAAGCAATTGCTCCGAATATTACTCCGATGTCACGGATCGCCGGTTGGTCAGATGATGAGCTTGCACGCTCGATCCGGGAAGGTCTTCGTCCTGACGGATCCCTGATAGGGCCGCCAATGCCCTTTACGATGTATCGCGGTCTGTCAGACGATGACGTGATGAGCATGGTCCTTTACCTTCGAACGATCCCGGCGGTCGAAAATGATCCGGGTGAGAGCGAATACAAGATTGATTTGCCACCGGCATATGGGCCGCCCGTCGGCTCCGTGGCGCAGCCGGCTGAAACTGTTACGATCGAGTATGGGCGATACTTGGCGGGTCCAGTTGCGCACTGTATGGAATGTCATTCTCCGATGAGCCCAAAAGGACCGATGGTGGAGACCCACCTAGGTGCGGGAGGCTTCGAATTTCATGGTCCGTGGGGTGTATCCGTCGCCTCCAACCTGACGAGCCATGAAGATGGGTTGGCTGATTACACGGATGCCGAAATCAAAACGATGATCGTCGGAGGCAAGCGACCGGATGGAAAACCGATGCTCCCGCCGATGCCCTACGGCAATCTGGCACAGATGAGCGATGACGACCTCAGTGCGATAGTGCTCTACCTTCGAAGCCTTCCACCGTTACCCGACTTCGAGGGTTAGCCCCGCATCGTTTCAGGCCGGTTCGCGACAGCCTATGCGGGCGACGGTAAATCGCCTCGCATGCTTGGCCATGTGCCGGAAAAGCAGACCTTGACCGACATGACGAGCAATGTCCGGTTTGGGCCGGAAGCGACTGCATGCCCGGGGAACTCGAATGCCTGCTGTCGGCCCGAATGTGGACCCGGTAGTGAAGCCATGCACCACCAATTCCATGTTTCGAGCCGAACTACGGCAACTCGTAGTTTCCGCATGTAACTCCGTGCGAAATCTCGGTTCACTACTCAAAACTCTCAGAAATTCGACGCAGATGCCACGTTGCCCGAGTGGTGGTGGTTCTCCTTGTTGTACGCACGGAAATCCCGCAGGACTGGTTTCGAGATCCGACCGCCGCCGTTCGCAAGCGCGGCGAACGTCCGGTCGAAACCGAGTTCAGCAACATGTTCAAGGTTCATGCCCTTGACGTCGAGCAGACATCGGGTGCTTGAAGCTCAACAGCCTGTCCAGAATGCTGAAGTTTGTTGCCATGAGGGCAGGTGATCGCCTGGACGACCACCCTCTCAGATCGCCCGTATCCGGTTGTTTCGTGCGTTATGTTCCAGCTCAGCCAGTCCCAGGAGTTCCAGCGTCGGACCTACATAATTTGCGAAGCGGCCGCGGTAGCCCTTGCGCAGACCGTAATAGCCGCCGACGGGGTTGTCCCTGGAACGCGCCCAGTCTTCCAGCGTTTCGGGCTTGGTCGGTTTTCCCTCGTCTGCGTTGCCGAGCGGCATCCAGTCTCCATGGCTTTTCAGCATTTCATGTGCATCTTCCAGAGCGCGGAGCTGATAGGAGAGGCGGGTCTTGCCAACTTGCACGACCAGAGCAGGCGGGTCGTTCGCTTCATCCTTCCAGACCTGGAATTCTGAGGTCAGCGGGGGTGTTTTCAAAATCCACGGATCTTCCGGCGTGCCCGAACCGTATATGACATCATCCATGATGCTCTGCCTTTTCCTTCAGTGCGTCGGCAAATTTTTTGAAGCCTGGTGTCAGATCCGGCATCGACTTCACGACCAGACCGGAAAACAGGCCGCTAAAGACTTCTTTCATGTCAAATCTCGTCGTCCCGCCTGCGGTCGACAAGGAGAATGTTCGGGTTCCCGTAAAGAGCCCCAGCGGCATCCCCCCGTGCCAGACCATCGTGTGAGGAGGCTGGAATTCAGTCACGGTTAGCGCAAAAGCTCGGTTCGGTTCAATTTCGGACCAGAGCTTTATGCGACAACCTGCGGCAAGTGTGCCGTCGATCCGAAGAATGCCGAATGGATCTGGCTCACGCGGCAGGTCTTCGGTCAAGACCTGCCAGACCTCATTGATCGTGGCGTCGATGTCGATGGATTTCCTGTAGGTTTTCATGTCGCTCCTCTTGATTGACACTGGAACGCTTAAACGAGGTAACATGACATCTTATGTCATGTTTGGAGATGTCTCATGCGCGCGGCCCGCTTGCTGCAAATCCTGTTGATCCTGCAAAACCGGGGGCGGCAGACGTCGGTTCAACTTGCAGAGGAGCTTGAGGTCGCCCCGCGCACGATCCTGCGTGACGTGGATGCCATGACCGAGGCCGGATTGCCGATCGTCGTTTATCAGGGCAATGGCGGCGGCATTGAGCTGGGGTTCAATTATCGCACGCGCCTCACAGGACTTGCTCAAGACGAAGCGACCGCACTTGGCCTCGTTCTTTCCGCCGACACACCCATGGTGTCAGCCCTTGGTTTGGAGAATGCCGCAAAGCGGGCCCAGGCAAAACTCATCGAAAGCCTGCCGGACAAGACCCGGCTGGAGGTCATGACAACCACAGAGCAATTCAGCCTGAACCGGAACACTGCGGTGGATGATCCGCGTGTTCGCGCAATGTCAATGGCGGTCCGAGCCGGCACCAAGGTCAGGCTACGTTTCGCAACGCCGGATGAATTGTCGATCCACCCGGTCGGGTTGACGCTGGATGACACGAACTGGTTCGTCAGGGATGATCTGACGCAGGTGTCGATACCGGCGGCAAGCTGGGGCCGGGTGAATATTTCTTCCATCAGGTTTCAAAGGAAAGAACAGGGCTGATCAACGCTCTTCCGGATTGTCATCCAGGCGAAGTCCGGTTTCCGGCAGACGTTTGCCAGATGGTCTTTTTTGCGCTGACCACACGCAGTACCGGATCCCGGATCTCCGCTGCACTGCGTTCGGGATGACAAGGTGGAGAGGCGTGGTTGTTGTGTCAGAAGCCGGGCTAGCCCGTCAGTTTCAGGACACGCTCACGCCACATCATGTAGAGGCCCGAGAGGACAATCAGCGATGCTCCGGCAAGGACCGGGAGGCCTGGGCGCTCATCGAATACCAGGACGCCCAAAATCAACATGAATATAAGGCGTGAATATCGAAAGGGAGAAACGACTGAAATGCTGGTTGCGCGAATGGACGCGGTAAGCAGCAAATATCCCAGAGAGCCTAGCAGGACAATGGAAATCAGCATCACCCAGTCCGCCTCCGGTGGCAGAAAGCTGTCTCCATCCAGAAGGATCCAGGCCATGGCAAAGGGCAATGCCGCCACCGCCGAATAGGCAGCAAGGCTTGCGGAGGCCATGTCGGGTGGGGTCATGCGTGTTGTCAGGTCGCGAACTGACAATCCAACCATCGCGAAAACCGCCCAAAGGGCCAAGGCATCAAAGCCTTCGGCACCCGGTTGAACGATGAGCAGAACACCGGCAAACCCGAGGACAATCGTGCTCCAGCGCCGCCAGCTCACTTTCTCTCCGAGGAACAAGACGGCTCCGAGGGCAACCAGCAAGGGCGTCGCCTGAATTATGGCTCCCACCGCTGACAGCGGCACATGTGCCAAGGCCATCACCATGCCGACCATTGCAACGACTTCGGCGAGATAACGAAGCAGGAAGACGGGCGCAATTACCCGGCGATCAATCAACTGCGCACCTTGCGCCTTGGCCATCAGGCAAAACATAACCGAGCCACCGGCCATCATCAGAAACATGATTTGTGCAGGTGCAACGTCCCCCGACACCAGTTTGATCAACGTATCGGCTATCGCGAAAGCGCCCATGGACAGAACCATCAGGATGATGCCGCGTGCATTCGATTCTGTATTCTGACCCATATCGCCTTGGTGATTCTCTGTTGGATTTTTTCTTGGAACGCATATGGACCTAAATTCTCAAGGTCGGCAATGGTTGGAAATTGCACGTCACTGGAAAGGACTTGAGCGACTGTCCGTTTTGAACGCGTGAATGTCCGGGTTCCCTGACTGAAGACCCCCAAGGCACCGGTCTGCTCGCGATGTTGTCACAACCAATCGAGACCTCGGTCCTTCTGTCGGCAAGCACCTGCGGGCCCAGGCGACCGCGGGTGGGGATGCAAGAGGAAATAAAAGCACCTTAGCCGTTGCAGATGGCTGAGAGGTTGCCGTGTCCAATGATGAGTTGGTTGAGCGCAACCATTGGACGCGGGAAGAGGAAAACGGGAAGGCGACTGCGCAGGCTCAGGCGTTCAGTCTGCCTTTGACGGTGAAGCCCGGCTGCACACACCCTTGGCGGGCAGTGGCGGATTTGGCTATGCTTGGCTGGGCAAAAACGTATTTTGGCGATGTGAGGGAGTGGGATGTCGTATCAGCCGCTATCAAAGGTTCGGGAAACCCTGAAGCCGCAATGGTATCGCTCGAAGATGCCGCCGGCCAGGTTTCGGGAGCTTTCCCGGCGCGACGACGTCAAGGGCTGGTTCCAGGCGGGCGGGCATTTCGCCCTCTTCTGCCTGACGGGCCTGGCGGTCTATCTGACCTGGGCGCAGAACCTTTGGCTCCTGTTCGTGATCGCGCTCTTCGCCCACGGCACCGTGGCGTCATTCTTCAAGGGCACGGCAGTACATGAACTTGGCCACGGGACAGTGTTCAAAACCAAGTGGCTCAACGACTTTTTTCTCTATCTCTTCAGCCTGATTTCCTGGTGGAACCCGTTCGACTATGCCGCCAGCCATACCTATCATCACCGCTATACCCTGCATCCGGAAGGCGACCGGGAAGTATTACTGCCTGTGCACCCGAATGTGGGCCGGACGTTCCTCTTGCAGATGTTCACGGTCAACCTCATGACCCAGCCGGGGCGGACATTCGGCAAGGGCGGCTTTGTGTCGGCGGTCTGGCTGACGGTGCTGGACGCGCTCGGCAAGATCGGTCCGGTGGAAGTTCCCGCCAATGAATGGCTGGAGGCGCTGCATGAGGACCAGCCGGACCAGCACAGAAACTCGGTCCGGTGGTCCAGGATCCAGCTGGTATTTCACGGCGCCGTGCTCATTGTGGCGATCGTTACAGGCCAGTGGGTGTTGCCGCTGATCATCACGGTGCCGAGTTTCATCGCGAACTGGCTGAGTTATTTCGTCGGGCTGACTCAGCATTGCGGATTGATGGAAGGCACGAATGATTTCCGCAAAAGCACCAGGTCCATTCGCCTGCCGAAATTCGTCGAATTTCTCTATTGGCACATGAACTGGCATGCCGAGCATCACATGTATGCGGGCATTCCCTGCTACAATTTGCCGATGCTGGCAGATGAGATCAGGGACGACATGCCTGAACCGCGCACTCTTACAAGCGCTTGGCGCGAAATGCTTGACACCTGGGAACGGCAGAAGATCGACCCGGACTACGCATTCGACACGCCCTTGCCGGCGACTGCAAAAACCGAGAGACGGCAACCGCCGGAAGTCGAAGAAGGCTCGATTGGCGACCTGGCACCAAAGGGCCTGTCGTGAGGCCGCAGTTCTTGAGCACCACACGGTCATGTTTGAGCGGTGTCAGTCATTCTCCTTCACAGGATAGGAGATGGGCGTGCGATGCTCCGCGGCGTCGTGCAATTGCCAGTACATTGTCCTGATACGCTTGTAGAGCGGGCCGATTGCGCCCGATCCGATCGACTTTCCATCAATGCGCGTCACCGGCATAACCCCGCCGGCAGTCGATGTTATGAAGACCTCATCCGCTGACCTCAAGTCCAAAACCGAAATGTCTAGAGACCGGCATGTGAGGTCCATCCTTGCGCAGATATCGAAGATGGTCCGGCGGGTAACGCCCAACAGGACGCTCGTGTCCGGCGTGGCCACCAGGCCGTCCTTTACCGCGAAAATGTTGAAGCCGGGCCCTTCGGAGATATTGCCCTTGCCGTCAACCAGAACCGCCGTGTCCGCGCCGCGTTCATAAGCAGCGTAAAGACCTTTCACCAAGTCCAGCCAATGGTAGTTTTTCACGGTTGGATCGACAGAGCTCGGTGGAATGCGCAGGACATCTGTTATTGCCAGATGCAGACCGTGTTCCATCTGTTCCTCGTTGGCCACGGACCCGAACGGAAGGGCAAATGCGATGAGGCGGTTTTCAGAATTCCTCGGATCCCGGCTGAATTCCGGCGACGTTCCCCTGGTGCAGATCACCTCGACATAAGCGTTCCTGAACCCGGACAAGGCCACGCAATTGCGGAGAACCTCCGTGACCTGTTCCTTGTCGTAGCCGATGGACATATGCAGTTCGTCCATACCGCGAAAAAAGCGGTCCAGGTGATCCTGCAGTCTGAAAAACGAGCCGTTCCACACATGAGCCACATCATAGGTCGCGTCCGAGTGGAGAAAGCCGTAGTCCAAGACCGAGATTTTTGCCTCATGCATCGGCAGATACTGGCCGTCCATATACGCCACTCCTGGCGGGTAGGCGCGGTGGTCGATGTGACGTTCGGACAATTCAGGCAGTTTGCGCATGATCGGGCCTTCGCTTGGTGCAACGGGTTCGATGGGAAAGACTAGCAAAGAAAATTGAGCATTTTGCCTGTATTATCGGACTTAATTGAGTAAATTGTTGCGAAACCTGGAATGAAAGTAGGCAAAATGCCCAATGCCCTGGATGATGCTGACAAGCGGCTTCTTGAGATTCTTCAGCGCGACAATCGCCTGACGGCTGACGAACTGGGCGAAAAGACCCGATTGTCGCGGTCATCCGTTCAACGTCGTCTGAAGCGGTTTCGGGACGAGGGGATCATCGAGGCGGATATTTCTGTCCTGTCGGCCAAGGCGGTCGGACGTCCCATGACCTTCATCGTCGAAGTCGAACTCGAGCGTGAGCGCACAGATCTTTTGGATGAATTTCGGCGCTCAATGCTGGAGTTGAAGGATGTTCAGCAGTGCTACTACGTCACGGGTCATACCGACTTCATCCTGGTCGTAACCTCAACAGACATGGCGGCGTATGAAGAGTTCAGCCGCCAGGTGTTTACGGATAATCCCAACATCCGCCGGTTTCATTCCAACGTTGTGGTGAACCGTGTGAAAGTCGGGTTGCAGGTGCCAGTTTAGTGTCAATCCCCGACGTGAGGCTGAATTGCCCGATCGTCAGACAGTTTCGGGCGTACCTGGACCAACGCTCAAGGCGAATTGATTAAGCTGTCCGGGGAGGCACTGCTAAGCCTTTCTCATGCGCTACCTTCTTCTGCTGTTCGCTCTTTTTGCCACCCCTGCCAGCGCAGGTGAACACGTCGCCTTTCTTGGAACCTGGGGTACGAAGGCGCAGTGCGCGCGGACGCCGGTCCAGCCCGGCGGAACGCTGTTGTCGGAGCCGTTCGAGATCGGGCGGAACTGGCTCAGACAGGGGCAGCTCTGGTGCGCTCTCAAATGGGGGCCGGTTGAGGCGAGAGAGAACGGTGCATTCACTGCGGCTAATGCGCAATGCGGTGAAGATTCTGAGCGCAGCTATCTCATCGGAATGCAGCTCACCGGCGATGAGTTGATCCTGCGTTGGAATTTCCCGCACAAAAGCGGGTCGTTGAATCGCTGCCCGGGTTCGTGAGTCTCGGGGTTGCATCTTTCTGAAGCCGACGCTCACGACATTTGCCGAAATACAAGCGATCAACCAGGGCCGTGAGCGAAGAGTCTGCCAGCGGCCTTTGACCACTGGCACTCTTTTTCATGCGGTTGACGTTAACAAGCCGAGCCAAATTTCGCGCCTGAACTTCACGGGTTTATCCTGACGGTCCTTGTCTGACCGGCTGGGTCAGTTGACGCCGATGCGCATGCCATCGAACCGGTTGCCGAATTTGCGCGCCGGCTGGACATCTTCGGCGAGGGGGTTCTTACCCTTGGCAAATGCCTGGCCTGAGAACTGTCCGGTGACACTCTGGAACTGGCCATCGGTTTCGCCGGAAAAGGTCAGGTCATAGACAATTTGCGACGCGCCATTGCCATCAGCTGTTGTTTCCGGGTCGTTGAAGTCGATGATGGCAGCGCGGGCCGTGTCCGGTCCTGTCATTTTCCAGCTTCCAAGTCCGGATGTGTAACCGCGAACCTGTTGTCCCTGGCTGACAAGATTGACCGAACCGCCTGGGTTGAGGGCCAGGACCCGTTGGCTTTCGTTGGGCTGCACCAGCAGATAGGTGCCTTCGATCGCGGTGCTGTCGTTGCTCGAGGCCAGAGCGACCGGCGCGGCAGCCAGCGTGGTTGCCAAAACGGCGGCAGGAAGCAGGGTTTTCATCATGTTCAATTCTCCTCACAAGTTGCATCTGCCCCATGCCGGGGCGGCTGATCAGCAACTGGGGACGAAATGTGGCAGAGACCAGTCAACAGGGTCCCGGACATCAACAAGCTTGCGTCTTTTGCAACGATCGACTCCCTCACGGCCGACTGTTGAACGCGGGATGTTGCCTGACACGTGATGTGACATTCGGATCGAACTATTTCGGTTCATCGGGAGATAGGACCGGGCGTTCCGGGTGACCTCGGCAAGGTGCTCATGTTTGAGTCGGTATGTTTGGATGTTTTCTTAAAAGCAGAATTTTTTCAATAATTTACATGGATTCAACAATAACCGGTACCGACGTCTCCCATGTCTCAACAAAGATGTTTCAATGACGTGTGGCGCGTTATTTGGCAAACCGCCGTGTTGCAATAAGCCACACGATATCGAGAGGTCGCAACCTGCGGAATTCGGCGAGATTTGTCCGGCTGTTTTCGAAGGTTTGGTCCGTACAATTAAATCTTTGTAAGACGGCGCAATGGATCAGGCAAGGCGGGATTTATGGAAAAAAATTTCACATTTGGGTATCGGAATTTGCCGCCGAAATGTGGCACCAGCCATTGTTCAGGCTTCGCACAAGGGACGCTCCGGGACAGAAATTGTTCTCCCACAAACGGCATACAGCCATTTCGGTTTCAGGCCGTGAATTGCAGTGGGATTTCCTGAACCTGTCAGTGTTGGAAACTCTTGAGTTGAGGAAATACAGATTGGATGTCCGGCCGGTGACGTTTCGCATCTGCAGCGAACCGGATTGATGTCATGGCCAACAATCCGGTTCGCGAGGTTCGATTACACCTCCGGTCCTACACGTATGAAATAGCGACAGCACCGGTTTTCGGTCTGATGGAAGCCGGGTCGATGACGCCCGCCTGCACCATCTTGCCGAAAGCTGCCTGTGCAATCGGCCCCGCTGCTTCCATCGCGGCTTCATTGGGATACTTTGCCACGACAAGCCCGGCTCCATCGCCGAAATCGATGATGTCTATGAAGACTGCACCAGCATTTGCGAGATCGCCACGCAGATCTTCGGCGGCAACCATTGCCGCTCCCATATCCGGCGAAGAAAAATCAGTAAATCGATATACAGTCATCTCGTTTTTCCCCCTCGTTTTCCTATCTTTTGAGATTAGGTTATGTTTTCCAAGTATTGCAAGAGAAGAAGACGAAATGTTTCGCAGGGGAAAGTGAATTTAAATTTCGATCTAATTCAAGTTCGATGCCTTCCCATTTGAATTGTCCATGAGTAGCAGCAGAAGCCAACGCGGCCATCAGGTTGTCCAAACCGCAACGCTCCGGGAAAGGGCCCCGGTAAACATTTGCAGAGGAATGGTTGTTGTTTTGGAGTGCTCATACGAAACGGGTTTGTTCTGCACTTTTCGCGGTGATCAAAGTGTTGAAGATCCGACTCACACCAGACTCGCAATTCGCTACAGGAATATCCTCAAAATTGATTTTGTGTGATATAATTTTTCGATCTGGAAACTGGAAACCGCATGTCGACCGCTGAAACAAACGCCAAATTCCAAGCGTTGCCGGGTGCGGATGTTCCGCGTGCACCGGTCTTTATCGTCACGCTTTACGGGGACGCAATCGAACCGCGTGGCGGCACGCTCTGGATGGGGGATCTCGTCACTTGCTGCGCACGCCAGGGCATCAGCGAAAGTCTCGTCAGAACCGCGGTGTCCCGGCTGGTGACCGCCGGCAAGCTTTTCGGTGAACGTATCGGACGCAAAAGCTTCTACCGGCTGACAGGACAGGCGCAGGCCGAGTTCAGAAAGGCTGCCCGGGTTCTTTATGCGCCGCCCCCTCCCGCCCGTGGCTGGCTGGTTGCGGCCAATGCTGCCGGGGCCCTACCGGAAGGCTGGGCATCCCTGGGGCAGGGCGCTGCGATCGCCCCCAATCGTGATGACATTGCCCTTCCGGCCGGCCCGTTGCTTTCCGCGGAAACTGTCGGGGATTCTGCGGGATGGCCTGCTCTGGCGGCAGACTACTGGGATCTTCAGGACGTTGCCGACCGGTATAAGCGTTTCCTGTTACGCTTCGAAGCCCTCGGCGCGCTCTTGAAGTCTGGCAAAGGCGCAATTGACCTTGAAGGCGAGGAGGCCCTGGCCCTGCGGCTGCAACTTGTTCATCACTACCGGTTGGCGGCGCTCAAGGATCCTCGCCTGCCGCGTGACGCCTGGCCTTCCGACTGGCCCGCAGAAGAGGCGAGACAGTTGTTCGTCCGGGCCTATCTGTCGCTCAGTGCCGAGGCGGACGCCTTTGTCGGCCTGACATTTCGTGATGCCATCGGCCTGCTGCCACTGGCCACCGAGGCGACCTGCCTCCGCCTGGACCGGCTTGAGCGAGAGGCAGCGATGCTAATGTGCTGATGCAAAAAGACAATTTTTTCCTTGATTGAAAAGCATCACAAGAATACTCAAAAAAGAGTTTGAAGTGTGATGTTTTAATGCTACAACACTGACCGATCGGTCGGTGAATTTTGCGACGACCAAGAGGCTGCCTTGGGAGAGAAGAATGTCGGAAGCCCTTATCTGCGATGCAGTGCGCACGCCTATCGGACGATACGCAGGTGCCCTTGCATCCGTGCGCGCAGATGATCTGGCAGCCATACCCCTTGCAGCGCTGAAAGAGCGCAACCCGGCCGTGGACTGGGAAATGGTCGACGATGTCATTTTGGGTTGCGCCAACCAGGCTGGTGAAGACAACCGCAACGTCGCACGCATGGCGGCGCTTCTCGCTGGCATGCCGGTCTCCGTCCCCGGGACGACGGTCAACCGGCTGTGCGGTTCCGGGATGGATGCCATCGGATTTGCCGCCCGCACCATCCGGGCCGGCGATGCCGGTCTCATGATCGCGGGCGGAGTGGAAAGCATGAGCCGTGCACCGTTCGTCGTTGCAAAGGCGGGGACAGCGTATTCGCGCAATGCGGAAATGTATGACACGACCATCGGCTGGCGCTTCAAGAACTCGGAGATGGACCGCGCGTTCGGAACGCATTCCATGCCGGAAACGGCGGATAATGTTGCCGAAGACTACAACATTTCCCGGGAAGACCAGGACCGTTTTTCTGCCGAAAGCCAGCGCCGATGGGAGGTGGCACAGAACGCAGGTGTCTTCGCACATGAGATTGTTCCGGTCACGATCCCCCAGCGCAAGGGTGAAGCCGTCGTCGTCGACAAGGATGAGCATCCGCGTCCGGGAACAGGCGTCGAGGCACTTGCGAAGCTACGCGGTGTTAACGGCCCCGGCCTGACGGTAACCGCGGGCAATGCCTCCGGCGTCAATGACGGTGCCGCCGGCGTGATCGTTGCCTCGGCCGCGGCGGCGGCCGGAAACGGTCTTGTGCCGAAGGCCCGTGTCGTTGCCATGGCTGCTGCCGGTGTGCCTCCGAGGATCATGGGCATGGGGCCCGGGCCCGCTTCAATAAAGGTTCTGAAGATCGCGGGACTGCGCCTCGACCAGATGGATGTGATCGAACTCAACGAAGCCTTTGCCTCCCAGTCGCTGGCGGTTTTGCGGGAACTCGGGCTGCCGGACGATGCGGCGCATGTGAATGCCAATGGCGGTGCTATTGCCATGGGCCACCCACTTGGCATGTCGGGCGCGCGGCTTGTGCTGCATGCTGCCTATCAGCTTCAGCGAACAGGCGGTCGCTATGCGCTTTGCACCATGTGCGTCGGTGTAGGGCAGGGCATCGCGCTTGTGCTGGAGCGGGTGTAGGTTTGAAAGAGATCAGGGCCTGAACAGGCACTATTGGAGGAAATGCCATGTATGCGCAGCTCGTGAAATCTGAAGGTCTCAAATCACGTGAGGAAATGTCGCCGCAAGAGCAGGCTTTTCAGGACCGCGTCGACAACGGCGAGAAGATCGAGCCGAAAGACTGGATGCCGGAGGGATACCGCAAGACGCTTGTGCGCCAGATCGGCCAGCATGCACATTCTGAGATCGTCGGTCAGCTGCCCGAGGGAAACTGGATCACACGGGCGCCGACGCTGGAGCGCAAGGCGATCCTGCTGGCAAAGGTCCAGGATGAAGCAGGCCACGGCCTTTATCTCTATTCGGCCGCGGAAACTCTCGGTGTTTCCCGTGACGAACTGCTGGACAAACTCCATTCCGGCAAAATGAAATACAGCTCCATCTTCAATTACCCGACGCTGAACTGGGCGGATATCGGGGCCGTTGGCTGGCTCGTTGACGGCGCGGCGATCATGAACCAGGTACCGCTGCAGCGCACTTCCTACGGGCCCTACAGCCGCGCCATGATCCGGATCTGCAAGGAAGAAAGCTTCCACCAGCGCCAGGGCTACGCGATCATGATGAAGATGGCCCAGGGCACGCCGGAACAGAAAGACATGGCGCAGGACGCGCTGAACCGGTTCTGGTTTCCGTCCCTGATGATGTTCGGCCCGTCCGACAAGGACTCGGTCCATTCGGCCCAGTCCATGGCATGGAAGATCAAGATCAACACCAATGACGAGTTGCGCCAGAAATTCGTCAACGAGACCGTACCGCAGGCGAAATATCTCGGCCTGACCGTACCGGACGAAAAGCTGGAATGGAATGAGGAGAAGCAGGGCTATGACTTCTCAGAGCCGGACTGGTCGGAGTTCTTCGAGGTGATCAAGGGCAACGGGCCCTGCAATCGGGAACGGATGGATGCCCGGGTCAAGGCCTGGGAGGACGGTGAATGGTTCCGCGACGGCCTCAACGCCTATGCCGACAAAGCCGCCAACCGCCGCAAGGCTGCGTCTGTCGCCGCCGAATAATCGAGACAACGGGCTATTGAGGGAGAACCAGCCATGTCCAAGAAAGAATGGCCGCTCTGGGAAGTCTTCATCCGGGGTCAGCATGGGTTGAACCACCGTCATGTTGGCAGCCTGCATGCACCTGATGCGGAAATGGCGATCAATCATGCGCGCGACGTCTACACCCGCCGCCGGGAAGGCGTTTCGATCTGGGTAGTGCCTTCAAGGGACATTACCGCGTCAAGCCCGTCCGAGAAGGGCCCGCTGTTCGATCCGGCCGAGAGCAAGACCTACCGTCATCCGACTTTTTTCGACATTCCCGATGAAGTTGGAAAAATGTGATGCCCGAGGTTGAAACAACAGCGGACGTCGTTGCGAACGATCCGATCATGACTGACGCCGCCCTGCGCCCCGCGTTTTTTGAATGGCTGTGCCGGTTGGGTGACAACACGCTGATTCTCGGTCACCGCACGTCCGAATGGTGCGGTCACGGCCCGGTTCTGGAAGAGGATATCGCCCTTGCAAACACGGCACTGGACCTGATCGGACATACCCAGATGTGGCTGGGTCTTGCCGGCGAACTGGAAGGCGAAGGCCGCGACGCCGACACTCTCGCCTATCTTCGAGACGTGATGAAATTCCGCAATATCCTGCTGGTCGAGCTGCCCAAGGGCGACATGGCGGTGACGATGATGCGGGAATTCCTTTTCGACGCCTATCATCATCTGCTGTTGACCTGGTTGTCGAGCAATTCCAGCAGCCCGCGCGTTGCAGAAATCGCTGCTAAGGCGCTCAAGGAAGTCAGTTATCATCTCGACCGGGCTTCCGACATCGTCGTCCGTCTCGGCGATGGTACTGCGGAAAGCCATCGCCGGATGCAAGACGCGCTCGAACTGCTTTGGCCCTACACCGGAGAGATGTTCAAGGCGGATGAAGTCGACGAACGGCTTTCCGATGCAGGGGTTGCTCCCGATCTTGCGCACTTGCGGGGCGCATGGGAATCAAATGCGCGGGACATTCTGGAAGAAGCCACACTGACTATGCCGGATCCGGCCGGATACGCCCATTTGGGTGGAAAGCAGGGGCGGCATACCGAGCATCTCGGTTTCATCCTTGCGGAAATGCAGTTTCTGCAACGTGCCTATCCCGGCGCGAGCTGGTAGGAGCGGGCGATGTCCACCACGCTTCTTCCAACGATCGACGAGGTCTGGAGCTGGCTTGCAGAGGTTCCCGATCCTGAAATTCCCGTCGTCTCGGTGACGGAACTCGGGATCGTGAGGGACGTTCGCTACGAAGATGAGATGCTGGTTGTGGCCGTCACGCCGACTTATTCGGGATGCCCTGCAACGGCGGTGATTGATCTGATGATCGAGAACAAGCTTCGTGAAATGGGCGTGGCGGACATGCGGCTGGAGCGTCGGTTGTCACCCCCCTGGACAACGGACTGGGTGACAAAAGTTGCGCGGGAAAAACTGAAGGCCTTCGGGATTGCGCCGCCGATCGACGGAACGGCATCGGATGGCATGAGCGCCAAGGCCGCGCGGCTTTCCGGCCAAAACAGTCTCAGTGTTGCGTGTCCGCGCTGCGGTTCGATCCATACCGAGCGGATAAGCCAATTCGGATCGACACCCTGCAAGGCCGCGTGGCGCTGCAAGGACTGTCTCGAACCGTTCGACTATTTCAAGTGTATATGAAACCCGAAGGAGGGTGCGCCCATGGCTCGTTTCCATTCGCTCGAAGTGACCGACATCCGCCGCGATACGCGCGACGCGGTCGTGGTAACGCTCAAGCCCGAGGAAACGGAGGTGGACGCATTCGGTTTCGTGCAGGGCCAGTATCTGACTTTCCGCCGGAATTTTGACGGCGAGGAACTGCGCCGGTCCTATTCGATCTGCACGGGTCTCGACGAGGGCTGTCTGAAGGTTGGCATCAAACGGGTCGATGGCGGTGCCTTTTCGACATGGGCCAACGAGGAGTTGAAGGTTGGCGACCGGCTGGATGCCATGGCGCCGATGGGCCGATTTTTTACCGAGCTGGAGCCAGGGGCTGCGAAGAGTTATCTCGGCTTTGCCGGTGGTTCGGGCATTACTCCGGTTCTGTCGATCATCAAGACCGTGCTGGCGCGGGAGCCGCATAGTAACTTCACGCTTATCTATGCCAATCGTCAGACCAGTTCGATCATGTTCCGAGAAGATCTGGAAGACCTGAAGAACAGATATCTCGGCCGCTTCTCGCTGATCCATATTCTGGAAACTGAGTCCCAGGAAATCGATCTTTTCACCGGCCGGATCGATGCTGAAAAGATGGAGATGCTGTTCCGTCTCTGGATCGATGCGGAAGAGGTCGATACGGCCTTCATTTGTGGACCTGAACCGATGATGCTGACGATCGCCGACAGCCTGCGCAGTCACGGGCTCGGCGATGACCAGATCCGTTTTGAACTTTTCGCGTCTTCCCAGCCTGGGCGCACCAAGAACCCGGTTGCGTCAAAGGCCGTTGCTGCCGGATCGGGCACCTGCGAGGTGTCGGTTACGCTCGACGGTACGACGCGCAATTTCCAGATGGACAAGAACGGGACATCTGTACTCGAAGCTGCGGTCGCAAATGCCATGGACGCTCCATTTGCATGCAAGGCAGGGGTCTGTTCCACCTGTCGCGCCAGGGTGATCGAGGGTGAGGTGGAGATGGAAGTGAACCATGCGCTGGAGGACTACGAGGTCCGTGCCGGTTACGTCCTTTCCTGCCAGTGCATCCCCGTTTCGGACAAGGTGGTGATCAGCTATGACGAGTGAAGCAATCCTTCCGCAGGACGATGCCATGTCCCTTTCCGACTATCTTGAAAGGGGGGGCAAGCTGACATCGCCGGAAAACGTTTCGCCGCGCTACCGTGGTGAACTTCTGCGCCTGATGTCTTCATTCGTGGACAGCGAACTCGCCGGTTCTGCGGGTTTCGCTGATGCCATCAACTGGGCGCCGGGCCTGAAGGAGCGGATCGCAGCCAGCCGGATCACCCTGGAAAAGGTGGATCACGCGGAACGTGTTCTCGATCTGATGAGCGAATTCGGCACGGACAAGACGCTTTACAACAAGACGCACGCCTGGTCGGCGCGGCAACCGCGCGATGCCCGGATCGACCCGAAACGGCAGGGGGGCGACATGCGCCTGTCTGTCTTTCACTATCCGCTTGAAAGCTGGCCCGATGCTGTTGTCATGAACACGCTGATGGGAATGGGAACCGTCTATCAGCTTGAGGAACAGGCCCTGACTTCCTATCAGCCGCTCGGCGAGATCTTTCGGGAAATCCTGCCACGGGAAAAGCGCCATATGGAACTCGGGCTGGAAGGTCTTCAGCATCTGGTGGAGGACGATGCAACCCGTGCCGAGGTTCAGACTTCGGTGAATTACTGGCTGCCCCGTGTGGCGGAAACTTTCGGCCCGGCTCAGTCAGACCGTTTTGAGCGGATGAAGAAATTAGGCCTGCGTCACACCGATAACGAGACGCTGCGTGCCGCGTGGAAAGCCGATGCCGAGGCAAGGCTGGCTGAGCTGAAACTCGGCTGAACATTCAGAAAGGACGATCCATGGACGGGACGGGAACGGTTCAGCGCCGGTTGGAAAGCTATGTCGGGGGAGCATGGCGGCCGGGTGATGGAGATGGCAGGCCGGTGCTGAATGCGGCAACCGGCGAGGTGCACGCCCTGATCGGCACGGAAGGCCTCGATTTCAAGGGTGCGCTTGAATGGGGACGGGAGGTCGGCGGCCCGGCTCTGCGCGCCATGACGATCCATGAACGCGCGCTGATGCTCAAGGCAATCGGCCTGAAACTCATGGAGCTTAAGGAAGAGTTCTATCTGGAGAATTTTGCCACAGGTGCGACGCGCAAGGACGGCTGGATCGATATCGACGGGGGCATTGGAACGCTTCTGACCTTCGCGTCCAAGGCGCGGCGCGAACTGCCGAACACGAAGGTCTTGAGTGAAGGCCCCGTCGAGCTGCTTTCCCGCGACAACTCGTTTGCCGCACAACACATCCTGATGCCGCTGCAGGGTGTTGCCGTCCATATCAATGCCTTCAACTTTCCCGTTTGGGGAATGCTGGAAAAGATCGCTCCGACGCTGATTGCAGGCGTGCCCTGTCTGGTCAAACCTGCCTCGCAGACCGCCTATCTGACCGAACTGGTGGTGCGCAGAATCCTCGAAACCGGCATTCTGCCCGCAGGAGCGCTGCAGATCGTCACCGGATCAGCCGGTGATCTGCTGGAGCATGTCATTGAACAGGACGTCGTCACTTTCACCGGCTCGGCCTCAACAGGACAGAAGCTTAAATCCGGTCCGGCGATCCTGAAGAACTCCGTCCGCTTCACCATGGAAGCCGATAGTCTCAATGCCTCGATCCTGGGAATTGATGCGGCGCCCGGAACGGAAGAATTCGATCTCTTCGTCAGGGAGGTCAGTCGCGAAATGACGGTCAAGGCAGGGCAGAAGTGCACCGCCATTCGCAGGATCATCGTGCCGAGGGAACATGAGCCAGCGGTCGTCGAAGCGCTCTCCGCCCGATTGACATCCACGCCGATCGGTCTGCCGGACAATGAAAACATCCGCATGGGTGCGCTGGTTTCCCTGAAGGACCGCGATGACGTCAAGTCCAAGGTGAGTGTCCTGGCAGAGGAAGCGGAAATTGTCTCCGGTTCGATAGATGCCGTCGACCTTGTCTCGGGTGATGCCGACAGGGGCGCCTTCATGTCACCAGTGCTGCTGCGCTGCGCCAAGCCAGCCTCCGCGAATGCCGTACATTCCGTTGAAGCCTTCGGACCGGTTGCGACGGTCATGGCCTATGATGGAAATGACGAAGCGGTTTTTCTCGCGCAGAAGGGGTGCGGGTCACTGGTTTCCTCACTTTTTACCAATGACGGAAACGTCGCGCGGGACGTCGTCACGGGTCTCGCGCCATATCACGGCCGCGTCCTAGTCGGTAACCGCCGCTCGGCGAAGAGTTCGACCGGTCACGGCTCGCCGCTGGCGCCGCTCGTTCACGGCGGCCCCGGCCGGGCTGGAGGGGGCGAGGAAATGGGAGGCATGCGCGGCGTGAAGCATTTCATGCAACGTACTGCGGTTCAGGCTACTCCGGAGCTGCTTTCCGCGATCACCGGTCAATGGATGGACGGCGCTTGCGTCCATACCGATGTCCATCCTTTCCGCAAGTCGCTTGCGGAGTTGAAAATCGGCGATCAGTTCGTCACCAGGGCGCGGAAAGTCACGCAAGAAGACGTCGAGCATTTCGCCGAGTTCACCGGCGATACGTTCTATGCCCACATGGACAGCGAAGCGGCCAGCGCGAATCCGTTTTTCGAAGATCGGGTCGCCCATGGATACCTGATTGCTTCCTTTGCCGCCGGTCTCTTCGTCGATCCGGATCCGGGGCCGGTTCTTGCCAATTACGGCGTCGACAATCTGCGATTTCTCACGCCGGTCTATTTCGGTGATGCATTGAAAGTGCGTCTGACCTGCAAGGAAATCAATCCGCGAGAAAACGCCAAACACGGTGAAGTGCGCTGGGATTGCCAGGTGACCAACCAGAGCGATGAAGTCGTCGCCCAATATGATGTCCTGACCATGGTGGCAAAGGAGTGGCCGGCTGTAGCCGGTTGACGAGGTTGCCGGGGCAGCGGGAATTCGGGTTACATTCGAAGATATTGCCGGTACGTTTCGCTGGATCTAGTTCAGATCGAAAGTCGTCGGGTGGCGCATCTGCTGCCGGCACGTAATCGGAGTGGAGTTTCAGAAGTGATCGCCCATACCCATCTGCATGTAAGCAACTACGCGAGGTCAAAGGCGTTTTATGAAAACGTGCTGGCGACCCTCGGCTATACGGTCAGCATGGAGGTCGGAGAGGCGGCAGGTTTCTTTGACGGCAGGAACACAGACCTCTGGGTGGTAAAAGACCCGGTCGTTCCAACGCATATTGCGTTTGAGGCGGCAAGCCGCGAGGCAGTCGAGGCATTCTACTCTACAGCCCTGGACGCGGGCGCGGCGGACAATGGCCAGCCTGGATACCGGCCGGAATACTGGCCCGGATACTACGCGGCCTTCGTTCTGGATTTCGATGGTCACAATATCGAAGCGGTCTGGTACGATCACGGCAAGAAAGGCTGATCACTCAAATCGGCAATGCGGATCGTCGAAACCGCCAGCAGGTGATGCATGCTGAGCCGATCGTCTTTGATGCCCAGGATATTGGTTTTTGCCCACTCTCTCCCAGGGCAGGTTCCCAGTGGGACAGAGGGAGAGCCGGTTTGACGAACTGGTTCAACGGTATGACCAGCTTGAACTCCGCGAGATCACGATCAATCCACATTTGATACTGGTCCTGTATACGCAGATCGTTGAATATCGTGTTTGACCGGTCACTTGAGCAACCCCCGAAAACTGTCAGGGATGTCTCATGGTCGTAACACCGGCTTGCCGCATTTTTTACGCTGACAAACCCACAAAAAACGGCCGGTGATGAACCGGCCGAATCTGTTTGTTTAGCCGGCTATTGTCAGCCGAGCAGGCCACCATCGTCACGGGTTACCGTGATGATTGCCGAACGCGGCACAGCGTCGCCGCCCTCCGGCCAGTGGCTGTCACCGCGTTCACCCGGATGTTGAATGCCGACGAACATGGTGCGGCGGTCCGGCGACCAACAAAGACCGGTGACTTCACATTCTTTCGGCCCGACGAGGAAGCGACGGATTTCACCGGTTACAGGGTCGCCTGCAAGCATCTGGTTGTTACCCTGACCGGCAAAGTCGCCTTCGTTCTTGTAGCTGCCGTCGGTCTGGATCCAGAGCAGGCCGTTGGCATCGAATGCGAGGCCGTCAGGCGAGTTGAACATGTTGTCGGCATTGACGTTTGACGACCCTGCATAGGCATCGGAATGCACGGTCGGATTTCCGGCCAACACATAAAGGTCCCAGGTGAAGCCCGGCGTGGTGTGATCGCCTGCATCCGGACGCCAGCGGACGATCTGACCGTAGTTGTTCTTTTCGCGCGGATTCGGACCCATGGCCGGTGTTTCATCACCTCCGGCATTGGTTTTCACGCCGCGGTTCTTGTTGTTGGTCAGGCAGCAATAGATCTCTGCTTCCTTGGGGTTTGCCGCAACCCATTCCGGACGATCCATTGTAGTCGCGCCAACGGCTGACGCGGCCTGACGGGTGTGGATCTGGATTTCTGCCTGCGACCCCAAGCCAGTGGTTTCCGGGGTTAGCGGGATCCAGGCCCCAGTACCGTTTTCGTTGAACTTGGCGACTGAAAGGGTTCCGTTTTCCATCAGTTCGTCGGTATCGACGCCAGCTGCATAGACCCCGTTCGAAACATATCGGTAGAGGAATTCACCACGTTCGTCGTCGCCCATGTAAATGACGACACGTCCGTCGTTGTTGATGACAGTTTCCGCGTTTTCATGCTTGAATCGGCCGAGGGCTGTGCGTTTCTTGGGGTTTGAATTCGGGTCGCTGGGATCGATTTCCACGACATATCCCGCACGGTTCGGTTCATTGGCGTGCTTGGCAACGTCGAAGCGCTCGTCGATCTTCGCCCAACCGTAGCCCCAGTCCTTGGTGCTGACACCATAGCGTTTCATTTCAGGAGTAATGGATTTCGGGTTGTCGTCCTGAACGTCTTCGCTGGAGGAGAAATAGCCGTTGAAGTTTTCTTCGCAAGCCAGGTACGTGCCCCACGGGGTTGCACCGTTGCCGCAGTTGTTCCAGGTGCCGAGCGCTTTCCTTCCGGCCGGATCAGCAGCGGTTTTCATCAGGTCATGGCCTGCGGCCGGGCCGGTCAGTTCCATTTCGGTGTTCGGTGTGATGCGACGGTTGTAAGGACTGTCCTTGACGATGTGCCACTTGCCATCGGTGTTGGCGATTTCGACCACTGAAACGCCGTGCGCCATCATGCCCTTGGCAATGTCGTCGTCCGAAGCCGGTTTGGCATCCGGATTGTTGCCCCACAGGATGTCCCGGTTGGTGTATTCGTTGTTCACCACGAGAAGGGTCTTACCGTTGTGGAAGAAGACATCCATTCCGTCGGTGTTGTCGCCGAACGCACGCTCCTGACTTGCTGCCGTGCCACGGGTGGCGTGATCGAATTCCTGCGCATCTGACCAGAGAGGGTCCCCCCAACGGACCAGAACTTCTGCCTTAAATCCGGGCGGAACAACGACATCGTCTGCCACGGATGTTCCAATTGCCTCGAATGCAAAGCGATTTGAAGCTGCCTCCGCGGGCGAGAACCCGCCACCGACGGCGGCAAAACTGCCGAAAGCAAGAACGCCACCCAGGAATCCACGGCGGCTGAGGGCTGCTTCAACAATCCGGTCAAAGTCGCATTCTTCCGGGCGGGGGTTGATCATCTCGTCGTAATCGTCAAACGAGAGCGTGTGGTTCTCGGTGTCTTTCATCGGTTTTCCTAACTCGCTTATCAGATGATTAGCTGGCTACTGAGTTGACGCCGCCGCCCTGTCGGAATTTGCATCCGAAACGGGTACTTTCCTGTCAGGTGGCAAAAAGAGTGTGCCGCAGAGTGCTTCATGTGTACACCCATAAGGTGAGGCCTTCGTCGCGCTGTCACGGTATATCGCGCTCCATTTTGTTTTGATGACAGAACGGAGGATCTTTTGTCTCTCTGCCGCTGTTTTTTTTGCCTGTATCCGGGTCTGGATCGGGAAGATGCGAGCGGACGCAAATTCACATTCCCTCTCTTTCTTCACATTGCGTTGATAGGCCGAATTCCACCGGACAAGATCAATCCCCGGCCCTAATCTGAGGCTTCAGGCTTCAATGCCGGTTATCACGAATGTTGCGTGCCGTTAGAGGCCGCCAGAAAATCAAAGGTTAGAGTTGTCCAGTCTGTTTTCCCCTTTCAAGCTGCGTGGAATCACGTTCAAGAACCGTATCGCCGTCTCCCCGATGAGCCAGTACAGATCCCGTGAGGGATATGCGAATGACTGGCATCTCGTTCATTTGGGTCGCTTTGCCATGGGCGGCGCCGGGCTGGTGTATGCAGAAGCCACTGCGGTGGAAAAAGACGGGCGCAGGACGCATGGAGATCTCGGTCTTTGGGACGATGCGCAAGTGGACGCCCTCAAACCAGTTGCGGCGTTTATTGACCGCGAAGGTGCGGTTCCAGGCATTCAGATCGGACATGCGGGCCGCAAGGCCTCGGAGCGGCGTCCGTGGCATGGCGAAACACCGGTCGATCTCGAAGATGTTTCGGAAAGACACGAGGAGCCTTGGCCGGCAATTGCGCCTTCCTCGATACCTTATGCTGACGGCTGGCCACTTCCGGCCGAGATGTCCGAGGAGGATATCCAGCGCGTGATCCGGTCTTTCGGGCAGGCTGCCCGCAGAGCCGGAGACGCCGGTTTCAGGATTTTGGAAGTCTATGCCGCCCACGGGTTTCTGGTTCATCAGTTCCTGTCTCCAATCTCGAACCTGCGAGAGGACAGGTGGGGCGGAAGTCCGGAAAACCGTCGCCGGTTCGCAATTGAAGTCGCCCGATCCATCCGCGCAAACTGGCCGGCAGAATTTCCGCTGGCGTTTCGACTTTCGGCAACTGACTGGCTTGACGGAGGAATTGAAGTTGAAGAGACGGTGGAGACGGCGAAGGTGCTGAAATCGCACGGCGTCGACATGATCGACTGTTCGAGCGGAGGCATTGGCGGAAAGGAGAGGCCGCGACGCATGGTCATCGAAGAAGGATTCCAGACGCCATTTGCCGAAGAGGTGCGCAGGACGGCCGGTATTGCCACCATGGCAGTCGGTTTCCTGTGGGGTGGCAAAGCGTGTGCGGACATCGTTTCGTGCGGGAAGGCTGACATGATCGCGCTGGCGAGGGAATTGCTCGACGACCCGAACTGGCCGCTTCATGTCGCGGAGGAACTGGGATTGGATGAAGGCCATCAGATGTGGCCAATCGAGTCTGGATGGTGGCTGATGAAACGGGACCGGCTTTTGAAAAAGCTGGGACTTCGCCAGGTTCCGGACAATCGGACGTAGCCGAACATGGCGAGCATCAATCTAGCTACCCAATTCTGGAAATCTAAGAGCACCAAAAGCAGGAATTGCCACCTCCAGCGCGCCTGGATTAATCCCGGCGACAAGACCCAGAAAGTTGATTTCCAAGCCACGTCCACCTCCGGCAACGACACCGAAATATCCGCCCAGTGTTGCGAAAAGTGCGCCGTTCTTGCGACGTCCGATCCACCTGCCATCGGCAGGAAAATCCCGGCCGATAGCGGTGCTGGGCGTGGCTGCGGCGAGGCCGGGAATTTGCCCCAGCACGCTTGCGACAAACGTGTTGGAGTTTGGACCGGGCCAAATCGTGTAGTCACCGCGCTTGCGCCAGCGATAGGCGGCAATGGCTTTTTCCACCTGCGGCAACAATAGTTCGGCTTTCTTGCCGGTCAGCCAATAACTGATCATCGGCTTGTTTGAATACCAATGGCCATCCGCATCGTAGGCGTTTTTGCGGACCGGGGTTCCCCAGCCCACTACATCGTAGCGGTCGTAGCTGCTTGCACCCAGCGGCTTCAAAACTAGCCAGGAATGTGTTGCAAATGCGCCTTTGATTCCGCCGGTACGCGCGGTCAGGACATAAATTGTTGCTTCGTCCGGCGACGGGGCCAACGGCAAGATACCGGCACTGGACCAGGTCGCCTGGCGCCATCCGTCAGGCCGGTCCGTCAGGCTCCAGACGCCGAGATGGAGGAGGGCCGGCAATATGAATACGGCCAGCAGAAAAAGCAGCAGCCGGCGAGAGAAGCGAAGAAAGAGCTTTGCGAATGAAATCATGAAATCGATTTGTGGTGCAAAATCATGGAATCATCGTGGCCATGTCCATTCGAATTTCAAAAATGCGCATCGTTCATTCCCGTTCTCATGAGCGCATCCGGTTCAGGATCCAGGGCAGCAAGGTGTGGATGTCTTCGCGCAACGTCTTGGTCCAATGTTCTTGAACGCGAAGAATATCAGGCACGCAGGATAAATTCGGCCGGTCTGCTTTTGGTCGAAACAAGCTCGGCATTCGGCAGGTCATTTTCGGCAAGTTTTTTTCTGCAATCCTCAGGAGAGAGGTCCTGCCAGCGTTCCGACAAGCGTCTTTCAAGCTCGGGCAACGGAACATCCAGAAAAACGGTCGTATCGAACAGCGGTACCAGTTCATGCCAGGGCGACTGATCCAGAAGCAGGTAATTTCCCTCAACGACGAGATGGCGAACGGAGCGGGGAATTATCCGCGCGCTGTTCCGCGCAATCTCGATGCTGCGGTCGAAAACCGGAACTGCGATCTCCGCTTCTTCGTTTCGCTTCAGGCGTATCAGCATCTGCGCAAAACCGGCGACATCGAACGTATGCGGCGCTCCCTTGCGTGCGCGCCAGCCACGAGCATTCAAAATGAGATCGTCGAAATGATAGCCATCCATCGGAAAGACCGCAGCGCTGTCGGTTTCCCGGTCATTCAGTTGCGCGGCGAGCCTGTCGGACAGCGTGGATTTTCCCGCACCCGGGGCTCCGCAGACGGCAGTGATGCTGCGCGCTTTGGAGCCGCGTTCCTGCGCAGTGGCCACAAGTTCCTCAAATGATGTTTCGCGCGTATCGTTCATGACAGATCAAGTCCGGCGGCTTGCGCCTGTTCGACAATGAAGGGGAGCCCGATATCGATGACATCTTCCGGCCGATCGGCAACCGGGCGCCACACAGCAAGTCCCGAAGCGATTTCCGGCGCCAGATAAACAAAACTCTCCAGGGTCATTGTGCCCTGATAGCCAATGTCTGCGAGAGCCTTGAACGTTGCTGCCCAGTCGAGCGTTCCCTTTCCCGGTACGCCGCGGTTGGATTCTGACAGGTGCACATACCCAAGGTGCTCGCCCGCATCTTCAAATCCGGCTGCCATGCCTGCCTCCTCGATGTTCATGTGATAGGTATCAAGGTGGATAAAGACATTTGCAGCACCGACGCGTTCAATGATCCCAGCAGTCTGTCTCGCTGTGTTGAGCAGATGCGTTTCGTACCGGTTGCAAGGCTCAAGTCCCAAACGCATGTTGAGCGTTCTCGCCTTCTGGGAAACCCGGTCCACAAGACGGCAGATCGCATCGCTTTCAGCTTCGGTGACGGGTCCGCCCGAGGTCTTGCCGATGGTGCCGTAGGTAACACCCGAAAGCGAAGCTGCACCGGCATCCCGTGCGACCTGCAGAGCAAAGCCAAGATAGTCGACGGCATCGCCGTGGTTTCGGACGATATCGAATTCCGCTGGAAGTCCGAGCGAGCAGACGATCTCGACACCGTTGCGTTCCGCGGCGCGTCTGGTGCCGGTACTGTCGTAGTTTTGAGGATCCAGCAGGGGCGTCTCGATGACCGACACGCCGTGGGCAGTGATCGGTGGCAGCAGGCGATCGGCTTCGCCTGGGTTCCAGAGAGGCGTGAAGGCAAGGCCATGTAGTCCAAGTTGGGGCATACGCTTTCCTATCCGTGGGCGCCTACAATATAGGAGACGACTTCCGCCATGTCGGTTTCGTCCCGTTTCAGGTCAGCAATAACATTGCCGCGGCGGAGTACGACGATGCGGCCACAGGCTTCGAATACATCGTTGAGGCGATGGCTGATCAGGATGGTAGCAATGCCCTCTTCCTGCATCTGCCGTATCAGGTTCAGGACGCTTTCCACCTCGCGTACCGCGAGTGCCGCAGTCGGTTCGTCCATGATCACGAGCTTCGGCTTGAACGTCAGTGCGCGGGCAATGGCGATGGTCTGTTGTTGACCACCGGAGAGCATGCCGACCGGAATCTGGATCGAGGGGACATGAACGCCCAAACGGTCGATCATCTCCTGGGCCTGGGCGTCGATCTTTGTCTTGTCGACGAAACGTGGAAGGATCCCGAGAAATCTCTTGGTCGGCTCTCTTCCCAGGAAAATGTTGTTGGCAACATCCTGTTGCGGTGCAAGTGCGAGATCCTGGTAGATCATCTCGATACCCCGTTCGCGCCTTTCGCCCGGGTCGCGACCGGTGACATCCTGATCATCAAACGTTATGCGGCCGCTGTCGGTGGTGTAGACCCCGGTGATGGTTTTCATGAGCGTCGACTTGCCCGCACCATTGTCACCGACAAGCCCAACAACTTCACCGGCCTCCACTGACAGGTTCACTCCGTGCAGAACCTGCACCGGGCCAAAGCTTTTTTCGACACCTGAAAGCTCCAGAAGGCTCATTGCAACGACCTCCCTCTGGTCCGGATCTGGTCGAGCCAGACTGCGGCGATCAGAACGGCACCAATTGCCATCTGCTGGTAGTAAGCCTGTACGGCCATGAGGTTGAGGCCATTTTGCAGAACCCCCATGATCAGGGCGCCGATCATGGTCCCGAGGATCGAGCCGCGCCCGCCGAATAGGTTGGTTCCACCGATGATGGCCGCGGTAATGGCCAGAAGCTCGTAGTTCAGGCCGGCTGTCGGGTCTCCGGTGTTCACGCGCGCTGTGAAGATCAGGCCGGCGATCCCCGCCATCAGTCCCGAAATCGTATAGAGCAACATGCGTTGACGGCGGATGTTAATACCTGTGGCCCGGGCCGAATTCTCGTTGTCGCCAAGTGCGAGGGTGTGATGCCCGAACGGAGTGTGCGCGAGGACGTAATGCGAGGCCAGGGCGACAAACAGCATGATGAAAACAGGTGTCGGGACGCCAAACGGGCGGGCCTGACCCAGAAACAGGATCTCTTCCGGCAACCCGTAAATGCCCCGGCCGCTTGAGATGATCAGTGCCAGTCCACGCGCGATCCCGAGCATGCCGAGGGTAACGATGAAAGCGGGAACATGTCCTCGCGTGATGATGAAGCCGTTGACAGCACCCGCTGCGGCGCCTGCCATGAGCGAACCGATGATTGCAAAGTACCAGGGCAATTCGAGCGTCACGACCAGTGCCGCTCCCGTAACCGATGCCAGGCCGAGAACAGAACCGAGAGACAGATCGATCCCTGCCGAGCTTATGACGAATGTGGCACCGATCGCCAGAATGCCAAACGTGGCGCTGGCCAGGATGATGTTGAAGAAGTTGTTCGCGGTCAAAAAGACCCGTACGCCCGAACCGGTCACCGGAGACAGAAATGCCATGACGATGATCAGTGCCAGGAGCACCGCGAGCGATTCAACGCGAACGTGCGTTCTTTCGAGAAATTTCAGCATATGCCTACCCGATAAATGCGGGCCTAGAGTGTCTTTCGTTCAAACAAACGCGCGAAGATGCACTATCGCTTGAGAACCGAAAAACTTTTGGATGTTCAATCGATTTCGATTGAACATCCGTTGACCCCGGGGGCCCGCATTGTTGCTGTTACTTGACGTATTCGAGCATCGGGTCGGAACCGCCTTCAAGGACTTCCTTGGTCAAAACCATGGTAGGCACATAAACCCAGTCAGGTTGCTCACCGCCGGCCTTGACCATTTCGACCGCCTGCTTGCCGACGAGGTAGGGCAACTGCGCAACGGACGCGTTGAGACGTCCGGACTTGATCGATTTCACCGCATCCGAGTTGCCATCGACGCCAATCACGGTCACCTGATCGCCTTTTCCGGCTGCATAGACCGTTTCAACCGCTCCCAGGGCCATGCCGTCATTGGCGGCAAAGATGGCCACAAGTTCCGGATTGGCGGTCAGAATATCGTTGGTGATGTTGGCTGCCTTGCCGCGGTCCCAGTCGCCAGGCAGCGACGCCACGATTTCCAATCCGGGTGCCAGTTCGGCAAGTTTTTCAGAAAAGCCGTTAGCCCGTTTCTGACCGGTGACGTTGCCTGAAAGACCTTCTATCACAAGGATCGGTCCCTTTGCGTCCGCACCAACCTGGCTGACCAGCCATTCTGCTCCCTGTGCACCTGCTGCGACATTGTCCGAGCCGATGGAGAAGGCGATATCGACCCCTGCATCTGTTGCGATCTTGTGGTCAAGGTTGCCATCGAGGTCGACGACGGGGATGCCCATTTCGGTCGCGCGTTTCAGGCAGGGGAGCAGGATGGTGGAATTGATCGCGGCGGTGATCATCGCATCCGGCTGGCGCTCCAGCATCGTGTTGCAGACATTCAGCTGCGGCTCAGCGGCCTGGTCGCTTTCAACTGCCTGAAGGTAATACTCCACACCAGCCTCGCTGGCGCCATCCCTGACACCGAGTTCCATCGCACCCCAGAACGGATTGGACAGGGTTTTCATCAGAACACCGTACGTTTCAGCCTGAGCCGGAACGGCGAGCAATGCCACGAAGGCAGTTACGGTCAATTTCTTGAACATTTGCTTTCCTCCACTTTTCGTCTCTGCATACCGGCGCTTCTGCGTCACCTTCTGTTTCTGCCGGCCGCGTAGCCGCCGACAGTTTTCTTCCAACCGGCTTCGAACTGCGAAGGGATCAACGTCCCCCTGGCTTCGAGCCTGCAATTGATACGGACAGTCGCCGGGGGCGACGTGTCACCTTCTATTCGGGCCAACAGCCGCTCCCAGGCGGTCCTGGCAATCTCATCCACGGGCTGAACAATTGCGGCAACCGGCGGGTAGACGTGCGCCATCCAGGCACTGTCGTCGAAACCTGCCAGTGCGGTATCCTTCCCCAGGACATGTCCTCGCTCCTGGAGGAGGCCGAAACTCGCCAGCGTGGCGGTGTTGAACAGGCAAAAGACAGCGCCGGGTGCCGGATTGTTATCGAGATATTCTTCCAGGGCCGACCGAGCTCCGCCGACGCTGTCGCCTGTCGGCAGGTAGTCGACAACAACCTTCTGTCCATGGTCGGCAACGGCCTTTCGAACACCGGCAAGCCGTTCGGCGACGTTGTCAAGTCCGTCCCCAAGATAGGCGACCAAAATACGGTTATGCCCGGCATCGAAGAGCTGTTGCATCATCATCGCGCTGGCATCCGCGTTGTTCACGCCAACGCTGTCCGCGCCTGAGTTCTGAAGCAGACGGTCGAGAACCAGAAAAGGTGTTTCGCTTGATCCGATCAGCTCCGATGAACGTGATTGAAGCGATGGAATGAGGAGAACTCCGGCGACCCGCCAACCAACCAGTTCGTCTATTTCACGGGCTTCGATTTCCGGATCTTCGCGGCTGGAGGTTGCGACAATCCGGTAGTTGGTGGCTTCCGCACAATGCTCGAGTTTTGCGACAAGTTCTGCAAAAAACGGGTTTTCGAAGTTGGGAATGACAAGGCCGATGATCCGGCTCTGGCTGCGCCTCAGGTTGGACGCCATCGTGTTGCGGCGATAGCCGAGTTCACGCACGGCCTGCAAGACGGCACGTCCGATCGGGTCGTCATTGCGTCGCCTGCCATTGATCACATTGGAAACGCATCCGGGTGAAACGCCCGCTTGTCGCGCGACGTCGCGAATGGACGGTCTCGCTCCCGACTGCCTTTTTTCAGTCTTGCCGGACATCAATGCCCTCCTCCTTGCACTTATGTTAGAAAAAACGTTTTATGTTGTAAATCGTTTTTCGAGAGGAGCGGTGATGCGCATTCTATACGATCCGGCCCCACGCAGAACCGAGGAGATCTTCAGCGATGCGGACAGGGACAGGTTTTATTCGGAATTTCAGGTGGTTGAGATTGACCCAGCCGACAGGAAACAAGCCTACCTGCGCCATCTGCCGACGACCGATGTCCTGATCAGCCAGCAACCCATGGGGGCGGATCGCCTAGCGCAGGCACCCGGTCTCAAGGCAATCGTCAACGTGGAAACCAATTTTCTCCCGAACATTGACTATGGCAGCTGTTTTCAACGCGGAATCCACGTTCTGACACCCGCCTCGGTTTTCGCGTTGCCTGTCGCGGAAATCGGTTTGTGCATGGCGCTATCACTGGCACGCGGTGTTCACACCAGCCATGGTGATTTTCTGACCGGGCAGGAGAAATACGGTCTTGAAGGCAACGCCGATGCCGAGTTGCTTACCGGAAGCCGGATCGGATTCATCGGTTTTGGAGATCTGGGAAAGGCGCTGCACAAGCTGCTTGCTCCCTTCCAGGCCGACATATTGGCATATGATCCCTGGTTGCCGGACAATCACCTGCGTCGGCTTGGTGTTCACCCCGCGCCGCTGGACAAGGTGCTGCAAACCTGTCGCGTGATCTTTGTCGTGGCGTCCATCACGACCGAGAACGCGTATCTTCTGGACAGTGAAAAACTCGCGCAGATACAGGATCACGCAATGCTCATACTGCTGAGCCGTGCAGCAATTGTCGATTTCGACGCTCTTGCAAGGGAAGCCAACGACGGCCGGTTGCGGATCGCAACCGATGTTTTTCCCGAGGAACCGGTTCCCGAAGGCGATCCAATTCGCAGCATTCCCGGCATTCTCTTTTCCGCGCATCGTGCAGGTGCACTGGCATCAGCGTTGCACCAGATCGGCGCGCTGACACTGGAGGACCTCGGCCAGATTGCCAAGGGCCTGCCACCTGTCGCCTGCCGGCGCGCGGAACCGGAAACCGTTCAGCGCCTGAACAGCAAACCTGTCGAGTTCACGTGAAGGAAACGTTGCTGCCGAACTCCGTGGATGGACATTGCTGCCGTCAACTGGTTCGAAAACCGGGATGTTCAGCAGCCCGTCTGCCTGCCTGACCGAAAGAGGTTTATTGCGGATCTTCCTTGAAGTCTCCGGTTTCTGCCCGACCCTTGGGTGTCAGTGCATAAACACCACGCTCAACACGTTCAAACCAGCCGTAATGGTCGTCGGCCATCATCCTGGTCGCCCGATCAACGCCTGTTGATTTTGCCACATCCGTGCCGCGACTCGGCCCGTTGGCGTCCAGATGTGAGGCGCACCGAAGCGCATCCTGCCGGTAGGCGGTAACCAGGGTCACACGCGTCGACCCGCCGGTGTTGGGATCACCCACGCGGCGGGAAAACTCCCTGAGCAGCCTGTCCTTGCGTGGCCTGGACTTGCGCGGTGCATATGGCGCGGGGTCGAGATGAACCTCGACAAAACTGTCTGAAAGCCGGATTGTCATCAAACCGAGACCGAGACGCCGGGCCAGTTTGGTGTTGCTCTTGAGCGATTGCTGAAATCGCCGCCCGGTTCCCCTGGCAACCGCGACATAGACCGCATCGGTCATGTACAGGCGCGCAATGGCCTGATGAAAAAGGCTCAAGGTGAATCCGGTCTTCAATTCGACGATCACGGGATCCGCCTCACCCCGGCAGGCGACAACGTCCGCAGCCCCGACTTCGGCTTTCACGTCGTAGCCCTGTCCGACAAGAAAAGTCTTTACCGGAAGGTAGAGTTCGGTTTCCAAAATACGCGCCATGCCGACACCCTACGCCCGGAAAACTTACCCTGTGGTTAGCTTCGGTCCAGTTTGATCTGGCCGAATTTGCCGAAGCTTTCTGCAAAAACCGCTTCTTGACAGATTCTGCAGCCTGATCAACCGGAACACATTGCCCTTCGAACGCTTGTCCTAAAGTGCACTAGGCGGCCACAATCCTCATGCTAGGCTGATCGAGAAATGGCAAAACCCGGCGAAAACCGCCATTTGCGCGATATCTAGACATGTGCGCTTTGCCTGGTCTGCCTCTCGGCGAGGTTCTTTCCGGATCCTGGATGGTCTACCTGAGGCCGCACTCTGCGGCAAGACCGGTGATTGGGGGTGGTGGCAATCCGGTACTGTTTCCTGGGGGGCACGATGAAAACTGCGGTATTTTGGTCTCTGTTCTTTCTTTCAGGTGTTTACACCGGTTCGACTTTTGCATTTTCACTAGGGGGCGAAAAGACCGTCAATCTGGTTGACCAGAATGGTGAAAGGCATCAGGTGGCGACTATCGTCTTTGACAGCGCCAGCAAGGACATAACCTACAGCATCGACTGGCACGAAGAGGCCTTCGCAGACCATTTCCTTTCCATGAGACCCTTCAAATGTTTCGAGGGACCGGACAAATACTGGTGCCGCGTACCATACCCGTATGAGATCCGGCGCTCTGTTTCCAAGCAGGATTTCACGGATCTGGAATACGATCTTCTGTTTGTTTGGAAGGGGTCAAACGAATACGGCGTCAACCTTTGGAACGGGATCTACTACAAGCTCGCGGAACAAGACAATCAGCTGGTGGGAACGCTTCACGAGATGGACATGGACAAGTTGGGCGTTCCACCTGAGGCAGGAGATCTGAGACCTGTTGGCGAAACGGATCTTGAGGAGGGCGATCCGGACAGCCATTGGCTTCCGAGGCTCGTCATCGAATGAGCAGGACGGGCCAGCCCTTTGGCCGTCCCGTTCCGCCGGTTTCCAATTCCGTAAAGCGATCTCGGAATACGCTGCCTGATCTGACGACACAGGTATGCCGCCCACGTGCAATCATGTCAGACCGCCGCGTGTTTCTGTTGGTCCAGTCGAGGCGTTTCCGCATGCGTCGAACCGGTGATCTTTTCCAGCATCGGACCCAACTCGGGATGGTGAAAAACGAAACCACGATCAAGGAGCCGCCCCGGTGCGACACGTACGCTCCCGAGCATGGTTTCACGGGCCATATCGCCAAGCAAGGTTGACAACAGCCAGGCGGGAAAATGCAAAAACGCGGGTCTGTGCAGGGCGCTTGCAAGATCACGCGTGAACTCGCTGTTGCGGACCGGTTCCGGTGCTGTCGCGTTCAGGCTGCCTTTCAGGCTCTCGTCTGCCATCGCGTGAACAATCACGCGAATGAGGTCGTCCCGTTCTATCCAGGACATCCACTGGCGTCCTGTACCCATCGTGCCGCCGCCGCCGAATTCGAACGGCGTGAGCAACCTTGCGAGCATGCCGTCATCAACGCCAAGCACAAGACCGATGCGCAGAACGACAACACGGATGTTTTCCACAGAGATCCGATTGGCCGCAGCTTCCCATCTGTCGCACACCTCGTGCGTGAAGGCGGGCGCCGGCGCGGGTTCCTCGGTGAGAACTTCCTCTTCGCGCAAACCGTACCACCCGATAGCCGACCCGCTGATCAGGCATTCCGGCTTGTGTTCCAGCCGTTTGACAACATTGTGGAGCGCTTCGGTCATCTCCACCCGGGACTTTATGATCCGATCACGTTTCTTTTTGGTCCAGAGGCCATTTGCGATCGGATCTCCTGCAAGATTGACGATCGCGTCCACGCGGTCGCTGGCATGGATCCGGTCCAGGTTGGTAACCACCCGCACAGGATGGGCCAGCTTGTCCGCATTTCGCAGGTCACGGGTGAGAACCGTGACGTGATGCCCGCTCGAAACCAGAGCTTCCACCAGCCGACGTCCGATAAAGCCGGTTCCACCGGTAACCAGAACATGCCGCCGTGGCGGCAGACCTTCCGCAAGATTTGCGGGGTCTGCGAGCCCAATACGTTCGCTGCGGGCAGCGGCCAGCAGGTCGCGTGCCGAAAAAATGGCGACGCCGAGGGCAGCCACTGTTGCCATTGCGCTCCACCAGCCATAGCTGACGGGGATGATTGCACTCGGCAGAAGCGACCAGTGCCAAAGCACAGGCGCGAGAAACGCAAGGATCGCGCCATAGTTCAGGGTCAGCAAAGTGTGGTTGATGCGTTCCGTCCAGGGGAGTTTGCGGGTCATGTCCTCTTCGACGAAGTCCCACAACGTGATGATGACTTCAACCAGCAGAACAGAGCCGAGTGAGATCGCGAAGGCGCCGTGGGGCTCCATCCAGGCAAAGCAGAGAAAGATCAGCGCATAAAAGAAGTTGCGCACCCCGTGCAGGCGCAATTCAAGCTTTTGGGAAGGGCGCCAGGCAAGCCGTTCGGTACCTTCATGATGAACCAGCGTATCGTAGAGACCCATGAAGATCTGAATGGAGATCAGTGTCCAGAGAACTGGATTTTCCATTGTTATTGCTCCATGTCGTGAAAGAGGGCGTCCTGATGGACGAGTTCACCGAAAAGCCGGCTTTTCAATGTGAGTGAAAACAGGAACCGCGTTTCGCCGAGGTCCCGGTGGCTGATGGTGAGCGCGCCTGGGCTGAGCCAGGCGGGAAGCCGCAGTTTCCTGTTTCGGATCTGCAGGAAATAGTGATCGCTCTTGAAACTCAGACCGTTCTGGTTGATGCCGACGCGCAGCGCTATTCCCAATCCCGCGCCGATGTATTCTTCAATGCCGGTCGGGCCGGAGAACCTCTTGGAACTATGTATGACCTGCGGGAACCCGGATGCCCGGCCATATTGACGTATCCAGAACTGGCCGTCGCCAGCGCAATCCTCCGTCACCGACACCACCGCCGGTTGCCGGACGGATGACAGGTCGTGGGGAAGTGGCCCACCAATGAGCCTGGCAAGTTGTGACAAGAGGAAACCGGCAAGGTTCCTGCGCATTGAAACAACGACACCCTGATAGACAACACTTGCGCCGCCCTTCAGGCGCTTGCCGAAGCGACGGCGGACGGATACCGGGAGCGTGTTCCATGCTTTTTCACCGACAAGATCGTGGAAACGATAATCGGGAACAACTTCCTGAGGATGGATTTGGTGGCAAGCCTGTATCATAACGTTCTTCCTGTCATATCCGTTGTTTCTGTAAAGAAAGAAATTGGTTTGTAAAAAAAATGCCTAATCCGTTTTTCAGCGGCCGACCTTCAAAAGAGTCAAAACCTTGGTGCCCATCTTCATCAACGCGGAGAGGTTCGATTTCGGTACGCTCAGCATCTGGTTCGACCACTTGTCGGCAGTAGCCAGAAAATCCTGCATCGCATGCATCCGGGAAAGCACCGCGGGATCGAGCTTGGTTTCGGTTTCCGCCTGGGTGACGCACATGTCGATCGCGCGAATGGCGGGGTCGATCTCGCGTTCCTTGCGGCCCCTGGCAATCAGCAGAGCCATTTCCCATACGTCGGTTTCCGCGACAAAGTGCTCCCGCCGGTCACCGGCTACGGGAACCCGCTGGATCAACCGCCAGCCCACAAGTTCCTTCAGGGAGTTGGAGACATTGGACCGCGCAATTCCGAGCTCCTCGGAAATCTGTTCGGCATTGAGCGGGTCGGTGCTGAGGTAGAGCAGCGCGTGTATCTGGGCCACCGAGCGATTGACGCCCCACTGGGTGCCCATATCGCCCCAGTACAGAATGAACTGTGCTCTTGAGGAAGTGTCATTTTTGTCGGTAGTTTCTGTCATGACAGAAATATCAGATAAAACTGGAGCGGAGTCAAGAGTGCGAGTAACAGGTGAAATTTTCTGGCCCGCATGCCGGCGCAGCGATGCTTCCTTTCAAGTGGGAAGGTGCAACCGATCAAGTGATTGCTTGCCTGCCGCATTTCCATTTCAGTTCCTCACCAAATGCTGATGCATCGTGATTGGAAGCGAAGCGCCTCGATGCCTCTTTTATAAGGCCAGCAGGCATACACGGAACTGGTTCCCGGCCGGGTCTGCATGCTCCAAGTGCTTGTGGTTGTACACGCGAGGCTTCAAGCCGCGCGCGTGCGTTACTGGATGAAAACAGCAGTCGAAAGGTGTTTCCATGGCAAATGCGACGTGTTCCCAATCCCGCAACGCTCTTGTTGCGTTGCTTGCAGCCTTTGCCCTGATGTGGACGAGCGTTTCATTCAGCCAGGATCGGGAGGCTTTGCCGGACTATGTGATCAAGCAATATGGCGAACCACCGGTCATACCAGAGGGCGAACTGTCCGAAGCGTTGCAAGCGGCCGTGAAGACAGCTTTTGTCGACAGCCTGACACAATCGACATGGGGCCGGGACCAGACAGTCGCACTCGGGGAAGTCGCCGCATCGAAAGATCCGCGCCTCGTGTGGATCATCGCTGACTTGATGCGCTTCACGTCCGGATCGCAACTGAGTGCTTCACTCACTGATGCCGCCGGGAGCCTGCTGGAAAAAGACATTCCGACCAGCAATAACTGGGGTGTGGTCACGGATCACCTGATCGCGTGGGACATACCGGCACCGCCTGACTATCTCCCGGTCAAACGCGCCATTTTCACGACCATCGTTCCAGGCTGGGACAAGATCTTCGTCGAAGGTAAAATCGACTGGAGGCACGTTTCGTGGGGAGGCGTTCTCATTGATGACCGTCCCTACGACAAGACCAATGAAGTATGCAATTGCATACCGGCGGCAGATAATCCGGCTGTAAGCACCGTCGAAGAGGCCAAATGGCTGAAGGATGATGATATTGTTTTCGGCGTTGAAGTGAACGGCGAGTACCGGGCCTATCCGAGGCGCATCATGGAGGTGCGCGAGATGGTCAACGACACGTTGGGTGGACGCGATCTCGGAATTCCGTATTGCACCTTGTGCGGCGCCGCGCAAGCCTATTTCACGGATCAGTTGCCGGAGGGGGTCGCGAGGCCGGTACTGCGTACGTCCGGACTGCTCATCCGGTCCAACAAGGTCATGTATGACGTCAATTCCTATTCGGTGTTCGATACATTCCTGGGCACGGCGGTGACCGGTCCTCTTGCGGAGAAAAACCTGCAACTGGAACAGGCCAGTGTAGTGACAACCGACTGGGGAACCTGGAAGGAAGCCCATCCTGAAACAACGGTGTTGATCGAGCCGCTGGCGCTCGGCCGCGATTTCGACTTCCGCAATGGCCGGGATGCCAACGGACCGATTTTTCCGGTGGGTGATGTCGACCCCCGGCTGCCGGTACATGAAGATATCATCGGCGTCGTCACTTCATCGGGAAAACCGGTTGCGTTTCAACGGAGCAAGGCTGTTGCTGCATTGAAGAAAGGCGATGATATCGCATACGAGAACGTGCGCCTCAAGCTGGACGCCGGCGGGGTCAGGGCGGTTGACGAAGAGGGTTCGGACCTTGGCAGCCATCAGGCGTTCTGGTTTGCCTGGTCGCAGTTTCATCCTCAGACAGAGCTTTGGCCAGGGTGAATTCGGTTTTGTGATCTTGATATCGGTCCGGGCACCTTCACTTGCCCGACCGCCTCGATTTTCCTGGATCGCAGGGTTCTGGTTCCGGTCAAGACCGGCGTGCCGGGCAAGACAGAAAGATGTGTAATTGACGGCTTGACCTATGATCGGCTCATGAACAAAATGAGAACAATACAGGCGTCGTCAGGGAGCAGCCATCGTGACAGACCTCAGTCGGTACAAAGCAAGATCAGGCACCTTTTTGCCTGTCTGGACACTGGAGATCCAGACGTTGCCGGAGGATACCGACCGTATCCTTGATGAAGTTCAAAAGGTTCATCCAATGAGCTTCGGCCGCTATCAGCGCAATGCGAGCATCTCCGCTGTCGGCATGGAAACCTCGCAACCCGAGGCCGGATCGACAACGACAACGCATGTCGATGGTTTCGAAGCCGGAGAGACCGAAACCTATCCGATGGTTGAGCTCAAAATATCCATCGAGAGGGATCTCGGCATACTGGAAAAGGTGATGGATGCCGTGCTCCATGCACATCACTACGAAGAGCCGGTGATCTTCCTGCGTGAGGACTGGGCCAGCAGGGCGGCCTATGATCCCCAAAGCGACAATCCAAATCGCTGGTGGAACAACGGCCGGGGGTTGCCGCAGCGGCTCTCCTGATCGATAGTCGTTGTCGCCTTCTCACCGCGCCTTTCAGACAGTATTGGAGCTTTCCGCAAGTGCTCAAGCTCGACCACCTGACCGTGATTGCCCCAACGCTGACCGAAGGGGTGTCGCATGTCCGTGACTGCCTTGATCTCGATGTGCCTTTCGGGACACGCCATGATTACATGGGCACCCATAACCACAGGCTTCAACTCGGCGACAGGGTCTATCTGGAGATCGTTGCGCTTGATCCGGACGGCCGAGCACCTGGCCGTGCAAGATGGTTTGGGCTCGATGATCAGGAACAGGTCAGAGCGGACTGGGACGACGGCCGGCGCCTGCGCGGCTGGGTCGCCAGTAGTCATGACATTCCGGCCATAGTTTCAAAGCATGACAACGTATTTGGTGAGGTGGTCGCGCTTCCCTTCAATCGACCTGAATTTGCGTTTTCGATTTCCGAAGACGGGTCGCTTCCCCTTGACGGTGGTGCTCCCTCGATTATCGATCACAGAGGAGATCCGACGTCAATGTCGGACATCCCCGATATGGGCGCGTGCCTTCTTTCCCTGACGCTTGAGCATCCGCATCCCGATGTTGTGGCAAAGCTGTATCGCGAGCTGTCTCTGGATCGCCCTCCTGATGTCGCCCCGGGTCCTCAAATCCGCTATCGGGCAAATATCATGACGCCGTCGGGACGCAGGGAGCTTACCTGAGCGGACGGACGACGCCGCAATATCGAGATGTGGTTTCCGTCATCTCTCGGCCTCAAAAGACTGCGTCGATGACGAAACAGCCATGAACTCTCGGGACGTTGGCGATTTATTCGGCGGACGGTCACCTTGTTGATACCTCTACGGTCAAAGCTGGCGTGACATTGAAGGATCAGATTTCCTCCTTCTTGAAAATTCGACCAACACCGTTGTCGTGTATCGCAATACCAGGAGGCTCGTCTTGCTATTGCAAAAAGGGCCTGTGTTCCATCGCGAGTTGCGATGGAAGATGAGCCCAAGTGAATGGATTGGATATACACCGGCAAGTTTGCCGGGTCTAAACAGAAGACACGATTTTGTTCGCCTTGAGAGATCTGCGAAGCGCGTAAACAGCCAGAACTCCCAACAGAAATTCAAGGAACAGATACAATAGCAGCAAGTTGTTGGGTGCCCCGTCGACGATCAGGCTTAGGACCCGGCCGGATGCCAGGCCGAACATGAACACCATCAAGGCATAGAGTGCCGGCTGCCGGAAAACCTGAAAGGCAACGCCAAGATACCAGAATATGATTTGCGCAAAATAGAGGCCCATTACGGCCCGAAAAATATGCGGTTCATTTATCCCTGAGACATCAAAACTATAGAGAACAGGCAGCAATGCCTGCGGATCTGCACCATATCCGAGTGCGATAGGAATGAGCCCAGTGGCGGAAAAGGCCAGTAGAAGGCGGTCGAAGGTCATGTGCTTCTTTTGTGTTGTGGGGTGGACGCAACGCCCCGTTGAATTCTCTAGTCAACGGGAGTTTGAATAACTCCTTTGATCGTCTCAATGTCGCGAGGCAGGCGTCCTTCCAGAACCAGCATCGTAATACCATGAACGACAGACCACGCGTGCAGCGCGCGAATACGCCGTCGCTCTTCCGATACATCTTTAGGCAACAGGGTGGCCACATTCGACATCAGCTCCTGCATGGCCGGATCCTTGGCACCGCCAAGACCCGTTTCGGATGGTGCTGCCCTGCTCATAAGACGAAAGAGCGTGGGATTGGCGAGTGCGAAATTCACATAAGCGAGGCCCGTCGCATCCAGGCCGTTCTGGCCGCCACCTGAAGACAGCATCGCTTCGCGTTGTGCTGCCGCAAGCATCCGGCTTCCTTCGGCACATAAGGCTTCTACAAAGGCTTGTTTGTCAGGAAAGTGTCTGTAAACAGAGGTGGCACTCACACCGGTCCGGCGTGCGACCGCGCGAAGCGAAATGTCATCCGCATCCTTTTCTTGCAAGGCATTGAGGCCTTCGGAAACAAGCACAGCGCGCAAGTTTCCATGATGGTAGCCGCGTTGCTTCTGATCGATGTTGACGCTGTTACTATTTTCATTCATGTTATCACTGTAAACATTTTTGCATTGCGCACAATGCGTTTGCGAAAGTCGACGACAAGTGCCTGTCCGCACCATTGCAAAAATACGGAGAACAGCATGAGCGAAACGACACGAGAAACGTTGTTGAAATCGATGATGATATTGACGGGGATAACATCAATCTTGATGATTCCCATCGGTGAAGTGTGGCCATCAGGTTTTGTCTGGCATGGAGGTGAAGGAGAATACTACTTCCAAATGATTGGAGGGATCTACGCCACGCTTGGTGCTTTCCTGATCTATGCAGCAAGAAACCCGTCGGCTCCACAACATCAGACATTTATCTGGTTCGCAATTTTTGTGAATATTGTGCACTCGGTAATCATGGGAATACAAGCCGCTGGTGATCCGACCGAATATGGACATCTTGTCGGAGATGTACCCATCCTGTTCATCTCGAGCGTTGTGATCTGGTACTTGTTGCCAACCAGACGCAGTGCAACGGCATGATTGGCCGCTTGTTGAATCCGGTTCTCCTCCAGTCCTGGATTGCTCCGGTTTGTCAAGTCAGATGGTTACTGTCACCGATCGGTGCGGCACTGATTGTTTGGTATGGTTTTTGGGCTGCAATTGTGGCTGCGGGATGGGTCACACCGCTTACCGTCACAGTCCTGTTTCCATCAGATTCGTTCGTATCTGCGATACCTCAGGGGGCGGCCATCATATCGATTTCGTCATTTTCAGTTACGCTCGCCGGTGATCATCCGGACTTCACCCAGACGCTCTATGATGCAGGAGCCTGGTTTGTCCTTCCTGCCAACCTTTCTGGTTGTCTTTAACCGGGATGTCGTGATCGGTCCCATTCTCTGTTCATCAGTCACAAAGGGCAGCCACAAGCCGGATCACACCATCGGAAAGTGCCGTCGGTGGAAACTCCGCATACCCCATCACCAGGCCTTGCCGCGCAGCCGGACCAAAGTAGAAATTCGACAGGGGAGCGAGACGCAGGCCAGCCTCATGAGCGCGTGCAGAGACTTCGACGTCGCTCATTCTGCCGGCAAGTTCGGGACCGAGTTCAGCGACAAGATGCATGCCGCTGGTTTCTGCATCGGCAGAAAGAAGACCCGAAGCGTGTGTGTGCAATGCGTTCAAGAGAGCCTTCTGGCGTTCTGCATACAGTCTGCGCATTCGTCGAATATGCGTTGCGAACGACCCGCTTGCGATAAATTCAGCCAGGACCGGTTGCGCGTGGAGAGCGGCCTTCGGGCCGATCCGGCCAAGAATTGCTGCGACGTTTTTCTGCAGACGATGCGGGACAATCATGTAGCCAAGTCTTAGTGCCGGGAACATGACCTTCGAGAAGCTACCGATATAAATGACCCGCTCAGAGTCATCCAGACTCATCATCGCCGGAAGCGGTTGCCCCTGGTAACGAAACTCCCCATCGTAATCGTCCTCCAGAATGAAACCGTCGCAGTTCTTTGCCCAGTCCAGCAATTCCAGGCGACGTGTCAGGGAAAGGGTCATGCCAAGCGGATATTGCCGGGATGGAGTGACCGCGACGGCGCTTGCGCAGAGATGTGCCTGATCAGCGCTGGACAGGTCGAAGCCCTGAGCATCGACGTGGACCGCGTTGCACGTCACGCCACTTCCAGCCAGAGCATTGACCATCACCTTGTGACCGGGATCCTCCACCAGGACTGTGTCTCCAGCCGCGAAGGCAGCCTTTGAAATCAACTCGACTGCTTCCACCAGGCCGGAAGTCACGACTATTTGCCCGGGTGAGCATTGAATGCCGCGCCACTCATTCAGATGTTGGGCAATGGCGGTCCGGAGCGGTCCAAATCCCATCGCAGGCGGTCGACCAAGGATACCGGCGTTCGGGGCACGCCACATGCGGTCATGGATACGGGTCCACTCACGGTACGGGAAAGTTTCAAGATCAGGGTAGCCGACATCAAATGGCACCAAGGGGTCATTGAGTGGCAGCGTTTGTCGTGTATCCGGGGATCCGTCCTTCGTCGTTCGGACCGGCAGACTAGGCAGGTCGGCAGCAATGAAGACACCGGACCCCCGGCGTCCCTCAAGATATCCTTCCGCAACAAGTTGCTCGTAAACGGCAGTCGTCGTCACCCGCGAAACTCCAAGTTCCTGTGCAAGGTTCCTGCTCGAGGGAAGCCTGGTTCCAGGGCGAAGGCGGGTGGTGTGTACCAGCTCCCGAAGAGCGTGCGAAAGTTGTGTCTGCAATGGAATTTTCGACGAGCGGTCCAGTGAGATGGACAAGATTGCAGCTTCTGAAGTGGCCTTACTCATATTCTAATTATTGGATATTTCGAAAGGCCACTCAAGTTTATAGATTAAATGAGAGGAAGCGGAGATGCCTCGCGTTTTGTCGTGTCGACAATTCGTTTTCGCTACCCACTTGTCCTTTCCCTGGAGCATAGGCCCTTGTCCCGTATCTCGACTTTCTGTGTCTATCTGCTTGCAGTCTTTCTGCAGGCAGGTGCTTACGGTCTGACTTTCATGTTGCCGCGTCTTTATTCAGGCTTCGGTGCGAATGAGAAGGCAGTCGGGGTTTCGTTGTTCATAGCGACGGTCTCAACATTGCTAGCCGTCTATTATGCGGGACATTTGTCCGACTGGTTCGGCCGTGTTGCCACGCTTGGCATGGCCTGTCTGTCTATCGGAGCAGCACTCGGGTTGTTCGGACTTGCCGTCACCGTTGGGTCGCTCACAGTGATCGCAAGCATTCTTCTGGGAGCAGGCTGGGGTTTGACTTATGCCCTTGCTCCCGTTGTCCTGACACGACTTGTCTCGGCCGAGGAAAGAGTTCGCTATTTCGCGTTGCACTCAGTCGTGCTGATGGCCGGATTTGGCTTGTCGCCGGTCATGGCGGCTAAAATCGAGAATGCCGGCGGGAGCGTGTCGGATGCGTTTTTCATCACGGCTATCGGTTGCCTGGTGAGTGCTCTGCTGTTCTTCGTGCTGATCCGACCGGTCCGGTCTCATGCCATCAACGCCGGCCCGGAAGCCAGTTCGAGGCTGAGCTTGAACGGTGTCGGAACAATATTGCGTTCCCGCGCGCTTGTTCCGGTCGTCATGGTTTTTCTGGGCGCCAGCGTGTTCGCAGGGTTGAACAATTTCCAGACCGTCTTTGCCGATGAGCGCGGGTTGGATTACGCGGATTTCTTTCTGGTCTACACGATCACCGTGGTGATCTGCCGGATTGCGCTGGCGCAATTCAAGGGCGGCAGACATCCCTATCTGACGATCGCCCTGCTGCAATATGTGATGGCAGGCAGCGTTCTACTGTTCATCTTCTCGGGAACCAGCCAATCGGCGTATGTCGTTGTCGCAATCCTGTTCGGGATCGGCTACGGAGCCTCTTATCCCATCCTCGTCGCCATGGCCGCAAATGATGCTAACCACGATCTGGTGCCGCAAACGCTCCAGCTTTTTGCATTGACCTATTTCATCGGCATCTTCGGATTTCCGTTGGTTGCAGGATGGATGATCGTCGACGTCGGCATTACACCGCTTCTGGGATTGATCGTCGTGATGGCAGCTTTTGAGGCGACAATGGCGCTGTTGCGCGTGCAAAAAGACGCCTTGGCGGACCCCAAACGTACGTGAGGATTGCCAGATGCTGACCGATGAAATGCAAGCCCTTGTTCAAAACTTCTCCGCCGCCGCGGTCGCGACGGTCAACGAAGACGGCACGCCTTCGGTATCACCCAAGGCCACGTTCGTCATCCTCGACCGCCAGACGCTGGTCTTTGGAAATATCCGCTCACCCGGGACGATCCGGAACCTCGCGCATAATCCGGCGATCGAACTGTGCTTCACCGATATCCTGGCCCGCCGCGCGGTGCGTATCAAAGGAACGGCAACGGTTATGCCGCGTGGCGAAGCCGACCCGGATATCGCAAATGCCTTTGAAGAATACTGGGCGCCCTATCTGGAAAACGTGCGTTCCTTCGTGAAAGTCAGCGTCTCGGCGGCTGAGATGATTGTTTCACCCGCCTACGACATCGGCCTCACAGAGGCAGAGCTGAGAGCAACGAACCTCGCCAAACTGAATGCGATCAAGTGACCGGAAGACCTGTCAACGGGTTCAGCTTCAATTTGCCCGGCGCGTCCTTGCCGGCTTTGCGAGCGTGCAACCGCAAGATCGAGAACGGAGTTTCGATCGCCAGGTGTGCATGCGCATAGACCCAGGTCCTTCGTGCACGGGCTGGTGGGATTGGCACACTTTCGCGCGTGTCGGGAACCAGGAGAGCTTTGATGCCCGTGCGAAACTATACCCGCTCTACTTTACCTTTTTCACACCTTCAAGGATCAGGGTCGTTGCGACCCTGGCATAATCCTCTCGTGAAATCGGGCCGCCTTCCTTGAACCACATGTAGACCCAGTTCATCATGCCGAAGAGCGACATCGTGACCGGCATCAGGAGCGGGCGGTCCGGGTCTTCCAGCTTTGGGTGGATGGTCTTCAGGGCACTGGAAAAGTGGCGTACGATCCGGCGTTCAATGGCTATGATCTCTGCCTTTTGTTCGTCAGAAAGTGCCGGACCTGCGTTGAGCTGGACCTTGTGCTGGTCATCGGCGCCGCGATAGCTGTCCAATACCGTGATCACCAGCTTCTGAAGCCTTGCTTCGGGTGGAAGGGAGGCATCATCTGCCTTCTCGAGCGCCTGGTCGAGGATCGCAAGGTGCGAATGGATGATCGCAAAGATCAGGGCGCCCTTGGACGGATAGTAGTGGTAGAGCAGCGATTTGGAGACACCTGCCTCCTGTGCGATCTGTGACATGGAAGCCTTTTCCATGCCCTGCGTCGCAAAGACATTGGCGGCTGTCAGCAAGAGGCCGTGCTGCTTTTCCTCAAAATCACTGGCGCGGGTTCTTGCCATGCGTATCGGACTCCGTTTTCGGACCTAAGGTCGCGCCTTGATAGCGTTTTTAGCCTGATCAACCAGGATTGACCAGCCGGTCCGTCAATTAACGGTGGATCGGCTGGAACGCTGTTTCTTCGGGACCCTTGATCCCCGGTAATCAAACCTATTGCTCTCTGCGTTGCATTCCCGACCGATTGAAGTTCGCAACGGGCTCCGCGTTTTCCTTCGTACGGGACGTTGGAGGTGATTGACCCTCGTGATCATTCCTTGGGGCGGTTGTCGACCACCCGCTGTGCCTTGCCCTGCGATCGGGCGACACCCTCGGGTTCATGGATCTCGACTTTAGAGGAAATGCCGATGGTCGATTTGATGTGATGGGCAAGCTCTCGTTCGGAGGCGCTGCGGGCCTCACTGCTGCTGGCATCCGGTGTTGCTTCCGCGTGAACGATCATCGCGTCCATGCGTCCGGTACGCACAAGCTCGATCTGGAAATGAGCGGAGAGACCGTCGCATTTCAGGATCTGTTCCTCGATCTGCGTCGGAAATACATTGACCCCACGCAAAATGATCATGTCGTCGCTACGCCCGGTGATCTTCTCGATCCGGCGCATGGATCGTGCCGTGCCGGGGAGTATGCGGGTAAGATCCCGGGTCCGGTAGCGGACCATGGGCAGGCCTTCCTTGGTCAGGGTGGTGAATACCAGCTCGCCCATTTCGCCGTCCGGCAGAACGTCCTCGCTCACCGGATCAATGATTTCCGGGTAGAAATGGTCTTCCCAGACATGAAGGCCATCCTTGGTCTCAACGCATTCCTGCGCGACGCCGGGCCCCATGATTTCCGACAGGCCATAGATGTCGACCGCGTGCATGTCGAAGGCTTCCTGAATTTCCTCCCGCATGGCGTTGGTCCAGGGTTCGGCACCGAAGATGCCCACTTTCAAGGAACACTTGCGTGCGTCCAGGCCGCGGCGTTGGTATTCGTCCAGGATCGAGAGCATGTAGGAGGGGGTTACCATGATCACGTCCGGGCGAAAGTCCTCGATCAGGGTTACCTGTCGTTCCGTCATGCCACCGGATATGGGAACGACAGTGCAGCCGAGGCGCTCTGCACCGTAGTGGGCACCGAGGCCGCCTGTGAAAAGACCATAGCCGTAGGCGTTGTGCAGAATGTTCCCCTTGCGCCCGCCAGCGGCACGGATCGAGCGCGCGATCAGGTCAGACCAATTCGAAATGTCGCTTGCGGTATAGCCGACGACTGTCGGTTTGCCCGTCGTGCCGGAGGATCCATGGATGCGGACAAGGTCCTCTCTCGGGGTTGCGAACATGCCGAAGGGGTAAGTGTCGCGCAGATCCTGCTTCACCGTGAAAGGGAATTTGGCAATGTCGGCAAGTGACTTGAAGTCGCCCGGATGCGCGCCGTGCTCATCGAAGCGTTTCCTGAAGAAGTCTGAATTCCGGTAAGCATGATCAAGTGTCCAGGTCAGGCGCTTTTCCTGCAACCCGGCAATCTCGTCGCGGCTTGCGATCTCGATCGGGTCGAGACTGTTGCGATCAGGAGTGAGGTCGATCATTCAAGGTCCTCCCAGGGCGCGGGTCGCGCCAGTTTTGGTCATTCGGTCAAGAAAGTTCTGTTGATGGTACGGGAATGGCCACGAAACTCTGCGATCACGGTTCCGTCCTTGCGGACGAGCCTGACGTCGTAAATGCCGGAGCGTCCCTGCCTGGAGACCTCCCGTGCTTCCGCCGTCAGTATATCGCCGAGGGATCCTGGTGCGATGTAGGTGATCGAGCAGTGCTGGGCAACAGCCATCTGGTTGTAGGTGTTGCAGGCAAAGGCAAAGGCACTGTCGGCGAGTGCGAACAGGTAACCGCCGTGCATGTTGCCGTGACCATTTGTCATGGCCTTCGTGACCGTCATGCGGATAGCGGCCTGGCCTGGCGCTATGCGGAGGATTTCCATGCCCAGCTCCTGCGAGGCATTGTCTCCGTCCCACATGATCCTGGCACAGGTTTCGGCCAACTCCTGCGGGGTCATCTCCGATACGCTTTTCATGTTATTCGCCTTTGAAGACCGCAGGACGTTTTTCAAGAAACGCTGTTACACCTTCAGCATAGTCGTTCGTGAAACCCGCAGCACGCTGGCAATCCCGTTCCATGTCGAGATGAGTGTCGAGATCCTGGGTTCCGGCGGCCTGGATCAGACGCTTGGTGAGGCCGAGACCGATTGTCGGGCCCAGTGCCAGCCTGTCTGCAACTGCCGTCGCGGTTTCCAGAAGCGCGTCGTCTTCGACCGCCTTCCAGATCAGGCCCCAGTCTTCGGCCTGTTCTGCCATCAATGGTTCGGCCAGAAGGGCCAGGGCCTTGGCACGCGGCTCGCCGAGAATGCGGGTGAGGGACCAGCTGCCGCCGGCATCGGGTATCAGACCGATCCTCGAAAAAGCCTGGATGAACTTGGCCGACCTGGCGGCAAATACGATATCGCAGGCAAAGGCAATGTTTGCACCTGCACCGGCGGCGACACCGTTCACGGCACAGACGACAGGTTTTTCCAGGTCACGTATCAGACGCAGTGTCGGGTTGTAGAAGGTGTCCAGGGTGTGACCAAGGTCAGGTTTTTCCTCACTCTTGCGTGGATCCCGGTCACCGAGATCCTGGCCAGCACAAAAAGCTCGGCCGGCACCGGTCAGAAGAATTGTTCTTACAGAACTGTCATCGTGCGCCCGCTCAATCTGTCTGCGCAAAGCCAGGTGCATGTCTTCGTTAAAGGCGTTAAGTTTGTCCGGACGATTGAGTGTCAGCTTCAATACGCCGTCATCCAGGCTTGATACAACGGTTTGATTTTTCGTCATTCTCATCTCCCTGGCACCATCGTCTTCAAGGGCCTCCAAACAAATTGTTGCATAAACCGTCCGGTCGGTCAATTATAACAATCGGATCTGCAAATGCACCCGGCAGTGTTGAGGAGAACCTATGCCGCATCTTTTCAAACGGAATCGTGCCCTGCTGGACGGCGCTCTGCAAGCGATGAAAACACGCGAGTTCTGGACGCCGTTTCCGGAAGTCCCTTCGGGCAAGATCTATGGCGAGACTGCGCGTGCAGACGGCGAGGCCGACTTTGCCGCTCTTGTGGGCAAACCATTCAAAATTCCGGATCACCCGGAAGACGTTCGCCTTGGCAAGGAGCAATCTCCCTGGGGTCTCGAGCTTGATCTGAGCTATCCGGCAGCCCCGGTACAGACATTGCTTGCAGCTTCCGAGGCGGCATTCGCAGAGTGGTCCCAAACAAACATCGAGACCCGGGTCGGGGTTCTTCTGGAAGTGCTCAGCCGCCTCAACAAGAAGAGTTTTCTGATCGGCCATGCAACGGTTCATACCACCGGGCAGGCCTTTCCGATGGCCTTTCAGGCCGGTGGTCCACATGCACAAGATCGCGGCCTGGAAGCCGTTGCCGCAGCCTACGCGGAAATGACGGCAAGCGCGCTCGATGCGGTCTGGCAAAAGCCGCAGGGAAGGGGAGAGCCGATTGTTCTGCGAAAGCACTGGACGGTTGTACCGCGCGGCATATCCCTGGCAATCGGCTGCAATACCTTTCCTTGCTGGAACAGCTATCCGGGGCTTTTTGCCAGCCTTGCCACCGGTAACACGGCAATCGTAAAGCCGCATCCGATGGCTATCCTGCCGCTTGCGATCACGGTCAAGGTGTTTCGAGAAGTACTCGCCGAAGAAGGTTTGCCTGTTGATACGGTCCTGCTAGCCGCGGATGAACCGGAAAAACCAGTCGCCCGGGAGATTGTTGAGGCGGCCGCGGTCAAGATCGTCGACTACACGGGATCTTCCACTTTCGGTGGATGGATCCGCAAGAATGCCGGCGACGCCCTTCTCTTCACCGAGGAAACCGGCGTGAATTCCGTGGTGATCACCGGCACCGGCGATTTCAGCGGCATGTGCACCAATCTCGCCTTCTCCTTTGCGCTCTATTCCGGTCAGATGTGCACTTCGCCGCAGAACATCTATGCGCCGAAGGCGGGTATCGATACGGACGAAGGTCACAAATCCTTTGATGAGGTGATCTCCGGAATCGCGGCAGCGATCGACCATCTGCTCGCCGATCCGGAACAGGCCTCAAGTATTTGCGGGACCATCGTCAGTCCGGCCACGATGAAGCGTATCGAGACTGCGAGGTCTGCAGGCCGGATTGTGCGAGACAGTGGCACGGCGGGCGCCGGGCGTTCGGCGACGCCGCTGATAGTCGCGGTTGGCGACGAAGACAAACTGCACGAACAGGAATGCTTCGGGCCGGTTGTCTTTGCGATTGCCACGGGGACAGCGGCGGAGGCGATCGATCGGGCAGCCTGTCTTGCCCGTGACAAGGGAGCGATTACCGCTGCGGTATATGCGACCGATCAGCACCTGATAGATGGGGCCGCCGCGTCATTTGCGCGGGCTGGCGTTAATCTCTCGGTCAATCTCACCGGGAACATATATGTCAATCAGTCTGCGGCATTTTCCGACTTTCATGTTACCGGCGCCAATCCGGCAGGCAATGCGAGCTTGACCGACACCGCTTTTGTCGCGCCGCGCTTTCGACGTGTGATGATCCGTTGGCCGATATCGGACTGATGACACCGGGCGAGGCAACCAGACTGACGCCGCTGGACGCTCCGTATTTGTCGCGATGACAATTGTGCATGATCGATCGGGCGCGCAGCACTTTACCGGAGGGCACTGGTGTGTCTAATCTTGACGGGATCCGTCCTTGCAGCGAGCCGGTCGATCGAATGAGACCAGAAAAAGTCGATCTTGCAAATTCTCCCCTCGTGCGGACGCGCGCTCGCGCGCAATCCGTGGACGAATTGACGAGCAATATCCGTAATGTTTGTGGAGATTTCGAAATCGAACCGGCTGATGTTTCAACCGGCCGCGTCATTGGCGACGTCTCGACAATCAGCGTCTCGCGATTTGAGACGGCTATTGTATCGCTGAATGCGAAACGGGTCCTGCGTGACAAGCGCATGATCAGGCGGGATCCGGGCGAGCACCTTTTTCTGGTGGTCCAGGACAAGGGAAATTGCTGGATCCACCAGAATGAGACATCTGTTCAACTGACACCCGGTGACATGTATCTGGTGGACAGCGCGCACAGTTCTGAGTTTGTCTACAACGGAGTGGACGCGCGACAGGTGTCGATCCATCTTCCTCGTGAGGAAATGCTGCATCGCTTCGGCAGGGTGTGCACCGGCGGGATTGCCATTGATCGGGGGGACCCCCTGTTCCTGGCCATGCGGGCGGTGCTGACCAAAATCTTTTCAGACGACATCAGCGTTGCCCCGCATCACGGTGAAGCCTTTCTCAGCATTCTCGGTGCTTACTTCCACAGCGTCGAACATCAGGAGGCGCTCAGGGACCGGACGTCCAAAGGTGTGCTGTCACGCGCGCTTTCCATGATCGACAGACACGCGATGGACCCCGATTTCGGCCCCCAGAGGCTGGCCGAACTGCTTCAGGTCTCGCCGCGGACGCTTCAGAGGCAGTTCGGAATGCTCGGTGAACCGGTGGGCAAGCGTCTCCTGGCTGTCCGTCTCGAAACGGCGCGAGCCCGGCTCAATGCAGGCAATGAAAGTTCCGGGCGCAATACGATCGCGACGGTCGCCTATGAGAGCGGGTTCAATGATCTTTCCTATTTCTACCGGGCATTTCGCGAAAGATTTGGCATGCCGCCCGGAGACATTCGAAAGAAAGTGTCGCTCTGAACCAAAGCCTTTGGCGCCCTCGCCCAAGACTGCTTCGGTTCCTCGGGTATCGTTTGTCGTGAGGGAACCGGTCCACGCAAACACGCATTTGATCACGAATCGGGAGGACGTTTCGTGATCCGGCTTATCTGACGTGTTTTCAGTGATCCGGTTTCGGGCTCTAGAAAAGAGAAACCGGAGAGGGTTCATGAAAATCAAGCAGATCCTGGCTTCAAGCGCGCTTGTGGCAAGTTTAGCCACCAGTGCTCTGGCGCATCCGCTGGATGGATTGACGGCTGAGGAATACCAGAAGATCAGCCAGATCCTGAAAGACAGCGGAACCGTGACCGACGAGACGTTGTTTCCGCTGATCGAGCTGAAGGAACCGCCAAAAGCCGATGTGCTTGCCTGGAAAGAAGGCGACGAGCTCGATCGCAAGGCCATGGTGCAGTTCACCACGGCAGATGGTTTCAGCGAGGCTCTTGTCAATATTACGCACGAAACCGTTGAAAGCAGCTCGGCGATACCGGACTCCGGCCAGCCGATGATCCTGTTTGCCGAGTTCATGACCGCTCTGGAAGGTGGCCTGACACATCCGGACATGATTGCAGGCCTTGAAGCACGCGGGCTGAAACCGGAAGACGCCTTTTGCCTTCCGCTGACGGCGGGCAACTTCTTCACGCCAGAATTCGAAAATTCGCGCCTGATGAAGATCCCGTGCTACCAGAATCCGACCGGTTCGAACTTCTACGCCAAGCCCATCGAGGGCCTCTTCACGCTGTTTGATGTCGGCAAGAAGGAAGTCATCGAAGTTGTCGACACGGGTGCCGTGCCGATACCGGCGGACCCGTGGGGGTATACGGAAGAGGAAATAGCCGAACGCGCCCCGCTGCGTCCCGAAACCAACCGGGTGCTTTTGAAGCAGGAGGGTGATCCCAATTACAAGATCGACGGCAGTCATGTCGAGTGGGATATCTGGCGCTTCAATTACCGGGTCGACAAGCGTCCCGGGCTGGTAATTTCCAATCTCGATGCCAATGACCAGGGGACATGGCGTTCCGTGATCTACCAGATGCATTTGTCGGAAGTGTTCGTTCCCTACATGGATCCGACCGAAGGCTGGTACTGGCGCACCTATATGGACAGCGGAGAATACGGTTTCGGGCTGTTCCTGACACCTTTGAGGGCCGGCATCGATTGCCCGGACTACGCGACCTTTCTTCCTGCATTGATCACCGATGACAGTGGTGGCCCGCTGGAAATTCCGGATGCGATCTGCATTTTCGAACGCAATATTGGTGACCCCGCATGGCGTCATTTCGAGATCTTTGCACAGGGGCCGGACCAGTTCACACCCGCCGAAGGGCGTCCGGAGACGGAACTCGTCGTGCGGACTGCCTCAGAGGTCGGCAACTATGACTACCTGATTGACTACAGGCTGAAACAGGACGGGCAGATCTTCATCAAGATCGGCGCAACCGGTCTGGATGCGGTCAAGGGTGTCGCCTCAACGTCGATGAATGATGCAACGGCCGCTGAAGACACAAAATACGGTACGCTGGTCGCACCGAACCTGGTCGCGGCCAATCACGATCACTATTTCAATTTCCGGATCGACTTCGATATCGATCAACCGGTCAATCACATGGGAACGATGGAAATTGTTCCGGCGGAGGTCGATCCGAACCATCCGCGCAAGTCGATGTGGACCTGGAAGCATGAAATGCCCGACAGCGAGCTGGATGCGCGCTACCGGTTCAGTGCGGCGAAGCCGAAGCATGTGCACATTTCCAATCCGGCACGAGCAGGCTATCTCGGGCAGACACCTGGATGGATGATCCATCACGGCTCGATTGCCTACGGACCGTTCGATTTTGAAAACGATCCGCCGTTCAAGCGGAATGCCTATATCGAATATTCCGCCTGGACGACGGTTCACGATCCGGACCAGCGCTATGCTGGCGGCAAATACGCAATGCAGAGCGATGGGACGGATACACTGGCCGAATGGGTCAAGGAGGACAAGCCACTCATGGGCCAGGACGTGGTGTCCTGGTTCACGGCAGGCTTCCACCATATTCCCCGCATGGAGGACTGGCCCGTCATGTCGACGGAATGGAAGACTGTTCACATCATTCCGTTCAACTTCTTCGCCCATAACCCGGCAATGACCTTGCGGAAATAATACTTTGGCCGGGACATCGGTGTCCCGGCCACCAATTATGACGTTGCAATCCGGTCTCTTTGCGCGACTCAATATGCGCGAGAGCATGCGGAGAAGCACATTTGCTTCGTTTCAACGTCGAAATCAGGCTGCTGCTCTCCCGAAAATTGCCGAAATTTTGTCGAATCCGCAAGCCGCGAGGCAGCCTTGGTGCATCAAAACAGCATTTGGAGTAGAGCTTTCGTTTCAACCTCGGTTTGTGTTTGTTCTTTGGCTTTTCTGGCTTCAGGCGTATTGTGACGAATTTTACTTGAAATTTTTTTATAGGTATTTTCCTGTATAGTCTTCAATTTTTTAAACCTGAGATTGTGTCGATATATTTCTTCTACAATATTTAAAAAACCACTTCTTACGCTTCACTTGGTAATCTGGGTCAATATTTCTTTTACCTTCCCATGCGTAATATTCTGTCAGGTGCAAATTATGCTTCCAAAGGGATGAAAATGACGATCTTTTTCGGTAATTCATGGAAGGCCACGGTCGAGGCGTTCAGCCGCTCCCAGGCCATGATCCAGTTTACTCCTGACGGGCAGATCCTTGATGCAAACCCGAATTTCCTGGGGGCGATGAGCTACACGCTGGACGAAATCAAGGGCCAACATCACCGAATGTTCGTTGATCCGGACTATGGCGGCAGCCAGGAATACGCCGACTTCTGGGCAGATCTGGCAAGAGGTGAATTCAAGGCTGAAGAATTCCTGMGGTTCGACAAGCACGGCAACGAAGTCTGGATCCAGGCGTCCTATAATCCGGTCGTCAATTCTGCCGGAAAAGTTGTCAAGGTCGTCAAGATTGCCTCCGACATCACCGAACAGAAATTGCGCAACGCCGATTTTGAAGGACAGGTCGATGCGCTCAACCGGTCGCAGGCGGTAATTCATTTCGAGCTCGATGGCACCATTCTCGATGCCAACGAAAATTTCCTCGGTGCCCTGGGATACTCGATCGACGAGATCAAGGGACAGCATCACAGCTTGTTTGTCGATCCGGAGCACCGGGAAAGTGCCGAATACCGTCGGTTTTGGGAGGAGCTCGCGCGAGGTGAATTCAAGGCAGATGAATTCAAGCGCATTGCCAAGGGTGGACGCGAGATCTGGATCCAGGCGACCTACAATCCGATCATGGACGCGACAGGGCGTCCTTTCAAAGTGGTGAAATTTGCAACCGACATTACGGATCAGGTCGCGGAACGCCAGCGCCGCCGACAGGTTCAGGAGACGATCGATGCGGATCTGACCGAGATGGCGCAGTCGATAACCGAAGCCGCACACCAGGCCAGCGAATCGGCGTCCGCGTCCGAGCAGACGTCTTCAAGCGTCCAGACGGTCGCGGCTGCCTCCGAAGAGCTTGTCGCCTCCATTCAGGAGATCAGCCGGCAGGTTCAGGTGGCCATGGAAGTCTCCAACAACGCACAAGGCGAGGCAGAGCGATCAAGCGAGATCATGTCCGGTCTTTCCGAAGATGCCAAGACCATCGGCTCCGTCATCGAACTGATCGACGGGATTGCCGACCAGACCAATCTCCTTGCGCTCAATGCGACCATCGAGGCTGCCCGCGCGGGTGAGGCGGGCAAGGGATTTGCAGTCGTTGCCTCGGAAGTGAAAAACCTCGCATCGCAAACCAGCAAGGCAACGGAAGAGATTTCGAGCCAAATTGGTTCAGTTCAGGAAACCACCGATAAAGCCGTTGAAGCAATTAACTCCATCATGGGGGTCATCAAGAACATTGCAGAGATTGCTACAAGCATCTCGACCGCGGTCGAGGAACAGACTGCAGTCACGAACGATATTTCCCAGAACATGCAATCCGCGGCCCAAGGCGTTGATGTGGTGACCACAAATCTACAGGCAATATCGTCCGCAGCAAACCAGCTCGATGGGGCAACGAACAACGTTCGCGAAGCCTCAAGGTCGTTGATGTGAATCCAAGCTTAATCAAACTGACTAGGACCTTTAGTTGACGGGTCCTAGTCCCTCGTCACTTTTCTGATACCAACTTATTAGAAACTCAACTGCGTTCAGAATTGAACCCCAGTCCGAATTTACGGGCAGAGATAAGTACGCGATAGTTCCCACCTCGATCAATCGGGTGTCGCAGGACGATTGGCCATTAAACCTAGTTTTCTACCATTTTTGTCAAGGTGCGAACTCATTGCGCAACTTCAAAAATTGTTCCCACCTTGAAGTTGCGCGTTTATTGATTCCATTGCTCTTTTTTAGATGACCGAAAACCTAGCCGTGCAGTGGTTCGTCATTTTGGCCAAATGAAGTGGTGCGCCTGGTTGCGATAGATTTCACGGTAATCGGCAGAAAATCGCCAAAAATCACCTAATCCCACTTAATCTCGGAATAGCCCTTTAGGCCAAGTGTTCTTGCGCGTTACAATTGCACGCTATACATGGATGAGCTTGCCGTCGGGCCCAATGACGATGATTGCGCGCGCGCCTGGTGCACCGGTGGCAAGGCGTTTCAGTTCCGAATGAATGAGCCGGCTATTCTGAATCGAAGAGACGATCACGGCCGCTGCATCGATCGCCTGATCGGCCGCATACAGGACGCGTTCTGCACTAAGCTGATTGGTCCGCGCCGCCTGGACCACCTCGGCGACGAGCTGATCGGTTTTGTCTACTTGAGCGGGATCTTGTGAGAATGATCCAGATATCGGACCCGAAGGACTGCAAAAAGGAGAGAAAGACCAGCCGAGTTATTCCACGCACCGCAGTCCCCGATATGAATTTAAAATACGAATAAATTCAAAACATACTTGGTGTGATGCACGTGTAACTGCAATCATAGATGGAAGGTTGGTTTTTTGATGTCACAAGCTTCTGAACAAATAGACCAGTTATGGTCGTCATTGGTTAAGTACTCGACTGTCGCAAATGGAACAGCCCTCGCGCTTTCGCTTGTAATAGTCGGAAAACTAGTTGGAGAAATTGATCCAGTCGCACCGGCAAAATTTCCAGCCTGGTGCTTTTTTCGGTCTTCTGGCTTGTCTGCCAATCTCATCAATCCCGATTGATGCTTGAAAATTTCTGAACGTGCAAGGAATGTGCTGAACGAACTTCTGCGAATACATTACATTTTCAATAATCCAGGAATTATAATATGGCATCATCGGAAAACGAAACGCAGGATAGGCGTGCGCAAGCAGTTCGGGGTGCGTTTGATGCTCTCAAGTCTCACGGGCTCGGGGAGCTGTCATTCGATCTCGTCGCCAGCAAGTCCGGAATGTCCCGACAACTGGTGCGCCACTATTTTCCCGATCATGAAGCGTTAATGATCGCGGTATGTGACCATCTCGCGCGTCTTTACAGCGAACCTTTGATTGCAGCAGCAAGTGCGCTTGATGGTCCCGAGAGAATTTCGGTTTTCCTCGATTTCTATTTCGACTTGCTGGCGGATAACCCCAAGCCGCGTGACGATCAGGTCTATGATGCAATGATGGCTTTGGCAGCCAGGTCAGCTCCCATCCGAACCGCGCTTGCTGATCAGTACGGTCTTTTGGGCCAGGTGCTTAGCCACGAGTTTGTGGTCCAATATCCAGAGCTAAGCCAGCAATCTGCATCTGAGCTGTCTTTTTTGTTCGTCAGCATGATGTACGGACATTGGAAAATGGTCGCTTCTCTTGGGTACTCCGAAGATCACAATATGGTAACGCGTCGTGCCATCGATCGCCTGATCAAGTCTTATATCGAGTCACCCTCACCAGATCCGCAAAAGACTAAAATCTGGGCAAAGCACAATTTTCAATTTGGAAAAAATTCGAATACCGTATCAAAAACGTGAGAGGTAAATATTTGAAAAATATAGAGAAATTACCAAGATAATTGCTCGATCAAGTAAATTAGAAATAATATCGATTTTCATATTGAAAAAATGAAAGATGTCATATTGACATATTCACCAAGTTCTTACTCTATGAAATAGTTAGTCAAAACTTAGCTTTAAATATTAGAAAAATTGAAGCTTGTTTAAATATAGTTTGGGGGCATCTCATGAAAAAATTTCTACTAACTGCAGCTGCAAGCCTTGCAATGATTTCCTCGGCTGCAGCTGCGCCATTCCAATGGTCTGCCGGATCCGGAGGCAACGATCACTGGTATGAATTTGTCGTGCTCGGGTCCGGAGACCCGTCATTGATGGCAACACAGGCAGAAGCGCTTGCCGGGTCATCTTCCTTCATGGGTTTGGGTGGCTATCTTGCGACGATAACGTCTGCAGCCGAACAAACATTTCTAAATTCGCACTGGCCTGGTGCAGGCAGCGTGACGGGCCAGTTCCTGGACTACAGCTTCTTCCTGATTGGCGCGACGGACCGCAACACAGAAGGTTCGTTCGAATGGCTGGACGGGCCTGAAGGCGGAAATCCTTTGGCATATACCAACTGGAAGCCGGGAGAACCGAACAACGAAGGTGGTGAGGACTATGTCGTCGCCTGGTGGGAAGACAGCGCCACCGGTCGCTGGAACGACATACCAAACAACGCGAATGTTCGTGCCTATCTCGTTGAGTATAGCGTCACGCCGGTTCCCGTACCGGCTGCCCTTCCGCTTCTGATTGGCGGGCTTGGGTTGCTGGGGTATGCCGCGCGTCGTAAGCGCGGGGCATCGCAAGTCTGACCTGTCAGATACAAAATACTAAGTTGGCCCGCTATTTTTGGTGGGCTTCCTTTTTTGCGGTATTTTCCGGTGATGTTGAGATCCTACGTTCTTGATCAAGAAACGGATCTCAACTCTGCAATTTACTGTCATATGCAACACTATTAGTAATAGTGTTTCGTTTTTGTTGAGATGCACTTGGTCTTATTGTCAAGGATCGGCTATTATATTCACGCTCGATAGTGGAAGTTCATTAAGTTATTAGTAGCCGGTAGTATCAAATGTGTTTCACGGAGATGAAGATTTATCGGCTTGTTTTTATTGGGTTTTTTGCGCATACGTATTTTGTGTTCAGCCTTTCTTCCGCAAGTGCCACAGTCGCATTAGAATTAGAAGATACTCGTTCCAGAACAGTGGCAGTTCTTCTTGCCTATAGATTTTTGAATTCGGATAAATTCCATAAATGCGCTACGGAATGGTTAGAAAAAAGAAATCCAGCTAAATGCAATGAATATGTTGGTGAAGTATCTTCGATTGCAGGGGGTGTAAAAAACCTCAAGATTACCAGTCCAAAAGATGAAAAATTCAATCAAGCAATTTCAATGTATATTTCTGCTAGTGACACGGCGTGGCCGTTTTGCTTGGATTGGCACAACGGTCATCGCCCAGATGTTTGTTTTAATCTTATTCTGACTGCAATTAAGGCAAAGTGGCGGGACAGCTATCAAAAGGTAACGTCTGGAAGCATAATTTCAGGGAAGCCAATCAGGTAGGTTTTCGTCTTCGTATGAAACACTTTTCATATATTCGGTTACATATGAGCGAAATGCGTCTTTATGATACTGATGATAACCGCCTATATATAGAATTAACGCCAGCCAAAGTTCCCACCTTGAACTTGCGTGGCGCTTGATTCAATTGCACTTCTTCAGATGGCCGCAACTCTTGCGGTACCGTGTTTAGTTGTTTTGGCCAAATGAATTTGCGCGCTTGGTCGCGGTTGATTTCACGATAAACGGCACAAAACCGCCAGAAATCACATAATCCCACTTAATCCTGGAGAAGCCCTTTAGGCCAAGTGTTCTTACGCGTTACAACAGCAGGACGTGTCGGGGAGAAGGCTACGGAGTTAGGCTTCGACCCAAACGCGAAACACCCCAGCAGTTTTGCCGGGGTGCTTCTTGCTTAATGCGGTATAACCGAACCAAAATACGGTCCGGCGCCGCGATCATGTCAGAATGCGGCCCGGCTGGCAAATCGGGACAACGCACTGTGCAAGGTCACCGGGGGTTGTGGCTCAGGTATTGTGTATTTCACATTGTTGCTTCATGTCGGGCGCCGCTGGCGTCGGACACGTTTGATGGTGCGTCGGACCGCCGGGAAGGGGAAACCCCTGCAGGCTGGGCGTATCTCGCTGTTATGTGTTGTATTCATTGATGTCTGGGGATCTGGCTGGTGCCGGCGATGGTCATCACGCTGATCCTGGGCCCTTCAAGCCCGTTTCTTGCGAGCGAATCAAGCAAGGGCACCCGCGATGTCTACAACAGTGCCCCGGTTGCAAATTTCTTTCTCGCCTGGAGTGGCCGTGGGCTTCATTCTCCTGGAACCGGGCTGCTTTCCATTGCGGAAGGGTGGCTGATTTCGATCTATGCGGGGATGCTGATGGTTGTCGGCATCGGATCGGCAGTCGTCACCGTTCCGCTAACCACGGCATTTGACCGGGACGAACGCTACAGGAAGTGAGCAGGCTGAGCGGCGACCTGCAGTCGTGATGGATGAAGCGCAGGGCCGCAGTGCTCCTGATCCTGTGTCCGTGACAAGCGTTTCGGTTCAGCGCCTTTTGCCGAAGCCTGGTTTGCCGCTCGCGGCAGGGCGGCCGGCTCTGACCGGCTTGTCAGTTTCTGCCTGGTTCTTCTCGTCCATAACGCGCTTGCGCGAGAAATAGTTGTCCGGCGAGTCTCTCAGCTCATCGATTTCCTCGGTGAGCGCGTCGTCTGATGATTTCAGGATCTGGGCACGCAGTTTTCCGACCGGCCGCTTTTCGCTGATGAATTCCACGCCGCATCTGAGGCCTTCTTCCCAGCGGCGCTCGCAGGTCACCTCGAAATCTTCAAGATCGATCTGCAGGTCGAATTCCTGCGGTAGCAGATAGGCCTGTTCGAATTCCAGCTTGGCACCGGTATCGGACAGGTTGCGAATGATGCAGGGCACGGAACGCAGGCCGCGATTGAACAGCAGCTTGCCTCGTTTCAAGGCACGGGCACGACGTGCACGTTCGTTGATGTCGCTCTCGGTCTCTTCGCTTGAAGGCAGCGGTTCTTGTTTTGCGTCGGGCATGTTCGTTTCACATCTCACGGTCATTCAGGGGCATTTGATGCCCGGGAACATGACTCTTTTAACAAGAAGACCTTGTCATTCCGTGAATCGGAATCCGGCTCCGGTTTGCACCCTCTGGTGAATGATCGTGCGCGTCAGCGCCGTTTTCCGAAGGCCGGTTTTCCGCTCATCGGTGGATGCTGGCGTTGTGACGCCTCGCCGGAGGTTTCCGCGTCCAGCGCGTCATTCTCTTCTTCCAGATCATCTTCGTGATCTTCCTGCAGGGCGTTGTCAGACGGTTTCAGCGTCTGGTAGCGTTGCTGCGGAACGTTGCGTCTTTCACTTGTGAACATGACGCCGCAACTCAGACCGGCCTCCCAGCGGCGCTCGCAGGTCACTTCGTAGTCTTCCAGATCGATATAAAGTTCAAAATCCTTGGGCAGGATATAAGGCTGGTCGAATTCCAGCATGGCGCCGCCATCGGAAATATTCCGGACAACGCAGGGTATGGATCTCAACCCGTTCTGAAAGACCATCTTGCCTTTCTTGTAGACGCGGGCACGCCGGGCGCGTGGCTTGAAATCCTCAAGCTCTTCATCTTCCGCATTCTGCTGCGGTGCAGGATTGACGTTCGACATGGTCATCTCGCGTAGGCTCGGATATCTGTCGGTCCCTTTTGTCATTAAAGCCTAGTTGAAAGCTGTTTCCAATAAATGAATCTATCCCATCAAACGTTTAACTGTTTTCGAATTTTAGATTTTTCATGTGTAGATAATGAGTTATATTGATTTTCTCAGAAAAATTAACTAATGAAAATCTGAAATTAACGTAAAAACGTAAAAATGTAACTAAATTTGAAGTAATTTCCGGTTGAAATTCGATGTTTGATTGCAATTTAATGAAGAGATTTGTTGCGGATTGCCTTTCCGGATTTTAGACTGGCGCGAAAACGTGCTTTCGCAATGCAGAAGAATAACTGATCCAGATCCCGTGTTTTGCGAACTGCAGGAGGCATTCGAATTCAAGAACAATCGTATTCCCGCTTCGCAGGTTTGTGACCCGGAGTGCGGAACAATTGCCTTCGTGAAAGGGCCGATTGTTCGAAGCTTTTTCTTTTCAGGCACAATCGTGGAACGCCATTTCTTGAATTGATGCATGCGTTCCATTTACTTACGGACTTACAAATCCGGTAAAACTCGCACAAGATCGGCAGATTTTGGCGACCTAGAGGCGTTCATGACTGAAGACCAGATATCCTTATTGAGCCAGTTGGCAATTCGTGCTGGCGAGGAGATCTTAAAAATCTATGCCGAACCGTTCGAATATGAAAGCAAGACTGACGGTTCTCCCGTAACCAAGGCGGATGCAGCGGCTGAGAAGATCATCCTGGCCGGACTTGCGGATGCATTCCCTGACATTCCGGTGGTTGCCGAGGAAGCAGTCGAAGCAGGCAATCTTCCGGCCGTCGGCGATGTCTATTTCCTGGTGGACCCGCTGGACGGCACCAAGGAATTTCTCAAGAAAAACGGCGAATTCACCGTCAACATCGCCCTCGTAGATGCCGGTGTGCCGGTGTTCGGTGTGGTTTATGCCCCGGTTCTTGGAGAGATTTACTGGGGCAGTGCGCAAGGTGCGTTTGCCGGTCGCGTCCAGGACGCGAATAACATCGAAGACGTTCGGGCCATTGCGGTGAACGCACCCCGGCAAGACCTGACGGTTGTCGCAAGCCGGTCCCACATGTCCGACGAAACGACTGCATTCGTGGAAAAGCTGCAAGTCAGCGAAATTGTTTCGGTCGGATCTTCGCTGAAGCTGTGCTGGGTGGCTGCCGGGAAGGCGGATCTCTACCCGCGGTTGGCTCCGACCATGCAATGGGACATTGCCGCAGGAGACGCGGTCGTGCGCGCAGCGGGCGGGGCCGTCGTTCTTGCGGACACAGGCTCTGATTTCGTTTATGCGATGCCGGAAAATGCCACCAAGGACGATCTCCGCAACTCTCACTTCATTGCCGTCAGTGCGAGGGAGCTTTTGCCCGGGTTTGCTCCCGTTCTTTAGCGGGCTGCCACAATATTGACAGGACAGATCCAGATAAGGCCGGTTCGCCGGACACAACGGAAAAGTGAACATGAATATGCAATCTCACGGGATCACGCCCGAGCGCCTCAGCAACCTGAAGCGTCTGGAAGCGGAAAGCATCCACATCATCAGGGAAGTGGCGGCCGAATTCTCCAATCCGGTGATGCTTTACTCCATCGGCAAGGATTCCGGCGTCATGCTGCACCTTGCAATGAAGGCGTTTTACCCGTCCAAGCCACCGTTCCCGCTGCTGCATGTCGACACGACCTGGAAATTCCGGGACATGATCCAGTTTCGGGACGATACCGCCAAGCGTCTGGGACTGGATCTTCTGATCTACACCAACCCCGAAGGTGTGCAGAAGAACATCAATCCGTTCGATCACGGCTCATCCGTTCACACCCACATCATGAAAACGGAAGCGCTGAAACAGGCACTCGACAAATACGGTTTCGATGCTGCTTTTGGTGGCGCTCGCCGGGATGAAGAAAAGTCGCGCGCCAAGGAGCGCATGTTCTCATTCCGAAATGCCAGCCATGGCTGGGACCCGAAAAACCAGCGTCCCGAACTCTGGAATCTTTACAATGCCCGCGTTGCCAAGGGTGAGAGCATCCGGGCCTTTCCGCTGTCCAACTGGACCGAACTCGATATCTGGCAGTACATCCTGACCGAGAACATCCCGATGGTCCCGCTCTACCTGGCGGCCATGCGACCGGTGGTGGAACGCGATGGCATGCTTATCATGGTCGATGATGACCGGATGAAGCTGAAACCGGGCGAGATCATCCGGGAAAAGAGGGTTCGTTTCCGCACGCTCGGTTGTTACCCGCTGACCGGTGCCATTGAATCCGATGCCGACACGCTCCCCGCGATCGTTCGTGAAATGTTGGTCGCCCGCACATCGGAGCGGCAGGGCCGCCTGATCGACAAGGACGAAAGCGCGTCCATGGAAAAGAAAAAGCGGGAAGGATATTTCTGAGATGACTGCAGATGTAAAAGAAGCCGCGGAAACGGCGGTCACGGACTATATCCTCGCGCAGGAAACCAAGGATCAGCTCCGTTTTCTCACTTGCGGATCTGTGGATGACGGCAAGTCGACGCTTATCGGACGCCTGCTGTTTGACACCAAGCTGATCTTCGAAGACCAACTGGCCGCGCTTGAGCGCGATTCCAGGAAACACGGCACGGTCGGGGAAGACATCGATCTTGCGCTTCTGGTCGACGGTCTTGAAGCCGAGCGCGAGCAGGGCATCACGATTGACGTTGCTTACCGTTTCTTTGCAACGGACAAGCGCAAGTTCATCGTCGCCGATACCCCGGGTCACGAACAATATACCCGTAACATGGCGACAGGGGCTTCAACGGCGGATCTTGCCGTTCTGCTGGTCGATGCCCGCAACGGGCTGCTTGTGCAGACCCGGCGGCACGCGTTCATCGCTTCGCTGCTCGGCATTCGGCACGTGGTTCTTGCGATCAACAAGATCGACCTCGTCGAATATTCGCAAAGCCGTTTCGATGAAATCCGCAAGGAATTCGAGGTTTTCGCCAATGGTTTCGATTTTGAAACGCTGCAGGCGATCCCGATGTCCGCCCGGTTTGGCGACAACGTTACGGCCAGAGGGCAGCATATGGACTGGTATGCCGGTCCAACGCTGCTGGAGCATCTGGAAACCGTTGAAGTCGGCGAGCATGCACTTGAAGCACCATTCCGCTTTCCGGTGCAGTGGGTCAACCGGCCCAATCTCGACTTCCGCGGTTATTCCGGCACGATTGCCAGCGGGCGGGTTTCAGTTGGCGATGAACTCGTCGTTGCCGGGCCGGCAAAGATGTCCAGGGTCAAGACCATAGTCGGAGCAGGAGGTGAGGTTCCGGAGGCCGCTGCCGGCGAAGCGGTCACGATCACGCTGGAAGACGAGATCGACATTTCACGCGGTGATCTTCTGTCCACGACCGCTCATCGGCCTGATGTTGCCGATCAGTTTGCCGCTCACGTGATCTGGATGAGTGACGAACCGCTGCTGCCGGGCCGCCCTTATCTTCTGAAGATCGGTACCCGGACGGTGACCGCGACGGTTTCCGAGATCAAGCACAAGATCAACGTCAACACCTTCGAGCATGTCGCAGGCAAGACGCTGGAGTTGAACGAGATTGCCTTCTGCAATTTCGCGCTGTCTTCGGCAGTTCCGTTCGATCCGTATGAGGCCAACCGGTCCACCGGTTCCTTTATCCTGATTGACCGCATGTCCAATGCAACGGTTGGCGCCGGCATGATCTGGTTTGCGCTGCGTCGGGCAAGCAACATTCACTGGCAGGCCCTCGATGTCGACAAAGGTGCCCGATCCGAAAAGCTGGGCCAGAAACCGGCGGTTCTCTGGTTCACCGGCCTCTCCGGTTCGGGAAAGTCGACCATAGCCTCGATCGTCGAAAAGAAGCTGCACATTGACGGCAGGCACACATACACGCTGGATGGCGACAATGTGCGCCATGGTCTCAACAAGGACCTCGGTTTTACAGACGTCGATCGCGTGGAGAACATCAGGCGCGTTGGCGAGGTTGCCAGGTTGTTCACCGATGCCGGTCTGATCACCCTGGTATCCTTCATTTCTCCCTTCCAGTCCGAACGGCAACTGGCCAGGGACCTGATGGGAGAGGGCGAATTCATCGAGGTGTTTGTCGATACGCCGATCGAAATCTGTCGCCAGCGGGACCCCAAGGGCCTTTATGCAAAGGCGGATCGCGGTGAGATCAAGAATTTCACCGGGATCGACAGTCCTTATGAAGCGCCTCAGACCCCCGAGGTTCACCTGAAAAATGTCGACCGGGAGCCGGAGGACATTGCCGAGGAAGTGATCGCCTATCTGCACGAGCGGGGTTTCCTGGGAAGCTGAGCAAAGGGGACGTCTATCCCGTGAGCTGAAAATTGAACGGCGCGGCCTCCGCAAAATGGGGGCCGCGCCGTTTGCTTGGGGCACAACACGCGGCCGGACGGGCCCTTGGGCTCCGGCGGAAGCAGCCGCGAACGGACTTTGCCGTTGCCCGGGAACAAGAAGCACTTTAAGACGCCATCGACTATTCCGTTTCGGCGAAGGGACGACGGGCGCAAATGAAAACCGTACTGGTGACCGGCTCCTCGGGGTTTATCGGCTATTTCCTGTGCACGCGTCTTTTGAAGGACGGGTTCAGGGTCATCGGGCTTGACGCGATGACGGATTACTATGATGTCCGGCTGAAGGAACGCAGGCAGCAGATGCTCCTGCAGCACGAGCACTTTCAGGCGATCAACGACAGGATCGAGGCATCGGACCTCCTGATGACCCTGTTCCGGACGGAAAAGCCGGATTTTGTCATTCACCTTGCGGCACAGGCAGGTGTCCGTTACTCGATTGAAAATCCCCGTTCATACCTTGAAAGCAACATCGGCGGCACGTTCGAGCTGCTCGAGGCAGCGCGGGCGTTTCCGCCTGAGCATATGCTGCTGGCGTCAACATCGTCCGCTTATGGTGCGAATGAGAAAATGCCTTATACGGAGACGGACAGGGCCGACCATCAGGTGTCGTTCTACGCCGCGACCAAGAAGGCGACCGAGTCGATGGCGCATTCCTATGCTCATCTTTATGATCTGCCGATCACGATGTTCCGCTTCTTTACCGTCTATGGCCCCTGGGCGCGACCGGATATGGCACACCACAAGTTCGCAAAGGCCATCCTCGAAGGGCGGCCGATCGACGTCTATAACTTTGGCGACATGAAGCGGGACTTTACCTATGTCGAGGATCTTGTCGAGGGGATCCGGCTGTTGATGGATGCCGTCCCTGTGCGTCCCGGTGACGGTGAAGAGGTTCCCGAGGGCGACAGCCTGTCACCGGTTGCACCCTGGCGGGTCGTCAACATAGGCAACTCCTCCAGTGTTCAGCTGACGGAGTTCATCGACGCAATCGAGGCGGCGATCGGGAAAAAGGCGGAACGCAATCTGATGCCGATGCAGCCTGGTGATGTCGTGGCAACCTGGGCGAATGCCGATCTTTTGCACAAGCTCACAGGCTATACGCCCAGAACGTCCGTCAGGGAAGGCATCGCCAAATTCGTCGCCTGGTACCGTGACTACTATCAGGTCTGATCATCAGCTTCCGTTTGCCGGAGGCTGACACACGTCGACCCATTCTGCTTCGGTAATTTCGGCCATGCGGTCCGGCGCAATTCTGACCGCGGCATTCGTGGCTCCAGCTGCCGGAATTACTAAATCGAAATCCTTCAGCGAGACATCGCAATAGACCTGCAGCGGTTGGGCAAGCCCGAACGGGCAAACCCCGCCCACCGGGTGGCCCGTGAGCTTTTCAACCTCTTCGAGGCCGAGCATTTTCACCTTTCCGCCGAAAGCCGCCTTGGCCTTCTTGTTGTCCAGACGAGCGTCGCCACGCGCAACAACCAGAATGACCCTGTCCTTCAACTGAATTGACAATGTCTTTGCAATCTGGCCGGGAGACACGCCATGCGCTTTGGCGGCAAGGATCACGGTTGCGCTGCTCTCGTCCGTCAGGATGATTTCGAGCTCGTGTGCCGCATCGGCAAAATGGTCGCGTACACTTTCTAGGCTCATGAGAGAGTAGATTTCCAATGTTGTTGAAGAGATCGTAAATTTTGACACTGAATGTTTATTAAAACAATCAACAGATACGCAAACAAGTTGTGTATATTTTTAATTTTATCCTATCGAAAATTAAGAATGCATTCATACTGATTTTAAACGTGAGTTAAACACTTGCTCCGTAATGTTTATTAATAAGGTACCGGAGAATAATGTTCCTGCGCTAGACCGCGCAAATGTTTCGAGGATCGCCAGTATGGCCAGAGCCATGACAGCCGTCAGGGAAGTTCGTAACCCGGAATTGGGAAGAAGCGAACCGGCTGCGCTGTCGAAACATCGCGGTACGGTTGCAAACCTGTCGTTTCTTGTGGCGAAAAATATCCTGTTCTGGGGCTCCGTCTCGCTCAGCCTCTACTGGCTCTACGCGGTCACCACTTTCCTCTGACCGTATTTCTGCGTTCGTCATCCCCTGAGATCAAGATCGAAAATGCGAGTTCTCACCCGGATCGCTTCAACGCTTATGGGTTACCCATTCCTCCAGTTGTCGTCCTTTAGATGATTTGTACCGAAGTGGTGTGTTGGCTGAAAGGTCTGCGGCAGCTCGTACTCAGGTTTGCTTTGCGCGATATCGGAGACCAGGCAATCGGCGACTAGATGCGCGATACCGAACGAGATCTTGTAACCGCCTGTAGCAGCGTAAAGCGCGTCAAAGCCGGGAAGTCTTCCCACCAGCGGATCGCGCTTGTGGCAGCGTGGCCTGATACCGGCCCAATCGGTCAGGATCTCCTGGCCCTTCAGGGAAGGACAAAACGCTGTAGCGCGTTCGATCAGCTCTGACGTGCGCACCGGCGAGGGACATGCATCTTCGAATGTCCGGTCGGATGTGCTGCCGATGGCGACGGTTCCATCGCCGTGTGGAACAACATAGAGCCCGTCACAATAGATCGCCGGTTTGTCCTCAAGGCCCCTGCCGTCGAGCAGCAGCGCCTGACCCTTTTCACCGCGTCCGATTTTCTCACCGGTAAACTGTTCAATCAGGTCGAATGCCGCAAAACCACCACAGATAACGAGACGTTTGGCGGGTAGAGAAGCTTGCCCCTCAAGAAGCACTTCGCCTGACTTGTCTTCGAAACCCACGACCCTTGCGCCTTCGCGTAATTCTCCGCGCTGTCTGACATATGCCGCAAGAGCCGAGAGATATCTTCGCGGGGAGACACGTGCTGCCAGCGTCTCATATACGATGCCATAGGGTGCCGCTGCACCGTTCAGCCAGTCGGACCGGCTGCCCGCAGGCTCGACCGCATACGAAAAGCCGGTTTCGTCAGGGTGCCAGCGCAATTTGCTTTCTTCGGCACGTTCCAGATGATGTTCAAGCTTGTCCGTTGTCGTCAGTGGCAGAATGCGACCGCAGCGCTTGTAGCCACAATTGAGAACGGTGTCTGCTTCCAGCGTTTGAATATGGTTTTCCAGCGAGAGAAGCGCTTGGAACTGGAATTCCTTTTTAGGGTTCCACCGCGCCGGCATATGCGGCATCAGGGCGCCGAGAAGTCCGCCGCTGGATCCGGCTCCGACACGCTCTGCCTCAAGCACGACAGTGCGCAGGCCCGCCCTGATCGCCTGATAGGCAACGGCAAGGCCAAAAATTCCGGCGCCGGCAACAGCAACATCGAATGGGGCGGCGGATGGTGACGCCATGTCGGAGGGCTTCCTGGGATTGATTGCCTAGACCGGCTCTCATATGAGAACACGGCACACTTGGCAAAGAAATTAAGGCACTTGGAAAGATGACGGAACAGGACCCCAAACTGAAAGATGCGTCCAGGGTGCCTTCAAGTGCACCGGACCTGAAATGGCTGGAGGGCGAGGTGCCGCTTGCCCAGGGATTTGACGACACCTATTTTTCCAGGGCCGGGGGGATGGAAGAAACTCGACACGTCTTCTTGAACGGCAACGGCTTGCCGGAGCGGTTTGAAGGGCGTCAGGCTTTCACCATCGCCGAATTCGGCTTCGGAACCGGCCTCAATTTCCTGACGACGCTTGCAACGCTCGACGGCATGAGCAGGCCTCCCGGACTTCAGTTCATCTCCTTCGAGCTCTTTCCGATGACGGCCTGTCAGTTGGAGCGGGCTCTTGCCGCGTTTCCGGTGCTTGCCGAAGTGTCGGCGGAATTGATCTCGAAATGGGCACCCAAGCCGGGCTGGAACCGGATGTCGGTCTCAAACGCAGATCTTCTGCTCGGGGTTGGCGATGCAAGAGATTTGATTGAGGAGCTTGTCGTTGAAAGTGGGCCAGTGTCTGTGGATGGAATGGTCATCGCACCCGTCGATGCCTGGTATCTGGATGGTTTCAGTCCCGCGAAAAATCCTGAGCTCTGGGATGCAGACCTTCTGGCGAGTGCTGCGACACTGACCGCGTGTGACGGCACACTCGCATCCTACACGGCTGCAGGCTGGGTCCGCCGCAATCTGCAATCGGCCGGATTTGCCATCGAAAAGAAAGCAGGTTTTGCGGGAAAACGCGAGATGGTTGCCGGACGCAAGAGCTGACCCGGTCTATTTTTGCGAAGCTGCAATCCCGGTGATCCATTCGCGGAAGATACGCATTGCACCGGTTTCCTCGCGTGATTTCAACCAGGTCAGCCAATAGCTCCCGGTCTCCACGCCGGTTTCGAACGGCTGGACGATCCGTCCGGCCCTGAGATCGCGTTCAAACAGGCGGGCGGGAACAAGACCTATCCCGGCACCCTGTGATACCGCCTCAACGATGGAAAGCGATGAATCGAAGATCCAGCCCCGGCTCCTCGGTGGAGCAAGGGCTGATGCTTGAAACCACAGTGTCCATTCATTCAACCTGTAGGACCGAAGCAAGTTTTCATGCAGAAGATCAGCAGGTTCTCCAATACGGTCTGCAGTTCCCGGTGAGCAGACCGGATACAGTTTGGCAGCAAACAGGCTCACGGCTTCGGTTCCGTGCCAGGCGCCGTCACCGAAACGGATGAAGCAGTCCAGTCCGTCCGTTAGCAGGTCGGCACGGTTGTTGTTTGTCTTGAGGCGGATGTCGACCTGCGGATGCAACTTGGAAAAGTCCTGCAGTCGCGGCAGCAGCCAGCCGGTGGCAAAGCTGCTCACCACGCCGACGGTCAGAACGTCCCGAAAATTGCCATCCTCAAACCGGCTGAGCGCTTCACTCATGCGGCGAAAGGCATCGGAAAGCACGGGAAGCAGTGCCTGGCCTTCATCTGTCAGCGTGACACCGCGGGGTTGCCGCTTGAACAGCGACACCTGCAGTGTTTCTTCAAGTGCCTTCACCTGGTGGCTTATGGCCGTCTGGGAAACGCGAAGTTCCAGCCCGGCCCTCGTGAAACTCTGCAGCCTTGCTGAAGCCTCGAAGGCGCGAAGTGCGTTGAGTGGTATCCTGGATATGTCCACGGTCTTATGGCCTAGTTTTTCTCATGTCTGACGCCATCATTCATCATTTGTCTTATGCAAATGGCAAGCGCAATGTCTGTGGGTCCTGTTGCAGCCCTCACGGGGGCGGGATGTAGCGGACGGTTTATCTAACTTCCTGGAGACCATGATGACATTGAGCATCCACAAGAGTGCCCTCGTAGGCATTCTCCTTCCATTTTTTACACTGGGGTCAGCTCAGGCGGCCGACTTCGATCCTCGTCCCGTTGCCAAGGCGATCGAGGATATCGAGACTCGCCTGTCGGCAAGGGTTGGTGTTTCGATCATTGATACTGAATCGGGAAAAACCTGGTCGCATAAAGGTAACGAACGGTTTCCGATGAACAGCACTTTCAAGGCTTTTCTGTGTGCTGCCTTGCTCGATGCAGCCTCAAACAGGACTGTTGACGCAGGCCGCGAGGTAGTGGTGGAGGAAAGCGATATTGTTTCTTATTCACCCGTCACCGCAAAACGGGTCGGCGGCGCAGGTTTCACGATTGAGGATCTTTGCAGGGTCACGGTCACGATAAGCGACAATGCTGCGGCAAACATCGTCATGAAGGAAGTCGGCGGGCCCGAGGGCGTGACAGCCTACCTCAGAGGCATCGGAGACGACATGTCACGCGTGGATCGCTGGGAACCGGAGTCGAACACCGGTATTCCAGGCGATGACAGGGATACAACAACACCAGATGCGGCGGCCGAAACGCTGAGGAAACTTGTTCTTGACGAGACCCTGGCGGCAGATGCCAGAGCCAAGCTCACGGGTTGGCTCGAAGGCAACAAGGTTGGAAACAGCACGCTACGCGCCGGGTTGCCCGAAGGCTGGCGCATCGCCGACAAGACAGGCGCAGGCGCCAACGGGTCGCGCAACAACATTGCCGTTATCTGGCCCGAAGGCCGCAAACCGCTGGTGATCGCAATCTACATCACCCAGACAACGGCGGCATTCGAGGCCCGCAACAAGGCGATCGCCGGCATCGCGCAAGCGCTCCCGGCTGCTCTTCAGCCATGATCAGGTATCCGACCGAGACCCGGGCCGGCTGCTTCGAAATGCGGAAGACAACGGCCAACCAACAGAACTGCCTTGCGCGCCCGGCGGCAACCTTCGTTGCGCTTGTCCTGTTCAATGCCGTTGCGATTGAACATGCACGGGCAGATGAGAGAGAAGACAGGCGCAAGGAGAATTGCGCCCGTTATCAGGAGATGGTTGTCGAGGCCGAAACCCGGGTCGGAACAAAGGGACTGACGCCGGATCTCAGGGAAAAAACCTTGAGTTCGTGAAGGTCGGATGTCTGTCCAATCTCAGGGCATGCCCGGTTTCCGGACCGGACTTTGAATTCGTCAATCTTCTTACGATGATGACGATCAGCGCAAACATGGGAAGTACGTTTTTGCCGTTTGGTTGTCCTGCCCGGGCCAGTCAATAGCCTGGAGCGAAGTGCGCTGGTGGAAATCAGTGGAAGAATGAAGCAAAATCGGCGCGCATGCGTGCGCCGATCATCTTGAAAGAACAGGGTGCGTTATTTTTGTTTCAGCTCGGGCACCGCAGTGAGCGGACGTCCGGTGGAAAACCAGCTTTTCAGATTGTCGACGACGAGTTGTCCCATGGCATTGCGGGTTGCCTGCGAGGCTGATCCGACATGGGGCAGCAAGGTAACGCGCGGCAGTTTCATGAGGCGTTCAGGCCGACAGGGCTCTTCTTCGAAGACATCGAGACCTGCTCCATATATCGTACCTTTCTCGAGCGCTTCTGTAAGGGCTGTCTCGTCGATTACCGAACCTCTGCCGATATTGACGACGATACCCGTCGGACCGAGAGCCTTCAGGACCTCCGCATTGACAGCGTGCTTCGTTTCAGGAGTCCCTGGCGCCACCACCATCAGGGTGTCACAGGCCGCGGCAAGCGCAGCAAGACTTGCGTGATAGGGATAATCGACACCGTCCTGGCGGGAGCGACCATGATACGCGACCTTGAGGCCGAAACTTTCCGCGCGCCGCGCAATCGACTTGCCTATACGCCCAAGACCGAAAATGCCGAGTGTGCGGCCCTGCATTGTTGCCTGGGTGAGCGGGTAGGCGCCATTTTCTGCCCAGCTGCCGTCTCTCAGCCACCGTTCCGCCTGTCCAAGCTCGCGCACGGTCATGAGCAACAGGCCGATTGCCGTGTCCGCGACTTCTTCCGACAGGACATCGGGCGTGTGGGTCACCATCACATTCGCCGCCAGGCAGGCGTCGGTATCCACATGGTCGTAACCGACACCGAAACTGGCGACGATCTCGGCATTCGGGAGCTGTTTCAGGAAAGCCTCGTTCACCTGCCACCACGACAGTGCAACGCCCCGGATCCGATCGCCAACCTCCGCCAGCATCGCCTGTTCGTCCTCGGCCTCGTAAAGCCGGTGAACGGTGAACTCCGCATCCAGCTGTTGCTCGACGATAGGCAGCATCGGTTTGGTTACGAGGATGTCTGGTTTTGGCATGAGGGCGATCCGGGAAGGGGAGATGTCGATAGCGCGAACGGCAATGCCGGCAGATTACAAGAATTGGCGTCAAGGGGAAGAGGAAAAGCACCTGATCGGTGGTCATCCCCCACACGAAGCGCGAACCATGAAAGTGAAAGGTTCAATCTCGGTTCTCATCCTGCGTTTTTGCGATTGTTGCGCTTTCCTTCTTGAGCGGACGCGACACGGGACAGACTTCCTGCACATAGCTGTTGAGCGTGTTGGCCAGACTTTCCTGCACAATCGAGTAGTGAACGTATTGCCCGCGTTTTTCTTTCTGCACCAGACCGGCACCTTCAAGCACATTGAGGTGTTGGGAAATAGACGGTTTCGACATGTCGAAACGGTCCGCGATTTCGCCGGCGGTCAGAGAGCTATGCGCCAGGTAGGCGAGGATCTTGCGTCGCGGAGCAGACGAAAGAGCTTCGAAAACCTTCTGAATGCCACCAGCCTCTGCAGCATTCAGCGTGTCGGATTGGTCACTCATTTCGGTCTGGAACTCCCGCTCGAAGGCATTCATCATACTTTAATTAGGTAATTGCCTAATTATATAATAAGTGGTAATTAGCTTATTGCCTAAATAGTGGACGTCCTTTCCCGAGGCAAGTGCCTACTGGTTGCAGCAGGCCGATTTACAAAGATTTGATGCTTCCGGGCAGATCCCCGGAACACGACCACACCTGCCCACAGGCGGGTGAAGGAGAGGAAAACCATGTCTGGAAACTGTGAGGAAAATCCGAAGCCTGTTTCAACGGAGCGCGTGTCATCCGATGGTGGTGCCAATCCGGTTCACGGGACAGTCGTTCTGAAACCCGCGAAGATGGCCTGGATCGTCGGCATGACGGTTGTTGCACTTGTGGCAGGACCAATGACGTTCAGTTGGCCGGCTTTCAGCGTATTTGTGCTGATTACAGCAGTCACGATCTGCGGCGGTCATTCTGTCGGCATGCACCGACTGTTGATCCACCGATCCTTCAAGACAGTGCCATGGATTGAAAAAACACTCGTCTATCTTGGGGTGCTCGTGGGTATGGCCGGCCCTTATGGTATGATCAGGCTGCACGATTTCCGCGACTGGGGTCAGAGGCAGTCGGAATGCCACGACTTTTTCGCGCATCGCGCCGGGTTCTGGAAAGATGCATATTGGCAGCTTTGCTGCGGCATCAAGCTGAAACAGGAACCGCGTTTTACCATCGAAAGTGACCTTGTAAGCGACCCGTTCTATCTGGTCGTGGAAAGGACCTGGATGGCACAGCAACTTGTTATCGCCGTGCCACTTTATCTTCTGGGCGGTCTGCCGTTCGTTGTCTGGGGTATCTGCTGCAGGGTTTCCGTGTCGCTGATCGGTCACTGGCTGGTAGGCTATTTTGCACACCAACCGAAGGATCATCTGCTTTTTGTCAAAGGCGCCTGCGTTCAGGGCTACAATCTGCCACGCCTTGGCATCGTGACATTCGGTGAAGCCTTTCACGAAAATCATCATGCCTTTCCGGCGTCAGCCAAACTCGGTTTCCTGCCAGGCCAAACCGACTTAGGCTGGTGGCTGGTAACTGGTCTGGAGCGGCTCGGGCTCGCGTGGGACGTGAACACGCCGGAAACACTTGAGGCGCGATCGGGATTGACCATCAATCGAGAAAACCGTGGCAACTTTGTGAGGGAGCCTGGCTGGTTGCATTCACTGCGGGAAGGATAATCGGATGTTGTCTTGTTTTGTCTTCCGACTGGTCAGATGATCAATCCGCAGAAACGATCTCGAACTCAAATCTGCCGGCCGGCACGTCACCGAAATAGACCTCAAGGAGACAATCACCAATCGGGTCGCCTTCGGAAACGCACCAGTAGTTCTCGACCCATCCGTCTACGACCGGCAGATATTCATTGGTGATCGCCGTGGTACGGTCTTCGGAGATTTGCGAGGTACTGTACTTGTCATCTTCGCCGGACCAATATTCAGGCTGCTCCGGTAGCTTGAGTATTTCCCTGGTAAAGACGAGTTTTTCGTCGCTCGAGATCTTGATGCGCCAGCCGAAGCAGGCCCTGTCCGGCAAGAGAGGAACCACGTCCGAAGGCACGTAGACTGGGTCGTAGTTGCCATCAGAGAGACCGACGACGAACTCCGCCTTTTCAATCTCGAAAGCCCTTGCGCCGGTTGCCAGAAGTCCGACCATGGAAACGATCAGAAAAAACCTGCTCGGATTTGTGTCGATCATTCGTAACCACATCCTTTGACCGAATATCGAATTGGCGAGGCAACCATTGTTTCCGGGTATTTTCGCATTTCAACACGTATTGGTGGCAAGGAATTTCAGCAGTATGACATGAAATGGAATGTCAGCCGCGGTGTGCCCGTTTCGAGTTTGGGACTGGAAGGGACGGACAACCGGCCGCCAGACCTTTGCTCAATCATCTGGACAATGCTGTCGGTAGCGATAGTGGTTTCCCTCCATCCGGTCGGGCTGCACCGGATATCAGAAGTACTCATATTCTTGTCAGTCCGACCTTGTCCATTTCGGTCCAAACGACCATGTGCGAGACCCAGCCTTCTCCTGGAACATTGATCTCGACATTTCCTTTCAGCTCTCTTCCCGGATCGCTGATGCGGCAGCCCTTGTCGGAAAGATCCAGAAGTACCGCATCAAAGTCACCAGTTTCGTCTGTTGCCTCGATGGTTTCGTTGACATCGGTGCGCGGTGCCGAGCGGCGCTCCGTTTCGTCGAGCGACGACTGGATGATGGCAGGGATCTCCTCGCGCATGTCCTGAGCAGCCAGGGCCATGGAACTTGTTTTCTCGCTCATGGTGTGGGCGATTGACAGGGTTTCCTGCGCGATCTGGGAGACCTCCGACATGCCATCTGTGATACCGCCGACCGCCTGGCCGGATTCGTTGACGATCTGACCGAAATTCTCGGTGGTCACACGTTGTTCTTCGGTGGCGGAGGCGACGGACGCCGCCATTTCGCTCAGGCGGCCGATGCTCTCGATGATCTGGTCGATTGAGGAAACGGCCGCGCCTGTCTTGCTCTGAATGGTGACGACCTGTTCGGAAATCTGTTCTGTTGACCGGTTGGTCTGTTCGGCCAGTTCCTTGACTTCCGCGGCGACAACGGCAAATCCGCGGCCTGCATCGCCCGCACGGGCTGCCTCGATCGTGGCATTCAGCGCGAGAAGGTTCGTCTTTTCGGCAATGTCGCTGATGACGGACACGAACTGCCCAATGTTCTCCGCAGCCGTCGCAAGCTCGCCGATCGTTTCGTGTGAGGACGAAGACAGCGTGACAGCTTCCGTGGTCAGTTCGTTGGTTTTTTCCGTCTTTTCGGCAACTTCGCTGATCGCCGAAAGCAAGCCTTCGGAAAGCTCGCCGGCCTCGATCGAGCGTTGATGGGTTTCCTTCGCCTGCGAAAGCAGACCGTCAATCCTGCTGCTTGCCCGTTCCAGCGCCGACCGCATTCCGTTGGACTGAACCTCGACCGCATCGGCGCTGTTCGCGATCGTCGAGATGCCCTGGTCTGTCTTGTCACGGACTTCGGTCGCCATGAGCGAAAGCGTTTCCCTTCGCTGGCGGATGTTCTCGCGTTCCGAATCCTTGCGGTCGGTCTCGAGCTTTCGCATCAGGATCAGCTTGTCCTTGAAAGTTTCGAAGGCCTCCGCAAGGTCGGCGATCTCGTCATTGCCCTTGACTGCAACAGTGGCTGAAAGATCATTGTCGGCAAGCTGGTGGAGCGCACCTGCGACACGGCGCAGCGGGCGCGTGACTGTCAGCCGGGCAATCGTCGCGGATATGAGAATTCCAAGCAACGTGGAAACAATCGCGACAACGATCAGGATGCGAACGGTTTCTTTCTCGTGTTGTTCGGCCGCCAACGTCGCCTCGAGGGTGAAGGTCTCGATTTCATGCAGCAGGGCGACCAGTTCATTGTTGAGATTTGCCTCTTCCTGCTCGACCTCGTGCAGGAGATCAAGCGCCTTTTCGGTTTCGTTGCTGTCGACATATGAAATAATCTGCTCGGCATGAAGATCGTAGCTTTTGTGTTCGATCTCGATCTTTTTCAATGCGTCCAGGACATGTTGAATTTCGTCGAGCGTTTTTTGATCGTAGGCGTGTTTCAAAGCTTCTTCGGCAATTCGTTCGCCTTCCAGAATTTCTTCGTCGACAAGTGCAGCGTATTCCTTGAACTTTTTTTGCGCCGCTTTGCGTTGCAGTTCCAGGTCACCGGCAACGAGCCCGTTGAGACGCAGGATCCGTTCAAAGAGGACAGATTGCTCAAGCTGGTGTGACGTGATCCGGCTCAGCACTTCGGTCAACGGAATGTCGGATTCCGCGATGGTCTCAAGTTCCTTGCCGATCTTGTTGAGCTGCGTGACACTGAATACGGATTGCGCAACGATTACCAGACTGAGGACAAGAACTATCGTGAGTACTTTTGCGGCAACTGAAAATCTAATGCCGTTTCGCACAACCATCTCAACGCTCCACGAGATTTAAACTCTGGGTAGTGTTGAATGTATGCGTAAATAAAAAATTACGGTTTTTCCGAAAATCGACAACGCAATTTTCGGTGCGCAATGAATTTGAATCTTGTATATTTTGAAACAACTTAATTGAGTTGAGACTAGGTTGTATTGACAGTATAAAATTGTTCACATTTATGATCGTTACCACAACCAATGCGTATATTTACTGGGTGTTGTTTTTAGTCGAAGCGAGGTTGTCCGGTGCGGACGGCTCTTTGGATGTCCGGAGCGCGATTTGGATTTGCGGAAAAAGTCAACCCGGACGCGCCGCGCCGCCGTGTCCTGATGTGGATGTCGCAAGCCCTCGCTGGGCTGCCTCATTGAACACCTGAGAGACTGATGTTGTTCGTCATGGAGTGTGCGTATGGAGCCGGCTGGTTTCCGGCTGCATTCTCCCCATTGCCCCCGGCGCTCATTTCCCCTAAAAGACGCGGCAGAATTCCAGAGATTCCCGTCAGTTTTCGAAAGTGGAGAAGCGGAGCCCCATGGCGCGCCAGTTCATCTATCATATGCACGGCCTCTCAAAGGCCTATAACGACAAGAAAGTTCTCGACAATATCCACCTCTCTTTCTACCCGGATGCCAAGATCGGTATCCTGGGTCCGAACGGGGCGGGCAAGTCGACGCTTCTGAAGATCATGGCCGGTCTCGACAAGGAGTATTCCGGTGAGGCCTGGGCCGCCGAAGGCGCCAAGGTCGGCTATCTGCCGCAGGAGCCAAAGCTGGACGAAACCAAGACCGTGATGGAAAATATCATGGATGGTGTCGCCCAAAACAGGCGAAGATCGACCGCTACAACGAACTGATGATGAACTACTCGGACGAGACTGCCGACGAAGCTTCTCTTCTTCAGGACGAGATCGACGCCAAGGACCTGTGGAACCTTGAAAGCCAGGTGGAAATGGCGATGGAAGCCCTGCGCTGCCCGCCGTCCGACGCTTCCGTTGAAAACCTGTCTGGTGGTGAGCGTCGCCGTGTTGCGCTCTGCCAGTTACTGCTGTCCGAGCCGGACCTGTTGCTGCTCGATGAACCGACCAACCATCTGGACGCTGAAACCGTCCACTGGCTGGAACGTCATCTGCGGGAATTCAAGGGTTCCGTCCTGATCATCACCCACGATCGCTACTTCCTCGACAACGTGACCGGCTGGATCCTGGAACTCGACCGAGGGCAGGGCATTCCCTACGAAGGCAACTATTCGGTCTATCTGGAAAAGAAGACCAAGCGTATGGCCCAGGAAGGTCGCGAGAATATGGCCCGCTCCAGGGCGATTTCCCGTGAGCGCGAATGGATGGGCATGAGTCCGAAAGGCCGTCAGACCAAGTCGAAAGCCCGTATCCGGGCCTTTGATGACCTTCTTTCCGCACAGGAAGAGCGTCAGCCGTCCATTGAACAGATCCTCATCCCCGTTGGTGAACGCCTGGGTGCGAATGTCATCGAGGTTGACGGTGTTTCGAAGGGCTTCGAGGACCGTTTGTTGATCGATGACCTGTCCTTCAAACTGCCACGCGGCGGCATTGTCGGTGTGATCGGCCCGAACGGAGCGGGTAAATCGACCCTCTTCAAGATGTTGACCGGTCAGGACAAGCCGGACAATGGGGCCGTCAATATCGGCGACAGCGTGCATCTGGGTTATGTCGATCAGTCCCGTGATGCGCTCAACCCGACCAACACTGTCTGGGAAGAAATTTCCGGTGGTGCTGAGGTGATCTACCTTGATGACAAGGAAATCAACTCCCGCGCCTATTGCTCGTCCTTCAACTTCAAGGGCCCTGCTCAGCAGGCAAAAGTCGGCGATCTCTCCGGTGGTCAGCGCAACCGCGTGCATCTGGCGAAAGTCCTGAAGAAAGGCGCCAACGTTCTGCTGCTCGATGAGCCGACCAACGACCTCGACACCGAAACGCTGGCCGCGCTCGAAGACGCGCTGGAGAACTACGCCGGATGCGCCGTGGTGATTTCGCACGATCGTATGTTCCTCGATCGTCTGGCCACGCACATGCTTGCCTTCGAAGGTGACAGCCATGTGGAATGGTTCGAAGGCAATTTCGAAGATTATGAAAAGGACAAGATCCGCCGCCTTGGTGCCCATGCTGCCGACCCGCGCAGGATCAAGTACAAGCCGCTGACACGCTGAGCGGCAAAACAGACTGACGAAAGGCGGCCTTGCGGGCCGCCTTTTTTTGTTTGCCTGCCGTCTCTTTACGAACGATGCCTTCCGGTTGCATTCTGTACACGTTTCCCCGGACAGCACGCTCTTGTGCTGCATCCGGGCCCATTGGCAATTGATCGAAGAGTTCAGGGTTTGCTTCAAGTTAAGCCGATGCTTCAGCCGATAACGCGTTCGCTAACGGGCCTCGGGCGCTACGACCCCGGCGCGTTGCGACTGATGCGCGGCATAGACATGACCTTGACGATCGTTGCTTCTTCGCTGTTGGCGATGCAACTCGCGCATCTTTTTCAGTCTCCTGTCTCCGGTTTCGACCTTGCCGTGCTCGCGGCCGGAGCGGGAGCCGGCGTACTCGTATTCACACCTGTATCGACCAGAAAGAAGGAAGCATCCGACATTTTCTGGCTCGGTGCCATTTTGACGGTAAGTTTTGCAGTTGGTGCCGTGATCATCGCGTTGTTTCAGGAAACGGCCGTCCCCGTTCTTCAGGTTCTGTGGATCGGCGTGATCGCGGTTGGTTTCGGCATGGATGGGCTCGGGCCGTTCTGGCTCAGGGCAGGTCGATTATTGGCAATTTTCTGGATCTTTGTCGTCGTCGCCAGCCAACCCGTCGCGCCCGGTATCTGGCTGCCAGCCATGGGCATATTGGGAACTGCAGTCGCATTTTTGTTCCGCATCTGCCTGTGGCGGCCGTCGCCGACGAAAACCTTGATGCGAGTGGAAAGGACCAATCGGAAAGTCGTTGCAGAGTATCTTCAACTTGCTGCTCTGGGCAGCCTGAACAGTGCCGGTTTGCGCAAGAAGAACCTGGCGCGTCTTGCCGCTCTTCGGACCGAGCTGGAAACCTGCACGCAGTTGATCGGTCCCAAAAACGATTTGAGGGCTTTGTCGCCGGAAGCTGCCGCCATGATGCAACTCGCACTGGAAGTGGTCAGGGAAGCTGTCTCGGCCCTTTCGGATCAATGCCGTGCCGATTTGACGGAAGGAAAATCCTACCGGGCCACCGTCCGGGGCATTATGAACAACCTCGAGACGGGTGAACTGGTCACCGAAAGACCGGGCCTGGATGACGTTTGGTCCCGTTCGCTTGCGGATGTTTCAACCGACGATCAATTCCATCTGCTCCGGATTGTGCAAGCGTTTCAAAGACTGTGGCAGCTGTCTCGAGCGACTGAAAACGTACGGCCTGTACCGAATGCTGCGGGCAGTTCAGCGCAGTCGCGGTGGTGGCGGAAAATTTCGTGGGAATTGGCACTTCAAGCGAGTGCCGCCGCCGCGACCTGTTATGGATTGGGTGTCTATTTCGGCCTGAGTCACGTCTATTGGATCACGGTCACGGTTGTCGTCGTCATGTGTGCCAGTCTTGGAGCGACCGTCAAGAAAACGGTTTCTCGGACTGTGGGGACCGCGATTGGCGTGTCGATTGCCTTGGCTGTGGAGCCCGTTCTCGCACAGTTTCCGGAAATCCGGCTTGTGCTGATAATCCTGTTGCTGCCACCGATTGTTGTCTTTCTGGAACGGAACTACGGCATAGCATCCGGAATCATAAGCTTTGTCGTCTTGATTGGACTTCAGGCCCTCACGGGAATGCCGGTCGCGCAGTTCTGGCCACGCCTTTACGACACGCTGATCGGAGCCGCCGCGGGCCTGGCCGCGGCCAGGTTGCTGCTACCGCGGAAAAGCGCTGAAAACGTCCACGCACTTGCAATCGACTATATCGCCGCCTGCTACAAATACCTGAAAGTGGAGAACCGGACCGAAGCGGAGCAAAAGAAGGAATATGCCAGCTTGAAGTCAGCGGCAAATAACCTGGTGACTGCTGCGCAGGACTATCGCGTGGAACAATCGCCCTGGGCTTCCTTCGCGAATTCCTCCGATGAGCTTGATATCATGGTTCTGGTTCTTGCCGATTATGTTGTTCTCTATCGCCAGTCGCGGATGACCGTCGTGGCCGAGACCGCAAAGTACGACTTCGAGCCACCGCTCTCGCCGATCATCGCCAAAATGGACAAGCGGATGCATGATGAATTCGAGGCAGTTCTGGACGGCAGGGAGAAACAGACCGTTCCCGGTCTGGTTGAAGAATGGAAGTCCATGATACCAGTAGCCGGCGGGAGAGGAGAACAACTCATGACCGACTGGGTTGCGATGCTCTATTACGTGCGGAAGGTCGTTACCTGCCTGGATGGGTTGAGGCGGGATCCCAAGTGGGCCGCAGCCCTGGCGCTGGACCGGTGAATTCGGCCCGGGCCAACCTTGGTACAAATCAAATTCTCCAATAGGGTCAGGATATTGGCTTCCGGGATTCAAGTTCTACCGATGCTTCAGCCGATCTTTCGAACGATGAACCGTTTTGTCCGGTATGACCCCGGCGCATTGCGCCTGGTGCGCGGGGCGCATCTGATGATCACGGTTATCACGGCAGGTTTGCTGGCCAACCAGCTAGGGCCTTTCGCCAATGGTGTTCCGGGTTTTACGCTTTCTGTTCTGGCGGCTGCCGCCGGCGCGCATTGTCTTTTGTTCACGCCGATTTCGACCCGCAGGCAGGAGGCCAGCAACCTTTTTTGGCTTGGACTGATCATGACAGGCCTGGCAGTCGTGGGAATGGTGTCCGAACTGATCGCGGGCGAGAACACGCAGGTCGTGCTTCAGGCCATGTGGATTGGCTTCATTGCCATCGGCTTCGGTCTTGAAGGCTTTGGGCCGTTCTGGTTGCGGACGGGGCGAATGGTGTCGATTTACTGGCTGTTCGTGATCATGTCGAGCGGTTCGGGGTCGCCGGGATTCTGGTTGCCGGCCATGACGGTTTTTGGCGCCGTACTGGCCTTCGTGATCCGCATCGGCTTCTGGAGGCCGTCACCCGAAAAGACGTATCGCAGGGTCGAAAGGGCAAATCGGCAGGCAATGGCTGATTACCTGAAGCTAGCAGCAAACGGACAGCTTTCGATCGACAGGCGCCGCCGGCTGAACCTCTCCGACATCGCAAGTCTGCGTTCGGAGCTGGAAACGAGCATCGACCTGGCAGAACCCGGATCGGCTATCCGAGGACTGTCGCTAGAATCGGCGGCGATGATGCAGCTTGCACTGGAAGTCGTGCGCGATGCGACGGCTGCGCTCTCGCCTGAATGCCGGGCGGAATTGATCACGAACGCCACTTATCAGCAAGTGGTTGGTCAGGTTCAGGAGAAGGTAGTGAGGTCCGACAGTCCGTCCGGCGAAACACCCTTTGACGTGGCCTGGGCGGAACTTGCAGTCGGATTTCAAAAGGGCGACAAGTCTCAGCTATTGAGAATTGCGCAGGCTTTCGAGCGGATCTGGAAACTGGCAGAAGGGACAGCGCAACTGAGGGCAGACGACGACACCGGGCTGGATGTCAAATCGGGAAACTGGTGGCAGCTGATTTCATGGCGACTTGCGGTTCAGGCAAGTGTCGCTGCCAGTGTCGGATACGGCATCGGTATCTATTTCAATCTGAGTCACGCCTACTGGGTCACCATCACGGTTATCGTTGTTCTTTGCGGCAGTCTTGGCGCAACAATGAAAAAGACCGTGCAGCGCACGCTGGGCACCGCGGTCGGATTCGTGTGTGCAATTCTTCTGGAGCCGCTGCTGGCAGGCTATCCCGAACTTCGGGTTGCCCTGATCGTCCTGCTGTTGCCTCCGGTAATTGTTCTGGTTGAACGCAACTATGGGATCGCTGCAGGGATCATCAGCTTCCTCGTGCTGATCGGGCTACAGACGCTGACCGGATTGCCCACTGCGGAATTCTGGTCCCGTCTTTACGACACACTGATTGGTGCGGCTGTAGGGCTGGCCGCGGCCTGGCTGCTCTTCCCGAACAGAAGCGGTGATAGTGTCGAGCGGCTGGAGGCCTCTTATCTGAACGCCTGCTCGGAATACCTCAAGACGGATAGCGGGCCGAATGATCCCGGCTACACCAGGTTGAAGGCCACTGCCCACAAAGTGCTTGCAACTGCCAGAACTTATCGCACGGAACGCGCTCCCTGGTCGTCCTTCACCAGGTCCTCAAGCAAACTGGATACGCTTGTTGTCCTGTTGGCGGATTATATCGCGCTGTATCGCCAGGCGAGAGCCAACGTCCTGGACGCCTCTGACAAATATGCAATCGTCAAAACGCTTGTCGCCACAATGGACAAGCGTATTCACGATGAAATCGGCGCCGTTCTGGACGGAAAAGGCAAGCAGGCCATGCCGGGTCTGGCTGAGGAGTGGAAGGCCGCGATACCGGAAACCGCCGAGGACGACGATCGTTTCATGACGGACTGGGTTGCGATGCTCTACCACGCCAGAAAGGTCATCCGCTGCCTTGATGGGTTCCGGCAGGATGCCGCCTGATATCCGAATTGCAGAATGTTCTGCAGCTTAAATTGGAGCCATACCTTTCACTTAATTAATCTGATCGCCATTGTCCGGCTGCAATCTGGAAGGCAGACTGTGTTCAGTGTAACAATCTGAACGGGATGCTCGCGTGTAAGTGACTTGTCAGCGACCGGGCCTCCCTCTTGCCCGGGAGGAGGATTTTTAAGAATGATCTGTTTGAAGAAAAGTCGCCGAATGGTTGTCGGCGCCGGTCTGTTGGCCGCGATGGGGATTGGAGTGGTTCAGGCGCAGAACGCACAACCGGCCGCCGCCGACCCGACACCGCCGCCGACATACGACTTTGTTCAGCAAGCCGGAGAAATGTCCTATGACGGCAGTTCTCTTACACTCTCGGATGCCAATACCGGTGTGCTGTTTTTCAGCGATCGGCCGTACCGGGTCGGCGGACAGATCTCCAACTCGGATTTTGCGGGTTACTGGGATGCTGACAACGGCTTCAAGGGTGACCCGCCCAATGCAGTTGTCTCCGTCCTGAGCAAGACGGACAAAGCGCCGGCTTTGGTGGAGCTGACCTCCGCAAAGATGGAGGGTTCGTCGGTGGTTTATGGCGTCAAGGTTTTGCGCGGGGACTTGCCTGAGAGCGCAAAAGGAGTTGCCCTGTTTATTGATCGCAGTGCCCGTCAACCGCACCTTCGCCACGGTCAAACAACCGCAAAGGCACCGGGTTCAGTAGGTTTTGAACCCTACGGTCCCTATTGCTACCACGCGCCGCAGGATCCGCGTTGCCGGGCCTGGCATCACCCGTATCATCCCTATCATCCGTATTATCCGCCGTACCATCCCTATTACCCGCCTCATGGTCCCTACTATCACCCGGGAGCTTACGCGGCCGGTGTTGCAACCGGGGCTGCGATCGCCAATGCGTCGAAGCAGCCAACCTACTACTATTATCCGATCCCGACCGGGGCACTTCCGCCAAATTGCTGGATCAATTCACAACATACGCAGATGGTTTGCACCGTCCCGCTTCAGTGATTTTCGCTCAACAAACGGCCCCGCAATCTGCGGGGCTTCTTCTTCCAGGGGATGTGTCAGGAAATCTCATCGGCTCAATACGCCAGGTATTTCAGTTTCAACGCAGTTTCACGATAACCTCGCTCCCGATACCAATTTGGAAGTGGTGTTGTCTTCTATGCGGGAATTCCTGGGCGAGGCAAAAACATGCACGGCTTTGTTTCAATTTTCATTTTCTTTGAAGGTGCAAATCATTCCGGTCGCCCCGGTGTGCTGTGCTGTGATTGAAGAGACTGGTCCCGGAGACCGACTGATCGTCGGGATTGAAAATGACTTGATGACGAACCGGGAGCGGGCGATACCTGATCGCTATTGGTACAAGTTCTGACAAGGTCGACCGACGAAATGACTGATCAAGCATCGTTGTTGCAGGAAGATATCCGGATAACTCCCAAATTCAGGGTGGCCGGGCGGGTAGAAGGCATCTTCCGGACAGAGGCGCCGGAAGATTTTCAAACCGTTGCTGACGAGAGCCTGGAACTCACCTTTGAAGGGATCCCCGGTGACAGGCATGCCGGCATGACGAGAAAATCCGGAGGCCGGGAACCCTGGTATCCGCGTGGCACCGAGATGTGCAACGAACGACAGGTTTCAATCCTGTCGGGAGTTGAACTCTCCAGGATCGCTGATCTGATGGAGCTTGATGAAATCCGCGCGGAGTGGATTGGCGGCAATATCATGCTGTCCGGGATTGCCAACCTGACCAGACTGCCGCCACGTACCCGGCTGGTTTTTGAAAGTGGTACAGTGATCCGCATCGATGGTGACAACCTGCCGTGCCGGTTTGCAGGAGAAGCGATCGCATCCAATTATCCGGACAGGGAAGGGTTGGACCTGCTGTTTCCGCGAAAGGCAAGAGGTCTGCGCGGTCTGGTCGGATACATTGAAAAGCCGGGCGTGATCAGGCCAGGAGAAGCTGTCACCGCACATATTTCCGAGCAATGGATTTACCCGCGCGATTGAACGAGTAGTCTGGTGAGTGACCAGATTGAACCTCGTGGAGACTATCGTGCTACCTATCCATCACATGATCGGCAATGCCCCACAGCCCGTTGCCCCGTTTTCGCACGCCGTAGAGGCCGATGGCTGGATCTACGTCACCGGCCAGATGCCCACCTTTCCGGACGATCCGGAAGCGCCTTTGCCGGAGGGTATTGCAGCGCAGACAACAAGGGTGATGGAGAACTTGAAACTGGTCCTGGCCGGTGTGGGTCTTGGATTTGAACATATAGTGTTCGCAAGAGTTTACCTGACTGAATTCAAGCGGGACTATCGGGAAATGAACCAGTCTTATCTGTCGTTCTTCCCTCCGGACAAGCTCCCTGGTCGTACCTGTATCGGCGTCACCGGCCTGGCGTTGGATGCGCTTGTCGAGATCGACCTGGTAGTAAAACGGCCTTAGGAAATGACTTCATCCGACGTGTTTGCAACTTCCCTGTTGCAGCCCCATTCACGCAGGGTTTCATTCATCGATTCGAGAATGAAAAACCGGGCCGAGTCCCTGTCATACCCTTCTTCCAAAAGGGCATCATATTCGGTGAGCTCATGTCGGATATGACTTGTCGTCGCCTGCCAGAGCGCAATTGTCGGAGGCAGATGGCGCAAATGGCCGGCGAGCGCAACGGACAGGATCCCCTCGGCGTCACGCATCGGTACCCGAGGTAGCAACGCCCGCAATGCCTTGCGCATTTCCTTTTGTCGTTTTGTGCCGCCAGTCATGACAATTTCTCTTGAGTTCAGGTCCGGCTTTTACCTGACGAAATTCAGGCGCCGGTAAGCCTCAGTTCTTCCAGCCCGTCCGTGCTGGACAGCGGGAGACCGGCGACTGTGCCATTCGCACGCATGCTGTCGACAATCTCGTCAAACGGCAAGGGCTGCGCGAAATGAAATCCCTGTACAAGGTTACAGCGAAGAGCTGACAACAGATCGAGTTGGTTTCTGTCCTCCACGCCTTCCACGATACAAAGCAAATCCATTGTGCGGCACAAGTTGATGATCGACGTGATGACGCCGCTTGCGACCGGGTCGTGTATGTCTGCGACGAAACTTCGATCCACCTTGACGCAGTCGATCGGCAAGCGATGCAGATAACCAAGGCTTGAATAGCCGGTTCCGAAGTCATCGAGCGCAAGCTTTACGCCGGCGCCGCGGAGCGTCTGAAGGCAAGTTTTGGCAGTCTCGTAGCTGCCTATTACAGACGTTTCGGTAATTTCAAAGGTGATCAGTTTCGGATTGATGCCGTGACGCTCGATCGTTTCAAGAAGCGTACGTGCAGTCTCCGGTGAAGTGATATCTTGCGCCGAAAGATTGAAAGACAGACACAGATCCCCAGGAAGTTCGCAGATTTGTCGAAGTGCCTTGTCGAAAAGGGAAAGCGTAAGCCGGTTGATCTGGCCGGTTCTTTCGGCAACTGCGATGAATCTGTCGGGGGGAACCATGTCCAGCACGGGACTGTGCCATCTGGCAAGTGCTTCAAAGCCGACAATGATCCGAGCGGGAAGTGAAACAACCGGCTGGAAGTAGACCTGAAATTCGGCGTCGAAATCCGCGTTCTGCAAGGCTCCTTCGATGGCGCGTTCGGATCGGATGCGAGCTTCGTGCTCTTCCGAATATACCGTTGTGTGGCCACGCGATGTGGTTTTGGAATTGTAGAGAGCATAGTCTGAGCGATCAAAGAGCGCATGAGCCGTCTTGCCTGCTTCCGGGTAGGAAGCGATGCCGCAGGAGGCGCCAACCGTCAGGTTCATGTCTCCGATGCGATAAGGAGCGCTGACGCGATCGCAGATTTCCTGACCTGTCCTTGCCGCATCCTCCAGGTTCCCCAGGAAGAGAAAGCCGAATTCGTCACCACCGAGGCGGCAGATTTCCACATTTTCAAGCTCCAACGATTTCAATCGGTGACCGACAGCCATCAACAGATGGTCGCCCGCCTTGTGACCGTAGGTGTCGTTCACAGGTTTGAACCGGTCGAGATCGATCACGCCGACCGCAAATTCCCGCTTTGACCCTGCCGCGCATTTGATGAGGGCTTCGACCCGGTTGAAGAAATGTCGCCGGTTTGGCAGATCCGTAAGAGCATCGGTCTGGGCAAGCCGTTCATTTTCAGCGTTGAGCTGCTCCGTTTCCCTTTGTTTGACGGCGAGATCCGCCTGCGACCTGACAAGTTTGCAAAAGCCGTTGTAACCGCTGATCAACACCTGGAGGACGACAAGGCAGACCAGAAAAATATTCATCGCAATGGCAAAATAGACATCCTGATCCTGCCGCATGTAATAGATGAGGTAAGGAACCGTTACGATGAACATGACGGCCAGCGCAGCCTGAGGCAGGTTCATCAGGCAGAATATGCATCCGATCACCGTAATGGCGATGAAAAGGGCTACATGACCTCTTTCTTCAGGTCCCCCATATCCGTCAAGACTGAGTGACCACGATATGTATATCACGGCCATGAGACTGCCGAGCACCACGGTCTGACGCATCTTCCGGATGGCTTCATCCGGCCCCGGTGTAATCCGGCTGGCGCGCAACCAGGCGATCATCCGAATCGATGTCAGCACAAGCATCGGCACGAGGACACCGACGGTCAGATAAACGGGCGCAACATCGTAATGCGTATAGGCAACGGCAATCGCATTGACCATCAGGAGCGCATAGAGCGATGGAATCTGGGTTTTCAGCTCGTTGTACTGAGCCTGAGCGATTTCGGGATGACGGGGATCGATCATCATCCATCTCAGGAAAGCCCTGATCTTGTCCATCATTCCCTCCACTTTATTTGTTTTTATATTGAAGAAACTAAAAGAACAGTTAGGGCGGGAAATTGGCGCATCGGCACAACAATATTATCAAGCATATGATGTTGTTTCAAAACAGCTGATAAAACGAACAGAACTCTGAGATAGAATTGGAAGATCCGCTTCGTTGAGGCCGAATTTTGCTCTGCGAGTTCAAGTGCTCGAGCGTTGCAATCCGGACAGTCGAGTGGATCCGGCAAGCAGTTAATTAAATGGGGCTTTTTCACTTGGGTGTCGAGGCAGGACTGTTATTCGTCTGTCTTGCCGAACCATCTCGCGTGGGCAGAGTTCACAATAAGATAAGAGATCTATTTTTTTATGTTCGTTTGACCCTATATTGAACACATGGCTGATCGCACCCGAACACGATTGTTAAATGCCTTGAAGTCCGCCGGTCCGCAGACTGCCGCGGACCTGGCCCAGGACCTCAGCGTCACGTCCGTCGCCGTGAGGCAGCATCTTGATGGATTGCACCAGGATGGACTGGTGGATTTTGAAGACGTGAAGGGGTCTGTGGGCCGCCCCAAAAGGATCTGGGATCTGACATCCGCGGGACATCAGCAATTCCCGGACAGTCACTCGACGTTGATTGTGGGTCTTTTGAGCGGCCTTAGCGATCTATACGGAGATGACGGTCTGGAAAAGCTTATCACGCATCGCGAAGCAAAAACCCGACAGTCCTATTCCGAGGCTCTGGCCGATCTGACCGATCTGCCTGACAGGGTTGAAGTGCTTGCTGAATTGCGCAGCCGCGAAGGCTATATGGCTGAAGTGATTCGGGATGATGACGATTTTCTTCTGGTTGAAAACCACTGTTCGATTTGTGCCGCCGCAACAGCCTGCCAGGGATTTTGTCGCTCGGAACTGAGACTGTTCAGGGATGTTCTGGGACCGGATGTGGCCGTTGAGCGTGTCGAACATCTATTGTCCGGAGACCGTCGTTGTATGTACAGGATCAAACCGCAGGTTGGTTCCTGACCAAGGGGACGCAGTTTTCCGTTTACTGAATTCGGGAGTGTAAGGCGTGGCGTTTGCCAGACCGCTGTTGGCCGGGTTGATTGACAGGTACTTCCGGCCTTTTGAAACACACCTGAAGCCGCTTGACCTGCCAGTAGATCCTCTGCCCGACCAGGGGCCACTTCTGCTTGTTTGGCATTTTGCCAAGATGTTCCGACGGCAACTCGTGATCGTGTCGGCGCTGGCGATGATCTCCGCCGTTCTTGGTCTCGCCGGCATCTGGGCGATAGCCTACGTTGTCGATGGTGTCACGTCGGGAGGAGCAGCGGTGTTTCTGCGCGGACATGGCTGGGTGCTCGCGGGCTTTTTCGTTCTCTTTGTGATCGTGGACCCCTTGGCGTTTCTTTTGCGCCAGACATTTGCATTTCAAACTGTGCGCATTCTGTTGCCGGCAGCGATGCGCTGGCAGGCGCACAAGGCCGTCGAGGCCCAGGACCTTGCCTTTTTTGAAGACACGTTTGCCGGGCAGGTGGCCTCGCGTATTGCCCAGGTGACGATGTCGGTTCACCGGCAGATGATGCTGGCGATCGAGACGATCCCCTATCTTGTAATCCAGTTCGGCGGTTCGTTCCTGCTGCTGTTGGCATTGTCATGGCCGTTGGCGATACCGGTTTTGGTCTGGATAGTGGCCAATTCACTTGTCGCCTGGTTGGCTATCCCGACCTATATGCAACGATCCGCCAAGGTGGCTGCTGCCAACTCGCGCGCAACCGGCGCCATGACGGATGTCTATTCCAATATCGCGATGGTGAAGCTTTTCGCCGCCGAAGATTCCGAGGCGGGAGCGATCCGCAAGGTCATTGGCGAAACGATCGATACCAGGCATAGCGAAAACCGGTCCTATATCCTGACCGACAGCAGTGTCTATTTCCTCAACGTGCTGATGATCCTGGCGGTCGTGGCCATCGGCTTCTGGGGCATGACTGGCGGGTGGGTGTCGATCGGCGATTTCGTTGCGGGACTGACGGTCACCAGATCCCTGTCGGCAGCTTCTTCAAGGTTCATCGGCGTCGGCCAGTCCATCACCAGCACGCTGGGAACCATCAAGGACGCGATGCCTATCATGACCAGCCGGCCGGAGATCACCGACCGGTCGGGTGCCTCGGTGCTGGACGTGACAAAGGGCCGGATCAGCTTCGAGAATGTTTCTTTTGCCTATCACAAGGATCGAAAGCCGATTCTTGAAGCTTTCAATCTGACCATTGAGTCAGGGGAACGTGTCGGACTGGTGGGCCTGTCGGGGGCAGGCAAGTCGACGGTCATTTCCCTGCTCATGCGCTTGCGGGATGTAACGAGCGGCAGTATCTCGATTGACGAACAGGACATACGGGACGTGACCCAGGCTTCGCTCCGCAGTCAGATCGGCGTCGTCACACAGGACATCTCGCTGCTCAACAGGTCGATCCGTGACAACATCCGTTATGGCAAGCCGGATGCGGGTGATGACGAAATCCGGGCGGTCGCAAAGGCTTCGGAGGCGCTGGAGTTCATTGATGAGCAAAAAGACAGCAAGGGTCGAACAGGGCTCGATGCACATGTCGGCGACAGGGGTGTCAAGCTTTCCGGCGGTCAGCGTCAGCGCATCACGATCGCCAGGGTATTGTTGAAAAACGCACCGATCCTGATTCTGGACGAGGCGACGTCTGCACTCGACAGCGAGGCAGAGCTTGCCATTCAGCAAAATCTCGCCCGGATGATGGAGGGGCGGACCACCCTGGCCGTCGCGCACCGCCTGTCGACAATCGCTGCGATGGATCGTCTTGTGGTCATGGACAAAGGCAGGGTCGTCGAGGAGGGAAGTCATCGCGATCTCCTGGCACTCGGTGGACTTTATGCAGTGCTTTGGGAACGGCAATCCGGCGGTTTTCTGGCACTCAATGCGGCAGAATAACTTGTAGAGACCCCGTTGTTCGGCGCACAGGAGCGGCACTATCGGCGCTGCAAGACGACCTTGAGGTGCGACTGTTCGAGCGCATATTCTGTCGTCATGTCGCGTTAATGCACCTCGAAACGCCGAAAAAACTCTTCTTCTAGCCATGTGGTGTCCTTACCGTCTCCCAACACGGGTTCGAACAATTGCTTCCGCAGCTAATTCGGATATTTCGGTGATTTTGATCTGCAACTTGTTGATTTTTCGAAAGAAGGGTCACAATACTCCCGCATGGACAAACGAGAACGCGCAGAACTCTTTCGTGAACGCCTTTCCGACGCGATCCGCAGCCGGGACATGAACCGCAGCGATCTGGCGCGCGGGGCGCTTCTGGACCGGTCGACAGTGTCGCAGCTCTTGTCGGAAGATGCGCCGCGTTTGCCGAACGGTCAGGCGCTTGCGGCGATCGCAACTGCGCTCGGCGTGTCGGCGGACTGGCTTTTGGGATTGTCCACGCACCGGGGAGCCGCGGCGGAAATTCTGGATCAGGCTGTCCAGATAGCAGAAACCGACCGGCACCCGGTCGATGAGCACCTTCTGGCTTGGTACCGCGACGCTGTTGGCGCCAAGATCCGTCATGTTCCAGCCAACCTGCCTGACGTTTTGAAGACCGAAGCAGTCCTGGCTTATGAATATGCGGGGGAAACTTTACGCACGGCGGATCAGGCGATCACCGGAACACGGGACCAGCGAGCGTTGCTGCACAGGGCAGAATCGGACATGGAAATTGCCCTTTCCCGCGAAGCACTGGAAGGATTTGCACGGGGAGAGGGACTCTGGTCCGGACTTTCGCCCGAAGAACGCCGGGAACAGCTTGAAGTGATGGGCAAAAGCCTGTCGGACCTTTATCCTTCATTGCGGCTTCATCTCTTTGGCGCAACAGATCGCTATTCCTCACCTTTCACGGTATTCGGCCAGAAATGGGCCGCGCTTTATCTCGGACAGAGATACCTCGCATTTTCAAACACCCGCCACGTGCAGCTTTTCGCGGGCCATTTCGACGACCTTGTACGCCACGCGGTGGTCCGTTCGCATGAAGCCGGGGAATTCGTGTCGCGGCTTGCAAGCGACATCTGAATCTCCCCGCCCTTTTCCGCGAGAACCTGGGCATTTCGCAGGCTGGCAACGTGGTGACGCAAGGCTATTGCGCACATGATTGCGCCTGTGCAGTTGGAAACCGTAGGGGCTGTTTTTCAAAAATAGTTTGCTTTTGCCTTGAATGCACAGCGTTAAAGGGTCAGGTGCATGGGGCGTAAAATACACTCAACGGTCGATTTTTCTTGACAAACGAAAACTTTTGAATACAAATGTAAACGAATAGATGCAAACGAAGACAATTGGTGACGCGCATGCCAAAGAGTATTCCGATAAGTGTCAGGCTCAGCGATGACGATGTCTCGTTCCTGGCGGGTTACGAGGTTCAGGGTGCCAGAACCCCAAGCGACAAGATGCGGGAAATTCTGAAGGCAGCGCGGGAACGCGAAGAAGGTGTTCAGGATGTCGAGGCTTGTGAGGATCTGCTCCGCACAATGGCGCGGCCGGCCGAGAAGGGGCTTCGGCAGTTACAAAGGGAAATCGGGATCAGATCCGATCTTGTCATGAAACTGTATGAGCGATTGCCGGAAATGATGGCGGAACTCATCGCATCGGCGCCGGGACCGGAACAGGGAGAACAGGATCTGGTAAAATTCGAGGCAGCGTTGTCCGCGGAGCTGTTTTCATTGATCGAGGAGATCTTTGACCTCGGACTGACCACCCCGAGCCGCACCTACGATCCGGCGCTTATGGACAGGCGTCTTGAGCCCATTCTTGAAGTTGCGCGGCTGCTGGATCAAAGGCGCCAGACCAAGGACTAGCGGGTCTGAATAGGCAAATGATCGCTGTGCGGGACGCGGTGAAACACCGAAACCGTGCAGCAGTAACAGGCGCACCATCCCGTCGTCGGGGGTATCGGTCCGATACCGTATTATTTGAATTTTTTGAGAAGTGGAACGGAAAGGAAGGAAAGATGGCAGAAGGTCTCGTAACACGCGTCAAGCGTCTGGTCTCCGGCGGTGTGAACCAGTTGGTGGACTCCATTGAAAACACTTCCCCCGAAACCGTCATGGAAGAGGCAATCCGGGAAGTGGACCGGGCCGTCGATCAGGTCCGTGATGAATTGGCCGGTGTCTTGGCGAACAAGCACCTTGCAAACACCCGGCTTGGGGAAACCACAACACGTCACGAAGAGCTGCAGGGTCAGATTGCCCTGGCGGTGAAAGAAGGGCGGGACGATCTCGCGGAAGCGGCCATTGCGCGCCAGCTTGATCTTGAAGTGCAAATTCCGGTTCTGGAGTCCGCGGTCGCAGATGCCAGTCGGGAAGAAAAGGAACTGGAGGGCTATGTGAGCGCTCTCCAGGCACGCAAGCGCGAGATGGAAGCGGAACTGGTCAACTTCCGCCGTTCCCAGCAACAAAGCGCGTCGGACAGTGCAGCAGCAGGAGTTGCGGCTCCAAAGGACAGTGTCGAAGGCAAGACCCGCAAGGCGGAACAGGCATTTGACCGTGTCATGCAGAACGCGACCGGCCTGCCCGGTGGACTTTCGAGCGACAAGGCCGACGCAACCAAACTTGCCGAGCTGGAAGACCTTGCCCGCAAGAACAGGGTCTCTGAACGCCTTGCCGCATTGAAGGCGTCGGCGAAAGACGGTTGAACATGGTCGAGTTCATCCTAGCCGACCAGAACACACCTTTTGCAGTCGCTATCGGCCTGATGATTGCGATCGCACTCGCCGAAGGTGTCGGCACGCTCATGGGACTGGGGCTGTCGAGCATGATCGACAGCCTGCTTCCGGAAGTGGATCTTCCCGACGTGGATCTGCCTGATGTTGATGCGCCGGATTTCGACGCCGATATCCAGGCCGGTGCCCTGCCGGGAGATCTTGATACGGTTGCGGCCGGGACCGAGTTGACCGGGCCCGGACAAGGTATCTTCAGCCAGATACTCGGATGGTTGTGCTTCGGCCGGGTGCCGGCGCTGATCATTCTGGTGATCTTCCTCACGGGGTTCGGCCTCGTTGGGTATGTCCTCCAGAGCCTGGTGCAATCCGTCACCGGATATCTGTTGCCGGGTATCCTGGCCTCCGCCGGAGCTTTCGCCGGGGCGTTGCCCTTTACCAGGGTTACCGCACTCGGATTGTCCAAGGTGATGCCAAAGGACGAAAGCGACGCCGTTTCTCGGCAGACGTTCGTGGGCAAACCCGCGGTGATTGTGCAGGGGCATGCCAAGGAAGGCCTTCCTGCGCAGGCGCGTCTTAGCGACCCGACCGGGCAGTCCCATTATGTGCTTGTGGAACCGGACGTTGAAGGCGAAGTGCTCGAACAGGGTACGAACATCATCATCGTACGCCAGCAGGGACCGCATTTCACGGCGATAAGAAATACCAACGCGACATTGACCGGCGCTGGCGATTGATGCTGGTGCCGGGCTGAAAATTTTCATCAAAAAAACAAAGGGAGTTGTAAGTTATGGACCAACTCGTAAGTATTTTGATCCTGGTCGGCATCGGCTTTGTGGCGCTGCTGGCCGTAGGCTTGATCATTTCCAGGCTCTATCGCCGGTCTTCGAAAGAAGTGTCGTTTGTGCGTACCGGTTTCGGAGGCCAGCGTGTCATCATGAACGGCGGCACGCTTGTGTTGCCTGTGTTGCATGACGTCATTCCGGTCAACATGAATACATTGCGTCTGGAAGTCCGCCGTTCCAACGATCAGGCGTTGATCACCAGGGACCGCATGCGTGTCGACGTCCTGGCAGAATTTTATGTCCGGGTTCAGCCGACCATCGAATCCATTGCCAATGCAGCGCAGACACTTGGTCAGCGGACAATGAAGCCGGAGGCTCTGCGTGAACTTGTCGAGGGCAAGTTCGTTGATGCCTTGCGCGCGGTTGCCGCGGAAATGGCGATGGAAGAGCTGCACGAACAGCGCGTTAACTTCGTACAGAAAGTGCAGGCTGCGGTTTCGGAAGACATTCTGAAAAACGGTCTTGAGCTGGAATCGGTTTCACTCACCGGATTGGACCAGACCAACCGCGAGTATTTCAATCCTGAAAATGCCTTCGATGCCGAAGGTCTCACGAAACTTACCCAGGAGATCGAGGAACGCCGGAAGAAGCGGAACGACATCGAGCAGGAAACCGAAATCCAGATCAAGCGCAAGAACCTGGAGGCCGAACAGGAGCGTCTGCAGATCAATCGCGAAGAGGAATTCGCCAAGCTTGAACAGCAGCGCGAGATCCAGATCCGCCAGGCAGAGCAATCCTCTCTGATTGCCAAGCAGCAGGCGGAGCGCGAGCGTGAAGCCGAAGAAGCCAAGATCCTGGCGAGCCAGAAGGTCAAGGAGAAGGACATTGAGTCCAACCAGGCTGTCACCGAACGTCAGATCGCGATGGATCAGCAGGTGCGTGAACGGGAAATCTCCAAGGAACGCTCGGTCGAGGCGGCCAATGTCGACAAACAGAAACTGATTGAACTTGCCGAGCAGGACCGCGATATCGCGGTAGCCGCCAAATCCCGCGAAAAGTCCGAGGCGGAAGCCGAGGCCGATGAGGCAAGGGCAATCGCCGCACGTGCAGCCGAACAGGTTTCGACAGCTCGGGAAACCGAAATTGCCGAGCGAGACAAGCAGATCGAACTGATTGAAGCCCGCAAGGCGGCCGAAATGGATGCTGTCGCGATCACAGTCGGTGCCGAGGCACAGAAACAGGCTGCCGCCGACCAGGCGGAAGCGGTCCGGATCGCCGCGGAAGCCGAGGCTGCGAAACTTCGCATCGAGGCGCAGGGCTCCGCAGAGGCTGACAAGCTTCGCGCGGAAGCTGAAAAAGCGCTTTATGAAGTGGAGGCCGACGGTCAGCGTGCGATCAACGAGGCAGCCAACCTCTTGTCGCCGGACCAGATCGCGATGCAGATCCGTGTCAAGCTTCTGGAGCAGTTGCCTGAGATCATTGCCGAAAGCGTCAAGCCGATGGAGCAGATCGACGGTATCAAAATCATCCAGGTGGATGGCATGACCGGCGGTGCCGGTGGCGTTGCGAATGGCACGGCTGGCAATGGGGCCGGAGGCGGAAACCTCGCTGACCAGATGGTTTCCTCGGCCCTGAAATACCGCTCCCAGGCACCGCTTCTGGACGCGATGATGAAAGAGGTTGGTCTGGACGGGTCCGGTCTGTCCGGATTGACTGCAGGTCTTGGTGAAGCGCCTGCCAATGGAACGACCGCGGGCGAAAACGGCGCTGCAGACAATGCGGCCCATCCGTCGACTGGAAGTTTGACGGCGGAGACAGTCGCGGACACCTCCGGGGAGGCGGCTCCGTTGGCTCCCAAACCGGATCGTGCTGATCCGACTACCTGATCGCATTGCACAACGCATATCCCGGAGCCAGCCGGCTCCGGGATATCGACCGGGAAAGCAGCCGGCGGATCACGCGACCTGCAGTCGTGTCCGTAAGAGAAGCACAGGTCCGATCGGGCACGAGTTTGGTGGAACGGGATGGACTACGAAAACAAGGAAAACCACTTCAAGCTTCGTGGGAATCTGTTTCTCGAGATATCGGCCATACTGATATTCGTGATCCTGATCCTTTTCGCTGGCGTGGTGTTCCACTTCTATACGGAAGTAAATCGCCTCTATGATGACAAGGCGGAGCTTCTGGCCCGTATCACTGCATTCGAACAAAGACTTTCCGATATTCAAAAAAACAACGATGTATCCCGGTTAGCTGAAAGACAGGACACCATTCGCAAGCAGGTTTTCTCTGTTGTCAGGCAGATTGACACATTGACCGCCGACGAAAGCGAGCAGCGGCTGGAGCAGCTTCAAAAGCGGGTTGCGGAACTCGAGCAGAAAGTCGCAACAGGTGGACATGCCAACAGGGATGAAACCTTCGATCCGCGAGACGACACATTGCGTATTCGACCGGGTGGCAACGACTTGGCGGCGGTTGAGGAAGCTGACCCTAATACTCGGAAAAAACGCAAAAATTTCAGCCGCGTCCGGGTTCGGCAACTTGATGAAAGCGGCAAGACCAAGCCGAAACAGCCTCAAACGAACTACTACGGGCCCGGGATTAGCGGTTATGGGTTGAAAGCCGCCCTTCAAGAGTGTTCGCATCAGGACGGTTCGATGGTGTGTGATCTGAAGGTTTCTTCAGTCAGGTCGTCGTCGAGGGAAATAGTCTTTTCAAACAGGGCATCTTTTGCGATTGGGTATGATGCCGACAATCACCGGCAGTCTTCGTTCAAGATAGGCACCCTTGGTGAGAAGCAGCGCTACAAGGAGGCAGCGCCCCTGTATGGCTCCTATCCGATCGATATCCAATTCCAATTCTACGACATTCCTGAAGATGTTACAGGGTTCAAATCGATCCAGTTCAACATCGACGATCACGCATACATATTCGAAAACGTCAGGCTGAATTGAGACGCTTCGATCGCGGTCGTCGATAGCCAGGCTTGTTTGGGCAAAGCCCTCAATGATGGGCCCTGTGATGGCCCAGTGTTTTGGCCGCGTCGAGTGACTTGGCCGGCTTGAAACTCTCCGCATCGGCCATGGCCCAGAAGGCCGAATACCCCGGAAGGTCATGTGCTTCGTCCAGGAGAGCGCCTTTCTTGAGCCAGGTAAAGGCGGCATTTGCCGACATGATTTCGCGCGCGCCGCCACGCAGGTAAAAGTGCTCCGGCCTGAATTCGCTGGGATGATTGAGCCCGGCAGCTGCGGTGAAGGCCATTAGAGACTTCAGCGTGTTGCGATGAAAATTCGTGACCCTCTCGGCCTTGTCGGGAACCACAAGCGCCTGCTGGCGCTTCGGATCCTGGGTCGCAACGCCGGTCGGGCACCGGTTGGTGTGGCAACTTTGCGACTGGATACAGCCGACCGCGAACATGAAGCCGCGTGCCGAGTTTACCCAATCGGCTCCGAGACACATGGTGCCGGAAATATCAAAGGCGCTGATCATCTTGCCGCTGGCACCCAGCTTGATGTCATCGCGCAATCCGGTGGCGACCAGGCTGTTGTGAACGAAGAGCAGGCCCTGCAGCAGCGGAGTGCCGAGCCGGTTGGCGAATTCGATCGGGGCTGCGCCTGTGCCGCCTTCCGCTCCGTCGACGACGATGAAATCCGGTTTTATCCCGGACTTCAGCATGGCTTTTACGATCGCCATGAATTCCCAGCGGTGTCCGATGCAGAGTTTGAACCCGACAGGCTTGCCACCGGAAAGGTTCCGAAGCGTCTGGATGAATTCCAGCAGCTCGATCGGAGTTGAAAAGGCTGAATGCGAAGCGGGCGAGATGCAATCCTGACCCAGTGGCACGCCACGGGCCTCGGCAATTTCTTCCGTCACTTTCGCACCCGGCAAAACGCCGCCATGACCGGGTTTTGCACCCTGGCTCATTTTAATTTCGATCATCTTGATCTGGGGATTGGCCGCCTGCGCCTTGAATTTCTCCGGATCGAATTTTCCGTCTGCCGCTCGACAGCCGAAGTAGCCGCTGCCGAGTTCCCAGACAAGATCCCCACCACCTTCCCGGTGATAGCGGGAGACGCTGCCTTCACCGGTGTCATGGTAGAAATGCCCGGCTTTCGCGCCCTTGTTCAGCGCAAGGATGGCATTGCCGGACAGCGAGCCGAAACTCATGGCCGAGATGTTGTAGAGCGATGCGGAATAGGGCTGCTTGCAGTCCGGTCCTCCGATGGTCACCCGCAATTCTTCGTGATTCTCAGGTCTCGGTGTAACGGAGTGATTCACCCAGCCGTACTGGTCGTTATAGACGTCGAGTTCGGTGCCGAACGGCAGGACGTCCTCGATGTTCTTGGCCCTGTCATAGACCATGGATCGCCGCTCCCGTGAAAATGGGCGGCCATCCTGGTTGCTTTCAAAAAAGTACTGCCTCAGTTCCGGCCGGATCGCTTCGAAAAGATAGCGGAAGTGCCCTGAAACCGGATAATTTCGCAGAACGGCGTGCCGGGTCTGCTGCAGGTCGAAGACGCCGATGAGTGACAAGACGCCGAATACGGCAAACGGCCAGATGAAATGTACGTTGACGGCGAACATCAGTACGAAGGCGACAAAGGCTAATGCGAGGCAAAGGAAGAAAACAGTATAGCGGGCAGGAAACAAGACTGGGCACCCCTCTTGAAAGCTTGCTTCCCTAGTTGTGTCAGGCTGTGAAGGAAAAGGGAAGGGTGTACAACCTTGTTACCTGTTCCCGGGGTACGGACAGAGTTTGCCGGGGTTCAGGTCATGTCTGTCGAGACAAGGGACAACACCCTTGATGCGGTACCTCTGGCCCCCGGTTCCTGCTCGATGATTTGCCGCGCGGCCTCGGCACCCTGTCTGTAGGTGGGGTTCTCGAGATCCTTAAGCGCCTTTGCAAGGCTATCCGGCGTCAGCTTTTTCTGGCGGATTGGTTCAGGGCCGGCGCTGATCCGGAATATTCGCGCGCCCCAGAAAGGCTGATCGCCGAACACGGGGCAGACAAGCGACGGTTTCCCCCAACGGACTGCTTCGTGGGTCGTTCCCGCACCGCCGTGGTGTACAATGCCCGCACATTTCGGGAACAGCCAGCTGTGCGGCGCCTTGTCGATCAGAAAGACACGTTCGGAAAGCTCCGCCGGCAATTCCTCTTTCAGCAGTCCGCCCCAACCGGTGGCGAGCACTGCGCGCTGGCCGGTTTTTTCCAATGCTCCAACCACCGTCCTTGTCAGATCTCCGGGATCCCGGCTCGGCATGGAGCCGAAACCGAGATAGACAGGTGGTTCGCCCGCTTCGAGAAACCGGGCCAGATCCTCGGGAGCCTGATATTCGGCGTCCGGTTCGGTGAACCAGTAGCCGCATTGCCAGTTCTCTGCGCTCCAGTCTTCCGGTGTCGGGACCAGTGCGCGCGAAAACGCCTGGAGCGTCAGAGCTTTTTGGTTGTTCGGCATGAAGCCGTCGATCGACGAACCCGGCATGGCAAGCTCGTGTCCCGCTTCCAGCTTCAATGGATTGAGCAGTGGACGAAGGCCGGCCTTCATGAGCATCCGGCCCACACCGAAGCTCTTGCGATTGAGAAATGAGCCCATGGCAGGCAATCCGAAGAGAGGAAGCGGAAAGTCACCGGTTGGCGTTGTCGCAGGCTGGAGCGCGGTGGGGAGCGTCGGGACTGCCAATCTGCGCCCGACAAGGGTCATGACCGTTGCTTTCAGATTGAACAGGATGAGAGAAGGCTTTTCGTCCAGACCGGTTTCCCACAGGACCCTGGCGACATCCCGTTGAAGCTCGATGCTCTGGCGCGCCGCCTTTATCATGCCTTTCAGGGAATGAAGGGCCTCCCTGATTTCCGGTTTTTGCAGCAGGGCCTGGTAATTGACCGGAACCGGACGGGCTCGGGCACCGGCCTGTTCGATCATGTCTTCAAAACCTTCACCGGTGCTGACCACAACGTCGGCACCGATGCGGTTGAGTTCTCCCGCCAGAGAGACATAGGGTTGCACATCGCCGCGCGTGCCGAGCGAGGCAATCATGATTTTCGGTCTGACGTCTGGCATGCTTGATCCGGGGCAGGTGTCCTGACAGGGCGGACGAGAAAGTCACATCGCTTCACATGGAGGTCGGCCGGCGAAATTGCAACCGGGGATTTGTTCGCCTATGCCTCTATCATAAGAGGGACACAAGGACCGGCGATCATCATGCAAACCGTGTTTTCATTGCGCACAAGCGGGCAGGGCCTTTACGAATTCACACATTCCGTCTCGTCCTGGCTCGTGGACGAAGGAGCCGTGGATGGTTTGCTGACCTTGTTCGTTCGGCACACATCCTGCTCATTGCTGATTCAGGAAAACGCCGATCCCGATGTTCAGGTGGACCTGAAAGCCTTTTTCGAGCACCTGGTGCCAGGGTCCGATCACCCGAGCATGAGCTATCTTGTCCATACCTACGAAGGTCCGGACGACATGCCGGCACATATCAAGGCGTCGATACTACCCGTTTCGCTATCCGTTCCGGTCTCCGCAGGCCGTATGGTCCTGGGCACCTGGCAGGGGATCTATCTGTTTGAACATCGCACCAACCCGCACCAGCGCCAGGTGGCGGCACACTTTCTGGCAACACCCGTGTAAGGCGATTCAGTTTCTCAAGGACGGCAAACCGATCCCCGTGCTTTCGAATCCGCCGTCGGAGGCAATGATCTGGCCAGTGACGTAGCTGGCCTGGTCCGAGCACAGGAAGGCTATGACTTCGGCAATTTCCTGTTCGTTTCCGTAGCGGTTGAGAGGAATGGCATCGTGATAGGCATCAATGATGTCCTGGCTGTGCACCGCCATGGCCAGCTTTGTGCGCACCGGTCCGGGGCACACGCAGTTCGCACGAACACCGAATTCTCCGAGTTCCGCCGCCTGTTGCTTGGTCAGGTGAATCACTGCTGCCTTCGACGTGCCATAGGCGACCCGGAGGGTCGAAGCCCTCAGACCCGAAATCGAGGCAATATTGACAATGGAACCCCGGGTCTGCTTGAGCGCGGGTGCCGTTGCCTGGGAAACCAGAAAAACGCCATCCAGATTGGTTTCCATCACAGTGCGCCAGGCTTGGAAATCGGTATCTTCCATTGGACCGAAATGGGCGACACCCGCATTGTTGACGACCGCATCCAGCCTTCGGAATTTATCCAGAATGGCTGGAATCGTCTCCTCGACCTGGCTCTGGATAGAAACGTCGCACGAAAACGGCGTTGCACCGTGAAGACCTGCCGATGCAATTTCCAGTTCGTCACTGTCCCGGTCGAGCATGGCCACATGCCAGCCGCGATCGAGCATCAGCTTTGTCGTGGCAAGGCCAATGCCTCTCGCCGCGCCGGTGACAAGTGCAGCTTTCTGCATCTTTTCCCTCGTTTGGATGGAGTGTTTGAAGACCGCGACATTTCCAACACCTTGTCTGAAAAAATCAGATGTATGTCAGCGAAACGATGTTTCACTACATGGATATGCAGACCCTGATTGCCCCTGCATTATCCCAAAGCGCCAGGTCCACGTCATTGATACGAAAAGCATAGTTTCCAGCCGGATCCGGTGTATTGACCGCCAGCGCGGCAAACTCGGCAAAAGGGACAATCCGCCCAGTCTGATCCCTCACCAGCATTTCGCCGAATGAGTACGACTGATCGAACTTGTAACCGTAGAGGGGACCGAGTTTCTTGGCATCTGCACCTGAATAGCCTCTCGGCCCGACCGGTTTGTACATGCCGGAGATGACACTCCAGCTGCCGGCGTAACTGACCCGGCGAATATTGCCGTCCGGAAGCGTCATGCCCTGCCAACCCTTTTTGGAATTGACGTCGATACAAAAATCAGCAGCGTGAACAAGGTTTGGAATCAAGAAGATAAAGGAGCATAGTGAAGAAATAAGTTTAACCATGATTTGCTCCGAACATTATCGTTTGCGGCAGCAAATCTCACAACTGGCTTTTCGTCAAGGTCTCAATCAAGTCTCTGTGCTGTCGGGGCAAATTTGATCCGGCGTGATATATACTCACAGTATTCTCACACTTTATTTCCTTGTAACTCCGGGCTGAAAAACCCACATTTCAATCGAACGATGAGGGTCGTTCCTCCCCAGACTGGCGCCGGACTTGACACAAGTCCTGGCGCCGTTTTTTATTTTTCGGCCCGGGAGGGGCGGCCCGCGCCGTCGGACGGGGACGACGCGGGCACTAACACCGGCCTGAAAAGGAGGGGCTCAGGTCGCGGTGTTTGCCGCAGCCGCCAGCATGGCGGCAATCTGGTCTTTCAGGTGAAGTCGCTTCTTCTTCAGGTCTTCAAGCACATCGTCGGCGGCAGGTTCCACATTGGTTTCAATGCGATGCACTTCCCGGTTCACGGTGTGATATTCGTCTGCCAGTCGCGCAAAATGAGTGTCTTTGGTCTTGAGCGTATGCAATTCGTCCGCAGATTCCGGAAATTCTTCGTGCAGTTCGTGTGGAACGTGACTCATTCGTGCCTCCTTTTGAGACACACAAATTGCCGCCAGTTCGACGGCGGTACCTTGAGCCAGATCAATCGAACATGATTTGCAGGCGCACCGGAGACGCTTCGGCCGGGTATTCTCCGGAGCTTTCCGGTTTCAGAACCGAAAATCCGTTTTCAGACGGATGAAACCATGCCGCCGAGCCTTTCTGTGACCCACCATGCAGAGAGGATTGCGATCGCGGTCAAGGTGCCGAGCCGTGCTGGTCTGAGGGCAGGCGTCGCCAGGCGCTCAAGCGCCAGGACAAAGGAAAGGGTCAAGGCCAGAATGATCAATTGACCGAACTCGATCCCAACATTGAACGCCAGCAGGGCCGGAACCAGATCGGGCGCGTTGCGTCCTAGAATGTCGCTGAGAACAAAAGAAAAGCCGAGACCGTGAAGCAGCCCGATTCCGGTGAAAACGAGAACTGATCCCGACTTGTCGACCATGGCCGCGATGGCCGCATAAAGCACGGATGCAGCGATGGCCGCCTCGACCGCCGGAATGAACCACGGCCACGAGGGTGTTGCGCCGAGAAAGGTTGCTATCAGGGTCACTGAATGGCCGAGCGTGAACGCGGTGACCAGGTAGATCAGCTTGCGCGTCGCACCAACGCCAAGTGCAAGCGCGATTACCAGCAGGACATGGTCCAGTCCTTCCAGGATATGCAACATGCCTTGAAAAACGAAATGGAGAAAGGTGGAGAGTCGTGATCCGTCCATGACCGTGGGCGCTTCAAGCTGTCCTGAAGCCGTTGTCGATACCGGAGGATCAACTCTGGCATCGACAAGATGGTTCTCGATCGAAACCCCGGGGCCCGGTAAAAGGGGGGCGTAGCCCGACCGGATTTGGAGCACGCCGTCCGGGTCCGGACTGTCGAACCTGACAGCATAGTCGATGAAGGTCTGCCCGAACACCGGATCCAGGGAGGAGCTTTCTGCAGCGAGCGCAGCTCTCGCTGCGGCGACACTGTCCAGAGCCTGTACCGGTCGGTTGTTCCGGATCGTAAAACCAGTGATTGATGATGGCAGATCCAATCCGGCCTGGGAGAATATCAGGGCTTTTTGAAGACGGTCTTCGAAGCTGGAACGATCGTGGAAAATGGCTTCCGTGTCGAGCCGGTAGCGGACACCGCTACCGGTTGTTTCAACCCGCAGGAATGGAGATATTAGGGGAGCCTGATCGACCTGTGCCTTGCCGACCAGATCAGAAAAAACGAGTGGCGCCGGTACGCGAACATACGCGATCAGAACGCCGTCTGTTTCTGCAACCAGGATCGTACGGACCTTGGTGCCTTCCGAAAAATGCGCGGCGGCGGAAATTCCGGAGAGCACAATGACAAACAGGCTCATCGCCAGGTGTTTTACGATATCGGCAATGTAAGCGCGGATCATTTCCATTTCTTCCGTTTTGCGTCCCGGGCACGCAATGTGTCCGGGACAGTGCTTTCAGAGTGTTGTCACGAATACGTTCAGGTTACTGCCAGAATTTATCCTGCCATGTCATTTGCGGCAGGTCTTCAACAACCTCGAAGGTTTTGGTCTGCTGGAATGAGCGTCCGTAACGATCCGTTGTGGTTACCTCCAGCGTATGGATACCGACCGGCAGGTCTTTGGGGAGCTCTGCACGCCATAGGTGGCTGGATTTCGTGGACAGCATCCAGTTCTGGAATGGACCGGCAGCACCGGTCCAATGAGTGCCTTGCCAGGTGTAGAACCCGGAGTTTACCTCACCGCCTTCGGTGCTCCTCACAGCAATTCTGCCGTTTGTTGATTGCCTGGCAAGTGCGAGTGGGTCAGCATAAGTCGGACCGTCGAGGACTTCTTCGCCTTCACCTTTTTGCGTGCGCTTCGCCACAGATGCCGAACCGCCGTTGATCCTGAATGAAACCTCTGAGTCCTTTGAGCCGTTCCAGACATTGACGGCAACATAGGTGGTGTCGGCGAGATCCTTCTTCGTCAGCATGTCCATGTCGCCGAGATCGTTGACCGTGACCGGCGGCGTGATGTCACTCGGGACATCATACAGATCCGTGTAGCTGACCAGTTTTTCCGCCCAGTCGCGGAACCGCGGCGTATTGAAAGAGACGTGCAACTGATCGTCCCTGGTGCCTTCGAAGGTCATGTAGGTATCGACATAGTCCGGGCCGGAGAAATCGAGAACATAGTAGCCACGCGGGGAGCCGAGGCGCTGCGTCCCATGTGGCACACCCGAATTGTTGAGATCGCCAGCCCACCAGGAGCCGGAAACGGCACCGGTAACGATCTGGTGGAACTTTGCCGGTCCGGTATTGGTGGCTTCCTTCCAGCCTTCAAAATACTCACCTGGCAGGATCTGCTCGGTAGTGTGTGTATGACCGGAAAGGCCGAGCGCCGGCCGGTCGCCGATCAGTTCGTAGAGTTTGTCCAGATTGTCCACCTGATGCTTCTGCGCGGAGGCATCCGTGTAGGTGACGAATGGAATATGCGCACTGAGAACAACCAGTTTGTCGTCCGGTACATGGGCCAGATCGTTCTTTAGCCATTCCAACTGGCGCTCGGAGAGAACGCCGTTGTAGGACGGTTTGGCGGACAGATCGCAGAACGCGTGGGAATCGACACCGTTACACGGGTAGCGCACGTCATCGAGAACGATGAAATGCACCTGACCGATGTCGAAGGAGTAGTATTCCGGACCGAATTCGCGGCGGAAGGTATCGAAGCTGTCAGCATCGCTCGTGGCATCAAAGTCCAGGTCGTGATTGCCGGCAACATAATATTGCGGCACGCCGCCGGTTGCGATGATCTTCTTGAAGCGCGGATAAAGCGACAGATCGTCACCCATCACGTCGCCTTCGAAAAGAAGGCATTGGGTCTTGGAGTTGTCGCGGTTGGTCAGCATGTTGCCGACGGTTTTGCGCACATAGCTGATCTCCGCATTGGTGTAAGGCTGCGTGTCGCCGAATACGAGGCACTGGAAATCGTCGCCGACTTTGTCCTCGATCAGCGGAAAATTCACGGCCTGCGGCAGCGGACCCGTGGGCTCAATTCCGCCAAAGCGCAGGTCCGGGGAACCGGCCACCTTGTGAACGTAGTTGAACTGCGGAACCAGATCCGCATTGACCGGCGGAGAAAACTCGGCGGGTTTCGTGACGAACAGGTTCATGTCGTCATAGGCCGGCAGCTCATAGGAGCCGTCCGGTCCGGTGACAGCGACTTCCCGTCCGTTCGACACCAGGACGCCGGGCAGACCGCTTTCGCCTGCATCCAGCTTTGAATTGCGGTTGGTATCGACAAACACTTTGCCGGTCGCCTTTTCCGCGGCCTGTTCGCCGTGAACGGTGTCGACGTGTCCAACATAGCCTGCATCCTTGGCGACAACGCCGGATGCAGATGCGCCTGTGCCTGCAAGGAGCAGGGCCAAGGTCAATTTTCTCATGAGAGCCTCCGAGGGTAGGGCTGTTGGTTCAGCCGCCGGTAACTCTCTCTGGCTTCAATGACGTTAGATTGTCTGTCACGTTAAAGTTTTGTTTCATTTGGTGCACAGGCGATGTCACGAAGTCGGAAAACTGTCATGTGCGATCTGATCCGCAATTGACGCGAAGCCAGAAAATGGCGGAAACGTTGGAAAAAAATAGCGAAAGAAAGGAAACACTCCTGACAGAAGGCTGTCAGGAGCCCCTTGTTAGGTTGCCTCACATCACAGCATTGAAGGAGACCTGCCATGACGTTCGCACCTGACAATTTTACTGTTTGGATGGAGATCCCGGTTTCGGATCTGGACAAGGCGATCAGTTTTTACAACGAAGTGTTCCAGACCGAATTGAATCGCATCACCGACATGGGACCAAATCACATCGCAATGTTTCCGACCAAGGACAAGATGGGCATCGCAGGCCATCTCTATCCGGGCAAACCCGCCGAGAAGGGAACAGGGCCGACGGTCCACATTGCCTGTCCGGACAGCCTGGAAGAGACGATGGAACGCTTCGCAAAGGCCGGCGGAGAGGTAGTATCGGATCCGATTCCGATCCCCGCAGGGCGATTCGCCTATGGGGTCGACCCGGATGGTAATTCGATCGGTATGTTCGCCGCTTAAGGAGCCACTCGCATGAGACGTGCCGACCGCCTGTTTCAGATTGTGCAATATCTGCGTGGCGGCCGGCTCGTCCGGGCACGGCAATTGTCTGAATGGCTGGAAGTTTCTGAACGAACCATCTATCGCGACGTTGCCGACCTTCAGGCATCCGGTGTTCCAATCGAGGGGGCGGCGGGCGTCGGATATATCATGCGCGACGGATATGATCTGCCACCTCTCATGTTCACCCGAGACGAAATCGTAGCTCTTCTTGCCGGTGCGCGCCTGATCCGCGCCTGGGGAGGGGCGGCCATGGCGCGTGCGGCCGAAGAGGCCATGATCAAGATTGATGCCGTTATTCCGGAAAAGATGCGTGTCCGGCAGAACGAAGTCGAAATCCACGCCTTTGCACCTGAAATGACGCCGCAGGTGCGTGACCTGATTGACCGTCTGGAGGCCGCGGCGGATACACGCAAGAGCCTGTCAGTCGCCTACAAGGACGGCAAGGGTGACGCATCCAGCCGGGTCATACGCCCCCTCGGGCTCTGGTTCTGGGGAAAGGTCTGGACGCTTGTTGCCTGGTGCGAACTGCGTCGGGATTTTCGCATGTTTCGCCTGGACCGAATGTCGGATGTTGAGGAAACTGGCGAGACCTTCCGCCCGGAACCCGGCAAGACGCTCAAGGATTTCTATCGATCCATGGAACAGCAGGGTTACGGACGCTCCGATAAGTGAGATTGCCTGAACCGGACGTTCTCTAGAAACCGGCTGGAATGTTCATCGGTGTGACGATCTGGATATCGCTTTCCGTCTGGTTCAATGGCTCGCCGGCTCCATGAAACGCGAGAATATGTCGGAAGGCCATTCGCATGTCGTCACGCAGGTCATGGTGCAGCACCAGCGTAAGCACGTCCTTGCGCAGGAGTTGAAGGTTATCCTCATCCAGATCGTGGGCGATGAAAATCGTCGGCGAGTGACCAGATTTCTCCAGTGCATTGAGGATTGCGACATTGCCGCCTCCCATGGAATAGACACCTGCGATCTCGGCACACCCGCTCAACTTTGCCGAAACTTCCTGCGCGGTCGCCGGATTGAGGCCGCCGCCGCCACTCGCATCGATGAATTTGATGTCGGGGCGCAGCCGGTGAAGTTCGTTGCGAAATGCGTGGAACCGGTCCTCCTCGCCCTGAAAGGCGTGCTGACTGAGTGTTGTCAGGACGCATTTATCTGTCGATTTGAGAAGTTTGAGCATCAGGTATGCCGCGGTTTGACCGGCCTTGATGTTGTCGAGGCCGGCATAGGCCAGTCTTCGGACGTCTGGGATGTCGGTAAAAACTGTGACAACAGGAATGTTTTTCGTCGTGAGCTGCTCAATTGCCGCGCGCACCCGTTCCGTGTCACGGGCCTTCAGGCAAACACCCTGGCTACCGCGTTTCCGGATGCGGTCCAGCACGGTGACGCAGTCACTTTCCGTCATCGTTTCAGCGAAGGTGAAACGCGGCCTGAGCGCTGCGGGCCTGAACAGCGGCAGGACGGCTTCGCTTGCGCGCTGAATTTCGCGGCTGAACCGTGTAGGTGCTTCAACGACGACATCAATAAAGAAACGCCGCCCCCTGGCGGCCAGCTGGTTTTCCTGCCGCGCCAGTTCGCCGATTGCGTCGTCAATACGCCTGCGGGTCTGCGGGCTGACATGCGCACGGTTGTTCAGGACGCGATCGACGGTCGCGGTGCTCAGTCCTGACTGCAGTGCGATTTCCTTGACGGGGAAACGATGGGTCATTGATGGATTCTTGATGGATTTTATCAATCCCTTCAAGTCCGGATCCGCTAGAATTGCCAATACAACATGACGATGGGAGGATAAAATGGATCGTCAGGTCATCCCCAATGGCTATTTCGATGCCGGAAGTTGCAGCATTGATGACTTCAAGGTGCTGGTAGACCAGCAGCTGCGCGAAAACGATGCACCGCGCGCAGAGCGTATTGTGTCGAACATTCCGGTCTACAACGTGTCCGAGATCAACAGGTTGCTCTCGGGAACTGACGGCAGACGCGGCCTACTGGCCGAGTGGGCGCATATCCTGATGCATCGGTCCGGCGTTCTCGTGCTGGATAGTGCTTTTTCCGATACGACCCCGCTCGATGCGGCATCAAGCGCCTTCCAGGACATAATCCGGGAAGAGAAGGCAGCATCGGGCGGCGGAGCCGACCATTTTGCAGCTGCGGGTGCGAATGACCGGATCTGGAACTCGCTTCAGAAACTGTGTCTCCGCGATCCGGAGGCTTTTGCCGGCTGTTTTTCCAATCCGGTGATCGATGCCGTTTGCGAGGCCTGGCTCGGTCCGAACTATCAAATGACCTCTCAGGTCAATCTCGTGCGGCCCGGCGGTGGCGCACAACAGGCGCACCGCGACTATCATCTGGGCTTCCAGACTGAGGAAGTCTGTGCGGACTATCCCGCGCATGTACACGATCTTTCGCCGGTCATGACCCTGCAGGGTGCCATCGCGCACACTGACATGCCGGTTGAAAGCGGTCCAACCAAACTCCTGCCGTTTTCTCAATTGTACCGTCCGGGCTACATGGCCTACAGGCAGGATGTCTTCAAGGAGTTTTTTGAAAGTGCTTTTGTGCAGCTTCCGTTGAAAAAAGGAGATGCGCTCTTCTTCAATCCTGCGCTTTTCCACGCCGCCGGAGAAAACAGGAGTACAGACATTCAAAGGCTGGCCAACCTTCTTCAGATATCGTCAGCCTTCTGCCGTGCCATGGAAACTTTTGACCGGGAAAGAATGTGCAAGACGCTCTATCCGATTGTTCTGGAAAAGACCCGGTCCGGCAGTTGGGACAAGGCGAAAATTGATGCCGCGGTTTCCGCGTGTGCGGAAGGATATTCCTTCCCGACCAACCTGGACAGCGATCCGCCTGTGGGTGGTCTTGCTCCCGAAACGCAAAAACAACTGTTTCTGAGAGCGCTGGGCGAAGGATGGTCGGAGCAGGAATTCGCAACAGCATTGAACGAGCAATCGTCCAGACGGATGCCCTGAGGCACGAACAGGCAGTTTCGTGCCACAAACTGCAGATCCGCCGTAGGAGCAGATCAGATGACGCATGCGCACAGCTTTGCCGCGCGTGCGGCTCGCGCCTTCTCTTTCGTACCTCTTAAAGTGGGCTCTGGATGCTCTCTAGAACTGAACCGGGATTGTTTGACCGGCCGACAGCCTGCATTTGCCAACTCCGCCATCGGAAAAGCCGGCGCCGGGATTGGTAAGTGTGAATTGGCATTGCATTGTTTTGGAAGGGCCGAACAAGATGCCTGTCGCGCGAGAGTTGTATGATGTTGATGAGCTGGTCACGAAGTAATCTTCATCAGTGTCGTTGTCGAACGACCAGACATTCGAACTCTCTTCAGATTGGGTTTTTTCGATAATCAGCTTTCCCCGATAGCTTTCTCCATTCGAAAGGATAGCAAGTGCGTCCGCGCTTCCGCTACCGAAAAGCTCTTCTGTTATTTCGAAAGTAACATTCTGCGTCGTTGTTCCCGAACTGTTTTCCACGACACCGCCACCGGTTGTGGTTGTCTGACAGGCCCCTAGAAAAACGCACATTGCGGGGATGGAAAGTTGGATCAGCCTTTTCATTTTCTCTTCTTTGTTTTTGTAATCGTGTTGATTTTGGAAACAAGGGTGCGGAATGGCCGCCAAATGAATTTTGAAAACCGCGACGCGTCGGACGCGGACGGTCAGATGATTTGTTTGTTCTCTTGCTCGATTTCGTGAGCGCGCATCAATGATTTGGACAAGGCAAGAAAAACAATTGCAATCGCCAGAAGAACGGCTTCGTCATCGATGAAAATCCAGTCCATTGAGGGCTTCAGCTCGACCGGTGCGTTCAATGTGAGAAGAAAGGGCGCCAGGCGCCAGATTACCACGCTGCCGAACCAGAAGCCGATGAAGCCGTATGCTGCTCGCCGCAATCGCAAGGCCAGGAAAACGAATGGTTTCTCCGTGGGGTGTGTCAACATCCGGCTCATGTTCCAGAAAGACCAGCCGAGCGCACTCAACGCAGAAACCATGACTATGGAGCAGCCAAGAATTGCCCAGACCGGAGGTGCCGGCGGAACGGCTTGCAACTCGAAAAAATCGCTCACAAACTCAAAATCGCCGGAAAATGCCAGCGCCCACATGAAAATTGTAGCGACAAAAAGCACGCCCCAGATAAGTGACATGATTGTGCGGGACAAGGCGGTCATGAATCCGGCTTTCTGCAAGAGTGTTTGTTATCAATTTGCCTTATATGACCAAAATTTCATGTTTTACAATAATTTTTTGCTGAAAATTGACGTTTTTTTAAAAGCGTCGGATGAGGGCGGCTGAAAACGTCTCCAACGGCTGTCGGGAGAAACCTGTTGCGCCGATGCCGGACCTGGTCGTCAGGGTAGGGAAGCGGTTATTGTTGCGGTCTTCGATGACTGGTGGTTTGCATAACCGTTGCCGATGATTTCGCGTATGAGCTTGCGCTTCATGGCGCGCGCGTAGTCCTGGTAGTCGTCGGCAACCTCGATAAACGCTCCAGGACCGCTGATGACATGGCTTTGATAGTATTGAAGCGGCGAGTCTTCGGCTCCTTCAATAACCAGGCCGTTAACGGTAATGCCTTCGAAATCAAATGCCTTGTAGGCGCTAGAGGGGGGGAAACCGTCGTTGTTGATCCCGTCGCCTGCCACATCGATCACCTTTCTCGCACATTTCGCGGGTGCACGGCTCATCTGGACGGAGGCATAGCCCAATGCGTAACCGATCGCAGTGGGGAAACCGATAAACCCGCGCCTGGACTCTCTGAGGGTGCTTGCTGCCCTCTCGGCACTTTCGGCATCAGTCAGGTGCTGCCATCCCAATTGAAGGAAGTGTTGCCGCTGGCCGCTCCATTCAAAGCTCATGATCCAGATACCACCAACAGCTTCAATCGCCTGAACGACATCCGGGTCGCTGAGCGCCTGCGCCATCCCGTTCAGCTGCAGGTCATGTTCGAGATGGTCAACGCTGGAGGATCCGTCCATTGCCAGAACAAGCGCGAGCGAGCATGCAGCTGCGGGAACAGGAACAATTGCGGAAACGGCAAGGCCAAGAGCGCCAATGCAAACGCGCAGGCTGCAGGCAGGATTATGTGCGGTATCCGTGAGTGATCGAACGAATTGCCTGAACATGGGCAAAGCTTAGCAGTTCGTCGTGAATGGGCATAGACATGATGTAAGTGGTTTTACTGTGAATGTGAACCGTAAGCCCTTTCGAAGATTACAGATCCTCTCGAGTTTTATGATTGGGTCCCTTTCCAGGGCGTTGAAAACTGCGCGCTGCGGCAACAGGGCGGGCGCCGGAATGATGGCGATGGGCTGAAATGACCCACCTTCGGCCGGGATTTGAGGCCAACTGGACATCATTGCACCCTGCTTGAAATCGACCAGGCTGCTGTGCAGACCGCGCTCGATTGGCAATATCCAAATTCGAGTCGAGCGGCTCCGTTTCTTCGCAAAGGACCTGAATGCCGGGTTCAGCTTGCGTTCAGGTAAAATTGATTACACCTTGCCCATGATTTGCAGACACAGAACCGGAACGGGATTCGTGAAAAAGATCTTTGCCTTTTTGCTAGTGACCTTCGCTGCTGTCCTGCCAGCTGAAGCTGCCTGCCTGTCCCAGGCTCAGGCGCGGGAAGCCGTGGCGAGCGGCAAGGCCGCACCACTTGGTTCGGTCGCGGGCCGTGCCGGCGGGGAAATCGTCAAGGCGCAGCTTTGTCAGCAGGGCGGTGGTTATGTCTACGTTTTGTCCGTTCTCAAGGGTGGCAAGGTGACGAATGTCACAGTCAACGCCAGCCGGTGACTGGTACACCGGCGGTAATTGCACGGATTTGCAGCCGCCATCCACCGTTCCGATCGATCAATCAAGAAGTTGGTTCCAATGCGAATTCTCGTCGTCGAAGATGATACCGACCTAAACCGTCAGCTTGTCACTGCTCTTGAGGAAGCCGGTTACGTTGTTGACAGTGCCGCTGATGGGGAAGAGGGCCACTTTCTGGGCGAAACGGAACCTTATGATGCGGTGGTTCTGGATCTTGGTCTGCCGACACTCGATGGATTGTCTGTGCTGGAAAACTGGCGCAGGGACGGCCGAACCATGCCTGTCCTGATTCTAACTGCCCGTGACCGCTGGTCAGACAAGGTGGCCGGCATCGACGCCGGTGCAGATGACTATGTCGCCAAGCCGTTTCACATGGAAGAAGTGCTGGCTCGCGTACGCGCACTCGTTCGCAGGGCAGCCGGCCATGCCTCCAACGAGCTGATCTGCGGCCCCGTGCGCCTGGATCTGAGAGCGGGGCGGGTAACCGTCGACGGCAATCCTATCAAGCTCACATCCCACGAATATCGATTGCTCTCTTATCTGCTGCATCACCGCGGCAAGGTGATTTCCAGGACCGAACTGACCGAGCATCTCTACGATCAGGACTTCGACAGGGACTCTAACACGGTCGAAGTGTTCGTCGGCAGATTGCGAAAGAAAATCGGTTCGGACATGATCGAAACGATCAGGGGCCTCGGGTACCGTCTTGGAGAGCCCAGTGACGACTGACCGTGATGCTGTCGCCAAGGCGCAACAGACAGGTAGTCGTCAGTGGTCTCTCGCGGCCCGGCTGGTCTTTGTTGCGGCCGTCTGGTCCACCATAACACTTGCATTGGCAGGCATTTTCCTCGTCAGTCTTTATCAGAGCGCAAGTGAGCGGGCCTTTGATGCCCAGCTGGAAGTTCATATCAAGGGCCTCATCGCCGGAATGCTGGAAACAGGTCAGGACGGCGGGCCGGAAACGTCGATCCAGTCGGTTGCGGCGCCGGTCTACCGGGGCGATCCGAGATTTTCCCTGCCCTTGTCCGGGTGGTACTGGACCGTGCGGCGCGCCGACAACCCGTCGATAATGTTTGCGTCCGAATCACTGCTCGGTGATCCGTTGAATACACCTCCGATTGGCGACATGGACAGCAGTGCGGGTTTTGTCAGCGGTCCGACGGGAGATGAAGTGCGGGTCCTGCAGCAGCGCATCACGATCGGAGAGGCCTCCTACGTTATCGCGGTGGGGGCTGCAACGGCCGGGTTCTGGGCGGACATTGCAGAATTCTCGCGGACGGTCACCTTGACGCTCTGCATCGTCGGTATTGGCCTCATTCTCGCAATTTTCCTTCAAGTCCGGGTCGGCCTCAGGCCTCTGGCAAGGCTGCGCTCCTCGCTCTCTGCGGTTAGGCTGGGAGAAGCGGAGCGCATTGATGAGGCCTTGCCGCGCGAAATCGCGCCTTTGGCAGTCGAGTTGAATGCGCTCATCGTCTCCAACAAGGAAATTGTCGAACGAGCTCGAACCCATGTCGGCAATCTCGCACATGGCCTGAAGACACCGCTTTCAGTGATCTCCAACGAGGCGCGAGCTTCACAAGGTCCGTTTGCCGACAAGGTGAGCGAGCAGGCGGCGATCATGTCGACCCAGATTCAACATCATCTCGAACGCGCGCGGATGGCAGCACAGCGACGGGTGATCGGTGTATCCTGCGAAACCGAACCGGTTCTTGGCAGGCTGATACGGGCAATGAGGAAAATCTATCAGGACAAGGGTATCGAGGTTGCGTTCAACCAGACCGGGGACATCCGCTTTCGGGGTGAGAGCCAGGATCTTGAGGAAATGGGAGGCAACCTGATCGACAATGCCTGCAAATGGGCGTCTTCAAGGGCCATGGTCAACATTGTGTCTCGGGACGATCCGGCCACGAACCGCGAGATGTTCGTGCTTACGGTCGAAGACGACGGACCGGGCCTTTCTCCTGAACAAAGGGCTGAAGCTGTCAAACGTGGCAGGAGGCTCGATGAAACCGTGCCCGGAACAGGTCTTGGCTTGTCAATTGTCGCAGACCTTGCGGCACTTTACGGTGGTACTCTCAACCTCGAAAAATCTTCTCTGGGAGGTTTGAAAGCCAGCCTTGTGCTGCCGGCATTGACGAGGGAATAGGGGATTACGACGACGGCGAAGAGACCGGCGCCGGAGCGCTGTGTTAGGATGTGATCCGACACCGGGACGAAAAGACCACTGTCTGGCCAAGTTCGGCCACAAATTCAAAATACCACTGGCCTGTCTTCGGGTTTGATCCTGTCTGTTGCTCTCGGGGGAGCTTTCAAGCATGCGTTTACGCAGTGCCACATGTGTTGCCCTTGCTGCCGTTCTGGCAGGATGCTCTACGACGTCTGGAAGCAATGGCTCAGGCGGTTGGGGGTCGTCTTTCGGTGACCCCGGCGTCAATGTTTCAGGCACCGAGGCGAACACTGCCATTTCGGTGTTGGTGAACAACGAGTTTGGCAATGTTTTGGATCCGTCCGACCGCCGTGCTGCCGAGGACGCCCAGAACCGTGCCTTGAGATCAAGGGGCCTTGGTGCCGCCGTGGCCTGGCAGAATGACCGTACAGGTCGAAGCGGACAGGTCAGGCCTGGTCCGGTCTATACCGTCAACGACACGAAGTGCCGCGAATTTACCCACGAAATGGTACTTCAGGGCCGCACACTTCAGGCGCGCGGAACCGCTTGCGAATCCGGACGGGGCGACTGGACGGTCATCGGATAGGTGTCAACGGTTAATACCGCCGGAAAAGATAGGTTTATTCTCAACAATTGCTTAATCCTTGCGCCGGTATTATCGACCGGATCCGGATTGCGGCGTTGACCCTTTGAATGACCTACTCGAACGAGCTTGAGAGTAAAATTAAAGACTACCTAAGCAGCTTGAGCCCGCAAGCGGTCGAGGCACTGGTCAGCAATTTGGAGCAGGCCAAGGGCAAAAGTAATTCTGATCCGCATCTCAGTTTGATTCTTACAGCTGCCGTTACACTCATGCGCAAGCCGCAAGCTCTTTCCGGCGGTATTCCGAACGGCGAGTTTCGGCGCGCGCAGGTTCAGAGGATGTTTTTCGCTCCCCTCAATGACTTCCTGATCGGTGAAACCCTGCCCAACCGGCAGGAAGGCCGGATCAATCGGATCATGCTGGATCGGGTCTGGAACTGGCTCGGCAGGGATGTGATCCCGAATGAAGTCAAGACCGTGCTTGATCAGGCTGGCGATGCGACCGTCGGCGACGAGCGAGTTGCTGCCCTTGTACAGGCGCTCAGAACCCGGTCTGTGGAAGCGGTCGAGGAAACGTTGGAACGCAGCGAGATTTCGGACAAGGTGCGGCGCCAGATCGGCGTGGAACTCGGTGGCGAGCGCGGCATTTCCGAACTCAAGGACATTCACAAGATCTTTGCTGCCGAACGATGGCTGGTTCCGTTTCTGCAAAGTATTCCCGAGCGGATCAACGAGCACCGTCTCAAGCAGGATCATGATGTGTTGCGCCTCGTGGACAAGTGTTCAGCGCGCTTTCCGGATCACGTTCCCCTGCTCGCAGCGGCGCTGGTTGAACGGTCCGAGGCGCCGTCCGCGCTTTGCACATTCGCAGGCCGGTTGGCTGGAGACCAGGATCCCAAGGTCATTGCCGGATCGCAGTTCGCCTCCATGGTCGACGTTGTTATGAGCGAGGCGGAACGTCTGCAGATACTCGCGCTTGAGCACAGGAACAACAATCCGGATCCGGTCGCGTTTTCGCAGGCACTGTCAGAATATCATACGCTTGTGCGGGGTGTTGAACGGGATATGGACCTGTCCATTTCCGGACGATGGCATCAGCGGTTGGCCGAGACCAAGCGAAACATCTCTGGTGAGGTGACGCGCGAACTCAAAAACGCACATGGAGCCATTCGCAGGGCGCTACAGGTACCCAAAGTCGATAGGGACGGTCAGCTCAGGATAGAACAGCCAGCAATTGACGAAGCCATTCGGACCTTGCGCGTTGTCACGATGGCTCGGAATGCGTCCGAGACGTTTGCGGTAAACGAAATTGGTAAGCAAACACGTCAAACTGTTGAACAGACTCTTGAAATTGTCACTCGTTCACTAATCACCGACCTTGGAAAACTGCATGGCCAGGAGGCGGAGGCGCAGCTTGCGGCAGTCGATGTCGCGATCATGCTTTCCGAAATCTATTTTGGTGCGGACTATGCCGGCCAGCTTCGGCGCAGCCGTCAGTCCGCGGTGGCAAAGGCAACCGGAAAGGAAAAGCAAAACGAACCTGCACCGGAACGCAAACTGGTTTCAAGCGCACTCGAGCGCTGGTAGGATCCGGCTCAAAGAACACTGTTGCTGACGGCGGGTCAACGGGATTTGAGCGGCGCGACGGCTGGTCACAGCCCAATCGTCTTGCAATTGCCGAGTTTGCGCTGTCTATAGTGCGCCCATGATATTCTGGATCCTACTCGCTCTCATGACGGGTGTTGCCGCGTTGTCTGTTCTTGTTCCGCTCGCACGGGCCGGCAAGGCGCAGGCAAGAGCGGACGGGAGTGCGGATGAAGCGGTCTACAGGGAACAGCTCTCTGCCATCGATAGCGAGTTGGAACGCGGGCTGATAGAGCCCGAAGCCGCTGAAGCTGCGCGAACCGAAATTGCCCGACGGTTGCTTGCTGCGCACGACAAGAATGAGCAGCAACACCAGATCACCGCCTCCGGAGGACGGTTGAAGACTGCCCAGGTTTTCGCGCTGGCAGCCCTGCCGCTCTTTGCGCTTGGCACCTACTTCGCTCTCGGCTCTCCCGAAGAACCCGACCAGCCGCTGATAACGCGATTGAGCGCGCCCGCTGAAGGGCAGTCGGTCGATGTGCTATTGGCGCGTGTCGAGCGCCATTTGTCAGAAAACCCCGAAGACGGGCAGGGATGGTCGGTGATAGCACCGGTCTATTTGTCGATGGGTCAACCGCAGGCATCCGCGCGTGCCTATGCCAACGCAATCCGTATCATGGGACCGAATCCGGATTGGCTGACCGACATGGGGGAAGCTCTTACAATGGCCAACCAGGGGCTCGTTACGGAAGAGGCGAGGAAAGCCTTCGAGCAGGCGGTAGCCTTGCAGCCTTCCGCAGCCAAACCCAGGTTCTTTCTTGCCATTGCCCTGGGCCAGGATGGCAATATCGATGCCGCCGTAAAGGCCTGGGAAGACTTGTTGGACGGAGCTGATGAAACGGCTGCCTGGGTTGGCGTTGCACGCCAGCAACTTGCACAGTTGAAGGGTGCACCTTCTGACGAAAGCGCACCGAACGGTCCTTCGCAGGCGGATATCGCTGCTTCGCAGGACTTGTCCGCTGAAGACCGGCAGGAAATGATCAGGGGAATGGTCAACGGCCTTGCCGGGCGTCTTGCTTCGGACGGTGGAAGCGCGGATGAATGGAGCCGATTGATCCGGGCATACATGGTTCTGGGTGAAAAGCAAAAGGCGGAGGAAGCACTCGCTGCTGCTGAAGCCGCCCATTCAGATAAACCTGCGGACTTGTCTCTGATCAAAGACACGGCCAGTTCACTTGGGCTAAGCGGGTCCTGATAAAAACGGATTTGTCGGCTGGACCAAAGGTTCATCTGGCACAGACTGGACGGAACACATGACACGCAAGCAGAGAAGGTTGACCCTGATCGGATCGGCAGGAGCCGTGCTGGCAATTGCGCTCGGCCTGATACTTTTTGCCTTGAACGATCAGATCGTCTTTTTTCAAAGCCCGACCGACATCACGCAAAAAACAATGCCCGCCGGACAGCGCATTCGACTTGGCGGGCTGGTCGAGGAAGGATCCGTCGAGAAGTCGGACAATGCTCAGGTGAGTTTCCGGGTGACGGACATGGCGAACGCCGTTGCCGTTACCTATAAAGGAATACTACCGGACCTGTTTCGTGAGGGGCAGGGGGTCGTGACAGAGGGGGTCATTGGACCGAACGGTGTTTTCGTTGCCGATAGCGTTCTTGCCAAGCATGACGAGAATTACATGCCCAAGGAAGTCGCTGAAGCGCTGAAGGATCAGGGGCATTGGCAGGGTGGCGAAGGCGAAGCCAACTAGAAGCTGCCACGGGAGAGACAGGACGCGAAAATGATCGTTGAACTGGGACACTACGCACTCGTGCTGGCCTTTGCGCTGACGCTCGTCCAGTGCGTTCTGCCGCTTTGGGGGGCACTGTCGGGAGATGACAGACTGATGGCTGTTGCGCCGCCTGTATCCGTCATGTTGTTCGTATTGGTGCTCATATCGTTCGTCGCATTGACTGTAGCCTATCTGAATTCGGATTTCTCGGTTCTGAACGTGCTGCAGAATTCCCATTCCGCCAAGCCACTGATCTATAAATTCACCGGCGTCTGGGGCAATCACGAGGGGTCCATGCTCCTCTGGGTCCTCATTCTCGTGTTTTTCGGGGCGCTTGTCGGATTTTTCGGCGGTAACCTGCCGAAAGATCTCAAGGCGGCAACGCTTTCGGTTCAGGCCTGGGTTTCGGCCGGTTTCATTCTGTTCCTCCTGGCAACGTCCAACCCTTTCGAGCGTGTGGCCGGTCCGCCTCTGGAAGGCGCGGATCTAAATCCGATCCTGCAGGATATCGGTCTCGCGATTCATCCGCCGCTTCTCTATATCGGCTATGTCGGCTTCTCCATCACGTTTTCATTCGCGGTTGCAGCCCTGCTTCTTGGTCGCACGGATGCCGCCTGGGCGCGCTGGGTTCGTCCCTGGACGCTACTGGCCTGGTGTTTCCTGACACTTGGCATCGCCATGGGGTCTTACTGGGCCTATTACGAACTCGGCTGGGGTGGCTGGTGGTTCTGGGACCCGGTCGAAAACGCAAGTTTCATGCCCTGGATTGCCGGAACAGCTTTGCTTCATTCAGCGATTGTCATGGAAAAACGCGAGGCGCTGAAGATCTGGACGGTCCTTCTGGCCATATTCACGTTCTCGCTCTCTCTGCTCGGCACTTTTCTTGTGCGTTCTGGTGTTCTGACATCTGTCCACGCCTTCGCGACGGACCCGGCGCGCGGTGTGTTCATACTGGTCCTCCTGTGCATCTTCATCGGCGGGTCCCTGTCGCTATATGCATGGCGGGCTCCGATGCTGAAACAGGGCGGGCTTTTCGCACCTATCAGCCGCGAGGGAGGGCTGGTACTGAACAACCTTTTCCTGACGGCGGCTTGCGCGGCGGTGTTTGTCGGCACGCTGTATCCGCTTGCACTTGATGCAATCACGGGAGAGAAGATTTCGGTCGGAGCCCCATTCTTTAATCTGACTTTCGGTCCGCTGATGGTGCCTCTGCTGATGGCGATCCCGTTCGGTCCGGTTCTGTCCTGGAAACGGGGCGACCTTCATGCAGCCAGCCAGCGGCTATACGCGGCTTTCGGTCTTGCGCTCTTGTTCGCGCTCGTGACGTTCTGGCTGTGGGGTATGGAAAAGGTACTGGCACCAATGGGTGTGGGCCTCGCGGTCTGGGTCATGGCCGGTGCGGTTTCCGAGATCGTGACCCGTGTGAAGTTTTTTGAAATCGGCCCGAAACGAGGGTTCTCTCGTCTTGTCGGATTGCCCGGGTCTGCCTGGGGCACGGTCGTCGCGCATTTCGGCGTTGGTGTCACGGTGCTTGGTATTGTGACGGCGTCCGCATTTCAGGAGGAGCGCATCGAAACAATGCGGCCGGGCGACAGCATCGAGCTGTCCGGATACGAAGTGACATTCGACGGTGCGGCGCCGCGCCGCGGTCCGAACTATACCGAGGAAGTCGGCCATTTCACTATTCGCAAGGCTGGCGCCTACGTGGCCGAGCTAGATCCTTCGAAGCGCGTCTACACCGCGCGCCAGATGCCGACGACCGAGGCTGGCATCCATACGACCGGCTTCTCGCAACTTTACCTGTCGCTCGGAGAAAGCCGAGGTGATGGTGCCGTCGATGTTCGCGTCTACTATAAACCACTGATCACGCTGATCTGGATCGGTTGCGTGATCATGTCCCTCGGGGCGGTGTTTTCAATGGCTGATCGCCGGCTCCGGGTCGGGGCGCCGAAACCGGCAGCGCGCCGCAAGGCGGTTCAGACGGCCGCGGCGGAGTAACGTGTTGATGATCCGGACAGTTCTGACAAGCCTGTTTCTGGCATTTGCCATTCTCACTGCACCTGCGCTGGCAGTTGCCCCTGAAGAAGTGCTTGACGATCCGGCACTGGAAGCCCGGGCAAGGGCGCTTTCAGCGGAACTTCGGTGCATGGTGTGCCAGAACCAGTCCATTGATGACAGTGATGCACCCTTGGCCAAGGACCTGCGCGTCCTGGTGCGCGAGCGTCTCGTCGCTGGAGACAGCGACGGACAAGTGATTGACTATCTCGTTTCCCGTTACGGCGAATTCGTGCTGCTGAAGCCGCGTTTTGCCTGGCATACGCTTGTCCTTTGGGCGGCAGGGCCTGCCGCCCTGCTTGCCGGACTGATTGCGATTGTTCTGGCGCTGCGCAATCGTTCACGGCGCGGTTCGCAAGTTGCGACATCAGGTTCTGCGAACCTTTCTGAGGAAGAAGAAGAACGTTTGAAGGCACTCCTGGAAAAAAGAGACGTGGCTGGAAACGACTGACGTCTCCTGGCGCTCTGGCTCACGTGAGCCTGAAAGCTTCGAGGTGACTTGTGCAGGGATTGCTTTTCAGGTGGGTCCAGACCTTCTCAACCAATGGAGAGGTGGTCTCCCGTTTCTTGTAGAGCCAGATCTCGAGTTCGGTGTCGAAGCGTCCGTTTCCGGCTAGCGCAAATTGCCCGGAACGAATGCTGTCATGGGCACTGCAGGCGGGCAGCCAGAGCATTTTCTGATCCATGTGCGCGAGCCGCTTCATGAATTCGCAAGTACCGCTTTGCGACGTGCAGACAAATGTCGGATCCTGGGGGGTCATTGCGGAAAAGAGCAGGTCCTCGACCTTTGAAAAATATCCGGTCTGACCGTATCCGATATACTCAAGTCCGCGCGCTGGCGGGTCGTTGACATCAAACGCCGGAAGGCCATCTGCGTCGAGGGCAGTACAAAGATGCATAGTATCTTCGCCGAGTTTGATCGCGTCGAATTCCTGATGCTCGAAAAATGACGGCACCTCTGGCTTCGAATACAGCAACACAAGATCCATCTTTCCGTCGCCGAGTAGCTCGATCATTTCATAAAAATCATAGGTGTCGATGGACACCGAAAAGGTCCCGCAGGCCTGTTTGATCTGGTGCAGCCACTCAGGGACGAAGCTCAATGCAAGAGACGTCGAGGCGGCCAGCCGGATATCCGGGGTTGAATCTGAATTGCGCCGTTGGAACTCAACCCGATTGAGTTCCAGTTCTCTAAGCACATTCTGGGCTGTTGCGTGAAAAACCTCTCCGTCAGGTGTCAGGGACACAGGATAGCTGCTTCTGTCGAAAAGTTCCGTTCCCAGCCAGGTTTCGAGCGCCTTGATCCGACGGCTGAATGCGGACTGGGTAATGTTTCGCTCGTCTGCTGCCTGCGAAAAATTTCCCCGTTTGCTCAGGACAAGAAAGTCGGCCAGCCAGTTTGTGTCCACCAGTTTCTCCCTTTGGTCTTGCTGAAAAAACAAGCAAAACGAACAATATGCAAAATTTGCATAACAAGGCTGTTGGTCGAATTCAAGCAATCGATATAAGCTTTTGCCCCAGGTGCGGAATTCATGCTCAGTCAACGAAGCGTGTCCGCATACAATTCCGCCGGAGTTTTTCCGGCACCATCCCATAAGCCAAGTTCCTGAGGGGGAATGATCGTGAAGTTTACAACACCTCTGAAAAGTCTTTCATTGGCAGCAATGCTGGCAACAACCGCTGCCTTTCCAGCGATAGCCGAAACGCCCGCGGACACATTCGTGATCGCCCGCAACACTGCGGATGCAATTACGCTTGATCCTGCTGAGTGCTTTGAGTTCACCGGAGGCAGGATCGTCGCAAATCTTTATGAGCGGCTGTTCCTGTTCGAGCCTGACAACCTGACAAAACTTGTCGGCGGTATTGCTGAATCCTACGAGTTTTCTGATGACGGCAAGAAAATCACCGTCAAGCTGCGCCCCGGACTGACCTTCCATTCCGGCAACCCGATCACCGCTGCAGACGTTGCCTACTCGCTCGGCCGCGCTGTGAAGCTCGACAAGACGCCGGCTTTCATCATCAAGCAGATCGGCTGGACGCCCGAGAATGTCGACGAGGCAGTGGTTGCTGTCGATGACACCACGGTCGAGATCAACATTCTGGCGGACATGTCACCGGCGCTCGTGCTGAACCTCCTGTCGGCAGGCGTGGCATCCATCGTGGACATGAAGGAAGTTCAGAAACACGAAGTCGACGGCGACATGGGTTACGCCTGGCTGAAAGATCATTCCGCTGGCTCCGGTCCCTACAAGTTGAAAACCTGGAAAGCCAACGAAGTCGTCATGCTGGACGCATTTGACGATTACCGTCAGGGCAAACCGGCCATGAACCGTGTCGTTATCCGCCATGTGGCTGAACCATCCGCACAGCGCCTGTTGCTGGAAAAAGGCGATGTTGATGCCGCAATGGAATTGACGGCCGACCAGCTCAAGGGACTTTCCGGAAATTCGGACGTCTCCGCGGAAAGCTATCCCAAGGGATACCTGATGTATCTGGCGACCAACATGGACCATCCGGTCCTGTCAAAGCCAGAGGTTCGTGAAGCACTGAAATACATGGTCGACTATGACGGCATGGTGGGGTCCTTCCTCGACGGCCAGTACAAGATCCATCAGAATTTCTGGCCATCGGGCATGTGGGCAGCGGCAACCGATACGCCCTACAACCAGAACCTGGAAAAGGCCAAGGCGTTGATCGCAGATGCGGGACTTGACGCCGATACCAAGATCACAATCGATACGCTGAACAAGTCGCCGTTCACGGAAGTGGCTCAGAGCGTTCAGGCCAGCTTGAAGGAACTGGGGATCGATTCTGAAATCATCCTGTCCGACGGCGCCACGCTCTGGCCGAAGTATCGTGCACGCAAGCATGAGCTGATCGTTGCGCGCTGGGGCCCGGACTATTCCGATCCGCATTCCAACGCCGATGCGTTTGCGCACAATCCGAACAATGATTTCGAAGCAAAACTGACGGGCAAGCTGACTTGGCGCAATGCCTGGCCTGCTGACGGACTGACTGAGCTGACCGACCAGGCAGCAGCAGAATCTGATCCGGAAGTCCGTGAGGAAATCTATGCTAAATTGCAGAAGATGGTACAGGAAGACTCGCCCTTCACCATCATGTTCCAGGCGATCGGTACCTTCGGCCAGCGTGCGAACGTTGAAGGCTTCGTCAACGGCGTGACCTCCGATCAGGCCTACTACAAGACCGTTACCAAGTAAGCACGTTCGGCTGTTCACGACACGTCAACTTTTTGTCGCGAATGGCCGGCCTCATGCTGGACCGCGCTTCCTCCATTTGAATGAGGAAGCGCGGCTTTCTGTTAATATGCAGCGAAATCGGGGGATGCGTTGGGAATGAGCGACAGTTCCACACTACAACGCTCAGGGGTGGACTTCAGGCCGTATCTGGAAGTGGCAAGGAAGATCGGTGGCGGCATAGTCATGCTGATCCTCACGTTCATCGGCTTGACCGCAATCACCTTCATCATTGGCCGGATCATGCCCAATGATCCCGTTGTTGCCATCGTTGGCGACCGCGCCTCGAAAGAAGTCTACGAGGCTATGTACCTCCAGCTCGGCCTCGACAAGCCGATCTGGCAACAGTACCTCATATTTATTGGCGACATTCTGCGTGGCGATTTCGGAAGTTCGGTCATGACCGGACAACCGGTTCTTGAAGACATCAAACGCTTTTTCCCGGCTACGCTCGAACTGGCCACCATCGCAACGATCGCCGGAATTGTCATCGGTGTTCCTGCCGGTGTTCTGGCTGCTGTGCGACAGGGAACACTGATAGACCACATCGTTCGGATTGTGGGATTGCTTGGCCATTCTATCCCGATTTTCTGGCTCGGTATGGTCGCGTTGCTGGTTTTCTATGCCAAACTCGATTGGGTTGCGGGTCCTGGCCGGATCGACTTCTTCTACGACGGTATCGTGGAACCGGTGACCGGCGTTATCATGATCGATGCTGCAATGGCGGGAGAGTGGGACGTCTTCAAGAATGCGCTCTCGCATGCGATCCTGCCCGCGTCGATGCTGGCGATCTACTCGCTGGCATACATCGCGCGCATGACGCGCTCCTTCATGCTGGACCAGCTCAATCAGGAATATGTGCTCACCGCCCGGGTCAAGGGCCTGCGCGAAGGAACCGTGATCTGGTATCACGCTTTTCGAAACGTCCTGGTTCAGCTGATTACGATCATTGGCTTGACCTATGCCAGTCTTCTGGAAGGATCCGTTCTGACAGAAACCGTGTTCGCCTGGCCGGGTATCGGCCAGTACATCACCAATTCGCTGTTCAACGCCGACATGAATGCGGTTATCGGCGGCACGCTGGTGGTCGGGATTTCATTCGTATTCATCAACATGCTGTCCGATTTGCTCTACCGGATAGTCGATCCGAGGGCAAAATAATGTCGGACGGCACGCTTGGGACAAAAACGGGATCTGCATCATGGTTGTTGGCGGACTCGCCAAACAACGCCTTTCAGGCAAGGTGTCAGCGTCTTTACATTGGTTGGCTTTCGTTCAGGTCCAACCCGATCGCGATGTTTGGTCTGGCAATCGTTCTCTTTCTCTGCCTGGTGGCACTGTTTGCACCCATTGTTGCCGGCGGTGACGGAACTACCCAGAATCTGGCCAATCGCCTTGCTCCTCCGAGCGCGGAGCATTGGTTCGGAACGGACGAACTCGGCCGTGACATCTTCGCCAGGATCGTCTGGGGCTCTCGGGTCACGCTCTATATCATCTTTCTTGTCTCCATTATCGTGATGCCGATCGGTCTCCTGATCGGGACAACAGCCGGACTGCTCGGTGGTGCGGTGGATTCAACGTTGATGCGTATCACCGATATCTTCCTGGCCTTTCCGCGCCTAATTCTGGCGCTTGCCTTCGTTGCGGTTCTCGGGCCTGGACTGGAGAACGCGGTTCTGGCCATTGCACTCACAACATGGTCCCCATATGCCCGGCTTGCACGTGCAGAAACACTGACCCTGCGCAACAGCGAGTACATCATGGCCGCCCAGATATTGGGTGCCTCCAAGATCAGGATACTGATTGCGCATATCATGCCGATGTGTCTGTCCTCGACAGTCGTCCGGCTGACGCTGGATATGGCCGGCATTATCCTGACAGCAGCAGGACTGGGTTTTCTTGGCCTAGGCGCGCAGCCACCACTTGCCGAATGGGGAGCCATGATTGCCTCAGGAAGAGATTTTCTTCTCGATCAATGGTGGGTGCCGACCATTCCCGGGATTGCGATTCTCGTGGTCTCCCTCGGCTTCAATCTCCTGGGTGACGGTCTTCGTGATGTGCTTGACCCCCGCAGTTCCGGGGCGAAATGACGATGAACAAGATGAAACTGACAGGTTTTGAGACATCCTCTCCGGGGGACGCTCCGCTGATCTCCGTTCGAGATCTTCATGTCCGGTTTGCGACACCCAAGGGTCAGGTTCATGCTGTTCGGGGCGTTGGCTTCGACCTTGGAAAGGAGCGCCTCGGGATCGTTGGAGAATCAGGCTCGGGGAAGTCTCAGACGGGAAGGGCACTCCTGCGCCTGACGGCCGGCAATGGGTCGATCGAAGCGAGCCGGATGATGTTTGATGGCAAGGACCTGATGCAGGCCAGTGCGAAAACCATGCGCAGCATCCGCGGGTCCCGCATTTCCATGATCATGCAGGACCCGAAATATTCACTGAACCCGGTGCTGACTGTCGGAAAACAAATCGCTGAGTCCTGCCGCCGGCACGAGAATGTTTCCCGCGCTGAAGCGAGAAGACGTGCCTTGGCCATGCTGGAGACAGTGCGTATCCGCGAGCCTGAAAAAGTCTATTCGCTTTATCCCCACCAGGTGTCCGGTGGAATGGGTCAACGGATCATGATCGCGATGATGCTGATTACAAATCCGCAGGTCATGATTGCCGACGAGCCGACATCCGCGCTTGATGTTACAGTTCAGATGCAGGTTCTCTCCCTGCTGGACGACATGGTACGTGAGCGGGGCATGGGACTTGTGCTGATCAGCCATGACCTGAACCTGGTCTCGAGCTTCTGCGATCGTGTGCTGGTCATGTATGGCGGCCGGATAATGGAAAGTCTCGATGCGAAAAATCTTGACCAGGCACAGCATCCCTACACAAGGGGATTGCTGAATTGTCTTCCACGCCTGGACGGCAAACATGACGATCTCCCTGTTCTCCGGCGTGACCCGGCCTGGTTGACGGAAGGCGATGAAGTCCGTGAGGGGGGCGCGACATGATCGAGATCGAGGATTTCAGCATCACCTTCGGGTCCGGCAAGAATCAGATCCGCGCGGTCAGAAATTTCAAACTGAGTGTTGCAGAAGGTGAAAGTTACGGTCTGGTAGGGGAGTCCGGTTCAGGCAAATCCACCGTGCTTCGCGCCATGGTCGGCATCAATTCACATTGGGACGGCACGATCAGGGTTGCTGGAGAGGCACTGACGCACAAAAGGTCCGTCGAATCGCGAAAACACATGCAGATGGTCTTTCAGGATCCTTACGGTTCGCTGCATCCCAGACGCACGCTCGACGATACCTTGAGCGAGCCGCTGGTCATTCACGGACTGGAGAACCGCGAAGAACGGATCTTGAAAATCCTCAAGGAAGTCGGCCTTGGCCCTGAATTCCGCTTCCGATACCCGCATCAGCTATCGGGAGGCCAGCGTCAGCGTGTGGCGATCGCCCGGGCACTGATCCTGGAACCGCGTGTCATCCTGCTCGACGAGCCGACTAGCGCGCTGGATGTATCCGTCCAGGCCGAGATACTCAATCTCCTGTCGGCGTTGCGCAAGGCTCATGGTCTGACCTACATCATGGTCAGTCACGACCTGGCGGTTGTCGGTCACCTTTGCAGCAGGATCGCGGTCATGAACCGGGGTGAGATTGTCGAGGAAATAACCGAGGATCAGATGCGATCCGGCGAAGTCACGCACGCCTATACCAAGCAGTTGTGGACCGCTTCGCAAGGTTACGACAGGGCGGCGCTTGAAACGTTCCAGGAGTTTGCCTGAAAACGAGCCTCTTGGCGGCAGTTCCGGAGGCAGGTTCCTTCACAGCGATCACACCAAGCCGTGACTTGCATGCCAGGTGTTCATGCCTACGTCTGACACGACAAATTGCTGGAGGGTGAATTATGGCAAACCGACCCCTGAAACTTGAATTTGACGGAGCACATGGTGCCAGGCTTGCGGCGCGGCTGGATCTTCCTGCAGGTAAGGTTCGAGCATTTGCATTGTTTGCGCATTGTTTCACCTGTTCCAAGGACATTCCGGCTGCACGGCATATTGCAGGTGCGCTCAGTGCGGAAGGCATCGCCGTGCTGCGCTTTGATTTCACCGGCCTCGGCGGCAGCGGCGGGGACTTTTCCTCGACCGGATTTTCCTCCAATGTCGAGGACCTGAAGCTGGCAGCCGATTTTCTGAGACAGAACTACGGGGCACCCCAGCTTCTGATCGGACATTCGCTGGGAGGCGCAGCTATTCTTTCCGTGGCTGGTGAGATTCCTGAAGCGCGTGCCGTCGTGACGATCGGAGCTCCGTCCGATGCCGATCATGTCGTTCACAACTTCAAGGGATCTGTTGACGAGATCCGCGCCAAGGGCGCGGGCGACGTTGATCTTGCCGGCCGTACCTTTACCATCCGCCGGGAGTTTCTGGAGGATCTGGAGGCCCAGACGGTCAAGGCAAAGGCTGCAAATCTCGGCAAGGCGCTGCTGGTCATGCACGCGCCGCTCGATGACACGGTCGGCATTGAAAATGCCACAAACATCTTCGTTGCCGCCAAGCACCCGAAAAGTTTCGTGTCGCTCGACAAGGCCGATCACCTTTTGACGCGCAGCGAAGACGCGGCCTATGCAGCAAGAGTGATCGCAGGTTGGGTCAGTGGGTATCTTGATACGGAAACCGCGCCGACGGCTACAGCTGCAGGAGACGGTGTCGAAGTGGTGGAAACGGGGCAGGGCAAGTTCCAGTCCATGGTTGCAGTCGGCAATCACCGCCTGATCGCCGACGAACCTGCCGATTATGGCGGTTATGACAGCGGCCCGTCACCTTACGGGTATTTGTCCACGGCACTTGGCGCCTGCACAGTCATGACGCTGCGCATGTATGCGGATCGAAAAGGGCTGAAGGTCGACAGGATCGGCACGCGCGTTCTGCACAACAAGGTTCACGCGGCAGATTGCGAAGACTGTTCGGATGACCAGAAGGGGCGCGGGGGCAAGATTGACCGCTTTGAGAGGCTGATCACGCTTGAAGGCGAGCTTGATGCCGCGACCCGCGAACGCATGCTTGAGATCGCGGACAAGTGCCCGGTTCACCGCACACTTGAAGCGGGTGCAGCGGTTATCACCCGTGAAGTCGAACCCGGGCAATGACCCAGAGGCGCGTCCGTCCGGTCAGGCAGCCTGTTCTTCAAGTGTGCTGAGGCGGATTTTCATGAAGGAAAGCAGACGGCGCGCGTCTTTTTCCGTCAGGTTCTGGTAGTCGCCGATCCAGTTCTGGACAGTCGTCTGGGGTTGTTTGTTGTTGGTGGCCCGAGCCCTGCTCAACGCAATATAGCCGTTGTGGTCCACGCCCATCGCCTTGCAAAGGACGGCAATACCGGTTGCATCGTAGCGCACCATGACGTTTGTGACGTATTTCTGATCCAGTCCAGCCATTTCGGCAAGCATGAAGCTGATGTCGAAAAGATTGTTTGACAGCGCCATCTGGGTGATTGCCTTGCCGAGATCACCTCGGCCTTCGCGGACGTCTTTCAGGATAACCTTTGCATTGATACGGGTAGCTTTCCGCTCCAGTTTCGAGCTTGCAACCACCTTGCTGGCTTCGTGGAAAAGCGACAGGACCAGTTGCTCGTTTTCTTCGCGCATCTTGCGAATTTTGGCTTGCTGCGCCTCGGGCATCTGTGAAATCAGCTTTTCATAGTCAGCCTCGGACACGTCCGAGCGCTCAACCATCGCGTCACGAATCTTTTCGTCGCGCTCGGCCAGCTTGACCAAAAGGCGTCCCCCCCAATCGGAAAGCTCGGCACCTGAGTTGGCTGCAACCGATTGTTTCACCGGGCTTTCGCCGCGTTCCAGCAGAACGTCGGTTACCTTGGCCTCCAGGTGATCGCGTTTTGAAATGGCAAGCAGGTGCCCCTGTCCCATGGTCTTTGCAAGACGTAGAATATCTTCTTCTTTCAACGCGTTCGAGGACGTCAGCATCGGCTGAGCAACATCGATTTCGTCGCTTGCAAGCTCGTAGGCAATTTTCTGGGAGGTCGCGTCGATCGGCGCAAGACGCTCCGACACTTCCTTCTTCTGCTCGGTTTCCATCGACGGCAGCATGCGTTCAAGAACAGCATTGAAGAGAGAAATTTCTTCTGTCTGATAGCTGCCGGCACCGGTCGCAAACAGGTCTGTGACATGTTCAACCAGCTTGCGGCGTTTTTCAGGCGAACTGTCCTGAGCTTGATTGAGAAGATCATTGATCATGTCGGATCCATCCATTCTTGTAGTGTCAACAATACCTCGGAGACAGTTTACAAGTGGATAAGGCGAA
>NZ_KI928940.1:287817-450462 GCF_000521215.1 Labrenzia sp. DG1229 | reverse complement strand
CAAAACGACGTTCCCGGACAAGTCGGCACCCAGTCCACTCGACCGGGTGAACCGCCAGTTCAGGGCTCCAGCGCCGAACAGGCTCTGGGTTTCGGATTACACCTACGTGGCCACTTGGCAGGGCTTCGTCTATGTCGCCTTCGTCATCGACGCGTTCGCCCGGCGTATCGTCGGATGGCGCGTCAGCCGGACAGCGCATGCGACGTTCGTTCTCGATGCCTTGGAGCAAGCGCTTCATGATCGGCGTCCCGCTCACGACGGCGGCCTCGTGCACCACTCCGACAGGGGAGTTCAATACGTGTCCATTCGCTATTCCGAGCGACTGGCGGACGCAGGTATTGAACCTTCGGTCGGAAGTGTCGGCGATAGCTACGACAATGCTCTCGCCGAAACGACCAACGGGCTTTACAAGGCCGAGGTCATTCATCGGCGTGGGCCCTGGCGGAACTTCGAAGCCGTCGAGTTCGCAACACTCGAATGGGTCGACTGGTTCAACCACAGGCGACTTCTGGAGCCCATAGGAAACATCCCTCCGGCTGAAGCGGAGGAGCATTATTACGCCACGCTGGAGCAAACGGCAGTGGCCGCATAACTTAAACCAAATGGCCTCCGGCAAACCCGGAGCGGTTCATCTCCTCAAAATCAAGAAAATCACTAACTCCTGAGTGGATCAATCTATGGGGAGAGGGTCGGGACCAGGAAAGTCAGAAGTTTGAGGAAACTAAGATCAACTACGGTAACGAAACCATCTGGATGGTTGTCAACAAAGAGGACAACAAACTTTTAGTCGCGTGTGTCCCAACGAACTAGGAAAAATGTTGTCGACCATAGCCACCTGGTTGGAACCCGTGAAGTAACGTTGAGCACAAATCTTTCTCTGAACAGGTCCGCATGTGCAAAGCATGACAAAAAAATCAGCTCACTGAAGGCGGTGGCAAGATCGTTAGGTATGCCGGTACTGGCTTGGACTGCGGCTCACCGCACCGCCACTTCTTAGCATTGGCACAGTCGAAGACAATCAAGTCTCATTAAGGAAATCATTCTCACCAAAATAGATTCTGCGAACGCTCGTTTGGATTCTGTTAGATTACGAATTGGCATTGATTACTTCCTTTCTATAATGGAATCGAAACACACATCAGACATAGCGGAGAAAAAATCTTCAAACTCAGGCTGTTTACTCAACTGATTTAAGGACACTAAAGAGCCTGATTTAAATAATAACGTAGCACAATCTTCTGCTTCATCTGAAACACAGGCAATGGCATTTTCCAGCTCTTTTTCCCCTCCGTCGGCAAACAGAGATTTGGGACCGTTGTTGGCTTTTATGGCATCAAGTAATTCAATTGTTTCTCTGCTATTTTCATCATTAGGTTTGTGTATGTGAAGAAATAGAGTGTAGGTTAGGTAAGGAATGTAATCTTGCGCAACAGGACTACCATCAGCAGAAAAATTTGTGAAAAGGACAAATTTCACTAAGTTATGAAGTGTATTCCTATTTTCCATATGAATAGTGGAATTCAATTCTTCATTGGAAAAACACTTTCCTAAATCCGCGTTTGCAGAGCTGACATGCAAAGATAGTAGTGTTGTAAGTAGTGCTCTAAGGATCATTTTTTCCTCTCTACTAATCAGCTTGCAGTTCTTTCTTTGAATATTCTTAGATACACAACTCGCGACCCTCTCCCCAGACTGGTGCCAAGGGTGAATTAGGTGTTGAGAGATGGCATTTTCATGCCGCTGTGTTCAATTGAGTAGCCCCCAGACTTTTAGACTGAAGTGGTCCCGATTTTCTGGACAAGTTAGCGGCTGATGTAAGGTGTATCCAGTGTCGTGAAAAGGCTCCGCGAATTTTGAAAGGAAAGGCCCCACAAACGAAAAGTGGCCCCGAAGGACCGCCCTGCCGTGCGTTGATCTCGATGATGATTAAACGGTGGTGCGCTTTCTGCGCCAGCCCATCAGACCGAGAACTCCAAGTCCTCCAGCCAGAAGAGGAAGTGCTGCTGGGACGGGGACAAGCGTCACTTTGAGACTATCTGAGTAGTCTCCGTTAGACCAAGACCACTCAAATGTCCCACGAGCTGCCTGCATGTGAGAGAGACTATTGTTCAAGAAAACACTAGTGCCCGAGAAAAAGGAGCCTGAAACGTATCCGTCAGGTAGCCATAAATGTGCGGTATTGAGGATCGGAGAAATTTGAACAACGAAGTTATCGCCTGAATGTATTCCGCTAAGAGCCCATCTTTTAAAAAGATCAACGTTTGGAGCCACGATAGAACTTACATCGAGGCCGTAGCCATCCACAAACCCAAACGCATTGTGGGTCGAAATAGCACCAACTCCGTCTCCGAGATCAAGCAAAAGTGTACTGTTTACAAAGCGATCGTCGGCTTTTCCAGTCGTTGATCTCAAATCGACGCTGCCTTGATAAGAGACCACAAGGTCTTTTCCGACATTTTTGATTGTTACATACACGACGGCGTTCGCTGAGGTAGCCACCAAAGAAAACAAAACAGCAATAAAGAAGCTGCGCATGAAATTGCCCCTAATTTCAAAAAATCACATTATTACAACTACCAATTGTTCAAGAAATTGCAACCGAGTTTAATACAACCTTAACACTATTCACACCGCGTCTCTAAGGGGACGCCCGTTATGGACAGAAATAAGCAACTTAGGTTTTGGATGGTCTGGTCTCCGCAGGGAGGTGCGCCGCCTTACAAACACCTAACTAGGGCACAGGCAGACCAAGAAGCTGCTCGCCTATCTCGAAATCACGCGGGTCGAACTTTTTATGTTCTCATAGCGGTCGGCGGCTGCGAGTCCGAAAAGCCGAAAGTTCACAGCTTCAAGATGCGCCCGCGCCCGTTGTCTGTAAAAACGTGCGGCGATTCATCGATCCTGCCGCTTTCAGACCCTTGTTCATTTGCTTCCTCCTGTCTTTAAACTTCCGTGTTGGTACACGCTTGTTGGTGTTTGTTTGCGTATGCCGACAAGGATCGGCCGGGATAACGAATACCAATCGATCAAAACCACTTGGGCAATCTTTGTCTGGCACCTGGCTCCCGCCGATCAACGTCCGCAATTTCGCTGGTCGATGATTACGCTTCCACACATTTTCCCGCAGAAACAGGAGCAACTCGATTTTGTGAGAAAATTGCAATATTACTTCGAAAAGATAGAATTACATGATCGACTTTTACAGGCGCAGGGCAGCAATGCTTCGGCAAACGGATATCAGGGATCTGAGTCTCAAGGGTCTGGAGTTGTTCCAGTTGTGTGCCCACAGAGGATCACTTCAGGCGGTTGCCACCGAAACCGGCCTGTCAGCCAGCACCGTCTCACATCATCTTCGCAGTCTCGAGCAAGCGCTACGCGCTGATCTATTCGATCATTCACGGCGCCCGCTCATCCTGACACCAACAGGCAAGATGTTTCTTCGCAATATCGAAAATGCGCTGCACGAGCTTCGAAAAGCGCGAGCGGAAGCTGTAGCCGGGAACATGTCGGAAGCAAGGTATCTGCGCCTCGGGACGATTGAGGACTTTGACAGCGACATTATTCCGTCGCTTGCCGTTTCCCTTTTCGGAACCATGCCGAACTGCGACTTTCTCTACCACACGGATTCCAGCCACATGATTGTGCAGATGTTGCGCAATCGCCAACTGGATATCGGCATCGCAGCATCGCCGACAGAAAGGACACGTGATTTCATTGACCGGCCCTTGATGCGCGATCCCTTTGTTCTCGTTGTTCCAAAAAACACGGGACGGACACCGAAAGAAATCGTAGGTGGCGGTGCAAATCTCCCGTTTCTAAGGTTTTCAGGCAATCTGTTCATCGCCAGGCAGATCGAAGCCCAGTTGCGCAGGATGGAAATTTCGCCTCCACACAGGTTCGAATGCGGAAACAACCAGACACTTCTGGCTATGGTCGCAGCCGGCACAGGCTGGACCATCACGACACCCCTGTTGTTTTCAAGAGCCCGCCGTTTTCAGTCCGATGTCGAAATGCATCGTTTTCCCGGCAAGGGCTTCGCGCGAACGCTGTCAATTCTGGCGAATGCTGACTGCTCAAGATCGGTCCTGGATCTTGTAGACACGGCAATAAGGACCTTGATCCAGGATGTCGTCGTCAAACCTCTTCACGAAACGAGCCCTTGGCTGAGGGACGACTTTAAAGTTGTCGAGTAAGATGTTATGATTATTTGTGTTGTTGATAACCCGATTGCCACCTACAAGATCTTGAATCGGGCGCGAATTTGCTCGTCTTGTATCGGTGTCAGGTAGGTTGGATGGTGGTTTTCAAGGATATCTGCGGCGCGTTGGCGCGCGCGGTTCCATGCATCCTGTGCACCGTTTTGGGCCCAGGTCCTCGGTTCGTCCCTATCTGCAAGTGACGGATAAAAGTAATCCCGCTCCATGGCGTGATAGGTATTCTGCCCGCCCAGAAAATGTCCTTCTCCGAGCACGGCATCACGAATGGCCTCAAATGCCAGGGTCTCGGGAGAAACCTCAATTCCGCGTAACGCCCGGTAGGTCAGCGAGTGCATTTCATCATCGAGAACAAAAGCTTCGAAGCTGGCGCCGAGCAATGACGCAGTCATGCCCGAGCTTTCATAGATCAGATTTCCCCCCGCCAGGGCCGCCGCCAGGCTGGTAATGCCCTTTTCAACACCGGCTTGCGCATCGATGGCCTTGGCATCGGTCATTGACGATGCAACGCCGGATGGCAATCCCAACCAGTTTGTCAGCTGCGCTGAAGCCGCATTGAGGACGGCCGTTTCTCCGCCGCCACCGGAAAACGCTCCGGTCCGGAGATCGATGACCAACGGCCAGTTTGAAAAAATCATCGGAAAACCGGGCTGAATCGCGTGCACCATCACAAGACTTGCCAGGGTTTCCGCCAGCGACTGTGCGAGAAACCCGGCTAGAGTGGCTGGCGCGGTTGCGCCCGCCTGAGCGGCCGTAATGCATGACATTGGAATGTTGTGCCTGATACATTCGTAAACCACACCAACCGCGTCCTCACCATAACGCAACGGTGAAATCACCGGACTGATATGCGCTTTCAGGAACGGCCGCTCGGCGAATTTTCCCGGACCGCCGGCAGCAATATCCAGCATTTCAACAATTGGCGCCACGTGCTCTGGAAGCGTGAAGGACGTCGCGACCGGCTTTGTCGTGTTCTTGAGAAGGGCGTAGACCGTGTTGACGTCGAGGTCGTAGTTGTCGGCTACATCCGTAGCAACGCAGCACCGTGTAAACCAGCTGACATTCTGGAGGACATCCTGAACCCTCGTGAAATCATGCAGGTCTTCAAGCGTTGAAGGACGATACACACCGCTTTGCATGTCGAGGGTCTGAACGGCGGCTCCTCCGGTGCCGAAATAGACCCTTTTTCCGCCGACGACAATCGACCGGGTTTCATCACGGCCGTGAAACGTAAATGTCTTGGCAGCTTGAGAAATCGCCTCTTCGACAAGTTCTTTCGGAAAACTCAGGCGATTTTCCAGACATTCCTTTGCACCGACAGACAGGAGATCGCCTCTGAGACGATCCGGGGTTTCACCGAGCCCCAGTCTTTCAAGCAGCTCGAGTGCAGTTTCGTAAATCTGCCGGAGTTCTCCTTCCTGAAGAGGTTTGTACTGTCCACCGACCTGGCCGGGCGGACACGGATCAACCAGGGGCTTGGCAGCGCGCATTGCCAATCGTTCCTTGCGCCCTCCCCGTTTTACCCGGCCCTTTGCCATATCCAGTCCTCCAGGTTGAGTTGACATGGATATCATTGAGATAGTTGGCGACTTGCAACAGAATTAGGCTTAATTCTGTTTTTTAGGTTCTATGATTTGATTTTTTCCAATTTATCGCAAACCGTGTTGTGGCAGGCAGTCATCTTGGGCTCTATGCCGGTACATTGTGGATCTGGAGTCTCACTTCATGAAATCGCGTACCAAGGTTGTCGTCATCGGAGGCGGCATCGCCGGTTGTTCAACACTCTTCCATCTGACACGCGAAGGCTGGAGCGATGTTGTTCTGGTCGAACGCAATGAACTCACGAGCGGAACAACCTGGCATTCGGCCGCACAGGTAACCAATTTCGGCATGAACCAGACGATGGTGGGACTGAAAACCCACTCAATCCGGCTCTACAAGGAACTCGCCGAAGATCCGGAGTATCCTATCAACTATCATCATGGTGACGGCGGGATACGGCTAGCCAACACGGATGCTCAAATGCAGGGCTACCGTCATTTTGCCTCCATGGCCCGGGGGATGGATGTCGAATTTGAAGTGATTGATGCCGAGGAATGCGCGCGTCGTCATCCTCTGGTGTCAACCAGCAATCTGCTGGGTGGATTGTGGGACCCGCTTGACGGTGACATTGATCCGGCCCAGTTGTGTCAGGCCCTTGCCTACCATGCGCGCAAGGCCGGTGCGCAGATCTACAGGAATACCCCCGTCACGCAATTGACCCAGCATCGGGACGACACCTGGACCGTTCACACGGAACAGGGAAACATTGATTGCGATATCGTTGTCAATGCAGGTGGGTACAGGGTCAACGAAGTCGGAGCGATGATGGATGTGCACCATCCCGTTGCGTCCATGGAGCATCAGTATTTCCTGACGGAAGACATCCCGGAGATCGTTCAGGCCGATCACCGGATGCCGCTGCTCCGGTGCCCGATCAGCGACTATTACTGCCGGCAGGAAAAGAACGGACTGCTGATCGGTTTTTATGAACAGGATTGCAAAACCTGGGGACTGGACGGCATCGACCCGAATTTTGTCAATGCCCTCTGTCCGGATGACCTGGATCGCATAACGGACGTTCTGCAAGGCGCGTTCGACCGCATGCCGGCACTTTTGGAAACCGGCATACGCTCAGTTATAAACGGTCCGATCACATACACGATCGATGGCGCGCCGCTCGTTGGCCAGATACCGGACAAGCGAAACGCTTTTTGCATCATTGGATTGCGCGCCGGTCTTGGAGAGGGTGGCGGTCACGGTTGGCTGCTTGCGCAACAGATCGTCCACGGCGAGGCCTGCTACGACACGTGGTGCCTGGACCCACGCAGGTTTACCGGCCACACCAATGTCGAACTAACATCGCTAAAGGCAATCGAAGACTACCAGAACGAATTTCGCTTTCACTTTCCGCACGAACACAGACCGGCCGGCCGACCGGCCAAGACAACTCCGCTTACTCCAGTGATGGCAGCTGAGGGGGCGGAATTTACCGTCGTCAATGGCTGGGAGCGCGTCGACTACATAAAACCCCGTGCCGATTTTCATCCGTCCCTGACCTTCAATTTCGATGAGGCGTTCGACGTGGTTGGAAGGGAAGTTGAAAACGTCCGGAACAATGTCGGTCTTTGCGAGGTAAACGGATTCAACCGTTTCGAAATCACCGGTGCTGACCGGCATGCTTTTCTTGACCGGTTGGTTTGCGGGTCCTTTTCCAAACGAGAGGGCCGCGTGGGCCTTGCCTACCTGCTCAATCACCAGGGCAGAATCAAAAGCGAAGCGACGATCGCCAATTTGCCGCAATCCGACAGAGGGCCAGCGCGCATCTGGTACGGATCAGCAGCGGCGAGCGAATTCCACGATATGGACTGGCTGACCCAGCACCTTCGCGAAGACGAAGACGTTCAGATCAGGAGCCTCACCAACGATCAGACGATCCTGGTTCTTGCCGGACCGAATGCACGCAAGGTGCTGTCGGCCTGTGCTCGGGGCGACTGGTCGAAGCACGCCTTTCCCTGGTTGAGCGTTCGCGAGTGTTTTGTTGGATATTCACCTGCAACCGTCATGGCGGTGAGTTTCTCTGGCGAGCTTGCGTATGAAATTCATGTTCCAAATTCATCGCTCTACGCAGCTTATCTTGCGGTTCGAAAAGCCGGAGAACCTTTAGGGTTGTCGCTGTTTGGCGCGCGTGCCGTAGAGGCCATGCGCATGGAAAAAGGTTTCTTCCACTGGAAGGCGGACCTGCTGACTGAATTCGATCCCTACGAAACCGGGTTGGACCGGTTCGTTAAAATGTCCAAGGGTGACTTTGTTGGAAAAGCTGCCTTGCAGGATCTGATCACCAGAGGTCCCGTCAGGAAAATGGTGACACTGATACTGGACACCGCACACGCACCTGCTCACGGGGGCGCTTCACTCGTGATGGACGATACCGTGGTTGGCACGGTCACGTCCGGGGACTGGGGGCACAGGGTCGGTCTCAACCTGGCCTATGCCTTTGTCGAACCGGAACTCTCGACGCCAGGGACGACCATGCAGCTCGATTTGTGCGGCGACCGAATTGAGGCCACTGTTATAAAGCCATCGCCCTATGATCCGGACCATATGCGCATGCGAGGCTGACATCTTTCGCAAGGCATTCCACCGTCTTGACGCCGTCGTCTGCGTTTGGGGTAGTTTTTAGACGTCCGGAAATCAGCGCCCCTGTGGATTGGCGCGCGCGCCTGAAACGGATCATCTTCCGGTCATCGGAACTTGCTTTTGTGCTTTGCGGATACCGCGTCAGGACGGCATTTCAAGCGCTTTGCCTGCAAGCCAGACCCGTTCAACCGAGAAATCCTTGCCCAGAAGGACAAGATCAGCCGCCTGGCCTTCCTGCAACCTGCCCAGAGGCTGACCGATGACGTCCGCTGGAATGCTCGTGGCCATCTTCAGGGCCGTCAGCGGATCAAGCCCGACTTGTCTGACCAGGAAACGAACCGATGCGGGCATGTCTATATCGGCGCCGGCGAGTGTGCCGTCGGCAAGCGTCAGTGTTCCGTTTCGCCGGAAAATCTCACGCCCGCCAAGCGTGAAAAATGTGACATCCGTTCCTGTTTGCGACATTGCGTCGGTCACCAGAAACAACCGGCCTGGTCCTGTCTTGGATTTAAGTGCCACCTTGATTGCCACAGGGTCAACATGCACACCATCAGCAATCAGACCCGCGTTCAGGTCACCAAGATCGAGCGCGGCACCAACGAGTCCAGGTTCGCGATGCTGCAGCGGGCTCATGGCATTGAACAGATGCGTAACGCAGTTTGCCCCCGCTTCCGCGATCTGTTTGCAGGCTCTGTAGGAAGCGCCGCTATGGCCGAGACTCACATGAATGCCGGCTTCCGACATGTCCCTGACCTGGTTCTCTGTGACCGTTTCCGGGGCAATCGTAACCATCAGACTTGGAAGAGATCGCGCCGCAGAAATGTACAGCTCCAAGTCCTCGGCCGTGATCGGTCTGATCAAATCAGCGTCGTGCGCGCCCTTCCGACCGGCAAAGAGATGCGGACCTTCAAGATGCAGGCCGTGAAAACCGGGAACGCGAGCAGACCATGCCTGGAGCGCCAATTCGACGACCTTGCGGGTCGTTTGAGCCGTGTCCGTGATCAGCGTGGGTGTCAGCGCCGTTGTTCCAAGCGGTAAATGCGCGGCACAGATCTGCTCGATATCTTCGAGCGTTTCCGCATCGCCAAGCATCAGGCCGCCGCCGCCGTTTACCTGCAGATCAACAAAACCTGCCGAGAGGATACCCTCACCTGCGTTTTCGGGTTTGTAGCCATTCGGCACTTCGGACCGCCCGCAAATTCCGGTAACTTTGCCATCTGCAACAAGAACAGCTGCGTCCCGGCGAAGGGACTCCCCATCAAAGACTTCGCGGCAGATATGTGCGGTGGCGTCCGTCATACGGTCTGGGTTACTTTTTTCAGGTGTTTGGGGACATCCGGATTGAACCCTCGTCCGCGCGCGAACCATTCTATGAAGGCATAGAATGAAACAATCTGCGTAATTGCGTCGGTCAACGGATGACCCGCTGCCTCGAACTCAAGACGGTTTGCACGTTTGACCTTGTCCGTTGTCGCAAAAACGACTCCACCCTGGGAAGCCATGCGGTCGGCAGCCTCCGCCAATCCGTCCTCTGCGGCATCCCTGACACCGAGCACCAGAACCGGGTAGTCATCTTCGACAATCGAAACCGGTCCATGCATGACTTCGGCAGATGAGTAAGCTTCTGCGTGGATCTGACAGGTTTCCTTGAATTTTAGCGCCGCTTCATTTGCGACGGCAAGGCCCGGGCCGCGTCCGATCACATAAAGCGAGCCCCGCTTTTCGATCGGGTCCGCCAGCGCGTCCCAGTCCTTGCCGATCGCATTTTCAAAATGGTCTGGCACTTCTTCAAGAGCTTTCAAAAGCTCTTTGTCGCCGCCGATTTCCGCCAAAAGCAAAAGACCCGCAAGTACGGAATTGACGTATGTCTTGGTAGCGGCAACGCTCTTTTCAGGTCCCGCACAAATATCAATTGCTGATGAAGAGATGCGCGCGAGCGGGCTGTCAGCCGTGTTGGTCAGCCCGACCGACACGGCGCCCTGTTTCGTGGCCGATTCCACAACAGACAATATGTCGGGACTGGCCCCGGACTGGGATATTGATATGACGAGCGCCTGAGCGAGTTGAACATTGCCGCCATAAACGGAAGAAACCGAGGGTCCGAGCGATGCCATGGCAAGACCCAGATAAATCTCCGAAGCGTATTTCAGAAAGCTGGCGGCATGGTCGGAGGATCCGCGAGCAACGCTTGCCAGAAAGACAGGCGCCCCTGCTTTCGACGCGATCTCGCGTATTTTGGGATGGGCTTCTTTCAGGAGCCGGCGTGCAGCGTCCGGTATTTCCTCGATCTCTCGGCGCATGTGCGTCCGATCGATCTGCGACGTGGTGTCTGACATGGACCTAGTTTTCCGCGATTTGAAGTTCGGCGATGAAATCGTAAGCGTCTCCGCGATAGACAGACCGCGTAAACTCAACGACTTGCCCGGAGGCGTGATAGGAGACGCGCTCAATCTTGAGTCCGGCGGACCCGATAGGAACGCCAAGAATTTCGGCATCCGAGTGTTCCAGATTTCTCGCCGAAATACGTTGTATGGCGCGAACCGGTTGCATTCCCGATGTTCGCAAAACGGCATATAGCGACGTCGAAACCAGTTCCGGATGAGGCAATACCTTCTCCGACAAGGACGCACGCTCGATTGCCATGGGCGTCAAGTCCGCCTTGCGCAATCGGTCGACGCGTGCAACGCGCTGACCCGACGTCAGTCCGAGCGTAAAGATTTCTTCCGGCGATGCGGGAAAGAGCCCTCGCCGCAGCCATTCGCTGCTGGCTTCCATTCCCCTTCTTGCCATATCCTCGCTGAACGATGTCAGACTGGAGAGACGCTGTTCAACCTTCTGCACTTTTGGAGCAACGAAAGAACCGCTCCCCCGTTTTTGAACGACGACCTGATCTTCAACAAGGCCCGCGACGGCCTTACGAACCGTGACGCGAGAAAGTTCGGTGATTGCTGCAATTTCGCGCTCGGATGGAAGCGGCTCATTTTCTTGAAGCACACCGTCGTCAATTGCCTGAAGAATGCGCCGACGCAGCAGCAGATATCTTGGCCCGCTTGACCCGGCCAGCCAATCGCCGTTTTCCAGCATGGAGATGAATTCTGTCATGGAAAGTGGCGCCTCGGCTTAAAAAATAATACCTTTCAGATACCAATTTAAACTCTATCGAAACCGAAAATCAAGTGTTAAAAGAATTTGGTCCATTCAGACATCGACTGTGACTGAACCCTTCATTTGAGCGAAACGCATGAGCTGGCTGAGTTCGGTTCGTGGCGTAAACTCCAGATTTCCCGAGTTTCCGGAACATGAAACTGCCGACAACAGAAGACCGCGACCCCCAATCGATCGGTCTATCGCAAAAAACAGACGCCGAGGTTCTATCCCTTCTTCTGGAGCGGCAGGTCGAAGCACTTCAGGCTGCAGCAGACGCCATTCCGCAAATCACGCAAGCCGCGGCAGCCCTGCAACGCGCTGCGGCAGCACAAAACAAGATTGGGTATGCGGGTGCCGGAAGCGCCGGCCTGACCGCACTTGCAGATTGCCTCGAACTCCCGGGCACGTTCGGATTTCCGCCAGATCGAATGCGAATCCTATATGCCGGTGGCGCAAAAAATCTCTTGCACCTGGAAGGTACCCATGAAGACAATCAGCAAGCCGGTTCGAACGACTTCGAAGAAGCAGGACTGGGCAGGGACGATATCCTGATCGGCGTATCGGCAAGCGGGTCGACCGCCTATACGCTTGGTGTAATCAAGGCAGCCCGAGCAGCAGGAACGCACACGATCGGGATTGCCAACAATCCGGACACTCCAATCCTGAATGAAGCAGACCATCCGATCCTTTTGAAAACGCCGCCCGAGATCATTGCAGGTTCGACCCGACTGGGGGCTGCCAGTGCGCAAAAGGTCGCTCTCAACATGATCTCGACTCTTGTCGCCCTGCGGCTCGGACATGCGGTCCGCGGGCACATGGTCAATCTCGTGGCAGACAATGATAAACTGCGCCAGCGCGCGCAACGGATACTGCAGGATCTTACGGATTGCAGCCCGGATCAAGCAGCAGACGCGCTGGAAAAAGCAAACGGCCGCGTGAAAGTCGCCGTCCTGATGCTGAGTGAGGGCCTCGACGCAAGTGGCGCGGAAAACGCACTTGTTCTGAACAACGGAAACCTGCGACCTTTTCTCTGAATACACCATTTGAGTACGAGAGTGACCAACACTCCGTGCTGTCAGCGGCCGGCAACCTGTTCAAGGTCGAGGTCGTTTCAAGCCGGTATTCTGTCGTCAAACAACTGCGCCAACGGGTGACCTTGCTTCAGCATGCGCATTTTCGGGTTTACTAGCCCTGTAATTGGTTGCATATTGGTATTATAATTGGCTGAGATTGTCATGCATCAGGAGCGAAAGAACAGGCAATGATTACCTGTTTCGATATCGGCGGTTCTTTCATACGCCATGGTGAAATGCAGTTGGATGGAACTGTTGAGGAGACCGCGCGGGTTGAAACACCAAGAGACGACTGGACGGATTTCATCCATGCGGTGGGCAGGAGCGCGGGAGACGCCGGATCTCCGATTTCGATTTCTCTTGCGGGCGCCTACGATGAACGAACCGGAATCGCGGATGTCGCCAACATTCCGTGCCTTCACGGTCGATATGTGCAAAGGGAACTATCCGACGCATTGAACAGGCCGGTTGCCATTATCAACGATGCAAATGCCTTTGCGCTTGCCGAGGCTGTCGACGGGGCTGGAAATGGCAAACCGGTTGTTTTCGGAGTGATCCTCGGTTCCGGTGTTGGCGGCGGCCTCGTTATCAATGGTGATCTTGTCAATGGTTTTGGAGGAATGGCCGGTGAATGGGGTCATGGGCCGATTGTTGACCCGACGGCCGGCGGCAACCTCTCCGGCATTGAGCACTATGCCTGCGGCTGTGGTCAGGTCGGATGCGTCGATGCCACCGGCTCCGCACGGGGCATGGAGCGCATACATGCGTCGTTGCACGGCAAGACACTTTCCAGCAAGGAAATCACCAGTGCCTGGCACCGAAATGATCCAGCAGGGAACGAAACCGTCGATGCCTTTACAACACTCCTTTCGCGTGCGTTGTCTGTCCTTGTCAACACGCTGGGACCCGATGTCATTCCGGTCAGCGGCGGATTGTCGAATGACACGAAGCTGCTTGAACTGATCGACAAAAAAACCCGCGCTCTGGTGCTCGCGCAATATTCTGTGCCCCTGGTTGTCAGGGGCCAGTTTGCCGAAAACGGCGGGCTGCATGGCGCTGGAATTTTTGCGCGCAGAAATCTTGGGGACGTGCGTCCATGAACAGGGTGAATCTGGAAGTCTGCGTCGATACGATTGAGGGCGCCGTGATTGCCGAGAAAAATGGAGCAGACAGAATAGAACTGTGCGCCGCACTTTCGGAGGGCGGGTTGACGCCTTCTACAGGCCTGATGGCAGCCGCCTCTGAACTTTCGATTCCTGTCTACGCGATGATAAGGCCGCGTTCCGGGAATTTCAGCTACTCCGAAGCTGAAAAGTCGTTGATGTTGCGTGACATCCAGATTGCGGAAGACATGGGTCTGAACGGTATCGTGATCGGTGCTGTCTGCTGCGAACGCCGTCTGGATCTGGACTTTTTGTCAGCGGCGCTCGGAAGTACCAGACTTCCCGCCACGCTGCACCGCGCCTTCGACACTCTGACCGATGTCCCCGCTGGTGTCGAAGATGCAGTTGGATTGGGCTTTGAAAGGATCCTGACTTCAGGGCACGCCTTGCGAGCCGAACTGGGCCTCGACATTCTTGCAGAAACCGTCAGGCGTGCCGAAGGACGCCTTTCAGTTATGGCCGGTGCCGGCATTACACCAGAGAATGCATCGATGATCCTCTGCAGATCCCGGGTCGACGAACTTCATGCTTCCTGCTCTGTCCAGCATCCCCCCTTTCCCTCAGACGAACTGGAAACACGCCTGGGACTTGTTCCGACATCTGGCTTGAAGTTCACAAGCGCACATTCTGTTCAAGCGCTTCGGTCGGCCGTTGAAAACTGGTTCACCACCGGTGTTTAGAAATTTTTTTGCCTGATTTAGACCATAAATGGCGTCACGAACCGGAAACGTTGCCTCGTTGGTGTCGTCCATTGCCAGCTGCCTAATTAACGTTACGAAAAGTTTTTAGATTGCCCAACAATTTAATTACAGGTACGCTTATCCACGTTTTTAGAAACGAACTCTTTGCCAGTTAAAGCATCAGCATTCGTGTTGCTTAGTTAATTTTAACAGGAGGATTTAGGTCACGTCGCGGTGATTAACCTTGAATGACCGGCCGCGAACCCCAAATATTAATGAAATGTAAATGAAAACACCGAAAAATGTGATGTTCATTACACTCAAAAAGCAGAATGTGGTGCGATAATGGCAAAATCGTGACCGCGCAGCGTGGGGCGCACGCACTCTAAACTGATACAAATATTGCGGAAAAGAGTCGAAACAGACCGGATCTGCAAGTGCCCCGAGCGCGGTAATAACAGTTGTATTAGCCTTGGGAGGCGAACATGCAACGGAATACCAAAGCAGGAACATTTGCGCTTGGCCTCATCCTTGCCATGGCAGGGGGCGCAGTTGCCGAACAACTTCCTCAGGAAACAATTACGTTACCTGAAGACCGTCTTGCGGTAACAGTCGCGTCGGCCACAGTGGACCAGACAGATCCGCTGGAAAGCGAATTGACCATATGGGTCGGTGAAATCGAACTTGATGGCAAAAATGTCGTCTGGGTCGAGTTGATCGATTCCTATGGAGAAGTCATTTACGATTCCGAGGTGAGTACCAACGAAACGCATTTGCTTCCAGATGGTCGGGCCGTTGTTGTCCGAGCCATGGACCAGGAGACGGTTGTTGCCGGCAAGGACGAGTCGCGGCTGGTGACAGAAGGAGCTCTGATGGTTACGCGACGCGTCGTCAATGACGGCACGGAAGCAACCACTGTCGAGTTAATTGAGACCGAAAACGAACCGATCAAGCGTGGAACAATGCTTCAGGTTGCGGATTTCGGCCAATCCGTCTGGGACAAGGTCGTAGCCTTTTTTGATGCGGCAAAAATTCGTGTCGAAGTCGCCTGGAATTGGCTGGTGGATTCATTGCAGGCCTGACCCTTCAATACAGCCAGACACGTTATTAGTGTTCAATCGGGTCCGTTCCAAGAACGGACCCTTTTTTTGTCGGCACCCAATGCCACGCACAAGCTGTTGCATTCGCCAATCTACGGAATTTATTTAATTATTTCATCGCCCGGCGTGATCCGCCTTCTTTTCTCCGCCGTATTCGCTTGAGAAAACGGAGAAAAATTTGCTGGCCGCAAGTCCCTGCGGACTATCCAGATCAATAAAAAAAAGGATCGATCATGCGGATTGCCGTTATCGGCTCCGGAATTTCCGGAAACAGTGCAGCCTGGGCCCTGAGCAAAAACCACGATGTGGTCTTGTGTGAAAAACGGGAAAGGGCTGGCGGGCACAGCGCTACGGCTGACATCGACTATGACGGCACTCATATTTCGGTAGATACGGGTTTCATTGTCTACAATGAACGCAATTATCCCAATTTCACCGCCCTTCTCAATTATCTCGATGTCGAGACCGAAATCAGCGACATGAGTTTCGCGCTTTCGGCAGATAATGGAAAACTCGAATGGTCGGGCGAATCGCTCAACACCGTATTCGCGCAGAGAACCAATCTTTTGTCGCCACGTTTTCTGGTCATGTTGAAAGACATATTCCGTTTCAACAAACAGGCGGTGAATGACCTTCATACCGGACGGCTATCGGGAGAAACACTGGGTGGATACCTGGAGAAAAATCGATACTCGGAGGGTTTCACCAACGATTACCTCCTGGCAATGGGCGCTGCGATCTGGTCGACGCCGATTGATGAAATGCGCGCCTACCCTGCGGAGAGTTTCGTTGCATTCTTCGAAAATCATCGCCTTCTGTCATTCGAAACGACACTTTGGCGAACGATTTCGGGTGGCAGCAGGAATTATGTGGCCCGTTTGCTTGCGCCGCTCGCTGGGAAAATCAGGCTGGGATGCGCTGTCACTGAAATTCTTCGCAACGATGGCAAGGTCCAGGTGAAGGACCTTTCCGGTCATACTGATGAATTCGACCAAATCATTCTTGCAAGTCACACCGATCAGAGCCTGGCAATGCTCGGTGACGCCAGTCCAGCCGAACGCGATATTCTCGGTGCCATAAGATACCGGCCCAACGAGGTTTATCTTCATCGCGACGAGAAACTCATGCCGAAAAGAAAAAAAGTCTGGTCGTCGTGGAATTACATGTCGGATCGGGAAGCGGGAAAGACGCGCGATGTGACCGTCAGTTACTGGATGAACCGGTTGCAGAACATCGCTCGCGACAAATCCGTGTTCGTGACACTCAATCCCTTCGAGGCGCCACACGAAGACAAGACGTTTGAAAAATACGTCTATGATCATCCACAGTTCGACGCGCGAGCGCTGAGCGCGAAAAGGCGGCTGGATGAAATTCAAGGGGTCAACAACACCTGGTTCTGCGGCGCCTGGAATGGCCATGGTTTCCACGAAGACGGTCTCGCATCCGGGCTGGCTGTCGCCAGACAACTGGGCGCCAACCTGCCGTGGAAAACCTCCAGTGCGCCGACAGAGTATATGGAAGCTGCCGAATGACGGCGAAGCCCTCAAATACCGTTTGCGATAACGGACCGGCACCGGTCCGGGCAGCTTCGCTTTACCCGGGTAAAGTCATGCATCATCGCATGAAGCCCAAAGTACACCGGTTCAGCTATTCGGTGTTTACGCTTCTGATAGATCTGGACCAACTCGATGCGGCACGACGCATGAGCAGATGGTTTTCGGTCAATCGCTTCAATCTGCTGTCATTTCATGAGCGTGACCACGGACCCAGGGATGGATCAAATCTCAGACGCCACGTGGAAAACGTGCTTCAGCAAAAACTTGTTGCAACACCTTCAAGGATCCTTCTGCTCGCCTATCCAAGACTCCTTGGTTACGGCTTCAATCCGCTCAGCGTCTTTTATGCGTACGATGAAAATGATCGTCTCTCGGCGATCGTTTATGAAGTTCGCAACACCTTCGGCGGGTTACATACATATGCTCTTCCCGTGGAACCGGGTCAGTTCAGTGAAGCAGGTGTTCGCCAGAACCAGCGGAAGGAATTCTACGTTTCACCGTTCATCAGCATGGAACAGGAATATCACTTTCGAATGTTGCCGCCCGGCGAAACCGTCAGGGTGCGAATACTCGAAACAGACCGGCAGGGGCCGCTTCTATCCGCGACATTTTCCGGCAAGGCCGTGCCACTGTCCTCAAGCTCTATCGTTAAGGAATGCGTTCGGGTTCCATTTCTTACGGCGAAGGTGGTCTTTGCGATCCACTGGCAAGCCTTTAAAATCTGGCTCAAGCGTGTACCATTCCATTCTCGACGAGCTGAAAATAAACCCCAGGACAGACTGGGAGAGCGTGACATGACGCTCGCTTCTGACAAATGAGTTTTCAAGAGGTTTTGCGATGAGTGAGCCTGTTGTTCTGAACAGAGACAATTTGCGCAAGGAGTTAAAAGGCACTCCCCGCCTCGCCCGCATGGCAGCCGGACTTGCGCTCAAAATTCGGTATGGAACGCTCGAGATCGGATTTCCCGACGGACGGACATTCCGCATTCACGGACGTGAGGAAGGCCCGAACGGCGTTCTTCACATTCACGACTGGCGCTTTTTCCGCATGGTGGTCAAGGCCGGGGATGTCGGCGTCGGGGAAGCGTTCATGGCCGGATACTGGTCCTCGCCCGACGTGACAACGTTTCTGGAAGTGTTCTGCATCAATCAGGAATCGACGCTGGAAGCGATTCAGGGAAAGCCTTTGACCCGCCTCCTCCTTTCTGCCCGACATTGGCTGAATTCCAATACCCGGAGCGGATCCAAGCGAAACATTTCGGCGCATTATGACCTTGGAAACGCGTTCTACAAGGAATGGCTCGATCCGTCGATGACCTATTCATCGGCGATTTACAGCAACGAGACCAACAACCTGGAACAGGCGCAAACAGAGAAGTATGCGTCCCTGGTAAGGCAAACCGGAATTGAACCGGAACACTCGGTCCTGGAGATCGGGTGTGGCTGGGGCGGATTTGCAGAACATGTTGCCAAAACGGTCGGGGCACATGTTCGTGCGCTGACGATATCGCAAGAGCAGTTCGACTATGCAAGTGAACGCATCTTCAAAGCCGGCCTCAATGAAAAAGTAGACGTCGTGTTTCAGGATTATCGCGATGAACGCGGTGTTTTCGACCGGATTGCCTCAATCGAGATGTTCGAGGCAGTTGGTGAAAAATACTGGACGACCTATTTTGACCAGTTGTCCAGATGTCTGAAACCCGGCGGAAAGGCGGGCCTCCAGATCATAACGATCCAGGACAAGATGTTCGAAGACTACCGGCGCGGCACGGATTTCATTCAGCGCTACATTTTCCCAGGTGGCATGTTGCCACCACCAGGAAAGCTCGTCGAGATCGGAAAGTCTCTTGGACTAGACCTGGCAGAGCAGAAGATTTTCGGCCAGGACTATGCCCGTACGCTTGCAGAGTGGCGGCAACGTTTCTGCCAATCCTGGCCGCAGATACGCCCTCTTGGATTCGACGAACGGTTCAAGCGACTTTGGGAGTTCTACCTCCACTATTGCGAAGCCGGATTTCGCGCAGGGAACATTGACGTCAGACAGATGGTGTACGTCAAAGCTCCCTGAGGACGTTCCTGTTGCGGAATGACACCCGGGCCGGCTCTTATCCGGCCCGGTGTTTTTTGCTCCAGCCAGTTGTTCTTGCAACCAGCGAAAAATAGGCGCGATACGGCAGCAGCCCCAACGCCTTTAGTTGTCTGACGAAAGCTCTGGGAAACGCAATTTCGAACCGTGTGGGATGTTTCAACCCGTCCAGGATTTCCCTGGCAGCCTCCCCAGTTGTAATGAGATGCGGCATCGGGAACGGATTGGATCGCGTTGCCGGCGTATCGACAAATCCCGGATTGACCAGCTGGATGCGAATACCGGCCAGGTCGAGATCGAACTTCAGCGATTCTGCAAGATTGATTAGCGCGGCCTTGGACGCGCCATAGGCCGCAGATGTCGGCAGCCCTCTATATCCGGCAACTGAAGAGACTATGGCAATCTGCCCACGTCCCCTCTCCTTCATTGCGTCGATTGCCGGAAGGACGACATTGACGGTACCCATCAGGTTCACGTCGATGCTCGTCCGAAATGCCTCTACATCTGCATTTAGACCGTCCTGTGGCAGATAGATCCCGGCATTTGCAACAAGCAGAGCTACGCCGCCAAGTTCCTGTTCGATAGCGTTACAGTGTTCCTTCATCAGCTGCGTGTTTCTAACATCACCTGGAAGCGCGATTATCTCTCCCGGCATTTCCTGAGCCTTGCAGCTGAGCTCCTGCAGTGCGTTTTCTGAACGTGCCGTTACAACAACCCGCCATCCTTCATTGGCTAGATCGAGCGCAAGCGCATGACCGATACCGGAGCTTGCTCCGGTAACCCATGCAACTCCGTGTGACGGATGCGCTATAAATTTTCTCTGAGGCAATAACGATCTCCTTGGCCTTTGCAGTGTCTACGCAAATGTCATGGAGAGCGGATTTGTTCTTACCGCATAAACGGAGCAAACCACCTGCCAACAGGACCTGTCAGCTCAAGGCGTCCAGCGGTGACTGCAAAACAGATGCAGTCTTCACCTTCATCGGCGATTGGCTTGTGGTCGACATCATCATCCGCAAATGCGACGTCGCCGGCAACATAGTGGCCATCATCGTCGCGAAAACCGCCTTGGAGAACGAGCGTAAGTTCCGTTCCGTGATGAGTGTGGGATGGCATGGCACGACCTGCGCGCACCCAGAGAAGACTGGTTGCACAGCCGTCTATTTCGCCGAATTTGCATTCTTTCACACCAGGTAAAAGCGCTTTCCAGGGAAGGCCTTCCATGGAGTTTCCGACAATTGATCTAAGGGATTGTGGCAGACCAGCGCCGTCGTTCGCGATCGGCTCGTTGTCATTCGAGAAAGGCGTCTCATCGTCGAAAATGGCAGAAAGCGACGTATCCCGGTCACTCAAGGCAACGGGATCAGCATCGCCCAGGCTTACGCCGCCAAGGCTTTCCAGAGACGAGACATAGCCGCGATTCAGGTCGCTGAGTTCGAGGTGCGCTCCGACCAGCGCCTGTGCAGGATAAGACAGCGTTCCGGCCGCATACCCGGCCAGCAGCTCATCCATCCCGGTCACATTTTTTTCCATTTTCGCTCTCATCAAGCTCCAAACACCATCTTTGCACTAACGCCGATACGCCGTGCAAGGTTTTCTGGATCATCATTTACACCAAAAATATTGAAATTTGAATTTTCATCTAGGGGGTTTGAAGAACAACTCCATGCTCACTTTCAATCGATTTGCGGAAAAATCATCAGAAAAACGTACCTGTCGCTGGCATTCCTCCGACGAGCCCTTAAATTGCAAACTTGATCCCGGATGCAGCTCCCATTAGCGTCCGGAGCCCATTGAATCTTATCTGGCCATGCCTTGTTTTCTGTCCAGATCAGCCAGGATTGAAAGAATGACTGTGTCCGCTTCCGTTGTCGATGCGATTGGCAATACGCCGCTGATCCGCCTGAAAGCCCTTTCCGAAGAAACCGGTTGTGAAATCCTGGGCAAGGCTGAATTCTTGAACCCGGGTCAATCGGTCAAGGACAGGCCGGCCAGGCAGATGATTCTGGAGGCAGAAGCCCGGGGCGATCTGAAACCGGGAGGCGTCATTGTAGAAGGTACCGCCGGAAACACCGGAATTGGTCTTGCCCTGGTTGCCAGCGCCAGAGGTTATCGAACCGTGATCGTGATGCCGGAAACGCAGAGCCAGGAAAAGAAGGACATGCTGCGCCTGTGCGGTGCGGAGCTTGTCGAGGTTCCAGCCAAACCTTTCAAGGATCCGGACAACTATCAACACGTGGCGCGGCGTCTTGCCCAGGAGATGGCAAAGAGCGAACCCAACGGCGTTATCTTTGCGGACCAATGGAACAATCTCGATAATCGCAAGGCACACAGGGGATAGGCGGTCCGGAAATACTGGCACAGACAGGGGGGCGCGTGGATGCGTTCATTTGCGCGGTCGGTTCGGGTGGAACGCTTGCGGGTGTTTCCAAATACCTTCAGGAAAACAAACCCGGTGTTGTCATTGGTTGTGCCGATCCTCGCGGCGCTGCAATGCAGTCGCTGTTCACGACGGGCGAAGCGGTGGCTTCTCAAGGTGGCTCGATATCCGAAGGCATCGGCCTTGGGCGCAAAACACCGATTGTTCAGGACGTCAAGGTGGATCATGCTTACACGATCGATGACGCCGACGCCGTGCCGCTGGTCTTTGACCTGGCCGAAAATGAAGGCCTGTTGCTCGGTGGTTCCACGGCGATCAATCTGGCCGGAGCACGAAAGCTGGCAGCTGAACTTGGCCCTGGAAAAACCATCGTCACCATTTTGTGCGACCACGGCACCCGTTATCAATCCAAGCTTTACAACCCTGACTTCCTGCGGTCTAAGAACTTGCCGGTGCCGGAGTGGCTGGAGCGAAAGACTACCATTCAGGCACCTTTTGCCTAAATGGAAGATTGCGCGGTATGAGAACACATGGGGCAAGCTGACCCGACCCTCGCCAAAGATGGAGCCGACGCCAAAGCGGTGATCCAGGATGCGGTCGTCGATGTCAGCATCCTGGATGTCATGGCCAACAATCTCGGCCTTGTTGCTGCGTTTGTTGCCGTTATGTATATCGTCGCGGGCGTCTGTGCCGTTCGGGAGATCATGAATTCCCGGACATCGCAGGGTTCGGTTGCCTGGTTGCTGTCGCTGTTCTTCCTGCCTTATCTCACCGTTCCGCTTTATTTCGTGTTCGGCTGGAAGTCATTCGCCGACTATGCGCGGATACAGACTTTGCTTGGCAGGGCGGAACGGGCGAGACGTGCTGACGAACTCGGGTTGACCGATCACGAAGAAACACGGGACTGGCCGGTCCTCACGCGAGTTGCCGGCGTGCCGTTTCTGGCCGGCAATACTGCAGATCTTCTGATCGATGGCGATGCGACGTTCACTGCGATCAAGGATGCGATTGCACGCGCCGAACAAGTCATATTTTTCCAGTTTTTCGCGATTGAAGACGATGGCCTCGGGCGCGAAATGGCCGATGCACTGATCGCAAGAGCGAAAGACGGACTGAAGGTCTATCTTCTTTATGACGACGTCGGAAGCCACGCCCTTTCAAGAGACTTTCTCGCCAAGCTCAAGAATGCAGGCGTCGAAGTGTGCGGCTTCAACGAGAATCACAAGTTTCTGCGTCTCTTTGGGCCAATGCGCCTGAATTACAGGAACCACCGGAAACTGGTGGTAACCGATTTCCGTGAAGCCTTCGTCGGCGGACACAATGTTGCCGATCAATATGTGGGACGCAACAAATGGTTCGGTCACTGGCGCGACACTCATGTCAAGGTGGAAGGACCGGCAGCCGTTGCGTGTGCGCTTTCCTTTGTCGAGGACTGGCTCTGGGCAAGCGGCGAGCGGATCGAGCTGCCGCAGGTCCGGGATATTCCCATGCCGGGAGACGAGGCCGTTCTGGTCATGCCGACCGGGCCAGCAGACAAACTGGAAGAATGTGCCCTGGCCTTTGTTGAGGCAGCTGCCAGAGCCAAGGAACGCCTTTGGATCACGACACCCTACCTCGTGCCGTCTCTGGACGTACAGACTGCACTGGCGGCGGCGGCGATGCGCGGTGTCGATGTGCGTATCTTGCTCCCGGAAAAACGGGACCACTGGACCGTCTGGCTGGCGAGCCACGCCTATGAGGACACGCTCGTACAACGAGGGGTAAAGGTCTATCGCTACACCGATGGATTTCTGCATCAGAAAGTTACACTGATGGACAACGATCTTGTATCGATCGGCACGGTGAATTTCGACAACAGATCATTTCAGATCAATTTCGAACTCACGCTGTGGTTCACGCACGAACGTATGATCGGGAACGTTGAAACAATGCTTGAGACCGATTTCCAAAGCGCGAAACTGACCTGGCCCGACGCTTTCCGCTCAAGGAGCTATGCTTTTCGTGTCTTTGCCCAGGGTGCGCGCCTGCTGTCGCCGATCCTTTAAGGTCATCGTGAAAACGAAAAATGACACTACACCTTTAAATTACATTGTTCGCTTAAAACTATTTTAACGCGATTTTTTCATGGTCCCTCCGGTAATTTTTCCGAATGAGGTTTTCATGAAACTGATATTTAGCTTTCTGTTTCTGTTGATGCTGGGACCAGGACTGTTCTTTATGGACGGCGCAATTCTCAAAGACATCAAGTTGAAGTCCGAGACACTTTCCCCTGCCAATATCTCAACCTTTGATCGGAGGTGCCGTTCGAAACTCTATTTGTTTCAAAGCTGCAGTTTTGACTACACCGACAACCAAAAGGACCTGGATCAGTCATACTTCTTCATGTCGTTCGGCCCTCCTGAAACGCTTGTTCTTCTGAGAGGAACCAATTCTGGCGAGCTGACCTCCGATGTAGGGCAGGACTATCTATGGAACAGGATCCTGACAATTCTCCTTTTTCCAGGCCTCGCTCTCTGGGCGCTGGTGAAGTATTTGGGTAAAACGCGGCAGCACGCTGCACCACCACTTCGGCAAGCGAAGCATGTTCCAACTCATTCAGGAGGTCATCCGGCAAATCGTGCCACCTTCGGCAAACGACGTTGACAGACTGAAGCGTCCGGCGTCTAAGAAAGATTGTAGCGCGAACAGATCGATCTCGTGGAACAATGTCATATTTGCCGGACGTCTCCATCCTCCTCACCTTCACTGCCGCGGGCCTGATCCTGACGATCACACCAGGTCCCGACATGACGCTGTTCTTGAGCAAAACGCTGACACAGGGCAGAAAATCAGGGCTTGCATCCGTGCTGGGGGCAACATGCGGCTTGGTTATCCACACCGTGCTTGCTGCTGTCGGTGTGTCTGCACTTCTGGCGGCATCCGACATTGCCTTTACGGTCCTGAAAATCGTGGGGGCCGCCTATCTCATATGGCTCGCCTTCCAGGCCATCAGGAATGGATCGTCTCTGACAGTGGACCCAGTCAGCGTTCCGCAACAATCCTTCAGTCGAGTGTGGCTTCAAGGACTGGGCGTCAATATTCTCAACCCCAAGATTGTCGTCTTCTTCGTGACGTTTCTTCCGCAGTTTGTCAGTGCATCTGATCCAAACGCCACAGGCAAACTGTTGTTTCTGGGTGCTTATTTCGTAGCCCTCTGCCTGCCTGTTTGTATTTTGATGGTTCTGGGCGCAAGTGCGTTCACAAAATTCCTGAAATCCTCCCCTTCGTTCATGCGTGCGTTTGACTGGGCGTTTGCAGGGGTTTTGGGCAGTTTTGCATTCAAGTTGCTGGTGACACAGGCGAACAATTGAACAACAAGGGGGAATTTGGATGGACACTCAGGTTGCTATTGTCGGTGCCGGGCCAGCGGGGCTTGCTGCCGCATTGACGCTTTCCCGGTCGATGATCAAATCGATTGTCTTTGACAAAAATACTCCTGCGAGAAACGCGTCGTCTCCCTTCATTGCAGCGCTTCCCGGGTTCGACAGGAATGCGCCAGCCGACGTTCGAGACACCATTCATCGCGACATCAGTTCATATCCCTACGCACATTTTGAGCAAACGGGTATCGCCGGCATCCGACGAGATTCCATTGGATTTACGCTTACAAGGAATGACGGTTCGTGCCTGACGGCTGAATTCGTTCTGCTTTCGACCGGAATGATTGACCTGTTCCCGGAACTTGGCGGCATTGAAGAGTGCTGGGGCCGCAGTGTTATCAACTGCCCTTTCTGTCACGGAATTGAGTGGCACAACAAACGATGGGGAATATACGCGCATCGCCAAGACGTCATCGATGCTGCTGAAGTCTATCGGAACTGGAGCGATGACCTACATTATTTTCTCGGCCCGGACATATCCGCGACGCCAGAGCGAATTGAGCAGGTTTCCCGGTTGAGTACAGCCATCTACCATGAATTGCCGATCAATTTGCGAGCCGAAAACGGTGCCTTGACCCACGTCGAAATGCCGGGCGGGGAGACAATTGGCCTGGATTGCCTGTTGATTTTCCCCTTCCAGCAGCAGACCGATCTTGTTACATCGCTCGACATTTCCATGACCGATGCAGGCTATGTCGACGTCGATGCAGGCTTTCGCACTTCTGTTCGCGGTCTATATGCCGCTGGAGATCTTGTCTATCCGGGTCATCAGAACACACCGACTGCGCTACACATGGGCAATCTTGCCGCCGCAACCATCGTGATGGATTATTGCTGCCTGAAATGATGTAAAGTCCAGAGGTCGCGTGTTGGGCCCCAGTTATCCTTCCAACGATCTTCCCTTCAGCAGGAGACTTCAATGACAACACCTTTGTTTCGTGACGATGCCTACCTGCGTACGTGCGAAGCGGAAGTCGTAGGTGTGAATGAACGCGGTGGTATCGTGCTTGACCGCACTGTCTTCTACGCTACAGGTGGCGGGCAACCGGGCGACAGAGGCCACCTGGAATATTCCGATGGCAGCCGGACAGAGATTTTCACGACCGTGATCGATGACAACAAGACCACGATCGTTCACGTGCCGGCAGAAGATCAACCGCTTCCAGAACCAGGCACCCGTGTTACCGCGCATGTCGACTGGGCTCGCAGATATCGTTTGATGCGTGTTCATACCGCACTTCATCTTCTGTCTGTTGCGCTGCCCTATCCTGTAACCGGCGGACAGATCGGCGACTCCGAAGGCCGACTCGATTTCGATATGGGCGACGAAACAATCGACAAGGAAATCTTGCTGAGAACACTGACCGAATTGGCGGCCGGAGATCACGACGTCACCACCGAGTGGATTACGGATGGGCAACTCGACGCCAACCCGGGTCTGGTCAAGACCATGTCGGTCAAACCGCCCAGGGGATCCGGGCGGGTAAGACTTGTCAGGATCGGAGCGGATGTCGACCTGCAGCCTTGCGGTGGCACGCATGTTTCCAGTACTTCGGAAATTGGTGACCTTGCCCTCGGCAAGACCGAGAAAAAAGGCAAGCAAAACAGGCGGGTCCGCATACGCCTGAACGATTGAGCGGTCTTCAGGAGACACGAATATGCAGCTGACGGGAAGTTGCCATTGCAAGGCGGTTGAATTCCGTTTGGAAAGCAAGACGCCCTACCCTTATATGCGCTGCTACTGTTCGATATGCCGAAAGATTGGTGGCAGCGCGGGTTTTGCAATCAATCTCATGGGGGATGCGTCAAGCCTCAAGACCAGCGGAGAGCAATCCAAACTCGTCTACAACGCGTTGATAGACGGCACTCGGAGCCCTGTCGAACGACATTTCTGCAAGGTTTGCGGCACACATTTGTGGGTTTGGGATCCGCGCTGGCCGGGGCTCCTGCACCCGCATGCCGGCGTCATCGACACCCCCTTGCCAAGGCCGCCGGAAACCGTCCATATCATGCTTGAATACAAGCCGGACTGGATCGGGGTTCCGGAAGGTCCCAACGACATCCATTTTGGGAAATATCCTGATTTGTCCATTGAAGAGTGGCACAAATCAAAAGGACTATACGAAACTTAAGGAGCTGTAATGTCCGACCATCCTCTTGTTTCTACTCAATGGCTGGCCGACCATCTGGAGTCTCCCGATCTTGCGGTCATCAACGCCTGGATGCCCCCCGTGACCCATCCGGACGCACCACCCGTCTACCCTAACGCGCATGTTCCTGGTGCCGTATTTTTCGATGTGAATGAAATCTGCGACAAGACCTCAGACCTGCCCCACATGTTGCCGCAACCTCATGTGTTTTCATCAGCGATGCGCAAACTCGGTATCGGGGACGGGCAAACGATCGTCGTCTATGACGATTTTGGTTTCTATTCCGCACCACGTGTCTGGTGGACCTTGCGTACCATGGGGGCCGAGCGCGTATTCGTGCTTGATGGCGGCTTTCCGAAGTGGCGTGCAGAAAACAGGCCGGTAACGGACGATGTTCCACGAAAACCTCAAAGCCATTTCACCTCAAGGCTCAATCATGGCGCGGTTGCCGACCTTGCTGAAATTCGAAACACCATCCGGGCCTCTTCCAGGCAAATTCTCGACGCAAGGTCTGTAGACCGTTTTTCGGGCGTGGCTCCCGAGCCGCGTGCCGGGCTCAGATCCGGGCACATGCCGAGTGCTCTCAACCTGCCCTTCACGCGGTTGATCAATGAAAGCGGCACGTTTCGCACCAAGGACGAGTTGAAGCAGATATATCAGGAAGCCGGTGTGGACCTGGAAAAGCCCGTCACAACGACATGTGGATCCGGTGTGACCGCCGCGATCCTGACACTTGGCCTGACGGTCCTGGGATCACGAGATCTTGCGCTTTACGATGGATCCTGGACCGACTGGGGTGGAAGAGAAGATACCGAAATCGTTTCCGACCCATCCTGAGTTGCTTCCAGGACGAGCCGGTCAATTGCGGAGACGGACTTCATTCACCGGCCTGGGGAACGCTCGCATTATTGGATGCCTGCTTGCTTCTGTTGCCGAGACGAATGAGGAAATCTCCCCTTGTTCCCTCAAGGTGGTGTCCGGGCCAAATCTCCAGTTCCGAGCGCAGGTCCCCCACCGGGTGCTCCCGGAGGACCTGGCGCCGGACGGACTTTTCAATTCTGCGCCGACCCATGCCAAACACATCGCACATTGCCCCGCGGGAAAGCAGATGTGCTTCTGCACCGTGCACGCGGCTTGAGACATAACCGTTCAGATGCAGGCCGATTGCATCTGAAATCCTGCCTATCTTTGCCCTATCGTGCCCCTTGCTTACGAGGTGATGTTTGCAACGTTCTGCGCCATAGACGACAAAGCAGCACTCCCTGGGTTCCGAGATTCTGCCCTTGGCCAATCCCACGTCGTGAAGAATGGCCGCTGCAAACAGCACTTCCCGGTCGACAGCAAGGTTTTGGTGTCCGCCGATCAGCATGGCCCAGTAGTAGGTTCGCCAACTATGACGCATCAACTCAACATTCTGGACGTCATCCGCAAAGTCGAATGCGTCGCGAACAAGAGCGGTGTCGGGCGGCTGTAACCCGTCCAGATCGCTCCCATATGCGTTCATCAGTCCCAGTTGCGCCAGCGCAACGTCCTTGATTTCGAATGCGGTCATTCGAGCAAGATTGACCATGACCCTGATTTTCTCCGAACGCGTCAGCCGTCCCCTGCTGAAACGTCCTGTGCGTTTTCCCCACTGAACGGTACCCATGTACGCGTCCTTTTCAGGTCTCTCGCAAAACGCTTCCATTCCCGCCTCCATTTTTTTGTACCGTATTGCACAAAAATAGACATGTCGATATTTTTATGCGAATTGGTAAAAAATGAAAACGGAAACGAAACGCGGGCGGCCACGCAAATTTGACGAGGACGTAACCCTTGATCGGGTCATGCAGGTGTTCTGGAGGAATGGCTACGCGGCAACGAGCCTCGATCAGATCGCCGAAGCCACCGGATTGAACCGGCCGAGCCTTTATGCTGCCTTTGGCAGCAAGAAAGACATGTATCTGAACGTCATCAGTCGATTTGCAGATCGCATGCACGTTTATTTGGCCGAAGCTGGCCATCAGACCGCGGGTGCCAATCCTCGACTCAAGGCTATTCTGACCGCCGCGATAGATCTTTATACAGGTCAGACCGATCTCACGGATGCCCCCTACGGGTGCCTGGCAATATCAACCCTTCAGACCGAGTCGCCCCGGGATGCTGAGTTTAAAGAGGCCCTGACCGTCGTCATCGCGCGTATGGACAAGGGGTTTGCCAGTCTTATTCGTCACGAAACCCGAGGCTCGATGACGGAGCAAGAAGTCTGCACTGCCGCTCAGCATCTCGCATTGATCTTGCACGGGCTGTCGATACGCGCGCGTGCTGGTGAAACACCCGATGTTTTGAAGAGACTTGCGGAAAGTGCCGTCGACAAAATCATTCCCCTCTCGAACGGAAACTGACTCTGGGCATGAACTCGTGAATACCCGGCCATGATCTTGGCGCAGCCGACTTGGTCAACGCGAGGAATGTTGCTTCCAGCTGGTCGCACAAGGCGGCAATCCACCAGCAATGTTTGAACCGATTGATAAACCGACCGGAATGATCCCGGTCCCGAGGTTACTTTGCCCGTCGTTTTGACCCATTGGAAAAGGCAAATTGTGAATCAGCTTGACGTTCAGGATCGACGGTAACTAGGCTTTCGGTTGATCAGATCATGCCCAGTGGGCTCTGCCTCGAACATTGCTCGTTTCACCAAGCAGCAAGGAAATTGAAATGACATTTCAATTGGTGGGCAGCGGCCCGGAAATTTATGAAAAGGTCATGGTACCGTTGTGGTTCGGAAGATGGGCAGAAGCTCTTGTTGACAAGCTTTCGCTGCAAGCATCCGAGAACGTCCTTGATGTTGCCTGCGGAACAGGCGTCACGACAAGGTTGGCGAAGTCCAAGGTCGGACCAATGGGACGGGTAGAAGGCCTCGACATAAATGCTGCCATGCTCGCCAAAGCGAAGGAAATCGCGGATGGGCTCGACATCGGGTGGATCGAGAGCGACGTCAGCGACATTGGATTGCCTTCCGCCAGCTACGATGTGATCCTGTCGCAACACGGGTATCACTATTTTCCAGACAAGCCGGCAGCGCTCAGCGAATTTCGTCGGTTGCTCTCCTCAGGTGGAAGGATGGCGGTTTCGATCTGGGATGGTCACAGCCCATACACTCACGCGATATGCAGTGCTGTTGAGAGGTTTGTTTCACCCGAAATTGCCGAAAAGCAGCGCTCTCAAAGAGAAACTCCCTCTGCCGACGAGTTGATCGCACAATTGACCAGCGCCGGATTTTCCAGGGTCTCAGTTCACAGGCAGGAACTGATGATTGATGTGCCGCTGGCAGAAGAATTTGTCCCCCTTCATCTTGGTTCAATGCCAATCGCAGGCGCCTTCATCGCGCTTGACGATGGTGCCAAACTGGACCTTGTCAATGACGTGTCAAAGTCACTTGCCGCGTACATCCAGGGCGAACGGCTTGTCTATCCGGACGCCGTGAACGTGGCGCTTGGATACAGGTGACCAGTTTGGCCAGCCCGTGACAGTTCGGAGGAGCCAATGTCTGCGTCTGGCCCAATGAAGACTTCCGCCAAAGATGAGACGAACGACAGTTTTGAGGCGTCAGTTCGGCTATTCACCGCTTTTCACCATACTCCCAAGCGCAATTTTCGCGGCGATAAATCCAAATGGTAAACGGTCCATGAACGAAAAATAGTCGTGCTTATCGCCTGCATTTGGCTTGTATTAGAAAAAAGTGTTTCAAAAATGCAATCAGGGCATAGAACATGTGATGACTTATACTGACAAACGAAAATTGAGATATGTCATCCTTAGATAATCAATGGCTGAAATGACCGGAATATTCGATCGATGCAAATAATAATGCGTTAAAAAATTAGAATATCATTTTGAACATTGAATTACTATCAGCTTGTACTCGAATGCAGTCGTTGATCGCAATCAAGACAAAGGGTCAAGATGCGGACAAGGTAGACGTGCATTTTATCGAACATATTCGGAGAATTTTTCTGCGTAGTCCTCTAAATTTTCCTTGAGCATTTTTCGGTACTGTTCAACGAAATAGTCGACAATTTCAGCTAAATCTTTTGTCATTTCCTCGCCGCTCGAATAATTCGCCGCGCTGGTAAATGCGTTAAATCTTGCTGCAGCATAGAGAGTTGATGCGCTGACTTTGCCGCGGCTCTCATCATTTAGTTGCGCATTTGCCAACTCAATTATTGCATCTGACCGGTCATAAAACTCGCTTGGAACTTCTTGGCTTTTCATTCCCAACTTTGCACTCCCCAAATATGACGAACGCAGTGTAGCTACATGCTGAATTGGAAAAAAGGACTTAACTCAACAGTTTGGTACAGCATCAAGGAAGGGCTGTAAATTGATACGTTCTCTCCCCCATGCGGCGCTCGAAAACATCTTGAGTTGGCTACCAACCGGGCGTTCGCATGAGCAACCGCGCAAAATCGCATTTTCGAGAACTTGGTCTAGTCGGCATTATGCAGATCCAGGGACAGGTTCAGAGTGAAGGGCAAAGGTGTCCAGAATCCGGTTCTAATTCCCGCCTGGCGTAGCATGCGTGCAGTCCAGGTATTGCAACCCAACAGAGCGTTGAAACCGCCATTGGCAGGAAAAAAGATATCGTGCGCATCGTAGGCCGCGCCTGAAATCGCACGTGGTTGATCGCCTTTTTCTGCCTGAAAACTTGATCGAATGTCGCGCAACAGACCGTCAAACTCCCTTGTGCCCAGTTCGACCTCGCGAACGCTCGGCAGCGATGGTGAAATCTGTCCGGCGCGGCGAATGTGCATGACGGACCTGTCCCAGGTCAAAGCATCAATCACCGGCCCCGGTTTCAGTTCGGACCATGTGGGGGTTTCAATATAGAAGGAACGGCTCCCCCAACCGACAATAATCCAGAAGACGCCCGGGTAGTCGAGTTCCAGTCCCTCTGACGACACAAAAGACAAGGCTTCAAGAACGTCAGGGTCCGCCGGGAGCGCTATGTCGGTATGGATCGGGTTGGAGAGGACAAGAATACGGCGTTCGGTTGTCTCTCCCTGTTCGGCCGACAACGGCGAAAGAGACAAGGGCCTTGGAACGAGGGTTCCAAGGCCTATTGCAACAACTACCGAAACAACGACAAGGAGCAAAACGAAAATCGCGTTTCTGAATATCCTTGCCAGTCGCATACCCTCTCCAGATCAGTGATGCAGGATCTGGCTGAGGAACAGTTTGGTACGTTCGTGCTGAGGGTTGACGAAGAAGTCTTCCGGTTCGTTCTGTTCAACGATCTGGCCCGCATCCATGAAGATCACGCGGTTCGCGACCTTGCGTGCAAAACCCATTTCGTGGGTTACGCAGAGCATGGTCATGCCTTCTTCTGCGAGACCCACCATCACGTCCAGAACTTCCTTGATCATTTCTGGATCAAGAGCGGAAGTCGGCTCATCGAACAACATGATTTTGGGGCTCATACAAAGCGAACGCGCAATCGCAACACGCTGCTGCTGGCCACCGGACAACTGACCGGGGTATTTCAGCGCCTGTTCCGGGATCTTGACGCGCTCGAGATAGTGCATCGCGACCTCTTCGGCTTCCTTCTTCGGCATCTTGCGAACCCAGATCGGGGCCAGCGTGCAGTTCTCCAATATGGTCAGATGCGGAAACAGATTGAAGTGCTGAAAACACATGCCGACTTCACGGCGAATTTCATCGATTTTCTTGAGATCGTTGGTCAGCTCGATCCCATCCACGACGATCTGGCCGGCCTGATGCTCCTCCAGACGGTTGATGCACCGGATCATGGTGGACTTGCCGGATCCTGACGGTCCGCAAATAACGATGCGTTCGCCGCGCATGACCTTCAGGTTGATGTCGCGCAGTACGTGAAAGTCACCGTACCATTTGTTCATGTTGTTGATTTCAATCGCCACATCCGTGTCGGAAATCATCATCTTCGAGCGATCGGCGGCAAGCTCTTCCGCGTTTACAGCATTTTCTGACATGCGTTTTTACTCCAGAATTTCAGTGGCCGGGGCGCAGCGGAGGTTCGCGCGCCCCGAAGATGTTTCTAGCGTTTATGCCCTGTGTGCAGCCGCCTCTCCATGTAAATGGAATAGCGGGACATGCCGAAGCAGAAAACAAAGAACACCATGGCTGCAAAGAGATAGCCCGTGTGTCCCTGAGTGGGTGTCGACCAAGTCGGATCCGTAAAGGACGATTGTATCTGGCCGAGCAGATCGAACATGCCGACAATCAGGACCAGGGTCGTATCCTTGAACAGACCAATGAAGGTGTTGACGATACCAGGGATCACAAGTTTCAGGGCCTGAGGCAGAATGATGAGATACATCATCGGCCAGAACCGGAGCCCCAGAGCCATGGCCCCTTCATATTGCCCTTTTGGAATTGCCTGCAGACCACCGCGCACGACTTCCGCCATATAGGCGGCGGAGAACAAGGTGACGCCGATCAGAACACGGAGCAACTTGTCGAACGTGACGCCTTCCGGCAGGAAAAGCGGTAACATCACCGACGACATGAACAGCACGGTGATCAGCGGAACACCGCGCCAGAACTCGATGAAAATGACCGAAACCAGCCGAACGATCGGCATGGTGGACCGTCGACCGAGTGCCAGGGCGATACCGAGCGGCAGCGAAGCCACGATGCCGGTGACGGCAATCACCAGTGTCACCAGAAGACCACCCCAGACAGGCGTATCAACTGTTGATAGTCCGAGATTGGCCGACACGAAACCCAATATGATCGCAAGCACGACAGCCGTTCCGACAAATCCTATCAGAACAGGCTTGACGCCATTGAAATCCCGCCCTCCTGCAACCGACAGGATTGCCGCGATTGCAACGCCAACTGCGGCGATCAACGCAACGAAGATCCACGTGTAGGAGCTGATGCTGATGTTTCCACCAGTCAGAAGAACGAAGGCAACAATAGGGAACACGCCAAGAAAGAGAATGGAATTCAACTTCTTGAGCGGCATACTCGGCATTGCCAGCGGAACCAGCAACAGGGCAAAGAGCACATAGACGATATTCACCCGCCAGATCTCGTCGGTCGGATATCGACCATAGATGAATTGCGGGAAATAGGCCTTAACATAGGCCCAGCAGGCGCCCATGTGTTCCCCTTCCGACCCTTCAGGTGGAAGGCATGCCTTCCTGTCCTCGCCCGTCCAGATAGCATCTATGAAGGCAAACTGGACAAAGGGTGCGATTATCCAGTAGGCGATAATCACGCCGATGACGGTCAGAACGGTATTGCTGATGGATGAAAACAGGTTCTGCCTCATCCAGCCGATCAAACCTGTGGTCGAGACAGGCGCCGGCAGAAGCGGCGCCTCCTCGGTTCTAATCTGAAATGTTTCAGTTTTGGCCATTTTCAGCGCCCCTTATCTTTCCACGAGCGCCATGCGCTGGTTGTACCAGTTCATAAAGGCCGACGTGACCAGACTGAGCGTCAGATAGATCGCCATCCAGATTCCGATAATCTCGATTGCCTGCCCGGTCTGATTGAGGACCGTGCCGCCAACCGAAACAAGATCAGGGAATGCGATCGCAACAGCCAGGGAGGAATTTTTCGTCAGGTTCAGATACTGACTTGTCAGGGGCGGAATGATGACGCGCATCGCCTGAGGGATGATCACCAACCTGAGCGTCGGGCTTTGACGCAATCCAAGCGCATGCGCAGCTTCCGTCTGCCCATGGCTGACCGCCTGGATGCCCGCGCGGACAATCTCCGCAATGAACGATGCGGTGTAGATTGACAACGCGGCCGTCAATGCGAGGAATTCCGGTATGAGGTTGAAGCCAACATTCAGCTGAAACCCCTGACGTATCCGAGGTCCCGTGTCGACAAACACCGGATGCTCCAGATGCATGGGCATACCCGTGACAAAATACATGATCAGCGGCAAGCCGATTATCAGCCCCACGGCCGTCCAAAAGACAGGAAACTGTTGACCAGTCGATTCCTGCCGTTTGCGTGCCCATTGGGCAATCACAATACACGCGACGATCGCAATGATTAAGGCGATACCGATTAAGGACGCTCCATCCTGCCAGATCGGTTTCGGTCCACGGAATCCAGCGATGTTCAGATGGAAGCTGTCGAAAAAGAACGACCACTTTTCACGTTTTCCAGGAACAGCCCGCAGAACCGCGAAATACCAGAAAAAGATCTGAAGAAGCAGCGGAACGTTGCGGATCAGTTCAACGTAGCAATATGCCAGCCGGCTGATAACCCAGTTGTCGGAAAGACGAGCAATACCGACAACAAATCCGACAATCGTCGCGATAAAGATACCGACAATCGCGACAAGAAGAGTGTTCAGGAATCCAACAAACAGCGCTTGCCCGTAACTCGATGTTTCCGAGTAGGAAGCCAGCGACTGGATGATGCCAAATCCAGCTGTGTTTTCAAGGAAGCCCCAACCAGAGGCGATGTTTTGCCGCTCAAGGTTGGCGGCCGTGTTTGATACGATGTTGTATCCCACAAAGACAAGCACGGCGATCAGGACAACCTGAAAAAATATGCCGCGGACTTTGGGATCGTTCAACAGCGAAGCACGCGCCGGCGCCCCCGCCGAGTCCTGCTCCATTACAGACATAGAACCTCGCCAAATTTCTACGGAAAGAGCCCGGCAAACCGCCTCTCCTCTTTCACGTCTTGACTGCTTCAGCAGCACGCTTTCGCGCACTCCCCTATCGACTATCGAAGCAGTTTGTTCCCCCCACGCTTTAACCGGTTTTCCGGATTTTTGTGCGTGGCCTTGTTATATTGAGGGTTCCGGCAAGTTTCTGCCGGAACCCCAGTCTCCTCAAATCAGATGAGGATTAGCGAACCGGCGGAGCGTAAAGGAATCCACCATCGCTCCACAGCGCATTCACGCCGCGTGAGATGCCGAGCGGAGTGTCCGGACCGACATTGGCATTGAAGGATTCTTCGTAGTTACCGACGTTCTTGATGACGTTGTAAGCCCAGTCATTGGACAGGCCGATGCCTTCACCATACGCGCCTTCAACACCGAGCATGCGCTTGATGGAAGGGTTGTCGGAAGACTTCATGTCGTCAACATTGGCCGACGAAACGCCAAGTTCTTCAGCGTTGATCATCGCGTTGAGGGTCCATTTGGCGACATTGAACCATTCGTCATCACCCTGTCGGACAACCGGACCAAGCGGCTCCTTGGAAATGATTTCCGACAGAACCATGTGGTCGCCCGGGTTGGTCAGCTTCAGACGCTGTGCGTACAGACCGGAAGCATCCGTGGTATACACGTCGCAACGACCGGCATCATATGCTGCGACAACTTCATCTGCCTTTTCGAAGGCAACGATTTCGTACGGCATATTGTTGGCGCGGAAATAGTCAGCAACGTTCAACTCGGTCGTTGTACCTGTGTTGGTGCAGACCGAAGCGCCGGACAGTTCAAGCGCCGAGGTGACGCCGAGATCCTTGCGAACCATGAAGCCCTGACCGTCATAGTAGTTGACGCCGGCAAAGTTCAGACCCAGCTTAGTATCACGGGACATGGTCCACGTGGTGTTGCGGGACAGGACGTCAACTTCGCCGGACTGCAGCGCAGTGAAACGCTCTTTTGCAGACAGCGGCGTGAATTTTACAGCCGACGCATCGCCGAATACTGCAGCGGCCATTGCGCGGCAGAGATCAACGTCGAGACCGGTCCAGTTCCCCTGTGCATCTGGATTGGAGAAGCCCGGCAGACCCTGGCTCACCCCACACTGGATGAAACCTTTTGCCTTGACATCTTCCAAGGTTGTCGCACTCGCAGCCGTGGTCGCGGCGACGCCCATTGCAGCGCCGAGTACGAGTGGAAGGATTTTTTTGGACATGGATATGCAGCCTTTATTTGTTACCCATTTTATTTTTATGCTGGGCTTAGTAGGAAGAAATCCTCAACGTCCCGTTCGTAAACGAGCGTGTGCCTTTTTGACGGCTTCCTCCAGATTTCTCCCATTCCACCCAACGAGCCCATACGATTGCATTTGGCTGTTCGTGTCAAGTACTTGCTGTCATTATCTCGACAAAAATCGCAAGGAAACACTCGATCTGCACCTGCTGAGTGCACAAATCGCGAACATGCCCGGTTCGAATTCATTCAATGCCTTAAACATGTTCACCGGATCTTCGAATTCCAGGCGCTCCATTAACCTTAATCATAAGTTACACGTTGAATTGATGCGCAAAGAGCCCTTAACCACCCTTGTTGAGAGCCCTGCGAATTGTCTAAAATAACCCATCCCGTCCGGGCGAAACTCAAACTCCTGATACTGACCCCCATAAACAGAGCTTCCATGTCCAATTCTGCCAGCAAGTCCCCATTGAAACCCGACACAAGACTGGCGCATGCCGGTCGCGACCCAAATTTGTTTCACGGATTTGTCAATCCGCCGGTCGTTCACGCGTCGACCGTTCTTTATCCAGATGTGGAGACAATGGTTCCCGGAGGTCAGAAATATTCCTATGCCCGCCGCGGCAATCCGACGACTGATTCACTTGAAGATGCCCTGCGGGAACTGGAAGGGGCAGCGGGCGTTAAACTTGCCAATTCCGGCCTGAACGCAGTCGCTCTCGCACTCCTCTCCTGCGTGAAATCCGGTGACCACATCCTGATCACTGACACGGCTTACCAGCCGACGCGACATTTCGCGGATACGGTCCTGCCGAAATTTGGAGTAACCGCCGAATACTACGACCCGATGCTCGGTGCAGACATCAAATCCCTGTTCAGGGAAGAAACCTCCGCGGTCTTCACCGAGGCCCCGGGATCCCTTACTTTCGAAATGCAGGATGTTCCGGCAATTGCCGTCGCGGCGCATGAAATCGACGCGACCGTTCTCATGGACAATACATGGGCCACCCCACTGTTCTGCCAGCCGCTTGCCCTTGGTGTCGATCTCTCGATCCAGGCTGGTACCAAGTACATTGTCGGTCATTCCGACGCGATGCTCGGTACCGTGGCTGCGAGCGAAAAAGCGTGGAAAGGCCTCAATGACATTCATGGTGCGACCGGCAGCCATGTTGCACCGGATGACGTCTATCTCGGTCTCCGGGGATTGCGCACGCTATCGGTCAGGCTAGAGCGGCATCAGAGGAATACACTTGCTGTTCTCGATTGGCTGAAAGACCAGCCTCAAATCGAGGCAATAAATTATCCCGCGCTTGAATCAGATCCCGGCTTTGCGATCTGGCAACGCGACTTTACCGGCAGTTCTGGTTTGTGCGGATTTGAATTCAAGGCCGGAACCACGAAGGAACAAACCAATGTATTCCTCAACGCCCTCACCCTGTTCGGCCTCGGATATTCCTGGGGCGGCTTCGAGAGCCTGGCAATTCCGGCAAAGCTCAAGGGCATGCGGACCGCAACGTCCTATGACGAAACACGTTGTTCGGTTCGCCTTCACATCGGTCTCGAAGATCCGGAAGATCTGGTCAACGACATCGAGCAGGCCTTGACCAAGGCATTCGGCTAGTTGGTGAAGTTGAGAACAGGCAGGATCAGATCGTCGGGTCCTGCCGCTTCTCCTTGAAGATCAACCACAGGTTCCGAAAATAAATAACTAGGCCGAGCCCCTGCCCTGCGATAAACACCGGATCCTGGCGCTGAATGGCGTAGATCAGCAACAGCGACCCGCCGGCGATGGAAAAGAACCAGAAGGCAACCGGTACAATTGATCGGCCGACGCGTTCGGAGGCGACCCATTGAATGACGAAGCGCATCATGAACATGGCCTGAGCAAAAAAACCCAGAATTATCCAAAAATCGAATTGCTCGACGAAAACAGTATAAAGCCAGTCGTAAAGAGCAGTCATTGGGCAGATCCAATCGGTTCAATCGGGCACAAGTCCCGTCGTTCTTCTTGTTTCAGCTGTCCGTCACGTCAGCGGCCGGACAGTCGGAATTTTCTTTCGGCGCCGCCGCAACCACCACACCCCAAACAGATCAAGCACGCCGACCAGTGCCCGGTCGAAAATTCCGTATTTTGAAGTGCCGTGGCGCCGTTGCCGGTCCTGAACGTCGATATGAACGACATCAAATCCTTCACGGATCACGAGCGCCGGCAGGAAGCGATGCCAGCTGTCAAAGTAAGGCAGTTGCAGAAACACTTCGCGTCGCAGCGCTTTCAGGCCGCAGCCACTGTCTCTGGTCTTGTCCTTCAGGATCGCACCGCGAAGCCTGTTGGCAAACCTTGACGCATAACGTTTGGCAAGACTTGCCTTGCGGCCAAGCCTCTGGCCGGCCGCCAGAGCAGTCGAGTCTCCGGCAACCTGAAGCGCGTCCAGAAGCTGCGGGATATAGGCCGGATCGTTCTCGCCGTCACCGTCAATCGTTGCAACGACATCGCCGCGCGCATGCTGCACGCCTGTGCGCACTGCACAACTCTGGCCACAAGACAATTCGTGACGTACAGGCCTCAGCCAGTCATGTGTTGCGGCATAGTCCTGCAACACGATGTCCGTTCCGTCCGAAGATCCATCGTCAATAACGATGACTTCGAACCTGCGTCCCGCCAAGGCGGCTTCGATCTCGTCCAGGAGAATGGGAAGGTTCTGTGCCTCATCCTTTGCTGGCACAACAACCGTCACGGCCAGTGTCCCCTTGTTGGCCGCCAGGCCTTCAAGATAGCTCTGTGTCATGAAATTGTCCGTTCTGTCCGCTCTGTATCCGGACTTTCAACCGGTACCCTGTCGATACCACGCTGGCCACGAATGGTCTGCCAGACCGCGCGTGCACACGCTTTCGCAGAACGTGAATTCATATTGGGTTCAATCTTTCCGGATGACGACAGGTGAAAGCCTATCCGTCGACGCGCCATCGCTCTTACCGTGAAGAATGTGAAAGTCATGCCCAGAAGCGTGCCAGCGATAACATCGCTCGGATAATGGGCTCCAACCATAACGCGGCTGAAGGCGAGCCAGAAGGCAGCAACGATTATCAGCCACCGATAGGCCGGAAAGATAAATGCGAGTGCGGTTGCGAGTGCGGCCACCGTGGTGGAGTGGCCGGATGGAAAGCTTGTGTAGGTTCCATCAAAGGCAAGAAAATCAAAACGAACCGGGCCGACATGTTCATAAAGTTTCGGTCGGGCCCGGCCCAGGGACCACTTGAAAGCAATTGCAAGCAGACCCGTCGCAGCGACCGAATAGAAAATGAACGCTGCGTAAGTGAAGACCGATCCTATCGCCATGCGAATCCGGAATGCATAGCGCCCCGCATCCAGCGCCAGAAGAAACAGACAGGTCAGTCCTGTCGAGATCAGTATCCAGTCTGCCTTGCCAAAATCTGTAAAGGCTCTGAAACCGTTGCGGTATTCGCCCGGAAGAGACCGAAGCCAGGGATAAGTCGGTACATCGAACACGACCACTGCCACCCCAACGGTCAACAACAGGATTGCGAGTATGTCCTGTGGTCGTTGGCCGGGCGGTAACGGATCAAGGCTGTTAAGTGCTCGTACCTTGCGGCCGGAAAACAGCATTCCTGCGCGTCGGATGTTCCCGCGCATTCGCGCCAGTACTTTCCGGACGCTGTTACTGCTGCTCGTCATTGCCGTCTTCTGCACCTTTCGTCGCGGTCGCATTCTGGTAAAGCGCGATGTCGACATCATCACCGCCGTTAATGTTGAGGCCGTCTACCCTTATTCTGACCTCCGGCACAAGATCAATCTCCTTGGCCGCCGCCAAAAACGCTGCTTCTTCCCGGCTTTCTATGGCAGCAACCCGGCATGTTTCCTGATTGCCCGACCCTGTATTCGCCAGAAATTCGGCAGCCCCTGCTGGTGATATGATGCGTGTGCCTGTTCCCTCCAGAAAGATTAAACTCGGCTCATGGAAACCAGCGGTGACGACCTGGCGCGTAGACCCATCCTTGCATCCGGGAATTTCATCCAGCGCGGCGACCAGTCTCGGACTCATCCAGATCGGCGCCAGTGCAGGACCAACGAAACCCCAGATTCCGACCGCAACACAGATGGCACTCAAGGTTACCGCTGGAAGGGCATAAAGTGCCGGACCGCGGAACAACCTGGATGCGGCAGCAATGCCAAAGACGGCTCCCAGTGCAACAATCACCGCGCCGGGCGGTGACGGCCAAATCCCGAGCGCAATTGGTCCCGCAAAGGCGATTGCGGCCAAGCCGACTGGAGGGAGCGCCAACAGCACGGCTGCGATAACACGAACCCATTTTCTGGAGTGTTCACCGGCTCCCTCAAGCAGAGCGGCTGCCACAGGCAGCGCAAGCGCCGGCAAAAGCGGCATCGTGTAATGCGGCAACTTTGTCGCGACGAATTCGAAAACGATCCAGCTTGGAACGAACCAGGCGATTGCAAATGTCACAAGCGGACTTGCCCGTTCCTTCCAGACCAATGGCAGTGCAATAAGGAAATACGCGGGAAGCGGCCAGAAGACGCCAAACATGACCCCCAAATGTGTCAGGGGCGGTGCACCGTGCCCTTCCTGACCCTGCCCAACTTTACCGAGCAGGTCTCGTCCGATGGCCTCGGTGAAGAAGGTGCCGTCGGTCGCAATCCAGATTGCCACGAACCATGGCGAAACAAGCAGGAGGAACCAAACGAAACCGATCAGCGGCGACGCTGCCCTGAACCAGGAGAAACTCCTCTTCAGGACCATCAGTCCCAGCACGGTCAGACCGACAACCATCAATCCGACCGGGCCCTTGATCAACACACTGCCGGCCAGAGCCGTCCAGAACAGAAAACTCAGCCCCCACGCCCGTTCTGTGGTTGCTTTCAGCCAGATGCGTGCAAGCGCGCCCTGTGCAACGATGACTGTGGCGAAGAGAACGGCATCGGTTTTGGCCAGTCGCGCCTCGACACCGACGATGATCGACAAGGCCACAAACCCGGCAACGATCAGCGCCCCTGCCGGTCCCATGAAGGCTCGCGCCATCCAGAAAGCTGCAAAAACACAGAACACGGCGCCGATGAGTGATGGCAGCCTGTAGACCCAGAGCGGGGCTTCCGCGCCATGACCCGTCAGCTTGACCGCGGCAGCCTGCAACCAGTAGATTCCGACGGGCTTCTTGTGCCGTGCCTGCTCCTGAAACCGGATATCGATATAGTCACCGGTTTCGAGCATTTGCTTCGTCGCCTGCGTATATCGAGGTTCGTCCCTGTCAAGCGGCGGTACTGTCCACTGTCCCGGAACAAAGAGCAGAAGCGACAAAAACAGGAGCAAAAAAGGTGCGGTAATGTCGTGGCCGAATATCTTCAGCCAAATCGGCTTGCGCATCATTGCGGATTTTGTGTCCGGCGAACCGTCATCCATTTTAGGCCCCGCCCGTTTTTCGTCGCGAATCCCGGTAGTTGTCTTCGATGTGCTGGCGCCTTGGTCTTCTGCCGGGTCTGACACCCGCACCCTTGGAGCGTCGCTTTTTTCTGCCATAAGATGCCGTTTCCAAAGTCTGGTGCTGCGCAGTAGCAGCCTGCAACCTACCTCTAAAAAGCACTCTCCTACATGAGCTTTCCAAAAAGGGAAACAAGTGCTTGCCCTTATCAAACGCTGAGCTATCGTCCGATACTCACAAAACGCTCACAGATTCCTGGATTGCAAATGACCCTGATCGCCCAGATAACCGATTTGCATCTACGCCCCAAAGGCTTGGCCTGCTATCGGGTTTCGGATACCAACATGATGGCAGAGCGTGCTGTCCGCTCCCTCCTTTCACTGACGCCAAAAGCGGATGCAATCGTCGTGACGGGCGACCTGACCGACCGCAGCGATCCACGAGAATATGCCGTTGCCAGGGAGCTTCTTTCTCGTTTCGAAGTGCCTGTGTTTCTCCTGCCGGGTAATCATGACAGCAGTGAAGGCATGCGCCGTGAAATGGCCGGCTATCCCGGCATTGGTGAAAACAGGGACGGCAAGATTTTCTATTCCGCGATGATTGAAGGTATTCAGCTGATTGTGCTCGATTCACATCTTTCCGGCCATCCTCAGGGGTCCCTTGGAAACGAACAGCTGAGCTGGCTCGAAGCAGCCCTTCAAAAGTGCGATGCACCGACAATAGTTGCCCTTCACCACCCGCCAGCACTGACAGGCATTGAGCATATGGACAATATGGGTCTGAACGACGCAGCCGCACTGGAGGAAGTTCTGAGCCCACACCCACATGTTCAGAGAATTCTCTGCGGACATGTACACCGGCCGATCGTGACCAGTTTCGCAGGCAAGATCATGACACTTGCCCCCAGCACCGGTCATCAGGTCGCACTGGATCTAAGGGAAAACAGCCCCGCAATGTTCAATTTCGAACCTGCTGCCTATTTTCTGCATTATCACACCGAGAAAACCGGCATTGTTACACATACGGCCTATGTCGAGAATTTTCCGGGGCCTTACCATTTCTTTGCCGACCAAGGCGTCACCTGGCCAGGAGACGAGAATTGATGCACGCAAAGGCCAAAGTCCTCTATCCGCTCAGATCCTGCCTTGCTCTCCTTGCCTTCCTGGCGTTGGCGTCTTGCGGCGCGTTGCCAGGTAGTGGTGAACTTGAAGACGAGACAGTCTTGACGAACCAGAACGTCGACAAGAACCAGATGCTTTCGTTGATCAATTCCTATCGAAAGCAAAACGGCCTGCCTGCTTTGAAACACGACACCACGCTTGACGATGTCTCGCAAAAAATGGCACGTCACATAGCCGAACGGGACAGCATGGATACGTGGGCACACAGCGCATTTGGACTTTCTCAGCGTCTCAGCAAAGCCAGCTATGCCAATTATGCGGGTGCTGAAAACCTGGGAGCCGGGTATGCGGACCTGAATGCTGCTTTTCGGGGCTGGCAAGGCTCGGAAGGACACAACAAAAACCTGCTCAATCCCTATGTCACACGCGTCGGAATTGCCAGAACCAACCGGAATACAGGCAAATGGCGTAATTTCTGGGTCATGACGCTCGCCAGGCCCAAGGCCGACGGACGCCCAGTTCTCCAATAAAAAGGGGCGGGTTGACCCCGCCCAGTTTCTTCCAGAGATCGGATGACCCAGTCATCATCCGAACACTGCACTCAAAAAGATGAGTTTCAGCGTCATGTTTAATTATCGCGACGATCTATTCCTGTCAAACGTGATTTCATGTTTGTTTCAAAAGGGAAACGGGCGCTGTTCAAATTCGGCTTCCGTGCCGGGCTCCTTTCGAAGTCCACGATCCACGACGCCCTGATAGAGCCTTTCCTTGCCGAAGCGCGGCTCCCAGCTGCAAAGGTCCTTGGAGATCAGTTTGACACACGGAACTCTCAGATCGGGACGTGTCGCATCGAACTCCCAGATCTCAATATCCCGATCAAGGCAACTCTGCAGCAGATCATCGTAAGAATAACTGATCCCATAAGACGACGTGTCTGTGGCGGCTTTGGCGCAGGTCAGCAAATCAGCCGTGATGGAATGCTGTCTCGCATAGACGAGTTGTCTTGGTACGTCAGGCACACGTGTGACGGTATTTGGCCGATCCGGATAAGCCCTTTCCATCAGGGTGAGAGCATTTTCAGATTGAAGGAGTTCCTCGACCGCGGAAGTGCAGGCCGATGACATGTCCCAGCCGGCAGCGGAGCCAAAGGCGGCCTTCCGCCCGCCTGAGTCGTACGAAATCGCCATCACGACATGTACGTGTAGTTCGGTATCGACAACATAAAGTCCCCAGCACCGGGATTCAGCTTCGACAAAGTCGCTCAGGGATTCAGCCAAAAACGATTTGACCTGGTCACGATCCAGTTCGGTTATCCCCAAGCGGTTGTACCACGCCTGAGCTACTGCGTCGCGCTCGACCAACTCAAGCAAGGCACGTTGCCTGGCGCCTTCGTGATCACGCCAGACAGCACAGCCCACCGACGAGGCAAACCCCTGGTCCAGACCAGTCGAAATTTCCAATTCACCGAACAAAATACAAATGCCTGGCACTTGCGCGTGTGTTCCGAAGCCCAATTGTGTCAATAGCAATCTACCGTCTGAAATACTTCCCCAGTCCGGAGCATTTGCATCCAGGTTGACACCCCGGGATGCCAATTGACGAATTGCATTTCTGCTCTGGGATTCACTTAGGCCAAGAATACTTGCCATTTCTACCTGTGGTAGTTTTTGCACCTCCTTGCAGGCCCTCGATTCACTTTCACCCATCGAACAAAGGCTCAATCGCTCAGTCAGTTCGCCTATACAACCAAAAGATGCATCAACTAATGTATCTGCCTGCCCACCCGCTGGAATCGGTGCCCGCATATTTTTGTCACCCGGCACGGAACTGGCCGGCAGTTTCAATATGCCGGTGCAGAATTTGACCGGGCAATTCGCGCGGATCATCGGGACCAATCTGACATCAAAACCCGTCAGCAATGGCAAAAACAGCGCAAGATCGCCGTGCAACACATGACCCACACCGTCCACATCGCTGCTGTCGGACCGCGCAAGGCCGATCCTGACGAGATCCGAAAGAACCTGATCCGGAATTGTTGAAACTTCGGCGTCGATTTTCACATCTCCTCATTTCGCAAATCATCATTATTGCATCACTACAAGTATCTTTAGAATACAAAAGCTCTCCCTACAATTGTGTATATTGTAAATTGCACGTCCTACTATTGAGATGATGCATTTTATCGACAAATATTCTTCTCGAAAGCGGTCAAACAACAGTAAAACAATACTCTCTTATAGCATTTTACTAAAGTTTTACCCTTTTCGATTTGGCAAAGTGACCATCCACCCACCGGCCGAGTCAAAACTCAACTCTAACTTCAAGAGGTTCACCATGCACGCGAGAACAACTTCCGAAAAAGAACTGGAACTTGGCGCCAAACTTGGCGCGATCATTCAGGATACAGACGCGCGTAACAGTCTCATCGAGAACCCGGCTGAGGTGCTGGCAGGTGTTGGAATTAAATCCGACGTGACACTCTATGCCGATACCGTCGACCTGGTGCACCTGATCGTGCCGGCTGAGGTCGATGTGGCCCGCGTTGCTGCTGAAGATCAAACCTATTTCGAAGAACTAGGTCGCGCTGCACTTGGCACCTGCATGTATGACGATATCCCCGATTGATCATGAACAGCCCAGCAGTAGCATACTGCTGGGCTGTCCCTCACTAAAGGACTGCAAAATGGCACGTTTTCCTTACTTTCAGCGCAACGTCGCGGCACTGGGTCGGCTATTGGCACATGCCCGACTTGACCCAGCCAAGTTCGAAAAACTGAAAAGTAATCCGCAGATGGCATTGGCCGAACTAGGCTTGCCAGGCCAAGTTACAAGTCTAATGGAATTCGCGGTGATTGACGGTGAGTACAACAACTCCATTGCGCTTCCCTACCGTCTGAATCAGGAACGCCTACGGGAATACAACAAAGAATATCTTCTGTCATTGGCTACAACTTTCTCACAAAATCCGTCAGAAACAGGCACGATCTCCGAAGAAAAACCTCTTCACTAAGTCGACACCCTTGTCGTAGTTGTGTCGAGTTTTTGGGTCCTGAAAGAAGTTAACCTGTTTGCCCCATTCCTCGGGGTCCTGCTGGCCCAGACCTGTGTTTTGCACCATGTTGGCGTACCGGTCGTTGTATCTCTGCAGTACTTCCAGGGCTTCATCTTCCTTGCCAGCACAAATCAATGCCGCAATCCGTGTGGTCAACCCTGACATGTTTTTCAAGGATGTTTTCTCGATGTATTGCAATGACGCTTCATAATCCTCAGCGGCAAACAATATGTTCGAATAGTACTCAAAAAACACCCTGGGCACGGTCGTAACTAGTGACATGGCCTGTTGCGCTTTATCTTTCGCTTCCTCGACGTCCCCAGACAAGGCAAGACCTTCTGCCACAGACATCAGATTTGCGGGATCAACAGAATTCAACCGTCCTGCCTGCAAAAAAGCCCTTCTGGCCTGATCGGACATCTTGGACTGCATTAGCGCCCATCCGTACGCCCGCTGATTCATCGGTTGCCAAGGATCAAGAAACACAGCGTGCTCACTCAAAGACAGAATTTCATCCATCGCCAAACCAGGTTCCTGGTTTTCTATCGGATAGTGCGTCAACTGCTTCAAGTTGATCATGGCCTTGGCTGAAAAGATCATTGAGAAATTGCTGTATCTTTCTTCCAACTCGTTCAGCAACTGCAATGCTTTCAAGTCGGATTGCGGGTCGAAGTCCCACATGAGTGCTTCCGCCTGACACCAGCGTGCAAAGGCAGCACTGTTGTTCGAATTTCTCAATTTACCTGTCGTAAAGAGATGAATTCGGCTAATTGTCTGGCTGGCCGCGGCCTGAACGCTTTCCCACTGGCCTAGATCCACTATCTCGTTGAAGATAATTCGCCCGTCGGTCCGATCCTCATATTGAATTGCAATTTTTCCGTTGCGTTCGTTGTGCCTGAACCTAAGCAGGTAACTTCCAAGGTCATGTCCGTGCACAAGTGTTGCGTCCGGTAGTTTGGCATCTCCAAAATACTCGGCTTGGTAAAGATCATAGGATCTGAACGATGAAAGGCCTGCGACAATCTCGTCCTTGAGGTTTCGTGCATCAAGCAGGCTCAATTCCGACAATGCCGTTGTAACAATCGAGATTTCCGGCAGTCGGATTTCATCGTAGTTGTTAGTTGTGATCGAACTTGATACATCCTCGAAATTTTTCGTCTTGGGTAGGGCGTCAGAGTTTTCGTTTTCCTCAAAGAGCGATCGAGTTTCCTCGTCCGGTTCCGCATCCAGATGAAGACGCATTTCCCTTTCGCAGGCCTTGAACTGTTGTTCCGCCCGCTCACGCTGGCCGAGTTTCAGATAAAGGCGGATCAGGATGCGATGCGCCGACTCAAGGGCCGGATCGATCTTGAGCAGGAAACGGCCTCCGGCTTCAACCTGCAAACCACCGTCGGCTGTGGAGAATTGATCAAGGTGCTTGAAGGCAACCGACACAACTTCTGACCGCACCCGTTCCCGCTCGACCTGGAGCCAGTCGGAAAATTCCGGATCTATGTCCTCAAACCCAGCCAGAAAATCTCCGCGCCACAAGCCCTCCGCCTCGCGAAAGTCGTCCGCACGTCCCCTTTCCAGAAGCGTCAGAACTTTTGTCAGATCGGAGGAAAAGGTCTCCGGATCAAGCCTCACGTGACCAGTGGAGGCGCGAACTACATCGAAGCCGGCCTCTTCTTCTGCCGTCTTCAATTGGCGCAAGGCCTGCCTGAGCGACTGCATCGCCTTTGTTCGTTCGGCCTTGCTCCACAACAGGTCAGATAGCATTTCCCGGGGTGAACTCATGGAATTCACACGGCTCAAATAGCCCATGATAGCCAGAGCTTTACGGGTTTTGACCGCAACAGGGTCTTCATTTCTGCTCAGGAGCAACGGGCGCCCAAGACATGCAAAACAGGAGGCTACTGCCATTAATTCCCCGTATTTGAACCGCACGCTATCAGAAGTTTGCACACTCTAACGCGAATGCCGCACAACCTGATTTGCAACAGCAGTTTATCACGCTAATATCACGCTGCAACATCATGCTTCTCGTGGATGGTTACGGCAGCATCGCTGCGAACGGTAAATCGAATACTGGTGGGTAGTAGAATGTCAAAGACAGTCAGTAAATCAGATCGCCCTGCTAAAGAGCTGGAACCGGCGGTTGAAGCGATCAAACGGATGATCCGTTACACCAAGAAGGAAGCTGATAAGGATGGGCGCACCTTCTGCTCCTATTGCCTTGATATGGCACTTCAGTCGCTGGAGGATGGTTCTGAAGAACTTGATATGATTCTCAAGACCAAAATCACACCTCTCATGGTCGGCCAGTCGACTGCAGAGTCAAGGAAGTCAGAATCCAACTGACGACCGTATCAAAACCTGAACACCAACACCGGTCCATGATCCATGGGCCGGTGCGGCTCGTTGAACTTATCAACAGAAGCCTCCCGATTTTTTTCTTCCCCTATTTCACCGCTCCGATGTTCGTCAGGCCACTTGCCCGATAAACAAGCGAACTCGGGACCGGATCCGTTTTTCAGGGTTCCAGTCTCCAGGCCGGTCTTGTCACAGCGTTGCCGTTTCGCAGCACCTGCGCATTTGCATCCGTGCGAGTTTTGTATCGGACAAGGTTGTTGGAGGCCTAAAAAAGAAAAAGGACGCTGGCCGTAACCAGCGCCCCCCTGCGTTAAAGGAAGATTGCTTTTGACGAATTGTGCTGATCACTCACCACACGTCAAAACACTCCGCTTTTACACTGACCCGAAGTTTCCGAAGAGACTTCCGATCCACGACCATAAGATCTTTCGACCTCACACCCGCGCCGATCATACGGGTAACCCGCCGTTCACCGGACTACCGGGACGCCCTTCGCTTCACGTGAATGCGTCCGGCGCATCCCATGTGGCATCCAATAGTTCGTTTGCTCATTCCGTGTGACGGACTGCTCACCAACTCCGGCATGGGCTACTGGCCTATCGGGCCGTTATGCGGTTGCCACCCCGCCATCAGTTCCGAACCAGCAGTAGAGTTATGTTGCTTTTTTACTTGCTCGATGTCTAGTTGATATCGAATCTTTCAACAGACACTTACGCAACTGTTGATAATATGTGCATAATTTTTACTATAAATCATACTGCAATGCACAAGATATCTGTACTCAATATTGAGAACACCCTCTAATTTCAATGAGATCTTTTCCGTGCATGCTATTTTCCTCTTCCAATAGACGTCGTGCCGGAGTGTAAAAATGAGAGAACGATGACCGGCTGGGTAGACCTTCGGCTTCTGACACACGTGTCATGCTTTTGTTTCAAAGGTAACGACAAATGACATCCAGACCCGAAGCTCCCAAATCTTCAATTGAAGATCAGCAAACCGGGTGGAAGCAATGAGCAGATTGGTCTTCACTCTGGAACGGTGCTTCTTGCCAGGTCGGCAGCACCGGTAATCGTGTTCATCGGCTGCACAGATAATTCCCTTGCGGTAACTTCACGGTTCCGCGAGAATGATGGTCTCGGGGTGTTTTCGCCTTCGCGATGAACAAACCTTCGACCGGAGCCTGGAATTCCATGTCCAAGCGCTTTTCAGTCCTTTTGATCAAACCTTCACACTACGATGACGAAGGATACGTCATCCAGTGGCTGCGGGCACCGATCCCTTCAAATTCGCTCGCATCGATCTATGGTCTCATCAAGGACTGCAGCGAAAGAAAAACGCTCGGTGATGATGTTTCAATTGAAATAGATGTCGTCGACGAAACAAACACGAAGGTCGAAATCAAGAGCCTGATCAAGTCCCTGAAGCAAGCGGATGGGTGCCTTGTCGGGCTGGTAGGCGTTCAAACCAACCAGTTCCCCCGGGCCGTCGATATCGCCAGGGAATTCATTGCTGCAGGTATTCCGATTGCGGCCGGTGGCTTTCACGCCGCTGGCAGCATCGCAATGCTGCCCGGGCTGACACCGGAAATAATCGCAGCCCAGGAAATGGGCCTTACCATCTATGCCGGTGAAGCCGAAGGGAGAATGGATGCGCTTCTTCAGGATGCATGGTCCGGAGAGTTGAAGCCACTCTACAACTTCATGAAGGACCTGCCTCATCTGGAAGGAGCTGTGCATCCGATCCTGCCCGCTGATGCGGTGCGCAAGATGGCGGGCGCCTATACAAGTTTCGACGCCGGACGCGGGTGCCCGTTTCAATGTTCCTTTTGCACGATCATCAATGTCCAGGGGCGGAAATCTCGGTTCCGCACACCCGATGATATCGAGACCATCATACGTTCCAATGCCAAGCAGAATATTCGGCGGTTCTTCATTACCGACGATGATTTTGCAAGAAACAGGAACTGGGAGGTCATTCTCGACCGACTGATCTGGCTGCGCGAAGACGAAGGCCTGAAATTCAAGCTGACATTGCAGGTCGATACACTGTGTTACCGTTTGCCCGGCTTCATCGAAAAGGCCGCACGTGCCGGATGTGCGAGGGTCTTCATCGGTCTGGAAAACATCGATCCCGATGCCCTTTCCGCTGCCAAGAAGCGCCAGAACAAGATCTGGGAGTATCGCAAGATGCTTCAGGCCTGGAAGGACGCAGGCGTTATTACCTATGCCGGATACATCCTCGGCTTCCCGGATGACACACCGGAGAAAATCCGGCGCAATATCGAGATCATCAAGAAGGAACTGCCACTTGATCTGATCGAGTTCTTCTTTCTGACACCCTTGCCAGGTTCGGAGGACCACAAGATCCTCGCATCCAAAGGTGTCTGGATGGATCCGGACTTCAACAAATACGACCTCAACCACCGTGTCACCCATCATCCACTCATGACAGATCAGGAATGGGACAAGGTCTATTTAGACAGCTGGAAACAGTTTTACACGCCGGAGCATGTCGAGACGGTTCTTCGGCGCGATGCGGCGCGTGGCGCCCGAACCAAGGCGCTCTATTCTTCGATGACCCATTTCCTTGGAGCGATCTTGATCGAAAAGGTCCATCCCCTCGAGTGTGGAATCGTAAGGCGCAAGCACCGAACGCAACGTCGCCAAGGGATGAAACTGGAAAACCCACTCGTGTTTTATCCCAAACGGGCAATCGAAGCTGTTTCTGTTGCCGTATCGTGGGCACGACTGTTTCTGAAGTTCCGCCCGGCCATGAAACGGGTGCTGGCCGACGAGGACCGGCGCAATTATTCCGACCTCGCCCTGACCCCCACCAGCGACATCGAAGAACAGGACATGGAACTCATTCAGGTTTTCAAGGAAGCCATTCCGAAAACACATGGAGCACCTGTGGTTGCAAGCAAGGTTGTGTCTGCAAAATAGTGTTTTCGAAGCATCACCGTCTTCCAAAATTCACTTCAGGCTGGTCACTCTGCTGCGAACATTGTTGACTTGATGTCTTCGCCGGTCTGGAAAATTCTGTTTTTTTGCCTTCGTTCGGACTAGCGTATTTCGTTGTGATTTGGGAGAGACACGACATGAAAACTGGTTCAATCATCGTGATCTGGTTGACGATTTTGCTCGGAATGTCTCAGGCGGCAGCTCAAGATGTTGAAATTGGCAAGTCGCTTTACAAAAAGAACTGCAGAGCCTGCCACGGGCCGACGGCCAAGGGACTTGCCAGCTACCCCAAGCTCGTCGGACATCCTGCCGAATACCTTGTCGACCGTCTTGAGAGATATCGTGCCGGTGAGAAATTCGGCCCGAACACGCCGTTGATGGCACCTCGCGCAAAAAAACTCTCGGACGATGACATATCCAATATCGTAACGTTTATCGTCACCACCTTCGAGTGACCTCGTCAAAAACGGCGAATTACAGCCAATTCAACCAATACTTACGTTAGGTAAATTTATTTGATCCGATCGCCTTAAAGGCCTAACCTCTTTCGCGTTGAAAGTGTGCAGGACGGAACGTTCGACCAACCGCACGCACGACATACAAAGAGGGAGGATTCAATGAAAATTGGAAATGCTACCAGTCTTGTGACGCTCCTGTTGAGCGCTACAGTCTTCTCTGCACCGGTATTTGCACAAAATACCACCAGCCTCAAACACACTCTTGTGCTGGAAGATCTCGAAAACCCCTGGGACATGGCGTTCCTGGATGATGGAACAATGTTCTATACCGAAAAGTGCAAGGGGCTTTCCGTCCTGATGCCTTCAGGTGAGACCAAAGCACTCCTCGGTATGGGGGGATCCGAAGGATTTGCTTCTACAGCCGACGACCTTTTCTGTGAAGGTCAAGCGGGAATGATGGGCGTCGCCATAGATCCGAATTTCGCCAACAACCGGCGAATTTACGTTTACTCGACGTCCAACATTTCCACACCCCACACCAACAGGTTGATGCGCCTGGAGGTCAGTGATGATTTCTCCAATGTGTCAGGGCGGACCGATATCGTCGACGACGTCCCGTACAAGATGAAGCCTCGGACCATCCGTTCGGTGGCCCGGGAGCTCATAATGGTGGGAGGGTGCGTTTCAACCCGGGCGACGGATATCTCTACCTGACGACCGGCGACACCCACAATGGTCAGGTGCCGCAGAGCCCGACAATGATGGGAAGCAAAGTGCTGCGGATCGATACGGACGGAACCGCCGCGCCTGAAAACACGCCGCCGGTGGGGTTCGACAAGCGGACCTACACCTACGGACACAGAAACGTTCAGGGCATTGCATTCCATCCGGAAACGGGCACGCCAATTGCCGCTGAACACGGACCCTGGCATTCGGACGAGATCACCGTCCTCAGGAACGGCGGAAACGCAGGCTGGGATCCAAGGCCAAACATGGCCGGACGTGGCGATTGTCCGGACAATTACTGCGGCTACAGCCCAAATCAAATGGTTGGTGAAAACCGGTTCGCGCGCGCATCCTGGATGCCCATGACCGATTTCGAGACCTATCCGAGCGCCATGCCACCCATCTGGAACAACAATGGCTGGTCGCAGGGCACATCCTCTGCCGCCTTTCTTGAAGGTGACGCATGGGGTGACTGGGATGGAGCCATGGTAGTTGGTCTCATGGGGATCGGCTTCGGTGGTACGCCACTGGGTCAACGTATCGACGTCCTCCAGCTCACGGACGACGGCTCCGAAGTCATAGACGTGACGGAAATGACGTTGCCTATGGAAGCTGGCCGGTTCCGGTCACTCGTGGTTGGGCCGGACGGAAGCCTTTATGCGGCGATTGACGAGGGCATGATCCACAAATTGACGCCCTGACCAGAGAACCCGGTTGCGCCACCTTGCAATGGCGCAACCGATCTGTCGAATTTATCAATCTTCGAAAACCAGCCGAAGTGGCAGTTCAAACCGCTGACCGTCAACGTGAATAGAATAAAGATCGTCTGTCAGGTTCCAGGTAAAATCGGTACCCACACCCGACATGGTCGAACTGGCCCGCACGAATTCTCCGTGAACGAAGTAGAGTTTTCTCTGAAAGCCGTTGGGAAACGTCACAACGACCGTCGCGTCGCCGCCGTCGCCCTGTGCTGTCGCGGCCTCACAAGTTCCCAATGCCTGACCCCGCTCTTGAGCACATGCAATCTTGCTTTTCGCGTCAAAATCGCGCTTGCCTGCGCGACGCCTGCTGTCATCAACGCCCATTGGCACGATACCGTCTGGCCCCCTCGCCGGCCGAAGGTGCTGAAATTCGACGAAACCTCCACGACCACCGCGGAATGAACGCACATTGCACCACATCTGGTGGCCCGCCTCCTGACATCCATCGTTGGACAGAATGTCTCCTTTCCCAAGGAGCACAATCACCTCGGCAACGCTTGACGGTTTGGACTGCAATTGCACATCTGCCCCGACAACAACCCATCGTCTCGGGCCGCCCTCTTCCGGTGCGACGGGTGGTTTTGCCTCAAAGGCAGTTTGCGCCAATGACGCCGAACCGACTGACAAAGTCAGCGATGCCATGATGGTCAATGCTAGTGATGCTCTGAGACAAGAGAAATACATTGGTGCCCATCCACGGGTTTGCTTTCCTTATGAAGGACCATTGCAAAAAGGCTAGTGCGCCCACCGGGCCTGGTCAACAAATCGATCGATACAGTGAGAAAGCGCGTAAATTCAAAGACTTGAAGCGTTACATGGATGATCGGGTCCAACGCAGTGATTGGTTGCCAGCAAACGAATGCTGGTGTTCCTTTTTCCGGTTTTCTTTGAAGATGGTTGTCTGCCAACTCCCAAAGCCCACAGCGTTACGTTTTCAGCCGGCAAAGTTCCAAATTCAAAGGCATTGCGAATCACATAAGTGTATGCTTATGTGTTGGCATGATGGAAAACGACATATTCAAGGCCCTGGCAGATCCGACACGGCGCATGATCTTCGAAAAACTCGCCTCCGGCAGCATGAACGCAAGTTCATTGCGCGACGGAGTGGAGATCAGTCAGCCCGCAATGTCACAGCATCTTGCCATCCTGTGCAACGCAAAGCTTGTGCGGCAGGAACGGAGGGGCCGGTTCGTGAATTACGAGGTCGATCCCGACGGGCTGGCAATGATTGCGAACTGGCTGGCGAAGTATCGCGCCTACTGGCCAGCGCGTATCGACGCTTTGAAAGACCTGCTGAAGGACATGGATCAATGAGCAAACGACAGACTGACGCCGAGGCTTCAACACCTGTCATCGATGATGAAGAAACCGTGGGCATGGTTCTGGAATACGAACTTGAAGCGCCACCGGAGAAGATATGGCGGGCGCTCACCATCCAGGAGTACAGGGAGAGATGGTTGCCCGGGAGCGACCTTGCGGCGGCAGAACCCATGGCTGAAGTGACGGGTGAGCAAATCTGCTTCCGAATGAGGGACAGCGATCCACCCCATCTGGAAAGCGTCGTGACATTTCAGCTCAGGCCCCAAGGGAACGGCGGGACAGTCCTCAGGGTCACGCATCGCCTCATCGATAGTCGTCTTGTTTCGCCAATGCCAGGGGCTGCGAACAGCAACGAAACTTTCTTGATGCAAGCCGCCTGACTTTCGTTCCGAAATCCACATCTTCAAAACACAGGAGTTCGCCCATGCGCGAAGCGATGCAACTCGTCCCGATGGTCGTGGAACAATCCAACCGCGGGGAGCGCTCTTTCGATATCTATTCCCGCCTTCTTCGAGAGAGGATCATATTCCTGAACGGTGAGGTCAATGACACGGTGTCGGCACTTGTGTGCGCACAATTGCTGTTTCTTGAAGCGGACAGTTCAACGCGTCCCATCCAGCTCTACATCAATTCGCCCGGCGGCGTGGTCACCAGCGGCTTTGCGATGTATGACACGATGCGCTACATAAAGGCCCCGGTTCATACACTGTGCATGGGGACAGCCAGGTCGATGGGATCATTCCTCCTTATGGCTGGCGAGCCGGGCGAGCGTGCGATACTTCCCAATGCCAGCATTCTCATCCACCAGCCGTCTGGCGGCTTCCAGGGCCAGGCGTCTGACATGGCGATCCATGCCGAGGAAATCCTGCGCACCAAGCAGCACATGACCCGTCTTTACGCCGAACACTGCCATCGAACCTACGAAGAATTCGAACTCGCGATGGACAGGGACCGTTTCATGACGCCGCAAGAAGCGATGGAGTGGGGACTGGTCGATCGCATCCTGAGTGAACGCGAAACCACCGAGTGATCAAATCAGGATCCGTTTCGGGCATCCGTTACTCTTGAGTTCACAAAACATATCACCCCCCGATACGATTGGTCGGCGATCCATTCGGGAAGGAAATGAACCAGGTGTCTCCGGCATAAACTGTAACCTTGGCCTTCGGGCTGAAAACCTATTAAATGGCGCCCCGCACCCCTGAACTATCACTGAAAGTCACCATTGAAATACCGATAGAATTTTTGATGCCCGCCGCACACAAAAAAGACATTTCACGCTCGAGCGACAAACAAGGTGCCCATTGCAACAATTGAGAGCGGATGACAGCGTCCAGCAAACTTTCCAAGGCCAATCAATCGACCGGGTAGGTCCGCTCTGCGGACATTGCTGCCAATTCGGATCGGGCATCGAAGGTCCGCTTCGAACGCGGATTTATTCTGCTACGATTGCCGTCAAGTTCATTGTAAGCAGTGCATTCTCTTTTGGTACGTCTATAACAGCGATCGCCGTACGCGCTGGTTTCCGCGCCCCCATTTTGCTCTCATATGCAGCATTCATCTCGTCGAAATCTTTCATGTCCTTCATGTAGATATTGATATGGATGACATGAGCAAGATCTGAGCCGACAGAAGCTAACATGACCTCAAACGCATCCAATATCTGTAGCGTTTGTGACGTAATATCTGGCCCAGTCAATTTTCCTGTTGTTGGGTCCACACCTGCCGTCGCACCTATTGTTATGAATTCCCCGACTTTTGCGATGTGGCTATATGGACCTATTGGCCGCATCGAATTCGTGGGCGTCGAGTATTCAACTTTTCTGGACATCTCAAGCTCTCGTTCAGTTTCCAGAGCAGCCGCCAACCTCAGATTAACAGGGCATACACATGATACTTCAGGGCGGTGTCGGAGCGGACAATAGCTGCATTGCCGAAAGCTGTCACTTTGGGCTCTATTCGGCCGAACAGCTTCACGGATCATATAATCTCATCTAGAGGCAAGGCCGACATTGATCACAGACCATCCGACGTGATTCAAGTTCCGAAAAGGAGACTTGAACATGCGTAACGCCCAAAGCGTTCACGCGACCTATCATGAGACCATTCATTTTAGGTAGCTCTCCCTCACCAAACCAACTTTCTTCTCACTTCTTCGGCAACACGTTTGGTAGCCAGCGGTGCGAACCGCTCGAACTCTCTGCGGGTTGTAAAATGCATCGAAAAACAAACACCGACTGGGCTGAATTTCGCCACATCCCAAATTACCAAGCTATTGTTTTGTAATTATATATTATGATTTTTTGAAAAATGGCGACCCCGACAGGATTCGAACCTGTGACCATTCGCTTAGAAGGCGAGTGCTCTATCCAGCTGAGCTACGGGGCCTGATTGTGCGGCAGCCTTAAAAACGTTGCGACATGCCTTAGAATACTTTTTGCGTTTCTGTCGATCCGTGTTTCAAGGTTTCAACAGGCATTCCGGATCTGATTGCCAACAGCGTCACGTTCCGGGCAGTTCGGTCAAGTCAATGCGTCCAGGGCGCGACCCGGTTGAACTTGAAATTGTCTGCATAAGCAGCGCCGCGAACCTTTCGCTCCTGTGCTTTTTCGACCCGGTGCGCGATGCCGTGGCGTCTGGCATAAGCGACGGCTTCTTCCTGCGTATCGAAGTACAGCCGGACCTGCTGCTTCATATCCGAAGACGAGGTATAGCCCATCAACGGCTCGACAGACTTTGCAACTTCCGGCTCGTAGTCCAGAACCCATCGATGGGTTTTCGTCTTGCCGGACTGCATAGCGGTTTTTGCCGGACGATAGATGCGCGCAACCATATGACAATGCCTCAAATCGGTTCGTCAGAGTCTCATCTTCTGAAAAAGCTTTTTCCCACCTTTTGCCCGGAAGTCAACACCGATCTTGCGGTTCAACACTTCGAGAGCCTTTCTTGTGTCCACAAACCGGGTCTCGTTTTCTTTCCACTCTTTCCTGACAATGACGAGCTGTTGAGATGACACCTGCATGCATATTGTGTTAATAGCTACTTTAGCGGGAAGCCGGAGCAATGGCGTCGATCGTGATGGGACATGATCACTCATAAACTGAACGCCTGCCGGCAAGGCTTGAAAAGACATAACAATCAAAACAAGAGCGGGACATATGCATCATACATTTCACAAGTCTTTGGGGGCGTATGTACCCGAGCACGTCACCCCGACGACAATGTCATCGGTCAAGCTCAAGACGGCTGTTGACGCGGCCAACCTGACCGAGATGTGGGACATGATCCTCACGCTCGACTACCACGTTTCAAACGTGAACGAATTGCCTCACGAAAGACGGGACGAGTTTTTGAATGTCATGTCCCTCCTCCTTCAGGCCTTCGACCGCTAGATGATATCTCAAACTCCGCATTGATTTTGGCGGCAATCAGACAAAGAGACATTGTCCCGGCTCATTGCCGAATTACATCATTCAATTGAATTTCCTGAATACTTCCGTCAGTTCCAGCGGGCCAATTGTTCTGCAAAAACGCTGACATCGCCAATATGCGTGCGCACCCATGCCGGGTCGTAATAGCTGTCGAGATACCGTTCGCCGCTGTCACACATCAACGTTACGAGCGAGCCGCGTTCGCCCTTTTCCATCATTTCGCCTGCCACCTGCATGACACCCCAGAGGTTCGTACCGGTCGACGCCCCTGCCTTGCGGCCGATGATCTGTTCCAGCCAGAGAATTGTTGCAACGCTGGCAGCATCCGGCACCTTGATCATGTCATCAATGACACCCGGCTGGAATGACTTCTCCACTTGCGGCCTGCCGATACCTTCGATCCGGCTCGACTTGCCTGAAACGAGCGACCCGTCGCCAGTTTTGTAACTGTCGTAAAAAACCGAATTTTCCGGATCGACGACCGTCAATTCCGTTTCGTAGCTATTGTAGCGAATGTAACGCCCAAGCGTTGCCGATGTGCCCCCTGTTCCCGCACTCATGACGATCCGCCTGGGCACCGGATGCGGTTCGAAATCCATCTGCCGGAAAATGCTCTCTGCAATGTTGTTGTTGCCGCGCCAGTCTGTCGCTCTCTCCGCATAGGTGAACTGATCCATGAAGTAACCACCAATCGACTGTGCCAGCTCGATCGATGCATCATGCATTTCCGGCGCCGATCCGACAAAATGGATCTTGCCGCCATAAAGTTCGATCAACCTGATCTTGCTGTGGGCAGTGCTTTCCGGAACGACCGCAATAAAGGGAACGCCGATCATCCTGGCAAAATAGGCTTCTGATACTGCTGTACTGCCCGACGACGCTTCAACGATCGTTGTGCCTTCCCTGATCTTTCCGTTGCAAAGCGCATAAAGAAACAGGGAGCGGGCCAGCCTGTGCTTCAGGCTTCCGGTCGGATGAGTGCTTTCATCCTTCAGATATATATCAATGCCTTCGAGCCGAGGGACCCGGAGATTGAAAAGGTGCGTATCGGCGGATCTGTGGGAATCCGCGTTAATCCTGCCCACGGCCTGTGCAACCCAGCTGTCCATGGGTACCGCGCCTCCCCTTGTTTATCGCTTTGCCGTTCATCTCAAAGCAATTTGCTCAAAAAGACAAGTTTGATGAAAGGTCCTGCGTCTAACTGGAACACGGCATCGCGCGATCGATAATCGTTTCGAAATCAGACCCGGCCGGGGCCGACCCAGATGCTGTCGACACGCGTTTCCTGATAAAGCCCCGGCATGTACGTGACACCATGTGTGCCAAGATCGCTGGTCGGCAACTGCGGTGACATCTGCTTCTCCCGTTGTCATTGAGCACACACTTTACCTTTGCGGAAGGAGTGTCGCGGTTTGAAGCGAAATATCAAACCGACTGACGGAAGGTTTTCGATCAACATCTAATTCAAAAGAACAAAACATGCAGGCAATACTCGCGGTCCTGACCGAGCGCACAAACGTTCCCGGCGATGCTCCAGTCCGGGCACACTTGTGCACTTTTTTGCGACGCGTGCAGTTTTTCCCGGCATCTTCCGGAATACAAATTGCCTCTACCCGCGTCACAGACAACGTCAGTTCAAAATCTGAAGTCGCAACCGCTATTCAGCTGCCAACAAGTCGCGCGCGGAAACTCGGCGGATATCGTAGCTCATGAGTTGGCTGAGATCACTCGGCCCGCCGACTTCCGTCAACAGATCCGCCCCCGACAAGACGTCACACAACGGCCTGGCAAAACTTTTCACCGCCCGGTTGGACATGTAACCGATGAGACGTGCGCCCTCATGTTCAGTCGTGATGTGCTGGCGGACAAGAGCGGATGAAAAGGTATTGGGTGAAATCAGAAGACTGGAGCCGGAATCCTGACAAACCTCATGATCGGGAAACTTTGCTTTGAGTTCATTGACGATTTTGGGTAATTCGCAATGTTCTTCTTCCCACTTGAGGTAGGCCTTCAATTGACCGATGGTGGCCTGCGTACCCGCAAGACAGACCCTCAGGGTTGCCGGCCCGTTCTCGATCAACGGCGCAACTTTTTCCTGGTAGCCGCTGTTCTGAACAACCTTGACCAGATGCTCGTAGAGATCGTCTGAAAAACGGTGCTCGCGCCGCTCCTGAACCTCATCCTCACACCACAATTCCGCTCCGGAGGAAACAAATATTCCCTTGAAGGAATACCTCACCCTTGACGGCAGGCGGGACAGCAGGTCGTTGTAGCTGACGCTGGCAAGCAGGTAACATGGCCTGAGGCGCGCGAACTCAAGCAAATAGTCGGCGAAATCATGATCGATCTGACAAAAAGTACCCGGCACGATGGCATTCAGATCAAATAGAAATACATCTTCACTATGAGAATTACCAATTACCCCGGAAACATGATCAGGGGTCATCAATTCGGCTTTGGACAACATCAGGTTTCTCCTCCAGGCCTTTGTTCTGGAAGTTCACTTGCAAGTCCCCGACCAAATCATACTTAACGTAAAGTAAACGTTTAATCTGTTTCAATTCAACCACTTGGGCGTTTTTTGAAAAATTTCTCAAATTGAACTCCGCAAAACCAGGCCCAAACAGAAGCAGGTGTGCCGTAATAAAACACTATCTTTTTCACACATTCCCGATACGGCACTGATTTTAACTAATCGTGTTCACCATTTTGCTTAACGTCATTCAGTAACGGCATGCGATACCTTGGTGTTCCACTCGTTCTTCCATACAGGGGCTTCCGTGGTGGTTTGCGAGCCAATCCTCGCGGGTCCCGGTGAGACACAACAGTTCCTGTTCTTGTTGAACAGGAGAGCGGAAGCGCGTGGAACTGGAAAGTCTTTCAAGGCGTTCGAACCGAACGACGATCGCAATCGCCTCCGATTTGAACTGTCTCATTTCACCGTCTGCGTGATCCAGGTATAGGCATAGGCTTTGAGCAACGGATCCGACACTCGTTTTCCGTCTGAGGACGAATACTTCTTGCCGGCAACTGACTTGTCATGGCAAGCAAGCAAGGCAGCGCCGATACTCGTGCCAGTCGATGCCCCTTGCGAAACCTCGACATCCCTCGCGGTCGCAGCTCGAAGCATGTCCAGATAAAGCGCGTTTTGAGCAAAGGGCCCCTCAACGACGACAAGGCCGCTTGCTCCAATCATCCTCAGGCATTCCGTCGTCATCAGTGCCAGGTAAAAGGACACGGCAGCAAAACGCTCGCCATCGGTCAGCGAGGCTTCCTCGATATTCCAACGAGCCAATCGGCCCTGATATGGACCGGATCGTGGCTCGACGGCCGGAAAGAGCATGATTTGCTTTTGAAGAACGTTCAAGACTTCGGTTTCAGATGCAACACCAGGACGCCCTTCCATGACATTGTCGAATTCCCGCCCGCCCATGAAACGTGCAGAAGGAACAGGATCACCAAATGCGTTCACGTTCGTCAACGTGTCACGCTCGGGATCAAGCAAGACATCCTCACCTCCAATAGCAAGGGCAATCACCCAGGTCCCGGTCGATACGACGGAAAATGGCGCCTGGCGTTGAAGAAGATGCGGCAGGAGCGAGGCATTCGAATCGTGAATGCCGCAACTGACAACCAGACCAGGTGGCAGACCGGCACTTTCAGCGATGTCGGGCAACAGAGTTCCCGCAAAATCAACCGCCTTCCGAACGGGTGCCATCTTGCTTGTCAGGCCAAGTCGCTCGACCAATGAAGAATAGCGGCGCTGTTTTGGATTCCACAGGTCCGTGTGGCAACCAAGCGAAGTCACTTCGTTGGCGAGCTCGCCGGTCAGCCTATACGTCCAGTACTGCGGATAAGAAGTGATCACGGCAACACGCTCTGCCAGTGCAGGATCGGTCTCAAGCAGCCAATGGAGCTGAGCACCAACGTTCAAACCTACAGAAAGCCGTGGTGAGCCGGTTTCGGCAAAATTTGGCCGGACCTTGTCGTATTGTTCAGCCAAGGCATCAGGACCTTTGTGCTCATAATCGAGGACAGGTGTCGCGAGATTGCCCGTTGCGTCCAGGAGAACGATGCTTGCGCCATGTGTTGTCGTCGCAATCGCGTCAAACGGGTATCGGCGGTACAGACTTGCAAGCGCCTCAAGAATGAAATTCCAATGGCCCTCAATATCATAGTGCGGATAAGGGGGGGCAGCGACAATGGTATTGGGTCGTTTCAGAGCCGTAATCTCGGTCTGATTTTCCAGATCAACCACAGCGACCTTGACGTTGGTCTTGCCGATATCGATCACACCCACATACTGAATTGAGCCCATTTGATATCAATCCAGATGAAAGACGGTTTCGAGTTCCTTCACCACCGGCTTGTTATCCGGTTGGGAAACCATGATGTCCGCCATATGGGCCCACCACTTTTGCATGACCGGGTGCTCCGGCAGGTCGTCCATCTTATGCCCGTCCTCACGCCACAACACCCCAAACAGAATGTTGGTGTCCCGGTCGAGATGGATTGAATAGTCACGAATTCCGGCAGACTTCAGCAGTGCGGCCAGTTCAGGCCAGATTTCATCGTGCCGTTTCTTGTATTCCGCTTCCATTCCAGGATTGAGGATCATCTTGAAGGCCAGTTTTTCCATGAAATCACCCCCTTCCCCGAGCAAGAACCTGTCGTGCGATACGAGGCAGGGCTATGACGGCAATCAACAGCAATCCGATGAATATCGACATGACTATGCCTGGAACGTTCAACAGACCGAAACCGAACGTGACCATGCCCATAACGAATGCCGCTATCACCACTCCAGGGATTGATCCGGCTCCGCCAAGAATACTGACGCCACCCAGCACAACCATGGTCACGACTTCCAGCTCCCAGCCAAAGGCGATTGAAGGACGTGTCGCGCCAAGGCGAGACGTCAGACAGATCGCGGCCACGCCGGACATTGCCCCGGTCAGCAGGAACAACACAAATTTGACCCGCGCCACCTGAATACCGGAAAACAAGGCACCTACCGGATTGTTGCCGATTGCATAAACGAGACGGCCGAAACTGGTGCGGTGCAGAACAATGGCAAAGAAAATCGCGAACAGGACGAACAGCACGAATTCAAACGAAACCACCCACCAGACATATCCTTGTCCGAAGAATGCGAAGCTGGACGGGTATCCCGTGTAGGCCTTGTCACCCAGCACGATGTAGGAAATGCCGCGAAACAGGCTCATTGTACCAATGGTAACCACAATGGACGGCAACCCGAGGCCGGTCACGAGCACACCATTGAAGGCACCGCACAAAAGCCCGACACCAACGCCGACGAGGATCAGAACCGACGTATCGGCTCCCATCTGAACCGCAAACCCCATTGCTGTTGAAGCAAGTGCGATGATCGAGGCGACCGAGAGATCGATTTCACCTGAAATGATCAGAAGTGCCATCGCAAAGGCAATCATCGCTTTTTCGGTGAAGTTGTAGGTCGCGTCGGAGAGATTCCAGGCATCAAGGAAATAGGGCGACGCGAAACTGTTCAATGTGAATACCGCCACCGCGACACCAAGCAGGAGCAGTTCCCAACTCGCCAGGAAGCGTTGCGCCGGAGACTTCAGCCGGTCCGGAATCTGGCGCTCAATGCTGCCGGTCTCGTTTGCGGTGACACTCATGTTGCATGCTCCGCTTTTTTCAATATCACACGGCCCTTGGACCGGCTTGACGTCGCGTTGAAGGCAACGGCGATGATGATCGCGCTACCGGATATGGCGAGTTGCCAGAAAGGTGAAATGTTTATGACTGGCAGAGCATTCTTGACGATGCCGAGAAACAGCGCACCAAGCAATGCCCCGCCAACCGATCCGATACCACCGGCGATCGATATGCCACCGATTACACAAGCCGCAACGACTTCCAGCTCAAAACCACCGGCAATGTCGACATAGGCCACCGCGTAACGCGCCACCCAGAGGTACCCGGTCAAACCGGCCAGGGCTCCGGAAATCACATAGGCCGCGCATTGTGTCTGGCCGACATTGATGCCGGTATAGACGGCGGCATGCGGATTGCCGCCAACTGCGAAGAAGGCCCTGCCGAGAGCCGTTCGTCCCACCAGAACGACAAAGGCCAGAACAACGAGGATGGCGATCCAGGACAGCACGGGCAATTCGAGAATTGTCTCACGCGGGAAAGACTTGAAGGAATCGCTCATTTCGTGCGCGTTTATCCACTCGCCTCCGGAAATCAGAAAGATGACCCCCCGGTAAATTGTCATAGTACCAAGAGTAACGACGATTGGTGGAATGCTCAGCTTCCAGACAAGAAGGCCATTGAGGAGCCCCATCAGGGAACCTAGACCAATCGCGATTGCGAGTATGAACGGAACCGGCAAATCGGGCATGGCGGTGTTCAGCATCGCGACCGCCATTCCGGTCAAAGCGAGGTTGGCGGCAACGGACAGGTCGATACAACGGGTTACGATCACCACCATCTGCCCAAGCGCAAGTATGATCAAGGGAGAGGTATCGTTGAAGACATTGGCAAGGTTGGACGGCGCAATGAAAGCCGGGAACCTTGATGCGATCATGCCGACGAGAAGAACGATTGCACCTGCCAGGATCACTTCGCGGGATTTCCAGCCGGACCAGGTCATGTCCGGACCTCCGCAATGCCGGCAGCGGCCCGAACCAGATGTTCCGGGGTCATCTCTTCACGATTGAATTCGGCTGCGATGCGCCCTTCCCGCATGACGATCACGCGGTCAGACATTCCGAGAACTTCGGGGATCTCGGAAGACACCATTATCACCGCCAGACCTTCGGCGGCAAGTTCGGCCATAAATTCGTGAACTGCGGCCTTGGAACCGATGTCGATCCCTTTGGTCGGCTCGTCGAGAATGATGACACGAGGCTTGGTTGCCAGCCATTTTGCGATCACGACCTTTTGCTGGTTGCCGCCGGAAAGCTCGCCGATATCCTGGTCAAGCGCTGCAGCGCGCAGGTCAAGACGCTGCGTGTAGTCTCTCGCCAGCCTGAATTCCTCAGCCAACCGCAGGAAACCATTCTTCGACGTTTCCTTCAGCGACGGCAGCGAAATGTTTTGAAAAATCGGCAGTCCCTTGATGGCTCCCTGCGTCCCGCGATCCTCTGGAACGTAGACGATGCCATGTCTGATCGCCGCGTTCGGATCGCGGATGACTGCAATTTCATCGTCAATCCGGATTGCCCCCTTGGAAGGTCTGGTAATACCGAACAACGCCTGCATGAATTCGCTGCGCCCCGCGCCGACGAGGCCATAAAACCCAAGGATTTCTCCTTTTCGCAACGTGAAGCCGATGTCCTCGAATTCCGTGGGGTGCGAATAACCGACAACCCTGAGGACTTCCTCACCAAGCTGTGGCGACCGGTTTGGAAAGACCTGATCGACAGAGCGGCCGACCATCAGTTTGACCAGTTCCCTTTCATTGATGTCATCAATCCTGCCGGCGCCGACCATCTGCCCATCCCTGAATACGGTGTAGCGGTCCGCAATGCGGAAAATTTCATCGAACTTGTGGCTGATGAAAAGGATAGCTTTTCCTTCCGCTTTCAACCGCTCAACGAGTTCGTATGTTTCTTCGATTTCTTTGTGGGACAGCGATGCGGTCGGTTCGTCCATAATGACGATTTTCGCGTCGATCGAGAGTGCGCGGGCAATTGCAACGAGGTGTTTGTTGGCAATGCCGAGGTCTCTCAACGTAACCGCCGGATCGATCTGCGCACCGACACGCTCCAGCAACGCGCGCGCCTTTTCAGCCATCGCAGCGCGGTCAATCAACCCGAACCGGGTTTTGGGAGCGTGGCCGATAAAAATGTTCTCTGCAACCGACAGGTCGTCGAACAGAACTGTTTCCTGATGAATGGCCGTGACGCCTGCCTCGCCCGCATCCTGCGCGGTTGAAAAGGTAACAGGTCGTCCATCAATCGAGATCTCGCCTTCGTCCGGCTGATAGATACCCGTCAGGATCTTCACGATGGTCGATTTACCGGCACCGTTTTCACCAACCAGCGCGGTTACTCTTCCAGGATAGAGCTCCAGAGAAACATCTGACAGTGCCTTGACACCGGGAAAGGACTTGGAGATCCCCGTCAGGGACAGGAGAGGCTCGATTTTTTCGCCTGACTGCGAATGCACTTCACTTACGCCCTGCATATTCGCAAGCATGACCATGTCCTGGAACCTGGTGTTGTTTGTGTTGGAGAACCCGGTGCACAAGGCACCGGGTTTTTGACCATTCCTTCAAGACTGGCTCAGGGCCAGACTTAAAAGATGTCCTTGAAGTCGTTGATATTCGAACTGTCGTATGTGAACGGATCGGCCATCGCGCCTTCGTTCTTGTCGTTCAGGGTCAACGACCCCATGCGACCCATCGGAATTTCACCCCCCGGCTTTGCCTCGGCCTTGTCGGTCGCAAGATTGTAGGCAAGCATGGTGGCGGAGTATCCGAGATCAATGGGGTTCCAGATCGCAAAGGACTTGGACGCGCCGGAATCGATGTGACCGGCCATCTCGGACGGCAAACCGAGACCGGTTACGTTGATCTGTCCGGCCTTTTCCGCGTCTGAAACAGCCTGTGCCGCAGCAACGATCCCGACCGACGTCGGTGCAATGATTGCCTTGAGATCAGGATAGGTCTGCATAAGGCCCTGTGCTTCGCGGTAGGACTTGTCAGCAAGATCGTCCCCATAGACGGTGGCGACGACATTGATGCCTGGATAGTTGTCCTTGACCTTGTTCATTTCCTCGATCCAGATATTCTGGTTCGTGGCGGTTGCAGACGCCGAGAGCACCGCGACGTCGCCTCCATCCGGCAAATTATCGGCAGCAAGCTTGATGATCATGTTGCCGATCAGCTCATTTGAAGACGGGTTCAGATGAAGCTGTCGTCCCTCCGGAGCCACTCCGGAATCCCAGGAAATCACGGTGATACCCCGATCCATGGCCTTCTTCAGTGCGGGAACCAGAGCATCCTGATCGTTTGCGGAAATGGCGATTGCATCCACTTTCTGGGCGATCAGCGCATTGATGACTTCAATCTGACCTTCCGCCGTGGTGTCCGTCGGGCCGGTGTAGATGATTTCAACATCCCCCAATTCCTTGGCGGCTTCCTCCGCTCCCTTTGCAGCGGCTTCGAAAAAGCCGATGCCAAGGGCCTTCACGACCAGTGCGATCCTCTTGTCTTCCGCTTGCGCAGGTCCGGCAAGACATACCGCAGCGACAGCCGTCGCGGTCAACAGTGACTTGAATAGTTTCATTGCTTCCTCCCTGTATGACTGCCGGCCCTCCCAAGGTCCGGCAGAAAGTCGGCTACCCGTTAGAGGTCGCCTTGGTCTGCGCGGCACTGACGTCCGCCACAATCACCTTGATATCTGCCTGTTCGAGCATGCTGGCCGCACTGTCGGGTATCCGGTCATCCGTGATGACGGTGGAAATGCGATCGAGCGGGCACAGGATCAGGCTCGATCTTGCGCTGAATTTCGAGCTGTCCGCGAGGACAACCAGTTCGTCAGCCTGACCGATCAGCTTCTGTTCGGCCTGAATGAGCAAAGGATCCGCTTCCATGAGGCCGAGCGCACCAAGGCCCTGCGCACCCATGAACATGCGGCTCGCATAAAAATTACGCGTCACATCGTTATCGAACGGGCTGAGAATGATATTCTGTTCCCGGTAGATCACTCCACCGGAGAGCATGATGGTGTTTTTTGAATTCTTCAGAAGATGCTCAGCAATCGGAAATGAATTCGTGAACACCTGCAAGCGTTTGGTCGCAAGCGGATGCACCATCTGAAATGTCGTGGTGCCGCCGTTTATGATGATCGCATCGCCGTCCTCGCACAGCTCGACTGCCTTCAGCGCAATTGCACGTTTTTGAGCAATATTGATTGTCTCATTGACGCTGAACGGTCGTCCGGCCAACCCGACAAATTGCGGCGGGTGGATCGATTCCGCGCCACCACGCACTCGGCGAAGCTTCTGCTGCATATGCAGCTGTGCAATATCCCGGCGTATGGTCGCCTCAGAAGCCCCGGTCAATGCCACGAGCTCCTGCACCGTCACGACCGGACGATCCTGAACCGCGGATAGTATGATCCTGTGGCGTTCTTTTTCGTGCATGCAGTCCTCCCAGTCATCAAACGTTTTCACCAAAATCGCTCATTGTCAATCACCAAACATCATATTTGATCATTTTGCAGTGCAATATGACTGATTTTGCGCGTTTTTGATTGACATGAGGGTTGGATCAAGCGAGGGTTTAGCGAAACACGCAAATGCCGTCAGGCATATACTGGGAGGACATGATGTTGAATTCCACGGCCGGGTCCCGACTTGAAAATCTTTGGGACAAGGGGAAAGCATCTGGCATGAATGACCCGGAACTTTTGCTTTACCGGTCCAATCTTCTCGGTTCTGACAAGCGCATCACCAACTATGGCGGCGGCAACACGTCCGCCAAGGCCATGGAGACGGATCCTCTGACCGGCCAGGCGGCGGAAGTCCTTTGGGTAAAGGGATCGGGCGGAGATGTCGGCACGATCAAAATGGATGGATTTGCGACGCTCTACATGGAAAAACTGCATGCGCTGAAAGGGCTATACCGCGGCGTTGACTTTGAAGACGAGATGGTCGGCTATCTGCCTCACTGCACGTTCAATCTCAATTCGCGCGCAGCGTCGATCGACACGCCCCTGCATGCCTATGTTCCGAAAAAACACGTTGATCACATGCACCCGGACGCCATCATAGCGATTGCAGCCGCCAGCGACAGCAAGGCGATCACACAGGAGATATTCGGTGACGACATAGGCTGGCTTCCCTGGAAGCGGCCTGGTTACGAACTCGGTCTCTGGCTTGAAAAATTCTGTCTTGAGAACCCTGACGCACGTGGTGTCGTTTTGGAAAGCCACGGCCTTTTCACGTGGGCCGACGATGCAAGAGACTGCTATGAGACAACGCTGGAAATCATCAACAGCGCAATCGCCTGGTTTGAAAATAAGACGGATGGCGTTGACGCGTTCGGCGGTTTGAAGCACCGGGCCCTTGCTCCGGCGGACCGTCGCGCGGTTGCCGCACGGCTGATGCCGGCCATTCGGGGAATGATATCAGGCAAGCAACACATGGTCGGTCATTTCGACGACAGCGACGCCGTGCTCGAATTCATCTGTTCCAGCGATATGGAGACCCTTGCGGCGCTCGGCACCAGTTGCCCGGACCACTTCCTGCGCACAAAGATCCGGCCGCTGGTCGTTACATTCGATCCCGCCAACCCAGACGTGGACAGGACACTGACCGGGCTTGAAGACGCGATAGATGCATATCGCAAGGACTATGCGGCCTATTATGAGCGCTGCCGCCACGACGACAGCCCTGCCCTTCGTGATCCGAACGCGGTTGTCTACCTTGTGCCAGGTGTCGGCATGATTACTTTTGCCAAGGACAAGGCTACTGCCCGAATTTCCGGAGAATTCTACACCAACGCCATCAACGTGATGCGCGGCGCGTCGAGTGTTTCCACCTATTGCGGGTTACAGGAACAGGAAGCCTTCGACATCGAATACTGGCTCCTTGAAGAAGCAAAGCTGCAACGCATGCCGCAACCCAAGAGCCTCGCTGGCAAGATCGCGCTCGTCACCGGAGGGGCTGGCGGTATCGGCTCGGCAACGGCTGAACGGTTCTTGCGCGAAGGGGCCTGTGTGGTGCTCGCCGACATCGATGCGGAGGCGCTGACACGTACGGCGGACACCCTGATTGCACGGCATTCACGGGATGTCGTGCGCACCGTCGTGATGGATGTGACCAAAGAAGACGCTGTTGCGCAGGCATTTGTGGCTGCGGCCATGGAGTTTGGCGGCATTGATCTTCTGGTGTCCAATGCCGGTATTGCCTCCTCCGCCCCGATCGAGGAAACCACCCTGGATCTGTGGAACCTGAACATGTCCATCTTGTCGACGGGTTACTTTCTGGTATCGCGCACTGCGTTTCAGATGATGAAAACACAGAACCTGGGTGGCTCCATCGTCTTCATAGGGTCGAAGAATGGCCTTGCAGCCTCACCCGGCGCGAGTGCCTATTGCACGGCAAAGGCTTCGGAAATTCATCTGGCGCGCTGCCTGGCACTGGAAGGAGCACCGGACGGCATCCGTGTCAATGTGGTCAATCCGGACGCGGTCCTGCGCGGCTCGAAAATCTGGTCCGGCGACTGGCTGAAGGAACGGGCGCAGGCCTATGGCAAGGACACTTCGGAACTGGAGGATCACTACCGGCAGCGGTCGCTTCTGAAACGGTCCGTCCTTCCAGAAGATATTGCCGAGGCGACCTATTTCTTTGCGTCTGAAGCCTCATCAAAGTCGACCGGCAATATCGTCAATGTCGACGCCGGCAACGTTCAATCCTTCACACGGTAAAAGAGACAGCAATGACCATGATCGACGCCTCTCTTGTTTCTCAGGAAAACGATGCGCGTTCGGCGGAGCTGAAGCGCGACTATGAAGCACTCGGGGAACAACTTGATCGCCGGGGAATTGCCATTGAAGAAATCAAGGACAAGGTTGCCGCGTACGGCGTCGCGATTCCTTCCTGGGGTGTTGGCACCGGAGGTACGCGGTTCGCCCGCTTTCCAGGGAAAGGTGAACCGCGTCACATCTTTGACAAGCTTGAGGACTGTGCCGTCATCCAGCAGCTCACCCGGGCCACACCCCGGGTTTCATTGCATATCCCCTGGGACAAGGCAGATCCGGCAAGCCTGAAAGACAAGGCGGCTTCGCTCGGCCTCGGTTTCGACGCCATGAATTCCAATACGTTCCAGGACCAAGACAACCAATCCCGTTCCTACAAGTTCGGATCGCTGACACACACGGATGCGGCGACCCGGCGCCAGGCGATTGACCATAATCTTGAATGCATCGAGATCGGCAAAGCCATCGGTTCGAAGGCATTGACAATCTGGATTGGCGACGGGGCGAACTTTCCCGGGCAGACCCATTTCATCAGGCAATTCGAGCGATACCTGGAATCGACCAAAACCATCTACTCTGCCCTGCCGGACGATTGGAAGCTGTTTACCGAGCACAAGATTTTCGAGCCGGCTTTCTATTCAACCGTGGTTCAGGACTGGGGGACGAACTACCTGATCGCGCAGGAACTCGGAGACAAGGCACATTGCCTTGTCGATCTTGGCCATCACGCGCCCAACGTGAATATCGAAATGATCGTTGCGCGCCTCATACAATTCGGAAAGCTCGGCGGATTTCACTTCAATGACAGCAAGTACGGCGACGACGATCTCGATACCGGGTCCATCGATCCCTACCGCCTGTTTCTGGTCTTCAACGAACTCGTGGATGCGGAGACGCGCAATGTTCCCGGTTTCGATCCGGCGCATATGCTCGACCAGTCCCATAACGTGACCGATCCGATCGAAAGCCTGATGATCAGTGCCATGGAGGTCCAGCGCGCCTATGCCCAGGCATTGTTGGTCGACCGGCGGGCACTTGAGGGACATCAGGAAAACAATGATGCGCTGATGGCGACAACAACGCTGAAACGCGCCTTCCGCACGGATGTCGAACCGATCCTGGCAATGGCGCGAGCTGAGAAAAACGGTGCCATCGATCCCGTCGCCACTTATCGCACCTCCGGCTACCGGGCCGCGGTCGCAGAAACGCGGCCGGAGGTCTCTGGAGCTGGTGGCGGCATCGTCTGACGGAAGCGGACGACAGATCCTCAGAAGCCGGCGGGCTGCCCATCCTCTGTTTTCCTGAACACATCGGTAACGCACTTGGACAGAGGAAAAATCCCTGACTCTTATTGAACTCGCAGCTATCCGCTTAGGCTTTGGAACCGTATCGTCGCTATGCAAATCAGATGAAGTCCGAGTTCAAACTCTTGAACTGGAGTTTGTCGATATCTGATGGGTTCTTCTGGCTCAGCGATGAGCAGTTTKCRWAGTYWCARCCGCTTCTACTTACTGATACACGAGGCAAGGTTCGCGTCGATGCTCGGCGAGATCAGCGGTATCATACAAGTCTTGATTCGAGCGGTCGTTGTGCCAGATGTCTTTGGACCGACGAAAACACTCTAGAATAGCTTTGCCCGGCGGTCCGAGAAGGGTGTCTGGACAGTTATCGTCAGCACGCTGTCCCAAACCGGCGACCGAACGTTTGAAGTAATGATCGACAGTACAGCAACTTGGACGCACCAGGTCGCTCATGGTGACCAAAAGGACTCTGGCCAATGCCGAGCGCTGAGTTCGTGTTGGTCCGGGAACCGAAACCCACGCGCTCAGCGACAACAAAGGAAGGCCAATCGCCTTCCACCTCGCCGGTGCCAATGTCTCAGATTTCACCGGAGCAGAGGCACTCTTACCGCATGTTCCGGCAAAAGGTGTTTTGCATAGCTACAATGGTTACGGCAGCGATCGTATCCGCAGGACCGTGAAAGCGCTGGGCTCTCGTTCAAACATCCCGCTCCTCAAAACACGTAAATGAAGACCTGTTTCTCACCACACCTTTACAAAGGCAGAACCTTCATCGAAAGGAAGTTCGGTAGGCTCAAGGAAATTCGAAGAATTGCAACGCGAGATGAAAGGAACGGCACCAATTTCCTGTCCGCTTTCAGCCTCTAGGCAAGCTTTTGCTCATGTTTTGAGTCCGAAGTCTGGGCGATTTGTCGGTAGATACAAAAATCGTTCATCTTCCAGCTTACTTCTTGGTCTCATGTCGGACGTAATTCGCGAAATCTTTCTAAAGCGCGCAAAAAGACAAGAATTCCGGGAAGTTACACAATTTCAAGCAAAAATTTACGATCAACACAATTCTATTCTGACAGAATTTCCAAAAGAATTCACATAGTTGACCTCGCATTCCAACTTTCTCATCTTTCTTTTCGTAACTTTCGCGTTCTCTTCTTTCACATGTTCAAATTCAATTCTTATCCGCTCGATGCAGTGTGCAACACCACTGCAAAATTCATCTGAAGAATTTCTTCCACTCCACTTACTTAACTCCTGTTTTGCCATGTTGAACCCACCCAGACGCAACAAGTCGAAATAGTTTTGCAATATTTCATAATCACCCATGTTCCGCGACAGTTCTCTCAAGAAAGAAACAGTCTCTTCAAGCGGTGGGACTTCAGGAAAATATTTCGACGAACGAAGCAGGTGTTTTAAAAATTTTATACTGAACTCCTCATCATCAATCCAACAATTTTTCTTATTATTTGTTAAAATTTCTTCTAAAAAACCTGTATATTCATTGTCCACAATATACTCTGTTTCCGTGAGCAAAATATTCATAATAAAATGTTGTAAAATAATACTATCCCCTGCAATCCATTTCTGGCGTAGCTTTCCAATGTCATTGAAGGTCATGTATTCAGAATTTGATACAAATTCTCTGAAATCAAACAACGCTACACCCAATTCGCTTACTTCAGCAAACTTACTAAATAGCTCGTCTTGGGAATTGGATTCTGCTTCAATACTTTTGTAGAGCGTATATTCTTGCGTGTCCTCAAACCTAACGGGCTCAACGCAAGCCAACACGCGTGCACTGCCTTGAAAGAAAATCAATAGAATAATTATAAGAACACTCTTTGCACTCATTGTTTACAAATGCTCCAGTGATTGATCTTCACATCGACTATGTAGAGTCAAAAAGCATTTCTTACATTTTCATGTTGAGAGCTAAAGAGCAAATTTTATAAAATTGATCTGCTTTCAGAAATTCCCTCTATATTACAATTATCTGATCGAATCTGTTCTACTAAACTGTTATCGCCCTCTGCGTCAGAGTAAGCTGTCCGGGTCTTTCGCGTACGCGCTATCCGTGGCCTGCACCATCTATTGCACACACGCTCGTTGCCTCGTTCCGTTTGATACAACAACTGGTCATGACCTATCCCGTGGTGCTTCTCCCGCCAGCTTGCCAAGAACCACTGCACTCAACAGGCCGTTTCCGGAAAGATAGCCCCTGTCGCCTCGCCCCGAGACGCCGCATGCCGCTCCGCCGCATGCATGAAGATTGGCAAAGCCCGATCCATCGGTGTGGAAGACGCGTGCTCCCTCGCCGGTTAGAAGTCCGCCCTGGGTGTGAAAAAGGGCGCCGGTTACCCGGACACCGCAATAGGGTGATTTCAAAGCTTCGGTTCCGAATTTTCGATTGAAGTTGTCGACACCGTTCCACGGAATGGAGGCAACCGTTTCCACCAGGGGTTCAGGCGGCAAACCCAGGTCACATGCAAGCCCCTTAAGCGTATCGTTTTGCCTGACCGCTCCAAGAGCTTCGGCATGCTTGAAGTCTTCGAATTGCCTGGCAATGCGGGCAATACGGCCATCGAAGATTGCGAAGGCCTCTCCGTCCGGTTGCGACAACACCACGCGTGCGGCTTCGGAATAACCCTGGGCCTCGTTCCAGAAACGCCGGCCTTTGTTGTTGACCTGCACACCACCTTCCATGATGACGGCCCAGGTGATGAGAATACCGTGGGGTTGGGCGACATTACCATGCCCCTGGTAAGATCCCAGATGCGCGAGACCGGCACCTATGGCTTGCCCCCAGAGCAATGCCTCGCCCCGATTGCCATCGTGTCCGAACCAAAGGCCGTTTTCGATTTCCGGCAGGAACCGGTGCACAAGTTGGCGATTGCCTCCAAAGCCATTGCAGGCAAGAACCAGCTTGTCGCAACCGATCGTCTCGACACCTCCGTCCGGCCGCATAACGGCGACGCCGCGTACCTGCCCGTTTTCAACAAACAAGCGACCGGCGCGCCGCTCGCAAACGATATCGATCCCGGCCGCCTCACAGGTTGCCCGGAGAGCATCTATCAGTTCGACACCGGATCTGGCCGGCAAGCCGTGCATGCGGCTGCGACTGTGACCCGGATAGTCAAAATTTGTTATCAGCGAAAATGGCAGATTGAACGTCTCGCTCAACCAGTCGATCACGGGAGCTGAATTGCAGGCAAGCCGGTTGACAAGCGCCTGATCGTTCTCGTTGCCAGCCTTTGCCTGAATATCTGCCGCGAACACAATGGCATCATCCTCAACCCCGGCGCTGGCCTGTATCTTCGTCCCAGCCGCCGGTATCAGACCGGCTGACAGGGCAGTTGAGCCTTTCGGCACCGGGTCGGCTTCGATCACAAGCACTGATTGTCCCGCCTCCTGCGCGGCGAGTGCTGCAACCAGTCCACCAGCCCCTGCCCCGACAATCAGGGTTTCGCACGAAAGGTCAAAGTTGTCCGGAGCGGGCGCGACGTCAGCTTTCGTTTCGGTCATAAGCTACGCCCTTGGCCAGCATATCGGACGTTCCGATCACTCCATTGAGACCGTCAAAATCGAACATTCTGTCAGCAAAAGGCCGATTGCTGCCGTTTTTCCGCAGACTTTCATAATAATCGCCTGCCGTTCGCGCAATTGCGCGAACAATACCACCCGGGAATATGACGATCGAATAGCCTTGCGTTTCCAGGTCCTCTGCCCCTGTTATCGGTGTCGCGCCACCCTCGACCATGTTCGCCAGCAAGGGCACTCTGCCTTCGAAATTCAGGGCAATACCCGAAAGTTGTTCTCGTGACTGCGGCGCTTCAATGAAGAGCACATCGGCACCGGCCTCAAGATAGCTTTCTGCGCGATCAATCGCCGCCTGATACCCTTCAACCGCAATGGCATCTGTCCGGGCAATGATCAACGTTTCCTCCGAGTTCCGCGCATCGGCCATCGCCCTCACCTTACCGGCCATTTCACTGACCGGGATGAGTGACTTGTCTGCCAGATGACCGCACCTTTTCGGATAAGTCTGATCTTCAATTTGCATCGCCGAGGCACCTGCCCGCTCATAAAGGCGCAAGGTCCGTTGAGCGTTGAGCGCATTACCGAAACCGGTATCGGCGTCAATTATCACAGGCAGGTCCGTGCGATCTGCAATAAGGGCCATGGTCTCCGTCATCTCCGTCACCGAGGTGAGGCCGATATCAGGACGGCCGAGGCGAGTGTAGGACACCGCTGCCCCACTCAGATAGAGCGCCTCGAATCCGGCAGATGTTGCCATCGACGCGGTCAAGCCGTCATAGACCCCCGGTGCCACCAGAATGTTCTTTTGCTGAAGTCGTGTTTTCAGGCTCATGATGCTTGCTCCAGCCAATCCAGCGCTTCAACGCAAGTCATCTGACCGGTGACGGTCGCCAGCGACAGAAGTGTTGCGTCATGGACCTCGCTGTCGAATGCGGCACTGCCATCGGTTAGCAGAACCGTTTCGATGTTTCGCAAGTGTGCATCCCGAAGCGTCGAGGCCACTCCGCCGTTGGTAACAATGCCGCCTACGATCAGTGTATCGATGCCGACTGCACGCGTGATGAATTCCAGCCGGGTCTGATAGAAGGCCGAATAGGCGACCTTCTCGATCACAAAATCGGCCGGATAGAGTTCGTCAACCAACGTGTTGCCGAAGCTGCCGGGTGCAAAGTCCCCTTTTCCGAGAAACGGTCGCAGTTTCTTGAGATGGGGTGCGATCAAAGGGGCGCCACTGGCATCGGGAACAAGTGTGAACTGGGCAGAAATGTAGTGACCGCCCCGCTTGCGGATCGCTCTTGCAAGTGGAGCAATCCGGCCGGGTAGAGCTGCGATGCTGTCCGCCCTTTGTCCAGCGCGACCATAGGCTCCCTCCGGATGGATAAAGTCATTTTGAAGGTCGATCGTCAGGAGCGCCGTCCTTTTAAGGTCCCAGGTTCTCGGCTCGCTCATGACTGATCCCCCAAAGGTTCGATTATGGTATTGCCGAATGCATCGACCCGCGCTTGCAGATCCGGTTCGACAAGCACGGTGGTGTCGGGCTGTTCCAGAATTGCCGGTCCCTTGATCACGGTTCCAACGGGAAGCGCCAGTCGGTCGAAGATCTCCGTTTCGAGCCACGATTCTTCAAAGTGTACCTGGCGTGTGGCTTTCGGAACGGCAGGATCCGTCGTTTCGGGGGCAAGGCTCCGAAGATCGAACTTGGGACGCATACCGGTGACCGAACTGCGCAGATTTATGATCCGCCTAACACCATTCTCCAGCAGTCGCCCGAATGTCGCCTTGTAGGCAGCGTCGAACGCCTTTTCGATGTCCACTCGCGTGGGGGGAATGACATTGCCGTTCTCAGTCAAGACACTCATTGGTACCGAGACCGTGTGCGTCTGGCCAATGTAGGCCATATCCAACTCGAAGCTCAATTCACGTGCTTCAAAGGTCGACCTGGCCGCGTCGAGAAGAGCCAGTCCCTGGTCCACATGCGCCTGCATGAAGTCACCGAGCGCGCTTTCATCGAGCGTTGCCACAAGCGAATTGATCGTCTGCACGAAGTCCTGGCGCATATCCGCAATCACGCATCCCATGGCGGATGTAACACCCGGGTAGCGCGGGACGAGCGCGCGTGCGATTCCGACATCTTTCAGCATCGCCCCAGCATGCAAGGCCCCTCCGCCGCCGAACGGCATGAAGGCGAAATGCTTGGGATCGAAGCCGCGCTCGATACTTACGAGCCGGATGGCCCCGGCCATGCGCGAATTGGCGACCCGCAGAATCGCCTCTGCAGCCTGAAGTGTTCCAAGATCGAGCGGAGAACCAACATGCCGGTCGATAGCCTCGCATGCGGCGTCAACATCGAGCCGTTTCAGTTTCCCGCCGATCGGATTGTCAGGGTCGATCCGACCCAGAACCACATTGGCGTCAGTTACCGTCGGACGCGTGTTTCCCAGACCGTAGGCAACCGGGCCTGGATCCGATCCAGCGCTCTCCGGTCCGATGTTGAGCAACCCTCCCTTGTCAACCCAGGCGATAGAGCCACCACCGGCGCCGATCGTCGTGATCTCGATCATCGGTGTCCGTACAACCATGCCGAAGTCAATGGACGTTTGCGGAGACAACATGGAGTGTCCGCCGGCTATCAGGGAAACATCGAAGCTGGTGCCCCCCATATCGCCCGTTATCACGTTTTCGAAGCCAGCAGACGAAGCGATATATCCAGCGGCGATAACACCGGCTGCCGGTCCAGAAAGAGCCGTTCGCACCGGAAGACGGCAAGCCGTTTCCACGGCCATGACCCCGCCATTGGATTGTACGATCATGAATTCACCGTCGAATCCGCGTGAATTCAGCGCTCGTTCAAGCCGCTCCAGATAACCAGACACTTCCGGCTGGAGATAGGCATTCAGTGCTGTGGTCGAAAACCGTTCGAATTCGCGAATTTCGGGCAGTATCTCCGATGAGGCCGAGACATGAGGGTTTGCCCAGATCTCGCGCACCGCCGCGACAGCCGCTTCCTCATTTGCCGGATTGGCATATGCATTGGCAAACAGGATCGCCACGGCCTTGCACCCCTGGTCGTGCAATGTTTTGGCCGCAGCGCGGACGGCCTCCAGATCAACAGGCGTGCGGATTGTTCCATCTGCCAAGGTTCGCTCCGGGACCTCGAGCCGGTTCCGCCGATCAACAACAGGCTCGAAATCACCGCGCAAGCCCCAGGTTCTGGGCCGGTCGCGGCGGCGCATTTCCAACACGTCACGCAAACCTTGCGTGCAGATGACGCCGGTGACAGCACCCTTGCGCTCGAGCAGTGCGTTGGTACCGGCGGTCGTCCCGTGAACAACAACCGACAATTTCGAAAAATCCGATCCCAGTTGCGAGATGCCCTCGAGAAACCCGCCTGACTGATCCGGACGTGTCGTCGGTACCTTGGCCACGGATGCGGTACCGTCGGCCTCGTTGAGGACAAAGACATCCGTGAATGTACCGCCAACATCAACGCCCACCATGCGCCCGGTCATATGGAAATCTCCCGCCAGGCGGTGCCATAGAGTTGATCGGCCCTTTCGGCATCGACAAAACCTCGCGCAACATCGCTTGCAACGTTTTCCGCAGCCCTGTCTTCGGTTTTGCCATATCCGCCGCCGCCAGGTGTTTCCAGTCTCACCGCCTGACCCTGCCGCAATTTGATGCCGCGCATCTTTGAAGCCAGAGGCGGCACTTTCCAATCATCGTCCTGCTCATAGGAAAACCTGTTCATCGCACCGTCTTGTCCGTCGACAATGCCTTTGGGGGCAAAGCGCGCGCGCTCGCCAAACAAAAAGGCCTCGGCGCCATTTTCTTCAAGAACCTCAATTTCGTAGATAGCACCCAGGCCGCCTCGATGCTTGCCGGCCCCCGCGCTGTCGGGCCGTAGCGCCCATTGCCGGAACATGACCGGATAAGCGGCTTCAAGTATCTCCATCGGCGGGATCGTGGCCGTTGAAATCGGCGCGTTGCCATGATTGAGACCATCGCCTTCGAGAGAACCGCCATGGCCGCCCCCGTAAAAACTGAACATGACCCATGGCTGACCATTGTTGCGTTTGCCCGCGATCGACAGGGCATTGATCGTACCATAGGCATTGGCAACAACGCGGTCCGGGGCAACTTTGGCGAAGGCGGAGAAAATCACATCGATCATCCGCAGGATCGTCTCGGTATATCCACCAGTCGGACTTGGAAATTCCGCGGAAAGGAGCGAGCCTTCGGGCACCTTGACTTCAATCGGGCGCATCACGCCCGCATTCGCAGGCAATCCCGGGAAGATATGCTTGATCGCGACATAGGCTGTCGCAACCGTCGTTGGAAGCGCGATATTGACCGGACCTGCACATTGCGGCGCGGACCCGGCAAAATCCAGGGTCATACTGTCACCATTGATCTCCAGCCCGACCCGAATTGCCAGCGGTTCATCAGTGATGCCGTCGTTGTCGAGATAATCCAGCGCTTCCCATCGGCCGTCGGGCATCGCTTCAAGCTCTGCTCGCATCAAGGCTTCCGCTCTGTGTCCAAGGGCATCCAAGGCAGCCACTATTGTGGATGCTCCGTACTCATCCAACAGTTCGTCCATGCGCCGGACACCCAGGTCCAGCGCGCCGAGTTGACCGTTCAGATCGCCCATCGCCGATTGAGGCAGACGCGTGTTGCGCAGGAGAATATCGATAATGTCCCGGTTGACCTCACCGGCACGTGCCAACCGTACGGGCGGAAGGACAAACGCCTCCTGAAAGACATCCGTGGCCGCCGGGTTGTAGTTGCCGGGCACCGCACCGCCAACGTCATGCCAGTGTCCGACGGACGCGAGATAACAGAAAAGCTCTCCATCCCGGAAATATGGGCGGACCAGTCGCATGTCCGACAAGTGAGTGCCACCAATATGCGCATCGTTGAAGATGAAGATGTCACCGTCCATCAAGTCACCGTCGGCAGCCACCTTTTCGATTACCGCCTTTACGGCAAAGGACATCACACCGACGAAAATCGGCAGTCCGGACTTGCCTTGAACCAGCGTGTCGCCACTGTCCGCATGATAGAGGCCGTGGCTGGCGTCATGCGCCTCGGCTATGATCGGGTTGAAGGCAGCCCGAAACAGGGTCGCATCCATTTCATCCGCGATCTGTTCCATGCGGCCGGACAAGACCGACAAGGTGATGGGATCAATCTCGCTCATGCCTTCGCCCTGGCTTCTGCAATGTCGTTCCAGACATCCTGCCTCATGATCTTTTCACCTTCGATTTCAAACCGGTCGATAAATCGAATGCTGTCAAAGGCCGTACCGTCTGGCCATTCGCCAGACAGATTGCCCCGACAGTAGACAAGTGCCGCAGGTCCGGAACTTTGCATGACATCAAATCCGTCATAGGTCTTTTTGACGAAGCGGTAACGGGGTCCTGCCCAGTCGAGCAGTTCCTTCAGGCTCACCATGGGTTCAGCTCCCGGGAACTGCATCGAAAACCCTTCGCCCAGCATTGATCGGGCCGAGTCGAAGTCACGCGCTTCCATCGCCTTCAGATAGCGTTTCACGATATTGCCGGGATCCTGGAGGGCGGGCGCTCCAACACGATGCTTACGCCCGCGTGAATAGTTGTCGGGTTCCATCTCGTGGATCAGGACGGTAATCGCATCAGGCAGAGCGGGTACTACAAGGCGAACGGCATCTGTCAATCCCTCGTGCAGCCGGCGTTTTTCTTCAGACCCATAGCCCTGCAACAGATGCAGTTCAACGATTGGCATCCAGCTTCCTCTCGATATTTGTATTATCTATAATACAGTTTCAGATGTATTTTTAATACAGAAAAAACAAATACAACGTACAGAAGCTTGATCTTTTCAAAACCGGCGATAACATTGAACAAGGATTAGGGAGGAATTCCGGCGTGAACAAGCCTGCAAAATCGCTGCTTCCGGAAGGAGCCAAGGCGCGCCAGGTCTATCTCTCGCTGCGCGACCAGATTGCAGACGGGCGGCTGGAGGACGGTGAAAACCTGCCTCCGGAACAGAAACTGGCTGAGTTGTTCGGGGTTTCCAGGGTTACCGTTCGTCGAGCACTGGATGCTCTGGCTGCAGCAGGCCTGGTGGTGAGACGTGCCGGAAGCGGAACAACAGTCCGAACGTCAGGCCAGCCGGGAAAGCCAATGGCGATGAACCTGGCAACCCTGATGCCGCAACTTGTCGAAATGGGTCAATCCACAACGGCTCGTCTTCTCTCATTTTCTTACGGAGCAGCACCCGAATTCGCCGCAAGTGCCTTGAGACTTGCGCCGAAGGAACAGGTGCAGATTGCGACCCGCGTGCGTAGCACCGATGGAACGCCTTTTTCCCACCTGACCACCTATGTTCCAGCAGCCATTGCCGCGAACTATTCTGAAAACGATCTCGCAACAACACCCCTTTTCAAGCTCCTGGAACTCAGCGGTGTTCAGATAAAGGATGCACATCAGTCGGTTTCAGCGACTCTGGCGGGACCAGATGTCGCCGAAGCCCTGGGCATTGCCGTCGGCTCTGCGTTGCTGTCCCTGCGACGCGTTGTGCGAGACGTCAATGACAATGGCGTGGAATATCTGTCAGGGCTTTACCGGCCAGATATGTTTCGGCTTGAAATGCCGCTCACGCGTGTGGGCGACGGCAGTTTGCGGCACTGGGAACCCGCCATCGGCAAACCACCTGGTGAGCCTGCATGACGGTGCCGCGCACACTTCTGGACAAGCTCTGGTCTGCACATGAAATCCTGGTGCGCGCAGACGGGTCGTCCCTGTTGTGGGTCGATCGCCACCTGGTGCACGAAGGGTCGCATCACGCCTTTGCCAGGATTGAATCACGCGGCTTGCCTGTGGCCGAGCCTGAATTGACCTTTGCTGTGGTCGATCACTATGCGCCGACCCGCCGCCTCGCACAGATTGCGGATCCACAGATCAGCTACATGGTCGAAAACCTGCGCAACAATGCCACGAAACACGAATTGCGACTTTTCGATCTGGATGATCCCGGACAGGGAATTGTTCACGTTGTCGGGCCGGAACAAGGATTGACGCTTCCCGGCCTGCTGATCAATTGCGGTGACAGCCATACATCCACCCATGGAGCCTTCGGAGCCCTCGCCTTCGGCATCGGCGCTACCGAAGTCGCCCACGTACTGGCCACGCAGACGATCTGGCAAAGGAAGCCGAAGGCCATGCGTATGCACATCGACGGAAAACTCGGTCCAGGTGTCAGTGCCAAGGATATCGCGCTGAACTGGATTGCCGGACTAGGCGCTGACGGCGCACAGGGCCATGCGATCGAATACGCCGGCAGCACAGTCCGTGAACTTTCCATGGAAGGCCGCATGACACTTTGCAACCTCTCGATCGAAGGTGGTGCGCGATTTGGTCTGATTGCGCCGGATGAAACAACATTTTTGTATCTCGAGGGGCGCCCGCATGCTCCCCGGAACGAGGCCTGGGATGCGGCGCGTAAAGCCTGGGTGCATTTGCACACGGATGCAGAAGCCGAATTCGACCGGGACATTCATATTGACGCAGACAAGATTGCGCCAACAGTCACCTGGGGTACGAGCCCCGAACAGGCAATTCCGGTCACTTCCACGATACCCGATCCGAAAGCGCTTGCGAATGGCGAGGCGGAAGCGGTTCGCGACTCACTGGACTACATGCATCTTTCCGCAGGCGACCCGATTGAAGGCACACCAGTTGATCAGGTGTTTCTCGGTTCCTGCACGAATGGCCGGATTGAAGACCTGCGCAGTGCTGCAGCAGTGCTCATTGATCGAAAAGCCAAGGTTCCCGGTCTGGTCTCGCCAGGATCAGCGCAGGTCAAGGCGCAGGCCGAACAGGAAGGTCTCGACCGAATTTTCATTGAAGCCGGACTGGAATGGGCGGCCGCAGGCTGTTCAATGTGCGTCGGCATGAACGGAGACGTCGTTGGCCCCGGGAAGCGCTGCGCATCCTCAACCAACCGGAATTTCCGCGGTCGTCAGGGGCCAGGCGCACTGACACATCTGATGTCACCGGCGATGGTTGCCGCAGCCGCTGTTACCGGAACAATTACCGACGTTCGGCCACTCCTCAAGGGAGGAAAGGCGTGATGCCGGGCTGGAGCAGACACGATGGCCACGCGATCGCATTTCCGTTGCACAACGTTGATACGGACCAGTTGATACCGTCACGCTTCATGTCGACACCGCGCAGCCAAGGCTACGCCCGGTTCCTGCTTCATGATCTGCGCAAAGACGCCGCCGGCGAGGATCATCCGCATTTCCCGCTGAACCGTCACCGACATGCCAGCATCCTGATCGCCGGGCGCAATTTCGGCAGCGGCTCATCGAGAGAAGCAGCCGTTTATGCATTGGTCGATGCCGGTATAAAGGCCGTATTCGCTCCGAGCTTCGGCGACATTTTTGCTGGCAACGCAGTCAATAACGGCCTTTTGCCCGCATGTGTGTCCGATGACGACTTCAACCTCCTGATCCGGTCCCTGGGAGATGGTGCTGAACTTGCGATGGTCGCCCTGGACCGCGGACAGTTCAGCATAGGCAACGTTCAGGTCCCGTTCGCGCTCGATCCGAGCTGGCGGAAGAAACTTATCAATGGCTGGGACGACATCGATCTGACGATGCAGCACCTGGCGGATATTGAACGCCACAGGACAAAACTGAAACAAACAGCGCCCTGGTCCCGGCCGGTGGCGGACGTGTGAGGGCTCTTGAAACCGCAAGAGCAAACAGCATCAGGGTTACAGCCTGAGAACCAGAGGGATAAGGCAAAAGCCACCCTGTAAAGTGGAGTGAGACTATGAAGAGGATTTTACTGGCCGGCCTGGTGGCCGGATCGACACTGATCAATGCGTCCGCACAGGCGGAAGACACGGTTACCGCGGTGCATGCTTTCCCGGAAACTCTCATCTACACCAAGAGCTTCCTTTCCTTCGTGGACAAGGTAAACGAGGCCGGTAAGGGAGTTGTGCAAATCGAAGTGCGCGGTGGACCCGAGGCGATTGGCATGTTCCAGCAACCCGATGCGGTTCGGGACGGCATCGTCGACATGGTTTACACTCCCGGTTCCTTCTACGGCGGCGCTTTGCCGGAAAAAGACGCAATGGTCGCCTCAAACCTGACGGCCGTCGAAACCCGCGAAAATGGCGGCATTGAACTTATCGACCAGATCCACCAGGAAAAGATGGGGTTGAAGTATCTCGGCTGGTTCGACAGCGGCGTTTGCTACAATCTCTGGACCCGCGACGCACCGACCTTTGACGAGAGCGGCAATCTCGAAGTCGAAGGCCTGAAACTGCGCGGCAACAACGTCTACAACGCGTTCTTCACAAACTATCTCGGCGCACAGGTTATCGACCTGCCGACAGGGGAAGTCTATTCCGCGCTGCAACGCGGGGTCGTCGACGCGACAGGCTGGACGCAAATCGGTCTTATCGACCTGAAATGGAACGAGTTCCTGAACTATCGAATCGAGCCGTGCTTCTTTTCGACCGATCTGGGCGTGATCATCAACCTTGAAAAGTGGAATTCGCTGTCCGACGAGTCCAAGAAAATTCTGCAGGATGTTGCGATCCAGCATGAAAAGGACAGCGTCGCGGCACTGCGGGCCAAGCGGGACGAGGATTTCGCAGCACTAGATGCAGCCGGCATGACCGTGGTTTCGCTGGAAGGTGACGCGAAAGCCAACTACCTGGCGGCCGCACGTGAAAAGACCTGGGAACGGATGAAAGGCCTGATGGCGGATCAACCAGGTGGAACAGACAATTACGACAAGCTGATTGAGCTGTTCTACGATCTGAACGCTGCAAATTGAATACATGACTGGCCCGCCCAATCGGCGGGCCTGATCTGTCGCACCCAGAGGCTTTCGCATGACTTTTGTCTCCAGGATCTACAGCTCGCTGATTGATGCAATGGCGGTGATCGCCGGGGCCACGCTGGTCTGGCTGATGGTATCCGTGGTGGTATCGGTTCTGATGCGGAACCTTGGCCTGCAACCCTTTGCATGGCTGTTCACATCATCCGAATACGGGCTGCTCTACATGACAATGCTCGGCGCACCCTGGCTCGTGAGGGAAAAGGGTCATGTCCATATTGAACTGGTGACATCAGCCTTGCCGGAAGGTTCCCGGCGCATCGTCAGCCGGCTGGTCGCGTTTACCTGTGTTCTCGTGTGCGTCATCCTCGCGTGGAAGGGGCTGGAGCTGTTCCTGAAAAACATTGAACGGGGCGACTACGACACCCGCGCCTACTATTACCCCCGCTGGCTTCTGACGATCACCTTTCCCCTCAGTTTCGGCTTCATGGCAGTGGAATTCATGCGCTTCGTCGTCGGCTCTGACCTGATGCATACCGGTGATGCGGGGATCCACGAATAATGGAGTGGTATGAAGCGCTCACCCTGCTTCTGGGTGTCATTGTCTTTCTCATGGCAATGGGCATGCCGGTGGCACTGGCCTTTCTCGCTGCCAATATCATCGGTGCCTGGGTGTTCATGGGCGGTGAGCGTGGCATTGGCCAGCTCCTGAACAACGGCCTGGGGTCGTTGACCAAATTCGCGCTTGTTCCCATCCCGTTGTTTCTGCTGATGGGTGAAATCTTTTTTCACACTGGCCTGGGTGGCCGCATGTTCAATGCGATCGACAAGCTGCTTGGCAGGCTGTCGGGAAGATTGAGCTACGTCACCGTTCTGGGTGGAACCGCCTTTTCCACCCTGTCGGGGTCATCCATGGGTTCCACGGCCCTGCTCGGGTCATTGATGGTTCCGGAGATGAGCCAGCGTGGTTACAAATCTCATATGAGCATCGGTCCAATTCTTGGAACCGGAGGCCTCGCAATCATCATTCCACCCTCGGCGCTTGCGGTTCTGCTTGCCACCCTGGCGCAGATCGATGTCGGTGCCCTTCTCATCGCCGGCGTCTTGCCGGGCCTGATCCTGGCTGCATTGTACATCGGCACCATCTGGCTCCAGACCAGACTGGACCCCGCCGCGGCGCCGGCCTACGACGTCGAACCCTTGTCTTTTCTGAGCAAGATCATGCTGCTCCTGCGCGAAGTGGTTCCGATGGTGGGCGTGATGGTTGTCATCATCATCCTCATGATTACCGGCTTCGTGACGCCGTCAGAGGCGGCAGCCTTCGGTGCGCTCGGTGTCCTGGTGCTGGCAGCGGTGTTTCGCTGCCTGACCTGGGAGGCAATGCGCAAGTCCGTGACCGGTGCACTCAAGGTCACCCTGATGGCTTACCTGATCGTGTTCGGATCAGCGACTTTCAGCCAGCTGCTGGCCTTCTCGGGAGCCTCGCGCGGGCTCGTCAACTGGGCAATTTCCTTTGATCTTGCACCACTTGCGATGTTGATGGTGATGTTTGCGGTCCTGCTGTTGCTGGGCATGTTCATGGAGCAGATTTCCATGATGCTCCTGACCGTTCCGATATTCTTTCCACTCGCCTTGAGCCTCGGCTACGACCCTGTTTGGTTCGGGCTCATCATGCTGCTTGCGTTGGAAATCAGCTTCACCACCCCGCCGTTCGGGCTGCTGCTGTTTGTCATGAAAGGTGTTGCGCCACCGGGAACAACGATGCGCACAATCTACACGTCAGCGTTCCCTTTTATCGGCTGCTCGCTCCTGCTCGTCGCTTTGCTGGTCCTGTTTCCGCAAATCGCGCTTTGGCTTCCTGGCCTCTGAAGATCACTGATGTCAGCACCTAAGGAAACGAGCCGGTATGTCCCTTGTCCTGACTGCGCCGCCTGGAAGTCATGAGACTGGCCGGTTACCAAACCTGATTGAATTCAGTTTGTATTGCCTTTTCCGTGCCTGGGCACATAACCAGTAACAGCGTGCAGTTGCGCCGCTGCCGTATCGCAGGAGAGACCGATTGCACCTGGTTGCAGGGGTTGTGTGAAACACCTGTCCATAACCATTGCGCACGTGGACGCAATGCCGGGAACAATTGTCACCGGAATGCCCTCAACTGCCAGCCGCCTAAACTCTTTGCCGGCATGGCTGTCGTCCACCGGGTCCCCGGTTTTCAGTCTCACCACATGCCTGCCCCGTTTTGCCAAAGAGATCATCATTTCGGCGCAACCTTCCTGAAGGCAGATTTCCCTGCCACTCCGCAATTCGACCGGAACACGTGTGGCTTCGCGGCGCGCAAGTTCCAGAACACTGTCATCGATCCGTTCGTCGAACAGGATCACGTCGGCAGACTGAAGTGCGCGCACCGCCTTCAGTGTCAGGTCTTCTGCGTCGCCATGCGCCCCTCCGACAAATGTAACCTTGCCTGAAGCGGCACTTTTGGCTTCGACCAGAAGCGGTTCCAAGCCACCAGCCTCTGCCGCTTCCAGTACCGACCGACCAGAAAATGCCAGATCCGTGAAGCTTTCCCAGAAGCTGCGCCTTTGTGAACCCGATGAAAGCGTCTCAAGGACCGTGGACCGAACACGCCTGGCAAGAGCTGCCCAGTCCTTGAGGCAGTGAGGCAGCAGGGTTTCGATTCGCCGGCGGATTGCCTGTCCGAGGATCGGAGCCGCACCGTTGGTCGAAATTCCGATGACGACCGGAGAACGGTTGACAATCGAGCCGAACTGAAACTCGCAAAATTGCGGATTGTCGATCACGTTGACCGGAACGCCTTCCGCCTTGGCGGCGCACTGGAAAGCCTTTGCCTCCCCGATGCTTGCCGCGTCGGCAACGGCAAGAGCGGCACCGGAGAAACACTGCGGGGTCCACGAATGGGGATGGTAGCTGAGTGTTCCCCCCGGACTACCCTGTTCGAGCAATGCTTCAAGACAGGTCCCGGGGCGCTCCGCATAGATATGTACATTTGCACCTGCGGCGGCCAGAAGTTCCGCCTTCCACGTGGCTGCATCCGTCCCGCCTGCAATCACGACCTTTCGACTCTTCAGCGGAAAGAACAGCGGCAGACATGCCAGCTCGCCGACGCGGGCAGGCCTCCGTTTGCCCGTTGCATCAGCCGGCTTGCGCGATGTCGGTCTCATTAACGTCCTCCTTGCCATGCGCATCGAGGATGGACTGGATTTCGGATCGGCAGGAACCACAATTGGTGCCGGCCTTCAGACGGGACCCGATCGCCTGCACCGTGACGGCGCCTTCCGCCATTGCCGTCTCGATGTCTTTGTTCCCGACCTGGAAACAGGAGCAAATGATCGCCCCCTTATCGGGCATGTCCGCCGACGGCCCGGCTGCCAGAACCTTCAGGCGATCAGCTGCGGAAAGAAATGGATCAGTCAAAAGAGAACAAGCCCATTGCCGGGAAACGGCGACAGGTTCACCCGCAATGAAAAACGCACCGGCAAGTCCGGTGTCGCTCCATCCGGCAACTCTCAACAATCCTGCACACCGATCTTCAAACCTTGCCAGTTTTGCATCACCGCCCAGATGCCTTCTTGCAAGAAGAGCCGGGTCTTGCGCGGCCGAGCCGGCCATTTCGACACGCCAACCTCCAGAGGTCGGAGCCACCGACCAGTAATCGGCTTCAAGCTTTTCCGGCTTCTTCCTCAGGATTGCGAAACCGTACCAGTCAAAGACGAGCCTACGAAGAGCGACTGGTGTGAATTTGGAACCCGGCTGACCGGAAACCGGGTCAGTTTCTGGTGCCACAACCGCGTCGACCCTGCCCTGTGAGCTCACCTGATCGGTCCAATGCATCGGCACGAAGATCGAGCCCGGTTGAGCGCGTTCCGTGACCTGCGCGCGCAGCATGACGGTTCCAAAAGGACTTTTGACTTCAACGAGATCCGCAGCCGAGAGACCTAACTTCTTTGCGTCTACCGGGTGGAGCTCTGCATAAGGCTCTGCGATGTGTGCTGAAAGACGCGGGCTCTTGCCCGTCCGCGTCATCGTGTGCCACTGATCCCGTATCCGGCCCGTATTGAGCACGAAAGGATATTGCCGCCCCTGCTTGCGCGGTTCCGTTGTCCTGACGGGAACCAGAACAGCCTTCCGGTCCTGCGTGAAGAACCCGCCGCCGGCAAAAAAACGCGTTTGCTCTTGTTGAGTCCTGTCCTGCGATTGAGGCCACTGCAGCGGTTTGAGGCGGTCAAATTCTGCACATGACACGTTCTTGAGAGCGCTTATGTCGAAGGCTCGCAGCCCGTTGTTAACATAGCCGGAAAGCGCGGCATGTTCGCGAAACACGGAAGCCGGTCCGTCATAGTCGAACGCCTGCGCAAAGCCCATGCGCCGTGCCACCTCGGTTACCTGCCACCAGTCCGGCCTCACCTCCCCTGGCCGCTCCAGAAAGGTTCGCTGACGGGATATCCTGCGTTCAGAATTGGTAACCGTCCCGTCTTTTTCGCCCCAGGCAGCTGCCGGCAACAGAACATCCGCGTAGGCAGCCGTATCGGTGGCACGTGTCACATCGGAGACGACAACGAAGGGACACTCTTTCAAGGCGTCCGCCACGCCGTCGGCATCCGGTAGACTGTCGACCGGATTGGTGGCCATGATCCAGAGCGCCTTGATCTTGCCCGCACGGACCGCACGGAAGAGATCAACGGCCTTCAGGCCCGGTTTTTTGGCAATTGCCGGGCTCTGCCAGAATTCCCGGACGAGAGCGCGATGAACCGGATTCTCGATGCTCATGTGCGCTGCCAGCGTGTTGGCCAGACCGCCAACCTCGCGCCCACCCATGGCATTCGGCTGACCTGTTACCGAAAACGGGCCCATACCGGGCCTGCCGATCCGTCCGGTTGCCAGATGCGTATTGATGATCGCATTGACCTTGTCCGTTCCCGTAACGGATTGATTGACGCCCTGGCTGTAGACGGTGACGGTTTTTTCGGTACGCCCGACCATCGCGTAGAATGTTGCAAGATCCCTAGGTGCCAGGCCCGTCTCGCGTGAAATACGGTTGATCTCGCAAGGCCCCGATGCTGCAAGCGCGTCGTCGAAACCGCGTGTGTGTGCGGAGATATAGGTGCGATCGAGCGCATCGGTTTCTGCCAGGAACGCCAGGAGGCCATTGAAGAGTGCAACATCGGTATCAGGTTTCAATGCCAGATGCAGATCGGCAAGCGCACAGGTTGCAGTCTCCCTCGGGTCGATTACAACTATCCGCATCTGTGGATTTTGCGCCTTTGCAGCCTCGATCCGCTGAAAGAGAACTGGATGACACCAGGCAAGATTGGAGCCGGTCAGCACCAGCAGGTCGCATGTTTCCAGATCTTCATAGGTTCCAGGCACCGTGTCGGAACCGAACGCACGGCGATGGCCCGCGACCGAAGACGCCATGCAGAGCCTTGAATTTGTGTCGATATTGCCGGAACCGATGAAGCCTTTCATCAGCTTGTTGGCAACGTAATAGTCTTCAGTGAGGATCTGGCCGGAAACATAAAAAGCGACACTGTCCGGACCGTGTTGCCGAACGGCTTTTGAAAACTCTTGCGCCACGCGATCGAGCGCCTTGTCCCAATCTGCTCTTTCACCATCAATTTCAGGATGCAGCAGCCGGTCTTCAACGGATAGCGTCTCTCCGAGAGCTGCCCCCTTCGAGCACAGTCTGCCGAAATTTGCCGGATGAGCCTCATCCCCGGCAATCGCGACAGTTCCGTCGGCCTGCGGCGTAGCCAGAACACCACAACCGACACCGCAATATGGGCATGTCGTCCTGACCGTCTTGTTGATTGTTCGGGCGTTCACGCCTGCCCCTCCGCTAACTTCCTCCCCAGACCCGGACGCCTTGTTATTCAGGCGGCTGAGATCACGCGATTTGCCGGTCATCCCGTCCGCCGTGCGAGATCATCGGCAGCAAGCAGAACCTTGCCGTTTTCGATACGAGCCGCGGTAGTCCTTGCACTCCCCTCGTCTGCGCCTTTTGCAAGACCTGTTGCCAGATCAAAAACCCAGTTGTGCAGCGGGCAGGTCACGGACGTCCCGTGAACGATCCCCTGGCTTAGCGGCCCGCCCTTGTGCGGGCATCGATCGTCAAGCGCATAGACTTCGTCATCAACGGTCCGGAAAACCGCGATACAGCCTGTAGCGGTTTTGACGACCCGGGCACCCTCACGGGGAATGTCCATCAAATCTCCAATGGCAACCCAACTTCTCGTTTCCGCGTTCATTCGGCCGCCTCCGCCTGCAGAACCGCCATCGGCCTGAATTCATGCTTGTCCTTGCCGGAAACACGCTCCGACCACGGATCGACCTGGGCAAACTTCTGACTGAAAACGAACCGGTCAAAAAGGAGCTTGCGCTGGTCGGCATTCTCCATGATCCGGGTACGGATCTCGTCAGATCCGACGCGTCGGGCCCATTTGTAGATCCGCTCGAGATAGTGTCCCTGTTCCCGGTACATCTGGGTTAGCGCCACGATGTGCTCGAGCGCCTCGTCTTCCGTCTTGACGAGACCAAGGACTTCCGTGCCCTTGACGTCGAGACCGGCGGCGCCGGCGAAATGGATCTCGTAACCGCTGTCGACGCAAATAACGCCAATGTCCTTGCAGGTTGCTTCAGCACAATTCCGCGGACAGCCGGAAACCGCCAATTTCAATTTCGCCGGCGTCCAGGAGCCCCACATGAATTTTTCGATCCGGATTCCAAGCCCGGTGGAATCCTGGGTGCCGAAACGGCACCAGTCGGACCCGACACAGGTTTTCACCGTTCTCAGTCCTTTGGCATAGGCCTGGCCCGATACAAACCCTGCCTTGCCGAGATCCGCCCAAACAGCGGGAAGGTCTTCCTTGCTGATGCCGAGCATGTCGATCCGCTGTCCCCCGGTGCACTTGACCGCTGGAATATTGAATTTGTCGACAACATCGGCAATCGCGCGCAATTCGGTGGAGGATGTCATGCCTCCCCACATACGCGGCACGACCGAATAGGTGCCGTCTTTCTGGATGTTTGCGTGGACGCGCTCGTTGATGTACCGGGACTGGTAGTCGTCGGCATATTCGTCCGGCCAGTCGCTGACGAGATAGTAGTTCAGCGCCGGGCGGCATTTTGCGCAACCACCTGACGATGTCCACTCAAGTTCCTGCATGACCGAGGGAATGGTCTTCAGTTCCCTGGATTTGATCAGTCGGCGGACATCGCTGTGTCCCAGATGGGTACAGCCACACATCGGAGTCACGGCAGCCGGATTGTAGGCATCTCCGAGCGTGACCTGCATCAGTTGCTCAACCAGACCGGTACAGGACCCGCAAGAAGCCGACGCCTTGGTGTGAGCCCTGACATCGTCGAGGGACGTCAGGCCCTTTTCCGAAATCGCATTGACGATCTTTCCCTTGCAAACGCCGTTGCAGCCGCAGATTTCCGCATCATCCGGCAAGGCTGCAACGGCCGCCGTAGGGTCCAGGGGGGTGCCCCCCTGATACGCCTGGCCGAAGATCAGGGTGTCCCGCATTTCGGCAACATCTGACCGTTTTTTCAGGAGATCGAAGAACCACGGCCCGTCGGATGTTTCACCGTAAAGGACGGCACCGACAATCCGGTTGTCCCTCAGGACTAGCCGCTTGTAGACCCCGGCCGCCGCGTCACGCAGCACGATTTCCTCGCGTTCCTCCCCTTCCGAGAAATCTCCTGCGGAGTAAAGGTCGACACCCGTGACCTTGAGTTTGGTTGCCGTTACGGATCCGGTGTATTCGGAAGTCCCGTTCAACAGGTTATCCGCGATGACTTCCGCCATCTCGTAAAGCGGCGCAACAAGCCCGTAGCAGATGCCACGGTGTTCCACACACTCGCCGAGGGCGAAGATATCCGCATCGCTGGTGCGCATGTCGTCACCGACCAGAATGCCGCGTCCGACGTCAAGAGAGATCGCCTTTGCAAGCTCTGTCGAAGGGCGGATGCCGACAGCCATGACAACAACACTCGCCTCGATTTGGGTGCCGTCATCCAGGCGTATACCCTTCACCTTGCCCGTGCCGTCATCGACGATCTCGCGACTGTTGGCCTTGGTACGGACTTCAATTCCGCGCCGCTCGAATTCCTCCTGCAGGAGATATCCGGCGGCCGGGTCCAGCTGTCGCTCCATCAGTGTCGGCATCAGGTGCAGAACCGTGACTTCCATGCCCTGCATCTTGAGACCGGCCGCCGCTTCCAGACCAAGCAACCCGCCACCGATGACGATTGCCCTCCCGCCGCGTTTCGCGGCATCAAGCATCTTTCCGACGTCATCAAGATCCCGGTACGTAAGCACTCCATCCAGATCGTTGCCAGGCAGCGGAATGATGAACGGATTGGACCCTGTGGCAATGACCAGCTTGTCGTAGGATGCCGTGACACCCGTCTCGGACGTCACCGTTTTTGCCGCACGATCGATTTCGGAGACTTTTGCGGACTTGTGCAGCGTCACTCCATGTTCGGCATACCAGTCGTCACCGTGAGTAATGATGTCTTCATAGGTCCTTTCGCCGGACAGGACAGGTGACAGCATGAGACGATTGTAATTCACCCGCGGTTCTGCGTTGAAGATTGTGATGTCATAAGCGTGCCTGTCTTTCTCAAACAGGTATTCGAGCATCCGCCCCGGCGCCATGCCGTTGCCAACGATGACAAGTTTCTGTTTTTTCATAGTTTTCTCCACGGATTATTCGGCCGCTTCCATGGCCGCCTTCTGGCGTGCCATGCGGGTGGCGCGTTTTTCCTGGATGGATTTGAGTTGATCCTCGCTCGGATCCGCCCCGCCTTCATACGCTTCCAGGAAGTCCAGAAGTTCTTCGCGATAGGCGTAGTAGTCCGGATGAGCGAGCAGCTCCTTGCGCGAGCGTGGACGCGGCAGGTCAACGTCCATGATGTTTCCAATCCTGGCATTCGGACCGTTGGACATCATGACCACCCGGTCCGCGAGAAGGATTGCCTCGTCGACGTCGTGGGTGACGCAGACCGCCGTCACCTGGGTGCGTTTCCACACATCCATCAGGACGTCCTGAAGTTCCCAACGGGTCAGGCTGTCAAGCATCCCGAAAGGTTCATCGAGCAGCAGAAGTTTGGGTGAGAGGGAAAAGGCTCGCGCGATCCCGACACGTTGCTTCATGCCGTTTGAAAGATCGGAGGCCCGCTTGTGTATTGCGTCGGCCAGACCGACTTTCGACAGGTAGTACTCGATGACGTCCCGCTTTTCAGACTTGGAAGCGTCCGGATAAACCTTGTCGACACCCAGAGCGACATTCTCGTGAGCCGTCAGCCATGGCATGAGGCTCGGGGCCTGAAAAACCACCGCCCGGTCGGGTCCGGCCTGGGTGACGTGGGTTCCGTCGAGAACGATCGCTCCTTCCGTGATCGGGTTCAGTCCCGCCACCATGGAAAGGACAGTCGACTTGCCGCAGCCGGAATGGCCGATGAGTGTAATGAACTCGCCTTTCTTCATCTTAAGCTCGAAATCATCGACCACGGTCAACGGTCCCTTGGGCGTCGGGTAGACTTTCTTGAGCTGTGAAAATTCAAGGAAACGGTCGTCCTTGACGGATTCCGCAGCACGCGCGTACGCAGGTGGCAACGGGTCTTCCGGGTTGCTCCGCTGCGTGATGGGGACGATATTCGGCAAGACGATATCGCGCTCCAGATTGGTCCCGCGTTCGGCGCCAACAACCATCAGGTACTCGGTGACATCGGCTCGAAGCTTGATGAAGTCTTCGTCATGATTGAGTTCACCGCGATCGCGCGGTCGCTTGAACGGAACCTTGAATTCCGGCCCGAGCGTTGCGGTCGTTCCCAGGTTCAGGGGGATGATCCGGTCGGCCAGCAGAATGGCCTCGTCGACATCGTTCGTGATCAGGACAATGGTTTTCTTTTCCTGTTCGCAGATCGCCGCAAACTCGTCCTGAAGCTTGGACCGGGTCAAGGCATCAAGAGCGCTGAGCGGTTCGTCGAGAAGCAGCAATTCAGGCTGCATAGCGAGAGCCCGCGCAACGGCGACGCGCTGACGCATGCCACCGGATAGTTCGGCCGGCTTGCGCTCTCTTGCATGTGCGAGGCCGACCATCTCGATATACTTGTCGCAGATGGCCTTCCGTTCCCTTGCAGGCCTCTTCTTGAAGACCGTGTCAACAGCGAGCGCCACGTTGCCGGTGACCGAGAGCCAGGGTAACAGGGAGTAGGACTGAAAAACGACGCCCCGGTCCGGGCTTGGTCCGTCAATCTCCCTGCCATTGAAGATCACCCCGCCCGCATCGGCCTTGATCAACCCCGCAAGCAGGGAGATCAGCGTCGTCTTTCCAGTGCCGGAGAAGCCGACGATGGCTATGAACTCACCCTCTTCCACTTTCAGATTGATGTCTTCAAGCACATCTGTGCGGCCAGCGCCTTCACCATAGGACTTGGAGACACCGGAGATTTCCAGAAAGGACATATCGGCCTCCTTAGCGATTGGCGCTGAATGTGAAGGCGCGCTGCAGGGCGAACATCAACCTGTCGAGCATGAAGCCGATGAGACCTATGGTCACGACCGCGACCATGATCTTGGCCAGCGACTGCGAGGAGCCGTTCTGGAATTCGTCCCAGACGAATTTTCCAAGACCAGGGTTCTGCGCCAGCATTTCAGCCGCGATGAGCACCATCCAGCCCACACCCAATGACAGGCGCAGACCGGTAAAGATCAGAGGCAACGAAGAGGGAAGCACGAGTTTCGTGATGGTTTTCCAGGTGGGCAACTGGAGCACGCGGCCAACATTCATCAGATCCTTGTCTACCGAGGCCACGCCAAGCGCGGTGTTGATCAGGGTCGGCCACATGGAGCAGAGCGTCACGGTCACGGCCGAGATCAGCAACGACTTTGACAACCAGTCATAGGGATTGGCGTATGTTGCCGACACGATCATGGTGACGATCGGCAACCACGCCAGGGGTGATACCGGTTTGAAGATCTGGATCAGGGGATTGATCGCACCGTTGAAGGACCTCGACAGACCGGAGGCGATGCCGAGCGGAACAGCAATGATTGTTGCGATCAGGAAGCCGAGACCGACGGTCAGCAGGGATGTACCGATCTGATCGATATAGGTCGGCTTGCCGGTATAGCTGCGGAACTTGACCTTGTCGGTTTTGCCCTCTGCCTCGTATTTGGCGTTTCGGGCATCCTGACGCTCGTAGAATGCGGCTGCTTTTTCGCGTTCTCGAACATGATCATGCCAGAGATTGACAGATTGCGACCAGACCTGTGCAGGGCCCGGAACCACACCGAGTGACGTCTGGACCTGCGGCGCCAGGGCTCCCCACAGAACCAGGAAGGTGAAAATTCCGAGCAACGGGATCAGGAACCCGCGTTTCAGTTCGCCCAGTTGTTCTTTGGGATTGTCGCCCGCAGCTATCTTCATGAGTGGCACGAGCCAGGAAAATCCAAGCGCATCCAGCCATCCGCCGGCCTTGTTGATCAACGTGAAGAGTTTTTCTTTCCGGGCGGCCCGGGCAAGATCCGTCGATCCTGCTGTATCGGCATTGGCCATGGGAACGGTCCCTTGTGATCTATTTCTGGAATTCTGGAAGATTGGGCGGTGGCGCCTTTGGCCACCACTGCGATAGATGCGTCAGCCGCCGACCACTTCGTTGCCGTCAACAACCTGTTTGCCCTTGAGGCCAATGGGCAGGCTGTCGATATAGGCGTTGGGCTGTTTGCCGTCGTAGGGAATGCCGTCGATGATATCGGCGGCAGGTGTCGGCGCCCGATAGCCGTCGGACTCCCAGGGAAAATCCTCTTCGGCGACATGCCCTTCCTCGACCAGCATGCGTGCAGCCTTCAGATAGGTTTCTGGCAGATAGACGGATTTGGCGACATCATCGTACCAGCTGTCGGGTTTCTGCTCCGGAATTTGGCCCCAGCGTCGCATCTGCGTCAGATACCAGACCGCGTCGGAATAGTAGGGATACGTCGCGTAATATCGGTAAAAGACGTTGAAATCCGGTACGTCGCGCTTGTCGCCCTTCTCGTATTCGAACGTACCCGTCATGGAGTTGGCGATGACTTCCGCGTCCGCCCCGACATATTCGGACCTGGCGAGGATTTCGACCGCTTCCATGCGGTTGGCATTGTCGTTTTCATCCAGCCACTTGGCCGCGCGGATCAAGGCCTTGGTGATGGCAAGTGTCGTGTTTGGATACTCTTCCGTGAATTCCTTGGTGAGCCCGAACACTTTCTCCGGGTTGTTCTTCCAGATTTCGTAGTCGGTGATCACCGGAACCCCGATCCCCTTGAAGACCGCCTGCTGGTTCCAGGGCTCGCCAACGCAATAGCCATAAATGGTGCCTGCTTCCAGCGTTGCCGGCATTTGAGGTGGTGGCGTCACCGAAAGAATAGCTTCGCCCTGGATCTGACCGGAAATGTCGGTCTCGGAATAAAAGCCCGGATGGATGTCGCCGGAAGCGAGCCAGTAGCGCAGTTCGTAATTGTGCGTCGAGACCGGGAACACCATGCCCATGTTGAAGGGTTTTCCTTCATCAATGAACTTGTCGACGACCGGCTTGAGGGCCTTGGCCGAAATCGGATGTTGCGGGCGTCCGTCATCCATTGTCGGGATGTTCGGCTTCATCATTTCCCAGATCTCATTGGACACGGTTATGCCGTTACCGTTGAGGTCCATGGAAAAAGGCGTGACGATGTGGGCCTTTGTGCCGAAACCGATCGTTGCTGCCAGCGGTTGGCCCGCAAGCATGTGCGCTCCGTCCAGTTCACCCGTGATCACACGGTCCAGCAGCACTTTCCAGTTGGCCTGAGGCTCCAGGGTCACGAAAAGCCCTTCTTCCTCGAAATAGCCGAGCTCATAGGCGACGGCCAGTGGCGCCATGTCGGTCAGCTTGATGAAACCGAAAGTGAGTTCGTCCTTTTCGACGTCCAGCGCCTCGGCAAAGGCTGCCGATGCCGGTACCATGGCGGTTGCCGTCAACATTGCGGCGAGCGCCACCCTGCGGGTCATCCGGAATATCTTCGCGTGCGTCACGTCCTGTTCCCTCTTGTCTTCCGCGTCCTGATCGAACGCTGGCTCCAAACAAAAAGCCGCCGTCTTGACCTGCGCCCGGGAGAAGAGGTTGCAGATCAGAACGGCGGCTTTGCCTGAACGCCCGTCAATGAGCGCAATATGATTTAGGCCAGCGTCGGCCTCGTCAAATGTGAAAGCAGGAAGTGTGCCAAACTGGATGAACCTTGAATTATGTATATTTCATAGTCAGTTAATGGATTCTTCGTTCCAAGCATGTCATTCGGTTTGCCCGAATTGTTGGCTGAGGTTAGAGGCAGATGGCGGTTTTTTGTGCAGCGCACCACCCGAATGGATCAGGATGAAAAACTCAGTGCCGCCAGTATTTTTCATGGAGTGTCGAACAAGCGGATCGAGCCTTCTGCCGCCTTTTCCTCAAGACCCAATGCCGCGCGATAAAGCGAGGGCGAAAAGATCGAAGATACTTCTTCGACCTGGTCATCTGAAAACTCTGCCTGTCTCCACCGGACCATCTGCTCGTAAAACCATCGTCCGTGCTCCGGCGTTGGCGCGGCAGTCTCTCCGCCGGAAAACGTCAGAAAATCTGGGATCGTCCGCGCTGCTGTCAGGTCGAATCGCATCTCGCCGCAGAGCGCCGGGCGGCAAATGCTGGGTGTGCAAGCCAGGTAATCCGGCCCGGTGAGTATTTCGGTCAGGTGGTTCGCATTGTTCGGATCGGAACACCAGTCGGCTGCATCCGACATGGCTCGCATCAATGCTGCCAGAACTTCAGGATTGGCCGAAGCCCACTTCCGCGTCACGCCGAGAACCTTTTCCGGGCTGCTCGGCCAGATCGACTGTTTGCAGGTGACGATGCGGCCGGTTCCCGCCACGACGGCTGCCGAGTTCCACGGCTCCCCGACGCAATAGCCGTCCAGATGACCCGCAGTCAGGGCGTCGGCCATGAGCTGTGGGGCGAGCACCGTAATTTCAACATGCCTGTCCGGATCAATTCCTGCCGCAGCCAGCCAATACCTCAATTCATAAGCGTGGCCGGAAAAAGGGTGCACGACGCCAAACCGAATGGAAGAACCCCTCGCCTCACCCCGGGCACGGATCACCCTGGCCAGGGCGGATCCGGTCGATGCCGGATCGCCGTTCTGGTCAGCCCCCTGGTCAGCCATCTCCGTCCACAGTGTGGATGAAACCGTGATTGCATTTCCACCAAGACCAAGCACCATGGGCGCCAGCATCGGAACCGACAGGCTCGTGAGATTCAAGCTTGCGGCAATCGGCATAGGTGCCAGCATGTGCGAAACATCAAAGTGACCGACGGCGATCCGGTCCCTGATGTTGGCCCAGGAGGACTCGCGGACCAGTTTCAGCGCAATCCCTTCCCTTTCGGCAAAGCCGATTTCCTTTGCCGCAACCAGAACCGCGCTGTCCAACAGAGGAATGAACCCTGCAATAACAGATGTCAGTCGGGTTTCCATTTTCCTCCGGTCTCCAAATTGGCCGTTCCTTTTCGAATGCGCGAGCGCATTCAGGCGTCAGTCATTCAAGTATCAGTCTGCCAGCAGTCCACTGGCGATAATCAGGCTTTGCGCCACGTCGATAATCTTGCGGCTCTGATTCATCGCGGTGCGTCGCAGAAGTTCATAGGCCTCCTGCTCCGACAGCCCTTTCGACTTCATCAGTATTCCCTTGGCGCGATCGATGGATTTCCGATCCGCCAGTTCAGTGCGCGCGTCTTCCAGCTCCTGGGCAAGTTTGGAAAAGGCGCGAAACCGGCTGACGGCCATGTCGAGAATAGGCTTCAAACGTTCGCGTTTGAGGCCGTCGACGACGTAGGCAGAAACCCCGGCATCGACTGCGGCCTCAATTGACAGACTGTCCGCCTTGTCGACAAACATGGCGATTGGCCGGTGCACTGTCCGGGACACCTGAAACATGTGTTCCAGCTGATCCCGGTTCGGGTTTTCCAGATCGATCACGATCACATCCGGATTGATGTCTGCGATCTGGCGCACCAGGCCGTCCATCTGATGCACGAGGATGACCTTGTCGTGCCCGGCATCGCGCAATCCCTCTTCGATGATGGATGCACGTATCTTGTTGTCATCGATGACGAGGATCGAAATACCACTGCTCATGCCTCTATTATGCGCAGTGCTATTTTTTATGCAAAGCAAATGTTGCAGTGCAAAATCCATCTCGCTATTTTCTGGTGATACAAGCCAATTCCAACGCCGAATGAATCCGTGGTGCAATGCTGTCGCGTTGGCTCCACAGGATACCGCGGTGTGTCGCTTTTGAAAGTGGAGAGGCTATCCCTGCACAATCTCTGCATTTTGCTTTGTGAGTGTGTAGAAAGGTCGAAACCCAGGGAGATACGATACAATGAGATACGCCCTCGCAGGCTTCCTGTTTGCGACCACCCCCATCGGGGTGGAGGCTCAGGAGGCCACTTTCACAACCGGACTTGCCACGGAAATCAACCCTGGTCTGTTTGACTGCGGTCCGGGAACACGCGCGAGTGCGGTTGGCGAAATCAAATCCGGTGATGGTACGGTCTGGACGGTCCCTGCAGCGACGAACTACGGAACGGCTCCGTTTGCCGCCGACCTCTTCAATGAATGCGGAGGCGACCGATTGGCGACCCTGGCAGAGCTTGATCTGGACAGTGTGCCTATCATGGACGCGGGTGGCAGCGAGCAATTCACTGCATATGTTTTCGCCGACAATTACTTTGAATTATATGTAAATGGCACACTGATCGCGGTCGACCCTGTCCCGTTTACGAAGTTCAACTCGAATGTTGTCCGCTTCACAGCGGAGCGTCCGGTGACACTGGCCATCATGATGGTGGATTGGGAAGAGAACCTTGGCCTTGGATCTGAAGACAACCGTGGCAAGGCTTTCCACCCTGGAGATGGCGGCCTGGTTGCGCATATTCAAGATGCGAATGGCGTGACTGTCGCAATAACGGATGACAGTTGGCGTGCGCAGACTTTCTACACGTCCCCTCTGACCGATCGAAGTTGCCTCGTTGTTGACGGCCAATCCCGCGACAGTTCGGATTGTAGTCAAGAGGGTGTCGATGATGCAACAGGGTATTCAGCGGCACATTGGGCAGTTCCATCGGACTGGATGATGCCGTCTTTCGATGACAGCATCTGGCCGAGCGCCGTAACGTTTAGCAACGAGACGGTCGGCGTAAACAACAAAAAGGCCTATACCAACTTCGAGGACATATTTGACACGCCTGGTGCGGACGCTGACTTTATCTGGTCTTCGAACCTTGTCCTCGACAATCTTGTTTTGTTGCGCAAAACAGTTGATTAGCCCCTTCCATGTCACCTCAAACCGTGGGTGGAGAAGGAATAATCCATCGAGATCATGATCTTGTACCGCGGCCGGATGGGGTCTGCACGGTTATCCCGGCGCAGCAAGCTGACTTTCACGACGACGTCGCGAATGGTGGCTTTGTCCACACAGCAGCACTTTGTGCTGAACACTACGAATGACAGTTCTCGGAAATGGGCGGTTACGCCGCGGACGGCCAACGTGAGGGTGCACAGGTGTCGTCCGGATCATGTGCGGTGAAGATCTGCATTGAGGCGATATCCCGGATTTTCGCAATGCGGCTCAGGGGGTCTGGCCACCCGGGAAACTGCGTTATCCGTCTCGTCCGGGTTCGTTCGGATCGCTGGAGAAAAGTGCGATCTTGTTGCCTTGAGGGTCGCGAAGGTAGCCAACAAAGAATTTAGGTCCGTACGAAACCCGGAAGCCCGGCTGGCCCTCGTCGGAACCGCCGGCAATAAGCGCTGCAGCGTGAAGGTCCCGAACCTGCTGTTGATTGCGCGCCTCGAATGCGACCATGGAACCGTTTCCGGCCGAGGCAGGACGACCATCAAAGGTTGGTTTGACGTAGAAGTCAGGCAGAACGGGAGACTGCCCCGGCTCGACGGGCAGCACGCAACTCAGGCCCTCAGGCCCCTCCTCCAGCTCGTAACCAAGGGCCGGCAGGATCGCGGAATAAAACCGTTTCGCCCGGGCGATGTCATCCGCACCAACTGTGACATAGGCAATCATGCTCCGAGTTTCTGTCAGGAAGACAGGTTATTCAAACGAAATCATTGCATTGTCGAGAGCCGACCCCGAATTAAGCACAGCAACAACCCGTTGCTGATCCCAAACGCCGACCTAGATGCCGTGACAGCGAAATCGGGAGCCTTTATGCGAGACTCAAGTGGATTGAAAACGCATAAAATAGCGTTCCTGTCCTGTCTGGAACGGATTCATCAGGATAGACACCTCAAGAGTGCGAGCGGATGCCAACTTGAAACATAATATCGCTTTTGCCCGATTGTCGGAAATTGAGCCAGCCGAAATTGCGGCTCACATGTCTGACCCCAGGGTCGCGGAACACATGCCGCTTTTGACATTTGCGTGGGACGACGCGGCTGTGAAGAAATTCGTTGCCCAAAAGGAAGAATGCTGGAATCGTGATGGGCTCGGTCACTGGGCGATCTTGTCCGATGGCCGGTATGTCGGGTGGGGTGGTTTTCAAAAAGAAGGCGACGAGTGGGACTTCGGACTGGTTTTGCGACCCGATGCCTTTGGTCTTGGCACACGCATTTCGAGAAAGGCGCTGGAGTATGCGATTGCCGACGAGCGCATCCCCTTTGTAACATTTCTCTTGCCACCATCTCGAAGGAACCTGGGTGCACTCAAAAGGATTGGAGCGAAATTTGTCGGGGAGATCGAATGCGATGGCGCCAGGTTCCTCAAGTTTCAACTTGAGACTGCATGAAAGCTTCGTCCGCACTGCTGAAACGGGTGTCAATAAACTGCAAGGTCTGCGTTCAGGAATGATAACGTCCGGTCGCGGGGGCCGTTTGAAGGCCTAAACAAAATATCCAAACCACGATGATCAACTGGAAACGTCTTTCCGACGGATCATGATTGGTATCATTGTTTCAGTCGCGTCCCAGACAAAGACGAGTCGTTGTTTTGCAGACTGGAATCCAACACGCTATTCAGGACCACGAGCCTGTCTGTCTCGAGCACAATCGTATATAGGTGCCGTCGTTGGAAGCAGCGGCAAGCTTCAAGTGACGGACAACATCACAGTCCTGCCTTTGCCTTCAAAGGTCCCAGAGCTCAGTCCGGTCGAAAACATCTGGCAGTTCTTGCGCGACAACCGGCTCTCGAACAGGGTCCTCAAATCCTACCAACAGATCCTTGCTCTATTTTGCCACGCCTGGAACAAACTTATCAATCAACCGTGGACCATTATGTCAATCGGGAACCGCAAGCGGGCGCATGGGTTCTGATCAATTGGGATTGGTATAATTCATACAGCCCAACCGAACCTGCAGTCACGTGCATCCGAAGAAAATTGCGTCAAGCCCATACGCAACGCGTTGGTGTCCCGGCTATCCATGGACAACTGTGAGGATGATCAGGTGTTGTCTGCCCATGTTGCGCTTGGTGACGTGTAGATGTGGCTCTAGAATCGGGCTGCACCTCATGGGTTACGATGATTGGTTGAAGTTGCCGCCTTGCTAAAAACGCCAAACAATCGACGCCGCAATTCGGACTGTGAAAGTTCGGAGCTTTAACGCCGATTGATAGATCTTTCCCGCAACACATCGATAATGTTTCGTGCCGTTTCACTCGGGTTTTCACCGCGTAAATTTTCTTGGTTTTCCTTATCAACAAAGTAAGCCAACGTTCCCATGAAGCATCTTATTACTTGATCATTACTTGTCTTTTCACTATTATTAACCCCAACAATCATTTTTCTCTCTTGAGTTTTTAGAGTAAAAATAAGACATTGATCCGAATCTCCAGCAATTTTGCTGATCAAGGTTTCAGTAATATCAGGGAAAAACCTTGAAATATATTCCTTATTCATACGTCCATCCTCAAGAAGAGCTTCTGAAGAAAGAAAAACAAAATTCGGTTGGCTACTTCGGTCAGGATAATTAGAATAGAAAAGATAAGTCTGGATCATTGCTTTTATGAAGTCTTCCACTTCTTGATTTTCAACGCTCCAAGACGGATTTATGTCCTGAACACTGCGCGCGTGTACTTTTTCAAAAGAAACCAGAAAACAAAACAGAACAGAAATGACCAATAATATTTTCATGTATTTACTACGATTTAGGTTACGTTTTACGATTTGCACAATCAAACTCCTCGGACAAATAATCGCGAACTGGCCGCTCTTTTATTGGCAAGTGTTTGGCTCAGACAAGTTTTGCGCTCTAGGTGTGAGTTCTGAGGAGGTTGTTCACTCGCATTGAAGGCTTGAGACTGGTTGATGACCAAACACAATCAGTTTCAGGATCGAAGGAATGAACAACCTTTTTGGAAACCAAACGTAAGAAGGGAAGAGTATTTACTGTCCGTCATTTAGCGCAGTCTTTCCTAATTTCATCAATCTTTGTTAGGATAGTGGGTTCTAAATCACCCTTCATTAGAAGCGATAGTTCTAACTCATCATAAGAAACGACCTGAACACCATTACATTTTAGGTATTGGGTTTTTGAGTTACTTATTTGCGAGTGCTTAAAAAAAGAAATACTCTTGCTCGCACCATTACTTCCGTATAACTCTACACGCTTGATTTCGTCCAAAAAAATACTTTGCTCCACCCTAGATACAGCTTCTGGATGACTACAGGTAGAATTGTTCTGTATGATTTTTAGTAAACACTGATTTATCTTGACTGTATATTTTGCGCTTCCAAAGGTAAATATTGATTCTTCTATCGACTTACTCAAATCTTCGAAATCATCAGAACTCTCGACTGAATTCGTTTCTTGAACCAAATACAAAGCAGTCAACAAATACAAAAGTGCAATTTTTCTTCGGCGAATCATCAATAGTGCCCTTGAACGCTCCGTAGTACAAATACCCTCAAGTAAAATTAGATTTTTTGGACCTCATGCGCCATCGAAACAAAAAATCCGGATATCAAGCATGGCATTCGAAACACTAGAGCGCCTCAACATAGTTACCCCCAACCGTCTTTAATCCGCACCTACGAAAGAACTGGTCACTCTCACCTGCGCAGCCGGTTCCATTTCACCAGGCACTCTATCCACGCGCCTGGAGAGATCAGAATCGCTTCTGTCCACTTTGCCCCATTCCCTTCACTCAACCGCACCCGCCCCTCGCCTCAAGACACGGCTACCGGTCAGGATTGCCGATCGGCAACCCCTGATAAGGTCAACCAAATCTAGCAATTGTACCAAGTCACGTGCAACCGAATTTGTTCGATTTCCGGTTGAAATTCAAACTGACGTCGCATTGTCAGGGGTATGGTTGGTGTGCGTTCAGGTTAACAATCATGTCGCGAATTCTCGTTCATCTTTCCCGCCAGTCGCCAAACGCTTCAAGAGAACGAGTGTTACTCAAATTGAAAAAGGTCAAGTCTCATCGACCTATTCCGGTTCTCCCTTCAACCCCGCCTCAATCCGGCTCCCGATCGTTTCTGACAGCGCACGGATAGGATCAGCGTCCGGATTAACGTAACGATTTGTGATCGTGACGTTCTTGTGCCTTAGCAGGTGGCTGATCATGAATGCGTTGCTCCCAGCCTGAGAGGCAAATGTCCCGAAGGTGTGGCGCAGATCATGAAGGTGCACATTCTCAAGCCTCGCGTGCGCCCGGACGCGTTGCCAGGCATTTTCCAACACCTCTTTGCTGATGTGGCGCTTGGGGTCATTTGCGCATTGCTGCAGAGAATGTAACACCTACTCCATGAGTTTTCTGAAACTGATCCACTTCGCCAACCCTCGATTTATACTTTGCCAAACGTGAAGCAAATAACTTAAACCTTAATCAGAAATAATATAAAAGTAATACAATGTAAAAAACGCCGCAGAAAAGATAATCATCAAAATTAAAACAATAAATACAATCTCCGAATTCTCCTTCAAAGCATCCCAGGTATATTTCTTCTTATTCTTGCTCATCATAAACTGAGCAATAGAAATGCAAACAATGATAATAAAAAATGTTGTTATCGCGATTTCCATGACTCACCTTTTAATTCGCCGAATATTGAAATTGCACTAATAATTTATTTATTTGAGCGATACTTATTCTGAGCAGCGAAATCATTTATAAAAACTATTTTTACATTTCCTCGCCAAAGTAAATTCCACCAACCGTCTTCATCCCACAACGCCTGAAGAACTGATCGCTCTCGGTTACGCTTACACCATTGGTCACATGAGCAATTAGATGCTCACAGTTCCGCGTCTTTGCCCAATGGCGCAAAGCTTTGACAAGTCGCAAAGCAACCTTACCCCCAAGGAACGTTCCTGAAATCTGTTGAGATATGTTCAGCGTCTGTACTGTCGCGATTAGGAATCCCGATCCCAGGAAATACTCTCCCGCATGAGCTGAGGCAAAGCCGTAGAGACCATCTTCGGCAGCTATCGCTCCAGAAACCACTCGGGATGCGATAACTCCACCTGTTACAGCAAGTCCATATTTGAGAGTCCGACCGTGCTTGTTGGTACTACGGAAGTAAATATCAACAGGAAAAGCTATCTTCCCGGCAATTTGCCCCACTATTTTGGAGCCAAAAAGATCCTCAAAAAATGCCCCCTAGTTTAATACCATTGCTGTATTGCCCTCTCCATTCATCGTGAAATCCCAGGACGGCATCATTTATGTCCTCCCGTGTGAAAAGTGGCGGTCGATATGTTCGAGGAATGGAAGCTGATACGCCAGTGTCAGTCCAGATTAGATTGCTTCCACCACCAGCGGGTTGAATTTGCAAAAGATCACTACCAGCCACAACAAACCTTTCATCGACTTAGTTCACAGCATTTTTCTTGCTAATGTTTGGAAATTTTCTTTCTTACTTTCCAACATGTAATACATCATGTATTTATTCGAATTCTAAAATAAAAACTATTATTTGTTATTCCTTGACTTAAATATATTTACAAAGAATACGTATAGATACAGAATTGTAACCACCATCAGGCAAATGAAAAATAATTTTGAATATCGAGATTCTGAGCCCGCAAGTGTTCCAATGATAAAAACTGACCACATTCCAATAAAAAAAATAGTATCCCATTTTGTTAGATTTCTATTTTTCATATTTCTTACTTCCAAAGATTTTTAACTTAAAGTTGACTTGAAAGCCCACGAATTACCGCGAGTAGATAGAACTGGCTCGTCAGTTCCCAAAAAGCTTTTCCTCGTCGAAACGCATTGCGAGGATCGGCGCGCGCAAGCCCAGCTGCAAACGACCTCGCTAAAAAGTAAATTCACTTTACGGACGGAAAACGGCATGTCACGGAAGATCATGTTCTGATGCGCTTCACGGGCGAGATAAACACCAGCGCGGTAGTCCGCCTCGGACCCCGACCATGTTGCCTTTGGCCCGTACCGTCTCAGTCACGCCGTCGGACGACCCGGCATCCGCCGCGCCGCTCACCTGCGCAGCCGTTCCCGTATCGCCAGGCACATTATCCACGCGCCCGGAGAAATCAGAATCTCTTCTGTTCACCTTGCCCCATTCCCTTCGCTCAACCGCAACCGCCCCTCGCCTCAAGGCACGCCTACCGGTCAGGACCGCCAGACGGCAACCCCTGATACGGCTCACCAATCCTTAGCGATAGCACCAAGTCACGTGCAACCGAAATTGTTCGATTTCCGGTTGAGATTCAAATTGACGTCGCGTTGTCGGAAAGGTGCGGCAACTGGATGGCTCATGAGGCGAAAACGAAGATTTTCGTCTGGCGAGCGCATTCTTATGCAACAAATTGCCGGGGCAGAATTGGCATGGTAGCAGCACTCCGCCAGACGGATTGTAGAAGACCATCCGGGCAGATGTGCTGTCCCCTTTCCTCGAAAGGCCGGTCAGTCGTTTCTTGAAAGAATTCGTTCAAACGTGTCGGCTCGCACCCGGATGAAGCTGCGAGACCACGTGCACAACAAACCGCTCGAGGGCGGGTCTTTGATGGCAAAAGTCAGAAATTCATTGGGAAAAATGGTCGGGGCAGCAAGATTCGAACTTGCGACCCTCTGGTCCCAAACCAGATGCGCTACCAGGCTGCGCTATACCCCGATCCGTTGATTTGCAAGGGTTTATCGATCTGAGAGACCGCCGTCAAGCGAGAACAGACCATGAAAATCTGTCCTTTGTGGACAAAGTCTGACAAATGAGTCCTGAAATAGTCCTGAAATCCGTTCACGGACTGTTCTCGCCTTCTTCCTAATTGTCCGATGCTTCGTTCAGCAGCGGGTGTTTGAAATTTGCGATAATCAACTCGCCGACTTCCTTTGGCGATGCCTCAGAGATCGAGTAAGTCACCCTCACCTCTTTTAATGTGAAGCCGTCAAAGTCCTCACGGATCTCCGGTGTGTCGTTGATCGAAACGATCATTTTGCCGTCGATCCCTCCCATCAGTTCGGCCAGGCGCTTGAAATCGGATCTGGAAAACATCTCCTTGCCATAGTCATTTTCGCAGCCGAAATATGGCGGGTCGCAATAGAACAGCGTTTCCGGCCGATCGTAACGCGGAATGAAATTTTCGAAGGAAAGGTTCTCGATGACAACGCGGGCCAGGCGCTCGTGCACCTCTTCAAGCATCGGCGAGATCTTGTTCAGATTGAAAGTTGCCACGCCACCGCGAGAAATTCCGAACGCCTGCCCCGTCACCTTGCCGCCGAAGGCCGTGCGCTGAAGGTATAAAAAGCGGGCCGCCCGCTCCAGGTCCGTCAGTGTTGCCGGGTCCGTGCGCTGCAGGCGTTCAAACTCGCGCCGGCTGGTGATCTGGAATTTCAGGCAGTCCAGGAATTGAGGATAGTGCCGCTGCAGGATCCGGAACAAGTTCGCGACATCGCCCGAAAAATCATTGATGACCTCGCATTTCGGCACATAAGACCGGCGCAGGAATATCCCGCCCATCCCGACAAACGCCTCGGCATAGGTGCCGTGCTCGATCGACGAGATCAACTTGACCAGGCGCTTGGCCAGATTACGCTTGCCGCCCATCCAAGGTGCGACGGGCTCGATACCAGTGCTCTTACGCTCACCGAACAGGTTTGACTCCATTAAAAATGCCTTCCAAAAGTACCGCCTCTGCGGGCACGCAGAATCGGTCCTTCGGGACCGATCGTGGGGGCGATGGAATGCTAGTCAGACATCGGCCGGCGTTAGTCTTGTCGGACTGCCGGTATTCGGAGCGTTGGCGCGCTCCGGATCTCCCGCGTCAGCAGCGGGAAGCTTGCTTCACAAGTCGAATGTTCCGGGCTAGGGTGCGCCCGATTTCAACCTGAGATTTCGTTTTGGGGGTGCCGGATGGCAATGATCATGGTTGAGGCCGAATTGACCAAGCAGAAGGTCAAGGAGACCTTGGAAACTCGGGGCGTGATTTCCGCGCTTGAAAAACACGAGTCGAATTCCGTCTCCGGAGATCCGCACGTCACGATCCTGAATGGCGACGTCAAGGGCAACGATCACCACATCCTTCTGCAGATCAATCCGGACGACAATGACAAGCCTTCAGGCGGCGCCCTGGTCGGTTTCAGGGAACTTGCCGGCGCGCTCTATCAGGCGCTGGATTTCGATCGGCAGTCTCTCATCTGGTCACAATACGACCAGGAGGACGAGGGCGAACAGTTCGGACCGCTCCTGACCAGGTCCGGCCTGAGTTTCGGTCCGCTCGATCCTGTCTCGATCATGGAAACCCACCGCGACGAAGCCAAGGCCCTGGCCGATGCGCTTGAAGGTGCAGTCAAGATGCTCCGGGCGGATATCCCGCGCTATGACACATGGTTGCGAGCAAACCGCCAGGCCAATGGGGAAAGCGACGACTGATTTTTTTCACCGCCCGCCCTTGCGCTGCAGCTGATTTCGCCGTACCGGAACAATACGGGAACAAAATTCAGGATCGGGCATGACGCGGCGAAGCGGTCGAAGCACCATCAACAAAGAACCTGCCCTTGAAAAACTCGGTTCCGGCCGCGCCGGCGCGGTCCAGGTCATGCGCCAGGCAAAAATCGGCTAGACGGGCGCCGCGTAGCATCGACACCATGCGCAAGAATAGCGAACGCAGAGACTTGCTTGGCTCCCGGAAAATTAACCTGCAGATGCGATATCCCTGAACCTATTACATTTTTACCTATAACACTCAACTCGCGGTGTAGTAATTTCGCTTGACTCAGCTTTGACCACCTGATTAATAAATTAACAAATTGTAACTATTTAGGATGTAATTTATGCGAGTTTTTACGTGTTCCCTTGCGGCCCTTTTATTGTCCAGTACTAGTGCATTTTCTGCTGTAATAACGAACGGCTTTGTGTTTCCAGACAGCAAGCTTTTTGAAGGCGCCGATATAGAAGAAAACGGTAATGTCGGCTCCAAGCCGATAAACATTGGCGGAATTAGTACAGTTTCCAGCAGCGGCTTCCCGCTATCGAGAACTTTTCCCGACGGTTCGATTACGGTGAATTCAATTGGCACCAATACGATCTTGAGGACAACAGATCAAATTTCCGTTGGCGCAGCTGCGGGAGAAGCGTTTGCTGCGGGTGTGATCTTGGGTTACCAGTTTTCGACAGGAACGCTTTCCGTGGTCGGTGACGGCACCGCAGGTTCGGCACAGGTGATTTCCAACGGCGGGATCAACTTGGGCACGTTTGGAAAAGTCACCCGACCAAACGGTGTTGGAAATTTTGAACTGTCAAACGGGGCTTTAGCCAGTTTCAAGTCAGTCGATCCGAAGGATGATCCTGTTAAAGGTGGATTGCGAGCAGCCACTCACGAGGATATTGGTGGGGCCGGCGTTGACGAAGCAACGATCAACATCTCGGGGAGCAATACCAGGCTCGAAGCTGACTTTGTCGACCTCGGCAATACATCTACTGGCGCTTCAGCGACTATGACAATTTCTGATGGCGCAAAAGTCGATGTAAATACTCGAATTACCGAGACGCTTGTCTTTGGGGACGTTTCCGTGGACGTGCCTGTCGATTTCGGTTCTTTTGCATTAAATGAAGGCTCAGATGCGATAGTACGCGATTCCGGCTCGGTACTTCGAACCGATGATTTGTTAGTCGGGACTTTCGGAGTTTTTGATCCAGGAATAAAATCAGGGAATACGCCCGCTACTTTGTCCATAGTCAACGGTGGAGAGGTTCTAATGGCCAGCCGTTCGCCCGACGCCAACTTACCAACTGCAGTTGTTGGTGATGGTGTCAAAGGAACGGTAATCATTGATGGCGCTGGGTCTAAATTCAATCAAACGGACGGCAGTTTGTTTGTCGGTGCTGTTCAGCAGCTATCTAGTTCCGTGACCACAAGTGGTGAACAAGAAGCATTCGCCGGAGACGGCAAGGTCTTTGTTTCTAATGGCGGCGCTTTGAATGCAAACAAGATACATGTTGGTTCAAATCGACGTGTACTTTCGGGACTTTCTACCAGCGAACCGCTCCCATTTTCAGCCGGATTGCTGGACGTTTCGTCAGGAGGCACTGTGACCGCCGACGAAATTATTTTGTATAACGGCGGCACATTAACTGGAGCTGGAGGGACTATTGTCTCTGACGTAATTCTGGATGGTGGAACGATTTCGCCAGGAGCCTCGCCTGGTATCCTGAACATCTTTGGCGACCTCAAAATCCTCAGCGGACTCCTGAAGATTGAAATTGCGGGCACCACATTGGGCTTGTACGATCAGATAAACGTTTCAGGTGACCTGATCACCGACTCTGGTTTTGATATCGAAATTAGTTTCCTCGACGACTTTGTACCCAAGGTCGGCGATACGTTTAACTTCTTGAATATCGCAGGTGTATTTCCGGCGTTTGACCCTTCGCTCATAGGCGTATCAATTCTCGGCGGAGGTTCATTCGGCAACAATGCCTTGCTGGATTTCAGCGGCGGACAGCTAACGTTGATCAGCGATGATAAGGGCATTGTTCCTGTTCCTTTGCCAGCTGGCCTTCCGTTACTTTTCGGTGGTGTGTTCTTGCTCGGGCTTGTAAGTCGAAATCGTCATACAACCACTCAATAGAGTTGAGTTTTATAGATTTGATCGCGACGCTGCCCCCTCACCACATCCGCGCCGCGATCTGCCGTTCTTCCGGCCCGATCGCCTGCGCATAGATCGCCGTCGTCTTCATATCCGCATGACCAAGCCAGCGCTGCAGCATGTGAAGTGGAACATTCGACGCGATCGCGTGGATACCGAAGGCATGCCGCAACCCTTTTGGATTGGCCTGCGGCCCGTCGATGCCGGCAACCGCCATGACATGTTTCAGATGCCGCCAGGCTGTCGACCGTGACACCGACCAGAGTGGCACGGCCTGGGCGCCGGCGAACTCCACCGCAAACACCTTGCCGAGATCCTGGACCAGATCTTCCGGCAACGGGATTTCCCGGAAAACAATCTTGTTGCGCTTTTTCAGCGAGCGGATCGACACAACGCCCGTTTGCGCCTGGAAGCTTTGAGCCGTCAGCGACAAGGCCTCGGAGAGCCTGCAGCCGGAATAGGCGATCACCCGGCAGAGCAGCCGTATCCGGTCCGGGGACCGCTCTGCGGCCTCCAGAAAGGACATTCGTTCACTGCCATTGAGATAAAGACGCCTGCCGTCAGGCGCGTAGAGCTGAAGTCCGCCGTCCAAGTCGCAACCCTATTGGTTATAGTGTCTCACGAGCACCAAAGGTTGCGTAAAAATACTCAAGCGTTTCAAGATGAACGCTACGCAACCGAGAATTAGTTGTCAATTATTGTTTGAAACAGCACGGTCCGCCGCAACACTATAACCAATTCTGTTTCATGAGCATTGAGAGCGTCTAGAAAGACCTTTTCAATGCTTACTTTTACTGCAAACTATTCAACTGCAAGACCGCACGCACCCGCGCAAACGAGAAACGGCAGTGTTGACCTTCTGCGGTTTGTCGGTGCGATCGGCATCATCCAGTTTCACTGCGGCACGCCTGGCCACCCGATCAGCCTTGCCGCTCTGCCGATGTTCGTCATCCTGCTTGTCTATTTCGGCGAAGGCCGCAGCCTGGAAGGCAGTGCCCGCAGGTTGATTGTGCCATGGCTGATCTGGAGCGCTATTTACGCCGCGCTCAAGATCGCGCAAAGCGTGGTCTCCGGAACGCCTCTTCCAGCGAGTTTGCCCCCTGGATGCTGTTCGCAGGAACGTCAATCCATCTCTGGTTTCTGCCCTTTGCCTTTGTCTTCCTGTGCGCTTGCACCGCGGTGCCGGAACGCCTGCCGCCGGCAGCGCTCTGGACGCTCTGCCTGGTGCTGTCAGCTGCGGCTCTCTGGGTGTTCAACACACAGACGGTTCCCACGCCCTTCATGCAATGGCTGGCTGTCATCCCCGCTGCGTGCGCCGGCCTGATCATGCGCCGGACGCACAATGCCTTGCTGCCCCCGGCTGTGCTCGCGCTGTCCGGCTTCAGCGCCTTGCTTTTGGGTATCGACGGCATGACCATTCAGCTGGCGGTGGCCGGGCTGGCCGTCGTGCTCGCCATGGCGGTTCGACTGCCGCAGTCGGCCCTGACCAATTTCCTGTCGGACATTTCCTTCGGTCTCTATCTTTCGCACCCGGCAGTCCTGGCCGCCGTTCTCTATGTTGTACCGATCGGCAGCCCGCTGCTGTTCCCCGCAGTGGTGACCGGCTCCCTCGCCGCAACGCTTGCCTTGAGGAAAGTTCTTCCGGCAAGTGTCTAGGCAGGAGAGCCGACCCCCGTCAGTAGGTCAGCATCAGATTGTCGATGTCGTAATCCGAGCCGATGTCGACACAGTTCAGGCTGACCTCGAGCGTCACGGCATCAGCTGGAACCGTATAGGCGCCAAGCTTTGTCCGCGTCTCCGGTATCGTGAAAATGCCCTCGGCGTTGGAGTCGTAGATCGTCACCGATCCGCCAAGAGACTGACCGGAACTGTTGAACGGCTCGACATTGATCCAGAGCCTGCCCTCGGCATCCATCCGGGGAATGTCGAATGATAGATCCAGGACCGTGCCTGGCGTGACCGGGCGCCTGTCCGGTCCCGTGATCTCGATCCGGGTGAAGGACTGCGTTGTTCCGGCGAACCGGGCAACATTGTCAACAACAGACGCCTCGGTCTTGACGATGGTCCAGAGCAGCGGATCAGCGAAGTCGCCATACCCGGCCATGATGTCGGTCACAACGACTGGTGGAGCGGCATCCGCAACAAGCTCGATCGACACGATCGTGACCGTGTGATCATCCGTCCAGCTTGCCGTTGCCGCATATTCCTCGATCGGAGCGCCCTGCACATAGGCCAGGCTGAACGCAAGATCAGCGGACGTTTCTGCGTCACCGGTATTGCCCTGATGGATCTCGCCAGCCCCGGTCCAGGTGATGTCCTCGGTCAGATCGCCGTCATACCGGCAGACCGAATGCAGGATACCGCTATATTCGGACGTGCTGGTGATTTTCGTTGCCAGAGCCGCTGAACCGCTGTTACCGACCACGTCACCGAGGATGATGTCCGAAAGGCCGCCCGCCTGCAGAACCGTCACGGCAACAGCGTTCTGTCCCGACGCGCTCTCGAATTGGATGGAGACATCGTCCGTGCCGGGATCCGCAATGAAGGCAAAGGCCTGCTGGTTGCGTGTCCGGATGGAAACCGTGGATTTCACGGGCACCGCTGTTCCTGTCCCGAGCGAGCGCCCTGGTGCGCCGATCGTTGCCGTGATCGTGCTTTCCGCAAGCGGGATATTCAGCGTTGTGAAAATCACGATCAGCGGCTTGCCGGTCGGGGTGAATGTGCCGGTATCCGTCCAGCCGGTCACGCCGAGCGTGCTGTTCTGATATTCATGCAGAACCGTCGGCGTCTCGACCGGATAGGTTGCCACGACCGGCACCGTCATCAGCGACCATTCCTCGATACCCTCCATTGCTGTTCGCCGGGCGAGATACTTGCCGACATCACCGGCCACAGGCGCATAGGCCGCAGCATCCGCGCCGCCGACCGGCGACCAGTCCTCGCGCGGATCATAAACGTCATCGACCAGATACCACTGATAGGTCAGCGCCGTATGCCCCGCCGCCATGATGTAACCGGCATCCGCCGTGACCGACCCGCCGACGACCGGAGCGTTCAAAAGCTTGGGCCGCACGACCCAGACAGGGTCGAACCGGTGCAGATTGGCAGGGTTCGCAACCGCGCCGACAGGTGGCGCCGCGAAGCTGATCGGATTGCCGGCAATATCAAGACCGAACCCGTCATAGGCCGGGAATTGCCCCGCCAGCGTGACCGGACCGCCCGTCCCGGGCAGAATGTCAATCGCATGACCTGTCAGTGACAAGGTCGGGCTGTCGACCTTGAACGCGACATCACCCTTGATAATGTCCTCGTAAACCTGATCGAACGGCACAAGGCTGTCGCTCAGATCATACGGCGCCTGCTGCGTGTGAACATTGTTCTTCACGCCGCCCGGGATAAGCTTTTCAGCAACGTAACCGGCGCCGTTCATGATGTTGTTCATGGACGCGAACTCGATCCAGATCTCGGCAAGCGAGCCCAGGATCACCGCTGTCGGATATGTCGCTGCGTTCCGCCACGGCACGACAATGTTGTTAAAGATGTAAGTGTCGCCGACGATGCCCTGACCGGTTGCCGGGGACAGCTGCGGAATGTCGGTCGTGTCGTCATAGTTCTGATCTTCGATCGCCCGGCCGTCTGTATCGAGCGTGTTGCCATGGATGAAGTTGAAGACGAAAAACTGTCCGGACGAGCGCTGGAAGGTCCAGTAACCCGGGCAGGCCCACCAATAGTTATGAATCCACAGACCGTTATGGCCGCCGCCGTAGATGTTGCCCTTGTTGGCATGTGCCGCCTGTCCGCAGTTGATATAGTGGCCACGCGAAACGATGAAGTCCTTCAGGCCATAGAGCCGGATCGGGGACTGGTCGGCTCTGAGCACGACGCATCTGTCAATCCATGCGCCGGTCGGCGAACTGTCATATTCATTCCAGAAAGGCCCGGTCGCCTGAATTCCGAACTGGTTGACCGCATCCGAAACCGTTGACTGAGAGACCTTGAAATTATTGACATTGCGCATCCAGATCGGCGCGTAGCTGCTCTCCGACCGGTAGGTGTCCCTGACCCAGACATTGTCCAGTTCGATGTCGGTCGCATAGGGCGACGCGCCGACGCTGTTGCCCGCGTTGAAAGCATAGTGGCCGTCGTTCTTGTCGCCCGCCGAACTCGAGCGCTCGAGAATGATCGACTTGAAATTCAGATGGCTCTTGCCGGTCACATCGACGCAATAACCGCGCCTGGAATACTCGATGTTGACGTTGACGTTGCCGACATCGCTCGGCCAGAAATAGATATCGACGGTCGCCCCGTTGTCGACAAAGCCCCATTCGCCCCGGCGCATCATCGGCAACAGGTTCACCAGAATGAAACGGTTCTTGTAAGGGTTCGATTCAAGCGTCCGGCGAATATCGGTGATCCCGGTCTGATCGAAGTAGATCGTTTTCGTCGCCTCGTCGAAGCTCAGGACCTCTGCCCGCGTGTCGCCGTTCGGATAGCGGTGAAACAGGATGTCGCAATTCTCAAGCTGCGCCTTTGTGAACCGGTCGGTGAAAGACGGCTTGCGGTGCCCTTCTATCAGGATGTTCGGAGCTGCCCCAGTCGTCACCATTTCGTCGGCGTCGAGCCAGTCCTTTGTCGCGCGTTCCGTATGCGGATATTGCGGATTGGGCCGGCGCCCCATGCAAGGCCGCATCGGAACGTCATTTTCGAACAGGAACGCCGCGCGCGGGTCATCCGACGCAATGTCGGTCTTGGCCAGCCCGACGACCTTGTACATCTGGCCGTAGTTCGCGCCGACAACATCCTCGTCAGCCTCCGTGCACGCAACGGCATCGGTCAAAGCTTCCGCCGCCGTGATGACAGGCTTCTCGGTTCCGTATCCCGACAGCGTTATGCGCTGACCGGCCAAGCCGGACGGCGGCACAATGCTTTCCCGGTACTTGGATCCGTCGGCATTACGGATCTTGACGACATCCCCGGGCTGCGCCAGATCGAGCGCCGCCTGAACAGTCGACAACGCTGCAGCGACCGTCAGCCCGTCATTGCCCGGCAGACCGTTGACCCTGTCAACGAACAGATCCCCGTCCGTGCCTTCATCCCGATCGGCAAGAAAGCCGGTTTCAATGGTTCCAGACACGACCTGCGTCACCGAGATCGTAAATGCACCGACCTCGAAGCCTGCAGCGTTGGTCGCGCGGATCGTTACCGGGTGCTCATTGTCCGTGGCGAAGTCAATCGTTGCCGCCAGTTCCAGGGCATTGCCGTTGATTGCGAACTTGCCGTCCGGATCGTTCTCGATCGTATAGGTAACGGGCGCGGTACCATCGCTGGAGATCGTTGCAACAAAAGCGCCGATGCCGGCACTTTCCAGCACGCTGGTCGCCGACAGGTTGACGACCGTCGGCTCTACGGCTTCGACGACGTCGGTCACCGAGATCGTAAAGGCACCGTCCTCGAAGCCCGCTGCGTTTGTTGCGCGGATCGTCACCGGGTGTTCGGTATCGGTTTCAAAGTCGATCGCCTGGTCGAGCACCAGGTTGCTGCCCTCAATCCGGAACTTGCCGTCCGGATCAGCCTCGATCGTATAAGAAACGGGCGCGGTGCCATCACTGGAGATCGTCGCGACAACAGCGCCAACACTGGCGCCTTCGGACACACTGGTCGTCGACAGGTTGACCACCGTCGGTGCAACGGCCTCGGCAACATCTGTCACGGTGATGGTAAAGGCACCGACCGCGAAATCGGCCGCATTGGTCGCGCGGATCGTCACCGGATGTTCGGTGTCGGTTTCAAAGTCGATCGCCTGGTCGAGCACCAGGTTGCTGCCCTCGATCCGGAACTTGCCGTCCGGATCAGCCTCGATCGAATAGGTGACGGGCGCAGTGCCATCACTGGAGATCGTCGCAACCACAGAGCCGATGCCGGCGCTTTCAAGCACACTGGCCGTCGACAGGTTGACCACCGTCGGTGCAACGGCCTCGACAACGTCGATGACCGAGATCGTCAGTTCCTTGTCATGGAACCCGCCAAGGTTGGCAGCCCGGATCGTGACGTTGTGGCTGGTTGCAGTCTCATAGTCGAGCGGCTGATCAAGCACCAGGTTGCTGCCGACAATCCGGAACTTGCTGTCCGGATCGTCGATAATCGAAAACAGCCACGGCGCATCGCCGTTGGAACTGATCGTGGCAACGATCGTGTTCGGCAAGGCTGTTTCCAGAATGGACGCGGCCGACAGGGTGACATCCGTCGGCTTGTTGCCGACAGGTGCGGTGCTTGCCCCGAAACTGCCGAACAGCACACCCCGGCCGAAGCGGGTGCCGCGCATGGAAACCCGGCCATGAAAGATGCCGTTCATGACCTGACGACCGAAACCTTGAGCGCGCCCTTGTTTGAAATCGCCCAGACCCTGTCAGTTGGCGTCAGGTCGCTGTACCCGACAGGCCTGCCCGCCACACCTTCAAAGGTGCCGTCCCGGTCCAGACCAACCGCCGGCGCGGTCGCGGAAAGGACCACGAAAAACCTTTCCGTCGACCTGGTCGCAATGGTGACGTTGGTTGAACCGTTTGCAACTTCTGTCCAAGCGACATCGCTCAGGGTTTCAATGCCTTGAGTGGTCATAAGTCTCTCCATGCGCGCCGATAGGCGCCTTAGTCAGATGTTTTGAAGAATGAGAGGGATTGCAGGCCGGTTACTTGCGAGGCTTGCCCCACCAGGCCGATTTCACCCGGGAAAGTGTCTCGACGGGATCGCGGGTCGCCCGGATTGCAAAAGCCGTCCAGTTGCGGCCTGTCAGTGCCAGGACTGCCGCGACCGCATTTCCGTAGGCGGCATCAAGTTCAAAGAACAAAATGAGCGGTTCGGCAAAAACCACGGCGGCAAAGATCCCCGCAATCACGGTCAGAGACCGTCCAAGCAGGTTCATGTCGCGCTGCATCAGCGCGCTTAGAAACGCAAAGCCGACGATGACCGCCCATTTGATGACGGGCGCACGACTCGCCCATTCAACCCAATCGCTCATTGCCCACCCCCGAAACCTGTCTTGATGTCGTCGTACCAACCGGCACATCGGGAAACCCGAGCATTGGCCCGGCCGAGCGCTTGGTCGGTGCGGATCAGCGCGACGTCGAGCGGTTCACCGGCACGAACGCCGGAGCGCTCGCGGTGCCGGCAGTCACCCGGATACGTGGGCAGTGCCCTGGTCGCCTTCACCTCGCCCTCACGCGTTGCCGCCGCCTCCAGGCGGTCGTCAACGGTTGCGCAGGCGGTCAACAAGATCAGGCTGCACCACGCAGCTGCTCTCAACGGTCGACGCATAGTGTTCCAGCTCCTCTGCGGCGGCCTCCGCATCTGCGTAGGCCTGTTCGATACGGGTGAGATGACGCGCGTTCGCGCGATCAGTGACCGCCTTGCGGCGTTTCGTTTCTTCCAGCTGGACACGCAGCGACGTCAGCTCGGCCCCGGCGACATATGTGTTGACCGCCTTGCGGACTGCGCTGGTCTTGTCGACCTGGTGCCAGGTGAAGAGAGCCAGGCCGATGACAAGAATTCGGCCGGGCCAGGAGTTGAGGAACCGCCAGACAAGGCCCCAAAGGGATGCAAGGACCCGCTTGCCGGCGAAGCCTGCCAGGATGCTGCCGATCATCGCTCGCCCCACTCTTCAGGCGGTTGCTGATCGCGCCGCGGCCATTGCTTGAGCGCCGCGTCCGCTCCGAAGGCGATTGCGACAAAGGCAAAGATCGGCGTGACCAGCATTTCCGCCCACGCGAACGCCTTCGTGTTGCCACCCGTAAGGATGTCAAACCAGCACAGCACGAACAGCATGATAAGCAGCGCGAATGCGGTCTCGCGCTTGTATGTCTTGACCATGGGAACCTCCGTTAGAGTCTGGCGGCCTGGACGTGCATCCAGTCGAAGTTCCGCTCCCGGCCGAGCGACACCCAGCCCTCGGCTTCCCACGCACGCCAGAAGCCAATAGCGTCATCGAGCGAGAGCCGCGCCCGCGGCCGCTTCCAGGACAGGCGGTTTCGGATCGGGTCGAAGTCGATGGCAATGCCCCAACTGTGCATTGAATAGCGTGAGCCACCGCGCATCCGGCGCACGTTCAAGGACCCGCCGAACAGATCGAGGCCGAGCGCCTTCAATTCGCGGTCGGAGTACAGCCCGCGCACCTTATGCAGCACTCGCTCGGCGCTTTCGGCGACCTTGGTATGAAGTGTGATCGTGCGCGCCCGCACGTCCATGTCCCAGGCAAGGCGCATGTCCCAGGGAACCTCGACGCGGGTCTGACTGGTGCCGACAGCTCCATAGTAGGACAAGACATCCTTTTGCCGCGGCCAGATGCTGCGTCGGCCATTGTCGGGCGCATCCTTGTCACGATCGGGAATGAACCCCTTTTCGTCAAAGGACACCCGCGAACTTGATTCCCGCAACGCCTTGACCGTGGCATCGTCCGCCTTGCCGCTCAGAGCGAGCCCGCGCGCGCTCTGGAAGCCGCGCAAGGCATGCAAGGTTTTCGGTCCTATGTGTCCGTCAATCGCACCGCAGGCAAATCCATGGGCCGTCAAACGGGACTGCAACCATTCTTCAAACGACAACTTGCTCACATAACCCTCCAGGTTTGGGCATGAAAAAACCCGCCGGCGGCGGGTGATCGAAAACTTCAATGTGCTTGGCGCTTACCGGTCATCCGTGCCGGCGCCATCCTGCGGCTGCTGCAGCTCCAGGGACGTCGTCGCGCCGGACGAGCGGCTTGCCTTATGAGTGACGGAAACAATCCGATAGGTGCCGTCGACACCCGTGCGCGTGCCTGACAGCCTGAACAGCGCTTCGGCCTGCGCGGTCGGCGTCAGGTCCAGCTCTACCCTGCCCTTACCGCCCTCGCGCTCGTTCTCGCGTTTCCTGCCGGCCACGATTTCACGGGCGTGGTTTTCATCGTGCGCGACATAGCGAACAACGTTGACCGCCTCCGCACGCCTTCCCGCCTCGCCGCCGTCTTCCTTGAAACTGAGGACCTCGCCCTTGTTCCGGTCAAAATACCGCGCCTCGATTTCCTTGAAGACGGGCCGGGTCGAGATCGGCTCGATATCCCAACTGATCAGGTTGCCGCTGTCATCTGCCGTGAACAGCCCGGCAATTTCCGGCAGGCCGAAGTCGCCGCCATGTTTTGCCAGAACGGCCAGCGGCTCGCGCAGCTTGAAGGTTGCCCCGAGTTCACGGGCGATTTTCTCGCCAATGTGCAACAGGCTTTCGCCATCTGCTGCGATATAGTCGCGTGCGATATTGGCGAGGTCGTCGTCAATCTTCAGATCGAACCCGGCGTTCTGTGAAGCGGTTTTCAGGAAGTCGCCTATGGTGCCGTCATCCTTGTGAAACCGCTGCGGTTCCTTCGCCTTGCCGCGTACGTCGAAGCCCTTGGCCGAGACAGACAAACCCCGGCCCGCAGACCTGGACCCGCTGGACTTTACGCTGTCGATCAAACCGGAAAAGACCTGAACACCATTAAGCCAAACAACAAGCGTTTGCCCTGGTTGCGGCAGCTTGATCCGTCCGCCGGTATCATTCAGTGTCAGCCTGCAGCTGTCAGAGGACGCGCCGGCCTTGTCTGTGACCGTGATGGTTTCAAGGTAAGGCGAAAGCGCCGCGGTGATCACCTGACCGCCGACGCTCACCGACCAGTTGGTTTTCCATGCCATCAGATCACCCGAACAATGTCACGACGGGCTGCGCGGCTGTTTCCAGTGCCGGCAAGTCCGGAAGCTCCAGGGCGGTGCCGACCGGCAGATAAGCCGACGTCACACCCGGATTGAGCGCCATGGTCTTTTCAACCAGTTCAACGCCCCGAACGCCGAACTTGCGCCAGAGCACCAGGTCGATTGTCAGGTTGTCGCCTCTGATCGTGACGGTTTCAGTCATTGCTCACACCAAAAGATCGAAGAGTTGCAGCAGGGCCGGAATGGTCTGCTGAGTGGTCGTCTGGTTCTGAGGAACCTTTTTCAGCGTGATGGAGTAGCGCACCACTGCACCGACACCGTCCCGCAGAATGTGATTGTGATGGTCCCGCAAGTTCGTGATTGCGAAGGTGCCGAGCCGCTCACCATCGCCGCGCATGACGGGAAGCGCAGCGCCCTGGCGCATATGCTCGCGCAAGGCTTCCAACTCGGTCAGACCACCGATCTTGCCCGGCAACAGCTGTCCGCGCAGGGTCAGGCGATCGTCGCCCTCACCCATGAATTCAGCGCCTTTCAGGCCATTCAGCAGCGGCTTGGTCGCAATGTCTGCCGAGGCGGTACGCGCAACGCTGTCAACCGAAAACGGGAACGTGTCGACCTGAATGGCGCCGATCATGTAGAGCATTCGATGCGCCTCTTATGAATTCAGAATAAAGTCGGGAACCCAGACACGTTTGGGACCAAACCCTTCCGTGAGGAACTCTTCCTTTGGCCAGAAAGACGGCCCTGTTCCGTTTTCCGTGTAGACCGTTTCAATGACATCACCCTTGACGCTAAACACTTGATAGACCTCAAGGTCTGCGCGTGATGTTGTGTAGTAGTCGCCCGCTTTAGGCATCCATTCAGCACCCTGGTAAAACCGATATGCCAGCGCTTCGAGCTTTTGCTTGTGCGTCAATTTCATGTTGCTGATTTCCTAAATCGTAAAACCATCATCGGCCTGCATGCCGGCGATCACGGATTGCATCTCATCACCGACCTCCTGTGCAATCTGGTGCGCGTTGGAGGCTTCCCTGATGATGATGTCGCCAAACTGGATTGTCATGCCGCCGGCACCTGCCTGAACGGACGGTTCGGACAACATGCGCCTGGTTGTCGGCGCATCATGCACATAGCCGTCCTTTTCCGGCGTGATCAGCTCCGCGCCTTTCTCGCCCGTCAGATAGGTCCGGCCACCGACAATCGGCCCGCCGGCAGCACGCGCACCGTCTACCGCCTTGGCAGCCGGTGTTGGCGCACCGCCCCCGAGCCAGGACGGCAGTTTGAAGATGCCGGACAGATCGATCGTCCCGATCAGGTTGACGATCTTGTCCGGGATCGACCTGACAAAGTCCCAAAGCATGTCGAAGGCGGCAATAATGGCATCTACCAGCGCCTTGCCGGCACGACGGCCCGCCTCGCGGAATCCGGCCTCAGCTTCGGCCGAGTAATCCTTCATCGTGAAGATGTCGGAGATCCAGCCGCTGACACGCTGCGGAACCGACAGCAGCAGCGAGACAATCGCCTCGACCTTGCCGAAGGTTGCGGCATAGGCACCGTCGAGAGCTTTATGGACAGTCGCCGCATCGATGCCGATCATGGCCGCGAAATCGATCAGTTTGTTGGTTGTCCAGGCAGCTGCCTGACTGGCAAGCTTCGACCGAAAACCGAAGATGGCATTCAGGACGCCGCCGAGCCCTTCGGTGATGGCTTCCGCAAATCCGGCCGTAAATTCCCGGATCGGCTCCCAATACCGGTAAACGGCAAGCCCGAGACCCGCGACCGCGACAGTCACAGCCCAAATCGGCCATGTAACTGCAGCAATCGCAGCAGCTGCGGCAGTTGCACCAGACACAATCGCAGCAAAGAAACCTGTCCCTCCGCTCAACGACAGAAGTGTCATCGACAACCCAACCGCACGGATCATCCGCCCGAGATTTGCCAGCACCGCTGCAGCTCCGGTAATCGCCGCGGTGGTTTTGGTGAGTCCCAAAGCGAGTGTCAGCACCCCACCTTTCAGGAACAGGAACGAATACCTTGTCGCGATTGTTGCAATATTGAGTGCGACAAGGGCAGCCGTCGTTGCAACAACTGCCGCGGTTACTTCCGGATAAGCTTTTGCGAGATCTGCAATCGCAGTGATCATCGGCATCAGGGCATCCATGATACTGGTGAGCGCCGGCAGCAAAGCATTGCCGATGACGATCGCAAGTTCGGTCATCCGGTTCTTGAAACTCTGCAGGCGGGCATTGAAAGTTTGCGCGCGAACGTCGAATTCCTTCTGCGCCGATCCGAGATAGTTGGTTTCGTCGGCGACCTGGCCGAGCGCATGAGAAAGAAGGTCGGCATTTTCGATCAGCGGCATGAGTGCCCGCGCCTCATCCCCGAACAGGTCGGAAATCGTAGAGGCCCGCACTTCCTTCGGCAGATCGCGGATGCGCTTGATCACGTCCTCGAGCGTGCCGACAGCATCCTTCTGCAGGCGTTTGGCAACGTCGGTGGCGGAAAGACCGAGTTTCTTATAGGCCTTGCGCTGACGCTTCGTTGCCGACTCTCCACGCGCCAGAGCCTTGGCCATGTTCCGGAAACTTGTCGCAGCAACATCGGCCTGCGCACCGGCAGCCACCATCGCCGAGCCGATCGCCGCGGTCTCGCGCGCGGAAAAGCCCATTGCAACACCAGCCGAACCGACGCGGCGCATGAAGTTGAGCAGGTCGCCAGCGCTCGATGCCGACGTGTTCGACAAGTGGTTCAGAACATCGGCAAGCGTTGCAGTCTGCTCGACAGTCAGTCCAAGCGCCGTTTTAATCTTGGCAAGGCTCTCGCCTGTCTGATCAGCAGAAAGATCAAAAGCAACACCGACCTTGGCAGCGATCTCGGCAAAGGCAAGCAACTCGTCGCCTTTCATACCGGCCTGGCCGGCCGCCGCGACGATCTCGGCGATCCCGGTGGCAGCGACCGGAATATCCCGGCTCAATGCCAGAATGGAGGTGCTCATTTTCTGAAGGCCGTCAGGCGTCTTGAAGTCGACGACCTTGTTGACGTCGGCCATCACGTTCTCAAAATCGCGCGCGGCATTGATCGGTGCTGCGATTGCCTTGGCCAGTAGATAACTCACGCCGACCGCATCCAGCATCCGGCCACGGGCTGCATTCATGGCGCGGGCATTGGCATCGGCCCGAAGGCGCATTTGCGTCAGCGATTTGCTGACAGCGCGCGCCGGACGGGAAAGCCGGTCCAGCATCGAGACGATGAGCTGTGACGTAAGGGTTGCCAAGTGAACTACCTTTGAGTGATGCGAGGCTGGAACCTTCGCTTAGCGGCTCTGAGCTTTGCCGCGCTCCAGCCTGGTGAGCCGAGCGGCGCTTTCTGCGTAGGCAAGGAAATCGTCGATGTCCCAGGCCTCCACGTCCTTGACGGGCGACCCGGTCGACCGAGCGACCTGTAAAATAAGGTCACGCCAGGCTACTGACCTGCCGTCTCTGCTTCCTTCAGCATGGCGAGACCGGACTTTCCCATCAAAGGCGCCGCCTTTTCGGTCAGGTCCATGAAATCGTCCATGTCCAGTTCCATGATGACCTCGACAGGCACCCCGGCCATCGCCGCGAAGAGAGCCATGCCGGCCTTTGCCTGGCTCTGGTGTTCTTCTGCAACGAGCGAGTCGCCTGCTTTCATGCGGCGCAGGGTCAACTTTTCATAGGTCTTGCCATCATGCTCAACGGGTTCTGCAAGCGTCACGCCGGCTGATTTCACTTTCTTGCTCATGTTTCACCTCAATGAAAAAGCCGGGACTGGCCCGGCTCTGTTACGTTACTGCGGATGGATCAGGCGCCGAGTGCGGCGCGGACACCTTCAAAGTGGTCCACACCGTTGAAGCGCATGATCCGCTCATAGAAGTCGATGTAAAAAAGCTCGTCGCCGTTGAGCGAGAACTCGATATGCGTGACTTCCTTCAGGACGTGGTTGCAGCCCTGGAACTCGGCCGGGTCGCTTTCGTCCGGCTCCCATTGAGAAACGGCGCCTTCAATGATCGCACGCCCCGGAACGTCCAGGTTCTTGCGCTTGTCGCGATAGGCACCGGCGAACACCCAACGGTCCGTTGTACCAAGGCCGCCGAACACTTCCGTGTCGATGCCCTTGATCATGAAGGCAGGTTCCACCGGTTCAATGCGCGGCAGTGTGAAGTCCGCCGCCATAACACTGCCGCCGGGGTTGTGATTGGCCGTGAAAAACGTAAGCGGCGGGATGGTCAATTTGGAAATCGTCGTCGCGCGCGACGTGCCTTCTGTTTCCGCCCGGCGAACGTCGACGGCGGTCAGCATGTAAAGGGTCTGCATGGTCTGATCCTGACGTTTGAAGAAAGAGTTGCGAGGAAGTGGAACGGCGCCGATCAGGCGTCGTTCGCCAGGCGGGCAATGATCTCGTTGACCATGCCTTCCAGTGCCGGCAAGTAGCGGCGGATCTCATGCTGAGCCACCTTGAAGACCGGCGCCGGCTCAATTTCGATATCCAGGCTGAGCGTGCCGAGCCGGATATTGTTCGGGCTGTTCTGGCTGGCCTTGAACATTTTGTCCTTCGGCGAGTAGCCAAGGATATCGCCCTGGTTGACATGATCACGCAGCATAAAGGAGATCGAGTGGATCCAGGCCTCGACCGTATCAGCGGCGATGCGGCGGCCGAGAAACTCATTGGTGATCTCGATGATCTTGACGATCAGGTAATCGGTGCCGCGCACCTGGTGGATCTGCTCCCAGAGCGTCGAGGTTTGAGCGTTATCGGTGCCGATAAACCTGAAGCCGCCGTCCGCGACTGCGCCGTCGACACCCGTCTCGCCTTCCGCAACGATCGCAACATTGGCGGCGAGCATCTGCTGACCCTCGACCGATCCGTCCACTGTTGAAAACGGGATCTTCCGGCTCAAGCTGGAAAGACCGTAAAGCGGTCGGTTGGCAAAGGGATGGAACGGACGGCCACCGCCGACCTGGTTGTCAATCCGAGCCATCAGCCCGGCAACACGCGGCGCCATTGGCCGGGTCACGACGTTGGAGCCGTCCCAGATGCCGGCAGCGACACCGATCGGCATCAACCGTTCTGACGACATGGATTCGCGCGCGTCGATCGCATTGGCGGCCGACGTGTCGTCGACATCCACCGGAGCAACGGCAAGGATCTTGCCGAGATTGGCCTCAAGCGCCACGATGACCGGGTTTGTGGTGTCGAGATCGAGCCGCCAGGACGTGCGGCCGGCAACGACGATGCGCGGCGTCTTGTTGACCGCAGACGGGATGCTTGCCACGCCGTTGACGATGGCAGCAATGGCCGTGGCGGTTGCTGCTGTATCGACACCCTCGGCAACACGCACCGCAGTGATATCCGCGCCGGCATTGAGGCCGGTCAGCTGATCATGGATGCCTTGTGCGGCATCTTTCAACAGACCGGTACCGAGTGCCGCCATGGCGTCGGTGTCGCTGGTCGAGAAGCGCACCGGCGTATCAGCCGGAAACTCGGCCACCGAAGCATCCTCTGAGGTTTCGATGATGAGGGTTTGCGAGAAATCGTCACCTAGAGGGGACTGGACCTCATCGTCCGGCCGCGTGAACGACATTCCAAAGGTAGGTGCAGTCATGTCTGTCTCCTTGCCTGGCTGCGGGCACAAAAAAACCGCCGTCCAGGCGGTGGTTTTGGTTCGGGTTGTTTAAAAGCGGTTAGAGGCCAATATCGGTTGGTGTTGGCCAGTGGCTGTCGTCTGTGTAGTCAGACGGAATGCCGGACGTGTATGCCCCGGTTCCGTCTTTCATCGCCCATGACACCTGCATGATGGCCGTGATCCACGTCAGACCCTTTGTGTAGAGTTCGATCATTTCCAGTGGCGTCAGATTGCGGATCTGGTTGTCCCGGTCCCGATAGACCATGACAGGATTGGTTTCGCCGCCGGCAGCAAGTGACTGCGCAGCGATGCTACTGCCGAGCAACACGGTCTGATCTTGTTGCCGGCCGGTGATGGCGATGACCATGCTGCCCGTGAGCGTAAACTCGGCGCCAAGGTCAATCCGGCGTTGGCGTTCGGTGTTTACCTGATCGTCGCTTACAGGAGGCGGATTATGCACCCATGCATTTGAGCCTGGGTCATAGTCGTAATCATCTCCGGGCTTCAGCGGAACGTCAGTGACTGTTCCGGCAGGCAAACCTGCCAAATAGACTGCAGAAGGCTCGGTTCTCGGAAACCAGGGAACACCCCCAAATCGAGCAGGATGATAGAAACCTGTCAGCATCACGAATACTCCCGCCATAAATTCACATTGGTCGTCCGGTAGTATTCTCCAGGTCCCACAAGTGCGGAAATCCATGAGTTACTGCCGGAGATGACCGTGTTTGCAAACGAAGTGTGAGCCGTCGAACCATCGCTTGAGATTTGCAAATCAGCCGTGAGATCTCCGCCTAACGCTCTCACAGAAACAAATATTGGCTTCCCGGTCGTGTTTTCGTACCAGACACCGTTCGCCAAGGATGGTGACGAGTATCCTTGCCCGTCTGCAAAATACTGTCCTGGCAGGGCCGCAATAGCCGCCTCGTTCGCGTTCGCCTTGGCAAGCGCTTCTCCGTCGATGTCCTTCCAGTCCGAACCATCCTTGAACTGTGCCTTGCCGCCCGAAATCCGCGTCTCGTATCCGAGGCCAAGCGCGGCCATCACCTCAGATACAATCAGATCCCCGGTTCCGACCTGGTTCTTTGTTGCAAGCGATCCAAGATCAGCCGAATTTGCCTTCTGACCGAGCGTGTTGGTAAGGGAAACAATCGAGCCGCTGAGCGACGACAGTGACACACCGATCGCATCCAGCTGCCCTTCAACGTTGCCGGTTCCACCATATGTGACGTTTCCAGCAGCGATTTTCGCCGCCTGCCAGACCCCGGCAAGATAGAGCAACACCATGCCATTCGAAGCCGAGGAAACATCGACATCACCCAGATCGTTCAGCGCCGGTGTGCTGAGACCGGAAACCGCAGTGTTCAGCGCGTCCAGCGCTGCCTGAAGCCCCTGAATGTCCCCGATCACATGCTCATGGCCACTTGCCGCTTTGCCTGCAACATTCTGCTCGACGACATGAATGAGCGTGCCGATGGCCTCAATCGCCTCACCAATGCGTGCGATATCCTCGTTGACATCGTTCGCCGGATCGGGAACCGGAAGGTCTTTGTGCGTTGATCGCGTATCAGTTGCCATCTGCGGCCCTCTTATTTCCCGTAAGCGCGGAGTTCGGCGATCGACGGCCTGGCGCCTGGATTGCCGTTGAGCGTGATCCGGACCCGGCCGCCCGTGGTGGCGTCATGTGGTGCGACCTGAAAGACCGGCTCCTGCCACCCGCCGCCACGATCGAGCGTCTTGATGACGGAGAGCGGCACCCATGTATCGTCCGACTTGTCCATATCGACCGTGATCGAGGCACCTGCCGGCAGGAACTGCGCAAAGATTGCCGTTGCATTCACAACGCCCTTGATTGGGAATTCCTTGGTGACGTACTCGGCTGAGTTCGACAGAAGCCCTGCAATGAGCGTTGTGCCTGGCCAGAGCACCGGACTTTCCGTTTCCGTTCCAGACAAGACCGCGCGTAGCGTGATCTCTTCGTCGACAACTTCGTCGAACGCGACAGGCTGTTCGGCTGCCAGCGCAATCACCGCGCCGCCGTCCCGGACAATTTCGAAGCGGAAGGATGTGGGCGCGGTCGGCACCTCGACCGAGGCACGGATCTGCAGATCGGTGAAGGCTGCAAGTGTTCCAGACCACAGATCGACGGTCAGGTCGGTCTCTGTGTATCTGGCACCGATCAGCTCGAACCAGAGATCGGCATTGTTGAGCGGCTCCCATGCGGTCCGGTTGGACGAGGCAAACAGGACACCTACGTCATAGGGCTGGCTGGAGACAAGCTCGCCACCAATCAGGTCAGTGTCACCTTGCTGCGCGACATAGAGCGCATGATCGGCATCATCGGTCAGGACAACAAAACAGAACTCCCGGTTCGGCGGCAGGTAGACCGGCATCGGCCAACGTGCCTCAATGACGTCATCGACCGCAACGCTCTGCATGGAGATGAAGTCCTCGGCAAGAACCTCATTGGTCGGAAACCCGTTCAGCGTCGTTGCCAGCTGAACACGGACACCGTTGTTGACATCACCGAGAGCCGCAACCTTGAGATTGACCCCGGCAATCTGCCGGCCTTGCGTCAGTGTAAAGGTCTGCGCCAGCGGATCATTGCCGCCGCCACCCTGGTTGCCACCGCCCTGAACGATCTGGGTGATGTTCGTAACAACATTGACGACCGGCTGCGGCGCATTCCGGGCAACCAGTGTCACCCGCCGCATGACCTCGGTCTCGATCGTTCCCTCGGCGACAAAGATGGTTTCGGCGAAAGAGCCGACAGAGCCTTCCGCCCTCACCTGTTGGGATCCGGTCGGAACAAGCGCCGGTATTGTGAACGTCCCTGAAATCTCACCGTTGAGATCTGCGGTCTCGACCGGGTCCGGCGTGATGTCGACACCTGCAAAACTCAGAAGCGACAATTCTTCGTTGGCCGAAAAACCTTCAAGCGTAAAATCAACATCGATCGTCCGCATGATCTCGGCATCGGACACCGTCTCGCTGACTTCCTCATTGATGGTCGTCGATTCAGGTGGCGTGTCGGCCGAGACAAGAATTTCCTGCGTTATTGCGCTGGTGAACTCGGTGACGTGATCCGTCCAGACATCTGTCGGCGGGTTGAGCCGCAGCGATCCCGGCATAGTCCGGAAGTTCGCAAAGGGATTGATCTTCATTGGCCGGGATTGAAGCCGCTGGAAGACGACGATCTCTTCAGCAAACGCCAGCGAATGCATGGAGGCGACCCGGCGCTGATCGACAAAGGCAACCGGCAACTGCAACACACCGCGGTTCACGGCGGCGTTTTGTAGGTAGCCGGCATCGCGGAAGAAATTGTCCCGGAAGTTGTCAGTGAACATCCCGTCCTTGTCGACCGTGTCCCGTGCCTGGATGTCCCTCTGCAGCTCGGACCGGCCGAATTGCTGAGCCATCGTGTCCAGCAGTTCAAAATTGCGTCGCATCCGATCGTAAGTGAAATTCCGGGTGCCATTGTTGAGGATGACCGGCGTGTTCAACCAGTCGTTCCGCACCTCGGCCACTTTCAAAATGTCGGTCGGCGGCTTCGGTGCGATCCCCCGGCTGCGCGCCGAGACACCTTTCACATAGACCGCGGCTCCATTCTGATTGAGTCCGATGACGTCAATACGCGGCACCTTGGACGTATAGGTCAGTGTCAACGGCTTGCCGTCGACAGCGCCACTTGAAAGCTTTACCGTCGTTGCGGTGACCTCGTCCGGCGTGACATTGTCATAATAATTGTACGTGACCGTATAGGTCGAGGCCTGCGCCGGCTCATCACCAGCAGGCGCCCACGAAATCCTGTTCCCGACCAGGGTATATTCTGCAGGATCGAATGTGTCCGGGCTCTGGGTGACCGAAACGATGTCCTGGACAGACGAGTTGGCGAGAGCGTCTTCCCCGCCGGGCGTTGCTCCGCGTGTCACCACCTCGGAAACCTGCTTGGTGACATTGGCCGCAATGACACCGGAGATCGGAGGCCGGTCAACCGTGACGGTCATGGACCCGTCGCCGCTGTCAACGAATGTGTGTGTCTCCAGGTCGACGGTTTCCAGATCCGGGTCTTCAGTTTCAGCAAGGCGCAGCGCCGATGTCCGTATCCGCTTCCAGCCGTTAACGTTGGCGGTGCCCGCACCAAGGGAAAAGATCTGATCGTTGCCGGATTTGCCGAGCGCCCGCACCGTACAGCCATCAACGATGTAATGGCCGTTGCTGTCATGATCGTAAACGGACAGCTGCTGCAGAACGCCGGTCAAGGCAGGCGGAGGCGACTGGTCGATTACCCCGCCGTCGCGCATCAGATAAACTTGCGCAAATTCCCCCGCTTCACCGGAATCGCTCAGCGACCAGGTCAAGGTTCTGAGTTCACGCGCTGCGCCCGGTTCGGCAAACGCGTCCGTGCCCGGCTCGATGCCAAGCAGCGATGCGTCATCCTCCGACGTGACATAGCTGCTGACGACGCGAACACCGATGGAAACATCACCTGTCATCGGAACCGCTGCGAAGTCCCGCGCGGCAACCGGCAGCACAAGTCCGCCGATATAGACCTCGCCGGCAGCAAGGCGAAGCGTGGCCGTTGTCGCAGGATCGTCCGGCTCGACGACAATCTCGCCGCCAGACCTGCGGTCACCATTGGCTGCAACCAGGTTGCCGATCTTGCGGATCTTGTCCAGCAAGAGCGTCTGAAACTCGTTGAACTCTGACGGCATCATGAAATTTTTCGCCAGAAACAGGAGCGCAACACGTTCCAGTGCGTCCGCACCACGATCAAAGGCGCCCGGAAGTCCCGAAGGATGTGACATCAAGAAATCTCCAAAAGGATCTGGATCTGGTCGCGGACGGTCTCGCCGAACTCAATCGAGACCGGATAGGCGTGGATCTCAACGCCGCCGGTAACATCAGCGCGCCACAAGAGGCCGGATTTTTCTGAAACCGTGCCGTCGAACAGGATGGAAATCTGCGCCGCCGAGGTTCCGGAGCCGTCGCCGAAACCAGTACGCGCAAAGATCAGAATGTGTGTCGGGTCGTCGTCCGAGCAGGCATATCCAAGGCCGTTCACAGTGAATTCGCCTTCGACCGCAGCGCGAACCGGGATCGATTTGCCGAGCCGGTAACCGATCAGGTCGGACGAACCGTCCGTGAATTTCAACCAGATCGTTTTCGCAGAGACGCCGGAAGCGATGGTCTGCCGCCTGGACTGCTCTGCAGGGTTCGCCCATGGGAATGTTGCCGTCACCCAGGGAAAGTCCATGTCCACCCATTTGCTGGAAGACACGACCGGTATCCATTCACCAAGCGCTGTCAGATCGGTTTCGCTCAGCGTTCCGGTGAAATCATGGTATCGGCCGAAAGACCATTTGACGTCCGAGCCGTCGATGTATGTGCCGCTGTCATCGGCCCAGATCGCGTTTCCATGACGCGTGTAAGCGAAGGTTCCGGCTGGAACATCATAGTCCTTGAACACCCGGCGCAGATTGGAGCGAGCCGGATGCGACAGGGACACGATCCCGTCGATCGGAATCAGGTCGGTTTCATCGTCCCGGATGCGGTCCAGCTCAAGCTGGAAGTCCGCCCATGCATTGCGCCAGATCGGCGGATCGATGATCGTTGCCGAATAGCCAATAAAACCGAGACCATCGTGAACCGCCTTGTGCGTTCCGCGATATCGCGCCCATTGCCTGCCCTCGTCGATAAGGTCAAAGAGGTTGGCGATATAAGGCTGAAGCGGTTCAAGGCCATACTCGAAAACCAGAAACGGCAGAATTCCGGACGGACGCGTAACATGTTTCAGCGACAGGATACTGTTGACCGCCGGCAACAGCTCTTCCTCATTCGAAATCGCCTGCTCTAGCGCGACTTCGAGCGGAGTTGAATTCTTTGCCGGCAGAAGCGTCGTCATCGACCACGCCCGCTCACGGTAACCGTGACAGAGTTGATAGCAATCGCCTCATTCTCCAAGGCGACCGTGTCGACGGCTGGCGCAGTGACTTCAACATTCGTGACGCCCGCGATGCCGGCGGCCTGGATCAAAAACGCGCGTGTCAAATCAAGGCCGAGCAGATCCTGTTTCTGCCATTCGGATTGCACAGTCGTTGCCACCTGGTCGGCGACACTGTCAGCCGCGGTCGGGTCCAGGCGCACCGACAAAGTAACGTCAACGGTTTTGCGGATGGCCGAGACAACATTGAATGTATCGCTCACGACCTGAATGTCAGGCTGTGTCAGCGCGGTTTCGACAACATCCAGCAGTGCTTGCGTCGGCTCTCCGTTTCCGGACTGCGAGAGGACCGCGATATTGACGGTCGGGTCCCGCCCTTCCCGCCAGATTGCAACGTCCCGGACATCGATATCAGCGCCAAGGACCACGGAGCGGTAGCGTTCTGCCGGCCCGCCTGCAGAGCGGCCAATTGTTGCCAGGCGGAAACGCTCTTTCAGGCGATCATCGCTTTCCCCTTCCATTCGGAAGACTTCGAGCCAGGCGGAGAGCTGCTCAAGATTGTCTTTTTCGGCAAAATACAAAAAACCCTGCTGAGCCACGTAGTTGATCCGGCTGCGAAGAACGGTTTCACGATAGGCTGCTGCCTGCGCGACGATCACTGCGGCGTCCGTTTCGAGTTGATCGACATCCCAATCGATCCCCGCTGCAGCAAAACGCGCCTTAATGTCCACTGCCAGTTCCGCGAGAATGTCTTCATAGGAAATCTCCTCGACAACTTCAGGCGGCGGCAGGGCCGAAAGGTCTGGCAAATTGGTCATGGATTACAAAACCGAGCTGCTGGCCTTGCCCTGGGCAAAGCTCACGGAAAAGGAAACCGTCTGCTCAACGGTGAAGTCACCTAGGTGACCGTTTGGGCGATAGTCAGCGGCAATCACGACGGATGCCGTGCCGACGCGGACCGTACCGGCACTGCCTTCAAAGCTGACACGGCGGACCGCAAGACGCGGCTCCCAAAGATCAATTGCCGTTCCGATCAGCTGCTGCATGATCGCAAAGGTGCGCGGCACGAGTGCCCGGCCGAGAAGTTCAGAAACCCCGCCACCGAACGGCCGACGCATGACGCGCGAACCGATATCGGTCGACAAAATCACTTCCACGCTTTGCATCGTGTGCGACAGATTGTCGATCGGCTTCAGCGTATAGCGGTCTACGCCGGACATGGATCAGTCTTCACCCTTGTCGGCGGCGCCCTTCTTCGTGACCGCGGGCTTTCTGGCCGAGATCCGTCCGAGCGCCAGGTCATAGATGGCCTCGGACTCTGTAAGCCGCACACGGCGGTTTTTGGGAACCGGCGCACGGTTGACGATCTCGACGCCGGCGGCGACGTAGTAAGTCTTCTTTGACATCAGTAGTCTCCGGATGGAGTTAGTGCGGGACGTCGGTATCGGCGCCGCCTGGCGTTACACCACCATGAACATGCGTATCGCCGATGTTGGTGCCGTTATGCTCGACGTGTCCGTCGTGGAAATCGACGTCGCCGGTCACCTTGAAGTCGCCCTCGATCGTGACATCACCGTCGATTTCGACGTCACCGTTGACCTTGATGTTGCCGTCGATCGTCAGCACGCCGTCTTTCATGGTGATCGTGATGCCGAAGGCTTTCAGAACGTTTGCCAGCAGGTCCATGCTTGGCGGCTGGTTGGCATCCGTGAAACCGGACCTCATCAAAAGCCCCTGCCGCATGTCGCCGTTCGGGCTGATGACAGCGACGACCTGACCTTCAGAAAGCGGCATCCAGCTCTGTGACTGGCCGCCACTTTCCGGATGCGGCAGCCAGGGCGACAGAAGCGGACCGTTCTCGCCCTCGCCCAGATTGAGCCGGTATCCCTTTTCAGGATCGACGGCAGCAACAGGTCCGACCTTGACCATCTGACCGAAACGGGTCTTCAGCATTTGCAGATCGATCACCTGGCCGGCAAGGAAAGTTTCAAGCATCACGTCACCTCGACCGGTGCAACACCGCCTGTCTCAATCTCGACCAGCTGGATTGTGCTGTCTTCATCCGCATCCGGCACATAAGCGAACCCGAGCTGCTGCAATTCCTGAAGCGTCCAACCGTTCCGTCTTCGAATGGTTTCGAAGTCGCCAACATCAGCCGGGATCTGCGCGCGCATCAGGTTGGAAAGACGCTGATCGTCGTCATCACCGGCATCGAGCATCGCGAAAAAGTCAAACAGCGGACTGTCTTCCAGAACATCGGACGAAAACTGCGGATCGTCGATCGCATCGATCGTGAACGTCAGTTTCTGCGCCGCAACCTTTTCATCCTGCCTGGCGCTGCCGGCCCGCTCGCAGGTGACGGAAACAATCCGGTGAAACAACCTGCGGAAGATCGCAGCCGCTTCATTGCCACTGTTTTCAAGATTACCGCGGATCTGCCGGCCGAGAATGTCGAGATACATTTCCGGCCCACGGTGCGTGAAGGGAATGCCTGGAATGACCGATCGGATTTTCTGACCGGGATTGTCCGGATCATCCTCTTCCTGGACCATTGCGTCAGTGACACCGAATTCAATCGCCACCTTGACCAGGCCGTTGGTATGAAAATTCCGCTGAGCGTCCGGCTTGTCCTCGGCCTCTTCGGTATAAACCGCAATGAACCGGGCTTTTGCCTGAACAGTCAGACCGTCCGATGTCTCGGCCAGGACACCGATTTCGCTATCGAGAACATTGTCCTCGGCAAGCGTGTTGTCTTTCAGCGCCATGACGGCGGCATGCCGGAGCGCAATTCGAACCAGGCTCATCCAGCATCTCCGAGATAAATCAACAGTCGGCCGACCTGGCGATCATCGACATGCGAGACCATCCATTTCGGCGAACCAGGACGTTCATTCGCCGTGACCCCATCGCCCTTTTTGACCGTCAGATCCGGATAGATGTTGCGATCAACCCTGAGCACAGCGCCACCGGTTCGGATGTCGGTTGCAAAGGTTCCAGACCGATCACCTGAAAGGTTCTGATCCTCGCGATCGACTTCGCGCAAGGGTGCTGAAATCGTGACCGACGGACGATCGGGATCTTCCCGCCCGTCTTTCCAGCGCGTGATCAGCACCTCTTCGGCAAACATGCCATCGACGGCACCGTGCAACCGGTTCCTGTACTGATCAAAACGCGCCAAAGGTCAATTCCTCAAGACTGAGCGTCGGCCAGAGCTTGCTCGGCTTCTGCGAGTTCATTCAGTGCAGATGCCCTGTCCTCGTCGTTCTCAGCGTCCGAATACGCTTTCTGGGCTGCTTCAACGGCAGCCTCTAGTTTCTTGAGCGCAGCCTTGGTGGTTGCCGATTTGAAGACGACCCCGCGTGCCTTGTAGTGCTCAAGCCGCTCCTCAGTGAGCGGTTTTTCGGTGTCGACCACTTTGTTCGTCGTGCCGGGCTTGATGGTCAGCGTGCCACCGGCGACCTTGACCACTTGGGCGATTTCACCCTTGTGAGTGACCTTGTATTTCATCGAAATCTCCTGCCTGAGACAAAAACGACCCCGGAGATCCGGAGCCGTTTTCGGTGAGGTTTCAGCCGCCTGGCTTAGATTGCTTTCTGCAGCACTTCCGGGCGGGCGCACATGTAGAGTGGATAGGAATAAAAGCTCGCCCTTGACCCAGGACTGGCGATCCTTGTCCTCCACATTCAGCGCATATGTGTCCTGACCCTTTGTGTTAACAAAAGGTGCGAACTCATTCGCAGGAGACATGTACTTCTTGAAGACACCGCGAGCACCGACAGGGAAGAATTTTGCCTCGTCGACCGGTATGGCGACTTCAGAGTTGTCGTCAGTGCCGCGGTAGTTGTGGAAGACAATACCGGCAAACGGGAACGACTCGAAGGTCCGGTCTTCCCGAAGATCTGCCGCAGCCGCCCAATTTTCGTAAGTGCGTTTGACGCTGTCGTGCTCGATCAGCTTGTCATACCAATCGTCACCGCAGAGCGCATGAATGCGGGTCGAATTCGTAAGCGCACCCTTTGCGGACCGCACCATCTTACGCTTTACCTCGGCGCACTTCAGCCGGACCTTGGTGTTTGCGGTGCCAAGCTCGAAGTCAATTGCAACAGGTTCTGGGATGCCGAACTCATCGAAATAATCGTAGAGGACAGACGTCCCGTCAGCATCGAGCAATTTGCCCTGCAACGCACCAAGCCGGTGGAACTCATGTGTGAGATCCATATCGTCGCGCACGTCTCCCATGCGCTCGGCATACTCGGTCATGACGACCATCAGCTCGCTTTCAGAACCGAATGCCCGCATGCCGGCAACTTCCGAGACGTACATGGTGAAACCATCTGCGAGACGCACAGAGCGGAAATTGCGCATGTTCGGCTTGTTGCTGCCCTGCTGCTGTGGAGGAGCCCCGTCCGGCGACGTTGGAATAAGGCTGAGAACATTGCCTTTTCTTCTCAATCGCAATATCCCTCAAATAGACGCCTTTCGGTTCAAAAAGGCCAAGGGAAGCCAGGAGCTGCGGAACATACGACATTTCGCGAACAGCATCCGTCAACTGGATCATGCTGAACGCGTCATTGTTGAAAATATCCATGGAAGCCATGAAAGATCTCCTTATCGAACGATGATGCCGAGCGTCTTCAGCTCGCCATACGCGGTTTGCATCTGTGCGGGTGTCGCACCATCGAAGAACACCAGGTCAGCAGCTCTGACCTGTGCGTGACGAACAAGGAGCGCCTTGTCAGCGGTTCCCGTATCAGCCCGGTAAATCAGGATGGCTGCCGGTGTTTCGGAGCCATCCGAGTTCGCTGGATCGTATTTGACGAACGTATCGTTCGCAGTGACCTGGCCGAGAACAGTGTTCGGCAGGAAAGTTTCATCAGCCGGGACCACGACCGAACCGGTGTCACGGCTGAAACCGTGAGCGCCTTCGGAAATGATGCATTCGCCGGCTACGGGACCTTTGGTGAGGACCGTCATCGCTTAGGCTCCTTTGTTCCCGGAACGGCCAGCACGTGCGAATGCTGCGCTCCAGTCGGGTTTTTGAGATTTGCCGGTTGCCGCCGGCGATCCTTGACCGGAAGCGCGCAAGCGGCCGGCCTCATAGGCTTCCGCATCCGCTTCGACCTCGGATTCGGCCTCTTCAGCCTCCTCTGCCTTGGCAGGTGCTGCAGCGAGCGCTGCTTTCGCATCTTCAACGCTCATTTGCGTCTTGAACGCGAAGTGCTGCGCCAGGTCCTCGCGGCCAGTTGCCTCATCCAGGCCAAGAATGGCCTGAATGCGTTCGTTCGCGGCTGCGGTTGCAGCGGCTGTCGCGTCGGCAACGGCCTTATCGACATCTGCGGATTTACCGTCCGCCTCGGGTTTAGCCATGATGGTCTCCTCTTGGCTGGTTTGGACGGCGGACGCCGCCTTTGCGGTCGGACCAAAGGTCCAGCCGCGTTTCTTCGAAAGATCGGTGAGATCGTCGGGCGCCGTCGCATAAGCGCGATAGTCGAACGAGGCTGCCATTTTGGCTGTTTCCTCGTCCGCTTCATCGGCATACCCGGCCTCAACAGCCTCATCGGCCGTCATCCAGGTCGTCGCCTTCATCGCAGTCCGGACGTCGTCGACCTTCTGACCTGAACGCGAGGCATAGGTTTCGGCGAAAGACTGGCCCATGCGCTCAAGGGCTTGTTTCGAGACTTCGTGATCTTCTGCAGTGCCGTAGGTGATTGTCGACGGATCGTGGATCATCATGATTGCGCCGGAACGCATGACGATCTTGTCGCCGGCCATCGCGATCAGGCTGGCCGAGGACGCGGCGATTGCGTCGACGTAGACGGTGACCTCGCCCTGATGCAGTTTAAGAGCGTTGTAAATGCTGCGGCCGTCATCGACGTAACCGCCCCCGGAGTTCAAACGAACCGGCAATGGATTGTCGGAACCGTGCTCGGCAAGAGCGGCCAGGACTTCACGAGCGGTGAAGCCTTCGTCCCAAAAGCTATCGCCGACGAACCCGTACAAGACGAGTTCGCCGTTCTCATAAACGGCCATGTCAGATGTCCTTGGTTAGAAGAAGCGAATCCGCCGAGCGCGGCCTCGTGTGGTCGAGCCGCTCGCTTCGCGGCACTTGACCTCGTATTCGGCGATCAGCGTGTTCAACGCTGAAAGGTTCGCCCGATTGAAAGTCACTTCCTCACCATTCATTCGAATGATGAGTTCAGCGCCACCGGCAGCAACTGCGATCTTGCGTTTGCGGAGCGCCGTGACAACATCGCATGGCGTGTTGATATCGACGTTTTCACCCGCAATCTGGATGGTAGAGGAAACAGGCACGGTTACGCCTCCGGTTTCTTTTTCTTGTCGTCATCGTCTTCGATCGACGACGGCTTTTTGGGGGCGTATGGAGATTCCATACCTGCCTCGACGTATTTCTCGTGCAACTCTCGACGTTGTTCAAAAATGTCCTCGGGATCTGCACCGATTGCTCTGGCCTCGATCTCGATCGAGCTGATGCCGTTTTGAAGGCGCTCGGTAGACGCTTTTGCACTCTTACCGTCATCGGCCGTTGGTTGGGGCGGTCCCTGAAACATCGCCTCCGATACAGCCTCTCGGTTCGCAAGAAACGCTTGGTAGCCTCCTTTAAAGGGCAAGCGGCCCTCGCCAACATCTTCATCGAGCCAGCTTTGATAAACCACACGCTCGATTGGCACCGGACACCGATCGCGCCGGCGTTCTACGACCGGCCAAATGGACGAGTTCTCCATCCGAACAGATGAATAAGATGCGTCTTTGTGGTCCATGGTCAGCGCGCCATAGGTGATTCCAATTGCCCGCGCCGTGTCACGCGAAAGAGCGCCCGATAATGGCAAGTATTCACCGCCGGGCGCTTTTATTGATTGAAAATCCAAGCTCTCGCCGGGCGCGAGATGCGAGACTTGCGGATCTCCGCCAATTCTGAGTTCCGACTCCGCAGCCACCTCAAAACTGTTGACCAAATATTCCATGTATTCTGTAGCGTATTCTGACACGCCTTCGACTTGAGTCTTTTGCATCGACTCGATCGCCTCGAAAGCCTCTATCGAAGGCTTTTCGCTGGTGAGTGTCGCCGCAAACACAGTCTGGAGGATCGCAGTCTGGAGGGTCGCATCATCCAGCATTTCGTGCTGAATGTGCTTGCGAAACGCAGATGCGAGCACCGAAATCCCACGAACGTCTGTCGCGTCCATCGGATCAAACACATGCAAGACAGTTTCACGGCCCTGCGCGTCGTAGGCGTCATAGGTCTTCTTGACCGTGATGCCAGCCTCGCGCTCTTCAAACAGGTAGCCAACCGGTCGACCGTTAGTGTCGTGATAAATGCCTTGAAAGAGGCCTTCTGTCTCGTTGGTGTCCTGAACCAGGCGATGAGGTGGAACCAGGCATAGCTTTGTGCCGGTTTGTACCCCGTAACGCCTCCGCTCGCGCCGCGGCATGAATTCCAGAAGTCCGGTGACCTCGCCATAGGCCATGTCCCAACGAAGACAAATGTCGGTAAGCTGCGACAACGTGAACTTGCCGCGAAAGTCGACCTCTTTCTTTCGCGACCGGTAACGGTTCCAGCGCTTTTTGACGAGGCGCTTCCAGTCCCTGATCTCGTCGTCTGTCCAGCCCATGCCGGTAAAGTCCGGATTAGGCGTCATTTTCAGGCCGCTGCCGACAGTGTCGGCAATTACCTGGTCGGATGCACCGCGAAGACGGCCGGAATTCCTGATGAGATCCAGGGCGAGTGCCGCGGACCGTCGCCAGGCTGCACGAATGTCATCGCGACTTTCGTTCAAATACGCAGATCGGGCCGCAATCACACCAGAACGGGTATCGCGGAGATACCGCGCTGTGGCCCGTTGGTTTGAGCGGGCACGCAGCGGCTGGCCGTATTGGTCAATCAACCGAGTCGTTTGCGCCATTTGCTCCGTTTCCGATCCTTTGCGGGACTATTTCCCGACGAGTTTTGATCCCGGCGCGTTCCTGATTTCGCCATCTGGCGTTTCGAAACGACCCGTTCCGGGGTTGCCTCAAAGAGATCCGGTGACTTTTCTGGACGGTAGTGCTCACGAAGGCGCGCCCAATCGTCCGATCTCATGGTTGTAAGGCCGAGATGTTCGGCCATCGCCATCGCGTAAACCCGACAATCAAGGAAGTGATTGTCCCTGCGCAGCTGTTCCCATCCGGTTTTTCGTTTGCCCTTCACCACCGTGTCGACATAGGTCTCGGAAGTGATTTGCTTGAAATATTCCTCGCCGAGGTATGTCCCGAAGTGGCAATAGCCTGGCGGGTCGGTTTCCCGTCCGGCTGCAAGACCCGGTTTGGTGAGATTGCCGTAGAACTCTGACTTCAAGGTCCAGGTACCAACCGGCCACAACATGGCCGCACCGAACCTCTTCTTTTTTCCGCGCCGATTGACCGATTTGTTTGACGGTTGGGACATCGCCGGCACGCCATGTCCGTCAACACCCTTGATCGCGAACCGGAGACCAGGTCGGCGGCGGCACCATTCATAGACCTGGTTGGTTCGGTTGCCGTCACCGCCATCGACAGTCAAACCGTCCAGGACGCGCTCGTTCCCGTAGGCATCCAGGAAGGTGCGAGAAGCAAACTCGTCCAGCAGTTCCCATGCGCCGCGATTGGGATCATCGGTCGGGCCTGGCAGAAACTCAGCCGCGACCGTCCAGCTCTGGCGATCTTCGGCAAACGCGACCAGTTCCAGAAAAATGCCGTTGTGCTGGACGTCGCCTCCACCGACAAACAGCAGGCCATCCGCCGGAATGACGTATTGCGCGTACTCTTCGCGGCGTTCCATAAGCCGTTCGTGATCGGGAGCATTCCCCTTGATCTTGTAGGCTAGTGCCAGAACAAGATTGTGAAAGTCCTTCGCTGCGTTCTCGTCCTTGTTTTCACTGCGCAGAAAGTCTTCGGCGATATCGCCGTAGCTCATCATCAGTGAAATGAAGGCGTCCACATGAAACCCCGGATGCCTGTCAGGTCCTTCTTTTGTTGCCCTGAATTCACCATTTCGAACGGCATGCACGCGCTCGGTTTCGGTGATTTCGTGGCCGCAGCCCTCGCATAGGTACCGGCTTTTTTGTGGATGCTTGCGATCGACGATGAGGTTCTCAAAATACTGCACCTGCGCATGACCGCATTCCGGGCAGTTGATGAACCAGAACCGCTGATCCGATCTGATAAAAGAACGGTCGACACGGCAATGACCAGGTTCGTCGCCGAATTCGTCGTCGGTGAGAACTTCCGGTGTCGACAGCTCCAGAATTTTGTAGGTCTTGCGCCGGCGATACGCCGTGAAGCGCCCAAAGAACAGCTCCTCTGGATCTTCACCGCCGCGAAGCAGATCCCATTTGGAAACCTCGTCCTTGATCCCGAACCGGCAGGTTTTTGCTGAAAGATCCATTTTCGAGTTCGCATTTCCAAGAAACAGCGAGCTGTCGCCGAACTTCTTTTCGAACTGCTTGGACCCTTTGACATTACCAGTCGACGACTTGCCGATGATGGTCTTGCCGATCTGCTTGTGCCAGGCATCAATCAGGTTCGCCAGCTTGCTGCTTTCCATATCCTCAAGCGCGCCGTCATTGGGCAATGCATAGAGAATATTGTCCGGCTGGACATGCGCGATATACAAACTCCAGGCAAGCGCAAGGATCGAAACCCCGGTTTGCTGGCTCTTGCGAACCGTGACCAGGTTGCACGGGTGGTCGACGTCGAGGCACTCGGCGATCGGCAAGAGATACGGCGCATCCTCCGCCGACCACAATTCCCCTTTCTGCGGTCCGTCCACCAGGACGATGTTTTCAGGCAGCCACTCGACGAACGGTGTCGGCGGGACAGGCCGGATTCCTTCGCCAAGTATCTTCGAGACGATGCGGAGCGCGCCGGGATGAGCGTTCATACACTCAGATCCTGTTGTGCCGGCAGCTCGTCGTACATCTCATCGGTTTCCGGTGCCGCTTCGAACACTTCCGCCAGCCTGTCCGCGATGGCGGTATTCAAATTGAAAGCCACCTTTCGCAAGGCAACCCTGACACCGGACTCTCCCTCGCGGGCGATTGCCTGTGCCAATGTGTCCGACTGGTTCGGCAGCCTGGAAACCAAAAGATTGATCTCCTGTGCACACGACTTTAACGCTTGCTCCAAGGTATCGCGTCGAACAAGACTGCCGACTTCCTCCTCCATTTGGAGCTGCGATCGGCGAAGCTTCAGCCACGCCTCTTGACGAAGCGCTTCATCACGTGAATCCGGATTTACCGGAGAGCCGGCACGAGGTTTGTCCGGTTGATCGAGCAGCGGCGTTTCGCTTGATAGCCGATCGGTCGCAAGCTTTTCTGAGTTTCCGAACCGCTCGAGCAGATGATCATAGTGAGCGAGACAAAATTTGGTAACACGGCCTCGCCCGTCTCTTTGAACCGGCAAATCATGAGCGTCGACCAACTTCCGGACGCTCTTCGTCACTGCCTGCTTCGTGATCTTGTCACGCTCGGCAACATGCGCCGGCGTCACCCAAAGATATTCACTTTCATCCATGGCTTGCTCGGCCACCTAGTCGGCTGACAACCGTTCCTTTGCTTGGTTGACAACCCTGACAACCCTGACAACCCAAATTTCAAACATGTTTTGCGACCGACTTTTCGGGGTACTAGCGCCCCGTGGGCGGCTGAGACCGGTATACGGTCCCTAAACCGATCAGCTGAACGCCTTGCCCGTGATCCGCTTGGCCTCATGGATGAAGCGGCGCGGCAAGACGACAGCAACGGTCGACTGCCAGGCTTTAGCGCTCTCGCCCTTGATCATCTCGTTCGGGATGATGACACCGGACTTCTGCTTCTTGATCGGCAGCCTGCCACTGCCTGTGCGAGCATAGACATGGCCGCCAAGACCAATCGCAACACGGGCCGGGAACTTCCCGCCCTTGATGAACTTGCCGGCGAAGATCTGACGCTGACCGAATGGCCTGGCGCTGACACCACGCCGCGTCTCACGGGCAGCGAAGTGTTTGAGCGCAACGTCGCCGCCTCTTGCTTTGATCCGGTAAGTCAGGCTGCCAGCGCTGGCACGGACGGGGATCATGGCGGCGCGGATGGTTCGCAGCTTCAGGCCGGTTTGCTTTGCCAGTGCCCTGCCCGTCTTGGTCCGCCCCTGGGAACCTGCCCGGTTCAATGCCAGCGAACCAATGCGGCGGATCGTCTTCGGCTCAAGCCTGGAGACAGCTTGGTCGAGGGTCTTGAGCCCGGATATGTCAGACCAGCGCATGTCCAGCATGGCAATCCTCAGATCATCACTTTGGTGATAGAGCCGTTGGCATGGACGATCGTTACGTTGACGAACCACCAATCAGCCGGAACGATCTCGATCAACGGTGCATCTGGATAAATCTCGCGCAGAAACGCCTTGGCGGTATAGAAACCGGGATCATGCGCCATGTCGTCGAACAGCTGCGCGCAGCTATCGATCTGATCCAGCGCGCACATGGCCCAACCCCAACAAAAACCCCGCGGGCGTGGCCAACGGGGTGTTCTTACCTTTTTCAGTGCGGTTGTTGTATGTCAAGTTGCAGCTTCCGGTCAAGAGAAAAATTTCAGGTCCGGTAAAACGGCATGCTGACGAGCCTGCAAGCTGCGCTGAGAGCATCGCCACGGCATGACGGGGCGCGCCGACTTCTCGATACCAAAGCCGCTCAGCGTGCGTGTGAGCCTGACAGCGAGGGCATTCAAGCACTCAAGCCAAAGCACATATTCCTGTCGTGCGACCAGGGCATTTACGGGATCAGGCACAAGATGGAACTTCCGATAAGCCCCGCGCTTGGGAACTTTGCGCTTCAAGTCCCATCCATCGTCAGCCTCATAACTGAATTCACGCCCCTTGCCGTCGAGCGTATCAATCACTTGCTTCCGCATACGAAACCAAAGCTCGCCGCCATTCGGACCGCGCAACGGCTCTCTTTCAGGCACATCGCCATAACCATCGGGTGCGCCGCCGAGGATCGCGTGCTGTCTGATCAATTGAGAAGGCGGCCGCCGCCAGCTCATGCGGCCATTGGATTGTGTGAGGAAGAGTTTTTTCTTGGCCGCAGACAGGGCAAGTGTCGCAAGATCATCAAACTGCAAAAGCTCCGGCATCGGGTTCCAGTCATCAGGAAGATCAAATGTGCAACTGTCCAGTGTAGCGACGGTCGCGTGAACGGTGATTGCATCCGGGTCCGGTTCACCTGCAGACATCAGATCCGGAACGACGCCATAACGATTTTCATCAATCCAAGCACCGAGTTCGCCAATGCTCGTAACAGCATCCCACGACGAAAAAGGGCCATCCCTTCCAGACGCCTCGCCTTTCGGCAACTCCTCGCAATAAGCCCACTTCAGCAGCTTTTCGATGTTGATGCGTTTTTTCATGAATTGCCCCGGTTTCGGAGTTGTTGGTTGGGTGGTCCAGTTGGTCCAGTGTGGTCCAGTCAGAAAATAAACTAACTGGACCGGTTTTCTCTTTGCATCTCAACAGCTTGACAGCGTGGTCCAGTTGGTCCGGGCAAATCCGCACCGTTAGAGATCAGGACCAAAGGGGTAGATCGCCTTTTCGCGCGCGCGGGCGCACGAGGCATCATTTCGCGTGGACCACATGGACCATATGGACCAGCCCTTGTTTTCATTAGCGAATTTCGGTCCAGACACCTGCAGGTGGTCCACACGGAGCATGGACCATCGCGACAGGAAATCGCCTCCACCCCTCTTGCCCTGTCTCTCACCACGCGGATTGCTCGCTTTGAAGATCTGGCGTTGGCGGCTCCACCGGCCAGTCAACGGCCTGCCCGACGGCTGCCTCGAACCCTGCCCTGCAGTCCGCAAGGCCCGGAAACATGTAGGCGCGCCGGCGCGAACCACCGTCCCGCGGGCGTATGTCCTGCAAATTCGGAATCAGCTTCAGCAGCGATTTGCCGAACTGGTTGAGGTCCGCCCGCCTCTTGATCCCTACCCTGTCGGCCGACGTCAGATATTCCTCATAGAGCTTCTGTTTTATGATGTACGGGTCCGGGCACCAGGTATCGTCCGCACTGAGGAGCGTTCCTTCGTGCAGGCGCTCGAACAGGAACTGGTCGACACTGTCGAGGGACCGGAGCTTTTGCTGCAACAGCGCGCCCGTTCGAGGGATCTGGCGAAGATTGACAGAGGACAGATCGAAGGACAGAAGGTCAGCCAGAAGCGCCTGACGGCCTCCATTGTCCAGCTCGGCGACCAATTCTCCGAAATATTCGTGGTTTTCCTTCGCGTGCGGCTCACAGTCGAGCACGCAATAGCGGCGCTCGTCCTTGCCAGCCGGCACCACCCAATCCTCGTTCGACGTCATCATGATGCGCACGAAATTGTCGAGGCGATACGGGTCGACACCCTTAGACTCGATCATCTGCGTCTTTGACGTGATCAGTCCCTTGAGCCGGCCTTCCGCAACCTTGTCACCGGCCCAGACCGCCTCTTCCGCCTGCAGCAGAAGGCAGGCGCTCATGTGCGCGTTGAATTGGCCGGTGATGTAGCGCGGGTCATCAACCTGGAAGAAATGCGGCGCAATCAGGCTTCCCATGACCTCGCCCATGATCGACTTGCCGGTGCCCATCAGCCCGCGCACGACCAGCGCGGTGCCAGGGCGTGAGCGCGGCGTCTGCAGCATGTGCGCAAACCAGCCGAACACCCAATTGAACAGATCGGCGTCACCGGCGCAGATGTTGGTCAGCATGTGATCCTTGAAGACAGACCAGCTGCCGGCGCCGGGATCCGGTTGATGGGAAAAGCCCTGCCAAAGGTTCAGATAACCACGTGTGCCGGGCTGATCGTCCGGGTTCGGATAAAACTCGATCCCGTCGAACTGGCGCCTGTGCCGCTCGCCCTCCCAACGCTTGGACCATGTGATGTTCTTGATTTTCCCATCCCCGCCATGCACTTGCGTCGGTTTGTTGCTGTAAAGCTTGTGGAATGCCTCGACCTGGACGACCCGAATGCGGTCCTCCTCCTTGGCGTGCGGTTGCTCGCGCACCATCGCCACCTTGGAACCGATCAGCACGAGCGACCATTCGGCGTTCATTCTTTCAAGCGAATAACCCCAATCCTCTGGAACGGGCAGTTGGGAACCAGTGTCGTTTTCCGTCTGAACATCGTCGTTTGGCAGGTATTCCTCCTGCTCATCGACGATTGCCGGCTGAGCCGCACCGTTGATCAGCTCACGGACCTTATCTCGTCCTGATTTTGTAGCTTTCTCAATACCTTCGGATGGTTTTTTACTATTTTGATCAATCTCTCGTCCGGCCTCGGGTTTCGCCTCAGACTTCGCGTCAAGTTCCGCTTTCAACTGTGCATGAATGTTAGGTTTCGGGGTCTCTTCCGACTTTTTCTTCTTGCTCACTCTGCCCCCACCAAAACATTGTTGAAGTCCATGCCTTCAGGCGCCCATGCCGTGCGCTGCTTGCGTCCGGGTCGTTCCCATCGCGCGTGCGATCGCTGCATCACCTGTTCGGCCGTGAACCTGTCACTGTCGCCGTCGCCAAGCCGAACCACTTCGGTAACCTGGTCGGGGATCAGAAGCGCTTTCGGGTCGGTCAGATCCGGCACCGGACCGGGCACCCGCTCGGGTTTTCCCGTTTTGTTCCTGCGCTCAGGATGCGCGATCGTTTTTTCGGCCTTGCCCCCCATGGATTGCAGGTCGATCGATGTCCAATAGGCTGTTCGTTCAAACTGAGCGGTTCCGAATTCGGCCACGGCAACCGACAGCGTGGTTTCCCACCCCTCGCCAATCACCAGCCGGGTGAAACCTTCAGGCTGAACCAGCTTGATCGACGCATTGCGTTTCGAGCCCCTGATCTTTTTGGGAACCAGAAAAGCGGCCCTGCCATCCTCGCGCAGTTCCGCATAGGGGTCCTCTATCGCGATTTTCTTGCCGGGCCGTAACGGGTCGATATACGTGATGTGCACACCGAGAAACTCGCCCCTGGCACCGGTGATCGGCGCAAGCATGGCCGGGCCGGAGAAAACGACGATGTATTCCCGCTTGCGGCTGCCGGGCACCGGACGCGACTGCCAGTAATTCAGATGCGGATTGAAACGCAGCGGCAGTCTGAATTTCAGCGGCATCAGCCCTCGGCCACGCAGATACTCAAGCCCTTCCGTTCCTGCGACCCGCCCGCCAAAATCATAGATCTTGCGCGCCTTGCGGATTTCGTCACGACGAAGATTTTCGGCAAATTCCTCCTGCTGCCGGCGCTTGGCTTCCCGCTTTGCCGCATCTTCGGCGATCTGCTGTTCACTCAGCGGCTCCGGCTCGGCTTCGCCGCCGAGCAGCTCCACGGCCTCGACAAACGATATCTGCTTGTATTCCTGCAGGAACGTGAACTGGTCGCCAGATGCGCCGCAGCCGAAACACTTGTAGGTATTGTCTCCGTCCAGGCAGTGAAACGACGGGGATCTTTCATCATGAAACGGACAGCAAGCCCAGAAATCTCCCTTGCCAGCATCGGTTTTTGACCGGTCCCAACTCACATATTGGCCGACGACGCTGGAAATCGGATTGCGGTTCTTGATCCGCTGCAACTCGGCATCGGAAAAGCGTTTGCTCATGCGCAGACTCCCATCTGCAACCGTGCCGTGCTATGGGCGATGGCATGAAGTCTGTTCACTGGATACTTATTGGCGCGCTCCTCCCGATCGCTCTGATCGTCGCATGGTCCATGCTCGATACAGCCTGCACACTCGAAGCAGCGAGTGCCGCCAACGAAACTGTTCGTGAATGTTATCGCAACTGGATTGGAGCTTTGAGTGGTTGGGCTGCCGCGATCGCTGCCGGGTGCACCATTTTTACAATTCTCTATCAAATCCGCAGCAGCAAGAACATCGCGCACAAACAGCAAATCGAAGCCAAGGTACTTTTCGATCGGGAGGTCATGAAGCTTTGCGAAGAAATCAATCGTGTTTGGAGAGACGCTGAAGATATTAATGCGCAATCTCGTGACGCCAAACACATTGAAAGACAGGCTGAATACGTGAAAAGGGAACTCGCACATATACACCGGCGAGCTGGACAACGTGTTCTTAGCAATCTTACGGGGATGATGCACCCGATTGAGGAGTTCAGGTGCCTGCGCATTTTGAACGCTATTGAATCCGCGAGCTCGACCGTGAAAGTTATTGGGTGGGATGAGGCTAACCAGGATACCGAAAGGTACGAGCCAGAAGGATTTCAATACATCGAAGAGATGATCCAACAATTCGATTTTCTGCGATATCGCCTTGAACAAGATGAAGAGCGAATACTTGTTGAAGTGTTTAAGAACAGAACAACACTGCGAAACCAAGCGTTTGAAAACCTTAGAGAACTCCTTGATGATGCTTTTACTGGTTTCTTGCCGCGAAATCCAGACAATCCCTTGTAACATTCCCCGCTCCCTATTTCTTCTTGCTGTTTCTGTCTGGAAGCGTTTTCCCGGTCAGTGCCGTGTGTTTGCGGACACCGTGCAGGACCGTCGTGTGATTAAGTCCGAAAAAACGGGCGATATCCGGCCACGTCCAGTCGGTGCCGGCACGCATGCCCCAGAAAGCGCGATAACGGGCAGCAACCCTGTCCTGTGACCGGCTTTTTTCAGTGAGTTCGGAAAACAGAAACCCCGTGCGCAGCGCCACTTTCTTCATGGTCAGGCGGCAGCCCTGCTTGACCCCGCGCTCCTTGGCCTGGCGGATCTCGAGTGCCAGGGCGCGCATCTTCGCGTCACGCAGTTGCGCGGGCGTCGGCGGCACGAAGGCCGGTTCCTGCAGCATTCGGGCGGCTGCCGCCGGCGACCGCATAACGATCACCGGTACACCGAGCCGCTCGGCCTCGCGCGCGCTGATGGCATAGGTGTTGGCCGCCTGGTGCGTCTTTGCAAGCTTCATCAGGCAGCCCTCCTGCCGTATTGCGGCTTGTCGCCCTTGAAACTGTCGCTGATGTTTTCAGCCCGTGGCAAAGGTCGGCTGTTCTGCCCGCAACAGCCGCACCATTTTGCGGTGTCGCGGCGTGTCTTGAGCCAGCGCTCGAAATCGCGGCCGGCGCTCGGAAACTCGTGCGCCAGGGTAACCTTGCAGCCCGCATTCAGGGCGGCTTTCACCAGGGGGCTTCCCTTTGCGCTGCAGTCGAGGTGTTCCTGAACCCGCCGCTCTGCAGTCGCTTCCGGCGTATAGCCGATATAATGACGCGCATGCCGGAACGGTGGATTGAAGTGAAGAACATAGACCGTCATCACGCCGCCTCGTCTTTTTCATCGGCGACGATCACGACAGCCCCATGACGGATTTTCACCCTCACTGACGCGTCGATCATGTATCCCCGACCCCAGACGGTCTTGATTTCGATACCGAACGGCGCAAGCTTTTTGCGAGCCTTGCAAACGAAAACATCAACAATCTTGAGTTCAGGCTCGTCCTTACCGTCATTCCGGTAAAGCGCCGCCATGATGGCGTCTTTTGTTGCCTGCGGGCGTGATAACAAACAGGCGACAACACGCTCCTCGCTCACAGTTAGCCCCCAATCCGGAGGAAGTGGAGTTTCCGCAAAAAGCGCATCCTCGAGTTGGTAGATACGCTCTCTGAGAAGCAGGTTTTCGGCTTCGAGCGCCTGGTAGTCTGCATCATTTGGCACGGCGCTTTTTCCTTGTGTTTCGGAAGTAAACAACGGCCATCGCTCGCCATTTCGGAACCCGATGCGCCAGCTTGAAGGAAGCAATGTCAGCCTGAAGATCCGGCGATGCCGATCGGATCGTGGTCGCCAGATTTTCAGGAATGATCGAAGCGGCGTATTCCTCGTTGAAAAGGAGTGCTTCCACGGCTTTGATGACGTCGCTGCTTACGGGTGCGCACTTTGCCTCAACGCAAACATCCAGGACCTTCCGCGCCCCAACGATGAACCGCCGCTTTACCAGGGATTTGATTGCCTCGATGGCAAGGGTTTCACCCTCCTTGAATTTGGCAAATGCAGGCGGCTGGCGAAGAATTGTCACACCGCTCAATTGGCACGCGCGGTCGACGTCAATTGCTTCCTCATCACCAGACGCAAGCAGCGAGTAATGCAACTGCATGGGCGTCACGTTCACGCGATCGCGGTTGTGCTTCACAAAGGCTGCAGCGCGGGAATTTGCTTGCTCGGCCTTTACGATCATCACGGGTATGAAGGCGATGCCGGGATGCGTTGCGGCGGCAGTTGCGGTGTGCTGGCCGTCCACCACATGCAGATCGCCGCCAACATCGACGCAGACCGGCGGTTTGAATGCTGCCCAATCCCAATTGGAAACAATTTTCCTGATCAATTTCAGGGATCGACCGGACAGGTTGCGCTGATACTTCACGTCCACACGGAGCGATGCCGGGTCAACATTCCTGAAGTCGGGCCGATCGGCGGCAACGAGACCGGGTGATAAGTCCGGAATCGCAATCGGCTCGATCGGGCGCGTTTGAGCTGTTACCGCCTCCATCACGCCGCCCTTTCCGCTTGGGCCGCGTCATTGGCGCCGTCTGCGAAGGCCAGCAATGCCTTGCCTACGAGGCCGCAGCCGTTCCGCATGGGCATCAGGATCGCGAGCGTTTTACCGTTGTCGGGCACGATGCGTGCAGGCGATCGATCATCGGCCGCAACTATGGAAATAGTGTCTGCCTGCCGGTGAAGTCGGCAAATTTCGCTCAGGTAACGAGTGCTGAAACTGCGTACATCGGACGGTCCCGACCAATTTACCGCGGACCCGCTTTCAAGACGTTCTGCGCATTCCTCAGAGTCGCTCCCCTTGCTTGCAACGACCACCATGTCGCCAGCGGAAGAAGCGCTGATGTCGACAGCGCGGCCACGCGACGACCCGGCGATCTTGTTGATCCGGTTCAGCACCCGCATCATCTCAAGCGGCGAGAAACGCAGCGATTTCACGTCGTCGTTAAAGTATGGAACAACGCGATGCCAATCCGGGAAAGCACCGTCAATCAGCTTGGTGAACAGGTGGCCGCCCGGATAATAAAACCGCATTTGCCTGTTTGACTGAAAGACAGACTGCGGTTGCGGCAAGAGCGTAAGGGCTGGCAGCGCCATTCGGGGTACAATTCTGCTTTCGTCGCAGTCATGATCATAGTCGTGAGCGACCAGCCTATGCCCATCGGTTGCAACCAGAACCGACTTTCCCTGCGGAGACTTCGAAAAGCAAAAACCGTTCAGGTAGTATCTGGTTTCTTCGGTCGAAATCGCACCACGAACAGCATCGATCGCCGCCAGCAAGCCGTCAGGGGCTTTCATTCGCTTTGTTTCGTCGTCTTTCGGAAAGTCGGGAAAATCCTCCGTCGGCAAGGTCGGCAACCGATATCGGCCACCGGAAAAGTAGATATGGACACCGTGTTCATCGCCCTGCAGGCGCTGAAGCCGGATCTTCATGTCGAAGGGCAAACTGGAAACCAGGTCAAAGAGCTGCAGGCCAGGGACAGCAACCTCCCCTTCGAAATGGCTTGCGGCAAATTTCATGGAGATCTCCATATCGAGATCTGTAGCCCGCGCCGCGCCATCCTTCAGAAGGACGCAGCTCAGGATCGGGATGGTGTTTCTCCGGTGGATGGCGGGTTTCACCAGGTTCAATGCGAGCCTCAAATCACCCGCGGTCGTTTCAATCAGCATGCCTGTATTCCCTTTGTTTCCAGAAAGGTTTCGAGGTCGCACTGATCACCAGCCTGGCGGGACCGGCCACGCCGAAACGCGGTCAGGTCGATCTGCCGTTCTGCAAGGGCGCGTTCCACGCGCCGGCATGCGGTCTCGAAATGGGAAGGGTCGATTTCAACCCCGACGAACGGGTTTCCGGTGTTGATGCAGGCAAGAGCCGCAGTCCCGGACCCGAGAAACGGATCAATCACCGGCTCGCCCGGCAGGGCGGAATTCCGGATATAAGCCTCGACCAGCGGCACCGGCTTTTCAGTCGGGTGGCTGGTGGCGTCCCTTTGGGGAAAATTCACAAGTTGCTTGTCGCCGCAATTGGCGATCGCGCGCGCCTCGCCGGCGTAGAGATAGAGCACGAACTCCAGGTTCTTCATGTACCAGCGGTTTGCCGTCGCGTTGATCTTGTTCCACGCCAGCAGGTTGTGAAACTTCAGTCCGGCGTTGCGCGCCTCGAGCTGCGCCTCAAACTGGTTCTTGTCATTTGCAAAGGCGTAAACGTCTGCATTCTTCTGCAGGCAGTCTGCGGCCAGTTCCATCACCTCTTGCCAGGTGATGTCGGTTTCCATCAGCGTGCCGGAATTGTCATAATCGGCCATCCAGCCGCCGCACATGACCTTGTGCTTCGCCGAGGTTTTTGCGGCCCCTCCGGATGTCAGCTTGTAAGGCGCATCGAAACAGGCAACGCGAAACCTGCGGCCGAGCGCCGGCACAACATCACGCGCATCACCCAGGAACAGCTGAATCTGACCGTCAAGGAAAGAGCGTGTCGGCTTCAGCACGTCACCGCACCCGTTTCCGGGCCGAACAGGTGCGGCAGGGTCGAAACGGCCTCCATGGCGCCGAGGGCTTCCAGTGAAATTGCGCGGGCAACCGCCTTGTCTTCGTTGAACGGCGGTTCATAGACATCCGCCGGCGGTCCTTCCGGATACGCGCGCCACATGGCAGCTGCGGCCGGGTCTGCATTGTCCTGCAGGTCGATGAATGACGTCAGCCGGGTCATGCCGTTTGCTCCTCAGTCCGATCGAGAGAGTTTGTTGCCGCGCTCGCGCCGTCCGCATAGGCGGCACAGACACTGCGAAGTCGCTGTTTCATGGCGGGGGTGAGTTCGTATCCTTCGCCGTGGCGCGTTGTGATCTCGACACCATGGGGGCGCAAAAGGCCGCGGATCTTGTAAATGCGGATATAGAGCGTGTCGCTCTCCGGCTCCTCGCCTCTCAAGTCGGCATAAAGAATTGCTCGAAGGGAGTCGTGCGTGGCAAACGGCCGCTTCAGGAGATGGCGCACAACCTTTTTGTCCTGATGCGACAATCCGAAATCCGGCGGAAACTGGATTTCGGTGTCCATCAGCTGCGCCTCGAGATAGTCGACCTGGTCGCGCAATGCGTCGATGGTCTCGTTCAGAAACTTGGTTTCAAGTTCATGGGCGGAAGTGGTCGACATGCCCTCACCTCACGCTTTCGCAGCGGTGCGGCAGCGGTCGCCAAGGGCGTCCCAGCCATTCGCCCACCATGCGCCACCACGCGCCATGCGCCTGCACAGCACTTCCAGCACATGGCAGATCAGCCGCAACAGGGCCGAAACCCACTTTGTACTCCATTTGTTCTTCCGCATCTCTGGCCTCCGGACACAAGGGAATTAGCGGTTTAGCCGCCGTTCCATCTCTTTGATTGCGTGACGTGTTTTCCGCCGCTCTTCCTCGAGTGCAGCTTCTGAAAGCCATTGCGGCGGTTCCGGTAGCAGGACCGCCAGAAAGTCCGGCCCGTAGATCCAGATAGCCTTGATGATCTGGGTTGCCTTGGGTTCACGGGGGCTGGACCCCAACCACGCCTCTACGGTTCGCAGCGAAACACCAAGGTCCGCCGCAACAGCGGCTGCAGTCGCAGTCGGGTACCGGTCTCTGAAAAAGCGCGACAGGCGATCCATGTCGATGCGCAGAGCCTGTGGCCGTTTCCGCAAGAGATGGCTTTCGGTATCGCAAAACAGGGTCATGACAACCTCCACGGGAAAAAGAGAACAAAAATAGAACTTTTGTGATATGAAGTCTGCGGCCCCGTCGCGTGTTGACGCACCCAACGGGGCCTGTCACCCACCCCTGCCAAACCAGGAGGAGATGCATTTGTGTATTCTGAAAAACAATCATTCGCCGTCTTCCTCCGGCTCAAAGCCTATGGAGACTGATAAATGGACAGTGAAATTACCGACGCCCTGGACGCTCAACGAGGCCGACTGAGCGCTCTCGAGGCGCTGTTGATCCCCCTCGTCCTCAAGAGTGACGACCGGGATTTCCTCTTCCGAGACGCTGAAATTATTCTTTCGGCGACCGAAAAGCGTCTTCTGAAGAACGATGTGTTCCCGGACGAGCGACGCGTTCATATTCAAATGAATACCGCGCGACAGACCCTCGATAAATTGCGTAATCTGTCGACACCTCCTGAATTCGACTAATTCTGCAGGCTGTTCGTTCAATCCAGCTGTCTCCAGCGTTTCAATGCGGATACTACCTTTTTCGCTGCGCATGGAGATGCCGCCTGCTTCGGTGATCAAGCCGTCTGGCAGCCGGTGCCGTCCTGGCCAGAGCGTGGACAGCCATCCTTTCAGTCTACGCGCCAACGTCGGTGCTTTCCGCAATGGGCGCGTACCGATTCCGCAAGACATGGTCATTTGCAACCTCCAAATTGCGGGCGGACCTTCCGCGTGAGCCTTTTTCCCTGAAACGCGAGACTGGCCTTCAACCAACGGAGAAACCGATGCCAATCCCATCGTCCGACGAAATGCTGGTAAAAGAGGAAATCAAAGCTGCCGTCTTCGAACAGGCCTTTATAGAGATGGCCCTGGAATTTGAGCGACGAGACCGGGTCGGGTTCGAAATGGCAGCGACACGCCTCGATACCATGCTCGATAATTTCGACACCAAGCGCTTCCGCCTCCCCTCTACGGCTCCTGCTTCGCTCGATGAACGCGCGATCAAGCAGGAAGGACAGGCTCTTGCCTTCGAACGTTTCAAGATGTCGGTTGACCGCATTCTCAATCGATTGCGCAGACGCCAATAGTCCTTCCGCGTGTTCTGGCCGCGTCTCGGCCTCGCGGCGCTCATGATTGGCTACCCGCAGAGCCAGCAGCGCGACCCTGCGGCTATAGGAGCGACGGTAGCCGCGCACCGAGTGCCCGGTCTGGAAAGCACAGGCCGCATCGGCAAGCCGCCTTTTCAAAGACCAGCCGCTCATGCTACGCGCCAACGTCGGTGCTTTCCGCAATGGGCGCGTACCGATTCCGCAAGACATGGTTATAGGGTGGCTACTATGATTTTTCATGAGTTCGGTCCAAATGAAGTTTTTTGTGGGGGTTCTTCGACCAATAGTCGTCAATGAATGCTGCAATTCTCGCTGCAGTTCGCGTACGAACGTCGAGTCCGTTCCGCAATCGACGGACGAGATTGGGATCACCCACAGCTGCTTTTCCAAAGGCCGACTGAGGCATCTCAGATGCCACCAGAAAGGCCTCAACCATTTCTGTGATGCTGGACATAATAGCAAACTTTCACATTTGCTATTATGCGTCAATAGCATTCTTCACTGTTTCAGGCGATTAGCATGTTTGCTATTAATGACATCATGTCAGAACATTGGAAAATAAATCTGCGCCAGGTGATTGAGTCCAAGGGCGTCTATATGAATGAGCTATCCAAACAACTGGGACATAACGAGAGTTATATCACTCAGTTGCTGAACAAGTCTCACACACCGTCAGTAAAGACGTTGGCCAAGATTGCTGAAAAACTTGGCGTTCCAGTATCTGACTTGATGGGTTCCGGCGAGCCTTCTGGCCATTCTATAGAACAAGCAAGCATCGGCGACCTGACACAGGGATTGGATCTCAAAGGCGCAAAGGTAAGTAATGTTGAATGCTTCCGGGAAGCATACCGGGAAGCAATGGAAATTATGGCCGCAGCGAAAGAAGACAAAAGCAGCAGAATAGACCCACCCGCATTGGCGGTAATGGTTTTGGGTATATACGCTGAGAAAATAGCAAAAACAAAGGGCGAGTAATTCCAGTTAGCCTCAAGTCTTGGTTGCAAGATTAACAGTCTCCGTCTAAATTTAACAAAATCATAATTTTCGGGAGCGGTGCAACGTGAAGCCAGATAACTACAACCTTTTATACAACTTTTGCGTTAGTGAACCGATAATACCTCCCGAAATTTACTTCAAGAGGATACTAAATTACATTACCGAATTTGATATCCAAGTTGTCGCCGAGATTGCGTGTCTGCGGGCGTACGGACACAATAATTTTCAAGGCTTGGAACCACGAATTTCGGATATTCGGTATCTTGAATTTCTGGAGAACCTGGAACCGTCCATCACACTAGCCCTATGCAACTCAATTGTAGAGCAATGACCCAGAATACGGTTTTTGAACTGGATTTGGATGACGTTGAGCGCGGTAGCGCTGACTCACTAACGCAAAGACTACTGTCTGTCTGGAAGGCCAGCCAGGGCCACCTTACGGACGAGTTGGTAAGCGTATCTCCGTCGCTTTTGATGTTTGACGGACAACCGACAGGCAACTCCGCTCCAAACATGTTGATTGCGGGAGAAAATTCTCTTGCCTCGCGAATTCTCGGAGCCGACTGGGCGGATAGGCCAAAGAAAGCTGTGAGCTCTCTTGATGATGAATATGTTGAGCTCATTGGACGCGGTTACAAGAAGGCAATTTTCGAAAAAAAACCAATCTTTGAATACGTTGCAACTAGTCTGACTTACGGTTTTGAACCGACTGTTGAGCTGAAGTATCAGCGCTTAATTTTGCCCTTTCAGACAATTTATGGATGTTCGTTTCTGTTTTGTTATTCGCACGACGTTGGGACGAACCGACCTCTAAGGCATCTTCTGCCAGGCGACAAATCCCTTCAGATGCAAGACCCACAAAGTATGGGTCACGCCAAACCTCCATCTTCGGTCTTTTCTTCCAAATAACTCCCGATGGATGAGCAAAACTGTATCCCCACGTCGTATGGTATTTTCTTTTTATCATTCTTGGTTCCATGAACCCATAAATCAGGTTGGGTCGCCATCTCCAATATGCGGATAGGATCAGTAACCTCTGCAAATGGCCCAGAAAGTTACTGCCTCTCATGTCCTCTCGAACATGTCCCTCGCCGACGTAAACGAAGGGGCCGCCTGTGAGGCCAAGAAAAGCAAATGAGCCCCTGCCCATCTCAACTTTACCCCCATCCTCGGCGTCAAAACAGCGTTCAAAATAGTCGATTAGGTGGCGATCAAGTGAGCGGTCTTCAAAAGGCAGGTATTGCGATGCAACTGTGCACACACAGCTGCCATCTTCATCGTACGCGCCAGCCCAGAGAACCTGGTCAGGAGGAAGGGTATTTAAGGACCTTCTGAAATGCTCACCGACAAGGTTTGGTTTTCCAACCTGTCTTGTCGCTACTTCAAAATCGGTCACTTCGTTGGCAACCATTACTTCCGCGGCGCCCAGTGTTTTCAGCTCTTTGTTCAGAGAAGAAATCGCTTCAGATATTTTCAAATCGTTAGGTTTAAAAAGTCCAAGAGCCGTCACGTTTGGGCATTCCCCTTTTAATATTCGTGATAGCGTATCACACTTATTGTTGGAAAAAAGCGGCTATACGATACGTTTAATTGCTGCAGAGATTCTCACAACCAAGCATCTTAAATCCGGAAAACTAGCGATTAAGCGTCAGGTGTCCGGTCATGTCGTTGAGCAAAGAATAGCATTTGGTTTTTAATTTGATATTTCTGATTGACGAATAGCATTTATGCTACTAGCTTTCTTCCCCATTGGAGAAGGCAATGCAAGACCTGACTCACACTTCCTCCCGCCGTCCTGACGCGACTTCCCATCGCGAGAGGCTTGAGGACGGCTCCGGCCAGGATCTCCGGCCGGAAAGGCTTGCCACAGAAACCGGGCAGAGACCCGGAAACGCCGCCCCATCGAGCGGATCATCTCCTCTCAACAGCACAAGGAGCGCGCCATGATCTAGCGAACCAGGGCAACGGCGTGCGGATGACCTCTGACTAGGCACAAATCATCTCTTCCCGCGCCGCCCCGCCAAGCAGATCCGCTGCGGTCTGTTTCGCCAGGCTTTTCCCGAACAAGGAGTTTTCCGAAATGACTGATCCCGGAGGAGTCGCAGCCGACCAGCTGCGCGCCTTCATCGAACGCATTGAGCGGTTCGAGGAAGAAAAAAAGGTCATTGCCGATGACATCAAGGACGTCTACGGCGAGGCCAAGGGCAACGGCTATGACGTCAAGATCCTGCGCAAGATCGTCTCCTTGCGCAAGAAACAGCCGCACGAGCGCGAGGAGGAAGAAACCGTCCTCGACCTCTATCTCCACGCGCTCGGAATGCTTGGCCCGGACGACGATCCGGGCGCCGGATCGGAACCAGAGGCGGGCTGATGCGGCAGGTCTCTGATCTTCAGAAGGATGACGCGAAGCGGGTCGACCCGCCCGCGGCGCATCGCGCGCGGCAGTTCATGGGCGAAACCTGCCAGGTGGTCGAGGATCTCTCCTCAACCCTTGGCGATCTGGAAATTTGCCTGGAACGCCGCCCGCACGATCGGGCGGAGATCCTCACCCTTTTCAAGAACTTCAAGAAACGCGCGATGGATCTCCACGGCAAGGCGATCAAGGCGTTTCAAGACATCGAAGCCGGCCGCTAGGCCGAGGGAGCTTTCATGCAAACCATTTATGTCTACGGCCCGCCGGCGAGCGGAAAGACCATAAATCGCCTTTTGATCGCGGAGTTTCTGAACTGCGACACGATTGTCGACGGCTGCTGCATCAAGATTGGCGGCCGAAAAGCCTTGAAGATCGGGCAGACGTTCCCGGAAGACGCCGGGCAGTACGACCGGACCTACGATATCGAGGAGATACGCAAGTATATCCTGAATCATCCCAAATTCGCGCATCGCTGGTCTGACCCTGCACCCGCACCGATCACGGTCGGTTGGGATCTCGCTTCAACCGCCAAGCATATCGCCGATTTCGAACCTCGGCTCAGTTCGGCTGAAGGGAAAACCGCAAGGCCGGACCCAGAACCCTGGCGCCCGCAGCTCGGCGATGTCGTCCACCTGAAATCCTGCCATCAGGGCATGACCGTTGTTTCCGACTGCTGCTGCGGCCCGGTCGACGTGTCGTGGTTCGACGGCACCACCCTCCAGACCGAGACCTTCCCGATCGAGTGTCTGGCAACAAGCGAACGAAACGACGCCATTCCATTTTGAGGAGCCCTGCCATGAACCAGATTTCCCAAAAACTGACAGTCCACGACCCGGCACCGATGATGATGGCCTCCGGGCGCGTGGTTGACCTTGCCAATCTGCAGGCATCGGACATTCATTGGCCGGACCTGGTCGAGAACCTCGTCAAGATCCCGCGTTTCAACGGCGCGACACAGAATGTCACCTACACCGTCGCGCAGCATTGCTGCCTGATGCATGACCGAGCTGCGCCGCAATACAAGAAATTCGCGCTGCTTTATGACTTCGCCGCAGCGTTTTTCGGTGAACCGTCCGTGCCGTTCCTCTGGCTTGCTGCCAACCATACAGACAGCCGTAATGCCTTTATCGAGGCGATGCGCGAGGCCAAGGGCGACCTGTCCGACGTCATCAACGAAGCGGCCGGCCTCAAGGACGAGGACGACGATCAGGCAATGCACGATCGCCTCAATTATGTCAGGCGCATCGACAGGAAGCTGATGGCCTCCGAAGTCCGTGACGTCATGTACACCTCCCTCAACGGTCCACACTGGTCTTTCCTGCCGGAACCCTTCCCGATGCCTGTCAAGGCATGGGGCCAGGACAAGGCGCGCAAGGAACTGGAAACCCGCCTGTTTCTCATCGGCATCCATGTGAGGGGCTGATCCGTTGTCCCTGCCCGGTCTTCTGGCAAAGAACGTTCTTTTCTTCGGCTCGATCGGACTTGTCCTGACCGGGCTGACCTGGCCGGTTATTTGAAGGCAGCCACATGACCTCCCTTCCCGCCAGCATGAGCGAAAAACTCGAAACCTTGTTCACCGACAAGGTGCTGATTTCGCATGCTGCCGCGGCCAGATTCATCGGCGTGCATGTACGCACCTTGACACGCTGGGGTGATGATGGCCTGATTTTCTATCGTATTCGGGGCACGCGGCGCGCCTATGCAAGAGAAGATCTTGCCGCCGCGATGACAATGGGGAACGAGCAATGTCAATCTTCAGGACACGCAGGCGCGACCCAGACACCGGCGAATGGGTCTACACGTCCCCGTACTACCATTACGACTTCGTCCTCACGATCGATGGGCAGCGTCGTCGATTTCGCGGCTCAACTGGAGAAACGGCTAAAGGACGCGCGAAGGCGTTCGAAGACAGGGAGAAACGGCGCGTAAGGGACGAAGGTCCCAACGATCAAATGACCCTCGGCGAAGCGTGCCTGCGCTATCACGAGGAGGTCATCCAGGGCACAACCTCCGCCGTGGACGAGTTGATCGCCATCAAACACTGCTGCAGGCTGATCGGCAACGAAGCCCGCCTTACCAATCTTTCCACCGACGACATTGCGATCGCGGTGAGGAAACGCGCGGCCGAAACCAAGGGCAAGCACACCAAGACCCTGATCGCGCCGGCGACTGTCAACCGCCAGATCGTCGAAATCATGCGCAAGGTGCTGAAGCGCGCGAAACGTGTCTG
>NZ_KI928940.1:241735-287042 GCF_000521215.1 Labrenzia sp. DG1229 | reverse complement strand
CGGCACATGAGGTCACAAATACAGAAGTCCGGCAACTCATTCGGAACGACACTTTGGAGCTTACTGAGTCATGTTGTGCCCTTCAGCATCACTCCTGGAAGTGCTTTGACGCTGCAATATTAACTGAGATCGCAATTCTAGCGCGGAATTACTCGATTTTCTTGACAATTTACCTCTTCGGCGCATTGACACTGGGGCACATGAATGTAGTGTGTGCGCACGTTGGCACCAATGGTTTCCTAAGTGTCGCCGTCTAACAATCACAACATCCGGGCAAAACGCTCTATGTCATTTGATACTCTCGGTCTTAGCGAGAAGGTCCTCGCTGCAGTTGATGCGGCAGGTTATAAGGAACCCACGGCCATTCAGGCAGGAGCGATCCCGCAAGTACTGGAACGGCGGGACATTCTCGGCATCGCGCAAACAGGCACAGGCAAAACTGCCAGTTTCACACTACCGATGCTGACCCTTCTGGAAAAGGGCCGTGCCCGTGCGCGCATGCCCCGGACACTCATCCTGGAGCCGACACGAGAACTCGCGGCGCAGGTTGAAGAAAATTTCGAAAAATACGGCACAAACCACAAGCTGAATGTCGCATTGCTCATCGGCGGTGTTTCCTTTGCGGATCAAGACAGGAAACTCGATCGCGGCACCGACGTCCTGATCGCGACGCCCGGCCGTCTTCTGGATCATTTTGAACGCGGCAAATTGCTGCTGCAGGGCGTAGAGATCCTCGTCATTGACGAAGCCGACCGTATGCTGGACATGGGTTTCATCCCGGATATCGAGCGGATCTGCAAGTTGATCCCGTTCACGCGTCAGACATTGTTCTTTTCGGCAACCATGCCGCCGGAAATCCAGCGTCTCACAGACACGTTCCTGCAGAATCCTGCGCGGATCGAAGTTGCGCCGACCGCTACGACTGCCGAAAATGTCAGCCAGCACCTCAAGGCGTCTCCTTCCAAGGATTATGACAAGCGCGCTGCGTTGCGTGAACTCCTTGAAGGCGCTGAAGACCTCCAGAACGCAATCGTCTTTTGCAATCGCAAGCGAGATGTTTCAACGCTGTTCCGCTCTCTTGAGCGCCACGAATACAATGTCGGCGCACTCCATGGAGATATGGATCAGCGCACACGCATGATGATGCTGGACAATTTCCGCAAGGGGAATATCAAGCTTCTTGTCGCCAGTGATGTTGCCGCGCGTGGCCTGGACATTCCGGAAGTGAGTCACGTTTTCAACTTTGACGTTCCTATCAACGCCGAAGACTATGTACACAGGATCGGCCGTACCGGCCGCGCCGGACGCAGCGGCGCTGCATACACGCTTGTGACTGGCGAAGACAAAAAATACCTGGAAGCGATCGAAACTCTCATCAAACAGTCCATTGAATGGCAGGGTGAACCGATCGACTTTGAAGCGGCCGCAAAAGAACGCAAAGCCAGACGCAAAGGCGGCAAAAGCGCCAAGAACGAGTCGAGCAACGACAATGACGCGCCGCAGGCAAAGACCTCCGGACGTCGCCGTTCGCCGTCCAAACAACGTGAAACCGTATCCGAACCCAGCCAGGAGCAACAGGACGCTTTGACCCCAGCATCTGTTTCCGAACTTCCGCAAAAGGCAGTCAACAAAAAGCCCAAAAGCGGGAAACACGAACCGGCTTTCGGTGCTGGCGTTCACATCCCGGCATTCCTGCTGCGGGAACCTCGCCCAAAAAAAGCGTCGTAACGTAACTTTTAATGCGGGATATGTCTTAAGCTTAACCGCTCCTTAAAACTTCCAGCCGAGTTTGGGACCTAGATCTTGTGGCCGTGTGGGGCGGATTCGCAAGGCTAAGGTGAGAGAAGTTTTATGTCGGAAGAAGACGACCATAACAGGACCATCCAATATGGTGAGTCCGCGATCAGTTACATAAAAAAGAATACATTACCTGCCTACCCGCGTTCTTACGAACTTTGGTACACCTATTCTGCCGGATACAATCAGGGCCTGAATCGCGCGGTAAATGACACGATAAAAGACAAAGGCCGCATCAGCACTGACGAAATGCTGAACCTTTATGGACGGTTTCTGTCTCCGACACGCCTCGGCGACCGCCTTGACGAAGTAGGCTCAAGAGTTTCCAGGGAAGTCGAGGAACTGATCGATTCGCTGAAACTCAGTGCAGATGCAACTTCGGATTACGGTAGTGCGCTTGAGCAAGCGGGAGAAAAGATCAAGGGTGTGGCCGACCCCAAAAAACTTCAGCTTTATGTAACTCACCTCGTCAAATCCACACAAAATGCAGTTGCATCCAACCGGAAACTGGAAAGCCAGTTGCTGGAGTCCAAAAAACATATCGAGAATTTGCAATCTTCGCTTGAAGCCATTCGTTACGAGTCCCTGACCGACGAGCTAACGACACTCAACAACCGAAAACACTTCGAAGTCTCACTTGAAAAGATCATTGAACAGTCCAAGGAAAGCGGCCGAGGCTTTGCCTTGCTGATGACTGACATCGACCACTTCAAGAAATTCAATGACACATACGGCCACCAAACGGGCGATCAGGTGCTTCGTCTCGTCGCGCTCGCGGTCAAGCAAAACATCAAAACACAAGACGTTGCCTGCCGATACGGTGGCGAGGAGTTTTCAATCATCTTGCCGCAATCCGAACTGGAGGAAGCGGCGGAAATCGGCGAACGGATACGCTCGGCAGTCATGTCCAAGGAACTGGTCAAACGCTCAACCGGTGAGAACCTCGGGCGTGTCACGATTTCGGTTGGTATCGCAACATTCGACACATTAGACACAGGGCACTCTATCGTATCCCGTGCCGACGAAGCGCTTTATGCCGCCAAGAACGCGGGCCGTAACCTGGTCAAGACTGAAATAGATCTGCAAGTGTCCGGTGATAGCGAAGAAAATGTAGCTTAGCCTGCCCACTGAAGTGATCCGATCAGAGCTAATTCTGAAATGGCTCGTCCGGCTTTCTGTCGCTCTTAAGGCGCAGCGTTCAGTCCCATTTGCCAGAAATCACTCTCCAGACGACACGCCTTTTCAAACAACGACAGAACCCGCGGGTACCGGGCGGTGGTCAGGACCATTTCACCGGTTGTATCAATCCAGGATTCAAAATCATTTGCCAGGTCTTGGTACCCATCTCCGGCATACTCCTGGATCCACCGTTGATATGGGTTTTCAGGACTGTCGAAACCGGCCGACTGCAGGCGTTTACCGATCTCGGCGTACCCAAGAACGCAAGGTGCAAGCGCAGCCTGGAGATCCAGCAAATCTCCTGACATACCGGCATCAAGAACAAAGCGCGTATAAGCCATCGTCGGTGTATCTTCCGAAGCCAGCTCGATTTCCTCCCGCCGCATGCCCCAGTGTCCGCAGATTTCGATGTGAAGCTCGAGTTCAACGTCAAGGATGGCTTTCACACCCTCCAGGGAGTGACGCATATCGGAGATTGCCGGACTCTTGTAAATGCCAAGCGCATATGCCCGGGCGAACTGGATCAGGAACAAGTAGTCCTGAACAAGGTAGTGTTTGAAACATTCAAGCGGCAATTGCCCACTACCGAGCTGCTCGACAAAAGCGTGCTGCGTGTAATCTTGCCATTGCGGCGCGGCATCAACCTTGAGCCGTTCAAACAGGTTCATTGAGATCTCTTGGGAGGGAGTTTGTCCGCTTGCGGTGTTACCGCGCCAGCTCATTTACATCTGCCGCCTGAAGCGAAACGGACTCGCCACAGCCGCAGGCAGATACTTCGTTCGGGTTCTTGAACACAAATCCCGACCGGAATTTGGTGATCTCGAAATCCATTTCAGTGCCAAGAAGAAACAGCACGGCTGAGGGATCAACGAAGAGTTTTGCGCCTTTGTCCTCGATCACGTCATCGCCCGGTTTGGCATCTTCCACCAGGTTCATGGTGTATTCCATTCCGGCACAGCCACCTTTTGTGATTCCGACACGCAAGCCGGCGGCGCTCTCATCCGTGTTTTCGACAAGTTCCCTGACACGCTCTGCGGCAGCGTCAGTCATGGTCATGACTTGGAATTTTCCACCGGAAGCCATTCAGTCCTCGCTAAGCGTCAACTATCCAAAACCTGATATAGGTTGTCAGCTTATCGGATAAAAGGTTTCGAACTCAATACCAGTTAAGTGCGACTTTTGCCTCGTCCGACATGCGGTCCGGTGTCCACGGTGGATCGAACACCATATCGACATTGACCGGACCGACGCCGGCAACTGCCGAAACGGCATCCTGCACCCAACCAGGCATTTCACCGGCAACAGGGCAACCTGGTGCTGTGAGGGTCATGTCGATATTGATCGACCGGTCATCTTCGATATCGACCTTGTAGATCAATCCCAACTCATAGATGTCACAAGGAATTTCCGGATCGTATACCGATTTCAGCGCGCCGACGATATCGGTCGTCAGGCGGTCGAGTTCGTCAACGGGAATGGCGCTTTTGGCAGTGACTTCGGCCTGAAGTTCCTCGCCATCCGCGCCGGTTGTCTATCGTCGTCGCATTTTCCATCTTGGGTCCGTCCTTACCCGAAAAAGCTCTGTGCCTTCAAAAGGGCATCATACAACGCGTCAACTTCGTCGCGCGTGTTATAAAGCCCGAAACTTGCCCGACATGTAGAGGTTACGCCGTATCTTGCCAAGAGCGGCTGTGCGCAATGCGTGCCCGCTCTGACTGCAACCCCTGCCCGGTCGATAATCGTGGCGACATCATGTGCATGTGCGCCCTCGATCTCGAATGAAACGATCGCGCCCTTGCCCGGTGCCTCACCAAAAATCCTGAGGGAGTTGATTTCCCTGAGTTTCTGGTGAGCGTAGTCTTTCAGGTCCGCTTCGTGGCGCGCGATGTTCTCACGCCCGATTTCATCCATGTAGTCCAGCGCAGCGCCCAGTCCGATCGCCTGAACGATGGGCGGTGTACCGGCTTCAAACCGGTGCGGAGGATCATTATAGGTGATCGCCTCCTCGGTAACGTCGAGGATCATCTCACCTCCGCCATTGAACGGTCTCAAAGCATTCAAGCGTTCAGGCTTGCCCCAGAGCACACCGATTCCAGACGGACCATAAACCTTGTGCCCGGTGAAGACGTAGTAGTCGCAGTCCAAATCCTGGACATCGACCGGCAAATGCACTGCAGCCTGACTTCCGTCGACCAGGACCGGGATGCCGCGCTCATGCGCAATCCGGCAAATCTCCTTCACGGGGACCACCGTCCCAAGCACGTTCGACATGTGCGTGATGGCGACCAGCTTGGTGCGGTCGCTCAGCGTATCGACAAATGCGTCCAGATCGAAGGAACCATCTTCCCTGACATAGACCCATTTCAGCTTCGATCCGTGCCGTTCTCGATGAAAATGCCAGGGTACGATATTGGAATGATGCTCCATGATGGAGATCACGATTTCATCGCCTTCACCAAAATAGTCCGGACCAAGGCCGTATGACACCAGGTTGATCGCTTCCGTGGTCGACTTTGTGAAGACGATCTCGTCGACTGATTTGGCGTTCAGGAAACGACGAACCTTTTCCCGTGCCGCCTCGTAATTGTCGGTGGCCGTGTTGGACAGGAAATGCAGACCTCGGTGTACGTTGGCATACTCTTCGGAATAGGCCCTGGTTACGGCATCAATGACAGCCTTCGGTTTTTGCGCGGATGCACCGTTGTCCAGATAAACGAGCGGCTTGCCGTAAACCTCCCGCGAAAGGATCGGGAAATCACGCCGGATCGCCTCAACATCATAGCCGGACGTCTGTGTCATGTCTTGTGCAGTCGCGACCGTCATTCGGCACCGCTCCTTGTTTTCAATAGGCCGGCAAGCGACCTAGTGACTTGCAAGCCAGTCGCGCACGCGCGCTTCCAGCCCTTCCGTCACATCGTCTTCGCCATATTCCTCAATCGCTTCAGAAAGAAACGCGAGCACCAGCAGCGTTTTCGCTTCAGCTTCGGGAATGCCACGAGCACGTAGATAAAAAAGAAGGTCCTCGTCAATCTGTCCACTGGTCGCACCATGTGCACAGATAACGTCGTCGGCGAAAATTTCCAGCTCGGGCTTGTTTGCCATTTCCGCTTCTTCGGAAAGGAGCAAGGCCTGGGTCATCATTTCACCGTCGGACTTTTGGGCATGCTGGGCAACATTGATGCGCCCCTGGTAGACACCCTTGGCCCGACCGTCGAGTACCGTCTTGAAGAACTCGCGACTGTTGCAATGCGGAACCGCGTGATCAACGATCAGAGTCTGATCGGCCAGATCATCGCGACCAACCATCGTGACACCGTAAATCTTCGCCTCGGAATTCTCTCCAACGAAATTGATGAACTGCTGGTTTCTGGCGAATTTCGGACCGGCCATGAAACCCAATGACCTGAATTCCGCTTCCGCACCGATGGTTGCGATGGTCGTGAGCAGTCGCGCTGAATCGCAATTGCCCACGATAAGTCGTGTCGCTGCAAGATGCGCCTTGTCGGCTATGTCGTAGTCAAAGACGGAATTGACCTCGCCGTCCGCCGTATCGCCGATGAAAGTTTCCAGCAAATGCAGGCTTGCGCCGGTCCCCGCTCTCACCTTGATCCGGGTTGCCTGTGCGCCGGAAGACGCGGCGACCTGTACCAGTTCGACCGGCCTTGACACGGCTGCGCCCTCGGCGACATCGACAATCACACCACCTTGAACAAAAGCGGTGTTGAGCGCAACGACGCCATCATTCTGTCCCGATTTGGGGGGCGCAAGCAGCTGTGCGCCGTGCTCACCTGAAAGAGCGTCGTTCAGATTTGTTACCGTTACACCCTCAGTTGCCAATGCATCGACGTCAGACAATGTCGGCAGATATGAACCGTTGGCAATGACGATCCTGTACCGCTCCAGTCCACCGAAAAGGTCCTGGTCTTCAAGAATGGCCTGAACGCGGGAAAGCTCTGCCGCAGCAGCAAGTGGAGCGGCGGCTTTCATGAAGGCGCGCAGATCGGAATACTTGTATTCTTCAACACGGCGGTGCGGCAGTCCACGATCTCGAAGCTGGTCGACGGCCGCCTCGCGAAGTGCGGAGACGGCAACCGACCCCGCCAAGGTCTCTCTGGCGCTCTCATAGCGTTCGAAAAGATCGCTTTCAGCCTGGGTGTGTTTAATGGGTACGCTGGCATTCATGTCGCGTTACTCCCTCAGGCCGCCGCATCGACGTAATCTGCATAACCGTTCTTTTCCAGCTCCAGCGCCAGATCCTTGTCGCCTGTCTTGACGATGCGGCCCTTGGAAAGAACATGAACGACATCCGGAACAATATGGTCAAGCAGACGCTGGTAGTGTGTGATCACGACCATGGCGCGCTCCGGAGAACGCAACTTGTTGACACCATCCGACACGATACGCAGCGCATCGATGTCGAGACCTGAATCCGTTTCATCAAGGACGCAGAGCTTCGGCTCCAACAGCGACATCTGCAGAATTTCAGCCCGCTTTTTTTCACCGCCCGAGAACCCGACATTGAGCGGACGCTTCAGCATGTCCATTGAAACGTTGAGATGGTTGGCTGCCGCCTTGACTCTTTTCATGAAATCCGGGATCGACAATGAATCCTCGCCCCGCGCCTTGCGCTGCGCGTTCATCGCCGTCTTCAGGAACTCCATGGTCGCGACACCCGGGATCTCGATCGGGTACTGGAACGCCAGGAACATGCCGGCGGCCGCACGTTCGTCGGGGTCCATGTCCAGCATGTTTTCACCGTTGAACAGCACTTCGCCTTCGGTGATCTCATAGTCGTCCTTGCCTGCAAGAACATAAGACAAAGTGGACTTGCCCGATCCGTTCGGCCCCATGATGGCGTGCACTTCACCCGAATTCACAGTCAGGTTGACGCCGCGCAGGATTTCCGTTTCGTCTTCCGCAATGCGGGCGTGAAGGTTTTTGATCTCAAGCATTCTTTGCTTCCGTCTCGTTTTCCGTTTTGTCTTTTTCACTCGCCATAAGACGAAGATCTTCCGCTCTTTTTTTGCGCATTGCGACGCTACGCCAGACCTTAGTGGCGACGTAACCGATAGTCGCTACGGTCAAGGGCCAAGCTGCATAGGCAACCACACTCCGGTCGATGATCCAAAACGCCACTGTTGCGAACAGCAACATTCCGAAAAGTGTGCCAAAGAAAAGCTCAGCTAGATAAAAACGCATGTATCTGTGTTGAGCTTCGAGCCCCTGCGTGCCCTGCATTCGGGTTTTGGCTGCCGTAATTTGGGACTGTGCTATCCCCAGTTCCTGAAATTCTGAACCGCGACCCATCGCTGCATTAAACCTCGCAATTGCGTTTCCTTGTTAGCCCACTGATCCTTCCAAGCTGATGGAAATCAGCTTCTGTGCTTCGACAGCGAATTCCATCGGCAGCTGCTGGATGACGTCCTTGACGAAGCCGTTGACGATCAGCGCCACCGCCTCTTCTTCAGTCAATCCACGCTGCAGGCAGTAGAACATCTGATCGTCCGAGATCTTCGATGTGGTTGCCTCGTGTTCGAACTGGGCCGACGCGTTCTTGCTCTCGATATAGGGCACGGTGTGTGCTCCACAGTCCTGACCGATCAGCAGCGAGTCGCACTGGGTAAAGTTGCGCGCATTCGAAGCCTTGCGGTGTGCCGAGACCAGGCCGCGGTAAGTGTTCTGGGACCGGCCGGCGGAGATACCCTTGGAGATAATGCGGCTGGACGAATTCTTGCCCAGATGGATCATCTTGGTGCCGCTGTCGACCTGCTGATAGCCGTTGGAAACAGCGATGGAATAGAACTCGCCGCGCGAATTTTCGCCGCGAAGGATACAGGACGGATACTTCCAGGTGATTGCGGAACCGGTCTCGACCTGAGTCCAGGAGATCTTTGAGTTCTTGCCGCGGCAATCACCACGCTTGGTGACGAAATTGTAGATACCGCCCTTGCCGTCCTTGTCTCCAGGGAACCAGTTCTGCACCGTGGAATACTTGATTTCCGCATCATCGAGCGCAACAAGTTCGACAACAGCGGCATGCAGCTGGTTTTCGTCACGTTGCGGCGCCGTGCAGCCTTCCAGATAGGAAACGTAGGACCCTTTTTCGGCAATGATCAGCGTACGTTCGAACTGTCCCGTATTCTGTTCATTGATGCGGAAATAGGTCGACAGTTCCATCGGGCAGCGAACACCTTCCGGGATATAGACGAAGGATCCATCGGAAAAGACGGCCGAATTCAGCGTCGCGTAGAAATTGTCGGTAACCGGAACCACGGAACCGAGATACTTCTTTACAAGGTCCGGATACTCCCGCAGTGCCTCAGAGATCGAGCAGAATATCACCCCGGCTTTCTTCAGCTCTTCCTTGAATGTTGTGACGACGGAAACCGAATCGAAGACGGCATCGACCGCGACGCGGTTTTTTGGCTCCACACCGGCCAGAATTTCCTGCTCTGCAAGCGGAATACCGAGCTTTGCATAAGTTTCCAGGAGCTCTGGGTCGACCTCATCAAGGCTCTTCGGACCCTCGACGGATTTCGGCGCCGCCCAGTAATAGAGATCGTCAAAATCGATCCTGGGATAGGAAACACGTGCCCAACTCGGCTCTTCGAGCTGCTTGAAACGGCGCAGCGCGTCGAGACGCCATTCCGTCATCCATTCCGGTTCGTTCTTCTTGGCAGACAGAAAACGGACGGTCTCTTCCGAAAGACCCTTTGCGCCTTTTTCCGACTCGATGTCGGTTACAAAGCCGTATTTATACTGGTCAACATCGATGGCTTTCACCTGATCGATGGTTTCCTGTACAGCTGGCATCCCTTGCCTCCATTTGACGGGCACCACGCCCGTTTCTTGATCATTCAGCGCGCAGGATCATTTTCTTCCTGCGCCATTACTCAGGCGGTTTCCCGCCGAACTATCGGGTCACGCCGCCTCGTGGCGCGCGTCGGGATTGAGCCTGTCGATTATCTTCGGCCAGACATCAAGAAAGCCGGCGATGTCTGCGCTGGAAGTGTTCCAGCCCAGGCTGATCCGTAGAGCGCATCGCGCAAGGCTCTCTTCCACACCCATTGCGGTCAGCACATGCGATACCGAAACTTTCCCGGAAGAGCAGGCAGATCCGGACGAAACAGATACGCGCTCCAGATCAAAAGCGATCAATGCAGTTTCGGCGGGAATGCCAGGCACGGCAAAACAGCAGGTATTTGCAAGACGGTCGACATTTTCACCGAAAATCACCGTTGACGGACAAATACTTCGAAGCGCTGCTTCCAGCTGGGTCTTCAGATGAAGCACATGGCGCGTTTCGGATGTCTCTTCAAGTGCTTCAATTGCCGCAGCACCAAATCCGGTGATTGCGGCAACATTTTCCGTTCCACCCCTGCGCCAGTTCTCCTGACCGCCTCCAATCATCAACGGAGAAGGAGCCCGCGCAGTTGAACGAACGACGGTCGCACCAATTCCCTGGGGTCCGCCGATCTTGTGAGCGGAGAGCGTCACAATATCGGACAGCCAGGCCTCCATATCTATCTTGATGCGTCCTGCCGCCTGCACAGCGTCCACATGGAAAAAATGACCGCATTCACGCGCAGCCGCGCCGATTTCCGCGACCGGTTGAATGACACCGGTCTCGTTGTTCGCAGCCATGACCGACACCAATCCCGGCTCTGCATCTCTCAAGACTTCCTTCAGTTCCTGAAGTTGCAAGACGCCATCGCAATCCACTGGAATGACGACCTGGTCGGCGACAGCGAACCTTCCACCAGTCAAAACCGACGGATGTTCGACCGCGCTTCTGTAAAGCTTGTCGAGGTAGACTGGAGCGCCCTGGTCCTGCCAGACCGGCGAAAGCGCCGTCATGTTGGCTTCCGTGCCACCTGAAGCAAATGTGACAGCCCTGGTTTTTTCGCCGCAAAGCCGCGCAACGTGCTCTCTTGCTTCCTCTATCCGGCCGCGCGCCCGTCGCCCGTGTGCATGCACCGAAGACGCGTTTCCCGTGTCGTTCAACACCTCGACCATGGTCTCGCGCGCACCGGCACGCAAAGACGTACCTGCGTTGTGATCGAGATAAATCGGGTCTGATCGACGTGACATGAGCCCTCAAAAGTCAAGATCGACGGTTTCACGGCATCGAAAATTCACTGAAATGCCAAGCACATGTTCGAAAAACTTGATATTTTCCGCTGTGATGACGATAACACCTCCCAACCGGTCGAACCGAGCTCGCCTGCCTTTTGGGGGGTGGTGCAAACTTTCGAATAATTCTAAACAGGGTTCTAGAAACTTGGAGGCTAAGAGTCAAGTTTAGACTTACGGGAAACCACGTAGACAGAACTCCAATTCCCGCGCCCGCCTAACGTGGCGCGACAAAATGACAAGGACATAGCGCTTCATGCCTGAGGTGATCTTCAACGGTCCCGCCGGCCGGCTCGAGGGCCGGTTCCATCCCGCGAAAAAACGCAACGCACCAATTGCCCTGGTTCTTCATCTGCATCCGCAATTCGGCGGTACGATGAACAACCAAATCGTCTATCAGATGTATTACATGTTCGCTCGGCGTGGATTTGCTGTCCTGCGGTTCAATTTTCGTGGCGTGGGCCGGTCTCAGGGCACATTTGATCATGGACAGGGTGAATTGTCCGACGCGGCCGCTGCACTCGATTGGGTGCAGACTGTTCATCCTGATGCTCGTGCCTGCTGGATCGGCGGGTTTTCCTTCGGCGCGTGGATCGGTATGCAGTTGCTAATGCGCCGCCCCGAAGTCGAAGGTTTCATTTCCGTCGCTCCGCCGGCAAACCTGCATGATTTCTCGTTTCTTGCCCCTTGCCCTTCTTCAGGTCTGATCATTCATGGTGACAACGACAAGGTTGTCCCGCAAAAGGATGTCCAGACCCTGGTCGACAAGCTGAAAACCCAAAAAGGCATTGTGATCGATCACGAGACAATCCCTGGCGCCAATCACTTCTTTGAAAACGACATGGACGATTTGCTCCAACGCTGCGGTACCTATGTCGATGGCCGCCTTGGTCTGACACCCGAAGATCACATCAAAATTGACTGATTATTCTTTTGGAGAGCCCGCCGGTAAGGCGGGCTTTTTGTTCATGCAACGCGAAGCGGCTTCCTCTGAAAACTTAGTGATCCGGCGAGCCGGGTCAGATGACCTTGCAGGCATTCTTTCGCTTTATCACGACCTCAACGCGGACGACCTTGAAGCGCCTCTAAATCTCAAGGAAAGAACATTCATTCAAATGCTGGCACAGCCAGGCCTGAGCATATTGCTGGCTCTGCTTGACGGTGAACCTGTTGCGACAATCACCGTGGTCGTCGTGCCAAACCTGACGAGAGGTTGCGCCTCTTACGCACTGCTGGAAAACGTTGCCACGCTGTCTTCATGTCGCGGCAGAGGTATCGGAGGTCGGTTGCTGGCAGAAGCGATTGACCTTTGCTGGAAGGCAGGCTGCTACAAGATCATGCTGATGTCTGGGTCGCAAAATTTGCGCGCCCACCGGTTCTACCAGGACAGGGGTTTCAAAACGACCAAGACAGGCTTCGAATTAAGGAAACCTGGCTACGCGGCGCGAAAAATATGCTGACTACAACAAATTTCACGGTCAATTTTGCATCCCCCTGACAACCGCGAGAAATATTGGAGCCGACTAACACGAAAAATGTGCGCCGCGATCAGGCTTACAATTTTTATCATCAAGGATCGTCTGGCTCGAACAATCCAGTTAGCAAAACCAAATTTCAATATCGAAAACCTCCCAGTCTGAATGGTCAGCGGCACCGCGCGGGCAGCACGCACGCCAAGGCAATGGCGCAGTTGCGGCGCTCATTCCATCGGTTACCACCTTGGTCTCGTTCTGCGATCATCCAGGGCTTACTGCAAATAGTTATCGCGACAAACTGGAAAGCAACATATCGAATTTGTTGTTTCAATTGGGATTTGACCAACGACTGCTCAATCATACACGGGACATATGTCGCCCCGCACGGTCTGAAGTGTGTCAGGTGATAACTTCAGCACGAGCCAAATTATCTTGACCCTCCATCCGAATTTGAATAATGCAGAAACCAACAAGCATGGGTTATTTGGATTGATTTTCGGCAGCTGCGAAAACCAGTATTCCTAGTCATCCATCAAAAAACTTTAGTGATTGAAGTCAATCTCATCGGAACGATTGCATCGCTTCTTTTACACGAAGTTTGCCGGGTCAATCATCAATAGTATGGCGTACCCTCAAATCGGAGTTCAATTCCTCTCGTGTTGCCCGAAGAATATAGATACAATGAATACAAGTATATCGTTTCTCCACATGCCGTGAACAGGCTTAAGAACCGGCTTGATTCTATTGCAAAGGGTACTGACCCCTACCCAGAAGGTTTAGTTGAGTCGAATTACTACGATACGATGTCCTTGTTGACGTTGAACCAATGTAAAGACGGAAGCGCAAGGAAGATAAAATTTCGAACACGCCGCTACAACGAAGATAAATTCGGTTCTTTACAGATAAAGGCCAAGAATATTTTCGGCGTAAGAAAACTCAAGTGTCATTTGCCCGATTGGCAACAGAACATAAGCTGGCTAAATGCCTGTGATCAGGCTTCAGGCGACGATCTCAAACTGATGCTGCCCATCACGAATTCCCATGGACCGCTTTCTCCAGTGGTGCAAATCAAATATCGACGTCATCGTTATCGCATCATGGGAGCGCGAATTACTCTTGATGAGCAGATAGTTGCGAAGCCCCTTTTCGGTCTGCGGTTTACAAAAAAGAGCTGTGTGGTGTTGCGTCAAAATGTTCTGGAAATCAAAACCGAACAGACACAACTTGCTTTGCCGCCTTTCGCAAAGGGGCTTGTTCGATATGGATCTTTTTCGAAATTTGCGCTTTCGTGCCGCGAGTTGTTGGGGGAAACCTTTTGATCAGATTCGCAGAACTTACTTTCAGATCCAAAACAACCACAGAAATAAACACAAAAAACCAACCAAATTGAATCGCGAAGGTTGCCACAATGTTTGAAGAGTTATCAAAACTTCCCAGTTTGTATGGCGCGGGGGGTGAGGTGCAACTGGGAAAATACATCGTTTCAATATTGGTTTCGATGTTCGCAGGATACGTGTTATCTCAAATTTACCGACTGTATTTCTCGAGACATGCTCCTGCAGACTACGGTATTGGCAATTCTTTCTTGTTGATGATGCCCGCGGTCACATCGATATTTATCGTCATTCAATACAGTCTTCCACTTTCCTTGGGCTTGCTGGGCGCGCTTTCATTTGTCCGCTTTCGCACGCCGATAAAAAGAGCAGAAGATATCTCATTTATATTGTTGGCAATTTCGATTTCACTTTGTTGCGCAGTACAATATTTTCATGTCGCACTGTTTTTGATCCTGTTGGTTACAGCCTATTCGGTTTTGCGCAAAAAGTTTTCGTTTCTCGATGTCTTTTCAAAAGGAACGGTCTTGGTCACCTTGCATGATCAGCAAGAGATTGATGTCGACGATGTGATTTCAACCGTGTCAAAGCAATTCTCAAATCCGTCTGTTGTGAGTTCACAAAGCACCGATAGCTACTACTCGCTGGTTTTCAGCATCGAAGGACAAAGTGACAATGCACATGCTACCCTGATCGCGGCGTTGCGCGAACGTCTGAACCCCACCACGAACATCGATCTCTTTTATCCTGGAAACGAACTGTCAATCTGAGTTTTGCAGGAAAGGTTAGCTTCGCTTTGTACAGTCCTCTAACACGAATTGTCTTATCGATCGGAATTTGCTGCCTTCTCTTGGTAGGCGGTGTGTTGGCTGGTTATGGTCTCCAACCGATAGATACAAAGTTGCGCTCCGATGTGCCGGGAGGTCGGCTTACGATTGCAAAAGAGGTATTCAAACAATCCCCCTTCATTGTCGATGCAGTCCTGACCGAGCCAAGCAATCACGTGTTTTACCGAAGCCCTACCGGGGAACTTTCCGGGTTGTCCCGACAAAGCTGGCGCTTTTATTCATCCGGGGCGAGTTCAGTTGTTGCCGAGTTCAAATTCAAGCGAACAAATGGCTACAGTCCCCGTGTCTGGCTGTACAATGAAATCGGGCAGCTGATTGACGCCGGTCAACGCAGTTCGGAAGTTTCTGGTCTGGAATCGACAGTCGCGGTCGAGGTGCCGGCCGCAGGTGTTTACCGGCTGCAATTTGATTTTCGATTGGAAAACGTTTCCGAAATCTCACTTCGCACGGATCAAACCACATCGCGATTGAAATACGCCGACTACGTCCGCGAGAATACAAAAAAAATAAACTTGATTATTCCGGCAGCGCAATTGGACTTGCTCGACGGTATCGTTGAGAGGGCGAAATCAGTTTGGCACCAGGATGTCCCGGATGACGTCTACTGGCCCCGCTATGAAGGGGTTGGCGGCAGGGTTTTCGGGATATTGAGGACCGATTCAGGCGATGACGTCCGGGTTGCTATCGGATTGTCCGGACGCAGTCCCGTACACCTGCCTGTCGGCGACAACCCTTTGCCGTCTCTGGATATCAAAGTATTGGCTGGACCAATGCCTTTTCAAATGAGGCGCTTCAAACTCTATGCATCCGGGGGTAAGGAAAGCTCTGAACTAGTCCACACTTCGATACTCGAAGATTATGGAGTGCTGAATTTCCGCCAGGATCGGGTGAATGTTACGCTCAATGGACGTGATGTGGGACATATGTTCCTGTTGGAAACTCCGAGTGAATCTTCTTTTGAGGGGGCTCAGCGGGTTGCCGGTCCGGTATTTGGATATGATCCGGATGAAACCAGTGCCCGGTTTTATGACAACAAGTTCTCCGTGGTCAATTTTTCTTCCAATCGTCATATGATTGGCCATGAATTTCCTGATCTGGCGGGGCCTCAGTTCGTGGAGAAACTCGACCGCAGCCAAATGATGATGATCCAGTCCTACGGGCTGACATATGCTGCATATCACGGGTTGGGCCAAGGCGACATGCGGTACCACTGGAATGCCCGCACCGCCAGTTATGATCCAATGGCGCGCGATCTTGATGCCGGCATACTCCCGCCGGTGCCAGGTCAGCTGCTTGGGGCATGGCTATACTTCAATCCTTTGGCCCCCCAATGGCGTCCCAATGCTGTAACGATCGCGTCCTATTATCTAAGTCATTCATCAACGGGACGGGAAGTTTACCTCGGTGAGGGAAACTCGTACCCGCTCTTTCTTTGGCATACGCCACCATCCACTCTGAATTTGTTTGAACAATCTGAAAATCATCGAACGTTCGTGGCTTACAGCAACATGTGGGCAAGCGATTGGTCGAGGGAACGCATTACAGCCCGCATGAACAATTTGCACAGTCTAACAGGCCACCCTCCGACGGATGGTCTGATACCCATTGTTCAAGATCGGCTCACCGGATCATTGTGGGAATCCACCAGCAATCCGAAAAAGGATGCCACCGTTCGTTTGGGACACCTGATCAGCGATGTAACGCAGAAAGCGATCGTGCCTACCCCAACCGAATTGGCTTTGTTTGAATTGCGTAACAACAGGATCAGACACTTCGCCGATTCTGAACCAAGAACTGAGGTGAACCTCGTCGGTGTGCAATCGGAGGGTACCGAACCCAAACCCGTAATAACCTTTCTTTATCGACGGGAAGAACCGAACGGCGCCCACTATGTGTTTGTTGAACGATCGCCCTCGCAACTCCCTTCCGATTTTGTTCTGAAATCTCTCGACGGTGAAATCATTCAGCCCAAGGGATCAAAGCACTTCGAGGGCAAAACAAAATCCATTAGCGACGTATCGATCGTTCTTAACGACTTTGCCGAAGACGAAGCCGTGCGTCTCTACTGGTTCTTCATACCTCGAAGCGATGCTTATACCTATGTTTACCCGTCAATTGAGGGAAACGCAGTTGCCTTCACACCTCGTGAAATGGTCATAGCACCGCTCTACGAACCAATCGCGCGCCCCAAAGACCAATCCCTTGCCTCGGTTTTTCACAAGGAAAACAAGACACTCAAACTGCTGCAAAATGACTTGTTGATCGACCGTCCAATTGTAATCGAGGCTGATGAAACACTCGATATTTCAACAAAATCAACAATCAGATTTTCGAAAAGAGGTTGCCTCACCTTCTATGGCAGCCTTGAAATAGCACCGGGTGCAAGCTTAACTCTCAAAGCTGAAACTGCAGAAGACGGATGGGCAGGTCTGCATTTTATGGACAGTCCAGACCAGCACATCAGAAACCTCACGGTTGAAGGAGTTGGTGACGGTTCCGAGATTGTGTATTGCGACCACAGGTCCTTCACGGGTGGCGTGAGTTTTTACAATACAAACGCTTCCTTGAAGAATGTTAAAATCGAAAACATGCGGATTGAAGATGCTTTGCATCTGCTTCGAGCAGAAGTTTCAATCGAAGATTTTCTGGTCACAAATACCCAATCAGATTGCCTGGACCTGGATTTCTCGGTACTTGATATTCGCGGTTCGAAGTTTGTTTCATGCGGAGGAGACGGGCTCGACTCATCTGGCTCGCTACTGCATGTCACCAACAATGAACTTGTCGGCAGCAAAGACAAGAATATTTCGGCAGGCGAAAACTCCAAGGTCGTCTTGCGTGAAAACAAAATTGAAGGCGCCACGATCGGGATCGCCGTTAAGGACGCATCCCAGGTCGAAATCGGTCGTAACATGATCAAAGGAAATCGGACGGGTGTGGCTGTCTATTCCAAGAAGCCGTATTTTGTGTTTCCTGACGCCGTGATTGATAGCAGTGCGGTTTTTGTAGAGAATTCTGTTGATTTTGAAGGACAGGTCAGGACAATCGCCCCCTAGCGGTTCAAGAACGCTTTTTGCTGTCGGTCGCTCGTGAAAGACGGGTAAGATGCAGAAGCGTATTGTGGTTGCGGGCTGTGTTGTTTCGGAAGGATCAAGCAACCGACGTCGATAGAACAAACCGGATTTTGTGACCGGTCCCGGTCCCGCCTTTGACCGGGTTCAGTGCTTTGGACATTGCAATGGCCCAATGTCAGCAGGAAGCACGTTGACACCGGAATACCGGTCAAGGCACCTACGCGACAACTTGGTCTTCCGACACCACGGCCTGGCTGGAGCGATCTAGAGATCGAAACCACATTTCCAGGTTGAGGGCAGCCCAGGCAACCTCGCGTTCGCGCCTGCTCATACTTTCCGGTTTACGCGCCTTGTCGACGAATTCGCGTCGAACGATCTGATGGTTCTCGAGATGACCATTTTCGAAAATCTCACCGTGAGCGTTGAGCAACGCATTGTACCAGGCATGTACGGGCGGTTCGAAACCGCGCTTGGGCCTGTTCAATATTTCGTCTCCCAAATGATCTCGAACACTTTCCTTCAACAGGTGCTTGGGAGGCAATTGATCGTCACGAGCGTGTTTTCTGAGCCCGATAAATGTCTCGACCAGTTTGTAGTCGACAAATGGTAGTCGCATCTCGATCGAACTTGCCATCGAGATCCGATCTCCCTGTGCAATTCCATTTTCTGCAAGATAGTGTTCGACAATCAATCTGGTTACATCCAGATCGACGCGTTTTGAACGTTCTCCGTATTCTTCAATTGGGTCCCTTCCCGGCCAACCCGCCTTTTCGAGAAATTGCGTGCCGAAACACTTAGTGAAATTCTGATCGAGAAATTCAACAGGCGCTTGAAGATCGAACATTTTCAGGCGCTTGTCGTTGTTGAAAATACCAGCCAGAGCGCCCCTGAACTGTGCAGTCATGCGTTTTCTTGCACCACGAAATCCGCCAATTCTCCTGTCGTGCCACTTCCCCTCATTGATCAGAACAGCATCCTGTATCCAGGGATAGCCCCAGCAAAGTTCATCAAGCCCATGTCCTTGAAACATGACCTTGACGCCATGCTCATGTGCCTTGCGCATAATTGCCAGATAGCTGAAACCGGAGATGTCCGAAATTGGATCGTTGCGACTAAAAATCAGGTCTTCAAATGTCTCGACGACATATTCGTTGGTAATTTCAATGTCGTGAAATGGTTGTGACAAGCGATCCGCGAGCTGCTTTGCTTGAGCCCGTTCGTCAACCTCGGGTGCATCCGGGTATCCGACAGAAAATATCTGAAGTGGCTTGGAACTGTATTCGGTCAACATGCAAGCGAGAATCGACGAATCGATGCCTCCGCTCAAACTCAGTCCCATCGGAACGTCCGAGACAATACACGTCTTGATGGCGTCTTCGAGTGAATGCCTGATTTCCTCAGTCGGATTTCCGGTGACCGGTTTTGCGTCCCACGGGCTCCAGTATTGTTTGATTTCGTAGCTCCAGGTCGCGATATCCAATTCAAGATATGAACCGGCAGGCAGTTTCTGGACGTGTTCAAACGGGGTATGGGGTTCAGGAACGTATTTGTATCGGAAATACCTTGAAATTTGCCTGTAGCTGACTGAAGTGTCGACAAGACGCGACGATGCGATCGACCTGAGTTCAGATGAAAAAACAAAATTGTCTTGCGAAAAATAGAAATAAAGTGGCTTTTCGCCCATTCTGTCGCGCGCCAAAATCAGTTTTTGACGTTCGGCATCCCATAGAGAAAAGGCGAACATGCCGCGCAGTTGTTCCAGGCAATCAATTCCATACTCAAGGTACAATGGAACGATCACCTCACAATCGGAGTTTTTCGATGTGAAACTGTAGCCGTTTTTCTGATAGTGCGCACGAATGCCGCTGAAATTATATATTTCCCCATTGGCAATCAGACAGAGGGACTTGTCTTTGCCAAAAAACGGCTGGTTGGCCGTATCGATGTCAATAATGCTCAGGCGATTGTGAGAGAGAGCGACGGGACCTTTGCAGTAGTGCGTGCTTGCATCCGGTCCTCGATGAGCCAGACTTCTTTGAAGTTCCAGCAGATCTTCCAAGGCCGGTTGCTTGTGTCTGGAGACAATTCCGGAAATTCCGCACATCGTGCTTTCTCGCTGCTCGTTTTCTGCGCCCTTAGACCACACATCCCGGCAATTTGGTAGACATGCGCAACCAGATGGTTGTTCGCCACAAGAGGCCTGGAAATGTTTGCCTGACGCAAACAAACCAGCCTTGCTCACAGCCTCATGAGCAACCTGCGACAGACGTGATCGGAGAGAGTTTTATTGTTTTCGATCAAACAGGGCCATCTGTGAAATCAACGATCGCAAATTCCCGCACAGCGCTTATTCGCCTGTGCATCACCCCTGAAACGGCTTTTTCCTGGGGATGCCTGGCCCGGAATCGACACCATCGTCCGGCCCAGCAAGGGGATCTTCACCCTCTGCCACGACGCCCTTGATCGGCGGGCCATCATAATCTTCTGGAGGCGGCACGGTGGACGCCAGCTTGCAGTTGGTCAGCCAGATATCGTAGACGGGATGTTCAACCGCATGCAGCCCCGGACTTGCTGCATACATCCAGCCGGAAAAAATTCGCCGGACCTCGTTGTTCAGAGTAATTTCGTCGACCTGAACGAAGCCGGTAGTCAACGGAGATTCCGTTTGCGGCCGTGTATGGCACACCCTTGGCGTCACCTGCAGAGCGCCGAACTGCACCGTTTCGCCGATATAGACGTCGAAGGAAATGATCCTGCCCGTGATCTTGTCGAGACCAGAGAAAACGGCAACCGGATTTTCAATCTTTTCCGCGCTTGCCGAATTGCTCACTGCAACAACGGAAAGCGCTGACATTGCCAAACGCGCAATAAGCCGATTTGCTGATATTTTTGGTTTGAACACGTCTGCCATCAGTTTTTGAGTCGTTGATGCTAGATTACTTGCTTTCCATGCTTTGGCGCTAGCATCGAATTGCGGCCCGGACAAGACGTCGTCTTGCCCGGAACCCAGTCCACGAATTAGCCTATTTCCGCCAGCCTGCTCAGCGCGACCTGCACTTTTGCGCGTTTTTCGCGAGACTCGGCAATCTTTTCACGCTCACCGTTGACAACCTCTTCAGGCGCCTTCTCGACGAATTTCGGATTGGAAAGCTTCTTCTCTATTTTTGAGATCTCGCCGTCCAGCTTGCCGACTTCCTTTTCAAGCCGTGCCTTTTCCGCTCCCAGATCAATGACACCGGCCAGCGGCAGGCAAACAGTCGTCTCGCCAACGATGATCTGCGCAGACCCGGAAGGTGCTGCGTCGGCAAGCTGCACACTGTCCGCGCGTGCCAAACGGAGAATGGCCGACTCGTGCGTTTGCAGCCGGGATTTTGTCTGGTCGTTCGCTCCGTTGATGACAATCGCAACCTTGGCCCCTGCCGGGACGTTCATCTCGGCCCGGACTGACCGGATTTCAGAAATCAGTTTCACCAGCCAGTTGATCTCGTCGGCTGCCGCCTCGTCTGAAACACGCGCTGCCGGCCAGCCTGTCAGCATGATCAGACCGTCTGCGCTTGCCCCTTCATCGCCAAGACGTTCCCACAACTCTTCCGTCAGGAACGGCATGAACGGGTGAAGCACCTTCAAGATCTCGTCGATGGCCCAGGCTGTCGTAGCGCGGGTTTCCGATTTGGCTGTTTCGTCATCGCCGTTGAAGATCGGCTTGGCGAGTTCCAGGAACCAGTCGCAAAACGTATTCCAGGTGAACCGGTAGACGGCTCCGGCTGCGTCGTTGAATCGATAATCTTCAAGCGCAGCGGTTACTTCAGCCGTACAACGCCCCATTTCTGTTGCGATCCAGCGGTTCAACGTGTGTTTGGTCGCAGCCGGATCGAATCCCTCTACCCGTGCACACCCGTTCATCTCGGCAAAACGTGCCGCGTTCCACAATTTGGTGGCAAAGCGTTGCCCCCCTTCCGCCGCCTGATCGGACATCCGCAGCATCCGGCGCGCCTGAACCTCCTGGCTGGCCAGCGCAAAGCGCGTTGCGTCTGCACCGAAACGGTCGATCAGATCGAGCGGGTCGATGACGTTGCCTGTGGATTTGGACATTTTCTTGCCCTTGCCATCAACAACGATCGAATTGAAATAGACTGTGTGGAACGGCACTTCCCCCATGAAGTGGATGCCCTGCATCATCATTCGCGCGACCCAGAAAAAGATGATGTCGAGACCCGTGACCAGTACATCCGTCTTGTAGTAGCGCTCAAGTTCGGGAGTCTTGTGCGGCCATCCCAGTGTGGAGAACGGCCAAAGCGCGGAGGAAAACCAGGTGTCCAGGACATCTTCATCGCGCGTCAAAGCCTTCCCTCCGGAGAGAGCAACAGCCTGCTCTTCCGTTTGGGCGCAGTATTCCTTGCCGTCTTCATCGTACCAAACAGGGATCTGGTGTCCCCACCACAATTGGCGCGAAATGCACCAGGGTTGAATGTCTTCCAACCAGTTGTTGTAGATCTTGTCGGCGTTTCCAGGGATCAGTTTCGTCTCACCGTTTCTGACCGCCTGCAAGGCAGGCTCCGTCAGCTTCTTTGCATCGACAAACCACTGGTCCGTCAGCATTGGCTCGATAACAACCTTCGAGCGGTCGCCGAAGGGCTGCATTATCTTCTTCGACTCGACCAGCGGCAGTCGCTCCGGCCCGGTCTGGTCTTCCTCAAGCGGACGAACGACCGCGCGTCCGAGAGGATGCCAATCCGGTGCCTGCCCCTTCATCCAGGCGACGTCCGGATGCTCGGCAGATACCGCCACCGCCAGCCCCTCGGTGGTTATCTGTTCAATGACGCGCTTGCGCGCTTCAAAGCGATCAAGGCCGCGCAGCTCGTCCGGAACGATATTGATGAGGTCAACTTCGTTGATTGTCATCTCGGCACCATCAATGATGGCCTGTGCTTTTGCCGCTTCTTCAACATAGGGTGCGCCGTCCGCGCGCATGGCACCCTTTGTATCCATAAGGCGATACATCGGGATCTTGTTTCTCAACGCGACGCCATAGTCGTTGAAATCGTGTGCGCCCGTAATCTTCACCGCACCGGAGCCGAAGTCCGGATCCGGATAGTCATCAGTGATGATCGGGATCAACCGACGGTGCTCTTTCGGACCTACCGGAATTTCGCACAACTTGCCCAGGATCGGCTTGTAACGCTCATCGCGAGGATGAACCGCAACCGCCCCATCGCCGAGCATCGTTTCCGGACGCGTTGTGGCAATGGAGATATAGTCTCGCGTTTCCCGAAGAGTGACATTCCCGTCCTCGTCCTTTTCGACATACTCATATGTCTCGCCACCTGCCAACGGATACTTGAAGTGCCACATATGACCGTCGGTTTCGATGTTCTCGACTTCAAGATCGGAAATCGCGGTTTCAAACTTCGGATCCCAGTTGACCAGTCGCTTGGATCTGTAGATCAGGCCTTCGTTGTAAAGGTCAACGAACACCTTCAAGACCGCAGCCGACAGGTTCGGCGACATGGTAAATTCCGTACGGCTCCAGTCGCAGGATGCCCCGAGGCGCTTGAGCTGCCCGAGGATCGTGCCTTCCGACTTGCGCTTTTGTTCCCAGACCCGCTCGACGAAAGCCTCGCGTCCCATGTCGCGCCGACCAGGTTGTTGAGTTTCCATCAGCTCACGCTCGACGACCATTTGGGTCGCGATTCCCGCATGATCCGTACCCGGTTGCCAGAGAACGTCAAATCCCTGCATGCGCTTCCAACGCACCAGAATATCCTGAAGCGTATTGTTGAGTGCGTGCCCCATGTGAAGGGAACCCGTCACATTGGGTGGCGGAATTACGATGGAAAAGGCAGGTGCACCACTCTCGGCACCCGCTCCGGCCTTAAAGGCCTCGGCCTTTTCCCAGGTTTCGTAAATCCGCGGCTCAACGCTGGCCGCGTCGTAGGTCTTATCCAGCATCAGTGTCACTCAAAGGGAGATGTATTTCGAAATTCGTGAGCCCCCGTGTAAATCGGATGCGCCCCCGCAAGTCAACCGGTTAACACTCGACCCGGATGCGAAACGTCAGCTATCGCGCTGGATTTTCGTCCGATCAAACGTGGGACTTGGGCTCACTCGTATTTACTGTCATAAGCCCGGCATGACCATTTCTATCCGTCCACACCATCTTCTTTGCATGCTAACATATCTGGGCAAGGGCTATACGCCGCAATTTGTCGTCAACTACGACAAGATAGTCGATCGGATAAATTCAGGTGAAGACATCAAGATCGTCAACGGCCCGGACGACATCTGCAAACCTATGTTGTCGGAAGCAGACTGCCACTGTCACAATGAAAACGTGCTTGGTCGCGACGCATACGCGCTCTCGCAAATCGTTTCTGTGATGGGCGAGGATGCCAGGGCCGGTCACGTTCTCCACCTTTCGCCAGAGCGGATTACCAAACTGAGGTCACGTTTTCGAAAAGGGACACTGAGGGCTGCGTGTTCCGGTTGCCAATGGCAAGAATTCTGCACTTCAATCGCCAACAACAACTTCAGGCACTGCCGCCTGACGGGTGTGGCCCGTTCAATGAAAAGCAAGACTAGCGACGACGCGTAACCCGTTGAATTTCCTTTTGAACCATCTGTTCCACCATTCCCGGCAGGTTCTGGTCAAGCCAGGCCTTCAGCATGGGCCGCAGCATTTCCTTGACCAGTTCTTCGACTGTCTGGGCTTGTGAACCGACAAACATGTTCGACAGATTATCGAAGGCGGCATGAACGGCTTCGCCGGTGTTGTCGGACGTCAACGGGGCATCGCCTGCAACATCCGGCAGTTCGTCCGGAACTGGTGTTGTATCGAGCGAAGAGGCTGGAATCGGTTCCGGAGTTTCCTCGAACTCGGGTTCTGGCTGCTCGGCGAACGAAAGATCACCACCCGGGCTGTCAAATTCATCTGCCAGACCTTCGACCATGTCCATTTCACTGTCTTCGGAAACAGCAAGCTCTTCGGTCAGTTCCAGAACATCATCGTCGTTTTCTTCCTCAGCGGCATCGGCCTCCATTGCGGCTGCCATATCATCCGCGTCGTCATCGGACGAGTCATCGCCACCGCTGCTATCCATATCAAACAGCTTGTCGAGGTCGTCCTGCGACATTTCAGAGGCATCGCCCATATCTTCAACCGCTTCTTCTACCGGTGTTTCAGCTTCTTCGACCGCGTCCGCCTCACCATTTTCAGCGCCTTGAGTATCTTCGTCCGAAATTATTTTGCGGATCGATGCGAGGATCTCCTCCATCGACGGCTCTTCAGCCTTTTTAGCCTCTGACATGGCTACCCCTGTGCAAATCGATCGCGCTGCGCACCATTCAGATTTTCCCGAATGATTCGTTAATGGAAAGTATGCGGGTCAACACCAATGCCGCAAAGCAAACGCATGAGATACCATCGCCTTATCCCCTCATAAGTCAGTCATCGACTTGATGAGCGAGAGGCACATTGAAAATCCCATGCCAAACATCGAAACCTTGAGGGCGCGTATCGGAACCAAAAACGGCTGCAACCCGAGTTACAGCCGTTCGAAAGATTCACAAATATCTGCCTTATCAGCGGCCGTCAGGCGTTCTTAGTCCGAACCATTTGCCGCGAACCGCCTCGTAGTGCTGTGTCGGCTCATAAATCTTGACCCGAAGACCGAGCCCACGCGCATCCAGCTTTCCCACTGCCGCAACAAGCTGGTAACCGCTGACAATCCTGTTGCTCTGAGCGCTCACCAGATTCGATTGCTGCGTCACCAGTTCACGCTGCGCATCAAGTACATCGAGTGTCGTCCGCTGGCCAACTCTCTGCTCTTCTATGACACCTTCCAGCGCAAGTTTCTGAGCCTCGACGGCTGCCTGTGCCGCAATAATCGAAGCTTCCGCCGCCTGGTAATTCCCCCACGCCGAAATCACATTCGCCCTGATCTGATCCCGGGTTACGTCCAGCTGAAGGCGCGTCTGACCAAGTGCTTCCTTGGACTGACGTACAGCCGATGATGCGCTGCCAGCCTGATAGATCGGAATGCTTACATTTCCAGTTATTGAAACCGAGTCCTGATTTTCCGCGAAAAAACTGCCCGGATTAACACTTCTGGAAACACTGCCGCTCATCGAAACTGTCGGCAGAAATGCGCCTTCTGCGGTCTTTACACTGTAGATGGCTGCGTCGACCTGATGCTGGGCCTGACGAATAAGGGGTTGTTCCTCGGCACTGACGGCAAGCGCACTGTCCAGTGACTTGGGAACGAATTTCGCAATTCCGGCGTCAGCCGAAAGGTTACGCGCCTCGATTCCGATCACCTGACGGTAAACCGCGCGGCTTGAATTCAGATTGGCGAGCGCGGAATTAAGACTCGCCTGTGCTTCGGCGGCACGCGCCTCAGCCTGACTGACATCCGTTCTCGTGCCTTCACCAACGTCGAACCTGTCCCGTGCAGCGCGCACCTGCTCTTGTAGAAACTCAAGATCGCTGCGCTGCAAGGACACCAGAGCTGTATCCCGAATCACTCCGACATATGCCGACGCGGCAGAAAGGAGTGTATCCTGTTCGGAGGAAATCAGACTTTCACGCTGAGCTAGAACAATCGACTCCGCCTGGCGCACAGAGTTGACCGTTCTAAATCCGGCGAACAATGTCTGACTGATCGACAGTGAAATGGATGCATTGTTCTGGACGTTCGACAGGTTGCCTGAATTGGCATCTGCCCAGGTACGACCGATGCTCGCTCCGGCCGTTACAGTCGGCCGCCAACCTGACAGCGCCTGTGGAACCCCTTCATCGGTGCCGCGCAACGCAGCCCGCGCAGCATTCAATGACGGGTTATTGGTATAGGCCAGGGCAAGCGCTTCGCGGATCGTTTCGGCTCTAGCAGGAGTTACTGCAGATCCAATCAACGAAACAGCAGCAACCCCACCCATCAGCGCCAAGCCGACAGTTGCTGCCTTAATTGTCGAACGACAAATCACCCAACGCTCCTTCCGGATCACAACACTTGAGTCTGTTGAGTAAACTGAAGGGTTTTATTCTTCAACCGTTTGCGAGCGAGAAAATCGGAAATTCTGTTAGTGCGGCTTTAAGGCAACAAGTTCGAACTTCCGATAAACCGCTCTCCCAACTCCAGAAACCTGCGTCACCCACTCAGGTCTCTTTTTCAAAGTATGGCCAATTGGTTAAAAAACAAATTCTTCCGCAGCAGCAAAGCCGGGCAACAGGCCGGCCGCGGCATTGAAGCCGAATCGACTGCTGACAGCCTCTCCCGATTTTTGATAAAGGCGCGCTACGCCGGCTCCACCCTGCCCTTCAACAACCACCAGACGCCCGAGCGGCTTCAACTGATCTGTCAGGACACTTGGCAATGTCTCCACAGCGCCGTCGACGAATATCACATCATATGGGCCTTCCGATGCATAACCCTTGACGAGCGGGCCATCGACAACAACGGCATTCTCGATGCCGAGATCTACAAGAACATCGGTCGCTGATTTGACCAGATCCTCGTTTTCCTCAAGAGCGACGATCGACGCAGCCAAATTCGAGAGGACCGCGGCGCTGTAACCGGCCCCGGCGCCAACTACCAGAACAACGTGATCTTCACGGATTTCAGCAAGTTGAACCAGCTTGCCGAAAATATGCGGTTTCATCAGGACCCGCCCGCAATCAGCCGGGCCAACCGGAAGGTCTTCATCTATGTAGGCAATCGCCTTTTTCGACGCCGGTACGAAACGTTCACGGGGAATGGCCTCCATCGCATCAAGGATCCGATGATCGGTTACATCGTTGGTGCGCAACTGGTTATCCACCATCTTGCGGCGGGACTGACTGTAGTCCGTCATTTCGGCCCTCACTTTGCCTCGCCGGACACCCGGCGCCTCTTGAGAACGTTCCATAGCGAGACAGATGCCGCCTGACAAGTATCCGTCAAGTTCGTTCTCGGCAAAAGGCGGCCGCACAGCAAGGAAAAAGTGCATTTATCGCCAAGACCCGGCTTGTTCCTTCCCGGGTTCCGGGCATGGCCAAAAGCAGACCTCTCGGTGTGATCTGCGCCCTGTCACCAGGATTCTCCCGACGAGACCCAGGCCAGTCCATCGAACCCGCGAATGCCAGCGTGAGTTTCGACCGAATCCGGCGCCTTTATGGCGCTTGATGCGGCAGCGGTGGAAATTCGAACCGGTTCGATTTCAGGGCTTGACCAAATCGCGCAACTGTTTGATAAGGCGCGGCACACCACCTCGGTGGCCCTGTGGCGGAGTGGTGACGCAGCGGATTGCAAATCCGTGTACACCGGTTCGATTCCGGTCGGGGCCTCCAAATTCTCCGAAAAATTCGACCTAACGCATGCAGCGTGTGAGCGCTGATTGCTGTCTGCTACCTCTTTCCCTGGCGTCATGATAGCGTTTTACCTGTTCAAACAGACAGGGGAACTCAAATGAAGACACCAGGTGGAACCGTACCGCACGCGGCCAAGCAGGCGCGCGTGGTCACGACGTCGACTATGAAGCGGGTCGAACCGCCCCGCCCGCGCAAATCACCGCAGATCGTTTCGGAAAACAACAATACCGAAGCTCTGGTGGAAACGTTGCGCCAGCGAATCAACGATCTTGAAGCCCGGATCGGCGATCTGGAAAGCGTCATCACGCTGCAGAATCAGGACGTGATCATCAGCGCCTCCAAAAGTGTCCTGATCCAGGGCATGGATACCGTAGAGATCTCGGCCGGGAGCAAAGTCAAGGTCAATGCTGCCATGACCGAGACCAATGCACCGTTCGCCAAACACTCGGGCTTTCTGGAATGCGACACCTTGCAGGCGAACGCCGTGATCAGCGCTTCCTACACGCCCGGAGCCGGCAACATCTGGTAAACTGAACCGGTATTGATTTTGGCGTCGGCGCGCGCCGGACGCTACCGGCTCTTGACTTGAGCCTTCAAAACTGCGGATGCTTTCCCCATGAAGGAACCCAGCTTCAGTGTCGGCGTCGAAGAAGAATATCTGCTCGTCGACAAGACCAGCCGAAAATTGGCGAGTTCACCGCCAGAGGAACTTTTTTCGGCCTGCGAAAGCGCCCTTGAGGGACGGGTCAGACCGGAATTTCTGCGATGCCAGATCGAAGTTGGAACGCCGGTCTGCATGACACTCGGCGAAGTGCGTGCGGAACTCGCCTACTTCCGCAAGACGGTTGCCAAGGAATCTTCGGATCATAACCTTGCACCGATCGCCGCCTCGACACACCCTTTTGCCGAGTGGACGGACCAACCGCATACGGACAAGGAACGATACAACCAGATTGCACGCACCATGCAGGTGGTTGCCAGGCGCATGCTGATTTGCGGCATGCACGTTCATGTCGGGATCGAAGACGAAGAATTGCGGATCGATCTCTTCAACCAGCTTGCCTATTTCCTCCCGCATCTCCTGGCTCTGAGCACATCGTCTCCGTTCTGGCGGGGCCGCAATACCGGGTTGAAATCCTATCGGCTCGCAGTGTTCAACGAGATGCCGAGAACCGGATTGCCGCCGCGTTTCGAAAGCCATCACGAATACCGGCATATCGTCGACATTCTCAGCAATGCCGGTGCCCTGGAGGATGCAACGAAGATCTGGTGGGACCTTCGCCCGTCAGATCGTTTTCCCACGCTCGAACTGCGCATAACGGACGTTTGCCCAAAGCTCGATGACGCAGTGGCAATTGCCGCACTCTACAGGTGCCTTTGCCGCATGCTGTACCGCCTTCGCCGCGCGAACCAGAGTTGGCGCCCGTATTCAAGGTTTCTCCTTGCGGAAAACCGGTGGCAGGCGCAACGGCATGGAACTTCGGCCGGCCTGATCGATTTTGGCCGCAACGAAACAGCACCGTTCGTCGACCTGGCAGAGGAACTGATCGAACTCGTCAGGCCAGATGCAATCCATTTCGGCTGTGAAAGCGAATTGGAACATATCCGGACCATTGCGGCAGAAGGCACCTCAGCGGACAAGCAACTGAAGCTTGCCGGGGTGATTGCCGATGACGGCCTCCTTCCCAAGGACGCGTTCAACAGGATCGTCGACCACCTGATGAGCGAGACCCTGTCCGGTTTGTAAGATCTGTTTAACCGGCGCCACCTGGCTTTCTGTGGGGTGAGCCGTGGGCGGCTGCGTGAAAATGTGTTCGCTCACCTGTCAGTACAAAGGCAAATTCGTCAATTTCCGAAATAACTGCATCGGCGGATCTCGCAAGCCCGGACTTGGGACGCATTGCGCGCTGTGCCTCGATCAGTGACTTTCTCGCGTGCGAAAGTGCGTCCAGTACATCATCGCGATCAAATTCCCTTGGACCTCGGGTCCGGCGCTCAGCAGCCATCGTAAACTCCATTTTTTGTTCTCTTTTTGTTCTTATCAGTTCCGGAATCTCCCTGTCAATTTGCGTTTCTGACAAGGTATGTGTCGTTTCACGCGCTGACCGATCATTGCAAATCGGATAATTCTATCGGCAATTGGTAACAAGACGTGGCGCTGGACAGCTTTCTGGCGATCCCATGATTTTTCGAAGGGTGATTTCGTGAAACACGGTGGTGATTTGTCGCTGGCGATCGAACGTTTCGGCGGGAGTGCAGTCGACTGGCTGGACCTTTCCACGGGCATCAATCCGCATCACTATCCTTTACCAAACGAGCTATCGTTCGGGACATGGACATCGCTTCCGTCCCGTGTTGCAGAGGAACAATTGATTTCGGCGGCACGCCGTGCCTATCAGGTGCCCGCACATCTTGGCCTTGCGGCCGCGCCCGGCACGCAAATCCTGTTGTCGCTCTTGCCGTCCATCCTGCCAGAAGGACCGGCGGCCCTTGCCTCACCGACCTATCCGAGCCACAAGGCCGTCTGGCAACGTGACGGCCGGATGCCAATGGAACTCTCCAGCGTCTATGCCCTGCCCGCTGACGCGAAGATTGTCATTCTGGTCAATCCGAACAACCCGGATGGTCAGCTGATTGATGTGAAAAGCCTTTTGGAAATTGCAAGAACTCTCTCTGATCGCGGTGGTTATCTGGTGGTTGACGAGGCTTTCGCAGATGTGATTCCGGGCGCAAGCATCCTGCCACATCTGGGTGACGAGAACGTTGTTGTTCTCAGGTCGTTCGGCAAGTTCTTCGGGCTGGCCGGGCTAAGGCTCGGGTTTCTGGCCGGTCCACAGTTGATCGTCGAGAAACTGTCCGGGCTTCTGGAGAGCTGGAGCGTGAGCGGTCCGGCGCTCGAGATCGGCGCAAGGGCCTTGCGGGATACGGAATGGCAGGAAGCAACTGTTCGCCGGCTTGTTGACGAAATGGCCGATCTGACAATCGCGGTATCTGAACAGCAGTTGAGCGTTTTCGGTGGTACGCCGCTTTATGCCCTGGCGGGTTTGCGCAACGCCAAGGGCCTTCACGAGGCGTTGGCGCGGCGCCATATCTGGACACGGATTTTCGACTACGCGCCAACCTGGATCCGGCTCGGTCTGCCGGGCGGTGCGGAAAACCTGCAGCGTCTCACAAACGCCCTGTCGGAGGCCCGCGAAGAATTTTGACTGTTTGTTGCCAGCAAGCTCCGAGGGAATTCCGGGTTCCCCTTTTCACGGAATTGCTGTAGCGACGCGATATGCTGATTTACGACAATGCGCTTTGGCTATTGCTTGCAGCGCTCCTGCTTGACGCCCTCATCGGCGACCCTGACTGGCTCTGGCGCCGTCTGCCGCATCCGGTTGTAGGGATCGGCAGGATCATCTCGATTTTGGATGACAGCCTCAATCGCCCGACCATGACGGCAAGGCAACGCAAGGCGGGCGGTCTGATCACCCTGCTGCTGCTTGTGCTCGGTGGTCTCGGTCTTGGCTCGGCTCTGGAAAGCATTTCGGGTCAAATCCCGTTTGGCGACATCCTGATCGTCATCGTCACGACAGTTTTTATTGCCCAGAACAGTCTTTACCGACATGTGGCTGCCGTTCGGGACGGGCTGGAACAATCCGGGCTTGAAGGCGGGCGCAAGGCTGTTGCCATGATTGTCGGGCGGGATCCGAACCAGCTCGACGAGGCCGGCGTTTCCCGGGCGGCCATCGAATCCTGCGCAGAGAATTTTTCCGACGGCGTGGTCGCCCCTGTATTCTGGTTCGCCCTGTTTGGCCTGCCGGGTTTACTTGCCTACAAGGCCGTCAACACGGCTGACAGCATGATCGGACACAAGAACGAGACCTATCGCGAATTCGGCTGGGCGTCGGCAAGGTTCGATGATCTGATCAACCTGCCCGCTTCGCGCCTTTCAGGCCTCTTCATCGCTCTGTCAGCTCCGTTGGCATACGGCTCTCCTCGCAAGAGCCTGACCTGCATCATCAGGGATGCCGGAATGCACAGATCTCCCAATGCCGGTTGGCCGGAGGCTGCCATGGCCGGCGCGCTCGACATAGCCCTGGCCGGGCCGCGCGTTTATCCAGGGCACACGGTAGATGATCCCTATCTCAACGAAGCCGGGCGAAAGGATGCAACGGCAAACGACATTGATCGTGCCGGGATGGTCATGATCGGGGCGTGCGTCATACAAGGTCTGACAATCGGATTGCTCGCTGTAATCGCAGCTTAGTTGTCCAATTTTTCTTCCCGCTCCGCATCCACAACCGGTCTCAGTTCGCGCAACCAGATGATGAGGCCGGAGATTCCGCTGGAAGCCGCAATCAACAAAATACCACCGACGACCTCGAACACAGAGGTCCAAAAGGATGCAATTTCGTGAGGTGACAGGACCCTGGCTCCTAAATTGTATTCTGAAGTCATCCATTGAAGGAACTGGATATTTACCAGGCCCTGTAACCCGTACATTGCGAATCCCAATCCGATCAATGCAACACCTGCAGACTGAAAAACCCTGGCATTGTAGGCGTCTCCGGCGTCAGTCTCACCTTTCGGAAAGCGAAGGCCAATCAAAACAACGCGCGGAAAGAAGAACAACAAAATACAAATCAAAAATTGCCACATGACAGACAGGGAATGCATACTAATAGGCGCATCAGTAGTAACATTCAAAATCATAGCTGGAACATAATAAAGAATACTCATGAAATAATAAATCGTAAACAAGCGAACTAAAACAAACGCCATCTTTATGATCATAAGTCTCTCCATTGACTACGGCAGAACAACACAAAGAAATTTTTTCGAATCTTGTTTCATGAGAATGCCAGAATGAATTTCCTTTGTTCTTCTGTATCCGGCACCAGGACACCGCGGGCTGCCGACACCTTTGCCAAGGCATCTTCCGCAAGAATTCCGAGACCTATCAAGACGCAACAGGCTACAAGACCAGACCTGCCGATGCCTGCCCGGCAATGAACCACGACACTCGATCCTGCGTGCAAGTCAGCTATTATGGATAGCGCAAGTTCCTTTGCCGCTGCAGTCTCCGGTATATCCCGATCAACAACCGAAACATTGGTGAAGTTGATTCCGTTGCGCTCACAAACCTCACCTTCGTTCGCAAGCGAAAGGCTATCTGCCTCCTCTGGTGTCAACATCGAAACGATGTGGTCGATGCCGATCAATTTCAGTTTCTTTAAGTCGTCATCAAGCCATTCACCGGAGGGCTTGGGCATGATGAAAAATCTCCCGGCGGTATCCACCGGGATTTCATAGAGCGAAGGTGTCATCGCTGCGAGTTCCCTTGAGTTTATCGAGCTTTGGCGATTTTAAGAAACGCTTCGGTGTCCAGCACAATCTCCAGGTGCGTCGCAAGATCATCCAGGATGCGGTCGATGCTCTTGTCGTAAGCAAGGTCGGACGACGCACCGAAGGACAGCAAATAGGCTGCCCGGAAGCCATCGTCGGTAAAGAGACCGTGGACATACGTGCCCGAGACAAGGCCTTCTTCAGAAATTGCACCGTCGGTATGGCCGTCCTTCAAACGCATCATCGGCCGTTCGCAGTCGGGACCCGATGTGCGGCCTATGTGGATTTCATACCCTGAAAAACCGGCACCGCTGCCGATGTGCTCGCCTTCCGCATATACGGTTGATTTCTCGGGTGTCAGCACTGTTTCAACGTTCAGGTAGCCAAGTCCTTCAACCAGTCCCGGAGAGCCTTCAATACCACCCGGATCGGCAATGGTCTTGCCGAGCATCTGGTAGCCACCACACACACCCAGAATATGCCCGCCCCTGCGGTGATGCGCCTTCAAGTCTATGTCCCAACCTTGCTTGCGGAAGAATTCAAGGTCCCCGATCGTCGACTTGGAACCCGGCAAGAGGACGATGTCCGCATCTCCCGGCAAGGGATCTCCAGGTTGAACCAGCTCCAACGTGACACCTGGTTCAAGGCGCAGCGGGTCGAGATCGTCGAAATTTGCAATTCTGGAAATGACAGGCACGACGATCTTAAGACCTCCGCTACCAAATCCACCCTCAAGGCCGAGGGCGTCTTCCGCCGGCAATTTTCCTGCGTCAGCGAACCAGGGTACAACCCCCAGGCCCTGCCAGTGTGTTCTGCTAGAAATTTCGCGCATACCATCTTCGAAGAGACTTGGATCCCCCCGAAATCGATTGATGAAGTAGCCCTTGATGCGATCCCGTTCCTGGGTTTCGAGGACCGCATGGGTTCCGACGACTGACGCGATCACACCGCCCCTGTCGATGTCCGCACACAGTATGACCGGCAAGTCGGCAGCTTCGGCAAACCCCATATTGGCTATGTCGCCGGCGCGCAGATTGATCTCTGCCGGACTTCCGGCTCCTTCCACAATGACCAGATCCGATTCTGATGCTGTCTTTGAAAAACTCTCCAGAACTTTCGGTAAAAGCGTCTCTTTCTGCTTTCCGTATTCACGCGCCCTCATGGCTCCAAAGCGTTTGCCCTGCACAATCACCTGTGCGCCGGTATCCGTTTCCGGTTTCAGGAGAACGGGATTCATGTGAACGGACAAAGGTACCCGGCACCCCATGGCCTGCAGCGCCTGGGCCCGGCCGATTTCACCGCCGTCGACCGTCACCGCGGCATTGTTGGACATGTTTTGCGGCTTGAACGGACGCACGGCAAGACCACGGTTGGAAAAGAGGCGGCAAAGGCCGGCAACGATCAGGCTCTTGCCGACATTCGAGCCAGTGCCCTGGATCATGATGGCGGCTGGGCTGCCGCCAGAACCGGATTTGTTCATGCGCTTGTTTCTTTGTTGAGTTGCGCAGCGCCATAGGGCCGAAATTCGGCCGGTACCGGCAGATTGGCCAGGCGAAGTTCGAGCACCAGCCTGATGGTTGGCCGAACTGCAAACAGAAACGAACCGATAAGAAACAGCCAGGTTCCTGCATAAACAAGTGCCGGGTAGAAGAAGAGGACACTTCCGACAATGAAGGTCATTGCGGCCAGAAATTCCACGATTGTCCGGTAGAGTTCATATTTTCGAACCAGCTCCGAATGGTCAGGTGATGCGGATCGAAGGGCGTGATCGAAAATCTTGGTCATGGTGCGAGGTCTTTCTCAAAAACAGCCGACGCACGGTCACCCGGGTCACGAGGGCGATCAATCAGTACATAGCCGATGGAGCGGTAGAACCTTTCGGCGGTGCAGGTGCTTCTCAGACGAGACTTAGCGATGCCCTGCTCGGCAAACCGGGTTTCGATCGCGTTCATGAGTGCTTTGCTCACACCGCAAAAGCGAGCCTCGGGGAGGACATAGTTCAAAACAACCTCACCTGTCGGCATTCCCATTCCAACCCCGAGCAGCTAGTGCGGAGATTTGCAGGCCCGCGCAACGAAGATAGGTCCAGGACCATCAATCCAGCAGAGCACCGTTTCTTCGGTCTTGTTCCTGAGCCAGGATTCGAGGCGCAAGGCATCGTTACCGTGGTCTGCGGTGCATAGTTCAGAAATGGAACGACGCAACAATGCCGCCATTTCGCCTGCTTCAGGTCTTTCTGCAGGACGTATCTCGAACCAAGACAAGTCCATTTGCGTATCCTTAGAATTCGATGCCTTCCTGTGGTTTCACGCCGGACCGGAACGGGTGTTTCACCTGGGTCATGTCGGTGACGAGATCGGCAATCTCGATCAGTTCGTCCTTTGCATTGCGGCCCGTGATGACAACATGGACATCGTCAGGCTTTTCGTTTTTCAGGAAGTCGACCACATTGGCAATATCAATGTAGTCGTAGCGCAAGACGATATTGAGTTCGTCACACAAGATCAGGCGGTAGTCGCCGGACAAGATCATCTCCTTGGCAGCTTCCCAGGCCTGTTCGGCGGCTTCGATATCCCGCTGCCGGTCCTGCGTTTCCCAGGTAAATCCTTCACCCATGCGTTTTATGGTCACCAGGTCCGAAAACCGGTCCAGAGCCATGCGCTCGCCCGTCTCGATCCGTCCCTTGACAAACTGGACAACACCAACCTTGTGACCGTGACCGAGAGAACGGAACACCATTCCGAAGCCTGCGGTGGATTTGCCCTTCCCCTTGCCCGTGTGGACGATCAGTAGCCCCTTTTCGATGGTCTTGGTTGCCATGATCTTGTCGCGCGCCGCTTTTTTCTTACGCATCTTTTCCGCATGACGGGCGTTCAGTTCTTCCTCGGTCAGTTCCGGCTTTTCGTTGTCGGCTGTCACGGCGTTGGGTTCCCTTCGAGTATTGAATTCAAGTCCTTCAGCGCAGAATGGGTCCGAATTGCGCCTTGGCGTCCAGAGACCTCGGTCAATTGCCTCCTGGAACCGGGCGAGCATTTCTGCATATCCGGCCGGATTGACGTCTTTGAGAAAGTCGCGAACCTCTTCCGCTTCGACATAGGCCGCATAGAGCTGGTCAAAATGATGATCTCCTACCGCCCGGGTCGTTGCGGAAAACGCGAAAAGATAGTCAAGCGTCGCAACCATCTCGAATGCACCCTTGTAACCATGGCGCATGACACCCTTTATCCATTTCGGATTGGCGGCGCGTCCGCGCACGACCCGGCCGATTTCTTCCGAGAGAGATCGAACGACCGGACGCTCCGGGCGTGAATGATCGTTGTGATAGACCTTTGGAGCATCGCCTTTCAGCGTTTCAACCGTTGCCGCAAGCCCACCCTCGAACTGGTAGTAATCGTCGCTGTCGAGAAGGTCATGTTCGCGATTGTCCTGATTTTGCAAAACGGCATCAACAGAGGTCAGACGGGATTCCAGTTCGTTGCGCGCACCTTCTCCCGATGCCCCGCCGCCATAGGCGTATCCGCCCCAGGTCAGAAAAGTATCGGCGAAGTCTTTCTTCTCCTGCCAGATCCCTTCGTCGATGAGGGCTTGAAGCCCGGCTCCGTATGCACCCGGTTTTGAGCCGAACACACGGTACCCGGCGCGCATTGCTGCCTCGTCGGCGCTCAGGCCTTCCGTTTCCAATCTTCTTTTTTCAGACCGCATCCGAGCGGCAATGGGATTCGCGTCAGCGGGCTCTTCAAGAGCTCCGACCGCCCGCGCTGCGCTGTCGAACAGATCCATCTGGTGGGGAAACGCGTCACGGAAAAACCCGGATACCCTTAGTGTGACGTCGATACGCGGTCGCCCGAGGTCCGAGAGTTTCAGGATTTCAAATCCTGTCACCCTGCCGGATCCCTGTTCCCAGACCGGCTGTGCGCCGATAAGCGCCATCGCCTGGGCGATATCGTCGCCACCGGTGCGCATGTTCGCAGTGCCCCAACAGGTCAGGACCAGTGATTGCGGCCACTCACCCTCCTCCTGAAAAAAGCGTTCAGCCACAAGATCCGCCGATTGCCTGCCTAGCCGCCATGCTGTTTCGGTCGGGACGGCACGAACGTCGACAGAATAAAAGTTTCTGCCTGTGGGCAGGACGTCAGGACGCCCGCGCGACGGTGCACCGGATGGGCCGGGTTCAACAAAGCCGGCACTCAGTGCTGTCAATACGGCGCTTGTTTCGGCTGGTCCCGACGTCATAACCGAGGGTCGAAGAGAACCTTCGATATCGTCCAGGACAGCCTTCGTTTCCAGCCATGCTTCTTTCGCTGTCACGTCGCCAGCGATCAGATCACGGCACAACAGCTCGATCCGTTCAACCGTGTCTCCGTTGGAGCGCCAGGGAGCGCCGGAAACACCCTTGAGAACTTCGGGTTTCGGCCCGGTCCAGGTAACTGAGAAGTCACAATCGAGCGGGTCAAATCCATGCAAAGACAGATCGCGCGCGACAGCACGATGCAAGCTGTCCTGACGGGCGTCCTTGCCGCGTGGCACGCGGGCGAGTGCCGCAAGAAGATCGGTAAGCTGATCGCAATCGGGACTTTGGCCAAGAATGTGCAATCCATCCCGGATCTGGAGTTCCTTCAGGTCACAAAGATGCGCGTCGAGCCGAGCAAGGCGTGTGTCTTCATCCATCGTATCATCAATGCCGATGTCCTGGTCGAGACCATGACGTGTGGCCGCATCGAGGATGTCGCGGGTCAATGCCTTCAGACGTCTCGGGTCGACACCGCTGGCGAGATAATACTCATCCAGCAGCGTTTCCAGTTCTTCCGCCACGCCGTGGCTTTCGGCCCGTGTCAGGGGCGGCGTAAGGTGATCGACGATGACTGCGGAGGTTCTCCGTTTTGCCTGCGCGCCCTCGCCCGGATCGTTTACGATAAAGGGGTAGATATTGGGAACCGGTCCGAGCACAGCTTCCGGATAGCAATTCTCCGACAGGGCAAGTGCTTTCCCCGGCAACCATTCCAGATTGCCATGCTTGCCGAGATGAACTATCGCATCGACGCTGAAACTCTGTCGAAGCCAGATGTAAAAAGCGAAATAGTGATGCGGCGGAACAAGATCCGGGTCGTGATAGGATTCCTTCGGGTCGATATTGTATCCGCGTGCGGGCTGGATTCCGACGACCTGATTTCCAAATCGGTGCAGTGCCAGCCTGAATTTCCCGTCGACGAGATGAGGATCATCCTCCGGCGCTCCCCAACGACCCGTCACCGCTGTTTTCAGTTTATCCGGCAACCTGCTGTATGAGCGCTGGTAATCGACCAGGGAAAGTTCCTCGAAACACTCGCGTTCCGTGCGCCCGGCCAATGCATTGGTGACGCCGGATGTAAGAATGTCCAGAAGACCGGCAGAGCTTTCCGGAGCTTTGCTGGTGTCATATCCCGCTGCCCGCATCGCAGCCAGCAGGGACACACAGGAAGCCGGCGTATCGAGGCCAACGCCATTGGCGAGACGACCGTCCTTGTTCGGATAATTCGCAAGGATCAGGGCTGTCTTTTTTTCGCTTTCCGGGATTTTTCCGAGCCTTGCCCAGTTAGCCGTCAGATCCGATACGAACCCGATCCGGTCCGGCACCGGCGTGAAGCGAACAGGAGTTGACTGGGTCGCTTCGTCAAAAACGCCTTCTTCCTTGAAGGAAACCGCGCGGGACAGAATACGGCCGTCGATTTCAGGCAGAACCACATGCATCGCCAGATCGCGGATCGACAGGCCCTGATCACTCTCCTCCCAGCCCTCCTTCGAAGACGAGGAAAACACCACCTGCAATACCGGCTTGTGGGTCCTGTCCAGGGGTGTCGGCTGATGTGTTCTTCCTGCCTTGGAGACCGCAAACGCCGTGCCGTTCAGGACGACGTCCGGCTTTGCTCCGGCGAAGAGGCTTTCCAGGATCGCAACGGATTCCGCTTCCTTCAAACTGGAGACAAAGACCGGTAACGCGTTGATGCCGGCCTGGTCGAGCACCTCGACGAGCGAATCGACAGGTGCTGTCTGCGCGCCCTGAACCAGCGCCCGGTAAAAGGTGATCGCTGCGACCGGTCTGGATTTTTCTGTCCAGGTGGCCATCAACGTATCCAGGTCGGCTGCAGGTTGGCCTTTCTGATAGATCCCTGCACGGGGTAGCGGTACCGGTTGCGCAGGTTCGTCCCCCGAGCCGATCAGAAAGGCGGCATATCTTAGCGCGTTGGCATAATTTCCGGCACCGCCTTCAACGCAGTATCGCCAGAAACGGTGCACTTCCTCTTTGGTCCGGGTCGACCTTGCCGTCAGCGTTTCGTCCCATTTGTCGTCACCCGGGACAACAATGAGATCGAGGCCATACGCCCGAACTTCCTCTTCGAAGCGCTCGATCCCGTATCGCCAGTATTCAATGCCCCCCAGAATGCGCAGAATGACCAGCCTGGAACCTCGCACGGTCTGTTCTGCATAAAGGTCCACCGAATAGGGATGCGACAACGCCATGAGGTTGGCCAGTCTCAGACTGGCGCGGTCGGTTCCCAGCACAGCATGTGCAGCTGAAAAACTGCCCAATTCCGTGTCGGCTGCAGACAGGAACAGGACGTCGGCCGGTGCCTGCCCCAGATCGACAGCGTCACCGCCGTCGTCTATTCTTCGCGTCTGGCTGGCGAGAATGTGCATCAGGTCGTGTCTTCTTCTTGCTGTTTCCCGACTGGGAGTTGCCCGAGGAGGGTCAATTCCCTGGAAAGTTTGCCGAAATCAGGCGGCTGCCTTTAGGGTGCCAAGCAGTGTGCTCACAGCTTCGAGATCGAAACCCTTGAGGCCGATCACGACCAATCTGCCGGAACTCTCGGCGCCAGCTGCAAACCAGGTCTCTACACGTGGGCCAACCGCCTGGACCATGGCGGGTGCCGATTTGCCGTCTATCCGAACCGCGCCCTTGATCCGAAGCACACCCTTGAGTGCCATCGCTTCAAGAACCTTCGCTTCGGCTGTTTTCAGCGCATCGAAGGCAGGAACCTCAAGAACGTGGCTCTCGAAATCGTCATGGTGGTGATGATCATGATGGTGATGGTGGTCATCGTGATCTTTGTGTTCTTCGTCGTGATGATGATGGTGATGCTCGTGTCGCGCCGCCATATCATCTTCAGCTGCGGACTGGCGGCCGAGCAACACCTCGATCGGCAGCGTACCTTTTTCGGAGGCGACGATGTGAACGGCCGGACGGATCTCTGCCTGAATGCCGCTTTCGACCGATTTCAATGTGTCGGCTGCCACAAGATCCGCCTTGTTGAGAACAACAAGGTCGGCGCAACGCAGTTGGTCTTGAAACAGTTCCTCAACCGGACTTTCGTGATCCAGTGCCTCGTCCGCGGCACGCTGTGCCTCCAGGGCTTCCTCATCGAGTGCGATCCGGCCCTCTGCCAGAGCCGCTGCGTCAAGGACCGTCACCACGCCGTCGACCGTCACCCTGGTCTTGACACTTGGCCACGAGAACGCCCGCACGAGTGGCTGGGGGAGCGCCAGACCGGACGTTTCGATGACAATATGCTCTGGCGGTGTTTCCCGGGATAGCAGCATTTCCATGGTTGGCAGGAAGTCGTCGGCGACTGTACAGCAGATACAGCCGTTGGTGAGTTCCACCACTTCCTCGGCAGCACAGTCCGGGTCGGCACAACCATTGACCAGGGATCCGTCAAAGCCCATGTCGCCAAACTCGTTGACAATCAGGGCAATTCTCTTGCCGTTGGCGTTTTGCAGGAGATTGCGGATCAGCGTCGTTTTTCCGGCGCCCAGAAACCCGGTGACAATCGTTGCCGGAATTTTCTGACCCGGCTGCAGGTTCTGTGTCGTCATGATGTGATTTCCAATTGCGTGTGAGGTTTCATCAGCAAGGGCAGACCGGCGGCCACAAAGACGACCTGGTTGCAAGCGTCAGCGATATCCTGATTGAGCCGTCCCTGCGCATCGCGGAACGACCTTGAAAGACTGTTCTCCGGCACGATTCCCATGCCGACTTCGTTTGATACGAAAATGCAGGCACCTCGCACCTGCCTGGCAGCGGCACAGAGTTTTGCGGTGTCGGCCGGAATATCCCTGTCGGCGAATGTCAGATTGGAAAGCCAGAGCGTCAGGCAGTCGACCAGCAGCACCCTCCCGGGACGGCACTCGGACAAAAGCAGGTTTTCAATGTCGAGCTGCTCTTCGATCGTTATCCAGCCGTCGCCACGCTGTTGCCGATGCTTGGCAATCCGGTCCGCCATTTCATCATCATACGCAGCACCCGTTGCAACGTAGACCTTTTCAAGACCGGAATTTATGGCAAGGCATTCGGCGAAACGGCTCTTGCCGGAACGGGCACCGCCGAAGACAAGCGTGGACCTTGACCCTGAACGTTCGCTCATATCTTTCTCCCCGCTGTCCACCCGACAGCGCCAAGGGTTGCACAATTGACGGCCGGTCTCCTGGCTCACGGCTGGTTGCCTCCTGCACCCCTTCCCGGTCGTCCCTGACCAGTGGTTTTCGTGCAGTCGCTCGCCGTTTACAGTTGCGGGGGCAGCTCCGGATTGGCGTCAGACGCAGACACCGGATTCCCGTTTCATCCGGATCGGGCCATTTGCCGTCACCGGAACCGTCGAAATCCTTCCTAAACACATATTCAGCCCGAGACAAGCATCGGAATCGATCTTCAGGAAAGGTCGTGGCAACAGCGGCAGGTGCCGAACCCACGCCTTCCAGGCGCAGGCACCTCGTGGAAAGACTGTTTGAAGTCGGTAAACGAGTTCAGTGGCTTGAACAGTTTTCCAAAGTCTCGATTATCATTAGCGCCCTGTTATCTTTGCCATTTTCCTCGCCAGAAACAAAAAAATGATGACAGGATGAAAAAAACACGCGCGGGGGCTTGGCAAACGGATCAAGCCTTTGATATACGCATCTCCATCGACGGGATCGGTTTCGCACCGGCCCCGACGTGGTGATCCCCAGTAGCTCAGTTGGTAGAGCAAGCGACTGTTAATCGCTGGGTCGCTGGTTCGAGTCCGGCCTGGGGAGCCATTTTTTCCAAACAAAATCAATTACCTACAAGCAACCGGAACCCCGAACACTTGACAGTGTTTCGGTTCGGGTTCCGATTTGGGTTCAAACGGCAAGCGTTAGGACTCAACGTGAAGTCGCTTAAATTCTCCGACAAGTGGTTGAAATCACTCAAACCCGCTTCCGAACGTGAGGAATATGCTGACCTCGCGCGAGCAGGAAGCCTTTGCAAGTGACACTGCGATCATGACCATCGACGAGGTCCTCGCCGGCACCAAGCTCGGAAAGACAACGGTCTACGAGTTGATGGCAGCCGACACCTTCCCGAAGTCGCTCAAGCCGGTCGGAAAAAAATGGTCTGGCTGCGCTTCGAAATTGAACACTGGAATCGCTGGCGTATTGAAGTCGGTAAGGGCGAAGACCGCTGGCAACCGCCGGCTGAATAACGCGATTTGGCTAGTCTGCGTGCTCTTTGATAATTTCACAACCGGTTTCCTCTGTGGAGTGTTTTCTCCGCTAATTCCTTCGGTGGCTCCTTATGAATGACTGTTTCATTTCAAGTGTGGAATGGTCAACGCAGCCGCAAGAGCGTCCATCGCAATCTGTTTGTATCAGTTATTGAGATTTGGCGGAAAATGAGGGCACGTTGTCAGTGCTACTAAAAAATTAACTGTTAATCTGTCCGATGGTGACCTCGATTGGCTCCTCATTGAAACATAATGACCATGTCTCCGAGGTGCGTTTTGATGAAATGATAAAGATGATAGTCAGGTCCGTAACCAGGCTGCAATAATTCGAATCTCATTGCGTTGCTGCCTGCAATAACAACAACAAGCACCATCGTCAGAGCTGCTGTACGTCGAACCAGTCTACCAGACACCGCTTTGGCTCCATATGAGTTACGCCAATGTTTAATAATCTTGCTCTGCGACCCGCCCGCACAATATGCCGGCGAATACAACGGGTAACTTCATCTGACGCAAGTTGAGCGCGCCCAGGCGGGGCTGATCAGAGCAATCGATCACTTATTGAGGTGTGACGCTATTCCTAGTTTAGAACGCCTGCTAGAGTAGAATATGTATTGACCATTAAGTGAATAAACACAACGCATCGGGAATCTTCAGGGGAGCATGCGAAATCATGGGATTATCTGACGACATTTACAACACGCTTGAGACCACCTTCACTAACCCGTTTGCAGGCGCACGTTTGCAGAAAAAACACTTCGATACATGGAAGCGAGATTGGGAGGCAGGACACAGCAAGAGCGACATGAAAGTAAGAGAGGTGCTGCAATGGGGTAGTGCTCTCGTAAGCAAGATAGACACGTACAAAGATCTTCACCCTCAGCTAAAGAAACTCTCAAAAGAGACGTCAAAGTTAAGACGAATTTTCAAGGATCTCGATGCGGGATTTAAGATGGGAGACAAGTTCGTCGCGGCTTATGAAGACGCTAACCGAATAATCATCGCAATGGAGGCGATCGAAAATCTGGGGCCTCAGGGAACAAGGAATTCCAAAGCGTTGGCTCTCGCTTACGGTGATATGATTTACGGCTTTGCCTGTGTTGTCGAGAAAAACAAGATTGTTGGCTTTTACGCCAAACCTTTGAAGGAAATCTCGAAAGTCGTAGCGGGAACCAATGAAATTTTTGGAACTGGAAGACCCATGTGGAGAGGGTATGAGGACTTGGCCAAAAAAATCCATTTGTAGCGCTCCTCATGAGTCTTTGATAATTTTCAATACGATCGCATACTTTTTCCTGAAACTTGCCACAATGATTTGATTCCAAAGGGTGTAATTAGACAAAGCCACTTCCAAAATTTACACTTTAGAGAATATGTTGATTTACTTACTAAAAAGAATATTTAACAATCGCCGACCATAAGAAGCCATTATGTAAAACGTAAATGCTATGCAACATATCAGTATTTTACTTACATATCTCGAGTCTCCATTATACGATAAATAGATAACAATATAAAAAATCCAACAAAAAGCAAAAAGAATCAACTCTACTTTCATTGACGCTTCTTTTATTTTCATAATATTATCCACTCACATAACAGGATCCCATTACATTAGATTTCACACTTCCTCTACCTCCAACTCAAGCACTTTTTTGTGACTCTATCCATGAGTTAACCGTAAACAAATCGCGTCCAGTCTCTAGATGAATTTGGTTGTCAGCGACCTGTATGACTTCAGATGACACAGACGAAATTCAATTCTCGCCACAGCCTCGGCTCCTTATGAGTCACGGCTCAAATTCCTAGAGATCAGATGACAAAGAACCTATCTCGGCGTTGATAAATCCATTCCGCGAGTGGATGGAAAAAGGCTGCGTCGTAACCGACCCTCTCCCCGGATTGATGTCAGTTCTGGGTTAGTTATTGTGTGATTGCATTTTCATGCCGGCCTGTCCATTTCGCTGCCTTTCAAGTCTGCAAACTCATCCGGTGTTACCCAGTTCAGGGCCGAGTGCGGCCTGTGTTGGTTATGATGTTGTCTCCATTGGTCAACGATTTGGCTTGCTTCGCTGAGCGTTGAGAACAGGTTCTCATTCATGCACTTGAACCGCTCCGGGTTTGCCGGAGGCTCCAACTCCTGAGTAGGATGGAGCACGATGAGCAAAACGACGAACAAGTTTTCCCCTGAAGTACGCAACCGAGCGGTTCGCCTTGTGCTGGATAATGAGAGCCAGCACGGGTCTCGCTGGCAGGCGATCGTTTCGATAGCAGCCAAGATCGGCTGCTCGGCACACACA
>NZ_KI928940.1:194893-241336 GCF_000521215.1 Labrenzia sp. DG1229 | reverse complement strand
CCGTCGCAGTTGCTGCCGGCGCTTCTTTCGACGCAGAGACGGAAGGCTCTGTCGACGTCACCGTGACCGCAACATCATCTGATGGGTCCACGTCGGATGAAACCTTCACCATCGATGTTTCAGATGTGAACGAAACGGCAGTCTCCAGCGTGGCGGATGCGGATGCCAGTGCCAACGCGATTGCCGAAGATGCTGGAGAAGGTACCGCAGTCGGCATCACAGCTTCTGCATCCGACGCCGATGTGACCGACACGGTAACTTATTCCGTGGATGATGCCCGCTTTGACGTGGCAAACGACGGAACCGTGACAGTTGCCGCCGGTGCGCGTTTCGACTTTGAAAGCGAACCGGTAATCTCGCTGACGCTGACGGCAACTTCCTCAGACGGTTCCAGTTCACAGCAGACGCTCGACGTCAACGTTACAGATGTCGCCGAAACGTTCCAATTGAGTGACGGCCAAACCGAATTCGTCGATGAAGGCGTTGCAGAACCGACGATTACCGGGACGGATGCTGCGGAAACCATCACAGCTCATGAGGATGGCGGCACCATCTATAGCGGCGGCGGCGATGACACGGTTTATGGGAAAGCCGGCGACGACGAAATAATTTTCGGTGAAGGTGCCGACACTGTTTATGGTGGCGGTGGAAACGACTTTATCGACGATCAAAGAGGTGCACAGCCCAACACGGATGCCAACTACCTGGATGGTGGCGAAGGCAATGATACCATCTATGGTGGCGGTGGCGACGACACCATCATCGGAGGCGAAGGTGCGGACCGTCTTTCGGGCGAAAACGATGATGACACAATTGACGGTGGCAGCGGAAATGACGCCCTGTTCGGCGGTTCCGGTGACGACACACTGGAAGGCGGTGCCGGCAACGACTATCTGAGCGGCAGCAGCGGCACCGACACGGCGGTTTTTTCCGGAAATCATGCCGATTATTCGATCACTGATCACGGCAATGGTTCTTTCACAATCGCGGACACACGCAGTGGCTCACCGGATGGGACGGACACAGTCTGGGATGTTGAAAACTTCGAGTTTGCCGACGGAACCCTGTCTGCCTCGGGCCTGGTCAATTCAGCTCCGACCGATATTGCATTTTCGGCAAACGAAGGACTTGCGCTGACGGAGACCGACGGCGGCAACGGGGTGATTACGGGTGAAATCGTTTCTGACGGAATCGGGAACAACTCAGTTGATCACTGGTCGATCAGCCATGATGGCGGCGATCTGACGATCGATGTGCTGGCCAGCGGATTCAATGGCGGTAGCCTGGATAGCAAGATATTCCTTTACAAGGACAACGGCGACGGCACGTTCACGTCTGTGACCAGCAATGACGACGGAGCTGCGGGAAGCGACGGCAGCACGAATTCCCATGATAGCCTCATCAGCCGAACGGGACTTGAAGCTGGTGATTACATGGTCGTCATCGGCAGCTATTCGTTGAATGACAGCGAGGCGCTGAGTACCTCTTCCGATCACCCCGCATCCGGGTCGACCACAGGTCCCTACCAGATTACCATCACAGGTGATGCGTCGATCACCGGTTTGACGGAAAACCCCGCTGGTGGCGGAAGCTGGGGAGATCCGGCAAACAACGCAGTTGTTGTTTCCACCGGAGCAGATGCATCGACGATTGCATCCGGCTCGGTTGTTGCCGGAATAGCATCGGTTGCAGATGCCGATGCCGGTGATTCGTTCCATTTCAGCTTCACGGATGACGGCGATGGCGCGTTTGAGATCGACGCGACCTCCGGCGATATCTCAACCACGTCCGAACACGATGCAAAGACGTCCCTCAGCGATACCGTGACCGTGCAGGTGACGGATGCAAACAATGAGTCCTATCAGGAAACGCTCGGTATCGAACTCGGGACGAGTGGTGACGACACAATCAACGGCACTGAAAATGAGGATGTCATTTTCAATTTCGGCGGCAACGATACGGTTGATGGCGGTGCCGGCACGGATACCATGGTTCTGAGCGGAAATCAGGGTGACTACAACATCTACGACAACGGTGATGGAAGCTACACCGTAATCGACACGCGCACAGGATCGCCTGACGGCACCAATACCGTTTCAAACGTGGAAAACTACAGGTTCGCCGACGGCGACGTTCAGGTGGGCGACCTCTCGATGAGTACGGACATGATACTGTCCGACGCCAACAGGACCGGCAACACCATTCATGAAGTGGCTGATGCCGGCACTGAAGTGGGCATTTCGGTATCGGCCATGAACCCGGGTGGAGGTGCCCTTGCCTACTCGCTCAGTGACGACCGGTTCAGTATCGATTCCGACGGTGTTGTGACCATCGCCGACCATGCGTTTTTTGACAGCCAGGTGGAGTCGTCTATCGATCTGACGATCACAGCCAAGTCGACCGACGGATCCGAGGCGTCCGAGACCTTCTCCATTTCAGTTTCCGGCGACTATGATCAGGATTTTACCGGCGGTCTCGCAAGCGGAAACTTCAGCCGGTCCGGACAGTCCTACTCCGTCGACGGTGTCGGCGGTAATGACACGATCCAGACGGGTGACTTCAACGACAGGATCGAAGGCGGATCCGTTGCGGGAGCCGACCAGATCACCGGCAACGGCGGTAAAGACCTTCTCTTCGGCGAAGGCGGCCAGGATACGATCATGGGTGGTGACGGCAACGACATCATTATCGGCGGGGCTGATGACGACAGCCTCCATGGCGGCGATGGATCCGATCTTTTCATGCACGGACTCGGGGACGGCAACGATGTCATCTACGGCGGCGCCGGAAGTGCGTGGACCGACGTTATCGATCTCGGAGGTGGTCCCGGCGTCACATCTGCTGGAGAGTACGGGACAGACTGGACTGTTACGATAACCAGCGGGTCGATTGAAAATACCGACACGGACAGCGGTCGTCTGGAACTTTCAGACGATGCCGTCGGCTCGATCGACTTTACCGATGGTTCAAAGGTCGAATTTGCAGAGATTGAAGAAATACGCTGGTGAACGTTAGATCCTTTCTTCATGATTGAAATACAATATGATTGCGCAAGACCCCGCTAGGAGAGCGGGGTCTTTTTTCATAATTCAGCAAATCAGGGTTTGGGATCTTGTCAAACTATCGTTCGCTCAACGGATCTCCGATGGCGCGCGTGACTGGTTTCAACAGGTATTGCATGACAGATTTCGAACCGGTGACGATCTTGGCATCGACAACCATGCCGGGTGAAATCGTTTCTTCTTGTGACCCCTTGCCGATCATGTTGGACGATAGCGGAATCTTGGCCTTAAAATAATAGTTGCCGTATTCATCTCTGAAACTTGATGCGGAAACGACAGAAACCTCACCCTTCAATGTTCCCTGAATGTTGGGGTCAAATGTCGTGATGGCAATCTCCGCCTCGTCGCCGACTTCCACATGCCCGATGTCCCTGGGAGATACCCGGACTTCTGCAACAAGGTCACTGTCGCTTGGAACGATTTCAGCGACCACATCGCCCGGAGCAACGACACTGCCAGGCCCCTTGAGATTCAGCGTTTTGACGTGACCGCTGGCAGGCGCGCGGACGTACAGCAGGTCAAACCGGTCTCTTTGTTTTTCTGCCTCGAATGCCAGTTCACTGCGTTCCTGAACCACCCGACTGCGTTCTTCCGCCTGTTCTTCTGCTTCTACCGCGATGAAACGTTCCAGGCTTGCTTTGGCTTCAGCCAGTTGCGCCTCAGCCCGGCCTTTTCGTCCGATAAGTTCACTGAGTTCACTCTGGGCAATCTGATGCGCCGACTTTGCGTCAAGGAAGCGCCGCTTGGACGTATATCCCTGATCAAAGAGTGACTCCTGAATTGCGAATTTTTCCTGCTCGATTTCAACCTGTGTCCTTTGAAACGAGATTCGCTCAAGGACACTGGCCAGCTCTGCTTCTTTTTCGTTTATCCTGGCTTTCAATGCGTGCTGCTCTTGCTCCAGAGCCTTTTTTTGAGCCTCCAGTGCGGCCTGCTGCGCTTCGCTGAAATCGAAATCGCCTGAAAATCTCGGGTCGCCGTTCTTCTCTTCCTGAGTGTAGTTCGTTAGGCGCTGTTCTTCACGCGCAAGGAACTGGAGCCGGGTCCGGACTTTTTCCAGATCACTTGAGGTTGCGGCCTCCTGCAGCCGGACAAGGGGTGTTCCCTTTTCAACCAGTTGTCCTTCTTCAACAAGAACTTCTGCAACGATGCCGCCTTCAAGATGACCGACGGTCTGAATCTTGCCGGCAGGGACAATTTCACCGGAAGCCTTGGCGACCTCACGCACCTGCCCGACAATGGACCAGCCGAGAAAGGCGGCTGCTCCGAGAGACAGCACCTGCAGGATGCGCCTGTAAGCGAAAGGTGGCGGCCCGTCTTCAAGTTCCAGGGGCATGTCCAGGGAATAATCTTGCTTGGCGGATTTTCGGAAAAACATGACGCTCTACTATCACTCGGCACTTATAGGGAGAACTGTGCGCCCTTAAAGTAAACATCCGCTGAATCAACTCGTTAGAAAGTCAAAGCAAGGTACAGGACACACAATTCTCGTGGAGGGTCAAATGAGGTGTCGTCGTCGATGTTTCGGTCGATGTTGCTGAACTTGATCAGGTCAGTGGATCAGCGCTTTTTTGCCTCGATGGGGTCATCGGCATCAAGGTCCTCCTGGAAACTGGGATGAGGGTAGACCTTCCTGGGACCATGTCCTGTGTCCGGCCCCAAAACCTCATCGGAAGCGGTGATCCGGATGGATGGGACGACCCAGATGGAGACGCCTTCCCTTCTGCGGGTGTATACATCACGCGCATGTTTGAGCGCCATGGCGGCGTCCGGTGCATGAAGGGACCCGACATGCCTGTGGTTCAGGCCATGCTGTCCCCGGATGAACACTTCCCAAAGCGGCCATTCGCTTCCCATAATCCAGCCTCTCTATTGTCAGGCGGCGGAACTATCACACAACTCGGTTCTCCAAAGGCCGGATGATTTTGCGTAGTCCCAACCAAACGCCTCGTCAGACGCGCCTTTTGTGTTGAGCGTCTCCAGTCTTGCTAGCGCTTCAGTCAAATCCGGTTCGTGCCCGATCGGAACCGGCCACATGACAAAGTGCACTTTATCCATGGCATCAAACCACTCCGCCTTGCGGGCATAAATGCGCTTGTGGACCGTCTGGAAAACAAATCGCTCCAGTGAATCAATGTCCCTCCAGACCGACATGTTGGCTATGATGCGCGGATCATTCATCACGACCAGGTCTGTTGCGGTGGCATCAAGTTCAAGACGCCAGATGAAGCCGTCGCTGCGTTCAGCCGCGGCATTCACACGGTCGAGGTTGTTGACGAAATCAGCAATCAGCGGGTCGTTAATGTCGTGCTTGAGACGGGCGATATTCAATTCTGCCACGTATTGAGCTGCCATCTTGACCATTCCCACATTCCCTTCCCGACCTGACCCTGAAAGACGCTTGCGTGGATGATATGTGAACGTTATAAAGTTACGCGTTACAAAATTACATCCACCGGACACTATCCCGAATGGCCTCTCTTATCATGATTTCAAATCCCGTTCGCAATTCAAAGCGCTTGCTGGCGCAAACCGCAATCGCCGGATCCTTCGCGCTTGCAGCAACCTCCATGTCTGCACATGCCGAAGCGCCAAACGTCGTGACCACCATCAAGCCGCTCCACTCGATTGCCTCGGCTGTCATGGATGGTGTCGGAAAGCCGCATATCATCATCGATGGCGCCGCCTCGCCGCACGGCTTCGCGCTAAAGCCGTCTCAGGCGTTCCTGCTGCAGGGAGCAGACGTCGTCTTCTGGATAGGACCGTCCCTCTCGGCTTCGCTTGCAAAGCCAATCAGTGCAATGGCTGCCGATGCAACCACCGTTGAATTGATGGATGTGGCAAGTATAGATCATCTTCCCTATCGCGAAGGCGCCAATTTCGACGCTCATGATCATGGAGATCATGAGGATCATGCCTCGCATGAAGATCACGATGAGCACGAAGAACACGCTGATCACGACGAGCATGAAAGTCACGATGATCATGAGGAACACGCTGATCATGAGGGTCACGACGACCATAGTGAGCATGCGGATCACAAGGACCATGACACGCACGAAGATCATGCTGAAGAGCATGACGAACATGAACACGAAGGTGCTGAAGAGGAACACGCACATTCCGAACACGCCCACGATGATGAGGAAGAGCACGAAAAACACGGGGATGCAGGGCATGCGGACGAACACGGGCATGATCACGACGGCGCAATGGACCCGCATATCTGGCTGAACCCGGACAATGGAATTGCCATTGCCGGTGCCATGGCAGAAACGCTTGCCAAGGCCGACCCGGACAATGCCGAAATCTACAAGAAGAATGCAGCCGCCTTTGCAGAGCGCATGGAAACGCTGGAAACAAAAATTGCAGAGACGCTAAAGCCAGTCGAAGGCAAGAAATTTGTCGTTTTCCATGACGCCTACCATCATTTCGAGCATCACTTCGATTTCGAGGCAAGCGGCGCGATAACAATTTCGCCGGAAACCGTCGCCAGCGCCAACCGGGTTGCCGAAATACAGGATCAGATCAAGGATCTGTCCGTGACCTGTGTTTTCCAGGAGCCGCAATTCGATGCGAAACTGGTCGATGTCGTCCTGGAGGGTAGCGATGCCCGCAAGGGAACGCTCGATCCTCTCGGGACGGAACTTGACAACGGGGCGGACCTTTATCCCGAACTTCTGTCCAGCTTGTCAGCCTCACTGAATTCCTGTCTTTCAGGCCAATCCTGAGCAAATGAAAACGCCGGGTCTGTTGCCCGGCGTTTTCATATCTGGTCGGTCGGATTTTCCTCAGCTCGCGTTTCTGGCCTTTTCCCGCGCTGCCTCTGTCTTTCCGATCGCTTTCAGCAAGTGGCGGTCGCGGTCGTAAATGTCCGAGTAGTAAGCAATCCCGCTGCCTTCCTGCTCAGGCCACGCTGTGAAGTAAGAAACATAAACAGGAATATCGCCTGTTACCTGTTCCTGCTCGTTTTGCCCCTCGGCAATTCTCGACGCGACGTAGTCCTTCGACTTTCCAAGGACAGCGGCGGCCATGCCTTGGGGATCGTGCAACCGGATACAGCCGTGGCTGAAGGCACGCACATCCTTGTTGAAGAGGTTTTTCGACGGTGTGTCGTGCATGTAAATGTGATGCTCGTTCGGGAACAGAATTTTGACAGCGCCGAGAGCATTTGAACGGCCAGGATACTGACGCACATTGATAGATTGCTGTTTCGCAGCGACTGCATACCAGTCCACCGACGCCGAAGAGATCTTCCGCCCTCTTGGTGTCGTGACCTCGTATCCGGCGCGGTCGAGATAGGACGGGTCACGTGCGAGTTTCGGCAACATCTCATTGACGATGATTGAGTAAGGCACCCCCCAATACGGGTTGTACTCAACAACCTCGATCTTGTCGTAAAAGAAGTTTGTCTGGTTTGACTTTTTACCAACGACCACCCGCATGGACAGCGGGTTCTCACCCGGGGCCGTGTAGGTCGCCGTGAATGCAGCCTGGTTGATGAACACCTTGCGCGTTCCGAGTTCCTCAGGGATCCACCGGCTGCGTTCCATCGCAAGTTCCACCTTGGCGATCTTGGCAGCGTTGGTCTCGCCAACCAGAGCATTGATCGTGTTTTTTCCGACGATCCCGTCCGGCGTCAGATTGGCCTCCTTCTGAAAGGCCTTAACAAGTGCAATCAATTCCGGGGAATAAAGATCGGCGTTGTCGTAGGCCGAAAGTGTTCCCGCGTGTGCAGTCAACAGGTCCTGCGATCCGTTTTTTGCAATCGCAGCGACAATATTCTTCATTTCCGGGCTGGTTTTGCCGGCTTTCAGGAATGTCCCTGGTGCGATGACAATCTGCCCGGCATCCTCATCTTCCGTTTTCAGCCGTTCCAGTTCCGCAGTCAGCTTGCGGAAATGCTCGTTCTGTGGCTGATGGCCAGCCAGTTCGCCCTGGACGTCTGCAGCCTTTGCGAAATCTGCGAGCGCGCCGACCAGATCAACATCATGTCGCGGCAGATCGTGGTATTGCGAAATTCTGTTTGGGTCGACCCGGCCGCGCGTTGCGTCCAGCACATAGGTCATCGCGGCCGCACTCAGCTCCATTTCAAACCGCATCATCGCAGCTTCTTTTTCCGTCTCATCGAGACCTGAAATAGCAGGAGGCGAAACGAAATAATCTTCCGGAACCAGTGCAAACTTGTCTGTCGCCGCCATGGCCTTGCGCATCTGCTCTGCCTTGGGTGTTGTTTGTCCGTCTTTCACCCAGACGAAATCGGGATGTTCCCTGTAATAGGCGATCAACGCTTCCCCCACTTCCGGCAAGACAGTCAGGGACAGTTCCTTGAGTGCCGGGCGGGCGCGGTCGAAGTCTGTAAGCACGACGGGTTCGACCGGTGCAACATCGCTTTCAACAGTTGCCGCGTCGCCAGGCTCGAGGTTTTCGTCTGCCGGCTTAACCTCTGCGGTTTTCTTTTCAGAAAGCGGTGCAAGCGAAACAGCTTTCCATTTGTCGGCTGTGTAGTTGAGATAGCGCGGCGCGGACACTTTCACCGTGGCAGCCTTTTTACGCAGCTGCTCCTGCTTCTGGCGTTCCTGCTGCCGGCGATGATTCTCAGGATTGAAAAGGCGCTGAAACAGTCCCTGCGCGTCTGCGTGTTCGGTACTTGCAAAACTGAATCCCGTTGCGAGCACCGATGCCATGAGACAGGCCTTGATCGAGTTTTTCATCGAGGTTCGGAAGCGGTTTCCGGTGTCCGTTTCAAGGAACCTGTTCACGCGCACATATTGTTTCATATCGCTTGCCTGCATTGCCTAAACCCACAAGTCCAAAGTCGGCCCGATGTCAGATCCGTTGCCCATTCAGCCGGACAACACACTCTCACCGCCGTTAAGAAATCGCTCGGAAGACTTTCCTTCCGCGCCTTCTTCTCGCATCGGTTTTCGGCTCAACTCCGTGCATATTTGCTGGAACTGTGACGTAAAACGCAAGAAGCAAACTGGTTAATACTATAACAGGCTTGATCAGGGGGTTAAGGGCAAGCGTCATTCACACCTTTTAAATTCAATTCAGTGTGACGATTTTGTCTCTAACAGAACATACCCTGTGTTCGGAAGATCAATTTTTCGAATTGTATGAATAACTTAGTGCCTACAAAAAGCGCTCACGCGTGATGTTCATCACGGCCATACGGTGCCATTAAAACTAGGAACGTCACTACAAAACCGAACATGAACATCCGGAGCGCAGGCAATGCCGTTTCAATTCAACATTGGGGACCACGTTTCGCCCCTGGCGGGATTCGTTGAATTCAATGCGTCACAATACAGCCAGTTGAAGTGGTGCCGTAGCAAATTGTTCAAGATGGTCAGGGAAAACCAGAGCTGCGACGCCTACTTCTGCTCACTGCCAAACAGCAGAACGCTTACCCACTTGATAAACGACGGCAGCATCTGGGTGAACTTCGGGCCTGCTATCGAAACGCCGTTCTATGGCAAAGCGTATTTTGCCGCGAGTGAAATCGGCATTGCGGACCGTGCTTTCAGGATGGGACGCTGGACTGTGCTGGCAACGATCATCCATGAGCTTGCCCATATAAACGGTGCGCCCGGTCGCGGCGGGGATACTCGTGCTGAAGAGGCCGTTTATCATTGCGCGCTGGGAATTTCAGACGAGTACTACGGTCTCGTCGACGATCCTCGAACACCCTACAATCCGGAATATGGAGACTGAAAAATAGCGTGCTGCCCGGAGCCGTCTGACAGGAAGGCTCCAGGCCACAACATGCCCTAGAACGGGATTTCGTCGTCCATCGGACCGCCACCACCGCCACCAGATCCGCCAAATCCGCCGCCTCCGGAACCGCCGCCCTGGCCGCCGCCACCGAAACTTCCGCCGCCGCCGCCTTGGGATTCATTGCCGTAATCGGGAAGGCCGCCGGACTGACCGCCTTCGCCACGCCCGTCGAGCATCGTCAGATTCGAATTGAACCCCTGCAGCACGACCTCGGTTGAATAACGGTCCTGACCGGACTGGTCCTGCCACTTGCGCGTCTGGAGCTGGCCTTCCAGGTAAATCTTGGAACCCTTGCGCAGGTATTGCTCTGCGACCTTGCAAAGTCCCTCATTGAAGATGACCACGCGATGCCATTCGGTTTTCTCCCGGCGCTCGCCGCTGTTTCGGTCCCGCCAGGATTCAGATGTGGCAATACGCAGGTTGGCGATAGGCCTGCCATCCTGTGTCCGGCGAATTTCCGGATCAGCACCCAAGTTGCCGACCAAAATGACTTTGTTGACGCTACCCGCCATCCTGCACTCCTGTTTGTTCTCGCAGCTATTCCGGTTCCGCGATTGTTTCCGGAACTTGTTTTAACGGAACCATTCTGCCCGCCTTGGCGCTAGAAAGCAGAACCGTAGCGGCACTCCAACCGTTTCGCCCATGTTTTCGTTCACGTGCACCCATTTTCCACAAGGCAAAGGAATTGATGCGCATGAATTCGCAGAATTTGGTGTTGTTTGCGCAACGGACAATTCGATCATCGTTCCATGCCACCTGCAAATCGAGATACAATGCCGTCGACAACCGTCTTTTTCCTGCTAAATGTACTTGTTTTGTTCTTATCACTTCTATAAAAAAGTTGCAATCGAACAGAGCAAATATGCGTGTTTCCATCCGATGGTCAACTCACCTGACTGGATGTTGCGCGCTCAGCTGCTATATCGGGAAAGTGACAGACGGGTTCGGCTTCACCAACCCTAAATGCAGATAGACCAGCAGCAGGCGTTCGGCTTGCTGCATGTTTGGCAGGAAAATCAAGAATGTCGACAAATGACGGCACTCGCCCGGACGAGTCTCGAACTACAGATCCGACGAAAGTGATCAGCATTCGCGGCGCCAGGGAGCACAATCTCAAGGGAGTGGATCTGGATTTGCCGCGCGACCGGTTGATCGTCATGACCGGTCTGTCCGGATCGGGCAAGTCGTCTCTCGCCTTTGACACAATCTACGCCGAAGGGCAACGACGGTACGTGGAGAGCCTGTCGGCCTATGCAAGGCAGTTTCTGGAAATGATGCAGAAGCCGGATGTCGACCAGATCGATGGTCTTTCACCGGCGATTTCCATCGAGCAGAAGACGACGTCGCGCAACCCCCGCTCGACCGTCGGGACAGTCACCGAAATCTACGACTACATGAGGCTTCTCTTTGCCCGTGTCGGCATCCCCTATTCGCCGGCCACCGGCCTGCCGATCGAAAGCCAGACAGTGAGTCAGATGGTTGACCGGGTCATGGAACTTGAGGAAGGCGCCCGCCTTTATCTGCTGGCACCCATGGTGCGCGGTCGCAAGGGAGAATATCGCAAAGAACTTGCCGAACTCATGAAAAAGGGGTTCCAGCGGGTCAAGATCGATGGAACATTCCATGAAATCGCGGAAGCCCCTGCCCTCGACAAGAAGTACAAACACGATATCGATGTTGTCGTGGACCGCCTTGTCGTACGCGATGATATCTCGGGCCGACTGGCCGACTCTCTTGAAACAGCCCTGAAACTTGCCGACGGTATCGCAATCGCCGAGTTTGCGGACAAGACGGACGAGAAAGGCAATCCGGAACGACTGATCTTTTCCGAAAAGTTCGCGTGCCCGGTGTCCGGCTTCACGATATCCGAAATCGAACCGAGGCTGTTTTCGTTCAACAATCCGTTCGGTGCCTGCCCGACCTGCGACGGGCTGGGAACGACACTAGCCTTTGAAGAGGATCTTGTCGTCCCGGATCATTCGCTGTCGCTTCGTGAAGGTGCGGTTCTGCCCTGGGCCAAGACGGGGTCTACCTCCCCTTACTACGCACAGACCCTGGAAGCGCTTTGCAGCCACTTCAAGGTCACGATGTCGACACCCTGGAAAGACCTGCCTGGAGAGGTTCAGGATGCGATCCTGCACGGAACCGGCAAGACCCCGGTTGAGTTTGTCTATGACGACGGCGTGCGCAGCTACCGCACTGAAAAGACCTTCGAGGGCGTGATCGGCAACATCGAACGCCGCTGGCGGGAAACGGAGTCTTCCTGGGTCCGCGAAGAGCTGGCCAGGTACCAGTCGGACCACGCCTGCCCGGCCTGCAGCGGTTTCCGCCTGAAACCGGAGGCCCTGGCCGTCAAGATCGCGGGAAAGCATATCGGTGAAGTGACCGAACACTCGATCCGGCATGCCAGGGACTGGTTCGATACGCTGCCCGACCAACTGAACGAAAAACAGTCGGAAATTGCCGGACGGATCCTGAAGGAAATTCGTGAGCGTTTGAAATTCCTCAACGATGTCGGCCTTGAGTATCTGACACTGTCCCGTTCTTCCGGCACGCTATCAGGAGGAGAAAGCCAGCGCATACGCCTTGCGTCGCAGATTGGTTCCGGTCTGACGGGTGTCCTTTATGTTCTCGATGAACCTTCCATCGGCCTGCATCAGCGTGACAATGCCCGGCTTCTGGAAACGCTTAAACATCTCCGGGATCTCGGCAACACGGTCATCGTGGTCGAACACGACGAAGACGCGGTTCTGACGGCTGACTATGTCGTCGATGTCGGTCCGGGTGCAGGTGTGCACGGCGGCGAAGTGGTTGCGAAGGGCAGTCCCGCGGAAATCATGGCCAACACAAGGTCGCTGACAGGGGAATACCTTTCCGGGGCGAGAATGATTTCGCGCCCGGACGGCAGACGCAAGATCAACAAAAAGCGGAAACTCTCCGTCCGCGGAGCTCGAGGCAACAACCTCAAGGATATTGATGTCGATGTGCCTCTCAGTACATTCACCTGCGTCACCGGTGTCTCAGGTGGTGGCAAGTCGACATTCCTGATCGACACGCTCTACAAGGCTGCCGCCCGCCGTCTGAATGGCGCCAGAGACAATCCTGCCCCGCATGATCGCATTGAAGGGCTGGAAGTCCTGGACAAGGTGATCGATATCGACCAGTCGCCCATCGGGCGCACACCGCGTTCCAATCCGGCAACCTATACCGGAGCCTTCACACCTATTAGAGAGTGGTTTGCCGGCATGCCGGAGGCCAAGGCTCGAGGATATCAGCCAGGACGTTTTTCCTTCAACGTCAAGGGGGGGCGTTGTGAAGCGTGTCAGGGTGACGGTGTCATCAAGATCGAAATGCACTTCCTGCCGGACGTGTATGTGACCTGCGACGTGTGCAAGGGCAAACGCTATAACCGGGAGACCCTGGAAGTCGAATTCAAGGGAAAATCCATCGCAGGCGTGCTCGACATGACCGTTGAGGAGGCCGCAGAGTTCTTTGCCGCGGTTCCTGCTGTTCGCGACAAGATGAAAACACTTGCGCGTGTCGGGCTCGGCTACATCAAGGTAGGTCAGCAGGCGACAACGCTCTCCGGTGGTGAAGCTCAGCGTGTCAAACTTGCCAAGGAACTGTCCAAACGGTCGACCGGGCGCACGCTCTACATACTCGACGAGCCGACGACGGGTCTTCACTTTCACGACGTCGCCAAACTTCTCGACGTTCTTCACGAACTTGTCGATCAGGGTAATTCGGTGCTGGTCATCGAGCACAATCTCGAAGTTATCAAGACGGCAGACTGGATTATCGATCTTGGTCCGGAAGGTGGAGACGGTGGCGGTGCCGTGGTCGCAACAGGTCGTCCGGAGGACGTGGCAGAAGTCCAGGCAAGTTATACAGGGCAGTTTTTGAGCGAACTTTTGCAGCGCAGGCCGCAAAGAGCATCCGATGCTGCGGAATAGCGCAATGGGTTCTGCCTCTTGAATTTCAGTGCGTCGCACCTAAATCTATAAAAGTATGCGACGTAAGCGGTTTCCGGAATAAATCCTAAACGTATTCCGTGAAAATGCTGCATTGCATCAATTGCATGCCTGACATGCAAAGATGGCACTTCTTTTAATTCACTTGGTGAATTATATGTTTGATCAACAGAGACAAAGGCGCGGCACAGCCGTGTTGATCAAGGAATAACAAGATGTTTGACAATGTGCGCAGTAAGTACAGCAGCTGGGTAAGCTATCGTCGTGCGATCGATGAATTGTCCCGCCTGTCAGCACGTGAACTGCAGGATCTCGGCATTTCCCGGAGCGACATAAGATTTGTCGCCCGCCGCGGATTGAGCAGCTAAAGAATACCAGATCGCGTCCAAGGGCATCCTCCTCCCAGCCTAAGGACGTGTGACACGCAGGGCATCCTCCTCCCAGCCCTGCCAGTCGAAACGACGCCCGCCAGTACCTCCTCCCACTGGCGGGCGTTCGTTTGTTCAGACACACGTTTCAAAGACATTCCCGAATAGAACGAGCACACACGGCATAGTCTTCGCATATGCGATACAGCGCCAGACCCGTGGCTATGCGTCAAACAATACCCATATCGTTAACTTCCTGTTGTCTTGCACTTTTTGCATATCAGAGTCGCAAAAAAATCACTTCTTCGCGGTGCACAATTTCCCTATATAGCGATTGTAAGAGATGAACGGGCCAGACGCCGATCCGCGGTGCCATGGCCATGAGATAGCGAAAGGCCTAAACCATGATCGATAACGTTGTACGCAAATTCAACAACTGGAAACGCTTCCGTCAGACCTATGGCGAACTTTCCAACCTGACCAACCGCGAACTGGACGACCTGGGCATTGCCCGCTCCGATATCGCCCGTTTCGCACGTCAGTCGGTTAAATAATCAAGTTTGCGGTTCAGGGGCATCCTCCTCCCAGCTCCTGGACCGCAATGCCTCTGCGAGCCTATCGCAGAGCAACCAAAAACGCTTGCCGGATCCTCCTCCCCCGGCAGGCGTTTTTTTTGACTCAAGAGACTGTCCTGCCGTCTTACCGCGCCCACAATCCAGCGGCCAATTGTCGACCGTACGTCTTGCTACCAAAGTTAGTGTTGTTTTCGTCCGAGAAGACATGAAGAGGCGAATGTTGGATCTGCGCGCCAAAAAATTTGCGGCAAACATCCAATCCCTGTAATCAGGGCACAAACTTGTCGTCTGGATCGTCTCACAGCTTGTTTCTGTTTGAGATGTCCAGCACCTGCCCCAAGGAACTATCATGACTGCGATCCACGTTATTGGCGGTGGCCTTGCCGGATCCGAGGCTGCCTGGCAGATCGCCGAGGCGGGGATGGAGGTCGTGCTGCATGAGATGCGACCGGTACGCCGGACTGACGCCCACCAGACAGAAGGTCTTGCCGAACTGGTCTGTTCCAACTCGTTCCGGTCAGACGATTCAGAACAGAACGCGGTCGGACTGATTCATCATGAATTGCGCCAGCTCGGATCACTGATCATGACCTCGGCCGATGCGCATCAGGTTCCTGCAGGCAGTGCACTCGCAGTTGATCGAGACGGATTTTCAAATGCGGTTACCGATGCGTTGAATACGCATCCCCGTATTCGAATCGAACGAGAGGAAATTGCCGGACTTCCGCCCGAAGAATGGGAAAAGGTGGTCATTGCAACGGGTCCGCTGACTTCTCCGGCACTTTCCCAGGCCGTTCTGGAAAAGTCCGGAGAGGATGCCCTCGCCTTCTTCGATGCCATTGCTCCGATTGTCCATTTCGACTCGGTCGATCTGAGCAAGGCATGGTTCCAGTCCCGGTACGACAAGGTTGGCCCCGGAGGAACGGGGAAGGATTATCTCAATTGCCCGATGGACAAGGATCAATACGAAGCCTTCACAGACGCCTTGCTGGCGGGAGAATCCGCGGACTTCAAGGAATGGGAAGCGAATACGCCCTATTTCGATGGCTGTCTTCCGATCGAGGTCATGGCCTCCAGGGGCCGGGAGACCCTCCGACACGGCCCGATGAAACCGATGGGGCTGACCAACGCACATAGTCCGGATGTCAAGGCATATGCGGTCGTTCAACTCCGCCAGGACAACGCGCTCGGCACACTTTACAATATGGTCGGATTTCAGACCAAATTGAAATATGGCGCGCAAGCGGACATCTTCCGCATGATTCCCGGGCTCGAAAACGCCCAGTTTGCGCGGTTGGGTGGACTTCATCGCAACACTTTCCTGAACTCGCCGAAAGTTCTCGACAATTCGTTGCGCCTGAAAGCGGATCCGCGCCTGCGGTTCGCCGGTCAGATCACCGGCTGCGAGGGGTATGTGGAATCTGCCAGTGTCGGCTGTCTGGCTGGTCTTTTCGCGGTCATGGACATTCGCGACCAAGCCATTGTTGCTCCACCGGAGACGACTGCCATGGGGGCCCTGCTTGGCCATATCACCGGTGGACACATCCTGCGCGAGGACGGCGCCGGAAAACCAAAGTCCTTCCAGCCGATGAACGTCAATTTCGGGCTGTTCCCCCCTATCGAGGCACCGACACGGGATGAAGAGGGCAAACGGTTCAAAGGCAAGGAAAAGGCAAAAGCCAAGAAACTTGCAATGACCAATCGCGCGAAAGCGGATTTTGCTGACTGGATGTCCGGACTTGGGCTCACGAAGTTGGCAGCTGAATAACGTAAATTCAGATATTCCTGATACTTGCCTGCCTCAAAGACGTAGGAGGGGCTTTCTGGCGGCACGCCACAATATCCACTGTCGCCTGAGCTGAGATATCTCGGCTATTTCCCGCAAGGGGTCGAAATCCGGAGCTTCAAGTTTTTTCAGGAATGGTTCCACCAGCACCAGTGGCAGGAAGGCGTTGCTGCACTCATCGGGTATGGTGTCCGCAACCTGTCTGACACGTTTCAGGTGATGCCGAACGTGTTCACCCAGTTCCCTGAGAACGGATCTCAATTGCGGTGACATTTTTCCCTGAAAAACACTTTCCGGATCAAGACCATGCCTGGAAACAATATCGTTGGGTAAAAACATCTGTCGACGCGACGCGTGCCACGGCAAGGCACGCATCAGACCCGTGAGACCATAGGCGACACCGGCATGTCCGGCCGCGGTGGCAGTTCCCGGGTCCCTGCCATTGTTGAGAACAAGACAGACAAGCTGGAACAAACCGGAAACCGTTTCACCGAGATACCCTTCCAAGTCATGCAGGCTCGGCATCGGATCATCATAGAGATCAAAAATCCTTGCCTCTGTCATCGCCAAAAGCCCCGGGCGCGGCAATTGATACGTCGCAATCGTCTGCATGAGTGCGTTGGCGACCGGATTGGATGCAACAGCTCCGTGTTCCGTTCCCTCCAGCAGATCATGCCACCATTGCAGGCGCACTTCACCGGGCAATGGCTCCGACACGACTTCGCGAATGCGCGCAATTTCCGCATTGAATGCAAAAAGCGCCATCAAAGCCGGTCTTTGCGCTTCCGGTGCCAGCAACGCGGCGAGATATCGGTCCCTGTCGTACTGGCGAACAATATCGGCGGCATAGTCATCATCGGTGGTCATAGGCGCCCATATGGTTTGAAAACCGGATCAGTCTACCGCCAATAAAGCCGCTGCCACTGCCCGGTCCTCGGACAGGAGAACATTGAATGTCCGAACTGCCGCTCCCGTTGACATGGGGTCTGCCAGGATTTCGACTTCGCGAAACCGGAATTTCAAGTCCGCCGGAAGCGGGCGCAAATCCTTGCCGGTTCCCACGAGCAGCACCTCGATGTCTGCATGTTCTTCGAAGACACGCTGGAAAGCTTCATCGCTGATTTCGGCCGGATCACTTATGTTCCAGCCGTAGATCCCGCTGGGGACGCATAACAGCGACCCCAGGTGGGACATGTTCGCAAATCTGAAGCCACCGTCACCGTAGGCATCTATTGGCGCCCTGCCGGGGAAATGAGCTTTCCGGATTTCCATCTGGAAAGACCCCTAAACGGTCGCCTTCGCTTCCTTTTCATCATCGCCATCATTTCGGGACAAGGCGTCCGGGCGAAGGTTGAGCAGGATAAGCAAAGGAGCTGCCAGGAAGATCGACGAGTAGGTTCCAATCACGATACCGAAGATCATCGCGAGCGTGAACGACTGAATGACCTCACCGCCGAAAACATAAAGCGCAATCAGAGCCAGAAGTGTCGTGACAGATGTCATCGTTGTCCGCGACAGGGTCTCGTTGATGGACTGATCCAGAATGTCCGCTAGCGGCCGTTTCTTGTATTTGCGCAAGTTTTCCCTGATGCGGTCGTAGACGACCACGGTATCGTTGAGTGAATACCCGATAATCGTCAGAACAGCGGCGATGCTGGAGAGCGAGAAGTCGAGCTGAAGCAGAACGAACAGGCCTATTGTAATCACGACGTCGTTTGCCGTCGTCAGGATCGCACCAACAGCGAACTGCCACTCAAAGCGGAACCAGATGTAGATCAGGATAGCAAAAAGCGCGGCACCCACAGCAATGGCACCGGCCTGTGCCAATTCACCCGACACCCTGGGCCCGACGACTTCAACGCGGCGGAAATCGACGTTGTCATCGGCAAATATGGTGCGGACACGTTGAACCACAGACTGCTGCGCGAGTTCGCCGCCTGGCTGTTCCTCCACACGGATCAAGATATCGTCTGATGCGCCGAATTCCTGAACCTGAACATCACCGAGATTGAGGGCCGACAATTCGGAACGGATGTTGCCTATATCAGCGGGCCCATCGGTCTTGATCTCGATGAGGGTCCCACCCTTGAAGTCGATCCCGTAATTCATACCAACAGTGAAAAAGCCGGCAAGCGAAGCGATCACAAGGAGTATGGACAGTGGGAAACTGAATTTCCGCAACCACATGAATTTGATGTGGGTGTTGTCCGGAACGAGTCTTAATAGCATTTCTTATTTCTCCCGGATCAGATCGGCAACGCGGATGGACGACGGCGTCGTATCCAGAGTGCCACCAGCAACCGGCTGAACGTGAATGCCGAGAAAACTGTCGTGAAAATGCCGATCGCAAGCGTGACGGCAAACCCGCGAACCGGTCCGGATCCAAGCTGGAACAGGATCACGGCCGCTATGAGCGTGGTGATATTGGCATCAAGAATTGTACCGAGCGCACGGCTGTAACCGGCATCAATCGCCGAGATCACCGAGCGACCAGCCCTCGATTCCTCGCGTATTCGCTCGAATATCAGCACGTTTGCATCCACCGCCATGCCGATCGTCAGGACGATACCGGCGATGCCCGGAAGGGTGAGTGTCGCCTGAAGGACCGTCAACGCACCGAAAATCAGGAAAATGTTGGTGGCAAGCGCCAGGTCGGCAATGACGCCGAAACGGCCATAGGCAAGGATCATGAATACGATCACAGCTGCACCGGCAATGATCGATGCAAGTTTACCAGCTTCGATCGAGTCGGCTCCGAGGCCAGGTCCGATCGACCGTTCCTCAATCACCGTCAATTGTGCAGGCAGCGCGCCGGCACGCAGCAGTATTGCGAGATCATTCGCACCTTCGACAGTAAAGTTACCGGAAATCTGACCGGATCCACCCAGGATCGGCTCTCTGATCACGGGCGCCGAGATGACTTCATCATCCAGGAGAATTGCAAACGGGAAATTGACGTTTTCTGTCGTGACCCGTGCAAATTCCCGAGCCCCCGACTGGTTGAAGCGGAAGGTTACAACCGGTTCGTTGGTATTCTGGCCGAAGGCAACCTGCGCGTCGACAAGGTCTTCCCCACCCAACAAGGGTTTGGTTTGCAGGAGATAGGGAATGGGAGGATCGTCAACTGACATGAACACCGAGGTGCCCACCGGCGGGCGGCTCTGAAGCGCCTGTTCACCTGTCATGTTTCTGTCGACCAGATGGAATGTCAGTTTCGCGGTTTCACCGATAAGATCCTTGAGGCGTTCAGGATCCCCCTCGCCTGGCGCTTCCACAAGGATCCGGTCCGTCCCCTGCCGTTGAATATTCGGCTCGGTCGTGCCGAGCTCATCAACACGTTTGCGGATGACTTCGATGGATTGCTGGACGATCGACTGAAGCCTGTTGTCCAGGCCCGCTTCTGAATAGGTAAACCGGACCAGTCCATTGTCATCAACACTCAAATCGAACTCGTCGACCGGTTGACCTCCGAACAAGCTGGAAACAAGTGGATTGACCAGTGGCGACAGACGCTCTCTTGCTTCATCAAGGCGGGTCAGATCGCGAATTCTGACCTGCGCAGAATCGGGTCGAGCGTCCAAGCCTGTATAGCCAATTCTCGGGTTATCCCGCAGAGCGTCCCGAATTTCGCCTTCAAGCGCCTTAAAACGATCTTCGATGTATTTTTTCTGATCCACTTCATAGAGCAGATAAGCGCCACCCTGCAGGTCGAGCCCAAGAACCATCTGGTTCTTCGGCAGGAAGTCCGGCCAGCTCTCGAGCTGTTTGGCGGTAAAGAAATTCGGCAGCGTCGTGAGAATACCTGCGGCAACCACAAACACGATCAGCACGATTTTCCAGCGAGCGAAATGAAGCATGACAGAGCCTTAAAAACAGCCAGGCCGAAAACGCGCCGGCCTGGCAACAAGATCGATACGGTACCGTTGCACCTCAGGAATTGTCTTTGGGGGGCTCGCTCTTGGAGCGCACTTCCTGAATCATGGATCGCACGACGCGAACCTTGATGCCTTCAGACAGTTCGACCTGCAATTCACTATCGTCTACCACCTTCGCGACTTTGCCGATAAGTCCGCCGGTGGTCACAATGGTGTCACCGCGGCGCAGATTGGCAACCATCTCCTGGTGTTTTTTCATACGCTGTCTTTGCGGCCGTATTATCAGGAAATACATGATCGCGAAAATGGCCACGAAGGGCAGGATCTGAATCAGAAATCCCGGGCCCATGGCTCCGGCAGACTGCGCATACGCTGGGGTGATCAACATTCAACTCTCCTAAGGGGCGTCTTTCAGCCGGCGTTCCGCTTGGAACGCTGACAAAACGCTCTGAATTCTGGTCGCGCGGACTATAACGGCGGCGCGCCTCATTTCAAGCGTTGCAAGCCGATTCCGGCGTACCGGTATGGGAATAACTGGCGTTTTCGCGCTACCTGCCCCATGCTACTGCTCTCGCAACACGTTTCAGGCTCTCAAATGGGCCTTTTTGACTGGGGTTGCAAGAATTATGAGTGCGCAAAACGACCTTGCCGCATTGAACGCCAAACTCGATTCCCTGATTGAACTCGTCAGCCGCGCCGTACCGGCCAGTGCGAAGGAACCTGACTGGTCTGCCGCCGAGGCCTTTGTCTGGATTCCCGAGCCGGGCAACCTGCATGCGGTGGAGAAAGTAAACCGTGTCGACATTGCACTGCTGTGTGCTGTTTCCCATGTTCGGGACCTGTTGCTCGACAACACCAGACGGTTCGCGGACGGGCTCCCGGCCAACAATGCTCTTTTGTGGGGCGCGCGTGGCATGGGTAAATCGTCACTGGTGAAGGCTGCGCATGCGGCGATCAACCGGGAACACGATTCGGGCGGTCTGAAACTTACTGAAATACACCGGGAAGACATCGAATCGTTGCCAAAGCTCATGGCGCTGATCCGCTCCGCACCCTTCCGATTCATCATCTTTTGCGACGATCTCAGTTTTGACAATGATGATACGTCCTACAAGTCGCTCAAGGCTGTTCTGGAAGGCGGCATTGAAGGACGCCCGGAAAATGTCATTTTCTATGCAACATCAAACCGTCGACATTTGTTGCCACGCGACATGATCGAGAACGAACGCTCGACCGCTATCAATCCGGCAGAAGCGGTTGAGGAAAAAGTCTCCCTGTCCGACCGTTTCGGTCTCTGGCTCGGCTTTCACAAATGCAGCCAGGACGACTATCTCGACATGGTGCGCGGGTATGCCGCTCACTACGAACTGGAAATTGCCGAAGATGACATGCGCTCACAGGCACTGGAATGGTCGACGACCCGCGGGAGCCGCTCCGGGCGGGTTGCCTATCAGTACATCCAGGATCTTGCGGGCCGCCTCGGCAAGGCGCTGACATGAAAAAGCCCGGCGTTACCGGGCTTTAACCTGGCGTACGAAACAAGGACTAGCGCTGAGGCAGATGCTTCAGCGGATCGACAGGCTTGTTGCCCCTGCGCAGTTCGAAGTGCACCTGAGGCTGGTTGACCGAACCCGTAGCACCGGCAAGACCCACCACATCGCCGCGCCGGATCGTGTCACCGCGCTTGACTTTCAGTTCGCTGTTATGCGCGTAAGCCGAAACCCAACCTTCGCTATGCCTGACAAGAACGAGATTGCCGTAACCCTTGAGCTCATTGCCCGAGTAGATCACGGTGCCATCATCGGCGGCCTTGACCGGAGTGCCTTCCGGCACAGCAAGGTTCACGCCCTCGTTCTTGCCTCCGCCGGGTTTGGAGCCGAAGTCGGAGATGATCCGGCCACGCACCGGCCAGCGGAATTTCTCGCTGGAAACGTCCGCATCCTGCTTGAGACTTGCGACGGTCGGCGTTTTAATCGGCTCGGTCGGCCGCGGCTCTTGTGTCAAGGCAGGTTGCGGAAGCGAAACCTTTTGGACCGGTGCCGTCGGCGTAGCGGCTACCTGTTTCCTGGTGTCCGTTGAAATCGATGCAGTCGTCACCGGGCGTCCCGAAGCGGCAGGTTTGCGTTTCGGCAATGTGCTGACACGAATGACATCGACTTCCTCGACGACGGTTTCCGTGGTGCTTATCTGCGTAAAGGTCGGCTGATTGAACGGCTTGCGATCCGGTCGAGGCGCCGCCCCCGAATTTGTAGAGACAGACCCGGTGACAACAGTTTCATTCCTGCTGACTTTCGGCAATTTGACCTTGCCGCTCTCACCTTCGGTAGCACTCGCAAGACCGTTTCGATCGGAATAGACATAAGTCGGTATGACGATGCTGTGACCAGGACGAACCTGACTGGCATTGTCTATCCCGTTGACGGAAGCAAGTGCCTGAACCGGCACGCCATAGCGCCGAGCGATCGAATTCAGGTTGTCGCCCTGGCGAACCTTGACCCTGGTTCCGCCGGCCGAAGTCCAGCCTTTCCAGCTTTTTGCGTTTGTTGCGTTGACTGTTTCAGGTGCTGGAAGCGTGGCAACCGGAGCGGCCTTCACAGGCGCCGGCTGCACGACGGCAGACTGTGTCGGCGCCGGCAGCGGTGCTGACTGAATGCCCGAAGACTTTTTGGGAATTGATCCGGTCGTCACTGGCGCTGTACTTGCCTGCGGAAGCCCTGCGGTGGTTCCGCCAGGCCCGTTGGCAATGTCCTGATAGGTCGGCTGCTTGGGCGCGCCGTTCAGGATCTCACGCTGGTTTTCCGTGTTTCCCGTATAATACGGAGGTTCTCCAAAACGCTCAACCGCGCTGGAACAACCTGCAAGGGATACCGCGATCAAAGATATTGTGGCCGCTTTTCCCAGTAGATCCCCGCGGAGGGTACGCATCCGCTTTTTCATCGCCTTAACTCATAACGCTAACTGTGGCTGCTATGGTTAAGAGTAGACGCCAGTAAGGTTTATAAAGACTAAAGACACCTGGCGATTGCGGCCAAACCCGCCAATTTCTTTGACTTTTTTGATTCAACAATGTGCCCGGCGAGGGAGATTATAGTAAATCGGGCAGCGAATCCTCCCCGAGATTCGCACTCCTGACAGTGAGTTCGACGACACGATCCTCGGCTAGAGTCGCTGTGCGACCCCCGGTTGAAGCATGACGGTTCTGACGGGCATCAAGGTTTCCGCCGTCATCACACTTTCCGTCTTCACAAACCTGATCAATGACTGGGGCTGCATGGATTGACCGACAGGTGCGACCAGAATACCACCCGGCTTGAGTTGCTGGACCCAGTTGTCAGGAACCGAGGGTATGGCGGCGGTCACAACGATGCGATCGAACGGGCCCTTTTGTTTCAAACCTTCGAACCCGTCGCCTTGCCGGGCTGTCACGTTATCAAGTTTCAAAGCCGCAAACCGTCGTCTTGCAAGGTCGGCAAGCGTGGCAAACCGATCGACGGTCTCCACTCTCTCCGTCAAATGCGCCAAAACTGCAGATTGGTATCCTGAACCTGTGCCTATTTCGAGAAGGGCATGCTCAGGAGACACATCCAAAGCCTGAACGGTGAATGCAACAAACGAGGGCGAGGATACTGTTTGTCCGCATTCAATCGGAAGAGTCACGTCTTCGTAGGCGAGGCTGTGGTGCCGCGCAGGCAGGAAGAGGCGCCTTGGAACGCGTTCAATAGCCGAAAGAACGTCCCGGGCTCCAATACCCTGTCGGCGCAACGAAAGCACCAGCGCTGCGCGCGCCTCCGCCTCATCCGGCAAAGCGGATGAACGCATCGTCTGTTCTTCGCGAGGCGGCGTTCCCGCCATGCGCTCTTCCTCTCTGCGGACTTTAGTTCAGTGCCTCGGCAAGGTGACCGACCAGATCATGCGCCGTCAAATCTATGCGTAGCGGTGAAACGGACACATAGCCATCGACAATTGCCTGCAGATCGGAATTATCAAGAACGGATTTGCCCCGCTCGCGGAACCGGAGCCAATAGTAAGGATAGCCACGTCCATCCTGCCGTTCGTCAATGGAAAGTCCGCTTTGTTCGTGATGCCCCTGCACGGTGACTTTCAAGCCCTTGACCGCATCCGGTGCACAGGCCGGGAAATTCACGTTCAGCAGCGTGTATGGCGGCAATTGAAACTCGATGAGCCTTGCGAACAATTCCGGCGCATGAGTTTCTGCGATCGAAAAATTCGGCTCCGCTTTCACGTCCCAGTCATAGGCCTGGGAAACGGCAATTGATCGTATGCCGAGAATTGCGCCTTCGATCGCACCTGCAACTGTTCCGGAATAGGTGACGTCCTCGGCCAGGTTCTGTCCGCGGTTAATGCCGGAAAGGACCAGATCGGGCCGTTCCGGTAAAATCTTGTGTACACCCATGATGACGCAATCGGTCGGCGTACCCTTGATGGCAAAATGCCGATCGTCGAGCGCTCTGGAGCGAAGCGGGTCGCTCAGTGTCAACGAATGAGCAACTCCGCTCTGATCCGTTTCTGGCGCAATCACCCAGACATCGTCGGAAATCGTCCGTGCAATGCGCTCCAGAGACGTCAGCCCCGGCGAGTGAATGCCATCGTCATTCGTTATCAGGATGCGCATGTGAAAGTCTCTCCATTTGCATTCAAATCAGGAAAAAGTCCCATCCTTCAGTTTTCCGTCTGAAGATGGGACGATCCCGGACGGCGGTGTTCGTGAACTCGCCGCCAGGGTCATTCTTCAGACACGCAAATGAACAATCGGTCGGGACGATCCGGCATCTCCTGTCACCCGATCATTTCCAGGCCGCCCAAGTAGGGACGCAGAACCTCCGGCACCGAAATGCTGCCGTCACCGTTCTGATAGTTTTCCAGAACCGCAATCAACGCACGGCCGACCGCGATACCCGAACCATTGAGCGTGTGCACGTGCACCGGATGTTTGCTGTCCGCCGGTCGGTAGCGGGTATTCATTCGGCGTGCCTGGAAATCGCCGCAGACTGAACAGGACGAGATCTCACGGTAGGTGTCCTGCCCCGGCAACCAGACTTCAATGTCATAGGTCTTGCGCGCCCCGAAACCCATATCGCCCGAGCACAGGGTCATCACACGATAGTGCAATCCCAATTTCTGCAGGACCTTTTCGGCGCAGGTCAGCATGCGGTCGAGTTCGTCGAGCGATTGTTCGGGTTTTGTGACCGACACAAGCTCACATTTCTGGAACTGGTGCTGACGCAACATGCCGCGTGTATCTCGGCCTGCAGAGCCTGCCTCGGAACGGAAACAGTAAGTCAGCGCCGTTACACGAAGCGGCAACGTTTCCTCCGGGACAATCTGGCCAGCGACAAGATTGGTCAAAGGAACTTCGGCCGTCGGGATCAGATAATGTCCCGTCGTCGTTTTGAAGAGATCCTCTTCAAACTTCGGCAACTGGCTTGTGCCATAGAGCGGCGCGTCATTTACCAGAAGAGGTGGCGACACTTCCGTGTAGCCGTTCTCCTGTGTGTGCAGGTCGATCATGAACTGGCCGAGTGCACGCTCCAGCCGCGCGACCTGCCCCTTCAGAACAACAAAGCGCGATCCGGACAGTTTGGCAGCCGTGGTGAAATCCATGTCACCGAGAGTTTCACCAAGTTCGAAATGCTCTTTCGGCCGTTCATTGAACGTGAATTGCGGCTTTTCGCCATGGGCCCTCAGGAGCACATTGTCGTTTTCATCCACCCCCTCCGGTACGTCGTCATGCGGCAGGTTCGGAATAACGGCCATTTCCGCTTCCAGATTCGAAGTCAGCCGACGCTCTTCTTCCTCACCCGACTGGATGAACGCCTTGATCTGGGCTACCTCGTCAATGAGTTCCTGTGCCCGGGTGTCGTCTCCCGAACCCTTGGCCTTGCCGATTTCCTTGGAGGCAGAATTCCGCCGTTCCTGTGCTTCTTGAAGTTTGGTGATGTGAGAGCGACGGGAATCGTCCAGCGCTATCAGCCTGGCTGCGGAAGCTTCAAATCCCCGCTTTGCCAAGGCCTGATCAAAGGCGTCTGCATGTTCCCGAATCCACTTAATATCAAACATCTTCGCTTCCCGAACGACGGTCGTTGTCAACACATTCCGTCCGGCAAACTGAAAGACGTCAGCTATAGGTGGTCAGGCCGTTGCGTCTTCCGCTTCGCGTTCAGCTTCGCGTTCAGCTTCCCGCTGCGCGCGTTGGCGTTCCACCAGCCTTACGGACAGAATGGAGACTTCGTAGAGAAGCAACGTTGGGAGTGCAAGACCGATCTGCGAGATCGGATCGGGGGGTGTTAAAATTGCAGCAGCCGCGAAGGCGCCGACAATTGCGTATTTACGTTTCTTTTTGAGGTCTTCAGACGAAACCAGACCAGCCCGCCCCATCAGTGTCAGCACCACAGGCAGCTGAAACACCAGGCCGAATGCAAAGATCAGGACCATTATCAGGCCGAGATATTCGCTGACCTTGGCCAAATGCTGAATGGCGACCTGCCCTGCCCCGGCAAGCTGTTCCTGTGACAGAAAGAATCCCATCGCCATCGGCATAACCAGGAAATAGACCAGACATGCACCAATCAGAAACAAAATGGGTGTTGCAATCAGAAACGGCAGAAACGCGCCACGTTCGTTTTTGTAGAGGCCTGGCGCCACAAACATGTAGATTTGGCTGGCCACAACGGGAAACGCCAGAAACAGTGCCCCGAACAAAGCAAGCTTCAATTGCGTGAAGAACCATTCCTGCGGTGCGGTAAAGATCATCTCCACTGGATGGCCTTCGCCGACGGCACGCAGATACGGGATCGTCAGGATATTGTAGATGTCCGTCGCAAAGTAGAAACAGATTACGAACATCACCAGGATTGCGGCTATCGACCACATCAGCCGCTGTCGTAATTCGATCAGGTGTTCGATCAGAGGCGCCTTGGAGGCTTCGATATCATCCTGACTCATGCCTTAACGTCTTCCGTCACCGGTTTCCTGTCCGGATTGTCCGCAGGTTCTGCTGCGGCAACCGCTTCTGGCTGCTCGGCGTCCCCTTTTGCGGGCTCAGCCGGCGCTTTCTCTACAACGGCGGTCTCGGACTGGGCGGATGCAGGCTTTGTGGTCATCGGTTTCGATGCCTTTTGCGCCGCATCTTCCTCAATCGATTTTTTTAGATCACCAAGAGGATTGAAGTTCGCTACGTCTTCGACCTGCTTCTTCATGTCGGCAATGTCGGCTTGCTGCTCTGCTTCGCGCAAAGCATCATTGAACGTCGACTGGAACTCGCGCGACATTCGCCGTGCCTTTCCGATCGTCTGTCCAAGTGTGCGCAACATGCGCGGAAGGTCTTTTGGCCCTACAACGATGATCGCCACGCAGGCAATCACCATGAGTTCGGTCCAGCCGATATCGAACATGAGATATATCGTCCCTTAAGGAGACGCGATGCAGATTGAGATCAGCTCGCCTTGGTCTGATCTTCAGCTTTCGCAGACTGTGCTGGTTCGCCGGCCTGATGATCGATGGTCTTCGGGGCGTCGGCAGTGTCGTCTTCTGCCATGCCTTTCTTGAAGCTTTTGATCCCCTTCGCAACATCACCCATAAGTTCGGAAATCTTGCCACGTCCGAACAGCAGAACCACCACAACTGCGATGATCAATATCTGCCAAATACTAATGCCCATACGCCAAACTCCTGATAATTGGCTTTAAAGCCCTATGGCCCTTGTACAAAAACGGACCTGACCCTGCAACATACACCTTAAGAACATTTTCCGCTCTTAGACAGAATGATGAAATAGGGCCGGTTTTGTGTCCTAGACTTGGGACTCCCCGCGCGAAAAAACAAGCACGTCCTTCGGATCCGTCTCCACCGAAACATTCATTCCGGCCTCCCAGGAGCTACCGGCACGAACCCTTGCCTGCAACGGATGGTCGAGTCCGTCGATCACGACAGACAAAAGTTCGACCTCACCGACGAATCGTTTTGTGAGAATTCGACCGGGTACACCACACAACCCCGCCTTGTTCAAACAGATCCCCTGGGGTCGAATGCAAACGTCGACCTTTCCATTGGTCTCCTCACACTCGGATTTTACAACACCGAGAGGAGTTTCGACACCCGTCATGGTGACCTGCCCTTCTATCTGGTTCAATTCCGAGAAAAAACGAGCAGCAAAAAGATCAACCGGGTCGTTGTACAATTGTGCGGCCGTCCCGAGCTGAACCAGTCGTCCCCGGCGCATCAGGGCAATCCGGTCGCCCATGCGCATCGCTTCTTCCGGATCGTGGGTCACGATGATGCATGTCGCCCGTGTTTCCCGGATGACGGCGAGCGTCTGATCCCGAACGCTGTCTCGCAGGCGCTTGTCCAGGCCCGAGAACGGTTCATCCATTAGCAAAATTCCCGGTCGCGGAACCAGAGCGCGTGCCAACGCAACCCGCTGCTGTTCGCCGCCCGACAAGGAATGAGGATAATCGCCGGCATAGTCGGACAAGCCAACCCGCCCCAACGCCGCAAGTGCTGCGGCCTGCGCCTCCTTGTTCGGAAGCCCCGTCAAGCCGAACATCACGTTGGCAAGAATGGTCATATGAGGGAAAAGAGCATAATCCTGGAACATGAGGCCAACGCCTCGCCGTTCAGGCGGAAGAAAGAAACTGTCTCCGGAAACTTCACGCCCGTTGATGAGAACTTTGCCGTGGCTCTGTCTTTCAACGCCTGCAGCAATGCGCATCAACGTGGTCTTGCCGCAGCCCGAATGTCCAAGGAGACACAGAATTTCGCCCGGTGCGATCGACAAACTCAGATCGTGTACAGACACGACACCATCGTAGTCGTGCGAAATGTTTTCAAAAACCAGACCGGCTGCAATGGTCGCGCCGGCGGTCCCCGGCGCGCCCCAGCTCAACTGGTGTCCGTTTCCATTGGACGGCAACGACGTATCTTTCTGTGGCATCAAGCTCCGGCGGTCTCTTCCGCATCTTCATCAAAGAGAGACCCGTCTTCTAATGGATCTTCGTCCTCCGTCAAAGTCACTTCATCGTTCGGTGTGGGAACTATGAAGGATGCCGGCACGGCACTGTCCAGCAATCCAGCGCCCTTCAACTCTTCAAGGCCGGGAAGATCCCGGACATTCTCGAGACCAAAATGAACCAGGAACTGCTCGGTGGTTCCATATGTCACAGGTCGCCCAGGTGTGCGCCGACGCCCGCGCATCCGGATCCAGGTGGTTTCCAGCAACACGTCCAGCGTGCCCCTGGAGGTTGAGACGCCACGTATTTCCTCTATTTCCGCCCGTGTCACCGGCTGGTGGTAGGCGATGATGGCAAGTGTCTCCAGAGCCGCGCGGGACAGCTTGCGTTGCTCTTCGACATTTCGGTGCATCAGATAGGCAAGATCCTCTGCGGTCCGAAAGCACCATTTGCCAGCGACCTTGACCAGATTGACGCCACGCGGAGCATAAAGAGCCTGCAACTGTTCAAGCAACCCCAGCACATCCGTCCCCTCGGGAACCCTGAGCGTCAACTCTTCAAGCGACAGCGGTTCGGACGATGCAAACAGCAGTGCCTCGATCATCCTCAAACCGGGAAAATCGTCAGCAGAACCGTCGGCTTTTTTCTGATTTGGATCGTCGAGGTCGAGACGGTCGGTGTCAGACGTCATCGTCCTCGTCCTTCACGATGGAGCGAATGTAAACCGGTGAAAACGCTTCACCTTGCCGGATTTCCACCTGACCCTCGCGAACCATTTCCAGACTGGCGGAAAAGGTACTGGCGACAATTGTTGCCCAATCCTTGTTGTCATAGAGGTATTCGCGCAAATATGCATTCAATGGTGCCCATTCACTCACGCGGCCAACCAGCCTCATCAGCAATTCTCGTGCCTCCTGCAACGACCAGACTGTTCTTCTCAGCACCCTCACCGACGTGACCGACTGTCTCTGCCTCTGTGTCGCATAAGCCGACAGAAGGTCATAGACGGACGCATCCCATATGCTCTTGTGCTGAACGGACATCGTTTCAGGAGCGCCACGATGGAATATCTCGCGACCCTGACGGTTCCGGTTCATCAATTTTTCGGACACTTCCCGCATTGCTTCGAGCCGGCGCAACCGAAATGCAAGCGCCGCGGCAAGTTCTTCACCTGTCGGCTCATCCTCGTCTCTTTGTTCCGGCAGAAGCAACTTGGACTTCAGGAATGCAAGCCACGCAGCCATTACAAGATAGTCCGCCGCCAGCTCCAGACGCATCCTGCGGGCCTCAGCCACAAACTCTAGATACTGTTCGACCAGTTCCAGAATTGAGATGCGTGCCAGGTCGACTTTCTGCGTGCGTGCGAGGCCGAGCAACAGATCGAGCGGTCCTTCGAATCCATCAACGTCGACGACCAGCTGCGGGTCCGTTGTGGCGCGCTGTTCAACAGAATTGACGGTGCTCAACAGGTCATAAGAGCCGTCATCTGCAATCTGCCTATGGGTTTCCAATTCCGCCATTCACGCTCCGGTCAAGCACCCTGCCACCCGGTCAATGTACAAAACTCATCCCAGGCAGCTTTTACGTCAAAGCCGGGTGCCGGTGCCTTCAACTCGTTCAGCGCTTTCGCGCACCTGCGTTCTGCCTCACCTGCAAGGTGCGGCACAGCTTCGGCAACAGCCATCATTTCGTCCATATCACCGTTGCAATGCAGAACAATATCACAGCCTGCCTCGACTATTTTCCGGGACCGTTCGACGAAGTCTCCTCCGAGCGCTTTCATCGATATGTCGTCGCTCAACAGGCAGCCATCAAATCCGATTTCCTTGCGGATAATGTCCTGAACCACTTTCTTGCTCTGTGTTCCCGCCGTTTCCGGATCGATCCCTTCGTACACAATATGGGCAGTCATACCCAATGACACGCTTGAAAGTGCCTTGAAGGGCCGGAAATCCACGCTTTTCAGCTCCAAAAGACCGGCTTCCACCCTGGGAAGCTCAAGATGACTGTCGACACGTGCACGACCGTGACCCGGTATGTGCTTTATGACAGGAAGCACCCCTCCTGCTCTTGCCCCGTCAATCATGGCCTGCCCAAGTGTTGCGACGGTTTCCGGATTTGAGGAAACGGACCGATCACCAATAGCATCGACAGTGTCGGGGAATCGAACATCCAGGCACGGCAGGCAGTCTATCGTTACACCGGCCTCAAACAGGTCTCCGGCAATCAGGCGCGAACCGAGCCAGGCAGCCCGCAATCCAATTTCAGGGTTATTGTCGAACAAGTCGCCATAGAGTTTCGGTGCAGGATACTTGGGCCAATGCGGTGGCTTCAGGCGCTGGACGCGCCCTCCTTCCTGATCAACCAGAACCGGAGCATGCGACCGCGCAACTGCTTGCCGAAACGAGGACGTCAGGTGCTTCACCTGCTCGGGCGACTCTATGTTTCGCGCAAACAAGATGAGGCCCCAGGGATCGGTGTCCCGAAAAAAGGCGATTTCGTCTTGGGTCAGAAACGGTCCTGCACACCCGGAAACAAAGGCTTTGGTCATGACTTCCGGCTTAACGGGCAGCTTCGGACCCGTCAAGAAAGCCTTCCTGTCCTCTTGCGCCCATCCCCTGAACTTGCAATCTAGTCACAACTACACTCAGTCAGTATTGGAGCCTCCCATGCGCGCGCGTCTCGATATTCCAGCCGGCACGCTGCACCGGATTTCACACCGGTCAGAGATTCTTGGCCAGAACAGGCTGGGTGACACGGCTACGCGCGAAATTGTTGTCTACACACCCTATGGCCACAATGGCGCGGACTTGCCTCTTCTAGTGGATATTGTCGGCTTTACGGCCGGTGGCCCCGCCCACGCCAACTGGAAAAATTTTGGAGAAAACGTACCCGAACGTCTCGACCGTCTTATCCATGACGGAGACCTTCCTCCGGTGGTTGTGGCGTTTCCCGACTGTTTTACGCGACTTGGCGGAAATCAGTACATAGACAGCCTTGTCATGGGGCCCTGGGCAACATGGCTAACCACCGAGATGCTCGAAGACGTCGAAGGTCGTTTCGGATGTGGTGGTGCTGGGATGCGTGGTATTTTCGGCAAATCTTCCGGTGGGTACGGTTCGATCGTTCACGCCATGAAGCACCCTGATGTTTGGTCCGCAGCTGCGTGCCATTCCGGAGACATGGCATTTGAGCTGTGCTATTTGCCCGAAATGGCAAGCGCGCTGCGGGTCATCGCAAAAGCAGGATCCATTGAGGCCTTTGTCACGGACTATGAAAAAGGGCCAAAATATCCGGGAAACTCGCTCCACGATCTCATGACATTCGCAATGGCAGCGACCTATGATCCTGATCCCGATCCGGAAGTGTTCTGTGGCATCAGGTTGCCCGTGGACCTGGAAACCTGCGAGATCATCGAAGAACGCTGGGCTGCCTGGCTGCGATGGGATCCCGTCGAGATGGCCAACGATCATATCGATCCCCTGAAATCGATGAAGGGACTTTGGATCGACTGCGGTTATGTCGATCAATACAATCTTGTCTACGGGGCGAGAAGATTGCAGAGAAAACTTGTCTCGGCCGGTGTCGATCACGTCTATCAGGAATTCAATGACAACCACTCTTCAATCGATTATCGCCTCGATGAAAGTCTGCCGTTTCTTGCAAACAAGCTGTTGGGAAAGTGAGCCTGGAGAAAACAGGCTTAAACAGGCTTCCGTCCTTTTCCAGCTGTCAGTGGAACCGACAGAACAACCCCGCCCAGAATAATCAGGCAGGCACCGACCGCTGCAAGCGGAGACGGGATTTCGCCCCAAAAAACGTAGGCAAAAATCGCGGACAGAACGACGCTGCCGTAGTAAATCGGCGCAAGTGTCGCGGCGCCCGCGCGCCGGTAGGCTGAAATATTGAGAGACTGGCCAATGATCGCAACAGGGCCGAGCCACGCAAACACCAGCAGACTGTTCCAGGAGATGTCCTGTGCACTGATGAGCCAGAGCACCGGCGCCGTCAGGATCACACTGGCGAATACGTTCACATAGGCCAGGATTGTCACGGTGTCTTCACGCTGTGCTATATAGCGCATGATCAACGCCTCGCACGCCATGAATACGGCTGCGAAAAGAGCGGCAATAATTCCGTCCAACGCAAGTGTCGTCCCGCCTTCCGCATTGTTCGCAGCCTGCACGACCAGATACGCACCGATGGCACATAGGCCACCCGCCAACCAATGACGACCGGTTATCAATTCCTTCAAAATCACGCCTGCAAGCGCAATGGCGATAATGCCTTTGGTCAGTCCTATGGCGGTCGCGTCGGCCAACGGAAGGATGCTGGCGGCATAAATCGTACATGCCAGTCCGCCTACACCGCAAAACGCACGCATCAGGTGAAGCTTCCACAAAGGACTTGGCCGGGAGAAAACCGGGACGCGCCTGACGGCACCGTAGCCGACAATCGTCACGGCCCCACCGAGAAACCGCAACCACACCAGAACGGCAACCGGCAACAAGCCGTCCGCAATCTTACCCGCGGCGAAGACCGGCGTGAAAGCCGTCATGCCGGCCAGTGCAAGTGCAAATGCAAGTACAGTGTTTTCCGGACGTGAGTGGATCGACATTGGTGGCATTAGTTTTTCCTCGGCACCGGTTGTCTGTCTCTAACACCGAAATCACACAGGAGTCAGACACAATATCGCTATACCTGCCATGCAAAAACGCATCGCATTGCAGTTTTATGGCTGTTTATGTATATCTCTCCCATGAACTGGGATGACTTGAGACTGATCGATGCAGCTGCGCGGATGAGATCCTTGTCCGGTGCTGCAAAAGCACTGGACCTCAGCCAACCTCAATTGAGCCGCCGCCTGAAGCGTTTTGAAGATCGGGTGGGTGCTCGTTTGTTCGACAGAACGCCGACTGGTCTCAAGCCGACCGAAGCCGGCTTGCGTCTGATACCGCTGGCGGCAGAAATGCGAAAAAATGCGGATGCGGCGAGCCGCGTCCTTCCGGATCTCTCCGGATCTGCCCTGAAGGTCGTGCGCGTTGCAGTCGACGAAGTGCGCGCGCGGATTCTGACCGACAGTTTCTGCGATCTGACCGCGCTTCTCGATGGCGTTGAATTGGAGATCATCTCCAGTCACCTGCATGCCGATCATCAATCACGCGGCATTGAACTGCAGATACGCAGTTGTCTTCCCGAAACAGATACCTTGATTGCACGCAAGGTCGGGGACCTTGCTTACGGCGTTTACGGATCTGGTGCCTATGTAAATTCCAATCCCGATGCACTGAATGACTTGCGATACAAGAATTGCGACTGGCTTGGATTTGCGCCGGACGATCTTTGGTATCCTTCTCAGGTTCGCTGGATGGAAGCAAACCACATCAGCCGACCGAAAATGCGCACCAACACGATGACGACATTGTTGAACATGACCGTTTCCGGGAAAGGTCTCGCGGTGTTGCCGGTTTTCATGGGTGACGATCATCCTGACCTTGTCACGCTGACCGGCCCGCTGGAGGAGTTGACGAACTCCGAGCACATAATCGTTCACAGAGACGTGCGAAGGGAACCTGCCGTGCGGCGCGCAATTGAAGCCATTGCCAGCATCTATAAGAAAATGTCACCAAAATTGACTGGTGCCAGAACGTCACGGTCACTGCAAGCAGCAGAATAAAGGGTCGGAAAACCGACCCTTTGCTTACATGTGAAATCTATCTGCAAAAACGCTATTGCTGTCGCCTGACGAAGCACTCGCCGCCAGCCGCCGTCAGACTTTCACAAAGCCTGTTGGCATCTTCACGCGAGTTCGTTGGGATTCTGGCACGATAGTAAACTCCCCGATCGCCGAGGTCAGCTGACACGATGACCGCATTCCGGTTACCGAGCACACCCGGGTAACGCCTTTGAAGGCCGGCAAATGCATCGCTTGCTGCGGAGGCGGAACGTTGCGACGTCACCTGGACAATGTAGGTGCCGGATGGGATCGATCCACTTGTCGAGGTTCCGCCGGTTGTTGTAGCTGCAGGCGTCGGGGCACTTGCAGCATTGTTCAAGTTTAGGGGGCCGTCGGCCTGCGCCGGGGTTGAAGACGTGTTTTGTGCCGCAGGCGCGCTGGCAACTTGCACGGGCGGCACGGGTTTTTTCCTGGGAAGAACCGTTGGAACGGGCGCGGCCGGCTCCGCAACAGCTGGCGCCGTCACGGTCGGTTGTTGATTGTCATTCACGATTGCAGGCACATCGGGAGCAGCCGGTTCAGCTGCCGCGACAGGTGCTGGTGCTTCTTCTTGCGCCTGAACCGGCAGTGTTTCTGTTGGCTCGGGTGCTGAGACGACCGGTTTTGTCGTGGCAGGGTTCGCAATTACAGGTTCAGCAGGAACAATCCGAGATGTATCAACGGATACCGGGGGGGCCTGGTTCGCAGGGGTCTGCGGTTCAGGTGCAATCGGCTGAACTGGAGTTGCAGTCGCCGCTTCATCAGCCGAGACGATTGTGCCGTCGGGACGAACGATTACGGTTCGTACCTGTTTGGGTGTTCCCGGAGCCAGTTCCGTGTTGTCGGTGGAGGCCGGCGCAGGCGGCAATTCGACAGGCTGCGGTGTTTCCTGAACGTCCAGACGATCCGGAACAGTTTCGGCTGTGCTGTTGACCCGATCCAGAATTTTTGTCTGTGTCTGGCTCTGTTCGGGATAAATCTTCAAAGGCTCCTGCAAGCCGCTGATGACAGGTGGAGGACCGCTCGGGACCTGAACTGCATCTCCATCGAAAAGAAAAAAGCCGGCTCCCCCGAGCGCAGCGACGCCGACGATTCCCAGTGTAACGTAAAGGCCCCGACGCGACCTCTCCTTCGCCTGCGGAATTGCTTCCTTTTCCGCGGTTGAATGCGGAGGCAACACACCGGCTCCATTGAGGCTGGGGTCACTTTCCTGCATCGCTCTGGCGACTGCATCAAGATCATACCCTTCAGGCGGTGGAGGTGTCTCTTCTTCCGTTACCTGCGGAACAGCATTGGCCGCAGCAGGCCAGGCCATGTCGTCGATATCGTCAGCCGTTGCATCCATATCCTCTTCCGACACTTCGGTTTCGACTGGGACAGGTTGCCTGTTGTCGCGCTCCGGGAAATCAAGGTCAGCGAACAGGGCATCAATTCCGGCGGGGCTTTCTTTTTCTTCAATCGCTGGTGCGACGTCCCGAGATTCTGACGCGACTGGCTCCGGATTCAATGCAGCGAAAAAGTCGCTTTCATCGATCGCCGGCCGCCTGGTTTCGGGGACGGAGTTCAATCGCCGCTCAACGGTGCGCTCAGGTTGGATGATTTGAACCGGATGTTCACGCGGGCGCTCAACAGGCAGCTGGCGCCGTTCCGGGACGTGAGTGTCGTCAGAAGGCGCCGTCTGCCTGACCTGTTCCAACAACTCTGCAGGTGTTCGGACATAAGTATCGTTTCGCGGCAGCGAGAACGCGGCCGGCTGCGTACTGGCCAATTCGTCCGGTGCTTCGAATTCCGTGATCTCGTCAAACGGGTCGGATGAGACCAAAGCGTCCCCGGCTTCAACCGGTTCCGGTGCAATCTCCTCGTCCACAGACTGGCGCAATGCGCCAATGAGTTCGTCTTCCAGTTCTGCGGTCAAATTCTGCTCAAGGTCCAGAGCAACTTTGGGCGCCAGTATCGTGCTTTCTTGGGAAACCTGCCGCACCGACGGGCCACTCGCAGGTGCCACAGACGCCGCTGAAGATTCTGCCGGTGTCACTTTCTGCACGAAATGGGATTCAAACACCGGGCTTGCAGTTTGGGGATCCGTTATCGTCGGCTCTGAAGGCTGTGGATTGTTCGGCCTCGGCCACAAGGGGGATACTTTTTCGGTCGGCTCAACAGGGGTTGGCGCGAATCTGTGGTCTTCAGCACGCGGGTATCCCGATGACGAATCATCGTCACGCCTTGCGAAAAACTGGTTACGGATTTCGCCAATTATGGGTGCTTGCGAAGACTCGGGATGAAACGCCGCCGGTTCCTTGACGGAGGGCTTCACCGTGTCCGCTGCAAAGGAAGGTTCAACACGCCCATGCGCAGGTTCTACCGTCTTTTCCGCATCCGGGGCAAAGTCGTCAAGTTCCGCAAAATAGTCTGTGCTTTCGACCCGACCACTGCTCACATTTGCCCCCAATTGTTTGTTTTTCTGGACAATCCGCGCCAATTCAAGAAGCGGATCTTCCATGGCCGGCCGCTCCGCACCCTCCTCGGCAGAGGACGCAGGTTCATCAGCTTGATTATTTTCGTAATCGTTTGCCATGAGCCTTACGAAAACCGGTTCAGTTTTTCCGCGCGCGCATCACCTTCGGCACACGGGACAGCGACATTTGCCTAACGCATTTCCTCAGGTGCATTTACACCAAGAATCGAAAGTCCTGAAGAGAGCACCAAAGATATTGCACGAACCAAAGCAAGACGTGCCAGGGTTAATTTCGGGTTACCGGCGTCAATAAAACGTAAATGCGGCATTTCCTTGCCTCTATTCCAATGGCCATGGAGTGAACTTGCCAAATCATGTAGATAAAATGCGATCCTGTGCGGCTCATGTGTTTCCGCCGCCGCATTCACCACTTTGGGCCATTCCGCCATCTTGGCAATCAATTCAAGCTCGCCGCTGTCACCGAGCAACGTGAGGTCCGCATCAGCAAGGGCACTGTCCGTAGTCATCAGGTCTGGAAGTTCTTCCGACGCCTGTCGCAGCACGGAACAGCACCTTGCATGCCCGTATTGCACATAGAACACCGGATTGTCTTTCGACTGCTCCGTTACCTTGTTGAAATCGAAATCCAGCGGGGCATCGTTTTTCCGGAACAGCATCATGAAGCGAACCGGGTCGGAACCGACTTCATCGACGACTTCTCTCAAAGTAACAAAGTCGCCCGAGCGTTTAGACATTTTGACCGGCTCACCGTCCCGCATCAGTTTCACGAGTTGGCAAAACCTGACAATGACATCGGTCTTGCCACCGGAAACCGCCTTGCCGACTGCCTGCAACCGTTTGGCATAGCCACTATGATCGGCGCCCAGAATATAGATCGTTTCGTTGAAGCCACGTTCGAACTTGTCCTGGAAGTAGGCAACGTCAGCTGCGAAATAGGTGTACGATCCATCAGACTTTTTCAGTGCCCGGTCCGTATCATCGCCAAAATCACTCGCCCGAAAGAGCGTCTGTTCGCGGTCTTCCCAGTCTTCCGGCACCTGGCCTTTGGGTGGCGGCAGGGTTCCCTGATAGATAAGCCCTTTTTCCCGCAGCCCATCCAGCATGTGATCGATCTTTGAACCATTGGCACTGCTCCTGTCATGGAGCGTTCTTTCGGAAAAGAATATCTCGTGTTCGACGCCAAGCGCCGCGAGGTCCGCTCGTATAAGGTCGAGCATCGCCGCCATCGCGGCCTCCTTGACGATCGGAAGCCATTCGGCATCCGGCATTTCCCTCAGTTTTTCGCCAAACTGGTCCTTGAGCAGAGACCCTACCGGTTTCAGATAGTCGCCGGGATAAAGACCAGACGGGATTTCACCGATGTCTTCACCGAGAGCCTCGCGGTAACGAAGGAATGCGCTCCGCGCGAGAGTCTCGATCTGCGATCCCGCGTCATTTATGTAATATTCCTTGACGACATCGTTGCCGGCAAATGCCAGCAGATTGGCAAGAGCATCGCCAACGACGGCACCGCGAATATGTCCGACATGCATTGGACCGGTCGGATTTGCCGACACATATTCGACATTCACTTTCGGAGAAGGCTGCAGGGCGGTCGCTCCAAAGCTCTCACCAAGATCAAGAATGCTACCAAGGACCTGCTGCCAAACGGCAGGTGCGACCCGGAGGTTGATGAAACCCGGTCCAGCTATCGTCGTCTCGGTGATGTCCGGGTCCTGATTGAGTTTTTGGGCGAGTTTGTCGGCAAGGTCGCGAGGTTTCATCTTGAGCGGCTTTGCAAGCACCATTGCCGCATTGGTCGCAAAGTCGCCGTGATCGGGATCCCTTGGGGCTTCGACCACAACGCGCGTCAAATCCGGTGAAACTCCATTTTCATCATGAAGTTCAAGTTCCTGGAGTGCATTTTTCACGTGTTGCGTGAAGTCTGCGAAGATATTCATTTTACACCGATCAAGTTTGGTCTTCCAAGCACGGGATTCCCGTGCGCAACAGGGCAGCAAATTGGTCCCAGCGCCTACCCTAAATCCGGAGTGTCGTCAAACAGCCTGCGGTGTTCCTCAATGGCGTAGCGGTCTGTCATCCCGGCAATGTAATCGCATATTCGACGGGCTGTTTCCGTATTGCCCAAGGAACCCAGACCAACATTCCATGGATGCGGCATCAATTCGGGGTCCGACTGATATTTGCGAAACAGGTCCCTAACGATGCGGGCAACGAGCTTGCGAACGGCCAAAACATCCGCATGGCGGTAAACACGGGCGAACAAAAATCGTTTAACTTCCTTTTCCGCTAGTGCCATTTCATCGGAAAAACCGATAAGACCCTTTCCGGCCATTCTGATGTCGTTTGCAGATTGCGGATCAAGTTCGGATATGTTGACGACGGCTTCCCTTATGACGTCCTCAACCATTCTCGTGATCGATCTTCGGACGATCTCGTGAATTCGCCTGCTTTCCTCCAGACCAGGGTACTTGCCATCAACATCCACCAGAATGTCGGCAAGAAACGGGACTTCACGCATGTCTTCCACTGCAAAAAGACCCGCTCTCAATCCGTCATCCAGGTCATGAGCGTCATAGGCAATGTCGTCCGCGATCGCGGCCGCCTGAGCCTCGCCGCCCGGCCAGGTGTCCAGCAAGAGATCCTGCTTGCCTGCATATTCGCTGATCGCAAACGGAAGCCGGCTGCCCTTGAATTTTCCGAGCGGGTTGCCGTCTGAATCAAGAAGCGGCCCATTGTGTTTGACAAGTCCCTCCAGAGTTTCCCAGGCCAGGTTCAATCCGTCGAATTCCGCGTAGCGTTGTTCGAGTTGCGTGACCACGCGCAGGGACTGCGCATTGTGATCAAAACCGTCAAAAGGTGCCATGCACTCATGCATGACATCCTCGCCTTCATGTCCAAACGGGGTGTGACCGAGATCATGCGCAAGCGCCAGGCACTCGGCCAGGTCTTCGTCAAGACGCAGCGCTCTCGCCAGCGACCGGGCGATCTGGGAGACCTCGATCGTGTGCGTCAGACGTGTGCGGAAATGATCGCCTTCGTGATATACAAAGACCTGAGTCTTGTGTTTCAATCTTCTGAAGGCCGAGGAATGAATGATCCGGTCGCGGTCCCGTTGAAAGGGTGTCCGGGTAGGACTTTCGGTTTCCGGAAACAGACGCCCTTTGCTCAGGAGCGGATTTTCCGCGTACACCGCCCTGGTCTGAGCACCGAAGCCAATATCAGTTTTTGTTGTCGATCCGTCGCCATTCACAGCATCTTCACCCAGTCTAGCCACGCCGCAGATTGACGCGGGCGACTTCAAAACTTACTTATCTGAATAAATCAGGTTTCACGCTCTTTGCCAGCGGCAAGAGCCTAGCGAGTCAGCAGAACATGACCGATACACCAGAAAATCGAGTAACAGTCAGCGAACGTGCTGCCAAGCGGATTGCCAAAATATTGTCGAACGAGGCCGAAGGCAGTATGCTCAGGGTCAGTGTCGAGGGTGGCGGCTGCTCCGGACTTCAATACAAATACGACGTCGTCGACAGTAACGAAGACGACGATTTTGTCATTGAAAATCCAGGTGCAATCGTGCTGATCGATACGGTATCGCTTCAGTATATGGAAGGATCGGAGATTGACTTCGTCGACGATCTGATCGGACAGTCTTTTCAGATAAACAATCCAAATGCGGTCGCCGGATGTGGCTGCGGCACCAGTTTTACCATCTGACCTGACAGCAAGCGTGTTTCAAGGCCGGAGTTTCCGGCCTTTTTCTTACATGAGGCAAATCGGACGATGAGAATCGCGACCTGGAACATCAACGGCGTCAAGGCACGTATCGATACGGTTCTCGAGTGGTTGAAGGAAACGTCGCCGGATGTTGCCTGTCTTCAGGAAATCAAATCGGTCGACGAGAATTTTCCGCGACAGCCCTTCGAGGATCTCGGCTACAACGTCGAAACCCACGGTCAAAAGGGTTTCAACGGGGTCGCGCTGTTATCCAAGCAACCGCTCGAGGACGTCGAACGCAGGCTTCCCGGCGACGATGGTGACGAGCAGGCGCGTTTCATCGAAGGAGCCGTTTCGAGCGACAAAGGCGTCATTCGCTTTGGATGTCTCTATCTTCCGAATGGCAATCCGCTCGGAAGTGAAAAATTTCCCTACAAGCTGGCCTGGATGGACCGCCTGATCCCGCATGCCGAAAGGCGGCTTCGCGAAGAGAACGCCTATTTGCTCCTTGGCGACTACAATGTAATTCCGGATCCGATTGACGCAAAAAACGCGAAAAACTGGCTGGACGACGCGCTCTTTCAACCAGAGAGCAGACAACGTTTCAGGGCGCTGACGAACCTCGGTTTCACAGAAGCCGTGAGAGCGTGCACTGAAGCAGCAGAGACATATACTTTCTGGGATTATCAGGCAGGTGCCTGGCAGAAAAACAATGGCATCCGCATCGATCACATCCTGCTGTCACCGCAAGCCACGGATCTGATATCCGGATGCGGCATAGACAAGCATGTTCGCGGATGGGAAAAGCCGTCCGACCATGTGCCGGTCTGGGTCGAACTGGCAGCTTGAACCCGGAATTTGCGCACAATTGCATCTTCGCGATTTTCGTCCCCGGAGCATGGAAACAACGACGCGGACCTGCCTCACACTTGCGGTAAACCTAGTGCATGATACTCTTTGAGAGCATGGGATAACGGTTGGCCATCTCCTGTCCGCACCGGCAAATAGCGGACAAAAGCAATATCCGGCGTCGCTCGTTGAGGCCGGAGCAGCTGTTTTTGGCAGTTTTGTCAGAGCTTTAACAGTAACAGCGTTGCTATGCGGAGTGTGTTTCGTTTCTGTTGCCAGTGCCCAAAGTATCTCGTGCACCTGTCGATACCAGGGTGAGGATTACGGTCTGGGCGAATCCATTTGCCTGAAAAGCCCGAATGGTCTGAAAATGGCGACTTGCTCGATGGTGCTCAACAATACGTCCTGGCAACTCAGCAACGCCCCCTGCCCCTTGTCGAAGCTAAATCCGGCTTCCGTTGAGCAGGTCGAAAATGCGACACCCCTGCCAGTGATCGACACATCAATGCCAATACCAGTCAGCCCGGGATAGGCCCAAACATTCATTTGGGGTTGTCGTTCTGTCTGCTCAATTGAAATACGAAAACTCTACTGTGTCTTGAGTTTCTGCGCGGTAAGCATGTCAGGCCGGTTCTGCTCGATCCAGCCGTCGGCAAGCGAGCGGGCTCTCTCACGTACATGCTCCGGCGACACAGCAAAATACTGCTCATGCATGGTGTGGATCCAGTCGGCTTCCGAGCCGACTGCCTGTTCCCTGGCCACCGTCAACCACATCAGTCCACGCGCTTTTTTCTTTTCCGAAGACCCAATATTGTAAAGAGTTTCACCGAGCCGGGCTTGTGCCCCGACATGCCCCTTGAGTGCCGCCAGATTGTACCAGCGCACGGCCATACGGCTGTTGTTGTCCTGATACATCTGACCCAGTTCATATTGCGCCTCGGCATCACCGAAGTAAGACGCAGCATGTGTGAAAATCTGTCGCGCGCGCGCTTCGTTTTTCGGAACAGTTCCGTCGATGCCGTTGAGATAGTACGTGCCGAGAGCAACAAGTGCGCTGGAAACAAAGGGGGCGTCAGGTGCGCTCGGGCTGTCGTCGCCGTGCTCACGGACAATCTGGCTGTAGTATTGGAACGCCCTCAGATCGTCTTCCTGGACAACGTCGCCCTTGGAGTACATTTCTCCAAGTTTCCACGCGGCCATCGGCTGTCCGTTTTCAGCAGCATACTGCAAGGAATTAAGCGCTTCGACCTTGTTGCCCGAATAATACTGACGAGCGCCTTCACGCAATGCTTCGGTAGGAGACAGATCCTGTGGTCCGATCGAAACGTTCGGTGCAGGCTGTCCGTCAAAAGCGGCGGCCGGTCCGGCGAGACCCAAAAACAGCAGAGAAGTGAACACAACTGTCCGCATTCCCGAGCCGCGCAGTCTCGAAACCTTGTTTCGCATACCTGTCAGACAATTACGCACAGAACGATGATCACCGCTGTGCCGTTCGTCGTTGACGGCATTTATTGTTGTTCGCGCCTCGCGCATTTCCTGTCTCTTCATACCGTCGGCCACGACCTGACGGCTCTTTTTTTTCGCGGTCTAACGTGGCCAATCAATTCGGCCTAAGTTGGGCCATTCTTGGTCCAATTAAGACCATTTGCGGGATTCTTCCTTTCGTGGCCGCTCGGCGATCAATGCATACATCAATCGCTGGACAACCGGACTTTAGCGTAACGGTTGCTGCTCAAACATGGCTGAACATGGGCAATATCTTCATTCAGCCGTTTCAAACGGGACTCTGTCTGCAAGTGTTGCCGAATTGGCACAATTCTCACACTGCCAGAACATTCCCGCCGAGGTGAATTCAACCACATCGAAGTTGATGATCAGTTTCCGGGTTACAAGGTTCATCTGGTCTGTTGAAAACGTAGGCTTTATGGCAAAATCCTTTGCCGTTCTGCATTTGTCCTTCAAACTTGGATACGATTCGGTGTAGGTACCAGCGCTGAACCTCTACAACAGAGCTATGAACCCATTCAGGCGAGACGGAATGAGCGCAAAAGACGATCTATTTGCTGGAAATGCGGCGATATCGGCACCATTGAACGAGCCGTTGACAACACCTGCACCTCAAAAAGCGCGCCCGACATCACCTGTTTCGGTTCCGGATGACTATTCGGCCGCCGACATTGAAGTCCTCGAAGGCCTGGAGCCCGTTCGGCGGCGTCCGGGAATGTACATTGGCGGCACGGACGAAAAAGCCCTACACCACCTGTTTGCCGAAGTAATCGATAACTCTATGGATGAGGCGGTCGCAGGACATGCTACCTGGATCGATGTTTCGCTTTCAAACGACGGGGCCCTGACGATCGTCGACAATGGGCGTGGCATACCGGTTGATCCCCACCCCAAGTTCAAGGACAAGTCCGCGCTCGAAGTCATCATGACCACGCTCCACGCGGGCGGCAAATTCGACAGCAAGGTATACGAGACTTCCGGCGGATTGCACGGGGTCGGCGTCTCCGTCGTCAATGCCCTGTCCGAAGAGCTGGTTGTTGAGGTTGCCCGTAGCCGAAAACTCTACCGGCAGACGTTTCGCAGAGGCCAACCACAAGGCCCTCTTGAAATGGTCGGAGACACACAGAACCGACGTGGCACGCTGGTGCGTTTCAGGCCAGATGAACAGATCTTCGGCAAAGGGGCAAGGTTCCTGCCTGCCCGCTTGCACAAGATGGCGCGTTCCAAGGCCTATCTTTTTGGCGGCGTCGAGATCCGCTGGCATTGTGCATCCGACCTGATATCGGAAAAGGATCCGACACCGGCCGAGGCGGTCTTTCATTTTCCCGGTGGGCTGAAGGATTTTCTTGCGGAGCGCCTGACAAATGAACGCCGCGTCGTCGACGAGATTTTTGCCGGCCGTACCGATAAGACCGGCAAGCACGGTTCTGTCGAATGGGCCGTCAACTGGTTCGCTGGTGATGGCTTCGTCAATTCCTATTGCAATACCGTGCCGACACCCGAAGGGGGCACACATGAAGCGGGTTTCAGATATGCGCTGCTGCGCGGTCTCAAGGCATATGGCGAACTGACGAGCAACAAGAAGGCAAGCATCATTACGGGAGACGACGTGATGACGTCCGCCGGTGGAATGCTTTCGGTCTTCATTCGTGAACCCGAATTTGTCGGTCAGACCAAAGACAAACTTGCGTCGAACGAAGCCACCCGTGTAGCCGAAACCGCAGTGCGAGACGCATTCGACCACTGGCTTACCGCCTCGCCAAACCAGGCGAACAAATTGCTGGAATGGGTCATCGACCGAGCCGAGGATCGCCTGCGCCGGCGCCAGGAAAAAGACGTTGCGCGCAAGACGGCCGTCCGGAAGCTTCGCCTTCCCGGAAAACTGGCGGATTGTTCTGCCAACCAGTCCGACGGCACGGAACTTTTCATCGTGGAAGGCGATTCGGCGGGTGGTTCAGCGAAGCAGGCGCGCAACCGCTCAAATCAGGCAATCCTGCCGCTGCGTGGAAAAATTCTGAATGTCGCCAATGCGGGCCGGGACAAGCTCGTCGCAAATCAGCAATTGGCAGATCTCATTCAGGCCCTTGGTTGCGGTACCAGATCGCAGTACCGGGAAACGGACCTGCGATACGAAAAAATCGTCATCATGACCGACGCAGACGTTGACGGCGCCCACATCGCGTCGCTTTTGATCACATTCTTTTATCGCGAAATGCCGGAGCTTATTCGAGGAGGCCATCTTTATCTGGCGGTCCCTCCCCTTTACAGGCTCAGCCAGGGGGGCAAAACACTTTATGCCCGCGATGACGCGCACAAGGACGAACTGCTCGGAACAGTTTTCAAGGGAAAATCGAAAGTCGAAATCGGCCGATTCAAGGGCTTGGGCGAGATGTTGCCGGCCCAGCTGAAGGAAACGACGATGGACCCGGCCAAACGCTCCATGTTGAAGGTCGATGTAGACGAGGCCGATATTGGCACAACGAACGATGCCGTCGAAAGACTGATGGGTAACAAACCAGAAGCGCGGTTCCGGTTCATTCAGGAAAATGCGGAATTCGCGGATGATCTTGACATCTAGATCCAGCAAAACTGGTGTAAGACTTTCGTTGCCGTGAAAAGAGAACTCACACATTCATTCTTTCAGGATGCCAAACTGGCCACCCGGGAAGCCGCACATTTGGAATGCGGGCATAGCAGACACGCGGTTTGGTAGTGCAGCAGCGAAATTACGTTAGGTAAAGCGTCATGCAAATTCAGCGTAAGTAACTGTCACTCACAGATTTTCACCCCGGCACA
>NZ_KI928940.1:189143-194438 GCF_000521215.1 Labrenzia sp. DG1229 | reverse complement strand
CTTCACCTCGGCAGCCATGAGGGTGAACCGAACCGCGGCGAAGAAACGCACAACTCCGAAAATTCTTCTGATCTCTTCAGGGATTCAACCGCCAATTCCGATCTCCCCTCCACTCCCATTGCCGACACCCAGAATGATGCCGGGCAGATCGCAAACGGCGTGTCAAGACTTGCGATTGCGCCGGATGAAACCCTGAAGGGCAACGCACAGACTTCGGAAATCCAGCAGAACGGTTCGACCCCGCGTGTCACCGAGCCCATTCTTCAGCAAGCTTCCAGCGAACAACTACAATCGCAGCCGGAGTTTGGCACTCCGGGCGGCGTTTCGACCTCTTCTGGGCAATCGGAGGGCAAGTCCGAAGATGTGACCGGGGCACCGGAAGCGACAGCTTCGGAGCTGTCCCCTCTCACAGACGTGGACGGTACCCAGAATTCGGTAGACGAAGATGCCGCGATCGGCTCGGCGATAGGCATCACCGCAAATTCGGATACGTCCGATGGATCAAGCGTGGCTTACAGCCTGCTTGATGATGCGGGAGGGTTGTTCGCGATCGATTCCGATACGGGTGTGGTGACCGTAGCCGGTGAACTGGATGCAGAAACCGCTGGAACACACGACATTGTCGTTCTTGCAACAGCGCAGGACGGGGCTTCGCGTTCGGAATCCTTTACGATCACGATTGGCGATGTCGATGAAAGCGATGTATCGGCTGTATCCGATATCGACGCCTCGGCAAACGAAATTGCAGAAAATGTTGCCCAAGGCGCCACCGTCGGCATAACCGCACACGCGAGCGATCCTGATGCAACGGCCTCCGTTCGCTACCAGATTGATGATCCCAGATTTGAAATCGACGAGGACGGCGTTGTCACCGTTGCCGAAGGGGCAACGTTCGATGCCGATACCGAAGGTGACATTTCATTCACGGTCACCGCTATCTCCAGCGATGGGTCAACCTCATCGCAGGTCTTCAACCTTGCTGTTTCGGATATCAACGAATTTGCCGCTTCCCTGGTGGTTGATACGGATGCGACTGACAATTCCATCGCTGAAAATGCCGCTGCTGGCGATGCCGTCGGGATCACAGCCTTTTCCGAGGACGCCGACGTCTCCGACACTGTGACTTACTCGGTGGATGACAACCGCTTCGTAGTTTCAGATGACGGTGTAGTCACGATCGCGGACGGGGTCACGTTTGATGCCGAGAGCGAAGGTGCGATCGACATCACCGTGACAGCCGAATCGACTGACGGGTCCAGGTCTGAAGAAACTTTTTCCATCGATGTCACCAACATAATCGACGAGACACCAACCGATATTGAAACTGCCGGCGGGACAATCGATGAGAACAGCTCGGCGGGCGCCGTCGTCGCTACGCTCTCAACGACGGACAAAGACGCCGGTGACAGTCATACCTATTCGATAACGAACAATCCCTCCGGTTATTTTGAAATTGTCGGTGATGAAATACGCGTCAGCGATGGCGCAAATCTCGATCATGAAAGTGATGACACACACACGATCAGTGTTCAGGTTACAGATGCGGCTGGTCTGACATATTCCGAAGACGTCACGATAACCGTAAACGATGTCAACGAAGCACCAGCTGCACTGGTCTTGAATGCAAACACCGAAGCCGATTTTTCGGCTGCCGACGGATACAGCTCTTCTGCCAGTATTTCCGACCGTGGACTTGAGAGCGACAGCAATGTCTTCTCGCTTTCATTCACGACGGCCGACGATGTGACAACGCCTCAAACCTTGTTTGAAACCGGCGGAAACGTGTACGGGTTGAACGTCGTCATCGAAGATGGGCGCATCAATGTCTATGCGGGTAACGGGAATGATCTGGAACTTAGTGCGGAAATCACGCCAGGCACCGAATACAATCTTGCGCTCGAGCTCGACAAGAACACCGATACCCTCACCCTGTTGATGTCGGACGAGTTGCCGCTCAGCGAAATGGACGCTTCCAACAGCCTGGCGGACAAGCAAACCGGTTGGACGGACCACGACTGGGATGGCGGCAACCATATCGGCGTCGGCACAATCGGCGGTGGGAGCAGTCAGGGCAACACCGGTGGCGATTTTCTTGGCACAATCAACGGTGATGGTCTGTCTGTCTACGCGAACGCGGGACTTGACGATTACCAGAAGCCGTTCGTCGATGAAAACAGCGCGTCCGGCACAGTTGTTGCCACGTTGTCGACAGTCGATGAAGACGATGGAGATACTCATACCTACGAGATCACCGATGACCCATCCAGTTCCTTCGAGATTGTAGGCAACGAGATTAGGGTCAGGGACGGTGCCGCGCTCGATCACGAAGCTGCCGACAGCCACACGATCACCGTTCAGACGACTGACTCGGAAGGCCTGACCCATTCGGAAAGCGTCACGATCGCGATCGGAGACGTGAACGAGGCACCGACAGCGCTTGTTCTGAATACCGACAATCATGCTGATTTCATTGCCTGGGACGGCTTCACTTCCGGATCCAGCATTTCGGACATGGGTCTTGAAAGCGACAGCAACGTGTTTTCGATGTCGTTCACGACGGCATCGGACGTGACGTCGACACAAACCCTTTTTGAGACCGGCGGCAATGTCTACGGTTTGAACGTTGTCATCGAAAACGGGCGCATTCACGTCTATGCGGGCGAAGGCAACAATCTCGAATTGAGCGCCGAGATTTCTCCCGATACCGAGTACAACTTTGCGCTCGAGCTGAACAAGGATGTCGATACCATTTCCTTGTTGTTGTCCAGCGTTCTCGGGCTTGGAGAGATGAATGTCTCCAACAGTCTGGTTGCGCAGCAGACAGGGTGGATAGATGGCGATTGGGATGGCGGCAATGACCTGGGTGTGGGCACCATCGCCGGGCATAGTCAGGGCCATATTGGCGGAGATTTTCTGGGCACGATCAATGGTGAGGGCCTTTCGGTCTATGCAAACGCAACGCTTTCCGATTTCATGGGAGGCACCGTTACAGAGAACTCCTCAGGTGCAACTGTAGGTGCCTTGTCTGTATCTGATCCGGATGCCGGAGACACACATACCTACAAGGTTTCAGATGATCGCTTTGAGATCCTCGGCGGCTCATTGCGCCTGAAAACCGGCGAAAGCATCGATTTTGAATCGGAGCCTGCCGTTGAAGTTTCAGTCACTGCGACGGATGCGGGCGGGCTTTCCGTAACTGAAACCTTCACCGTCACATTCGATGATGTTGCTGAAGATCTTCGGCTAAACGACGACGGCGTTACGTTCGTGGATACGGGCGTTTCGGAAACGACCATTTCCGGCGGATCGGGCGACGATACGATTACGGCGCATGAAGACGGTGGCAACATCAAGGGCGGAGATGGTGACGACACGCTTGTCAGCGGAGCCGGCAACGATGTGCTTGATGGTGAAGGCGGCAGTGATACGGCGTCCTTCAGCGGCAATCGCGAAGACTACGACGTCGAGGAAAATCCGGACGGCAGCTTTACTGTCACCGACACGCGCGACGGTTCTCCGGATGGCGTAGACACGGTTCGGAATGTCGAAAATTTCCGCTTCTCCGACGGCGATATTCCTGCGAGCGATCTTGTCGCACGCGATATTGGTGCTGTGACAGACACGAATGATGCATCAAATTCGGTTGCAGAAACTGCGGGCACCGGCGCGGCTGTTGGGATCATTGTCAAAGCTACAGACGAAAACGAAAGTGATACAGTCACATATTCCGTCGATGACAGCCGATTTGATGTTGCCGACGATGGAACCGTGACTGTCGCTGCCGGTGCTTCCTTCGATACAGAAACCGAAGGTTCCATCGACGTTACGGTGACAGCCACATCAAGTGACGGTTCTTCATCGCAGGAGACTTTCACGATCGATGTTTCCGACGTGAACGAAACAGCTGTCTCGAACGTGACGGACACGGATGGCGGTGCCAATACCATTGCCGAGAACGCGATTGAGGGCGCGACAGTTGGCATCACGGCCTCTGCGGCCGACAACGATGCTTCCGACACGGTCTCCTTCACCGTCGACGACAACCGATTTGATGTTGCAGATGACGGAACAGTTTCCGTTGCAGCCGGTGCATCGTTCGATGCAGAAACGGAAGGTTCCATCGACGTCATGGTGACGGCGTCATCCTCTGATGGTTCCACATCGCAGGAGACCTTCACGATCGGTGTTTCCGACATCAACGAGCATTCCACTTCCGAAATCGTTGATACGGACAGCACTTCCAACACAATTGCGGAAAACGCAACGGAGGGATCTGCAATTGGTGTCACAGTTGCGGCCACCGACGACGATGTTTCCGACAGTGTTGCCTATTCAGTCGATGACGGTCGATTTGAAGTGGCAGATGACGGCACAATTACTGTTGCTGCCGGGGCCTCATTCGACGCGGAGACCGAAGGTTCAGTCGACGTTACAGTGACTGCAACATCCTCAGATGGTTCCACATCCGAAGAAACATTCACGATCGATGTTTCCGATGTGAACGAAACGGACGTCTCCGACGTGACGGACACGGATACCGGTGCCAACACTATTGCCGAAGACGCTGGACAAGGTACTACAGTCGGAATCACCGCCTCTGCGTTCGATGCCGATGTGTCCGACACTGTTTCCTATTCCGTTGATGACGACCGATTTGAGGTTGCCGACGACGGAACAGTTTCCGTTGCAACCGGCGCCTCCTTCGACGCGGAAACCGAAGGTTCAATTGACGTCGTCGTCACCGTTGTCTCATCAGATGGTTCGACATCCCAGGAAACGTTCACGATCAGTGTTTCCGATGTCAGTGAATACACAGTTTCCGCGATTTCGGACACCAATGCAGATCTCAACACGATCGCAGAAAATGCCGTTGAAGGGAGTGAAGTCGGTATCACGGTTTCAGCCACCGATGACGATGTTACCGACACGGTCTCTTACTCCATCAATGATGCCCGCTTTGACGTGGCAAACGACGGAACCGTGACAGTTGCCGCCGGTGCGCGTTTCGACGCAGAGACGGAAGGCTCTGTCGACGTCACCGTGACTGCAACATCCTCTGATGGATCCAAGTCCGAAGAGACCTTCACCATCGATGTTTCCGATGTGAACGAAACGGCCGTCTCCAGCGTGGCGGATGCGGATGCCGGTGCCAACGAGATTGCCGAAGATGCTGGAGAAGGTACCGCAGTCGGCATCACGGTTTCAGCCACCGATGACGATGTCACAGACACGGTCTCTTACTCCATCAATGATGGCCGCTTCGAAGTTGCGGATGACGGTACCGTCGCAGTTCGC
>NZ_KI928940.1:145775-188621 GCF_000521215.1 Labrenzia sp. DG1229 | reverse complement strand
CATGGTCCCCGAGATCGGGTGGCGCACGATCAACGGCGAACGGCGGCGTGTCCGCTGGGAAGGAACCGGATATCTCAAGACCAACATCAAGGTTGATCTTGTCGACGACGGAATAGCCGGCTTCGGAATTCCAGGTAACTACGCCCTGGGTACCGGCAATCTTGAAACAATCGATGTGATCTATTCGAGTTACCCCGGGATCCGCGAAGCCGCTGCATTCATTGTCGAGGATCCTGTTCTTGGAGCTAGAATGTATGCAGCACTGGTTCCCGAGACTTCAAATGTCCCCGACGCTGCCTCCTTCTTTGCCTTTCTGGACGCGGATGGAGTGGATCTTGCGAAAATCCCGCATCGTGTCCTGATATTGCAATCGCTGCCACGCAATGCCGACGGAACGATCTGCAGGGAGAAACTGACCATGCGGACACAACGGCTGCCCGCTGCGGTGGCCTAGACAGCAGTTTGGGTGGCGCAACTGGACGGACATCTATTGGTTGATCCAAACCAGACAGTCGGGGCATCATACCTCAGGTGGAAAATGTGCAATTTGCTCCAGGTGGGGACAGGGCATGGATTATGAAACGTCGCTTTCGTGGCGTGGACCTTATTGGTATGCCGGGCGGCGGCCAAAACGCAACAGCAGCGGTGACGCGCCCGAAGACCTGGACGTTGCGCTCCTCAATATGTTCGAGCGTGACGGTACTCCGCCCACAGCTCTGCCTGCTGCGATCGTTGTCGATATCAAGAACCTCATTGACGGCGACAATGAGGCCTTCTTTGACTGGCTCCTGCGGCATATCAGGGCGTTGCCCTGCGATGTTCCGTTTTATATTCTGGCCGATGGCGACGACCTAATCCCTGACGGGCTCCAGGCGACCGCGATCATTGATCGGGTCGTCCCGGATGATGTCCTTCTGATGCTCATTTGTATCCACCAGCGCTCGCTCATGCGCTCGGAGGAAGCGCAGCTCCGGCGGAAGGTATTCGGTCGCATACCTGATTTCGGGACAGCCCCTCACCACACCGGATCCAGCAGTCTGATGGTGGTCGGCGTGAGCGGGCGCTTTCTGGAATGGCAGGATGCCAGCGATCAGAAGGTCGAGGTCGTCGGAGCATTTGACGGCAAGATGGCCATGGAATTCATGTCCATGCGTGCATTTGATGCAGTGGTGATCGACGCGGCATTTGATGATGCAGTTGAATACATCCGCCAAATCAGAAGAGATGCGCGTTTTGCAGGACTACCGGTTCTTGCCGTTTGCGAGGGAGAAGAGGATTCCGCACTTTTGTTCCGTAACGGGGCATCCGACGTGATCGTGGGTGAGAACCGCAAGGAAATGCTGACGCGACGGATCACTTCGGCGATCCGCTTCGGCAAGCGACGACGCCTCGCGGACAGAATTCTTGCTGAAAGCCAGATGTGGCTCCGCCAGCAGATTACGGAAGGCGGGCTAAGCGCCAGCGACTACACCAACTACCTTGAAACTTGCAGCAATGCCCTTGCTGTGCGTGGTCTGGACTTGTGGGAAATGCGTCTTCAACCGGAAAGTTTCGGACTTGAAGTGTCTTCTGCGGATGAACTGGATGAAATTTACACAACGCTTCTGTCAATTGCCGATGCAACCAGCCGGGATGAGGATCTTGTTTGCCTGGTGAAGGACCTGGGCCCCGTCGCCGTGCTGAAAAACGAGGCCGGGACAGTGCGTCTCCAAAAGCGCATCAGCTCCATCCTGACCCATACCGTACGCTGAACGGCGGATTGGACTTGGAAACCGGACAGAAAGCTCTAACTTGTTGGTTCAAGACACAACAAACGGCCCATTCATGAACGCATCTCCTCCACTTACTATCGACGTCGTCTCCGATGTCATGTGCCCCTGGTGTTTCATCGGCAAAAGACGACTGGAGACTGCACTCCGGTCTGTTCCTCAGTTGAATGTTGATGTGCGCTGGCATCCATTTCAACTTGATGCAACCCTGCCGAAATCAGGCAAGGACCGTCAGCAGTATCTCGATGACAAATTCGGCGGCAAGGAAAATGCAGATGCCGTTTACAGTCGCATAAAGGAAACCGGCGCGGAGGAAGGCATCGATTTCGCCTTCGACAAAATCAAACTGTCGCCGAACACGCTGGACAGCCACCGGCTGATCCTCTGGTCGCGGTCAGATAACGTTCAAAGTGACGTCGTCGAGCGATTGTTCAGGGCATATTTCCTGGATGGTGAAGATTTGACCAATGCGGCTACGCTTGTCCGGATTTCGGAAGATGCCGGTATGCAATCCGATCTTGTCGAACAGTTGCTGGAAACAGAGACCGACCTGGACAAAACGGAAGCCCAGATCACAAGGGCGAGCGAGTCTGGAATATCAGGTGTGCCCTGCTTCATTATTGACGGCAGGTTCGTGCTGGCCGGCGCGGAAAAACCGGAAACTATCGCGGCTGCGTTGCAGCACGCGGAGGAAACCCGGACAGACCCCGAAGCGGAACAGTCAGGCTGACGTAATTCGGACAACGACATGAATGGCAGAGCCCCGCCAGATCGGCGGGGCTTTTCTTCGAACAACGATCCGAAGGAAATTCAGCCCTTCAGGATAGACTGGCCGGCATAGATTGCCTGAGGACCCAGTTCTTCCTCAATCCGGATGAGCTGGTTGTATTTTGCCAACCTGTCCGAACGTGCCAGGGAACCTGTCTTGATCTGTCCGCAATTGGTTGCAACCGCAAGATCGGAGATGGTCGAATCTTCTGTTTCACCGGAGCGGTGCGACATGACAGCGGTGTAGGCAGCCTTGTGAGCGGTTTCCACCGCGTCCAGTGTTTCCGACAGCGTGCCGATCTGGTTGACCTTGATCAGGATCGAATTGGCAACGCCCAGATCAATGCCCTTGCGCAGACGTTCGGAGTTGGTCACGAAGAGATCATCGCCCACGAGCTGGCATTTGTTGCCGATCAGGTCGGTGGTTGCTTTCCAGCCGTCCCAGTCGTCCTCGGCAAGGCCGTCCTCGATGGAGATGATCGGATATCGGGAAGCAAGGTCGCCAAGGTATTTTGCCATTTCCTCAGGCGCCAGTGACCTGCCTTCACCCTCAAGCACATACTTCCCGTCCTTGAAGAACTCTGTCGATGCGGCATCGAGAGCCAGGTACATGTCTTCGCCAGGTTTGTAACCAGCTGTCTCGATCGCCTTCATGACGAAACCGATTGCCGCGTCTGTCGATTCAAGATTGGGAGCAAATCCACCCTCGTCACCAACATTGGTGTTGTGACCGGCAGAACTCAGGGCTTTTTTCAGGGTGTGGAAAACCTCTGTTCCCATGCGAACGGCTTCGGAAAGCGATTCTGCACCCACAGGCATGATCATGAATTCCTGGAAGTCGATCGGATTGTCCGCATGGGCACCGCCGTTGATGATGTTCATCATCGGTACCGGCAGTGTTCTGGCTGACGTGCCGCCGACGTAGCGATACAGCGGCAGGCCTGATGCCTGTGCCGCAGCTCTTGCAACGGCCAGCGAAACACCCAGGATGGCGTTGGCGCCGATACGGGCCTTGTTGCTTGTGCCATCCAGATCAATCATTGCCTGATCGATCTGCAGCTGATCTTCCGCTTCCAGACCTCCGACGGTTTCGAAGATCTCCCCGTTTACCGCATCGACAGCCTTCTGGACGCCCTTGCCCATGTAGCGGTCGCCGCCATCGCGAAGTTCCACCGCTTCATGTGCACCGGTCGACGCACCGGAGGGAACCGCAGCGCGGCCAAAAGATCCGTCTTCCAGGAAGACATCGACTTCAACGGTCGGGTTGCCACGGCTGTCGAATATCTGACGTCCGACGATATCGATAATGGCGGTCATGGAAAGAACTCCCTTGTCGCATGGACCTTAAGTGATTGCGCACTGGCGGATTTGCCTGCGCACTCCGTGCCGATTGACCGGCGATTAACCTGGAGCGTATGCCCCATTTTGACCGCGCACACAGCGCGGATGTTTTCTAGATTGTGGCGGATGCCGGCTTTACCACGGTGTCGATTGCCTTGAGCTGCCTGAGCAATGCTTCCAGTTCATGCATAGGAACCATGTTCGGACCATCTGAAGGTGCCTTGTCCGGATCCGGATGCGTTTCAATGAAAAGTCCTGCGATACCGGCTGCAACTGCGGCCCTTGAAAGAACGGGAACCATGGTACGGTCGCCACCTGTTGAGGCACCCTGCCCGCCGGGTTGCTGAACCGAATGGGTCGCATCGAATATGACCGGAGCACCGGTTTCTGCCATGATAGGCAAGGCACGCATGTCACTGACGAGCGTGTTGTAGCCGAAACTGGCGCCACGCTCGGTCAGCAGAACGTTCGGGTTTCCGGATTCCGTGACCTTGGCAAGGACGTTTTTCATGTCCCATGGAGCCAGAAACTGACCCTTTTTCACGTTTACGGTCTTGCCCGTTTTTGCCGCGGCAACCAGAAGATCGGTCTGTCTGCAAAGAAATGCCGGAATTTGCAGAATGTCGACGACTTCTCCAACCGGAGCGCATTGCTCAGCGGTATGAACGTCAGTGACGACCGGCATTCCGAGGGTTTCCCGGATTTCTGCGAATATTGGCAGCGCCTCCCGCAACCCCACTCCTCGCCCGCCCGAAAGAGCCGTTCTGTTGGCCTTGTCAAAAGACGACTTGTAGACAGTCGCAATCCCGACCTTCTGTGTAATTTCCCTGATCGCTGCTGCGCATTCCAGGGCATGGTTGCGACTCTCCAGTGCACACGGCCCGGCGATAAGGCTTATAGGTGCATCATTCTGGAATGTTACGTTCCCGACTATAACTTCGCGGTTCGCCTCGGTCATTGATCACCTTGCTTCATCAGACAGCTGTCAGCCGCCATTGCCTGCGTTATTTTGCCCCGCAGCATTTTCGGGTGTTCCATAGCCTTCTTTTGTTCAAGCTGCAACTCTCTGGCTTCTGCTACTCAAATATCGTTTTAAATCGATTGAATCTCACATTTTGTTCGGCCCTCACTCGATTATCACAAGACTTCCATCTTTGCGTGAGACGATCGTTGCGCTACAGGACAGGATGGCGGCACTTGGAAATTTAACCAGGATGCAAATTTTAGCGCCTATCGTCCTTTGTATACCCGCTCAGAACCCTGAGTTTATTGTTGTGTTTATTTATTCGTGACAGATGGATGTAGAAATCTCTGTTAATTGGAGTTGGAAGGCCTGAAATGAACAAGCCCATTCGCAAAGCCGTTTTGCCTGTTGCCGGTCTTGGCACCAGATTCCTGCCGGCAACCAAGGCGGTCCCCAAGGAAATGCTGACGATCGTGGATCGGCCGATTATCCAGTATGTCGTCGATGAGGCCCGAGCAGCAGGTATTGAGCACATCGTCTTTGTAACAGGTCGGAACAAGCACGTAATCGAAGATCACTTCGACATGGCTTATGAACTGGAAGATACGCTGAGAGCGCGGAACAAGGCTGCTGCACTTGAATTGCTTGAAAAACACAGACCCCAGCCCGGATCAACCAGCTTTACCCGTCAGCAGGCTCCCCTTGGGCTCGGACACGCAATCTGGTGCTCTAGGGATATTATCGGAGATGAACCATTTGCGATTCTTCTCCCCGATGTGATCATCAAGTCCAAGATTAGCTGTCTTCGGCAAATGGTTGATCTTTATGAGAAAGCTGGCGGCAACATCATTGCCGTGGAAGAAGTGCCCGAAGATCAGACACATCAGTATGGTATCGTCGAGCTTGCAGAGCAGATCAACGACAAGTCCAGCCGCATTTCAAACATGGTCGAAAAGCCGGCACCCGGAACCGCACCTTCCAACCTGATGATCACCGGGCGATACATCCTGCAACCTGAAATTTTCGACCTGCTCTCCAGCCAGGGCCAAGGCGCCGGTGGCGAGATTCAGCTGACCGACAGCATGATTTCGCTTATGTCGAATCAGAGTTTCTCCTCACTCAAATTCGAGGGGCGCAGCTACGATTGCGGCAACAAGCCGGGTTTCCTGAGTGCAAATATCGCCTTTGGTATGGATGATCCCGCCCTGGCTCAGGAGCTTGTTCCGTTCATGCAGGAGATGCTTCAACATCCTGTCGCAGCTGAATAGCAGTTGAAAAAGGACAAGTGATCTCTTTACCGCTCTGATAACTGCCGGGCCGGGTCTGACCAAGATCCGGTCCAATTGTTTTATGGATTCAAGCGCCTTACAAAATGTTTTCGCTGTTCGTATAACCCATGAGAGTTGGTAGGGGGCATCGTGAAGAAAAACTTCCTTATTGTCGGTGGCACTTCTGGAATCGGCCTGCAACTTGCCAAAACCTATCTCGACGAAGGACACACTGTCTGCGTTACGGGGCGCAAACGTCCCGATCTGACCAAAGCCAGTTTTCTGAAATTCGAAGTAACCAGCGACACGGTAAAACTGGCGCAAGATGCTGATCGGGTTCTCTCCGAACTTGAGACTGTCCATACGCTCGTTTATGCTGCGGGATTTCTTCAAAGGGGGCGTATAGACGCCCTTGGCGACGACGATCTCCAATGTATGGTCAACGTTGGTGTTTTGGCACCCATGATGTTGATCCAGCGTCTCAAAAGACGATCGGATTGGCCGCTGAAGATAATGCTCATCACCTCAAGCTCGCAATATACGCCGAGGGAACTTGAACCGGCCTATTGCGCGACCAAATCGGCTCTGGGAATGCTCGGTGCGTCACTGGTCAGGGACAAGGGGCTCGGAAAGGTCCTGGTTGCCGCTCCTTCCGGGGTCAGAACACCTTTCTGGGAAGGAACAGATGAAGACACCGAAACCATGCTCGAACCTGCCTGGGTAGCGGAACGGATCGTCGAGCTTTCAGGTGGTGCCTTCAAGTACAAGTACGCCAAGATATTGCGTGACCCGGCCAGAGTGGAGATCGTTGAATGTCTGAACAACGATATGGAACCAATTCAGGCACTCCATCAGAATCCCTGATAGCGATCCGGGGCCAGCAGTTTCATACGAATGACAAACCTAATATTCTGCAGGACGATCAGCATTTCTGATTGAGCAGGGAATACAGAACCGGCCTTTGCCCGATTGCTGGCGTCCTCTCTCCTGTCCGGGATAAAGTGCCTGTCCACCGATCCAATATCGCGACAGTGCCGTACACTTTCAGAGTTTCGGAAAGAGAGGCAGCGATCATGGCAAGATTTCGTTTCTGGAAAACAATGGTGAGTGCGGCGGTCCTGACGGTTTTTTCACTGGGGTCGACGGTCGCAGAAGAAACGCACGACAGCGACGCGTTTCAGCGCATTATCAAGAACCAGATGAACGCCTTTGCAGCAGGAAACGCCATAACGGCATATTCCTTTGCAACAGATTCGCTGCAACAGAAGTTTCAGTCACCGGAACTGTTCATGGAAATGGTTCGGCAAGGATATCAGCCGGTCTACAATCCAAAAAGTGTCACGTTCGGACAATCCAAGATTACCAAATTCGGACCGACGCAAGAGGTTCATGTTGTCGGGCCAAAGGGAAAGAACTGGCTCGTACTCTACAGTTTTGAACAGCAGGAAGACGGAAGTTGGCGGATCTCAGGCTGCTATCTGACCAAGTCGGACGGTCTTGCCGCCTAGGGTAACCAGGTAACGCGACTCACAATGCGGCAATATCGCCTCTCGCCCATTCTTCCTTGGTGTGAGTGTAAAAATCGTCGAAACGACCTTCTTCGATTGCATCCCGCATGCCCTGCATGAGTTGCTGGTAGTACGCAATATTGTTCCAGGTAAGCAACATGCCTGCCAGCCCCTCACCTGCCCGCACGAGGTGGTGAAGATAGGCGCGGCTGTAGGCGCTTGACGCGGGACATTGATTTTCCGCGTCGAGCGGACGTGCGTCGTCCTGGTGGCGGGCATTTTTCAAGTTCACCTTGCCAAATTTTGTATATGCCAGTCCGTGCCGGCCTGCGCGTGTCGGCATGACGCAGTCAAACTGGTCAATGCCGCGCTTTACGCTTTCCAGGAGATCGTCCGGCGTTCCAACGCCCATCAGATACCTGGGCTTTTCGACGGGCATCACCGGAGTGGTTATGTCCAACATCTGGAGCATGACATCCTGCGGCTCTCCAACGGCCAGCCCCCCTACCGAAAAGCCTTCAAAGGGCAACTTGCCGAGACTTTCGGCAGACCTGATGCGAAGATCAGGTTGGTCTCCGCCCTGGACGATGCCGTAGAGTCCCTGCCCTTTCGCAGGTCCGCCCATTGCCTCAAATTGTGTCCTGGAACGTTCGGCCCATCTCAGCGACAATTCCATCGCGCGCTGGATCTCTTCCTTGGGGCTTGGAAGCTTGATGCATTCATCCAGTTGCATCTGGATATCAGAACCCAGCAATCCCTGGATTTCAACTGAACGTTCCGGCGTCAGATGATATTTCCGGCCGTCAATATGGCTCTGGAACCGGACACCTTCCTCATCGAGTTTGCGCAGCTGCGCCAAAGACATGACCTGAAAACCGCCGCTGTCGGTCAGGATCGTGTGCGACCAGTTCATGAACGTGTGCAGTCCACCCAGCCTGTCGACACGTTCCGCAGTGGGACGCAACATAAGATGATAGGTGTTGCCCAGTACAACGTCGGCGCCGGTTTCCCGTACCTGTCCAGGATACATGGCCTTGACGGTTGCCTGTGTACCAACCGGCATGAATGCGGGTGTGCGCACGACGCCATGCGGGGTCGTTATTTCACCCCGTCTGGCCATGCCATCGGTTGCGATCAGTTTGAATTCGAATTTTTTTGCTGTCTCGGACATGGGATCTACTGCGTCACTTTCGCCGGGAACAACAGGGAACCGTCCCCGTAGCTGTAGAAGCGGTATTGCTCCTCAATTGCATGTGCATAGGCGTCGCGCATCGTTTCAAGTCCTGCAAACGCAGACACGAGCATGAAGAGCGTCGATCTTGGAAGATGGAAATTCGTCATCAGGGCATCAATTGCCTTGAACTTATAGCCTGGCGTGATGAAAATTGATGTTTCTCCGGCAAAGGGTGCGATCGAACCTCCTGCCTGGGCAGAGCTTTCCAGTATTCTCAAAGACGTGGTGCCAACGCTGACAACCTTGTTTCCTCTCGCCCTTACAGCGAGAAGAGCCTTTGCGGTGCCGGCGGAAACGTTGCCCCATTCCGCGTGCATCTTGTGGTCACGCGTATCATCCGCTTTCACCGGCAGAAATGTTCCCGCACCAACATGCAGGGTTACAAGATGCCGCTCAACCCCCCGGTCTTTGAGAGCTTCAAGAAGTTCCTGCGTGAAATGAAGGCCGGCAGTCGGCGCTGCGACCGCACCATCCTTTTCAGCAAAGATCGTTTGATAGTCCTGGCGATCCTGAACATCCTCGGCTCGCTTTTGCGCGATATAGGGTGGCAAGGGAACGTGGCCGACTGTTGCAATGGCGACATCCAGCTCCGAACCGGATGCCTCAAAGACTAGCAGCACCTCGCCGCCATCCGACTTTTCTGCAACCCGCGCCTTCAAACTGCATGCTGCATTTTCAAAGACGAGAATGTCGCCGGCAATCAGTTTCTTTGCTGGACGGGCAAAGGCTCTCCACCGATCTGGAGCAGTGCGCATGTGCAAAGTGACACTGATCCCTGCGGAAACACCACCACGAACCCGCTGTCCCTCCAGTTGGGCCGGAATGACCTTTGTATCGTTGAAAACCAACGCATCGCCAGGCTTCAACAGTCCCGGCAAATCCCGTATGCCCATGTCCTTCAAGACCGGATATTCGACCGGATTTACAACAAGCATTCGCGCAGCATCTCGCGGACGCGCGGGACGCAGGGCAATCCGTTCATTCGGCAGGTCAAAATCGAATTCTTCGACGCGCATGTCGTTCAGGTCTGTCCAATGGCAATGGGTGTGTCGATGTGTGTGATCGACGTCAACTGACGGAGCCGGGTGCTCAGTGTGCGGCTCTTAAAGGTGCATCGTTTGGAGGTCAACACTTGCCGTTCCGACGCTACAAACAAAAACAGCGCGGAAAACTTCCGCGCTGTCCGGATTTCTTGCAGTTACGCAGTCAGGATGCGTCTGCAGCCACCTTGAGAGAAACAATGTTGTCAGGATCCGTTACGGGTTCGCCGCGCTTGATCTTGTCGACGTTGTCCATGCCGTCAATCACTTCGCCCCAAGCGGTGTACTGACCGTCAAGCCAGGGAGCGTCGGTGAAGCAGATGAAGAACTGGCTGTCTCCGGAGTTCGGATCCATGGCGCGGGCCATGGAACAGGTGCCGCGAACGTGTTTGTGGTTGCTGAATTCTGCTTTCAGCTTCTGGCCGGAACCGCCGGTGCCGGTTCCTTGCGGACAACCGGTCTGCGCCATGAAGCCGTCGATAACCCTGTGAAACACGATACCGTCATAAAAACCGTCTCGCACCAGCTCCTTGATGCGTGCAACATGACCCGGGGCAAGATCCGGTTTCATTTCGATTACGATCGGTCCCTGGCTTGTTTCCATGAGAAGGGTGTTTTCGGCATCCTTGATATCAGCCATGTCTGACTCCTTGGGTCTTTGAACTGGGGCTATTATTGATTTATTGAGCGTCAGCTGCGATCTGCATCTTGACGATTTTGTCGGGGTTCGCAGGCGGCTCGCCGCGAGCGATATTGTCGATATATTGCATACCGTCAACAACTTCAGCGAAAACCGTGTATTGGCCGTTCAGCCAGTCGCCGTCGGCAAACATGATAAAGAACTGCGAGTTGGCGCTGTTCGGATCGGCAGCACGGGCCATGCCGAGTGTTCCGCGCCGGAAGGGTGTGTCCGTGAACTCGGCGGCAATATTCGGTTCGCCGGAGCCTCCGGTCCCGTTGCCTTTCGGGTCACCGGTCTGTGCCATGAAGTTGTCTATCACCCGGTGAAACGTGAGCCCGTCATAAAAACCTTCCCTGGTCAGTTTCTTGATCCGTTCAACATGATTCGGGGCAAGGTCCGGGCGAAGCTGGATGACGACGCGGCCATCCTTCAAGTCAAGGAGAAGCGTATTCTCCGGGTCCGTACCCTGCGCACTGGAAATGACGGGAACGAAAACGATCGACGCGAGAATGGCAATCATTGCGATTAGTCGTGACACTGGAGACTCCTTAAACCAAGGTCAGTGGAATTGATTATCAATTGTCCGGTCTTGCGCGGCGCCTTAAAGGTGACGCGACCGGTTCGGGTACAAATGCGGAAATCTCTCCGCCCATCTTTGCGATTTGCCGCACCAAGGTGGCCGTGATGTGGCGAACATCGGGAGACGCGGGCAGGAAAACGGTCCGGATGTCAGGTTCCAGCGTACCGTTCATTCCGGCCATCTGCATTTCATAGTCAAGATCAGTACCATCCCTCAAGCCGCGGACCAGATATGCGGCCCCCTGCTCGCGCGCGGTGTCAACAACGAGGTTCGAAAAGGAGATCACATCGATACGTTCGGCTTCTTCAGCTGCAAATTCTGCACGGGCTGCTTCATGAATTAGGTTGAGCCGTTCCTCGAACGAAAACAAAGGTGTTTTTCCCGGATGGACCCCTATGGCGACCACGACCTTGTCTGCCAGCGCAAGTGCCTGATGCAATATGTCCATATGGCCGTTGGTGACCGGGTCGAAAGACCCGGGATATAGCGCAATGCGTTTCATGGCCATTTCCATACTCCGCCTTCCGGCGGGTCACAAGGGAAACACTGAGACAACCGCCATTTTTGTCCACACGAGACATTGTGTGACTGGCATCACATAAGTCTTCCCATAGTTGGTCCAAGGTGTGTTCATCGAAAACACGGCGTGAGCAGGAGCCAGGATCATGAGGAGTTACGTTACATCGGGCCCGACTTTCAATGAGAAGTCGGCACAACCATTCAACATTCAGGCAAACGCAGCGGATTCCGCGATGCACGTCAAGATGGCCGCCATCTTCGTACTGGCGTTGCTGACAATGATCGCTGCGGGTGTGATGAGCATGCACCCGAGCAATGCATCTCAGGCCGAGGACCTGACCAGCCTTGCGACGCAGGGCCTGACAGCAACCAAGACGGATCGGATCGCCGTCTCGAAGTCATCCGGCACCTGCAACTCTCAGGCATGGGGTGCATGGAGTGAAGAGTGTGCTGCTTCCCTGACCGGTGCCAACAAGGTACGCAATGTCTCATTCGTCACGATCGAGCAAAAGGCTCCGACCGCCAACGAAACCATTCTGGCACGGTACCCCACAGCCAACTGATACGCTTACCTCCAGTTTTTTCCCCGTAACGGCAAACAGCGGCGCAGGTTCCACCCTGGCCGCTGTTGTCGTTTGTGCCGCTGCTTTTCTCTCGGGAAATGTTATCGTCAGATCGAGCAGTTTCCAGTTTGTTGGACTGCACGTGGTTCGGAGCCGATCATGGTTCTCTCGCTAATGTTCTTCAAACGAACACTTATCTTGTTTTGGGCAGTGTGGTGGCTGATTGCGTTTCTGACGGATCTGGGAGGCGCAATGTTTCAGCTGGGCTGGTTTGGCGAGAACTGGCTTCCTCACTCAAATTATCCCTACCTCGTCAAAACCATCGCCTTGTATGATCCGCCACGGTTTCTTGCCCCGCTCCTGTTCGCAGGAATCATCTGCTGGTCGTTTCTTTCGGCCGTATTCTTTGTCCGCGCCGTGCTCACGCCTCCTGTTCGAAAAGACGTCTGGATGGCGCGGGTCAACAATGCCTTCATCATCTCGCTGGGATTGTGGCTGGCATTTTTTACGGCTGATCAGATTGTCATGCAATTCGACCTTGAACAAAACCACATGGTGCAAGCCGGTTTCCAGTTACTTACCTTTCTGGCTATTCACACACTTCCAGACACGTGATGTAATTCATCAAGACAGAAACAAAAAAGGCGGCAACACGCCGCCTTTGATGTCGTTTGTCTCTTTCAGTGTTTTGTCAGCTGTCGCTGTCCGGAGCAGCTGCAGGAGGGTTGTCGCCAGAACCCTGATCGCCATTTTCTCCGTCCGTGACATCGCCTTCCGTGACATCGCCGTCCTCATCGAGATCTTCGTCGTCATCGACTTCCGAGATACCCTCAACAGCGACGACTTTTTCTTCTGTTGCCGTCTTGAAGACGATCACGCCCTGCGTCGCGCGGCCAGCAATGCGGATACCGTCCACCGGACAGCGGATAAGCTGACCACCGTCCGTCACCAGCATGATCTGGTGACTGTCTTCGACCGGGAACGAAGCGATCAGGCCACCGTTGCGATCATTGACAGCCATGGCGGTAATGCCCTTGCCACCACGCCCGGTTACGCGATACTCGAAGGACGAAGTCCTCTTGCCGTATCCGTTTTCGGAGACAGTCAGGATAATCTGTTCGGCAGCACTCATTTGCGCATAACGCTCCTGAGGCAGGTCGCCCGCAACGACGCCCTCTTCATCAGCGCCGCTGCCGCTCTCGTCTGCTTCTCCGCGCATGGCCCTTGAAAGCTTCAGATAGGCAGCCCGTTCTTCAGCGTCGACGTCAATATGATGAAGGATCTGCATCGAGATGACCCGATCCTCATCTGCCAACCGGATCCCGCGGACACCAACTGAGTTCCGGCCTGCAAAAACGCGAACATCTGTGGTCGCAAAGCGAATGCATTGACCGGAATTGGTGGTCAACATGACGTCGTCGTGTTCTGAGCAGGTGTCAACGCCGACAATACCGTCACCGTCTTCCAGCTTCATCGCAATCTTGCCGTTGCGGTTGATATTGACGAAGTCGGAGAGCTTGTTCCGTCGCACTGTACCGCGAACGGTTGCGAACATCACATCGAGATTTGCCCAGCTGTCTTCGTCCTCAGGCAATGGCAGAATAGACGTGATCTGTTCACCTTGCTCCAGCGGCAGCATGTTCACAAGTGCCTTGCCTCGCGAAGTCGGCCCTCCCAGAGGCAGCCGCCAGACCTTCATCTTGTAGCAGATGCCACGGGAGGAGAAGAACAACACCGGCGTGTGCGTATTGGCGACGAAAAGACGTGTGACGAAATCCTCATTCTTGGTCGCCATACCAGAGCGTCCCTTGCCGCCACGGCGTTGTGCCCGGTAAGTGGCGAGAGGCACGCGCTTGATATAGCCGCTGTGTGACACGGTAACGACCATGTCTTCACGCTGGATCAGGTCCTCGTCGTCAAAGTCAGCGCCGCCCTCGACAATCTCCGTCCTGCGCGGCGTTGCGAACTCTTCCTTGATCTCCAGCATTTCATTGCGGACGATTTCCTGGATTCGAGCCCTGGAGCGCAAGATATCCAGAAAGTCGGAGATTTCGCCACCGATCTTCTTCAATTCGTCGTCGATTTCGTCGCGGCCGAGCGCTGTGAGGCGCTGCAGGCGCAGCTCCAGGATCGCCCGTGCCTGCTCTTCAGAGAGCTTGTAGGTACCGTCTTCGCGAACCTGATGACGCGGGTCATCGATCAGCCGGATCAGGGGTTCGACATCCCGTGCCGGCCAATCGCGTTCCATCAACTGGGCTCTTGCCGTCGCCGGATCCGGAGCAGTTCTGATCAGGTGAATGACTTCATCGATGTTGGCGACTGCAATGCCCAAACCAACCAGGATATGGGCACGGTCGCGGGCCTTTTTCAGCAGATAGCGCGTCCGCCTCTGGACAACTTCTTCGCGGAAGGCGACGAAGGCCGTGAGCATGTCGGACAGGTTCATCTGTTCCGGTTTGCCGCCGTTCAGGGCAACCATGTTTGCGCCGAAGGAAGTCTGAAGCTGACTGAAGCGATAGAGCTGGTTCAGAACGACATCGGGCACCGCATCGCGTTTGAGCTCGATAACGACCCGCATTCCGGATCGGTCGCTTTCATCGCGGATGTCCGAAATTCCCTCGACACGCTTGTCGCGGACAAGTTCGGCGATCTTTTCGATCATGGTCGATTTGTTGACCTGGTACGGTATCTCCGAAACGATCAACGCGTTCCGGTCCTTGCGCACTTCCTCGATATCGACTTTTGCCCGCATGACGATCGAGCCACGACCGGTTTCATAGGCATTGCGTATCCCGGCACGTCCCAGGATCATGCCGCCGGTCGGGAAATCGGGCCCCGGCACAATCTCCATGAGCTCCATCAGCGTCATGGTCGGATTTTCCATGATGGCGATCGCCGCGTCGATAACCTCGCCGAGATTGTGGGGCGGTATGTTGGTCGCCATGCCGACGGCAATGCCACCGGCGCCATTTACGAGCAGATTTGGAAACTTGGCCGGAATAACGACCGGTTCGCTTTCCGAGTTGTCATAGTTTTCCTGAAAGTCGACTGTTTCCTTGTCGATATCGTCCAGGAGCTTGTGAGCGACCTTTTCCAGCCGACACTCGGTGTAACGCATCGCCGCCGCCGGATCACCGTCTACGGAACCGAAGTTTCCCTGGCCGTCGATCAGTGGCAGTCGCAGCGAAAAGCTTTGTGCCATTCGAACCAGCGCGTCGTAGATCGCGCTGTCACCATGCGGGTGGTATTTACCCATGACATCGCCGACGACACGGGCTGACTTGCGATACGGCTTGTTCCACTCATAGCCGTTTTCGTGCATCGAATAGAGGATGCGCCGGTGAACCGGTTTCAGGCCATCTCGGACGTCGGGCAATGCACGCGACACGATTACACTCATGGCGTAATCGAGATAACTGCGTTTCATTTCGTCGACGATAGAGACCGGTTTGATATCGGACGGCAAACCGTCCGAAGGGGTGCTGTTGTCCTGGTCGGCCAAGGAAGAACTCATTTCATTGTTATTGCTGGTTCTTTTATATCCGATTCAACCGCATGGGCCAAATTTGAGGCAGTTTTCCACGCCAGCAATAACCCTTGTAACTCAATATGTTATAAAGAGTATTCACAGGGTGCGAAAATGAATTTAGGAAAGCGGCTCGAAGTCGGTGTCAATCCCCTGTAACAAGGCCGAATCCGAGCCACCATCAATGCCGTGGAAGCCCAGAATGCTCGACTATTTCATCAACGCGTTTGCGACACTTTTCGTTACGATCGACCCGGTCGGTCTTGCGCCGATGTTTCTGGCTGTCACAGCTGGAATGAGCAGAGCAGACCGAAGAAAGGTTGCGGTTCGGGCGACGCTGACTGCAGCAGGAATCCTACTGATTTTCTATGCTTCAGGTCAGACAGTTCTGAATGTGCTCGGCATTTCGGTTTCAGCGTTTCGCGTTGCAGGCGGCATTCTGCTCTTCCTGATCGCGATCGAGATGATTTTTGGAAAGAGACAAGAGCGCAAGGCGGAAACAGCAGAAAAAGCGGTAGAGTCCCAGGGACATCACGGTACGGTCAATGAAATTGCCATCTTTCCGCTTGCCATCCCCCTGATTTCGGGCCCTGCTACCATATCAGCAATCATCCTGCTGTCGAGCCAGGCCCCGGACACGGTCGCCTATGCAGGCCTTGGCGGCGTGATTGCCTTTATCCTCTTAAGCTGCATGGGTGCCTTTCTGCTGGCCGACAGACTGGAAAGACTACTTGGCGAAACGGCGCAACTCGTCATCACGCGCCTGTTGGGTGTTCTCCTCGCCGCTCTTTCGGTTCAATTCGTGGCGGATGGCGTGTTGACACTCGTGCGCGGTTAGCGCGGCAAGGTGATCCGCAATTCCTGGCCTGATACACCGTGAACGCTGTCCCGGGCACGGATAATCACTTCATCCAGATCGTCGGGTATCGAGACACCGGAGAGTGAACGTGTAAACGGTTGTTCTTCCACATGCGGATGATGCAGAACACGCTCTCCCAATAGGTCGCCGCCGGGTGAGTAGACCTGCCACAAGTCTGCGTAATGATCCCATCCGGTATCACCATGTTTGAGGGTTACAGAGAATGACCACGTGTCTCCTGCCTGGCGTGCCGTTGCGTCGACGATTTCGACCTCGTCGGCGTGGGTCGATGTAGAAATCACCAGTGCCGCCGAAAGCAGTGCGCAATACATCCACATTTTCCGAAAATACATGTCTCAAACTCCTGAAAATTCACAGGCCATTTTCGCAAGCACTGGTCGCTTGGTCAAAGTCACGAGTACGTCATCAAATCCGATGCGACAACCCGCGTCATTCCCGACAACAATCGTAAGGCGCCAATAATTCAACAAACCTTCGAAATTGGCTAATCAAGGACATTTTTGTGCGACTTGCGTGTTCCATCGGACTTCTTCATTCTCGAAATCGGAGGATACTCATGCCGATAGACGAAGATGCCGTTCGATGCAGGCTGACAGCGCTCAAGAAAGAACTGGAAGACTACAGCGAAATTTCCGAAGAGGCTCGCGCACCCGTGACACTCGACCAACAGTCTGTCGGGAGGCTTTCGCGCATGGACGCGCTTCAGGGTCAGGCGATGGCACAGGCATCAGAGCGGCAAAGAAGAGCGGATATTCAGAAAATCTCGGCGGCGCTTGTCCGGCTTGACGATGGGGAATATGGATCTTGCGTCGAGTGTGGGGAGGAAATTGCAGAAAAAAGGCTTGAGGTCGATCCGGCAGCAGCGTTTTGCATCAGGTGTGCGCAGTAGGCCTTCCAGTAACATGATGCTGCAAGGAATTCAGGAACTTGCGCACTTGTACACTGACCGCATCGATAGGATATTTCTGGAGCTTGCTTTCGGTCCACTCTGTTTCAGGATCAAGCAGGTTCTCAAGAGCGAGGAGCGCCGACATTTCTTCGCTCGACAACGACATGAGTTTTGCTGAATCGAGTAAGAACAACAGCTCGTGAATTCGCCTCATGACCGACAAAGCTGCCCCCATCGGAGCCATCAGAACCGGATTGTCACGCCAGCTATCGCCCTTGAAAACTTCGCGCGTCACCCTCTGGCCCGCACCATGACAGCTATAGGCAATGCAGCCCTTGAAGCCGAGTTCAGTCCTGTCATCGAATATTCTGCACCGGTCGGTGTCGTCCAGATTGGGGCAGACCTCGCAAGCTGCCTTGTCAATGCCGAAGGACTCCGACTTGTCGAATGCAAACACCACGCAGCAAAGGGCGGAGCAGGATGTGCAGTCCGCGGTCAGATCCAGGGATCGTTTCATCGTTTACTCCAACACCTCGTCCGAGAGTTGAATCAAACCGGCAAAGGTCAAGCCTGAACCCGCGATTATCGCGACAAAATCGCTGGAAATCACTCCCATTCAATCGTGCCGGGAGGCTTTGATGTGATGTCGTAGGTCACCCGGTTTATTCCCTGCACCTCGTTGATGATCCGGGTTGCCGTTTCACCCAAAAACTCGTGCGTGAAGGGATAATAATCTGCAGTCATGCCATCGACGGACGTCACGGCTCTGAGAGCGCAGGCGTAGTCGTATGTGCGCCCGTCACCCATGACTCCAACGGTGCGAACGGGCAAGATGGCAACAAACGCCTGCCAGATCTCGTCATACAGGCCGTGCTTGCGGATCTGGTCGATATATACGGCATCGGCCCTGCGCAGTATCTCAAGTTTATTCCGGGTGATTTCTCCCGGGCAGCGGATTGCCAGTCCGGGCCCCGGAAACGGGTGGCGGCCGATGAAGCTGTCCGGCAAACCAAGCTCGCGGCCAAGCGCCCTCACCTCGTCCTTGAACAGCTCTCGCAAAGGTTCGACCAGTTTCAATCCCATCTTTTCCGGCAAACCGCCGACGTTGTGGTGAGACTTGATGGTGACGGAAGGCCCGCCTGAGAAACTCACGCTTTCAATGACATCCGGATAAAGCGTTCCCTGAGCGAGGAATTCGGCTCCATCGATATCGTTGGCATATTTCTGAAAGACATCGATGAACAGTTTGCCGATTGTCTTTCGCTTTTGCTCCGGGTCGGAGACGCCCTCCAGCGCGTTCAGGAAGAGATCGGCTTCATCGGCATGGATCAACGGAATATTGTAGTTGTCCCGGAACATGGACACCACTTCATCGGCTTCGTTCAAACGCAGCAGTCCGTGATCGACGAAGACACACGTCAACTGATCACCGATGGCCTCGTGGATCAGGACGGCGGCCACCGAACTGTCAACACCACCGGACAGACCGCAAATGACTTTCCTGTCGCCAACCTGATTACGGATCTTGGCGATCGCGTCGTCGCGGTAGGCTCCCATGGTCCAGTCGCCCTTGAAGCCTGCAAGACGTACGAAGTTTTGATAGAGCTTCTTGCCGTTCGGCGTGTGATGCACCTCGGGATGGAACTGTACGGCAAAGAAGTTGCGCTCGGTGTCTGCCGTAATTGCAAATGGCGCATTCGGCGACGTTCCGTAGACATCGAAGCCTGGAGCGATCTCGCTGACGTGGTCGCCGTGACTCATCCAGACTTGTTCCCTGTCATCTTCGAACCAGCCTTCCAGAAGCACCAGGTCTGCGTCTTTCGGCGTGACGAAGGCGCGACCGAATTCAGCAGTCCCGTGTCCCCTTTCCACTTTCCCCCCCAGACAGTGCATCATCACCTGCTGGCCATAGCAGATACCGAGGATCGGAACGCCCAGATCGAAGACCGAAGCGGGGGGCATGGGGGCGCCGTCAGCGAAGACCGAGGAAGGGCCGCCAGACAAGATCACCGCCTTCGGCGCGAACTCCGTCAGAAAAGATTCGGTGACTTTCTGAAATGGATGAATTTCGCAGTAAACACTCAGCTCACGCAGGCGACGGGCAATGAGCTGGGTCACCTGGGAACCGAAGTCGATTATGAGAAGGCGATCATGATGTGTCATGGCCAGCTTCTACCCGGTCTTTTTTGCAAATTGAACCCGGATTTTTAGCGTTGAGGCGTGTCGCACAGGATTTTATGACATGATTGGGTCGATTCTGATCGCTGGAACCGGCCGGACCGCGTCCCGTGTACTGCCTACAAGCTGTGTACGGGCAAATTTCCGTTTTGACCCCTGCCGAACTGGTCCACTAAAGTCTGCCAGACGGCAACCGCACCCACCACAGGATCGGGCATTGGTCAGGTCTTCTAAAAGTCGGAACTTATATGACCGCAACTGCTCGTGAAACATTTGAAGAAGCTATTGCCCTGGAAAAATCCGGTGAGCTGGACAAAGCGCTGGTTTCCTATCTGAGAGCACAGGAACTGGCTCCACGGGATTCCGAAATCGCGTACCGAACGGCATCCGCTCTTCTTCAGGCCGGCTATCTTGAGGAAGCGCAATCCCAACTTCGCCGTATTGTCTTTACGGAGCCGGACAATCTGGACGCCCGTGCAAGTCTGGGCAATTGCCAACTTCTCATGGGCGACACGGAAAATGCAGGTCTGAATTTCCGCGACGTACTTGCGCAAGTTCCCGACAACAGAAATGCGCTCTACGGTTACGCAAGTGTGTGTATTCGCGACGATAGACCTCACGAGGCAGCCGAAACGGCAAAACGGCTGATGCATCTGTTGCCTGGATCACCCGCCGTTCTCTCACTTTTTGCGGAAACACAAGCAAAAACGGGACAAAGCGCTGCAGCGATTGCAGCCTTCCGCAAGGCACTCAAGATCGATCCGGATCATTTGCCTGCGCTGCTCGGTCTTTCTGAGGTCCTGTTCCGCCGCAAGCGCTATGATGAAGTCATGGAGCTTACAATCCGGGCAAATGCCATTTCACCCGCAGACCCTCTTCCTCTTGAACTTCTTTCGGACGCACTTGCCGGAAAAGGAGCCACGGATGACGCTTGTGAGGCCGCCGAGGCTGCGCTCAAGCTCAGTCCCGCATCCCTGTCCTGCCTTGTCCGTCTCAGTGTCCTTAGCCGCAAACTCGGCAATTTCTCCGCTGCACTCAGGTATGCACTTGAGGCGCATGACCTCAATGAGGGCGCTCAGGAGCCTCTCAATGCACTAGGAGCTGCTCTCGCCTCGCTCAAATATGCCGAAGAAGCCCGATCGGTCCTGACAGGCCTGAGTGCCGGAAGAGGTCTGGACGATCGCGTCAGAAAGGTCGCAGAAAACCTTGTCGCTTCTTCAATCGACCATCAGCACAAGAACGTATCTTCGACGGAACGGCACAAGTCGGTGGATTACGCAGAAACCAGGCCGCCAGCACCAACTCAATCTGAAGCCGGGAACGAGAGACCGAACTCTGAAACCGTGAAAAGCGAACAATCGCTACCGTCTGATGTTGCCCGGCCGGACGCTGGTCCCGAACCCAACATACTTGGGCTTCAACGCCGCGATCGCACGTGACCTTCTGATGAACGTCCCGGTAGGAGTTCAGATTCTGCTAAGGCGATGCTCGCTCAAACATGGCAACGAAGAAACCGTCCGTACCGGTAGACGCGGGCGTCAACAGGATTTCACCGCGTTCAGAAACGTATTTCGGCTGCGGTCGCGACGGTAACAACTTGTTCCAGTTGTCGATAACGGACCTTGATTCAAAATCCTTGTTTTCCCCCAGGAACCATTTCACCTGCTCCTGGTTTTCCCTGGGCAACACGGAGCAGGTCACATAGACCAAACGACCGCCGGGTTTGACATACATGCTCGCGTTCTGGAGAACGTGTTGTTGATCTTCGACACGGGCAGCGAGTGATTTATCCGTCAGACGCCATTTTGAATCCGGTCTGCGACGCCAGACGCCGGTGCCTGTGCAAGGGGCATCGATGAACACCAGGTCCATCTGGCTTTCCAGATCCACAAGTGTCGTGCTCGCCGGATCCCTGACCTGGATATTCCGCACACCTGCGCGCTGGAGACGTTCATGAATTGGCGCGAGGCGCAGCCTGTCCGCGTCATATGCGTAAAGTTGCCCTCTGTTCTGCATCGACGCCGCGAGAGCAAGTGTCTTGCCGCCACCTCCCGCACAATAATCCAGAACCTGTTCTCCCGGACTTGCCTGAGCAAGAACTGCAGCCAGCTGACTGGCCTCGTCCTGCAACTCGAACCAGCCTTTCCGGTAACCTTCTTCTGCCTGAACGTGAGGCATGCGCCCGAGCCCGGGCTTCGCCTCGATCCGGATGCCTTCCGGCGAAATACCGGCAGGAACCGCGCCCGTATGGTTGAGGCGTTTCAGGACCTTTTCCCGATCTGCCTTCAAGGTATTGGTTCTCAGATCCACCGGCGCACGTGTGGCAAGCGCGCGCCCCTCTTCCACCGCACTGTCATTGAAGGCTGTTACGAATTCAGGCCACAACCACTCAGGAACATCTGCCCGATCAGACGCTGACATATCCAGGTCGAGGCTCTCCTCAAGCCTGGCAACTTCCTGGTCTGTGAGTTCTTCCGGCGCGTGGCGGTCCTGTGCAAGCGCGTCCGAAAGCGCTTCGATGCCTTTTTGCCAGGTTACCGCATAAGTCGCGAGTGTGATTGCCCGCGGCACGTCGCTTCCCATTCGCGCAGCAAGCGACGCCCTGTTCCGCAAGGCATCAAATACGAGGTTCCCGATCGCGGTACGGTCGCCTGAACCGGCAAATCGGTGAGAATTGCCCCAGTCCTTCAAGGCGACCTGGGCCGGTCTGTGCCGGCTTTCTATTTCTGTCAGGACTTCAATTGCAGCCGCTAGGCGTCCGCCATCTTTCATGTCGATCCCCGGGTACGGTCCGCGATTTGAACAAGGACCAACAATTCAATTTCAAACGTTTGACGGATAATTCGGACTTTCGCGCGTGATTGTCACGTCATGTGCATGGCTTTCCCGCAATCCGGCGCCGGAAATCCGCACAAAGCGCGCCTTTTCCTGATAATCCAGAATATTCTTGCCGCCGACATATCCCATGGCAGCGCGCAGGCCGCCGGCAAGCTGGTGCAAGACACTGCCAAGAGCTCCCTTGTAGGGCACCTGCCCTTCAATACCTTCAGGAACAAGCTTGAGACTGTCCCTGACTTCAGCCTGGAAGTAACGATCCGCAGACCCCCGGGCCATGGCACCGACTGACCCCATGCCGCGATAGGACTTGTAGGAGCGGCCCTGGTGAAGATAGACCTCGCCTGGACTTTCCTCGGTGCCCGCCAGAAGAGAACCGACCATGACGGATGCAGCCCCGGCGGCAATTGCCTTGGCAAGATCACCGGAATACTTGATGCCGCCATCTGCGACCACCGGCACACCCTGTTTTTCCGCCTCGTTGACCGATTCCATGATCGCCGTGAGCTGGGGCACACCGACACCCGCCACGATCCGCGTCGTGCAGATGGAGCCTGGTCCGATGCCTACCTTGACAGCATCCGCGCCGGCGTCGATCAATGCCTTTGTCCCTTCGGACGTTGCAACGTTGCCCGCCAGAACCTGCACCGAATTGGACAGTTTCTTCACGCGGCCTACCATGTCCAGAACCTTCTGGGAATGGCCATGCGCCGTATCGACCACAACCATGTCGACACCGGCATCTACCAGACGTTCCGCCCTGGCAAAACCTTCCTCGCCGACACTGGTGGCCGCCGCAACGCGGAGCCTTCCCTGTGCGTCCTTGGAGGCATTCGGATTGAGTTTGGCCTTTTCCATGTCCTTCACGGTGATGAGACCGATGCAGTTATTGTCTGAATCGACCACCAGCAGTTTTTCAATCCTGTTTTGATGCAGCAGGCGCTTTGCGTCTTCCTGACTAACGTTGTCGCTGACTGTGACCAGGTTTTCACTGGTCATCAGTTCGTGGATTTTCTGCTGCCGGTCGGAAGCAAACCGAACGTCCCGATTGGTCAGGATGCCGACGAGCTTACCGGCAACCTGGCCTCCGGAGCCGCCGTTTTCCACAACGGGAACACCGGAAATGCCAAACCGTTTCATCAGGTCATTGGCGTCTTGCAATGTCGCTTCGGGTCCGATGACAAGCGGGTTAACGACCATGCCGGATTCGAATTTCTTGACCATCCGGACCTCTTCGGCCTGTCGGTCCAGTGTGAGGTTCCGATGGATGACCCCAATGCCGCCGGCTTGCGCCATCGCAATTGCCAGGCGTCCTTCCGTAACGGTGTCCATGGCGGAAGACAGGATTGGAATATTGAGTTCAAGCTCGCGAGTAACCCTGGTTTTCAGGTCTACTTCACCTGGCATGACTTCCGAATGGCCAGGGATCAGCAGCACATCGTCGAAAGTCAGAGCCTGCTGTCCGGTTGGTGGGACAAAGAAAGACGCCATGGCCAATTCCCCTTTAAAATAGCTAGAGACGCAGTCTTGCGGGTGAAGGCTGCGTCTGACGAGTCGCTTCGGCTGTGCCGGAGAAGTTGGCGCGGGTCAATAACACGCAGGTGACAGAAAGAAAAGAGCCGTCCTTCACAACTTGGACAGGAATTCGCAGTCCTCTTGCCCGCCGTTTTTAATCCGGATCAAGTTCGCTGCCTCGAAATCCCTTTGCGATCACATAAAGTTCCGGGCTTTCCTTCCGGCTCGCAGGCGGTTTCAAATGCGCAACGGTCTTGAAGTCTCGCTTCAGATCCTGAAGCAACGCATTTTCCGTGCCGCCGCGAAACACCTTGGAAAGGAAGGATCCGCCAGGAACGAGATTCCGTCTGGCAAAATCGATCGCAATCTCAAAGAGGTGGGTCGTTCTCAAATGGTCGGTCTGCTTGTGCCCTGTGGTCGGTGCTGCCATGTCCGAAAGCACAACATCCGGCCTGTTGCCGCCAAGTGCCTCCATCAACGCCGCAGGTGCATCATTGTCGAGGAAGTCCTTTTTCAGGAAAGTCGTACCACGTACATGATCCATGTCGAGATAATCAATTCCCACGACCTTGGGAGCCTCGACGCTCGACTGAACCCGCTCAACGGCAACTTGGCACCATCCACCGGGTGCGCAGCCGAGATCGACCACGCGATAGCCGGGTTTCAGCAACTTGTGCTTGTCGTCGATTTCAATCAGCTTGTAGGCTGCCCGTGATCGATAGCCGTCTGCCCTTGCACGGCGGACGTAGGGATCATTCAGCTGACGCTCGAGCCAGCGGGTTGACGATTCCCGCCGACCGGCCGACGTTTTGACCTTGATGTGAAGGCCGCGATCGCCGGTTCCCTTTTTCGAACGGCTCATGTTCTGTTCCTCTGGCGCCTTCTTTCCGGGCGCCTTCCGGGTTTTCTATGTGCCCAGACGCCATCGGCAGCCATCAATTCTGTCAATATGCCCTCGCGCAGCCCCCTGTCGGCAACGCGAAGTCTGGAGCAGGTCCAACGCCGCCGGATCGCCTCGAGAATTGCGCATCCCGCAAGAACGAGGTCAGCCCTATCGGCACCAATACATGGGTTCTCCACGCGCGCCTCATAGGGCATGTCGCGCAGTTGATCAATCATCTTCGACACATCGATGTCATCGAGCCACGTCCCGTCGACACGTCGACGGTCATACCGCCTCAGCCCAAGATGAACGCCGGCCAGTGTCGTTACCGTGCCGGAGGTTCCGAGCATGTGCACGCGCCCGGACGAAATCGCTTCGGCCAGATTGTCGGCCAGGCTGAAGGAAGCCAGGTGTTCCGCCGCATCTTCAACCATCGCTTCGAAGATATCAGGCGTTACATGGACGCCACCATGGCGTTCGGCGAGATTGACCACTCCGACCGGAAGTGAAATCCAGGACCGGATGAAACGGGTCAAGGCATAGCCGCGAGCACCGGACCGATTTCGAAGATCCAGCCAGACGATTTCGGAAGAACCGCCGCCGATATCAAACAGGATAACACCGTCAGCTTCATGATCGACAAGCGAAGCACAGCCGGCAACGGCGAGCCGGGCTTCGGTTTCCCGGTTGACAACTTCCAGGGCAAGCCCGGTTTCCGCCTTGACCCTTTCGATGAAATCAGCTCCATTTTCCGCGGCACGGCAGGCTTCCGTGGCAATGAGACGGGAGCGCATGACACCCCGATCGGCGAGCTTCCTGTGACAATTGGCCAATGCATCTATCGCGCGATCCATGGCCGCTGAACTCAGAAGTTTGTTGGACCCGACCCCTTCGCCCAACCTGACGATACGCGAATAGGCATCCACGACCCGGAAACCCCGTTCTTCGGGACGTGCAATCAACAATCGGCAGTTGTTCGTTCCCAGATCGAGCGCCGCATATAGGGGTGCGTTGTGCTGTCCGTGTCGCGGCCGTCTGCCATGGTATCCTCGTTTCTGGGGATTGCCATCTTCAGCAGCACGTACCGGCAGGCGAATGTCGGTTTCCCTCGGGCGGTGTTTCTCTTTCCCGCTCCTGGCAACGGAATCCGGCTCCGTTCCCGCCAATTTGGTCCCTGTCTCCTCGTTGCTCTTTTCAGCGGATTCATAATGACCGTTCTTGGTATTTCTGGAGGCCTGCCAACGGCGCCTTCCGCGTCGATTCGCAGCTTTTTTGCCTTTCGGACTGGTGACCGTTTCAGAATTCGGATGCGTTTCACCCGGCGGATGCGGTTGGTTCCGGCCTGAAATACCACTATCTGGATGGTTGCTCGCAGCAGCGCGGCCACGACGCCGTTTCTTCCGGCGTCTTGACGAACCGGAGGAATCCCCGGCGTCCTGCGCAGGGGTTTCCTGCACACTGCTTGTGTCTTCAACGGGTCCGGTTGCGCGTTGGGCCGGAATTTCTCCCGCTCCCCCAGGCGATGCCGCAGTTCTGTCCTCTGGACCTGCATCATTGCCTTTCGGACCTTGCCCTGCACGGCGCTTCCGACGCCGGCGGTTCGGTCCCTTGAACTCAGAACGAGTTCCGCTATCTCCGGACTCGTCAGCGGCACGTCGCCCGGTTCCGGGCGGTTCCTGACCTGACTCAGTCACGTTTTGCCTTTCAGGCCATACGCGCACGCCTGTCGGGCGGCGCCTTTGACGGCCATATCTGTCGTTGGCAAAACAGTAACAGGTTGCCAGCCAATGGAAAAGCTCTCCCTCTCACAATCTTCGCGTTGCGGATCGGGGCTCGCTCAGCTGAAATTTCACAAAAAAGTCGAATACGGTACTTGAAATCAAGATTATGATAGATGTATATCCGGCTCACTGTTCGGCTGCGTCACAACAAACGCGCTTCCGACTTACTGACAGCTTGATTTTCCAAGCGCTGTTGGGGAATAGGTTAACGGTAGACCCACGGACTCTGACTCCGTTAGTCCTGGTTCGAATCCAGGTTCCCCAGCCACTCCTTTTTCTGCATATCTTCAATATTTTAAGATGATCGCTCGAAGCGCTTGCCTCGAATCCTTGTTACCTGCATGTTGCAAGGATTTCCCGCAGATTCCTGCAATTTCCGAAAAGTTCTGACAAATCCATGCGTCATAGATGCGACATGAAATATGGTAAAAATTGGCCCTAAAAATTCTTGGCTTATGGCACGCAATGGATGATCTCGCAGTCGAATCAAGAAAACAGCGACCGTCAGGCTTCAAAATTCGGTACGACAAATAGCGTTCCAGCTTTTCCAAACACCATCAACGATTATCGCAGCACGCGATTTAACTGGTGTCCGAAACCTCGTTCCTTTTTGTCTCCAAGAATGCGAAGACCTCCGAGCCGCTGCCTGAACTCTTCGGTGACGTTATTGGCTTCCTAAAAATTGCGGACAACGTGTGGTGTGATCAAGATCGGAATTTCGGTGCGTCTTTTGGAGTTGGAGTTCCCTCGGTTTGATGGACGGTTACACGCAAACAGATTCCAGCTCTTCAGCGACGTTCCTTTCGTAATCTATAGGCGACTGGTATCCGAGTGCCCGTCAAACCCGTTGCGGGATTTTGTTACCTTGTCAATTTAATCACTAGTCATTCGTCGCATGCGTGTACTTACCGTCGTCACCCGGACGACTTTGAGCACCAAAAGCGTTTGTCATTGTCGAAAAAGCCAATGGATGAAAATTAAATTTCGGCTTCAACATTGACGCTGCGGAATTTTCAGCATCTGATTGTTCCACCAATAACCAAGACATTGGTGTGTTTCACTTTTTCGAAATGCAACCATTGCGCATCGGAAGGGAATAGTCATGAAATTCAGGTACAATCTGCTGGCTGCAAAACTGGCTGTTTGTGCGGCCGGAGCGCTTGCTCTGGCCGAGTTTGCGCCCGTGATGGCGCAATCGGCGGACAAACCCAATATCCTCGTCATCTGGGGTGACGATGTCGGGCAATCCAACATCTCTGCCTACACATTTGGCCTCATGGGATACCAGACGCCAAACATAGACCGCGTTGCCGAGGAAGGCATGATGTTCACCGACTACTATGGTGAGCAATCATGCACGGCGGGACGTTCTTCCTATATCATGGGACAGAGCGTGTTTCGGTTACGGGTCTGTCGAAAGTCGGATTGCCAGGCGCCGATCTCGGCATGCAGGAAGAAGATCCGACGATAGCCGGCCTGTTGAAAGCACAGGGCTATGTCACCGGCCAGTTCGGCAAGAACCATCTTGGCGACAAGGACGAGCACCTGCCCACCAACCATGGGTTCGACGAATTCTTCGGCAACCTCTATCACCTGAATGCGGAAGAAGAGCCGGAAAACGAGGATTATCCCGGGGATGCTCTCATGCCGGATGGGCGGACCTTCCGCGAAACCTTCGGACCTCGCGGGGTGATCAAGTCCTCGGCCGACGGCACTATCGAAGACACCGGCCCCCTTACCAAGAAACGGATGGAAACCGTTGACGAGGAGTCGATTGCCGGAGCTGTCGATTTCATCAAGCGCGCGCATGAACAGGGCAAACCGTTTTACGTCTGGTGGAACGGAACGCGCATGCATTTTCGCACGCATGTTAAGCCGGAAATGCGGGAAGAAGCGAACAAGATCGCAGGTCGTAACGTCGATGAATACACCGCAGGCATGATCGAACATGACATGCAGGTCGGGCAACTGCTCGATCTGCTGGATGAACTCGGCATCACCGACAACACGATCGTCCACTATTCGACGGACAACGGCCCGCACTACAACACCTGGCCGGATGCAGCTTCTACGCCTTTCTTTGGTGAGAAAAACACCAACTGGGAAGGTGGATGGCGCGTTCCTTCCATGGTGCGCTGGCCCGGCAAGATCGAAGCGGGTTCGATCTCCAACGAAATCATGCACCACATGGACTGGTTGCCGACATACCTGGCTGCAGCCGGCGTTCCGGACATCAAGGAACAGTTGAAGCAAGGTGGCGTCCAGGCAATCGGACGAGAGTACAAGGTGCATCTTGACGGCTACAACATGTTGCCTGTCTTGCTGGGAGAGGCTGAAGAAGGGCCCCGTCGGGAAATCTTCTATTTTTCCGATGACGGAGATCTGACAGCACTTCGTTACAACGACTGGAAAATGATTTTCATGGAGCAGAAGGAATACAAGACCCTGCGGGCATGGATCGAGCCGTTCACCCCTTTGCGTGTGCCGCTCGTCTTCAACTTGCGCCGCGATCCTTATGAACGCTCCTACAGGACGTCCAACACCTATTATGACTGGCTGATTGACCGCGTTTATCTGCTTGTTCCGGCACAACAATATGTCGGACAGTTCCTGGCGACATTCCAGGAATTCCCTCCACGTCAGAAAGCGGCAAGCTTCTCGCTTGATCAGGTCATGGACAAGCTCAGCACGCCTGGCGGCGCGCAATAGGTTCTGTCTCACTTCGGATCCGGGCGGCGGAAGATCACGCTGCCCGGATCCTCAATACGCGCACCCAGCGCGAGAGTTTACGGCGACTAACCTTCAGCCCCAAGATCGCAAACGGAGAGAACAAGCAATGATTGACGCAACATTGCGAGTGACATCGGTGGGCGCGATTGTCGCCTGCATATTCAGCCCGACAGCGTATGCCGACGACGGACATCCAAAGCTTGTTCTCCAAATCACGGTCGATCAGTTGCGTGGCGATCTTATTGACCGGAACCTGAAGCACTTTGGTGAAGGTGGTTTTCGCTATCTTCTGGACAACGGCACCTATTTTACCAACGCGCATCACCGTCATGCCAACACTGAAACCATTGTCGGACACACCACTCTTGCGACCGGAACAGACCCGTCGATCCACGGGATGGTCGCCAATCTCTGGTTCGATCGCGAAACCGGCACCCCTTTCTACAATGTTCAGGACCCCGACTACCCGCTCCTTGCGCAGGCAGGCATAGACCAGTCGACAGAGATTGACCCCACGCAGAGAGCCGCAACTTCGGATGGACGGTCGCCGGCCGCGATCCTGTCGTCGACATTCTCGGACGAAATCGCCATCGGCATTGGTGGTAACCCAAAAATCTTCGGGGTCTCGGTCAAGGATCGAGGTGCCATCTCAATGGCTGGTCACAGCGGTGACGCCTATTGGTTCTCCAAGAGTGAAGGTCGTTTCGTAACTTCGAAATATTACATGAACGCCTATCCCGAGTGGGTCGGCAACTGGAATGATTCCGGGCAAGTTGCAGCATTCGCGGAGACGAACTGGAGCCTGTCGGACAAGGTCGATACCTACCGGTTCGGCAACATGGACGACGCGGAATGGGAAACGGACTTTCCCGGCTTCGGACGCGTTTTTCCCCACCCCTACGGTGCTGGTGACGGGAAATACTATACCACGTTGCTGACGCTCAGCCCCGCCGGTGACGAACTGACGGCATCGTTTGCGAAAGAACTCCTGGACGCCGAGGATCTGGGCAAGGACGACGTCACCGATTACCTGTCAGTCAGTTTTTCCTCGACTGACTATGTCGGCCATATCTTCGGCCCATCGAGCCTTGAAGCAGAAGACAACCTGCGCCGTCTCGACGCTACAATTGCCGGGTTGCTGCAACACGTCGACGAGACAGTCGGTCTTGAGAATACCCTTGTTGTTCTGTCGGCTGACCATGGCGCTGCCGAAGTGCCTGGTTATCTGAATTCGCTCGGCATTCCCGCGAGCTATTTCTCGTTTGACGACGTCGACACGCATTCTGCAGCCGAAAACCTTCGACAAGAATTCGGGTTTGCGAGTGAGATGATCGAGAGTTTCTCGCAACCATACGTTTATCTGGATGAGGCATTTCTTGGCGAAAACGACCTGGACAAACGCGTCGTGGCGAGGCGTCTGGCGGACGAACTTCAAAAAATGCCCGGCATTGCTTTCGCTTTTTCAAGCGACGATCTCCGGTCCGGCCGTGTCGCTGTCACGCCCGTTTCCAGCGCGGTATTGTCCAACTTTCACTCCGAAAGGTCTGGCGACATCTATATCGTGTTTGAACCGCATTGGTTTGTCGGCGACTTCGATGGACTGCACGTGGCGTCACATCACGGGTCCCCTTGGTCCTATGACACGCACGTGCCCATTATCATTACCGGTCAGGGCATCGACAAGAAACGAGTTGCAAGGCGAGTTGAAACAATTGACCTTGCTCCGACTTTGTCTGCGCTCCTGAAAATCAAGGAGCCGAGTGGATCATTGGGAATGGTTCTGCACGAAGTCCTTAAATGAGCTTGCCCGGATCAAACAGGAAGCCGCAGATGTCAGAAGCACTCCAGCAGATCCAGCAGCTCAAGGAGCGCATGCAGAAATCGATCGTTGGACAGGAAGATGTGATTGACCGGCTGATCATCGGCCTGCTGGCCAATGGCAACCTCCTGATCGAGGGATTGCCCGGACTTGCAAAGACACGTGCGATCAAGGCCATGGCGAAGAACATGGAGGCAGATTTCAGCCGTATCCAGTTCACACCGGACCTGCTTCCCTCCGACGTGACCGGCACCGAAGTTTACCACCAGTCAGGTGGCAACGGCACATTCCGTTTCGAACCTGGACCCATCTTCGCCAATATCGTACTGGCGGACGAGATCAACCGGGCACCGGCCAAGGTCCAGGCTGCCCTTCTAGAGGCAATGGAAGAACGGCAGGTGACCGTCAGTGGCAAAACACACAAGATGGAACCACTGTTCATGGTGATGGCAACGCAGAACCCGGTTGAACAGGAAGGCACCTATCCGCTCCCTGAAGCGCAGATGGACAGGTTTCTCATGCACGTGCTGATCACTTATCCACCTGTCGACGATGAAATCAGGATCATCCAGCTTGTCCGGTCCGAAGAAACGGCAGCGCTTGTGCCGGAAGTGAAAGAAGCTGAAATCGCCGAACAGCCGGACGAGCCTTTGTCGCCGGTCCCACAAAACGCCGTTTTCGCGGCCCGTTCGCAAATAGCTGGAATACACGTCTCCGAAGCGAGCGAACGTTATATGGCCGACCTTGTGCAGGCAACGCGTACGCCGGAAATCTACAGCGGCGAATTGAGACGCTGGATTGAAGTCGGGGCAAGTCCCCGTGCGTCGCTGGCGCTCGACAAATGCAGCCGGACGCATGCCTGGCTGAACGAGCGTGACTATGTCGACCCGTTGGACATCAGGGCGATTGTTCACGACGTACTCCGGCACCGGCTCACTTTGAGCTTCGAAGCCGATGGCGACGGCGTGACACCGGACAGGGTCGTCGACGAAATTGTCACCTTGGTGGCCCTGACCTGAGGAGCAGGCAATGCGTGATGTCTCCGCGCGCACCAGAAGTGGCCTAAACAGGCACGTTTCCGGGCCATCGATACCGGATCGACCCGAGAATACAGGTCGACGTGACACATCTGCGCGCGCTCGAGGGGAAAGCGAGGAACCTGACACTTTTGCCCGCCCAACCGGTCTCAAGTGTCTTGAATGGACGTCATGCGTCGAGGCTAAGGGGACGCGGGCTGAATTTTGAAGAACTGCGTGGTTACCTGCCAGGCGACGATCCAAGAATGATTGATTGGAAAGTCACCGCCAGAACAGGCGCGGCCCATGTCAGGGTCTACAGCGAGGAACGTGACCGCCCCGCCCTTCTGGTCGTGGATCAACGCATGTCCATGTTCTTCGGCACCCGGCTGAACATGAAATCAGTAACGGCTGCTGAAGCTGCAGCGTTTGTCGCCTTTCGGATTCTCGGTCAGGGTGATCGCGTCGGCGGCGTCATATTCGGCGACCATCAGGTTTCCGAACTGCGACCGAAGCGAAGCCGGACCGCAATTAACCGGTTTCTGGTTTCCCTTGAACGTGCAAACGGACTGTTGCATGCCGAGGCGCCGAATGTCGAGCGCCCGCTGCTTTTGAACCAACCACTTCAATCGGTTGCGCGCATCGCCCGCCGCGATCATCTTGTCGTCATCATCAGCGATTTCGACGGCCTTGATCAGCAGACCGGCAGGCTGGTCAGTTCCATCGCACGGCACAATGATGTCGTCCTGTGCCCGGTGACGGATCCTGTTTCAGAAGATGTGCCCCGGAACATGAAACTGGTCGTTTCCGACGGAGAGTTGCAGGTCGAGTTGGATACCGGAACCTCGGAAACATTCAAAAGACTGTCGGATTTCGCTGCCGGCCGAATAGCTGAAGTTCTGACCTGGCAGAGGAAATACGGCATTCCGGTGTTGCCGTTGAGCGCCGGAGAAGACACCGTTGACCAATTACGCCTCCTGATGGGCCAGCGGCCGGGGTCCCGGAGGGCTGAACGGTGAAAGAAGAATGGAAGGGCTTGAATCTTGCCGAACTTATCGCGCTGCTTGAGCCGATTCCGGAGCCAGATTCTGTTTCCATGCTGCCTCAAACCGCCGGCTGGATATGGCTAAGCCTGCTGTTTCTCGGAGTGACGGTCTTACTCTTGCACCGCATCCGGCTTCATCGACGGAAGAACGCCTATCGACGTGAAGCCTTGAACGAACTTGCCCGTTGCAGAGACGATCCTGCCGCTATCGCCCTCCTGCTGCGGCGAACCGCGCTTGCGGCCTATCCAAGAGCGACCGTCGCCTCGTTGTTTGGCAAGGAATGGTTGCGTTTTCTCGATAGCACCTATGGTGGAGACGGATTTTCCAACGGACCCGGCCAGGCCCTGAGTATGGGTCCTTACCAACACATGCCCGCTGACGCACCAGTAGCGTCCCTTGTTGAGGAATGGATTAAACAGCACCGAATTGAGGGCTTTGATGTTTGAATTCGAACTGCCCATTGTCCTCCTGATGTTGCCACTGCCACTTGCCGTCTATTTTCTGCTGCCGTCCTACAAGGAACGCGTTTCATCCGTAAGATTTCCGTTCTTCCGCAATCTCGCCTCGGCTGCAGGACAGAAACCTACTCCGGGGTCAGTCGTAATTAGCCGCACCATGCTTCAAAACGTGGCCGCGGTTCCTGTCTGGTGTCTGCTCGTCTGCTCCCTGGCTCAACCCGTTCGGGTCGGCGAACCCATTGTCCAGGAAACAGCTGCGCGAGACGTCATGCTTGCCATAGACATCTCCGGATCCATGGACCAGACCGACTTTCAAACAGCCGATGGTGAAAGGATCCAGAGGCTCGACGCGGTCAAGCAGGTTGTCGGCGATTTTATCACCGAGCGTGATGGCGACCGCGTCGCCCTCATCGTCTTTGGATCGAAGGCCTATGTACAAGCTCCCTTCACCGAGGACCTTTCTTCTGTCAGAGCGTTGCTTGATCAGACCGAAGTCGGGATGGCAGGACCCCAGACGGTCATAGGTGATGCCATCGGGCTTGCGATCAGAACCTTCCAGTCCAGTCAGATTGATCAGAGATTGCTGATATTGCTAAGTGACGGATCTGACACGGGAAGTCGCATGGCGCCCAGAAATGCGGCGGGTATTGCATCGAGTGAAGGTATCGATATTCTCACGATCGGCGTCGGAGATCCCGAAGGTTCCGGCGAACAGCGACTTGATGAGCAGAGTTTGCGCGAGATCGCCAGCGCAGCGGGTGGAAGCTACTATTTCGCCAATGACGAAACTGCACTGAGCTCCATTTACGCGCGCATCAACGAACTTGCGCCGCGCGAAGTCGAGACAACCAGCTATCGCCCCCGCGAACCACTGGGGCATTATGGTCTCGGGCTTGCACTCCTCATTGGCCTGATATCGCTGTTGCTGCTTCAGCTGAATTCCTACAGGCGGAGGACAGTGTGAGCACCGATCAGCTTTTTCAACAATTCGAGGCGTTCCATTTTCTGCGGCCGTGGTGGCTGCTGGCACTGCCGGCAATCGGATTGCTGTGGGGGATTGTGAGGGTTCGTCCGTCTCGCCGGTTTGAGCTTCCTTCTGTCATCGTTCCGCACCTTGCCGCCGCGCTGACAATCGGCCAGGAAAACCAGCGGCGGTTGCAGCCTGTCGATACGATTGCAATGATATTGTGCCTGTTGGCGGTCGCAACGGCTGGTCCCGTCTGGTCTCGTGTCCCAAACCCGCTCGTGTCAGATACGGCTCCGCTCGTTGTTGCACTCAAGGTTTCCAACTCGATGATGCAACCCGACGTGCCACCAAACAGGCTGGAACGCGCCAAGCAGAAAATCCTGGATCTGCTGAAGGGTCGAGCCGGGGCAAAGACCGCGCTCATTGCCTATGCAGGGTCTGCGCATCAGGTCGTGCCGCTGACCGAAGATCCCGATGTGATCAAGCCGTTTCTGGAGGGTCTTGAACCGCGCGTGATGCCTCAGGAGGGCGAAGCGGCAGGGGAAGCGCTGGTACTTGCGCAAACCATTCTGCAGACGCGGAGCGAACCGGGGTCGATCCTGTTCCTTCTCGATGGCATTTCGAATTCGGATACAGCATTGACTGCCAACGGAAACACGGAGAATGACGCAACCGTCCATTTCTGGGTCTTCAGCCGTGAACCAAACGCGGTTGAAACGCCAGATGGACCCGGGTTCGGACCAACTGTTGCCGTGACGGCCGATGCGCGGGATGTTCAGCAGATCATTCGCAACATCAACACGACCTATCAGGCGGCTCTTTCTCAGGATGAGGATGCGAAATGGCGCGACCAGGGAGTGCTGGTCGCCTGGCCCGCCGCCCTTCTGTTGCTCTTCTGGTTCAGACGGGGCTGGACCATGCGCTGGTCTGCGGTCCTGTTGCTGGCATTCCTGTTTCAACCACTTTCCGACGCTCATGCCGAAGGTTGGCGCGACTGGTTTTTCACTCCCGATCAACAAGGTCAAATGGCATTTGACGCGAAGGAGTACGAGAAAGCGTCAGAGCTCTTTCAGGACCCCGAGCGGAAAGCCTATTCGCTTTACAAACTGGGCAGATATGAAGAGGCGGCAGAGCTATATGCCTGGCAGGATAGTTCAGACGCTGCACTTGGGGAAGGCATGTCCCTGATGAAGTCGCGCGCCTACCGGCAGGCTATTGTCGCGTTTCGGAAGGCGGTTGACAGAGATCCTCTCAACAAGGCAGCCCAAAAGAACCTGGAGCTGGCCGAGTACATTCTGGAATACATTGAATCCACGCGAGAACAATCGGATACGAGCGAAGAAAGCGGCATTGGTGCCGATGACGTGGTTTACGACAATGAAGCAGGACGCGGGACGGAAACCCAGCAGCAACCCGGCGAGGTTGTGCCGGAGACTGCGGACCAATGGATGCGTACGGTCGACACCCGAACCGGCGATTTTCTGAAAAGCAGATTTGCGCTTGAAAACGCAAGGGGGTCGCAATGAGATATGCGTTGCTCCTCAATGTGCTCTTCATGCTGCCTGGTGTACCTGTTGCCGCACAGGACTTGCAGGTTCCCGAGGTCAGAACGTCACTGGAAAACGACACGGCGCTTCCCGGCCAACCACTACTTTACCGTGTTACAGTTCTGGTCCCGACCTGGCTGCCCTCACCTCCCGAATTTCCAAGCTACGAGGCACCCAACGTTGTCGTTCGCCTGCCATCGAGAGCTTCAGGACCTACCAGCGAGACAATTGGCGGGGAAACCTGGTCTGGTGTTACGCGTTCGTACAGGCTCCATCCGATGATCGCAGGCACCTTTCAAATACCTGCCGGTCGTATCAAAATTACATATGCAGATCCTGACACACAGGAGCCAGTCGTCTCGGAGGTCACGACAGACAGCTTTGAAATAACCGGTCAGATTCCACCTGGTGCAGAAAAGCTCGATCCGTTTCTGGCAGCCAATTCGGTCACCATGGAGCGATCCGTTGAAGGCGATCCGCAGGAAATGGATGTAGGCGATGCCCTGACACTCACGACGGTCGTCAACGTATCAGGTGTGGCGCCCATGTTCGTTCCTCCCTCCGATCAGAACGTTGCGACCAGCGGACTGGCCGTTTATCCGAAAGAACCTGTTCTTGAGGAGAAAGAAGACCGCGGGCTTCTCTCGGGAACACGGACAGAAGAAACCGTTCTGGTCGCCGAAGCGAATGGCAGCTACACGGTTCCGGAAGCAAAACTATCCTGGTTCAATCTGAAAAGCGGCAAGATCGAGTCGATTGCAGCGCCTGCAATCTCCATAAACGTGACCGGGACAGCCGTTCCCGAACCACAGTCAAAATCGGCTGCAATTGACTGGAGGCGCCTTTTCGGATCGGCCATGATTGTGGTCCTGATTGGTTTTGCTGCTTTCTTCGTCTGGCGCAGATATGCGTCATTGTTGATGGCCTACGCGAGGGAACTCAAAAACCGGCATCGGGCCTCGGAAGGATACTTGTTCAAAATGCTCGTCGCTGCGATCAGATCACGTGACCTGAACCTGTTGATGAGACGCAGCCTGGACTGGCAGCGCACCGTCGAGCGAAAGGTTCCGAACTGCGACTGGTCGGCGTACAATCTGGCCATCCATCAATGCTGTGCGCTCTCGTTCTCCAGACAGGTGCCGAAATCATCCGACGGAAACCGAAAAACCTGGGATGATTTGCTCACTACTGCACAATCGACCCGCAATTATGTACGAAGTTCCCGTGAAATTACTGAAATGACAATTCTTCCCGAATTGAATCCACGATGATGGGCTTAGTAATTCTGCTTTAGGCGTGATATAATATTTAATTAATACTTTATGTTTTCAATCGATTTGAGAAACGATCAATCGTTAGATTGCCATTTCTTAATTTGTATTTCCTGAAAACTCACTCATCTCTGTAGCAGATGACACTCATCGGCAATTTGAACCGACATAAACAGAGAAAGTGAACCAAAATGAGAGGAATGACTGGAACCCTGTCCGCTTTCGCGGTCGTATTCATCGTGTCAGCCGCGCAGGTGCAGGCTTCTGAGCTTGTGAAATCGTTGTTACCCGCAGCAAGTGTGGATGCAACGAGCATGATCAAGGAACCTCCTGCGCTTGGAACGCCGAAGTTCCACGAGGAATTGTCTACCGTGCTTTGGCTGCAGGAAACCCGCACACCGCAGCAAGCGGAGTTCGTGGAAACAACACTCGATCTTGAAAGGTTTGCACCTGTTGTCGGCGATGCGATCTTTGAAATCGACGGCCCTGCCCTGAAAGCATTGATCGACAACGCAATCGACGAAGTCCGGGCAGATTATGACGCCGTCAAAGGCATTTATGACTATCCGCGTCCGTTTGAAATCAGCTCGGCTGTCGAGCCCATTGGCGATGCGCGGCCTGTTGCGTCTTATCCGAGCGGACATTCCATTCGAGCCGTCGTCTATGCGAGGCTGCTCGCAGAAATCTTTCCCGAAAAAAGCAATGAACTTATGGATCTCGCGACTCGCATCGGACATGGGCGTGTCGTTGCAGGCGTGCACTACCCGATGGACGTGTCTGAAGGTCAGAAACTCGGGCACGCTTATGCGGATGCAATTGTGGCCGGACCGGTGTTTCAGCAAACAGCTTCTCAAATCCGTGCAGCCGGCTCATCCTGAGAACACCTTGCCGGCGTGTGTACCCGAGCGCGCGCCGGTTACCCGGCCTTGGCGGTCTGTCCCATCAGAACAGGTACAACCTGAGACGGTGGCCCCATCATTGCGATCTGGCCCGCATTGAAGACCACAACACGATCGGCCATTTTCATGTGGCTTGGACGCTGGGTGTTGATCAGGATGGTCGCCTTGCCATGAAGCGCCTGCATCATATCCATGAATTTTCGATCGCCATCGAAATCCAGATGCGTACCCGGGTTGTCAAACAAATAGAGCGGCACGTCCTTGACAAGCGCTCGGGCCAGCACAATCCGCTGCTTCATGTTGTCCGGGATCTGCTTGAGAATTTCCCCGTTCAGGCGTGTTTCGAGACCCTCGAAGTTGTCGTTCAGATACTGCAGCAATCCAAGCTTTTCTGCGATTTCCATCAAACGGATGTCGCTCGCTCCAGGTTCCGAGAGCAGAAGGTTCTGCTTGACCGTTCCATAAAAGAAATCAAAATCATCGGTCGCATATCCGATTTTGGAGCGCCATTCACCGGCATCCAGCTGGCGCACATCGAGACCGTCAAACAGTATCGAGCCGACCTGAGGCTGGAATAGACCGGTGATTGCCTGGAAAAGCGTCGACTTGCCGGAACCGCTCGGTCCGGTAATGGCGATCATTTCCCCCTGTTGCACCGTCAGATCGACACCTTTCAAAGATGCCTCCGTTGCGCCTGGATATCTAAGAACGAGAGAAGAAATTTTAAGGTCACCCTGAACATCGCGGGTGATTTTGGACATGTGCCCCGGTTCACGCTCGAGCGGCACTTTCATCAGATTGTCGATCTGCTCCAGAACCGTCCTGCTCTGGGCGAGCTGCGTTATGCTCAGGAAGGCCTGGTTCATCGGATTGAGAACACGCCAAGACAACGCCATCGTTGCGATCAGGGCACCCAGACTCATGTTGTCGTTCATGACCTGCATTGCGCCTATTCCAAGTACAAGAACGCCGCAGACTGTCATGAGTGTCTGGGAAATCGTTTGCAGCAAATGCGTCAGGTTGCGGGCATGAATATTGAGCCTGTTGAAACTGGCCGATAGGTTGGAAAACCTGTCCAGCCAGGTGTCTTCCACCGACAGGTTCCGCAGCGCGCGCTGGTTTCGGAAAGTCTCGATCATGAAACTGTTCAGTTTCGATTTCTGCTCCCCGACGGCAGCGACCTCGCGCTGAACCTTTGGCAGTACATAGACCGCAATCAGGGCATAGATCGTGAGCAGGGCGAGTGGTGGCAGAGCCACAGGTCCTCCGATCAGGAAAATCGCAACGATGAAGATCAGTGTAAACGGAAGATCGATGACCGCGTTGAAAAGCGAGCTCTGAAACATATCGCGAACACTGTCGAAATAGCGCAAACGCATGACCTGCGTTCCGATAGGTGCTTCCGACAGCATGGCATAGGGCAGATGCAGAATTCGTTCGAAGGTCATGTTCCCGACGATGGCGTCGATTCGTCCACCCAGATAGGACTGCAGAACGTTTTTTGTTCGTCGAAGCGCTATTTCGCTAAGCAGGACAATGCTGATCCCGACGGCCATCGTGATCAGAACGTCTATGGATTTGGCCCCCATGGCCTTGTCGTAGATAGCCATTATGAACAAGGGAGGCCCAAGTGCGACGATGTTAAGTACAAATCCGATTGCGAGAATGGAGACAATGCTGGCCCTGAATTGCTTCGATGCACTCGATGACCAGCTGCGATTGCCTTTGAACTGGCTGTTTTCTTCCCGTTCTTCGGAAACGACGTACACGTCCTGCCGGGCAACCTCCCTTGCCGTCAAGACAACCGCTTGACCCGTCTCACCGGAATAGGCCCTGAACTCTCCACTTTCGGTCTTGCTGGCCAGAACCTGAATGTCGTTGTGTGTCACCCGCAAACAGGGAAGCTGGGCTTCCGTGAGTTCCGTGGCTTTGCCGCGATATAACTTCGAAGAAACATTGATCCGGTTCAGAACGATCCGAAAGTCCTCAATAGTTTCGATCCGGTCGAAGTGGGGAAGCGCTTCAAACAGCAGACGATCGTTCCCCTGCCAGTTCATCTCGCGCAAAAGCGGCACCAGGCACCTTTCGGCCGGTGTCGTACCCTCACTCAACCTGCTGAATGCTGTGTCGTTCGCCAAAGAGGGATTCAGCTCATCTGACAACTCATTCCATTGCCGGTGAACAGGGTTTGTCTGCGGATTTAAATCATCCAGATCGAAAAGCGCACGGGTCACGCTGAAATTCCCACATTTCTCGATTGAGAGGTACCGTTATCGTCGGCAAGTTCGTGTAAATGGCCATTTTTGAGTTCAAACTGGCGGTCCGCGATCGCAAGCATCGACGGCCGGTGACTCACGATGACAACAGTCAGGGAGCCCTTCAGGCGTTTCAGAGCCTCCACAAGTGCCTTTTCGGCGCGTTGGTCCAAAAGTGCATTGGCTTCGTCGAGAATGAGTATTTTCGGCTCGCCAGCCAGCGCCCGGGCAATGCAGATCCTCTGCACGGTGGATGCGGGAACCTTGCCTCCCAGATCGGCACCTATCTGCGTGTCATATCCCTTTGGCAGCAGATGAATTTCCTTCTCAAGGCCGATAAGCTTTGCTGCCATCCGTGCGTGCACAATGTCCGAAACAGCCCCGAACATCGTTATGTTCTCGAGAATTGTACCGTTGAAGACCGCCGATTTACTGTCGACATAGGCGACCGATTTGCGAAGCGTCTGTTTGTATGGGCCGGAAAATTCATACCCTCCGACGAGCACTTTGCCACTCGTCGGCGATTGTTCGCCGGAAAAGAGTTTCATCAGGCTCGATTTGCCGTTTCCGTCTGTGTCCCTGAACCCGATGAACTCACCCGGATTGATTTTCAGATCCAGACCCGAGAGCAAAGGTCGGCGTCCGGCCTGATTTTCCAATGAGGCGTCGACCAGTTCCACCGATCCGTCCGGGTCGATGCTTCCTTTCTGGTTTTGCTCCACCTCGGGCAGTTCAAACAAGTTTTCTACGTGATTGTAATCGTGTCTCAAGCGCTGCATGTCGGTGAGCTGATTGATCGCACGCAAAAACGGTTGAACAAACTGGCCGGAAAGCAGCGTACTTGCTGCCACGCCACCTATGCTGAATTCGTTATTGATGACCATGGCAGCGCCGAAAAGGACGACAAAGACCGTTGTCATGGTCGCAAAAAGTGTTGACGCGTCTCTCGCCTGGCCCGCCAACCGCATGTATCTCGCGCTCAGATTGGCGGTTTCTTTCTGCAAACGTTCGAAACGCCGCATTATCAGCGATTCCATCGCCTGCGATTTCACGGTTTTCGCACCAGACAACACTTCGAGGATAAAATCAGATTTCCGATCGTCCTGCGTGGCACGGTCTGCAACCAGCTTCTGCAACACTCTGTTCCGGTTGACCGCAAACAGAATGAAGATGCCGAGAAGCGCTACAGGAACGATGGCAAGCGGCCCTGCGATGAAGATGAGCACCGCGAGATAGATACTGCCTGCGGGAAGATCGATCGCAAGAAGCCTTCCCTGATCTCCGTAATGGTCAGCGATCGATTGAAGCGACCTGAGCTGATGCACTTGAACGGACACGGGGGTTTTGGCAAATCGCTCGGGTTTTGCGTCCAGCACACGCCGGAACAGTTCTTTGTGTGCCTGGTGGTTGAAGCTGGCTCCAAGACGGCCAACGACCGCAGCACGCGCGACCTTGATAACACCGTCTGCTGCAAGTACGCACACCACGCCAAGCATCAGGACAAGAAGTGTGTCGGTAGCAGCGTTCGGCAGCACCCGATCATAGACCTGCAAAATGGCGAGAGGCATCGCCAGACCAAGAACGTTTGCAAATATCGACCCGACGATGACGTCGCGCGGCAACCGTGGTGATGAAATCCACTTGTCGCTCGGCGAATGCTTCACCCTCATGCGGGGCAGAAAGAAAGACGAAAGGATTGATTTCAACATAAGTTAGCCAGAGTGATGTCCACGCCTACCCAAAGTGTGGTGCTCCGGTTTAAAAACAGTTTACCTTATAGGGTGTTTTAAGAAATATATTTCCAACAATTCGAAAGTTTCTGCTCAAACTTTTTCGCTTTGTTAAGAACGCCGTCGTTCAGTGTCATTATCGGAAAATGTGCGGACAGGCGACCGAATGGCAAACGACTCCGAAACCCGGGACCCCAAAAACAACAAGCAGCCAGATGAGGAAAACGGCGGAACCGGCTCCATCGTGAGTTCTGATGACTATCTTCATTCCGGAATGCTTGAGACCGGGAACGAGCACTTGGGCAAGGCCCATGACTATCACCTGGACCAGGATATGGGCGTATCCAACGAACAGGTGAACGCCAATCTTCACCTCGGCAGCCAT
>NZ_KI928940.1:61864-145452 GCF_000521215.1 Labrenzia sp. DG1229 | reverse complement strand
TCAGCCTTTCGGGCGTGGGTCTCGATCGCTGAGAAACGGTGCCGGAATTTTCGGTTAGTTCGCCTCAGGGCTTCTTCAGGGTCGATGTCGAGGTGCCGGGCAAGATTGGCAAGTGCAAACAATGTGTCGCCGAGTTCGTCGGTAATGCGATCCTTGTCGGGCTCGCCTCTGGAAAGTTCTTCGTCAAGTTCGTGGGTTTCTTCGCGGATCTTGTCGAGCACAAGCCGGGCGTCATTCCAGTCAAAGCCGACCTTGGAGGCGCGACGTTGCAGTTTGTCGGCTTCCTGCAGCGCGGGGAATGCGGTTGGGACGTCGTCCAGGAACCCCCTGTCCGCGTCTTCCAGTCCCAGCGCCTGTCTTTCTGCCCGTTTTTCGGCCTTTTCCTCGGTCTTGATCCGTTCCCAGATCCCCTTGACCAGTTCGGGCTTGTCACCGTTTTCATCACCGAAGACGTGCGGATGACGACGGATCATCTTTTTGGTTATGCCTTCAACCACGTCACCGAAGTCGAAATGCCTGTCTTCTTCTGCCATGCGGGTGTGGTAAACCACTTGCAAGAGCAGGTCTCCCAGTTCCTCGCGAAGGTCCGGCATGTCGTTCTTGGCGATCGCATCGGCAACTTCGTAGGCTTCTTCCAGGGTGTAGGGCGAGATCGTTTCGAAAGACTGTTCCAGATCCCAGGGGCATCCGGTAACGGGTGTCCGCAAGGCGGCCATGATTTCGATAAGACGGGCGATGTCACGGCTTGGTGTCATGAGAGAACCTGTTTCAGATTGCTTGTCATTGCAGCGGTGGCGGGACCGCTTGAGCCGTGGCGCCGGCTAGTCGACTTGCGTTGATGTGGCGAGCACCGGATCCCGGATTATGCCTTTTGGCATATCCGGGAAGACAAGTGGAGCGGCAATTTATCCGCGGACGGACGGATGCCAGAAAGTGACCGCCCGTTCAATGAGGGCGATTATGCCGTAGAAAAGCGAGCCAGCCAGCGCGGCGATCGCGATCTCGGCCCAGACCATGTCCACATTCATGCGGCCGACTTCCGTGGATATTCGAAAACCCATACCTACGATCGGAGTTCCGAAGAATTCGGCGACGATGGCCCCGATCAACGCGAGAGTGGAATTGATCTTCAAGGCGTTGAAGATGAAAGGCATTGCCATCGGCAGGCGCAGTTTGAACAGTGTCTGCCAATAATTCGAGGCATAGGTCCGCATCAGATCGCGTTGCATAGCATCAGATGCCGCAAGTCCGGCGACCGTGTTCACCAGCATCGGGAAGAATGTCATGATGACGACGACGGCTGCCTTGGACGGCCAGTCGAAGCCAAACCACATCACCATGATGGGTGCAACGCCAATGATCGGCAGAGCCGAGACAAGGTTGCCGACCGGCAACAGTCCGCGCCGAAGGAACGGGATTCGATCCACGAGAATGGCTGCCACGAATGCCGATCCGCAGCCGATGGCATAGCCTGCCAGAACGGCCTTCATGAATGTCTGTTGAAAATCCGCCCAAAGAATCGGAACCGATGTCGCGAGGCGGACACCGATTTCAGACGGGGCAGGGAGCAACACTTTCGGGACTCCCGCACCGGTGACAATGATTTCCCAAAGCACGAGAATGGAAACGCCGAACAACGCCGGTATAGCAAGATTGACGATCCGGGTGGCAAAGGGCGACGTGGTTTTCCAGGTTGCAAGGCGTTCGACGAACAGCCAGGAGGCTGCCCAGGTCGCGGCGGTCAGCGCCCAGAAGCCAAGTGCGGCATCGCCTTCATGGTTTGAGACGGTTGTCACCAGGAGCCAGGCGGCGATTGCCGTCACCAATCCGAGTATCAGATCACCGACCCAGTTGCGCATGAACCCAAGCTCGTAGCGGACGCCGGCAATTGCCAGGATCGCCAGACAAATGGCCAGACGAGGTATATCCATGACGCCGAGGTCAGGTTGAAAAATCCGGCTGAAAAGGCCAACGACCACCATGGCGACGACGAACCAGGCGAGCACGGCCGGCATATCAATGCGCCGTTTGGAAACTGCGGTCGTTGTCATCGTGCCATCCCCATGCGCTTCAGTGCGATCTTTTCAAGTATTCCGATCAGTGCGACGAGTGAACCCGCCAGGAAGGCCGCAACGATCAGCGCTGACCATATCTGGATCGTTTGACCGTAGTAGGAACCTGCGAGCAAACGGGCACCCAGACCCGCCACGGCGCCGGTTGGCAGTTCACCGACAATGGCACCGACAAGCGATGCCGCCATGCCGATCTTCATGGAGGTAAAGAGAAACGGCACGGCATAGGGCAGGCGCAGCTTCCAGAAGGCCTGGAACCGGCTTGCGGAATAAGTGTGCATCAGATCCATGTGGATGATTTCCGGCGATCTAAGGCCCTTCACCATGCCAACAGCGACCGGAAAGAAAGAGAGATAAGTGGAGATCATTGCCTTGGGCAGCAGCCCGGAAATGCCAACGGCGTTCAGCACCACAATGATCATGGGTGCGATTGCGAGGATAGGGATCGTCTGAGAAGAGATGATCCACGGCATCAGGGATTTGTCGAGTACTCTGGAATGCACGATGCCGACTGCGAGCACGCATCCCCASGCGAAGTGCCGATCAGAAAACCGAGCAGCGTGGAAGAAAGCGTGATGCTGCTGTGATAGATCAGCGACCGTTTCGACGTGATCTTCTTTTCGACCGTCGTGTTCCAGATTTCTATGATGACCTGGTGCGGGGCGGGCAGAACAGGCCTGTCCTGGGCCCAGGTATCGGCGATAAGCTGGGTGAACTGGACATGCTCCTGTCCCGCGCGCTCGTACATCTCCTGCTGGAACGGCGTGTTGAGGACCGCTGCGGAGATATACCAGATTGCCAGGATCGACAGAACGACAACCGTTACAGGCCCGACGGTCCCGGACATGAGCCCGGCGAACGGGTTGAGGTTGTTGCCAGGCGACGGGAGGGTGGTGTCGGTCATGCGGCACGTCTCCGTTCTTTGAGGTCGTTGGACATGATATCGCAGATGTAATTTGCTTCCGAGTAAGGCATCCCGAAGCCGATCGTGCGGGCGGTTTGACCGTAGTCGAAACAGACTTTGAATATGGTTTTTCGTTCGAAATCACTATCGACGAAAACCTTGTCGTAAGTGTCTGTAATTTCAAATCTGCCGATGTCTGCAGTCCGGTAACGGAAGCATTGCTCCCGAAATGGCGAGGAAATCCGGTGATCGACAAATTCGGCCGATATCGACACAGTTTCTTTCCGAGACATGTCGAAAAAAATGCGACCCAACAATAGTACGGATATTCCCAACATAATGGCATTTAGGAGCATCTGTTCCGCATCCGGTGCCGCTTTGGCAAAGCGATCAAAAAAGGCAATGCCCCAGAACGCAACAAGAAGAAGGCTCATGACATGCGACCAGACCAAATGCGGCCGCAGCTTGATGTTCGTCATCTCGTCGTTCCTGGAAACGCTGACATGAGCGTTGTTTGCGGGAGTTGCAGGTGGCGCGTCTTGCTCATGCAGCTGCACTACATTTGGATGACGCGGCACGCCTGGGGTCGTTGCATATACATCCAGTTGAAGGCAATTTGTGCCAGGCAAAATCGTGGCCGCGATTGCCTTGGCCTCCATGTGCGACAGACCTGAGAAAATGTGTATGTCCTCGCCCGCATGCTGAAGGCACAGGTGGTGGTTTCTTCGCCTGTAGGGATATTTTCGAAATGGCCTTGAAAACGCGTCCGGCACGACTTTCACTGACTCAATCGCCGCGGACGCGAGAGTTTGATGCCTGCTTCGGAAAATTCCGAGGGCTTCAATCGTGATCAAGTCGTTCGTGACCACGATTTTCTTCGCGTTCTTCATGTCTGTCTGGAATTTTTGCCAAAAAAATATGGCGCCAAACAGGGAAAATCCCAGCCCGACGGAAAAAAGGAAAATTACGGAAGATCCGATAGGATTTGAATTTTGCCACTGCCCCCAGGCGAATCCAACCAGTGCAATCGCAGAGGCGACGAAAAACACCAGCCAAAGCCGCCGTTTGTTGTTTCGGATGGCGACCGAGGCAAAGTTGGATTCGTGCCGCAAGACAAGGCGTTCGGACGCCAGGGCTTCAAAAGTGTTCATGCCGCCTCGCTTGTCAAATTCAGCTTGTTCAAAACAGTATTTAGCAGGAAGTCTGCTTCTGCCTCGTCGAGACCTGCACCAAAAGTGACGGTTTCGTCGTTGTAGTCAAACGCAATTCGTCCTGTCTTGCCAAATGGGTATTCCAGGTTGCTTTGACTGAGAAATTCCGAGAGATCCGGAGTTTTTCTAATATTGGAAACGTTAGCCAGGTCGTAGTTCCATGTTCTGGTGAACAATCTGGCCGAGATGCGTTTGGTGATGCTGGAGTTGTCAATAGTCAGCTGTTCCCGGCCCCATAATATCCAGAGAAACATGAATGCGCCGAAAGCAAAGCCCGCCGCCCACGGAATGAGCCAGAAAGCTATGAAGAAATTCCTTCCGGAAGCACTGTTGCCGAAAAGCAAAACCCCCAATGCCAGAATGCCTCCGTAAGACCAGCCGGATAGCCAAACGGAAATGAAGGCGAGTTTGCCCAATCGCAGAATTGACCGCACAGTGATTGTCATAGCGTCTTTGGGATGATCAATCCGAACGCGGTTGCATATGTGCGTCTCAGCATGCATGTCGGTCTGCTAGCCCTTTCCAATCAGCACCCAAGTATCGGAAATCCTGGCCCCTATGCATGGTCGGTCAAGATGGAACGTGTCGACTGGCCAGTTAGAACCTGAGCAACGTGCGACAACCTTTACAGGCCCGACGGTCCCGGACATGAGCCCGGCGAACGGGTTGAGGTTGTTGCGAGGCGACGGGAGGGTGGTGTCGGTCATGCGGTTGCTCCGTCCGGCTTCCAGGCAAAGAGGATGTCAGGCAGGTTTTCTTCGTTGTCACCGTCAGTGCGCCGGACCTCTTTGAAACCATCCCGCTTGTAGAAATTTTGCGCGCCGGAGTTGGCGACGAAGGTCCAGAGGCTCAATCCCGCGGGATTTTCTTCCTTGATGCGTTCGAGCATCAATTGACCCAAGCCCTTGTTACGCGCCTTTGTGGCCAGATAAAACCCGGTCACAAAGGCATCGGTGCTTGTTGCGGCGAAGCCGTGGATCTCGTTGTCATTCGTTTCCGCTACCAGAACGTCGCGGTTTTCAAAAACGAACTCGCGGTGGTATCGGACAACGTCTTCATGCGAATGGACGCGCGGCATCCACGGGGTTTCATCGATCCAGTCGTTCAGGATCTCTCCGCACCGAGCCATGTCAACGCGGTTTGCGTTGCGGATACGATGAGTAGCGTGGTGCTTCGACGTCATGCACACCTCCTCAACGCCAATCGGTGCGCTATCGCATGTTTCAAATTTTCCGTTTCTGAGAGGGTCAGATTGCTCAATATGGCCTGACGACCGTTGTTGTACCTGAGGTAGATCGTACCCTGATATTCGTCGTTTTCTTTTGGCACTCCAGCATTCTCGTCTTGCACCCAGATCCCATGTATCTCGGACCATTGCCAATGGTTCCAACCAATGCCGATGTTTGCAAATTTCATTGTTTTTGCAATTGTGTCACTCAGCGCTATTTCTGTTTTCCCGTATCGACACCAAAGAAACAAAACGAGCGCATAGAAGGCGACAAACGGTGAAAAAAGCAGAATAATGCCACCGTCTCCACCGCTCTGGGATAAGTCAAATACCTCCCAAGACAGCACAAACGTCGCGACCAGTGCTGAAATGAACAAAACGCCGTAGTAGCGGCTATGATTTTTTGGAAACTTGACGAAGAGTTCTGCTCCTTCCCGCACGTATTTCCGCATCCAAGGCGAAATGTTCTCAAAATCGGCATCCTTAATCCTCATGGGCATGCCTCACACGACAGCGGGCCGGAGAAAGGATTGTGTCGGTCATGATTCTTCGCTTTCGACACGCAAAACACGTTTGATTGCAGCGACAACTTGGTCCGCTTCCTCATTGGCGAGTCGCTTGCCGAAGTTGACCGTCTTTCTTCCGTATTTGAAGGCGACACGCCCCCTTCCATCAAAGGGTTCTGCCAAATGGTTCAGATCAGAGAATGTGGGTTCTTCTGCATTTCTGCGAATATTGGTAATTCTGGAAGGGGCGTAACGCCACGTCAACCCGAAGACCTTGATCGAATAACGAATTGCGACGTTGTTTCTTGAAACAGTGAGTCGCTCATTGCCTGTGAGCGTCCACATCAGCGGTATTGCGAAAAACAGAAACAAGAGCATCCAAAACGCCGATAAACCGAGCAAAGGCGCGACAACATTTCGTTCGCCTGTATTTGCCCAGATGGACTGCACCAACAAAACGCCAATGGCGCTCCAAACCAAAATCATAAACGACAAAAAAGAGAAACCGATAGCGTTGAATTTCGCACTTACGTTGATCTCCGTAGTGTCATCCGTTTGATTTAGACACATACGACCTGCAAATGACCGCTCGAACCGCATGTAGGGTTTCACGGTTCCTGGTTTGTTGTCTGTCGACCAGAAATCAATCCTCATAGGAATGTCCTGCCCTGAGACCATCCCTTACCCGGTGCGCGATCTTCAGGAATTCCGGGGACTCGCGAATATCCAGATTTCGCTCGCGCGGCAGGTTGCTTTCGATGACATCGTAAATGCGCCCGGGACGGGGGCAGAGGACGACGATCTTTGAGGACAGGAACACGGCCTCCGGAATGGAGTGCGTCACGAAGACCACAGTCTTGTTGGTCTTGGCCCAGAGTTGAAGAAGCTGTTCGTTCAGGTGATCGCGTACAATCTCGTCAAGCGCTCCGAAAGGCTCGTCCATGAGCAGGAGATCCGGTTCGACGGCAAGAGCGCGGGCGATCGAGGCACGTTGCTGCATGCCACCGGACAGTTGCCAGGGGTACTTTTTCTCAAACCCGGCAAGGTTCACGAGTTCCATGTTCCTTGCTATGCGCTCTTTTTGCTCCGCCCTGGAAAGCCCCATGATCTCCAGAGGCAAGGCAACATTCTTGGCAATGGTCCGCCAGGGATACAGTGCCGCTGCCTGAAAGACGTATCCATAAGCCCGATTGAGCCGAGCTTCTTGCGGAGATACCCCGTTGACGGTGATCGAACCGGCGGTCGGCTGTTCAAGGTCGGCAATAACGCGCAGCAGCGTTGTTTTTCCGCAGCCTGACGGGCCGATGAAGGAAACGAAATCGCCTTCATCGATCTTTAGATCGATGTCGGACAGCGCGTGAACCGGACCGTCATTGGTCTGGAAGGTTAGCGACAGGTTGTCTATGTCGATCACCCTGTTCGGGCTTGCGCTTATTGTTGTTTCCACCATTCCGGTGTCCTTTGCGCTGGCAAGAGCAGTCATTTGTTACCTCGCTACACGAGTCGGGGCCGTTCCACGGGAAAGGATCGCGTCTTCCCTCAATGAGAAGACGCGATCCATGTCAGACACCGCTTGCCGGAATGCCGGTGCGTTCCACCTTCCGTGGCGCGGTGACCTCCTTCCAGGTGCTGAGGGCCGTGTTGACGGCCTGGAACGGTTCTCGTGCCACGAATTCGCCATGGCCCTGCTGGTGGTTGACCGTGCCGTCTTCCACGGCGACACGACCGCGCGTGAGGGTGTAGCGCGGCAGTCCCTTGACATGCTTGCCCTCGAAGACGTTGTAGTCGATCGCCGACTGCTGGCTGTTTGCGGAGATCGTCTTCTCCTTTGCCGGATCCCAGACCACAAGGTCCGCGTCCGCGCCGACCAAAATTGCACCTTTTTTCGGATAGATATTGAGGATTTTTGCAATGTTGGTTGAAGTCACAGCGACAAATTCATTCGGTGTCAGGCGGCCTGTGTTGACGCCGTAGGTCCACAGCATCGGCATGCGGTCCTCAAGGCCACCGGTGCCGTTGGGGATCTTGGTGAAATCGCCGACGCCTGTGCGCTTCTGGTCTGTTGTAAACGCGCAGTGGTCTGTGGCAACCACCTGAAGTGATCCTGCGGCAAGACCAGCCCAGAGCGAATCCTGATGTTTCTTGTCCCGGAAGGGAGGTGACATCACACGGCGCGCGGAGTGGTCCCAGTCGTGATGATAATACTCGCTGTCGTCCAGGGTGAGGTGCTGGATCAGCGGTTCGCCGTAGGCGCGGATACCGTTCTGACGCGCCCTGCGGATCGCCTCGTGCGCCTGTTCGGACGACGTGTGCACGATATAGACCGGCACGCCTGCCATGTCGGCAATCATGATGGCGCGGTTGGTGGCTTCACCCTCGACTTCAGGCGGGCGGGAATGAGCGTGACCTTCCGGACCGTTGTGACCTTCCGCGAGCAGTTTCTGCTGCAGGGTTGCAACGACATCACCGTTTTCAGCATGGACGAGGGGCAGGGCACCGAGTTCGGCGCAGCGCTGGAAGGAGGCGAACATCTCGTCGTCGTTCACCATCAGGGCGCCCTTGTAGGCCATGAAGTGCTTGAAGGTGTTGATGCCCTTCTTCTGAACGACTTCCTGCATGTCGTTGAAGACCTGTTCACCCCACCAAGTGATCGCCATGTGGAAGGAATAGTCGCAATGGGCCATTGTCGATTTGTTGTCCCACATCTGCAGCGCTTCGAGCAGAGACTGGCCAGGCGAGGGCAGGGCAAAGTCGACAACCATGGTGGTCCCGCCGGCGAGAGCGGCGCGGGTGCCACTGTCGAAATTGTCGGAGGAGAACGTTCCCATGAAGGGCATTTCCAGATGGGTATGCGGGTCGATGCCGCCGGGCATGACGTAACAGCCCGTTGCATCCAGCGTTTCATCGCCCGAAAGGTTCGGACCAATCTCGACGATCTTGCCACCCTCGATCTTCACATCGGCTTCATAGGACAGGTCAGCGGTGACAACCGTGCCGCCCTTGATCACTTTGCTTGCCATCATCGTTCCCCTTTATTCGCCTTTCAATTGTTTATACAGAATTGGTGCGCTTCTTGCCGAGCTTAACAGCAACTGCAAAAAGGCAAGTGGCACCAGAAGAGACGTGAAGGTCAGAAGTAACGCGGCACCTTCAGTTGCCCCGAATAGCCAGAGAACTGTCGCGGAACACAAACCGCAAACAAGACTTGAAGGCAAAAACCCAAATCGCCACGTTCCAATGCAAGCTATGACCGTGAAAAGGAACACCGGCGGGAACTGCAGCAAAACTGCTAAAGTGAAGGGCCAATCGTAGCCGAATACTACGGCGCCGAAAGCGATTAGCGTTATTGCGGCTGCAATGGTCGTCTGATGTTTCACTATCACCGCACCCAGATTTCTTGACACGCATTCACAAATCCGCTCGCCAGATCGCTTTCACCTATCTTTGCGCGTGGATGAAGCTTGTTGTAGACAAGCCTTCGCAATCTGACAGGATAGGGCGCGAGAAGCGTTTCACCGGAGCTGAGCATTTCGCTCAGTTCGTCGGCATCCCTTTCCGACTGCGTGTCCCACTGCAGCAGGTATGCGGTATCGCCTTTTTCCGGAAGCCTTTCGGCGCTCTTAAAGTAGAAGTTGACGATGGCCTTAGACTTCCCGGGGTCAGTGGCTGGTGCATTCAACAGGTTGTTGCGATGTCTTTCGACGAGACGATCGAAGTAGATGACATGCGGGAGTTCATAGCCGGACAATATGCTTCCGGAGAAGTTAGCATGTCCAATGTTAAGGCCCCAGAAAAGCAGGTCATACCTGCTGGGATTATCAGCTCGGCACGAAAATTCAAACATCTCACAGTTGCCGGATTTCTTAGCGCCGGCACCGCATGTCTCGTCAGGAAAGTAGTTCAAATTGGCTTTGTCTCCTGTCACCTCAAGAATGGGATAGGCGCTCAAGAACACTGCTACATGGTCGTTTTCTGTATCGATCAAGTCAAAATCAAGTGCCCGGCTCGTACCCGATGCTAGCCCGATGAATGTGATCAGACCAAAGGCGCAAAGCCCGAGTGTTCGAACGAAGAAAACTAGGAGACTCAACCCGCTTCCTCCCATTTCAACTTGCACAACGCTGCGAACCGGTTGGCCAGGTCGTCTTCGGTTCCTTCGGGTGAGGGCGGAAGCCTGTGGTAAAAGGTTTGCGAAAAATTGGATTCCGGGATTGCGAGCAAGAGGAGCTTACCAGACGCGAGCATTTCAAGGAGTTGTGCCGCGGTCTTGGCTGATACCGTTTCCCAGTGAATTGAATAGCTTCCCGCATCGAATTCACCAAGGCGCGCAGCTCGGGTAAATTGGAACCCGGCGTTGGCGACGGCCCGTGTCCTGTCGTAATCCAGATCCTTTTTGTTTTCGCGATTGTACCGTCTGACAATGCGGTCGGTGTAAATGAAATAGGGATACCTGTTGCTGTTCTTGATCATCTTGGTGAACGGGACGTAGCTGATCCCGAGACCGGTAAAGTCGAGTTGGATTGTGTCCGGAACATCAAAATTGCAAACGAGATTGTAGCTTTGACAATTCTGCAGGTTGTTGCGCGTGTTGCAGTTCAAATCGCCAATATAGCTCAATGTGACCTTGTCTTCATTTGTCGTCAGCCTCGGAACACTGGTGACGAACGCGCCAGCGCCGTTCAATGCAAAATCCAGTTCAGAATCGAGTTCAAACGCGGTTCCACTCCCGACGCTACAAAGAACGCTGGCGACAGCCATTGTTACTGATCGGAACCACCTGTTCATTGAATCACATAACCCAATGCGTTGCGGCAACGCCAAATGGTTTGTTTTCGCGACGTTTGATCACTTTGCTTGCCATTGGCGTTCCCCTTTTTGTGTTGCCTCTATCTGGCGAATGTCTAACTCCTGCGCGTTCAGGTCCCGGCGCAGGGCCGGGACGGCGAAGAGATTTTGGAGCGCACCGATCAAAAAGGAATCTGACCGCTGAGATCTTTCCATTGCGGATTGAACCTGGCGATCATGTCATTGATCGTTTGTTTTGGCGCGCTCTTGAGCTGTTGTTCCTGTTGAATGGCTTCTTTTTCGTCCGAGAGGACCTCAAAATAGACAAGTGTTTCAAAGCGTGTCCCATCGGCACTGCCGTTGGACATAGCCGCGGCACTGTCCCGTGCGATCCCTTCGCGCAAATCGCTCGCCGATCCGACATGCACGTTTCCGTTTGGCTTGTCTGCGAGAATGTAGACGAAATAGGCCATGGTTCCTTACTGATATTCGCTTCTGATCCGGTGCAAAAGTTCAAAACCGGGTCTTGGCTCCGCGCCGAGACGGCGATGGTTTCGTCTGGGCTGCCCGGACCTGATCCTGGGCCAACTCCAACGGTACTATTCCACGATCTCCGCAGTCTCGACCACGGCATGGAACAGGACGTCCGCGCCGGCCTTGGCCCATTCGCGTGAGATCTCTTCCGCCTCGTTGTGTGACAGGCCGTCGACGCAGGGACACATGATCATGGCTGTCGGGGCGACCTTGTTGACCCAGCAGGCATCATGTCCGGCGCCGGAAATGATGTTGCGGTGGCTGTAGCCGAGGCGTTCGGCGGCGCTGCGGACAGCATCGACGCAGCCGTGATCGAATTCGACCGGATCGAACCCGCCGACTTTCTCGAATTCGACTTCGAGCCCCATGTCGTCGCAGATCTTCTTGCCGCCGGACTTCAGTCTGTCTTCCATGTCCTTGATGACGGCGAGATCCGGTGAGCGGAAGTCTACGGTGAAGACAGTCTTGCCCGGGATGACATTGCGCGAGTTGGGATAAACATCGATATGTCCGGCGGCGCCGACGGCGTGCGGAGCATGGGACCAGGCGATTTCGTCAACCAGTTCCAGGATTTTCGCCATGGCAAGGCCGGCATTCTTGCGCATCGGCATGGGTGTGGAACCGGTGTGACTGTCCTTGCCGGTGACAGTGACCTGGGTCCAGGAGAGGCCCTGGCCGTGAGTAACGACGCCGATATCCTTGCCTTCGGATTCCAGGATCGGACCCTGTTCGATGTGAAGCTCGAACATGGCGTGCATCTTGTCCTTTCGGGCACCGACTTCCTCGTCACCTACCCAATCGATGCGCTTCAGTTCATCGCCGAATTTCTTGCCTTCCGCATCTTCACGGTCATAGGCCCAATCCTGGGTATGAACACCGGCGAAGACCCCCGATGCGAGCATCGCGGGTGCGTAGCGCGTTCCTTCTTCGTTAGTCCAGTTGGTAACAACGATCGGATGCCTGGTCTTGAGGCCAAGATCATTCATCGTCCGCACCAGTTCCAGTCCACCGAGCACGCCAAGTACACCATCGTATTTGCCGCCGGTCGGCTGCGTGTCGAGGTGGGAGCCGACATAGACCGGCAGGGCATCGGGATCTGTGCCCGGGCGGGTCATGAACATATTGCCCATGGTGTCGACGGCCATCGTCATGCCGGCTTCCTCGCACCATTTCTGGAAGAGCCTGCGCCCCTGGGCGTCTTCGTCTGTCAGCGTCTGACGATTGTTGCCACCTGCGACACCCGGACCGATCTTGGCCATTTCCATCAGACTGTCCCACAGACGGTCTGCGTTGATCCTCAGGTTTTCGCCCGGAGCTGCCATTGGAAATCTCCTATTTCAATTCGGTTTCAACAAAGGACATGGGTGCGTCCCCGCCATTGATTACGTTGTGTTCCACGCCTTCATCGCGGCGATAGACGGTGCCGGACGGAATGAGAACTTCTCGGCTTTCACCACCCGGTTCCTCAAGCAGCATCCGGCAGTCCGTCAATGTCGTGATGACATAGTCCATACCATGCCGATGCCAGCCGGTTTCCGCACCCGGTTCAAAGTCGAAGCGGGTCACTCGGACCCTGTCGTCGTCGATCAATTGCGTGGCGGTTGCCGGTGGTCTTTGCATCACGTTCAGCTTTCGTCTTCCTGGCTCAATCGATGGTGTTGAGAACTGTCCGGAGTTTATCGAACAGCTCGTCGATCTGATCCCTGGAAATGATCAAGGGTGGGGAGAGGGCGATGATATCGCCCGTCGTGCGGATCAGGATGCCATCATCGTAGGCCTTGAGGAAGGCCGAAAAGGCGCGTTTGGTCGGCTCTCCCGCAATGGGTTCCAGTTCGACAGCACCAATCAGGCCGAGGTTTCGAACGTCGATTACATTCGGACAGTCCTTCAATGCATGCAGGCCGTCTTCCCAGTGTCGTGCAAGGTCGGCTGCACGGGTAAGCAGGCCTTCCTCGTCATAGGTGTCGAGTGTTGCAAGTGCGGCCGCACAGGCTACCGGATGACCGGAATAGGTGTAGCCATGGAACAACTCGATCATGTGGTCAGGGCCGGTCATGAAGGCCTGGTAGATGTCGGAGGAACAGAAGACGGCCCCCATCGGGATGACGCCCGAGGTCAAGCCCTTCGCTGTCGTTACCAGATCTGGCGTCACACCGAAGAAATCGGTCGCGAAAGGCGACCCGAGGCGTCCGAATCCGGTGATGACCTCGTCGAAGATCAGCAAAATTCCGTTCTGCGTGCAAATCTCCCGCAGCCGTTCCAGGTAGTGCTTGGGCGGTATGAGCACGCCCGTTGATCCGGCGACGGGTTCGACGATCACCGCTGCAATGGTCGATGGGTCGTGTAGCTGAATGATGCGGATCAGATCTTCCGCGTATTCAGCACCATTTTCCGGCATGGCGCGCGAGAACGCATTGCGCTCGGGATCGTGCGTGTGGCGCATATGGTCGACACCGGTCAGCATCGTACCGAACGTTCTGCGGTTGGCGACGATACCACCGACAGAAATGCCACCGAAGCCGGTGCCGTGATAGCCCCGTTCCCGGCCGATCAGCCGTGTCCGGGTCCCCTGACCGATGGCGCGTTGATAGGCCAGGGCGATCTTCAGGGCCGTGTCGACGCTTTCAGATCCGGAATTGGTGAAAAAGACGTGATCGAGCGGAGAGGGCATCATGGCCGCAAGTCGGGCGGCAAGCTCGAATGCCTTCGGATGTCCCATCTGGAACGCCGGCGCATAGTCGAGTTCTGCTATCTGGCTTTGAACAGCCTCGACGACCCTTGGTCGTGAGTGTCCGGCATTGCAGCACCAAAGACCCGCCGTACCATCAAGAACCTGACGTCCATCGGCGGTGGTATAGTGCATGTCCTTTGCGGATACGAACATGCGCGGCGCCTGTTTGAATTGCCTATTGGCCGTATAGGGCATCCAGAAGGCTTCGAGGTTATTGGTTGCAGCATGGTTTGGAGCTGACATGCATCCTCCTTGCGTCTGCCTGAGCAGATCGTCTGTTGATCGTCATGTGAAGGAGAGAAAGTCACGGTTCGCCGTCCTGCAACGTCGGCAGATCCGGCAGCACTGGTCCTCTCCCCACGCTGTTCAAAGCGCCTCGCGAGGTAATCCAACCCGAGCGAAGCGCCTGTTATCCTCTGTCCGGCCTTTGGCCTTGTCCGGCTTTTGCCGGTTTTGTTTATGATGGTCAGATCCAACCGAACCTTCAAGACTTCTCCCGTTGCGGGTCGTCTAATGATCGATTAGCCTTCTGACCACTTGGTCAATTTACCCTAGGTGTAATTTGACCAAATGGTCAAGATGCAATTCCGATCTATGTGACCAATTTCTGGTCTAACGCTGTCGGGAGCGTCTGGTACGATCCGGTGTGGAGCGAATTCGGTAGGGGGATTCGCCCGCAAAAATGGCAATCGGAAGGGCAGCCATTTCGGCTGTGATCGGAATTTTTCATGATGAGTCTTGGCGGGCAGGCGTCTGATACACCAAAGAACGGAGGCTTGAGCCGGATCCAGGAAAGGAACCGTTCTCTTATTCTAGATGCCGCGTTGAGTGAGTTTTCCAGAAAGGGCTTTTCCGGGGCAACAGTGGAGCGGATCGCGGCAGAAGCGGGCATGTCGAAGTCGAACCTGCTTTACTATTTTTCGTCCAAGGAAGCGATCTACAAGGCAACACTTGCGCATATCCTCGAGGTCTGGCTCGCTCCGCTGAAAACTCTGGATCCCGGAGGTGAGCCGGCGCGGGAGCTTGCAGCGTATATTCGCCAAAAGATAGAAATGTCGGCGACATTTCCCGAAGCCTCCAGACTGTTTGCAAACGAGGTCATGCAAGGTGCGCCTCAGATCCTTCCGATACTGGAAGGAGATCTCAGACGCCTGGTCTCGGAAAAATCCAGGGTCATCCAGGACTGGATCGACGCCGGGAAAATGCGTCAGGTCGACCCTGTACAATTGATTTTCATGATCTGGGCGACCACACAACACTACGCCGATTTTTCGATCCAGATCAAGGCCTTGACAGGCAAGGACCTGAGCGATCCTGTGTTTTTCGAAGAGACGGAAAATTCTATCACAACACTGATCTTGAACGGGGTCGGCCTGACAGCGCCAGGTAACGACGACTGAACATGAGCGATGAACCCTCCGACCCTTTTGCCTCCAAACGTATTCCGGTTACCGGCAGTCTTCATATTCTGAAGGATGATCTCACCGAAGATTTCGTTCGCGCCTCCGGACCGGGCGGTCAAAACGTCAACAAGGTTTCAACGGCGGTTCAGTTGCGGTTCAATCTGGCCGGGAACGAAACCCTGCCGCAAGATGTCAAGTCACGGGCAGCGAGGCTGGCCGGCAGCCGGCTGACACTGCATGGCGAAATCATCCTTCAGGCGGACCGGTTTCGGACCCGCGAGCGCAATCGTGAAGATGCGCTTGAACGGCTGCTTGAACTGCTGCGCAAGGCAACTGAAAAACCGAAACCACGCAAGGCAACGAAGCCGACGCTCGGCTCAAAAAAACGACGTTTGGATGCGAAGAAGCAGCGCGGCCAGATAAAGAAAATGCGAGGGCGGGCAGGGAAGTTGGACGACTGAGCATTAAAGGTGGACTTTTCCGGTCGTACATCCGCTTCAGGCCGGGGCTGTTTCTGTTCTTTGAACATGTGGTGGAGGATTGCCTGTGTGCACGTCACTGAGTTACAGGGACGCCAAGGAGCGCGTTTATTGCGGGCGCACGATGGAACTCGGTGCGCAACTGGCCTATGAGGTTGCCTTTGTTCCACAGGGCCAGGCCTGGACATCTGAAACAGCAGGTAGTGACATGCCTCTGCGGTTCGTCACAAACTACGGAATTATCGGGGTTTTTTACGCTCCGCCAGATGTGCGGCCAGCGCCACGGAACTTCCAGAACCATACCATTGTGGATGGGATGAATTCTGCCGGACTTGTATTCAATGTCCTCGCGTATCCCGATGCAGGCGGGCCGCAACCGGAGCGTCTTTCCAAGGCATCGGGGCTCAATGTGATCGATCTGGGCGCCTGGGCGCTCGGACAGTTTTCGACCGTCAACGAAGTTCGTGCCGCGTTGGAGGCGGTTACACTGAAGCTGGAACCACTTGACGGAATGGGCAGCCAGCCGCCATTTCATTATTCGCTCTACGACCGTGAGGGCGACGCGATTGTTATAGAGTTCCACGAGGGAAAGCTCACAATTTACGATAATCCCGTCGGTGTTATGACCAACGGACCGCAGTTCTCCTGGCACTTGATCAACATCAACAACTATGCACATCTGGACAATCGGGACCGGTCAGCCGGAAGACTAGGACAATTGGATTTACGCCAGCCGGATGCGGGTGTTTCAATGGCGGGTATTCCGTCAGACACGACGTCTGTCGGCCGGTTCGTCAAGGCTGCCTATTTTGAAACGTTTGCCGAGAAGGTTTGCGACCCTGACGCAGCCGTGCACACACTCAGTCATATCATGAACAATTTCGATCGGGTGCGCGGATTGTCGGTTACGGATCCCGAAACAGGCGACGCGTTCGGCGAAACCCTGGGGCTTGAGAACAGCGAGATTTCGACCGAATACACCACGTGGACCCAGCTCTCCGACACGGCACGCTACCACTATCATGTCCGGACTTACGAGGCGCTCAATTTTACACGCTTTGATCTGAAGGCATTTGACGGCGCAAGCCGCATACTCTCTGCGCCGCTGGCAAGTTTGCCGGACCTTGGCGGTGATGGGATCGGTCTGCTCCAGGACGTTTACTAGACTGGTCTTGAATATCCGGATCTGCCAATCGCCGAACACAAGGCCACGGGTGTTTGTTACCCGCAAGGTTCTGAACGCGCGAGTACGACCTTCATGGAACCCGAACATTTATCTGGGAGCGCGCTGTCTCACCCAGACGTTGGTTTTGAAGATGCTTTCATCAGGGTGAGATCCGATCCATCCATCGGGGGAGATGGAGACCGGCATCGACAGGTGTGACCACAAGTGTATAGCCAATTCGCATAATCAATATTATGGAATATTTTTATGTAAGTGAAAGGAAGCGCGTTCTCAGAGGTTTAGCCGTGTCTGTGCGTCAATGTCCTGACGTAGTCGCACTAAGTGCCTTCGTCTTCGTCCGATGCATCTATGACCCGCCTGGCAATGTCGAACGCAAATCCCGCACGGCACATCGCCGCCAGATCCCTGTCGCGCCGCTCAATCCTGTCGGCGGACTTTCTGAACGGACCAAGCCGACGCCGTCGTGCATAGACATTAGCCGCTTCGGCATCTGACGCCTGGTCGTCGTTGAGTACAGATTGGATTGTGTCGCGATCGACACCCTTGGCTGACAGCTGTGCTTCAATCTTGCGCCTGGAACCGCCGCGACGTCTGAGACTGGCCGTCTTTGTTTCCGCGTAGGTTCGATCGTTCACAAGACCGGCTTTGACGCATTTTTCAACGACGGTTTCGATCATCTCCGTGAATTCGCCAGGGTCACGTTCATGATGTCGACAAGCTTTAAGAACACGGCGTTCCAGGAGCTTTTTCAGGTTGCTTGCAGATGAATTGTAGCGTTCCAGATAGTGGATCGCCACTCTGGTCAATCTGTCCACAGTCGGTAGTTTTGGTCGTGACTTATCCGGCATGTGTTGGTGTGTGGATTTCTTCAGCCAGCTCGGTCAGGTCAATCTGCATATTGTCGAACGCCGGTTCGATGTTCTCCGGCAACTCGTCACGCAGAGTTTGATAGTCCAGATCACAGTGCAGATTGGTAAAAATGGTCCTTTTAGGTGCGATGCGCCCCGTCCAGTCAAGCGAGTCTTCCAGGCAGAAATGGCTCGGATGTGGTGCTCTTCGGAGGCAATCCAGGATCAATAAGTCGAGTTTTTTCAATCTGTTGAGGCTATTTGGAGAGATATCCGAGACGTCTGGTACATAAGCGGCATCGTCTATCCGGAAACCAAGCGCATCAATTTCACCGTGCGCTACCGGTATAGGCTCAATGGTCAGTGTTCCGCCGTCGCCTATGATCTCGACATGCTTGCCAGGTTCGATCAGCCGATGTTCAAGAATTGGCGGGTAATTGGAGCCGGCTGGCTTTTCAAAACAGTATTTGAAGGCCTGACGGGCGTGACGATAGGTTTCCGTGTCCATGTAGACAGGCATTCGGCGGCGACTGAGAAGCCAGAATGCGCGCAAGTCGTCTATTCCGTGCAGGTGATCGGCGTGTGGGTGGGTGTAAAGGACAGCGTCCACATGGAGGACATTTGCTGCAAGCATTTGTTGCCTGAGGTCAGGCCCCGTGTCGACCAGCACCGTCGTGCAGCCGTATTCACCGCGTTTCTCAATCAGCAGAGAACAACGTGAGCGCCGGTTTTTCGGCTCATCGGGATCGCATGCGCCCCAGTCGTTGCCAATTCGGGGTACTCCGGCAGAAGATCCGGAACCGAGAATGGTCAGTTCTACACTCATGACGAGACAACTCCTGTCTGCCTTGCAGTTCCGGGTACTTTCTTGAAGAGGCGGAAGAAGTTTTCAGTTGTCCGGGCCGCTATTTCTTCTTCCGAAACACCCCGAACCTCAGCAAGAACGGCAGCGGTCATCGCCGTATAGGCTGGTTCATTGCGCTTGCCGCGTCTTGGTTGCGGTGCCAGATAAGGTGCATCGGTCTCAACCAGGAGCCGCTCCAACGGCAGTTCCCTCGCGATTTCACGCAATTCTTCGGATTTCTTGAAAGTCAGAATGCCGGAAAACGAAACATAGAGACCAAGTTCAACGCCGGTCATCGCAAGTTCGCGCCCGGATGAGAAGCAGTGCAGGAGGGCCGGGAAGGCCCCCTTCCCCATTTCATCGCGCAGAATTTCGGCCATATCTTCATCGGCATCCCTGGAATGAATGACCAGGGGCAGACCGGTTTGCCGGGCGGCTTCAATGTGGGTGCGGAGGCCTTCAGCCTGGGCATCGCGCGGGGACTTGTCGTAGAAGTAATCCAGGCCCGCTTCGCCAATTGCGACGACCTTGGGATGCGCCGCCAGAGAGACGATTTCCTCGACCGGAATTCCGCGTTCCGCGCCGGCATTGTGAGGATGAGTGCCGACTGAACAATAGACTTCCGGGTATTCTTCGGCGATCGCCAAGATCTTGTCGAATTTGCGGATATGGGTGCAGATCGTTACCATCAGGTTTACGCCAGCCTCATGCGCGCGCGCGATCAAGGCGTCGCGCTCGCCGTCAAAATCCGGAAAGTCTAGGTGGCAGTGGCTGTCGACAAGCATGAAGTGTCCTGGAACTGAAAAGGTTTGCAACGCGATATGTTACGGCGCGCCTTGATACCCGGAATTGGATTTTTACCCAAGTACCGTGTTGCTCATGCCGCGCGCAGCGCGAAAAAAAACTCGAGAACCACTTGTTTCCGGTCCAGATTGAGCGCTTCGGCATCGCGTATAGCACGATTGGTCTTTTCCCACAGTTCCACGTAGCGATAGGCCTGCCGTACTCCATTTTGCACGTCCTGACGCATGCGTTCGTGAAGCCAGACTTCGAGAACATGCCGAAAATTATCCCAGTTGTCCGACTGTCCTCGAGCGGAAACGAGATCGGCAAGCGCGTGTACGGCAGCAAGGTCGAGTTGTGCGGGATTGTCTGCCATACGGCGTAATCCCTTTGCAATTTCAAGCCCGTCGCCCGACAGAAGTGATATGGCCGAACGCAGGCTGCCGTCGGCAGTGCTGGCAAGGTCGGTCAGTTCGTCAGATGCAGGCGCCGCATTGCCGGCAAGAAAGCGAAGTCCCTCGCAAATCTCCGTCACACCGAGGGGGGACATGTCCAGGCGGCGGCACCTGGAACGGATCGTCGGCAACAATCGTCCCGGCGCGTGACTGAGAACCAGAAACAGGCAGCGCTCCGGAGGTTCTTCCAGGGTCTTCAAAAGCGCGTTGGCGGAACTTGCATTCATGTCGTCCGCGGCGTCGACAATGCAGATGCGCCATGCCTTGGCTGAGGCAGTCGTGCCGAAGAACGAGACTGTCCGCCGGACCTCGTCAACCGGAAGATCCGCCTTGAAACGCTTCGCCTTGTCATCCCAGGGACGCCGAAGATGAAGAATGTTGGGATGCCCACCGGCTGTTATCTGGCGCGTAACGGGGTGGTCCTCGGGTACACTCAGGTTCTGTGCCGCGGCGACATGAGTTCCGAACCTGTCAGGGTTTGCAATGACGAATTTCGCGAACCGAAATGCCAGCGTCGCCTTGCCGATCCCCTTGGGGCCACCCAAAATCCAGGCATGATGCAAGCGTTGCGAGCGATAGGCGTTCAGCAATGCCAGTTCCGTGTCACGATGCCCGATCAGCAATTTCTGTTCATGAGGCAGCGGATATCCCGCGATTGCATCGACTTCCGGAATTTCGACCGGTTCGTTTCTGCGGGCCATCAGAGATGTGCCTCTGATCTTTGCGATAATTTGCCCATGTCGACGAGATCGCCGGAAAATGCTTCCAGAACCGCCTTTCGGACTGCCTGTTCCGTAAAGTCCTCGTCTCTGGAACCATCCACGATTGTAAACCGGTAAGCTTCTTCCAAAGCCAACTGAAGGAACAGTTTCCGACGCCGTTCGTGTACTGCGACAGCCTCGTCTTCGAAACGGTCCGGCCCGCCGCTTTCATCGCTCTCAGATCTTTTGGCCACACGGCTGAGACCTATTTCAGGTGGAACATCGATCAGTATCGTCATGTCGGGATGCAGGCCGGCAACGGCGGCTGTCTCGAGCAGTTTCAGATAATCCTGGTCCACACCGGCCTCGCCCTGATAGACACGCGTGGAATCGGCGTATCTGTCGCAAAGAACCCAGTCACCGCGTTCCAATGCCGGTTTGATGGTCACGTCGACATGATCCGCGCGGGCGGCGGCAAACAGCATTGCTTCACCGCGCGGCCCCAGGTCCTTTGCTCCGCCGGACAAAAGCATCGAACGGATTTTTTCTGCTCCGGGAGAACCACCGGGCTCCCGCGTGACAATGACGGACTTCCCGAAGCTCTCCAGGAAGGCCTTCAGTCGAACAATCTGAGTGGACTTGCCTGCGCCCTCTCCACCTTCAAATGTTATGAAATGTCCCGGCAAACTGTTCCTGGCTCCACTCGCAAGTTTCAATCGTTTCCGATCGGATACCCATTGACCCGCAGGCTTTTAGCAGGGATTTGCGCAAATGTTTATGGTGCGGAGGGGAGTTATCCAATCCAGCCGAAAAGAAGTTCCTGCAGACCGTCGACGGCCCTGTTCATCATCGTCCCTTCAGCCACCGCTCCTCCGGTAACCAGCGGCGCCCGGTAGACGATGCCTTCCTTGCCAATGACCCGCAATTCGCCGACCCGCGTTCCCTCTTCGACGGGTGCCATCAAAGGTCCATCGTAGACGACACGAAGGCGGTACTCCAGGCTGCCTCCGCGGGCCAGCAGAACGTCAATATCTGTTTTCGCAACAAGCGGCACGGTGCTTTCCGTGCCTCCATAGACCTTGCCGTCAGCGATTTTTTCACCGGCTGGATAGATCGTCTGAACCGAGTAGAATTCCCAGGCGCCGCCGATGACTTCGTTCAGCGACTGCAGCCGATGCTTGTCGGAATTCAATCCCGCCACCGCAGCGATGATCCTTCTGCCGTTCCGGTCCACGGATGCAAGTCCAGAATAACCGTCTTCAGGGACATTGCCTCCTCCCAATCCATCCAGATTTCTGATTTCTCCAAGAAGCGGGTTTTTGTTTCTTTGATAAATCCTGTTCCAGGTGAATTCGGGTAGAGAGAACAGCGGATATAGATCCGGGTGGTTTTCGATGACATATTCAGCAAGCTTGGCCTGGTCCTGAACCGTCGTGCTGTTTGGCTGTTCGGTGAAGCCTGTCGGATTGGAAAAACGGCTGTTGGTCATGCCGATGGATCGGGCAAAATCCGTCATCCGGCCGGCAAACTCTTCTTCCGATCCGTCGATGCATTCTGCCAAAATAATGGCAGCATCGTTGGCGTTGTGGACCAGCAGCCCCTTGAGCAGGTCTTCTATCGCGATTTCCGACTTGATCGCTGCGAACATCGTGGATTTGCGCGAGGGAGCGCCACCGGTGCGCCAGGCATGTTCGCTGACGGTACATAACTGGTCGGACCTCGCCTCGCCTTCCTCAAGAAGTTGGAAGACCGTGGCCGCTGTCATAACCTTGACAAGTGATCCGGGTGTAAAAGGTTCATCTGGCGCCTTGGAATAAAGGACAGTGCCGGAACTCGGCTCCAGAAGATAGGCTTTCGGCGCTTTCGTCACGATTGATTCTACCGCGAACGCGGATGAAAAAATTCCGGCAAAACCAGTCACAAGAAACAGGCCGACTACACGCCTTGCGAAGGTCAGCAATCTGCGTCCCGAAAGTCCATCTACCGGTTTTCGCATGCGTTCAATCACCCTGACACGTCAGTCTCGAAGGGCAAATGATGGAATGCCGATTTTCCGTTATTTGCCTTCTGGAATACTAGCAGCCAGTTGGCGCATGGAAAGCCCGGATGAACCGGCTGTGGACAAGAGACCGTGCGCTTCGGAAATTCGTGTGTTTGCGGAATAGGAAGATATGGCGCTTCCTGTTTCAAAGCCTGCCGGTTGGCCGGGAAAAGGGGCTCCAAGTGTGCCGTTCGACGGTGCGAAGCCGGACGAGAACGCGCTTGGTTCCTGCTTGAAGCGATTGTTGGAAGCAACCTTGATCGTGGGGTTGCCTGCTTCGAAGGCGATCGCCGGATCGAAGGCAGCTGCGACAGTCCTGCCGGTCTGAGGTCTGGAAGCGGAAGCGACCGTGGATGCGGCGGAATAAGGACGTGTTGCGGGTGCCGGTACCTTGCCGAAAACGATTTGTGGTGGCGCGGCCTGGGCCAGCAATGTTCCAGGCTGGGTGCCGCCCGGAACGACAGATCCTGGGCCGTTGTAGGAGGCCATCAGATACTCTTCATCCTGACCGTGAATCGGCGCCTTGCCGACGTATTCCACTTTTACCTTGCCGACACCAGCAGACTTGGTGCCCAGCATCGTGGCAACCCGTTCGGACAGGTCGATCACGCGATTGCCGTGGAATGGTCCGCGGTCATTGACACGCACGATCATCGAGCGGCCATTCGCGGTATTGGTCACCTTGGCGTAGGAAGGCAACGGCATGGTCGTGTGTGCGGCGGTCAGCGCGTTGCGATCGAAAATTTCACCATTGGCCGTCTTGCGGCCGTGGAATGTCGGTCCATACCAGGACGCAAGGCCGGTCTTCTTGTAGTTCGGATCATGCTCGGGATAATACCACTTGCCGGCAATCTTGTATTTCTTGCCGACGACGTATCGCCCGCCACCCTTTGGAACGGGTTTGCCGGAGGCGACCATCCGCGGACTTGCTTTGACGCCGTATTTTTCAGGGCTGAATTTTGCCTTCTGCTTCGGCGCCGAACTGCAGGCTGCAACAATAGAAAGCGCGGCAACGGCCAGCACCACATTGCCAAGCTGTCGCCAGCTGCTGTGGTCCCTTGTTTCCCCGGTCTGCTTCCCCAAAGACGATCCTGCCCACCGGCAAGTTAGCACGCCTGTCCCTAGCATTCTGCCGTCCTACTCACTTACGCGTTGGCGGCCCCGCAGCTCACGCGATAATCCGGCACTTCTTGCAAAGTGATCCGGTTTCCAGGCTACGTTCCGGTCCTCAGGACCGGTTCCCTAACAGACACACTGCCCCCGCGGTGCGTCCCACACATAGCGCCTGTTTAGATCGCAAGTTTATTACTTCAAAGTAAATAAGCCGTCGAGGCCACATTCGGTCGTTTTTCGATCGTTTGGACAAGAAACTTCAAGTGCCTGATTGTAACTTGCCGAGAAGATTGCATAAACTACTGTTTTCAAATAATAAATTCGATGCGCACAACGCAAATTCAGCCTGTTGCAGACGGGGCACAGTCGGGAAAAAAACATCAAAGGATCAGCTTGTGATGTAGGTCACATCCGCCATTGTCAGATCCGCCTAGAGTGACCTCATTGCTGATGACCGCCCTGTCACAGCAACGCTGGATCCCACCTCCAGCATTGGCCGTCGGTTCAAAACCCTGCCCACGACACCGGACCGGCGGCCCCCACACTTTGGCAATGTTCCGGAGCCGCTGCGCTCGTCCTGCCCCACCCAACCCTGAAGGCGCCCGGCACCGGAACATTCCAGACTATCTCCCCCACCAGAACACGGCTTCCACACGAATTTTCCGGTTTTGACGGAAACTCGTAAATCCTGCTCTTGACTTTCTCCGCCAGACAAAGGAAACGGGTTGCACAAGCAGCGATGCCTGACGCATCCCGGCTGCTTTTGGTGAGGTGGCCGAGTGGTTTAAGGCAGCGGTCTTGAAAACCGCCGTGCGTGAGAGCGTACCGTGGGTTCGAATCCCACCCTCACCGCCATTTCCTTTTCTGTTTTTTGCTTGGAAACCTAGCTCACGCGCCCATTGTTCGTGGGTGTTCTTGTTTCCATGAAACACAACCAATCAGGTCCATTGCTTTTTCCAACTCACAAATTTCACCCGGGCCGGCACTTCCGAGTGCGCCGATCACGACACGGCAATCAATTGCGAGACAAAGCCAGACCGTGTATTTTCCGAAGATGCGGAATTCCGAACAGCTTCGCCTGGCATTGTTTTGCTGGACTTTGAGCGCCCTCGTGATCGTTTTTGGAAGTTACATTCTCCAGCAGCACGTTGTTCTGGCGCTCCAGACCGGACTGCACTTTGGACAGAGAAGTGGCTTCGTCGAGCGAGCAATTGAACCCTGGTCGTTCTGGACCTCGATCCTGCTCTTCGGGTCAATAGGTGCTGGCATTGTCGTTGCTGGCTTGGCATATCCCGTTTCAATGCTGCTGTCCTGGCTACGCAAAGGCCGTCGCGAACACTGAAACGGATTGACTGAGTGCCGGTGTTGAGGTTGGTGTTGAAGCAATGGTCGGCATTCCTGACCCGCATCCATACCATGGTAGACCGTTCCACAATTGTGCTGTATCGACGTTTCCATGACACCTCACTTCCGATCCGGACAAAAAACCGACGCCGTCGCTTGCGTCGATATCCTGCGAGATTGGGCAGAAGAAACACCGTGGATGGCGGAACTCGACGAACGCCAATCCATGCAGGTTTTCTGGCGGGATATCTTTGAGACCGACAAGGTATGGGTTGCGCAAACGGGAGGTAGCATCGTCGGATTTTGCACCCGAGATGACGATAACATTGGCGCGCTCTACGTGATTGCTGAGGCGCGAAGCACGGGTATTGGAAAGCGTTTGCTCGACATGGCGAAAGCAGACCGTGACTGGATAACCGTATGGGCGTATGAAAAAACAAAGATGCGTTGAGGTTCTATCAGCGCGAGGGGCTCGTCGAGGTGAAACGAGAAATCGAAGTAGAATCAAATCTTGTGAATATCGAGCATCGCTGGACCAATCCTGACCGAATTTGATTGTCGACCATGGGTTCAATTCGATCATTCACTCGGATTGTCAGACACGTCCACAAGGGTGGCTCGCCTGCGCTCTGAAGTACTATGGCGTAGTAGATCCATATTCTTTGTTGTGACGGTGAATTAAAGACCACCGTGCCCGAGGCCGCATCACGGTGTCGGATCCCATACACGCCGCTATGCGCTGAAATGCCGGGATGGATACACCTTCTCCGGCAATAATCTTTCCGGTGGCGCTGCGTCTTGTAATTGCTGGCACTGCGAATGGAACCGCCAAAGCGGTTACAGTGCAAGCTTGATACGTCCGCCGTTTCGTGAGCGGGAGCAGCAGGCGATCATGCGCCGGTTCCCGGCCCGTTCGGAGCGCGTCATCACTTTGTCCCGGTGATCAATGTCACCCTCCAGAACCATCACTTCGCAGCTGCCGCACAATCCCTCACGACAATCGGATGCGACATCGATGCCTTTTGCATGAAGGGCGTCGAGCAGCGTTTCATCTGCGGCGACCTTGATGGAAAGTCCGGAGTCCTGCAATTCGACATCGAAGCCTGTTTCCTTTTCCGGATCGAGACCGGTGTCCCGCGCAGAAAAATGCTCGAAATGCAGTATGCCCTCGGGCAGGTCCACGGTGAGGTCTTCCAGGGCCGAAATCATGCGTTCCGGACCGCAGACATAAATTTGCCCCTGCTGTTTCAGTGCCGAGACGAGACCGGCAAGGTCTGCGCGCCGGGTTTCATCGGCGGCATGAACCGTCGACCAGCCAGCGTGGTCCTGTTCCAGGCGAGCGAGGTGGGCCATGCTCCCGCGCGAGCGTCCGCAATAATGGATCGTATAGTCTTTCCCGAGTGCTTTGAGCCGGTCTGCCATGGCAATGATCGGCGTGATCCCGATGCCCCCGGCAATCAGGAGATAGGAGTTCGCCGTCTCGTCCAGCCGGAAGAGGTTGCTGGGGCCGCGCAGTTTGACCTCCATGCCTGGTCTGACAGTTTCGAGGATATGCCTCGAGCCTCCGCGTCCGGCATCCTCTCGCAAAATGGCAAGGTCGTAACCGTCTGCGCCGGGGCGGCTGCAAAGGGAATACTTGCGCTCGTAGTCTGCAACGCAGAGTTCGACGTGGGCACCCGCACTCCAGTCAGGCAACGGTCGCCCCCTGGCGTCCTGGAGCGTCAGTCCGAGGACACCTTCGGCTTCCTGCCGAACATCCGCGACACGCACCTTGCGGGCGATGTCGCGACGAGAAGGCGCACCGACTGGATAGTGGACTTCGGAACCCGCGATTTCCGGTTTTTTGCGTTCGGGGTTCTTTTCAGGATCCCATTCGACCCAGACACGGTCCGGACCTCTGAAAGACGTTGTCGGCAGATACCTGAACTCCTGATCGGCAAGCTGCRRGTGCGGGATCCTGCGCGAGACTTCCTCGAGGAATACACGCATTTCCATGCGGCCGATGTTCTTGCCCATGCATTGATGGCTGCCATAGCCAAAGGTCAGATGATCGACAGCGTTGTCGCGATAGATGTCGAACGTGTCGCCATCCTCGAAATGCCTCTCGTCCTGGTTCCCGGATGCCTGGACGATGAGAAGCTTTGCGCCTTCAGGCAGATCAACGCCTCCCAGGCGGGTCTTCGCAGTCGTCTGGCGTCGCCAGGCGACAATTGATCCCGAATAGCGCAGGCTTTCTTCAACGGCATTCGGGATCAGGCTGGGGTCATGGCAGATATCTTCCCACGCCTGCCGGTGGCTCAACAATGTCTTGAACATGTTCGCCGACGCGAGCGAGGTGGTTTCATGGGCTGCAACGATGATCGCCATCATCATCGAGTGGACATAACTGTCGGGTACGATGTCGGGCATCTCGGCGTTCTTGCGGATCGTCTCATGCATCCAACCGGTGCCTTCCGGTTCATTCTTCATCCTTTCGATAATTTTGCCGGCGTAGACCCAGAATTGACCGACGTCGTGCGCAACGGCGAGCTGTTTTTCGTCCGATGGCTTGCCCCAGGTATTGACCGAATGGGCGACCGAAAAGTTGCGCAGGACGTTGATGTCATCTTCCGGAACGCCAAGAAAATGCAGCGCTACGTTCAAGGGGACTTCGTAGAGCATGGCCTCCACCAGATCGACCCGTCCCGTATCGATAAAAGCGTCAACTTTTTCCCGTGTGAGCCTGCGCACCATTTCCTGCTTGGCTTCCAGGTTTTCGGGAAAGAAGTGATCCATCAGAACTCGCCGACGCTCCATGTGCGCAGGCTCGTCCTCGTTGACCAGGGTCCGGTTCATGGCGTAGCCGTAGGTCTTCAGAACCTCGACCGCCTCGGGTGTCGCAGGCGTTATCTTTTCAAGGGCAATTCGAGGCGAGAAGAGACTGTTGTCGCGAAACACGGCCTTGATGTCATCGTAACGGCTGACAACCCAATAACCGAGTTTCGGGCTGAAAAAGACCGGCTTTTGATCCCGCGACCAGCGGAGCGCCTCGGCAGGGTCGGACTGATAGCGATCTGAAAACGCGTCAAATTCCTCTGCTTCCCGGGAGAAAGGGCACTTGCCGGCCGCATTTTCGTCTTCGTTTTCATCGCCGGACCTGTTGTCCGTCTGATTTTCCGACCTCGCCAATTGACCTCTCCTGCATTCATTTACTTTTATCGCACAAGTTTGCGCGTTATAATCATTGTGCAAGCTTCGACTTCGCGGTCAAGTCCCGTTTCGAAACGGAAGGTTTTGATGAAAAATAACGTCAGGCCGAAAGGAAATCTGCTGCAGACCCTGCAAAGAGGGATGGAAACACTCACCCACGTTGCAGACAGCCCTGATGGACTTTCCGTCGCCCAGTTAGCTGACAAGCTGCAGGTCGATCGCGCGATTGCCTATCGGATCGTCGCGACCCTGGAAGCGGATGCCTTCGTTTGGCGAGCAGCAAACGGCAACATCTTTCTCGGTGGTGCCGTCCTTGCGCTTGTCTCAAGCCTGGAACCCCAGTTGCGCTCGATCGTGGAGCCTGAACTGAACAAGCTTGCTGAAGATACCCGGGCGACGGCCTTCATGTCGGTTGCGCGTGGGCTGGATGCCGTTGCCATCCTCGTCGCAGAATCAAACTCAGGTCTCATCCGTGTCGGCTACCGTATCGGCAGCCGACACCCTTTGAAGCGCGGTGCCGCCGGAATCGCAATTCTGGCAGGGCGTCCGGAACGGTCCGAAGACAGTGATGAGGTTCGTGCCGCCAGACGGGATGGCTACAGCATTACAAGAGGACAGCTGCAACGCGGTGCTGTCGGGATTGCTGCTCCGCTTCGTTTCTCCGGGAAACGGTTGGTAGCGCTGGAGGCTTCAATCGGTGTTGTGGCGCTTGATGATCTTGATACCGAAATGGCGGCACCGATGCTGATGAATTGCGCAGCGCAAATTTCACAAGGCTTTAGCGGTGCATCGAAACTGAACAACTCGAAAACCGTATACCGGGTATCCGGCGATCCGGGTAGATGAGGGAAAGCGCGCAAACAACTGCTTGCGCGCTGTTTGCACATATCCTGCCCGTACCGGTGTGGAACATCAGGTGATCACGTCCGGTCCTGCACGATCAAGTTTGGCAATGTCGGATATTTCGTGTGCGGCCTCGATCACGGGTGCAAGGGCCAGCTGAACGTCCTGGTTCAATTTCGCAGGCTCTGTTTCAAGGTATTCGACGTAAAGGCGGATTGTTGCTCCCTCGGTTCCCGTGCCAGACAGGCGGAACACTGCACGTGCGCCGCCGGAAAACTGAATGCGCAGTCCCTGGTTGCTGCTTTTCGAGCTGTCAACCGGGTCCTCGTATGCGAAACTGTCGGCCTTTGTGACTTCGAGCCCGGCAAAGGACTTGCCGGGAAGGTCGGTCAATTGCTGGGAAACACGTTCCATCAGTGCGTTTGCGTCCGCAATTGGAAGTGCTTCGAAGTCATGCCTGGAATAATAGTTCCGCCCATATTTCTTCCAATGGGTCAAAAGAAGCTCCGACACGGAACATTTCCTTGATGCCAGGATGTTGAGCCAGAGCAGGACCGCCCAGAGACCATCCTTTTCGCGGACGTGATCGGATCCGGTTCCGAAACTTTCCTCACCGCAGAGCGTTGCCCTGCCTGCATCGAGAAGATTGCCGAAAAACTTCCATCCTGTCGGAGTTTCGAAACACTCGATACCAAGTTCCAGCGCCACGCGGTCGACGGCGCAACTTGTCGGCATGGACCGGGCAACGCCGGCAAGCCCATTTGCGTAACCGGGCGCCAGATGTGCATTGGCAGTCAAAACGGCAAGACTATCGGAGGGCGAGACATAGCAGTTCCGTCCCAGGATCATGTTCCTGTCACCGTCGCCGTCTGACGCAGCGCCAAAATCAGGTCCGTCATCCGACATCAGTTCGTTCATCAGATCCTTGGCCCAGGCCGGATTGGGATCAGGGTGTCCACCGCCAAAATCTTCCGAAGGGACCGCGTTGATCGCCGTTCCTGAAGGTGCGCCAAGCGCGTCTTCCAGGATCGCTTTTGCGTAAGGACCGGTTATGGCGTGCATGGCATCGAAGCGGATTTCGAATCCGTTGGCGATGAGTTCCCGGATCGCTGTGAAATCAAACAGCTCTTCCATCAACGCTGCGTAATCCGCCACCGGATCAACGATGCTCACGGTCATCTTCCCGACCAGTGTTTCACCGATTGTTTCAAGATCAATGGCGGGCGTGTCCAGCGTCAGATACCGGTTTATGTTGCAGGTGGCCTCGAAGATTGCGTTCGTGACGGATTCGGGAGCCGGACCGCCATTTGGAATGTTGAACTTGAGTCCGAAGTCTTCGTCGATCCCGCCTGGATTGTGGCTTGCCGAAAGGATCAGACCACCGTCGGTGGCATTCTTTCGGATCAAATTGGAGGCCGCTGGCGTCGACAGCAGGCCCCCTCGCCCGGTGATTACATGCTTAGCCCCGTTTGCAGCGGCCATGCGCAGGATTGTCTGGATTGCCTCGGCATTGAAATATCGTCCGTCGCCACCGACAACAAAGGTCTTGCCCTGGGCTCCTCCTATCGCGTCGAAAACGGACTGAACAAAGTTTTCAAGATAATGCGCTTCCATGAAAACGCGTGTCTTCTTGCGCAGACCTGAGGTTCCCGGTTTCTGTCCGTCGATCGGCGTGGTGGGAATCGTTTTGATATCCATATCAGTTTTCTCCTTCCGGATAAAAATGGGCACGTCCGGACGCGCGCATCAGGTCTGCGGTGTCGGCAAGCGCGGAATTTGCTTCAAGTTTCTCAATAGGGACCGGATATATCCGGCGCCAATTCGGATGCTCATCAACTGTCCCCGGCAAATTTTGAGCTTCTTCTTCTGCGAGGATGTCGTCCAATTGCACGGATGTCATTGCGGCCGGTGACCGGGCCAGACGGTCATGAATTGCCGTACCCGAATCTGATCCTTGCGGAACCAGAGCGGCAACATCCGCATTGCGTTCGTCGCGCTGGCGGATTGCTGTGTCTGCATCGATCCAGTCGAGTCGCTGCCACCAGTCAATGTCGCGGCCGGCACAAAATCCGCGCAGTGTCGGCGTGTCATGCGTTGCGAAACAGGCCAGACTATGCGCGCGCAAATGGGACGGATCCCGGAAGGATCCGTCCCATTCTCGTTCATACTGCAATACCGAATATCCGTAGATGCCGCGCGCAGCGAGCATTTCGCGAAATCCCTCCGGCACCAGCCCGAGGTCTTCTCCAACGACGACACAGTTTGCGTGATGCGCCTCGATAGCGGTAAGTGCAAGCAGCGTTTCGAATGGTTGCTGAATGTACGCCCCGGGACTGCCATCGTCCGGAAGCCAAAAGCTGCGATTCAGGCCGAGCACGTGATCAATACGAATAATACCGGCAGCGCGCATGGTCTGCCTGAGCACGGCGCGAAAATTACGATAACCACTCTGCGCACTAAGCTTTGGTGCGAATGCTGTCAGTTGCCAGTTCTGTCCCTGGGGGTTGAGATGATCCGGCGGCGCTCCAAGGGAAACGCCCTTGGCAACACAGTCTTGTCCCATCCATGCTTCCGCGCCATTCCGTCGGGATCCGACCGCAAGATCAAGATAAAGGCCCATCGGCAAGGCGTCGTTGCCTGCGATCCGCATCAATTGCTCAACTGCGATCCATTGCAACCAGACGTGAAACTCAATTTCATTCGCGCTGCAAGCACCATCGGGCAATGTGGCAGGATCCTGAAGCGCGCTTGGCCATCTTTCCCAGTTTTCACCGTTCTTGACGGCAAGTGCCTCGAACTCCGCAAAGCGACTAAGTTCGTCGTCGCATGTACGGACAAATTCCTCGAAGCGCGCCCTGGCAATTTCTGAAGCCTTTTCCCTGAATATTTCGTACAGGGACCGCAAAAGCGACTGGTGACGGGCTCGGACGACCTGATAGTCGATGAGGTCGTCGGATGTTTCGAGCTGACCTCGAGCTTCTTCCATCAAGGCGATCGCGGAGGGGGGGCCGTCAAGCCCGGGTATGCTGTCGAGAGCAATATGTAACGTATTCAAAAAAGCTCGATGGGACGGCGAATATGGGCTGGCAATGTCGGAGGTCGACCAGCCCCAGCTATGGATCGGATTGATGCCGAGAAAACTTGCGCCGCGGTTGCCTAGCATTGCGGCAAGACTTGCCAGGTCAGTGTAGTCACCCACTCCCAGATTTCGGTTGGAACGCAACCCGTAGAGCGGGGCAGTGACACCCCAGACGCGGTCCCTTGCGGCAAGAGATTCCACCATTGGCGCTCTGACCGGCGCTGCGGGTATCATCGCGATTTGCGTTTCACCCCCCGCTTCTAGGTTCAGATGATAAACGCCGACTTCGAGTGCAGGCAGTTCTACCTGGCCTTCGGCATATCCATCTGCAAGATATTGATTTTTCTCGTCCTTCAATATCCATGCGCAAGGCCGGAAAACCGGTATTGTCGAACCATATCCAGCGGTCACCACAAATTCAGGCGGTACCATGTGACCAAGTTGTTCCGACCTGATTGCTTCGAGCGATATCTGTACGTCGCCGTCGGTTTGTGCTGAAACACCCATCGCCTTTAGCAATGCGCGTCTGGTTTCGTCATTGGTCCAGTGTTCTTGTCCGCCGAGATCGTGGAACATGGGCAAAACACCATACGCTTCAGCCAAATCATGCAATGGGTTGGTGCTCATGAGACTTCGTCCGCGGAAAGAGCCAGGACGACAACTGACTGGCCTTGAATGCTCAGGTTGCCGCTGTAAATGCGCTTTGTTGGGAAGGGTATATCGGCCGCTGTATCAAGTTCCAGTCTCCAGGCATAACCTTTTGGCGGAACGGGCAGAGTCGCCGGCAGGTCGTCTGCATCCCGGTTGAACAGAAGAAAAAGCGTATCCTGAACCTGTCTTTCAGGCGCGCATTCTCCAGTGCCTCGCAAGATCAGACCGAAGGTGGATAGACCGGGGTCACGCCAGTCGAGAGAACGGCCGCTGAAATCAAGCCATTCGACATCGGGCATTCCGTCGCTTTCGCGCACGGCGCCATGCAGGAAGCGTGACTGGCGAAGGCTTGAATGTGCCTTTCGCAACCGCGACAGACCACTGACAAATTCAACGAGGCTTTCATCGCGATGCTGCCAGTTTACCCAGCCTATCGTGTTATCCTGGCAATAGGCGTTGTTGTTGCCATTTTGACTGTTTCCGATCTCGTCTCCAGCCAACAGCATCGGTGTTCCTTGCGAAAGGAACAGCGTGGCGAGCAGATTGCGTTGACGGCGGGATCGGTTGGCTTGAACAACCGGATCGTCACTATCGCCTTCGACACCGAAATTGTCGCTGTAGTTCGCGTTGTGACCGTCTCTGCCCTCTTCGCCATTGTCGAGGTTATGTCGATGCGCATAGCGCGTGACGTCGGCGAGCGTGAATCCGTCGTGCGCGGTCACTAGGTTCACCGAGGAGCCGGCAGGCCTCCCGCCCCTGTCAAAATACCCGGCCGAACCCAGGACACAGGCAGCGAGTTCCTGTGCACTGTGGTCGTCGCCGCGCCAGTACCGCCGTGTCGTGTCACGGAACCTGTCGTTCCATTCGCCAAATTCCGGAGGAAATTGACCCAGCTGGTAACCACCTGGCCCGATGTCCCACGGTTCGGCGATCAGGCGAACTGTTGCCAGGACCGGGTCCTGTCGAAGGGCATCGAAGAAACCGCCGTTTGGATCGAAACCATGATCCTCCCGACCGAGCGTCGTTGCCAGGTCAAACCTGAAACCGTCCACGCCCATGACCTCGACCCAGTAGCGCAGACTGTCGAGTATCAATCTCAAGACGTAAGGGTGGGAAACGTTGAGCGTGTTTCCGGTTCCGGTGTCGTTGACATAATAACGCTGCTGGCCCTGAACCAGTCGATAATAGGATGCGTTGTCGATGCCACGGAAACTCAAGGTCGGGCCCAGATGGTCCCCTTCCGCAGTGTGATTGTAAACCACATCGAGAATGACTTCGATGCCTGCAGCGTGGAAGCGCTGAACCATGGCACGGAAGCCTGCACGACCGGCGGGACCGAAGTAACGCGGCTCGGGAACGAAAAAACCAATCGAATTGTAGCCCCAATAGTTCTTCAGTCCCTTTTCGACCAGGAAACCGTCATCGACAAAGGCATGAACGGGAAGCAGCTCGATCGTCGTGACACCCAGTTTTTGGAGATGCTCGAGCATCGTGTCCGATGCCAGGCTCTCATATGTTCCGCGAACGTCTTCCGGGATAGCAGGATGTTCCATTGTCAGCCCCTTTGCATGGGCTTCATAAATCAGAACTTCATCTGAGCGCAGCACCGGACGCTCGCTGGACGGGACAGGAGTCTCGGGCGCTGTCACAAGTGACGTTGGGTACAAAAGGTGCGCTGTCGCATGTGTCGAAGGACAAGTCTCCTTTTGGATCAGATTTAATAAACCCTAGTAAGTCCCCGTAAGAACAGTATTTTCCTCTCATTTCTCGCGTGTAGGGGTCGAGGAGAAGCTTGTTGGGATTGAATCGATGACCCCTGTCGGGGTCATAGGGACCGTGGACACGATAACCGTAAAGCGTTCCCGGGCGCGTTCCGGGAAGATACCCATGCCAGACCGGACCGCTGCGTTCGGGTAACAGTATCCTGGACGTTTCGGATTGGCCATCGCTTGAGAAAAAACAAAGTTCCACTTTTTGTGCGTTGGCAGAGAACAATGCGAAATTCGTTCCCTCGCCGTCAAAGTGCGCACCAAGCCTGCTTGGCGTGCCTGGAAGCATCGGGGTGTTCATTCAGCGTCCTTCTCGGCCCCGTCCAGTAGAGATTCAAACAGCGATTGATATGCAGTGGCGGACGCGTCCCACCCAACTTGATGTCGCATCGCATTGCGCATCAGTAAAGTCCAGATTTTGCGATCTACAAAGAGATCGCAGGCGCGATCAATCGCGTGAATCAGGTTTTCGGCGGTGACTGGTGCAAACTGAAAACCAGTCGCACACCCCGCCCTGATGGCTGCATCATTTGCGTCTATGACCGTGTCGGCAAGACCGCCTGTACGTGAGACCACCGGTAAAGTCCCGTATCGAAGACCGTAGAGTTGCGTCAGGCCGCAGGGCTCGAAGCGTGACGGCACCAGAATAGCGTCCGAACCCGCCTGCATCAGGTGAGAGAGGTTTTCATCATAGCCGATGATCGTTCCGACCGATCCGGCATGATCCGCCGCTGCCTTTCGAAAGGATTCCTCCAGTTTCTTCTCACCACTGCCAAGAAGCGCGAGACGCGCACCACGCCCTACGAGTGCCGGAATTGCGTCCAGCAGAAGATCGAGACCCTTTTGTTCCGTCAGTCGGCTGATCACACAAAAGAGCGGCGCGTCAGGATTGCTCGAAAGACCGAAGCGTTTTTCAAGTGCTCGCCGATTTGCTTCCTTTCGCTTGAGCGACCTCGCGCTGTAACTTTCTGTAATCGCCGTGTCGGATTGTGGATCCCAGGTTTTCAGGTCAATCCCGTTGAGGATGCCGACCAGGTCTGATTTGCGAGATTGGAGCAACCCTTCAAAACCCATGCCGAATTCGGCGGCCATCAGCTCTCTGGCATAAGTCGGACTGACCGTCGTGATCCTTTTCGAGGCAATTATTCCAGCCTTCAAAAAGCTTATCTGTCCGTAATACTCATAACCCTCCTTTGAGTATCCTGCAGGATCCAGTTTCAACAACCGGGTCAGTTCGGCCGGGAACAATCCCTGAAAGGCAATGTTGTGGATCGTGATTACAGACGGCATGCGGGAACCGGCCTGTCGCAGATACCAAGGTGCCAGGCCGGCCTGCCAGTCATGAGCATGGAGAAGGTCGGGCCGCCAGTTTTCGTACCCTGTGAGCGAAACCTGCGCTGCAGCGTTGCTCAATGCCGCGAAGCGTTGTGCGTTGTCGGTCCAGTCGTTTCCGCTTTCATCCAGGTAGATGCCACCTTTGCGTTCGAAGAGATCTGGAGCCTGAAGCAAAAGGAGTGAAAGTCCTTCTGCCTCGGTCGCCAGGAGCCGCGCCGGACTGCCGAACAACGTGCCCAGGTCCATATCGGATGTTGCCTTCCTGGCAAGTCCTTTCAAAGCCGGGTAGAGAGGCAGGATGACGCGGCATTCGATGTCAGCCTCCGCCAAGGCCTTCGGCAAGGCTCCGACGACATCGGCCAGACCTCCGGTCTTGACGAACGGTGCGCACTCGGAAGCCGCAAGCAGCACCTTCATGTCAGGCCTCCAGCTTGTCGATCATCGCTTTTGTGATCAGACAGATACCGTTTTCGGTGCGGCGAAAACGCTTGGCGTCCATTTCCGGATCTTCACCGACGACCAGGTCTTGCGGTATCTGGACGCCCCGGTCGATGACAACATTCGTCAATCGAGCGTTCCGGCCGATATCCACGTGCGGCATGGCAACAACACCTTCAAGGCGGGAATAGGAGTTGCAGCGGACTCCGGTGAACATCAGACAGCGTAACAGACTGGAACCGGATATGATGCACCCGCCGGAAACCATTGACGAAATTGCCTGACCGCGCCGGCCTTCCTCGTTATGGATAAATTTCGCAGGCGGGTTCAGTTCCTGATAAGTCCAGATTGGCCATTCCGTGTCGTAGATATCCAGATCGGGTGTGAAATCCGTCAGATCGAGATTTGCCTGCCAGAAAGCGTCGATTGTGCCGACATCGCGCCAGTAAGGTTCTCTTTCCAGTCCACTCAAGACGCAGGAACGACTGAAAGGGTGCGCGAACGCGGTGCCGGCTTTCACGAGCCTTGGAATGATGTCCTTGCCAAAGTCGTGGCTTGAGTTCGGATCTGCGGCGTCTTCCTTGAGAATTTCAAACAGAAACTGTGTCTCGAAGACGTAGATGCCCATGCTGCAAAGGGCCTGATCCGGATCCCCCGGCATCGACGGCGGGTTTGCAGGCTTTTCAACGAATTCAGTGATCCTGTCTTCGGTGTCGACCGCCATGACACCGAAGCCCTTCGCTTCCTCCAAAGAGGCTTCTATACAGCCCACCGTTACATCGGCAGCAGTTGCTACGTGCTGTTCGAGCATCTTGGAATAATCTTGTTTGTATATGTGATCACCAGCGAGGACGACCATGTATTTTGGTGCATAACTCTCGACAATATCGATGTTCTGATACACGGCATCCGCGGTGCCCAGATACCAGTTTTCCTCATTTACCCGCTGAGAAGCAGGCAAGATATCCATGGATTCATTGCGTTCCGGGCGGAAAAAACTCCAGCCCCGATGCAGGTGCCTATCCCCTGTGTGCCTTGTATTGCGTGGCCACGCTGATACGGCGAATACCGGAGTTGATTGAATTGGAAAGCGCGAAGTCGATGATCCGCGTCTTGCCTCCAAAATACACGGCCGGTTTCGCGCGTCTGTCCGTCAGTTCCTTCAAACGGCTTCCCCTGCCGCCCGCCAGGACAAATGCCATCGATTGACGCGCCAGGCTGCCTTGATCTTGCGTGGACATCCATTTTCCTCCCGTATTGGCGGCGCCGATCAGGTGTCCGGTGCCTCAAACTCAAACATCACAGTGCTCAATGGCGGCAATGTCAGGCAGAGCGAGAACGGTTGGCCTGTAACGGCTATTTCGTCCGCAACTACTCCTCCCCGATTCCCGAGACCGCCGCCGCAATAGCATTCTGCATCCGTGTTCAGTCGTTCTGTCCAGCGCCCCTTGAGAGGCACACCTATCCTCCGGCCTTCTCGCCCGACAGGTGTGAAGTTGCACACCACGAGAACAGGACGTTTCCGTTCCTCGTCGAAGCGCAGCCATGCAAATACGGACTCGTCCGCGTTGGATTCCACCAAAGCAAACCCTTCGGCCTTGCAGTCAAGCTGGTAAAGTGCAGGAGTTTGCGCATAGAGACGGTTTAGATCCCGAACGAGCGTCTGGACTCCCCTGTGCTGATCATTGTCCAGCAGATGCCAGCCGATGCTTTCGTTGTGGTTCCATTCCCAGCCCTGCCCGAATTCAGATCCCATAAACAGCAGTTTCTTGCCGGGATGTCCCCACATGAAGCCGTAGTAGGCTCGCAGATTGGCGAACTTCTCTGCCCCCTCACCCGGCATTCGATCCAGAATTGACCCTTTTCCGTGCACGACTTCGTCGTGGCTGAGCGGCAGAACGAAATTCTCAGAGAACGCGTAGTGAAAGCCGAATTCGATCTTGTTGTGATGAAATTTGCGATGGACCGGATTTTCCTGCATGTAGGACAGAGTGTCGTTCATCCATCCCATGTTCCACTTGAAACCGAAGCCCAGACCACCTGCGTCGACCGGAGTGCTTACACCGGGGAATGCGGTGCTCTCCTCAGCGATTGTCATCACACCGTTCATGTCTGCATAGACGAGCGTATTGGTACGTTTCAGGAACTCGATCGCCTCGAGGTTTTCCCGACCCCCCTGATCATTGGGAACCCATTCTCCTTCGGCGCGTGAATAATCGCGATAGAGCATTGATGCGACCGCATCGACCCTGAGGCCGTCGACATGATGTTCGCGCATCCAGTAGAGGGCATTGGCGATCAGAAAATTCTGAACTTCCGTGCGACCATAATTGTAGATGAAGGTTTGCCAGTCCGGATGCCAGCCTTCCCGGGGATCGGCATGCTCGTATTGAGGTGTGCCGTCGAAACGTCCGAGTCCATGTTTGTCCTCCGGGAAGTGTCCCGGGACCCAGTCGATGATCAAGCCCAGTCCGGCACGATGACAGGCATCTACAAATGTCCGGAATTCATCCAGCGTTCCGTAGCGGATTGTTGGCGCAAACAGACCGATTGGCTGATATCCCCAGGAGCCGTCGAAGGGGTGTTCCGAAACAGGCAGCAACTCGATGTGAGTAAATCCCATGTCCTTGACATAGGAGACGAGGTCGCGGGCATTTTCCAGGTAGGACAGTGGACGGTTGTCTTCTTCCGGAATTCGGCGCCAGGAACCGAGATGCACTTCATAGATTGAAACCGGCTGGTCGATGCGCTGCCTTGCACCGCGCGATTTCATCCAGCTTTCGTCCTGCCAGTCGTATTTGTGCAAATCGCGCACGACCGATGCCGTTCTGGGAGGATGTTCGGCACCAAAGCCGAACGGATCGGCTTTCTCCGGGAGTAATTTTCCCTGATCGTCCTGAAGCTCGAACTTGTAGACGGTGCCGTCGGCCAGTCCGGGCATGAAGATTTCCCAGATGCCGCTGCCGCCAGTTTTGCGCATCACGTTCCTGCGCCCGTCCCAGGCGTTGAAATCGCCAATCAGTGACACACGTTTTGCATTGGGAGCCCAGACGGCAAAATGGGTGCCGCGTACTCCTTCGTGGTCGATTACGTGGGCTCCGAGCTTTTCCCACAATCGCAGGTGCGACCCCTCGCCGATCAGGTATTCATCCAACTCACCGAGAACAGGTCCATGCCGGTAGGCATCACCTTCATCCCAGCTTTCGGTCCCGCGCGTAAACCGCAAGCTGTATGAAAACCGTTTCTTTCTATCTGTAGGAGAATGGAAAACACCGGGTGCGTTTGGTTGCGGTGACAAGGCGGCTATGGGCTGACCGGTTTCAAGGTCGATTGCCTCCACGGCATCTGCGTCCGGATGAAAAACGGTGATGCACTGCATACCGTCAATCTCATGCAGCCCAAGTACAGAGAATGGATCGTCAAAGCTGCCCTTGCTGAGTTCCTGAAACGCGCTTTGACTTTTTGCACTCATAGTCAGCTTCCCGATTTGTCCAGAAGAGACGGGGTATTCCAGATGTCTTTTGCATATCCTTCTATCGTGCGGTCAGAGGAGAACCATCCCGAACGAGCCGTATTCAAGGCAGCCATTTCCGACCAGCGTCTCCGATCAACAAACGCGGAGTCAACCTTGTTCTGCGTTGCGTGGTAATCGTCGAAGTCGCACGTCACCAGAAAATAGTCGTGCTCGTAAAGCAGGGTGACCAAACCATGGTATCGCCCGGGGTCTCCCGGAGAGAACAAACCATCGGCGATCTGGTTGAGCACGCGTGCCAGATGCGGGCTGTCCGCGATGGCCGTGCGTGAAAAGTCGTGCTGTGTTCGCCGGTTCACGACTTCCTCGGCCGTCAAGCCGAAAAGAAAGAAATTCTCCTCGCCGACGCGTTCGCGAATTTCAACATTGGCGCCATCAAGGGTCCCTATCGTCAATGCGCCGTTGAGCGCGAATTTCATGTTCCCAGTGCCGGACGCCTCCTTGCCTGCGGTTGAAATCTGTTCGGACAGATCGGCGGCCGGGATCAGGACTTCGGCCATCGAGACATTGTAGTTTGGCGGGTAGATCACCTTGAGCCGGTCGCGCGTCACCGGATCGGTGTTAATCACCCTGGAGACGTCGTTGATCAGGTGGATGATCTCTTTGGCTACAAAATACCCGGGTGCGGCCTTGCCGCCGAAGATCTTTAGCCGGGGCGTCCATTCACCATTCGGGTTGTCCCGAATTTCATTCCAGTGCGCGATTGTCTCCAGAATGTTCATGAACTGGCGCTTGTATTCGTGTATGCGCTTGATCTGGATATCGAACATTGCAGCCGGATCGACCGTTTGCCCGACCTGTTCGCCGAACCAGTTCGCAAGGCGTTTCTTGTTGGCCTGTTTGGCCGCCATGAAGTCTTCAAGGAAACCTGCATCCGAAACATGCGTTTCCAGTTTTTTGAGCTGATCCAGGTCATCGACCCAGTTCTCGCCGATCGTACGGTTGATCAGTTCCCTGAGTGGTGCGTTGCAGTTATAGAGCCACCGCCGCGGGGTGACCCCGTTTGTCTGATTGATGATGCGGCCGGGATAGTCGCGATTGAGGTCGGCAAACACAGTCTTTTTCACCAGCTCGGAATGCAATGCCGAGACCCCGTTGACACAATGGGCCATGACGAAGGCCAACTCACCCATCTTGACCGAATGATCCTCGATGATGCGCACATGACTGCCGGTTCTGGACAGATGATCTGCTTCAATCGTCTCGATAATCTGAAGGTGCCGTGGAAGTGTCCGGGCAAACAGTCCGAGATCCCAGCGTTCGAGTGCTTCTGGAAGCAGCGTGTGATTGGTGTAGGCAAGACAGTCGCGCGCAATTTCGATCGCTCTGGCCATTTCGACACCATGGTCATCCACCAAAAGCCGTATCAGTTCCGGGCCGGCAATGGCCGGATGTGTGTCATTCAGCTGGATGGCAACGTGATCGGCCAGCGTGTCGATGTCATAGCCTTCCGATCCGAACCGGCGGACGATGTCCTGCAGTGAAGCGGAAGTGAAAAAATACTCCTGCTTCAGGCGCAGTTCCTTGCCGGCCTCGGTCGTGTCGTCTGGATAAAGAACGCGAGAAATCGCGCGCGCGAGCGCCTCGGGGACAACGGCTCCCACAAGGTCACCACGGTTGAAGCTTCCGAGGTCAAACAGGACAGTCGGTTTGGCCGACCAAAGGCGCAGCGTGTTGGCCCACCTTCCCTTCCAGCCAAGAATTGGAGTGTCATAGGCGTTGGCAATGACCGTTTCGGCAGGTTCCCAGTTTCCGTTGACATGTCCGCCGAAGCCAATCCGGTATGTCACTTCCGGGCGTTCGAATTCCCAGGTATGGCGCTGGGCAAGCCACCCTTCGGCAACTTCGATTTGCCGGCCGTCCTCAAAATGCTGTTCGAAAAGTCCGTGTTCGTATCGAATGCCATATCCGTATGCCGGGATGCCGAGTGTCGAGAGACTGTCCAGAAAACAGGCGGCAAGCCGGCCCAGGCCACCATTGCCCAATGCGGCGTCGGGTTCATCGCGGACTACCTTGTCGTATTCAAGTCCAAGATCCGCCAGTGCCTTTCGGGACGCGTCCTCGGCACCAAGGTTGATCGCTACGTCTTCGAGCAATCTTCCGATCAAAAACTCCATTGACAGGTAGTAGACCCGTTTTCCGGCCGCTTCGTAGGTTTTCCGCGTGGATCGAAACCAGGGGTCGACAACAAGATCGCGCAATGCGAGAGACAAGGATGTGCGCCAATCGTAGAGTGTCGCGTTTTGTGTATCCTTGCCGAGCGATTTTTCCAGATGTTGCAATATGGATTTTTGGAGGTCCTCTGGTGCGATCGTCGTATTCGTCACTTTTTCTCGCTCTCTGTTCCGATTGGCCGATACATGTTTCGTTGCATGGAAAAACCACACCTGATCTCGATAACATAAACGACGCGACAGTCGCCTCGGAATCGAACAAAGCCGGGATTTGTTACCCGCAAATCGTCGCATTCGAATTTCGAAGGCAATTTCTGATGACCGGCGTCCAGCGTTGCCGGAGCTTCAAAAATCAGATCGGCAGGAGGTCGAACGGTCTACCGGCCGTTTTGAAACCGGAAATCGATTTGGAACTTCCGAAGCGATTTGATTGCCAGACCAGCGGGGACAAAACAAAGCCGGCCGTTCAGCAGTCTGTTTTTGGCAACGGGATCGAGAATGCCTCTGTCTGGTCAAGATCGGAGGCAACCTGGAAAATTGTTCTTTCCTCAAAGTACCTGCCGACGAGCTGCAGGCCGATCGGCAATCCATCGGAGTGCATGCCACATGGCATCGTGAGGGCCGGATGACCGGTCATGTTGAAGAAACTGGTGAAGCGCGTGATTGCGTTTCCAACGGCCTCGGACACGCCGTCCCTGGTTGTTTTCACCGTTCCGACCTCAGGTGCAATCTCCGGAGTTGCCGGCGTCAGGATCAGATCCACGTCGCGAAAGATGGCGTTGGTCTGTTGCCGATAGCATTCTATGAACCGTTTTGCCTTCACATAGTGCTCGGCCAGCAGACATTGCCCCAGTGCAAGACCGGCCCGAAAATCGCGGCTGTAGAGATGGCCGTGCTCTTCTAGGTAAGCCGAGTGCGCGCTCAGTGCTTCCGGCATCTGGACTGTCAGCGATACGGTTCTGGCATGTTCCATGTCGGGCAAGGTAACTGGTAACAGCATGGCACCGCGCGAAGACAGATGCTCTTTTACCAGCTCCAGGGCCGCAAGGACTTCGGGATCCGCTCGCTCAAAGAAAAACCTTGTCGGGATGCCGATCCGTATGCCGGAAAAATCCGCACCGAGGCTCGCAGAATAGGGTTCTTCCGGAAGGCTTACCGAGGCCGGATCCTGCGGGTCGTATCCGCTGATGATTTCCAGGATATCCGCGCAGTCGGCAACCGTTCGGGTCATGATGCCGACGTGGTCAAGTGTCCAGCAATACGGCACGACCCCGCGTGTCGACACGCGGCCGATAGTCGGTTTCAAACCGACCAGACCATTGAGCGCAGCAGGAGCACGAACAGAACCACCCGTGTCTGTTCCAAGTGCTGCGGGTACCATCCCGAACGCGACGGCCGCGGCGGAACCGCTGGATGACCCGCCGGCAAGGCGCGTCGGGTCATACGCATTGACGCAGGTTCCATAGACCTCGTTTTCGCCCGTTGCGCCAAATGCGAACTCATGGAGGTTGGTTTTGCCCAGACCAATTGCATGCTCCCTGCGAAGCCTGTCGATCACAAAGGCGTCTTCTGTCGCGATCCTGTCTTGAAAAACCCGGGAGCCCGCCGTCGTCCGTATGCCCCTGACATCAAAGAGATCCTTGCTGGCAAAGGGAATGCCGGCGATCGAAGACTTTGAAAGATCCGCCTTGTTCAAGGAACCGGCCGCATTGGCCGCCTCTTCAGCCGTCACCGTTATGAATGCCCGCGAGATGTCATTGAGGCTCTTGATGCGTCCGGAAAAGACCGAAACAAGCTCGGTGGGCGTGATCCTGCCGGTGTCGAGCAGACTTTTGAGAGACCGGACATCGCTGAAGGCAATTTCTGAGGACATCGAGCTTATGATTTCTGGACGCCAAGTGCAGGCGGTGTGGTTCCAAGATCCGTATTTCGCAAGATATCCAGTTCCTCCAGAAGGTCCTGGAAACCTGTAATGATACCCAGTTTCGGATCGACCAGTTCTTCCAGTTCCCTGTCCGACCAGGCATGGCTCGCCATTTGTTCGCAGATCGCTTCAAGAGTTGTTTTCGCAAGCGGTTTCACTTTTGTCTCCCGGTTTCCGGCACTCAGAACCAAGACGTCCCACCTCGGTTTTCCCGTTACCGGACAATTAGCGTTTCCGGCGTCTGCGTGGTGAGGACCTCTGCGCCACTTTCTGTCAAAAGAACGGTGTTGGAGATGAAATAATCTGGGACCGTGGTGTTCGTGAACCAGCTGTGTGCGTGAAACACCATGCCCGGCTCCAGAATTCTTTCCGAATTAGGGAACAGCGATGTGACCATCGATCCTCCGGTCCAACTGGGTGGAAATCCTATTCCAACCATGTAACCGCAATGATGCCGTTCATAGTCCATCAGGCCCGCCGACACGGCAACCTCACGCCACGCCGCATATGCCTCGCCTGCCCTGCGACCCGGTTTCAACGCGCCACAGATTGCCTTCATGCCGTCGATCGCCAGTTGTACCGAGACCTCTATTCCGTCGGGAGCGCCGCCGACATAGACCAGTCGCCCCATCGGTGCCTGATATTTTCGATAGGCAGCGCATGTTTCCAGAAACACCGCATCGCCGTTTTTGAAGACATCTCCTCGCCAGGTTGTGTGTTCTTCACCAAGTCGCGTTGTCGGTCGGATGAATGGACCGAAACCGGGGTATTCGCTGCCCTCCAGGATCATCCTGTTGTGAAAGGCTGCGGAGACCTCATAGTCGCTCGCACCGTTGCCAGCCGCCTCGACTGCCGCCAATGTTCCAAGGTCTGCAGCACGTGCTGCCTTGCGCGTATACTCCATTTCACGCGCTGACTTGATAAGGCGCAAATCGTCGATGATGCCCGAGGCATCTACCCATTGGGCCGATCCGTCCTGGATCAGTTCGGCATGGCGTGGCGTTAGAAACAAGCTACGTTTTTCGATGCCGACACGGCCGCCCTCGAGACCCAGATCTGCTGTGGCGGCAAGCACGTAATCGGAAAGCTCTTCGTGATCTCCATGACCGTAAAAGGTGGCGTTCCGGACCTGGTTTTCGACAGTTATTCTTTCCATGCCGCGGCAAACAAGAGCCATTTCTCCGTTGCGATTGACAACCAGAACATGCGCGGCAAAGAAACCCCAATGATCGAGACCTGTCAGCCAGTAGATGCTTTCCGGTACAGAGACCAGAATGCCATCGAGATCATGGTCAGCCAGCGCACTGCGAACGCGAGCAATGCGATGTTCCAGTTCTTTCGCCGGAAAGGGATCGGTTTCCGTCATTGAATCGCCTTCCCCCAAATTGCCCTCTGGCGTCTCCCGTGAAGGCGCAGTTTCAATGTTTGCTCAGCAATATTTCTCGCGGATAGTCCGTGATGTAGTCGCATCCGTTTTCGGTGACGACGACGGAGTCTCCAATGCGGCCAGCAGTGACACCATCCACCGAAATGCCGCCATCCACGGCAAAGGTCATGCCGGCTTTGAGGACAGTATTGTCCCCTTCCTTCAATTCAGGTGCTTCCAGATAAGCAACCCCTATCGATCTGCCTGTCCGATATCCTGTCTGGTATCCCCGTTCCCGGTAGACTTCATTGGCGGCTGCTGCAATCTCCCGGGCAAGTACGCCCGGCCGGATCGCGGCGATGGCCGCCTGCTGTGCCGCGATCGCCGCTTCCTGCACGTGACGCGCCTGATCGGTCACCTCGCCGATGTGAAACATCCGGTCGAAACCCAACTTGTATTGCTTGAACTGTGCCATGTTGCAGAAGCAGAAATAGACGGGGTCGAATTTCCGGTATGTCCTGACGCTGGCCCGGCGATGCACCATTGATGTTTCGGCACCGCTTTGCAGGACCTGGAGATTGTGGATCATCGGCGACACGAAGCGATCCCAGCCCTCGTCGGTCAGAAAACCGGCTGCCTTGCGGGAACCGGCCTCGATCACAGCGAGTGCCGATTCATACTCCCTTGCGCCTTCGCGTAGTGACTCGTGTGCGGCAGTCATCATCGCGCCCGCAATGTGCCCGGCTTCCTTCATGACGCCGATTTCAAATGGTGTCTTGATCATGCGCAATTTACCGAGCAGCGGAGAAATGTCCTTGAGTGCAACACCTGGATAGGTGTCGTCCAGGTAATTGCGTACACTTGCCGGAATAGTGCCGCGCTCAATCCAGATCCGGGTCGGCTTGTCACCCAGGACGCCAGCGAGAGCGCGGCCCCAGGTGCGCTGGCCAGTGTCCTCCCAGACCCTGACATCCGTGACCCAGGTCATTTCCGTGACCATTTCGGATTCCATCAGCGGCGTGATGACCACCGGTTCATCGTCGGCATCAACGACAAGCAGCGTCGGCCGTCCGAATTCAATACCTAGGTACCCCCAGAACCCCGCCAGATAGGCAATCGAGCTTTCATCCGTAAAGACGGCCTTTTGAACACCGTTGTCCTTCATGTGTCTTTGTAGCTGAGCGGTTCTCGTTTTTGCTTGTTCGAGCATCTGTCCTCCCTCCCGTTGAACAGGTGACAACAGGGATCTCCATTCCCCCATCCGATCGGGGTATCTTCTGCGAGGCCTCCTGGACCTGGTTTCATCCGCTTTCGTCAAAATCGAACGAGAATGCGCAGATTTATTCAAAAAATCTTTGACATGCATGCAGCAGAGCGTCAAATTTAAATATAAGATACCTCAACGTCTAATAATAGCGCAAGATGTATACAGCTATGAATTTTGCGAAAGATGATCTGTTTGACGAAGGGCGCCACACCCGCGGCAAGGTTGGCTTTGTGCTTCTGTCGAGTGAACAGACGATCGAAGGCGATATGTTCCGCCTGTTTCCCTCTGATGTCGGTCTGCATTTCGCCCGTGTTTCAAGCGCCGATGACATCACGATTGCCTGCCTTTCTTCGCTGACCCGGGAACTCACGCGGTCCGCGTCCACTCTTTTGCCTGACGCAGGTCTGGACGTTGTCAGCTATGCGTGCACCTCAGGCAGTCTGGTCCTGGGAGAAGACAATGTTGTTGATGCGCTCAGGACAGGAGCGCCGAGGCCCGGACAACATCGCTTATCACTTCGGTCATCAGGGCGCTAAAGGCGCTCGAGGTTTCAAAGATCGCGATTGCAACGCCGTATCTTGATGAGGTCAACGACCGGGAGAAGAACTATCTGCAGGACAGAGGATTTGAGGTGACCCGGATCTGCGGACTGAATTTGCGGCATGACAGCGAGATGGTGAGAGTCAGACCCGAGCGGATCGCTGATTTTGCAAAAGCCGTCGATACAACAGATGCGGAGGCAGTCTTCATCAGCTGTGGCGCGTTGCGTTCCCTCGATATTGTCGACGAACTGGAGCAAACACTGAAAAAACCCGTCATCAGTTCAAACCAGGCGATGGCCTGGGATATTCTGAGGCTACTTGGAATTCGAGACAGGGTGGCTGGCTATGGCACCTTGATGAGATCGTGTTAGGAAGAACACCTTCAGGCTCATGTTCTCAACTGAGAACGAAAAAAGAAAAATCCCAAATGGACGATCCCAACCTTAGCGGAACCGGTAAAACTGAATTACGCAAGCCTTCCGTGGATCTCATTCAAGAGACCATCCTTCAACGGATCTGTTTCCTGGAGTACACGCCGGGAGATCAGTTGAAGGAAGCAGTGCTGGCAAAGGAATTCGGGGTTAGCCGGACACCGGTGCGTGACGCGCTAAGCCGCATCAGCCACCTGGGGCTGGTGGAAACCCGGAATGGCGTGGGAACCGTGGTCGTGGAAATGTCCGCTCAACGGATCCGGCACCTTTATGAAACCAGGTTGGAACTTGCCTCTCTGATCGGCCATCTTTCACCGGCCTCAATTGATCAAGGACAACAATCCGAGGCGCGCGCGCTTCATGTTGAGGCCCTTGAGTTGCAAGACCAGTTTGACCCCCAGGAATTCGTGAAACTGAATCAGCGCCTGCAGATCCTGATCAGTTCGTTGATCGGCAATCTGGTTCTTCGGGACCTTTGGAACCAGACCTTTCTGCAGGCCGCCAGTCTTTGGCACCAGATGGCAGAAACAGCCGGCGAACAGGCAGCGCGCGCTCTTGTCAGTGAAACTTCCGATCTTGTCGTCGCGCTTGAAAAGGAAGACATCAGAGCGGTTGGCTACATACAGAGAATTCACATCGGTTACGGATATGAGCTTATCAAGGACAAATTGCTTGACCGCGCTAACGCAGATCCTTGTGCTCAATCAACACCCAGCCGCACATAACCGAACCTCGATTTCTGTCAGCGCCGACTTCACTCGATGGCACTCGGGAAGGTTTCTCCAGGTCAGTGATCCCCTTCAAATTTATGCACCGCATTCTTCTTGTCGCATTAAGGAAAAATCCGAAATCTGCTTGACGATCGACCTGAATCTTTCCTTACGTTAGGGAGATACGCGCATTTTCGCTCGGGCTCAAAAGACATATGACCATTAGCGTACCAATCTCGTTGGGTGATTTTTTCGATCGGGTAACTATCCTCGAAATCAAGAGTGAGCGGATTTCGGATCCGGAACAACTCGAGATCGTCAATGAAGCGCTTGCGGAATATCGAGCGATCATCTTCGTCTCTGTTCCAAGGCACACAGGRGATCACCGATCTTCTGGACGAGCTCAAATGCACCAACAAAACGATTTGGGATGCCGAGAACAAACTCAGGAGCCTTGACCGGCAAGGCGACTACGGTGCCAACTTTGTCGAGGTTGCCCGCTCCCTGTGCCAGGTCAAGGGTCGTCGCAACGAAATCAAGTGTGAGATTGACAAGGCTCTCGGCTGCGAAGTCACCGAGGTCAAGAGCTATCAGTGTTCGTGAACCACTGTTTCGCGTCCATTACGCAAACGCGCTGTTTCATTTTGAGTTTGCCCATTCCTTCTCAGTGATCGTGTTCACCGACTGAACACCAGTTTGAACGGTTTCCGTTCAACGCTGCCCTATTTTTGTTCAACCCTCGTATCGGCACGACCTGGTCAGAGACGCGCCAACCTGTAAAATTTTTTAACTGATTGAATTTATTATATAAAACAAAATCAGAAAATTCTGGCATCTGGTTTGCTTTGATGAATGCGTGCAGCGCACCTAGGGATCCGGTCAATGACGACGCAGGACCGAGAGGTGCAAGCCGGACATCCAGCGGCCTTCCAGTCGACATAGTCCGGTGACACGGCGGGACAAAAACCCGGGAGACTACTGCACGAGGTTTCGCGCGCGCGAACCTGCTCCCGGACGTGCGCAAGAAACTCAGGACTCAAGCCCGACAGGTTCCTCCCGACGGGCTGAAGACAGGAGACGCGCACAAATGTTGAAATCACTCGCAAAAGCTTCGCTGCTAGCAGCCGCTCTTTCACTGCCTTTTTCATTCCCTTCAGTCCAGGCCGCAGAAAAGAAGGACTTCAAGGTCTGCTGGTCCATTTACGTCGGGTGGATGCCATGGGGCTATCTTCAGGACAGTGGCATCATGAAGAAGTGGGCAGACAAGTACGGCATCGACGTCGAGATCGTTCAAATCAACGACTATGTTGAATCGATCAACCAGTACACAGCCGGAGAATATGACGGGTGCTCGATGACGAACATGGATGCCCTGTCCATCCCCGCTGGCGGTGGTGTGGATACGACCGCGTTAATCGTTGGTGACTATTCCAACGGGAATGACGGCATTCTCCTGAAGGACAAGACCGAACTTGCCGAGATCAAGGGCCAGACCGTCAATCTCGTCGAACTTTCCGTATCGCACTACCTTCTGGCTCGTGCGCTCGACACCGTAGGATTTTCCGAAAAGGATCTGACAGTCGTAAACACATCCGATGCGGACATGATTGCCGCCTACGCGACACCGGATGTGACTTCGGTCGTGACCTGGAACCCGCTTCTTTCCGAGATCGAGGCCCAGCCGAATGCAACCAAGGTGTTCGACAGTGCCGGGATCCCCGGCGAGATCATTGATGTCATGATGGTCAATACCGAAACGCTTGCAGACAACCCGGATTTTGGCAAGGCACTGGTAGGTTCCTGGTATGAACTTATGGCGGCCATGGCGACGGATTCAGAAGCTGGAATTGCCGCTCGTACCGCAATGGCGGAAGCATCTGGAACCGACCTTGCGGGTTACGATGCGCAGTTGGCGACGACAAAAATGTTTTACACCCCGGCTGATGCAGTCGAATTCTCCAGGGCTGAGGAACTGCCGGCAACCATGAAATTTGTCGCCGAATTCCTCTACGACAAAGGCATCCTTGGCGAAGGCGCACCGAGCCCAGAGTTTGTCGGGGTCTCCTTTGCGGATGGTTCGGTATATGGCGACAAGGCCAATGTAAAGCTGCGCTTTGACCCGACCTACATGCAAATGGCCGCTGACGGCGCCCTCTAGGTCAACAGTCGCACTTGCCGGCCCGGCCGAACGTGGCCGGGTCCCGTTCATCGACGCCGTCAGGACAGTGAAATGCGCATTATTAACCGGAAGCCCTCAAGGGTGGCCGCACTGGCTCTTGGCTTGCTCCCCTTTGTGGCAACCATTGTTGCCTACATGGTTGCCAGCCACTACCGGCGGCTTGATAACCCGGCTGACAAGTTGCTCCCTTCGCTGGAAAGCATGGGGCAAGCGTTCTGGCGCATGGCCGCGGTTCCCGACCGGCGTTCCGGAGACCTGCTTCTCTGGGTCGACACGTTCGACAGTCTCTGGCGACTTGGAACGGGTATGGCGGTGTCCGCGTTTCTGGCACTGATGCTCGGCATTGCCATTGGTTTCATTCCGCATATCCGCAGCTCTCTGGCCCCGTATCTGGCAACTTTCTCCCTGATCCCGCCGATCACTATCCTGCCGATCCTGTTCATTACATTCGGTCTTGGTGAAGTTGCAAAAATCGCATTGATCGTAATCGGAACGGCGCCAGTGATGATCCGGTCGACTGCACAAGCCGTCCTCGACATTCCGAGGGAAATGATCATCAAGGCGGAAACGCTCGGTGCATCCGTCTGGCAGATGATAACACGGCTTGTTTTGCCCCAGGTTCTGCCAAAACTGATCACGGCCTTGCGCCTCGGGCTGGTGCCTGCCTGGATTTTCCTGATCTCAGCTGAGGCGATCGCGTCCACAACCGGACTTGGGTACCGGATCTTCCTTGTCAGGCGTTATCTCGCGATGGATGTAATTCTTCCGTATGTGGTCTGGATTACGTTGCTTGCCTTTCTGCTCGATCGATTGCTTTTGCTGCTCTCCCGGCGCGCCTTCCGCTGGCATCATGTCGGAGGCGACGCGCTATGACCGAAAAGAACATTCAAAAACTTTCAGTTCAGGGTGTTGCCAAGTATTACGATGGCTTGCCGGTTCTGGAGCGGGTCAATCTGGACGTGGAAAAGGGTGCCTTTTGCACGATCGTAGGCGCGTCCGGCTGCGGGAAATCCACCTTCCTGAGAATGTTGCTTTCCCAGGAGCGTCCGACAAGGGGTGAGATCTTCCTGGATGGCATCGCGTTACCGGAGGAACCGACGCCGGATCGTGGCATCGTGTTCCAGAAGTATTCCGTCTTCCCGCACCTGAGTGTTGCGGAAAACTTGATACTCGCCCGAGAACTGGAAGAAGCCCCGCTCACTGGAAAACTGTTCGGATCCTCAAGACGATCTGCGTTCTCTGACATCGGCGACTTGCTTGAGCAAATCGGTCTGTGCGGGGCTGCCAACAAGTATCCTGCCCAGTTGTCCGGAGGAATGCAGCAACGACTTGCCATTGCTCAGTCCCTCGTCAAACGCCCGAGCATTTTGCTCCTCGATGAACCGTTCGGAGCTCTCGATCCCGGAATTCGGCTGAACATGCACGAGTTGCTGCTTGGGCTCTGGAGGGATCTGGACATGACCATATTCATGGTCACGCACGACATACATGAAGCCTTCAAACTGGGAACGCGGCTACTCGTGTTCGACAAGATCAGGCACGACCCTCAGGCCCCGGAAGCCTTCGGTGCGACGATAACCTACGACCTGCCGCTAAGCGCCCCTGAATTCGGCGCTGAAAACGCAAGTCCCGAGGTTATCGCAGGCACCATTTCAAGGGAGAAACAGCTCCCTCTCAACTCTTCAAAATCAAACCTATCGTGAGGAACGTCCATGCACAAACTCGACCAATGTGGTCCTGCAACACGGTCCAGGGCTGCCGGTGCTTTCAATCGGCAACCGGCGAAAAAAAATCATCACCCCGATTTCGACAAGCTGCAGCTTCGAGGCTGGAAATCTGCCGAAAAGGAAGGCGCTCTGCCAACGGCTGCCTGGGAAAAGGAGAAGGCCTGGGCGCTGCGCATGGGGCTTACGGGATCCGACAGTCTTACCGACAAGTCGATCCCGACCTTCGCACGTGGTGAACTCCCGCATTACGCGGGGATCAATACATTCCTGAAAGCGCCTTACATCGAGGATGTGACACAGGTCGGAGCCTATGACGCAGCTGTCATCGGTATCCCGTTCGATGGCGGCACAACCTATCGTCCCGGAACCCGTTTCGGGCCCCAGGGGGTGCGCAAGATCTCCGCGCTCTATACCCCGTACAACTACGAAATGGGCGTGGATCTGCGGGAACAGATGACGCTATGCGACGTCGGCGACATCTTTACCATCCCCGCCAATATCGAAAAGACGTTCGACCAGATCACCCGGGCGGTGTCCCACGTTGCCTCCTCAGGCGCCTTGCCGATCATGATCGGCGGCGACCATTCCATCGGCTTTCCGTGTGTTCGCGGTATCGCGGAGTGCACGTCAAAGCGCATCGGCATCGTGCATTTCGACAGGCACATCGACATCCAGGAAAAAGACCTGGACGAACGCATGCACACCACCCCGTGGTTTCATGCAACGGATCTCGTCAATGTTCCTGCAGTCAATCTGGTCCAGATCGGTATCGGCGGATGGCAAGTGCCACGCGAGGGCGTTGAGGTCGCGCGCGAGCGCAATACCAACATCTTCACGATGCGCGATGTGGAAGAATTTGGCCTGGCCGAGACTGCGGCGCGGGCCCTCGAACTGGCCTGGAAAGATGCTGACGCCGTCTATATCTCGTTCGACATCGACAGTGTCGATTGCGGTTTTGTTCCTGGAACCGGCTGGCCGGAGCCGGGCGGTTTCCTGCCACGCGAGGCGCTTGAACTTGTGTCCCTGGTTGCCAAGGAAGGGATCTGCGGCCTCGAAGTCGTCGAAGTGTCGCCTCCTTACGACTGTTCCGACATCACCGCCCTCCTCGCCACACGCGTAATTGTCGATGTTCTTGGGACACTGGTGTCCCACGGCAAGATGGGATCTCATAAGTCGATCATTGACAAACCTGTTTCGATCCCGGCTGGTCCGGAGGTGGCGTGACAACCATGAAACAACATCATCATCATCACCACGATCACCACCATGATCATGACCACCCCCATCCGCATGATCACAACCATTCAAGCCCCGATCATCTGCATTCGCACGTTCATGGAGCATCGACAGCGGAAAAAGCGGATGAATTGCAGGCGCTTGCAACGAGCTTCATCGATGGGTTCAGGGCAGCTGAAGACAAGACCAGTTATCTCAGGCTTGCCGGAGTACCGTTCCACCGGCCCGGCTCCGACACTCTGATCCAGCATCTCGTCGACACCAGGGTCGTGTCGAACTGGCAGATCGGAACAGCATCGCCCGCATTTGCCTCCAGGGAACTCGTCTATATGCCCTTCCCTGGCGCCATGGTGTCGGAGCGTGAAACAATGGCGTTCACCTATGTTTCCCTCACAGAGCGACGCGATATTGACCTGATTGACATTTTGACTGAACGCCTCAAACACGGAGAAATAGCAAAATGAACCGTTTTATCCTTGCTTGTCTGCTGACGACAGTTTCAGCACCGGTCATGGCGCACCCCGGAGACCATCACGATGTCTATGGCTGGTCAGGAACTCTACAACACTTTGTAGAATCGCCGTTTCACGCGGCCTTGCTGGCAGGGTCGCTTGCCGTGGGTTTTGGTCTTTTCAAGGTGGTCAGGAACCTGAAGAGACACAAGGCAAGATAAACAATTGTGCACTTCCGGCGGTTACCCTTTGCTACCGCCCGGCCTGCCCTGATCTTTGCTCCGATTGAGATTTCGGAGCGACCAAATTCGGCACACATTCTCGCCGTCTCGTCGTGGCTGTGAATCTGGAAATCATCTGAAATTTGTGACTTTGGTTTCCGTTTTCGCAAAACCCACTGGAATTTTGCGCATTCCATTTGCCGGTGCGTGGATAGACTGTCATCGTTATCAGATAGTTATGCCGTCGATCCTGTAAATCGAACGAAAACGGGTATGGTCATGGCTCTGAAACAGTTGGTCCGCAATGGTATGTCGGCTTTCAGCCTCGTGGTCGCCGTCAGCTGTTTCGGCGCGGCGCTCACTCCGTCGCTGATGCCGCGCGATCCAAATGTTCAGGCGGCGCTCGCCTCGGTCGCCGCCAGCCTTGGTTATGAGGCAGGTCTGCTTGTACGTAGCTTGTGGCGGTATCTGGAAATTCCTGATTTCAAAGGCAAGGTGCGCAGGGTCTGGTGGGTCCTGTCGCTCGCGGCAAGTACCGGCATTCTGGTCTATTCGCTTGCCAAAGCCGCATCCTGGCAAAATGCTACGCGTGCAGCGGTGGAGCTGCCGCCCCTGGATACAGCGGCGCCGATCTACATATTTGCTGTCGGCGGCCTCATCTTTCTTGGCCTGTGGTTTTTGTTCCGCATTGCAGGCGGGCTCCGCAGGCTTGTCGCCTGGCAGCTGGATCGTGTTTTGCCAAGAAAAGTCGGAGTCGTTCTCTCCGTCGCGCTCGTCGGCTGGTTCTTCTGGGCGCTGATCGACGGTGCACTGGTCCGGTCCTTGTTCCGGGCAGCAGATGCCTCGTTTGAAGCTGCCGATATCCTTATAGAGCCAGATATCGCGCAACCGCAGGACCCGATGAAAACCGGCAGCGCCGCCTCGCTGGTCAAATGGGACGAAATGGGCCGCTGGGGACGAAACTTCGTTGCCTCCGCTCCAACAATCAAGGAGATATCCGAGTTCCACTCCGGCACCGTCATGGAACCTGTACGCGTTTATGTCGGCAGACGCTCCGCGGAAACTGCGAAGGAACGAGCCGAACTGGCGCTTGAGGAACTGATCCGCGTTGGCGGCTTTGAAAGATCTGTCATGATCGTGATGGTGCCTGTCGGAACCGGATGGATGGATCCGGGAGCACACGACACCCTCGACTTCATGCTGGCAGGTGATGTGGCAACCGTTTCGGTGCAGTACTCATATCTTACGAGTGTTCTTTCGCTTCTGGCACATCCCGACTATGGCGTTGCCCAATCCAGGGAATTGTTCGAAACAATCTACGACTACTGGACCGAACTTCCAAAGAACAACAGGCCTGCCTTTTATGTTCATGGCCTGAGTCAGAGTGCTTTCAATTCCCAGGCGACGCTTCCTTTGTTCGACATGCTCGGTGATCCGATACAAGGAGCGATGTGGGCCGGTTCCCCTTTCTTTTCCCTGTATTGGTCTGAAGTGCGTGACAACCGAAATGCCGGCAGCCCGGCCTGGAGGCCGACATTCGGCAACGGGTCTCTGGTTCGCGTCATGGATCAGTATGGCGGCTTGCAGGGCGACTTCACGCCCTGGGGACCCTTGCGCGCCGTCTTTCTCAACTATGGCAGCGATCCGGTCGTCAATTTCACATTTGACAGCACCGTACGGCCACCGGCCTGGCTCAATCAGCCAAGAGCGCCCGACGTGTCAGAAAGATTGTCCTGGTTTCCGGTCGTCACAATGCTTCAATTGGCTCTCGATTCCATGTTCGCGCTCGATGTTCCTCGGTACGGGCACTACTATGTTGCACCAGACTATATCGATGCCTGGGCTGCCGTTGTCGAACTGGACGGGTGGTCGAAAAGACGTGCCGATCAGCTCAAGGAAATCTTCTCAAGTCGCGGACCTGCATTCTGAGTTCATTTTTTTTCCAGGAGTCTGGACAGTTCCTGCTTGAATACCTCCTTGGCCGGATCCGCAGCTTCCAGAAGGTCCTCGATCTTGAAAAAGTCCATTGTCTTGAATTTGCCGATCGGCGGTTCGATCAGCAGGTCCGGTCTTGAGCATTCAAGCTTGGCGGCAACGAGCGAGTGAAGCGTGATGGAGAATGATCCGATCCAGGTGTCCATGCCGCTCGGAAGTCCGCTCTTGTGAGTAAAGTCGCTGCCGGTGACATCGATACCGACTGTAAATAGCTTGCTGTCATCGAAAACGTCAAATGGCGTCGGATTGACGAAACCGCCATCAATCAGCACGAGGCCGTCGATCTCGACCGGCGTCAGAAGCATCGGCAACGCCGATGAGGCCGCTATGGCCGGCAGGAAGGGGCCTTTCTCAAGGACAACCTGGGACTGCCGGTAAAAGTCCGTCGCGATGATCTTCATTGGAATGCGTAGCCCGGAAAAATCCGCGGCCAACTCTGCTGGAAATACCGTTTCAAACAGAACGATCGGGTCTATGATCGCGGGTCGCACCACGTTGAAAAGAGATGACCATGTCCGACCATCCTTCAAAAACAGTTTCTGGAATAACTGCGTTTTCCTGGTGAACAAATCGACGGCGTATTTTCGAATTTCCTTGCCGCTCATCCCGCTCGCATAGAGCCCGCCAAGTATGGATCCCATGGAGGTTCCGGAAATTTCCGTTGGCGTAACGCCGAGGTCATCCATAGCTTCCAGGATCGGAATGTGCGCAAATGCCTTCGCTGCCCCTCCTCCGAGCGCGAGTGCAAATCCGTCGGTCGGCATTCTGTCGTTTTCTTTCACCGGTGTTTCCGTCGAAGCTTGAACGGGTTTCAATGTCTCTATCGTTGTTCCGCCGGCAGCCAGAGCTCCGAGCATCAGTTCACGTCGCTGAATCATTGTCAGGTTTCCCATCGCATGAAAGGCAACATTCACATCCGGTCTCGCGGCAATCAAGACAATTGAAGCGGTCCCGTTGCCCTTCGCAGGACTTCATTTGGATCGGGCAGCTGACGTATTAATGGCCTGAGGCAATCGACTCTTCAGACTGTTGGAGTATCCATCACACGTTCAACACAGCTTCAGGAAGTCCTCTACGCCATTCTCAAGGTTTCAATCGCGAGAATTCTGTTTTAAGCGAATCAAAAAATGTCGGCCAGACATCACATCTAGTTTTCCTAACGTCAACGTGTGCCGACCGTGTGTCGAAGTGAGCAGAGCGGATCAGCGGTTCCCTTAGTGTTCAATCCGCACCCCGATCGGGGTGTTTGAACACTGTAATGTGGAGAGCGACATGTCAAAGATTACCTCGCTGCTTGGTGCAAGCGTGATAGGCATCTTGGTTGCGGGCTCAGCGAACGCCGCAACAATTGATATTACTTTCAATAATTCCAACGGCTTTGGTTTCCTGGTGACACCTGTTTATACAGGTATACACTCAGGCGGCTTTGATGCATTCGATGAAGGTGCTTCGGCAAGCGCCGGCATTGAACAGATCGCGGAAGTTCCGGTTCCGCCAAACCCACCCAACCTTATCGCGCCTGAGCGTCTTGCCGTCGAACCCAATTCACAAGGCGGGTTCGTATTTGGTCCCGGGGGACCGATCCTTGATGGTGAATCCGGTACTTTGACCATTGATGTCGTCGATCCGACGGTGAACCGCTACGCGACATTCCTGTCGATGTTTGTACCTTCAAACGACACCTTTCTGGGCAATGACGATCCGCTTGCCTACGCGATATTCGATGCAGCGGGCAACGTGATCGAACAGACGATTGAAATCACGGGAAGATCCATCTGGGATGCCGGAACAGAGGTGAACCAATTGTTCGGGGCTGCCTTTCCGGGCCAGGATATTCAACTCGGCGACACTGAAGGTGGCACCATCTCGCGCTTGATAGATATCGACGATGGTTCGGGTGGGAATGGCTTTAGCGCGCTCGAAGCCCTGTTTGGTGTAACCGGCGCCGGATCGATTACGGCGGATACTGTCCTCTTCACAATCGATATCGAGGCTGCACCGACACCTGTACCGCTTCCTGCGGGTGCAGGATTGTTGCTTGCCGGCCTCGGCATACTTGGTTTTGCAGGCCGCGGCCGCGCTAGGAAAGCCTAGACAAAACGCTTCATCTGGGCGTGTTCACTCGCCCAGATGATACCCAAACGGTCAGCGGTATCGCCGAATGCATTCGCAGCACTCCGATGCCGGGCCCTGGACAAGATCTGCAACGCAATCCGAAAGATCGTCAAAACCGTTTTTTGATGGACTGGATTGAAGCTGCAGCACTCAGGCTGGACCTCCATATCTTGAAAAAAGTACTCATGGAGCGTTTCTTTTTCCGCCTTGAACCGAAACTCATTCCGACACCAATTTTCCAGACTGCACTGTACCGCATCCCGGGATGGATGTCCTTGCCTTGGCGGCGATCCAGTGTCTAGGCTTGGGCAACGTCTTGTCACCGACGCACGTTGCAAGTTTCACCCCGGGTTACAGGAAGAAAACCGTGAAGATAGAAGCCGTTGAAACACTGCGACTGGCCGACCATCCCAATCTTCTCTGGGTGCGCATTCACACAGTGGATGGCTGCACCGGTCTTGGTGAAACGTATTTTGGTGCCGGGCCGAGCGAAGCGGATGTTCACGAACGCATCGCACCCATAATTTTGGGACAGGATGCCAGCCGGATTGAATTGCTGAACATGAAGATGCAGCCATATGTCGGCTTCACGGGAAGCAGCGCGGAAGTGCGGGCGCTTGCAGCGGTCGACGTGGCACTTTGGGACATTGCGGCAAAATCGGCTGGCAAACCGCTATGCGATCTTCTGGGGGGAAGGACCCGGAATGGAATTCAGATCTATAACACTTGTGCGGGAGCAGACTACGTTTCCAAGACCTCGGCGGTGAGACCCGACAATTTCGGGACTGACGGAGCAAAACAGGACAGCGGTCTTTATGACGATCTCAATGCGTTTTTAAACCATCCCGAAGACCTGGCTGCATCCCTGTTGGACATGAACATCTCCTCCATGAAGATCTGGCCGTTCGACCTGGCAGAGGGCGCCGCTGACGGCCTCGACATTTCCTTGCCGGATTTGAAAAAGGGTGTCGAACCGTTTGAAAGGATCCGCAGGGCACACGGTGACAAAATCCGCTTGAAGGCGGAGTTGCACGGATTGTGGAGCCTGAATGCTGCAAAGAAAATCGCGAACGTGCTTGAGCCGCTTGACATGGACTGGATCGAAGATCCGGTCTGGATGGACCGTCCCCGCGAAGTGGGCAATCTGGCGAGCGTGACATCGGCCCCGCTGGCAGGTGGCGAGACACTCGCAAGCCTCGGACAATTCAAGTCACTGATCGACGAAGGCAACATTTCGACACCCATCGTGGATGTGGTCTGGGCCGGAGGCGTCACGGCTGCGCGAAAAATAGCTGCACTTGCCGAAGCGAGTTCCCGCCCGATCGCCTTTCATGACTGTTCCGGTCCCGTCACCCTCGCCGTCTCGACACATCTCGCACTCAGCCTTCGAAATGTCAGGGAACAGGAGATTGCGCGGGGTTTCTACTACAACTGGTATCAGGATTTTGTCGATCATCTGCCGCCAATTGAAAACGGGATGATCTCAATTCCTGGCGGCCCTGGTCTGGGAATGGACCTGCAGCCGGATATCTTCAAGCGCGCCGACGCGATCCACAGGATAACCAGATTGGAATGAAACAGCCCTGGCTCAGTGGGATAGAAATGGAACATCCAGCAATTCCCTGGATCGGGACCGATCGTCAGATCTCTAATGGTCCGGACCGGGACGTGTCCCGGTCCGGTGATGATGCAAACTACTCCGGCAACTTGTCGTCGACACCCTGGACGTACCAGTTCATGCCGAGGATTGCTCCGTCATCGAGCGTGACGCCATCTTCTGCGGCTACCGAACCGTCCTGTTTGGTGATCGGACCGGTAAACGGTTCCCAGCCGCCTTTTATCTTGGCTTCAGTCGCCTTTGCCATCTCAACGACATCCGGTGGAAGGTTCGTGTAGGGCGCCATCACGACGTGACCTTCGGCCAGACCGTCCCAAGCGCTGCCTGCATGCCACTTGTCATCCAGAACTTCCTGCACACGCTCTATGTAATATGGCGCCCAGTCATCGATAATTGCCGTGTATTGTGCATCCTTGGCGAAATTAATCATGTCGGATGCCTGACCGAAACCATGGGCTCCCCGTTCCTGAGCCACCTGAAGCGGCGCTGTGGAATCGGTGTGCTGCGTGATGATATCGGCGCCCTGGTCGATGAGTGCCTTGGCAGCATCAGCTTCCTTGCCCGGATCGAACCAGGTGTTGACCCAAACCACCTTGACCTTGAAATCAGGGTTGACCGACTGCGCACCGAGAAGGAATGCATTGATACCAGCGACAACTTCCGGGATCGGGAAGGACGCTATGTAGCCAGCCGTTCCTGTCTTGGATTGTTTGGCAGCGATCTGACCGATTATGTACCGGCCCTCGTGGAATTTCGAGTTGTAGGTGGCAACGTTGTCCGCGGTCTTGTAGCCGGTAGCGTGCTCGAACTTCACATCCGGGAATTTCTTCGCGACCTTGATCGTCGGATTCATGTAACCGAAGGAAGTGGTGAATATGACGTTGCAGCCTTCGCGGGCGAAGCGCTCGATGGCGCGCTCGGCATCCGGGCCTTCCGGAACGCTTTCAAGATAAGCGGTCTCGACCTTGTCACCGAACTTTTCTTCGACTGCCAAACGGCCCTGGTCATGCTGGTAAGTCCAACCGAAGTCACCCACAGGACCAACATACACAAAGCACGCTTTGACATCAGCAGCGTTTGCAGCCGAACCGGCAGCAGCGAATGCCACGGCTGCGACAGTGGCTTTCAAAAGAGATTTCATGTGTTCATTCCCCTTTTCTTTGATCTCTTTTTGCGATCTCTTCATAAGCCCGCCCCCTGATCGCTAACGGGTTCGGACAGGACCTCATGCTGAATGGATTACCGGTCGGGTACGAACGGTTTTCCAAGACAGGCCGGGGTATTTACAAGTGTCAGTCTGCGGTTTGCGGAGATGAGGACAAGTACCCCAATAGTCGCAAGATACGGCAGGCTCGACAGAAGCTGGGACGGTATATCAAATTCGAGGGCCTGGGCGTGAAGGTTCAGGACACTGACGGCACCGAAGAGATAGGCCCCGACAACAACACGAAGTGGCAGCCACGAGGAGAAAACCACGAGCGCCAGGGCGATCCATCCTCTGCCCGCTGTCATGTTTTCCACCCATTGCGGCGTATAGGCCAGCGAGAGATAGGCCCCGGCAAGTCCCGCGCAGGCGCCACCGAACAGGATTGCCATGAAGCGGACTTTCAGAACCGAATATCCAAGTGCGTGTGCGGAACCATGGTTGTCGCCGACTGCTCGCAACACAAGTCCAAGGCGGGTGCGGAAAAGGCAATATGCGACTACGGCCACGAGGGCAAAGCTCAGGTAGACCAGCGCATCCTGCTGAAAGAACACCGGGCCAATGAAGGGAATTTCGGAAAGCACGGGAATATAGAGTTGAGGCAGGTCGAGGCCGGGGACACCAATGAACGCTTCCCCGATCATACCCGAAAGCCCGATTCCAAGGATAGTCAGTGCAAGTCCTGTCGCAACCTGATTGGCGACAAGAAAAAGCACCAGGAATGCAAACAGCGCGGACATCGCCATGCCGGCGACAACCGCCGCAACAACGCCCAGAGATCCGGAACCGGTCTGGTTGGCGACTGCAAATCCGATCACAGCGCCCATGATCATCATACCCTCAACGCCCAGGTTAAGGACACCGGAGCGCTCCACAACAAGTTCCCCGACTGCCGCGATAAGCAGAGGCGTTGCCGCGGTTATGACTGTCAGCAAAACAGCTTCAAACATGAGACGTCTCCCCGGTTGGAACGCGCCGGGAAACCATACGGATCCGATAGAGAATAAGCGTATCGCATGCCAGCACGAAAAACAGAAGCAGACCCTGAATGACGCTGGCTATTTCATTCGAGACGCCCATCGCTGACTGAACACCTTCGCCACCGATATAGGACAGTGCCAGGACAAACCCGGCAATGATGATGCCGATCGGATTGAGGCGCCCCAGAAACGCCACGATAATTGCCGTGAAGCCGTAGCCTGGCGATATTGAAGGCAGCAGTTGGTTCAAGGCGCCAGAGACTTCCATGGTTCCAGCCAGTCCGGCCAGTGCGCCTGCGATTGCGAATGAAAACAGGGTCAGTCTCTTGGCGGAAAATCCTGCGAAACTGCCTGCGCGCGGGCTTTCTCCCATCACCCTGATTTCAAACCCTTTCAAGGTCTTGGCGAGAACGATTGCCAGCACGATTGCAATGATGATCGTGATCGGTGCCGACAAGCTCATCGCTCCCCCGAACACTTCGGGAAGTGTCGCTGCGTCGGAGAAAATTCTGGATTCCGGAAAGTTGTACCCGTCGGGATCGCGCCACGGCCCGCGGACGAGGTAGTCCAGGAGGAGGCCAGCCACATAGACCAGCATGAGGCTCGTCAGGATCTCGTTTGTATTGAACCGGGTCTTCAACAGAGCTGGTATCAGGGCCCATAGCGCGCCGCCGATCGCGCCGAAAAGCAGCATGAGAGGTAACGTTATGACATTTTCGAAAGAGGGAAACAGGATTGGCAGCGCCGAGCCGAACAATGCACCGACAACGAACTGGCCTTCCGCGCCGATGTTCCAGTTGTTGGACAGGTAACAAACCGCAAGGCCACAACCGATCAGGATCAACGGTGTCGCCTTGTCTATGGTGGCTTCGAGTGACCATTGTTGGGTTAGTGGCTCTATAAAGAATTTATATAACCCTATTAGTGGGTTATGGCCAGTTATTGAGAAAAGGATTGCAGCTGAAAGAGCCGTAAGGGCAACAGCTATCAATGGAGACAGCAGTGCCATCGTCCGGCTGTGTTCTTTTCTTTTGACAAGCTCGATACGCATCAGGCCACCTCTCCTTGCGTCTCGGCGCCACCCGCCATCAGCAGTCCGACGCGTTCCCGCGTCATGTCCGTTGCGGGTTCGGCCTCCGACAGGAAGCCCCGTGAGATCACGGCAATCCGATCGGCAATTTCGAAAATCTCGTCAAGATCCTGACTGATGACGAGTACGGCTGAACCGGATCGAGCGAGATCGATCAGCGCCTGACGAATAAGTGCGGCCGCTCCGGCATCAACACCCCAGGTCGGCTGGTTGACTACGAGAATGCCCGGGTTGCGATCGAGTTCCCTGCCGACCACGAATTTTTGCAGATTGCCACCCGATAGAGATCTTGCCTCGGGATCGTCATGGGACATGCGCACATCGAATGCCTGCTTGATCCGCTTTTCCAATACGCTCGCCTCGGCGTTGGAAACAAAACCGGCCCCAACCAGTTTGTCGCCGGTTCCATGACGCGTCAGAACGATGTTCTGGGACAGTTTCATGCCCGGAACCGCGCCGTGCCCGAGCCGCTCTTCCGGGACGAAGGCAGCGTTCTGTTTGCGCCGCCAGTTGATATTCTTGTTGCCACACGGTCTTCCGTCGAGATGGATCATGCTGGCGGCGGCGGGCATTTCACCTGAAATAGCGTCGAACAATTCTCCTTGCCCATTTCCTGCGACTCCGGCGATTGCGACCACTTCGCCTGCCCTTAGCTCCAGCGAGATGTTGTTGAGTGCGGTTGCAAACGGGGTTGCGGCCTTTGCGTTCAATCCTTGAAGGGCCAGCCTGGTTTCGCCAATTTCGGGTGCCTGCTCGCCTGCGCTTACCGCTGCAACGTCTGCTCCTACCATCATGCTCGCCAAAGAAGCAGGTGTTTCGAGTGTTGGATCACATTCACGCACCACCTGTCCGTGGCGCAGGATCGTGGCGTGATGACAGATCCGCTTCACCTCTTCCAGACGGTGGCTGATATAAAGTACCGCGCAGCCTTCCTTGGCGAGCCGTTGCAGGGTCAGGAAAAGCTGGTCGGCCTCCTGCGGGGTCAACACGGATGTCGGTTCATCCATGATGATCAGCCGGGGTTCCTGCAGCAAACAGCGCACAATCTCGATCCGTTGGCGTATGCCGACCGGCAGATCGGCAACGATATCGTCCGGATTGAGCGGCAGGCCATAGTCACGCGATACTGTCTCAATGCGCTTTGCGAGATCCTGCATGTTGCCCGGGTTTGGCAGTGCAAGCGCAATGTTTTCAACGACATTGAGGGCTTCGAACAGCGAAAAGTGTTGGAATACCATGCCGATGCCGAGTTCCCTGGCAGCCGCCGGATTCCCGATGGTTACCTTCCGGTCACCCCACAATATTTCGCCATCATCGGGTTCGAGCGATCCGTAGAACATTTTTACAAGCGTCGACTTGCCCGCACCGTTCTCGCCGAGCAGTGCATGGATTTCTCCCTTGTTGATGATCAGGTCGACACGGTCGTTTGCGAGTATGTCGCCGAACCGCTTCGTCAGCCCTCTTGCGTCCAGCAATGTGTCCTTTTCGGATCTGTCCTGCTGCACCGGGTGTTCGTCTACCTCTGGAAGGGTTGTCTCTGCCACGCTATCCCCCAAGCGAATGCCGCCTTATTGACCAAGTGTTATTTTTTGTGCAAGTCCCGGACCGATAGAGGCCTGGTAATGCAACATTTCGTCCCGTTCCAAAAGATCGACAACAATTCCGGCTGCGATAGCCGCTGGATGCTTTGACTTTATTGCCGTTTTCCCAACCGGGCAGACCATTTTCGACACAAGCGCTTCGTCCAGACCCCTGGCTTTCAACCGTCGCTGAAATCGCGCTCTTTTCGTTTTCGAACCGATGACACCGCAATACGCGAACCTTTGCTGAAGCAAGGCGCGTGCCATGATATCCTCGTCAAGCGCATGTGAGTGGGTCATGGTGAGGATGAAGGTATTTTCGGACGCCTTGTCGACAAGGGTGGACGGATTCTCAACACACACCTTGCTCACGTTGGCGGGTACCCGTCCTGGAAATTGCGCGGCACGACTGTCGATCCAGGTTATTGAAAACGGGAGTGGCGCCATGGCAAGTACCAAAGCCTTGCCGACATGACCTGCTCCGAAAAGAAAAAGCGGACGCCTCGTTTCACCGAATCTTTCCACGACCACGGAAGTACCGGATTCAGAGAGATCATCAAACACCATCGCGCTTTCAGGCGGTTTTTCCAGCACACGCCGCTGACCAAGACGACCGTCCTGTATATTCGCGATCGTGCCGAATGCAATTCCCGTTTCCTCCTGCGCGGCAAGGGACTCGGCTAATGTCAGCGTTTCGGATGTCAGGACTTCGATTGTCAGCTTTGCTCGTCCGCCGCAGCATTGCCCAAGATCGGGCCCCAGTGAAACCGACTGGTGCAAGAAGGCGGGCTTTGCTTCACGAGCGGCAACTGCCGCCTTGCGGATCGCCTCGAATTCGAGAGTGCCACCTCCGATGGTGCCGTAAAACGAAGTGTCCGGCCGCACCACCATCCTTGTTCCTTCTTCGCGGGGCGTCGAACCCTCAACACGCGCAACAGTGACGAGGGCACAGGAACCGCCATTTTTCAAACAGTCGACGATGTGCCCCCAAACCCTCATGAGGGAACCTTTCTGCGGCGCATGTCCTGCACTGCCTTCATGATCGCTTCGGGTGTCGCGGGCGCATTCAGGTTCGGAACTTCTCCCGGGATCAGGCTGGCGACTGCATCAGTGATAGCGCAGAAAACAGAGTTTGCCAGCATGACCGGCGGTTCTCCCACGGCCTTCGACCGGTAGACCGTATCCTCGGGATTGCCTGCGCTTTCGTAGAGTTGAACGTTGAAATCGGCCGGAAGGTCTGATGCCGTTGGTATCTTGTACGTCGACGGTGCATGGGTTCGAAGCCGGCCTTCTTCGTCCCAGACGAGTTCCTCGGTCGTCAGCCAGCCCATGCCCTGGACGAAACCTCCCTCGATCTGACCGATATCAATGGCGGGATTAAGCGAATGTCCGACGTCATGGAGTATGTCGATGCGGTCGACCGTCATTTCACCGGTCATGGTGTCGATCGTTACTTCTGCGCAGGCACCACCGAATGCAAAGTAGTAGAACGGGCGTCCGGAAACACTGTCCCTGTCCCAGGTAATACCCGGTGTTGCGTAGAAACCGGCATGTGACATCTGGATGCGGCCTACATGGGCCTGTTTCGCTATCTCGGAGAGTGAAAAGCTCTTGTCACCAATCAGGACCTTGTTGTCGCCGAAATGAATCGCTTCCTCACCGCACTGATGTTGTTCGCACAAGAAGGTAACGAGGCGTGTCTTGATTTCCTGTGCTGCAATCTTTGCCGCCATTGCGTTGAGATCGGTTCCCGAAGATGCGGCCGTAGGTCCGGTATTGGGGACTTTTGATGTATTGGTTGCGGTGATGATGACTTTGTCCATCGTCACACCGAATTCCTCGGCGACCACCTGAGCGACTTTCTGGTAGAGCCCCTGCCCCATCTCCGTGCCGCCATGGTTCAGATGGATCGAGCCATCGGTATAAAGGTGCACGAGTGCGCCGGCCTGGTTCAGATGCTTCAGCGTGAACGAAATGCCGAACTTGACCGGTGTCAGCGCGATGCCTTTTTTCAGAACCGCGCTGGCAGCGTTGAATGCGGTTACCTCTTCCCGGCGAACCCAATAGTCGCTTCCGACTTCCAGTCCGGACATGAGGTCATGCATGACTTCGTATTCTTCGACAGGCATGCCATAGGGTGTCACGTTGCGATCGCCGTCATAGAAATTCAGTTTCCGGATTTCCAGAGGATCCTTGCCGAGGTGAATGGCGATCGCATCGATCATTCGCTCAGCGGCCAGCATTCCCTGGGGGCCTCCAAAACCGCGGAAAGCTGTGTTGGAACAGGTGTCTGTCCGCAATCTGCGGGACCTGATCAACGTGTCGGGATAGAAGTAGCTGGAATCGGCATGGAACATGGTGCGGTCGTTTACACCGAGCGACAGATCCGCGGAGTAACCACATCGGGCCAAAAATTCCAAATCCGTGGCGCGGATCCTGCCGGAAGCATCATGACCGACCTGCCAGTTGACTTTGAAATCATGACGCTTGCCGGTCATGATCATGTCATCATCCCGGTCAAGGCGCATCTTGCAGGTTCGGCCGGTTTTCCGTGCTGCCAATGCCGCGAGGGCAGCCCATTGGTTTGCCTGAGACTCCTTGCCGCCAAAACCGCCACCCATTCGGCGGATCTCGGCCGTGATGGCTGCATCCGGTACGCCAAGTACCTTTGCCACCGTATGCTGGATTTCCGTCGGATGCTGGGTGGAGGAATGGACAAACATCCCACCATCTTCCTGAGGGATTGCCATGGCAACTTGACCCTCGAGATAGAAATGCTCCTGGCCGCCGATAAACATGGACCCCGACAGAACATTTTCAGATGCCTGCAACCCTGTTTCCGGCGAACCCCGTCGGAATTGATAGTCAGGCAGCACAGTGGTGTCGGCGTGGTCAGCGTCTTCCGGTGTGAGGATAGGCGTTATCGGAGCGACTTCGATTTTCGCCTTGAGGGCGGCCTTGCGTGCAATCTCCCGAGTTTCGGCAACGACGGCAAAAACGACCTGTCCAAAAAAGAGGATTTCCTCCTCGGCAAGGACCGGGTCGTCGCCAAATGCGGAAGAACAATCGTTGGTGCCTGGGACATCACCCGACGTGAGCACAGCAACGACGCCCGGTGTTGCCCGAACCTCGTTCAATTCAACCGACAGGAGCCTGCCCCTGACCGCGTGTCTGGCCCATCCCGGCACGACATGAAGCGTGCCAACCGGTTCGACGATATCATCGATATAGGTCGCGGTACCCGACACATGCTTGATGGCACTGTCATGCGGCAGAGGCTTGCGAATGTGTTTTAGCGGCGGGGTCACCTGTTCCCTGTCAAGCGGCGCGGTCATTGTCGGCCTCCCGCCTTGCCAGGACACGGATATCTTCCGGTGCGGTCCCGCTGATTTCCATGAGCGATTTTGCAAGCAGGGCTCGCGCTGTTTCCATCCTGTAGTCGGAACTGGCGCGCATATCTGTCAGCGGATCAAAATCTGACAATAGCGCCTGCATGGCCGCCCCCCAGCTTGAGGGATTGTCCAGGGTCGCTCCCGCCAGGGATTTTTCCGCACCGGCAGCGCGCATCGGTGTTCCGGCCATGCCGCCATAGGCAATGCGCGACGCAACAATGACGCCGTCCTCGATCGTGAACCGGAACGCACCCATGACAGAGGAGATATCCTGGTCAAATCGCTTGGATATCTTGTAACAGCGGAACGCCTGGTTGCTTGAAAGACGAGGAACGAACAGACCAGTGACAAATTCTCCTGGTTTCCTGTCCTGTCTACCGTATTCCAGATAAAACTCTTCCAGCGGCAAAGCCCGTGAGCCTTCCGAGGATTGCAATTCAAGCGTTGCTCCCAGTGCAATCAGTGCCGGTGGCGTATCTCCGATTGGTGAGCCGTTGGCAATGTTTCCACCGACCGTGCCCGAAGCACGAACCTGTTTGGAGCCAATGCGTTTCCAGAGTTCACCAAGATCAGGTGAAATCTGGGTAACGGCATTTTCTGTCGCAGCATAGGTCGCAGTCGCACCAATCAGAACACCAGACGCGCTTTCTTCCACGCGGTCGAGGCCTTCAATCCGGCCAAGCCAGATCATTTTCGGCAGTTCACGCAGATGCTTGGTAATCCAAAGACCTACGTCTGTCCCCCCGGCAATGAGCGTCGCGTCCTGGTGCTGGCCATAAAGAGCCGCCAGACCATCAAGCGTTGAAGGCGCAGAAAAGAAGCCAGTGTCATCACCGATGAAAATATCGCGACTGTCCGCTAGGAACTGCAATCTCTCCTTCGTTTCATTCGCGCGCCACGAAAAAGCATCGTCGGTTGCCCGAAAACACGCCTCAAGCGCGGCATCCACGATCGGACGGTACCCGGTACAGCGACAGAGATTGCCAGCAAGCCATTCCGTCACCGTCTTTCGGGATTTCTCCACGTCTGTGGCATGATAGAGCGTAAACAGCGTCATGATGAAGCCTGGTGTGCAAAAACCACATTGCGAGCCATGAAGTTCGACCATTGCGGTCTGAACAGGATGCAGTCGGTCGTCCTGGGCAAGATCTTCAACGGTCACGAGTTCAGCACCGTCAATCATGCCAAGAAGCAGAATGCAGCTGTTGACTGGTTGATAGACGAGCTTGCCGTTGATCATTCGACCAATGGCAACAGTACACGCGCCACAGTCTCCTTCGCCGCACCCCTCCTTCGTTCCAGTCTCGCGTCTGGTGAGCCGCAGATAATCAAGCAACGTCTCGGTTGGCCCTACATTCTGAAGTTCGATGATTTCACCGGCTTTCAGAAAGCGGATGGTATCGCGCATCATTCAGCTCCCACGGTAGGTCGAATAGCCGAAAGGCGACACAAGCAGTGGCACATGATAGTGGCCGTCCGGTTCAGCAATACCGAAGCGTATTGGAATTATATCCAGAAACAACGGGGCGGGCAGAGATTGGCCTGTGGTCTTCAGATAGTCACCTGCATGGAAACGCAGTTCGTATTCACCGGTCTTGAAAGCCTTACCTTCAAGGATCGGACCGTCGACGCGACCGTCCGTGTTTGTGACATGTGACGAAATGAGAGCAGGGTTTTCAGCCTGCGACCATAGTTCGATCCTTAACCCGCTCGCGGGCTTGCCCAATGCGGTGTCAAGTACGTGGGTCGTCAAACGCCCCATCAGCTTCCTCCCTCGAGCGGCAAAGTGCCGCAAAACCGTCAAAAAAATGTGCCTTAAAAATCTGCGCAGACAAAGCGCTCATTTGAGACCTTTATGATGCCTTTTTGGCATCATTGGAAGAGTTGTGGTCCTTTAAGGCGAGCACTGAGTGATCGAAAAACATCCCTGGAGCAAGGGCGAGTGCGCGCAACGACGAGGTTATCACACATAAACGGTCTGCTTGAAGCGGCGCGTCGGTGAGTGGTTTGAATACCAGGGCACCGGAAGAAAGGTCGTCCTCACATCCAATCATTGTCTGGAAACCAATGACACCGTCTTCTCTTGCGAGTGCACGCATCAGGCGCAACGAATTGGCTTCCACGTAGGTTCTGGAAACACCCGTTATACGATTGCGGACCAGATCGAGGCGTGTGCGCAGCGACAGGCCCTCTGCGGGAAGTGCCACGGGAAAGTTCAGGCACTCCTCAAGATCCAGGTTTTTGGCATTCGCCAGCGGATGATCCGGCCTCATCAACGCACCGATGACGAGCTCCTGTTGAAAGGCAACGGTCAATGCGGAGTTCTCCGGCGGGTCGAATGTGAACCCGACATCGGCTTCGGCAGTCTCGACCTTTCGAGCCGCCTCCTGGGAAGAAGAAACGGAAACATTGACATGGATCCCCGGAAAGCTCTTGCGGAAACTGCTTATCACGGCCGGTAGCAGTTTTTCTGAAACGCTCTCGACGGAGGCGATCGAGACGGTTCCCCGGCGCAATCCCTTGAGTGCATCGAGTTCCGCGACAGTGCCTTCAAAATCGGAGAACGTCCTGCGGACATGTGCGAGCAACAGTTCTCCGGCTTGTGACAGCCTGATGCGGCGTCCGACACGGTCGAAGAGCTGGAGGCCAAGGGCCTGTTCCAGCCAGAGGATCTGCCGGTTGACGGCAGAAGACGCGACATTGAGTTCTCGTGACGCAGCGCGGATCGAGCCTGCTTCCGCCGCGGCCAGAAAGTACCGCATGGCGGGACTGTAGAGATTTCGCGAAAGTTCCTGGGCCCGTCCGGAAAGCATCGATATTCCAATTTTTAGTGGATCAAGACGCCGATTCTTAGGGAATCAAGACAGTTGTGCCGGTAGTTTTCCTGCCTTCGAGATCTTCGTGAGCCTGGATGGCATTGGCCAGACGATATTCCTGATTTAGCTCGATCTTGACAATTCCCCTCTGGACGACGTCGAAAAGTTCGCCTGCCGTTGCCTCCAGTGCGTCTCGGGTCGCAATGTAGGTAAAGAGGGTCGGCCTTGTTGCGAACAAAGATCCTTTCTGCGCCAGGAGACCAAGATTGAAATCCGCAATGGGTCCCGATGACTGGCCGAAGCTGACCCACGTTCCCAGCGGCCTGATACAATCCAGTGAACCCGGATAGGTGTCTTGGCCGACAGAATCATAGACAACGTCGCAGCCCTTCCCCCCGGTGATCTCCTTGACGCGCTCAACGAAGTTTTCCGTGCGGTAATTGATCATGTGCTGGTAGCCATGCGCCTTTGCCAGCGCGATTTTTTCGTCAGAACCAGCTGTGCCGATAACTGTAGCGCCAAGGTGGGCAGCCCATTGGCCCGCGATCAGTCCGACACCACCTGCAGCTGCATGAAACAGCAGTGTTGTGTCAGGTCCGACCGCAAATGTCTGCCGCAGCAGGTATTGAGCAGTCATCCCTTTCAGCATCATTCCTGCGGCTGTCTTGTCGTCAATGCCGTCCGGGATCACGACAAGATTGTCAGCAGGGACAATTCTTTCCTGCGCATATGCGCCAAGAGGACCGACGTAAGCAACGCGATCTCCCGGATTGAGATTCGTGACGCCATCGCCGACCGACTGTACGACGCCCGCCCCTTCATTTCCGGGTGAAAATGGCAAACCGGCAGGAGCCGGATAAAGTCCCGAGCGAAAATACGTGTCGATGAAATTCAGGCCAATCGCGGTATGACGGATGCGGACTTCAGCGGGGCCCGGTTCGCCGAGGTCGACTTGTTCCCAACGCATGACATCGGGACCGCCGGTTTCGTGGACGCGGATTGCCTGAACCATTCGAACCTCCAAAAGGCTTACGCCTCAAAATCTAATGTGCCTGACCGGAACATTAATGAGTTCGAGGCATGCCGAAAAGGTCAATATGGATTTCAATCGACCCTGTCGATGAGTTGCTGGATGGCTGAGATGGAAAACAGGTAGAAACTCGACACGGTGAACAGCAATGAAGTGATGCCGTTGAGCGACATGTTGTCCACGATCGCCAGCGCTGCCAGCACCATCCAGAGCAAGGTGACAGGCAAGGTCACGACCCGCCAGCGGCGAACGCGAACAGGATGAACAAAACGGATGGGTGCAAATGTAAGCGCGCAACAAAGCAGGACGATTGCAATTGTAAACGCTTCGGATGGAGACAGGACCATCAGGCCGAAGACAACCATGTTCCAGCCGGCAGGAAAGCCCTTGAACGAGCCATCGGGTGTCTTCATGCCGTTGTCGGCGAAATATAGCGCGCCGGTGAAGACAACGAGGCCGCCGCAGATCCAGTTCCACGGTTGAGACAGCATCAGGCTCCATGACAATGCAAATGCGGGCAGGAAAACATAGGTCGCATAGTCGATTACAAAATCAAGGGATGCACCGGACCAGCGCGGCAAGCGCTCGGCGATATTGAAACGGCGTGCAAGCGGGCCGTCAATTCCATCGACAAAAAATGCAAGGCCGAGCCAGGCGAACATTTCAGCCCAATTTCCCTGCGCGCCTGCCAAAAGGGCAACCAAAGCGATGGGAGCACCGGAAGCCGTCAGGACATGAATTAGAAATAGAGCGGGTTCGGGCGCCGATTTGCCCGGGGTGATGTCCGTCACGGGGTATCCTCACACTAAATGAACGCGGCGCAGATCGTAATCAGGTCCGGTTAAGGCAGATTTGCCATTATCCGGCAAGCATCGCTCTACCGCGTCCGGGGAGTAATATTGCAATCGTATGACAGTGTGAACCGAAAAAACAGCCCCAGTGGCAATTCTGCGATAAACAAATTTCGAGCTCAGAAATAAATGGCAACTGTCAGAAAACCGGCCCAAACGAGTAGAAATGCACCGATTACAGCTGGAAAGACCCTGCTCGGGACCGCCTTTTCCAGCGCCATGACTCCTCCCAGAAGCGCTATCCAGACAATATTCATCAGGCCGACGGCAAACATGACGGTCATTACAGCCCAGCAACATCCGAGGCATGCCCAGCCCTGAACGAGCCCTTCTCGGTATCCGGACAGGACGGTGGACTTGCCTTTGTCTGCCGAAAATATCCAGCGGGGATACCAGCAGCGTTGCAGGCACGACCTTTTGGCAGGTGTGAACTGATAAAGTCCTGCTGCGAAAAGGACAGACGTGGTCAAGGCCAGGCTGGCCGGTGCCATCATGTCGTTCAGGCCACCCGTCATGGAAAGCAGCCATTGGGCCATGGTCGCGAGGACAGCGTAACCGAACCAGACGGACAGATATCCAAATGTGGAGCCAAATACGGGCCGGAATGCTCGTTGATCCAGACATTCCCGGCTTTCAATCCAGCCGGTGTAGGCCTTTAACATCGGAATTGCCGTTGGCAGCATCATCGCCATCGACATCATCGCCCACATCAGGAAAACCTTCGCCAGGTCGAACACGGTCATGACCTGGGTCGGCATACCGAAGGTTGCACCCGCCGGCAGGCAGAGAACTGCAAGTGCTGCCCTTGCCTCCGCGGACAGACCCTTGAACAGATTGAACTGATTGAATATTTTCATGCCGGGGCCGGCCTCGGCCATGTCCATTGCCGGAACCATGTCGGCAATCATTGCAACCAGATAGGCCCAGCCACTGACACTCAGCGCTGCGACAAGCAAAAGCACAAAAGGCCAGCTTCCTGCCCCCGCTGGTCTCTTTCGTTGCTGGTCGTGCGAACCGGTAGTTGTCGTGGCCGTCGTGATATTCATATTTCAGTTTGCTTCTTGTCTTTCCGGCAATCCACTATATCGGAGATTTGCCAAAAAGGTTTGATCTTGCGCATACGAGAGTGATTGCCTGTTCGTGTTATACAAATTCACGCTGCCCTGCGTGGTTTCGTCCTGTTGAAAAATACTGTCATTGAGCCATTTTCTAAGCAATCAGTTCAGAGATCGGGACAAACAAATGCCAGACTCCTCACCGCCGGTCACACATGATGTAGTCGTTGTCGGGGGCGGGCCTTCCGGGCGTATCGCCGCGCTGAGGCTTGCGCAGCTCGGGCTTTCCACGGTGCTGATTGCACCTGCATTGGAACGTGTCGACGGACGGACGACTGCTCTTTGGCAAAAATCCATATCGCTTCTTGATGAAATCGGGATATGGGCGGACCTTGCCGGTAGCACCGCTCCACTCAAGAAGATGCGCATGATTGACGATACGAAGCGACTCATCAGGGCTCCTGAGGTTGTCTTCGACGCCAGTGAACTTAAACTGAATGAATTTGGATTCAATATTTTAAACAGAGACCTTAATAACGCGCTTGAGGAAAAATGCATTTCTCAAAGCAACCTCGACTGCATAATCGGCAGCGCGGCAACGGTCGAATATTCAGAGACGTCTGTCGACGTACATGTGACATCTGGAAACCGGGCGCGGGCGCGTCTTGCTGTCGCTGCTGACGGCAGAAACTCAATGCTTCGACAAGCCGCTGGAATTGAGGTAAAAACATGGTCTTACCCTCAGGAGGCCGTGGTTCTCAACGTCGAACACCGGTTGCCGCATCAAGGCACTTCCACGGAGTTTCATTCGCGCACTGGACCATTCACACTGGTTCCTCTCCCTGGTCGGCAATCTTCCATTGTCTGTGTGGAAACCGCCCAAGGTGCGCGTGATCTGATCTCGATGACTTCGTCCGAGCTGGAGCTGGAACTGGAAAAAAGGGCGCACTCGGTCCTTGGACCGTTCACACTGGCATCAGAGGGTCAAAGCTTCCCGCTTTCCGGCCTGAATGCACACAAACTGACCGGACGAAGGCTGGCGCTTGTCGGTGAAACGGCGCATGTCTTTCCACCGATCGGAGCACAGGGCCTGAACCTGTCTCTTCGCGATATTGATGATCTGACGTCTATCATCCAACGTGGTCTCCTACGGCACAATGACCCGGGAGACCCGGCAATTCTGGCGTCCTACGAACAAACACGCATGCGCGACATCAAGCTGCGAACCAACGCGGTTGATGCGTTGAACAAATCTCTTCTCACCTCGTTCCTGCCGGTACAGGTGGCACGAAGCATCGGCATGTACATGGCCGACCGGGTCGGTCCGTTCAGGCGTCTCCTGATGCGTGAAGGAATGGCACCCGGTGTGGGATTTCGTATTCCTGGCTGAGTCTCCAGCCGATTGTCAAAGCCTGCCGCGCTGACTACCGCTTTTTGATGTGGTAAGTGAGCGCCATTGAAATCATTTGGCAAATCTCATTTTCCGGAAGCGGATCTTCTGCCTTGAAATGAACGCTTCTGTTACCGCCGAATTCGATATGAGGATAAAGAGCGCGCCAGTCGGACACGAGCGAAGTCTGGCAATTCACATACAAGGCGACATCACCCAGGCCGGAAGTGTCCTTGTCTATTCGGATTGTCGTTCCTGACTTTGGCTTAACGGTCAGAAAGCTTGGCTGCCCCCATTTCAGGGTCTCCTGCACTTCACCAACATGTTCGTTTTTCAGGGCAGTCTCCAGGATAAGGCCCCGGAGCTGCATCAAGCGGTTTCGAACAGGGTCGGGGTAAGTAGCAATCATATCCAGTGTGGGCGGGTTTTCAGTCATCGTTTTGAAACGCAGCCTTCCTTGCGTTGCCTGTTTGGGTGCATCATTTCAACCGACCGGCAGCACACCGGACGTAATTGCCCAGATAAACGCCGTCACCGTCACGATTGAAAGCGCCGTGCCTACCAGTACGAAACTTGACGCACGTTGAACATAAACACCGTACTGCTGCGCAATCACGAAAACATTCGTTGCCGGTGGCAGGCACGACATCAAGACGGCCGTTGCTATCCAGCCCGGATCAAATCCACCGAGCCACGTCAACAGCAGGAAGACGAGTATTGGGTGTAACAGGAGCTTTACCGACAAGACCAGGGGGAGCTCTATCGGTATCCTTCCGACGGGGCGAAGAGCAATGCTGACACCCATGGCAAACAGGGCGCAGGGAGCGGCTGCATTGCTGAGGTAAAGAAGAAGCGTGCTTGCCGCTTGCGGGGGGCGGAATTCAAAGGCAGCAGCGGACACACCGGCAATGGTTGCCAGGATGAAGGGATGCGTGAAAATCTTGACGAAGATCTGTTTCAGCGTCTGGGTAAAGGTCTCGTTTTCTGTTCCCGCCAAAGCCATGAGCAGCGGCGCAAGAATGAACATAAGTGCGTTGTCGAAGGTCAAAATGAGCGCTGTCGGTACAGTTGCCTCTTCACCCAATACCGCGAGGGTCAATCCCGGCCCCATGTATCCGACGTTCGAATAGGCACCGGCGATGCCCAATATCGTCGACTCGCCGATACTGCCCCGCGTTGCAACCACGCCGATACAAAAAGAAATCGCGAATACGACATAGGTCGTGAATGTCGTCGCCGCGACGAACGACAGGTTGGCCAATTGTTCAAAGGGTGTTGCGGACAACAGCCGAAAAAACAGGGCTGGGAGCGCCAGATAGATGACGAAGAAATTCATCCAGGCAAGCCCGGATTCAGGTATGTTTTTTGCCTTCCCGGCGCCGAAACCAAGAAGTATCAGTCCAAAGAACGGCAAGGCCAGAGTTATGACGTCCAGCATTCAGTGTCCGCGGCTTGGTGTTGCAATCGGTTAGTGGAGCGTTCGGGTAAAGATACTTGCATCTGTCGTTGAGCTTGGATAAGGACGCGTCACTTGCTGGACTGTATCAATGTCCCGCATTCCAATCAGGTCTGAAGCCCTACCGCAAGGGCTCAATTTGACAGATACGTCCTGAAGCAGCCCGACGAAAGAACCGGGTCAGGCAAAATGAAAGCATCCGGCCGGAATGTCGCGAAAAAAAAGACAGAGGAAACATCCCACACGGTTTGCGTTGCAAAACCAGATCGAAAGCATCGCTTTAAAGTCCGCCATATTCCTTTTTCGTCTCATACCGGTCGATGTGGCCTCGTACCTGATGGGCAAAGGCTGGCGGGCGTTTGCGCCGCTCAATGCGCGGCACAAGCGTGCGCTGAAACATCTGAAAAACGCGTTCCCTTCAATGAAGGAGGGCCAGAGAGAGGAAATTGTCCGTGGAATGTGGGAAAACCTCGGTCGCGTGGCAGTCGAGACATTCCATACCGACAGGCTTCTCAAACAGGATTTCCGATTTGAGGCCGTTGCAGATGAGACGACTGAGAGAGTTCTTGCTGGCGAACAAGCCTGTGTCCTCATGTCGTTTCACAGTGGCAACTGGGAACTTTGCGTTCAACCTGTCACAAGCCACGGAGTGGAAGTCACAGGCGTTTACCAGGCTCTGCGCAATCCAGAGGCAGACAAGGCACTGCGCTCGCTGCGGCAGGATCTCTATCGCGGCGGCTTGTTGTCGAAAGGGCCGGAAACGGCGCGAAAGATACTGGGAACGCTGAAAAGCGGTGGTGTCGTTGCAATGATGGGGGACCTCAGGGAAGCCAGAGGTGTACAGGTCCCCTTTTTCGGCCAGATGGCCTACGCGAATACGGTACCGGCCTCAATCGCACGATCCTGCAATGTACCGATCGTCCTGGGTCGTGTTGTTCGAAAAAATGGCGTGAATTTCCACATTGAAGGTCGCGCAATCACGGTACCGAAAACGAGCGACCGGCAGGCAGATATCAAGGCGGCCACCGCTGAGATACACGAAATCTTCGAAGGCTGGATCAGCGAACATCCCGAGCAGTGGATGTGGATACACAAAAAATGGGCTCCACCGGGGAAAAGTCTGGCTCGCCGGCAGGCGGACCGGGCCGCCGTCTCCAAGGCGCAGGAGGGCTGAACCCAATCCCCTCTCCTTCGCCTATCGGGGGATGGTTGCAGCGCAACATAAGCGCTATAGCTAGCTTACGAACAGGAGGAGGAACACGATTTCCATGAAAACCCCAAGCGCATTCTACAAACCGCTCGCAATAGGTGCCCCCGCCCCGTATCGAGAGATGCCTGTCTCGCTTGAGCGAATGATCCATTTTGTTCCACCACATATCGAAAAGATGCGCGCCAAGGTGCCGGACCTTGTGAACAAGGTCGATGTTGTCCTGGGCAATCTCGAAGACGCCATACCGGCGGACGCCAAGTCCGACGCGCGGAACGGGTTTATCCAGTTGGCAAGGGAAAATGAATTCGGATCGACCGGACTGTGGACGCGGGTAAACTGCCTGAACAGCCCCTGGTTTCTCGATGATATCATGGAAATCGTCCAGGCCGTCGGCGACAAGCTGGATGTCGTGATGTTGCCCAAGGTCGAAGGCGCCTGGGACATTCACTATCTCGATCAGTTGCTTGCGCAACTGGAGTCTAAGGGTGGACTAGGGAAACCGATCCTCATCCATGCCATTCTTGAAACCGCGGAGGGTGTCAATAATGTCGAGCAAATCGCAGCTGCGAGCCCGCGCATGCATGGAATGAGCCTGGGACCGGCCGACCTTGCAGCATCCAGAGGCATGAAAACAACACGCGTCGGTGGTGGTCATCCGGATTACGCGGTGCTTTCGGACACCGACAAGAGTGGGATGCGGACCGCATTCCAGCAGGACCTTTGGCACTACACCGTCGGGAAAATGGTCGATGCGTGTCTGTCATATGGCCTGAAGCCTTTTTATGGACCTTTCGGGGACTTTTCAGACCCGCAAGCTTGTGAAAGCCAATTCCGCAATGCCTTTTTGATGGGATGTCTCGGCGCCTGGTCGCTGCATCCCTCGCAAATCGAAATAGCAAAGACGGTATTTTCGCCAGACCCCGCGGAAGTTGCATTTGCGCGCAAGATCCTGGATGCCATGCCGGACGGGACAGGTGCCGTCATGATTGATGGCAAGATGCAGGATGATGCAACCTGGAAGCAGGCCAAGGTCATCGTCGATCTTGCACAGCTGGTTTCAAGCAAGGACAAGGAGTTGGCCGAGGTTTATGGTTTTTAGAGATTCACAAGGTCTCTTGTATAGAGTTTAATGTTACAACGCTTGCAAGCAGGTTGCCGAAACGGTATCCCGGCATTGCATGCAGTAAGCGGACGAGTAACCATGCGAACGGCGAAGTTTAGAATAGGTCAGGTCGTCCGGCACCGGATTTATCCCTTTCGGGGTGTGATTTTCGATGTCGACCCGACGTTCAGCAACACGGAAGAGTGGTGGAACGCGATCCCTGAGGACGTCCGTCCGGTCAGGGACCAACCCTTTTATCATCTTCTCGCCGAAAACGAGGAGACCGAATACGTTGCATATGTCAGCGAGCAGAACCTGGAACCCGACATGACCGGGGAGCCCGTCCGCCACCCGCAGGTTGAGGAAATTTTCGAGGAACAGACCGACGGATCGTATCTTCCGCGCAGTGTAGAGATCCACTGACAAGACTGGGAAAATCGGGGGTCAACCCCTTCGAACAAAAAAAGGCCGGAACTTGCGTTCCGGCCTTTCTGATTGAAACACCTGAAACCTACTGGTTTTCTTGCTGAGCATCGATCAGTTTCTGCCTGGCTTCGTCAGCGCGCTTTTGCAACTCGCTCTGCAGTTCTTCCTGTCTCTTCTGCAGTTCAGCCAGGTCCATCGGCTCTCCATCATAAACCTTGGTGAAGCCGATAAGGGTCATCTTGAAGACGATTTCCTTGGCTTGCTGGTTATACGGTGCAACCCGCATCTCACCGCCCTGCTTCATTGCATTGATGAACGTGTCGTCAATCGCAAGTTCCGCGTAACATGCGTTTGGAGCGCAGATGCTGTATTTGGCCTGAACCGGCTTGCTGTCATCAATCTGGATGCGCAGTCCGGGCTGGATCAATACACCTGTCGGTACGGCGACAAGAAGTTTCTTGCGGGCTTCGCCTTCGGTTTCCTGAATGGCAATGTTGCTCAAGAACTGACCGGTATTTGTGCGCAACTCAATCGAAATGAAGCAGATTTCCTTCTGCGTATTCGGATTGGTATTACATGCTTTCGTCCAAGGGCTCTTCTCCTCCTGGGCGATTGCAGGGGCGGCAGCAAAAGAAGACACGGCCACGAATGCAGCTGCTGCGCATCCGAAGAATCCTCTTTTCAAAACACTCGTCATTGAAACGTCCTCAATCGTGCGTATTCGAAATCTTCGCGTTGTTCTGAGGCATTCCGGAAACATCCGCAAGGCCCGTTTGAACATTAGATCTGTGAAATGCATGGTAAGGCACTGAATTTGGGCGAGAGGGTGGCCGAATTGCAACGCAATGCTCAGGTTCGATTCAAATCTGTATATCTTTGTCTTTATGACTTGTTGCTGGCGCCTTCACATTCACCATGTGCTAGTCTGAGCCGCGAGAATCAAGGGAATCTCCGGTGGTGGTTATGCGTTGCTTTGAATTGGTCGTGTCTGTTTTCTGCAACAACAGCACTAGACGTAGTGCGTTCGCGATATTTTGTCTCTTGCTGTCCTGGGGTTCAGGGCAGGCTTTGGCTGACGACGAAACGGTGCCATGGGCACACGCGATCTCCATGCATGGCTCACCAGCGCTTGGCCCGGATCAACCCTTTCCCTATGCAAACGAGAATGCACCGAAAGGTGGCACGATCACACTGGGTGTTCAGGGAACTTTTGACAGTCTGAACTCGTTTATTGTTCAGGGAGGCTGGACCTCTGCGCGCGGAATGCGCGAGCGACAGTTCGGCAACAATGTTCTGGAAAGCCTGCTTGGTTCGTTCCTATGACGAACCCTTTTCACTCTACGGATTGATTGCACAGCGGGTCCGCATGCCGGACAGCAGGGAATGGATCGAATTCGAACTCAATCCGAATGCCAGGTTTTCCGACGGAACTCCGGTGACCGTCGACGATATCGTGTTTTCCCTGGATATCATCCGGGACAAGGGCCGCCCTCCGTACCGGAATTGGTATGCGGCGATTGTCGAAAAGGAAATAACGGCTCCGAACCGGATCAAGCTGAAGTTCGAGAACGGTGAAAACAGGGAATTGCCCCTGCTTGTATCGCTCGCTCCCATCTTTTCCAAAAAACACACAGATGCGGATAAATTCGACAAATCATCGCTCACACCTCCGGTTGGAAGCGGTCCCTATACCTTCAAGACAATCCAGCCCGGACGGCTTGTTGTTTATGAGAAGAACCCGGACTACTGGGCAAAGGACCTGCCGGTCAAAGCCGGGTTCGACAATTTTGACGAGATCAGGATCGAGTACTTCCGTGATGAAACAACGTTGCAGGAAGCATTCAAGAAGGGCTTGATCAAGGCCCTGCAATTCCGTGACCCCGCCCGGTGGGCAACCGGATTTGATTTCCCGGCGGCAGAAAGTGGTGACGTCGTCAAGATAGAAATCCCGCGCGGCGTTCCTGCTCCCATGCAGGGTATTGCCTTCAATACCCGCAAGGAACAGTTTTCCGATGTCAGAGTGCGCAAGGCCTTGCGGATGCTGTTCGACTTCCAGTGGGTAAACCGGAACCTCTACTATGATCTGTTTACCCGAACCGCCGGATATTGGGACAATTCCGAATTGTCTTCTATCGGACGCCCTGCAAGCGATCGGGAAAAAGAACTTCTGGCCCCTTTCCCCGATGCAGTTGCCCCGGAGGTGATGGCGGGAAGCTGGCGTCCGGCCGATGCTGACGGATCGGGACGTGACCGGAAGGTCCTGCGTGCCGCGCTGGCTGAACTCAAGAAATCCGGCTACGCGTTGAAGGACCGAAAACTCATACACGAGACAACCGGACATCAGCTTGCCTTCGAGATTCTCGCCAAGAATGAGGATGAGGAAAAGCTGGCGCTTGCCTATATCCGGACGGTTGAACTTCTGGGTATTGCAGTGAACGTGCGTAGCGTCGACCCGTCGCAATTCGAGGATCGCAGGACAAAGCGGAACTTCGATATGGTTTTCAATACCTGGTACGCATCACTTTCGCCCGGCGCCGAACAATATGGCCGCTGGAGCACGAAGGCTGCGGACGCCGAAGGATCTTTCAATTTTGTGGGTGCGAAGGAACCGGCGATCGATGCCCTGATCGATGCCATTGTCGGGGCTCGCAGCCGTGACGACTTCATCGATGCGGTAAGGGCGTTCGACAGAGTACTGATTTCGGGTACCTATGCAGTCCCGCTCTACCATGTATCAGATGACTGGGTTGCGCACTGGAAAGATGTCGTGCCACCGGAACACCATTCCCTTTATGGTCATGAGTTTGACACCTGGTGGTCATCGACCGCGCAATAATCGGACCTATGGACGAAGGACACAATGAAAGCGACTGTTGACAGCCTCACCAAGGAGTATCACGAAAGCGGAGCCTGGTCCGATGTACCGCTGGATGAACTCTTCAAGACAACCGCAGGACAGCATCCTGATCGGCTGGCGCTGGTCGATGCGCCGGACCGTGCGGCCTGGACCGGCGGCGAACCACGCCGTCTGACCTATGCCGAAGCTGACCGGGAAATCGACCGGCTTGCCGCATTTTACAACACCGTTGGTCTGTCCGCAGACCATGTCATCGGCGTCCAGGCTCCCAATACCGTGGACACGGTTATTGCGGTTCTTGCGGCGCTGCGTGCGGACCTGATCGTTTCGCCCCTTCCGTTGCACTGGCGGCAGAAAAATGTGCTGGAAGCCTTGAATTCCATCGGTGCAAAGGGGTTCATTGCCGCTGACAGGGTCGAGACAAGAGACGTCGGTACCGCCGCCAGGGACGTGGCTGCGGATTTGTTTTCGCTGCGTTTCGTTTTCGGTCTGGGCAAAGATATTCCGGACGGATTGATCGAATTGGGACCAATGCTCGCGGAAATGGGCGACGACCTTAGTTTCGTTACCCGTGATAGACCTGATCCGGCCGACCATACCGCGACAATCTGCTGGAGCCGGAGCGGCGAAGAAAACGTACCTGTCAGCCGATGTCACAACCACTGGATTTCCGCTGCGCAGATGATCGTGAACGAAGCGGAAATTTCGGAAAACAGCACCATTCTGGTGCCTTATTCGCTGAGCGGCCTGACGGGACTTGGAGCGGGACTTGTACCGTTTCTCATGACAGGCAGCACCTTGCACCTGCACCATCCGACCTCTCTTGCCAACCTTGCGACACATGCCAATGACGTAGAAGCCGATATCGTCATGACACCCGGTCCCCTCGCGCAGACGCTCGATCGGAAGCTGGGCAATACCAAAACGACTGTTCTCGCAGCGTGGAATATTTCAGCCCCACACCCGACGACGTTTGTTGCAAGACGTCGGCTCGTCGATGTCCACATAGCCGACGAATTTGCGCTGGTTGCCAGAGCGAGAGGTCCTTCAGCGAAGATCAAGGCGACCGCCTTGGGAAAGCATAACGGGTCGAACGGGTGTGAAAGCAGGCCAGCCCTTCTTGAAATAGCAGTCACCGAAGAGGGCGAGGCGCAGACCCCTACCCTGCTCGTAGAAAGGACCCATCGG
>NZ_KI928940.1:35896-61367 GCF_000521215.1 Labrenzia sp. DG1229 | reverse complement strand
GCAATCGATGCGTCAGCCTCTGCACCGGTCGCGGGCTCCGGCCCAAGCCGGCAGAGCCGAGCGCACCGGCGGCGTCAGCTGTTCCAGCCGCTCCCGTCGTCTCCGAGCCTGCGGAAGACCCGGAAATCCCAGCCGGAACACAGATGAAAAGCTCTACAGTGCGTGAAGCATTGCGTGATGCGATGGCTGAAGAAATGCGCCGCGATCCTGACGTTTTCGTCATGGGTGAGGAAGTCGCCGAATACCAGGGTGCATACAAGATCACCCAGGGTCTTCTGGACGAGTTCAGCGCCAGGCGCGTGATTGACACACCTATCACCGAGCATGGATTTACAGGCCTCGGTGTCGGGGCCGCGATGGCCGGATTGAAACCGATCGTCGAGTTCATGACGTTCAACTTCGCCATGCAGGCCATCGACCAGATCATCAATTCAGCCGCCAAGACGCTATATATGTCCGGTGGCCAGATGGGTGCTCCGATCGTATTCAGAGGGGCCAATGGCGCAGCCGCGCGCGTGGGCGCGCAGCATTCGCAGGACTATGCGTCCTGGTATGCAAACGTGCCGGGATTGAAGGTGATTCAGCCTTATTCCGCGGCCGACGCCAAGGGCTTGCTCAAGGCAGCCATCCGTGACCCGAACCCGGTCATTTTCCTGGAAAACGAGATTCTTTACGGACAGTCGTTCGACATTCCGGATGTGGACGACTTCGTTCTGCCGATCGGCAAGGCGAAGATCGAGCGCGGTGGTACCGATGTCACACTGGTTTCCTGGGGCATCGGCATGACCTACACGTTGCAGGCCGCAGACGAGCTGGCCGGTATGGGGATCTCTGCCGAGGTCATCAACCTGCGTACTATTCGTCCGCTCGACATCGAAACGGTTCTCGCCTCTGTGCGCAAGACGGGCCGGGTCGTGACGATCGAGGAAGCCTTCCCGATGTGCTCTGTTTCTTCGGAAATCGCCTATCAGGTCCAGGAGCAGGCATTCGATTATCTCGATGCGCCGATCATGCGCGTCACAGGCAAGGACGTTCCGATGCCCTATGCGGCCAATCTCGAGAAGCTCGCGTTGCCGAGCGTTTCGCAAGTCATCGAAACGGTCAAGGCCGTGACCTACACAGCCTGAGGCGAGGGAGACGGATATGCCAATTAATATCACCATGCCGGCCCTTTCTCCGACCATGGAAGAAGGCAACCTGGCCAAATGGCTGGTCAAGGAAGGCGATCAGGTTTCGTCCGGTGATGTCATCGCCGAAATCGAAACCGACAAGGCAACGATGGAAGTCGAAGCTGTTGACGAAGGCACGGTCGGAAAGATCGTCGTGCCGGAGGGCACCGAAGGCGTCAAGGTCAATGAGCTGATTGCCGTTCTTCTTGAAGACGGCGAGGATGCCGGTTCCATTGATACGTCTGCTGGTAGTGCGGCTCCAGCACCAGCGGCCGCCGAGATGCCGGCAGCAGCGGCACCTGCCGCTGCCCCGGCAACACCTGCGCCGGCAGGCCCAGCGCCCGTCGCTGCTGACGGTGCCCGTATCTTTGCATCGCCCCTTGCACGGCGTCTGGCGAAGTTGAACAGTCTTGACCTCAAGGCACTGTCAGGCACTGGTCCTCATGGCCGGATCGTCAAACGGGACATTGAGACCGCCATTGCTGCAGGAACCGGGAAGGCTGCCCCTGCGGCCGAGGCTTCAAAGGCCGCCGCTGCGGCTGCACCGGCAACTGGTCCGTCCGCCGATCAGGTTCTCAAGCTCTTTGACGAGGATTCGTACGAACTCGTGCCGCATGACGGCATGCGCAAGACGATCGCCAAACGCCTGACGGAGTCCAAGCAGACAATTCCGCATTTCTATGTTTCCGTGGATGTGGAACTGGATGCGCTCCTGTCATTGCGGGCTCAGCTAAACGGTGCAGCGGCAACGGACAAGGACGGCAAGCCGGCCTACAAGATCTCGGTCAACGACATGACCATCAAGGCCCTTGCCCTGGCGTTGCGTGATGTTCCAAATGCAAACGTCTCCTGGACCGACGAAAACATGGTCATGCACAAGCATGCCGATGTCGGTGTCGCAGTCTCGATCCCGGGCGGCTTGATCACTCCGATCATTCGCGCGGCGGAAGAAAAGCCGCTGTCCGTCATTTCCAACCAGATGAAAGATCTCGGCAAACGGGCAAAGGAACGCAAGCTGAAGCCGGAGGAGTACCAGGGTGGTACGACAGCGGTTTCAAATATGGGCATGATGGGCGTGAAAGACTTCTCGGCCGTCGTCAACCCGCCTCATGCGACGATCCTGGCGGTCGGCGCGGGTGAGAAGCGACCCGTCGTCAAGAACGACGCCCTGGCGGTTGCGACCGTCATGACCGTAACTCTGTCAACCGACCACCGCTGTGTTGACGGTGCTCTGGGGGCGGAATTGCTCGCAGCGTTCAAGGGCTACATCGAAAACCCGATGAGCATGCTGGTTTGATCCATTTTCTCCGGCGCGGCGGTAACGCCGCGCCGTTTTTGAGTGATGACTTCTTCTTTCGCCGGGGAAAACACCATGGCTGATACAAACTACGATGTGATCATCATCGGCTCCGGGCCGGGTGGTTACGTGACTGCAATCCGTGCCGCACAACTCGGTCTCAAGACAGCGATCGTCGAACGCGAGCATATGGGCGGCATTTGCCTCAACTGGGGCTGTATTCCGACCAAGGCGCTGCTGCGGTCCGCTGAAATCTACCACTACATGCAGCATGCCAAGGACTACGGCCTGTCCGCAGAAAAGATCTCCTTTGATCCCGCAGCTGTCGTCAAGCGTTCTCGCGGCGTCTCCGGCCAATTGAATGCCGGCATCGGCTTCCTGATGAAGAAGAACAAGGTCGACGTCATCTGGGGTGAAGGCAAGGTGTCGAAAGTCGGTGAGGTCACCGTTTCCAAGACGTCCAAGAAGGCGATGGAGCCTCAACATCCTGCGCCGAAAGGCACGAAGGGCGAGGGCGTCTACAAGGCGAAGCACATCATCGTCGCGACCGGCGCTCGTCCGAGGGTCATTCCGGGTATCGAACCCGACGGCAAGGACATCTGGACGTATTTCGAGGCGATGGTGCCGCCGGCAATGCCCAAATCCCTGATTGTCATGGGATCGGGTGCCATCGGTATCGAATTCGCGTCTTTCTACAAGACCATGGGAGCCGATGTAACAGTCATCGAGATGATGCCGACGATCATGCCGGTGGAAGACCCGGAAATCTCGGCTATTGCCAAGAAGCAGATGGAAAAACAGGGCCTCAAATTCCTGCTAGAAGCCAAGGTGTCTCAGGTCAAGAAAGCCGCAAATGGCGTTACCGCGACCGTGGAGACCAAGGACGGCAAAAAACAGGAGTTGACTGCCGACAAACTGATTTCAGCTGTGGGTGTGGTCGGCAATATAGAAAACCTCGGGCTTGAAGAACTCGGCGTGAATACCGATCGGGGCTGTGTTGTGATCGACGGGTATGGACGCACCAGCGTTCCAGGCATCTACGCCATTGGTGATGTCGCCGGACCGCCGATGCTTGCCCACAAGGCTGAGCATGAGGGTGTCATCTGCGTCGAAAAGATTGCCGGCAAGGACGTTCATGCCATGGACAAGTCCATGATCCCGGGATGCACCTATTGCCATCCGCAGGTGGCTTCTGTCGGATTGACGGAGCCAAAAGCGAAAGAAGCCGGATACGACATCAAGGTGGGTCGTTTTCCGTTCATCGGCAATGGCAAGGCGATTGCGCTCGGCGAACCGGAAGGGCTCGTGAAAACGATTTTCGACGCCAAGACAGGACAACTTCTTGGCGCGCACATGGTCGGCACAGAAGTCACCGAACTCATCCAGGGTTATGTCGTTGCGATGAACCTTGAAACCACGGAAGAAGACCTGATGCACACGGTGTTCCCGCATCCGACATTGTCGGAGATGATGAAGGAGTCCGTGCTGGACGCCTATGGCCGTGCGCTGAACATGTGACAAGGATGTGCAGGTTGTCCCGGCGTGGCAAGTTGGGACAACATTGCTTTTTCACGGAGGCGTTCACGTGATCACTTATCTCCTCGACAGTCTCAAGTTCGTAACTTTTGAGGGGAGTTGGTCGCTCAAGCCACACGAAGCGGTGACGCTTGAGGCGGCATTGAACTGGATGCAGGTCGACATGGCTGATCTCGCACGCAAACAACTTTCCCAACGCCATTTCGTCGAACGTCAATCGCATGGCCGCATACCCTGCTTTCGATATTATCGGATGGATCCCACCCTGCGGTTCAGGGGGCGCCTTCGGGATGGTGACCATTTCATCGATGTGAAGCTGAAGACCGGCAAACGCAAGGTGACGGCCAAATGCGTCTTGCATGAAGGCAGGGTTTTTGGTCTGGAATTTCCGAAGCCGAGCAGTTTTTTCAAGAATATGACCGTCGAAGTAGCCTCCGTGAGTTGTGAAGAGTCTTCCTTTAGCTACACTGATGTTCTCAATAGGGCCGCGCATGGTCCTGATTAGGAAGACGGAACGAAAAGGGGGAAATGTCATGGATGCAAAGGCAATTCTGATCTGGGTCGCTATCGGAATAATCGCCGGGTGGCTTGCGAGCTTCCTTGTTGGCGGTGGCGGCATTATTCGCTACCTGCTCACAGGCGTTATCGGTGCATTTGTTGGTGGGTTCATTTTCAAATTCGCCGGTATCAACATCAACCTGGGCAATGACTATGTGAATGAAATCGTTGTTGCCGCGATCGGAGCGGTTGTTGTTGTTCTGATCGCCAGGTTTCTGGGTTAAGTTCCGCAACTGCGTTTCTTTCCCGTTTGAACCAAAAATTTGGCAACGCGTTCGCGCAAAACGTGGAACGCCTTGCCGTTTTGATTGCGGATAAACTTTCCTTCATCATGGAGACGTTGATTTGGCAGTCTTTGTTTTCTGGTCAAACAGGGCCGGACGGCACGGAAAGGGCGCTGCGCTTTACGCAAAAAAGCAATTCGGTGCGCAACGAGGAGTTGGCGAGGGGCGGACGGGGGATGCATACGCGATCCTGACGAAGGGGGAACGCCTTGAACTTCTGGAATGGCATCAGATAGAGCCCTTAATCGAGCGCTTCGTTGAATATGCGCGGCCGCATCCCCATGTCACGTTTCACTTGACGCCTGTCGGAACGGGTTTGGCAGGTCACTCGACCGAAAAACTTTGGGTGACGTTGAAACCTTTAGGGATACCGAACAACGTTCTTCTGACTGCGTCCTGGATTAATGATTCCTGAGAGGAAATAGGTATGGGGCTGATAATTTCAGCAATAATAGGCCTGATCGCCGGAGCGGTTGCGCATCGTGTCCTGAACAGCCGCGGCGGCTTTCTGGGGAGCCTCGTCGTCGGATTGATCGGCGCCCTCCTTGGTGGTGAGCTGGCATCAATCCTCAACCTCAATCTGGCTGGAGGCATGATTGACAGGTTGATCGTCGCTATCGTCGGTTCAGTCTTGTTTCTGTTTGTCTGGAAAAAAGTATTCAAGTGATGAGATCGCCAAAAAATACAAACAGGTATCGGGGGAAAGACGATTGAGTTGATCCCGCGTTGTGGGTAACTGCCCGTCGACTGTTGGCGGACCTCCTCAGACCTTCGCAGATCTGCACTCAGCACATAGCAGTCTCAACGCCATTATGGCTTGACCTTTCAACGGAATAACGACACTTAAGGCGCATGGTTACGATCGTCGACACGCTCAATCGCCCGCAGCAGGAAACGGCTGCCCGTCCGCGCCATCCGGAAAAGGCCCACCGGCCTGACAATCCAATCCAGCGCAAGCCCAAATGGATCCGCGTCAAGGCGCCGACATCACAGGTTTATCGCGAAACGAAAGACGTGGTGCGCGACAACAACCTCGTGACAGTTTGTGAAGAAGCCGGTTGCCCCAATATCGGCGAGTGCTGGTCAAAGAAGCATGCGAGCTTCATGATCCTGGGAGATACTTGCACGCGGGCCTGCGCCTTCTGCAATGTTAAGACAGGAATGCCTGGACCGGTTGATCACAACGAGGCACAAGGTGTTGCTGATGCCGTGGCGACCATGGGTCTGGAACATGTCGTTATCACATCGGTTGATCGTGACGATCTGGAAGACGGCGGCGCCCGACACTTCGCCAATGTGATCGCTGCGATCCGTAAAACCGCGCCGTTGACGACAGTCGAAGTTCTGACACCGGATTTCCTGCGCAAGGATGGTGCCCTGGAAATTGTGGCCGCCGCGAAACCGGATGTCTTCAACCACAATCTTGAGACAGTGCCTTCGAAATATCTCACGGTTCGGCCAGGTGCTCGGTATTTTCATTCCATTCGTCTTCTCCAGAAGGTGAAGGAGCTTGATCCGGAGATGTTTACAAAGTCCGGTATCATGGTCGGGCTTGGCGAGGTTCGAAACGAGGTCCTGCAATTGATGGATGACTTGCGTGCTGCAGACGTAGACTTCCTTACAATTGGTCAATACCTGCAACCTTCAAGGAAACATCATCCGGTTTTGTCGTTCGTAACGCCGGACGAGTTCAAGGGTTATGAGCGGATTGCGTACGCCAAGGGTTTTCTCAAGGTATCTGCAAGCCCGTTGACGCGGTCCTCACATCATGCGGGTGAGGATTTTGCGGACCTGCGGGCTGCCCGGAAAGCCAAACTCGGTCATTGAAGATACGCACTGAACGGAACCGGTTAAAACTGCATGCCGAGTTTTTCTTCCACTCACAGGGTCAATCACAACGCCGAGGACATGTTCCGTCTTGTCGCGGATGTCGAGCAATACCCCCAGTTCGTGCCGCTCTGCAAGGGGCTGCATGTGCGGGGCCGTAAAGAGATGGAAGATGGCCGCACGGTGCTTGTCGCCGACATGACGGTTGCTTACAAGCTGTTCAAGGAAACCTTCACGAGCCGCGTAGAGCTACGTCCCGAGGACCGTTCGATTCTCGTTGAGTACCTGGATGGCCCCTTCAAGCACCTGGAAAACAAATGGACTTTTGAAGACAAGGCAGAAGGGTGCTGCGATGTCGGCTTTTTCATTACCTACGAATTCAAAAGCCGAACACTCGGATCCCTGATGGGGGTCATGTTCGACAAGGCCTTCCGGAAATTTTCCAGTGCGTTCGAGGCGCGTGCCGACGATGTTTACGGCACCTGAAGCGAACTCCCGAAAGTGCTTACTTGAACTGCTTGAATGCGTCGCGGATTGTACGCAGCCGACTTGATTTCATGTCGAGCGGTTCATTTGCACGCCGAATTTTCGCGACTTCCCGTCTGGAAAGGCCTAGGTCGTCAAGCGTCGCAAAGGCTGCGTTGTCGGAGCAAACGATGGTTCTGCTGGTACCGTCGTTTTCTTCCAGAACGAGCGTTTGGCCCGCGGCGTTCTGTTCTTCGGTCCAGATCACCGTGGTGGAGGATACCCAGAAAACCCGGTCGCAATAGCTTACCTGGTGGTAACCGGGTTCTGGTTCGGTCAGAATTTCATGAAACCCGGTGAACTTCCCATTGGAAAACTGGGACCGGATGTAAAAGTCACTTTGACCGAATGCTGTGCTCGTAAAAGCCGAGCCGGTTACCAGCGCAACTATCAGACATGCCACAGAGTGTTTCATGCTCGAAATCCCTCTACGAGCCCGGTTTCACCCCCAACAAGCTTGATTATGCATTTATTAACTTACTCGATCGTTACCGGCTCATTGACAATTCGACTTACTCATCATGGAACGACTGTGCAGCGTTGTCCGTTCCCTTCGGATTGAATGCTTTTCGGATCGCTGCAAAACGCTTGACCTTGTCGACGGTCGGCCCATCGTTTTGGATAACGACCCTCGGATCTTCGGTAATGCCAAGATCTCTCAGCGTGACCTGTTCTTCCGGATGGCTGCAAATGGGACGCCAGCCTTTGCCCCGGTTAAACTCCACTCGCACAACGAAACTTTGCTCTACTTCCAGCTGTGTCCAGGCGACAGTCGCGGCACGCACCCAATAGGATCGGTTGCAATACTCGACTTCAACCAGACCTTCGGCTTGCCTGGTGTAAATCCTGTGTGACCCTCGAAATATCCGGTTGTCATCCCGCGAGATAATATAGATATCGCCGATTTTCGGGATTGCGCTCTGTGCGATGGCAGCGGAGGCAGAAGCAATGAGAATTGCTGTCGTGAACAATACTTTTTGAAACCACATGATTAGCTATCCCTATCGCGAAGTCCGTTCGCGTCATTGCTTTGTCCAGCGAGAATTTTTGTTTTGTTTGCGTGAAAAATAAAATGGGATCTTGTAAATCAGATTGAGAGCGGACAGGGCGTTTTATTAAAAGTTTAAAAAACCCTGGAGTTGCGTCTTCCCAGTTCGGATCTGGCATCGACGAAACTCAGTGGCTGTGGAAGCTTCCGTCTGATTTATCTTTGGTTTCCGCGCGAAAAATTGCCCCGATTGCTGCAAGCCGGTTGATCGGTTTTTCGCCTTCTTCAAGGCTTGCAAGATATTCGCGGGCGCTCAGTGTAACTCCGATGTCAGTGAGTGTGACCTGACGCTCGGGGTTTGCGCAGATAGGACGCCAGCCACGACCGAAATTGAACTCCACGTGAACGGTATTGCCGCGTTCTACTTCGATCTGTGTCCAGGCAATCGAATTGCCGCGCACAAAGTATCGGCGGGAACAGTAAGCCAACTGGTGGGTCTCGTCGGCGCGTTCCTTGAACAGTTTGTGGCTGCCGAGAAACTTGCCATCCGGATCTCTGGAGATCAGGTAATAGTCACCCGGTTGCGGTATCGTCTCGGCAAGTGCCGATGTGGCCAGGGTCAAGGCGGCGAAAAGGATCGCGATACGGGTTTTCATTTGCAGAATCTGTCCGGGAAAAGTTGTCGCCCAATCATCGTGGACTATACTCTCTCCCAGGATCAGAACCCAGCAAGAATGCGAGGGAGCGTTAATAAGTACTTTCAGAATCAAGCGAATTTAGAACTGACGTAAGTGCAGTCTGCACTGTCTCAAGACGAATTGCCTGTCGACCGCGATCTGCAAACCAACAGTGAAGGTGTTGGGTGGAACCATCGCGTGTTGCGATTGCAATGTGAACCGTTCCGACCGGCTTTTCCTGTGAACCGCCTCCCGGACCTGCAATGCCCGTGACTGAAACAGCAATGTCCGCACGGGATCGGGTCAGCGCTCCTTCTGCCATTGCGACGGCAACTTCCTTGCTGACGGCACCCTTGGTTGAAATGAGACCTGCCGGGATGCCCAAAAGTTCCGTTTTTGCTTCATTTGAATAGGTGACAAAACCCCTGTCGACCACAGCCGATGACCCGGCAATTTCGGTCAGGGTCCCGGAAACAAGGCCTCCCGTACATGATTCAGCCGTTGCAATCATTTTGTCCCTTGACTTCAGTTCGTCCAGAACCCTGACAGCAAGAGGTGCAAGGTCATCCAATCCAGTCAGTGTTTTTTCAGTCATCTTGGGTTTGCTCGTTTTCGTCGAAAGGCAGACGTACGGTAACACTTGCAAGAGCGGCAATCCCCTCCCTGCGGCCTGTGAACCCCAGTTTTTCAGAGGTCGTGGCTTTTACTGAAACGCGGGACACGGGAATGTCACAGATCCGGGCCAACGATTCACGGATCTCGCCTCTGTGTGGTCCAATCTTCGGTTCCTCGCAGACGATTGTCACATCCACATGCGCAAGTCTTCCGCCGAGTCTGTTCACTCTGCGAAGCGCATCGCGTTGAAAAATGTCTGACGAGGCACCTTTCCATTGAGGATCACCTGGCGGGAAGTGACTGCCGATGTCGCCATCGCCGATAGCGCCAAGTGTTGCATCCGTTATCGCGTGCAGTACAACGTCAGCGTCGGAATGTCCCTTCAGTTTTCGTGTGTGAGGAATGCTCGTGCCTGCGAGAATGACGGCGTCCCCATTGTCGAATGCATGCACGTCATAGCCAATACCCGTGCGTACATCGTGGAGTTCAGACAGTGGCCTGATTGAACCGGTCCTGCTTGTCATTGGGGATTGTCTTGCCTGTTGTTCTGCGCGTTTGAGATCACGTGCTGTTGTAATTTTGAAATTTTCCGGATCACCCTCGCTGAGTAGAACGGTTTCACCGGCCCATTCCGCGAGACTGGTATCGTCTGTGAACTCCGTCTTTTCTTCCTCGGCGGCTTTCAGGTGCGCAGTCAGAATTTTCTCCAGCGGAAATGCCTGAGGTGTCTGGGCCGCCCATATGCCGTTTCTGTCGATTGTTTCAAGCGGAGTGTAGGGTGCAACTGTCTTTTTGAGCGTATCGGCAATCGGCACAGCGGCGAGCACCCCGTCAGCACCGTCATCTAGCGATGACAGGATCGCGTCGACAACATCACGTGAAACAAACGGGCGTGCAGCATCATGAATGAGAACGAAATCGCATCCGGTTCCGCCGAGGGTTTTCAGGCCTTCCAGAACAGATTGCTGGCGGGTTTTCCCACCATAGACAAAGGGCAGCAGCTTTGCGGACGTTTCGGGTGCCGACTTTTCGACAGCCGCTTCGTAGAGCGCTACGTCGTCCGGATGAATGACGGTCGCGACAACCGAAATTCGGGGATGACGTGCCAGGGCGTCCAATGTATGTGACAGGACCGGCCTGCCGGCAATATGCCGATATTGTTTCGGCTGGGTGTTTTCAGGATCCGCCAGGCGTGCGCCACGCCCTGCCGCAACGACCAGAGCAGCAGCTGTTTTTTCCATATGCGGTCTCCTTGAACCCGGTCCGGATAAAATCTCTGACCGTCTTTAACGACGAACGTTGTCAAATCGCAAATTTTGACTTGTTGCGCTGCAGAAAATGTCTACAATATAGGCATATTAGAATTTGCACAGGTAATAAGCAGAAATGAGAGCCTTGTGCCACAGCCAATGAAAACTCTTACGATCGGTCAACACGTTTTACCGAACTGTGCGGTCCTTGCGCCAATGTCGGGCGTTACGGATCTGCCGTTCCGCAGGCTTGCCGCCCGATTTGGCGCCGGCATGGTCGTCAGTGAAATGGTGGCCAGCGAATCCTTCGTGAAGGGGGATGCCGAAACCCAGATGCGTGCCGAAGCCCAGGATGGCGGACTGCACGTGGTTCAGCTCGCCGGCCGGGAAGCCCGCTGGATGGGCGAGGCGGCCAAGGTCATTGCAGACATGGGTGCCCATGTGATCGACATCAACATGGGATGCCCTGCCAAAAAGGTGACCTCAGGTTATTCCGGGTCGGCGTTGATGCGGAACCTGGATCATGCGCTGACGCTCATTGAGGCGACAGTCGAAGCTGTCGATGTTCCGGTGACCGTAAAGATGCGGCTGGGTTGGGACGACAGGTCTCTCAACGCAGCTGAACTGGCGCGGAGCGCAGAGAGCGCGGGTGTTCAGTTGATTACCGTCCACGGCCGGACACGTTGCCAATACTACAAGGGAATGGCGGACTGGTGCGCCATTGGAGATGTGAAAAGGGCGATTTCGCTGCCATTGATTGCCAACGGCGACTGCAAAAGCATCGAGGACGCGGAAGCCATGCTCGAAGCCTCGAACGCTGATGGTGTGATGATCGGACGAGGCGCTTATGGCCGTCCTTGGCTTCCGGGGCATGTCGGGCATTATCTCGCGACCGGAGAAAGGCTTTCTCCGCCTTCCGGACACGAGCTCGCCGACCTCGTCTCAGAACACTATGAGGCAATTCTTGGTCAATACGGACAGTTCGCAGGTGTGCGCATCGCCCGCAAACACCTGGGCTGGTATCTCGACGAGGCGTGTTTGCATGGGGGAGATCAAATGCCTGGAGCGGAGCGGAAGGTTCTCATGACTTCGAACCAGCCGTCAGAAATATTGCGCCTAGCATCAGATTGGTTTTCTGCTTCAAAAGATCGGGTAGCTGCGTGAGTGAATTGACATCCGAGAGTGCCAGAGCGGCCTTACTCGCAAGTGATGGACCCACCATTTTGGATGCACTGCCGCACCCGGTCCTGCTTGTCGCCCCTGACGGCGTGATCGAATCCGCCAATATGGCAGCCGAGATTTTCATGCGGTCAAGCGCGTCCTTTCTCCGGCGCCATCCAATCAGTGAATTTGTCCCCTTCGGCAGTCCCTTGCTGACGTTGATCGATCAGGTTCGTGAAAGGGCTGCTCCGGTCAACGAGTACAAGGTGGATATCGGTTCGCCCCGCATCGGCGCACCCAAGATTGTCGACATCAATGCCGCCCCGGTCGCTGATCGTCCCGGCGCGGTTGTGTTGATGTTTCAAGAACGCACAATGGCCGAAAAAATCGATCGGCAATTGACCTCGAGAGGTGCGGCCAGAACCGTAACGAGCCTTGCCGCGATGCTGGCGCACGAGATCAAGAACCCCTTGTCGGGAATCAGAGGTGCTGCGCAATTGCTCGAGCAATCCGTTGTTGATGACGACAGATCCCTGACACGGCTCATCATGGATGAGACAGACCGTATCGTGAGACTGGTCGACCGAATGGAAGTCTTTTCCGATGAGCGACCTATCGAACGGGACCCGGTCAACATTCACGTAGTCCTTGATCGCGTAAAAAGCCTCTCTGACAAAGGGTTTGCACGCAACAAGCGAATTGTTGAAATCTATGACCCGTCACTGCCGCCGGTCTATGCGAACAAGGACCAGCTCATTCAGGTTTTTCTGAATCTGGTCAAAAATGCCAGTGAGGCAATCGGCGACGACCCGGACGGAGAAATCCGGATATCGACGGCCTTTCGTCCTGGCGTCAGGCTGTCTGTTCCTGGCACCGAGGCCCGTGTAAGCCTGCCGCTGGAGTTTTGCGTGCAGGACAATGGTCCAGGCGTTCCCGATGATCTTCTGCCGCACCTTTTCGAACCATTCATCACGACGAAAACAAACGGGTCCGGGCTGGGCCTTGCACTGGTTGCCAAGATCATTGGGGATCATGGCGGCGTAATCGAGTGCGACAGCCAGCGAGAAAGAACCGTTTTCCGAATCCTGATGCCGGCATTCACCGAAGGTGGAAATCCGGTTTCCGATCTGAATAGCCGAGGAATTGAATGACAATGCCGACGGGTACAATCCTTGTTGCAGATGACGACGCTGCCATTCGCACCGTCCTCAATCAAGCGCTGTCCAGGGCGGGATATACGGTTCGCCTGACCTCGAACGCCTCGACGCTCTGGCGTTGGATCTCGTCCGGTGACGGGGATCTGGTGATTACCGACGTCGTGATGCCGGATGAAAACATCTTTGATGTCCTGCCACGCATGAAAAAAATTCGACCCGAGCTGCCTGTGCTGGTGATGAGTGCCCAGAACACCTTCATGACGGCAATCAAGGCGTCCGAAAAAGGCGCTTATGAGTATCTGCCAAAGCCCTTTGATCTGAAAGAGCTCACGAACATCGTCCAGAGGGCCATGGAGGAGCCCAAGAAACGGCCGGCGCTTGACATGGACGATGCAGGCGAGGGCATGCCACTCGTGGGCAGATCGCCCGCGATGCAGGAGATCTATCGTGTCCTGGCGCGCCTTATGCAAACCGACCTGACGGTGATGATCAATGGGGAGTCGGGAACGGGCAAGGAACTTGTGGCCCGTGCGCTCCATGACTATGGCAAGCGGCGAAACGGTCCGTTTGTCGCCATCAACATGGCGGCAATACCTCGAGACCTGATTGAGGCTGAATTGTTCGGGCACGAGAAGGGAGCGTTTACCGGCGCTCAGAACCGCAGTTCGGGCCGCTTTGAGCAGGCAGACGGCGGTACTTTGTTCCTTGATGAAATCGGCGACATGCCGATGGAGGCGCAGACAAGACTTCTACGCGTCCTGCAACAGGGTGAGTACACGACCGTTGGCGGGCGGACACCGATCAAAACTGATGTTCGCATTGTTGCGGCGACGAACAAGGATCTCAGGCACCTGATCAATCAGGGCCTGTTTCGGGAAGACCTGTATTTCAGGTTGAATGTGGTTCCAATCCGGCTTCCTCCGCTGCGCGAACGGGTTGAAGACATCCCGGATCTGGCGCGCCATTTTTTCTCGCTTGTGGAAAAGGAAGGCCTGCAGGCAAAACAGATAGATCAGGGCGCGTTGAACATGCTTCGGCGCTACCGGTGGCCGGGAAACGTGCGAGAACTGGAAAACCTCGTCCGCCGTCTTGCAGCGCTCTACCCGCAGGATGTTATCAGTGAAAGCCTACTCGAACAGGAACTCAGCCAGCAGGAAACTGCGATGGCAACAGAGGAGGTTACCGAGACAATCAATTTGGGAGGTGCCGTCGAGAGATATCTTTCCGGATACTTTGATACCTTTGGGGAGGCGCTTCCACCTCCGGGGCTTTATCACCGCATTTTGCGGGAAGTCGAATATCCATTGATCAGCGCAGCACTGGCCGCGACCCGGGGTAATCAGATCAAGGCGGCGGAGCTCTTGGGTGTGAATCGGAATACTCTACGGAAAAAGATCAGGGACCTGGACATTCAGGTTTTGCGTTCGGCTCGTTAGACGGGACTATCCACCTGGTATTGTACACGCACCTCCATTCCGTATTTGACCCGTGGGAGCGGCAAGGTTGAGTATTCAATACCTATTCCCGGGACAATCTCACGACATTTTGTAGTCGTACGAGGTGAATTCGGTTACGAAAGAAGGCTGAAACTGCCTGAATTTTCAGGCGCTTGGTTAAAAAACGCTGCTCGTCCACCGCAAAATTCCGGGCATGTGACAAGTCTGTCGTAATTTCGCAACATTGTGTGATAAGTTTGCAGCAAATATTCGTTCGAGCCGCATTCATTCAGCGGCTAAAGATGTTCTAGAGGCTGCATGATACTGGAAACAGTTCAGCAATCCGTCGTGCAATCAAGTGCTTCGGGCAAGCTTTGGCGACGAGCCGGTCTTGCCGTGATGGTGGTCGCGCTGATCTCCATTGCGGTGACATTTGTCATCCTGATGGGGCTGACCTCGGTCGATCCGACACGAAATGTCATTATGACGGCGATGGCGATCAACGGTGCTCTTGCCGTTGTGCTACTGGGCGTGGTCTCCGTCGAAATTGTAAAACTCTGGCAGGCGCGAAGGCGCGGGCGCGCGGCGGCGCGGCTCCATGTTCGTGTGGTTGCCCTCTTCAGTCTGGTTGCAGCGGTGCCTGCTGTGATGATGGCTATCCTGGCAGCGGTTACGCTCGACAGGGGGCTTGATCGCTGGTTTGAGGATCGTACACGGCAGATCATCGACAATGCCCTGACAGTTGCGCAGGCCTATCTTCAGGAGCACGCCAGGGTGCTTCGTGGTGATCTTATCGCAATGACGAAGGATATCGATCGCGCCAAGGCAATTTACGAGTTCGAGCCGACACGCTTTGACCAGTTCTTTGCGACACAAGTATCGCTTCGCGGGATCCTTGGCGCGATGATACTGGATGGAAAGGGTGACGTCGTGACACGTGTCATACTTGATCCCAACGCCAAGATCCCGTTGCCACCGGCCGACAGTTTCTTCAAGGCAAAGTCAGGGGATCCCATCCTCATCGCTCCCGGCAAGTCCAATCTTGTCGGCGGGGTCATGAAGCTGTCTGCGTATGACGACTTTTATCTTTATGCAGTACGCGTGATTGATCCTCGGGTGGTGGAATACCTGCGTCTTGCCGAAACGGGGGCGTCGCAGTACCAGCAAATGGAGAGCAGCCGTTTCGGCGTGCAGGTTGCCTTTGCCCTGGTATATCTGGGTGTGGCCCTGATATTGCTCCTGTCGGCGATCTGGATCGGTTTCGGATTCGCAAATCGCCTGGTCTCTCCGATCAGGGTTCTGATTTCTGCTGCCGATGAAGTTTCCAAAGGCAACCTTGCGGTAAAAGTTCAAACCGACAAATCCGGTGGTGATCTGACCAATCTCGGACAGACGTTCAACAAGATGACAGGCCAATTGCTTGGACAACGAGATGCCCTGCTTGCGGCAAACGAGCAGATTGATCGAAGGCGCAGGTTCAATGAAGCTGTCCTGTCAGGTGTTTCGACGGGCGTCATCGGTGTCGATGACGAAGCCTCGATCATGCTGATCAACAGGTCAGCCCTGGAACTCTTGCAACTGGACGAGGTTCAGATCCTCAACAAACCCCTGACAGAAGTGGTTCCCGAACTTGCTGAATGCATCGGCAGTGTTCTTGAAAACAACAGCGAAAAATTGCCGGAAACCCAGATCGAAATAACAAGGGGCGGGCGGCTCAGAACAGTTAGCGTTCGCATCACAAGCGAACAATCTACCCGGAGGGAACATGGGTTTGTCGTTACGCTGGACGACATCACCAATCTGGTATCGGCACAACGCAATTCAGCATGGGCGGATGTTGCGAGACGTATTGCCCACGAAATCAAAAATCCGTTGACACCGATCCAGTTGTCGGCGGAGCGCATTCGCAGGCGTTATGGCAAGAAGATCGAAGAAGATCGGGAAGTCTTCGATCAGTGTATCGATACGATTGTCCGGCAAGTCGGCGACATCGGTCAGATGGTGGACGAGTTTTCGTCCTTTGCGCGGATGCGGAAGCCAAACAAGGTTTCCGGCGATCTTCGAGAAGCCGTTCGCGATGCAGCGTTCATGCAATCAGTCGCCAATCCGGAGATTTCGGTTACGGCAGATGTTCCCGGCGATCCGGTCAGGGCGGTTTTTGACCCGCGTCTCATCGGGCAGGCACTGACGAATGTCGTCAAGAATGCGACGGAGGCCGTCGCCGCGCGTACCGGTGAGGATGCGCCGAAAGGCGAGGTTTCTGTTCATCTGCGCGGTGAAACGGATAACAATTCTGGTCGTATTGTCATTGATGTGATCGACAATGGCGTCGGTTTGCCTGAAGAAAATCGAAGCCGACTGCTAGAACCGTACATGACGACCCGCGAGAAGGGCACGGGCCTCGGTCTTGCGATCGTCCGCAAAATTCTGGAAGACCACGGTGGTGGCGTCGAATTGCTCGATGCCCCCAAATCAACCCCCGATGAAACAGGCACTCTGGTGCGTTTGACGCTGGCAGCTGATGCTGCGTCCGCACCGGAAAGCGAAGAACAAGATCAAGCAGTGGCAGCACATGGCGCATGATATTCTGGTCGTAGACGATGAAACCGATATTCGTGAAATGATCGCGGGTATTCTCGATGATGACGGGTACGGCACAAGGACGGCACGCGATTCCGACAGTGCTCTTGCTGCGGTCAAGGAACGCAAGCCGTCTCTTGTCATCCTGGATATCTGGCTACAGGGAAGTCGTCTAGACGGTCTTGCGCTCCTGGATGTTTTCAAGGAAACAGACCCGGATCTCCCGGTCGTGATCATTTCGGGTCACGGCAATATCGAAACCGCTGTCTCGGCGATCAAGCGCGGTGCCTACGATTACATTGAAAAACCGTTCAAGGCGGACCGTCTCGTCCACATTGTCGAACGCGCACTTGAAGCGTCCAGTCTGAAGCGAGAGATCCGGGATCTCAAGCAACGCAGTGGCGAGACCAGCGATATCATCGGCAGCTCGTCAGCGGCGCACAACCTGCGCCAGACGATCCAGAAAATTGCAGGAACGAACAGTCGCATCCTGATCGCCGGTCCTTCCGGCGCGGGAAAAGAACGCGCTGCGCGGATGATCCACGATCAGTCGCTTCGCACGAAGAGCCCGTTCGTGGTTTTGAATGCGGCAACAATTACGCCGGCGCGGATGGAAGAAGAGCTGTTCGGGATCGAGGACGAAAACGGCAATCTGAGGAAAATCGGCGCGCTGGAAGAAGCTCATGGCGGTACGCTCTATCTCGATGAAGTTGCCGACATGCCTGCCGAGACGCAGGGCAAGATCCTGCGCGTTCTGGTAGAGCAGAGTTTTGCGCGTGTCGGTGGGACGCAAAAGGTTCAGGTCGACATCCGGATCCTGTCGTCCACCTCAAAAAACCTTGAAGAACACATCACGTCGGGATTGTTCCGGCAGGATCTTTATCACCGCCTTAGCGTCGTTCCGCTGCGCGTACCGGGACTTGCTGAACGCAGGGAGGATATTCCGGTTCTCGTCCACCATTTCATGGAGCAGATTTCCGGAGCTTCCGGCATACCTTTGCGTCCGATCGGAGACGATGCCATGGCTGTCTTGCAGACACATGACTGGCCGGGGAACGTGCGCCAGCTGCGCAACAACGTCGAGCGACTCATGATTTTGAGCCGAGGAGAACCCGACAGCACGATCACCGCTGATCTGCTTCCGTCCGAAATAGGAGAAACCCTGCCCAACCTGCCGACGTCAGGGACTGGCGAACACCTGATGTCCGTCCCCTTGAGAGAAGCACGAGAAATTTTTGAGCGCGAATACCTGCAGGCGCAGATCAAGAGATTTGACGGTAACATCTCGCGCACCGCGGAATTTGTCGGTATGGAACGGTCTGCGCTGCACCGCAAACTGAAAACACTCGGAATGACCTGAGGACGGTGAAGCCCGGTCGTGGAATTTCATAGCGGAAAAGGGGTCTCCCCATGAAAATCGTCATTTGCGGTGCCGGTCAGGTCGGTTACGGCATCGCTGAACGTCTCGCTGCAGAGCAGAACGATGTCTCCGTGATCGATTCCTCGCCGCAGCTGATCAATGCCATCGGCGATCAACTCGATGTGCGCGGCTTTGTCGGGCACGGCGCTCATCCCGATATTCTGGCGCAAGCTGGCGCGGAAGAAGCGGACATGATCGTGGCAGTCACACTCTACGACGAAGTGAACATGGTGGCCTGTCAGGTGGCTCATTCCCTGTTCAATGTGCCGACAAAGGTGGCGCGCATTCGCGCGCAGTCCTATCTTCAGGGGCGCTGGCGCAATCTCTTTTCCCGCGATCACATGCCGATCGACGTGATCATCTCGCCAGAAATCGAGGTTGGGGAAATGGTCTTGAGGCGCCTGGCATTGCCGGGCGCAGTCGAAACCGTGCGGTTTGCGGACGATCAGGTCGTCGTGGTCGGGATCATGTGTGAAGAGGATTGCCCGGTCGTTGATACACCGCTGCGCCAACTGACCGAATTGTTTCCGGACCTTGGTGCAGTCGTGGTCGGACTTTACCGCAACCATCGTCTTTTTGTTCCAAAAAGCAGCGATTCCATTCTGACCGGTGATCTTGCCTATGTGGTCGCCCGGCGTGATCAGGTGCGGAGAACGTTGAGCATTTTCGGTCATGAGGAGCCAGAAGCCGCAAAGGTTGTAATCGCCGGCGGAGGCAATATCGGCCTTTACGTGGCCAAGGCTCTGGAACAGCGCCAGAGCGGAACAAAAATCAAACTGATAGAGTCGTCACGCGAACGGGCAATGTCCGTTGCTGATGAATTGAAACGGTCCGTCATTCTCCACGGAAGTGCGTTGGATCAGATCATCCTGAACGAAGCCGATGCCGGCGACGCAGATACGATGGTCGCGCTCACAAACGAGGACGAAGTCAATATTCTCTCGTCAGTCATGGCCAAGAAGCTTGGTTGCCGCCGGTCGCTGTCGCTGCTGAACAGTCCCAGCTATCCGGCCTTTGCCAATGCACTCGGCATCGATGCGTTCATCAATCCGCGCGCCGTGACGATTTCCAGGATCCTGCAGCACGTCCGCAGGGGGCGGATCAGAGGGGTTCATTCTCTGCAAAACGGTGCAGCTGAAATTGTGGAAGCCGAAGCGCTCGATACTTCTCCTCTGGTCGGAAAACCGTTGCGTGTCATCGATTTGCCTTCGGGGATCAGGGTTGGTGCCGTGTTCCGGGGAGGCGAGGTGCTTACGCCCAACGGAGACCTGCAAATTCAGGCGCAGGACCGCATCGTCATTTTTGCGGTGGCGAACCGGGTCCGGCAGGTAGAACAAATGTTCCGCGTCAGTCTCGATTTCTTTTAGACCGAATTGCCCGCTTTCTGTTCTTGCAATTGGCCGACCGAACAGTCAAAACTGCGACCGGAGCCTAAAGGCCGTGTTGTTTTGTTTCGCTTGGAGGGGCCATGAGCCGGATCGCCTATGTAAATGGCCAGTATGTTCGGCATGCTGATGCTGCGGTGCACGTAGAGGACCGGGGTTATCAGTTTGCCGATGGCGTTTATGAGGTGTGCGAGGTCTGGCAGGGCAAGATCGTTGATATGCCGAGGCATCTGGACCGCCTGAACAGATCCTTGAACGAGCTTCAGATCGACTGGCCGATGGCCAGAAGTGCCGTCGAGTTCGTTATTAGGCAGGTCATTCGTCGAAATCGGGTTGTCAACGGGTTGGTCTACATACAGGTGACGCGAGGCGTTGCGAAAAGAGATCATTTTTTCCCTGCCGAAGACGTTGCACCATCAATCGTGGTAACGGCAAAGCCGACCAGTCCTGCGGCATCACAGGTGCAAGCCGACAAGGGAATCGCCGTCGTCAGCTATCCGGAAAATCGCTGGCCGCGGGTCGATATCAAGACTATCGCGCTCCTGCCGAATGTTCTGGCGAAGCAGCACGCCAAAGAAAACGGCGGCAAGGAAGCCTGGTACACAGATGCCGATGGAAATGTGACGGAAGGCGGTTCGACAAATGCCTGGATCGTCACGAAAGAAGGTGCACTTGTAACGCGTCCGGCCGACAATGGCATCCTGCGCGGGATTACCCGCGCCGTCGTTCTTGATCTTGTCCAAAAAGAAGGGCTGACGTTTGACGAAAGGCCGTTTAGTCTGGATGAGGCCTTTGAGGCCAAGGAAGCGTTCGTGACTGCAGCATCCACGCTTGTGATGCCTGTGACACGTATCGATGGCAAAATAATCGGCAATGGGCATCCGGGTTCGGTTGCAACCCGATTGCGTGAATTGTTCCATACTGCTACTGATTTGCAGACGGCATGATTCGATTGGCCTTGTCTGGCTGTGTAAATGAGACATGAAAGAGTTGGGGCAGACGGCTCTTTCTGGTGGGCAAAGTAAAAGCGGGCAGTTCGTCAAACCTTAGCGTTTGAAATTGAATAGCTTTTGAAGGTAAGCTGCCGATACGCCGGATGCTCGGCCGCATCCGGGGGTAAAACAGGATAAAAAGACTGATGGCTGAGCGCGCACAAAACCTCCAAGACACTTTTCTTAATCACGTTCGTAAACAAAAAACTCCCCTCACGATTTTCCTGATCAATGGTGTGAAATTGCAGGGAGTCGTGACCTGGTTCGATAATTTTTGCGTCCTTCTTCGGCGTGACGGACATTCTCAACTTGTCTATAAGCACGCAATTTCCACAATTATGCCAAATGGTCCTGTTCAACTGTTCGATCAGGCTGAGGAAAACGCTGAAAAGGCTGGCTGATTGAAACCGAAGTCTCGCGCAGACGATTTTTCTAAATCAAACGGTGCTGAAGAACCGGGGCAAAAATCGCTTGGAATGAAAGATACCGGGGTGGACCATCTGCCCCAACCCTTCCGCGCGATGATCATCGAGCCGGTTCTGCAGTTGCGTGGTGATGCCGGTCAACAGGACCTGCGCGGCAACAGAAGCCCGGAAGCGCGCCTCGATGAGGCAATCGGCCTGAGCGCAGCGATTAACCTGCAGATTTTTCACGCAGGTGTTGTCAAGATAAACAATCCCAAACCGGGAACTCTCTTCGGCGACGGGAAAGTCTCTGAACTTGCAGGCATCGTCGCCAGTGAAGACCTGGATCTGGTCGTGATCGATCATCCGCTCTCTCCCGTTCAGCAACGGAATCTCGAGCGCCGGTTGAAGACAAAGGTCATTGACCGCACAGGGCTCATCCTGGAAATCTTTGGAGACAGGGCGCGGACCAAGGAAGGCCGCCTTCAGGTGGATCTTGCGCACCTGACCTGGCAAAAGAGCCGGCTGGTCCGCTCCTGGACACACCTGGAACGTCAGCGGGGCGGTGCCGGTTTCATGGGAGGACCGGGGGAGACCCAGATCGAGGCCGACCGTCGCCAGATCCAGGACAGGATCATTGCGCTTCAAAAGCAGCTGGATGGTGTCCGGCGCACACGGAACCTTCACAGGAGAAAGCGCAAGAAAATTCCCCAGCCTGTCGTAGCGCTCGTGGGGTATACGAATGCCGGCAAGTCGACGCTGTTCAATCGACTGACCGAGTCGGATGTGTTTGCAAAGGATCTTCTGTTCGCAACGCTCGATCCTACCTTGCGCAAGATAACCCTGCCGCATGGCAAAGAGGTCATCCTTTCCGATACCGTCGGCTTCATCTCCGATCTTCCGACGCATCTTGTGGCTGCGTTCCGGGCAACGCTCGAAGAAGTTCTCGAAGCGGATCTCATCCTGCATGTGCGGGATATTTCCCACTCCGACACCGAAGCGCAGGCCGAGGATGTAAAGAAGACGCTCAGTGACCTGGGTGTTGATGCCCTGACAGGCGCTCCCGTTATCGAGGTATGGAACAAGATCGATTGTCTTGACGAAGCTTATCGGGAAAAACTGCTGTCGGAAGCAGGGCAGGAAGGGCCGGTGGCCTTGTCAGCCCTTACCGGCGCCGGTATCGAACAACTCGCAGGGAGGATAGATGCCTTTATCGCCAGGCATGACGATATCCTGAGTGTCAAACTGCCGGTCGTGGAAGGCGCATTGCTCGCCAAACTCTATCAGATGGCCGACGTGATGGAGCGTGTTGACGGGGAAGACTTCGTGACCGCCGAGGTTCGTGTTTCAGACAAGCAGCGCGGACCGTTTCGGGAATTGTTTTCCGACTATGTTTTTTCTGATGACAGCGACGATCAACCGGATCCATAACAAAGGTGGGATTCGGTTGTTCCCGCCGCGGCTTTGGCAATAGAATAGACCTAGACCTTCCCGGAAATTGTTGAGAGTTCGTCTTGCCGGTGGCGTGTCACGATTAGGCTTACGACTACGGCGACGAGACTGGCAAGTGTGATAAAAATGATCGCCCAGACAGTTTCCTGCAGGTGTGCCACAGCAGCCAGAGTGGCCGAAAGACAAATCATCATGATCCGGACAAACGATCTCGCCACTGCAATGCCGTTCACGCGCAGATCCTTGGGTGCAATATCCATGTAGTAGAGGTTTAACACAGTGATTATTCCCCTGACGGCAACTGTCACCGTGAAGAGTGCCGCCGCGTGAACCCTGACATCATGGTCGATGTCATAGATATGCAGGATCGCGAGTGTCGCCCCGGACACGGCCACCAACAGGGCGCTTGCGACCATGACAAGCCGGTGCGAGACATTGTTGAGTGCACCCCACAAAGGTCCTGCAACCATGTAACCCATCGCGTAGGAAATTATCAGCGCCGTCAGTCCCTTGTTCGATGCGTGATGCGACTCCGCGGAGATGAGTGAGAAGAATGGCACGGAGAGGACGACGATGGCAAAGATCAATCTCAACGCAATAAATTTTCTGAACCAGCCGTGCCGCATCATTGTGACTGTGTTGGAAATGTAGTTTGAAAGCGCCTCGATCGGGGAACGGGTAGCTGGTTCTCTCGCTGAACCGCTCGCCGAAAAATCCCTGACGGCAAGCACAGCGCATGCCGAGAGCGTGAAACATGTGACCCCAATTGCGACAACGATCGAGTGCCGGTGAAGTGGCGGCAAGTCGAGTGTCAATTCATGCGCAAGCCAGGTGAGTGCTACCGCGATGCCGCCGCCCAGCGCCATTTGTGTATATTTCAGTGTCATCCTTGAGCGTGAATTCAGGTTGTCGCTGATGAAATCCGTCTGTAGCAGTTGTTGAAATTCATCGACCATCCCCATCACGAATACACAGGCAATGAAGACAAGCATTGTCTGCGATTTGTCGCCGAACAAGACGGCGACAATCGTTGCGCCGAAACACGTAGCCAGCATCATGTCGGATAACGACAGGGCAAGTTTCCGGTTTCTTATTTTTGCAATTGCGTCAAAGAGAAAGATGTCTGTCAGCGAGCTTGCCGCCTGACGAATGGAAACCAGGGCGCCCACCAGAAAAATGGGCATGTCCAAAGACACGGCGAGAAATGTCAGGACGATTGAAGGGCTGGCCATCATCCATGCAGCCTGAGCCAGAGTGCTCTGACCGGTCAGCAGTGGAAGGTTTCTTCGTTCCTTGGAGGCCGTTTTCTTGTTCATTGTATAGCCTGTTCAATGCTGGAAAACCTGAGTACCAATTTCTGGCTCTAGACGAAAGTGTCCAGGCCATCTGCGGCGTCAACTGCTGGAAATGAACTTGAAATTGCCGGAGGGGCTGCAAATGGGATCTGCCGCGTTGGAGCAAATATGCAGAGACACGCGGCTGGATTCGAGGCCGGCAAAGTCAGGACACGGAAATGAAGTTACCTGGCTTCATTGTCGGAAGGGGGAGTGTCCGACAAACAGCAAACGACCTTTGGCCCGGTGTCTTTTTCAATTAACTCATTCAGCAGGTCAAGACGTTCCTCGTAGCCCGAGGACCGGTGGATCGCGAGCGACAAAGGTTGTGCTTGCAGTATTTCGGCACTTTTATCTATTCCGTTCAATGACAGCTTGTCGGCCAGAAGCAGGATGACCTCCGGGTCGGTCAGGGCGGCATCGACGCGGCCCGCTGCCAGGATACGGGCGAGGTCTTCCTCGTTTTCAGTACCGTCTTCAGGTTGATAGTGCTGATAGATCAGACGTTGCAAATCCGCCGGATAGATATGATTTCGAACAAACCCGATCCTGTATTTCGCAAAAAGGTCTTCAACGGTTGTCCAGGAAAGTGTTGTTTCAACTCTCTTGATGATACCAACCCTAGAAAATGCAACGGGTTTTGTCGGAATATAACCCTTACCCACCTCCGAAGGCGAGGCTGGAAAGTACCCGACAAAGTCCTTGGTAACGGAAATTGCTCGTGCCCTGGTCCAGGGCATGAATTCCACCTCGAGTGATATTCCTGCACGGGCGAGGAGACTGCGAAGCCGGGTGATCGCCGTTCCCTGGCTACTTAGTGAAGAACTCGAGTAAGGTGGCCACTCGAGTGAAGCTATTTTCCAGGTTTCCGCGTGAGCCATTTTCGCGCTGAAACCAGACTGAAATATCAAGACAAGGCATATCCTTAGCCAAGTCATGTAACTTGACCGCAGTTTGAACTACAACTGCCTGTTTGAATAAACACCCGTAATCGTGCTCTTTCTCTTAAAAATCTTTATTAATTCAATATTTTAATATTATAACTCAACGTCAATTACAAGTTGTTGCTGCGTGAATTCGAGGTGACTGAATTCTCAATTCTTATGGACTCAGCTCAGAAAAAAGTGCTGCAAATTTTTCGAAATCGATTTCGTGTACCCTGTGGTACTGAGTGTTGCCCGCGTATCTGAACTTGAGTATTACGTGCCGTTCTTCCGCGCGATTTGTACAGACGAAAACCTTACAGTTTTTGGCCAGTTGTCTTGTTTCCAATATGTGAGATCTGAGCAAGAACACCCTGTCGATGATGCTGACGTCCAAGGCCATCGTTTATTTCCCAATGCATTGAATTCGTCGTTACCGTTTCGCAGCTTGCCAGGCACTTTCCATTTCCTCCAGTGACATGGTTTCCAAACTCACGTCAG
>NZ_KI928940.1:27761-35520 GCF_000521215.1 Labrenzia sp. DG1229 | reverse complement strand
TCGATTGCGCTCACGTCTTCGTCTTCACCGATGAGAACAGCAATCTTCTCATTTACCTTGACGTTGTCTGTTCCTTCCGGAACCAGGATCTTTCCAAGAGTTCCCTCGTCAACCGCTTCGACTTCCATCGTCGCCTTGTCGGTTTCGATTTCGGCGATCACATCGCCAGCAGTAACAGCATCGCCCTCGGCCTTGAGCCATTTGGCAAGCTTGCCCTCTTCCATTGTCGGCGAGAGCGCCGGCATCAAAATATCAATCGGCATGTTGTCCCCCGGCTTTACAGCAAGATATCGGTGTAGAGTTCAGAAGCGTCCGGTTCCGGATCGTTCTGAGCAAATTCCGCTGCTTCGGCGACCCGCGCACGCACATCCTTGTCGATGGTCTTCAGGTCGTCCTCGCCTGCCCAGCCTTTTTCAATCAGACGGCTGCGGACCTGCTCGATCGGGTCGTGCTCGGTTCGCATCTTCTGGACCTCGTCCTTGGAGCGGTACTTTGCCGGGTCGGACATGGAGTGTCCCCGGTAGCGGTAGGTGATCATCTCCAGGATGTAGGGACCCTTGCCGTTGCGGCACCAGGAAAGCGCCTTTTCGGAGGCCGCCTTGACTGCGCGCACATCCATTCCGTCAACCTGCTCGCCCGGAATACCGAAGGACGCGCCGCGTTGGGAAAGATCGGTCGTTGCAGAAGCACGGCTGATGCTGGTGCCCATGCCGTATTTGTTGTTCTCGATCACGTAGACAACCGGCAACTTCCACAGTTCGGCCATGTTGAAGCTCTCATAGACCTGCCCCTGGTTGGAGGCGCCATCGCCGAAGAAAGCCATCGAGACATTGCCGTTTTCACGATACTTGTTGGCAAAACCAAGTCCGGTTCCAAGTGAGACCTGCGCACCGACGATACCGTGACCACCGTAGAAATGCTTCTCCTTGGAGAACATGTGCATTGAGCCGCCCTTGCCTTTGGAAAGGCCGCCTCGCCGTCCGGTGAGTTCCGCCATGACGGCACTCGGTTCCAGATCCATCGCCAGCATGTGGCCATGGTCACGGTAGCCGGTGATCATCTGATCCCCGTCTTTCTTTGCCATCTGCATACCGACGACGACAGCTTCCTGCCCGATATACAGGTGACAGAACCCGCCGATGAGGCCCATGCCGTACAATTGGCCGGCTTTTTCCTCAAATCTGCGGATCAGAAGCATTTCGCGGTAAGCGTGGAGTTCTTCGTCCTTGTCGAACTCGGCGATTGCAGGCTTCGCTTTCTTGGCGGAGCTGCGGGTCCGGCTGGCGCTCTTGGAGCGAGCGGGAGTGGTCTTTGATGCTGTGGCCATAACCCTCTTCTCGGCGTGACGTTTCCCCTAAGACAGGTAGCTGCAACTTATCCTGTTGCGCCTGTCAATCCAATCTATTCAATATGGGGAGTTGAAGCGATTTAAATATCTGTAAAAAATAACAAAAATAGTGTTTAACTATATTATTGTTAATCTCAAGAAATAAACTGTTTTTCAGTTTACGTTGTAGCGATGCCCGGGACGAAGCACGACAAGCTCGTTGGTATGCACGAGATTGAGGTTGAGCCGGGCACGTTCATCAAGCATGTCCGGATCGAGGCTTTCGGGTCGCAGCAGTCCAACACGTGCGACGAGTTCCTGTCGCTCAGCTGTCAGAAGCTCAAGCTCTGATTCCAGTTCGGACACCTGGCGTTCGATCATCGCGCGCCCGACCATACCGAGTTCACCGCTCATGGCATGAAAGCCGAAATACCCCAACGCGGCAATTGCGATTGCAGGCGTGACAAGGCGGCGAATGAAGGATTGTTTTCGCTGACGGGTAGCTGCTCTGGGCACTCTATAGGACCTTAACGCTGAACTCTTGGCCTCTTCGTTTCACCACTATGCGGAGTTAGGCTTAATAGAGTCTTGAAGCAACCCTTCAATTGCACGCAATTTCCACGATGGCTTGAGGCACGGGCATGGACCGATTTGCAGAAAACAGGGAAAACATGGTTCTGCGGCAGCTTGAAGGTCGTGGTATTCGAGATGAGAGAATTCTGGGTGCAATGCGCAAGGTTCCCCGGCACCGGTTTGTTTCTCAACGACTGCAAGACCATGCCTACCGGGACATGCCGCTAGCCATCGGCCACTACCAGACAATCTCCCAGCCGTTCGTCGTCGCCCTGATGTGCGAACTGTTACAGCTCTCCGAAACCGACACGGCGTTGGAAATCGGCACCGGGTCCGGCTATGCAGCCGCTGTTCTTTCAAAATTGTGCGAGAAGGTAGTCACTGTCGAGCGCATTCCGGAACTCGCGAACAAGGCAAAGTCTACACTTGTCGAGGCCGGCGTTCCGAACGTCGAAGTCCATTGCGGCGATGGCAGCCTGGGTTTTCCTGATCAAGCACCTTATGACGCGATCCTCGTCTCGGCCGGCGCCCCAACCACACCGGATTCTCTGACGCAGCAACTCAAACCAGGCGGCCGCCTGGTTATTCCAGTCGGCACCACACAATCCCGTCAGGACCTTCTCCGGATCAGGAGAAATTCGGAAACCTCGTTCGATACGGAAAACCTTGGCTGTGTCGCTTTTGTGCCGCTGGTTGGTGAATACGGTTGGTAAGTTCCCATACATATTTGGGAATTCGCACCCAAAAAGCACTTAGACTTGGGTCTAGCATCGATCGTTCAAACGACAATGCTCCGCATTGACTGCACTTTGCATTGTTTGGAAAGGCGTTGTTGAAAGCAGTCATTGAGTAATGCAACGGTACGGATATTATTACTTCTCACAATATTTAACTTCCGAAATCGAAGTGATTTCGAAATCTCCCTCGGGCTGATCTCCGTAACCTACAAATCTTCTCCCATAAGGATTGAATATCAGAAGTTTACTTGGATCTCGGTCTCTTTCAGCTCCATCGTTTGGATGCGGAAGTGTGACTTTACACGATAGTTCTTTGGCCAACATTTGCCCAACCGGAATCACGTTTCTTTTCAAAGCGGGATCTTCATTCACCATTGCAAACGTCTGAAACGGTCGTTCGCCTCGCATCAACTCAACACCCAAATAGCCGGTAGAATTTTCCAGGCACCAGTATTTTGTGTTTTCCAAAATCTTGTTTTGTTCAACATCAAACGCCACCGACAATGAACTTCGCAACGCGATGAAACTGACAGGAATTTCAACGTTAACTTCGATAATTTCGAATCTCATTTGAACTTGCCAGTGTTTGAGTACCAAACTTCCGTTGGCAGGCAGTCAACGACACAACTTACGAAAAACCAGATCCTGTGGATTCTAAAATCAAAGGACTTCTTTCGTCCTAGGCAGCCGCCAGCCTGGCAAGCTTGGTCAATATCGTCGCCGTGCCCTTGAGACGCGAATCGGTCTTTTCCCAGTCCCGGGTCAGCACAACACGTTGGTCCGGACGGATCTTGGCAAGGACTCCCTGCTCGGCGATGTAAGAGACCAGACCGGCCGGGTTGGAAAACTCGCTGTTGCGGAAAGCAACGACGATGCCTTTCGGTCCCGCATCCACCTTCTCCACATTCGCCTTGCGGCACAGCCCTTTGATGTAGACGATCTTCAAAAGATGCTGGACCTCTTCGGGCAACGGGCCGAACCGGTCGATCAGTTCCGCACCGAAGGAATCGATTTCCTCGGCCTCCGAGACATCGCCCAGCCGTCGGTAGAGTTGCAGGCGCAATTGCAGGTCGGCGACATAGTCGTCCGGAATGAGCACCGGTGTGCCGATGTTGATCTGCGGTGACCACTGCTCCTCGCCGAATTCGGCACCCCCATCCTTGAGCTGAGCCACCGCCTCTTCCAGCATCTGCTGATAAAGTTCGAATCCGACTTCCTTGATATGCCCTGACTGCTCTTCGCCGAGCAGGTTCCCTGCCCCGCGAATATCCAGATCGTGACTGGCAAGTTGAAAACCGGCGCCGAGCGTTTCGAGCGATTGCAGGACCTTCAAGCGCCGTTCCGCTGTTGCCGTCAGCGTCTTGTTGGCCGGGACCGTAAACAGCGCATAGGCTCTGGTCTTCGATCGGCCGACACGTCCACGCAACTGGTAGAGCTGTGCCAGACCGAACATGTCTGCCCGATGAACGATCAGCGTGTTCGCGGTTGGAATGTCCAGTCCTGATTCGACGATCGTGGTGGACAGGAGGACGTTGTATTTGCCCTCGTAAAAGGCGTTCATCACGTCTTCAAGTTCACCCGGTGGCATCTGGCCATGAGCTACAGCGACCTTCAGCTCCGGTACCTGCTCTTCCAGGAACGCAAGCCGGTCGGCAATATCCGAAAGCCTCGGACACACATAAAAGCTCTGCCCACCGCGATAATGTTCGCGAAGCAGTGCTTCGCGCACAACTAACGGATCGAATGGCGACACGAAGGTCCGTACCGCAAGTCTGTCGACCGGCGGCGTTGCGATAAGCGACAGCTCACGGACACCGGTCAGTGCCAGCTGCAGCGTACGCGGGATCGGTGTCGCCGAAAGCGTCATCACATGAACGTCGGACTTCAGTTCCTTCAGCCGTTCCTTGTGCTTGACCCCGAAATGCTGCTCTTCGTCGATAATCAGGAGCCCGAGATCGCGGAACTGGATCGATTTCCCCAAAAGCGCATGCGTTCCGACCACGATATCGATTGATCCGTCGGCTATACCCTTCTTGGTCTGGGTCAGTTGCCTCGTCGGCACAAGTCTTGACGCGTGACCGATATTTATCGGAAGTCCGTGAAAGCGTTCACAGAAGGTCTTGTAATGCTGTCGTGCAAGCAACGTCGTTGGAACAACAACAGCGACCTGACGTCCAGACATCGCGGCGAGGAACGCCGCACGCAGCGCCACCTCCGTCTTGCCGAAACCGACGTCGCCGCAGATCAGGCGGTCCATCGGCCTGCCGGAGGCCAGGTCGTCAAAGACCGAATCGATGGCAGTGAGCTGATCGTCGGTTTCCTCGTAGGGAAAGCGGGTCGCGAATTCGTCATAAACCCCGTCCGGTGTTTCCACAACCGGTGCGGTTTTAAGCGCCCTCGCGGCGGCCGTCTTGATGAGGCCGTCGGCGATCTCCAGAATACGCTTCTTGAGCTTCGCCTTCCGCGCCTGCCAGGCACCGCCACCAAGCTTGTCGAGCTGGGCTTCCTGATCTTCCGACCCGTAACGCGATAGAAGCTCGATGTTTTCGACGGGAAGGTAGAGCTTGTCGCCGCCCGCATATTGCAGCTCAAGGCAATCGTGCGGCGCCCCCACGGCCTCGATGGTCTTCAGCCCGACGAACCTGCCGATGCCGTGTTCGACATGGACAACAAGATCCCCTTCGGAGAGGCCCGTGGCCTCCGTGATGATATTTGCACCCTTGGACTTGCGGCGGGACTTGCGCACCAACCGGTCGCCGAGAATGTCCTGCTCGCCGACAAAGGCAATCTCCTTCAGCTCGAAACCGTGTTCGATACCCAGCACACACAAGGCGGAGGTTTTGTCAGGAAGCTGTTCCGCTTCCCTCAGCGTGTCGACTTCCTGAACGGAGCCGAGTCCGTGATCGCTCAGGATCTGTCCCAGACGGTCGCGCGAGCCGTCTGACCAGCAGGCGATCACCGTTCGTTTGCCCTCAGACTGAAGATCGCGCACATGCGTTGTCAGGGCGTCGAAAATATTGACGTCTCCTGCAGCACGTTCTGCGGCGAAACTGCGGCCCTGCCTGCCTGCCAGCTCAATTACGATCTTGCCGGTTCCAGGCGGTGGCGTGAAGGGATCGAGCGCTGCACTGGCCCGGTCCGCAATCGCGGACACCCATTCGCTTTCTGAAAGGTAGAGTTTTTCAGGCTCGATCGGCATGTAGGGCACAGTGCCGGAACTGGTCCCCATTTCCCTTGCGTCCTGGCGTGCCCTGTAGTGCTCCGCAATCTGCTCGGTACGCTCGCGAACAGCGTCCGCTGCGTTTGTGTCGAGAACGATTGGCGTATCGCCGATATAGTCGAAGAGCGTTTCCAGCCGCTCGTGGAACAACGGCAACCAGTGCTCCATGCCCGCGTATCGCCGACCATCACTGATCGACTGGTAAAGCACATCATCACGGCTGGTTGCGCCAAAACTTGCAAGATATGACCGGCGGTATCTTGAGATTGCCTCGTCTGAAAGTACGACTTCGCTCATCGGAACAAGATCAAGCCGCTTGAGCTGTTTCGACGTACGTTGTGTTTCGGCATTGAAAGAGCGAATTGATTCCAGCGTATCACCAAAGAAATCGAGCCGGACCGGCTCTTCGGATCCCGGTGCATACAGGTCGATGATGCCGCCGCGCACCGCATATTCACCCGTTTCCCGGACCGTCGGCGTACGGGAGAACCCGTTCATTTCCATCCAGCCGGAAACAGCCGTCATGTCGACCTGGTTGCCGGGCGCCATCGAAAATGTCTGTTCGGCCATGAATCCGCGTTCCGGCATCCGCTGTACTGCAGCATTCAGCGTTGTCATCAGGACGGTCTTTCGGTTGCCCTGAATTCCACGCGCCAGCAGACCGAGAGCCAGCAATCGCCTGGCGCTGATCGCCGGGTTCGGCGAGACCCGGTCATATGGCAGGCAGTCCCAGGCGGGCAATTGCAGGATCTCGACCTCGGGTTCGAAAAACGCCAGCGCCTCGCTGACCATGGCCATGCGGGTCGCGTCCCGTGCAGCGAACACCAGTGCTAGACCGTCATTCTTGCTTTCTGCAAGCAGTCTGGCGAGTGCATAGCTTTCAGCACCATCGGGAACACCGGCCAACGTGACGTTGGTCTGGTCTTTGAGCAGGCTGTCGAACACAGCAAAACGTCCTGTTGTTACTTGGCGAAACCGGCGGGGCCGGCCACATCGTGATAGGCAATGATACGTCGGTAAAGCGGGCCGTCCCATTCAGCCGGCAAAGGCTTGCGTCCGGTCATCCACGCATAGAGATCCTGATCGGGCGCGGTCAGAAGATGTTCCAGTTCCAGAAGCTCCTCTTCCGAAAGATGGTCGATTTCGGCATTGGCAAAGCCACCCAGAAGCAAATCCATTTCCTTCATGCCCCGATGCCAGCAGCGGAACAGGATCCGCTTGCACCGGGGATCCCGGTCTTGCTGTATGGGCTCTACTGTGCTGCCTGTCGGATGGGACATGAGTGGCCTATCTGAAAATGAGCCTGCAGGGACTGGAGACAGGGTGTCTCGACAGATTGCCGGCCCGGTGTGAAATCGTGACGGTTATATAACGCTGCAAAACAAGATTGTCAGCGCTTTCTCGACTTTGAGTGCAGTTATTTGTTCACATATTGTTCTACCTGTTGCACCGATCGTTTGCTTCATGGCAAAACAGACACCGTGTTCCAACTAGTGAGCACTTCAAAAGGATAGGTCCTTTAGGAAAAGATGCGCCCGCCGATCCTCGACACCTTGTTTGCACCCGTCTCAACACTGCCCGGGATCGGACCCAAGATCGCCAAGCTGGTCTCGGGGCTTGTTGGTGGCCAGCCGGACAGGGATGCGACGGTTTCGGATCTTCTGTTCCACATCCCACATAATCTTATCGACCGGCGGCACCAGCCGGGAATTGCCTATTCCGAAAACGGTGACATCGTTACCCTTGATGTCACGATCGGACGGCATCAGGCACCGCCGGGGCACTCCAAGGCACCTTACAAGATCCCGGCCCATGACGAGACCGGCGAGATCAGCTTCGTATTTTTTCATCCACGCAGGGACTGGCTGGAAAAGACATTTCCCGTAGGTGAGCGGCGTATTG
>NZ_KI928940.1:0-27240 GCF_000521215.1 Labrenzia sp. DG1229 | reverse complement strand
CGTAGGCTGGAAAAGACATTCCCGTAGGTGAGCGGCGTATTGTGTCAGGTAAGGTAGAATGGTTCAACGACCGCCCGCAAATGGTGCATCCGGATTACGCGCTCAAGCCGGAAGAAGCTGCCGAAATGCCATCGATCGAGCCCGTCTATCCCTTGACGGCTGGTCTTGCATCCAAAACGCTTCAGAAAGCCATGCGCGCCGCACTGGAACGCGTTCCGAACCTTCCTGAATGGCTCAACGATGCACATCTGCATCAAGTTGGTTGGCCGGACTTTCGCGATGCCTTGCAGACCCTGCACATGCCGAAAGAGCGCCAGGACATGGAACCGCAATCAATCTACATGCAACGGCTGGCCTATGATGAGCTGCTCGCCAGTCAGCTCGCGCTAGCGATGGTCAGGGCCAATATGCGCCAGCTCGGCGGTATCGCCCGAAAACCGGACGGCGCCTTGCAGCAGACCGTCATCGATGCCCTTCCCTTTCAGCTGACGGACAGCCAGTCAAATGCCATCAGGGAAATCAACGACGACCTCGCAGAGCCTACCCGGATGCTAAGGCTCCTCCAGGGCGATGTCGGTTCCGGAAAGACCGTCGTCGCCCTTGCAACGCTGGCCCAGGTGATAGAGACCGGCGCTCAGGGTGGGTTGATGGCACCGACAGAAATTCTGGCGCGTCAACACTACGCCTCGATGGCGCCGCTGTGCGAGAAGGCCGGCATTCGTCTTGCGCTGATGACGGGCAAGGACAGCCAGAAGCAACGGCGCCTGCTCCAGGAAAAACTGGATGCAGGGGAAGTTGATCTCGTGGTCGGAACCCATGCGCTTTTTCAGGGCTCCGTATCGTTCAAGAACCTTGGCATGGTCGTTGTTGACGAACAGCACCGTTTTGGCGTCCACCAGCGGTTGGCCCTCTCGGGCAAGGGCCAAGGGGTCGATGTCCTGGTGATGACCGCAACTCCCATTCCGCGCACGCTCGTCCTTACCTGTTTCGGCGACATGGATGTTTCTCGCCTCACAGAAAAGCCTGCCGGACGCAAACCGATCAGGACCGTCTCCGTGTCGCTCGACCGGCTGGACGAGATCATCTCGCGCGTCGGGGCGGCTATCTCCGAGGGACAAAAAGTCTACTGGGTGTGCCCGCTTGTTGAGGAATCGGAAAAGATCGACCTCGCAGCCGTCGAAGACCGACACCGCGTTCTGGAGCACGCGCTGAGGCAACGCATCTCTTTGGTGCATGGCCGCATGGGCGCGGACGAGAAGGACAGTGCAATGTCCGCCTTCAAAAACGGAGAAACAAAGGTACTTGTAGCCACAACGGTGATCGAGGTCGGGGTCGACGTTCCAGACGCGACAATCATTGTCATCGAGCATGCCGAGCGTTTCGGTCTTGCCCAGCTTCACCAGCTCCGCGGGCGCGTCGGGCGCGGTGACAAGCCATCATCCTGTGTCCTGCTTTACAAGGGCCCATTGGGCGAAACTGCTGGCGCGCGCCTCAACATCATGCGCGAAACCAATGACGGCTTCCTGATTGCCGAAGAGGATCTCAAGCTGCGAGGAGGAGGTGAAATCCTTGGCACCCGCCAGTCAGGCACACCCGGTTTCCGCATCGCGCGGGCGGACGAACACGCCGATCTTATGGAAGTCGCCCGCGATGACTCGCGGCTCATCCTTGAAATGGATCCGGAGTTGAAGTCCGAGCGCGGCGCGGCACTTCGGTGCCTGCTATACCTGTTCGGCAGGGATGCAGCGATCAGGCTGTTGAGAGCGGGTTGATCGACGGGATTTTTTTGTGAAACACTGGTCTGAGATCGTATTTCAGGAGCCGGTATTGATTTCCAGAGATGAAGCGCGGGCAATCGCGCAAAACGCAGTGATACCTGGAATGCTGGTAACGCAGATTTCGTAGCTCGGCTTGATGTAGATTTACCTGTATCTGTTTTGGTCGAAACGCCTTTGGCAGAAGGCGATTTCGGCTGGGTTTTCGGCTGTCAAAGTGAAGCATTTTTGAAATCAGGTGACCCAATGGAGTTACTGGCGGGAAACGCTCCGTTTCTTATCGCGCGACAAACGGGAAAACTCCTTGATTTGGGCACTGCCCATTCAGTTGAAACATACGTCAGCAACTTCAGGAACTTCGGTCATCCCCACCGATTTGGCGGAAGAACTCTTCAACTGGACGGTTTTGAAAAAGGCTCTGACAGGCTGTCGGCAATCAAGGCGATCCGAAACTCCATCGGCTGCGGTCTGGCCGACGCTGCACAAAAGGTTGAGCTATGCTTTCAGGGCGCAAAACCGACAATCGATTGCCGAACCCGCGCGCACGCGATTGATCTCGCATCTGAGCTCAATGGAATGAATATCCTAGCAAAACAGTTACCCGATGAAGAAACCTTCAGGGCCGATTGTCACGATTGATCAGGCGCTCTCCCTGTTCCGGATCTTTTCCAGTTTCTCCGGTTCGGCAATGACATCTTCCAGGATATCCGGAAGATCCGGACTGACGAGCCCGGCTGAAATGACCAGTTTTGCCGCGTCTTCAACACCCATGCTGAGTTCGATGATGTCTTCCTTGGGCACGAAAAGCAGAAAGCCGGATGTCGGGTTGGGTGTCGTCGGAAGGAACACGGAGACAGTCTGTGCCGCGTCCTTCAAGCGCTTTGCGACCTCTCCTTTGGTTTCGGTCGAAATAAAGACGATAGCCCATAGGCCCTTGCGCGGATATTGGACGAGCGCAGCCTTGGTGAAGCTGTTTCCACGTTCAGCAAGCACTGTTTCAAATATTTGCTTTAAGCCGCTGTAAATATTGCGAACAAGCGGCATTCTTCCGACCACTCCCTCACCGAAAGATATCATGCTCCGCCCTAGGAAGTTTGCCGCGAGAAATCCGACGATCGTCAGCACGAAGATCGCAACGATCAACCCGAAACCGGGTACCGGAAACGGCAGGTAGGTTTCTGGATTGTAGACCTTGGGCACGAAGGGCTTTACCCAGCCGTCAACCCACTTGATAAAGGTCCAGGTCAACCAGAGCGTGATACCGATCGGACCGGTGATCACGAGGCCGGTCAAAAAATAGTTTCGCAGGCGAGTTGCCGCACCCGGCCGATGGCCTATGATCGACGTGTCTTCTGATTTATGTTTATTGCGGCTCATGGATACAACCTGACTAGGGTCCTTTTGAGTACTCGTCTTACCGTGTAACACACACACTAGATAATTATCTTTATCTCGGTGCGGTATCCTTGGCTTGACTTATTTTTCAGCGATATACCCTAAAAGTGCCGATTGCGGAGGCAGGATTGCGGCGGATCACTTTCAAACTTCTGGGAACCGGATGTGTAGGCATCGGAATCGCCGGCGCTTTTCTGCCGCTCCTGCCGAGCACAATCTTTTTCATCATGGCCGCCGGCTGTTTTGCCAAGTCCTCTCCGGCCCTTGAAGCGAAGATACTCGATCATCCTGTTTTCGGTCCGCCGGTGATCGCGTGGCGGGAGCACGGTGCCATTCAGCCAAAAGCCAAGGCGATCGCGGTCATGGGCATGATATTCGGATATGCCATGTTCTACTGGTCCGCTTCGCCAGCTCTCTGGCTCGCGGCGATTGTTGCTCTCTTCATGATCGGCAGCGCGGCCTATGTGCTGTCCCGCCCCTCTGGACCCAAGGCACAGACCCCGGATGTGTCGCCAGGCTAACCTTGGAAGCATTGAAATTGCGGGCTGCGACATCGGCGACAGACAACTGATTCACCATAGACAGGGTCAGTCGTCCGGAATGAGACGTTTTCCAAGCGGCATTGCAGCGTCCTGCAAAAACCCGAGGTTCTCATAAAAACGCAGCACGGCCTCATTGTCGCTTCGCACAAACAGGTTGATTTTAGGACATCCAATTTCCAGCAGAAATGCCTCGCAATACTCCATCAACCGTTTGCCAAGCCCCTGTCCCTGAAACTCCGGATCTACCGCCAGGTAATAGACAGATCCCCTGTGACCGTCATAGCTTACCATCACCGATCCCACGACACGCTCCCCGACAAGAAGAACAGGAAACCTGCCGTTCCTGTCGGTAAGTTTCCTGTCGATATCCTTGCCCGGATCGTTCCAGGCGCGCACAAGCCCGCACTTGGCCCAAAGTGCCAATACGTCTTGCCGGAACTGTTCTTCAAAGGGCACAATTGCCGTTTCAATTTCAACAGACATTTGTCATTCCACCGTAACTGACTTTGCCAGGTTGCGCGGTTGGTCTACATCCGTTCCCATGAAAACGGCGGTATGATACGCAATCAGCTGAACGGGCAACGCATAGATAATCGGTGCCACGATGTCCGACATGTCCGGCATAATCACCGTGTTTTCAGCTGCACCGCCGCTTTCCTCCGCGCCCTTGCGATCCGTGATAAGCACGATCCGGCCACCGCGTGCCGCCACTTCCTGCATGTTGGAGACGGTTTTTTCGTAGATCGAGTCATAAGGTGCAATGACAAAGACCGGCATATTCTCGTCGATCAGTGCAATCGGGCCGTGCTTAAGCTCACCGGCGGCGTAACCCTCCGCATGAATATATGAAAGCTCCTTCAGCTTGAGTGCACCCTCAAGCGCAAGCGGATAACTTGTCGAGCGGCCGAGATAAAGTGCGTTATCCGCTTTTGACAATGGCTGGGAGAGTTTCTCGATTTCGCTTTCTGCAGCGAGTGCTTTCAGGGCAAGGCTCGGAACTTCGGTAAGTTCCGAAACAAGTTCCTGCTCGCGCTCGGCAGACAGGACACCGCGCTCCCTGCCGGCCTGAAGAGCAAGTGCAGCCAACACTGCAAGCTGACAGGTGAAGGCCTTGGTTGAGGCGACGCCGATTTCCGGTCCGGCAATGGTCGGATAGACCATATCGGCCTCCCGCGCGATCGTGCTTTCCGGTACATTCACCACGGCACCGATCGCGGCACCGTTCTCCTTGCAGTATCGCAACGAGGCGAGCGTATCTGCGGTTTCTCCCGACTGCGAAATGAAGAGAGCCGCATCATTCCTGCTCACAGGTGTTTCCCGGTAGCGGAACTCGCTAGCAATATCGATTTCGACAGGCAGGCGGGCGTATTTCTCAAACCAGTATTTGGAGACAAGACCGGCAAGGTAGGCGGTTCCACAAGCTGAAACAATCAAACGGGAAAGCTTGTCGAAGTTGAGTTTGTCTGCGCCGGCGACGTTTGCCGTATTGGTGGTGTAGTCGAAGTAACGGGACAAGGTGTGCCCGAGCACTTCCGGCTGCTCATGGATTTCCTTGGCCATGAAATGCTTGTAGTTGCCCTTGTCCATGAGACTGGATGTGACCGATGACTTTGCCTCGGGACGCTCGACCCGTGAGTTGTCGCGATCGAAAATCCGAGCCCCATCACGCGTCAGGACTGCCCAGTCCCCTTCATCCAGATAGGTGATCCGGTCGGTAAAGGGAGAAAGGGCGATCGCATCCGACCCGAAGAACATTTCTCCTTCACCGTGACCGATAGCCAATGGTGATCCCTTTCGCGCACCGATCATCAGGTCGTCTTCACCTGCAAAGAGCAGCGCAAGTGCAAATGCCCCTTTCAGACGCGGAAGGGTTTCCGCGACTGCCTCCCGGGGAGACAATCCCCTCGTCCGCGCAATGTCGATCAGATGTGCAACCACTTCCGTGTCGGTATCCGTGCTGAGCACGGCACCTGCGGCAACGACTTCGTCACGCAGTTCAAGATAGTTTTCAATGATGCCGTTGTGGACGAGTGCCACCGACCCTGCCTGGTGCGGATGGGCATTGGATAAGGTCGGAGCTCCGTGGGTCGCCCAACGGGTATGGCCGATGCCGGACGTGCCGGAGAGTGGAGACCGCTCCAAAGCCGCCTCAAGATTGCGCAACTTGCCTTCGGCCCTGCGACGCACGAGATCGCCGTCGATCAGCGTAGCGACACCGGCAGAATCATAGCCTCGATATTCGAGGCGTTTCAGTGAATCGACAATGCGCGGGGCAGCTTCAATATTTCCCAGAACACCAACAATGCCACACATTGAAAAATCCTTCTCAAATCATCGAAAACTGCTCTCCTTTAGACGAGGGAACACTTCCAATGGAAATAAATACGTGTTTCAGAAAATGACAGAAGCGGGTCGCGAACTCCTTACCTGGGCTTCGCATCCTTTTCGGTCTGCAACCTGCTTCGCAGCTGCGCCGCCTTGCCCTTCTTGACGATCTGTCTCGATCTTCCGAACGCCATCGCATCTCCTGGAACGTCATCCGTGATGACACTGCCGGCAGAGACAAACGCACCAGCATGCAGTTGCACCGGTGCCACCAGGGTGGAGTTGGACCCGACAAAACACCCCTCACCGATTTCCGTTCGATGTTTGAGATATCCGTCATAGTTGCAGGTTATCGTTCCGGCGCCAATGTTGGACCCGGAGCCAATAGTGGCATCACCTATATAGCTGAGGTGATTGGCCTTGGCCCCTTCCCCGAAGGTCGCGTTCTTGACTTCAACAAAATTACCTATCTTGGTCTTTGCGCCAAGGACAGCTCCTGGACGCAAACGTGCATAGGGACCAACGACACTCTCGCTTCCAACATCTGCCCCTTCAAGATGGCTGAAGGCACGTATAATGGCACCCGAAGCAACTTTTACTCCAGGAGCGAACACGACGTTCTGTTCGACCGTCACACCCGTTTCGAGGATCGTGTCATGTGAGAAAAACACGGTATGGGGTGCGAGAAGCGTGCACCCGTTTTCCAGGGCGGCGAGACGCATTCTGTTCTGGAAATCTTCCTCGCACGACGCCAGCTGGGCTCTGGTGTTGATACCCTGTGTTTCCACTTCGGAACCGGCAACGGCGACAACCTTCAGTCCCTGCTGGTTTGCAATCTCGACCGCGTCGGTCAGGTAAAATTCATTTTTGGCATTGTTGTTGCCGATACTTTCCATCAGGGCGAGTGCATGTGTGCCCGAGAATCCCATGATGCCGGAATTGCAGAAGGTTGTTTTCCGTTCTTCTTCCGAAGCATCCCTTTCCTCGCGGATAGCAACGAGCCTGCCATCATCGATCAGAAGACGTCCATATCCGAACGGTTCGGGTGTTTCGAACCCGAGCACGACGAGATCTGACCCTTGCGCCAGTTGCCCGCGTACTTTTGAAATCGTCCCGGATGTGACAAGCGGTGTATCGCCGAAAATCACCACAACATCATCTGCCGCGTTTTGCAGATCCGATTTTGCAGCCAGTGTTGCATGTGCGGTTCCAAGACGTTCCGTCTGGACATGGCAATGCGCCGTCGGCATCAGTCCATGCACCAAAGACTCGAGCGTCGGCATATCGGGACCGGTAATGACGGAGACACGTTCCGACCCGGCTTCCATGAGCGCGGCAAGAACATGGCCCACCATCGGCAGCCCACCAATCTGGTGAAGGACCTTGGGCATGTCCGACTTCATCCGGGTCCCCAGACCTGCGGCAAGTACAATTGACAGGCAAGTGCGTGCGGTCATGAAAATTCCATCTTTAACATTGCGCGTGCAAGCCCAACGGGCGGACCTCTATATGCCCCGATCCACAGAACATTGAAAGATCTGACCGGTAGGGCATTTCCGTTTTTGTTTCGTTAACCATAATGAACCTCAGATGCAGTATCGTTATTCAGATTCGCCATCAGGATCCGGAAAAAGACGCCTTGTTTGAACCACAGGCCCCAAAAACGAAACGCGCTATTGTCCGGGACACGTTCACGTCTCCGCGGATCGGCTTGCTGTCGTGGGCTTTTGCTGCGGTCCTGATGGGTACAGTGGGTCTTGCTTCCTATCAGTTCAGCGGTGGCTCCTTCTCGCCGGGGTCATTTTCGGGTGTGGTTCCCGCCGGTGTGCGGCTTCCCGACAACGGCAGTATCGAGACGACGGCCTCGATCGGTGTCAACACTCCTGTCGCAGTGATGAACTTGCCCGAGAGGCAACAGCGCGGCGGTGCGTCAAGCATTGAGCAGAGCCAGATCGAAGTTCTTCAAAGAGAAGTCGTCGGGCTGCGCAGACGTCTCGTGGCGCTGTCGGAGCAAAACCTGATCTATTCCAGGCGCATTGCAGCTCTCGAGCAGGAAGTTGCCCGAACCAAGCTCGCTTACGCCGGTAAAACCACATCCGCGGAGGAAATGGCGGCCATCCAGGAAGTTATCCCCCGCCCGGGAGTTGTCGTTACAAAATCACCGCCGAAACCTGCGACCGCAAGGCACGAGCCAGCCATGCCTTCGGCAAAACCGGCTTCGAATGCGGTAGACCAGGTTCAGAAAGACATTGCATCCGATCCGGTGAAGAAAGATCAGGCAAAGCGCGAAACAGTTCCCGGCGAGCGGATTGACGTTTACCGGCAACTGCCTCCGCCCGAAACCGTTCCGGCTCCTGAACTCAGCACCGAAGAACCGGTGCGCATCATCACACCATCCAATAGTGAAAGCGCATCTCTGACGACGGCGTCCATACCGCCGGTCGGTGACCAGGCGGCTGAGACATTCAACGAGACCCCGACGCGCTCAAGACTTGCACCGAAAGTGATCACGCCGTCGGACCCCTCCGGTCAGATCCGAGGTGGTGGCGACAGCCAGATAAAACGCAGCGACTTTGGTGCCGTCATCGGCCACTACAGGACCAGCGCTGGCGCGGCGAAGGCCTGGGCGGATTTCAAGGAACAGAATGAGGATCGCATGCGGGATCTTCGCCCTCTGATCAGGGAGAGGCAAGCACCTGAAGGAGGCGTCGCCTTGATGATAGGACCGTTTGCGAACGCCGCGGACGCTGCTGTCGCGTGCTTGCGCCTGCTGGATACGACCGAGGTGTGCCGACCTGCCCTTTATGCAGGCGACCCGCTGGTGACAGCCGCCGAATTCAGGGATAGCGCGTTTTGATCATGCGCTCCGGCTCGCTGTAGGGACAGACAAAACAACGCGTATCCCTGAAATGTCGTTCCTCAGCCGACCGCCTGAAGCACGGGAAAGGTCTCTAGCAGCCAATAGGACATGCTGGCCATGTGTCCGCTCAGAAACAAAATTCCTGTCAGAACCAGCACACCGCCCATTGCCTTTTCAACCGCTCCCATGTGTTTGCGGAATCGTTTCATGAAACCGAGAAACGGTCCGGCGAAAAGCGCCGCCAGTAGAAAGGGAATGCCAAGCCCGATCGCATAGGCACTCAGCAACAGAGCTCCCTGCCCGACCGTGTCTTCAGTACCGGCAACAAACAGGATCGCTGCCAGAATCGGACCGACGCACGGGGTCCAGCCAAACCCGAAAGCAAGGCCGATGACATAGGCTCCAAGAGCTCCCGCCGGTTTTTTTTCAACGTGAACACGCGCTTCCTTGTACAGAAAACCGATGCGGAAAACTCCAAGGAAATGAAGCCCCATGACGATAATCGCCGCTCCGGCGATATATCCGAAATAGTCGAGATAACCTCTGATGAACTGGCCGAGGAAACTCGCGGTCGCTCCCAAAATGACGAAGACAGTCGAAAACCCGAGCACAAAGAACACGGCGCTGAAAAACACCCTGCGCGACGCCGTTTCGTCTTCGTCGTCTTCACCGGTCAACTGATCGAGCGAAACACCGGCCAGAAAACCGAGATAGGGCGGAACGAGCGGAAGCACACAAGGAGACACAAAAGACAAAACCCCGGCAAGCAGGGCTCCAATTATCGTCACGTCCTGGATCATTTGTATTTCCGGTCTGGTTCAGTGTGATTCCGGTATAGACCGGTCAGCTTCAGATGCATTGATTTAGCTCCAACAGGCCCGATCACAAAGACAAAATCCGCTCACCTTTTGGAGAGCGGATCGATATGAAGACCCTGAACCGGCAGATGCATTCAATCAGCCGGCAACAAACCCTGACTTTGAAAAAACTTCAATGCGCCAGGATGGAGCGGCGCTGCCGCCTCGAACGCGACCATGTCTTCGCGGGTCAGGCGGTTCAAGGCCGGGTGCAGCGTTGAAAAGTTTTCGAAATTATCATGGACGGCCGCGACCAGTGTCGCCACGATCTCGTCCGGCATTTCGACCGAGGTCACCACGGTGGCAACGACCCCGAATGACCCGACAGGTTCGGCGAGACGGTAAAGACCCGCCGGTATGGTCGCCGCCATGTAATAGGGTTCCTCCTCGACAAAGGCATTGACGTCGTCACTTTCAATACCGATCAGGCGTATATCGCACTGATCCTGCGTTTCCTCGATCAGGGCGGCAGGATGTCCGATCAACGCAAAATAGGCGTCGATCTGGTCGCCGCACAAGGCTTCTGCGAGTTCGGAGCTGCTGCGATTTGTGAAGTTTTCCCGATCCGCATCCGTCCAGGCCAGTTGACCGACCAGGGCATTCCAGGAAGCTGCCGACCCGGACCCCTTGCTACCGGTACTGATCTTGGCACCTTTCAGGTCCTCAAAGGAGCGAAAGACAGATCCGGCCTTGACCACAATGGTTGCGACCTCAGCATGGAGAGAAAAAACCGATCTCAGATCCTGAAAAGCTCCGGCGTCCTCGAATACCGACGTTCCGAGAAAGGCATGATGCTGCCAGTCCGACTGGGCAAAACCGAAATCGAGCTCACCGGACCGGATCTGCCTGATATTCGAAATGGAACCTAGTGAAGATTCCACCGAGCAGCGCACACCGTGCTCGGCTCTGCTCTCGTTGACGATCTTGCAGGCCGCAATTCCCGCCGGATAATAGACACCGGTCACTCCGGCGGTTCCTATCGTTACGAATTGTTGCTCGTCTGCGTAACCGGATCCGAACTGGAAGAAAACGAAAACTGCACTCATGCCTGCCAGAAGCCGGCGGCGGATCAAAACAGAATGCTGCTCGCAACTCAACGCGGAGATCAGTTTGTTTGTGAATTTCGACAGACGCATGAGGTACGACACCTGATCACAAGGCCAACACCGGACGGCTTGACTGCTGTTACGCATAACAAAGCTGCCGGACATTGACCAGCAGGCTTCTCGAGAACTGGCTGCACTGTAGGGATAGGGCTTGAAGGGAATCAAAAAAGGCGCCTGAGCGCCTCGAACAATTTTGTCACCTTGGTCAAATGATTCGGCCCCCAACCCATGGCCGAACACATTTGGAAAATCAGTTTGATCTGCCTCCCCGGATAACCTCGAAAAGCATGCCTTTCAGCTCTTCATCGGAATCCCCGTCCCGAAGACCCTGGCGCCACTGATCCAGGATCAAGCGCAGACCGAGTGTTTCGCGATTGTGGGGCAATTCACCGATAAAGGCCGCAAAGAACGTGTCGAGCTGTTCGCGGTCAATCACACCTTGATCGATAAGCCCGTGAATCAGCGTCATTGTTGCCGCTATGTGGCCCTTGACGAAATCGAACTCTACCGAGTTCGTGTGTGTGTCTATGGGTGTCGAGTGCATGTAACCTCTCTGGTTACTGGTGAAGGTACATCACAAAACTATATTGCGCTACCTGACAGTTTTTGCAGGAGAATGATCTTTATTTTCTTAATAACGAACATAATGAACAAAGATTCATAGAATAGAGTGAACTGATTGTAAATTATACTACCAATCGGTATTCATAAATCACTATTTATACTCATGAGAACATTTATCTAGCCAGATTTACCGTTGTCAAATCAAGTCGAAAGCTGAAACCTGCCAGTTATCCGCTGCACTGTTGAAAAAATGAATTTTGCCTCTTGCAATGTCCCCTGTGTCGGCATAAACACACGCCACCAACGCGGCGGCGCAACACACAAAGCGCTCGACTGCACCGGAATTTGGTGAGAGCCGATAGCTCAGCTGGTAGAGCAACTGACTTTTAATCAGTAGGTCCAGGGTTCGAGCCCCTGTCGGCTCACCAAAAATTCCTCATAAAAAACAAGTTATTATCGTTTTTGCAAGAAACAGAACATGTCGCGTGACCCTGAATTCTGGTCACACGTGTGAGGTTTAGTATGGGGCGAGCCTTGTTATCGGAGTTAACTCCGTTTCTGCGTCCGGGGCTCATCCAACTTTTCGGGTTTAGGTCAGCAGGGTCGCGAAGTTGCCCAGTGCCAAGTCTCCTGGCCAATGCCGAACATCTGGACAATTCTGAGAGCACGACGCAACTGCTCTTGCGCGATCGCATGATGATCTTCGACCGGTGCACAGCACCGACCGGCAAATCCCACTAAATCTTGCCCTCTGCGATGTCTTAGGACATCTGGTCAGAGCCGATCTTGATGTTCTCGGTGGATCCTCACTTGATGACCACTGCGTTTTCAACCGCGTGTTCTGTTACAGGTTCGCTCCGGCATTCTGCTCGAATTTGATTTTTTAGGGCTGACTTCGGGTCTTTGGCCGACTTTAGGCTTTGCATTGAGGGTCATACTGGTGGCGCAAAACGCTCAATCAACCGCTTTGTATTTGGCGAGATACTGTCCCTAAACCCGAATTGAAATGCTCGCATCTCCGAGACTCGGGTCTTCTGCCATGAATCCCCCTTCGGATATCTTGCAGCGAATGACCGTAGCCTGCCCAGGTGGCAGATTTTGCGTTCTGAACGTGAGCCTGAAAATCGGTCTCCCAAACACTTTCAAAGACGAAAGAGGAGAGGAAAACGCTTGTACTTAAGCAACCCGAGCATAGATGTAAAAGGCACCAACCTCTCGGAGATTTCGATGCGAAAGTCCATTTTCGGCGCCTTGATCGCAGTTGCTGTTCTGTCCATTTCGGTTGCAAATGCCCAATCAGATGGAACCACAACTGGAAATGTGGTTGAGATCGATGTTCCCGCACCCGCACTCAAAGGCAACCTTCTTGACAGCTCTGTTGTCCAGAAGGCCGCGGTCTACCTTCCGCCGGGCTATGACGAAGACCGGGATCGCCGCTTCCCCTCTATCTATCTTCTCCATGGCATATTCGATGATCATGGCGTTTGGGTTGAAAACTTCAACGTGCCGGAAATTCTTGACCGATTGATTGCGGATGGAAAAATACCTGAACTGATTGTGGTCATGCCGAATGGCGGCAACAAGTATGGAGGCGGATTCTACCGCAATTCTCCGGTGAGCGGCAATTGGGCAGATTACATTGCCGATGACCTCGTCTCTTTCATCGATGAGAAGTATCGCACGCTGTCGGATCACGAAAGCCGCGCCGTGGTCGGTCACTCGATGGGCGGCTATGGAGCGCTCAATCTGGCCATGAACCGGCCCGGAATTTTTTCAGTAGTCTGGGCGCTCAGCCCGTGTTGCCTTGCCGCCGTTGATGACTTGAGCTTCGGAAACGATGCGTGGCAGCGAGCTGCAAAGGTCAAAGGACCAGAAGATCTGCAAAGACTGATAGATAGTCGCGACTTTTATCCGATTGCAGCATTGGGCATATTGGCAGCATTCAGTCCCGATGTTGATGCTGCACCCATCTATGGAAAATTTCCATTCCATGTCGTGCGGGGAGAGATCGTCCTGGACGATGTTCAATTCGACAAATACCTTGATGCTTTGCCAGTACGGCAGATGCGCCATGCCCGCAAGAACCTCCGGAGCTTGCGCGGTTTGGCACTGGACGTCGGTCTTGGCGATCAGTTTTTGCACATCCCGACAGGAGCACTGGAATTCTCGCAACGGCTTGGGGATGAACGCATTCCCCATCTTCTGGACATCTACGCGGGTGATCACCGGCAATTCATTGGTGAACGACTGGAAGCCATTGTCATTCCCTGGGTTGCCGATCGAATGCGATTTGAGACAGACGACTAAGCAATACTCTCAATGGTGACAAAGGCTGGGTATCGCTGCCGGCGCGAACTGAATGTCATGACAGCTTTCGCCCTAACCTCCACCGCGTCGATCCGCAAATCTTCCGTCCTTCGTTGGCTGGGGTCACCGCTACATTCGCCTGTTCACGTCTGACCTTGCGCCATAGCCCTTCCGAAGGATTCGCCTAATCGCACTGAAATCAGAAAACAAATTCACCGCTCGAGGCGGTCACCAGAGGCTTGTCAGCACGGTCCACCTTCCGAACAAACTCACTCCGCCCTTGTGCTCCCCGCCAACACCCAGTGTCCAGACAAGCTGATTGCCCAGGTACAAGGCTTTGGCTCATTTCCACTTGTCGGGAATGAACTATGAGACAAAAGAGCGAACATCACCGGGATGCAAGCCTGTCAGGCCGCAAGCGGAGCAAACTCATGATTGCGGACAATCGGGGAAGTGGTTCAATTCGACCCTTCGGCAAACAGGATTGTGATGTTCTCTAACTCAAGGACTTTCAGATTTTCATGCCTGCTTTTCAGGAAACCACTATATCTGATCGGAAAGGGAACTGTTTTTTAACGAGGGAAGCGGCACGGATGAAAATCCAGATACCGGACGAGCCGACGCACATGGTCACCGCAATCGTTGCTTATGCTGGAATCGCCAAGCGGCTCTACGTTGAGCTTGAAAAGCACGCTGACGGCAACATCGTGGATCTTGATGCCATCAAGGCGGATTTGCTCAACGAGGCCAAGAAGGCGGTGCCTCACGGCGATTTCGCGAAAGACGAGGTCGGCCTCTACCATACGATTTTCCAGGCCATCGAAACGGTTTTCGAATCCGTCGATTGACCCGTGCGGACCGCACACTGGCCTGCGGCGATGCAATTTCCAGCCAGCCGGGACTGCTACAAAAAATTCAGTGCCTTAAGATGAAACACACCGGGCGGAACACTGTTCCGCCCGGTGAATTGACACGAAATTGTCCGATCCGGACTAAGTCGCCGGAGCGCTTTGGGTTACCTTCTCTTCCCCACCGAACATGCTCTTCACCTTTTCGCGCAGATACTGCAGGCAGACATAGAGGATCGGGATCATCAGCACGCCGATCACGGTCGCAAACAACATGCCGCCGAAGACCGCAAAGCCGATCGCCTTCTGACTGGCAGCGCCCGCGCTCGAGGCCGTCATCAAAGGCACGACACCGAGCAGGAACGACAGCGCTGTCATCATGACGGCACGGAAACGAAGATGTGCCGCTTCTGTCGCCGCCTCGGTGATGGATTTACCGCTGTCGCGCTGCTCCATCGCAAATTCAACAATTAGGATGGCGTTCTTCGCCCCCATGCCGACGAGCATGATCATCCCGATCTGCGTATAGAGATTGACGTCCCCGCCGGTCACGAACACGGCCACAAGTGCCCCCATGATCGCAAAGGACACCGACATCAGGATAGCGACCGGCATCGTCCAGCTTTCATACTGGGCGACAAGGAACAGATAGGTGAACAGGATCGACAACATCAGGATAAACATGACGATATTGCCGGACCCGAGCTGCTGCTGTGCTGTTCCGGTCCATTCATAAGAATAGCCGGGCGGCAGGGCTTCCTGCGCCGCGCCTTCAACCTCGTTGATAACAACACCCGTCGACGCCCCGGGCGCAGGATCCGCCATCACGGCGGCTGCGCGGAACATGTTGTAGCGCGTCAGGATCTGCGGACCGAGAACGTTTTCCGTCGTCAGCACACTGCGCAGCGGCACCATCGTTCCATCCGTCGAGCGCACATATAACCGGCCGATGTCCTCGATCTTGTCGCGGTACTGGCCCTCGGCCTGGATCATGACCTTGTACACACGGCCGAATATGTTGAAATCGTTGATGTAGTAGGATCCGAGATAGGCTTGGAGTGTTGTGAAAACATCCGCCACGTTGACGCCGAGCGTTTTGGTCTTTTCCCGATCCAGATCGACAAAGACCTGCGGAACATTCGCCCGGAAGGTGGAATAGGCCCGCGCGATTTCTGCGCTCTGGTTGGCTGAATAGACCATTGACCCAACAGCTGACGCAAGTTCCTGAGGCGTTCCGCCACCTGTCTGCTGAAGCATCATCTGAACGCCGCCGGTTGTCCCAAGACCCGGGATCGGTGGCGGATTGAACGCGATGATGTTGGCACCCGGGATCGTCGAGAACTCAGCCCAGAAATTAGCCAGAATCGCGTTGATTTTCAGATTCGGTTCCTGCCTGTCTTCCCAATTGCTCATGGTGGCGATCACCAGGGCGGCGTTGGAGGACGTCGCGCCATTGAGGATCGAGAACCCGTTCACGATCACCACATTCTCGACGCCCGGTCGTTTTTTGCGTCAATTCGACAACGCGTTTCGTTACCCCCTCGGTGCGTTCGAGCGCGGCCCCGTCCGGTAGTTGGACATCAACCATGAGATAGCCCTGGTCCTCGGACGGGAGAAAACCCTGAGGGAGCGTACCGCCAAGCGTCACGATCACGGCGACTGCACCACCAACAATAATGATGGCGACGAACGCAACCCGCACGAGACGCCGGATGATCGCTGTATAGCCGTTTCGAACACCGGTAATGCCGCGATCAAACAAACCCATGATACCGCGCGGTGGCCCCGAACGCGCCTTCAGGATAAGTCCGCACAGCGCAGGCGAAAGGGTAAGCGCATTGATGGAGGAAATTACGACGGATACGGAAATCGTGACTGCGAATTGCGAATAGAGCCTGCCGGTAATACCAGGCATGAAGATCGTCGGCACAAACACAGCCAGCAGAACCAGGGTGGTTGCGATAACCGGGCTGGTGATCTGCTCCATTGCCTTTGCTGTCGCGTCCTTTGGAGCAAGCCCCTCTTCCGCAATGATGCGTTCCACGTTCTCAACGACCACGATCGCGTCGTCAACAACGATACCGATCGCCAGAACGAGGGCGAACAGTGAGATCGTGTTCAAGGACATTCCAAGAGCAAGCAGAACCGCAAACGTCCCGATCAGCGATACGGGAATTGCAACCGTTGGAATGATCGTCGCTCGCCAGTTACCCAGAAAGATGAAGACCACGGAAACGACGAGCAGAAACGTCAGGAACAACGTGGCGATCACGTCATCAAGAGACGCCTGAACAAAGTCGGTCGTGTTGAACGGAACCGCATATTCCATGTCGTCCGGAAACGCTTTTGACAGGCTCTCAAGGCGCGCAAGAACGTTTTCCGAAACCTGCAGTGCGTTCGCGCCGGGAGCCTGATAGATTGCCAGGACGGTGGACGGTTGGCCGTTGTACTCTCCTGACGCATTGTAGAACTGTGCGCCGAGCTCGACCCGGGCCACATCGCCGATCGTGACGACAGCTCCGTCAGCACCGGTTCGAAGCACGATTTCTTCGAATTCTTCCGGTGTCGACAAGCGTCCCTTGGCCTTGATCGTATATTGAAACTGTTGGCCGTCAGGCACAGGTGGCGCGCCGATCTGACCTGCAGCGACCTGAATGTTCTGGTCTTGAACGGCGGCAATGAAATCACTAGGCGTCATGCCCAGGCTGGTGAGCCTGTCGGGATCCAGCCAGATACGCATGCCGTAGGCGAAATCCGTCATGACGTCGGCACGCCCGACACCTTGGACACGCGCGAGGGAGTCCTTCAGGTTAATTGACGCGTAATTGGACAGAAAAACCGGGTCAAAAGTACTCTTTGGTGAATAGAGCGTTATAACCAGCAGCATGTTTGTGCTGGCTTTTTGGACGGTCACACCATTGGCAGTCACTTCGCTCGGCAATTGGCTGGTTGCCTGCGAAACACGGTTCTGCGTATTGACTGTCGCAATATCCGGATCTGTCCCGACAGCAAATGTCACGTTCAGGGAATAGTTGCCGCTGTCGTTACTGGTCGACTGCATGTAGATCATGTCGTCGACGCCATTCACCTGGCCTTCGATGGGCGCCGCAACCGTTTCTTCCAGAACTTCCGCATTCGCACCGGTATAGGTTGCCGAAACATTCACGACCGGCGGGGTAATATTCGGAAACTGTTCGACCGGAAGCGACACGTATCCCAGGATGCCGGCAATCGTAATGACAATGGAAATGACCAGCGCGAATTTTGGCCGGTAGATAAAAAAGCGAGAAAACATTTAGCTTTGCTCCGCCGGCTGAGATGCAAGCACCGGTTCAACTTCCACGCCCGGTCGCACTTTCTGAAGCCCCTCGGTAATGACTTCGTCGCCCTCTTCAAGCCCCTTGGTGACAACGAAATTCGTCCCTATCTGCTGTCCGAGTTCGACGTATTTCTGTTCGACCTTCTTGTCCGACGTGATGGCAAGCGCAAATGCACCCTGCTGATCACGCTGGATCGCTGCCTGGGGCACTACAAGCGCAGTTTCGGTTTTCGGAGCTTCCAGCAACACGGTGACATAGGTCCCAGCCAGGAGGCGAACGTCCTTGTTTTCAAATTCTCCCCGGAACGAGATCGTGCCGGTCGCAGTATCGATTTCGTTGTCGATATAGACGATCTTGCCCTTTTCGCCGTAGTCGTCGCCGTTCGGCAGCACCAGGCTGATAGACGGAGCTTCCTCGGGAGACAAATCCGCAGGGCTGATGTTGTGTGTCTGAACAGCGTTGAGATACTGCGCTTCGCTCACGGAGAAATTGACATAGACCGGTGCCAGGCGGATCAACTTGGCCAGTGCATTGGTGTTCGGACCGACCAACTCACCGACACTATAGGTGCTTTTGCCGATCTGGCCGGGAAAAGGGGCTGAAACATCAGTGTAGCTCAGGTTCAGTTCTGCCTGCTGCAATCCTGACTGGGCTGCCTCCACGGAGGCTTCCGCCTGTTGTTTCTGGGCCAGTGTAGCCTCATAGGCTGCCTCGGAAACATGTCCTTTTTCCAGAAGGTCCTTGTCGCGTTTTTCATCCGCCGCCTTGAGGGCCGCATCAGCCTTTGCACTTGCAAGATCCGCCTTGGCCTTGGTCAGCTGCGCTTCGTACTCGGCCTTCTCGATCGCGAACAGCAAGTCGTCCTTCTTGACGAAGGAACCGTCCGGAACCGCCTTGTTCTCGAGAAAACCGCTGACGCGGGCAACAAGGTCAACCTGGTCCACAGCCGCGATCTGCCCGACAAAGGTTTCGCTTTGGCGCACATCCTGAGACGTTACCTTGGCAACTGTGACCGATGGCGGGGGCGCTGCCGGGGCCTGGGCCTGCTTTGAATCGTCCGAACAGGCTGCAAGAAAACTCAACGCAGTTGCTGCCAGGACGAAGCGGCGTGGAAATGAGGCAAAACGCAAAAATGGCATTAGAGAACTCCGCTGTCAGACCTGTGGGTCGCGCGTTTAATCGGAGATCACTATAAAAGGACTGATTGATTCAACAAGCGAATTTTCTTGTTTGAAGCCTGTTCGCAGCCAAGAAAATTACCCTGCGTTTTCAATCCTTATGGCCGGTTCAGTTCTTTTGCGGATGTTCTTAGCAATAGCTCGTCTACTGTTTGCTTTCCGGCGAAAGAATCAGTGTCAGACCAAAAAATTGTTTGGCCGGAATGATCTTGGGCTCCGCCACCTTGGTTGAAGTTATCTCGATAGCGGCAATCTGCGGCAACCTCCCCTGAAGCGCGTCAGCAGCCTCCTCGCCAACCAGTGCCCGATACGCATCCGGATTGAGAACAGAAACAACGCCTCTCGGAGTTTCAACTGCAAGACCAAGGCTCGTGGCTCTCATTTCGCGCTGGCCGGTAAAGCCGCCGAGAAATTCATGGTGGTCTGAGGGATCGCCGGCGACCAGAAACACGGTTTTGATGTCCCGTGCTCCGTTTTCATGTTTTTGAAATGCCGGCTTCCAGAAATTTTCCGGGTACTTGTTATGGCAGGTGAAGTAGCCGATGCCCGGACCGAGCGGGTCTTGAAGAATGGTAAGTTCGAACGCAACTTTTGCTGTTTTTCCGTCCGGAAGGTTGGCGACACGTTCAAAGGAGAACGGATCAAAGAGTTTCAATCCCGCCTTCTCGAAATCTTCCCGGTCCTGGACAGCATCCCGGCTCTCCAGCACCAGCATGCTTGCTCCTTCCCGAACTTTCAGGAAATCCCTGTTAAATGCGCCGAAGGAGAATGCCGCCCCGGCCGTCTCTGCAATCACTTTCGGTTCCTTGACCGTCAGCAGTTCGATAAAAAACCCGTCGAGTTGAACAAGCCGGTTCGCAGTGCCCCAGGGATGCTGGTTCTCAGGCGTGACCGTAAATCCGATGGCTTCATAGGCCCGGCCGGCAGCCTCGAGATTCTTTACTGCAACGACGAGATGATCGAGGCCACGCACCATGGATGTTCCTTTCGGGATTGAGCGTCAGACCAGACGGCTCTGCTGCAACGCTGCGCCGATAAAGGACGCGAACAAAGGATGCGGGTCGAATGGACGTGACTTGAGTTCCGGATGATATTGAACTCCGATGAACCAGGGATGATTCTCTATTTCGACTGTTTCGGGCAGAACACCGTCCGGTGAAGTTCCGGCAAAGATCAGGCCACAATCTTCCAGTTTCTCACGGTAACCGATATTGACCTCGTAACGGTGCCGGTGACGCTCCGATATGTTTGTGGCCGCGTAGATATCCGCTATGCGGGACCCCTGCTTCAAAGCGGCGGGATAGGCTCCCAGCCGCATTGTACCACCAAGATCTCCGTCTTTGTCGCGGACCTCCATTTCATTGCCTTTGGTCCACTCCGTCATCAGGCCGACAACGGGTTCAGTTGCAGGACCGAATTCGGTTGAATTTGCCTCTGAGATGCCGGCCATGTTGCGCGCAGCTTCAAGAACGGCCATCTGCATTCCGAAACAGATGCCGAAATAAGGAATCTTGCGGGTCCGGGCAAAGTGCGCCGCCGCGATCTTGCCTTCCGCACCGCGCTCACCAAATCCACCAGGCACGAGAATGCCATGCACGCCTTCCAGATAAGGGCTCGGGTCTTCCTTCTCGAAAGTCTCCGATTCTATCCACTCAAGATTCACCTTCACCCTGTTGGCGATACCGCCGTGTACCAGAGCTTCGATCAATGACTTGTAGGCATCTTTCAGGACCGTGTATTTGCCGACAATAGCTATTTTTACCTCACCTTCCGGATTGGCAATAGCGGCAGAAATTCCTTCCCAGCGATCCAGAACCGGTGTCGGGGACCCGGTCAATCCGAATGCGGCAAGGACTTCGTCGTCAAGCCCTTCCTGATGGTAGGCGATCGGCACGTCATAGATGGACTTGACATCGTAGGCCGGAATAACGGCGCTTTCGCGCACGTTACAGAATAGCGACAACTTCCGTTTTTCCGTTTCCGGAATTGGCCGGTCGCAACGGATCATCAGGATATCAGGTTGAATGCCGATCGACCGAAGTTCCTTGACCGAGTGCTGTGTCGGCTTGGTCTTCATTTCGCCTGCACTCGGTATGTAAGGCATCAATGTCAGGTGCACGTAGACTGCACTGCCGCGCGGAAGATCGTTTCCGAGCTGACGAATCGCTTCAAAATATGGCAGTCCTTCGATATCACCGACCGTGCCGCCGATTTCAACGAGCACGAAATCGTAGTCCTCGTTGCCGGTCAGGACAAAATTCTTGATCGCGTCTGTTACATGCGGAATGACCTGAACCGTGCCGCCGAGGTAATCTCCGCGCCGTTCCTTGGCGATGATGTCCTGATAAATGCGGCCGGTGGTTATATTGTCCTGCTGGTTTGCCGGACGTCCCGTGAAGCGTTCATAGTGACCGAGATCGAGGTCCGTTTCCGCCCCGTCGTCCGTCACATAGCACTCTCCGTGCTGGTAAGGGCTCATCGTCCCCGGGTCCACGTTCAGATAAGGATCGAGCTTGCGCAAACGAACCTTGTAGCCCCGCGCCTGGAGCAACGCGCCCAAAGCAGCAGAAGCAAGACCTTTTCCAAGCGAGGAGACCACGCCGCCGGTAATGAAAATGTATCGCGCCATGGACCAATACCATATCCTTGCCGAGCGCCGTTTGGCCACTCGGGAGTTGCGTTCTTAACACATAAAAATGCCCTGCGAGACAGGCCGCAGGGCAGATATCGATTGAAAGGCCCGGAGGCCGCCGGAGCCGCTTACTGTGCGGCCGGGACCTGTGGACCGGAAGGTTCGCTCTGCTGTTTCAGCGAATCAAGGATACCACCGGAACCACCGGTCGTGCCCTCGCCCGTGACCGGGGTGCCATCGGATGCCGCCGGTGAGGCGTCAAGAATCGAAGAGGGGCTGTCTTCATTCTGCGCGATGAGGCTCAATGTGAGCGATGTGACAAAGAAGGCCACGGCAAGAACTGCCGTTGCCCGCGTCAGAACATTTGCCGTTCCACGACTGGACATCAGTCCTCCGCCTCCGCCTCCGCCAATGCCGAGCGCTCCGCCTTCGGAGCGCTGCAGGAGGACAACAAGCACCAGGGCCAAGACGACCATAAGGTGGATTACGATGACTACGGTTTCCATCGAATGCCATTCTGTATTGAATTCAGGTTTGGCGGCCTTCTACACCAGACGACGCCAGCTTTCCACCCTTCAATTGAGCCTTCGTCACAGAAGCTTCAAGAGCCTCGTGATCACGAATAAGCGTCAAGGATGCCGAGGAAGTCTTCCGCCTTCAGGCTGGCACCACCGACAAGTGCGCCGTTGACATTGGAAACCGCCATGAGTTCAGAGGCATTCGCCGGCTTTACGGAGCCGCCATAAAGAAGGCGCATCGCTGCCCCGGCATCCGCGAATCTACTCACCAGATTGTCGCGCATCGCCTTGTGCATTTCCTCAACATCCTGGGCAGTCGGCGTCAGGCCTGTCCCGATGGCCCAGACAGGTTCATAGGCAATGACCGTGTTTTCCGAAGTTGCTCCATCAGGTACGGAATTGTTCAACTGACCTTGAACGATTGACACTGCCTGTCCTGCCTTGCGTTCGGCTTCTGTTTCACCGACGCAAACGATTGCGACCAGTCCGGCCCGCCACGCTGCTTGCGCCTTTGCGTTGACTACACCATCCCCTTCACCGTGATCGGTCCGGCGCTCCGAGTGGCCGACAATCGCGGCAGTGGCGCCTGCATCCTTGAGCATCTCGGCAGAAATATCTCCTGTATGTGCGCCGGATTTTTCTCCGTGGCAGTCCTGGCCGCCAACCGAAATCGCGCTCCCTGCGGCAATGTTGGCCAGCGCCGGAATCAGCGTGGCCGGAGGGCAGATCATTACATCGGCGCTATCGGCCAGAGAGTCGGTCAATCCCGCTTTCATTTTGTGAAATTCGGCCTGGCTGGACCTTAGACCGTTCATTTTCCAGTTCCCGGCCAGAAGCGGTTTGATCTTCACGCTCATTTGTCTTCATCTCCCGCTGATCAATCATTGATTTTGCGCCTATAGAGCAGAAGCTTGCGTACGTTGCAATCATTCAAGGTCGCGGAAACCTGTTTCTGATCTGAACTTTATGCCGGGCCGCCTTGCGGCGAGGCTTCCACGTCATTATGATCCGCCCGCTCCGGTCGCGGCAGGTCCTCCGGCCTGACGTTGAGAAACGGCTGATGAAAAGAAAAGAACACGGGAGTCGTCATGCTTGACGCGCTGCGCAAAGGCGCCGGTACCTGGCTTGCCAAACTGTTTATCGCACTGCTGATTTTTAGTTTCGCCATTTGGGGTGTAACGGATTTTCTGCAGGGTTTTGGTCAGAACACGGCGGCCAAGGTCGGTAATACGGAAGTTTCGCTCCTGGAATTCGACCGCACCTACAGGCAGGACCTCAATCGGCTGTCGCAGCAGTTGCGCCGCCCGCTCACACGCGAGGAAGGGGCTGCACTTGGCGTTCCCCAGCAGGCGTTGGGCAGATTGGTCGCAGAAGCTGCGCTGAACAATACAGCTCAGGACCTGCAGCTTGGCATTTCGGATCAGCGGCTGGCCGCCCTCATTCAGGCCGACCCGGCATTTCGCGGGCTCAGCGGCACATATGATCGCAGCAGACTGGATCAGGTCCTCCGGGCAAATGGTTATCAGGAAGACGAATATGTCGTGCAGCGCCGCAAGATAGCGGAACGAAATCAGCTCGCTGAAGCTCTTGCCGGCAACATGACAGCGCCAATCAGCTATCTCGAGGCTTTGTCCGCATATCAATCCGAGACAAGAAGCGTAGACTTTCTTCTTGTAACTCCAGAATCCGTTGGCGTGATCGAAGATCCGTCGCCGGATATTCTCAACGCGTATTTTGAGGAGAACAAGGCTGGTTTCAGGGCACCGGAATACCGGGAAATCAAGTTTCTGGCGTTGACCCCGGAAACCCTTGCACGGCCGAAAGACGTTGTCGAAGAAGACGCCCGCGCCGAGTATGAACAAAGGGCATCAGACTATTACCAGCCTGAACGCCGCAAAGTTCTCCAAATGTCGTTCCCGTCCAAGGAAGCCGCGGAAGAAGCCGCCTCCGAATTGGCCGGCGGCAAGACATTCAGTGAGCTGATGAGCGAGCGCAACCTGACGAACAACGATGTCGCGCTCGGCGTAATGTCAAGAAACGATTTCCTGGACGAAACTCTCGGGAATGCCGCATTCACACTTGAAGAAGGTGCCTCGAGCGGTGCGGTTGAAGGCCGGTTTTCGACGGTCATCCTGAACGTTGAGGAAATTCTGCCGGAAAGCACTCGTCCTTTTGACGAGGTAAAGGACGAAATCATCCAGGCGCTCGCCACCGAGCAGGCCGAGCGCGAGATACTCGATCTGCTGGACGAGGTCGAAGACGCCCGCGCCGGCGGGGCTCTGCTCGAGGAAGTCGGCGAACGTTTTTCATTGCCGGTCGTGTCGGTTGAAGCATTCGACCAAAACGGCAAGTCCATTCCTGGTGGCGATGTCAATCTGCCGGCCGCCGACGGACTTGTCGCCGGAACTTTCGAAAGCGACATCGGGATCGAAAATGATGTTCTGCAATTCGGAGAACAGGGATTTCTCTGGTATGAAGTGGACAAGGTCATTCCTGAACGCGACCGGACGCTCGATGAAGTCAGGAACGAAGTCGTTTCAACCTGGAAATCAGACGAGATGACCAGGCGACTGAACGAAACGGCGTCCGATTATCTGACCAAGCTGAATAATGGAACATCTTTCGAGAACCTTGCCGGGGAAACCGGACTGGAAGTGAGAACGGAAGAGAACATTGCTCGCAACGCTCCATCCGGCTATTTCAGCCAGGAAGCAATTTCCCAGGTCTTTGGTGGTCCGGTCGGTACAAGTGCGGTGGCAAATTCGTCAGACGGGAATACGCGTCTGGTATTGAAAGTGTCCGCCGCCAATGTACCCGCCTTCGATACCGCATCGCCCGCCATTGGGGCGCTCGACGAGCAGTTGTCTCAGCAGATACGTGACTCTCTCATTGGTCAATTTATCACTGACCGCGAAAATGAGGCTGGCGTCGAGATCAACCAGGCAGGTGTTGCCCAGGTGATCGGCTTGACACAAAACTGATTCTGGTACGGATGAATTAACACCATGACCGTGTTCAAGGACCTCATAGCCAAAGTCGCTGATGGTCAGACCCTGACGCCGGATGAAGCCCGGCAGGCATTCGAAGTCATCCTGTCCGGGTCGGCCACACCGTCACAGCTGGGCGGCTTCCTGATGGCACTGCGAGTGCGCGGCGAAAGCATCGCCGAAGTGACGGGTGCCGTTGCCACGATGCGTTCAAAGATGCTCACTGTCGACGCACCGGCAGACGCAATCGACATCGTCGGCACCGGTGGGGACAGCTCGGGCAGTTACAACATTTCCACCTGTACCGCGATCGTGGTTGCCGGATGCGGTGTGCCGGTGGCCAAGCACGGCAACAGATCCCTGTCTTCAAAATCAGGGGCTGCTGAAGCTCTTTCCGAACTGGGCGTGAATATCGACATTGAACCGCGAAAGATTTCGCATTGTATCGACTTGGCAGGCATCGGTTTCATGTTTGCCCCGCTTCATCACGCGGCGATGAAACATGTTGGTCCAACCCGCATGGAGCTCGGAACGCGGACAATTTTCAATCTGCTCGGGCCGCTCTCGAACCCGGCAGGTGTCAAACGACAGATGGTCGGTGTCTTCGCGAGAAAGTGGGTTGATCCCGTGGCACAGTCTCTCAAGGAGCTCGGTTCTGAAACAGCCTGGATTGTTCACGGGTCCGACGGAATGGACGAGATAACGACGACCGGGCCGACCTTTGTCAGCGAATTGAAAGACGGACAGGTCAGGTCCTTTGAGATTTCGCCTGCAGACGCAGGTCTGCCTCTTGCGAAAGCCGAAGAACTGAAAGGCGGCATGCCGGCGGAAAACGCGAAGGCGTTGCGCGACGTTCTTGCCGGTACCAAGAACGCCTATCGCGACATCGTGCTTTTCAATTCCGCAGCTTCACTCCTGGTCGCCGGCAAGGTCGGTAATCTGAGCGATGGGGTTGAAACGGCCGCCTCAAGCATCGACAACGGTTCAGCGGCCGACACCCTGGATAAGCTGGTCGCAGCGTCGAACGGATAGGGCCATGGCTGACATTCTCCAGAAAATCGAGGCGTACAAGCGCGAGGAAATTGCAGCAGCGAAGATTGCCGTGTCGCTTGATGATCTCAAGAGCCGGATTGCGGATCAATCTTCTCCCCGTGGATTTCAGGCTGCCATCGAGTCAAAAACCGATGCCGGCGAATATGCCCTCATCGCAGAGATCAAGAAGGCCAGTCCTTCAAAAGGTTTGATCCGTGCCGACTTTGATCCACCCCTTCTGGCGAAAGCTTATGAGAAAGGCGGAGCGGCTTGCCTGTCGGTGCTGACAGACGCTCCTTCTTTCCAGGGAAAGCCTGAATTTCTGACAGCTGCCAGGAATGCAGTATCTCTTCCGGCACTCCGCAAGGACTTCCTCTATGATCCCTATCAGGTCTTTGAGGCACGCGCATGGGGTGGTGACTGCATCCTGATTATCCTGGCAGCCGTCGAGGACGACACCGCGCGAGCCTTGGAAGAGACTGCATTCAGCCTCGGAATGGATGTCCTGCTGGAGGTACACGATCAAGAGGAGCTGGAGCGGGCGCTCAAACTGACCTCGCGGCTTGTCGGCATCAACAATCGTAACCTGAAGACTTTTGAAACCAGACTTGAGACCAGCGAGGAACTGGCGCCTCAGGTTCCGTCAGAACGTATCATTGTTGGCGAATCAGGCCTGTTCACGCCGGAAGACCTTGCACGAATGAACAAGGTCGGAATATCGACCTTCCTGATTGGCGAAAGCCTGATGAGGCAAGACGACGTTGCTGGAGCGACCAGAAGCATGCTCGCTCGATCGTCCTTGCCCGAAGCGGTTTGACGCCCATGTCAGATAGAACCCCCGAACTCACGCATCTGGATGAAGCAGGCGCCGCCAATATGGTCGATGTCTCGCAGAAAGCAGCGACACACCGGACTGCGGTCGCACGCGGAACTGTCTCGATGCGGGTCGAAACGCTTGAACTCATTCGCTCCGGCAATGCAAAAAAGGGCGACG
>NZ_KI928939.1:8494-17229 GCF_000521215.1 Labrenzia sp. DG1229 | reverse complement strand
TAACATTTAAGAATAACTAAATGTAAAACTACTGATATACCCTAGGTAGAACAACCATTACTTTAAGATGCATATTTGAGCCATAAGTGGTTATTGGTAGAAATGCGCTTCATGGTGGTGCAAATGGCCAGTTAAGGCATGTTAATTCGTAGGAGTGACGTTCTTGATATGTTCAATCTAAGCGCAGGCTTTTTTACAAACCTTGTTCTGGCCCCATGTTTGAGGGAATGATCGCCCGTCCGCGGGCGACTTCCTCCCGGACGAAGTCCGGGGTAATGAAATCCGGCATCGCAGCGCCGAAGCTTTCGCCGTCGCGGGCGAGTTTTTCCTTAAGGACCTTTCGACCAAGGTTTTCGCGGATCGCGACGAATTCCATTTCCGGGGTGATGATGCCGGCACGGGCATAAGCCAGCTGGGTAACGGCCTTACCCGCTTTCGCCCGGCGCGGCTTGTGAAGGTCCGGAAACTCGGGCGTCAGGCGATCGCCGGTGGCAAAGCCGTTGTCCACCGGTTTGACGATCCGGCCCTCGTACTCCTCGGTATCGCCTCGGTCGGCGATCCAGCCGGCACGAAGACGCGGCAGACCCTTTTCAATATCAATCGCTTGTGCCGGATCGGTGTAGGGGCCGGATGAGTCATAAACTGTGACCGGCGGTTCCCCGGCGGTCGGATGGACGGCGATTTCGCGCATCGGTACGCGAATATGCGGATGGATTTCGCCCGGATGATAAACCTTTTCCGAGGCCGGCAGCGGCCCCTTGGTGATTTCGGGCGTGATATTTTTGGCTGCAATGTTCATGTGAGGCTCCAATCTTCTAAGTTGGAGACCCAGTTCGAAGCCGGAATGATGGAAAGACGTCATGACAGCCCGGACTTCGGGTAACGTCAATGGCAGCGCTCGCACCGTCCCTACGCCAGTATGAACTGGATCAGGTTCAACGGGTCACTGCGCTGCCATCAATCAACGGCCAAGCAGAATCTCAGCCCCTTGGCGGGACACCCCTGGTAAGGTTGGTATCGGTCATTATTGATGTGGTTTTGTCAATGCATTCAAGCTTGGTTCGAGGAAGAAGTGCTGTCACTTTGGCGGCGAAACGTTGAAGGAAATGTGCCGGGTAACTCCAAAAAGTTGTCCGCGGACAACAATGCGAGGTTCTTGTCGAAATCAGGCTCAAAAATGCATTTGGTTAAGCGTTTGTAAATTGGTAACGAATCGGAGCATATTGTAACAGCGCAGTTTGAGGCGTAGTTTTCAAAAATGCGCAGTTCAAGGATTTTTCGAGATGGACACCAATCTTCTGGTTGAAGGTGCTGCTGAACACCTGCCAACGACGCTTTCGGCGGATGCGAATGAGCTCGCTCATCAATTGCAGATTCATCAACGAAAAATCTTTCCGCCCGCTTCTCAAAAGACTATCCGGAGATTTTCGCCTGCAGAAGCAGCTAAGTTGATTGGCATTAAGGAAGGCTATTTACGTCAGGTCGCCGCTGATGGGCATGGCCCCGAACCAAACGACAACGGCAGGCGCACATATTCTGTCGAGGACATGGATCGTATACGACGGGTCTTGGACGAGAAAAATGGCACGCTAAAATATGTGCCGATCCGTCGGGGAGATGAAAAGCTCCAGGTTATCACAGTAATGAACTTCAAAGGTGGTTCCGGAAAAACCACCACATCAGCTCATTTGGCTCAGTTCTTGGCGTTGCGTGGATACCGCGTTTTAACAATCGACCTGGATCCGCAAGCATCGTTGTCAGCGATGTTCGGGCATCAGCCCGAGCTAGATGTCGACGAGGGAGAAACGCTTTACGGTGCTATCCGTTATGAAGACCCTAGAGCCTTAAGCGAAATCATTCGATCCACATATACGCCGAACCTCCATATTGTTCCGGGCAATCTTGAATTGATGGAATTCGAGCATGAAACGCCCAAAGCAATGTCTGAAGGACGTTCAGCGTCCATGTTCTTCGCCCGAATAGGGGAAGTGCTGACAAGCGTTGAAAGCTATTACGACGTTGTAGTCATTGATTGCCCACCTCAGCTTGGCTTTCTAACGATGTCGGCCTTAAGTGCGGCTACAGGAGTATTGATCACCGTACATCCACAGATGTTGGACGTTATGTCTATGTCCCAATTTCTTTCTATGACAGCTGAATTGATGAGTGTTGTCGAAAAGGCCGGAGGGCGTACCAGCTATGATTGGATGCGTTACTTAGTTACTCGCTTCGAACCAAACGATGGACCGCAAAGCCAGATGACCGGGTTTATGCGTTCAATATTTGGCAATCGCATGCTTCAACACGCGATGCTTAAATCTACGGCTATTTCTGATGCCGGTGTTACCAAGCAAACTTTGTATGAAGTCGAAAGAAGCCAATTTGTGCGCGGTACTTATGATCGTGCAATGGAGTCTATGTCTCTCGTGAACCAGGAAATCGAAGACCTTTTAAACGTGACTTGGGGACGGAGGTAAGCGATGGCACGCAAAGACCTGATCAGTTTTTCGTCGAACGAGGATGGTGAAATCCCGGGGGATCCAAATAAATCGGATCGCCCACTGGCAGGCATCACGCCAAATAGACGGTCAAGTTCACCGGTTGGAGGCATCGCAAAAACTCTAGGCTCACTCTCAAGTCAAATGGACCGTGCTAGTGAATTAGAACGGCAACTGTTGGAAGGACAAAAGGTCGTTGAACTGGATCCCTCTCAAATTGACGATTCATTTGTACGCGACCGCTTGGAAGCGGACCCGGAAGTCGAGAGGGACTTTGTTCAACAAATTGATGAGCACGGGCAGTTAGTACCAATCCTTGTTCGTCCAAACCCGGCTCAAAAGGGCCGCATGCAGGTGGCATTCGGCCATCGCAGACTTCGTGCGGCCAGAAGCCTCAATCGGAAGGTCAAGGCTGTCGTTAGGGAGTTGAACGATGAGCAACTGGTCGTTCTTCAAGGGCAGGAAAACAGTGCCAGAACCAATCTTTCCTATATAGAACGTGCGTTGTTTGCAGCGCGATTGGAAGACCAAAAGTTCAAGCGGAATGTCATCATATCGGCGCTCAAAGTGGACAGAGCGGCTGTATCAAAAATGATCAAGCTGATCAGAGAATTGCCCGTCGATTTGATTGTTGCGATTGGAGCGGCTCCTGGTACAGGGCGACGAAAATGGATGGAACTTGCTGAGTTAGTAAAATTGGTTGATTGGAAGCCACTTCGAGAAATGTTGTCCGCGGACAACATCGCAGCGCTGACTTCAGATGAGCGTTTCGAATTCGTGCTTCGCAGCGCAAAGAAAGCAACAAAGCCGAAAAAGCCAAAGATCGTGGTCCAACATGTTGAGCACGTACCGGTGACGATCAGATCGACCAAAAGCGGCACTACGTTCACCGTAAATGGAGCTAAAGCTCCAGGCTTCGACGAGTTTTTGAAGGCACAACTGAACAGTCTTTATGCCGACTACATGAAAGAGAGGGGGGAGTAAATGAGGCTCTAAACGAAAGAACCCGCCACAAGGGCGGGTCCAAACTTGAGATAAGCACGAGTGCCTATGCTCTATGTGTAGCAGCTAGAATCATAGAATCACTCTAGGTGTAATGCAAGTTCTGTCTTTGAGCAGAGCACGATTTCTTGCGTCTTCCAGCTTGTCTCGCATCTGAAAATTCAGTGCCCGGTCGCGTTCATGCGCTTCCGGCAAAGGAGGACTTATGTCTTCGTCTCAGCAGATTGCGAGTTTTCGCAAGGTGTCTGCCGGGATTCTTGCGAGCGCGCATCTGGCGTCCCAGGAAGACCGGCCAAAGGTCACCAAAAAGGAAATCTCCCTAGTTCTGAAACGCGTCGCGCCGGCGCTTGGTATCGATGGTACGGCCTATCACGTCCTGGATATCCTTCTGGGCCTCGTCCAGACCGACGATTTCCAGGCAGGGAAGCGGCCGGTGGTGGCAATCTCCAATCAACGGCTTGCCGAATATACGCGGCGCACCACACGCACTGTCACGCGCTGCCTGAAGAAACTTGTCGAAGCCGGAGTCCTTGCCTATCGGGACAGCCCGACGGGGCGGCGATATGCCTACCGCGGTTCAGACGGAGATTTTGCGCAGGCCTACGGGCTCGACTTCACGCCTGCATGCTTCAACCTGGAAGCCTTCAAGGCTCAAGCGGATGCGTTCCAGCACCGCATTAAGGCAGAGCAAGAAGCCAAGCGGGCCGTCACGCGCTTTTCACGGGCGATCGCCGACATGGTCGAATTGGAGCCTGCGGAGTTTCAGGGCTTTGCAGCACGGGCCCATTCAGTTGTGAACCGGGACGAACTGACTGTCGTGGAAAAGGCGGGGATCCTGGAAACGATCTACACGGAAATTCTGGCTCTGCATGACGCCCACTCGTTGGAAATAAAGGATAGAATGTCATGCGCGGGTGACATTGATGTCAGCCCTTTATCTATTACAACCCAAACCGACTCTCTTGGAAGTAATCCTCAGCGGACTTGCTCTAACGAGCAAGACATCGAATTTCCTTCTGACAACGGCTTCGCCGTTGAAATGGCTCTTGAAAAAGAGCCTTGCGGCGGTCGCTCGGAAACACAACGGCCGAAATCGCAAGCGGGGAGGGGAGGGCCAAGCAAATTACCCGAAACCAACCTGGATGGCGTTTCCATAGGGCTCATCCAGTCGGCATGTTCATCGGTACAGGCAGAAACCGGGATCAACTTGAACAGTTGGCCAGCCCTTTGTGGAGCTGCTGAACAGTTACGCCTGCTGATCGGCCTAAGTCCAGCCGGATATCAGCTCGCTGTCGAGCGGCAAGGCCGATATCTGGCCGCAGCCTGCCTTGCGGTTGTCGCCGAAAAGGCGCTGCGGGATCCGGAGCACATTGCTTCGCCTGGCGGGTATTTCCGCGCCATGATTGACAGGGCAGGGGAGGGCAAACTCCACCTCCACAAGTCCCTGCATGGGCTGGTGTGAGGCCATGGTGAGGTCTGGCCGGGCAATTTGCGCCGGGGTTCCAATCTCGGACTCAAGCCACCTCGAGCAAACCAGTCCGCTTTGCCCGGTCGATGAGGTTCTTGACGGAAGAAGGCGACCATTTCGTCCCACCGCGAGGCGTGCGCTCGTGCAACCGTTCAAGCTGATTGGCGATTTCGCGCAAGGTCAGCTCTGGGTTGGACGAATGAATGCCGGCCACGAGTGTCATCAACCGGTCTTCCGGCGGGCGGGGGGGCGATTTTCTGAGCAGGTTCTTGTCTGCCAATCCTTCAGCAACCATCCATTTCACCGCGCGCCGCAGTCGTTCGGGTGTCCAGTCAAGCCCGCGGTTTTTGAGGAACCGTACGATATCGTCCCACGTATGGTCGGGGCGCATGCGCCGGACAATAGGAAGCCATTGGCTGGCAGTTGCCTGGATGCGTGCACCATAGGCCACCTTCTGAGCGGCCGTCATCTTGGCCAGCGCTTCAGGTCTGCGCTCTCGAATTCCAGGATTGCCCGGCAATTTCCCCTTCGCCTTCGCGGCCTTGATGCCGGCTTTGGTCCGTTCGGAGATCAAGGCGCGTTCGAGCTGCGCGACTGCACCAAGAACCTGCAGGGAAAACATGCCCTGCGGCGTTGTCGTGTCGATCGGATCACTCAGCGATCGAAAATGCGCTCCCTTGAGTGTCAGATCTTCGATCACTTCCAGGAGATGGCTCACGGAACGAGCCAGGCGATCGAGTCGAACGACAACCAATGTGTCACCGGCGCCGATCTCGCTGACGAGCCTGGCGAGAGCTGGGCGCGCTCGTGAGGCTCCGGAACCGCGCTCCTCAACGATTGTTTCGCAGCCCGCCGATCTTAATTCCAGCTCCTGCGCTTCTGTCGCCTGTTCATCCGTGGAGACGCGCGCGTAGCCGATAAGCTGTCCCTCAGGTCGATGAAAAGACCGTTTGAGCGCTGATTTGGCCATTTGGGACGCCTGAGAGCTGATGGGGGATCGGATTTCCAAATATAGAAGATACGGATAACTGATCGTTTGTAAACGACTCTTGAGAGCCTTTTCCACGACCCGAAGTGTCAAAAATCCCGGAATAACGGGCTCTCTCGTCGATCTGAGCGTCGGCTGTCGTGTGTCTGTTCAATCTCGGCGGTCTCACAGCGTGTTTCGGAAAGTGGAAGTTTTGCGGCCTACCTATGACGGAAATAAAAGTTATGTTAGCTTCTGTTTAGCAGTAGAAATTTCAATATCTCAATGTCTTATGAAATCGGAAAACTGAACTTCGAAGCCCTCCTTGGACCGATAGCGGCAGCTGAGGATGCTCTGGCGCGTCTCGACGAGCGTGTGACCCGATCTGAGGTCGGGCAGGGTTTCTCCGAGCGGGTGGATTTCTTCGAAGTCGTCTCCAGCATGTGGGTTGCCGGCGAACTCGTCCATCTGGAGGATCTGGTTCTCCACGATGCCAACATGGACGTGCGCGCGCCCAGCCACGAACTCGTCATTGCGCACCGGATCGTCCGGGCAAGGCGGAGAGTCTCCCGGAATGATCCAGGCTGGGCGGTGTCACGTTCAGGCATCATGGCGCTTGCCGGCATCACGGAAGAAACTTCCAGTGAAGTGCGGCATATGAGGAGGGGAGGGGAGGGGGTAGACGTCGAATTGGAAGAAGACAATTTGCTGTCTCCCGGACTGGCCGAGTTCGACGAAGTTCTCGCCGAAACCAGTTGGTTGGTGGAAGCCGATGCCAATGAAGCGACAAGGCGTCGCAAATCTGAGCTTGTCGTAGGCGAGTTGGTCATCCGTGATCCGGACTGGGATGAAGCCGAGAGGGTTTCCGGGTGGCTTGAGCTCGTCAGGAGGGTAGACCCTTTGCCGGCGGCATTGGCTGCCGCGGTGCTCTGGGACGCCTGGGAGCAAATTGAGCCTCTCCAGCGCCAGCATTGGCTCGGACAGGTTCTTGTTGCTGACTTCCTCAGGTCACGCGTCAAGGTGCGGTCGCACCTGCTCGCCTATTCGGTGGGCCTGCGAGAGATCCCGCGCGAACGTCGGCGATCACGTCACAGAACCGCGAGGCTGATCGCATTTCTGGAGGCAATGAGCCAAGCCGCGGCTGCGTGGGATGAAAGATGTCGACCGACTGACATTGGCGAAACAACAACTCGAGCGAAGGGCCACGGGGAAGCGGTCGACCAGCAGTCTGCCCGACGCCATCGATCTGATCCTTTCGCGGCCAATTGTATCAGCGCAAATGATTGCGAAGGCTGCCAATGTGACACCACGCGGGGCGCTGAATCTGATCGAGGAGCTTCGAGTGCGCGAAATGACGGGACGGAGACGCTACAGAGCGTGGGGTGTCTTGTGACCGCAAGTCGCCGCGATTGTCGACATTCAGTTCAACTGCGCACCCTTGCGTAGTCGCGGTAGGCCTCAGCCGATACATGATCCTTGAGCGATAGTGGTCGAACTGCTGTCGCAAGTCATGATAATCATCATGGCACGGAGTGCCCGAGGAGCGAGCTTTCTCGGCGTGCGGTACTGCTCTTGCTGATTTCGGTTGATTGGGGCAATAGGATATACAATTACCGGTTTAGCGGCGTTTGGGAGAAGTATGGGCGCACAATTCGATCTCAGTCACATGAACCTCGTTGGTTACCTCACCGACGAAACCGGCCTTGCGGCGCCTCGTTCGGACCTGGATACGATCGGGAAGTTCCTGATGTCGCTGGCTTATGGCCAGAATCTCATCAGTTCGACCCAGGGATCACCCGACGACTGGACCCGGCAAGTCGCCGACGCGGCGAAAGATCAATTCGATCGGATGAACTTCCAGTTCGGCGAGCCCACCAACAGTCAGCCGGTAGAGTCAAGACGCTACCTGGATCCGCTCCGGACTTATTTCACGGGCTACGACTTCTACGCGCTCGTTCTCCCTGCGGACGACCATGTCCGCGACGACTCCACCCTGCGGTTCTTCAGGGAGGCCGGTTTCAGCTCAGGCGCGAATGGATTGGTTCTGCTTCCTTCTCGGCCATTCGAACCTGGGCTTGTACAGTTCGTTGATCCTTTTCCAGCTTTACGTGTTCTGGCGGACCAACCCATCGCGCCGCCCGGTGTCCTCTTCTGGACGCGGCTCGGAAGCGCCTGTGCCTTGCCCCTGTCGAATGCCTTCGATTTCCTGCGCCATGAATTACTGGGCGCGCTTTCAGGGGGTCTGAGAGCGACCGACAATGCCATCGCACTGCAAGCGTCATACCGTCGCTCCAAACGCATTCTGCATCTCAGTGACCTTCATATCGGCCTTGCGGAAGCCACCCAACGTAGATCGTACCTGAAGCGGCACATAAGGGGCTTGCTTCCCTCGGTTGACCGGGTGGTGGTCACCGGCGACCTCTTCGACACACCTTCGGAAGACCAGCGCGCGTCGTTCGACGAGTTCCGCCGGGATATCGAAGATGGCACCAACAAACGATTGTTGTTGGTCCCGGGTAACCACGATATGCGGACCAAGGGAAATGCGATCAGTGGAGTTGGAAGAAGGGCTGAGTACGTTACTGACCTTGACTGGTCCCCGATCGACGTCGACCACGATATGCAGACTGTGTTCTTCTCATTTAATTCTAGCGAGACGGGGAATTTTGCTCGTGGCAGCGTGAGCTTGCGCCAGCGCCTATCGCGAGCCGAAAGACACGATGATGAGATTCATCGCAGGAAGCAGGTACGCTAATTTACTTCAAATTACGTCCGGACCGGTCCTTTCCGGTTTTACCAA
>NZ_KI928939.1:0-7869 GCF_000521215.1 Labrenzia sp. DG1229 | reverse complement strand
CGTACTGGTCCCCGATYGACGTCGACCACGATATGCAGACTGTGTTCTTCTCATTTAATTCTAGCGAGACGGGGAATTTTGCTCGTGGCAGCGTGAGCTTGCGCCAGCGCCTATCGCGAGCCGAAAGACACGATGATGAGATTCATCGCAGGAAGCAGGTACGCAATTACTTCAATATCGCGCTCGTTCATCACCATCCTGTGAACTACGGCTCGCAGCCAACAGCGCTATACGAGCGCATCCTTGCCCGGTTCGGAGGCGACGACCAGTTCATCGCCTTCAACGAATCTGAGGACTTCTTGAAGTGGTGCGTCGGCCGACAGGTGGGGTTGGTGCTCCATGGGCACAAGCACGTCCCGCACTTGGCGACAGTCCAGACCACGCGAGGGGACGATAGGGGGGTAACGGTCGTCGGATGTGGATCGAGCGTTGGAGCCGACGGCAAACCGATGTGCTACGATGTCGTCACAATTGAGCCCGACATGAAACGCTGGAGCATCAGTTTCTACCAGGATGAACGTGGCGACGGGAGCGGCTTTGCACTTCAAAACGTGGCGCTTGATCTTCGAGTTTTACAATAGTTTTTTGCGACACGTATGTGATCAAGGTACCGTAAGCTCGAAGTCTCGCCCGGCCATCAATTGGAGGACTTCAAAATAGGTGCCCCCCTCGAAGTGGGTGACATCATGGCCAGTCAAGCACGGAAAGTCTTAAATTAAGTCGCCAACCCGAGAAGCAGTCCATTGCTAATAAAAGGTTGAAATGGCTTGTAGGCGTCTGAGACTTGCAATAGTCGGCATTGGTTGGAAATTATTGCGCCGCTCATATAGCGATTTCCGGCACGCCTGCATCAGTCAGAAGCTGATAGAGCTCAGCCACATTGTTTCGCTCTCCGCGTTGTTGGCAGAAGGCGAAGATGGCGCGTTGTTTCGCCCGCGAGAGGGCGACGAAGAACGCGGCGACGCCTTCGGCGTCGCCAGGGGTGTGGGCCCACCAAGCCCGGTCGTCGAGGCCAACGAAGATGATGGTATCATATTCGAGCCCCTTGCTCTTATGGACAGTCATCATCGGAATCTGATTGCCCCCCTCGAACGCATCTAAACAGGCCGTCCAGTTCGAGGCGCCATCGGCGGAAGCGAGGAAGTGAATGCAAAAAGCTTCAAGAATGATCTGAAGCAGGTCGCCAACGCCATATTCGGCATAGGTTCGGGCGATCGCCCCGAGATCCAGATATTCGAAAACCCGTCTGACGAAATCGACGGCGCTTTGTCGCGATGGGGCGGTGACCGCCATGTCGGTGCGCAGGGCTGTGAGAAATACGCTGAGTTCCGCCTCGACCTTGGCTGCGCGCGCATCATCGCCTTGCCCGATCGCGCGCAGCGCCAGGACAGAAGACGAGACCAACTGCCATGCGGCCGGCGCGCGGCGTGTCGCGCCCAGGCGAAAGATTGCGATCGCGAGCCGGCTTAAGTCGTCGGAAAGCAAATCCTGAAGCGAGGTTTTGCCGAGGGTATGGCTCTCGTTACGGATTTGTAAACCGTGAGCAGCGAAGGCTCCGGCGAGTTCGTGCTCATACTCATCGGATTTCTGCTTCACCAGGAGCGCGTAGTCGCGCGGCGCTCGGCCGCGGGTGGCCATGTCGTTGGCGATCCATTGCGCAAGGTGGGTGGCTTCCGCCGCCTTCGTCTGGCTGGACCATACCTGAGCCACCTCGCCATCAATCTGGCGCACAGTCTGGGCGACTGTTGGAACTGTGTTAGGGTCCAGCGCGCGCGCAACGACGTGCTGGATAGCGACCAAGTCGGGCGAGGAACGGAAGTTGAAGAGGAGGGGGAAGCGGGCTCCCCCGAAATCGGCCTGCAGCCGCTGAAAGGCGTCCTGGCGGGCGCCGGCGAAGACCATGATCCGCTGCTTGTCGTCACCGACGCCAGTGATGACGGTCTGTCCGCCAGAGAAGGCCGAGAGCAGGAAGTCGTACTGTGCGTAGGTCGTGTCCTGGAATTCATCGACGAAAACGAAGGGATAAGTGGCAACAAGCGCCCGACGGATGTGGGGATTGGCCCGAAGCAGTAGTTCCGCGAGCCGGTTAATGCCGACGAACGTAAGTGCAGTGGAATGGCCTGGCCGTAATTGCGTTGCCCACCAGCGGGCGATAGCGAACTCGGCGACGTTCTGGGGCGCGATATGTTCCATGGGCAGGCGATAGCTGCCAACGACCTTGGGTTCAAAGTCGCTCGCACTGTAGCCGGCGATTTCCGCCTGCCATTCCGGCGGCGCACTGAGCCGGGCGAGCGTTAGGAATTCTTCTATCGCCTTGCGCTTTGGGAAAGCGATTTCGTATGGCCGGGTCGGGCGCCAGTCGGCGGGGATGGCGTTGAGAAAGCGATCGACCAGGCTCTTGGTGAAGGCGTCGAAGGTGACCGACACGAACCGGTTGGCGAACTCTGGTGGGCACCGCTGGCGGACACGCAACGCGAGATTGTTGGCTGCATCAGTTTTGAACGAAATCGCCAGCACGCGTTGCGGCACTCGGCAGAGGCCCGTCTCGAGCAGATAGTCGGCGCGTTGGGCCAGAAACTCGGTCTTGCCGGCGCCGGGGCCTGCGACCACGCACGCCGAGCCGGCGTGGCGCAGGGCATTCCATGCCGCCGGTTCGAGATCGTTAATGCCGCTGGGGCGCCAGTCCTCTGGCCGAATAAGGCGCATTGTCAGGCACCCGCGGGAGGCGGTGGGGTAAGTCGAGCGACAATCGAGGTCAGAAGTGCGCGCAGTTCTTCGGGAGCGGCGGCTGCGAGGGCAGCCGGGTCTTGTGCACTCAACACCCGAACGTGGGTACTGGGCTTGCCGCGCCCTAGGAACAAATAGCGATACCAGCGCATCAAAATGTCTTGGTCGGCACCGTACAGGTGAGGCAGACCGTCGTCACCGAGAACCGCCGTGCGCGGCTCCCCTGCAGGCGAGGGCCCTTGGCGGCCGGGTTCGACGATCTGATAAGCGAGCTTGAGAGCCTTCAGCATCGAATAATCGAGATCTAGGGGCGTACAGAAGAAGACGTTGAACTGGCGCAGCCAATTCGTCCAGTTTGTGATATTCGCAGCGTCCTCGATCGGCAGAGCATCGAAGGCCGCCAGATTGGAGGCGGGCCCTTGGGGGTGAAGATGCTGTCCGAAGATGGCCTGTGGCGTGACGTTGTTTGCGAGTAGTTGCGTGCAGGCTGTCTTGATACGCCCCCATCCACCACCCGCTCGGCCCCAGTCGAGATCCAGCAGCGTTGCGTAGGGGATGTCGAGATCGGTCAGTAGTCGCCAGAGGTGGTTCACATGGCGACCGCCCAACGGAACGACCGCGACGAACGATCGGTCGATATCGAGCCCCATCACCTCGGCGATACGGGGAAGAACGACTTCCTCGGACGCACCTTCTCCAAGCACCACGAAGCGCGCGAAATAGAGTTCGGGATACGTCCGCACCGCTTCGCGAATGAATTTCGATGCCTCTTCCTCGCCGAAGGGGAGGTTGATCGGTTGGATGCGGGCTGCTCGATCGTGCGGATCGAGCCGGAAGTGCCGCACCTGCCTCGGATCCACTCGGGCCAGGATACTCGGAGAGTGGCTGGAGACAACCGCTTGGGCCTGCGGCGAGTTCGTCAGGTCCTGTATCTGCCGGACGATGCGGGAGAGGTAGAAGGGAGCGAGATTGTTCTCCGGCTCTTCGATCGCGATGAGCGTGAGCGCCGGTAACGGTACAGCGCCAGCTTGGAAACCGGCAGCAGCAGGATCGGCGACGATCCCGGCTTCAATGTCCAGGGTCGCCGCGGTCATCGCCAAATGAAAGAGCGATCTCTGGCCGTCACTCAGGTCATCAAGGGCTCGCTCCCGGCCGGCCTCATCGGGACGGAAGACCACCTCTACCTTCCGGATGAAATGCTCAAAACGCAAATCCAGCGGGCGGAAGATCGGCGTCGTGTCAGTTCCGGCTGTGTAGACTTCCTGCCACCGCCGCGTGACCGCTGCGGCAATCACGTCGACCGCCGGTTCCCCGGCGAAGGCGCCGTTCAAGGCGGCGCCGGCGTTTGTGAACGTATCGCGGACTCCCTGCGACCAGTTGATGGCCCGCCACAGCCTGCCGCGCAGAAAGGCTGTTACCTGGGATGCGCCGTCCCGCGTCGCCGGCACGTATATCATTTGGATCCGAGCCCGGTCAGCCGCTTTCAATTCAGTGCAATCAGCGTCGGTGAACGTCCCGAAGGTCCTAACCGCCCAGTATTTCTGCTCAATCGCGCCATCAAGCGAACCGTCATCGGTCCAAGTCGCTTCGAGGCGCAGGCGGCATTTTAGTTTGCCCGCTTCATCCGCAGCCATTTGGTGGAAGAACTCCGGAATTGCCGCACCGCCAGCGCCGTCGGCATCCAGTTCCGGAAAGGCAATAATTGCCTCTAGGAAGAAGCTTCGCTGGAGCGGCGCGACAAGCTCGGTGGATGGGACATGGAAGTCCTGGCGCCGTAAGCGTCTCTGATCGCCGGTCACGCCGAAGAGGCGCTGCAGGGCTTGCATCAGGGCCGTCTTCCCCGCGCCATTGACGCCGACAAACGTGGTAAGTTCGGGAGTGAGGTCTACGCTTGTCGCTTCAGGTCCGAAGCAGCGGAAATTTGTCAGACAGAGCCGCTCAATAAACATGTTACCGCTTTCCCCTTCTCGTTGACTTGTTGCGCCAAGTTTCTCTTGAGCGGTAGCCACGCCCTTCTACGATTTTGCTACTTATACTTCATGAATCAACACAAGGCGTGCTTAAGTCTTAAAAGCGCGATAAAAGTCACGCGTGCCGCTTTCCTCAATCGGTCGGTGCGGCGGTCGACGGCTTGGAAAAAAGCGCGTGGCGAAGTTCGATCTGTGATCCGGTTTGGCGGGTGTGCCTTGTTCGGAAGCGCTCAATCGTTTCGATCGCGGCAAGTGGTGTAGGCCCCTCAGCGAGCGCGAGAGGGACATGTCCGCCGATGGCGTCGGCAATCCGTGAATTGGCAAAGGGCAGGTCGCCGTCGAGCACGTAACCGAGCATGCACCCCACAGGCAGCTGCTCGGCATACTGCTCGGTGAGAAAACGCATCATGCCCTGGGTGACGTACACGGTGGCCAGCGAACTGCGGCTTCCGCCACTGATCACGTTGAGCCGCTTGCACTCATAGGCCAGGTATCGCTCCCGATCCCAGTCGAAGAGTACGGCGATGTCGATGATACCCTTGCTGTATTTCGACCCGTCAGCTGCTAGGCCGAAAGGCTCGAACTGATACTCGACCCAATGGCATAACCGGCGCACCACAACGTCCTTGGCGAGGCGATCAACGAGGTTAATGGTGATGTCATCTTCCCCTGGCTGTTCCGGAAGAACCGCCATGCACTCTGGCCACACTGCCGCGATCCTCTCCAGGAAGCGGTCGTCAAACGAAACGAAGTTGTCGAGCCATGCCTGCACATCACCGATCAGCATCAATTTGCGCCCCGCTGCTGGGGCGCGGCGGCAGCTTGCTGGAGGTCGAGCGCTATTCCATCGGCATCGGCGAGCGCCGTGGAGCGCAGCCAGAAGCGCATCTGCATAGGCTTTATGAGGTATAGGCATTCCCCGACGAAAACGCGCAGATCCGGCATGAGCTGGAAGTTACCGTCGAGGGGCCTGTGGATGTGAGCCGCAAGCTGCTCGAGTACGTCGCTGAGTTCGCCGGCTGCATGTTCGGTATAGTCTTCATGGCCGCCCAGATGCAGACGCAGGATTGCCAGATCAGCGCCGCGCGCGACAAGGCGCGCATCGATCTTCTTGCCTTTGAACCAGTCCGCGAGGCTCGCCGACAATGTGCGCGCGTATTGAGCGCGTTGCGGTTCGTCAGGCGCGCTCCAGAGTTTCGGGAAGTGGCCTTCATGGGGCTGAATCGCAGGAAGGATCGCCTCGACAGTGTCGTCGATTAGCGCTATCTCATCGGGAGACAGGCAAAAATATTGGTACGCTAGCCGGTCGATCGTCCGGAGGATCTCGCTGTCATCGACCTGCATCGAGAACGGCTCGTTGGAGCGTTCGCGTGCGTCGTCCACAATCGCGATCAGCTCAAGGGCCGCTTGGGCTGCCGCGGCTTGATCCGGGACATCGTCGGGCGATGGGAACGGCAATCGGAGCAGGTCGGCCTGCTGGACTTCGGGTCGATCCGACCCGAACGAAGCGGTGCCATGAAAAGCGTACCAGACCGCGATTCGACTATTGAGTATGGCGGTCAGGAGCTTGGCACGGTCGCTCTCTCCCTCCGGCACCACGATCGCCTGGAAGATATGCTGGAAGGTCAGCGGCCTATCGCAATAGGCGGCGCGAAGGCGGTTCTGCGACGTCTCAACCCCACGAGGGATAAGGATCCGCGAGCCATCGAAGCCGGCCTCGAAGCCGCGGCGACGAACCGTCGACGATGCGGCCGGCATTAAGCCTTCCACAGTCTGGGCTAGGCGTGAGTAGGCCGCAATGGGTAGGTCCGGCAGTCGGCCGACATACGCGCTTTCGAGTGGAGGCGCATCGCTATCGCTGTCTTCATTGAAAGGCTGATAGCCTTGCCCGATCACCCAGCGATCACCCGGCTCTTCGCGGCGACGGCTTAGGCTGCCAAAATCATTGACGAAGGCCTCTAGCTTGGGAAGCCGTGCGAGGTAGCCGAAAAGTTTGGCGTCCGGTTCGCGCATCCAAAGGCGCTGCTTGAAGATGAGCGGGTTATCGAGAACCCCGCCCACCCCGAGCGAGGCCTTGTCCGCGCTGCTCAGCGTGATGACACGCTTGATGCGCAGGTTGAGGTCGGCCTTCGGCGCCCAGTAGTCGAAGCGATACGGGAAACTACCCGCATTCGCGCTGCCGTAGACGATCAGAGCTGTGGGGCGATGGGCTTTCTCAAAAAGCTGAAAGCGAAGGTCGGCGAAGTTGATGACGCGGCGGACATGGGATTTCCTGAAGAACGCGTCACGCGCTTCGACCGTCTTTTGGGCGTGGTTATGCAAAAATCCCATCGCCGGTAGCAGGAACGCGATCAGTCCGCCGTCGGCAAGATGCGACAGCGCTTTCCAACTGAATGCCCAGGCGTCCTCGCCACCGGGCATGGGATGGCCGGCTTTTTTGCTCCACTGCACAGACGAACGCGCCGGACCGCGGCGGCTGGTCCATGGCGGATTGCCGATGATGATCTCATATCGGGCGCCGTCCGGTGACACTTCGAAAAAGTCGCGGCAGACGAGAGTCGTGCCCCAAAGTTCCGGGAGGAGTTTCCCCCGAGTGATGAGCTTGCGGATGTCGCGTGGCGAGACCTCTTCGAGTAAGGCGACGTAGAGCGAAAACACGGCGACCCGAACGGCGGCGCCATTCAAATCCCAGCCATGGATTTGGCTCAGTAAGGACAGCAGCGTTTTCCAGGAAATTGACTGCGTCTTGTGCTTGGCGCGCCAGTGTTCGCAGAGCCGCTGGAACGAGCGGACGAGAAAAACGCCTGAACCACAGGCAGGGTCGAGGAAGTTTCCTGTCGTCCTTGTCGCATCCGGCAACATTTCCCACGCTTGGGAAACGACCGTGTCTGCAAGGAACATGGGCGTGTAGTAGGCGCCGTTGGCGCGGCGTTCCATCTCGCGTTCACCCAAGAACCGATCGTAGACTGCGCTAACGAGCTCGATAGGGAGTGGAGTAAGAAGCGCAGATGCGCTTCTCCTCCCCGAACCGTACGTGCACCTTTCAGCGCATACGGCTCTCCATTCAAGCTTGGCCCATGGCCATAGCAACATCATGATAGCGGGACGTGACGGTGCTGCGACTTTCGCTCCGAAAGATGTATGGATTGGTCTCCGGATTCCGCCATCGGAA
>NZ_KI928938.1:44473-46208 GCF_000521215.1 Labrenzia sp. DG1229 | reverse complement strand
TTACTTCANCTTGKTTCAAGGGAAAGGGGGTAAACCGTATGGTGCTTGATAGCCGCGTGTCGCTTTCCGAACGATCCCTGAAAGAGCAAGGAAGAGAACAAGAGGAGCTCATGGCACGCTCCTTACCTTTCATTTCCGCATTGGACGATCAAACCATCCTGCTACGGGATGGCGATGTTATGGCGTCATTTGCGGTCGATGGCCTGTCCGCATCAACTGCAGATGAAGTGGAGATAGCAGAAATTGCGGGTGCGTTTTCATCACTCGTTTCACAACAGATGCCCGATGTCGGTTTCTACGTGCATAGGATCTCAACGCGAACCTCTCCAGTAGTCGATCAGGTTTCTCCTGATAACCCGTTTGCTCAGGCTGTTGATGAACGTTGGCAAGGTTTTGTCGGCGTGGCTGGATTGAGACTTCGCACGACATTAATCACTGTAACCATCCGACCGTCAAAGGTAATGGGCCTCTGGGCAAAGATGTCTGGTGGTCGACGCCAGACAGAGGAGGCAATCCAAAAACGCGTCGGGCGGTTGAACCAGGTTGTGTCCGCAATTATGGAAACATTGGCAAAAACCAATCCTCGACGCATGACGATTTCTGGAGGCGAGTGGCTTGGGCTTTTGAGGGCGACGATCAGTGGCATTTACAATCCCCTCACACCTGGTCGCGCATTCACCCCATTAAACGATCTAATCGCGAATGCTTCGATCTCATTTCAAGGTGACACTTTCACCATCTTTGGCACCCACTCACGGAACACCAAATACGGCACCATAGTTACGCTCAAGGATTATCCTGGAGAGACGTTTGCGGGCATTCTTGACAGCCTTGACCTCGCAATTGACATGGTGGTGACGAATTCGTTCACGCCCGGGGATCGGATCGACGCACTGCAGAAAATCCAGAGGGTCAGCCGCCAAATGGCCGCCGCCGAGGACGCGGCACGATCCCTGCAGGAACAACTCAACCAGGCAGCAGATGATCAGGCCTCTGGTCGCGTCGCATTCGGCAATCATCACTGCACGATCGCAATTTTTGCGGACAGCGAGGTCGAACTAGATGACACGCTTGGAGCCATTACGCGTGCCATCACCAGTGTGGGCGGTTCGATGATCCGCGAGAATTTTGCAGCGCGAGCCGCGTTCTTTGCGCAGCAGCCTGGGAACTATGCATATCGCAGTCGAGCGTCAATGATCTCTTCCCAGAATTTTGCGGAACTCGCTGCTCTTCATGGCGCAGCGCGTGGTCGAAAAAAAGATCGTTCGCCTTGGGGTGAAGCGATAACAATCCTTCCAACTGGCAACGGTGAACCCTATCGGTTCAACTTCCATTTGGCCGGTCTCAAGGATGAGCGCACTGTCGGACATTCCCCTGTTTTGGGGCAAACAGGCTCGGGAAAGACGCTTGGAACAGCCTTTCTTTTGGCACAGGCCGTTCGGCTGAACCCACGGATAATAGTCTTTGACAAAGATCATGGATTTGAGATGCCAATTCGCGCACTTGGCGGTGACTACACGCCAGTTGTTCCCCGTCAGCGACCACGAGACAAATCGGTCAAATTGCTTAAGGAGGATTTCTGGCAGATCGTAGCCCGCCAAGGGAGCGAAGATGAGACAGAAATCCGGGCCGGAAGTATCGGCCGAGAAACATGTAAAAGACATTCGCCGGAAGACCCGGCGTAAATTCTCAGCCGAGGAGAAGATCCGTATCGTGCTGGAAGGCTTGCGTGGGG
>NZ_KI928938.1:31740-44054 GCF_000521215.1 Labrenzia sp. DG1229 | reverse complement strand
TATAACGGTCGTTCCCTGGTGAAGGAGCTGATAGAAGGCATGTTGGCCATTCGTGCCAGCTTCACCCCAAACGACGGGACCAGTGTCCCATGACAGGGGGAGCCCTTTCCCGGATACGCTCTTGCCGTTTGACTCCATATCCAATTGTTGAAGGTAGGCGGCAAACCTGCTGAGCCGGTTGTCATAAGGCAGGATTGCGTGACTTTGTAAGCCCCAGAAATTTCGGTACCAGATTCCAAGCGCTGCCATCACGACAGGAATGTTCTGAGCCAAAGGAGCCCTGCAAAAATGTTGATCAACTTCCGCAGCACCGTTCAGAAAGTTCTCGAACTGCTCTGGTCCGATGGCGGTCATCAATGACAGGCCAATCGACGACCAAATGGAATAGCGCCCACCGACCCAATCCCAAAATCCAAAAGTGTGATCTTTCTTGACACCAAAGGCATCTGTTGCGTACAGATTTGTTGAGAGAGCTGCAAAGTGATCGGGCACCGCTTCTTCACCGAGAGCTGACACCAGCCAGGCACGTGCCGATCGGGCATTTGTCATTGTTTGCTGTGTGGTAAAGGTTTTGGAGGCCACTAGGAAAAGGGTCGTCTCTGGCTCAATTATTCCCAAAACGTCTGACAGGTCAGCCCCATCGACATTTGAAACAAAGTGACATCGAGGTCCGTCGCGGTAAGGCCCAAGTGCCCTGTAAGCCATCGCAGGTCCAAGATCTGATCCCCCAATCCCGATGTTGACTATGTCGGTAAATGGGCCGCCAGTTCCGCTTTTGCTTCCATCTCGGATCGCTTGAGCAAACGCTCTGCATCTATTTTTCATAATGGTGACGTCGTGGTCAATGTTCTGAAATCCAACGACAAGGTTGCCTGCTTCTCGTCCACGCAGCGCCGTGTGGAGAACAGGGCGTCCTTCGGTCGTGTTGATCGGGACTCCTGCGAACATGTCGTCTCGTCGCGCTTCAAGATCACACTCTTCAATGAGTTTGATCAATAGATCAAACGAATGTCGATCAATGAGATGCTTAGAAAAATCGAACAGGCAATTTTCGAATGTCAGACTAAATTTTTTGAACCTGTTCGGATCACCTGCGAAGAGGTCCAAAAGGGTCTTTGACCGAATCTGTCCTTGCGCTTCGGATAATCTGGTGAATACGGTATCAATGGCGTTTGTAGATTTCATGTGTGATCCAGAATATGGAGCGCTCGATTGGGCGTATTTCGGGCGCGGATGTGAGGTGTTAACAGCCGATTGATTGGCACGACTTTTCCCAATGGGCCAGGCACTGCGTGAGCCACCTGTCCGTCAGAAGGTGGTTCGCCAACGCTTGGACCAGGGCTGTTGGTACAGTTCCGATTCAGCCGTTCCCTTGGCTGCACCCGGGTAACTATGACCTGCTTGCTCGACTGCGTTGATCCCAAGACTGCGTATGGCATTCGCAAAAGATTGAAGGTCATTTAGTTCCTTGGTCATCGTCTGATATCACTTGTCGTTTGGAGGATAATCCGTTCCGTTCGGCACTTTGAGCTCGGTTAAACCGGTTCGTCAGATTGTGAAAGTTCATGAGATCATCCCTTCACAGCCCCTGCGGTCATGCCGCTGACGATAAATCGGTTGGCAATCAACGAAAACACTATGACCGGCGTAATAACCAGCACGGAGTAGGCCGCAACAACACCGTGTTGGGCCCCTGATTCTATTCCCCCTAGAAACCTTGTAACTCCGACTGTGAGGGGTTGTGCGTTGCTACCGGCAAGGAACAAGGCGAAAAGATATTCGTTCCAGGACATGATAAAGACGAGTATCGCCAGCGCTATCACACCGGAACGCACGACAGGAAGGGTCACGTTCCAAAAGAGATTCCACGCGCTGCAGCCATCGACAATGCCGGATTCCTCCAACTCATTCGGGACGGTGTCAAAGAACCCTACTAACATCCACGTTGCAAATGGGATGTGAATGGCAAGATGAGCCAACAAAAGCCCAAGGCGTGACCCCGCCAATCCCAAATCGACAAAGAGCAGGAACATCGGGAGCGCGAGTACCACGTATGGAATGAAGCGCATCGCTAAAACCCCGAATGCAACCACGTTGCGCGCTCTTCCGGAAATTTTTGAAAGACCGTAGGCCATCGGTACACAGATAATCAGGACGATCACGACCGAGGCGGTCGATATGATCACCGAGTTTGTGAAAAAGAACCAGAACTCGCCTGACACAAATGCGGTACTGTAATTCTCCAGCGAAAAATCCTTCAGGAGGAGGAGGTCCCAAGGAGATCGAAACAAGGCCTTTGTATTGAGTGATGCAGCAATCAACATGACAGGGGGCAGGAGTGATATCACCAGCCAGAGTCCCAGCAACAGATGGATGAGGCCGATTTGAAACCGTTTTCGAGTCTTGGGAGCTATCATTGGTTTTGCTCCAGTGTTTTCCGATAAACCGTGATGTAGATCCAAGCGATCACCGCCATGAATGCGAACATCGAGAAGGCAATCGTGTTTGCCATTCCCATATCCTGATTTGCAATTCCACGATTGTAGGCAAAAATGGAAAGGACTGTGGTTGAGCGCCCTGGACCTCCACCAGTGAGCGCCCAAATCATATCGAACTCACGAAAGGCTGATGTCAAAAGAATGATCGACACAAAGAGGATATGTGGTCTGAGGAGCGGCAGGACCACATACCAAAGAGCTTGGAAAGGCCCGGCTCCGTCAATGTGTGAAGCTTCATAAAGTTCGTCGGGAATGGTCGAAAGCGCAGCATAAAATACTAGAATTGCCAACGGGATAAGATGCCAGGAGTTTGAAACGATGCTTGCGAACAGGGCCGTTTCGCGGTCAAGCAACCAGTAGCGTGGCTCAGCGCCGAACAGACCACTAATGGCATTGATGACACCAAATTCCTGTTGCCACATCAAGAAGCGCCAGGCGATCCCACCAACAACCGGTGTCATTACGAAAGGGATCAGGAAGAGGGCGACCCAAAACGGCCGCCAGACGACCTTTTTCGAATTCAGCAAAAACGCGACCAGAATGCCGAACAGCACACAAATCACCACGCAGCCAATTGTGAATATGACTGTCGTGTTGAGTGCCTTCAAAAAAAGCGGGTCTGCAAAGGCCTGTTTGTAATTTTCAAATCCCTTGAACAGCTGGTTGTCAAAATCATAAAGAAAGACCCGATGTAGGCTATATCGAAAACCTAAAGCGAGCGGGCTACAGACTATCACTGCCATGGCGACAAGTCCTGGTAAAAGAAACAGCCAACCTTTTGAAAATCGTTGTCTTGACACCGACATGTTGTCCCCCGAAAATATACTCTCCGGCATGTTCCATGCCGGAGAGTGTTTTTGTGTTTATTGGCGATAACCGGCCGCGTCGAAGGCCTCTCGCATTTGTGTTGCCCATCGCTCTTGCGCCTGATCGGATGTCAGGTCACCTGAATAGACATCTGTTATGAAATCAGTCGTACCGTTCCACATCACCGCGCCCCATTCCGGGATGCCCTGACGGATAAAGACGGAAGAGAGCACTTTCTCAAATGCAGGTAAGAAATCTACATAATAAGGTTTCAAGTTGCGTAGTTCGTCACTCTGGAAATGCCCAAGGCGTGAGAATTGAAGGCTTTGCTTGCCAAACTCAACCTCATTGTCCTGAAGCATCCATTTCAGGAATTTGAAAGCTTCCTCTGAGTTTGGTGTGTCGAAGATAAACACGCCGCCGCCACCGAGGAAGGGATGCCCTTGGGTGTAGCCGGCAAGATTGTCCTCCCAAAGCGGCAATGGCGTGTAAGCCGTGTTTCCGGCAGCGGATCCGGCGGGGTCTTCAACCGTCCCCACACCTTGCGGCCACATGGTTGCGGTTGCCATGCGCCCATCCCGGAACATTTCCAGCCCTTCCAGGAACCCCCAATTCTGCGCTTCACGTGGGGCATAATTTTGAGCAAGGTCGACGAAATATTTGGCAACCTCGCCGACGATCGGCTGGTCGATATCAGGTTCATAATTTTTGTCCCAACCGCTCACGCCAGTTGAGTACAGCATCACAATGAAGCTGCGCGTGATACCCGCACCAGCACCAAGCGCATCGGACCATCCATAGACCGGTCGGTCAAGCGTCTCGCCAGCCAGCGTTTCTCCAGCGTCACGTGTGAAAAACTCGGCGACATCTCTTAGTTCTGCAAAAGTTGCTGGTGCTGCAAGCGGGCGCCCATAATTGTTTTCAAAGGCTGCTGCTTCGCCTGGGTGATCAAACCAGTCGCGGCGATATATCAGCATTGGCGCTGCCGGCGTCGTTGGCAACGCGATGTATTCACCGGGCCGGGCGGGCGATTTCATGTGGCTGTTTTGGACGAGTGCAGGGTAGGCGTTGACGTCAAACCCGTGCTTTTCTATCAGCGGGGTCAAATCTATGACGTGATCCTTGAAAGTACCAAACCAACCCGGGCTGTGATAGCCAAGGTCCCACCGGTTTGTCCCGCCAATCGCTTCGATTGACATACGGTCACGGAGTTGGTCCGGCGGAAGGATCTCACCAACAATCTTGATGCCGGTCTCTTCCTCATATTTGGGAGCAAAATAGTTGATGACCGCATCCGCTTCAGCGCCTGGATGTAGTGCCCAACGGATCGTGACATCTTCTGCCGCGGCAATATTTGTGAATGAAAGTAAAACGGCGACAGCAGTCAACCATCGTTTCGGTTTTGTAAATTCAAGTCTCATGATTTTCCTCCATATATGTAGTTGAAGCGCTCTGCGACGAGCTAGGATTTGATCAGTTCAAACGGTTGCCCGTTACCTGATCAAAAAGGTGAATGTGCCCTCCTCGAGGTGCAACATGGATGGTTTGGCCCGGGGAAATCGCACTGCGTTCACGTAGCAACACTGTGACGGTGTCTTCACCGAGCGGTGCTTGCACATAAGTTTCAGCGCCAGTGTGTTCGACGGTTTCCACAGAAAGCTCTATTCCGGTGTCACCCAGCACGAAGTCTTCGGGGCGTATACCGAGCATCAGTTCCGATGAAGTGTTTTTCAGTGTCGGTGTCTTAATGCTGAGGCTTTGACCGGAGGAAAGAACAAGTTTGTCTTCACCCCTGGTCACTTTCAGCAGGTTCATTGCGGGAGAGCCGATAAAGCTAGCAACAAAAGTGTTGGCGGGACGATCATAGAGTTCAAGCGGGCTTCCGATTTGCATCACGTCCCCGTTTGACATGGCAACGATCTTGTCAGCCATGGTCATCGCTTCGATCTGGTCGTGTGTGACGTAGACAGTCGTTGCCTTCAGCTTTTGATGAAGAGAGCGAATTTCTGTTCGCATCTGGACGCGCAGTTTTGCGTCCAAATTCGAGAGCGGTTCATCGAACAAAAAGAGCTTTGGATCTCGAACAATCGCACGTCCCATGGCCACTCTCTGCCTTTGTCCCCCTGACAGCTGCCGGGGATAGCGACCGAGAAGCGGCGTCAGACCAAGAATCTGAGCTGCCGTTTCGATTTTGCTTTGGATCTCATCCTTTGCCTTGCCCTGCAGTTTGAGAGCAAACCCCATGTTTTGGGCCGCGGTCATGTGTGGGTAAAGGCCGTAGTTCTGGAACACCATTGCGATGTCACGATCCTTAGGATGGACATCGTTGACCTCAATGCCATCAATTAGCACTTGTCCACTCGTTGCATCTTCAAGGCCCGCGATGACTCGCAGAAGGGTCGACTTTCCACATCCGGAAGGGCCAACCAGAACCACGAATTCACCGTCGCAGATTTCAATTCCAACGTCGTGCAAGACGTGGGCCGCGCCGAACGCTTTGCCGACGTGCCTGAGATCAAGCGACGCCATTTCCTCCCCTTTCATTTCTTACTTCATTCAAAAGTAATTAAATCTCAACTCGCAACAATGTCAATGTGCGCCCAACACCTAAATCCTACTGGACCTACCGTTTGACTTGCGACACTCTCTCGTTATCCGATGTGGACATCCCCGGACGCACTCTGCTCCAGAACAAACAACGCGTTCGGCAGATCATTGTTTAGGGTCCGGCTTCTTGCTGCATTTGCTTCCAATCCATGACTGAGCCAACGCTTCACAAGCCTGTCCTCCAACTCCCGGATCGACGGACTTATGAACACAGTCCGATCAAAGTGTTTCTTGAGCGAGCGCCAGGGATCCGTATTCAACAGGAGGTAATTGCCCTCCACGATCACAATGTCAATTTCTGGTTCGATCATGCCGGCACCGGCAATTGAAAGGTCCATTGACCGATCGAATATAGGGTGCACAATTGTTTGTGACCTATCATGCAAACGGCTGACGAGCTCACAAAAAGCGTTAGCGTCGAAGGTTTCCGGAGCGCCTTTACGATGCAGCAATCCACGTTCCTTGAGCAGACGATTGTCAAGGTGAAAGCCATCCATTGGCAACAACGCCGCACCTATTTCAAAATCGGAATTCAGTCGGTCAACAACGGAAGCAGCGAATGTTGATTTACCTGAAGCTGGCGGCCCCGCGATTCCAACGACATATCGCTTCGCCTTGGACGCATGTTTAGCGATCTCAGAGCACAAAGTGCTGACCTCTTTGGCATATGTTTTGGTCATAGCACCAGTTTCCTTCGATTCTAACATCACCAAACCCTCAAGTTGACTTCATAGCAGCACCGATAAATCAGGCATCTCTCCACTCTTGATCGTTCCATTCGGCTTATGCTGTCACCTGTTCTTCGTCCGGCAACTTTGCTCCCGTCATAAAGGCAACTGCATCCGACATTGAATAATTATTGGGATTGATGACGCAAAGACGTTTACCAAGACGATGTATATGAATCCGGTCTGATACCTCGAAAACATGCGGCATGTTGTGAGAGATGAGAATAATCGGAATACCTCGTGACTTGACGTCCAAGATCAATTCCAGCACCCGCCGCGATTCCTTTACACCCAGGGCCGCAGTCGGCTCATCCATGATAATCACTTTTGAGCCAAAGGCCGCGGCACGAGCAACGGCAACCCCTTGGCGCTGCCCCCCGGACAGCGTCTCGACAGCCTGATTGATATTCTGGATCGTCATCAGACCAAGCTCTGAGAGTTTGTCCCGTGCCTGGCGACTCATTTTGGCCGAGTCCAACTGCCGAAACAGTTTTCCCATAATGCCCGGCTTCCGGATCTCACGCCCCATGAACATATTATCGGCGATCGACAGTGCCGGTGACATAGCCAGCGTCTGATAAACCGTCTCAATACCGAGCTCCCTTGCCTCTATCGGTGAGTTGAAGTGAAGGGGTTGGTCCTGCAGATACATCGTGCCTTCGTCCGGAACGAGTGCACCGGAGAGCGCTTTGATCAGTGATGATTTACCTGCGCCATTGTCTCCGATAATGCCCAGAATTTCACCCGGATACAGATCGAAATCACAGTGATCGAGGGCCGTTACACGCCCATAGCGTTTTACAAGACCGCGTGCTTTTAAAATAGGTTCCATTATACTGACACCCTCCGAATCCATTGGTCGACCGCAACGGCAGCAATAATCAGTATGCCGATCAGCAAAAACGTCCATTGTGCGTCAGCGCCAAGCAATCGCAGGCTGAGCGTAAATACCCCAACGATGAGAGCACCAAACAGCATTCCCATAATTGAACCCCGTCCGCCGAAGAGCGAAATACCGCCGATTGCTACGGCCGTAATGGATTCAATGTTTGCCAGTTGGCCCGATGTTGGGGCGATCGACCCAATACGCCCGATCAAAGCCCAACCCGCAAAGGCGCAAATCAATCCCGAAAGGCAATAGACTGACAGCAGAACCCTTTTGACTTGGACGCCTGAAAGAGTTGCCGCTTCCGGGTCATCGCCAACAGCATAGACATGTCGACCCCAGGCAGTCTGCCGAAGGGCATACGCGAGCACAACTGCGAGTACGATCATGAAAATCACGCCATAGGTAAAGATGGCGCCACCAATCGTAATTTTTTCACCGAAAAATAGCAGGAGTGGTGCCTGCTCGGATATATCCTGACTTCTGATCGTCGTGTTTTCTGAAAAAAGAAAATTGGTCGCCAGAATAATCTGCCATGTTCCCAGAGTGACAATAAAGGGCGGCAATTTCATAATGGCGACAAGCCAGCCATTTACCAATCCAAGCAACGCTCCGAGAGTGAGACCTATGCCAATCGAGATTTCTACGGGAAAACCATAGCGAAATGTCATGTGTCCCATGACAACCGACGACAGAACCATAATAGCACCGACTGACAGATCGATTCCGGCTGTCAGGATGACAAGTGTTTGCGCCGAGCCAACGATTCCGACGATGGCTACCTGTTGCAGAATAAGCGTGAGCGCGAATGGTGAAAAAAGTTTAGAACCCAGCAAGGTTCCGAAAATAATTATGGAGACAACAAGCACAATAAGTGGAACTGCAGAAGGCGTTTGGTGCAACATATGTTGAACGCGTGAGATTATGTCTTTGTCATAATCATGAAACTCGACCACGGATTCTGAACGATCCGCAGCTTGTTCGAAGGTATTTGATGAATTTTCAGGCATTTTGATCTCTACAAAAAATGGGGCGATCCATATTTGGATCGCCCTTAGACTAAGGCTAATTGAAGGTCGTTAGCCCCAGCAGAGTTTTAAACCCTCTTCCGAAGTAATGGACTCAACGCCATCAACAGGAGAATCTGTAATGATCGCTACACCTGTATCAAAGAAATCTTTACCTGGCGTATTTGCAGGTTTTTCCCCAGACTTTGCCCATTCACCAATCGCCTCAACTCCTAAAGATGCCATCAAAAGTGGATATTGTTGAGCGGTAGCACCGATAACACCATCTTTTACATCCCGAACACCTGGGCAACCACCATCAACAGAAACGATTAGAGCATTTTTGCCTAACGCTTCAAGAGTTGCAAAGGCACCAGCAGCAGCAGGTTCGTTGATTGTGTAAGCGACGTTAATGTCAGCATCGATCGCCAGGAGGTTTTCCATAGCCTTCCGACCGCCCTCTTCGCCACCCGCCGTCACGTCTTGACCAACGATACGGGAGTCAGTTTCATCACCCCATTTGTTTGGATCGCCTAAATCAATACCGAAACCTTGCAAGAATCCCTGATTACGTAAAACGCCAGTAGTTGGCTGAGTGATATTGATGTTCAACATAGCAATTTTTGCGTCTTTGGCTTTGTCACCCATGGTCGCAAATGCCCATTTGCCAATACCCAGGCCAGCTTCAAAGTTGTCTGTTGCAAAAGTTGAATCAGCTGCACTGGCAGGATTAAGTGGTGTATCAAGTGCGATCACCAAAATACCGGCGTCACGCGCTTGTTGAACGCTTGAAATGATTGCTGACGGGTCTGAAGCAACCAACATGATACCTTTGGCACCATCCGCAATACAGGTTTCAATAGCTGCAACTTGAGTTTCATGATCGCCGTCAAATTTACCGGCGAATGATTTCAGATCGATGCCAAGCTCATTGGATTTTGCAGTGGCGCCTTCCTTCATCTTTACGAAAAAAGGATTGGTGTCCGTTTTTGTGATGAGACAGGCCGACACGTCAGCGGCGGCGGCCGGTGCGATGGAAAATGCGGATGAAAGAAGTGTTCCGGCAATGAGGCCGAAGGCTGATTTTGATACTGCACGCATATAAGGGTTCCTCCCGTTAATTTTTACTCATGACCAAATGATCTGCACGCATTGTGCAAACACTTGGCAATGACTCTAAAAATACCAATCCGCGGCAGGAGTCAATATTTAATTCATTCACAAGTAATAATTATTTTGATAAGCTGCAACCTGCAAAGCCCCAGAATTCTCCTCAACGCGAAGATCTTGTGACATAGTATGAAGTCACCAACCACACCTTAGGAGACAGGCAAACATAGCTTTCTTCTGAGAGAGTGCTTGACAGTAGCTGAACTGGGACACTGGAAGTGTTTTTGACATCGCCAATTGGTCGGCTAGTGAACGCACCACAGGTCGCTGATCCTACGGCATAGGATTCAAACCTCTGTACTGGTTCGTAGAGGCTTGACTGAAATCAACCCCAAGATCGTATCCCGGCGCCCAAACCTTGGCAATTGTAAAACTGGTTTTGGGGTTCCAGATTATGACCCGGGAGCGTTTGTCGCATGACCATACACCATCAAATGGTGCGTTTTGTCGTAAAAACCCTCACAATTGAAGCTGGTTTGAAACGGGAGAGATCTCAACTGCCTCCAACGCGTCCTGCCAACTCAAACTCGGCAATAACATCTCTCGAAACCTTCAACCCATGTTTGTCCATATATCGGCCAATCACACGAAACGTTTCATCTGCATCATTGGCAAACAAAACTTTAGTAATTTGAACAACAAGCCGACCTTCTTCTGTTAGGGTTTGTCCCTCTTCATTTTTCTGTGACATATGCTACCTCCCACAGCAGTTTGAAACATTGGGGGCAACCGGGGCAAGCCGGGTGTTAGTAACATGCCTCTGCAGGTCATGCGCAATGACCTTTGGGCCGAAGCCTTGGACATGCGTCATTGCCACCCGGCAAAGCCGGATGCAGAGGTTTGAGGTTACTAAGCCCCACGGTTGCGCTTTCATCAACCGCGCTTATGTCCTACCGGTTTTTATGAAAAATTTCCATGCCCTATCCCAACTTAAGCCCCTATGGTTACATCATTTCTGTCAAGACTTGCTGAATAATTGTGAAGTCTAGATCGGTGGAACCAAGAAAATCGCTCAATTGGAGAAGGATTGTGCAAAGATTTTTTCTTGATGGTTGAGCAACATCATATTTTTAGGTGTTCCTTGGCCGCAATCTACACCATTGATCCTATAAGGTTTTTTCAACCGGTGACGTTGCCGTTTAGAGAAACCGATAATCTCCTTACCGGTGTTAACCTATTGATATTATTGACTTAACATTGCAAATCACGCCCAGTTAACTCATGCTTAACAGTTTGATGGCGTGGCGGATCCGAGCTCCAGAGTCGTAGTGGAATTTTCCAACAGGACGAACGCACAACAGAACTGATGAAAGGATAGAGCCGGGCGATTGGTCTGGCGGCAGCCTCCGCTTGCGAAAGTCGAGGTGAAAGGAATGTTGATGTTTAACGTTGTGCGCACGGGTGTCGTGACTGCTACTGGACTTTCTTCACTGATTGTCAGTTTTCTTGGCATTTCTGCCTTGCCTGCCGGTGCGACGGTGCTTGAGTATGATAAAGACGGAAATACCAGCATCACTCAGGCGCCGAGGGCGGTGCCGCCTCCGACAGTTCCGCCCAGCTCCACCAGTCCTGCGATCCAAAGTATCAAGAACCTGACCAGAGAGATCGCCATTGACTACTCTGGATCGGTCGGCGTTCGCAAGGCCGGGCTTGATGCCTTTACATTCGTCGATGTCTTCGTGGCACTCATTGAACGGGAAAGCGCTTTCAACCCTGTCGCCGTTTCACCCAAAGGGGCACAGGGCCTGGGTCAATTAATGCCTGGAACAGCTGCTGATATGGGCGTGGTCGATCCATTTGATGCGAAATCTAACCTCATTGGATCGGCAAAATACTTCACTAACCTATTGGCGGAGTTTGGCTCGCTAGAACTTTCTCTTGCTGCCTATAACGCTGGCCCCGAACGCGTGCGTCAGTACAGCGGTGTGCCGCCCTTCGCAGAAACTAAGGCGTACATCAGCTGGATTGCCGCAAACGTAGGCCTCCAATTGGACGCCCCTTCGGCGGCGCAATCCATGCCCGCGTCCGTACCCGTCAACAAAGATCAACCCCTCAAAGGAGACGTATCAGTATGGGAATTCTAGCCCCATGGCTTAGAGCTGGATCACTAGCTCTTATCGCCACCTTCCTCATCATTTCGCCTGCCGCCGCGCAGGATCTATCGCCCATTACCAATATGCTGACGTCCATCGGCACAGCGTTAACCGGGACACTCGGGCGGGCGCTCGGTCTCGTTGCCCTAGCCGCTGTCGGCATTCTTTTTCTGACAGGACGGATGAACTGGATTTTTGCAGGTTCAGTGGTTGTTGGTCTGGTGATCTTGTTTGGCGCAGCCACCATCCTAGCGGGATTTTAGTCAGGAGATATGGATCGTGGCCACTCCTCTCTTTAAAGGTCTGACGCGACCGGTCTCATTGATGGGGCTGCCCATGACCTATGTCATCATTTTGATGATGGCAGTCGTGGGCGGCTTTATCGCGACCCTGTCACTCATTTATTTTGGAGTGAGCGCGATAGGTGGCTACATCGCGCTTCGGTTACTGGCCGCATACGATCCGCGCATTTTCGACGTCATATTCACCGTCTTACGGGTAACGCCCCTTACTTCATC
>NZ_KI928938.1:12609-31111 GCF_000521215.1 Labrenzia sp. DG1229 | reverse complement strand
GTTATACCCTGCGACTTTTTTGTCGCTCGGTTCGCACACGAAAATCATATGAGAGACCATCATCATAAACTGGTAGCAAACTGCTTTGCGCAGTCCGAGGCTTTGATGGTTGGAAAGTCGATTGAACAGGTGACCTCAGAACTTGAAGAAACGGGTTTATCTGATGGTGAAATCATGAATCTCGCTCCACACAAAGTCTTTCCCGGCAACCGACCCTCTTCAACATTTCTATACGACAAACTGACACCGCGGATGCTTGGCCGCCTCATTGCGCTTTATGAACACAAGGTCTTTGTCCAAGGCGTAGTCTGGGAGGTCAATTCATTCGACCAATGGGGTGTGGAACTCGGCAAGGAATTGGCTGGATCCCTGCTGCCACTTGTCTCCGGCGAGGCTGACTTGATGGCGGTTGACCGCGACCAGAGCACGACGGCACTCGTTGCTTCATTTAAAGCGACCCGAGAAAAGGTTGTGCAATCATGAGTGCAAGGGAAAATTGGTCAGAAGAATTCCAAGGCCTTTTGTCATGTCCGATCGTAGCAGTCTTAAATATCGAAAGCGTAGAACAGGCAACTCCACTGGCTCGATCTCTTGTGCTTGCTGGATTGACGAGCATGGAAATTACCCTGCGCACCGATGCGGACCCAGCAGTCGTACGTGAGATAAAAAGGCGTGCGCGCCGAGCCGTCAAACTGGGGAGCGAAATCTCGACATGACCAATCGCACAATTCCGGTGAGGGACTTTGACTGCCTCATCTTTGGCGCGACCGGCGATTTGTGTCGACGAAAACTGATTCCCGCCCTTTATCATCGCCTACATGCCGGTCAATTGGACGCAATGATTGAGTGCGGAGGTCGCATAATCGGAACCTCTCGATCAGATATGACGACCTCGCAGTTCCAGGAGTTTGCGAAATCTGCGATCGAGGAGGCGCTCCCAACCACCGAAATCGATTCCGGCACTCTCAAGACGTTCTTGTCATTGTTGCAATATCAACTAACTGATGCTTTTTCTTCTGAGGGCTGGGATGAACTCGCAAATCTGGTCAAGGCCGATCCAGCCGCCAACGACCGGGTTCGGGTCCTGTACCTGGCGGTGGCACCTGTGATTTTTGCGCCGATTGTTGAGAAGATCGAGTCAAACGGTCTAGTTTCAAAGTGCTCTAGAATCGTTGTAGAAAAGCCACTTGGCAGCGACCTTGAGAGCGCGCAAGAACTCAACAAGACGATTGGGAACGTGTTTTCTGAGGCACAGATCTTCCGAATCGATCACTATCTCGGAAAAGAGACAGTCCAGAACCTGCTCACATTGCGATTTTCGAATATCTTGTTTGAACGCAACTGGGGCAATTCTGCGATCGATCACGTTCAGATCACGGTCGCAGAGGCACTCGGTGTTGGAGCACGCGGCAACTACTACGATACGTCCGGCGCCATGCGCGACATGGTACAAAACCATCTCCTACAATTGCTTTGCCTCGTCGCAATGGAGCCGCCTGCTCGATTTGACGCTGATGCGGTCCGCGATGAAAAACTAAAGGTTCTGAAAGCGCTTAAGCCACTCGTTGGAAAAGATGTTGCGCGGGCAACGGTCCGTGGCCAATACAGCGCCGGCGCCCTGGGCAGTCGGGTTTTGCCAGCCTATTCGCACGAAATTGATGCGGAATCGAGCGATACGGAAACCTTTGTCGCTATGAAGGCAGAAGTTTCGAATTTCCGTTGGGCTGGCATCCCATTTTACCTCAGAACCGGCAAGCGACTTGCGACGCGAATGTCTGAAATCGTCATTCAGTTCAAACCTCTCAGTCACGACATCTTTGGGCGCCACCCAGAAGACACTCCGGGCAACAAACTCGTTCTACGCCTTCAACCGGAAGAGGGCGTCAAACAGTTCGTTCTCATCAAGGAACCCGGTCCCGGTGGCATGCGGTTCACCGAAGTTCCTTTGGATATGAGCTTTGCAGCAGCTTTTGATGTCCGTCATGCGGATGCCTACGAGCGCTTGATTATGGATGTAGTAAGAGGAGATCAGACACTGTTCATGCGCGGCGATGAAGTCGAACAAGCGTGGCGATGGATTGATCCTGTACTGACTGCCTGGACCGCATCATCGCAAAAGCCGGAATCTTATCCCGCCGGCTCATCCGGGCCGCCATCAAGCTTTGAACTGATCACGCGGGATAATCGATCCTGGCAACCAATCGATGGTTTGCTTTGATCGATGACCGATTACTTCGCTCTACGATTGGAAGAGCAAACCCAGGTTGCGAACGAACAATAAACATACAAGGCTCTCTGCCAAATGACCGTCTACCGAACCACGATACAATCAATTACAGACCGGCTCATCGAGCGCAGCAAATTGACACATGAGGCGTAGCTTGCTGAAATGGAAGGCGCCAAGGGATCGGGTCCAAATCGCTTCCATTGAGTTGCTGCAATCTTGCACATGGATCTGCGGTCAGCTCCGCCGAAACCAAGGATCTCCTCCCCTTACGAACGCCTTAATCCTTGGCGGCTTCTACCCTGCTCTCTTTTGTGCATCGGGCGTTCTCAATGTTCTTCAGATTCAAGAACGCAACAACGTATTTTGGTTGATCGCATATGTTTCCGAAAGCGTAAGACTTGCGGCACCTTGTGCCCGGGCCAGATTCCCGCAGCTTCCAGGTATGAATTCGGGTTTGCGAATGCCCTGGAGATCAAGTTCGTCGATCTGTTCGGACGTCTCCCTGACGATTTGATCGCGAATGAACTCAGGGAAATTTCCATCTATTATGACCGCCTCAAAGTCAATGATAGAAAGCGATGAAACCGTTGCATAGGCCAGCCCCCGAGCCGTCATTTTCACCCACTCGTTTACAATCTCGCCATACTCAGTCCAACCGGTGGCATCGCCATAAATACTTCGGGGATCCCCGCCCTGCTCCGCGATCATTCTCTCCAGCACAAAAAGAGAGGCTTGATCGACGAGGCGTTCGGATTGATGATTCTTGCCGGGAATTGGCATTGGACCGAAGCCTCCCGCTGTTCCCTCGCGGCCCCTGAAGACACTTTCGTTAAGAACGATACCGCCGCCAATAATTGTTCCAACAAAGAAGTAGATGAAATCCTGTTTGTCATGTTCAGTGCCAAAGACCAGTTCGGCGTTACATGCCGCCGTGCCATCATTCTCAATAAGAATGGGGCAATCCACCACCTTCGACAGTTCCGCCTTCAAGTCAGCGGTCTTCCAGACTTCCATTTTCTCGCGTGGCGCTCCGAATTCTTCGGTCCAGTGCCACAGTTCAAAGGGCATGGCGACACCCAAGCCGACGATATCCGTTTTTGATATTTTGCATTTTGCCAACAGGTCAGACATCGCGCTGGCGACAAATGCCACCGAGGCATCCGGGAGGGGAAATTCATGATTCTCCTGGATGTGATTGAGCGTGTTGCCGACAAAATCGACGACAATCAGCTCCAAGCTGCGCCGCCCTATTTTTAATCCCAAAAAATAGGCCGCGTCAGGATTCAAGCTCATAGGAATCGAAGGCTGTCCCCGGCGTCCTCGGATGGCATCCTCCTTGATCAATAAATTCCCATCCTCAAGGGATCGAAAAATAACAGATACGGCATTTGGGGAAAGGCCTGTTTCCCGAGTCGCGTCTGCTTTGGTCAGGGAAACATGTTTTCGTATGAGTTGCAGGATGAGTTTTTCGTTGTAGTTACGCACTGCTATCTGATTGGTGCCTTTGTTTTTTTTGGCAGTGGTAATCGTTTCAGTTGCCGCATTGTCTGTCGCCATTCTTATTTATTCCCTCCCGAGGCGGTCAGCTCTAATCGGATTTCCCTCCGCATCAAAAACCATTGCAAGTCGCTTTTACGTTTCGCGCAAATCACTAACCCATTTTACCCGCACACAATTTTCTCTCATTTTCATCAGTCGGGGCCGTTTGGTCCCTGATACACTATGCTGAAGGCGATCTTGGTTGAACACCATTATCACTTCCAAAGTAATTATATACGGCGGCAGCGCGTGATTAGCAATTGATTCTGTTGACTGGTCTTTCAAAGTCCGAGGATTGGCGCCACGGTACGCAGCCATTTGCCCAGTCTTTTGAATATCAAGCGCGTTCAGGCGGTGATACCAGCTCGATGGTCAACGAGCTGCATGGCAAGCGTCTTGACGACCTCAACGCTTCGTTTCAGACCAATCAATTCTGGGTCCTTTAGCCTTGAAATGAGACCTTCTGAGCAAAATGTGCAGCGATATCTCACGCATCCACAGATTAACCGCTAGATAATTACTTCTTTTTGAATTAATAATAAAACCTCAACGATGATTGTAAGCGAGTGAACGATTGGAGAGATTTTTGTCTGCGGCACGATCGAGAGAAGACAAGATCATTGATCCTAGCGGGGGAGCAAACCAGACCCGCGTGCGTGCCCATAACGAGCGCCTGGTACTATCCCTGGTGCGGCGACGCAAGAGTCTACCAAAATCAGAAATTGCGCGACGGACGGGTCTGTCCCCACAAACAGTTTCAGTCATCATGCGGTCGTTGGAAAAGGACGGATTGCTCATCCGCTGCGAGCCTCAAAGGGGTAAAGTAGGACAACCTTCGATTCCTATGAGCTTAAATCCTGATGGCGCATTCTCAGCCGGGTTAAAGATCGGACGTCGCGGCGCAGATTTGGTTTTGATAGATTTTCTCGGACAGGAAAGGAGGTCGCTTCGCCTTACTTATCACTACCCCCTGCCCGAGAACGTTCTTTCATTTGCCGATTCCGGCATCTCAGACCTTTTGGCATCGTTGAACCCAACTCAAAAAACCGCGTCGTCGGCTTGGGTGTATCCATGCCCTTTGAGCTGTGGAATTGGGCCGCAAGGATTAATGCGCCAAACGCAGAGATGGATGTCTGGAAGGATATTGATTTTAGCAAGGAACTTGCAGCTAGAGTTGATCTTCCCGTTTTCCTGCAGAACGATGCGACCGCGGCTTGCGGTGCAGAACTGGTGTTCGGTCGAGGTGCCGAGCTGAACGATTTCATCTACTTCTTTGTTGGAACCTTTATAGGCGGCGGGGTTGTCCTGAATCAATCGGTCTATTCAGGGCGCAGCGGCAATGCGGGTGCATTGGGATCCATGCCAATCGTCGACAGCTTTGGTTCCCTGTCCCAGTTGACCGAACATGCCTCCATCTATCGCCTCGAAATCATGCTCATCAAGAACGGTATCGATCCCTCACCGATCTGGTTGTCGCCCTCTGACTGGCCTGAGTTTGACGATGTGCTCGGCAATTGGCTTGAACCAACAGCCTATCACATTGCCCTGGCGATCGTTGCCGCCAGCTCTGTCATCGATTTCGAAGCGGCAATCATAGACGGCAATGTTCCAATATCAGTTAGGTCATCTCTGGTACGTGAAATCCAACAGCAGCTAGGACGCTTCGATCCGCAGGGTATCAAGCAGCCTGAAATCTTAGAGGGAAGTTTCGGTCGCAGTGCCAAGGCAACGGGAGGGGCTGGCCTGCCTCTCTTTGACAAATTTCATCTAGATCAAAATGTACTTTTTAAGGAGTTGAAACAATGCTAAAAAATATCGACCCAATTCTTGGGCCGGACTTACTTGCGACCCTCAGAGCAATGGGCCACGGCAGTGAAATTGCCATTGTTGACGGGAACTATCCAGCCCAAGAACACGGACAGCGCGTACTTCGTATGGACGGTGTTCCGCTCATCGCAATTATCGATGCTATCCTGAGTGTATTGCCCGTCGATGACTTCGTTGATGAAGCCCTCTTCCGTCCGGCTAACACAAAAGACCCAGAGGGCCTGGAGCCTGTCCACAAGGAGATGCTTGCTCTTTGCGAGAAATTTGCGCCGGATCGGAAATTGATCCCACTCAAGGGTGATGCATTTTATGATCGCGTGAAATCAGCCTATGCCGTGGTTGCGACAACCGAGCCGCGCTTTTACGGCAATATGATCATTCGTAAGGGTGTGATCTATCCGCATGGGTAAGAAACAAACTAGATACTTCGATCGTAATTAATGTTACTTCATATTGAAGTAAGTATTGACTTTGTCCTCAGTGCGTGCAATTTCCTAGGGACAATAGGGGTGCGCTCAGAGCGCTCTCGGGAGGAAATGGAGTTGAAGCGATTGTCTATTTAATCGCAACTCAGCTTCATAAACACGGGTGGTAATGGGTAAAGTGGACGCGACTGTAGCAACAAATCAAATTCAAAAATCAAGCCATCAGTCTCTTTTAAGTCTGGAAAACGCTACAAAGACGTTTGGCGGAACTGTCGCCATCAAGAACGTCTCATTCGATGTTCTCCCCGGCGAAGTATTGGCCCTGCTGGGTGAAAATGGCGCGGGAAAGAGTACGTGCGTTAAGCTGTTGGCAGGCGTTTACGTGGCCAATGAGGGGGCAATACTGGTCAAAGGGCAGCCAGTTCACTGGACATCCCCACTGGATGCGCAGAATGCCGGCATTGCCGTGATGCATCAGCACCCCGGTCTATTTCCTGATTTGTCGGTTGCCGAAAACATCTTTTTTGGTCAGTTCCGGACAAACGCATTTGGTGCGATCGATTATCAATTCATGCAAAGGTCTGCGACAGAGTTGTTGGAGACGGTGGGTCTTGATATTTCACCAGACCGACCGCTGAAGTCTCTCAGTGTGTCTGAACAGCAGTTGGTGGAAATTGCGCGGGCCCTTTCGGCCGATTCAGATGTGCTGATCATGGACGAACCGACAGCTGCGCTCTCGCAACGCGAGGTGGAAAAGCTTTTTCTTGTGGTCGAGCGTCTGAAAGCACGCGGTGTCGGTATCATTTTCGTCGGCCACCGGATGGATGAGATTTTTCGAGTGTCAGACCGTGTCGCTGTCTTGCGGGATGGCGAACTTCTGGCCGTGGAACTTGCCGAAGATTTATCTCGCGAGGATGCCATTGCCCTGATGGCGGGCCGCAAACTTTCCGCGATTTACCCAGAGCGAACCCATCAGGCAGGTGACGTTGTTCTTGAGGTGGACGCGCTTACAGCTGCCAATCAATATCAGGATATTTCGTTTTCCGTCCGGGCAGGCGAAATTGTCGGCATTGGTGGCTTGGTGGGCAGCGGACGTACCGAAGTGGCAAGAACCATTTTCGGTGTTACCAAAAACAGTGGTGGGCAAATCCGAATCGATGGCAAACCTGTTCGTTTCAAATCTCCCGGCCACGCCATGCGCCATGGCATTGCCTACATCTCCGAGGACAGGTTGTCACAAAGTCTGATCATGGACTTTCCCATTCGCGTCAACGCTTCCTTGACCGTTCTGGAGCAGTGCACACGATTTGGACTGTTGGATAGAAACAAGGAAATCAACGCCGTTACAGAACATCTGCAACGGCTTAAACTCCGCTTCGCTCACTACGAGCAGAAAATCAGTGACCTGTCAGGTGGCAATCAGCAAAAGGTCGTCCTCTCAAAATGGCTGGCTACGCGCCCGCGGATTCTTATTTTGGACGAGCCCACGCAGGGTATTGACGTTCAGAGCAAAGCCGAAGTTCATGCGATGATTTCAGATTTGGCGGAATCCGGATTGGCAATTGTGCTGATTTCATCGGAAATGCCTGAGCTTCTGGGAATGTGCGACCGCATCGTCGTTTTGCGCGAAGGGAAGCAGGCAGGAGAATTCGATCGAAAGAACGCCAGTCAGGAAATCATTCTCGAAGCCGCCACCCACTCCGATGAACCGTTGGGGGACGTGTCCGCGGATCCTAATGTGGTTCCCATTTCACAGAGCCTGACTGAGACCGAAGTACCCGATCCGCCGCCTTCCTTCTTAAAGCAGGTGTTGGCTCGAAGAGAGATCGGGCTGCTCGTTGCAATTCTGGCCATCATAATTCCAGTGACTCTCATTAACCCGCGCATGCTGAGCGCCACAAACCTTACATCTCTGACGATGGATGCAGCCCTGCTCGGCATAGTCGCGCTGGCACAAATGATGGTTATTTTGACCCGCAATATCGACTTGTCAGTCGCGTCAGTTATTGGCCTGGCGGCGTATGCTGCGGCAAGTCTTATGCACAACAATCCCGACTTACCGGTCCTTGCTGCCGTGTTTTTTTCCATGTTTGTCGGTCTGATCGCAGGCACGATCAATGGCGTCATCATCGCATATGGGCGTGTGCCATCCATTGTAGCGACACTTGGCACGATGTCAGTGTTTCGTGGCAGCCATTCCATGGTAGCCGATGGTGATCAGATTAGCGCCGATGAGGTTCCGACGCATTGGCTTGAACTTGCTGGTATGGATATCGCCGGTATTCCTCTGATCGTAATTATCTCGGCGATTTTGCTCGGCTTTGCCGCCTTTATGTTGTCCCGAACCAAAATGGGACGTGAGATCTATGCTGTCGGATCAAATCCAGAAGGCGCTGATTTAATTGGCGTGCCTGCCGCAAACCGCGTCTTTGCCGCCTTCGTTATGGCAGGAGTTCTTGCCGGGCTGATGGGTGCTTTATGGGCGTCGCGCTATGCGACCGTGGATGCCAGGGTGGCTTTCGGTTATGAGCTGACGGTCATCGCGGCCGTCGTCGTTGGCGGTGTCGCCATTCGTGGTGGATCAGGCACTGTACTTGGAATTGTCCTTGGTGCGCTAGCCCTTTTGATCATTCGCAACGGACTGACACTTGTACGCGTCGATCCGCTTTGGCTGCAAGGGATCTATGGTCTCGTCATTCTTGTTGCTATCACAATTGACGCTCGCATCAGCAAACGAAACGAACGTCTGGCTTCAATGAGGGCTGAATCATGAAAAATATTCCAACATGGCTCACCGGATGGGATGCTTTCATCTGTCTCGTCGCCGCCATAACCGCACTGATTGGCTTTCTTTTCTTTGGCAATTTTGGCAGCTCGTTCAATATCTCGCAAATGATCGCCGGCATATCAGAACGCGCATTGATCGTTCTGCCGATGATGCTTTTACTGATTACCCGTGACATTGACCTGTCGGTTGCCAGTACCCTGGCACTAACCAGTGTCATCATGGGCTTGTTTTTGCAGGCCGGCGTTCCCCTTGCACCTGCCATCTGTCTCACATTATTATCTGGCGCCGTTTTGGGCGCATTTAACGGAGTAATGACTGCTGTCGTAGCCCTGCCGTCGCTGGTTGTCACGCTCGGAACAATGGCTCTGTTTCGCGGCATTGGTTACATGTTATTGGGTACCGGCTCAGTCAACATATTGCCGGACAATTTGCTCGATTTCGGCTTTTCTAATGTGCCGGGCTTGCCGCTGCCTTGGACGATCGTCCCGTTTCTGATCATCTTTCCGATATTCGCCGTCGTTCTACATCGAACAACACTTGGTCGTAGAATATTCGCCATAGGCGGAAATCCGGTGGTTGCGCTTTACTCGGGAATTTCCGTCGAACCTATACGCTTTGGTCTCTTCGTATTTTCCGGCATGATGTGTTCTGTCGCCGGTATCGTTTATACAGCACGGCTTGCCAATGCGCGTGCCAACAACGCGCTCGGCATGGAACTTGACGTCATCACGATTGCAATGCTCGGCGGCGTCAGTGTCTTTGGCGGCCGGGGCGGCGTCATGGGTGTTTTTGGAGCGCTCGTATTAATTGCCCTCATTCGTAACCTGCTCGGCATCAATGGTGTCGGCGGCGACGCTCAAAGCACGGTCGTTGGACTGTTGCTGATCATCGCTCTTCTTGCAGGAAATTTTACATCCCCGATTACCGAATTTGTAAAACGGCGGGTGACCCGAGGTCCTTCAGTGGCAAGTAGAGCCACTGAATAGACAACTGACTTTTAACACGGAGGAGAAAACAATGTTGAAGAAATTACTAATAGCATCGGTGTGTTCTGTGGTTGCGATGACCGCAACTGGCGCCATTGCGCAGACATGTCACGATGGTCCAGTTACGGTTGGATTCCTGCCAAAGTTGGATACAGATCCTTACTTCCAAGTTGCTGGTGAAGGCGCCCAGGAAGCCCAAGCCGAAATTGGCGGTAAAGTCATTCAGTCTGCGCCCAGTCAGGCAACGGCCGAAGCGCAAATTGAATTCATCAACAATCTGGTAACTCAAGGTGTGCAGGTAATTGCCATTTCTGCAAATGACGCCAACGCGGTTGCGCCTGCTTTAAAGCGAGCAAAAGCGAATGGCGTACAGGTGATTTCCTATGACTCTGATGTTGCTGCCGATGCCCGCAGCCTGTTTATCAATCAAGCACTTGGAACCAGCCTTGCAGCCATGATGCTACAATCCATGAATGAGATGATTGGTGAAGGAGATTTCGCGATCCTATCATCGACGCCTACGGCGACGAACCAGAATGCCTGGATCGATCAGATGAAAAATGAAATGGCATCCAATCCTGACTATAAGGGGTTGAATCTTGTTCAGGTTGCCTATGGTGAAGAGAGTGAGCAAATCAATCAACAGCAAACTCTTGCTTTGGCTCAGGCCTATCCTGATCTCAAAGGCATTATTGTGCCAGCTGGCATTGGTTTACCAGCCGCGGCGCGCGCCTTGGAGGAAGCAGGGCTTACCGGCAAAATCAAATTAACCGGCCTGGCACCAGCTTCTTTGATCCGCAAATATATTGCGGATGGTTCAGCCCAAGACATCTGGTGGAACGTCACTGATCTTGGATATCTTGCCTATTACGCAGCTCAGGCAGTTGCGCAATGCAAAGTCACAGGTGAAGCTGGTGAAACCTTCGATGCGGGGCGCCTTGGCACCTATACAGTGGGGAATGCTGGGGAGGTGGTTCTTGGTGAGGCCAAGATTGTAACGCCCGAAAATTTGGATGAGTTTAAATTCTAAGCGCATTCAAGTTGCATGCAGACTATGAAACAGTTTTTCATTGTCTGTAGTTGGGTCGATGTCGCGCCCTGCTCAAACGGATACCGACATCGACCCACCAAATAAATTATTATTTCATGATGAAATGAAGTACGTGCAGCACTAACGCTGTGAAAAACCTGGAATTCAGAAATCGAACGGAAGACTCTGTGAAGTTAGATGCTCATACTGATTTATCAACGCTATCCAATGTCGTTAGAGGACTAGCTATCGACGCCGTGGAGACGGCCGGGCATGGGCATCCCGGCGCTGCCATGGGAATGTCTGATATCGCAACTGTTCTTTATGCAAATTATCTGAAGTTTGATGCCCAGGACCCCAAGTGGCACGACCGTGACAGAGTCATACTTTCAAATGGGCATGCTTCTATTCTCTTATATTCCCTGCTCTTTCTCACGGGTGTGCCGGGTCTAGGTCTAGAAGATCTCAAATCGTTCCGCAAAGGCGGTTCCCTGACGCCAGGTCATCCGGAAGTCAGCCATACACCAGGAGTTGAGACTACCACAGGTCCGCTTGGCCAGGGGCTCGGAATGGCGATCGGTTTTGCTCTCGCCGAGCAGCGATTACGTGACGAATTTGGTGCGGAGATATGCGATCACCGTACTTGGGTTTTCGCCGGCGATGGCTGTTTAATGGAAGGCGTGGGGCAAGAAGCCTGTTCACTCGCCGGTCATTTGAGCCTTGGCAGACTGAATCTGCTCTACGATATGAACTCGATTACGATTGACGGTAGCACGGATCTTGCGTTCACCGAAGACACAGCGGCTAAATTTTTGGCGCTAGGTTGGCATGTCATCAAAGCCAATGGTCATGACCACGCAGATATCGATCGCGCTCTGGGCGAAGCAAGAGCTGAAACAACACGGCCATCAATCGTTTTGTTCAAGACAATCATTGGTTATGGCGCACCAACCAAGTCTGACAGCTCTGGAATCCATGGCTCCCGATTGGGCCTTGAAGAGGCCGCCGCCGCAAAAGCTGCTCTGGGACTTCCAGAAGACGCATTCGGAATAGATGAGAGACATTTGAATATTTGGCGCAAATTCGGACTGCGAGGGTCCGTCGCGCGCGAAGCCTGGCAACAACGGGTGAGCGATCTGGGAGGCGATACCAAGAAAGAATATTACCGCCGCATGGAAAGCACCTTGCCGGTAGATCTGAAGACCACTGTTACGGCGAAAAAGACCCAGTGGGTTGCCGAAGCTCCAAAAGTGGCAACACGCAAAGCCAGCCAAATGGCGCTGGAGGTTCTTACTCAAGCCATGCCCGAGATGATCGGCGGCTCTGCCGATCTGACAGGTTCCAACTTGACCAAAACAAAGGCAACAAACTTCGCGTTTACGTCGGATAAATCAGGCCGCTACATAAATTATGGTGTGCGCGAGTTTGCCATGGGCGCAGCGATGAATGGTCTGGCGTTGCACGGTGGTTTCCTCCCCTATGGTGGCACTTTCCTCGTGTTCTCCGACTATATGCGCAATGCGATTCGATTGGCGGCGCTGATGGGAACCCGTGTCCTTTATGTAATGACCCATGATTCAATTGGTCTTGGTGAAGATGGCCCGACGCACCAGCCGGTCGAGCATCTTGCCAGTCTGCGGGCAATGCCCGGCTTACATGTGTTTCGACCCGCCGATGTAATCGAAACGATGGAAGCATTCGAGGTGGCCCTGACACAGCCGCCCGCACCGTCTCTATTTGCCCTCTCGCGTCAGTCTGTCCGCCAAGTGCGTCTCACTGCTACCACGGAGAACATGACAGCCAAAGGCGGGTACGTGCTTGTAGAGTCCAACGGTAAACGTAATCTGACGCTCATTGCAACCGGTACCGAAGTCTCGCTTGCCGTCGACGCGGCTGTTGAGCTGGAGAAACAGGGCGTTCGCGTTGCTGTTGTCTCCTTGCCTTGTTGGTCTCTGTTTGATGCGCAGCCGGAATCCTATCGTGAACGCATATTGGGATCCGCGCCGCGCCTTGCCATCGAGGCTGCCAGCCCCTTTGGATGGACTCGATATGTGGCGAAAGAAGAGCATGTGATTGCCGTAAGAGAATTTGGTGCTTCAGCAAGTGCCGAAGAACTCTATGCGCGTTCAGGTCTGACAACCAACAACATCGTAGAGCGCAGCCGAGTGCTCCTCGAAATGTCAGAAATCTCTGCCGTCGAGTCGACCAGCGAGCAGTCGGGTGCTGGCGCCAGCTGACAATAAGGAAATGAAGAAACCACACCAACTTTGATGGGTGGATCTTTTAAACTAAGAATAGGAAACACAATGAAATTTTTTGCTGATACGGCCGAAATTGATGCCATCGCCGAGTTGAATGATATCGGCCTTATTGACGGCGTCACAACCAATCCATCACTGATCCTAAAGTCAGGTCGAGACATACTCGAGGTCACGAAGGAAATTTGCTCAATCGTCTCCGGACCGGTTTCTGCGGAAGTTACATCGCTGGATTTTGAAAACATGATGCGCGAGGCAGCCGTACTTGCCAAGGTCGCCAAAAACATCTGCATAAAGCTGCCCCTGACTCTCGACGGATTGAAGGCCTGTAAAGCACTGACTTCTGAAGGTCACAAGACTAATGTCACATTGTGCTTTTCTGCCAATCAGGCGCTGCTGGCGGCTAAAGCCGGTGCGACATATATCTCACCATTTGTTGGACGTCTCGATGACATCAACAATGATGGAGCACAGTTGATTGAGGATATTCGCACGATCTACGATAACTATGCTCATCTTCATACACAAATCCTGGCGGCATCCCTTCGCACCCCAAATCATGTCAGTGCTGTCGCCAAGATCGGTGCCGATGTAGCAACCATCCCGCCAAACGTTATCAAAACGCTAGTTAACCATCCCCTGACTGACGGCGGATTGGCTCAGTTCACCGCGGATTGGAAGAAAACCGGTCAGAAGATCTGACAGCTTGATTTCTGCTTTGTGAACTCTCCCGGTTGCCGACCTCCCTGGCAACAAACTGGCCCAACGGTGAGCTGGAAAAGCAGTTCACGTTGGGTCCTTTTTTGGTGAATAGCACATGAAACACACATCCGAATTGGACTTGACTCTTCAATATCTCGCGACCGCCAGCGAAAGGCAGCAAACCGTGTCGCTGCGATCTTTGTTTGCGGATGGTCTGGTGCGGATGGATCACCATCGCCGCCAATCAGATGCTTGATTATTCACAAATAAGAGCCCTGCTGGCGCTTGAGGAAGAGGGAACCTTTGAAGGGGCCGCCCGCTCCCTGCGAGTTACCGCATTTGCTATCACGCAGCGCATCAAACTGTTGGAGAAATCACTCGGCGTGCGGCTTGTTGAACGCAAACCCACGCGGACATCCGATGCAGGCAAGGTCCTGTGTGAACATGCGAGAGAGGTTTTGGCGCTCGAGACAGAGGTCCTCTCACAACACAACCTAGCAGTAGTTGAACGAAAGTCTGACCCTCAGGTTCTCAAGATAGCGCTCAATGATGAAAGCCTTTCAGGCTGGTTTGGTCGGGTTCTTAAAGACCAACCCAAACGTGACAATGGGTTCCGCTTTGATGTCACACTCACCAATTGCGATCGCTCCACGGATCTCATGCAATCAGGCGACGTCGTAGCTGTCACTTAGCACTTAAAAGTGAGAATGCGGTCGTTTCGAAAGAATTTGGCACTTTAAGATGAGAATCTGTGGGCTCGGTTTCTCATATCAGCTGGAGCTGCCGGGGCGGTCCCCACTCGAGCGCTGGAGTGACCAAATGGTCGGTCGCCATGGCAAATCGGTTCTTGTTGTCTCCTATCATGTGCCCTTGCAGCATCTTCAGCATCGGTGGCCCTGCGCGGTCGATGATCGCCACGCCTGCCAGGAGCGCGGGACGGATGTGGAGCGGCAGAATGGGGTGCTTTGGCGAGAACGGGAACGCGGTCTCTTTTGTCAGAAGGTCATCAAAATTAGGAACGATGGCGCCGAGAAGACGATAGCGCCAGAGATCGCCGTTACGCGGGGGCGGCCAAGGGATGCGGCGCATGAGCAAGAGTCGCGCAATCTCCAGCGGTGGCAGCCATGTTTCCACTCGGCGTTCTGCGTGATTATCCAACAAGGCCTCACCGCGGCGTGCTGCCGCGCGATATAGTGCAAGCGTCCAATCGCCATCGCTGGTGGTCTTGTCCTGGTAGGGTTCCCGACAGTGCGGGCAAGTGATCCGCCATCCTTGCAATTCGCTTCGAAGGATTGGCTGAGGGCTGACATCGATTTGAGTACAACGCACGCAACGCTGCATCGGACTCTTGGCGATGAACCGGTGAGCGACTTTCGGGGCGCCCGCGAAGCTCAGGCTGCGTACGAGTTTCGAGCTGACACCGAGCATCTCGGCAATCTGGTTCGCCTGGACTTTCGTCAGAGAAAGGTCGATTGCCCTAAGCGACATCGCCTTCGGCAATCCATGGCGCAGCATGGTCAACGGTGTGACGCCGTAAAAGTTCGCGTGGCGACTGATACAGGATGAAAGAACTTCGCCGCGCTGAGGTGGCAAGGTGACGGGCAGGGGGTCCGTCATGCGAACACCGTCTCGGTATCAAATGCAGGCACCCAGGCCTCGACGGCGCTGTCGGTGATGCATTCGGTACCGCTTTCGATGGCCTCGATCGCAAGGCTACCTAGCATCTGGAAGATGTTGGCTGTAATGCCGTCCGTGATCTGTAGAATGCGCCGCAGGGACTTCGGCGTCAGCACAGAGGATCGCCGCAATGGAGTATTGCGCAGGATCGACGCGATCAGCGTCTCAAAGTCCTCGTTGGCGGCCCAACGGTTCAGAGTGAGCTGCTCGAAGCGGCGCGCAAGTTGAACGTCACCGCCGATGGCTTCCCGGGCGTCGTTCACACCGAAGCAGACCAGTGAGATTTGCAGCCGATTGCTGAGAAAGCGCAGCATGTTAAGCACGATACGTTGCTCTCGATAGGTCCCGGCGAGGATGTTGTGAACCTCGTCGATGACCAGCGCCTGGACGCCGATTGCCTTCATGATCCGCATGGTCGCCTGTTCCATCTGAGCAATATCGGCCCGTCGTGCCTGGGGCGCGCCGAGGAGGGAAAGCAGTTCACCATAGAATCTCCGTTCGCCTGGGCGGCTGACCATTTCCATGGCCAGGACTGGAGTCTTCAAAATGCCGGTCCGGCGATCAAGGCGTGGCGGATGCTGATCGCGGAAGCGCTGCATGATCATGGTCTTACCCATCCCGCTGTCGCCATAGATCGCGACAGACGGCATGCGGGGGCCTCTCGGATGATCAAGGAGCCCCTTGAGGCGATTGAGGGCTTGCTTCGCGCGAGGGTAAAGGACCCAGCGGCGGGACCTGATGGCGTGAATGCGTCCTGCCTGGGGTTCGGACAGCAGGGCCGCCGCGTCGGCGGTCAGATGGGGGTGATCGTTCGTCATTTTGGCTCCAGCTCATTCGTTGTCCTCAACAAAAGGCACCGGTTTGCTGGAGTCGACACCACGGAGTGTGCCCGGGTCCCGGAGGTTTTTGGCTCGCCTCGTCTGAGCCTTGCCGCGCCGCGCGGCTGCGGTTCTGGTTACCGCTTCGTCAACCAACTTCCGCTGTTCGAGCGCAGTCCTCACGACCGCGCGGCTGTCGACTTCACGCCGCCCTTTCTCACGCAGGGTGCGACGCGCCGTCAAAGCCTCGTGCAGAGAAATGGGTGCCAGGGTATGGCGCGACAATCAAGCTGAGAACGTAGCGTCAATCAGGATGAGAATGGCTTTGGCCTGCGACGCAGGAAGGGCGTAGCCCGACTGGGGTTGCAGACCAAAGCCATGGCGCATTTTTGAGCGTTGTCCGGTGGTCGCGGTCGACCGGGTATGTGTGCAGTTTTTCCGTTTTGGGAGAATCGCCTCTTGCCCGGCCGCCACGTAACCGATCACCAGATGAGGCTCTACATGAAGTTTCGCAAGACCGACAACGTTGCCGTTAGCGCGGCAAAGGCACCCTGTTGCTCAATGAATTGCGTCTTCCCGCCATCAAGACCATGTGGCCGCAATTCAGCCAGCGGGCCGACAAGGAAGGATGGCCGGCCGCACGCCTGCTGACAACGCTGGCCGAGCATGAACTGGCCGAACGCCACCGCCGACGCATCGAGCGTCACTTGGCTGAGGCCCGCCTGTTGCCGGGAAAGACCATCGACACCTTCGAATTCGAGGCTGTGCCAATGGTCTCCAAAGCACATGTCATGGCCCTGGCCGAAGGCAATGAATGGCTCGAAAACGCAAACAACCTGCTGCTGTTCGGCCCGCCAGGTGGCGGAAAAAGTCACTTGGCCTCGGCCATCGGACTGGCCCTCGTCGAAAACGGATGGAGGGTCCTCTTCGCCCGCACCACCGATCTTGTGCAAAAACTTCAAATCGCTCGCCGCGAACTGACCCTGCAGGCCGCCCTTAACCGCCTCGACCGCTTCCATCTGCTGATCCTCGACGACCTCGCTTACGTCACAAAGGATCAGGCCGAGACAAGCGTCCTGTTCGAACTGATCGGCGCAAGATACGAGCGCAGATCCATGCTCATCACGGCAAACCAGCCTTTCGGTGAATGGGAAAAGGTATTCCCGGATCCGGCAATGACGCTCGCCGCAGTCGACCGCCTCGTTCATCACGCAACAATCTTCGAGATGAACGTTGAAAGTTACAGACGAAGGCAGGCCATCGACAAAAAACAAGGTCCAGGAAGACCGCCGAAATACGCAACTGCCGCAAAAACCAATCCAGATTGACGCGCCGCGACAACCAAAATGTAAAATGACGCTTGCCAGAGACAAACTACAAAGACATGATCGCAAAATCGCGACACCAGATTCTCATCCAGATTGTCGCAAACTTCTCATCCAGATTGTCGCGCTACAGCCAGGGTCAGGTCCGCGTAGCGGGCTTCAACAAAGTTGCCCGAGGGCCGCCGCACGAACACGCGCGACATATCACGCGGATCATACTTCACGAGAAGCCGCCGCTCAGTCCGGCCGACATCGGCGCTGAGCGCGGAAGACCAGTAGCGCAGATCAAACAGATGAATGCCGGTCGGGCGCAAGGTCCGCTCCTGTTCCGGCAGGAAAGAGACCCAGAACTGCAGTCGATCCTGCGGCAGCCGCAGAGGGATCTTACCTTCATGGTCCCGCCAGACGGCAAGGGGAGGGCGGCTCAGCGAACTGTGGATGGATTGATGATAGGACCCGGCAATGTCGAGAGCGATATAACGCTCCAACTCGCGCAAGGTCAGCGCCGCATGTTTCTTTGAATCATTCTCCGCGAGGTCCTGAGCGTTGCTGAAAGTCGTACCGGGCAGAAAGTGCAGCCGTCCCATTTGGGTGCCGATCAGCCGCTCTATATGTCCTCCGAAGCGCGGTGTCCCCGGCGGCCGCCAGTCGATCGCAACGCCTGCATTTTCGCAGCCACGCTTGAACGCGCGACTCCGGAAATCCGCACCGTTGTCCACATGAACCCGGTCGGGAAGGCCGGCTACGGGCCAGGGCTCTTCGATCTCACGCGCTTTCAGCCAGGCAGTCTTGTCATAAACCGAATGCAACAGGCAGAGGCTCGTCGAAAGCCGGGATGGCGCATCCATGGTCAGGTAGAACCCCGTCACCATACGACTGAAGACATCCATGGCCAGGGTC
>NZ_KI928938.1:4812-12126 GCF_000521215.1 Labrenzia sp. DG1229 | reverse complement strand
TGGCCAGGGTCAGCCAGGGTCGTCCGATCGGTTCTCGGGATTCCTCATCGACGACAAAGATGTCGGCTTTCGTGTGATCGATCTGAACAATCTCAAGGGGTCGAGTGGTGCTCAATGTCCCCGGAACTGGCGTCGTTGCTTTCTCGATCTTTGCCTCACCGCGGCTCTGTGCCCGGTGGCGAAGGTCCAGGTCTCCCAGACGCCGCTCAATCGTTCGACGATGCGGCGGCTTCAATTCTGCCGCGGTGCAATCCGTTTCAATGTCCCGCACAAGTTGCAAGACCGTTGGTCGGGTTGGTTTCAGATAGTACTTGCGGATTGCCTTCACGATGATCTCTTCGCGTTGAGCATCCAAGGCTCGATGGCCCGTCTGACGTCCACGCTTGGTCTCAACGAGCGACATCACGGTTCCGTCCGCCCGAAACCGTCTCAGCAAGCGGTAGGTTGTCGCTTGGCTGACCTGCAGTTCGGATGCAAGATCGGCAATAGTGGCCACGGTTGACTCACCGGAACTGGACAGCAGGAACCTACGTATCGCGGCCGCACGACGGCAGGCTTCTGCCCACAGGGCGTCGTCTATCTCGTCCGGAAGTGGTTCGGTCATCGTGAGAACCCCACAAAATCGGAGCCACGATTATCGAATAAAGTGCTAAAGTCCAGTCTCCATTATCAATTTAAGTGCCAATTATCATATTTAAGTGCAGAGCTAAGTTATTGAAATCAGGAAAATCACATTATCAGCTTTAAGTGCTAACTGACAGCACACCTGGTCGACGAGGGTTATTTCTCCGGAAAAGTTTGGCATAACAGAGACCTCGCCGACGAAGTCAACATTCGCGTCGTTGAAGACCCAATGACCATCGAAGATGCATTGTCGGGAGAAATAGCATCGACGAATGCCTATTTCGATGAGCTCTACATCGACGAAGTCGTGGTCGATTTCACCGACGACGCGCTCATCGCCACGCTCTCGGGCTCATTGAACGGCGAGCAGGATTGGGACCGGGCATTCCATGGAAACAAGATCAACTTCACCAGCGAAATGACGATGTATCGAGTTGCGGCCCGCGTCGCATATCAAGAGCCTGACTTCGACACCGGCGGGAGCGTTGACAACTCTTACTATGATGAAGAGCCAGCCTAAGTAGAGCCGAACCTATCTGGCAGCCGAACAAGGCCGCCGGTCGCCTTCTTCATTGAAGGAGGTTGGTTGCTCGAAGCCATGACAACAACTCATCCGGGCGTCTTCTTCGGGTCGCGGCTTCGAGGAAACGTCCGTTCCTCCTGGATCTTGCCGTCCTGCTTTTTAATGCGAACCGAACCACCCTTTTTGCCCAGTGCGTCGCTGAGCACTCCGCTTTTGGTCGCTTCGGTCTTTGTCTTGAACCGCTTTGTCGCCCGGCTGGCTCCCTGCTCGGTCAGCGCCCAGTCATCTTTGCCTTTGTCATATGAGAATGTGAATTTGCGTAAATTGGCCATACCAATCTCCTCGTGGGGGGTCTGTTCTATTCTAATAGCGCCGCCAAAATCCTCCTGACATCGGAAGCCGGCAGTCGACATCGTGGATGTGCGTGTATTATCGTTAGAGCTTCGTGGAGCGCTCGGCCCTTGGCAATGCCACCGTTGTGAAGTTCTTCGACGATCCAAAGAACTCCGTGCATGGCGACGCCTTGTTCGTCAGCCAGCGCACGCAAAGCACCGTCACCGGTTAGCAGCGTCCATCGTCTGGCTTCGGCAAGCGAGAACGCAAACGTGTCAGGCGTCGAGAGTACCTTGATTTCACGACGCAGACTCGTTGCCCTTGTGAGTTCTGCTGCAGATAGCTCGACGACGTCTAACCCTAGCGCCACCAAGCGGTTGCCGAGTTCACCGTCGAGCTCCCGCTTGTACAGCAAATCAGGAACGCAAAATCGATACGGCAGCCTGAACAAGTCCTCGAGCAGATTCCCTCGATCAAGATCAATAATTACGGAAGTGTCTGAAACGAGGACTGACAAATTTACCTAGCCGGATTATCTAACCTTACACCGAGTTCGCGAACCGTGATGCCCAGCAATTCGGCCGCTCGAGGTTCGCCGATCAAATTACTCTGCAAGAGCACGATAGCACAGGCGCTCAAATCGCTTCGGTTCCTCCCATTTTGGCTCGATCGCACCGGGCTCCTCATAGGGTGGCTTGCGCCAACCTCGCTTGTTGAAAAGCTTGAAGAGCCGCACGAATGCACTTTGCTTCAGGATCCCAAGGTCTTTGCACCTATAAGATATGGCCTGAATGCTCACACCAAATCGCTCTTTGAGAGCAACAAGTTCGCCAAGTGAAACCGATGACCGGTTTGAGCCCATCTCTGCTCTAAGCGTGTCTGCTGGCATCAAAAATGCTCCGGCAAATCTATGCGCGGCCTTTTCGACGTCGTCTTCACTCATGTCAGGAGATGGGTCGATCACCATGTGACCAAGTTCATGGGCAAGCGTAAACCTTTTACGCTCTGCCCAGGCGTCACCTTTTACGACGACCACCCTGGCCGCCATATGATCCTTGCGCCGAACCTTCGCGGCCAGCCCATCGATGTTTTCAAGCGCGATCGAAAGGACCTTGATTCCGCGTTCCTCAAGCAGCTCCGCCAATTGAGGAATGGGATCGTTGCCCAGGCCCCAATCTTCGCGAACCGAGCGCGCCGCATCTTCAGCATCCCGAATATCGAGGACTGGATGAGGCGCGCTTCGTGGCTTCTCCCAGTCAACGCTTTTCAGATGCAGCAAGTCTTCGATGGCGAGATACCGTTCCAGAAGGTGTACCGAGTTGGCTTCAATTGCCGCTTCTTCGCGCGCTGACGTGTTCGGTTTCTTGCGAAACTCGACGCCCTCCAAAACGAGATCATCGTCGCTCAGAAGGTACTCTTCCGTCACGTTCAAGACCTCGGCCAGCGCAAGGAGCACGCCCGAGCGCGGCATATCTTCGTTCCGTTCATATTTTCCAATCGCTTGCGCAGATACCATTCCGTCGATTTGAGCCGAGAGGTCGCGCAAAGACAGTCCAGCTGCGGCGCGAGCGATGCGTAGCCTGCGTCCTATCATAGAAAACCATCCTTTCCGTCGGTTTACAACCGTACCAAAAATATAGGTACTTGTAAACCGTTTAACAATGTATTAAATAGGCATCTAGCGACATATCCGAGTCGGATTGCGACTTGGATCAAAATTGTAAACCGCTGTCTTTGCCAATGGGAGGAAAGGGGAAGGTGGCCATGGACTAAGCGAGAATGGCAATGAATATGCAGTTTGCCGGAGATTTGCCGAAAGGCATCCAAAAGATCACAGACCTTCCCAACGATGAGCTGGGCGATCTGTGGGATTCCATCATCGTCAACGATGATCTAAAAACCCAACTTTTATCCCAAGCGGTTCTGAATTTCACAGCGAGGCCCAAAGTCTCCCGCGCCGTCCTTCCGCTTCACGGTGTCATTCTTCTTGTCGGACCGCCCGGCACAGGAAAGACGTCCCTTGCAAAAGGTCTTGCTCACAGAACGTCGAATTCCTTCTCAGGCGGCAAGTTTAGGCTGGTCGAAGTCGAGGCTCATGGTCTCACAAGCTCAGCCATGGGCAAGACGCAACGTGCCGTTGCCGACCTTTTCGCGCAAACGGTGGCAGAACTTGCGACAAGTGGACCAACCATCGTTCTGCTTGACGAGGTCGAAACGCTTGCTGTTGACCGTTCAAAGCTCAGCCTGGATGCCAACCCCGTCGATATACATCGGGCTACGGATGCGGTGCTGGTGCAACTGGATCTGCTGGCTGAAAGCCATCCAAATCTACTTTTCGTCGCAACAAGCAATTTTCCGGAAGCGGTTGATAGCGCCTTCATATCCCGCTGTGACCTGGTGGCCAATATTCCGCTCCCCGATGCAGAGGCCTGCCGCAAAATTCTCGAAGATTGCCTCGTCGGTCTCGCCGCCACCTATCCCAAGATCGGAGACTTGATCCGACAACCGAAGTTCGCCAACACGGCAGCTGCGTTTGTAGATCTTGATGGGCGGACCATTCGAAAGACCGTCGCCAACGCCCTGGCGTCCGACACGCAGACCGCGCTCAAACCGGAAACCATCACGCTCGATCACCTTACGTCCGCGGCAAAAGCAGCTCGCTCAAACCGCAATTTAAAGGGGGGCAAATAATGGCAACCGTCGCCCGCAGAACCATCCGCAGCTCGCCACAACGTGACACGGTGACGACCTGGTCGGTCATTGTGGACCTGCTCACCGCATCAATCACCGAAGCCAGACCCGAACTGGAAAGTGTTGCCGGCATTGCCAGCAGCATCATCGCAGAAAAGGCCTGCGAAAACTCACCCATATTGGTCTCCTGCGAAGGACCTCAAACGCGGTTCTATTGCATCTATGACGATGATGCGATCGATGGCTCAGACGCCAATGAGGACAGCCTTGGGTTTGATCCATTGAACGGTGACTGGTCGATCTCGCTTCCATGCACAGAAGAAGACCTGACCTGGGTGCAATCGGCACTCAAAGAAAAGAGCGACCGCATTACCGCTCGGGACATGAGCGAGAAAAAGCAAACAGAAGAAAATTCCACAAAGTCAGATGCCGGGCTGGAATTGAACGTGGAAGGATTTCTTGGATCATGACCAATGTCATTACATATTCGCGCACCCATTCGGTCACCTATGTTGCCGACAATATCTTGAAGAGCCTTAAAGATATTATCAGGGAAAGCGGGCTCGATCCCACGGAGTTCGTGAACGATACCGAAGTCAATAAACGTGGAATCACAACATGGCTTGAATCAGGACATCTCGAATCCATCACTTTGGAAATCTATGATCCTCGCACCGACAAACTCATCAAACGGTGGGATATAGAAGTACGATACGATTGGGGTTCCGGAGACGCCACGTTTTGGACGGACACCGAGCAGATCAAATGGGCGATCCGTAAAGCCGGTATATCGCCGTCATCAGCGAAATACGCTCTCAAGATACACAATAAACCCGGTCGGCCCAACGTCAGCGGTTGGTCTTCCTGCAGCTACCGATCGACCGACGGTATGGTTCGCCAAAGTCTTGGGTCCACCATCGAACACAACGGGCTTGGTGCGTCAGCCTCCTACTGGAGGCACGCATCATGATCACACTCCAAGACGCTTTCAAGAAATTCAAAAGCAGGCTCGAGCTAAATGACAAAGAGCAAAACAATGCGTCGAAACGCCAGATAGAGGTTCGCGAATATCTCGACACCAAATTCGATATTGATCGCAGTTTCCTGACCGGCAGTTATGCCAGATGGACAAAGACAAAACCCTTAAAGGACGTCGACATCTTCTTCGTCCTTGGAGACGAGGAGAAACATTACCGCGACAAGCATCCAGACGCGATCCTCACGGCGTTTGATGACGCGCTCGTTGAAAAGTACGGACGATCGGCTGTGACCAAACAAAGTCGGTCTGTTGGGATCGATTTCGGCGTTGTGGTCGATGCAGACGACAACACCGACTATCGCGTGGTGAGCGTTGATGCCGTCCCCGCTTTTGTCGAAGGCAAGAACTACGTGATCCCAAACAACGACACGGGTAAGTGGATGGGGACAAACCCCGAAATCCACGCGGACAAAGCAACAGAAGCCCATCAGGCCTACTCAAACGAGTGGAAAGGCCTTGTGCGTATGACGAAGTATTGGAACCAGAATGCACGCCATGGCGAAAAACCGATCAAACCCTCGTTCCTGATTGAAGTGATGGCGATGCAATGTCTATGGGGCGGATGGGGCGGTTCCTTTGATCGGGAAATCCAGTCCTTCTTTGCCACGCTGCGCGACCGGATTCACGAAGATTGGCCCGATCCCGCCGGCCTTGGCTCACCGGTAAGCGACCGCATGAACGGCGCTGCTCTGACGCGGGCTCAGTCACTATTGGATGCCGCGAACCGGGATATCGCAAGTGCGATCAATCTCGCCCGCAGCGGCCGCAATGGTGATGCCCTCAAAACTTGGCGCGCGTTCTTCGGTCCCAAGTTCCCGCTGTCATGAGATCGCCATGGCCAATCCTATCGCGCCCAGACTGAACGGAGACGATTACCAGGCCCGCCACTTCTGGTGCGCGGCCCTTGATATGCTCGACCCGGGCTCGAACATCGCGGGCGTCGCCTACGAATGGCGCGAAGTAAAATCCTTCGACGATGTCGGCATCTTTTATGATGCGCCCCAAGGTCAGGCGCATGCCACACCGATGTCGAAACACTTCAAACAGGTGAAATGGCAAACGACACGGGCGAACAGATTTGGCTATCTCGACCTCATCAACCCGGACTTCATCAATGCAACCAGGGTCTCGCTTCTCGAGCGTCTTCGAGATGCGAAACAAACCGGAGACAGTAGCACTAGATTTAGCTTTGTTACCACGGCGCGGATCTCGGACGGTGATCCACTCGCTGAATTGATCTCGTCCGAGGATGGCGTCATCAATCTCGACAAACTCGCCATCGGCAAAGGACCGACCAGCAAGATGGGTAAGGTCCGCAAAGCCTGGTGCGAGGCTCTCGGATGTGACGACGACGTCTTGTTGGCGATTCTTGATGGTTTTTCGGTTCTGGACGGTCAGCCGAATATGGAGGCCATGCGGGACACAGTCGCGACCAAGGCGCGATCCGTCGGTCTCATGATGACCTCGGGAGACAATGCCGCGTCCGACTTTCGTTTCGACTCGCTTGCGAGGCAACTCATCAAGCGCGACATTCAAGAATTCAATCGCCCGAGTCTTATCCGGTTTTTGACAGAAGAAGGTTTGAGAGTGGCGCCGTCCATCTCCTCACAGGCTCCGTCAACAGACCTTTTGATCCGCACTTTCGACCGCTTTGCGACCGATGTTTCCGACTACGACAACGGACACGTCCTCGACCTCACCGACCAATTCACCGACCGCTATCTCAAGCCGGAACTTTCTTGGCAGGCAGACATTCTTGATCCGGTAAAGCTGTTTTTGCGTCAAAGTATTGTCGGCACCACTTCCGTCCGCCTGTCGCTCGATGCACATGCATCTGTCGCCTTCGCTGCCGGCCAAACGTTGCACCTCAAGTCTGGTGTTTCGCCCGAGCTCGTCCAGCACGGTCGCCGGGGGAGAGAGGTTTGGCACGCCGATGATGGTAGCGCCATTGGTGCCCCACCGTTGGAAATCGAAACGCAGGATGTTGGCGACGGAGACGAAATTGCAATTTGCATCGCCTTGACACGCCCGGTCGCAGAGGATGTCCGCTCCTATCTCGCCAACACCACACCGCCAATAGGGCAGCTTGTCCTTTGCCATCTCG
>NZ_KI928938.1:1694-4513 GCF_000521215.1 Labrenzia sp. DG1229 | reverse complement strand
CTCGCCAACACCACACCGCCAATAGGGCAGCTTGTCCTTTGCCATCTCGCAGACGGTGCAAGCCAGACCGGTGTGTGTGGCGGCGAGCACGCCGCACACCTTGCAGACCAGATTGCCGAATATCTTTCAAATGCGGTGAGCGATCAAAGTCGGTCCATCAAGCATGTGTTTGTCTCCGCGCCAAACAGTTTTTTGTTCTTTCTCGGCCAACAGGCGCAGTCGCTCGGTCAGGTTCAGATGTATGAGTTCGATTTCGACCGAAAGGGGGGAGGGACATACATGCCAACCTAGTCGTTCACGATACCCATTTCCGAGGTCGTTCTTTGATCTCGATTGAAGGACCACACCGACCTCAGGTCGAACTACCGCAATCATAAAGGAACAAAAATGCCTTATACGACAAACCGACGAGCGCGGTACGTCTGGGCCAAAGCGCGTCAGGTCAAAGGAAAAAACCCAAATCTCTATCGGCGGGACTACCACGGAAACGTGATCTACAAACCCGCCTATGGAAAAAACAGTCCCATGGGCTGGCAGGTCGACCATATCTGGCCCAGGTCCAAGGGTGGCACCAACGCGCGCCGCAACTTGCAGGCACTCCAGACTGCGACGAACCAGCGTAAATCAAACAAGACGCCGGGGCGCAAAAGCACGTCCTATCGAAAACGGCGTTGGTGAAATCCGCTGACCTCGTAGTTTTCAGTTATCGTTACTGGCAGCCGATGCGGGGTGCGGCGCCTAGCTGGACACGATAGAGGGCTGCCCAATCCAAACTGATACCACGCTCACGCCTTTTGGAGCGGCAAGGTCAATCAATCCATTGGCTGCGAGGGATCGAGATCACGTCGATACTGTTCATGCCTTGGCACTGGAACTCGGCGCAGCCAACGAGGGCGCTCCAGGTCTTCGTGGGAAAAACTTCTATGGCGGCTACTTTCGCGACCCAGACGGCAACAAATTCAACATTTGTTTGACTGTCTGAACAGGCTCTTCCCGAGCGATCACAAATGAAACAGCAGAGGTTGTTGGCGGAGACCATTCCGGCGGCGCACGCGGTCCCGGTCCGCGTGCGGACCTCCTGCGGGTGCGCTGTTAACGCCGGATTGGCCTGACACTCGGTCCCACCACATCGCCGGCGACATAGCCTGGCCTTGCGGCCGCCGGCTCGGGTTCCTGCGGGTGTCCATGATTTGGTTGTGCACGCGAGCGGTATTAATTGATCCGGGACCGTTGTTCCCGATTGTTTTTGCGTTGGCAGGCATTGTCCCGGGACAGTCTGTATCCACGGTCGGTCTTCAAACGGAGAATGATTTGGCACGCGTCCTGTGCTGATAACTCACAATCAAAACTGTCTATCCTCATCTGCCCATGCGACCCGATACGGCCCCAGTTCCGTAAGAGCGAGTGACCACCGAAGAGGTCCGGTTGAATGGTCATCGAATAGAACCGGCTCATGTTTTTCGAAGGATCGATCCTGTAAAGCACCGTGTCGAAGATCATATTGTCCATGCCGGAAGAGTCTCATTGGCGAGGGCAGGGGTCCAATGAATTCCGTGAATCGATCACACCCCATCGATTCATGATTTTGATGGTGGGCTCCACCCTCTTGAGCCGAATTGGATTCGTGCCCATCGAGCGTTTGATTTGTCCGTACCGTTAAAGCGCCATCAGCGTCAGTCAGCTGGGATCAGCAACGTCAGATCAGCGCCGGTCTCCATCGGCTTTGTGTTTCTTGAGGGATGGGACGTGGCAGAGAACCCGTCCCGGCAAAATCACTAAACAGCTTCGCTGCTCCAGGCGCTCGTGTCCTCGGCTGCGCCTGCGGGCCGCGCAATCGCGCCTTCCGGTGTTTCACCGGTCCGGAACCGTCTGCCTTCTCACGACCCATCGAAACACGAACCAATGGAGAAGAGACATGATCAACAACGCAGCATTCCGCATCATCGGTCGCATCGGCAACATCAACGCAAAGGACAAAGTCACCCACATCTCCGTCGCCTCCGACCGCCAGGTCAAAGAGGGCGACAGCTGGACCACCAAAACCGACTGGAACACCGTGACGCTTCTGTCGGAAGCCATGCGCAAGCGCCTCGCCAACGCCAAGGTCGGCAAAAAGGGCAACTTGGTCATCTTCGAAGGAACAATTCAGTCGAATTCCTACGAAAAAGATGGCGAGAAGGTCTACTCGACCAGCCTCATCGCCCAGGACTTCGACGTCCTGTCCTTCGCCAAAGACAGCACCGAGAACGGGGAAGTTAACCGTATCAAGTGGTGGCCAATCGGCCACCACCACCTCCCAACAGCCCCATCGCTAACGAAAGAAAAACCAATGACCCTGCAACAATCACTCGACCTCGCTGAAATCGAGGCGGATAAAGCGTATGAACGATTTCTCGAAGCGTTTGAGCGCGATGACCATCCGGAGGTGATTGATCGCCTCAACAACGAGTCCGACATCGCCCGTCACCGATACTATGACGCCCTGAACGCGGATCTGGCTCTTTGAGCCAGATCACCTCCGCTCAATCTTCATGCACACATCGACGCGTTAGGGACCGGATCACCGGTGCCTGTCGTTTTCGCTCGACACTGGCTTTCGGGATCGGGATGTTACAGGCGCCCAGAACGGCCCATCCGTCCGATCCCGAAAATCGCCCCAATATCTCGACCGGGATCTCGACATCAGCCAAGGGCGAGGGGTCCTGCAAGATCAGATCGCGAAACATCGAAAAGGGCTTCTGATTTCCTTCCTCAAAGGCCCGAAAGTCGATTTCAATCGGGCTGCGCTGTTCGGCCGCCAGCACCAGCGCGCGCCACGG
>NZ_KI928938.1:0-1201 GCF_000521215.1 Labrenzia sp. DG1229 | reverse complement strand
CGCGCCACGGCCATCTCTGGCTGACCTGCGTGTCGTTCTGCAGCACGTGATTGACCACGCGGGCTTCCGTCCAGATCAACGGCGTGTCGGCAATCTTGAGATCGTCCGGGAAGTGAATGCGCAAAGCCACCGCTGCGAGCGTCCGGTCGACCGCATCCTCGTTTTCCAGATCGAGCTTCACCCAGGCCGAAATCGGCGCCTTGAAACATTCCTCGATCGCAAAGGTGGTGGGGTCGACATCAGATGGAATGACATCCAGGGCGACACCGCAGCGCAAGCCGACGCTTTGCACGTCCGCTCTCACATCCGGTGACGTCAGCGTGTCGCCGATCTCGTCGTAAAAGACGATCACGGCGAATAGTGCGCTTGGCAGCGCAACAAGCGTCATGAGCTTGCCGCTGATGTCCCCAAGGTGAAGAAAGCGGGCCCAGAGTTTCTGTGCGATTTCTTTCACCTCTACTGATCCTGCAGCATCAACATTTCGTTTTGCCGCATGAAGTCGATCTGTGGGAAGGCGCCGTTCTTGAGCACCTCGAACTGATTGGGCGTCACGATCACCCTGCGCGGTGCGAAAAACACTTCATTGTCGAAGGTCTTGATGCGCGCCTCCAGGGCGACGACATAGTCTTCCGGGCACTGACAGAGCGGCAGGACCGGCGGCACGGTTCCCGGCGCCGGGGCCGGCTTGACCGGTTTTGTCTCCGGTGCTGCCATCATCGCGACCGCACCATCGGCCGCAGCGCCCGGGTCGTGAAACACGATGAAATCTTCACCGAGCATTTTGTGGATTTTCTCGGCGCCCAGAAGATCCACCCCCGCGGCTTCAACGCGCGGGGGCGTTCCGGCCTCTTTGTAGATGATGACCTGTTGTTGCTCCTGAGCCAACGCAAGACTGCTTAAAAGACAAACGCTCGCCAATATCGCTCCGTGAAATTTCTTCATTGCAATATCCTCTCAATCCAACTCAAACCACTATGCAGTGGTGGCCGCCTTTCTAAAAGTGCTGTCCTTTTTGGGCGCGCCGTTCCGGCCGCGCTCTACGCGCTGCGCTTACGAAGCCCGGCAAGCCGGTCTTCGCCATTCGGTAACGATCGCTCGCGGGTCACCAATATGCACCCATAGCTCGCAAATATCGACTCAGTACTATGATGTATCAACTCTATAAATGAACCTTCCTCTCTCACTTCATTGCCTTTTTCGG
>NZ_KI928937.1:22411-51343 GCF_000521215.1 Labrenzia sp. DG1229 | reverse complement strand
CGTCGTAGATTCGCCCGAGGAAGGGCGATGGCGAACGTGTCGGCAATGTCCGCGAGGTTTTGTTCCGGTACCATCCAAGATAAGCGGCACCTAGCGCAGTGCCGGCATCATGCGCTGCTGGCTGAACGAAAATTCGCTTAAAGGGGGTCTCTTTAAGAATGCGGTGATTTGCTATCGCATTCAGGAAGACGCCGCCAGCCAATGCCAAATTTTCACAACGGGTCATTTGCCAAAGGTGGCGCGCGCACTCGATTAAGCTTTCTTCCAGCAATTTCTGCGCTGCATAGGCCAGCGACGCTCTATCGCGAAATGCTTGTTTACTTTCTGGATCGGAATGTCTCGAGAGGACATCGTTGCAGAAAGCTTCGACCCCACTATCGGGCCCCCCCATCTCGACACCCAGGCCACCATTAGGCCCAATAGCGACGAACTGACGAAGCTCTTTGTAGTAGCGATCGTCGCCAAAAGCCGCCATCCCCATGAGCATCCCGCTCTCGGTGTGCAATTTGCCGTCGCCCATACGGCTGACGCACTTACAGACGTTCGCCACACGAGCATAAAAGCGCCCTAGCGAGTTGCGGGGACGCTTCACGGTGTCTATGCCGCGACTGCCTCGCAAATCTGTATGCCAAGGAACTCGGATCAAATTTTCGTCACCGCCACAAACACGATGCAAGAGGTCGATATGCGTGTTCTGTGCGTAGTAGTATGACATAGTTTCTGCGACACATTCGCCACTCGATTCATCTACAAATCGTCCACCGCTGTGGTCAGCAACGAGGACAGCAGCCTCGGAAAATTGAGACGGATAAAAGGCACTTGCGGCGTGGGTAAGATGGTGTCCAGGCAAGAAAACCGGCAGGTTGCCAAGGTTGGCGTACATTTCCGGTTCCAAGAGGTCATTCGCCCAAACCTCGGCTATTTGCTGCAGATTGATCCCAGCCGTTGTGAGGCAATATTCAATGGCACGGGAGTTGCTGATATCGCAGCCGAACCCACGTTTTGCGCCTGTGACCCTTTCCTCTTCAATTGCGACAACAACGCTGCCGTCTTGAAGGAGACAAACAGCGTAGTCGTGCTTGGAGCCACCAAGGCCCATCAAATACTGCTTATCGAAATTCATCGGGTATCCTCAAGGAGCGCTGAGGCCTATCTCAATATCTGGGGTGCGCTATTTTAGATTGTATTCCATCATAATATGTACCTATGCGCGACTTGACGCAATCCCAAAATTGATATCGAATTGCATAACTCTTATATAAACAATCAAAACGTGTATCGCGTCCAAATCTGGTGAGATTACGGCCAATGCAAAATAACTGCGAATCTCTGCAGAGCGACCCACTTCGAATGGAGTCTCTTGATGGCCTGCCGGTCCGGCGACTGATCAGCCCATTTGGAACAAACAGTGTCTATTTGCACGAGACACCACGCGGCGAAGCTTCGGTTCTGAAAGTGTATCGATCAAGAAAGGCAGCCCTTTGCGAGCTACGCGCGCTTCGACTCGTGCATGGGCAAGATGTCAAGCTGAACGTGCCGCAAGTGCGTCGCGCTAAGCGGCGAGGTGACGGCTCTTATATGGTCACGCTGAGTTTTTTTCCGAATATGACCGCATGGGACGTGCAAACCACTGGGGAAAGCGGACCTCTTCATGAGCTAAAAACTGCGCTCACCTCATTGCACAATGCGAAACCTCGAACTCAAGGGTGGGGCACGGTCAACCGAAACCGCTTCCCAACGTGGTGGAGATTCTTGGAAAAACGGCTCGATAATCGCCGCCCGAAACTTGAAGGGTCCGGCCGCATACCCCCTGAAAAAGTAAAACACTTAACGGATGAGATTAGGTATTGGGAAAAACAATTGACTCACGTTTCGCCAAGCTTGCTCCATGGCGACCTAAATGGCAGCAATATTTTGGTCGGACCTAACGCTGAAATCGTGCTTATCGATTTTGAACGCGCTCTGATCGGTCACTCACTTTATGATCTGGCAAAGCTATGGGTTCAAGTATTCAAAAAAGAAAAGGCAGTATTGGATTTTCTGTTGCAGGATCACGAATTAGGAAGCTGTGCCACCAATCTTTTTACGCTCTATGTAAAGCTATATGCGGCGGAAATGGCCGCCTATTTGCTCGACAATACCTATACAGATGAGGACCGTGATCTACTAGATGTGGTTGTCGAGATTATATGAGTCCTTGGATTTTGTGATCGGACTGTGCTCGTGACTAAACATTTACGCCAATTTCCCTCGCATATCGAGTTTCAGACACTCAGCCAATGCAATGCACGTTGCCGGGTGTGCCCGATGGAGTGGACCGCAGACGTCTTGCCACAAGGGCGCATGAGCGATGAGCTCTTAAATCGCCTGCTTGCGGAGTTCAAAGCACACAACGCCGAGATAACAAGCCTCGAGCCCTATTTGAACAACGAACCGTTTCTCGACAAACGCTTTCTCTCGACTCTCCGCCAAATCAGGACTTGGTTCGAAGGAAACATCGAAGTTTCAACTAATGCTTCGCTACTTACGCCAGATATTTCTCGCGCGATCGTGGACGAACGTCTCGTTAGTGACTTTCGGTTTAGTCGTTTTTGGTGCATCACGTGAGGTCCATGAAATGGTTATGGGCCGGCTCAAATGGGATGTTGTTCGAAACAATATCGCGGCTTTTCTAGAACATTGGCATCGCCAAGGTCGACCAATCAGAGCTCGCATTGTTTTCGTTGAGAATCCTGTCATTCATCCAGCCGACGAAGTCGAAAAAGTGCGGGAGCTCTGGGCTTCCACTGGTCTCGAGGTCACTGTCTGGCGACAACTCGACCGCATCGGAAATGTTTCTCTCGCTGTAAACCAACAGAGCCCCTCGCACCAGTCAAAAAAGATTATCGGATGCAAAATGGGTTATATGCGAAATCGCATCGCAATTCTATACAACGGTGACGTCAATCTATGCTGTCAGGACTGGAGCAGATCTCACTTCATTGGCAATGTTTCAAACAAATCCGTTACTGACATTTGGAACAGTCAAGAGCGACGCCGCAGCCATGGCGGAATTTATTCCGGAGAGGCACAAAACGAGCTTCCATGCTCGAATTGCGAGCTCGGCATCGTCGCCACCGAGACGATCCGAATTTAACGTTACCCTGTCTCAGCACTGCGATTCATTCGGGAGATTCAATATGAAACACGATGCGAGCTCAACGGCGCAACGCTTCCAAGAAGGTTGCCAGCTCTTGGAAGATGCTTCCCAGTGGGTCGTGGGAGGTGTAAAGCGGATGAATATCCTGGATATGCCGCAACACTATCCATTGTTTTTTGATCGTGCGTGCGGTCCATTCGCTTGGGACGTTGATGATAACCGCTACATAGATCTTATTGGCGGAAAGGGATCCGTGTTGTTCGGCTACTCGGACCCTGACATAGACCATGCGACCGTGGCTGCGATTGGTCGCGGTGTAATGTTGCCGCTTACCCCAAAAAATTACCACTTGGCAGCTCGCGAGCTTTGCTCGATGGTCGAATCCATAGAGATGGTAAAATTTTTTAAAACCGGTTCATGTGCGGTCGCGGCCGGCATCCGACTTGCTCGCACCTTTTCCGGTCGAAAGAAAGTCCTCAGTTGCGGGTACCATGGGTGGCACGACTGGTTTATCACGGAACGAACGCGCTATCCTGACACAACAGGAATAACCGTCGACTTTTTCTATGACATCGACGCATTAAAACTGTTGCTACTTGAGAACAGAGATGACATTGCGGCTGTAGTAGTCACCCCCGAGCCAAGCTTCTTTGAAGCGCAATTTCTGCGCGACATAGAAGAATTGTGCCGGCTGGAAAATGTCATCTTTTTCTTGGACGAAGTGAAGACCGCATTTCGCTTTGGAGCTGGTGGTTATCAGGCGCTTGCTGAAGTGACCCCCGATCTCTCCGCCTTTGGGAAATCGATCGCAAATGGATATGCGCTTGCGGCTTTGGGTGGACGCGCCGATGTCATGAACGCAGAGCACGACACTCACATTTCCGGCACCTATGAAACTGAATCTGTAGGTCTTGCGGCTGGGATAACCTGCATGAAGAAAATCGCCAAAACAGATTATTCGGTCCTTAGAACTTTATACAATGACTTTTCCTCAACCGTAAATGAACTCTTCCAAGAACACGGAATTGCAGCACGCGTATTTTCTTCATCAGGAAATGCTCAAATAATCTTTGAAGATACTGCTTTAGCAACCCAGTTTTATCGCCTGGCAGCTGCAGCCGGCGTCACTTTTTATGTGAATGACGATGTAAATCTTACATTTAGCCATGTGGGCGTTTTCAAGGAACTTCTCGAAAAGATCGACCTTGTCGCGAAAGAAATGCCCAAAAACACTAAAATACTGTTGTCGGAAGATGCAATAGGAAACTATTGGATCCGTCATAGGATAACCAGTCCCGAACTCCTGCACTCAAGTTTCACAAGTGCTAGGCTGCGCGAGTTGGCGGAATCGGAGGTGTTTACGGTTCCAGTTGGTTCTCCGTAAGCGCTGGCTACGGACGATTGGCTAACCCGGTTCGATTCTATCCGAAAAGCCGGATCGACGAACTCCTGCCGTGGAACTTCACCCCGTCAAGCTGAATCCCGGTGGGCCGCAGACGGCGCTTACATTTCTGCGACAAATCAGCCGCTTGGGAAATCTTCACGGGCGACTAGATACGTCTTCGGTGATCGATGGGGCGGGTTGAGAATTTGGTCCGCGGCCTAGCAGCTTTGAAGGTGGGTGCACGTCATCTTGGTCACCGGAAGGGTACTCATCTTTCACCGATCAAAGCAAACAATTCTCTCTCATCTAGTTGGGATTTGTCGTTAGTGCTTAGTGGCAGCATGTCCACGGCACCGATGTGAGTGGGGATTGCGTAGGAATCCAACGATTCCGACAATTTCTTTCGCACCGACCTCGCTTCAAATTTCCTGTCGGCTCTGTTCTTGACCAAAGCACATAATTCGCCTTGATAGAGAAAAAGCCGCAGTGGTTGCCAACCAAGCCTCTCAAATGCGGTTTGAATCTCACCAATCTCAATGCGATATCCGCGAACTTTAATCATCTGATCGCCTCGACCAAAAAAGTAAAGTTCATCGTCTCGTTTGGTGGCAATATCGCCTGTAAAATACGTCCGGATTTGTTGACCATCCCGCTCCAGAGGTCGGAACGCCTTTGCTGTCGCATCCGGATCTTCATGATAACCAATAGCGAGCTGAGGACCAGAGATCACGATCTCTTCACCGCCCTGCTCGACACTACGAAGCAGATCTACTCTCATTTTGCCAATCGGCTGACCAAGAGCAGCCGTTGGATTGCAGAGATGCTGGTAATTGTCTGCCGTAATCTTTTTGTAACTCACAGCTACGGTCGCCTCTGTTGGGCCATAAGTGTTATAGACAATGCAATCAGGCCTAGCGTCGAACAGCGTTGCAAGCTGGTGGGAAAGCAATGGCTCTCCACAGAACGTGAATATGTTCACGGATGACAGGTATTCGGAATTCAGCTCGTTGGCTGTTTCCATCAAATCAACGATGCTCGGGACGGAATTCCATAACGTAATGCGATCCCGTGCGATCTTTCGAGCAGGAAATAGCCGGTCGCTTTCGATAGAAAACGGAAATAGGCACGCTCCGGAGCTGAGTGCCCCATAAATATCAGGAACACTTAAGTCAAAGCCGATGTTGGGATGTTGGGATAGCCGGTCTTGAGGACCTACCCTGAGTTCTTTTCTCCACCAGGAAATATAGTGGTTTAATCCTTGTCTCGGAATAACAACGCCCTTCGGCATGCCCGTAGAACCTGAAGTAAAGGCGATGTACGCTTGGCGATGATAACAGCGATGTCGCTTAAAGGAGGCTTTGCTCGATGGAACGTTATTCGAGTCGATCCTCACCTGTATAAAGTCAAACTCGTTGGCTAACGGAAAATCTTCCAGCGAGGCGACAACGATATTTGGCCGTAGTGCCTCTATGATATTCCTAATTTTTTGTTGAGGCGATTGAACATTGACAGGCGAATAAAATCCACCCGCCAATGCCGAGGCAATCATCGAAGCATAAGCCACCGCTCCTTGCTTACAAGCAATCAACACAACTGGGATCTCGACGCGCGAAAATTGATTAACCAGCGCCCCAACCAGTTCATAGAGTTGCCCATAGGAATATACTCGACGGTCTTCGGCAATCGCAGGCAGATCGGGCCGCTCTTTGGCCCAACGAATGAAGTGATCAATGACGTCCATAGGGAGACAAACTCAGGTAGTTGGCCGATACTGACATTCGTAAACACATTATGCGGGGAGCCTTAGGGCGCACTATCGCACCGCCAACATCTCGCTGGCTCAGAGGCAATACGGAGCTGCAGTGATTGATTGGTGAGCTCCAGTCTTTGTGACGAGTACAATAATCGCCTCCAGTTCATTGGAGTGCTTGCGACAGAATTCCGCAACTTCCCGCTGAGACAACTTTTCATTTATATTCACCACTAGCCATCGCGCTCCTCTTTCTAGCGCGCGGTGCATACCTAGTGACAACAGCTGATAAGGAGTAAGCTGCTTGCACGCCTCGATAAGGCTACTATCTTCGCCCGATGAAAGCCTGGTCAACAGTTGCCCGTGAGCGCTGGTGATGCAAGTCCCGCCCAAGTAATCACGAACAGAGACAAACTCTAAGGTCGCCAGAGTGACAAGATCCAATATTTCGATGGAATTGGCACTTCTCTCGTCAAATTCTATCGGTAGCCGTGTCGATTGTCGCTCCTCCCAACTCCTCCGCGAACTAACTATATTGGCAGCATCCCGGTCTATTTCAGCAGTTACGACCAAGAGGGCGTTATGGTTGCCGTACAACGTAACGTTTGAGGTGCATTTTTCCCCGCTCAAAGTAAACATCAGTGCGGGTTTGCTGCCGTTGTCTATTTCCGCAATGTGTAGCAGCGTTCTTCCGTTGCCATCAATCTCAGACTCCCTTTGATTCCTCCGGGAATGAAACAACCGAATCCAGCGAGTATGCCAAGCGAGCGTGATATCGATCGTTGACTTAATCGGCTGAAATATCCGCAGTGCTAAAAAGACAAATGCGATCAATGTTCCAATCGGCATTCCGTCGAAATGCGTCAGGACAGTTCCAAATAATACAATTGCTGCAATAATAATTCGCTGAATGAGCGCAACCTTGTCGGTAGCTTCCTTCTCTAATTTGCGTGTCTCTCCTCGCCTATTTCGTAAATCGCTAACACGTGCGCCGACCGACTTTAGCGAGAGATCCACCAGATGTGGATCCGTATTCGCTCCCGAAACTCGAAATAACCGTTCGACGGAGTCATCCAGCTTTCTTGCCCCGTCGAGCGTACCCTTCGCATCGTTCGCTCGCCGATACATAGCTCGCATGATAAGGTATCCGGCAACCGGACACATAGCTAGCAAAACTACAGTTAGAACAGGACTTACTATAAATAATATAGAAACGAAAACGGTAAAGAACAAGATATTCGCGATGATGTTCACGAAAGATACGTTGGACGCCTCGCCAAATGACAGCTCAGAAAAAAGCAACTCCCTGTAAATGCGCGGATCGGCATTATGCCGGCTACGATGAAGAAGCTTTGAAAGCAATGACAATTGCAATTCGTCCAAAGAAGCCTCGACATTCTTTCGGAGTTCCAATCTAAATGTTCTCGATAAGAAAAGATCTCCTACTGCCGTTAAAGACACTATTAGCGCACCGAAGACCACGACCCAGATGTCGACGGACGCATTGCGCATCTGATGAATTAGGATAACGAGCGTAACCGGTACACCGAGAGTCACTATCCGAGATGCGAAACCGAGTGCAACGAGTTTCGCGATGGTGTGTCTGGACATCAACGACGGTTTCACCTGACGCCACAGCATTCTGGCGGAGGTCAGCTTGCGGCGACATTGATGCCAGAGCGCTTTTATGAGCCATTGTCCGCGATCGGTTAGCTGAGAGCGAGTACGCACCAGGGTTGTGTTCTCTCTGCCTAGCCGGTTGCCGGTTGCCACTGTTGTTTCCTCAATTACGCCCGGATTTGCCAATCGATGGGATAAGCCCATGCTTGCCAGCATCAATTACTCGTACTCGTCTTTGTCTGACCCCGCAAAAGCTATTCAAAATCCGAGCAAGCAAAATTTCCAGTTAACGGGTCAAAGCAACGTAAAGTTGACGCGGGGGTGTGAATGGTTCGCGACCATGGGAAAGGATATTATTATTGAGCACTAACACGTCATTTGCCACCCATGGCATCGTCTTTTTGCAACTTGCCATCGTTTCTCTAATAACCTTAAGTGTCTCTTCGGGAATCGGCGAGCCGTCGGCGAAGAAGACGTTCTGGGGCAGCATATCTTCTTTGCCCTTGTATAGCAGCATCAACGCCTCATAGTCCTCGGGTGGATTAGATGATGGGTGAAACTGATCTGCTTGATTAAACCAAACTGTTCGTCCGCTAGTTGGGTCTATACTTGTAGCCGGAGTGACATTACTTACGCGTATAGTATTGCCTGGAAGATGTTCGAGAGTATAATTATGTTCTTGACAATGCTTTTCCACGTCGACCATCGACGTTGTCTCGAATGTAGCCTGCCACGTCGGTCCAAGTCCTCGGGTCCCCGGGAGAACCCGCGTGTATTTGACGCCGCCGCGGCGATCAAACTCATCTAGAATTGCTCTGGGCATCTCATCATATATTTGCCGCGCATCAGCGAAGACAGCAACGCCTCCTATAGAGGCTGGTTGGGGACACCCAAAATACAGACGCGCCGGCCACTGGGTGCAATATGAAAGTTCACAGTGTAGCGAAATTGCATATTCAGCGGGAAACTCTGTGGCAGTATAAACGCCTTCGGATATTGATTTCCTTGGTGAGTTGCCGTTTACATAACCCCACAACCCATTGGATGTTTCTGCCGCGAATTCTCTAAGTTGGATCGCATTGGTAATCGGAAAGCCACGGAAAAGAATCGCGCCATGCGTTAGCAAGTGTTGTTCCAAGGACGTGCGGTTTTTGCGATAAAGGTCCACAACGTCCTGTTCCTGCCAACTTGTGGCACAATCCGTGGCCTCAATGACCAGTACAATCACGCCGCCGCTGTCGAGCTCATATGTGCGATACATCTCATCCTGCGATTCCTGAAGTACATCCACGATGGCATCCTCCGTCGGCTTGCTTATTTGGTACAGTTAAGTGATGTCAGTTATCCATGGCTTTGGTGGGTGCGAAGACTTAACGGCCTCATATCCGTCCAGGCTTCTTTAATTTTAGCCAAACAAGCAGCTTTATCTCCAGTATATCCGGTTGATCTCCAACCAAATGGGATTGGTTTATTCTGCGGCCAAATCGAATACTGTTCTTCATCGTTTATAACGACTGAATAGTGATCTTTACTGTCCCACATTTCCATCTCCATCGCTGCCGGGAGTCAAACTCGTTTAAACCCTCACTCGACACCGACTGGGGCGGTTTCTGACGCTAGAACCTGAGCCAATTCCATGATGCTCTGGTGCTCGAAGATACAGCGCGTCGGGAGCTTACTCGAGAAGTGGTTGTTTATTCTGCTGATGGCACGAACAGCGCTTATAGAGTCTCCGCCAAGGTCAAAGAAATTATCGTGTCGACCAATCACATCCGTCGAAAGTAGGCGCTGCCAGATTTCGGCGACGACCGTTTCGACTGGCCCTGAAGGCTGAACAAAGAGAGACGCCTGAGCCTCGGGTAGAGGTAACGCCTTGCGATCGACCTTGCCATTGAGCGTGAGTGGTAGGTTTTCAAGCCAGACAAATGCGCTTGGGATCATGTATTCTGGCAAGATGTCCCGCAAGTTGGATCGCATGACGTCATTGAGTACGCGATTGCCCTTACTAACCAGGTAGGCGACAAGGCGCAGCTCTCCAGGTAGATCCTCACGAACAATGACCAAGGCATCGTCCACGTGTTGGATGCGCTTGAGCGTCGCCTCGACCTCTCCAAGCTCGATGCGACAACCTCTCAACTTTACCTGTTGATCTAAGCGTCCCAAGAACTCAAGACAACCAGACTCGTTCCATCTTGCCAGATCGCCGGTGCGATAAAGCCGTGCTCCCGCTTGTCCCGAAAAGGGATCTGGGACGAACTTTTCGGCGGTAAGATCTGGCCGCCCCACATATCCTCGAGCCAGTCCTTGACCTCCGACGTACAATTCGCCGGCCACGCCTACCGGCGTTTGCTTCATTTCGGTGTCGAGTACATATAGCTGAGTGTTCTGGATGGGCTTCCCAATAGATGGAGTAATTTGGCCAGGCAGACAATGAGCCCAACTCACGCAAACGGAAGCTTCAGTTGGACCATACGCGTTGATGAAGTTTCGTTCGGCACCCCAATTGTCCACGAGTGACTGTGCACAAGCCTCACCCGCCACTATGAGCATACGCAGTGCTGGAAGCCGATCAATTGGCATGCTCGTGATTGCGATGGGAGGGACCACGGCTACCGTGATCTTCTGATCGCTCAGAACAGATAGGAGCTCCTCCCCGACCGGCGGGGTGGGACCTTCTGTCAGCACGACGCTTGCACCGGTGCACAAAGCAGCGATGAGCTCGAAAACGTGCCCATCGAAGCAAAAGCTGAAGAATTGCAGGATACGATCACCGGACGCCGCATTGGTCAACTGTGGAAGTGCGGTAGATAAGTTACAAACGGAGTTGTGACTTATCATCACGCCCTTTGGTCGCCCCGTCGAACCCGACGTATAAATGACGTAAGCTAAATTTCCCGACCTGTGTAGCTTAGGAGGCGAGCCTTTCGACCGGCGCTGGTGCGATGTCTTGTCTGCATCGATCCAAATCACGTTTTCGACATTCCGCGGGAGTTTTGGGCCCAATTTCCTTGCTGCCATCACTACCGATACCTTGCTGTCCTCAATCATAAACTCCAGCCGTTCGCGAGGGTACTCGGGGTCAAGCGGTAGATAGGCCCCGCCAGCTTTGAGTATGGCAAGAATCCCCACAATCATCTCCGGAGAGCGGTCCACGAATAAACCTACGATCGTTTCCGCACCGACCCCTCGCTCTCGCAAAAGCCAAGCAAGAGCATCGGCTTGACAGTCAATTTCCTTGTAGCTGAGAGCCCTCGATCCGACCGTGACAGCAATCGCTTCGGGCGTCCTTTCGCATTGTTCAGTGATAAGTTGATCAAGTGTAATTTCTTGGATAGGCGCGCTTTCACCAAAGCACCAATCGGAAAGCCGCTTTCGGTCACCGTCGGTGGTCACAGGAGCTGATTCGAGTGGTGCACCAGGCTCTTCGACAAAGTATTCAACGATGGCAGAAAAGGACTCTGAAAAACGTTTGATCATTTCGTGTGAAAACAGAGCGCTGTTGAACTGAAAACTCGCTCGGAGTTCGCCATCAGAGTGCTCCATCATGATCAGGGAGATATCAAACCTCGATGTCGACGATACGATGGGAATGTTTCGAGTCTTGCCAGGAAGGCGTTTTGCACGCTTGTGCTCCGCTTTTGGCATATTCTGAAGTGCAAAAACCGCTTGCACGATCGGATGATAAGATAGGTCCCGCTTTGGCTGCAGCGTCTCGACTAATCGTTCAAATGGCAGCGCTTGGTGAGCATACGCCCCTAAAGCAGTTTTCCGCACTTGATTCAACAACTCGCGAAACGTTGGATTCCCGGATAAATTTGCTCTTAAAACCAATGTATTTACGAAGAAACCAATCAGCTTTTCCGTCTCGACTCTTGTTCGGCCTGCAATTGGCGCTCCCACCGCCAAATCTGTTTGCCCGGTATAGCGAGCCAAAAGAACAAAAAAGTTTGTTAGCAAGAGCATGAAGAGCGTCACCCCTTCTTTGCGGCTCAACTCATTGAGTCTCGATGTTAACTCGGGTGGCAGCGAGAACCGGTAAACGGATCCTTCGAAGCGTTGAACTACAGGGCGAGGACCCTCCAGAGGTAGATCAAGTAATTCCGGGACTCCAGCAAGCTCGCCTTTCCAGTATGCCAACTGCTTCTGAAGCACTTCCCCTTTCATCCAATCACGTTGCCATCTAGCATAGTCGGAGTATTGGATTGGAAGCGGAGTTAGCGAGGCGGTTTTACCTTCTTCCAGTGTTTGATATAGCTCTTTGATCTCATTCTGCAAAACGCCTAACGACCATGCATCCGAAATGATATGATGCATCGCGATCGACAAGATGTATTTCTCCTCGGCCAGCCTCAAAAGCGTAACGAAGAGTAGTGGCCACGTGTTTAGTTCGAATCTTCGGCGTGCTGATATGAGCAGCGCTTGTTTGATGCGCTCAGGAGACGGAACTTCGGCGTCTTCAGAAAATTGCTGAAAGGAAAAGGGAAGCTCTTCGGGCACCGGATTGACGACTTGCAAAAGTTCTTCGTTTTCATACCGAAAATGTGTTCGCAATGTCTCATGACGCTCCAGCATAATTCGTATGACTTGTGCCATTATCGTGGGATCAATGGGCCGATCAAACTGAATGTTGCAGCAGAGGGTGTAAGCCGAACCCAGATGTTCCATTTGCTCGAGAGTCCACAGACGCTCCTGAGAAAATGACGCCGGTGCTGTCCTTTCCTCACTGTGAGGTTTTATCGGTGGAATAAGCGCATCCACACCATTGGTGACGTGACGGTCAAAGGCCGCAGCGAAATTAAGAAGTACGGAATTTTCAAAGAGGAGTGCGACTGGTAATTCGGTACCAGCGATTTTTGTGAGCCGAGCAATAACACGAATGGCGGAGAGGGAGTGCCCCCCCAGTTCGAAAAAGTCATCTTGCAATCCAACCTGTTCGCAGTTCAAAACCTGCGTCCAGACCTCAGCAACTTTTTTTTCTGTGGAGGTTGTGGGGGGAGAAAACTTGGGGGCGTGAGCGTTGCTACTATAGACGGATTCTAAGGCACGCAGGTCAACCTTTCCATTGATTGTCAGAGGTAACTCATCAAGCCATATATAGGCTTGGGGCAACAAATTGTCGGGCAAGATTTCAGCGAGGCGCGCTCGTAAGTGTGCACCTTCAGCTTTTTCAGCCTCGGGCTCGCGAAGGAGGTACGCAACAAGCTTTTGATCCACTGAAGCCTCCCCTAAGGCAACAACGATAACCTCTTTTGCAGTGCACACTCTCCTGAGGGCAGTTTCAATTTCGCCAAGTTCAATCCGCACGCCACGGATCTTCACCTGCCGATCGGTTCTTCCTATGTACTCCAGATTACCATCGTTGCTCCACCTGCCTCGATCCCCAGACCTGTAGAGCCGCTGACCTGGAGATTCCGAAAATGGGTCTGGAGTGAACTTTTCGGCAGTTTTGTCAGCGGAACCGCAATATCCTCGGGCGACTCCACACCCAGCAATACAAATCTCTCCGATAACCCCAGCCGGTACCAGATTAAGATCAGCATCAACAACGTAAATGCGTGCTCCGGGGATCGGTCGTCCAACTTGAGTGGCTGAAGAACCAATACGTTCTCGCGGAACGACCCGATAGGTGCTTGTCATCGTTGTCTCTGTAGGACCGTACTGGTTAACCAGAATGGCGTGCGCGCTCATAACCGCGTAAGCGTTCTTAGCTTCCACATCGGTCAATACTTCGCCAGAACAGAGAATGCAGCGTATGGAACCCAGTGAAGCAGGAGACGATATGCTTGTCATTGCCGAGAGCATTGTCGGAGTGATGCTCAATATACAAGTTGCTTGAAAATCGACGACGGTCTTCAGTATGTGCTCTGGGTCCTGTGAACGAGATCCATCCAAAAGAATGACGTGCGCTCCCTGGAGAAGCGGGCCAAGTAAGTCACGTACGGACGCATCGAAGGATATTGTAGGAATTTGGACAACTCGATCCGTACGGTTCAGCGGAAATGTTGACGCTAAATATTTGAGGTAATTTGCAGCACTCGAATGTCGCGTGCAAACGCCTTTTGGTCGTCCAGTCGAACCGGATGTAAAAGTGATATATGCAATGTTGTCTGGGTTAACAGATACGTCCAAACATAACGGGGAATTTTTGTCAATTGCCGCCCAGTCCCCATCAATTAATATTATTGCGACCTCACCAGTTCCGATGTCCTGTCTCAGGTGTGCTTGGGTAATAAGCACATCCGCTCTGGCATCCTCGATCATCGAGGTAAGGCGTTCGGTGGGATTCGTTGGATCGAGTGGTAAATAACCCGCTCCAGTCTTAAGGACACCGAGGATCGCAATCACCATCTCCGGAGATCGCTGGACGTGAATGCCAACAATGGTCTCGGGGCCAACTCCATGAGCCTGAAGGTGACGAGCCAGCTTGTTCGCTCGATCATTCAGACCAGAATAACTGATTGTCTCTACATTTGTACTAATGGCTGCGGCATCAGGCGTCTGCGAGACTTGTCTTTCGAACATCTCGTGAAGGGGAACAATGACTTTCTCCGGCTGCAACGGCCCCGTACCGAACTCCTTAAGCGCAGCAACCTCATCATCCTGTAGATGGCACAATTCTGATAGCCGACGATTTGGATCTTCGGCCGCAGCTCGCAAAATCCTCTCGTAGAAAGCAAGCAAGCGCCTTGCCGTAGCTTCATCGAAGATATCGGTCGCATACTGCAGTCGGCACCTTACGCCATCGGGCTTTTCGCTGACATGAAGATCCAGGTCAAACTTCGCGGTCCCCTCGTCGCGCCGATTGCCTCGAGCCAATCCCTTTGAAAATGAATGCGATCGCTTTTCTTTTGGTGCGTTTTGATAGACGATCAATGCTTGGATCAAAGGCTGGTACGAGAGATTCCGGGAGGGTTGCAATTCTTCCACCAGCTTTTCAAACGGAACCTCTTGATGGGAATAGGCATCCAAAGCAGTTTCACGTACTTGGGACAGGAATTCTCTAAAGGTGGGATCACCACTTACGTCTGCTTTTAACGGAAGCAAATTTACAAAAAGGCCAATGAGGTCCTCCGTTTCCAGCTGCCCTCGATTGCCGAGCGACGTTCCCACGACAATTTCGCTTTGCCCAGAAAAGCGGGCGATCAACGTCTGATATGCAGCTAGGAAGACCATGAACAGCGTCGTCCGTTCAGATCGGCCTAATTCCCGCAGCTGCCGTGTCGTTTCGGCAGATAACGTAATTTGATGAAAGCGCCCTCGAAAACTCTGCCTCCTTGGACGTGGGCGATCGATCGGCAAATTAAGGCAGCTGGGTATCCCAGCAAGTGTCTGCTTCCAATAGGCGATCTGTTCGTTAAGTACGACCGATTGATCCGCGCTTCGTTGCCATGCGGCGTAGTCTCGGTACTGCATCGGCAGTGGATCGAGGGGAGACTTCTCTCCGTTCCTAAATGCGTCATACAGTATAGTAGTTTCGCGGAGCAGGTTGTTGATTGACCAAGCATCAGTAGTAATGTGATGCATTGAATAAATCAGGATATGATCGTCGCTCGCAAGCTGGATTAGTGTCGCGCGAAACAAAGGGGGGGCTGCCAGGTCGAATTTCCGACGCGACTCTTGGTCGACCACTGTTCGCGCCGCCACCTCACGTTCCTTTTCAGGTAAATGCGTCAGATCAAAAAATGAGAAGGGAAGCTCACAGGAGGCGTTCGCTATGACCTGATAAACCTCGCCATCAATAGGCCGAAAGAACGTTCTAAGGCACTCGTGTCTTGTGAGTATCTCCCGAACAACACTGCGCATCACCTCATGTTCAATGTTTTCATCAAACCGCACCATAGTAGTAGCGGTATATGCGGAACCCAGGTCCTCCATTTGTTCAATTGCCCATAAGCGTTCTTGTGCAAACGATGTTGGAGCGATGAGTTCGTCGTGGTTCTCTAGGAAGCCCTCGAATTCTGGCGTCGAGTTTGCCGGTGAAGAAATAACTGTTCGGTCGGCCTTTTCGATTGATCCAGTCACGCTTCACTCCTCTTACCCAAAGAACCAAAAGTGCGTGTCGTAGAGACATACTCATCGTAGCGTGTGGCCATTGCGACCGCAGCTACACAACAATTTTCGATACTCTACGGTTTTCACACTACTTTCAAGGGTAAAAGATGTACCCACGCCTTATAAGTTGTCTCTCCGTTCCGATTGGCTTGCTTCTCGGTGCGCTAGATGTAGATGTCCCGAAAGCTCAAATTTGCGCAAAGTCCGTAATGGACAGAGTGAAACTTTTAACGATTTTCCAATCCGGTGAGCGGACAACAGCAGGGCTTGACAGATCGCTGCATCGACGCTGCTAAACGAACGAATGCCTCTTCAACGTGCAGTTCTTGTCACTTTACTGGCGCCAGAAACCACAACCAGTCAGAGAATGACTTCAACAGTCAAGGCGCCTCCGTTAGCCTTTCTACGCCCCTCGGATCTGAAAGGAAATTCTCCGGATCCTTCCTGTTCGGAAAGACAATCTATCCTATGTATCTACCACTAATTTGGAGTTGACTTCCCGTTGGTAGTGTCATCGAATAAACACTTCTGCAGGATCTTCGGCAAAAATTCTTTCCATCATACTTCCACGCCAGTTCTTTATTCTTCCGTCTCCAGACTTCCATTTCCAAAGCGGCGGATCTATCTGTCGGAGGTCCAGGTCCAACGCTCGATTTATTTCGACGCCGAATAATGCTTCCAAATGGAACCCTACCCAAGACATGACAGCGGCGAAGTCCCGATCAATTGTATAGGTGTTAAGAGCACTCAGATCTTTCGCACTGAGGGTTCGCCAAATGAGAGCCACATCCAAGAACTTCCTAAGATTGACACCGATCCAACGCGCTGCCTCAGCATCTTTTCGGTAAAACTCCTCCTTATCCTCAAAAAACGCCTCTCTAAAAAGATGCAGGCAGCAATCCACGAAATGGAATAAGCGATCTGCGGATCTGATACCTTCCCAATCTGTTCTGTTGCGTTCCGTAAGCGCTTTGTTCAGAATTGACTGATGCAGGTCATCGAAAGCGGCGTCATGCCACGCGAGAGTAACGGAAAGGTCTAGTTTGTATGCTGGAAGATATTCCAAACCGCTTATGCGCGCCATAGGGAGAAGATGTGTGGGGTAAAGACGAAAGATTATTTCTCTTTTTCGCTCCAGAGGCGAAATTCTCTTGGTTTTTCGGCTGAAATATCCGAATTCGTAACCCAGATCCTTGAGGCATTCCAACAGAAGTGTCTCTTGACCGGGATCAACGTAGAAATCGATGTCCTTAAACACTCTAAGCGAGGCCTCCGGATAGAAACCATTGCTGTAAACGACTCCTTTACGTGGGACATTGCGAAGCCCCCTTTTCTCCAATTCATTTTGAATTCGAATGACCTCTTCACGTTGCGCTCGGTTCCGCATTCGCGATAACGTAATTGCATCGTAGAATGGACCGTCAAGACCAACGTCGATCAACATGTCCCGGCAATCTGAATTCACCAAGTAGCTCGCTAATATTGGTAAAATCTTTTGTTTACTGGCTAAGCGAAACAGATGAGCCATATCAAGTCCATAAGTTTCCGCTAAAATGGATTTGAAGTCCTGGTTGAGCACTGTTGCCTTGCAGAGTGCAACCAGTAGACGCTGTTCTTTGTCCAGCGGTTTCATTTGTCAATTTGCCTCCATATTGGCGGTAACATTTGCCATCCAGTTGTACTGACGGAGCATGATTGCATTATCGTTTTAGTGGCTGGCAGGTCAGCCGACTTTGCCCAACGGTCATTTTCACCGGCAATCCGTCAGAATTGCTCAATGCGATAAGGCACACCGGTTGTATTCTCCCGGTCGGTAGCGATTTCCTTCAACGGGTGGGAATACAAGTTGGCTCGCTGGCGGGGAGTGGCGGCAGAACGGCTGGATAGATGCCTCTTTTTTTCATCTCCGACGCAAATCGTGAGAAGGGAATGTCAAGTTCTTCGGAGAGGCATAAACGCTTGCTGCGACCGCCGATGTCGACGCGTTCGCAGTCTGACAGGCTTAGATTTCCAATTCCGTCGTCGGCAAGCAGTATTTTACCTCCCCTTAAGATTAACTCGACTGTTGACTGATCGGAATTGGTTGCCATCGCAAACGGATCAGGTGCTGCGCCACTGAATACGACAATGTCGGCAACTTTTCCGGGACTTAATTCACCAATATTGTCATCCATTCCTGCCACCTTCGCCGCATTGATGGTCACCATCTTCCACAAGCTTTTTGCTGGCAATGGCTTCTTAAGATGCTCGCCGGCTACCTGTGCTGCACAGGCGATTTCACGTTGAAGCGAAGCGGATCCGGAGGGAAGCCAATCCGTTCCCAGCGCGACTACGATACCTTTGTTCAAGACGCTCGTTATGTCTAACGTCTTGCCATAGAGTGAGATGTTCGATCGGGGAGACCAAACAATCTTCGCGCCGTGTGACGCAACGAGATCAAGATCTCGGTTCGTTAACGCCAAAGCGTGGACGAACGACACGTTCGGCAGCACAATATCTGTGCTCCTTCCACTACGCTCATTTTCCGCGCTGAGATCGAATGACCGGTCAGAGAGGCACCTGAATTCGTTTTCTGCGGCTCCATCAATGCCTTCCGCTACATGTGCCACAAATGAATTGAGCGCGCTAACTTCCTGTCTGGTGACCGCGGAGGGACCATAATTACAATCCCCTTCCCGAAGAATGCCAGAAGCATCATCAAGCGGAAACGTGTCGGCGTAAGCCGTGGGAGCGGTTAGACCCGCCTCCAAGCCATCCACAAAGTCAAGGTTTCTTGTCAACCCAGGGGCCATGCTGCCGCCAATGATTGACGTTGTTCCGCTCAAAAGATGGCGCAGTTCGCCCCATTGAATATAGCGCTCCACAATTCTGTACCGCCAAGTCTCGCGTCGAGTAAAGCCGCGTAATCCCTGGCGCCAATCGTGTCTATGATCGACGCGTTCGCCGATATCCTCCAACGGCGCAATGTGGGCAAACTCAATATGCTCATGCGTATTGATAAAACCGGGAGAGATTGCAGAATCACTGCAATCAAAGACCCTGACCGCCTGCTCTTGATCGAAGCAGTTCCTTCCGACACACTCAATCAGCCCTTGGCCACCAATCACAACCTGACCGTCATTAATTGCCCCCTCAGGGGTAAGCACAGTGCCCTTAAGAAGGATGCCGCCACTACCGTTCCGCGTCACTGTGCAGCTGGCATCAACAGTCGCTGTCATAGATACGATCCCAACCAAACTAGCAAAGACGGCTTTTGGAAATCTTGGTATTTGCACAATCTGCCTCCGCCTATTTGCCCGAAGCCATTATCTCCACTATTTGATGGTAACTTTTACTTACCCGGCTAATATCTATTGCGCGCAATTAGCCGGTGGCGTTGTCGTCTTTGTTGAATGCGCTACGAGAGCGACGCTTGGATCCACTGCTCAAACTGGTCTCCGTTCCAGTCGCCGACATAGTTCCTCGCCATGAGATATGGGTTGGAATTGTCCGTATCGACGATCCCCTTGATGGTCGTAAATCCAGCGATAAAATGGCTGGAAACGCATTCTCGGATCTGATCAATCGTAACGCATCCTCGAAACCCGTACGGGTATGCCAGTACCGGAGCAGCTGTAATGGAATTTTCTGAGAATGCTGCATGAGATCGTCCGAACTGCCGTGAAAGAACAGCTAGAGGAAGTGCGCTGAAACAATGATGCTCAAAACCATGGTGCGCGATCTCAATGACGTTCGAATCGAGCGCCCTGAGTTCCTCCCACGTGGCGATCCGATCTTCAGATGGAACTCCAGAGATAGTATCGACATCGCGACACAAAACGTCAGCTTTCGCTCTGGCGTGCGAATACTCCATCTGCATAAGCTCCCTGCCTTGATTCCGAATCCATTCGGAAGAGGCGACGGGTGCCCCTTTCTCCAATTCTTTCAGTTGAGTTCGCTTTTGAAGTCTATCCCACCAAAATTGTGAGCCCATCCCAACATGCCCTGGACACACGAAAGCAATCCCACGAGCATCCTCGCGTGCAAGAACCGGCTCCGCCACCTTGAGTGTTTCGCTATATCCATCGTCTATGGTGATGAGTGCCACCGGCTCGTCACCAACAGGTTCATGCAGCCATTGCGCCAAAGACACTATCCTGCATTTTCGCTTCAAAACGGAAATCTGTTCCTCAAAATTCTGCAGTGAGACCGAAATTCGAAATGGGTCTTCAAGCTCGCGCGGACCCGGGACGATTTTGTGGTATAGAAGCGCTAGCTTTGGCATTATTACTTCTCCGGAGAAGGCGTTGGCTGAGCGCTGCAAGCGGCCCAACGTTGCGCGTAAGCGAATATATAAATGTTCCGACTACATAAATCGGTACGAACCTCAGCAGGTCTGATGGCCGTTCGGGGCGAAATTTCAAGGGCGTTACCCTCAAAACGAGCACAACACTTATTACGGCATTCAGTATCGGGAGAGCAATCAAGTAAGGAAGGCCCTGAAGGAGGCCACCAAGAATCAACAGACAGACCAACATTGGCCCAAAGGCCCATGTTACAATCTCGCGATAAAGACCTATGAACAATAGCAAAAATAGACGCGCATTTTTTGTCTTTCTTCTTATTTGGATTGGCAACATAGATGCATAGTAGGGCAGATCCAGCATTCCAGAAAACCAAAACTTCTTCTGCTGTATTACGGAAAACACCCCAGATGGGCTTTCCGTCCATTCAAGGACGGGAACTGGATGGCAAGGTTCGCCGATACAACTAAGCTTGAAGCCTTGAAAAATATCCTCCAACGCCGTGTTTTCATCGAACCCGCCTGACTCCATCAAGAAGTCAAAACGAAACACCATGCCGTGGCCGCGGCAATAATGATATTTAGATTGGAGGGAAGGAAACCGCCGCTCATTTGTGGTCATCAACATCGAAAACTCGTATCCAAGCGCCCAGCGACTCTGGTAAATTGCGGCTCCAGCCGCATAGGCCGAACCAAAATTCGAGAATTCCTTGAAGTTCAACATTGAAACTGCCATTAATTGGGCAGAAATGGGGTGGTCTTTTGCAACGAGTACATTTTGCAATTCTTGCAATGATTTACTGCTTGGAAGTGTATCTGCATTATAGCACAAGAAGTATGTTTCTTCTGGAGTTATCTCGGATTTTGCGATTTCTTCAACTACAACATTTAGTTGCGTTGCCATATTACCGTCAGATGATACTTGGTGGATCCATCGAACATCGATATAAGGCAAGCTGATCTCTTTCATTAGGCTCCATGTATATGGCCAGTTCTCGATGAGAGAGCACACTTTATCCAATCGCGATTCCCTCTTTGCCGCCGGATGAGCATAGATCTCATCAACCATACGGCTAAGACCTCTGCTGATTTGCTCCAAACGTCTCTTCATTGCAATTGGGAACACGCTTGGTTCGTCGACCATTTTGTTACGCAACTCGGCGACGAGGTTGACTCGTTGTTCACGCTCCTTCTCGGTCGTAACAACTACAAACCGAAAGCAGGTCGAAAGGTCCTCAGACATTGACCCCGCCAAAGCCTTCAACGTTCGCGGCAAACTGTCATATTCATTCAGGGCTGGTATCACCACATAGACCAACGGACGCGCCGCGCCGGAAGCGATTTTTGAATCACACAGGAAGGCGTTCTTGCTCTGACTGGCCACTATCCAATTGGGGAGCCAGGCGGCTCGGGATAGGATAAAAGCATATCGGATCCCAAGACCGATGCTTCCACACAACAGAAAGATTTGGATCCAACTCATTATACACCTGCGCGGATTACCTGAGCACACATTCCGCAACTGGTCGCCTCGTTCCTGGGCGGCATACGCCTACATCAGACTCCTGCTGCCCCTACAACCTACTGTTTTAAATTTGACAGTCAACTATTACGTTCATTTCTTCTCTTCGCATCTTTTGCTTGTGACTAACCTCGTCCTAGCAGGTGTAGGAACTGGTCTTACACTGGAGTCTCCGTAACGACTTCAAATTACCTCATAGCAAGAAAAAGAGTTTCCCAAAGCAACTGCAGTCATGGAACGGACAGGAAAAAAAGCGTCTACTTGACGCTAACACTGCCTCCATAAATCTTTGATATAATGAGCCTAGCAATTGCACTTTCATTGTGTTTTAGAACCAGATGCCCTCCACCCAATCGGTGAGAAGTCGTTTCGGCACTGGTGAAGTCCGACCATTTTGCACCAGTATTAATCATGTAACTTGGATCATTTTTCCCATGTATCTCTGTTATAGATATCTGGATCTTCGTTGTTTCATCGGCTGTATATTTAGCATTCCAACTAAGGTCGCGAGTTAGTCGTCTGGCAACTTCAACTCGAACTTCCTCGTCCTCAGCAGTTAGCCCAATGGCGCCATACAGATCTTCTAGCATTTCATGATAGTCTTTATCGCCAACTGAATCAGGTAACTTGGGACTGGGTGGTGACGATCCGACAACAAACAAGTGTCTAAGCTTAACCGATTCCTTCTTTTCCAGGCATTTTGCAATCTCATAACAAATCTTGGCACCTATACTATAACCCAATAGACTTACACATGAACAACCATGGGCGATTATCTCATCTGAAACGTGTTTACTGAAGTTAATAAGCGCATCGTTGCCACATATACTGTTGCGTGCGCCATCAGGGTCTGCGGCTAATACTTCGATTGTACCTGGCAGCGCCCGCGCTAGATTCAAAAATTGGCCGGGCGACCCGCCTGCGCAAGGAACGCATATTAGCGAACATTTCCGATGCGATGCCGGTTTTAAGCGGACGAGTGGACTACCCATTCTGACCTCATCTAGATCAATCAGACTTTTTACAATTGATTTCGCAGAGCATTTTTTCTAGTAGTTGCAGGGAACCACGACACTACCCAGGAGAGCAAGCCTAAAATCAAATCAACCCATCTCATGCCGACGGCTATAAAATTCGCAGCCTCTGACTGCGTTAGGAGTGGGATTCAGGACCTTTTTGTACTTCACTCGACGCCGTATCTGAATGAACTACGTCATTCATTCGAACACGAGTAACAGGCCTGAAATAGCATGAAATCAGTCAAGCTTTATGTTTTCCCGCACGCAGGCGGAACAGCAACCGGAATGCGGCACTGGAGCGAAATATTCGCTCCTCAGATCGAATTGCGTGTTGTTGAAGCTCCGGGCCGAGATCGAACCTATATCAAAGCACCCGAGATGATCGATGTGATGGAAATGGCAAGTCTTCTAGCTGGAGATATCTCGCGCGAACAGTTTGAAGCCGCGGTGACCGACTACGCTTTCTTGGGGCATAGCTTGGGCGCATTGCTCGCTTTTGAAACAGCGCGACAGATGAACCGCTCAAAGATGAAGATGCCGGTCCATCTCTTTGTTTGCGGACACAGAGCGCCACATCTCCCGGCAAAAAGAGACATCATACACAACTTAGACGACGCGGCATTTGATCAAGCCCTCTCAACACTTGGTGGCACGCCTCCTGAGATAATGGAGTCGGCCGATTTGCTGGATCTCATACGTCCCACGCTGCGCCGAGACATTCGAGCGGCCGAGATCTACAATTGCGACAACTCAGCGCTGCTCAATATACCAATCACGGCTTTTGGCGGCTCATCAGATTCCTTCGTCACATTCAGTGAAATTCGCGAATGGCAACGATGGACGACTAACCGCTTCAGTTTTGCCATGTTTGAGGGTGGACATTTTTTCTTGGAGGATCGCCTTGAGGAGCTTGCCAACAGGGTTTCCAAAAGTCTGTCCTCTTAATCACACCATTGGCGCTGATGCTCCCCCGCCTGGAATAGAGCCTGCATACAGTTATCGGATTGTGCGAGGGAGCGACGCGATTTACAGGGCCGCATATCTTTGCATCCTGTTGCTATTGGCAAACCTGAAGCCACGCGAAGTCGCCGGAGGAGAGCAGCAGAACAATGCAATGCCTACCAAATGTAAGGTCTTTACTGCCATGAAAACTGATTTCATTGCCTCAATAGTGTTCAGGCGCACCCTAATAATTGGCAACGCAGGGAGCGGGAAAACTTGGCTCGCCCGTCAATTGGCAGAACCGCTTCAGCTTCCCATCGTTCACCTTGACGACCTCCACTGGGAACCGGGTATGTATGGGACAGCACGCGACCCGGTCGTTCGAGACCAACTCGTCCGTGCTGCCGCAAGCGAGCAAACATGGTTGATGGAAGGAGTATACGGGTGGTTGGCAAAGACCGTCTTTAATAGAGTTACTCACTTGGTCTGGATTGATTTGCCAGAGGAAGAATGCGTTGCGAACATTAAAAACAGAGGTACTCAAGGCGGTGAAGATGAGGAGCAGTTCATAGGCCTCATTAAATGGGTGTCTGAGTATAGAATTAGGACAAATAACTGGAACTCCTTCGAAGCGCACTCCAAATTATTCTCCGTTTACCCTCTCCAAAAAATTCGACTACACAGTCGCAAGGAAATCTCACTGTATATCGAAGCTATCCAAGCAACTTTGCTCCGGCGAGGTTAAGCAATTGTCAAAAGTCGCGGAGCTCGATGCGCCAGGAATTGGCGTATTATGGATGAAAGGAACTTAGAGCGGTGTAAGCGTTGGCAGCATCCCACGTTGCCCGTCTTGATCCGGGTTGCGACTTGATACGCATCTCAATGTTGGGAGTGCGTTTCGCAATGTGTGCTACAAATTCGTTTCTCAAATCCCTTGGTGTCGAGTTCTATGCGTCGGGTCAACGTCGATGGCCTGATGAGGTGAAAGCGCAGGCTGTCGCGGAAACGCTGGCACCGGGCGCAACGGTCAACAGCGTGGCGGCGTGTTACGGAGTAAGCGGCGGCTGTCCCCCACCTATTCACCTCCGTCGTGATGCTGGAATCCATACCCATTGTTGATTTGGGAATGGAGGCAGGTTTGGGAGTCTATAGAGAGCTCCATATGGAGTCCGTATGCGGTTATGAGATTTTGCCGCGCGACACGGGAATGTGAGATCGGCGGTGCAAAATTCGACCACGGTAGCGGCGGGATAGTCCTGCTGCGGGCGGCGTAAAAGTCGTCCACCTATTTTCCTTCTGCGAAGACGGCAGGAGGGTTAGTGGATCTATACCGTGGAATTATATTTGAGGGTCCGTCTTGCGTGTTCCGAAGGGATGACGCAGCGCCAGGCGGCGAAGCATTTCAACATATCGCGCGACACGGTTCGCAAGATGCTGTCGTATTCGACGCCGCCCGGCTATCAGCGCCGGTCACCGGTGCGCCGTCCGAAGTTGGATGCGTTCGTTTCGACCATCGATCGATGGCTGGATGTGGACGTGAAGATGCCGCGCAAGCAGCGCCATACGGCCAAGCGGGTGTTCGATCGGCTGCGAGACGAATGCGGCTTCACCGGCGGCTACACGATCATCAAGGATTACATGCGCGAACGAGCACAGCACCGCCAGGAAGTGTTCGTGTAGTTGTCGCATCCGCCCGGGCATGCGCAGGCCGATTTCGGCGAGGCGATGGTGGTGATTGGCGGCGTTGAGCAGAAGGCGCATTTCTTTGTGTTCGATCTACCGCACAGCGACGGCTGCTATGTGCGTGCCTATCCGGCGGCGGTGTCGGAAGCCTGGGTCGATGGCCATGTCCATGCATTCGCCTTCTTCGGCGCCGTTCCGCAATCAATCGTCTACGACAACGACCGCTGCCTTGTGGCGAAGATCCTGCCCGATGGTACGCGCAAGCGTGCGGCGCTGTTCAGTGGCTTCCTGTCCCACTACCTGATCCGGGACCGCTATGGCCGTCCGGGCAAAGGCAATGACAAGGGGAGTGTCGAGGGTCTTGTCGGCTATGCCCGGCGCAACTTCATGGTTCCAATCCCGCGCTTTGCGACTTGGGATGAGCTCAATCTCTGGCTGGAGGAGCAATGCCGCAAGCGCCAGGGCGACAGGCTGCGGGGCGAGAGCGAGGCGATTGGGGATCGCTTGCTACGCGATCTGGCCGCCATGCAGCCTTTACCGGCTTCGCCTTTCGATGCCTGCGACCAGGCCAGTGCCCGTGTCACGGCTCAATCTCTGGTGCGTTACAAGACCAACGACTATTCGGTTCCCGTCGCCTACGGTCATCAAGACGTTTGGGTCCGAGGCTATGTCGACGAGGTGGTGATTGGCTGCCGCGGCGAGATCATTGCCCGCCATCCTAGGTGCTGGGAGCGGGAAGATGTCGTCTTCGACCCGCTGCATTACCTGCCGCTGATCGAGCGGAAGATTAATTCGCTGGATCAGGCCGCCCCGCTCCAGGGCTGGGACCTGCCCGAGGAGTTCGCCACATTGCGCCGCCTGATGGAGGCAAGAATGGGCAAGCACGGCCGGCGGGAATACGTGCAGGTGCTGCGTCTCATGGAAAGCTTCGAGATTGCCGAATTGCATGCGGCCGTGAAGCAGGCTCTCCAGCTCGGAGCGATCGGCTTCGACGCCGTCAAGCATCTGATCCTGTGCCGGGTGGAACGCCGGCCGCCGAGGCTGGACCTGTCCATCTATCCCTACCTGCCGAGGGCGACCGTCGAGAAGACCTCGGCGAGGGCCTATATGCACCTGCTCGGCGGCGCTGAAGCGGAGGACGCGGCATGAGCACCGAGGCGCCAGATACACCTCCTGGGATCCTGCTTTCCCACCATCTCAAAACCCTCAAGCTGCCGACCTTCCTGCGGGAATATCAGAAGCTGGCCCGGCAATGCGCCACCGAGGGCGTGGATCATACCGGATACCTCGCCCGTCTTGCGGAAAGGGAGATGATCGAGCGAGATTGCCGCAAGGTCGAACGCCGCATCAAGGCGGCAAAGTTCCCGGTCGTCAAAAGCCTCGACAGCTTCGACTTCGCCGCCATTCCCAAGCTCAACAAGATGCAGGTCTTGGAACTGGCGCGCTGCGAATGGATCGAGCGGCGGGAGAACGTCATCGCGCTCGGGCCGAGCGGCACGGGCAAGACGCACATCGCCCTCAGTCTCGGTCTTGCCGCATGTCAGAAGGGTCTTTCCGTCGGCTTCACGACCGCCGCGGCACTGGTCAATGAGATGATGGAGGCCCGCGACGAACGGCGTCTCATGCGTTTCCAGAAACAGATGGCCGCCTGCAAGCTGCTCATCATCGACGAACTCGGCTTCGTGCCGCTGTCAAAGACCGGGGCGGAATTGCTGTTCGAACTGATCTCGCAACGCTACGAACGCGGAGCGACCCTGATCACCAGCAATCTTCCCTTTGACGAATGGACGGAAACCCTGGGATCTGAACGTCTGACCGGCGCGCTGCTGGACCGTGTCACCCACCACGTCAATATTCTCGAGATGAACGGCGACAGCTACCGCCTCGCCCAAAGCCGCGCCCGAAAGGCGGGCTGATCCCCACCCGGAAAATCGCCACGCACGCATGAGACCCCCGCTCGGGCTACGCCCTCCCGGCGCTCTCATGCGTGCGCCGCAAGTGGCCGACTTTTACTCCGCCCATTGGCCTGATTTTGCTCCGCCGTTGACACTGGGAGCCGTATGAGCCGAGAGGTTCACGTACGGTTCTGGGAGAGTGCGGAGGTGAAATCCCTCCGCACCACTCGACTGCCCCTGCACCGGCAGAGTCAGATCCTTGCCAGGTCAGGCATCGACATCCATCGCAGTACGCTGGCGGATTGGGTCGGCATCGCCGCGTTCCACCTCGGACCCGTGGTCGACCGGCTGGCCGAGCATCTGAAGGTGTCGACCAAGCTGTTCATGGACGAGACCACGGCGCCGGTGCTGGATCCGGGCCGGGGCAAGACGAAGACCGGATATCTATGGGCCTTGGCCCGTGACGACCGGGCCTGGGGCGGGGATGATCCACCCGGCGTGGTCTTCTTCTATGCGCCTGACCGCCGCGGAGAGAACGCGGAGAAAATCCTTCGTGGCTTCGACGGGGTTCTGCAACTCGACGGCTACCAGGGCTACAACCGCCTGACGCGCCCGTCCCGCAAGGGCGGCGATGGGGCCTCGTTCGCCGCGCAGTCCGCTTGAGGTGGCTCGCGATGAGATCCTTGGGCTGGTGGAGGCAAGGCCCGATATCACTCTGGCGGAAATCGTGGATCATCTGCACGAGACAATCGGTCTGAGAACATCGACCAGTTCTGTTGATCGCTTCCTGGCCCGCAACGCCATCACGTTCAAAAAAAGACAGCGCACGCCAGCGAACAGGAACGCGCCGATGTGAAGCGCCGGCGGGAGAGTTGGTTCGAGGCCCAGCCGGATCTTGACCCAGAGCGTCTGGTGTTCATCGACGAGACTGGCGTCTCCACCAAGATGGCCCGAATTCGCGGGCGCGCGCCGCGCGGTGAACGTTGTCGCGCACCGGTTCCGCATGGACACTGGAAGACGACGACATTCGTTGGCGCATTGCGCTTGTCGGGGATCACAGCGCCCATGACGCTGGGAGGCGCCATGAATGGCACTGCATTCTTGGCCTACGTCGAGCAGGTCCTGGCTCCGACGTTGAAGCCGGGAGACATCGTTGTCATGGACAACCTGCCTGCCCACAAACCCGTCGCGATCCGCCACGCTATCGAAGTCACAGGCGCGCGGTTGTTCTTCCTGCCGCCCTACAGCCCCGACTTCAATCCGATTGAGATGGCCTTCTCAAAGATTAAGGCTCTTCTGAAGAAAGCCGGCGCCAGAACTGTCGAGGACCTATGGGCCGCAACCGCCTCTGCGATAGATGCAGTCACGCCACGAGAGGCAAGAAACTACTTCGCTGCGGCGGGGTATGATCCGGAGTAAGTGGGAAATGCTCTAAATTAGTGCTGACTTGTTTTTCCGAGCTGCTCTGTCAGTCCGGCCACAGAGGGCGCTTCAAATAGGGTGCGGATGGCGACTTCCACACCCAGGCTTGAACGGATTCGGCTTATCAGACGGGTTGCCATCAACGAATGGCCGCCAAGGTCAAAGAAGCTGTCGTCGATCCCAACCCGCTCTAGGCCGAGCACCTCGGCAAAAGGTCAGCGA
>NZ_KI928937.1:6613-22274 GCF_000521215.1 Labrenzia sp. DG1229 | reverse complement strand
GTTCTGAAAAGGCAGCCCATCATCGCCCACCTGAACGATCGTGCGCAGACTTTCATGACGAGCCACCAAATCGCACAGAGATGAATGCAGAGCACTCAGGTCAATCGGGCCATTCAACCGCCGCGACATGCGAAGGTTATAGGTCGGGCTAGGACCTTCAATCTGGTCAAGGAACCACAGGCGCCTCTGGGCAAAGGACAGAGGGAGCATTGCGGACCTCGGCATCCGGCGGAGGGCAGGCCGTGCCGGTCCCGCCTCATTAAGGCGGGTCGCAAAAGCCGAGACGCTAGGCGCTTCAAATAGGGTGCGGATGGCGACTTCCACACCCAGGCTTGAACGGATTCGGCTTATCAGACGGGTTGCCATCAACGAATGGCCGCCAAGGTCAAAGAAGCTGTCGTCGATCCCAACCCGCTCTAGGCCGAGCACCTCGGCAAAAAGGTCAGCGATGATCTCTTCCTGCGGCGTTCGCGGCGGCCGCAGTAGGTCTGGAGTGAACTCCGGCATAGGAAGCGCTCGTCGGTCGAGCTTGCCGTTCGGCGTTAGCGGCATGACATCCAGAACAACAACCGCCGCCGGAACCATGTAGTCCGGAAGCCTTTCACTCACATATTGACGCAGTTGTCGCGGGTCCGCAGGATGCTCGCCCTCCGCTACCACATAGCCAACCAGCTGCTTTTGACCAGGTCGATCCTCCCGCGCCAGTACCACGACTTGGCCGACCGCCTCATGGCTGCTCAGCACCGCTTCGACCTCGCCAGGTTCAATCCGGAACCCCCGGATCTTAACCTGGTGGTCCGCCCGGCCGAGGAAGTCTAGGACACCGTCAGCACGCCATCGCACCAGATCACCCGTCCGATACATCCTGCTTCCTGCAGGCCCAAAAGGATTGGCGACAAAACGTTCCGCCGTCAGGCCAGGACGCTTCAGATAACCGCGCGCAAGCCCGTGACCCGCTATATAAAGCTCTCCCGGAACACCAACCGGAACAGGCTCAAGACTGTCATCAAGAACGTAAACCTGCGTGTTATCTAAAGGTTTCCCAATCGGAAGACGGGCATCTTTCCGTGCCAAGAGAACACGGTAACTTGTTGCAAAGGTAGTCGTTTCCGTTGGACCGTAAACGTCTCGTAGTTCAAGGTTATTAGCACTCTGGAGCAGAGAATACACGGCTGAGGAAGGAAACGGGTTCTCCGCCAGTCCAAAGGTGTTTTAGCGCGACCAACGACTTGGTTTGTACATCTGACATTGCAGCGAACAACGCTGTTGTCATAAAAGCAAAGGTGATTTCATTCTGCAGTATGAAATCGGCGATTGCATATACGTCTGGCCTTGTTTCGGGAAGGATAAATATCCGCGAACCACGGCTTAAGGAGACGAAGATTTCAAAGACCGATGCGTCAAAGGTAAACGGAGAGTGAAACAGAACACGCTCCTCGTGGAGTTTTTGCCACTCACGATCTGCTGCAAAATAGACAATACTTTCATGAGCCACGACGACACCTTTTGGCCTTCCAGTCGATCCGGACGTGTAGATCACATAGGCAGCGTTGTAGGGTGAGAGAGGAGCAACGCGGTCCTCGTCAGTCGGGTTGTGGATGGGTCTGTTTGACAGATTTCGGGTTAGATGCGGATCGTCTATCAGGATTGGACTGCAGGAAGGAATGCGGCCTGCCAGATCGCCGGTAGTCAGAATGCAGACAGGGTCGGCATCTTTGATCATGAAGGCGAGCCGGTCTTCCGGATAGTCGGGGTCAAGCGGCAGATAGGCTGCGCCAGCCTTCAGGATGCCCAGCATACAAACCACCATTTCGATCGATCGGCTAAGGCAAAGGCCGACAACGTCCTCGGGTCCTACGCCCGTTTCGATGAGGTGGTGCGCCAACTTGTTGGCTCGCACATTGAGCTCATCGTAAGAAAGGGATGTCGCGCCATAGACCAGTGCTACGGCCTCGGGAGACTTTGCGACTTGATCCTCTAAAACGGCAGTCAGTGTCAGGTTGGGAACGAGATGAGCGGTATCGTTCCAATCGACCAGAATCTTGCGGCGTTCGTCGGCATCGAGAATCTCTAGGCTTCCAATTGGAGCCTCCGGATCCGAAACGACTGCTTCGAAGAGCCGTTCCAGCCAGACCGCGAGATTTTCAACTGTCTGCCGGTCAAACAGGTCAGTGGCGTATTCGATCTCGGCTGTCAGTCCTAGCGGTTTGCCATCCTTTGCTCGCCTCTCGTTAAAGCTGAAGGAAAGATCAAACTTTGCGCTACCCGTGCCAACGGGTTGGCGACTGGTGTTGAGGCCCGCCATGTCAAAGCGTGAGGTAGCAGTGTTTTGCAGCACTAGCATGATCTGGAACAACGGGTGACGGGCAAGAGATCGGATCGGATTGAGCACTTCCACAAGTCGCTCGAAGGGCAAGTCCTGATTGGAATAGGCAGCAAGGTCCTGCTCGCGTACCCGTGCCAGCAAATCGCGGAAGCTGGGATTGCCCGAGGTATCGGTTCGCAGCACAAGCGTGTTGACAAAAAAGCCGACAAGATCGTCCAGCGCAGCATCGGTACGGCCGGCGACAGGACTGCCAAGCGGGATATCGGTGCCCGCGCCCAACCGCGTAAGCAGCACAGCTAGGCCCGCTTGCAGGACCATGAACAAGCTGGCCTGGCTGTCGCGCGCCAGCGCCGCCAACTTTTGGTGAATGTCAGCGTCAATCGAAAACGCGACTCGTCCGCCACGGTAGCTTACCACCGGCGGCCGGGGCCGATCGGTCGGCAACTCGAGTTGTTCGGGTAGTTCGGCAAGTGTCTTTTGCCAGTAGTTCAATTGTCGACTGATAGCACTGTCGGGATTTGTCTCATTACCCAAAACCTCATGCTGCCAAAGCGTGTAGTCCGCATACTGAACCGGAAGCGGTGGCCAACCGGGCTCGCGTCCTTCACATCTCGCCGTGTATGCCGTTGAAAGATCCCGTGCCAGGGGCCCCATCGACCAGCCATCGCCAGCGATATGGTGTAGCAACAAAAACAGGACATGTTCTTCCTCGGCAATCCGAAACAGCCAAGCTCGGATCGGTATTTCCTGTGCCAAGTCAAAGCAATGGGCTGAGGTGAGCGACAGCATGCTTGGCAACTCGGACTCTGTGACGTCGACCACTTCGAATGGAGGCTGAGCCAGTTCTAATCCAAGAATGTTCTGAAAAGGCAGCCCATCATCGCCCACCTGAACGATCGTGCGCAGACTTTCATGACGAGCCACCAAATCGCACAGAGATGAATGCAGAGCACTCAGGTCAATCGGGCCATTCAACCGCCGCGACATGCGAAGGTTATAGGTCGGGCTAGGACCTTCAATGAGGAATTGTAGCCATAGTCGTTGCTGTGCGAAGGACAGTGGCACTCCTACCATGTGCCGCCTGCAACCAAATTTGGTGTTAAAACATGACGCTGAGATTCGCCGTCGCTCGTGCCTTCATCTCTAAGAGTTAATACAAATTTGAGAAGGTCGACAGGTCCACTCTCAATGTATCTCGCTCGCACAGGTGGAGTGAAAGACGCTAAATATTGCGTTCGCCTCCTAGGGCTGATCCTTCGGGCTGCGTAGATGAGTGCCGTTGATTTCATTGGGTCACGGCAACTGTTCAAACACTGCATCAGCCCCGTTCATTTTAGCCCCTCACTTCCAAAATACAACCTATAAGCTAATTAATAGTTTATAATCGAAAAAGTAGCAACAGACCTTTTTTGCATAAACCTAAATGAGGCCTAGGGTATCACGTCAGCAGCTTTGCTATGATTGACCGGCTCAAAGTGTTCTTACGTTTGCGCGCTGCGCCCAAACCAATCTCCGAATCTAAAAAACTTCCAGCGAAATAGTTCCGAGGCGAACAGGTCCATAGTTAAGCAGCACCACTTCATCCCCGGACCTCAAGCTAGAGTTGTTGTGAACCGCCTCAAGCCCGAAAAGACAATCCGAAGAAAATGCATGACCTAACCTCGATTTGGTTGGGGTGTGAACATCGGTGTTACCCAATTCAAGGCCGCTGGTGACTATTTCATAGAATGCCGAGTGATAGTTGTCGGCGACGATCAACGAAGCGTCACTAAGCTCTCGGTGCGTCATGGCGCGATAGTTACGCACGGTTTCACGGCACGCAGCAAGGAAACCTCTTCCAGAATCAGTCGGGCTTCGCGAGCGATCCGCACTGAGGGTTCCATTTGTACTCGCAGAAACTATCGCTCGGATACCGTAGGCTCCTTGTCTCGCAACAAGGCAGCATGCGGCACCGTCACCCAAGATGCTCATCCCCGATCGCATGATCCGACTTGATCCTGGCACTACACGATCCGCGAGTAGCAACAAAACGACCTTGTGCTTGGCGGATTCAACTAAGCTGGCCGCGACGCTCAGGCCAGCCGCAAAATTCGAGCAGGCCGACATCCATACAGAATACAATTGAGCGTTGGAAAGGCCCGTGCGGTGGAGCGTGCTGCTTAGGTCTTCTCTGAACTGATGTGCCTGTCTACGCCTGTTCATAGACACATCGATGTCCCAGAAGCTCTCGGAGCAAAATACAACCGCATCGACAAGACTGGTGGTCGCTGGCGCTAAATTCTGGAGTTTCTGAATTGCGCATTCGGCCAATTCGATTACGGACATTTCGCTTACGGGAATCGTCGCGAAGCCATCGGCGGCGAAAAGTGCAGGGCTGGCTACGTCGCCCTCCCGCACAACCATTTCCTGGATGGGCAATTCAAGATCGGGAGTCACTGTAGCAATGGAATTAAGATAAGCCTTCATATGGGTCCGATGACACGCCAGAGGTTGAATGTTCTTGCACAAGTTATTGTGGAGGCTCGCAAATTTCGGACGGGCTTAGAAGAAGTAAGCGCTGTAGCCCAGTCGCACTGGTGAGATATATCTTCGACTCCAAAAGTCCGAAGCTTAACTTCTCTACAAAACCGTCAACAGTACTCCCGGTGGATCGGCAAAATCGAGCGAAAAACTGGACGTGAAGCAAGAAGCTCTTCATTTCCTGCTTCTTTTGACTTAAGGCTCTCGCGTGCGCGGATGTAATGAGGGCCACGTTTTCGGGGCCGCTGACGTTATTTTCTTGGCGAATTCTGAAACTGTTGGTTCTTCGAAAATATCACTAATTTCCACATCCACACTGAAGGTATTTCGTATCCGGCTGATCAAACGTGTTGCCAACAGGGAATGTCCGCCGAGGTCAAAGAAACTGTCGTGAATTCCTATTCTATCAATACCTAAGAACTCTGCAAATAGGTTGCAGAGCACCGCCTCCTGCGGCGTCCGCGGATCATGGTTTGTAGGGCTGACCTGCACCGAGCGTCTCTGGAACTTCGGCGGGGAACTGTCGCTGGGTTCTCCAGTTCCGCTCAAATCATTGGGTTTGTTTGCCATAAATTCTTCCTAATCTTCCGCTAAGAGTGCGACGCAACCTATAGAGGTAAGGTAGACGGATTTTCAATCTCTGAATAGCCCCGGGTTTTCTAGACACCCTCGGTTCTCATTTTCTGCTGCCGTTCGAACTCGGCGGGTGACAGCATCCCGTTTCTTACATGCTTGCGCTTCGGGTTGTAGAACATCTCGATGTAGTCGAACACATCCTGTCTGGCCTCGACGCGAGTCTTGTAGGTCCGGCGCCGTATCCGCTCCCTCTTGAGCAGGTTGAAGAAGCTCTCGGCGACCGCATTGTCATGACAATTCCCGCGTCGGCTCATCGAATGCTCCAGGTTGTGAGCCCTGAGGAACGCAGCCCAGTCCATGCTGGTGAACTGGGAGCCCTGGTCAGAGTGGATCAGCACCCTGTTCTTCGGCTTCCGTCTCCATACCGCCGCCAGTAGAGCCTGCAGGACCACATCCGTCGTCTGGCGGCTCTGCATCGCCCAGCCGACGACACGGCGGGAGTAGAGGTCGATCACGACGGCTAGGTAGGCGAAGCCTTCCAGCGTCCGGAGTGGAGTAAGAAGCGCAGATGCGCTTCTCCTCCCCGAACCGTACGTGCACCTTTCAGCGCATACGGCTCTCCATTCAAGCTTGGCCCATGGCCATAGCAACATCATGATAGCGGGACGTGACGGTGCTGCGACTTTCGCTCCGAAAGATGTATGGATTGGTCTCCGGATTCCGCCATCGGAACTGCGCTTTCGGGCTTGAGACCATTCGGCGCAGCGCCTTGCCGACACGATTTCCATGTTTACTCGCTCCGTAAACAAGCCAGGTTTTCGTCCTGCCTGCCTCTGGCACTCGATACCATTTCCGCATCAAAGGTTTGATACGTGACCGATATTTCTGCGCCAGCCAGTGCGCCAATTTCCAGAACACGACATGGTCGATGCGCCGGAAGGTGCGCGCTGTGAAGTTGGTGAACTTGTAGAAGGCCGCCCATCCCGCCAGTTGCCGGTTCAGGCTGCCAACCATGTCGACCGTGCCAACATCATGATTGCCGGAAAGGGTTTCGGTCAGCTTGCGAACAAACGCCTTGGCCTTTTCCTTGGGTATCGTCGTAACGACGGACATGCGCCCGTTCGACCCTCGCTTGCGAATGATCCGGTGCCCCAGAAAGACGAACCCGTCATTGACGTGGGTGATATGGGTCTTTTCCATATTCAACGTCAGCTTCAGGCGGCCTTCCAGAAAGGCACGGCATTCCTCGCGAATCTCCATGGCATGAGCCTTCGTCCCCTTGACGATGACGACAAAATCATCGGCATAGCGACAGTAGGCAACAGCAGGTTTCCATTGCCGGTTCTCACGAACCGTAATGGGGCGTCTCTGCTGAATGGCGAAGTTCCATGCCCAGCGATCCTTGCGGACTTTCCCGTTCAGGTATTTCGCCTCCAGCCACGCATCAAACTCATGGAGCATGATGTTGGACAGGAGCGGCGACAACACGCCGCCTTGCGGAACGCCCTCGCTGGAAGCCGCGAACAGGCCACGATCGATGTGACCGGCCTTGAGAATGCGCCAGAGAAGATCGACAAACCGTCCGTCCCGCACCCGTCGCCGCACGCATTGCAGAAGCAGCCGGTGATGGACGGTGTCGAAGTAGCTCGCCAGATCACCTTCGATGATCCAGCGTCCCTTCGTGCCACCGCCATCCTGCAGCTGTATCTTCACGGTACGGACGGCATGATGCACGCTACGCTCCGGCCGGAAGCCATAGGACAAGCGATGGAAGTCGCTCTCCCATATCGGCTCCATGGCCATCAGCATGGCGCGTTGGACGATGCGGTCTGTCAGGGTCGGTATACCCAGCGGTCGCAGCTTGCCGTTGGCTTTCGGGATATAGATCCGCTTGACCGGCTTTGGGCGATAGGTGCCCTTCAGCAGGTTCGTCCGCAGGTCGGCCAGATGGTGATCCAGCCCGGCCTGCATCCGTCGCTTGTCCATTCCGTCAATGCCCGGGGTTCGTGCGCCACTCGACGCCAGAACGATCCGGGCGGCCTCGGCGAGCCATTCCCGATCGGCAATGAGCCGAAGAAGACGATCAAACCGCCGGTTCGGATCGCTTTCGGCCCATGTTGCGAGCTTGTGTTGCATTTTGCTGATTATCAAAGGTCTTCACCTCGTTTGGTCAGATAATTTGCACTCCAAGCAGTTTGAACTGTTCCCCTTCGCCATGTGGCCGGATTTCCCGACCGCGGACTACTACAGGAACTCCGCCAGCACGATGGACATCAGGGTCAACTCCCTTGTTACGCAATATTCGGGCATTCCATCGTGCCTTCCCTCGTTCATATGCTGGACGTCATGCGTATTGGTGAGGCTGCCGGTCGCAGTCTTTTCCCTTGCGTTCCGCAAGTCGATGCCGATGCCATGGTCTGGCTGCGTTCTCCCCATGACCCCTCGCGAGCAAGCTACATCTATGCTCGCGTTCGGATGCGTGCCGACTTACGTCTCCGGCAGCATCATCAACATTCCGCCTGCTAAGCCGTGTAGGCGGAGGCGACATTCCAGCCCTCAGATGCGGGTGAACCGGTTCGTGTTCCTCAACCTTCCAATACTCAAGCCTCGGGAACCATCTCGGCGTAACGGCTTCGCCTCAATTCCCTTTACCTGCGGGCTACGTCACCCTGCCAGTTGACAGCAGGTCACCGCCGCTTGGGCTCATGTCCCCTCACAGCAGGGGCAAGGCAATTACAATTCCTCCTTTCTCAATGCATTCCAGACATATGCACCCAGGACCATCCGGGACGAGGCGCACTGTAGGTAATGTCCGTAACCCAGATCCGATCTGGCGCATCCACATCGAACTTCCGGTCCAGCGTGTTGTCGACGACCAATGACGGCTTGCCACCATAGCTGCTCGGCCGGCGCTTGTAGCCGATTTGGGCCTTGATGCCTGCCAAACTGGCCAAACGTGCGACGCGGTTCGGGCAACAGGTCTCGCCCTGATCAAGCAGGTCGTCGTGCAGTTTGCGGTAGCCATACACCTTGCCGCTGTCCACCCAGGCCTTCCTGATGAGCTCGGTTTGGCGAGCATCTTCTCGTGCACGGTTGCTCAGTGGAGTCTTGAGCCACGCGTAGAAACCACTCGGATGGATGCGCAGGCAACGACACATTGCTCGAACCGAAAACAGCGCGCGATGTTCGGCGACAAACGCGTACCTCACTTTGCATCCCTGGCGAAGTACGCGGTGGCCTTTTTTAAGATGTCGCGCTCCTCGGTAACCCTGATCAGTTCGCTCTTCAGGCGGCGGATCTCGGCATCCTTGTCATCGCCAACATGCGGCTGCGAGAACTTCTTCTTCCACGCGTAGAGTGAGTGCGGGCTGACCCCCAGTCGCTGTGACACCTCTGCAACCGGATAACCCCGCTCAGTGATCTGTGCCACCGCGTCTCGCTTGAAGTCGTCGCTGAAATTGGCTTTGCCCATAATGGCCTCCTTGCCTCAAAACTAGGGAAGAAGGCGTCTACAAATCTAGGGGCTATTCACTCTGTCACTCATTAATAGAGGGTGACTATCTGCGTTTGTGAAATGGAGTTGTTTGCTAATAGGGCTTCGGTGACCGTCGCAACTTAGGTTGCGTGATGTGGCTAGCGATAGGACATCCATCGGTATTGCGATCCAATGGCAAAGGTGATGTGGCAGCGCATCGATGACGCCACCAAATGAATTTAGTGAAGGTTCAAGGAGACTGATATGTCAAACCCATTTGAGATCAACAATCACGAGTACTACGTTCTTGCCAATCATGAAAGTCAACACTCTATGTGGCCCATTTTTTGCCCTGTGCCACGCGGATGGATTGTAGTGCACGGCCCGAAAAGAAGGCAGGATTGTCTTGACTACATAGCTGAAAACTGGATGGATCTCCGTCCGAAAAGCTTGGCTGACAAAATGGCGACCTGAGTGTTTGGTGCTAAGGCGCGGGCTCTTGATTCCATTCAAGATACAAAACGAGAAAATATCTGGTCTGATCGCTCTGAATGTAGGTGACACGAAGAAGGGGAAACTGCGGATCCATGTACGGAACAGTATCGAGCTGGACTGACAGCGAATGCCTGCGCACTTGTCGGCGCCGAAGGCCGCCCTGTCTGGCTGACGCTCCCCCCCGAACAGACGGGCGAGGCCTACCGTAACTAAGCTCCTGAAGTCAATGTCGCCGACAGGATCTGCGACAAAGATGGCATCCGCCGCTTAATCGCCAGACGCAGTGGCTGATTATCGATAGCGCAATTTGGTAGAGCTTTTCTTCGTCCCCCACAACCAAATTTGAGTTACCACGAAACCCGATAACCTAGGCTTCGGCAGCTGTCTCGCCGCTGTCAAAATTCCAGCAACGCGAATTTGAACAAGCGCCTTATTATCAGTAGGTTAACTGTCACCGCCTTTGCTCGACGCTGACGGAAGGAACAGCCATCGATGAGCCGGACCGGACCTTTCGATGGTAAGCAAGTAGATCTGCATTGTTGATTTTGACTAGATATCGTCGTTAAATAATTCGCGGCGTACCGTATCTGAAATAGACTGCGCATTGGTAAAATTCTTCGAAGTTATCAATGCACTGCTCAACTTAAACCCAAATTCTGTTTCGATTCGAAGCACAAGTCGTACCATATCGATTGAGCTAAAACCTCTCTGTTCGAGAGTGTCTGTTTCATCCTCGATAACAATCGATCTTTCTTGCGCCAACTCGGAGACTATCCTCCAGACCCTAGGCAAGATCCGTTGATCTACATGTTGGTTTCGATCTGAAGAGCGATCCATTCCACTCTCTAAATTCTTGTTTTAGGAAATCACGACGTCACGTGAGATTTCCGCTAGTAATAGGGGGCACGTTCAAGATCATACGCCAAGCGCTTGTGCAAACTAAACCTTAAGCGGCATTGTTTCCAGTGTCATCCACAAATTGCGATTGTCGCGTGCGTCAAAACGTGTTTCAATTATAAATTGCAAATGATTTTTCTTCCGCAGGTTGCTATATGCGCCAATTAGGATGGTTTCCTATGACTAAATTTCGCTCTGCTTTTTATCCGAACGCTGGGACTAGTCGTGCTGGTTGTGTTGTGTGGTAGCCGATGAATCTGCACTCAACAAGTAAATCCTATAAAAAGAGTGAGGCCTCTTCTCGGTGGCCGGTGGTGGGAATACTTGGCGGAATGGGGCCATTGGCGGGCGTCGACTTTGCTGAGAAACTTGTTTCAGAGTGTGCAAAGGTCAACAACGTCAAATGTGATCAAGAATACGTGCCGTTCATTCTATTGTCGCTTCCGCAAGTACCCGATCGCGGAGCTGCAATTCAGCGTCGAGACGCTGAGGATCCTTACGAAGCGATGGCAGCGGGCATCAAGTGCTTAGTTGAGGCCGGCGCGGAACTAATCGCAATTCCCTGTAACACTGCTCACCATTGGTATGGAAGGCTTTCGCAAGTCGCGAGTCGACCAATTTTGCACATAGTCGATTCGGCTATCGATGCCATGGAAACCATGAGTACTGTACAGCGAGTCGGAGTGATTGCAACACCAGCAACGCTTAAGCTCGGCTTGTACCAAGATAGATTGAAGAAACGAGGGTACATTAGCGTTGTGCCGACGGATGCAGAAGTAGAAAAACATGTTGGTCAGGCAATCGTTCTAGCCAAGCAATCCCGGGCCTTGGATGCGGCACCGATGATGCTGGAGGCTTGTGAAGCCCTCAAACAGCGTGGTGCCGAGATTCTCATTCTAGGATGCACAGAGTTACCGCTAATTTTTAAACATTTTGAGAAGGTTTTTCCTCTGCCGGTTGTCGACTCTAACAGAGCGCTCGCTCAAGCATGCCTTTCATTTCAGCCCGAAACTAGTTCGTCCGCCAAGCCTAATGTGCCGACTGAGTCTGGTCGCTTGAATGGAATGGCACACCGATAGCGAAGTCCTGCAATTCCCAGGAGGTATTGCAATGAAGTTCAATACATTCGAACAGTCCTTCGACGCGTTTGACGAAGCAATCAATCCGCCGCCGGAGGTTACCGAGTTCGACTCGGTAGTGGAAGAGGCACTGTCCCGTCGAGATTTCCTTAGTGGGTTAGTGTCATTTGGGGCTGGGTCATTTGTGGTAGGGGCCAGCGCGCTCAATCCAGAAGTTGCCAAAGCTCAGCGCTCCCGGTTTGATTTCATGCAAGTAGCTGCAAATTCGCTGGATACGGTCACTGTTCCCGAAGGATACTCGAGCCAGATCGTCGTACGTTGGGGCGATCCGATGTATTCGAACGTACCGGAGTTCGATCATGTCACTCGGGGTACTGCCGATAGCCAGGCCAGATCTTACGGCGACAATATTGATGGAATGGCTCTCTTCGAGTTAGGCGATGCGAACGTGTTGGTTAACAACAATGAGTATACGAACCGCAAGATAATCTGGGGCAACAGAGCCGGGGGACAGGCGGAGACTGACGACGATGTGCTTAAGGGCATGATGGCACACGGCATCTCGATCATTGAAGTAACCAAAAGGCCCGAAGGCTGGGTGATGGTCAAAGACAGCAAGTACAATCGCCGCATCACGCCTGAAACCCAAATGGAGATTACGGGCCCCGCGTCAGGTCATAGGTGGATGCGCACCGCTGAAGACCCAACCGGAACAATATGCCTAGGCACTTGGAACAATTGCGGAAGCGGACGCACTCCATGGGGAACCTATTTGGCCTGCGAGGAGAATTTCAACGGGTATTACTCGTCTTCCGATACGAACATCGAACGAACAGACGGGCAAAAACGCTATGGAATTCCAGTTGACGACTGGGGATATGGTTGGTCTAGAGTGGATGACCGTTTCGATATCGCGAAACACCCCAATGAAGCGAACCGGAATGGATGGGTTGTCGAAATTGACCCCGCTGATCCCGCTTCCACGCCAAAGAAACGCACAGCGCTCGGACGCTTCAAACACGAGAATGCTGAGGTCGTCGTCAATGGAGACGGGCGCGTTGTCGTCTACATGGGCGACGATGAGCGAGGCGAGTTCCTTTACCGTTTTGTTTCAGCTGGCGTCTTTGTCGACGGAGCCGACAATTCCGATCTCTTGGCTGAAGGCTCTCTTTTTGCCGCCAAATTTCACCCTGATGGAACTGGTCGATGGTTGGCGTTGACCTCTAAGACTACGGGTATGGCCTCCCAGGCAGAGATAGTTATTCACGCACGGCTGGCCGCTTCTAAAGTCGGGGCAACAACCATGGACCGGCCGGAATGGGTGGCCGCAAACCCGAACAAAGCTGAAGTCTATTGTGCACTGACCAATAATAGAAACCGCGCGATCAAACCGAATGTCGGCGGCGATCCGACACCGGCAACTGGTCCCAATCCACGGGCCGAAAACCAATATGGCCAGATCGTGCGCTGGTGGCCTGCCGGCGGAGATCATGTCAGCGACACCTTTAACTGGGACCTATTTGTCCTTGCGGGAAATCCGGCCGTACACTCGGACTCCTACGGTGGATCTGTAAACGTCAACGACGGCAACATGTTCAATTCTCCCGACGGACTGTTCTTTGACGCCAGAGGATTGCTCTGGATCCAAACCGATGGAAATTATTCAGACGAGGGAGATTTTGCTGGTCACGGCAACAATCAAATGCTCGTCGGTGACCCGGATACTGGTGAAATCAAGCGGTTTCTTGTTGGGCCGAACGAATGTGAAGTGACCGGTGCCGCCATGTCCAGCGATGGCAGGACTCTCTTTGTCGGCATTCAGCATCCAGGTGAACACGGGAATTCTCACTGGCCAGAAGGAGGTGAGAGCGTGCCCCGCTCAGCAGTTATTGCAGTGACGCGGAATGACGGTAGTCCCATCGGTTGAAGGCAAACGTACGAATGCAAATCAGTTGTATGAACCCAGTGCGGTTCAAGCCCGTCAGCCGGCAGGCCTTCGAAATGTTGTCCTGATCATTTTCAAGATCAAGCAGGGAAAGCTTGCGACGTGCTATCTTGTCCTTCGTGGTCATGTTATCTCAGTTGGGTTGATGGGTGTTGTAGTGACTTCATCCGCTCGACTCTTGCGGTCGCGAGCCCTTCAAAGTGACCGAACTGTCAGGTGATTGCTAAAGCAGGACATGCCGGCACCTTGCTTTTGCTAGCTTCGCAAACCGCAAAAAGGTGGTCCTCAAAAAGTTCGAGGTTAAGTAGCAATTTCCACTCACATAGCTCTTGAGATAGCCTTGACCCCACAACTATTTTCCAGCTTCCGAGAGCTTCCGGAAACAATGAAACCTCCTTAAAATCTACGTATCTTCGCACGATAGGAAAGATTGCCTTGTATACTGATTCTTTTAAACAAAATATTTGAAGTATTATCTGATCTCGTTCATTTTGTTCATTGCCAATCCAATTTCTTTCTTTCCTCGTCAATATGAGTGATTCCAATTCCTCCATGCCTTTACTATTCGATAAGTCTTCGAGGTCAATGCCAACATGAGTATTCCCGTCGCGACGACTTATTAGTGCGCAAGCGAGCTTATCAGAATGTGAAATGCTACCGACTACTCCAATTGGCCAACAAGGCTCTCCATACAGACCTTTTTGTACTTGATTTAATGAAACCCCAAGCTGCTGAGCAGCATGCATAGCGCACAATCGTCCGGACAAGAATTCCAATTTCCTCTTCGCAACCGCACTTCGAAGATGTTCTGGAATGTTTGCCGCAAAGGTTTCGAGTCTCCCTTTGTTTGGGCCAGCTATATTGGGTGGCCACGCTTTCGAAGCGACAGCAGAAAAACCAGACCTCGGAGAAACGCAGAGAGGGCGACCTGACAGAACCTCGAATTCTGCTACTTCAGAGTTATTATCCTTAACATCTTGATAGCTTACGATTTCCGTGAACATTTCAAGGAACTACCGCAATAGTACTTCGAGTACCAAAAACCGCTTCACTGAATGCCGGCGTCATTATTGAGTGAAATTCCTTTTTCATTTCCGAAAACTAGCGATCAGCATCCTTATGGGATGCAAATTTGACCTTCTCACGCTTTGCGTGTGTTATGTGCGAAATTGTTAGATTCGTAAAGTATTTTGCTTATCTGGGAGAGTTTCGGTGTTTCGAATGTCGCTTTTGATCGTCGCCTTCTTCTTTTTTGCAATGGGCGCAGTAACCTTGATAACGATTGTTGCGATCGACGGCTCCGAAGGCAACACCTCTACTTCATCATCCGCTTTTGAAAACAGAAGGAGGTAGTAGGTTACTTTCATCGGCTCTGATCATGTGATCGCCTCCGACGGCATCGATGTGCCAAGGTGGGTCTGTATCGATCCACAAAGGAGAGCGGTTATGTCGGAGATTATCACGGTCGGGCTCGATCTGGCTAAGCACGTCCTTGACCGGTAGCCTTTTTCGAACCGGTGACCGGCTTCGATCATGTTGAGTTCATGAACGGCCAACCCACTGGTGGCCGAGAAGTCTTCCAGTGAGTAGCCGAGATGTTCCCGATAGGCACGAACGATGTTGGTTCCGCTCGCTACGGCGTTTTGAACCTCTGCCGGCAGAATGTAAGAAGCTACCGTGGTCATATCACTCCAAGTTGGGGAACAGGAAAATCTGATGCAGACTAGCCCAATTGGTTCCATGAAAGCTACTGCATGATCTCACGGTTGCCATTAAGGAGATGGCGGTAGCCGGTTGTCGTCATCCACCTGGCTCGTCGCAGATGATCTTCCCAGTAATGATAGGTGCGTTCAGGTTCGGCGTCAGGGTCTCGCTCTAGGACAATCCGTGCCACTTCCCGCCAGTCAGCGCCGTCCTGCTCGGCATCGAGTACCCGCATATAGACGACCATGTGCTTTTCGTCATAGGGAGTGATCCGATCAGCCCAGGGGACTTGATCTGCGATCGGAGATCTTTGCTTGGACATTGAACCGCCCTGCCTTGTTTAGAGATGCATTTAAGATGGGCGAGTGTGACCTAAAATGCAATTCCAGGTGGCGTTTGGCGAGTGGCCCTGCCTATCAACGACGCAGAAACGTAAGCGTTCGAATGACACATCACTCCGGTATAGTAATACCAACCGTCATAATTCAGAACCGATGCGCCCAATCTCGTAGTCCGATGGACATGATGGTCCAGGGTTGGTCAATTACCCTGTTCCATGCGCGGCAACAGATATCGACGATTTGTTCGTAGGATTTGAAGATCCGGTTTGACAGCCAGTTGTCCCTGATGAACTGCCAGAGGTT
>NZ_KI928937.1:0-5673 GCF_000521215.1 Labrenzia sp. DG1229 | reverse complement strand
CTGGAATCATATTCGCGCCAAAACGGGAAGCCCAAACATGAGTCACTTCATCTGATGGTTGGTATAATCCATGGTCGTCTCTCCTTGACGTTTGATGCTTGGCACTGGCTTCGGCTATGACGCCGTTCACGCCATTATTGAGAAGGACGAGCGCCACGACCTGAGATTTAGCCACGGTGCAAGGTTCGATATCCCATCTAAGTTAATTCAACAGTCTTGGAATCACGGACGGGCTGCGGTCAATCCGCTCAGTTTCTCAAATTGGACATTGACAGGCTCTGGCTTATCGGACTGACGCAGGCATATTCGTCTCGTCGTATGACGCATAAAGGCCCAAGAGGCCCAGCAATCATAGGGACTAGAGGAACAAACAGGGATCATTTACTTTCGCGTGATTTAGCCAGCAGCATGCCGATGATGTCGGAGGAAAATTTGTATTTTCGCCGGTCCGAGAGGCGCTCGGCATTGACCGGATATTTCGGCCGTTTCGGTTCGAGCCCAGTGATGCGGAACCGTTCACCGCGATCATCGAACTCTTTGCCAAAGTCTGACGGGTCCAATCCATACTGAGGTGCGAGGATTTCGAACATTTCCCTGTCAGGCTCAAACAACGAACCGTCTTCCATGGGAAAACTGGTTCACCCATTTGCGGATCGTTTCCCGGCTGACACCAATCCCCCGCTCCGCAAGGAGATCTTCAACATCCGCCGTACTCAGCGCAAACCGATGATAGGCCCAAACCGCATAGGAAATGATCGACCTGGGAAAGCGGAAGCCCTTAAGGCGCGGGAAATCGAGACGCTTAAACATCTCAACGACCTAACAAGCCAAAGCGGGAGCAACAAGTTGGCAATACCAGCGCGAGACCTGCGACCTGGATATGGCGCTGTCAAACCGGACCGAAAACAAGCCGGCATGACCGCTGATGTCACGCCGCCATAAAGTGTTGTCGGGACTGCTTTCGAGACCGGGGCAATAGACCTCGGCAGTTTCCGGCCGGCAGTCGAGCCATGCGCCAGGGTCAGTATTTTACACCGCCAATGACAATCACCGCTTCATCCAGATGCCACTAGCTGTTGGGCTTTGGCCGATCCCGGCGAATGCAGTGCGCGAAATGCCGACCAAACCAGTTCACCCAATTGCGGATCGTTTCCCGGCTGATAAAAATACCCCGCTCCGCCAGGAGATCTTCAACATCCGCCGTACTCAGCGCAAACCGATGAGAGGCCCAAACCGCATAAGAAATGATCGAAGTGGGAAAACGGAAGCCCTTAAGACGCGGCAAATCGAGACGCTCAAACATCTCAACGACCTACCAAGTCCAGCCGGGAGCAACAAGTTGGCAATGCCGTGACGATGGATAGCGGGCCAGTTCAACTGCTCTCCGTTCAGCAGTTCGACGACATGCCTCGGAACAATCCGATTGGTTTTCAGAACAACTCTCCATCAAGCGAGTTGAAGCTGAACCGGAAAGCCCGCAAGGCGGAAGCAGCCCGGCAACGGAAAATCAAGAAATCCCGTCAGAAGGCGGACAAAGGCATGAGTACGCTGCATTAGCGGGGGCTCCCACCTTCAAGATTGTCCCGCAAGCACGACAGATTCATCATTTGTTCTGACTAAGCGTGTCTGCGGGAACAGTTCTTGTTCTGACCCCTTGATTGCCGCTGTGATGTGTCTTAGCGGCAAGCAGGTTTCATCTGAAACCCTCGCGCAGCTGACTGCTTTGTCTGGTGAATTTGGTGTTCCAGGCAAGCTCGATGAACATCGTCGCCTACGGCTGAATTGAACAAGTCACCGGCCTGTTTCCACATGACATTGCGTCAATTAGGTGAATCAGGTTTATTCAACTCTGCCTAGCAGAAATGACAAGGTATCACTTTTGGGCGATAGACTCGAGCCGTCCTGGCTCGGACCTAACCTCAGCGAGCCGACCCGCCTCTCAATGTTTTAAGCAAATACATAGGAAAAAAGAGCCCCAGAACGACAAAACCCGTCATCGGAGCGAACCGACAACGGGAGATGTGCTCAAAAATTATCGCACCTTTTTTGTAGTACATTCCCCACATCTCTGTCAATCCTGACCACCGTTTCGGTGAACGGATTTTTGTTGCCTGGTCTCAGTTAAGAACATGGACCAAGACCAACCGTTTTCACCGCGCGAGAGCGCGAACCCTTCCGCTCGTCAACACATTGCCAGTTTCCGCAAACTGTCGGACAGGATACTCGCCAGCGCCGCTCTGGCGGCCCAGGACAACCGGCCGGAAGTCGCCAAGGCCGAGCTGGCCCGCACGCTCAAACGCGCGGCCCCTGCCCTCGGCATCCGGCGTTCGGCCTATCAGATCCTCGACATCCTGCTCGGCCTGGTCCGGCCGGAAGACTTTGCCTCAGGCAAGCGACCCATCGTTGCGATTTCGAATGATCGCCTGATGCAATATACAGGTGCTTCCATCAAGACCGTTTCGCGCTGCCTCAAATCCCTGGTCGAAGCCGGAATCCTCGCCTATCGCGACAGTCCGACCGGCCGGCGCTATGTCTACCGGAAGCACGACGGCACGCCAGACGAGGCTTACGGGCTGGATTTCACGCCCGCCTGTTTCAATCTCGATGCCTTTGCCGTCCTAGCCGATGAATACCGGGATGCTCTTAACCGGGAGCGCAACGCTAGGCGCGCCGTCACTCGGTTGTCCCGTGCCGTCATAGATCTGGTGGAAGCGGCCGGGCCGGACTTTTCTGACTATGCCACGCATGCCGAGAAGCTGTTGGCCGAGCTGCGGCACGATCCGGAAGCGTGTGCCGAGCGGCTTCAGGCCCTCTATGACGATGTTCTGGGTGTTGTGGAAAACCGGCGCCAGGAGAAAGCTCAAGACGCCTCAAAAGAGGCTGAAATGTCGCCCGCGGGCGGTCAAAATGTCCCCCACATATATAATACAAACCCACCACCTTCTGTATTTTCTCGTAACAAGCGGACTTGCTCTAACGAGCAAGAAGCCAACCTTAAGGCTGACAACGGCTTCGCCGTTGAAATGGCTCTTGAAAAAGAGCCTTGCGGAGCGGGAAGCGAAACACAACATCCGAATGAACAAGCGGAAACGGTGGAAGCCGGCCATGCCGGGGCAAGCGTGGGTGATCGGCTCACTCAATCGGATGGCGGCAATCTCGAAGGCGTCTCCATCGGGCTGATCCAGTCCGCCTGTTCTCTGGCGCAAACCGAAACCAACGCCCGGTTCAAATTCTGGGCCGATCTTTGCGCCGCGGCCGAGGACCTGCGGCTCCTCGTCGGGCTCAGCGAAGCCGGATATACCCAGGCCGTGTTGCGCCATGGAAAACACCTGCCGGCAGCCTGCCTTGCCGTCGTCGCTGAAAAGGCCCTGCGCGATCCTCGGATGATCGCCTCTCCCGGCGGATATTTCCGCGCCATGATCGACAGGGCGTCGGATCACAAGCTAAACCTGAAGAGATCCCTCTTCGGACTCGCACATTCCTGAATTTCAAAGTCAAGACATGATCAACCCGGATGAAAGCAACGAGCATGCGGCCGCCCTGCCCGCCAAGGTGCAATCGAGTGTCAATTCGGCGAAGAAGACCTTGAGGCTCTTTGGGTCGGGGCCGGCAAAGTCTGATGCTGCTGCGGCCGAACCAGAAACCGAAAGCTCCAGCACGCCGGAAACGGCGATGCTCTCCGGAGGCAACGAACCGCAAGATGCGACTCCAACTCGCAGGAAGAAAATACAGGACCGGCGAGTTCTCAAACCCGGGTTCAAAACCAAGGTTCTTAATCAGCTGACCGAGGCCCTCGGGATCAGCAAGACAGAGGACTTGCCGAAAATTTTTCTCGCCGAAAGGGTGAGCCCCATGAAAATCGGGATAGCCGACGATCTCTTCGCCCGCTATCCAAATGCTCGGGACCGTAAGGTCGTCAAAAAGGCCCTGGGTGTCCTGGTGAGGTCCCTCACCTATTCAAACGCTGTCATCGAAGAAGACCGGCGGTATGATCTCGATCTGAACCCGGTCTACGATGAAACCGGGGAGATCACCGAAAAAAGCCGCGCCGATGCTCAAAACAACATTAAGAGCGCCCTGCCCGATTGGTCCGTTTCATCCCTGTACCGGAAGGTCAACTCATATTCCCAGCCGTCGTCTTTGAGCCTGTGGGCATCGAATTGCGCAAGATGAAATTCTTCGATTGCGCGCCGGGACACCCCTCCCCACCCCTCCCCTCCCCTCCCCTCCCCTCTCCGAAAAAGCTACCGCTTCTTTGGCATATTTAGATCTCCGCCATCCCGGTATCTGGTGGCCATTGCCTCCATACCCTCCTTCTGTGCTTCGGCCCGGATGTCATGGGAAATCCGCATAGAGCAGAATTTCGGCCCGCACATGGAGCAGAAATGAGCGACCTTGTGGGCTTCTTTTGGCAAGGTCTCATCGTGCATCGAGCGTGCCGCTTCCGGATCGAGCGACAGGTTGAACTGGTCTTCCCAGCGGAACTCGAAGCGGGCGCGCGAAAGCGCATCGTCGCGGATCTTCGCCGCCGGATGGCCCTTGGCAAGATCGGCGGCATGGGCGGCGATCTTGTAAGTGATGACGCCGGTCTTCACGTCGTTGCGGTCGGGTAGACCGAGATGCTCCTTCGGCGTGACGTAGCAGAGCATCGCCGTGCCGAACCAGCCGATCATCGCCGCGCCGATGCCCGACGTGATGTGGTCGTAGCCGGGCGCGATGTCGGTCGTCAGCGGACCGAGCGTGTAGAACGGCGATTCGCCGCAGACAGCGAGTTGCTTGTCCATGTTCTCCTTGATCTTGTGCATCGGCACATGGCCGGGGCCTTCGATCATGACCTGGCAATCCTTAGCCCAGGCGATCTTCGTCAACTCCCCCAGGGTTTCCAGTTCGGCGAACTGCGCGGCATCATTGGCATCGGCAATCGAGCCTGGACGCAGGCCGTCGCCGAGCGAGAAGGAAACGTCATAGGCTTGGGCGATGTCGCAGATGTCCTCGAAGTGCTCGTAGAGGAAGCTCTCCTTGTGATGATGCAGGCACCATTTGGCCATGATCGAACCGCCGCGCGAGACGATACCGGTGACCCGGTTGACGGTCAGCGGAATGAAGTGAAGCCGCACGCCTGCGTGGATGGTGAAATAGTCGACGCCCTGTTCCGCCTGCTCGATCAAGGTGTCTCGGAAGACCTCAAAGGTCAGATCCTCGGCAATGCCGCCAACCTTTTCCAGCGCCTGATAAAGCGGCACCGTGCCGATCGGAACCGGCGAATTGCGGATGCTCCATTCGCGGATATTGTGGATGTTGCGGCCGGTCGAAAGATCCATGACGGTATCGGCACCCCAGCGGGTTGCCCAGACCATCTTCTCGACTTCCTCTGCCATCGATGAAGTGACGGCGGAATTGCCGATATTGGCGTTTATCTTCACCAGGAAATTCCGGCCGATAATCATCGGTTCGGCTTCCGGGTGGTTGATGTTGGGGTCAGAACAAGATCTGCTCAAAATCCTGCGCTAAGCTCGAACGAATTGTGAACATCATGCAGCCCGGAGGATATTTCCGGGGAGCCGCAACGTCCTGAAGCGTTCAGGTATTTGTTGTTCCGTGTCCCAGGAATAAATGCCGGTCAGGTTGATATGCTCCCAACTGAGTGGCGAGATGTGTTTCAGCACGTCGTCG
>NZ_KI928936.1:116129-169643 GCF_000521215.1 Labrenzia sp. DG1229 | reverse complement strand
CCTATCCCCTGTGTGCCTTGGCGAAATGCCGCGACCTATGCCAACTCGCTCATCTTGGGGTCAAAGAGCGAAGCTGCGATCAATTTCTCTGTGATGAACAACATCCTGAATGGCACAGGCTTTGTGACTGAGAAGCTCATTGCAAACGGCGTTAAAACAAATGTCTACACCAACGGAACACCGTTTGATGCGTCTGACAGTCTGCGCCCCTTCGTCGATGTCTATCAGAACATCACAATCGGAGACATCGCAGTCAAAGGCAACAGCCCGACTCTCAAGGCTCCATCTACCGCTATAGACAGTCTTCCGGGAATGGACGGGAATATTTCGCTTCGTTCGAAGTTCCCTGACTTTGACGGCTTTGGGATGGACATAGCAGGCAAACCGGTTGATCTTTCGAAGCCGCCCGTCGGCCCGGTCAACGACCCTGCCGACCTGCATCGGTTCGATCCGATCTGGATCGTGCGTCCGAAACTGACAGGAGCGCCGACTGTCGGCGGTTCCGTCACGGCCGACGATGGCTACGTGATGGCGCTTGGTCACACCTCCCGGACTTACCAGTGGTATCTGGTGGAGGACGTCTATGATCCTCGCGACGACTGGACACCCATTGCTGGAGGAGATTCCGCGACTTACTCGCCTGTCACGAGTGATGTCGGCAAGTACCTCGCTCGGCGCACGATCATGGATGGGGTACCTACATATTCTTTGATGTCTGCGCCCGTCGCATCCTCTTTCCCGATCGGCAAACCTGTCAGTCTCTTAAACCCACGCGCAGTTGATGCTCGCAAGTTTGCTGCGGGCAAGTGGCTCGAAACTGCGACGTTTGCAACGTCCGGCAAACCACTTCTGGTGATCGTGTCGACTTTGAATGTCGCTTTTGGGAAGACCGCCAGCCTTTCCATCACTCTGGGAGCAGAAGGAAGGGAAAACGGTTCAGGCAGGGAGCTATCTGTTGATCCAACGGCAGCCCTGCGGACAAGAAACCAGTTGTCGGTGGCCACGATTCTCGAACCTGGAACCGGCGCGCAGACGCTCCAGGTAAGCAGTGACGACAACTGGACGAACATTCACGTCACAGTTCTCGAAGTGGATGGCCTTGCCGGCATCGCTGTCGGTTCGGTTGCGGGTGGCTCAAAGCCGACCGAGCTTTCACCGGCAATCACCACGAGTGTGGACAACACGCTGGTCCTCTATGCCCTCAATCGATATGACGGCACCGGAGATCCGATCACCTGGAACGGGGGTACGACACTGATTGAAGAGCCAACGGGAAGAGGTCATCCCTCAAACTCACTTCGCGTGTCCTATACCTACGAGCAGGCCGCCTCTTCAGGCTCGTACTCCAAAACTGCGTCCTGGTCCGTGACCCACGGGGCTGCAACATCGTTTGCGATTGAATTGCGGGCTACGTGACTTGCGGACCGCTGCATGCTGCTCTGATACCCGGTTGAATTTGTCTTCGCTGATTCTGGATATCGGCGAACAGCCAAAATACGGACTATCGAAGAGATTGCGTCGTTTCTCAGCCAATGCCAAATCGCTGCAAGCAAAATTGCGACTACGACACCGCTACGCTTTCCGGGCCACATCGTGATTTGAATGACTTGTCGACGGACCATTCCGCCACCGCTTTTGTTACTAGACTATTTTGCGGAAGGCCGGGTATACAGAACTTTAATATCAATGCCTTACTAGGAATACAGTCCGCGGATTTCGTATCCAGCGCAAAGTAGATACCCATTCGTGTTTATTACGGCTCAGATTCGGGCTTCTATTGCGAGCGTGATTGAGACCGTTGCTTGTTTTTATGGCAATTCCAATACCTTCGTGTGGTAAGCAAGGATCACTGGCTGAGATGGCGGCTGTCACCAAACTAGAAAATATTCAGGCCTTGAGAGCCATTGCGGCTCTTGGTGTGGTGCTGTCCCATGCACACAGTCGCGTGGAACGCACCTACCCATCCCTGATTTCTGAATCTTTTGTCGATCGTTTCGGGGGACTCAGCTGGATTGGCCATGCCGGAGTGGATCTGTTCTTCGTCATAAGCGGCTTCATAATGATCTATGTGCACTTTGACGACTTCGCCACCCGGAATGCCCCATTTCAGTTTTTTGTCAAACGACTGATCAGGATTGTTCCCATCTACTGGCTTCTTTCGGCCACCGCGCTCGCGCTTTTGTTTATCGAACCAAGCCTGTTCTATCACGCCCGCTCGTTGGACGTGGAGTGGATCGTATCCTCGTTCCTGTTTTTTCCGATCCGTTCCGAAACGGGTGTGACAACCCCCCTCCTGGGACTGGGATGGACGTTGAATTATGAAATGTACTTTTATCTGATCTTCGCTTTCTGTCTGTTCTTCAGGCGGTCGTTTCTTCTGCCATTCATGTTGATCTTTTTTGGGGCGAGTATTTTGATCGGTGTGTTGATTTCACCGTACAAGCTTTTCGTCATCCTGATGACCAACTGGCTCTTGCTCGAGTTCTTTCTCGGCTGCCTGATTGGTTATGCCTTCAGATCAGGCTTCAATAAGTTGCCTCTGCCCCTCGCGGTGGTCTTGATAGTATCGGCGGTCGCAACAATTTTGGCGTGGGTAATATTCGGCCCAAATCATGAGATCCGCGGACTGCCTCGCTTCTTGTGGTGGGGCCTGCCAGCTGCGAGCATCGTTGCAGCATTGGTCCTTTGTCCAAGACTGGTGGATCTCAAAGTTCCCAAGTGGCTCCTGGAGCTGGGGAACGCTTCCTACAGCATCTACCTTACTCACATATTCACCTTGCCTGCGTTGGCACTGATACAAACACGGGTTGATCATATCGCTCTCCTGCATCCAGATGCGGCTATTGCCGTGATGATCATCGTCAGCGCCATTGCAGGCTATGTATTCTACCGTGTCGTCGAAAAGCCGATTACACGCCTGTTGACGAAGCGCTACCGGCCAATGGCTTCAGCTCGACAAAAGAGCGCCACTGGCTGATGCCCGGACTTGTTGTACTGTATAGGCTATTGCATCTGGGCGCTGTCACGCGTTGGCCCGAAAGAGGCGAGCATGTTTCGGGCGGGTCCGAACACGGAACCGTCTGCCGCGGGATCTACCTCACGCCCCCTGCTCTATCGTCATGCAAACTGGTAGCTTGTATCCTGCTTCAAGGTGAAAATGGGTCTTCGATGGCGACGATCTTTCATGAATAATGCAAGTGAGCATTGATGATGGTCTATGCGACCATTTTCTCAATCCGGTTGATACTGACTTCACTCGGTCCAAGAAAGTCACACGATATTTGTGTTTGGGAAACAAGATGAAACGTTCAATAGTAGATTCTTTGTGATAATAAGATGCCATTAAAACTTTCAAATCTTTGAGTTGCCTGCAAGATACCCAGTTTCAGAAACACGCACCATCATGCACTCCAGATTAACAACTCTCACATATTGTGGGAGACTAAACATTGACGAATTTGACCCTAGTGGTCGCACCCAAGTTAGTGCTTCATCAAAAATGCCGAGAACCTCTCCCAGAAAATCAGAATAATCGACGGAATTGTTACAATATTCCAACAAGATCGCCGCTATCGAAAAGGTGCAAACGTATGACCATCAGGGATTTGTTAAGCTTTCAATACAGGAAGAAACTCCCGGCAGAATTCGGGAGCGGCCGTGTACTTGTGACGGGGCGTTCAGATATGCGCGTTCTGAAACCAGGTTGGACGGCATGCGCTCATGACCTTATGCTTGTAACTCGCAGTATTGTCGAAAAGGACATGTGTGTCTGGGACATCGGATCTAACCTCGGCATTCTTTCCGCCATGGCTGCGGGAAAAATCGGCCCTGGAGGTTCCGTGTACGCGCTGGAAGCTGATCCTGAATATGCGCGGTTGATTAACCTGACCGCCAGCAAACTGCCTGAGACCTACGCCCCTGTCACTGTGCTCTGTGCCGCAATCGCAGACAAAAGAGGCGTCATGACTTTTGGTGTCGCCGACAAGGGACATGCCCGTAGTAAATTACTAGGAATATCCGATGATGATGATTTCAAAATCGCGTCCCAAAAGCAGGTTGTTACTGTCACGGGAGACGAGTTGCTTGAATATTGGTCACCGCCCGCGTTTGTGAAAATGGACGTCGAAGGTGCAGAACTGTTGGCCTTGAATGGCAGCCAACAGCTATTGACTGAAATTCGTCCAATTTTTTATCTCGAAGTATCTCCACAAAATCAAACAGAAGTGAGCAAACTTCTGAGATCATATCAGTATGAAATCTTCCATCTCAAAGGGGATGGCAGTGAGCAACAGGTCGACGAATGTACCTTTTACACGATTGCAAGACCTGGATAATATTTGTTCCAGCCTTGTAAAGGGGAGTTCTTATGTCAACGCACTCGGACTGTTCAATACGATCACACTACTGATTGGTATATTTTCAGCATTTCCTGCGCTTTGATTTTCCAGAGGTGCTCTGCCAACAACTTCTGACGTCCTCCCGCTCCTAGCTTGTTGCGCAACACCGGTTCTGCAAGAAACTGTTTGATAGCATTGGCCAGGTCCATTGGCATCGTTTCCGGGTTGGTGACAGGAATTCTCAGTCCCGTCCCTTCGTCGACAATGAATCCGGGACCGCCAGCCGAGACAGTAATAACGGGGAGGCCCCAGCGCATTGCCTCAAACAATACGCCCCCCATGGATTCCCGGAAACTGGGAAAGACAAATACATCGCTCTCTTGATAATATTTTTCGATTTCTTCCCGCGGCAACTTGCCAAGAAACTGCACCCTTTCTGAAACACCCAATCTTTCAGCTTCGGCCTTGCAGATCGCAATTTCCTCTCCGTCGCCGATGCTCGTAAGCGTAACATCCGGGAATTCGTTCAGATACGCCATTGCCCGGACAACATCGCGCAAACCCTTCGTTCTGACGGCACGTCCCACATGCAGCATTTTCATAGTTTGTGGAACCACTTGACGTTCTACCGCCGGCTCAACACTATCAACACCGATTGCCAAAAACGGCTGAAAACGCTTTTTTGGAACAGCTCGCAGAATATCGTTCATATAAGGAGCGACACCGAGAACCAATTCCGCCTTGGCATAGCTTGACCGCAGAAAAGGGTCATACCTGAATCTCACCTGATCCAGACCACGCAATCGTGTATACCAACTGGCTGAACCGCATTCGCTTGAGAAGGCTTTTGGCGTTGGCAATGCGCCGCCAAGCGAACCAAGAATGTATGGAATATCGAACTTTCGAAAGATCGTCGGATAACGCGGCGCCGCCGGGAGTATCTGGTGCGCGACATCCCAGGTTCGTCCTTCCGACAATGATTTACGAAGCCACTTTTCTGCGAACCAGGCAACGACAAATATGTTCGGGCGGAACATGGCGCGCATGCGTTCATATCGGCGAAGCCATTCCGGCTCTTCAAATGTAACCACTTCCGCATTTGGCAATTGTTCCGAGAGCGGCGGCCCCTTGGTACATTCAAGCGCGAGAATAGTCAGATCTGCTATTTTTGAAAGTTCTTCCAGGAGCCGAAATCGCGTCAGGCTTTCTCCCACATCATATGCATCAATATGTGGCGCCAGGATCAAAGCCCGTAGTTTTGAAGTCATATTCTGCCGCTCCAGGCATTTCCCAATGCCAGAAACACACGCCGAAAATGCAAAGCACGTTCCTTTGTGACCGGCGATGAGGATACCATGTTGCGAAGGGTCCAAAACACGGCCCTGGTCGCATTGAAAAAAGCCAATATCAACCAACAAACGGAAGCAGCAACCAGCCCTCCGTGCTTTCTGTGAAGCTTAACCTTTGAGTTCGTGAGCAACAGGTCACGTTTATGATTGAGTTTTTTGACCGATCCGCCACCGTGATGCGTAATTTCTCCAACCGGTGCAAACATGAGTTGCCAGTCAGCACTGCGAATTCGATAGCACCAGTCCGTCTCTTCACCGAAAAAGAAGAAGTGTTCATCCAGAGGGCCGACTTCGCGGATCACTTCCTGACGCAACAACAAGTAACAGCCCGAAATCACTTCAACAGATCTTTCGGAATCTCGCTGCCAATCCGTCATGAGGTATTTCCCAAACCAACGCGGCGATTTCAGCTTCCATAGTCCTGAAGACATAACCAGAAGATTTGTTAACGTCGGAAACTCGCTACAAGTAAGTTGAACAGATCCGTCAGTATTCAATACACGACACCCCATGGCACCAACGCTCTTGTGCTCAACCAGATAGTTCACAGATTGCTTTAGAACATCTCCATGGACAATGGTGTCGGAATTTAACAGTAAGACATACTCACCTTTCGCAATACGAAACCCTTGATTATTTGCGGCAGCAAACCCGACGTTTTCTTTGTTTTTGATAAGAACCACATTTTGGAACTCACGCCCGACCATCTCCTGGGAGCCGTCACTTGACGCGTTGTCGATAACGATGACTTCCGCATCGAGATCATCGAGATTTTGCACAACAGACGTCAGGCAGTCTCGTAACATGTCAACTGTATTCCAGTTGACGACAATGATCGAAATATCCATACCGGCTTCCATGATCCCGCTAACGTTCGCTTGCAATTCTGCTGATTTTTTCTGTACGGAAAAATTTGTTTAAGATTAAAGATTGTATTTAGGGTTACTTCCTACTCTTTCGCGTCGATAGCAACTGAAATAATGCTTAACAATTTGTTGAGTGATCAGCTTGTTGCCTTATGTGCGACAACAAATCCAGTGTTTTGTCTCTCCCAAGCCACCCGGTCGCTTATCGTTGTCATCCCCGAGGACTCGCGCCGGATATTACTCAATTATTCCCGAGAGACAATGACCGTCCTGAAGGCTACCAAACATGGACAAGTTCGGAAAAGAAACAATGACTTCTGGTATTGTGATCGCAATCGGCACAAAGATTTGGACAAAGGTCAACTTCGCGTTGGCCTTGGCGATGAAGACTTGGTACGTACGCGTGAACTCAAGGAACATCGGCCAGCGATGACCGGATCGATACCATAAATTGATCGAACAATAACCAGTCCATGCAATAAATATTTACTCAATCGCACCTAAATTCATATGACTAAAAAACCATTCGCCAACGTCATTACCGCAATCGTCCACCCAAGAAGGACTAGTTTTCGATGGCTTTGAACCAAGATCAAACGCTGGATAAAGTTAGTCCAAATCAAGGTATTGGCATATTTGGACAGCTTTTGATAATTTCTCTATTCATCCCTCTTAAGTTTAGTCTTGGATCACTGCTTTTAACTCCCTACCGGCTTGTAATATTAGTTGCAATCGCACCTGTGATGATGAACTGGCTGTCTGGAGCGGCAGGCAAAAAAACCAAACCTGATTACTTTATGCTCATTTACGTTACCTGGTCCGTGATCGCGACCATGTACAATCACGGGTTTGTGCTAATCGAAAAAATGGCTATCTATTTCATTGAGATAGGCGGGACATACTTTATTGCCCGGACACAGATCCGGAACGTAAAGGCCGCGGTGGATGCGTTCAAACTGTTGTGGCTTGGCGTCCTGTTCCTGCTGCCCTTTGCACTCTATGAGAGTTTCACAAACCGAAGCCTATTTCAGACCTTCCTTGGGTCATTGAGCAGCCCCAGAGTAATGGCAGATACCCGGCTTGGTCTATTTCGGGCACAGGCTGCATTCGATCACCCAATACTTCTGGGAATGTTTGCGGGGAGCATTATAGCACCATCGTATTACGTGCTCGCTCACGGGAAATCGTTTTTCCAGAGAATCATGAAGACCCTGATCCCGCTGGTATGCGCGTTTTCTTCACTTTCATCCGGAGCCTTTGCCGGCGTGGCAATCCAGATCGGCCTGATCGGTTGGGACACAGTGGTCAAGGCGAAAAATCGTTGGAAGATACTCTCGTTATTGGCGGTTGCAGCATATGTGGCTGTCGACTTGCTTTCAACTCGGTCACCTTATGCAGTCCTGATCAGCTATCTCAGTTTCAGCTCCGGTTCCGCATACAATCGAATTCTCATCTGGCGTTTTGCCCAAGATGACCTCTTTCGAAACCCGATCTTCGGGATTGGCTTCAATGAGTGGGATCGTCCGGCGTGGATGCACTCTGCAAGTACAGACAATTTTTGGCTGGTTATCGCCCTCAACTACGGGATAGTCGGTTTCTTGTTCTTCTTCTTGGCATTCATCTTCGCAATTCGCTACCTGATCATGCAGAATTTCACTGATCCCCTGGCAATCGCTTACCGGCGCGGATACATCATCATGTTGGTCGGGCTGGGCACCGCCATTTTCACCGTTCATATGTGGGGAGGCGCCATTATCGTTTTTGTATTTTATATCGGAATGCACGCGATCACAGCGGAAGAGGGAAATGCAGCGACGCAGTCAAATCCCCAAGCCAAACCTGAGAAGCGCAGATTGCCGACAACACGCCGCCGCCAACCCGCAGGGGGGCTTCATAGAGGAGGAAGGAAACAGGGCGTCTCTTAGTCGCTGCATTTTCCTTCCAAAACGCAAGTCACTTGGGGGGCGCTGACAGGGCGTCTTGCAGTATGCGCAACTGATTTGCCTCCCGTTACACGGCTTACCGGACTAGTCGCGCTCAAAAACCCGGCTTTGTTCACCGGACAGTCTTTGATTGCCGGTTCTGCACGTGGGTACATTGCAGCCGCCCAGGACGGATGACAATCATTTCAGTCGCGATCGTTTTTGTGGAATATGAAAAACACAATGGAAACGGGAAAACTGCGCGTCGCGTTTTGAAGCTGAATTTTGTTTGTGGCAAGATCCAGTAAACGAATTTCAGATACGAATAGCTAGGGAAGCTTCCAGAGGCGGCGGCGCCAAATTCTCTGCAAAGTCCCCAACGTCGAACGCACCTTGGTACGAAACGGCAAGTCAAGCCAAAGCGAGAAAAGGTCGATGTCTTTGAACCTCGCATTCGGCATGCCCATAACGCGATGCATCTGCCTTCGGCCCCAGACAGCGCCCTTCTTTCTCAACAATCCCGCCTGGGATTTTTCGAGCTTCCAGACTTCCGCCGGATTTGCAGTCAGATAGCCGTGCTCAATCGCGCCTTCGATAATTTCTCTGCCCAACCTGGTGCGCGCAACAAGGAGGGAAAAACCCGGATTTTCGCCATCCGGTTCCTCGTACCAAGGATCGCCGCAGGATATGTCGGCGAGTTCACCCGATCCGTCTGGCCACTGGTGGACAGCCCAGGGGCGATACTGTTGCAGATAAGCCCAGGTCTTGTCGTATATCCAGTGCTGCTTTGGCTCTTCCGAGGCACATTGCGTGACGAAATACCCTGGCCAGCCGTAACCGCGGTAGCGCACACTTTTCAGCGCGCCCTCCGCAACACCCAGTTTCTCCAAAAGGGATCTCGTCGCCTTGGTTGGGGGCGTCTCCGCGCAAAAGAACGAAAGTGTCAAACCAATATTTTTTTCCAGCACCGGCCGCAAATTCATTGCATTTCGCGTCGCTGCAATTTCAACCGGCTTGCCGATGACAACGCACGGTTTTGGAGCCGCCTCGACCATTTCCAGTCCGTCACATACCGACGCTGGAGAATATCTGGATCCTACAACCTCCAGAAGCTCTTCGCGGGAACGTGACAGTCTGGATTTGTTTCGAATTGGATCATCCCGGTTTTGCCCGGTATGCAACACACCGTGCATTTCCAGCACTTCAAGGCAGTATTGTGAAATGGCAGTCAGCGCACCGCCGGAACTGCCCTTAAACCGTATTTCGTCGTCGCCTGCGTGACCTTCCCAAATCCCCGTGATCGCGCCCCACGCAGCCTCCGTCTTGCTGTCAACAGCGGGTTCATAGTCGTCTCTCCTCCTTAGTATTCCAAAATCGGAGGAAACAGTCGGACAGGCCAACATCGCTTCTTTTACCGACGCAGGGCTAACGTTTTCGGAGAAATTTGGACGCACGCCCAGATGATCGATATCGATCATCGAGACCTCGTCTTTTGAGCAAATATAGGAGCACAGACCGCAGCCCAGACAAAGCCGCGGATCAGTGAGGCGCTTGATATCAGTCTCTAAACTCATAAACGGTCAATCGCTAGCAGGAATTCTCTTCAATGGTAGATACGCAGGTCATCTCCTGCCGATCAAGTTTTTCACGCATCCGACAAAGCGTTGCTTCCCCGCGTTTCACAACGATCCCGACCCTGACCATTTGCCTAGCCAAGCCGGCGCACCGGTATCTGCCTGAAAACTTCTGCATCAGACGCGGCGCTGGCTTTTGCTTCGGTCAGCGCACGAACCCACGTTTAGCGTCGGACACGGACAGATAACATCGTTGCCATGTTTCTTGCAGACTACGCCAACCAGTCGTAAATCTGCGTTTCTGGGAGGAAGCGACAATTGGCGCAATTCTAGGCGGCACGTTTGGTGTTCTGCATTACTTCTCGCAAATAGTCCTGGTAATGGACCAGTTTGCGCTCTGCTTCCTGAAACGCATTTTCAACATCCACCTTCAGTTCCTCGCGGCGCTCAAAAGCGCTTGTGACAGCCTCGACTATCTCTTCTGTCGTTTGCGCCTTGCAGTCTGCGAGATGGTCATAGCCAAGGGTGCCGAACAAACCTGCAAATTTCCGGCTGTAGGCCATCGACAGAACAGGGACGCCCGAAGAAAATGCCGCTATGCACGCATGCATGCGAGCGCCTGCGAAAAAGTCCATGGTCGCAATATAGGTTTTGGCACCCGAAGGGCTTTCAAATCGAGGTGCGAGAATTGCTGAAGGATATTTCGCGGCCAGCTTCTCAGCGACCCTGTAGTCATCCTCGACTTCATGATTGTGCGAATTGACGTGGCCCAGAAGATGCAACTCTACATCGGGTTGGTTCGTGAAATACTCGCAGAGCGCATGAATCACAGCTGCATAGTCCGCAGAGAGCGCGAACATGTTGTCCTGGCTGTAGCCTCCGTTGAACAGAAGACCCGACACATTCAGCCCGACCCGGACGTTACCGCCCTCGCGTGGTGACGGCAGTTCATAGGGAAGACGCATGGCTACATCCGTGGACTCGATCAGACGGTCTGCCAACCCCAACTCTCGCAGATAGTCGCTGGAGAGCTTGTCGCGCGTTACGACCTTTTTTGCTCCGCGCATTGCGACAGTCGCCAGGAGCCTGGTCCACCATCTTTGAAATGGTCCGATGGTCTGGGGGCTGAGTATGAGCGGACGCCAGGAGGCAATGACGTTGGTCTTCGCAATTATGTTGTACAAGAACCTTTGCCTGCCATAGATGTCGGCAAAGCTGTCGCCTGCGGAAATATCGAGGATCAGATCACAGCTCCGTGCCGACGACCAGAGGCCGGAAGGGCTCAGCAAATCCCTCGCCCGCATCGGCACGACCTCGATATTGTCGCCCTTGATGTAAGACGGTTCGGGGTCTCGCCAACCAAGGATCTTGAATTTCAGCTTCAAATTCAGGTCAGCGGCAACCTCTTCAAGTATCACGATCTGAGAAGCCGTAAGCGCCCCTATTCCCAGGTTGTCGGAATTAGTTGAATGCCACAAAAGGCCGATCGTGAGAACTCTGTCATTTGTCATGAGTGGTTTTACTTCTTCGGTGTCATCAAATTGTTGAAATAATTCAGACTCTCAACTGTAAGCGGTTGTAAAATCCACTTTTTTTGAGTCAACAGACTGGTCAAGTTCAGCTCCCACCATCGCAGCTTCTCGAGCCCATCTGCGACCTCTTCTTCAAAACGCATTTTGAGTTTTTTAGTCTGGAACACCTGCAACTATCGTGTAGGGCGGTACATCACGCGTGACCACAGAACCTGCGGCAATTACTGCCCCGTTCCCAACCGATTTGCAACCTGCCAGGATCGATACCCGCTCACCGATCCAAACATCGTGTCCGATCGTCAGTGGATTTTCGCTGTTTGACGGTATGGTGTCCTTTCTCAGATAACCCAGACCGCTATTATAGAAAAATGGATGCTGCGAAAGTCTGTCAAAGGGGTGATTGCGCCGCAAAACCACCAGACCGGCACCGATTGAGCAATAGTTTCCCACTATTGTGCCAACGGGCAAAATCCCCGGGTTGAGGATGGGCCCATAAGAATACTTTCCAATGGTAACACCGTGGTATCGTGACAATATTTCTCGAAGGGTCCTTGAATAGAACGAGCCGTGTTCAAGTCTATTGCAAAGACTGAGGCAGATTGATCGCAAGCGGCGAATTCCGTAAGCCTTGATCAAAAGGGGGGCAAATCTGCTGGATGCTTCAGCGTCCCTTTGCATCGCCATCCGCTCAGCATTTTCATTCCACAGTTCTTCGTTCAACGATGCACCCATTTTTCGGTATCTAATGCGTTTGGTTGGTTGCCTTGCCGCCGCCGCTTCGATGCAGACTGAGCATGTGCTGAACCCAGGCACGAAGATCACGCATCGACCACATGAGGGCTGCAATCAAGACTACTGTCAATGCGGCCTGAGCAGCCCAGGCTTCGATCGAATTTTCAGTGACAATTAAGCTGTTTGACGCTGCAACACCATAGGCAAGCGCGGAAATGGCTAACGGAATTGACAATGGTTTAAGCGGCAAATTCTGACGCTTGTGCAGCATCAACAAGGACACGACGAGAGCTAAGGCCTCACCGGCTATCGCCACGTAGATAATCGTCATGATACCCCCACCCTGTGTCAGAGCGAACCATGCGACCGGGAGAGCGAGAAAACGACATGCATTTGCAATCATCGGATTTTTCGTGTCGGCTTTGGCTGTTGCCGCAATTGCAGGCCCTGCCTTGCCGATTCGCAGGCCCTGAGCGATGAACAACAGGACGAGCAAGGGCACTGCCGGGCCGTATTTTGCTCCGTAGAGGATGTGAACCAGAAAATCGCCCAGCAACACTGCAAGAAGTGTGAGTATAACCCCTGCGAAAAGCGCAGCTTGCGTCGATGCAAGATACAAATGACCAAACTCCTCCGGTTTGCTCTGGACCCTGCTCAACTGGGGAAGAAAGAAACTGTCCAGAGTTTTCCCGATGACGACTGTCGGCGCTATCGCCAATGTAAATGCTGCGGAAAACCACCCCAGTTCTGTCATACCGATCATGCTTCCGACCAAAACTCGGTCGCCCTGAAAAATCGTGAACATCAGGATGCCGTTAAGCAGGAGTGGCCAACCGAACACGAATGCACGCTTTGCTACTATCGAGTCGAACGACCAACGGTACCTGCGTTTCGCCAAAACGTGTGACAATATGGTGTAGATCGATTGTTGCAATAACAATACCCACAGCATGGCGCGATAGTCCTGCAGCCAAATGGACAATGGAAATGCAGATGCAGTCGCTAAAAATACAGCGCCCATTTCAACGCAGATAATTGTCCTGAACTCGAGTTTTCGCTGAAGCCGAAACATGTCGAAATGGGCGAGCCCTCTCAACAACGGCACAAGGGCGAGAAGCTGATAGGCCCACGCAACATCGGGAACACCGAAAAGGACAGCAATCGGCCCGGCGGCCAAAAACATGATCGCTGCACCAATTGCACCGCGCGCTGCCTGCAACATCTGCACACTTGATTGAAAGCGACTGGAGCCTCCGTCTGACGTCTGAACCAGCATGCGGTCCAACGCGAAATTGCTTGTCATTTCAATCAAGGACATCGTGACAGCAAAAGTACTCGCTATGCCGAAATCTTCTACGCTGATCAGTCTTGCAATCAATATATTGCGGAACAGATTAACCAGAGCGATTAAGCCATTGCTTGCGCTGAGGGAAAGTGCTTGCTTTAACATTAATCGGTCTCTAAGAGGTGGGCGTTTTCGAAAAGTGTCTGTATATTACTAAGCACATAATGCCAATGTTCCTTGCCCAAAGATTAAACGACTAATATTTGAGTAACTTTCTTGGGTAAGCAAACTAATAACTACCTGGAGACAACACGCGTGATAACACGAATCCAATATTGTTCGTTGATATTATCATTTTCAAGCGAAATTGACCCAGATAAAAAGCAGAATATATTTAACAGAGCTGCCAATTCCCTCGCATATTTTGGCGATCCCGATATAGGCGCAGTGACGGTCGATGAAACCACGACAATTCTGTCCAATTATCCGCGCGAGAAAATGGCACACAAGGACGGTAGCTGGCTGTTTTTGCACGGCACCGGTGGCTTGAATTCGAATGGCGAACTCCTGAACGCAAATCGGTTGTTGTGCGAGTATCTGGAGAATGGCCCGACTGCGCTGGACAGGTTCGAGCCTCCCTTTGTAGCGATTGCCGCAACCGACAGCGGGGCATCGGCCCATTCTGATTTTGTGGGGCTCGGACATCTCTTCTCCTTTCAGGGAAGTGATTGTGCGGCCGTAAGTACATCTGCGTCCGCGATCGCACGCACTTTCGATCGACCATTGAATCATTTCGGGATTTTCCAGCAAATGACAATTGGCCATCTTCTGGACAACACGACTTTGTTCGAAGATGTGACAATGGTTCCTGCAGAAGCAAGCGCGCACCTGAAGAACGGCACTGTCTCTTTCGAGCAAAGTCACGAACACGATGCCGGTTCGCAATACGCTGAAATTGCAGACGGGGCGGCTGCGATCAGGACATCCGTCGAACGTTGCATTACGTCGATGCCGGACGCCGCAATTGAGCTGAGTGGCGGCCTGGACTCACGCATTGCACTGAGTGCGATACCTGAACAACTCAGGGCCGGCAGACACGCCATCACGATTGGCTATCCGGATTCACCAGACATCGCCAGCGCCAAGAAGCTAGCAGGGGTATGTGGTTTGTCGCACGAAATCATAGACCTTTCACAATTCAACGATGAATCCATCGAGAAGGTCTGGGAGCGTAGCCGAAGGGTCGCTTACCGTGACGATTTTTCGACCAACGCCTATGATCGCCTCACGATTGATTGCGTGGACGACTTTCTCTTGGAAACGTCCCGCATCGGCGGCGTGAATGGCGAATTCGCACGAGGTTTTTACTATGCGGCAATGCCCATCGAAAAGCCGGTCACCCAAGAGAGCATTTCAAGACTGTTGTCCTGGCGTCTGACAACAAACGATGCCGCTCCCGAAACCTTGTTCAGACAGGAACAAAGAAGTTCATTCCAATCGCGACTTGGCGAGTTGGTGACCAGTTTGCTTTCTGCCAACGACGAACCGCTCGGAAGTGTCCTCGACCGCTTCTACCTGAATCAGAGAATGCGCCGGTGGGCTGGCAGTGCGATTACCCGTGCCATGGCCGATCGCACGATCTTCACTCCGTTTTTCCATTCCGATTTTGTCAAATGGGCAAGCGGCGTTTCTGCGACTTCAAAGCGGGATTCAGTTGCTTTGAGCAAAGTCCTGCAAGACCTGGATGAACACCTGTCCAACATTCCTTTGGACAGCGGGTTGTTGCCTGCTGCGATTGCAAATGGCGGCCTTGCGATGAAATTGGCGGGATTTCAGCAAAAAGCCAGAAAACTTAAAACGAAACTTCTGCAAAGATTTGGCGGATCAAGAAAATTGAGCCTCGGCGGCAAGAATTTTCAACAAAAACTATCGGCAAAAGACTCTATAGACAGACTTAACTGGTCGGAAATCGGGGAAATCGGCCTGTTTGATCAAAAAATGATTGAACAACTACGAAATTCTGAAATCAGTGGGAGCCGCACCACTATCGGCTACCTTCTTCCACTTAGTTTTCTCACTGAATATCTTCACGAACCTGACAACAAAGCAAGGATCACTCGATTGACACCGGTCGAAAACTAGAGTGCCTTTCGGTTTTCAGAGAAAAATCCAATTCTCAGCTTTGTCTGACCCTCACATTTCGACGCGGGACCGGTGAACAAATGTCCGCCACGGAACCTGCTCTGACATTTCGCGTCGGGGTTTGACGCTTGCGTGCACAATCAGTCGCGATCAAACCAGATGAAATCGCGGGTCAATTCGTTTTCACCAACAGCGTCTTCAGATTTCGCGAGAATGGTCCGACCCGATCTTCCAAAAGCATTCAAGCCAGGGTTTCCAAATATTTTCCATAGTCCGTTTTTCCGAAAAGCCTTGCATGCTCAAGCAGCTTTTCCCGGTCTATCCATCCGTTTGTGTATGAAATTTCCTCAGGGCAACCTGACTGCATGCCCTGTCTGACGGACAGTGTCCTGACAAAGTTGCCGGCATCCAGCAAGGATTGATGCGTGCCCGTGTCAAGCCAGGCAAAGCCGCGGCCCATCCGCTCAACGCTTAGCGCACCTTCGCGCAAATACATATCCAACAGCGTAACGATTTCCAGTTCGCCGCGAGCGGACGGCTGGACCTCCCGAGCCCTGCGCGGCGCATCACCATCAAGGAAATAGAGCCCCGTTACGGCGAAATTCGAGGGAGGAACAGCCGGCTTTTCAATAATCTCCTGGGCGAGGCCCGCTTCATTGAATTTAACAACACCGTATCGTTCCGGGTCGGCAACATGATATCCGAACACCGTGCCTCCCGAGGTGCGCTGATCGGCGGCATGCAATATTTCCGGCAGGCCATGACCGAAGAAGATGTTGTCCCCGAGGACCATGGTCGAAGGCGCACCATTCAGGAAGTCCTCAGCCAGAATATAGGCCTGCGCAAGCCCGTCCGGCGAAGGCTGCTCGATATATTCAAACAGCATGCCCCACTGGCTTCCATCCCCAAGAAGGCGCCTGAATTGGGGTTGATCCTCCGGGGTGGTGATGATGGCGACTTCGCGAATACCTGTCAGCATCAGAACCGACAAAGGATAATATATCATGGGTTTGTCGTAGATCGGCATCAGCTGCTTCGAAACGGCCATCGTCAGCGGAAACAGCCTGGTTCCGGATCCGCCTGCCAGAATAATGCCCTTGCGTTGTGTCATGAATTCACACCCAATTTTTTCAAAGTATCTGCGACGCCAGCTTTCCAGTCGGGACGATCCAACCCGAACACCGAGAGCGAACGGCAATCCAGCCGGGAATTCAACGGACGCCTCGCCGGCGTCGGAAAGTCAGACGTCGGAATATCTTCAACATCAACCTTACGGCCGGCCTGGTCGAATATCTCGCGCGCGAACTCCGCCCAACTGACGTCGGGCGTTCCGGAAAAATGATAGACGCCGGACTTTGCAGGTTCGTTCTTCAACTGGCGCATCACCTTGACGCACGCATCAGCAATCGCCGCGGCCGGCGTCGGACCGCCAACCTGGTCTGCAACGATGGTCAAACGATCACGCGTTTCAGACAAGCGAAGCATCGTTTTCAGAAAATTGGCGCCATATGCTGAAAACACCCAGCTGGTCCGCAGGATTGCACAGTTCGCCCCCTCCTCCCGGATCGCATCTTCACCGCGAAGTTTCGTCCTGCCGTAAGCACCCAGCGGCCCGGTTGCCGAATCGGGTAAAAAGGCTTCCTCACCACCACCGTCAAATACGTAGTCGGTCGAGATGTGAACAAGCGGCACACCAAGCTTGCGCGCGGTTTTTGCCATCTCCCGAGGACGCTGCGCATTCATTGTCAACGCCAGATCTTCTTCTTCCTCTGCCTTGTCAACCGCGGTGTAGGCTGCGGCATTGATAATGCCGTCCGGATTGTATCTTTCGATAACCGGGCCCAAGTCCGTTTCCCGCGACAAGTCGACTTTGTCCCGGCCCAGAAAGACGGCATCAGGCACCAATGCCCGCAGTTCGCTTGCCACTTGACCGGAAGAACCGAAGACGAGGATCATGATTTCGTCCCAAGCCTTTCACCGACACCTTTCCGGTTCTGCAACGCGCGCCACCAGGTTTCGTTGTCGAGGTACCATTGAACCGTCTTTTCCAGACCTTCTTCAACGCTGACGCTTGGACGCCATCCAAGTTCGTCACTGATCCGGGAAGGATCAATGGCGTATCGCATATCGTGCCCCGGCCGGTCCGTGACAAAGGTGATCTGATCCGCGTAAGTCCCTTCTGCCTTGGGTCTCTTGCGGTCGAGAAGCTCACATATCGTCCTTACCAGATCGATGTTGCGTCGCTCATTCTCACCACCGACATTGTAGCTGCGGCCCGACGTGCCCTTCTGCAGAACCAGCAACAAAGCGTCCGCGTGGTCTTCGACGTATAACCAGTCGCGTACGTTTTCTCCCTTGCCGTATACAGGAATGGATTTGCCGGCGAGCGCATTCAAAATGACTACAGGGACAAGTTTTTCGGGAAAATGGTAGGGTCCATAATTGTTGGAACAATTTGTGACGACGACCGGTAGGCCGTAGGTCTCGTGCCAGGCGCGTACCAGGTGGTCTGAAGCGGCTTTTGAAGCGGAATACGGACTGCGTGGATCATAGCCCGTCGATTCGGTAAAGAGGCCTTCTTTGCCCAGCGAGCCGAAGACTTCGTCTGTTGATATATGGTGAAAGCGGAATCCCTCCGGTCGCCCCATGTCTTCCCAATAGCGACGGGAAGCCTCAAGCATGTTGAAGGTTCCACCGATATTCGTGTCAATGAAATCCGAGGGTCCGTCGATCGACCGGTCGACATGGCTTTCCGCTGCCAGGTGCATCACGGCGTCGGGACGGTGTTCAGCAAATATTCTTTGTAGAGCCACGCGGTCCCGGATGTCCGCCTTTTCAAAGGCATACAAGGGATCGTCGGCAACCGAAGCGACATTCTCAAGACATGCCGCATAGGTCAATGCATCGACATTGACGACGCTCAAACCGCGCTGAACCGCCAAGCGTATAACCGCCGAACCGATAAAGCCCGCTCCACCCGTCACAAGAATTTTCATCGAAAGCCTCAATATTGAAATGGTGTGTCAAATTCGGAAAACGCGGGTGCTGCTGCATCTTTTCCAGACAGAACAGGATCGTTAGACACAAGCGGCCATTCTATGCCGCAACTGTCCCAGCGAACTGCCCCATCGCACTCGGGTGCATAATAGTCGGTGCATTTGTAGATTATCTCGCTTCCCGCCTCCAGAGTCATGAAGCCGTGAAGAAATCCTTCCGGAATAAGCACCTGTTTCCCGTTTTCAAAGCTGAGCTCAACACCGTACCATTTTCCGTATGTCGGGGAGTCACGCCGGATGTCGACGGCCACGTCGAAAATGCGGCCGCGGCCGCACCGGACCAACTTCGCCTGTGCGTGAGGAGGTGCCTGAAAATGAAGTCCTCGCACAGTTCCCTTGCTGGTGCTGAGCGAATGATTGTCTTGAACGAACTCCGTGTCGATACCGCGCTCGGCAAAGGACCGCTTGTTCCAGCTTTCAGCAAAAAAACCTCGCTCATCTCCAAACCGCTTGGGCGTAATCAGAAATACGCCCGACAAATTCATTTCTTCGACAACCATCTAAACTCCAACACTCAAACCACTATTGATCAAATTTGCCAACCAAACATCAGCCCAATTCGAGGGCTTCCAGCTGGCGCTCATGCCGACTAACCTTGTTTGCCTACTGCTGCCGAATTGCTCAAACTTTGACAAACGGCCATAAGGCTTTTCAGCCTGGCGACCACGACACCAATTCAATGTCTCGACAGGGCTGCGAAACGGGCGCGACTATACCGTCATTTTTCCAAGATGACGAAATCAAACCAAGCGAATTAAGATTTTGGTAAATTTAATAAAGTGTTCATGTGACACGAATGTAGACGAAGTCAACCGATCGCCGAATTTCGACAGCTTGCTTACCCCTCTTTCCTGACCGGTAGCCCACAATTGAGTTACCTGTTTCTGCCGCAACAACTCCATCCCTTTGCACGTCGCGGAAAGTCGCCTAAAGGGCACTGGTCAGTCCAACCAGGGAGCCGGTCAGTTCTGCAAGGCTCCCTCGGGCCAAGTGTGTTGCCCGGCGCAAACAACCTCTAACTCGCGGCAAGCGGCTCTGTATCGATAGTGTTCCCGCTCGATCTCGCTGCGTCATCCACTACCCGCGCTGCCTCAACGCAGCTTCGCCCGGACAAAAGCTGCGGAAGAACCGCATGCATAGGTTTTATTCAATCCTCACTCCCTCATAGACTGAAATCACCGCAATTTTACCAATAAACGCGGGCACTTTGCCGAGTTGCTCAGCGCGCTCACACTTTCGTGTATCAAGATTCTCATTCAGCACGAGATAATCGTATGTGATTGAATGTATGCATTAAAACAAGCCTCCAGTTCAACCAGTCCGAAAATTTGAAGTTGCATCGCAGCGTCCAATCGATTAACCTGCGATTAACCAAATTTATGGCGACCACAATTTTTTTTAGTGGTCATTGAATTGATGAGAATACTCCGTGCCCGTTTTTTTCAACGGTGTTTTGAGATAAAAGTGTAAGAGTTTTTAGAATGACTGACGATGTTTTCGGATTTCATGATACTGATTTGGGTCAATCTGTTAATAATTCAGATAGCTCGCAGTTTTCGAAGCGTAGCCTGGATATTTTCGGTGCCATCGCTGGACTTACTGTCTTGCTGCCACTCTTTGCCTTCCTTGCCGCGGCAATCAAATTGACAAGCAAAGGTCCGGTGTTCTTCAAGCAGAAGCGCCATGGTCTCAATGGCAAGATTTTCACGGCATACAAATTCCGCTCGATGTACACAAATCGATGCGATCAATCCGGTGTCAGGCAGACGGTCAAGAATGACCCCAGGATTACGCCGGTCGGGCGCTTTCTGCGCCGAAGCAATTTCGATGAACTACCGCAGCTGATGAATGTCCTGAAAGGCGAAATGTCTCTTGTCGGCCCTCGCCCGCATGTTCCCGGCATGCTTGCCAACGGTGTTCCCTACGAAGTTTTCGACCCGCGTTACCAGTCCCGGCACAAGGTGAAGCCGGGAATAACCGGTCTCGCTCAGGTCAACGGTTTCCGCGGCGAGACTAAAGATGCCTATGCCGCCTCGATGCGCCTGAAATACGATCTGGAATACATCGAGACCCGCTCGCTGTTTGTCGATGTGAAGATTCTCATCAACACCGTCATCCAGGAATTTTTCGGCGGAAAAGGTTACTGACACCTGCTTTGGATTCCGAGATACACCCGTTCTCCGATTGGTGGCGGCGTGAAGTTTAGTCGTGAATCCTTGAGCACCCTGTGCTTCAGCAAAACAGAATTTACGAAACAGAATATGCCAAGTGCTGTTTCTGCGCGAGAAAGCGTTTGTGATAACTCGTGAATTACTAGCGACCAGAACTGAGAAACAACAACTCAGGCCGCTTTTTCGTTATTCCCATATCAAATCTTGATGATCAGGGCCTATGCTCTCGAGTTTTACTCATCCCCCTGAGTACTGCATCTCTCACAAACAAAAAATTTTAACTGAAATGCAAATTTCAACTTATTACTGTTATCAAGTTGCATCCAGTACGTTCGCTTCTCAAGCCTTTTTTGGCTGAAACTTTGAAGTTTTTTCAATCACCTACGTTACAAATGGTAAAATCCCTACGAATTACCTTGACCAACTGAAAATCAGGTTGCATTCTGAAAGCCGGAGATTATTACTTCAAATTAACAATCTTTTAACTGAATGAAACTTGAAGGCCTTGATAGATAACGTGATGTCCGAATGGAACACAGATCGAGGTTATTAATCCCGAAAAAAAGAAAACTATGGTTGGGCAAAGGGGCGTTGAACTCTCGGCAATAATGCGAGGCTTCCGACGTTTCGACTGTCACTGTGCTTAGTGAAATAGCAAGGGAAATGTATGATGAAGAAACTACTGGTTGGCGCTTTTGCACTGGCATGCGCTTCCGGTGTTGCTCATGCTGCTCCGGTAGCCGGTCACGACAGCTTCCACTCATCCGGTGGCGGCATGACGACCTTCGTATTTGACGGTCTTCCGTCGGATATCGATGGCAACAGCGAAGGCATTATTTTCTCCGAGGGCGGTCTCACCGTCACAGCAACAGGCTCATCGGGTGGCAGTTTCCGGACTGTTCGTCAGGACCATCCTGCACATGGCGGACTAGGTGTGCTTGGCGCGCCGAACGGTGACAATCTGGGTGTCGGTGAAGTCCTCACCCTGACATTCAGCAAGGTCGTCAATATTCTCGGTTTCACTCTCAACGACGGTCACACTGACCCTGCCAGTGGCTCCTTCGCTTTTGGGGCAATTGCAGGCGATGCGAGCGGGTTTGATGGTGTGGGAGCCGAAAATCCGTTTAACGGAAATCTTTGTGCTTCAGTTGCCGGGTTCTGTGGCGTGACATCGATCTCGCTGTCGTCGACCGGTTTCACAGGTTACCTGGAATCGATCAAGGTTTCGGTGGTTCCGTTGCCAGCGCCGCTCGGTCTTTTGCTCGTGGGAGCTGCCGGTCTTGGTTTGGTTGCACGCAAGCGCCGCCACGCCTGAGAACAAGACCCTTCCGGGTGCGAAGGCCCGGATTGACTGAAAATGAGAACGACCCTTCAAACCTGGGGTAAACAAGAAACGGGCCGGAATTCTCCGGCCCGTTTTTTTGCCTCGACCACTGCGAAACCTGTTTGCGCCAGCCAGGATTTTGTTGGCAACACGGGGAACCGCATTTGACCTCCTTGCAGGCTTGTCTACCTGCTCTCTTGCCGATGGACATGACTTTTCAAGAACCTGTTGCCATCGGAGGCACTTTCCTGATAGCGACGCACCCGAGAGTCTCCGCGCGGTTTGCGTAATAGCGAGGCGAGGATTGGGCGGCGGCACAAACGCACTCTGGTCGAAAAGTGAACAGGCCAGCCTTCAAGTTTCACTATGGCGTTGTTCGCCTTGTTTCTGATAAGCCCAGTCTTTTCAGCCAGACGGAGCGTTTGGACCCCAGGAGGCGATCACCGGCTGTTTCTCGTGCCCGGTGACTGTCTTCTCATTGGTGTAAGTTTGAACCTGGGAAACTGATGACAAGCAACGTTTTTGCAACAAGACAATTTAAAACAATCTCCATCGTTGGAAACGGGCCGGTTTCGGAGGTTGACGCGCCACACATCGACGCGGCCGACCTGGTATTGCGTTTCAACAGCGCACCGGCGTGCGGCGCTGCCGGACAACGGGTGGACGTCCTGTTGCTCAACCGGGCCAGGGTCTACACCAGCAAGCGGATCAATCCAATCGCGCTCCATCGGGCTTCCGAGGTCTGGGTCAACGATCTTGAGACAAACGGACAAGTCGACTGGCTGTTCGAAAAAGAGTGCAAGCCGCGCTATCTTGGTTTCGATCCGATCGAAAAGGCGCGAAAAAACCTGGCCAATTACGATCCCTTCCAAAAAAGCAATCCGACGACCGGAGCCTCGATCATTGCGGAACTCCTTGATACGCGACCGGATGCGTCAATCCATCTCTTTGGCTTCACACATCAAGGCAAACAGCACACACATGATTGGGACGCTGAAAAGAGCTGGATAAATGACCTCATAACGGAAGGGAGAATTGTCGCCTTCCGCACCAAGGGCAATCCAGCACGTCGTAGCCAGACCGCGAAAGTGGAATATTGGGCGCGGTTCCTCGAAATGCAGGCTAAACACTATCTTTACAACAAACTTCTGCACTCAAGTGCTGAAACGAAAGGCAGGATCTTCGGGATCGATGCGTGAGTAGTTTTCTGGACTGCAAAAAATCTGTCCCTGGTGATCGGAATGATATTTCCGTTCGAAGGGACCTTTCGGTTGACAGTGACCCGACCCGTCATTAATCACCAAGAAAATTCAGTTCTCATCCGGACATTTTAAAGTGCTCTTCGATTTCAACAATAATCAATATAAATACAGAGAAGAATTTGATGAATTTCCGGAAATAGAAAACCACGATTTCCGTTTTACAAAATGCACTTGCGGCGAAACAGACTCATACGTTGTTTCAACCGTTTCCCGGCACAGGAATTTCTTCCCGATCGTTGCCTGCTCGCACTGCGGGACACTACGCGCCAATCCCTATTTCACTGAAGAAACGGCAGCCCACTATTACGGCAAAGTCTACGGAAAAGTTAAGCGCGAGGACCGATCACCGGAGCAGCTGTTCAGTGCGCAGCGAAAAACGTCCCTGGCACCGTTTTTTGCAGATGTCATGGAAGAATTTGACACTGTTCTCGATTTCGGTGGCGGTGCCGGCGGAAGAACGTCGGAACTGGCGGACCTGGGAAAAGGCGTCTGGCTCCACGAAGTGGAAAGCGACTACAGCCAGTATGCGTTTTCCCAGGGCATCCAACCCTATGACAAAACCCGAAAATACGACCTGGTCGTCGTCTCGCATGTAATTGAACACATGATCGACCCGGCGGCCCAGATGGCCGAGATCATCCGGGACTGCTGTGCGGAAAACGGATTGCTTCTGGTTGCAACTCCCATCATCGACCGCCAGCGAGCAAGACAGTGGCTGCAGCATTTTCATATTGCGCACAAGTATTATTTTACTCATGACGCCCTGATCGGCTTGATGGCGAATCTTGGATGTGAACTGATCAAGCAAAACAATGTCGACGCCTACCTGTTCAGGGTCGGTGTAAAGCCGGAACCGGATTTTGTTTCCTCTTGCTACGAAAGGGGTGCCCGCAAGACCATGTCCCTGGTTGAGGCGGATCTAAAGCCCTCGTTCAAGGGATTCTGGCGATATTTGACACAATGGCGTCCACAACCTCACAGCCAGAAGTCTCCGTGATACCAGGACACGGTTCACAGCGGCGCATTTTCCTCGTCCGGATTACTTGAGCCGTACAACCAAACGAGCGGGATTGTCCAAGGGACAACCGTGGCCGTTGTCGGCCCGGGTGTGAAACAAGCATTCCGCCTCGGCACGAAGCATCGATTGCCGCGACAATAGATTGTTTCCGAATTGAATTATGGGATTTTGCCGAAATATATCGTCGAACTCACAGGAACTGCAAACAGCAGAAATTGTGGCATTGATTATTCAAGTTTTTGCCAATAGTTTTCGGCGGAATTCTGATTCAGGAGTCGTCGGAAATGCTCAATATTTTTATCGGTTTTGATCCCAGGGAAGCCGTCGCCTATCACGTCTGTGCGAACAGCCTGACGCGTCAGTCCAGCGACATGCTCGCGATTACGCCGATTTCGCTCAACAACCTGAAAACCTATCAGGAAACCCACACAGACGGCTCGAACCATTTTATCTACACGCGGTTCCTGATCCCGCATCTCATGAACTACAACGGATGGGCCCTGTTCCTTGACGGGGACATGATCGTACGCGACGACATTGCCAAGCTGTTTGCCATGCGTGATGAATCCAAGGCCGTCATGTGTGTCCACCACGACTACAAAACACGGCAGACGACAAAATACCTTGGGTCCAAGAACGAGGACTACCCACGGAAAAACTGGTCAAGTGTCGTTCTCTGGAACTGCGGTCACCCGGCAAATCGCACAGTCACACCGGACTTCGTGATGGGGGCAACCGGTGCGCAATTGCACCGATTTACCTGGCTGAGCGATGATCTGATTGGCGAACTGCCGATCGAATGGAATTGGCTGCCAGATGAATTCGGACCGAACGAGGACGCCAAACTGCTGCACTTTACGCTCGGCACCCCCTGCTTTCATGAATATGCCAATACACCCATGGCAGCCGAGTGGCACCGGGAAAAACTCCTGGCGAACTACTCTTCGCAACACGTAATCGACGGTCCTTTCGACTGATCCCGACCACGGCAAATTACAGATACCGAGCCTTGATGCTCAGCAGGCGGATTGCCACCACTGATGATGATCGCAGATGGCAACGCCCGACGCTGTTGTTTGCCTGAAGCGATGCCATGTTCCTGCCTCGACGGCACGCAAAATTTCTTGCGAAGGAACTCAATCTAATACATATTCTAATATTAGAATTTTATATGAGGTTGTGTCATGCCCGTTTCCCGTCGCACTTTCCTGTCCGGTTGCGTTGCCTTGCCTCTTTCCGCACAGACAAGCAGATTTTCGATGGCTGAACAGACAGTTGGAAGCGGCACACTGACAACGATAAGCGACGGCAATCTGACACTTCCGGGCGGCTTCGTGTTCGACCCCATGCCGAGGGACGAACTTCTACCTCTGCTGGAAAAGACGGGTATTTCGGAAAAAACACTCACGCCTGAGTGTAACGTCTCACTCTATCAGGACGGCCGGAACACCGTCCTGTTCGATGTCGGTTCCGGCCCCGACTTTCAGTCATCCGCGGGCAAGTTGCCGGATGGTCTGGAGTTGGCTGGAATCGCGCCGGAAGACGTCACCCACGTTGTTTTCACACACGCCCATCCGGATCACATCTGGGGGCTTCTGGACGAATTCGACGACCCGGTCTTCTACGACGCGACCTACATGATCGGCAGAGCGGAATGGGACTATTGGTGGAACCCGGAAACGGTGAACACGATTGGCGAGGCGCGTGCTGCGATGGCCGTCGGGGCCAAACGGCGGCTGGAGGCGATTGAAGACTCCGTCGAGTTTTTCGATGGCGGCCAGGAGATACTCTCCGGTATTCAAGCCGTGGCAACACCCGGACACACTCCCGGGCATATGAGTTTCGAGGTTCGCAGTGGATCCGACGCAGCCATGATCATCGGCGACGCGATCACAAATCACCATGTTGCGTTTATGAGGCCTGAATGGCTCAGCGGTTCGGACCAGGAAGCGGAGAGGGCCGCGTCCACGCGAACCGTGCTGTTCGACCGGATTGTTGCCGACAACCTGAAGATAGCAGGCTTTCACTTACCCGGTGGTGGGGTCGGACACGTGGAGCGCGATTCCGAAGGCTACCGTTTTGTTCCGGAGAACTCATGATGCGTGTCATTGGATTACTTGTCTCGGCATGCGTTGCCGCTGCGGCGCATGCCAGTGAAGATATTGCCGATCAGTATCCTGCTTCGGCGCTCTATTCCAAGCCGGTCGAAGTGATACCGAATGTCTGGTCTGCCATCGGAGCCACTGCGCCACCTACCTACGAAAATTCGGGCCACAACAACAATCTGAGCTTCATTGTAACCGGCGACGGCGTGATCGTTGTCAATGGCGGTGCGGCTCACATCCTCGCCAAGGCACTTCACGACGAAATCAAGAAAATCACTGACCAACCGGTAAAGCTTGTCATCGACGAGAACGGCCAGGGCCACGCAATGCTCGGCAACTCCTATTGGGCAGAACAGGGCGTTCCTATCCTTGCACATGCCGATGCGGCTCACGAGATTGATGAGCGCGGTAACCAGATCCTTGAAGCCATGAAGCGTTACAACGGCGACAAGGCTGAAGGCACATTCGTGGCGCCACCCACGGATACGTTCGAGGACAAACGCGTCATCGAGATGGGAGACTTCCATATCGAAGTGCTTCATCTCGGACCGGCGCACGGACCGGGTGACACACAGGTGTGGCTGCCCGAACAAGGTCTGGTTATTGCCGGTGACATGGCGTTTCACGAACGCATGTTGCCGATTTTTGAAGACACGATCGTCTCAGACTGGCTCGACACCTGGGAGACCGGCTTCGAAGCGTTGGACGCAACATATGTCATTCCCGGCCACGGACATCCGACCAACATGGCCCAGGTGCGCCGCTATACCCACGGGTATCTGACCTATCTGCGCGGCAAGATCGGAGAGCATCTCGAAGATGGTGGAGATCTCGCGGATGCCTACTACGTGGACCAGTCCCCTTACGCGCGTCTCGATACATTCGAGGAACTTGCGACAAAAAACGCGGGGCGCGTGTATGAGCAAATGGAGTTCGAATAGCCTAGACCTGAAGGCGTAGTCTAGGCTGCGACGGGCCGGCGTGCCAATTCGCATCTGGTCCACAGCGTTTCCAGTGCATGGACCAGGTGATCGATGTCGGTCTTCGAATGCACCGGTGACGGTGTAATGCGCAGTCGCTCGGTTCCTTTTGCAACGGTCGGGTAGTTGATCGGCTGAATGTAGATGCCGAAATCCTTCAGAAGAACGTCCGAAATGAATTTGCACTTCACCGGATCGCCGACCATCACCGGAATAATATGACTTGGGTTGTCGAGATGCGGCAATCCGATGGCGTCGAGGCGCCTTCTCACCTCCGCCACATTGGTCTGTTGCCGGCGTCGTTCTGCGTTGCTGGTCTTCAGGTGCCTGATGGATGCCGAAGCACCAGCGGCCACTGAGGGTGGCAGGGCAGTTGTGAATATGAAACCACTGGCAAAGGAACGCACAAAATCGCACATTTCGTGAGACCCGGCGATATATCCGCCAACCACACCGAATGTCTTGCCGAGCGTGCCTTCAATCACCGTCACCCGGTCCATCACACCGTCGCGTTCGGCAATACCTGCACCGCGTGATCCATAGAGGCCAACGGCATGGACTTCATCAAGATAGGTCATGGCGCCATACCGGTCGGCCAGTTCGCAAATCTCCGCGATCGGCGCAATGTCACCATCCATGGAATAGACACTCTCGAACGCAATCAGCTTTGGTTGGCCAGTGGGCAATTCAGCTAGCCTGGCTTCCAGATCGTCGAGATCGTTGTGTTTCCAGATCACCTTTTGGGCACGGCTGTGCCGGATGCCTTCGATCATTGAAGCGTGGTTCAGGGCATCCGACAGCACAACGCAGTCCGGGATGCGCGACGCGAGCGTGCCCAGTGCGGCCCAATTGGCCACATAGCCGGAGGTAAAGAGCAGCGCCGCGTCCTTGCCATGAAGATCAGCTAGCTCAGCCTCCAGCATCGCATGGTCATGGGTATTGCCCGAGATATTGCGTGTGCCTCCCGCCCCTGCGCCACACCGATCCAGTGCGTCGTGCATGGCAGTCAACACCTTCGTGCTTTGCCCCATGCCCAGGTAGTCGTTGGAACACCAGATGGTTACATCGCCTGGACCGTTGTGGCATGTCGCATTGGGAAAGTTGCCACAATGCCGTTCCAGCTCTGCGAATGTGCGATAGTTGCCCTCCTGCCGAAGGGCTTCCAGTTCAGTACGAAAAAAGCCGTCGTAACTCATCAGTCGCCTATTGCTTCTGCAACAATCTGCTGCATCAAATTCTCGACAGCCTGCATGGATCCGTCCGGATAATCCTTGTGTCCGATCGTAACTCCATCGCCTGTTTCCATGACGAAAATTCCATAGGGGCAATGCGTTATGTTCATCGGATCAATTTCCATGACTTGCCGGGATATCAGCGCCGAGCAGAACAGGAAAATGTCTGCGTTCTTGAAGATCATCTTGTCGCTGCCGACATCAGCCCCGGTCCGGTTGAGCATCTCGCCGACATGGCTGACATAGTCGATGACGAGCCCCTGACCGACGATCGCGCTTTCAACGGCAAAGGTCGCATCTTCGAACGAACCGTCAAAGGGATATGTGAATGGCTGCTCCGCGTGGGCTGCAGTGCAAAGCGCAACGCCGAACGCGGCGGCGAGAATAGTCGGTTTCATGCCTTGATCCTCCATTGGGTTGGGCAAGCATTGCATACCACCACGCCCCGTGCATTGAGCCAGATCCAATCCGGGACGCAGTGTGTTGTCAGATCATCCGAGCATGTCTGTAGTGATGCCGGTGTACCAACCTTCAGATTCCTCGTAGGTCGCCTTGCGCAAGTCGGAACTTTCCCCGGTCTGAGAAATAAACCCGTCGACCTTGGCAATCTTCTCCGGTGTCGCCTCGTATGTTGCCCCGACTTTTACGCCATCGTCTGGCGCAATCAGGGACCAACATGTATTGGAAAATTTCGCCGGGAAGACCTTTGATCCGGTCAGAGCTCCACGCACGGCATTGGCGCAAACCTTGGCCTGCGAGTTCGCCGAGAAGCCTGATTTTGGCATATCACCCTGGCTGGAAGCGTCACCCAGAACATAGACATCGGCATCCGCCTTTGTTGACATATCTGCCGCATTGACGGGTGCCCAATTGCCATCGGTTACACCTGCAATCTCGGCAATACGGCCGGCCTTCATGGCCGGGATGACATTGCAAACGTCAACCTTGGTCACCTCGCCATCGATTGAGATCGTCATTTCATTCGGATCAACGGAAACAGTTCCGCCGCCAAAATCATCGCCGATCCAGTCGATCATGCCTTCGTAGTGGTTCGCCCACCCCTCCTGGAACAGTGCCATCTTGGAAAATTTCGGCTTGGGATCGGCCACGATGATCTTCGCGGTCGGATTGTTCTGCTTGAGAAAGTGGGCCACCATCGATACCCGCTCGTATGGTCCCGGAGGGCAGCGGTACGGATTGGGGGGAGCGACCATCGCAAAAGTGCCACCTGCCGGCATAGCCACCAGTTGCGCCTTCAACAGTTCAGATTGAGAACCCGCCTTGTAGGCGTGCGGCATAGCATTTTGAGCGCTGAGCCCCCAGCCTTCCACCGCACCTTCGACAAAATCAATGCCCGGACTGAGGATCAGCTTGTCGTATGGGAGCGAACCGCCACCGGCCAACGCAACGGTCTTGGCATCCCGGTCCACGCCAACAGCCCAATCATGCACCACGTTCACACCGCCCGCGGCCAGACCGCCATAGGTGTGGCCTATGTCCTCGATTTCCTTGAAACCACCCAGATAGAGATTGGAGAAAAAGCATGTGTAGTACTTGCGTGTCGGCTCAATCAACGTGACGTCGATTGCGCCCTTGCTGCCCTTGGCGATGTAGCGTGCTGCTGTGGCACCGCCAGCACCACCGCCAACCACCACAACGCGCGGCTTGCCTTGCGCTCTTACCATGGGGGCCGACAGGACTGCGGCCATCGTGGCCGTGGTGCCGATAAATTGCCTTCTATTCAGTGTCATTTTCTCCTCCATAAATGCACTGTTATTGTTCGAGCGCGGTGAAATATGCTGCAAGAGCGGCGATCTCTTCCGCGTTCAGTCGTCCAGCCATCATCTGCATGACCGGATGTGCTCGCTTCTTGTTCTTGTATGCGTACATCGCGAGAACGAAGTCTTCTTCCGGCCAAAAGACAATAGACGGTATCCCGTCGTCTCCACCATCGGCCTGATGGCATGTCGTGCATTCGCTGCTGAGATATTCCCCGTATTCAGGGTCACCTTGCAGCGCGAGTATCGCCGGATCCAGGTTGTGATCCGTCGCAGTCGCTGTCGGATCAGCCTCCGGAATGTTGGCCGGGTCATCTGAGAAGATGCGCAGGTAAGCAATAAGGTTCAGCCGGTCTTCAGTCTTTTTGAGACCGGCGAAACTCATGCGCGTACCGCTCGCGATGGCCCGTGGTTTTTCCAGAAATGTGTCCAGGGTATCGGCATGCCACTCAAGCCCGCCCGTTCCGGCCCGCACAAGTGCGCGTGAGTACCGGAAATCTTCATGACTGCCGACCCGCCGCCCGAAAATGCCATTCAAATGAGGGCCAATACGGTGTTTCGCCCCCTCTCCCAGTTGGTGGCAGCTCTTGCATTTTCGGAACACCCTTTCTCCCGCAACAGGGTCTCCGAAGTTATCTGCCAAGGCGGCAGTGCAAGATACAGCCAGCGCAACTGTGAGGAGGAACCGAGGGAAACTCATTCTCCCTCACTCTCCGAAAGACTTGAGGTAAGCCTTAATGGCGGCCAGATCCTCTTCCTTTTTCAAGCCGGAGAAAGACATTTTCGTGCCTTTCATGTAGGATTTCGGTTTGGCAAGGAATTCAGTCAGTGCCGTTTCATCCCAGATCCGGCCCTCTCCGTGCGCCGCCACAAACACCCTGGAATATTTGAACCCTTCGACAGCGCCCATCGGACGGCCAATCAAGCCATTCAGTTGTGGACCGGACTTGTTTTTCGCGCCTTCTCCGACAGCATGGCAGGCCTTGCATTTCTTGAAGACCTTTTCGCCCGACGCCAATAGTGCGGGATCAACGGCCGGAGATTTCGTTGCTGCGGCTTCCGCACCGCCACCGGTGGCATCCGGCGTTGCGGCCTTCGCGACAAATGTCGGCGTGTCGTCCGCCTTTGCATCGTTCATCACGGATTCGCCACCGTTTTCAGGTGTCACGTCGAGAAATGTCGCCCGCATCGTGATTTCGACAGAAGGCTTGCAGTTCTCCATGCAGGGGTCGTTACTCCACTTTGCATATTCGCGCTCGGGACGGTCGTCGATCAGGAAACCGACCTTGTTGTACATTTCAAAATCTGAGAAATTTTCGTGACTTAGCTCAAATTCATCGTCCACCAGATCGTTGGAATAGAGAATGTAGGCGACAATCGCGTAGGTCTCATCCGGCGTAAGTGTCTGCGCTTCGCCAAACGGCATCGAACGATGGACATAGTCCCAGACAGTGGACAGATGTGGCCAGTATGACCCAACGGTCTTCACCGGGTCCTTGTCCGCCAGTGTATCAAATCCACCGGCGAGAACCGGCCAGTTGTCGACCCCTTCAGCGAAGTCGCCATGACATGAGGCACATTTTTCGGCGAAGACTTCCTCTCCGGTAAATACATCGCCGCGCCCTTGCGGCAGACCGCGGCCGTCGGGGAGAACGTCAATATCCCAGGCCGCGATTTCCTCGGTGCGTGCCTTGCGGCCCAGACCGTATCCGCTTTCCTTGTTCGGAGCATATTCCGTCAGGCCTGAATTACTCGCAGCACGAACCCTCGCATCAGCTTGAATTTCGGCAATTTTTGCTTCCAGTTCGGCGGTGACGGCTGCTTCTTCACGCGCCTTTCCTGCCGCGTCGTCAGCCCGCACCGACGCTTGTTCCAAGCGCCCCTCCAGCGACGAGATCTTGTTCTGTCCGTAATCCAGGTTTGCAACAACGAGCGCGACCGACAATGCCAGTGCGGTGCCGCCGGCAACCGGAAGAACGATCTGGCTAAGAGACTTCGACATTCTCTACGACCCCATTTTCATCCACGTACCAGGTCTGGATGCAGTTGTTGTGATAGACCGAGTTTTCGCCGCGCGACTCCCTGAGTTGCTGCTTGGTCGGCTGGACATATCCCGTTTCGTCCATGGCACGGGACTGCAGAAGCATCGCACTGCCGTCCCAATCGCCATCGAGGTAGAAGCGTGTCAGTGCCTTGGAATCACCCTGTTTTCCCAGACGAGCCTTTTGCCAGGTAATACCGCCGTCCCTAGACACATCCACCCGTGTGATCTTGCCGTGGCCCGACCAGGCCAGACCCGAAATGACCATGGGACCGGGTGCATGGCTGACCGGCATCTGCGGACTGGGGGAAGTTATGACGGACTTCGCATCCATGACCCAGGTCCACTTTCGTGCGGTCCCGTCCTCGTAAACATCGGTATATTTGGATGTCTCTTCCCGGCTCCCGACCGCTGCATCGGTTACCTCGATGCGTCGGAGCCATTTGACCCACATGTTTCCTTCCCAGCCCGGCACAACCAACCGGACCGGATAGCCGTGCTCCATGCGCAGCGCCTCGCCATTTGCCTTGAAAGCGACCAGAACATCGTCCAATGCCTTTTCCATCGGGATTGACCTGCCATTGGAAGATGCATCGGCACCTTCGACATAGACCCATTTGTCTGTCAGATCGCCGGCTGGACTCAGTCCCGCCTCGTTCAGCAGGGTGCGAAGGGGTACCCCGGTGTATTCCATGTTGTGGATCATGCCGTGGGTGAATTGCGCACCGTTCAACTGCGCGCCCGCCCACTCCATGCCGGTGTTGGCAGCGCACTCACAGAAGTAGACGTGGTTTTCTCTCGGAAAGCGCTCCAGATCCTGGTAGCTGAACACCAGTGGTGTATCGACCAGGCCATTCACCATCAGGCGGAAATCTTCCTTCCGCAGCTCAATCGCTCCCGAATGATGACGCTCGAAAGCACAGCCTTGCGGCGTGATGGTGCCGTCGAGAGCATGAATGGGCGTGAAATTGATCGAGGAAATCGGCGAGGCCGTCAGCCATTCGACATTTCGCCGAACTACGTCCTTTTCGAAGCTGATCGGCATCCCGTAGGGCGTTTCATCAACGCCGGCACCTGTCGTGGACGCCCAGTCCTGGACTTCGGTGATCAGGGGATCAGCCTCGTTTGCAGCAGCGGCCCCTGCAACTGACCCGCCTGCCAGAGCGACACTGCCTTTCAGGAACGTCCGGCGGGACGTTTTCATTTTGCTGTCCATTCTTTGGGCCTCCCTGTTTCGGCTAAGCACCAACCACTTCGACACTGTTGTTTTCACGCGCCGTCACGGTACCGAGGTTTCGAACATGGTTCTCGACAACGTCCCAGATCTGCGGTCCTTCGGTGTCTTCGTTCACACTGGCCCAGCCGGCAACCACGTAGGACCTTGCCGGGTCTATGGCCTCACCGCTTTTCAGCAGCGTCATATTCGAAACCCTGTCGCCTTGAGGCTTGTTGACGTCGATCCTGTATCCAAGCCCACCGGTTCGGACCATGTCGCCACCCTGCTGGTAGTAGGGATCCGGATTGAAGATGTTGTCTGCTACGTCTTCCAACACGATTTTTAGAAATTCACCCGTCATTTCAGTGCGGTATGCCTTGCCATAGGTCATCGACGTCACATTGAAAATGTCTTCACGCGTGATGTCCTGACCCGGGATCACTGACGGCCCCCAGCGCACACCGGGACTGAGCGCGATTTCCGCATCGCGTTCGGAAATCAACGCATCGCAGATGAGGTCATCCCAGGTGCCGTTGAAGTTGCCGCGACGGTACAGAAGGCTGTCAGTCTTGCCGATGACCTCCGACATGTCCTCCAGATAAGGGGCTCTTTGCTCATCGATCAGGGCAGATACTTCGGCATCCCGCTCGATAACGTCCGCAAATACGGGAATGAGCTTGTGCCGATATCCCATCAGCTGACCATTCCGGATGTCCAGATCAACCCGGCTGACGAACTTTCCGTTGGAACCAGACGGCACGATGATTGTCTTCCCGGAAAGGACCGGCTCTGGAAGTGCATCATGGGTATGGCCTGAAAGTATGACGTCGATGCCATCGACAACTGTTGCCATTTTCTTGTCGACGTCGAAGCCGTTGTGGCTCAGGACGACAACACATTCCGCGCCATCTGCGCGGACTTCATCCACCATGGCCTGCATGTTCTCGTCCCGAATTCCGAACGCGAACTCCGGAAACATCCAGCCCGGGTTTGCGATCGGCATATAGGGGAAGGCCTGCCCGATCACGGCAACCTTCGTGCCGCCGCGCTCGAACATCTTGTATGGCGGGAAAAGCTCTGTCGGCTCGTCCCATTCCACGTCGAAAATGTTCTGGCCAAGCGCGGCAAAGGGAAGGTTTTCAACGATCTCGGTCACCCGATCGCTGCCGAGCGTGAACTCCCAGTGGAATGTCATCGCGTCCGGGTTCAGTGCGTTCATGACATTGACCATGTCCTGGCCCGCTGTCTTGTAACAGGTATAGGACCCATGCCATGTATCGCCTCCATCCAGCAGGATGGCATCCGGCCTGTCCGCACGAATGGCCTTGATGACAGTGGCTACGCGATCCAGTCCACCGACACGCCCATAGCCTTTTGCCAAAGAGGCGAAATCACCTGAACTCAGCGCATAGTGGCTCGGACTGCCATCCTCGATCCCATAAAGGCTGCGAAAACGCGCGCCAGTTACGTGTGGGACAGCGCCCTTGTTGTTGCCAACACCGATGTTTTCCGAAGGTTCCCGGAAATAGACCGGCTTCAGTTGGGCGTGGATGTCGGTGACATGAATGAGGGACACGTTTCCAAATGTTTCGAATTCGAGAAGCTGATCCTGTGACAGCGACTGCTGCGCCGCCACGCGAGCCCAGTTGCCAAAGCCGGATCCTCCGACGATTGCCGAGGCGGCCATGCCGACCTGGAGAAAATCGCGCCGCGATATCATATTCCTGACAGCTCCTTGTTATATATTCATATATTTGAATGAATATGAAAAATGAAAAGCCCAACGCCAAACAGCGACGGGCTTCTCAAATATCAGTTTCGAACGGATGGTGTTTCCACCGAAAGGCCCTGCCCACGCGATGCCAGGTAAAGTTCCAGAGCCTTGAACTCGTCGCCACCTTCCTTGAAAGGCTCCGCACGAATATTCTTCATGCACCCCTTGAAGCGTGCATGGATGGAATTCAACTTGGCGTTTTTCAACCGGTAGGTCGGAAACCCGTTGATTTGGCCCTGGGACAGGTGATCGGCCCGGATCATGACGCCATAATTGTTCTCGTGGCAGTTGGAACAGGCCATGTCCAGCTGACCGACCCGGGTGTAATAAAGTTCCTTGCCCTTTTCCCAGAATGGCGCAGCTTCACCGTCGATCTTGACACCGACGGGCATGCCCCGGGATTGCAAGCCGATCAATGCGGTCATTGCAGTCATTTTTCCACCCGACCATTTCCAAGGCTCGGCACCCATTCGTTCCGTGCGGCAGCCGTTCACAAGATCTTCCATCGCAACCAGTTCACCGTCCTGAACTCGTGGCAGCTTTGTACGAAGACCCGCGAAATCTTCCACGTCTTCATGGCACGAGGCACACGCCTTGCCAGCAGAACCATCGACCTCTTCCCAAAGATCCAGGCCCTGATCAACGAACACAAAGGCCGGATTGTCAAAGTCGTCGGTTTCCAATGCCTGGGTTTCGCTCGAGCGAAACCTCCATCCTGAATAGATCGTATCGAAATCTTCCAGATGCGCCGGAGCAGCGGTTTCGGTGACAAGCGTTTCGCCTTCAATCACCAGTTCGTTGCTGTCCTGTGCAATGGCAGCTGTCGACACACTGCCTACCGCCAGGGTTATCCATAGCTTCAGGTTCATTCTCCCCCTCCCTCGTTAGATCAATTCTCCCTGTCAGGAGACCTTGATCTTCTTGGCTGTTTCGTAGACTGAACCGTCATCATCGTACCAGGTGAACTTGAATTCGCCCGACTCTGGCACGACAGCGTCGAACTGGAAGTACGGATTGGTCGAAATCGCGGGCTCCAGGGTCACGTCAATGACGTTCTGATCGTTAAAATCTGCGGTGAAGCGATTGATAATGGAACGCGGAATGACATTTCCGTCATCATCTTTGCGCTGTCCGCTTTCCATCTTGTGGCTGATCAAGGTCTTGATCGTGATCGTCTCGCCAGCGGATGCCTTTTTGGGGACTTTGACACGGGGTTTTACACCGGATGCCATGTTCTAACTCCTCGTCTCGTCACTCAGCCGCCGCAGCCACCGATTGTTACCTTCACGTTGGAAGAGGCCTTTTGAAAGGACCCGTCTTCCATTTGCGCGATTGCGATGACATTTTGCGTCGACGCCAATCGAATTCTCGTCGAAGCGCTGCGCGAGGCGCTCAAAGGTCCGAACTTGAATGTTGCGACGCTCGGAACCGGATTGCCGTCCGCAAACAACGTCACCGAAACAGCTCCCGGAGCATCTACCGAAATCGGAACGGTGTTGCCGTTTTCCGCGATTTCCGGCGCAGTCAGTGAAATCGCACCTTCTCCAATTTCCTTGCCACCCGTAAGGGACGCAATCGCATCGTCTGCGAGATTTGCGAATGCCGGCAGTCCGGACAGGCTGGTAAAGACCAGCGCTCCAGAACCTACCGCCAGGATTTTTCGCCTTGTCAGTTCCATGTCGTGCTCCAATAGGGATTCTTACTCTTCCTTGAGCGTCATCAGATACGCCACCACATCTTCCACTTGCTGAGCAGACAAGATGCTCTTTCCTGCAAAGTCCTCGAGAGGACGTTCGTAGCCGCTGTCGATGTAGAACGCCGGCATGATCGTGCCTTCAAAAACCATCTTGGAGTTCGTGACGATTGCACGCAGTTCGCCTGCGCTCCAGCGATCGGCAACACCATCTATCGGTGGACCAACCTCTCCGTGAAAGATCTCTTCCGACAGGTCCGAGTTGATGTGGCAGGCTAGGCAGTTGCCCTGTTTGCGGTTCGCAAAAACCTTTCTGCCTTCGACGGGGTCGCCGGGTTGCCCGGTAAGCGACACTTCTATAACTCCGTCCGCCAAAGTGACGTTTGTCGGCGCCACCGTTTCCGCGAGTGCCGCAGATGCTGTCATGGCCGCGATCGCAGCCAGTCCAATTGCACGTTTCATGCCCCCTCCCTTGATACGATTCTTGTCGACCGTGGACGCGAGCGTACATCACACATTCCTTTTAACGCAATAACAAATTCAATTAAATGAATTTTTGTATCTGTTCGCATCTGCAGCAATTTTCACAAGAAAGTGTCTCAATACGCCCGAATTCTCTCATTTATTCTGATTTTCGAATTTTCGAGCATGATATTTCTGGAAAGATTCATCACTACTGTAGCCTTCCTCGACAACCCAATTCAGCATATTGAAGGTTGTCCACCGCCCAAATGCACCCGGCATATTGGCCACCGCTGCCTGGCTTGCCATACGCTCTTCCGGCACGTCTTGGGGGAAGAAATAGATACTGGGCGTGAACAGTGCCCCCCAGCGTTTCACCATTTCCTTTTCAGGCAGCGTCGTGCCATCAAAATCGGTCACCTCGACATCACCAAACATGTTTATCTGGATAACGAAGTAGTTGTCCTCGATAAACTTCCTGATTTCAGGGACGACGAAAACTTCCTCGTGCATCTTCCTGCAATAGATACATCCCCGCTGCTCGATGATGACCATCAGACGCTTGCCTTCCGAGTTTGCCTCTTCAAGGTCCTCTGAAAGGTCCTTGAATGTATCGCGCATCCAGGTCGTCTTGTGGAGGCCGTCATCGCCTATATCGGCGGCGTGAACCTGGATGGCAAAAAGAAGAGCGGTGACAAATGCGAACAGTCTTACCATGTGATTTCTCCCAGATTATCCAATGGCGCCGAACCAAGGCACATATTCCAGCATCCATTGAGCGATGATGTTGATTGAATTTGTGGCGATCAGGACCCCGAACAGGATCAGCAGCACGCCCATGAGTTTTTCGATTATGCCCAGGTACCTGCGAAACCTGGCCATCGCCGACATGAATGGTCCGATGAACAAGGCGGCAGCGATAAATGGAAGTGTCATTCCCAGGCCGTAAACAAGAAGCAGCCCGGCCCCCTGCCCGGCGGTTTCCTGCCCTGCGGCGGTAAACAGGATGGCGGCGAGCACAGGGCCGACACAAGGTGTCCAGCCGAATGCAAATGCCAATCCCACAACATAGGCGCCGAAGAGGCCCGTGTTTGATCGCTCACCGGTATCGGCCCTGAGCTGTCGGTAGAGAATGCCTATGCGGATGACACCAAGAAAGTGCAATCCCATCGCTATGATGATGGCTGCCGCGAACCAGCGAAGTACGTCGAAATAGTCACGGACCATCTGGCCAAAGGTTGTGGCCGTTGCTCCCAGCCCGACAAAGACGGTGATGACACCCAGGGCAAAGAAGCAGGCCGCAAGGAAAGCGCGAACGCGCACGGCTCCCGTCACCTCGCCGCCGGCCCCCACCTGGTTCACTCCGACACCAGCGAGGTAGCTGAGATAGAACGGGACAATCGGCAGGATGCAGGGAGACAGGAACGATAAAAGACCGGCTGCAAAAACACCCAAAAAAGTTAGTTCGAACATGTATGAATCTGCTTCTCACCTTGATATATTCACAAATTAGATTATGATTAAGTTTATGAGTTCGTCAATCGGAGTCGCGTTTTGAAATTGCTGAAGACGCTGATGATACTACTTCTGGCCCTGACACCGGTTGCGGCCAGTGCCGACACCTATCTGCTCATGGCCGAGGAAGAAGGCTGTTACTGGTGTGGCAAGTGGGACGAAGAGATCGCGCACATTTATCCAAAAACGGCCGAAGGCAGGACTGCGCCGCTGAAACGCTTCGAGCTGCACGGCAAGACGCCGGATGTGACGTTTGAAAAGTCGATCCACTTCACACCCACGTTCATACTCGTGCAAAATGGCGTGGAAGTCGGACGAATCGAGGGCTATCCCGGCGAAGATTTCTTTTGGGGCTTGCTTGGTATTATGTTCGAACGTGCAAAAATTCCCGTGGACCAGACAGGTTGAACAGACATGACAATAGATGCCACAACCAAATCCGATGGTCCGACGGAGGCGCCTTCGCGCCTGCCGGTTTTTGACGCAGACATGTGCGCCGAGGATATGGACCGGATGATGAAAAATGCTCAGCGCGCTTCCAATTTCCTGAAGGCGATCAGTCACGAAGGGCGCCTGATGATCCTGTGCCACCTCGCCTCAGGCGAGAAGTCGGTGGCAGAGCTGGAAAATCTGCTCTCTGCGAGACAGGCGGCCGTTTCACAACAACTCACACGATTGCGTCTGGAAGGGCTCGTCACGCCGCGACGTGACGGCAAGGCGATTTACTACAGCCTGGCTGACGATCGCCCCAGGCAAATCATGGAAGTAGTCTATGACCTGTTCTGTCGAGAGGACTGACCGAACGCTGTTTTAGCGTCCGGTTCGGGGAGGAGCCGGATATGCTGGAACTGCTTGGAGAAGCAAACACCGCTGCCCTAATAGGTCTCGGCGGTGGAGTTGTGCTTGGACTGGCGGCCCGCATCGGGCGGTTCTGCACATTGGGAGCCATCGAGGACTATCTTTACGGCGCCGACGACCGGCGGCTTCGCATGTGGGCTCTTGCGATCGGCGTCGCGATCATCGGGTGCCATCTGGCTATGTCAACGGACATGCTGGATGGTGCAAGCACTGCCTATCTCGACAGGGTCTGGAATCCCGTCGGATCGATTGTCGGCGGACTGATGTTTGGCTACGGCATGGCGCTCAGCGGAAATTGTGGCTATGGCGCGCTCGCCCGCCTGGGCGGAGGAGACCTCAGATCCTTCCTTATTGTCATCGTCATGGGACTCTCGGCCTATTTCGTGATGTCCGGCCCGCTTGCCCATGTCCGTGTCTGGCTGTTCCCGGTTGAAACCGGTGCGCAATCACCTCAAGGGCTGAGCCAATACCTGGACGCCAGTTACGGCGTAAACCCCGCCGTCACGGGACTTGTTGTCGGTGGCCTGATTATCATTGTTGCACTTTGCAACTCCGCATTCCGCAAATCACCGGTGCATATGTTCTGGGGGAGCGTCGTGGGGCTGGCCATCGTGTCGGGCTGGGTTGGAACATATTGGGTTGCGATGACCGGGTTTGAGGCCGAACCCATCGAGACCCATTCCTTTGCAGCTCCAATCGGCGACACAATCTACTACGGCATGACCGCTTCCGGGAACATGTTGTCTTTCAGCGTCGGATCGGTCGTTGGAGTTGTCATCGGTGCATGTCTCGGTTCTTTCTCCAAGGGACATTTCCGTTGGGAAGCGTGTGAAGACCCGCGCGAATTGCGTCGCCAGATTGTTGGTGCCGCGATCATGGGACCAGGTGCCATTCTGGCGGTCGGCTGTAGTGTCGGCCAAGGAATCTCCGCGTTTTCGGTTCTGGCCTTTAGCGCGCCCGTGACGTTTCTCGCGATATTCGCAGGAGCTGCCCTGGGCCTGAGGCAACTCATCACCGGGTTTGTCCCGGCGGAGTAGTCCCTACCGTTCCCGTCATGCGAACAAGAGCGAACCTTTTGCAGAGGACCCCTGACTTTGCAGGCGCAAGTCCAATGCGAACCAATTGCCGAATGACCGCATATACTTCCAATGAAACACATTCATGGTTTTGATTTTTTCTATGTATCCTTGAGATCGGTCAATGCGGACGGCACCGGCACTGCCAAAATCAGATGAATCTGCTGCCGCAGACCGCTGCCAACCGCAACGCCGGGGTATCTCATGGACCTGACATACATTCTGGAAAGATTGTCGGAACCCACGGTGCTCGTTCTCGCAGGTCTGCTGGTCGGCATCCTGTTCGGCGCCTTCGCCCAGCAAAGCCGCTTTTGCCTGCGCGCAGCGGCCCTGGAGTTTTCCAGACGGAAACCTTCAGACCGCCTTCCCATCTGGCTCCTTGCCTTTTCAAGTGCGCTGATAACGACTCAGCTTCTTTCTCATCTAGGTGGAATTGATGCCGGTGAGACCCGCCAACTCGCGTCCCCTCAAAGCCTGTCCGGGGCGCTGATCGGCGGCCTGATGTTCGGCATCGGCATGGTTCTGGCCCGCGGATGCGCCAGCCGCCTTCTAGTCTTGTCTGCGACCGGAAACCTGCGTGCCTTGTTGTCGGGATTGGTGTTCGCCGTGGTGGCACAAGCGAGTTTGCGGGGCAGCCTTATGCCGTTTCGTGACTGGTTGTCCGGTTTGTGGACGACGGTCGATATCGGCGGGAACGATCTCGCAGCCCATCTTGGCATCAGCGCAATTACCGCCTACCTGTTTGGCGCATTGTGGTTCATGGCCGGGCTGTTACTTGCCTGGCGAAACCGAAGCTCGATCTGGCAGACAACCGCCGCCGTCGGTGCAGGGCTCGCTGTTCCACTCGCGTTGTGGTTCACGACCAGCATGACACGCCAGGCTTTCGATCCGGTCCAGGTGGAAGGCCTCACGTTTACGGGGCCGTCGGCAGACATGCTGATGCTGTTCCTGTCCAGGCCAACCGGTGGGCTAGACTTCAATTCCGGCCTCGTCCCCGGCGTTTTTGCCGGCTCGTTCCTGGCAGCGCTTCTGACCCGGGAGTTGCTGTTGCAGGGCTTTGAGAGCGGCCCTTCGATGGCTCGCTACCTGACCGGTGCGGCACTCATGGGATTTGGCGGCATGCTCGCAGGCGGATGCGCGGTTGGAGCCGGCATCACCGGAGCCTCGCTCTTCGCAGTAACGGCATGGCTTACCCTGTGCGGGATATGGCTCTCGGCATCTCTTGCCGATCTGATGCTGGACCGGAAACAGCGGCCGCACTCCCTGGATCCCGAAACTCAACATTCAGCCGTCTAGCTCATGCAGCACGGCCCGGGCTCGTTTCCATATCGCAGGCAAACCGCAGGGTGTGCAATCCAATCCTGGCATACAGTTTTGTGATCGCGTTCAACCCGGGCGTTCTGTTGCGGCTTGCCTGGTTGAACATATGTAACCCGATCCCTCGCCCTGAGAGCCATAGTTGCAGTGTGCGGATGGCGCGAAGGGCTGGACTTGTGATGTCCACACCGCAATACCCAATCCCTCACGATTGAAGTCGTCCAGAACGTTCAAGGTTCTGAAGCTGCCCGGACCAGTTCACAGGGTTAAGACCAGCGCTGTCACCAGGGCTCGTTTGGTTCATCCGATCTTGAGCGTGCATACCGTTCCGTCGCCCCAGCTTCGCAGCCTGATCGACGCTCGTGTCGAGATATGCTGTTTACAAACAGTACGGTTAAACCGGCATTTTTCCGCATTTCCGGAAGTTGTCAGCCGCTGGCAGGCGTCCTCAACAGACAATCATCTGGGGAAACAGCCGACACATCCAAAAAGCGCATCCTTGTAGCAAAAACACTGTCTCTGCCAATACAGCAGGACGACGCGTGAAGGATTCTTCACCCTATCTGTGTCGGCAATTTGACCGCCGCCCCCAGCCTCACCCGACCGACCCGACAATGCTCAAGACATCCATCGATTTGATCTGCATCCAAGGTCAACGCGCATTCGATTTTGCACAAGTTGTTTTATGCCTTGGCATCGCATTGTGCCTTCTTGTCCCCTCTGTCGAGGCAGAGCCAAACCCATCCTGGCACCGGGTTCTGGAGGGATTCGTGGACGGGCTGGTAACGACCGGTCTGGATCAGGATGCCGTGGCTGGCGCTGTTGTGGTCATTGTATCCGGCAACGACGTTATCCTTTCAAAAGGCTACAGGTTGGCGGACGCGAGAACCGGGAGGTTGATGACACCCGAAGATGACGTCGTACCGCTGGCATCCGCAACGAAGGTGTTCACCGCGCTTGCAGTCCTTCGGCTTGCAAGGGACGGCGGGCTCGCGCTCGACGATCCGATTGCAAAGCATCTGCCGGACTTGAAGTTGCACCAACGGTTCGGGGACATCCGCATAATCCATCTGTTGAGCCACACGGCCGGACTGGAAGATCGCTATCGTGGCTATTTTGCAGATCATGGCAATCGCGCAGATACGTCCAGGCTCGACCATATTTCTGCGGTGTTGCCCGCACAGGTTCGCCCACCGGAAGATGTGATTTCCTATTCGAACGCTAGCTATGTTCTGCTTGGCGAGATCGTGGCGCGGGTTTCGGGTCAACCGTTCGAGACTTATCTTGCAGAGGCGATCCTGGCTCCGATGGGGGTTGATGACCCTCATTTCATGCATGAACAACGTAGCGAGGGCAGCATCAGCCCGTTTCATGTCTGGCAAGCCGGTAGCTATAAAGCCTTCGAACCGGAACCGTTCCCCGCCATCCACACGCCGTCCGGTGGGCTTGCTCTGACCGGCGCCGAAATGGGGCGCGTCATGCAAAGTCTTCTGCGTCACAATTCTGAAGTCGCAGGAGCCGCGCCCACCGACAAGGTAACCGCGGACATGAGCCGAGCCGCCTGGCCAGGCCAATTGGCATTTGCAGGGCGGACTCTCGGATTTTGGACAGAGACCTGGGCGGGGCAACAGGTCTATCATCACGGCGGCACCCATTTCGGCTTTCACACCAACATGACGCTTGTTCCTGCGCTTGACATCGGGATCTTTGTCGCGGCCAACGGCCCGAGCGGCAGTTCGTTGATGGCGCTACCGCGCCGCTTCCTTCGCGAGATTGTCGCACCGCACGCAAGACCTGTCGCCAATCGCGCGGTTTGCGATGCGGTCTGCCTTCGCGTTTACGAGGGCCGCTATATCACCAGTCGGCGAAACGAGACAGGTCTGGACCGTATCCTGGTACCTTATCAAACGGCGTTCACTGTCAGTGCCATGGAGAACAACGCACTCATGGTTTCCGGGCTTGGCCACTCGCGCCGGTTCGAGGCCATTGGCGAGGACGTCTTTGAAAGCCCGGAAGGCGACACTCGCCTGGGGTTCCGTCGTAACGAAATTGGCCACGTCGTTGGAGCTTATCTCAACGGCGGTATACACAGTTTTGACACGCTGGATTTCTGGCACACAGCAACCTCATTGGAGTCAGCTTCATGGGCAGCTGTCATTGGTTCGCTGCTTTGTCTGGCAGGTGCGGTTTTGAGTTGGCGGACACGGCGATGCATTTTGAGCGTGCCCCTGTGTCATGCAGCTTTGTGGATCGGTATCATGTTTGGATTTGTGGAGATCCTGGATCAGATCACGCACGGGGATGAGCTTTCCAGGCTTGCTTCGCCAGGTGCCGGGCTATGGGCCATGACAATCCTTTATGGCGTTGGCGTTGCATCTGTGCTGCTGATCACCTTCTGGCTCCTGTTCACGCCCAGCAAGAAACGCATCGTAAAAACGGGGCGGCTTGCTGTGCTTTCTGCGTTGCCGTTTTTTGTCTGGTCCTTGTTTGCAGCCTGGAAGTGGAACCTGCCGACAGCGTCGCTGACCTGGTGATCCCGCCTCGATCAGCGCCGCAGTCTGGGCCTTGCACAAAGACAGGTTGCCGTCGACCGGATGCTCCCTCAAATTGTCCTTCCCGTCCGGCACGGACATGACCCCGCGCGATCGCCGTTGAGCTGGATCGGTCTTGAGGATAGTCATTGTGCGGAACACGCTACACCATCCGCAGGCGGACCCTGGAGATGACCTTCGACACCAACGTCCTACTGGCCGCAACGGTATCGGCCACGTTGACCGTTGCCGCCTTGGCTGCCTTGATCAACTGGTCGCAAAGACGGGTAAACCCGTCACGTATGACCTTGGCTGCATTCTTTGCAGTCTTTGCAATAAGCGAGGTCGATTCCATTGTTGCCGTACTGATCCAGACCTCACCCAAAGTCGTCCGGAACGGATCAGAGTTCGCGGGGTTCGCGGCAAATTTCTGGCTTGGGCCGATTTTTTTTATCTATGTAAGAGAAATCGCGGGCATGCGCTGCAATTCCGGTGATCGGCGCTCAATGGCCCGTCATTTTTTACTGCCTGTTTCGGCCACAGTCTTTGCGATAGGCACCTTTCTGTTGTTGAATGTCATGCGTGACACCCGGCACTCAGTCAGCTCGTCAGAGTTCGAGACGCTCGTCTTGAGTTTTTTGCACTATGGGTTCATGTTTCTGACCGCCGCACTTGCAGTGCAATGGGCTGTATATGTTGCCTGGGTTTTGGTCACGCAGGCGCAGCATCTCGAGCGCTTGAAACAATATTATGCCAGCACCGAAGGCATGGAATTGCGATGGGTATCCGTCCTGGCATGTGCTTTGGGCATCTATGTTCTGCAGCACCTGATTGGGCAAATCATGATCCTCCAGGGCAAGCAGGACCTCGTCGGCCCATTGTTCGACGGCTTTCTGGTCCTCATGGTTATTTTTGCGCTTGCGCTTTGGAGTTTGCGGCCCTCTCCCGACCTGGACAACGCAACCGGGATACTGGCTGAAATCGAAACCCCAAAAGACAAGAAGTATGAAAAAAGCGCATTGGATTCTTCCCAGTCCGAGCGCATTGCCCGAAAGCTCGTGCGCGCAATGGAAGAAGACTGCCTGTATCGGGACCCGAATCTGACGCTGAGCATGCTGGCGCATCATGTAGGTGTTTCACTCAATTATGTCTCACAAACCTTGAACCAGAATCTTGGTCAGTCCTTCTTCGAATTCGTGAACAGTTGGCGCATCAGGGAGGCGATGCCGCTGGTTGAAAAGGGCGAGGCAACTGTCCTGGCCATTGCCTACGAGGTGGGCTTCAATTCCAGGTCGTCATTCTATTCAGCATTCAAACGCGAAACCGGTCAAACGCCGACTTCCTACAAGTCAGGCAGTGCCAGACCATAGGCAATCAAGATATCAATTCCCTTCATTTGAAATCGGTAAAATGCCCGGGCGGAGTTTTGACCCAGGATTTCTCGCGTTCACACGACATCTCCAACAGAAAATGTGCTGCCCTGCCGTCTCGGACAATGATTGTGTTCCGAGCCTTTAGGGTCGGACGATTCCGGAGGTGATCGGGATTAGCGAGTTTGGCAACCATGTCACCCGGGCTGGTGCAGTGTAAAGGAAACTCTCATGCCTGACCCGAATCTTTTTTTTGKCCCCGGCCCGATCGCACCGACGCGGTCTGGCTGGGCGCCACGTCTGATCGCCAATCTTGAATTCTGGAAAACATGCGCCGCGAAAATGCTAACCACTTCCGGTTGATTTGACAAAAGACATGCAAGCAGCTTTTGGCCTATTGGTAACTACATCTCTCTATCTGGAATCATGGATACGCCCACAATGCATCTGGTGAAGTTTCTTGCGTTCGTTTTGCTGATTTGCACCATGGCGCAACCCGTTCGGTCCGAAGATCCCATGACGTTCTGGGACACCCCGCGCAAGGGCGGAAACGCATTCAACACTGCCCCTCAGGGGGAAGAATACTATACTGCCCTCGCCGGCACCGGCGCGACATGGGTGAGGCTCATGTTGGGAAAATGGCAGAGCACCGGGCGCGATTTCCTGCTGGGAAATGCGGACGCTTATGAGGGTCTGGTCGATACAGACCTGTCGGCATTGATGGCCGAACTGGACACCGCTCACGCCGCCGGCCTTCGTGTCGTCCTTGCTCCAGTCACCCTTCCCGGCACAAGGTGGGCGCAGCACAACGAGGGAGTTTACGACGACCGTTTGTGGTCCAGTGCCGCATTTCAATCACAAGCCGTAAATTTCTGGGTGGATCTCGCTACCGAATTGAAACAGCATCCTGCAATCGTGGCATATGACATCCTGAACGAGCCAGCTCCCGAACGTCTGGCGGGGCCCGGCGAAAACAGCCCCTTGGAAACGCTCAAAGAGTGGCAGCGAGATCAGGAGGGCGGAACGCGAGACCTGCGTGCATTTTACACCAAAGTAATTGCAGGCATTCGCGCAGTCGACGACAAGATGCCCATCATGGTCGGCGGCGGGTGGTTTGCCAATCCGCGTTCGCTTGCAGCGTGGCCTGCTCCACTGTCGGACAACCGGGTCATTTATGCATTTCACATGTATGAACCCTACGCGGCGACCAGTGCCGGCAACATGCGACGGGACAAGCCGCTTCGGTATCCGGGCGTGAAAACCTCCTATGACGGGCAAGATCTTGCCTGGGACAGGCAAGCCGTCAAATCCCATGTCGACTTGGCATACAGCTGGGCCGCGCACCACCGCGTTCCGTTAAAACGGGTCGTTGCTTCCGAGTTCGGCTGCATGCGGCGCTGGAAGAATTGCGGATCCTATCTGACCGATGTTCTGGATGCTGTAGAGGACAGAAACGGACACTGGGCATTCTACGCGTTTCGCGAAGATGAATGGGACGGGATGGATTACGAATTACCCGCCAGCTTGAAACCAGGGCGCTTTTACTATCTCAAGCAGGAAGGCAAAGCTGAACTCATTCCCAGGAATGGTGAGCTCATGAAACTTTTGCAGAAACGGATGAAGGCACGATAGCGGTGCTGGGATCAACACATTCTGCCAGCCTTCCAATGCCACGCGCAGCACAGATTGCCGTGCTTTCGCGCTGAACCCAATCAGATCATCAAGTGACGTGAGACAATGCCCAGCTTCCAGCCCAAGAGCGAGTTCTCATCGCAGCTCAATGCCCGTGCGGGCAGATACCTTTCCCGCAGCAAAACAGGTCGGTTCGCCGGCGTTGGCCAATGGTTCAGATCCGGCCTTTTCTTTCTGTTTTGTGCTGCTGTCTACAGCTTGCTTTATGCTGATCTGAACCCTTGGATCCTCATGATTTCGGCCGCTGTCTTGGGCGCGGGCATCTACACTCTTGTCGCGACGGTTTGTCATGATGCAGCGCATGGCTCATTTGCAGCCTCCAGATGGGTGAACGGGATTTGTGTTTTCGCCGGATTTTCACTCATAGGGGTTTCAGGAAAACTCTGGGCCGAACGGCATCTGAGGCTGCATCATATGTATCCCAATATTGCTGGAACCGACATTGATGCGGACGGATCCAGCCTGCTAAGACTGTCGCCATCCAAGCCTTGGCGGCCATGGCACAGATTTCAATGCTGGTATGCCGTTTTCCTGTATGCACTTGTGTTGCCCCATCTGGCCTTTGCCGAAGATTTTGAACATCTTCGCAAGGCAAGACGGAATTGGCCGAACAAATTTTCGGGCGTCTGGCCACTTGCCGAATTCGCGGCATCCAAGATGATTCACATGTGCCTTTTCCTGACAATGCCGTTTTTCATGTCGGAACACGGGAATTTTTTGCTGGCGGGCTACTACTTGGTGTTCGTCTCTTCAGCATCCTTGTTGTTTGTCGCGATCAATGTCGGCAGTCACATCAGCGACAAAGCCGAGTTTTTTGATCCTGACGGAGACGGGAAGCTTCCGCTGGATTGGGCACACCATCAAATACGTACTTCGGTCGACTGGGCGCCAACTTCGAGATTGGCAATTGCGTTGACAGGCGGAGCAAATGCCCACTGTGCGCATCATCTCTTTCCGCGGTTCGCGCATACGCACAACAGGGCACTTAGCCGGATGGTTATAAAGACCGCGAATGAGTTCGGAGTTTCACTCAACATCCTGGCCCCCTGGAACGTAGTACAGGCGCATATGTCCCATCTCTTCAAGATGTCCCGGCCGCCGCAGATCGTTGATGGCAGGAATGTCGCGGGGCAGTGAAACGGATGGCCTGTTCCAGGATCATGATCGTCGGCGGTCCCGGGTCAGGCAAGACTTGGCTCGCCCGGCAACTTGGTCTCCAGTACGATCTGCCCGTTCATGCGGTTGACGATGAAGTTTGGGATGTGAATGGTCACTTGCGGGCGCCAGATGACATTGACGCGCGCGTGCGCCGACTGGCAGCCCAAGACAAGTGGATCATAGAGGGTGGAAACGGCCGAACGTATAGCGATCGAGTTGAACGAGCCGACGCAATCATTCGACTGGCTCCACCGATATGGCAACGGCTACACCGTGTTCTCCGCCGCGACGGTTTGCAGATCGAGCTGCTTCGCTGGACACTCCGGTACGACAGAGTGTTTGGCGCAAGGGACTGTCGAGCCCTTCAGGATGGGAGTGAAACGGCAATCTGCATCGATATCCGCTCGAACAAGGATATGCAGCGCTTGATGCTTGCCGGAATTGCGAAATTCTGAACCAACCAACCTCGTCTATCTCATCTAACCCGGACAACACGTGTTTCCGGACTTTTACACCATCTCGCGATCTGCTGCCGCCCGGTGACGCTCGTTCTCCTGCCTCGTGCTTCACTCTTGCCGTTGTGTAGATGAGCCAAAATCTCTTCCTCAAGCAATCGTGCTACCTGGACACACAGGCGCTGACGGGGAACTCATCGGGGTGAAAATTCAGAGAGTTGTTTGACTTCGCGCCTTTTCTAGTACTGCGCGAACACAAATAATCGAAAATACACCTGGTAATTATTTTAATAATTATAAATTGAAAATTCAACTTTCAAAAATAAAATTTCCAACTATCCAACCTAGTTCAATTAGTATCATAATTTGTACTTAGTACAATTAAATTAACTTCTTACAATTGGTGATCTGGAGTCCTAATACTTCGCTGCGGAGAACCCGGTTTTTCCGGCAACACAACTCAATGCGGAGGACATACATGCCCGTTTTTAAGGAATTCGACGAAGGTTCCAGCATCGGTGACATCCTGTTTTCTAACCCAGAACGCTATGGATCGCTCATTCAGCTTGCCGACAACATAATGCGGGGAAGTGGCCCAATTCCCATACCGGACAGAGAGCTTATTGCCGCCTATGTTTCCGGCCTGAATGCGTGCAAATTCTGCCACGGGGTTCACGCGGCGGTCGCTCGACAGTTTGGTGTGTCAATCGATTTGCTGAGTGACCTTCTGACCGACGGCGGAAATGCCGTTATCGATGCGAAACAACAAGCATTGTTGAGTTTCGTGAGGAAACTGACACTGGAACCGGGCAAAGTTACGGAGCGGGACAGAGTGGTGGTGGTGGATGCAGGCAATGATCCGGCTGCACTGAAGGATCTTGTGGCCATCGTGTCGCTATTCAGTTTCTTTAACCGGCTGGTAGATGGGTATGGCATCGAAGGAAGCCCTTCTATTTTTGGCCGGGACGCCGGAATGCTCCATTCCTTTGGATACCAGTCACCGAAATAGCAGTCGTTCTGGACAAGTACCTGATGCGCGCCGGTATCATGTGACTGGCGCGCATCAGGCATCACGCGAGATTTTCCATTAGTATTGTTTTACTGCCTATATACAAAAATTCTGCCTTCTTGTGATTTCATGCTTAATATCCAACTTCACCTGTGATTGGCGAATTTCCGACCCGGCCGTGTTTTGCAGTCGAGTTCTGACATTTCACAAATCAACAAAGTGAAACAGCAAATCAGAAGGTAAGAATATGTTACTCAAAGACAAAACTGCCGTCATTTTTGGCGCAGCAGGGCATCTCGGCAGGCACATTGGCGAGCGTTTTGAAGCTGAAGGAGCAGAGGTTTTTCGCGCCAGCAATCACTCAATGGAAAGCGGCTCACTTAAAACTGCACAGGTGGATGCGACTGACGAAAGCGCTGTTGATGCCTATCTGGACAAGGTGGCCGATACACAGGGCTCGATTGACATCGTGATCAACATGGCCGGTGTCGCACCCGCGAACTACAACCACGGCAAACCAGCCGCTGAAGTTACGCGTGAACAGTTTATGATGCCCTTGACCGTGGATACCGCGTCTCAGTTCGTTACCGCAAAATCAGCATATCGGCATATGTCAAAAACCGGCAGCGGAGTGATCATTTTAAACACATCAACCCTTGCGAAGGTCGGATCTCCCTGGTCGCCTGCTCTCACCGCTTCACATGCCGCAACTGAAGGGCTGATGCGTTCGTTGGCACATGAATACGGTCCGGCTGGCGTCCGGGTCCTGGGTGTGCGGTCGGAGGCGATGCCAGATTCACCGACAATCGAGTATACGTTCGCAACCATGGGCGCCAACATGGGGATGGGTTTCGACGAGATGAAGGGCTTCATCGAACAGAACAAGACAGCTCTCAAGAAACTCCCTGAAGCCAGCGATACAGCTGCCGTCTTTGCATTTGCAGCTTCAGACATGGCTTCATTTCTAGCCGGAACAATGATCAATAATTCTGCGGGTCATATTGTTGATTGATCGGCTTCGGGCCGGTGTGACTTTCACATTGGCCCGTACAATCTGCAAATACGTTCCAAGAGCACTAATGCAGGAGCGTTTTAGCTACGGAATTTCTCAGGATTTCGGAAATCTTTGCAGCGCTCCAGAACCGGTCATAGTGCAGGATGTCCCAGATTTGGATCGATGTGCTCGCCCATAGATAGTCGGCTGCGTCATCAACCTGCCAGTCATCTGAAAGCGCGCTGTCATCAGATAACGATTTCACAAGTTGACGCTCCCAGGTTCGAAGGTCTGCCATTCGGTCAGTCCATGCGGTATTTGCATCATCGTCGGTCTTTCTGAGCCGGATGAGGTCAGTCGCAACCGGATGAATTTTTACGGCAAATTCGAACCATACTTTCAGACATTCATCCAGGCGCTGGTATGGATCCTCGATTTCCAGCGCTGAAAAGAAACCCTCTTTCACTTCGAACCGTTCGTCGGCCCTTTGAACCAACGCGAGCAGCAAGCCTCCGCGTGTCTTGAAATGAAGGTACACCGATTGCCGGCTGACATGGGATTCCGCTGCAATCTGGCTCATGGAAATGTCCGCACCCTTCTGCGAGATCAAATCCCAAGCACGATCCAGGATCTCATTTCGAGTAACACCTCTCGCCTTTTTTCTTGACACGTGTAAAGCTACCTTATTATTTACAGATGTAAAGAATATCTGATTTGTGAAGGAATTCAAACGTCATGGATGAACAAGTTACGCAATTCGCAACGTGGTATGGTGACGGTCATGATGGGAGCTGCCCCGATGTCGATCAGTGGCAAAACATCCTGCAAAGACCATCTGATTCCGAAGTTACCCTCATCAATTTCTTCAAGCTCCGGGAGATGGCCGACTACTCCAAAACCGGTTCAATCGACGGCACCCCTGGTGTTACCGGTCAGGATGCTTTCAACTCTTATGCCGAGGTGAGCATTCCAACAATGGAGCGTGTCGGCGGATCGTTCCTTTTCGTTGGAGCTTTCGGCGGAATGTTCCTCGGTGCGGAAGAAGATTGGGATGTCATTGCCATCGGGTCCTACCCGAACCTGCAGGCACTGGTCGACTTATACGCCGATCCGGACTATCGCAAAGCCTTTGTCCACCGGACAGCTGCGTGTGAGCGTCAGAAGGTGCTTATCGGCAATGCCATGGCGTAAGTTGGAATTGGAATGGCGAGAGAAATTGAACCAGGCGAAACGAGAGTGCGGGCAGGCGAGAGCAATCTGAAACAAACAGTTCTGGTAATCGGAACGGGCGGGACGATTTCATGCCTGGGTGTCGATCCGTTCGATCTGCATGACTATCCCGTCTCGGGCAAACGGCTTTCGACCGGGGAACTTCTGGACAGGCTCTCGCTGTCATTTTCAGATATTGACATCGTGACCTCCGGGTTTGAGCCTGTTTCAAGCACGGAACTTGGGCCTGAATTCTGGTTCGCACTGTTGTTTGAGATCCTGCAGGTGTCTCAGCATTTCGATAACCTCTCTGGCGTGGTTGTCACTCACGGAACTGCCACATTGGAAGAAAGCGCATTCGCACTCGATCTCCTGTACGGATCCGAGATGCCGGTTGTGTTTACCGGGGCTCAGAGACCTGCCAACGCGATTTCTTCAGATGCTGCGCACAATCTCTGGAGTGCGATACAGGTAGCGGA
>NZ_KI928936.1:53208-115840 GCF_000521215.1 Labrenzia sp. DG1229 | reverse complement strand
CGCCGGTCGCAGCAGCGGTAACAGCAGCGTCGTCTGTTATCGGTCCTATCATYCCTCCGTCCGGCATAATGATCATCTATGCCTATGTCATGGGCGAGAGTGTTGCCGCCCTCTTCCTGGCCGGTATTGTCCCCGGCGTCATGGTCGGCATAGGCCTGATGCTGGTCGTCCGACTGATGGCTGACAAGTACGATCTGCCCAAGGCCCAGCGGATCGTCAATCCTGGTCAGAAAATGGCGCCGGTCGAATACTGGGTGTCGTTCGCATTGCTCAGGATCAATCTCGCATCGCTCCTGCTGGCGCTTGCATTCGGTATTCTCGGTCAGACCTCTCTGGACGTAACGGGTATCACGACCTTCGTCCTGTTTGTCGTCCTGATTGGAATGTCCCATCTGCTGTTGATGGGTCTGCGCGGAGCAGTGTCCGAAGATTTCCGGATGGTCTGCAAAAAAGCCGTCGTGCCGCTGCAAACTCCGATCATCATTTTGGGCGGCATCCTGATTGGTGTCTTCACGCCGACGGAAGCGGCCGCCGTCGCAGTAGCCTATGCGCTGATCATTGGCTTTTTCGTCTTGCACTCCATCAAGGTGAAGGAAGTTCCCGGCATCCTGAACAGGGCTGGCATCACGTCGGCAGTGGTTCTTCTTCTTGTCGGCGCGGCAATGGCCTTCAAGACCGTTGTCAGCCTTAGCCATGCCCCTGAAATCATGGCCGACTTCGTACTTTCGCTTTCCGACAACCCGTTGATCCTGCTGTTCCTGATCAACTTGCTCCTGTTCATTGTCGGAATGTTTCTCGATGCGGGTCCGGCGATCATCATCCTCGGACCGATCCTCGGACCAATATTCACATCGATGGGCGTGGATTCGATCCACTTTGCCATCATCATGAGCGTGAACCTGACCATCGGTCTTGCCACGCCGCCAATGGGCCTGGTGTTATTTGTCGCCGCCTCGGTTTCAAAGGAACGGGTTGAAACCATTGCCAAAGCCATTCTGCCGTTTCTGGCGGTAGAAATCGCGGTGATCTTCCTGATCACCTACATACCGGCACTTTCGATGACGATCCCTCGATGGACCGGATTTGCCAACTGATCTTGAGCTTAATATGGGAGGTACCTGATGCTCAAATCTGCTCTGAAAACACTCACCGTCGCGGCGATGCTCGCCGGTTCTTCGCTGAGTGCCGTTGCTGCCGACTATACGCTGCGTGCAACCGCCAATTCCAACGAGAATGACGAAGACTATCATGGTCTCGTTGTTTTCAAGAACTTTGTCGAGTCCGCTTCCAACGGAGCGATCGAAGTCGAACTCTTCATCGGAACACAGCTCTGCTCGAATGGTGCTGAATGCCTGCAGGGCGTTGCCGGTGGTGCGATTGACATCTACATCTCCACATCAGGCGGAGCCTCCGGCATCTTCCCTTATGTTCAGGTTCTCGACCTGCCCTACATGATGGCCGACGACCGGATCGCCGAACATGTCCTGTCCGGCAACTTCACCCGCACCATTCGCAACATGGCGCTGGAAGATAGCGACAACACGATCCGTCTGATGACGGTTGGCAACACCGGCGGCTGGCGGAACTTTGCCAACACAAAGCGCCGTGTCGCCAATCCGGCCGACATGGAAGGCCTGAAGATCCGTACCGTTGTGGCTGACCTGCCGCAGGAACTGGTCAAGGCACTTGGCGCCTCTCCGACGCCAATCCCGTGGCCGGAGCTGTTCACGTCATTCCAGACCGGTGTTGTTGAAGGTTCCAAGAACGGCATCACCGACATCATGAGCATGAAGTTCCCCGATGCCGGCCTGCAGTATGTGACGCTCGATGGCCACGCCTACATGGGCGCACTCTGGTGGATGAGCAACGAACGGTTCCTTGCCATGCCGGAAGAAATGCGCCGGGTCGTGGTCGATGGCTTCTATCATCTGCAACAGGCTACCTTTGCATCGCCAAAGCGTGAATCCATCGAAAAATATGAAGAGTTCGTTGCCGGCGGCGGCGATCTTTATGTTCCAACGCCGGAACAGAAAGCCGCTTTCAAGGAAGCAGCCGCACCGGTCTACGACTGGTTCAAGGACAATGTCGCACGCGGCGGCGAGATCTTCGGCGCACTGGAAGAAGCCGTTCAGGAAGCTGAAACCTCCATCAACGGTGCACGTGACGCCGATCTGAACTAAGCTGTTGTTCAATCAGACACGTCCGGCCAGTTGCCGGACGTGTCAATTTTCGAGTTCGCCTCGACAACTCCGGAAAGACAACAAGCCGATTTTCGGATCCGGGGTTGCAAATGAGCAGGATTTACCGGAACGGGTACATCCAGACCTTGTAGTCATCGACCAGAATATGCGCCTTTTCAATTTCCTCTTTGGTCATTTTCTTCACGACTTCCTCAAGCGAGATCGCCGCATCGGGATCTCCTCCGATGGCGGAAAGCGTGTACCACATGTAAGCGCGAACAAGATCCGGCGCGGGCATTCCCCGGCCGACCTCGTAATACCAGCCGATACCGGATTGTGCGCCCGGATGCCCCTTCATGGCGCTTCTGAGATACCACTCGAAAGCGCGCTGATCGTCCCGCTCCACGCCGAGACCCATCGCGTACATGACGCCGATCAGTTCCTCGGCATCCGCGTTGCCGGAACGTGCAGCGGGCCAAAGTTCCTTCCTGGCCTCCTCAAATTGTCCGGCCTCCATCAGATCACGCGCGTTCTCGATTTCAGCCTGGGCAGGGCCCGCAGCCAGGAAAAGCCCAATCACGGCGGCTTTCAGCATTTTCGTCATTTTTTCCGATCGTTCTTTCTTGGTGTTCTTCTGGCAGCACCAGCTCATTCCGCGGAGCTTCCCTCCCCGCTGACTGACGATGATTTCATCGCCTTCGACAGGAAACAGGCGGCCCTCGGTCAGCTTCTCTTTTACGACAGGATCCTTTCCGGGAACAGGAATATTGCCTGTTCGACATGTCATCATCCGGTCCTTGGAACAGGAGACGGCCTTTCCCTCGGCATTGGCGAAGGCGGAGAAGGCCTCGGACCGAACCGGACCGCCCTTGTCGACGACAACCGGATTAAGAAAAGGATTCCGCGAAATGCGCCAGGCCTCTGGAATCTCGGGACAAAAGAGCTTCACACGCTTTTCCACGACGGCCGTCTTTCCATTTCCGACGACTATGAAAACGGCTTCAACTCGCCGGCGGAGGAATGGCTTCCCGAGGGCCTGAACAGCCTTCTTGCGGCCCAGGCGATTTTTCCGCTTGTTGCCCAGTTCGAAATGGCCGGCAACCCGAAAGAAAACGAGATCGCAGGCGCCGTTCACAACCGGATAGACGCCTCCTGGCCAATCCTTGCCAAGCGGGTTCGCGTCATTCCCGAATACGGCAAGATGTTTGTCGATGCGTTCGATCACATCGATGAGCCTGGGCAAGTCTCGATTGCCGAAGTCGGAAATGCACTTGCAGCCTTCCAGGCGATCGAATGGACGAGTTTCGACAGTCCGTTCGACCAGTATCTTTCCGGCAGGAAGGCCGCACTGACCGATGCGCAAGAGCGCGGCATGGGTCTCTTTTACGGAAAGGGCAATTGCTCCAGCTGCCATTCCGGCAAACTCATGAGTGACCAGGAGTTTCATGCAATTGGCCTGCCCCCTTTCGGACCCGGCCGGACGCGGCGTTTCGATCCAATGGTGCGGGATGTCGGCCGCATGGGCGAAAGCGACAGACTGGAAGATGCCTATCGTTTCCGCACACCAATGCTGCGCAATGTCGAGCTGACATCGCCTTATGGCCACAACGGCGCCTACCCGACGCTCGAAGGTATTGTTCGCCACCATCTCGACCCGGACGGAATGCTGGCAAAATGGCAACCGAAACGGCTGCACTTCCCGACGCACCGTGGCTGGAACCAATCGATTTCGTGGTCTATAAGGATCTGCGTGAAATGGCCAGGCAGGCCCGGTTTCGGGATGTCGAGCGGATTTCACTTTCCGATCAGGAAGTTTACCGATCTCGTCGCGTTTCTCAAGGCGCTCACCGGTACGACTTCGGTTTCTTCTCCTTCCTTCGGCATCCCCGATAGAGTTCCCAGCGGGCTTCCAGTCGACAGACCCTAAACAGGACAAACATGATCGAAACTTTGAAGACCCGGGCAAACCAGCTGTTTCCCGGTATCGCCATCGCCGGGCTTGTGGCCATTTCGGCTCAGTTTCTGAATGAACACTACGGCGCACCTGCCATGTTGATGGCGATCCTGCTGGGCATGCCTTTGAACTTCCTCTCGGACGAACAGCGTACCTCGGAAGGCATTGCCTTTGCTGCAAGAACACTCCTGCGGGTCGGCGTTGCGCTTCTGGGCGTGCGCATCAGTATCGAGATGGTGCGGGCACTCGGCCTGCCCTTTCTGCTTCTTGTCATCCTCGGTGTTCTGGCGACTATCGTCTTTTCGCTGATGATCGGAAACCTTTTTGGCAAGGACCGGCTCTTCGCCTTCCTTTCCGGCGGCGCGGTCGCCATTTGCGGGGCATCCGCGGCGATGGCGATCGGCTCAATCCTGCCAAAGCGCCAGCATGCGGAACGAGACCTCGCCTTCACGGTGATCACCGTGACAGTCCTGTCCACGCTGGCTATGATCGTCTACCCGATTCTGACAAGCAATCTCGGACTTTCCGTTGATGCCACCAGCGTGTTTCTCGGCGGCACCATTCACGACGTAGCCCAGGTGGTGGGTGCCGGATTTTCCGTGTCCGAAGAAACCGGAGATCTGTCCACGCTTGTAAAACTCATCCGCGTGACCCTGCTGGCGCCCATCGTGCTGATCGCTGCCTTGATCCTGCGCGGCAACGCCGAGCCAGGTGCAAGCCGTCCGCCGCTGATGCCTGTCTTCGTACTTGCCTTCCTGATCCTTGCGGCCTTCAATTCCTTCGGCCTGGTTCCTGAAACCGCAAAAGACCTTGCGGGCCAGATTTCCCGTTGGGCGCTGCTTGCCGCGATTGCCGCCGTTGGCATGAAGACCTCGATCCCGAAACTCCTGGAAGTCGGCGGCCCTGCAATCTGGATGGTGGTGTCCCAGACTGTATTCCTGGCACTGTTCGTGCTCGCGGGGATATGGGTGATCGGGTAGGCTATTTCCTCATCGCCCTAACCGCAGCAGAGCGAAGATTTGGAATTGGGAGTGACATAGCCCCTTGAATCAGCTTTCAAGCAAGGCGGTTGCTGGATCCCTGCTTTCGCAGGGATGACAAGGGATGTGAGGACATTTGCGCTTCTTGCTTTTCCCAGGCGATTGTCATCCCGGACACAGCGGAGCGGAGATCCGGGTTCCAGTACACCACAGCGTTTCGGATTTCAGCCGGAAGTCTGCGGTTGTTGCTTCCCAAACGAAGTTATTGCGGGCAAAAACGGGTAAAGGGATGATGAAGGCGCACATTTTCATTCCTTGATTCACGGCCTGCGTATCTGGTTTGAACATTGCCAATCGCGCCGGAAACCTCACATTGAGGTCAGAAACCCGGAGCGGGGCTTTCCTTGATCCCTTGAGTGTGAAATATAGCTGCGGTCCCTTTCCCGGGAGCGCAGCAGCAATCATGCCGCATATGTTAAATGCGTTTTGCGCGTGATACAGAAAATTCGAAAGCGTTTGGATGAAAAGCTACATCACGACCCCGATCTACTACGTCAACGGTTCTCCGCATATCGGTCACGCTTTCACGTCCATCATGGCCGATATCCTGAAGCGCAACCGCCAGGCACTGGGTTATGAACTGATGCTGTCTACGGGCGTGGACGAGCACGGCCAGAAGAACCAGGAAGCCGCGCAGGAACTGGGTATGCCGGTCGAGGAATATCTCGACATGCGCTGCGCGGAGTTTCGCGACGTTTTCGAAAAACTCGGTGTCGAATTCGACTATTTCGTCCGCACAAGCCGCGGAGGCCACAAGAAAGCCGTCGCGGAGATGGAGCAGCGCATCTTCGACAAGGGACTGATCGTCAAGAAGCAGTATACCGGCACCTACTGCAAGGGTTGCGAGGAGTTCAAGAAAGAGAGCGACCTCACAGAGGACGGACAGTGTCCGCTGCATCCGACCATGCAGGTCGAGCAGACGGACGAGACCAACTACTTTTTGAAGATGGAACCGTTCCGTGAACAGCTCCTGAAACACATCGATGACAATCCGGATTTCGTCCAGCCTGAGTCGTTCAGGAACGAGCTGAAGAAAATGCTGGCCGAACCTCTGGAGGATCTGTGCATCTCCCGGCCGAAATCCCGTGTGACCCTCGGCGTTGACCTGCCTTTCGACACCGACTTCGTTACCTATGTCTGGTTTGACGCTCTGGCCAATTACCTCACCAATATCGGCTGGCCGGAAGATGGCTACCAGGACTGGTGGGCGGTGTGCGAGCACATGATCGGCAAGGATATCCTCAAGCCGCACGGTGTCTACTGGCCCCTGATGCTGATGGCCGCTGATCTGCCGCTGCCGAAAAAGCTGTCGGTGCACAGCCACTGGGTCGGCGCCGGCGGGGTCAAGATGTCCAAATCCATCGGCAACACAGTCGATCCGATAGAGGTCATGGACAAACTCGGCGTTGACGCGCTGCGCTGGTATCTCGCCCGCCACATGCGTGCGGACAGCGACAGCCAGATTTCGGTCGAGCTGATTGCGCAGACTTACGAGAGCGAGCTCAACAACAAGCTTGGCAACCTGCTTTCTCGCGGTGCCAAGTTCGCCAGAAAGAACTTCGACGGAAAACTTCCGGTCAAGGGTCCGCTCACGGCGGATGACGAGGCTTTGCGTCAAACGGTGCTTGATGCGACCGCAGGCATGGGTGAATGGATAGATCTCGCCGACATTCCGGCGCGGATGCAGTCTATCATCAATGCGGCGGCCGAGATGAACAACTATTTCGACAAGCAGGCTCCCTGGACGCTCTTCAAGTCCGAAGAGACCAGGGACCGGGCACGAGAAATCGTCTATGTCGGTCTCGATTGCCTGCGTATCGTCATGGAAGCATTGCAACAGGTGATCCCGGTCTCTGCCGGCAAGGCCCTTGCCACACTGAACGTCACCGACATTGCCCGTCCATGGAAACCGGAGCTGGACAGGCTACCGGGCGGCAGTGAACTGGACGAAATCGAGCCGCTCTTTCCGCGGGTTCAGTAAGGCCCCACCCTACAACATGTAAAAGCGCCTCTCCGGGCGCTTTTATTTTTTCCAGGCCGTTATCCAGCTTCAATCACTCAAGACCCTACGCGGCCAGAAACTCCAACCGCTCGTCCAGCCGCGCGGGCGTGATTTCCAGAATTTCGGCACTCACCACGCCTTCGGAAACGAATGGATCTTCTCCGACGAAGGCTTCGATTTCCTCTCGGGTCGTGTTGTGAGCGATGATGCCGCCACCCATGTTCGGCTGCAAGCTGCCTACCATCAAAAACAGGCCCTGATCGAAGCCGCTTTTGATCCATGCCTTGTGCCCGTCCATCAGATCACCCGCACGCGCCTTGTTGTCAGAAAACTTCAGCGTCACGATAAACATTTCATTCTCCCTTGAAACAGAATTGAAGGTCTGTCAGATGCCAGCCAGACCGGGTTGCCCAAGACCGGAACTCGGCGCCCCCCGTCCGACCCAGTCGAGGATCTTGTCCACCTCCCGCAGAACGAAGGCTTCATCCCTGAAGGCCTGTGCCAGCGCTGCAACCCCCTGGCTCCAGCTGAGGACATGAAGCGCCCGGGCCTCGGCGTCAGCTCCGCTGCCAAGTTCTGAAAACTGGCGGATCAGCCAGTCCCGGAACAATCCCATGATGCGGTTGGCGTTGCCGCTGGAGGCGTGCTCAAGCTTGGCAAGTTCCATCGTCAACGTCCCGACAGGGCAGCCATAGGCAAATATTTTCGTCTGATTGACGATGAGTATCCGCACGAAACAGGCAATTCGCTCTGCCGGGTTCCCGGACATCTCGTCCCAGTTTCGCAGCATGTCTTCCCGGTCGGACAAACGCTTTTCGATAACCGCATCGAGGATCTCATCCTTGGTTTTGAAGTGGTAATAGAAGTTTCCGCGCGAAATGCTGACCGATTTCGCGATATCGGCGAACGAGGTTTCGCCAAATCCCTGCGCGTAGAACAGCTCATCCGCCGCATCAATGATCTGCTGCCTGGTGGAGCTGGATTTCATTTTGATTTTCCCGGCACATTTTTCATGTTTGATGTCACTCTAGGACAATTGACCTATTTTTAGTTAGGACAATTGTCCCAAAATGTCAATCAAGTGCGAGACGAGACCGGCAAAGACCTGTTTGCAACACAATTTAGAGACACCCTGCCTGCACATCTCATGGTTGGTGCGCGCAACCCTTCACACGTTTGTGAAGTCAACTTCCCAACAATCCTGACAGGCAGTTGTCAGGAACAATTTCCTACTTTCAGCACCGTCAAAAGCCGGATGGATCGTTCTGAAGGCGCGAACTTCTGACTGAAAATCAATGAATTGCGGATTAATTACCATGAAACCGGACGTTATGCTTTTTTTCAATCACCTGGTGATTTTTGTCACCAAACTATTCTTTCACAGCTGCATGGCGCGTTTTTGCACCGGCATGGTGCAAATCCCAACGTTGGAATTCACGATCCGTCACTTACGTAGAGGCCGCTTGGTGGCAGTCACAGGGCCGGCTCGAGGCGTCAAAGCCGTTGCCTGCGTGGAGGGAAACATATGACCTACCTGGATGAGTGGAGCGAACCGTCTTCCGCTTCGGAACTCCTGGATCTATTTTACGCAACACGAACGCAAACGGAAAAGCTAACCGCCCCACTCAATGACGAAGACCTGGGTCTTCAATCCATGGAAGACGCCAGTCCGCCCAAGTGGCACCTGGCGCATACGACCTGGTTCTTCGAGGAATTCATCCTGAAACCATTCCTGCCCGGTTACCAGCCCAAGGACGACCGTTTCGCAGTTCTCTTCAACTCCTATTATGTCCAGGCCGGACCCAGACACACACGCTCGCGGCGTGGCCTGTTGTCCCGCCCGACGGTCACGGAAGTCCTTTCCTATCGGGCGCATGTCGAAGATGCATTGCGGGACGGTCTTTCGCGCGGCGGATTCACTCTTGACCCTGACAAGCTGGACGCACTGGTTACACTGGGGTGTCACCATGAAATGCAGCACCAGGAACTGTTGATTACCGACCTCCTGCACGCCCTTTCCTTCAATCCGCTGCTACCGGCCTACATTCCCTCACAACCCGGCGCCGTTACCGCCATACGAGAGCAAGACTGGACATTGCATGAAGGCGGGCTCGTTGAAATCGGCCATGATGGCGACGGCTTTGCCTATGACTGCGAAGGACCGCGGCACAAGGTCTGGCTGGAACCGTACAAGCTTGCCGACCGCCTGGTAACCAACGGCGACTGGATCGCCTTCATGAATGACGGCGGATATGAAACCCAGACGCTCTGGTTGATGGAAGGCTGGGCGGTTCGCGAAAAGAACGGCTGGGATTCTCCCCTCTACTGGTGGCAACAGGACGGTCAATGGTGGACCTACACGCTGCAAGGTCCGCGTCCTGTCGATCTGTCTGCTCCGGTGGTCCATGTCAGCTATTACGAGGCCGATGCCTTCGCCCGCTGGAGCGGTCATCGGCTACCGACAGAGGCAGAATGGGAAGCGGCAGCCGAAGCGACTGAAATCGAGGGTAACTTTCTGGAAAACGGCACACATATACCGCAGGGGCGCCACGCAAGCCTCTGGGGAGATGTCTGGCAGTGGACCAGCAGCGCCTTTTCTCCCTATCCGGGCTTCACCCCTCCCGAAGGCGCCATCGGGGAATACAACGGAAAATTCATGGTGAACCAGATGGTGCTGCGGGGTGGATCCTGTGCAACCCCGAAGCTTCAGATGCGTTCTTCTTATAGAACCTTTTTCTATCCACAGCAGCGCTGGCAAATGCTGGGGCTCAGACTGGCGGCAGATCAATGACCAAACATGTTCCCCCTGTACGAGCCGACAAAACCTTCAGGTCCGATGTCCTTGCCGGCCTGAAAGCGGCGCGCAAATCCGTCAGCAGCAAATGGCTTTATGATGATGTCGGCTCGCATCTGTTCGAAGCCATAACCGAACTGGACGCCTATTATCCGACCCGAACCGAACTTGGCATCCTGGAGACTGAAATCCGCCAATATGCGCGGCTGCCGGGAGCCCGGGGCGCAATGGTCGAGCTCGGCAGCGGCTCCAGCCGGAAAACGAACCTGCTGCTCGGCGCCTTTCCGGACCTTTCGGTCTATATGCCGGTCGATATTTCCGCCAACCATCTGAAAGACGCTGCCGAACGCGTTCGCCGGGCCTACCCGTCACTGGCCGTCATCCCGGTCGCGGCCGATTTCACGCAGCCTCTCGGCAAACTGCCTTTGCTGCCCGAATTGCCCGTGCTGGTCTTTTTTCCCGGCTCGACAATCGGCAATTTCGAACGCACCGAAGCCACGGCTATTTTGCGGTCTCTCCGCGAGGCCATGCCTGGTGCAACGATGATTGTCGGCGTTGACCGTCCGAAGGAAGAAGAGGTGCTCCTGGAAGCATATGACGACCCTGCCGGAGTGACTGCGGCCTTCAACCTCAATCTCCTGCAACGGATAAATCGGGAATGCGGGGCAGATTTCGACCTCAAAGCCTTTGCGCACAAGGCTATATGGAACGCGGATGAGAGCCGGATCGAAATGCACCTGGAAAGCCTGACCGAACAGTCGGTCTCGATCGGCGAAGATACCATCGCTTTCCAGAAGCACGAAACGATCCACACCGAAAATTCCCACAAATACGACGATGCGGCCTTTTCAGAAATTGCGAGCCAGAGCGGATGGAGAGTTCTGGATCAACATCGAGATGCGCGATCCTGGTTCTCCGTCTACATCCTTCAGTCCGGATAAAGCTGACCAGGCAACCACTGCCCGGATCAACCTGACTGGTTGGGTTCGGGCAGGTTCCATCCCGATCCGTGACCGGCGATCGCAAGTCGCAGGGCAAGCCCGGTGCAAAGGCCAGGAGAAACCACGAAACCGGCAACCCGGCCTTGAAAAGCCGATTGGGTCAAAACGAGTGTGGCGTCCGATCCAGACGCAAACCCGGATACGACCGAAGCGACAAGGAAACTTCAAGTCCAGGAAGGATCGAAATTACTTGAAGTCAAGACGGCCGCATGCGACTGCCCTGAGGATCGAACAGCGGACCAATGGTGACAGTTGCCTTGAACAATGACCCGGCAATGTCGACATCGACCTCAGATCCGGACTCTAGCGACCGCTCCACGTGCGCCAGGGCAATCGGCCGTCCGATACGGTAGCCGTAAGCACATGTCGTCGTTTGCCCCAAAACCTCCCCATCGAGCAGCAAAGGCTCGTGTCCGAGCGGAACCGCAGCCTCGTCCTCGAACGCGAGCGAAACCACCTTCGATACGCCGCCACCTGCCTTGTGTTTCGCGATGGCGTCAGCGCCGATGAAACCACCCGACTTCCGGGTCATTGCATCAAGACCGGCCTCCACCGGTGTCACATCGCTGTCAAGTTCGTGTCCCATCGCGCAGAACCCTTTCTCGACACGCATCGATGTCTGTGCAAACAAGCCCGCCGGTTCGGCACCGGCATTCGTCAGCGCCGCGTAGATTGACCTGGCGTTTTCAGACCGGCAGGTTATCTCCCACCCCGCTTCCCCGACATAGGACAACCTTGCAGCCCGCACATGATGACCTGCGATATGTGCTTCGGCGTGTTTGAAATACCCGATATCGTTGAGTTCGGGTGCACCTACTTCCACCGCAATACGGGCACTCTCCGGTCCCATGAGACCAAAAACGGCGTAGGTTTGGGTAGTGTCGGTGAGTGACACATCGAAGTCCGCGGAGTGTCTCCGGAGCCAGGCCAAGTCCTTCCTGATCGCGCTGGTTCCGACAAAGAGACGATAATGGGTATCCGAATGACGCTGAACGGTAATGTCGCTTTCGAATGTGCCGCGCTCGTTGAGGATCGGGGTATAGATGACCGCCCCCGCCCTGCGGCCGACATGTCCGGCACAGACCTTCAATAAAAATGCTTCTGCATCCGGGCCCTCGACCTCAATCTTGCCGAAGGGTGACGCATCGAAGATGGCGGCATTCTCGTGCGCTGCCATCACCTCCTGCCTGACATTTTCAAACCAGTCCGGCCGCCCGAATTTCAGTTCAGGTTCCTGCTCCTTGCCGAAATACAGTGGCCGTTCCCATCCGTAGAACTGACCGAAATGGGCTTTTGCCTCTGTGTATTCACTGTCGAGCGGCAACCTCCTCAATTTGCGGGCCGTCTTGAACTGCTTGCCCGGATAGGCAATGTCGTAATGGGTCCCGAGAACCTCCGGCGCGCGCGCCATCAGATGTTCGACAGAATTGAAGACCGGTGCGAAGCGCTTGGCATCGGCTTCGGAAAGATCATATGACGGCGCTCCGTGAATGATCGTGTGGGCGAGGTTCATTCCCGCGCCTCCCCCGGCGGCAATGCCTACCGAATTCATGCCACATCCCAGGAAAAGGCCTCGGGTTTCCGCAGCCTCACCCATCATGAATGTTCCGTCCGGCGTAAAACTTTCCGGGCCGTTCAGGAGCATCTTCACTTCGGCGGTCTCCAGTGCCGGCAACCGGTGAAGCGCGTTCATCATCATCGGCTCGAAATGATCCCAATCCTCAGGAAGCAGACCGAATTCGAAACTCTCCGTCAGGACACCGGGTGCGATCGGCTTGCCCATCGGCTCAAAACAGCCAACCAGCAGGCCGCCGCTGTCATCACGGATGTAAAGATGATTGTCATGGTCACTGAGTGTCGGCGTGTTGCCGACTATCCCGTCGACCGGCTTCGTCAGAAGATAAAAATGCTCGCATGCAAGCACGGGCACTTCCGCCCCCGCCATGGCTCCGGCTTCACGTGACCAGAGGCCGGCACACAAGGCAATGGCATCACACATCACCGTACCGTTGACTGTTTCCACGCCTTTGACCTTGCCGTTCTCCGTCAGGATTGCCGTCACCCCGGTCCTTTCGAAAATCTTTGCGCCCAGCGATCTGGCGCCTTTCACGAGAACGGCGCAAACGTCAGACGGACTCACGCGCCCGTCATCCGGCGACCAGACTGCGCCAAGGACATCGTCCGCGTTCATCAACGGCCAACGTTCCCTGGCTTCATCCGGACTGATGGACTGCGCTGGAATTCCATAAGCTTTCGCGAGCGCTTCCTGCCGCCTGATGTGGATCATCCTGTCCTCACTGGTCGCGATAGAAAGTGAGCCTTTCTGGATCCAGCCGGCAGCCTGCCCTGTTTCCTGTTCTAGCTGGCCGTACAGCTCGACCGAGTATTGAATCATGCGCGTCAGGTTGCGAGAATTCCGAAGTGCACGAACCTGGGCCGCGGAGTGCCAGGTGGTTCCGGATGTCAATTGGTTCCGCTCCAGAAGGATCGCATCAGAAACACCCATTTTGGCAAGATGATAGAGCGTGGAGCAGCCCATGATCCCCCCGCCGATGACAACGACGGGAGCATGTGCGGGAGGAGTACGAGTGGACATTTGAAAACTTCCGCGCAGGCGATAAAAACTGCGGCAACGAAACATTTGTTTCAGAATTTGACAAGAGAAAAAACAAATGAAACAGTAAACAGATGGAAACAAATTCGCCGCCCCAGATCCGGACCGCGATTTCGACCAGCTATGCAGAGCTGAGCGATACTCTGCGAATTGCGGCTGACTATATTGCTGAAAACCAGGTGGAAATCGCGACGAGAAGTTTGAGGTCGGTGGCCACGGCAAGCGGTGTCTCCCCGGCAAGCTACACAAGGCTCGCGCGCGCGCTCGGTTTTTCAGACTATGAAGCGCTGCGCGAACAGGCCCGTTTCGAACTGAGCAAGCGAGAGCAGGACAGCTTTCAGGACAAGGCGAGACGTCTTCGAACCGATGCCGATCAACCCCTGTTGCCACGGCAGGTTGCGGCTTGCATCGCCAACATCAACGCCCTTGTGGAAGATATTGATCAAGAACTCCTGGATACGGTCGTCGATCGACTGGATTCTTCCCGCAAGATCGTTCTCATCGGAGCGCTCGCATCGGCAGGTTTCACCGACTATTTCGCTTATCTGGCCAAATGGTTCGATGACCGCTGGCTCGTTGCCGGTCGCAATGGAACGACCCTCGGCAGCACGCTTGCCGGCATCGGATCGGAAGATACGGTGCTGATAATCTCCAAACATCCCTATGCGCACCGATCTGTCCGCGCTGCGGCAGTTGCCGCCGGAAATGGTGCAACAGTTGTTGTCCTGACCGACAGCCATGCGTTTCCCGGATTGCAATATGCAGACTTTCACTTCATACAACGCACTGAAAGTCCACACTTTTTTTCGTCTTACGCAGCCACGCTGGTCCTGATAGAAACGATAACAGGCATGCTGGTTGCGCGAGCCGGATCCGGGGCCGACGCCCGGATCCAGGAGGTCGACAAACATAATCGTTTGCTCGATGAGTTTGAAAATGTCTAGGGTGTAGGTCACTCTGGACCAAAGAAGATCAACAAGAGGGAAGCCTAGTCAAATGATGATGAAAATGAACCTTGCAGGTGCCGTTCTCGCCACCAGCATTGCATTTACCGGCGCAGCATCGGCTGAAGAATTCATCACGATTGGAACCGGTGGTGTCACGGGTGTCTACTATCCCACAGGCGGCGCGATCTGCCGACTGGTCAACAAGGGACGCAAAGAGCACGGCATCCGTTGTTCGGTCGAATCCACAGGTGGATCGGTCTACAACATAAACACGGTTCGCGAAGGAGAGCTGGAATTTGGTGTTGCCCAGTCTGACTGGCAATATCATGCCTATAACGGCACATCTAAGTTCGAGGACAAAGGCCCGTTTGAAAAACTGCGCGCGGTTTTCTCGGTGCACCCCGAGCCGTTCACCGTCGTGGCGCGCGCAGATTCCGGCATCAAGAACTTTGAGGACCTCAAGGGCAAACGCGTCAACATCGGCAACCCGGGTTCCGGCCAACGTGGCACTATGGAAGTCCTGATGGAATCCGTGGGCTGGACTTCTGACGATTTTGCGCAGGCTACCGAACTGAAGGCAGCCGAACAGTCCGCAGCCCTTTGCGATAACCAGATCGATGCAATGGTGTACACCGTTGGCCACCCTTCCGGTTCTATCCAGGAAGCAACGACTGCATGTGATTCCGTTTTGGTGAATGTGGGCGGTGATGCTGTCAGCAAACTCGTAGGTGACAACAGCTACTACCGGACAGCTACCATTCCGGGCGGTATGTACCGCGGCAACGATGGCGACACAAACACATTTGGTGTGGGTGCCACTTTCATCACTTCTGCCGACGTTGCAGACGATACCGTCTACACGCTGGTAAAATCAGTGTTTGAAAACTTCGATGCGTTCAAAAAACTGCATCCGGCATTCGCAAACCTGAAGCCGGAAGAAATGGTAGCTGACGGCCTGTCCGCACCGATTCATCCGGGTGCTGCCAAGTACTACAAAGAACAAGGCTGGATCAACTAATCCAGAAACATCCAGGGTCCGGAGATTTTTCTCCGGACCCATCACTTTGCGCCACCAAAACAGTCGTCTCAAAGGCTTGGGCGCGATCAATTTGCATGACACGTATTTCTGAGGGCGGCTGGCCCTATAGACCCGAAAATTAGAGGGCTCCGGCTCGAACTCGAGCCGCAGGATGGGGATTTTTCATGGCGGACCAAAATCAACCGAACAATCAGGACTCTCGGCGAGGTCTCTCGGAGGACGAGCTTCAGGAACTCGTTGCCGCTTCCGATTCAGGATCTCGCAATCCTGCAGGAAACGTCGGCTTGCTGCTCGCGGCAGTTGCCTTCACATGGTCGGTCTTCCAGGTCCTGTTGGCATCGCCGGTGGCCTATTACATCCTGCCCGGGGACCTGATCAACAACAGCCGTCAGTTCCACCTTGCCTTTGCAATGTTCCTCGCCTTCATGGCTTATCCCGCACTGAGAAGCAGTCCACGTCACTACATCCCCATACAGGACTGGATCCTTGCGCTGTTCGGGGCGTTCATCTCGCTTTACGGCTTTTTCTTCTACGACAAGATCGTCAACAACGGCGGCCTTGCCGACAACATGGACAAATGGTTTGCCCTTGCCGGGATCGTCGTTCTGTTCGAGGCCGCCCGGCGGGCGCTCGGTCCCGCCATGGCTGCAGTCGCCACCGTTTTTCTCCTTTATGTGTTTTTCGGCTCTTCAGAATGGGTGCCTGAAGTTATCCGCTGGAAGGGCGCATCGCTCAAAAAAGCGATGAGCCATATGTGGATTACTTCTGAAGGTGTCTTCGGCATAGCGCTCGGTGTTTCTACCAAGTTTGTCTTTTTGTTTGTTTTGTTTGGTGCGCTTCTGGACAAGGCCGGAGCTGGAAATTATTTCATCCAGATGGCGTTTGGCGCCCTCGGTCACCTGAAGGGCGGCCCTGCAAAAGCCGCCGTTGTCGGTTCGGCCGCGACAGGGCTGATCTCCGGCTCGTCAATTGCCAACGTGGTCACGACGGGTACTTTCACCATACCGTTGATGAAACGCGTCGGATTTTCGTCCGAGCAAGCCGGGTCCGTTGAAGTTGCGTCTTCGGTCAATGGACAGATCATGCCACCCGTGATGGGCGCAGCGGCCTTCCTGATGGTCGAATATGTCGGCATCTCATATGTGGATGTGATTACTCACGCGTTCCTGCCTGCCGTCATTTCCTATATTGCGCTGGTCTATATTGTCCACCTGGAAGCCGTTAAGCGGAACATGCCCACCATCGGGCACAAAACGGTTTCGACTCTGCGGACAGTCCTCGGCATGTTCTTTTTCTTCGCCGGATTTGCCGCGCTCTGCTACGGGGTGAAGTTTCCGGTTGGCTGGATCGTTGCTGCCGTACCTGAAGGTGCGAGCTGGATTCTGGCTGTTCTGGTTTTCGTGGCCTATCTTGTCCTGCTGAAGCTCGCAGCCAGTGTGGCTGATCTGCATCCGGACGACCCGGAAGCCAAGGAAATCACGCTTCCTGAAATCGCGGAGATCTACAAGGCAGGCCTCTATTATCTGTTGCCGATTGTTGTGCTCGTCTACTTCCTGATGATCGAGCAAAAGTCCCCTGGTCTTTCCGCATTCTGGGCAACTGCCCTGCTCTTCGTGATTTTGCTGACACAACGCCCTATCAAGGCGATTTTCCGGGGCGAAAGCGAAACCTTCGAAGCGTTGAAAGCAGGTGTCGACGATCTCGTGCACGGCATGATCGACGGCGCGCGCAACATGATCGGCATAGGTCTTGCCACTGCTACGGCCGGCATTATTGTCGGTACCGTTACCCTGACCGGTATTGGTCAGGTCATGGCTGATCTGGTTGAATTCGTTTCCGGCGGCAATCTGGTCCTTATGCTCATGTTCGTAGGCCTGCTGTCACTTATTCTCGGAATGGGGTTGCCGACGACAGCGAACTACATTGTCGTATCCTCGCTCATGGCAGGTGTCGTGGTTGAACTGGGCGCCCAATCCGGGCTGATCGTGCCACTGATCGCTGTTCACCTGTTCGTCTTCTATTTCGGAATAATGGCGGACGTGACGCCGCCGGTCGGGCTGGCTTCCTTTGCAGCTGCCGCCGTGTCGGGCGGCGATGCAATGCGAACCGGGTTTACGGCATTCTTTTACTCGTTGAGGACCGTCGCCCTCCCCTTTGTGTTCATCTTCAATACCGACCTGCTCCTCATTGATGTCGGCTGGTTGCAGGGAACACTCGTTTTCATAGTCGCGACAATAGCAATCCTGGTGTTTACCTCGGGCACAATGGGGTACTTCGTTACGAAGAACCGGATCTATGAGAGTGTCGCTATGGTTCTGATCGCGTTTGTTCTGTTCCGGCCAGATTTCTTTATGAACCGTATTCAGCCACCGTACGAACAGATCCCACCGACCCAGTTTGTGGAAGCTGTCGGAAAGGCGCCGGTAGGTCAGGAAATCAGGGTCACAGTGAGCGGGCCTGATTTTGATACCGGAAACACCACCGAAAAAACCATTATCGTGAAACCCGGTTCGGAAACGGGCGGGCAAGCCCGACTTGAAGCACTCGGTCTCACCATACTCGATGAGGACGGCGTCATGAAAATCGACGAACCATTCCCGGGCACGTCCTATTTCGAGCAGCTTGGCGATTTCGATTTTTACGGCGACGATCCAGTGATTGCAAAGACAGCTCAAATCGAAGTCAAGCAGCTCCCCAAGGAACTTATCTATATCCCTGGCCTTCTGCTTTTGGTGATGGTTTATCTAATCCAGCGTGCTCGCGCTGGCCGCGAGAAAGGAGTGCCGGCATGACGGTAAAGTCAGTGTTGTGTGCAGTCGACGTTTCCCACGAGGATGACATCCAGGTCCTCGAGACCGGTGAAAAGATCGCGCGCCTGGATGGCGCTCAACTCGACGTCATCACTGTTGTGCCGAACTATGGCGTGACACTTGTGAATTCCTATTTTGACGAGAACTTTCAGGGCGAAATGGTTTCGAAAACCAAATCGGCGCTGACGGATCTGGTCAGTCGGGTGCTCGGCGAAGAGCGGAACAAGGATGTCCGACACATAGTCGCGACGGGGTCCGTGTATGAGGAAATCCTGCACGCAGCCAAACAAGCGGGTGCCGATTTGATCGTGATAGGTGCGCACAAGCCTCATCTGAAAGAATTTCTTCTTGGTCCAAACGCTGCCCGCGTCGCAAGACATTCGGAGTGTTCGGTCTATATCGTCCGAGAATAGTTATGTGCGGTTTCGACGTGGAACAGTGTTAGTCCTCTTCAAACAGGCCACTCAGTCACACATAACAGCGGTGGAACCGAAAGCGCGGTTCCTGCCGGCTTCGACTTGAGTTCTGTCAAGTCAATCTCCCTGCTGTGGCGTCCTGATCAAAGCAGCTGCGAACGCCGCCGCAAGTCTGTTTCATGCACAACAATTCCTGTCGACTGTTTTCAGCCTCGTGCAAGTTCAAGTGTTACCACCCTGAAATTGCAGACTGAATTCGCACTGACGGCGATTCTGGACGAGCATTTCGCGAAAAAAGTCAATAGCTACGATAAGTTAAGCAATATCTGGTAGCTTCATCCGCAATGCAACCAATTCGAAAAATGCAACCGGGGTGATATTGCTCCATGCTGGGGCTCATTCGCACATCTACGCAGCGGAAATTTCTCGCGATAATGTTTGCGGCACTCATTGCCGTGAACGGTCCGCTGCTGGTTACGTTTTTTATCGTTACCAAAGACACCCTTGAACGCGAAATGATCGCAAAGAAACGGGTTTTGCTCGACGCCAACAGCAAGGCGCTGAGCAAGGTGCTTTGGGACTTCGACTATGAGAACCTGCGCAAATGGACCGTTGCGATCGCAAACGACCGCGACATTTTCAGTATCGAAATTCTGGACGACAACGACAAGCGGCTCGCTTTCGTTTCAAACAACGAGAACGAAACCAACATTCCCGAAAAAGAGGAAGCACTCTTTTCCAAGGAAATCACGCATGCAGTTGACGGAACCGATCATGTCGTCGGAATCCTGCGTATCAGATTCATGTCCGATCGCATTAGCAACGCTGCGATGGGTGAAGTCGGCAAGTCTGTAATACTGTTCATCGTGTCGACCATTTCGGTTCTTGTGGCTGCGCTCATTGCCAACCGTTTCATGATTACAAGGCCGCTCCTGCGCCTGAATGAAGCGATCGAAGCAACCCATCGCTCGGGAACAAGAACAAAGGTGGACTGGTCCTCATCCGACGAGCTTGGCCGGGTCACCAGCGCATTCAACGACATGCAGGACAGCCTCGACCAGGACGAGGCCAAGCTGCTCAAGGCGAACAAGCGGCTTGCATTTCTCTACAACAACACCCCGGTCATGCTGTATTCGATCGACCGGGAAGACCGCATCATCAAGGTTTCAGACTATTGGCTCCACGCGACTGGTTACAGCCGCAAGAACGTAATCGGCCGCAAATTCCGCGAATTCATTCATCATGAATTCAAGGAAGAATATCTGAACAATCGCAGCCTGCTCTCCACCGGCAGGAACGAAACGGTCGAGTTCACCTCCGTTTTTGAAAAGGCGGACGGATCCCAGCTTGATGTCCTGATCACCGAAGCAAAAGACTACGACGACAGCTCAAGCGGCCGCAGGTCACTGTCTGTCATGACCGATATCTGCAAATTGAAGGCCGCCGAAGCGGAAATCCTGCGCCAGGCACGTACCGATTTTCTCACCGGGCTATTGAACCGGGAAGGCTTTGCAGATCGCCTGAACACCGCCATCGAAGAAGCCGGCGGCTCTCTGGAAATTGCGGTCCTGTTTTTCGACCTCGATCGCTTCAAGTGGGTCAACGACAATCTGGGACACTTTGCGGGTGACCGGGTTCTGCAATCGGTCTCACGGGAAGTATCACATCTGCTGGATGAAGGGGACTGTTTCGGCCGGTTCGGTGGAGACGAGTTTGCGATCATGTTGTCGTGCAACGCCGTAAGAAAGCGCGCCGTTGAACTCGCGACAAGGATCAACAGGGTGCTGAACAAGCCGATCGACCTCGGCGGTAGAACGCTGCAGATTTCCGCAAGCGTGGGTATTTCCTTCTATCCTGAAAACGCAATGAATGCGGAGGACCTGCTGAAAGCGTCCGTATGTTGCAATGTACCGTCAGAAAAACAGCGGAAGAAACGGTCATTGCGTGTTCAACGAGAAATTCGGCAGGGAGGCGGCCAGACAACTTGAAGTCAAAGAGGTCATTTCCGAAGCCCTCAAGAACGATTGGTTCGAACTGCATTTTCAGCCGATCGTCGATTTGAAGAGCCGATCGACAATCGGTTTTGAAGGACTTCTTCGGCTGGTGCATCCCGGCAAGGGTATTCTCCCGCCACTTGAATACATCCGGGCTGCGGAGCAGACGGGCGGCATTCTTGAAATAGGGGACCTGGTGCTGGAATTGGGGCTGCAGGCCCTTGAGCGCCTTCATTCGAAGCCCGAATGGCAATCAACTTATGTCGCGTTGAATTTCTCTGCCGCACAATTTCTACCGGACCTGCCCGCCAATCTTGCACAAAAACTGTCAGCTCACTCAATCGATCCCGATCGCCTGGTACTGGAAATTACCGAAACAACCCTGATGCAGAACAACATGGGTCTGGCCAGCTTGATCGAAGACATCAGAAATCTGGGCTGCGCGTTCGCACTTGACGATTTCGGCACAGGCTTTTCGTCGCTCAGCTACATGAACCGCTTTCCGGTTGATACGGTCAAGATCGACAGTTCGTTCATCAGCGGGCTGGACGAGACAGCCGGCAGCGAGCGGGCCAACAAGACCCACGCCCTGATCGAAGCAATCGTAGGGCTTTCGAAAAGACTCGAACTCAATGTCATTGCAGAGGGTATTGAGAACGAAGAACAACTCCGCTGCCTGATCGAGATGGGTGTTGAAACCGGCCAGGGTTTCCTGTTCGGGAAAGCTGAACCGCTCGACACCGTCCTTTCCGGGCAAACAGCACGGCAACCGGAAATAATGTCCTTACCGGATATGAAACTGAGCAACACCGGGTATGGTTAGATCAACGTAACGTAAAGAGGGTCAACCGATGCGATTTTTGACAAGACGGTCCGTCGTCGCCGGAATGGCTGCCTTCACGTCCCTAACGCTGATCCGCTCGTCGCATGCGAGTACCGGGCTCGGCTCCTTGAAGGTCATGACGGAGGAATATCCGCCCTTCAACTACAAAGACGGGGCTGGCCTGAGCGGCATCAGTGTCGAGATCATGGATGAGATGTTCAAGCGAGCGGCGTCGGGGCACAATCGGGAAGACATCGCTCTTTTGCCATGGGCCCGGGGCTACAATCTCACTCTGCAACGCCCCGGACACGCATTGTTTTCCACGACACGCACGCCGGATCGCGAGGATCTGTTCAAGTGGGTGGGACCGTTCGTTCCAACAGTCGTCGGACTGACAGCGAAGAAAAGCCGCCACCTTCAGATCAAAACGGTGCACGACCTGGCAGATATTCGGATCGGGGTTGTCAAGGATGATGTCGGTCAGCTTCTGTTACGGGCACAAGGTGTGCCGGACGACCGCATCGAGACGGTGCTGTCAAACGAACAGAACTTCCGCAAACTCATGGCGGGCCGCGTGGATGCGATCTCCTACGAAACCAAGGTCACGCGCTGGGGTTTGCAAATGCGTGGCGCCGATCTTGAAAACTATGAAACCGTCTACGAACTGGACCGGGGGGAGTTATTTCTGGCGCTGCACTACCAGACCTCCGACAAAATTGTCGAAACGCTGCAAGGTGCCTTCGACACGATTGTCGCAGACGGAACACACGAGAGAATTCTGAAACAGTACGGCATTACGGCCTAGCGAAAATGTTCCGGTCCACGCCCGCGGCGACGTAGCAGCAAACCTTCCAGATCAACTGCTCCCCAAGAGGACATTTTTCAAACGCTCAGCCTCGTCACTCATCGGGCGCGCCTTCGGCCAGGCGATGTAATATCCCTTGCCGGTCGACAGCGTCCTGGAACGCATGGCAACCAGATCTCCCGACAGAAGCTCATCCTGCAACAGGGGCAGTGCACCAAGTGCGATCCCCTGCCCTTTCAACGCACGTCCGATCGTCTGGTTGTAGCTAGCGCAGTTCAGCACCGGCCATTCACGAAAATCCGACCATCCGGTTCGCTGGATCCATACATTCCAATCGGTCCAGTTCGGTGCCATTCGTGCAAAATTCAACAGCACCTGACCGTAACTCTGATTGAAGGAGCCAGCCGCTTCCACGATTGCAGGCGTTCCAACCGGAACAATTTCCTCCGCAAACAGCAATTCGGCATTCCAGCCCGGAAGCCGGTTTTCGCCATGCAGGATGACCAGGTCGTGTTCCGGGCGGAGCAGATCCCCCAATTCGTCTGCGCTCGTGAGGTTGAACGGACACGCCTCATCGGAAAGTGCGAAAGACCTTAGTTTGGGCTGTAGCCAGAAGGTCGCGAGCGCCGTTACCGACGCAATGCGGACCACCGGTTGGGATGGGATTTTTACCGTCCGCAATGCCTGGTCCAGATAGTCCAGTGTCATACCGGTCTTTTCGGCGAGATATTCACCAGCTTCGGTCGGTATCAACTTGCGACCGGAACGCTCGAACAGATCGACGCCGAGCCAGGTTTCCAGTTGCCGGATTCGCTTGCTGACCGCCGCCTGCGTGACAAAGAGTTCGTCGGCTGCTTCCGTAAAATTCTGATGCCTCATTGCCGCTTCAAAAAAGACCAGCGTGTCCAGCGGCGGCAGTGACTTGCGATAACTTAGCATTCCTGGAAGTTATCAATACGGGTGAATTTTTCCAGGCTTTTCCTGTCGGTTCAAGATGCAATTATTCCCTGATGTGTGTTTGGAGACGAAATCATCATGGCGGAACTTGACTGGCACGCGGAGCGAAGCGATCTGGCTGACATTGTACAGCTCGACCGGACACCGGAAACCGACGGCATTGACCTTGCTGGTGTGCGCGCCTACCGGCAGGCGCGTGTGCGCCGGAAAATGTCCGAATACGGTGTTGATGCAGTGATCCTTTCGGATCCCGTCAACATCCGCTACGCGACCGGCACACGCAACATGCAGGTCTTTTCCATGCGCAATGCTCCGTCGCGTTACCTGCTTTTGACCCTGGACAGGTCAATTCTGTTTGAATTCACCGGCTGCCTGCATCTGGCAGAGGGCTTCGAAACCGTCGACGAGGTCCGTCCGGCAAAAACCGCCAGTTTCGTTGCCGCCGGACCGCATATTGAAGAGCGTGAGGCGCTCTGGAGCGCGGAAATGGCCGATCTGATTCATGAGTTGACGGGTAACAGGAAGGCCACAGTCGGCCTGGAGCGTTTGAATGCGGGAACGAGCATTGCTCTTCGAAACCGTGGCCTGTCAGTCGTCGACGCGCAACAACCGATCGAAATGGCGCGCGCGATCAAGTCGCCTGAAGAGATGAAATGCGTGATCGCCTCGTTGCGCGCGACGGAAATCGGGGTGGGCAAGCTGAGGGAGGCGATACGCCCGGGCCTGACGGAAGCCGAACTCTGGTCCGTTCTGCATAAATCAATCATCGAGCAAGATGGCGACTATGTGGAAACACGATTGTTGAATTCCGGTGACCGGACAAATCCCTGGTTCCAGGAAACGTCTGCGAACGTCATTGGCAGAAACGATCTGATCGCGCTCGATACGGATGTCGTCGGCTGCCACGGCTATTACGCAGATTTCTCTCGCACCTTTCATGCCGGGCCGGACAAACCCGGCGCCGAGCAGCGAGACCTCTACAAGATCGCCTTTGAGCAGGTGCACCACAACATGGACATCCTGCGCCCAGGCATGACATTTCGCGAATATGCAGACCGGGCATGGAATATACCCGAGAACTACCACGCCAACCGATACTACCTGTCTGCACATGGTGTCGGCATGACCGGCGAATATCCCTATCTCTATCACCATGGAGACTTTCCGGAAGCCGGTTATGACGGCGCGCTGGAATCGGGAATGACGATTTGTGTTGAAAGCTTTATCGGCGAAGACGGAGGCAGGGAGGGTGTCAAGCTGGAACAACAGGTTCTGATCACCGACAGCGGGATCGAGCTTTTGTCCAGATTTCCATTCGAGGATGACCTGCTGGCCTGAGACCCCGATTCTTGTCACCTGACTGCAGTTCCCAACCGGATTGCCAGGGATTGTCACCATGAGATACTTTTTTGGACTGCATCGGACAAAAACCCTAGGCAAAGCGAATTGGCCACCCTATCTAATCGCAAGATTGCGATGAATTGGGGACTTGCCCAGGCATGCGCAGCCTGTTTCAACCTGATCCGAACCGGAGAGCCATTCTGATGACTGACACCTCTACCTACACGCCACCGAAAGTCTGGACCTGGGAACAACCGAATGGCGGCGAGTTTGCCAGTATCAACCGGCCGATCTCCGGCGCGACACATGAGAAAGACCTGCCCACCGGCGACCATCCCCTGCAACTCTATTCGCTGGCGACCCCGAACGGCGTCAAGGTGACCGTGATGCTTGAAGAGCTTCTCGCACTCGGTCACAAGGAAGCCGAATACAATGCCTGGCTGATCCGCATCAATGAAGGCGATCAGTTCTCCAGCGGTTTTGTCGGAGCCAATCCAAATTCGAAGATCCCTGCCCTGGTGGACCACAGTACGGAAGAACCGACACGAGTGTTCGAATCCGGGTCCATTCTTCTATATCTGGCGGAGAAATTCGACGCGTTTTTGCCCAAGGATGCTGCGGCCCGCACCGAAACACTGAACTGGCTCTTCTGGCAGATGGGGTCCGCCCCCTATCTTGGTGGCGGTTTTGGCCATTTCTACGCCTATGCTCCGGAAAAATTCGAGTATCCGATTGATCGCTTCAGCATGGAAACCAAGCGCCAGCTGGACGTGCTCGACAAGACACTGGCCGAGCGTCCCTATATCGCCGGCGATGATTACACGATTGCGGACATGGCGATTTTCCCGTGGTACGGCGGCCTCGTACTCGGTCGTCTCTACGATGCTGCCGAGTTCCTCGCTGTTGACGAGTACGAGAACGTCAAGGCGTGGGCCGAAAAGATAGATGCCCGTCCCGCGGTCGTTCGCGGCAGGAAGGTCAACAAGGCGTGGGGAGAGGAATCCGAACAGGTGCACGAACGCCACAGCGCGGACGACCTTGATCCGAAAGCAGCGGTTGAAGCGGCCGCAGAGTGAAGTCCCGGCAGCGACCTGCGTCCACAGGTCGCTGCCTGCACTCAGCACAGCGAAATTTCCCCGGCACAATCTCAAAACGCGCGTCTTGCTCAGAATAAATTGCTAAAGCTGCCGAATTTGTGAGTATTGCGGCTAATCTTCGGTATGGATTTAAAGACTCCAGTACCCCTGAAAGCCGATTTCGCCAACTTTCGGATCTCACGCTTGTCTGCCTTCAGTGACGGAATACCGTCCTGCTCCCTGGCAAACACATCTTGTCATAAGTAAAATTTTCGTCTCTATAGTCGAGCATGCATGCAAAGTCCGCACGATACCGATGAATTCCTTCGTCGGGAGGTGCAGGCTCCCCTTCTTTAGGCCATGTCCTGGTCACCATCTTGGAGCGACATATGTCAGAAGCCCTTAAGATAGGCACACCCAAGGAAATCTTCCCCGGGGAGGCCCGTGTGGCCATGACCCCGGAATCGGCAAAACAACTGCAGAAGCTGGGCTATAGCTGTCTCATTCAGAGCGGCGCCGGCAAGGCTGCAGGGTTTTCAGACGACGCATACAAGGAGGCAGGCGTCGAGATCGTCAAGACCGCGCCCAGTCTCTGGAAGCAGTCGGACATTGTCGCAAAGGTGCGCCAGCCTGAAGACAAGGAACTGGGCTACCTGACCAAGGGCAAGACGCTGATTTCCTTCTTCAATCCGGGCGGCAACGAAGCCGGGATGGAAGCAGCGAAGGAAAAGGGCGCCAACGTTATCGCCATGGAGATGGTGCCGCGCATCTCGCGCGCGCAGAAGATGGATGCACTGTCTTCGATGGCCAACATCGCCGGTTACCGGGCGGTTATCGAGGCCGGCAACAATTTCGGCCGGTTCTTCACGGGCCAGATCACCGCTGCCGGCAAGGTGCCGCCGGCAAAGGTGCTGGTGGTGGGTGCCGGCGTTGCGGGCCTGGCTGCGATCGGCACATCCACATCGCTCGGTGCGATCACCTTCGCGTTCGACGTTCGCCCCGAGGTGGCCGAACAGGTTGAATCCATGGGTGCTGAATTTGTCTATCTCGATTTCGAGGAAGACCAGCAGGACGGGGCGGCAACGGGTGGTTACGCAAGCGTGTCCTCACCGGAGTTCCGGGAAGCGCAGCTGGCAAAATTCCGCGAACTCGCGCCCGACATGGACATTGTCATCACGACGGCGCTCATTCCGAACCGTCCAGCACCGAAGCTGTGGCTTGAAGACATGGTCCAGTCCATGAAGCCGGGTTCGGTGATCATCGATCTTGCCGCGGAGCGCGGCGGCAACGTGGAAGGTACGGTTGCCGACAAGAAGATCGTCACCGACAACGGCGTGACGATTGTCGGTTATACGGACTTCCCGTCCCGGATGGCAGCCCAGTCGTCTACCCTATACGCAACGAACATCCGCCACATGATGACGGATCTGACGCCGGAAAAAGACGGTCAGATCGTCCACAACATGGAAGATGACGTCATCCGTGGCTCAACTGTGACCCATGACGGTGAGATCACCTTCCCGCCGCCACCGCCCAAGGTCCAGGCGATTGCAGCCAAGCCGAAGGAAAAGCCGAAGGAGCTGACGCCGCAGGAAAAACGCGCTCAGGAAGCTGCCGCCTTCAAGCAGCAGACCAAACAGCAGGTCACCCTGCTTGCCGTCGGAGGGCTGTTCATGCTTCTCGTCGGGCTTGTGGCGCCAGCCAGCTTCCTGCAGCACTTCATCGTCTTCGTGCTTGCGGTGTTCGTCGGTTTCCAGGTGATCTGGAACGTCAGCCATTCGTTGCACACGCCGCTGATGGCGGTGACCAACGCCATTTCGTCAATCATCATAGTCGGGGCGTTGCTGCAGGTCGGTTCGGGATCGTTCCTGATCATCCTGCTTGCAGGACTTTCCATCTTCATGGCCGGGATCAACATTTTCGGCGGTTTCCTCGTCACACGGCGCATGCTCGCCATGTTCCAGAAGTCCTAAGGAGCCCGACCCATGGAATTTGGCTTTACAACTGCCGTCTACGTGGTTGCGGCAATCCTGTTCATTCTTTCACTCGGCGGCCTGTCAGGTGAAGAGAGTGCAAAACGCGCGGTCTGGTACGGTATTACCGGCATGGCGCTCGCCGTCGTTGCAACGCTCATCGGACCCGGTTCCGGTCTTTGGCTGCTGTCGGTGATCCTGATCGCCGGCGGTGGTGTTATCGGCTATTATGTCGCCCAGCGGGTCCAGATGACCGAGATGCCTCAGCTTGTTGCAGCCATGCACTCGCTGGTCGGCATTGCAGCCGTTTTTGTCGGCTTCAACGCCTATATCGAACTCGGCCGCGTTCTGGCCATGGGCGATGAAGAGCGCAAGGCGCTCGAAGGGTTTGCTGCCCTGCTGGCGAAGAAGACCTCTGCGGAACAGGCCATCCTGAAGGTCGAGGTCTTTCTCGGGGTGTTCATCGGTGCGGTCACCTTTACCGGCTCGGTCATTGCCTTCGGCAAGCTGGCGGGCAAGATCACCTCCAAGGCGGAAAAACTGCCCGGCGGACATGCCCTGAATGCCGGCGCGGCGATCCTGTCATTCATTCTCCTGATCCTGTTCGTGAACGACGCGGGTATCTGGACGCTCATCCTGATGACATTGCTGGCGTTCTTCATTGGCTATCACCTGATCATGGGGATCGGCGGCGCCGACATGCCGGTAGTCGTCTCGATGCTGAACAGCTATTCCGGCTGGGCGGCGGCGGCGATCGGTTTCTCGCTCGGCAACGATCTGCTTATCGTCGTCGGTGCGCTTGTCGGCTCGTCCGGTGCGATCCTTTCCTACATCATGTGCAAGGCGATGAACCGCTCGTTCATCTCCGTCATTCTCGGCGGCTTCGGCAACACGACCGGACCCGCGATGGAGGTTGAAGGCGAGCAGATCGCCATCGACGCCGACGGTGTTGCAGCAGCCCTTGATGACGCTGACAATGTCATCATCATTCCGGGCTACGGCATGGCGGTTGCCCAGGCACAGCAATCGGTCAGCGAACTGACCAAGCGCTTGCGTGCCAAGGGCAAGAACGTGCGGTTTGCGATCCACCCGGTCGCGGGCCGTCTGCCCGGCCACATGAACGTGCTGCTGGCGGAAGCCAAGGTCCCCTACGACATCGTTCTGGAAATGGACGAGATCAACGAGGACTTTCCGGAAACCGATGTCGCCATCGTCATCGGCTCAAATGACATCGTCAATCCGGCAGCCCAGGACGACCCGAATTCGCCGATCGCCGGTATGCCGGTTCTGGAAGTCTGGAAGGCCAAACAGGTATTCGTCTCCAAGCGCGGTCAAGGCACCGGTTACTCCGGTATCGAAAACCCGCTGTTCTACAAGGAAAACACACGCATGTATTATGGCGACGCAAAGCAGTCTCTCGACAAGCTGCTCACCATGATTGAGTGATTTCCCAAGCTCGACTGTAAAAAAGGCCGCTCCGGACCCCCGGGGCGGCCTTTTTGCTGGAATGATTGAATTTACTTCGCGTCGTGTTTCGATGGTGGAAGAAACGCAAAGGCTCTTCTGATGTTTGTGCATATTTTGGCAAGCATTCACATAGCCATGTTCGCGTTCGGTCCCGAACCAGAAGACATACCGCTACCCGGTTTCAATCCTGACCGGCAACCGAGTTGAAAATGCCGGATCTGGCTCAGATCCGCGTGACACCCCGATGTCGGCACACTGCAAAATCTTTTTTTGAACCTTTTTCGATCGCCTGAGCACCAACAAGTACTCGCATCTGGCGAGGACACCATCGCGGTCCTTTGTTGACATCTGCCGGCAGACCACTGCGTCAGACCGTCGTGACGATTGGTGATTTTTCAAGACAGGAGATTTGCAATGAGCTTTCTTTATTCGTTCCTGAATTTCTTCAGACCCCAATTCATCAACGGGTCGCATCAGAGCGATTATCTCTTTGGAGGATTTGCTTCCGACTTCATTTTTGGTAATGGCGGCAACGACAGTATCTTTGGCCGTTTTGGAAACGATTTTCTTGATGGCGGCAAAGGCAACGACAAGATCTTCGGCGGCTTCGGCAACGACACGGTGTTCGGCGGGTATGGCAACGACAAGATCGACGGAGGCTTTGGAAACGACATCCTTTTCGGAGGCAAGGGCAACGACAAGGTCTTTGGCGGTTTCGGCAAGGACACATTGTTCGGAGGTATCGGGAACGACAAACTCGTTGGTGGCTTCGGCAACGACACACTGAATGGTGGCGACGGTGAAGACACGTTGCGTGGTGGCAAGGGCAATGACCGGCTTGTCGGCAACAAGGGCAACGATCGGATGTTCGGTGGGTCCGGCGACGACCTTCTTGTCTGGAACAATGGCGATGGGTCCGACCTGATGAACGGTGGGAGCGGCTATGACCGCGTCCAGGTCAACTTCAACACCGATCTTGTCAATGATAACCTTCAGAACAAGGATGTTGCCGAATTCTCCGTGACGCCGAACGGCGTCCAGTTCGCCAGAGTCGAGTTGAACGACCAGATCATCAACGGCCTGTTCCAGCTCGACATTCGCAAGACTGAAGTATTGGAAACCAATTTCGGCGGCGGTGACGACACTGCGCAGATCGTCGATACCGTTCTGGATGAGATCAAGCTCGATCTGGATGGCGGCGACGGCATTGACACACTGGACCTCTCCCGCGCAGCCGAAGGCGTCGAGGTTGATCTTGCCGCCGGAACGCTGGAAGGCTCAAAGGCCGTCAATTTCGAAAATGTCACCGGAACCGAATTCGACGACAGGATCACCGGCGATGATCAGGACAATGTCGTATCCGGGCTCGGTGGTGTCGACACGATCCGCGGCGGAAAGGGCAACGACATTCTTGTTGCCAACAAAGGCAATGATTTCGTCTTCGGCGAAGAAGGCGACGACCTTCTTGTTTGGAATAATGGCGATGGGTCCGACCTTTTGGACGGTGGCGCAGACTATGACCGCGTCCAGGTCAACTTCGACACCGATCTTGTCAATGACAACCTTCAAAACAAGGATGTTGCCGAATTCTCCGTGACGCCGAACGGCGTCCAGTTCGCCCGGGTCGAGTTGAATGACCAGAACATCAACGGCCTGTTCCAGCTCGACATTCGCAACACTGAAGCACTGGAAACCAACTTCGGCGGCGGAGACGACACTGCACAGATCGTCGATACCGTTCTGGATGAGATCAAGCTCGACTTGGATGGCGGCGACGGCATTGACACTCTGGACCTCTCCCGCGCAGCCGAAGGCGTCGAGGTCGATCTTGCCGCCGGAACGCTGGAAGGCTCAAAGGCCATCAACTTTGAAAACGTTATCGGAACCGAATTCGACGACAGGATCACCGGCGATGATCAGGACAATGTCATACGCAGCGGCTCGGGGTTCGATATCATGTCAGGTGGAGAAGGATCCGACACCTTCCTTTTCACCGCCGACGACACAGGTCTGAAGGTCATCACTGACTTCGACTTCGAAGAAGACCGTTTGCTGTTTGTCACGGACGAGGGCTTCACCGCGACTGACCTTGTCGATCAGCTGACTCAAATCGGTGACGATGTGCAACTCGACGTGAACGGCAAGCTCATTACATTCGAAGGCGCAAGCGTCGACGACTTCGGCACAGACGCGTTTCTTTTCGGATAGAGCTGCTCAATCCCATTGCTTCGAGTCTCGATCCCGCCGACTGGATTGTCGGCGGGATTTCTATTTGGTAGCGCCACCTCCCGTCGTGCCCAAACGTCTGGCCGAGCGGAGGTTTCCTCCATCCGGCACAGACGGGAGTGAACAAACAACACTTGCCTGATGCCGAACGGCGACTGCCCCTCGCCTCACTCAAGTGCATGTTCCGGGCTGCGCCGACGTGGCGAGAATCAGATTGTACTTTCGCAAGTCACCGCATTTTGATTGTGACGCGCGTCATAAGCACCGCTGGCGAAACCGGCCATATTAGGATCAGGTTCCGCGCAGATTTTAGGAACCTCAATTCGAATTCTCACAGGAAACATCAACGCAGACCCATTGGCCGGGTCAGCGAATGGAACTTTATTGATTGAGGGTTGGCAGCTGACATGAAACGTCTTGAATCACCCGGCAACACCAGTTCGAATTCCTTGCATATGGATGACAAGCATCTGTTGGCTGCCGTGACGAACGGTCACCTCGTTGCCTTCGAGGCGATCCACCGCAAACATTTTTCCAAGCTCATGAAATTCGCAACGCGGATCACGGGAAACCATGAAGCGGCTGAAGAGGTCACCAACGACACGTTCATGGTTGTTTGGCGAACGGCCTCGCATTTTCAGGGTCGTTCAAAAGCAACAACGTGGATGTTCGGGATTGCCTACAGGCTTGCGATAAAGAAGAAACAAAAACTTGGCCGGTTGAAAAACGACATCTGTCTTGATGAATGCATGATCCGCGATACCGCAAACACGATGGAAACGGTCCTCTGCCGGCGTGATGTTGACGACGCGCTTGGAAAGTTGAAGCCAGAATTGCGGGCTGTCGTCGAGCTAACCTATTTCAGCGGGTACATCTACTCCGAAATCGCTGAATTGCTTGGATGTCCGGTTGGGACCGTCAAGACGCGCATGATGGCGGCGAGACAGCACTTGCGCAGACTGCTATCAGATGAACCGGCACGCATGCCGGCGCTTGCGGCCGCCTGAAGAACAGACGCTTCAAAACAGATGCATTTCGCCTTGCTGTCCGCGCAACTGATCCCTGATTCACTTGAGGAACGTTATGCGCCGAGACGCACTCCAGAACCGTCAAAGTAGTAGCTCTTCCCGTCGGAAATCGCGAGGTCGAGTTCCCTGCCCGGCTCGATGGCATGCTGACCGAACAGACGTGCGGTGACCTGTTGTCCGTTGACCTTACCAATCACATTGGTGTCGCCGCCCAGTTGTTCGACATGCTCGACCCTCGCTTTGAGTGGACCATTGTCTGAGAGATAAAGATCTTCGGGACGAACACCAAGAGTGCGCTCGTCCCCTTCGCTCAAAAGTCCGGCCGGCAGAAAATTCATGGCAGGAGATCCTAGAAAACCAGCAACAAACTGGTTGACCGGATTGTTGTAAAGCTCCATCGGACTACCGATCTGTTCGACATGCCCATCCCTCAGCACGACGATCTTGTCAGCAAGCGTCATCGCCTCGGACTGGTCGTGGGTCACGTAGATCATGGATGCTTCCAGCTGCCGGTGCAGATTGGCAATCTCCAGGCGCGTGTTCATCCTGAGCGCTGCATCCAGGTTCGAAAGCGGTTCGTCGAACAGGAACAGTTTGGGATGGCGAACAATGGCGCGGCCGATGGCCACCCGTTGCCGCTGCCCCCCAGAGAGCTCCGACGGATAGCGATCCAGGTAATCTTCCAGATTCAGCATGCGCGTCGCCTCGGCGATGCGCTGATCGATGACATCCTTTGTCTGCCGCTCCTGTTTCAGCGCCAGCGACATGTTGTTTCTGACATTCAGATGCGGATACAGGGCGTAGCTCTGGAACACCATAGCAATGCCGCGTTTCGAGGGAGGCGTGAAGTTGACATGCTCTCCGCCGATATGAATATCGCCCGATGACACATCCTCAAGACCTGCGATGACACGCAACAGGGTCGACTTGCCGCAACCGGATGGCCCGACAAAAACAACAAACTCGCGGTCTTCGACCTCAAGGTTGACGTCCTTCAGAACGTGAACGGCGCCGAAGGACTTGTTGACGTTGTGCAGAGTGAGCGCTGTCATTGCGTTGGCTCCTTCAAGATGACGGGATTGCCGGTGCGGACGCTGCGATCGGCGGCCAGGCATATGGCCAGCGACCGGACGGCATCCTGCATGTGCCGGGTGAGATCAATGTTGTCGGTGATTGCGCGCAGCATATAGGCCTGCTCCGCGTCGCAGAGTTCCTGGTGACCCGGTTCATCAGGCAGGCTGATGCTGGTGTCGCCGCCCGGACGATGAACCAGCAGACCGCCCACCTTGGTGTGCCCATCCACGTCCGCGGAAGCGCCTTTGTTGTCTTCCACGATGGAGACGGAGCCAGCTGGGGAAACGACATCTTTCACAAAGAAGGCCGTTTCGGACATCATGGGGCCCCAACCGGCCTCGTACCAGCCGACGGAACCGTCGTCGAAAACGACCTGGAACTGGCCATAATTGTACATGTCCGGTGCAATCTCGTCGGAGAGCCGCAGCCCCATGCCGTTGACCTTTACCGGTGTCGCATCGGTGATCTGGCACCAGACGTCCACATAGTGCACCCCGCAATCGACGATTGGTGCGGTGGTCTGCATCAGGGCCTTGTGCGTTTCCCACTCTGAGCCGGAGCTCTGCTGATTGAGATTCATGCGGAAGACATAGGGGCCACCGAGTGCTCGCGCCTCCTCTATCAACCGGACCCAGGAGGGGTGGTGACGGAGAATATAGCCGACAACAAGCTTCTTTTTCGTCTCCCTTGCACATTCAACGACACGCCTGGCATCTTCAACGGTGGTCGCCAACGGTTTTTCGACAAAAACATTTGCGCCCGCATACATGGCTGCGACGGCATAGTCGGCATGAGTGTCCGAATATGTGGCAATCACCGCCAGATCAGGTGACGTTTTTTCCAACGCGATGTCGTAACTGGTAAAAACCGGATAGCCCGCCAGTTCATCGTGCTCGACGCGGCCCGACCGATTGACCAGCCCGACAATCTGCGACGCATCGTTGCGATGGTGTGCCAAGGCATGTGAGAGGCCCATATTGCCGAGCCCCGCTATCAGTACACGGATCATTTGACCGCTCCTGACGTGATGCCCCGGATCAGCTGACGCGAGAAGATCACATAAAGAACGAGAACCGGTAAAATGGCCATGCTGAGTGCGGAAAGCACCGCATTCCAGTTGGTCACGAACTGCCCGATGAACACCTGGCTGCCAAGCGTCAATGTCTTGGTTTCCTCTGCGGGCGCCAGGATCAGCGGGAACCACAGGTCGTTCCAGATCGGAATCATGTTGAAGACCGCAACGGTCGCCATCGCCGGACGGACCAGCGGCAGAACAAGACGAAAGAAAATCGTGTACTCCGACAGTCCGTCAATCCTGCCCGCGTTTTTCAGGTCATCGGAAACCTGCCGCATGAATTCGCTCAATATGAAGACTGCGAGCGGCAGACCCTGCGCCGTGTAAACCAGGATGAGCGCCGTCAACGTGTTGACCAGGCCAGTCGCGACCATCATTTCCAGAATTGCAACTGTCCCGATCCGGATCGGGATCATGATCCCGAGTGCCAGATAGAGTCCGAGCAGAAGGTTGCCCTTGAAACGGTATTCGCTGAGCGCGAACGCTGCCATGGCGCCAAACAACAGAATAAAGAACAGCGAAGCGACCGTGACGATCATCGAGTTCTGGAAATAGAGGAAAAAGTCCCCCTGTTTCATCACCGTCTGGTAGCCGATCATTGAAAAACTGTCGGCATTTGGCAGGCCCAACGGCTCGCGGAAGATTGCCTTGCGGGTCTTGAAGCTGTTGATCAGGATCACGAAAACCGGGAACAGTGCGATCAGCGTGTAGAGGATCAACGCGCCGTGCATGGCCGCAGCGTTGAACGGATTAGTACGTGCCTTGTTCATCTTGCGCGCCCCTTACAGCTGATACCTGCGCATCCGTGTCTGGATGCCGAAAAGGTAGATGCAGACACCGATCAGAATGATCGCGAACATGGCGCTTGCAATCGCCGAACCCATGTAAGGATCGCCCAACTGAAGCTGGAAGCCGAAGAAGGTGCGGTACATGAATGTCCCGAGAATGTCGGTTGAGAAATCCGGCCCCGCCAAAGCACCCTGTGCGGTGTAAATCAGGTCAAAGGCATTGAAATTGCCGACGAAAGTGAGGATCGAGATGATGCCGATTGAGGGTAGAATCAGCGGTAGCTTGATTTTCCAGAAAGCCGACATGCCGGTGATGCCGTCAATCTCGCCCGCCTCGAGCACCTCCTCCGGGATGGACAGCAGCGCTGCGTAGATCAGCATCATCGGGATTCCTACGAATTGCCAGACCGAGATCAGCGACAGGGCCGTCAGGGCGTACTCCTCCTTGCCGAGCCAGGGTGCGTAGAGCGATTTCAAGCCGACAGCATCCAGCATCGAGGGCGCAATGCCCCAGATCGGTGACAGGATCAGTTTCCAGGCAAAACCGACGATCACGAACGACAGGATGGTCGGGATGAAAATGGCTGAGCGGTAGAATGCAGCGAAGCGCAGCCTCGGATGACTCAATATCGCGGCCAGTGCAATGCCGATTGGATTCTGGACCAGCATATGAACCAGGAAGAACCAGAAATTGTTTCCCAGAGCATTCCAGAACTGATCAGACCAGATCGGGTCGCCGAACAATGTCGTAAAATTCTGCAGTCCGACAAAAACCCGCTCCTGATCGACCTTGCTGTAGAGGGCAAGTCGCAACGTGTTGAATAGCGGAAAAATCATGACTGCCGTGTAGACAATGACCGCTGGGGTCAGGAACACGACGACGTGCCAACGTATGCGAGGCTTGCTCATCAGAAGCTCCGGTCAATGGGTCCCGAACAAGGCGCACCTTGTCGGGGAATTATGTTTTGAAGGCAGATTACTTGTGCGGTTCGTACCAGGTGGCGAGGCCGTCCTGCAGTTTCTTGCCGAGCGCTTCGGGAGTTTCCGCACCCTTTATGGCTGCCACAGAGGCACCCCAGGTGTCGTTTTCCAGGTTCGGCGTCCCGCGTGACAGGATCTGATACGTGGAGCGGATCGTGCTTTCACACTCTTCGCGCCAACCCACGAATTCTTTGGCAAGCGGATCTTCAAGTTCAACAGGAGTTTTCGAGAGCGGGAAGAAGCCCGGAAGCGCATTGCCGAAAATCGACGCAAATTCCGGTGAAGCGACCCATGCCAGGAAGGTCTTGGCGGCTTCCGGATGCTCTGTAGCAGCGTTCATGCCAATACCGATATCTGTGTGATCGGAAATGTAGCACGTGTCGCCTGCGCTCTGGACAGGCGCCTTGAAGGCACCCATTTCAAAATCTGCCTGTGCGTTAAAGCCGGAGATCTCCCAGCTGCCTGCCGGGTAGACCGCCGCACGGCCAAGCGTAAATAGGTTCTGACTATCCGGGTAGGTCTGTGCCTCGTAGCCGTCACCGAGATACTGGCCCCATTTCGCCAACGTCTCGTAGGGTGCTACCCATTGTGCGTCGGTAAGTTTCTGCTCACCCTTGATCAGGGCGTTGCGACCTTCCTCACCCTTCCAGTAATTCGGACCAATGTTGTTGTAGCCCATCGTGGCGGCTTCCCACTGGTCGTTGGTTCCCATCGCCATCGGGATGTAGTTGCCGTCTTCCTTGATCTTTTCAAGAACAGCAAAGAACTCTTCTTCGGTCGTCGGCACGGAAAGGCCAAGTTCGTTGAAGGCATCCTTGTTGTAGATGAAGCCGTGAATCACGGATGCCATCGGAACACAGAAACTGGCTGATCCGTCATCGCTCTGCCATGCAGACTTGGCGACGTCGGAAAAGTTGCTCATCGCCTCCATGTCAGCGAGGTCAACCAGGTGACCGGCATCGAAAAGGGCAAGTGAAGCATCGAATGGGCGGCAGGTAATCAGGTCGCCGGCAGAACCGGCATCCAGCTTGGAATTCAGGACAGCATTATATTCGGTCGGAGCCGAAGGCGTGAATTTCACCTTGATACCCGGATGTGACGCCTCAAATGCCGGAATGATTTTTTCCTGCCAAAGGGTCAGGTCGTCGTTCCGCCAGCTTTCGATCGTCAACGTGACGTCTTCCGCGTAGGCACTGCTTGTAATCAGAGCCGTGCTGACCATTGCCAAGGATAAAAACTTACGTGTCATTGCGCTGTTCCCTGTTTTCACTCGGTTTGTGTCGTTATTCATTAAATACAGCCTGACGGGGCACCAACAAACGCTCTGGCCGGTGCAATGCCTGACAATTCACTGGCACGCGGCCGGATGCTTCCCGTCAGCCTTTCAAAATATAATACCTATTTAATACCATTTGTCGACTATTAAGTTTCATAAAGAGAAATTCAAGGGATTTTGCGGGTTGAAAAGGCTTAATCAAGGTGATTTAGTGGCATTGTCACCTCTCTTGCCAACCAAAGGCATTGTAAAGGTATTACACTGTTAAGCGTTCGTTAAGAGTGGGAAAGACGGCTCACTTGATGCGCATTTCAGTTGACACGGCCGGCGGTTTCACAACCGCATCCCCTCTTCGACGGAGCTTCAATGAACTTCCTGGTCTTCCTTGGTTCGGAAAGAGACAGCACGCCACCGCGCCCGGCTCGCCTGGGAGAACGTGTAGCGGCCGCATGTGCAAAGAGGCTTACCGCCAACAATGTCGAGCACAAAATTGTCGACCCCCTCGAGATCAATCTGCCGACCCCGTTCAAGCCACATTTTTCCTACGCCCGGGGCAAGGCACCGCGTGCACTTGAAGATCTTGCGGAGCAAATCTCCTCAGCCGACGGTTATGTTATGGTGAGTCCGGAATACAATCATTCGATGTCACCAGCGCTTGCCCACCTGCTCAACCATTTCGGCAGTTCGCTCTTCTCCTATAAGCCAAGCGCCATCGTAACCTACTCCGCCGGGCAATGGGGCGGTGCCAGGGCAGCCGTCAACATGCGCACATTCCTTTCTGAAATCGGATGCCTTCCTGTGTCGGCGATGATCCATATTCCGAAAGCCCAGGAAGTCTTCGACGAATCGGGCCTGTATCTTGCCGGTGTCGACCCGGAACAATGGGATGGGTATCTGGATCGCACATTGAAGCAACTGTTATGGTGGGCAGAAGCAGCCAACTTTCAAAAATTATCAGGCACGACCGACGTACCTGGAGCGTTTACCCGGACACCCACCCAAAGAAATGCACCTGACTGACATCGCTCGATCAGGTTCCGGCAAAACTGCCGAATGTCAGACCAACCGAAATGCCAGGCCTTTGCATTGACAGGGGAATTGGGAATTCCAACACTGCCTTCCACTTAAAGTTACGCTTTCGAAAATTGCCATCAAGACACGTTCAATGTGCGAACATCACCTGAATTTTATCGCTTTTCCGCAGCCCACTCTTTTCAAAATCCAACCGAAGCAATACTCTGTTAACCTAATCTGCCCTATCGGGGAGCGTGTTTTTCACGCTGGCAACCGAGGTTTTTTGATTATGTTTTTGCTTATTGGTGCCGGACTGTTTTTGTATTTTTGTGTGGCTCTGGCGATTTTTGCACTCAGCGCATTGGAGCTTAGTGAAACCGGTCGCGGCAGTGCAGCATCGATTTGTGCCGCATTATTCGCAGCCATCTTTTGGCCTATTACAATTTCAGTCATGTCGACCCTGGTGATTTTGACCAAGGTTCGTCATAGCTGACAACGTATGACGTGCCATCCCAAAAAAGTGATCGCGGCCTGGTGCTAAAGCCGGCGCCAACCATCACCTGCTACATGGAATATCCATTGATCCCTGTGCGGCGATCCCGGCCAAGGCGCCCAACAGTCGGCTGATCTGAAAAGCGGAATCGTTTTCGAGCGCTTTACCGCTGGTTGGAACCTGAGCGAATCATATCTGGATTTTTCGCGGAATTCCTGCATTCCCTAGCCGATTACCCCGCTGACGCCAATTGTAATGATCAGCCGCAAATCAACGAATTCGATGCAGATCAGAGCCATCTGTTTCCTTCTCGGTCAGCACAGGCGAAATTCTTTTTTATTGCGCCGGCTAACGCATACATAATTCTGACAATGCCGGGTTTTTGCGGTTTTGAAGCAGACGCGACATTCAAAGTTGCCTAAAATTTGATGGATTTGCCTCCAAATGCTTCAATTTTCTGAAAAAATCCGTTTGACTTTGACGCGGGTTTTTGGTTTAAATTCTGTTAATGCGGTATATGAGGTTTGCTGCGCTGCAGCGTAAATACACATTATTGTAGTGAGAGGGTTATCTCTAATGAAACTATTTCAAACTCTGAAAACGGCGGCAATTGCAGCTGGTATGGGCATCGCGATGCTTGGGGTTGCAACTGCAGCGCCGATCAGTGGCGCGATCTCGATCTCTGGTCCAATCGTCAACCCGACCGACACCACCGGTGTTGACTTTGCTGGTTCGGGTTTTGTGAACGGTGGCAGCGGCGACTTCGCCGGTATTGCTGCTGGTACACTGGTCAACCTGTTTGACATCACCTTTGCTGCGCTTCCGGGCACAGTGTGGAATGTCAGCGGTTTCTCGTTCACCATCAACTCCTTGACTTCTGCAGTCACGACCAATGCACAGGGCGGTATCAGCTTCAATGCATTCGGTACACTTGCAGGCGCTGGCTTTGATGACACCGACGGCAACTTTGTCTTCAACGGCTCAAGCATCGGTGGCGTTGCTAACTTCTCATCGGTAACATCAGTTGTTCCGCTTCCGGCTTCTATCCTTCTGCTCGGCGGCGCACTGGTTGGAATGGGTGCAGCAGCACGTCGTCGCAAGAACGCGGCAGCTTGATGTGATATGAACTAAGGTCTGGTTCGAAAGCATCTGAACTAGAACCGGACTGAAGTTGAAAATTTGAATTGGGGGATCGTTCCAATATTGGGTGATCCCCCTCTTCGTTTTTATGAACGCATCTTCGTGTTCGCGAGACTGCTGTCGGTCTCACAGGTTGAATTTCCATTCTTCAATTTCTTTAACCTTGAGTCGAATTTTACAAATTGGTTACTCGAACTTTAATGTACATAGCCCTATCTTGTGGGAAATAAATTTATTGGAATTTTGCAGGAGTTGGTGTGATGCCCCTGGCGCCTCGGTTTAAGCAGGTAGTCACTTATTTTGCGCTCTCGCTGGGAGTATTGTTTCTAGTCGGTTGCAGTTCGTCTGAGGAACGGGCCGAAAACCATTACAAACGTGGTCTGGAGCTTGTCGAAGAAGGCGAACTGACGAAGGCTAGCCTGGAATTCCGGAACGCGCTCAAGTTGAATTCCGATCATGTTGACGCGCTTTTTGCATTCGGAGAAATCCAGGAACGCCAGCGCGAAATTCAGGCCGCCTACAGGGTTTACACAGCAGTCGCCGAACAGGACCCGAATCATATTCCGGTTCGTCTGAAACTCACTTACATGCTTCTGAGTGCAAATCAGACCGAGCAGGCGCGAAAATTCCTGGATGAAGCCTTGGCGCTTGATCCCGAAGCACCAGAAATCAAGGTTGCCAAAGCCACTTACGAGCTCAAATCGGGAAATCATGACGCGGCTGAACAGATCGCGAAGGAGGTTCTCAAAGCAGAACCCGGGTCGAAGGAAGCTTTGGTCGTTCTTGCCTCAGCGCGTATTGCAGCAGAAGACCCGGCCGGCGCCTTGAAGTATCTCGACAGTGCATCGGAAGAAAGTAAAGACGATATTGGATTTCAAGTCTTGCGACTTTCCGTCCTCGAAACACTGGGCGACGAAGCAAGGATTGATGAATCGTTTGCTGATCTCGTTGAGCGCTTTCCCGAGACACCACAATTCAATCAAACGTGGACTCAGTGGCACCTCAGCAAGGGACGCACTGACAAAGCCGAACAGATTATTCGTCGATACGCGGCAGATCGTTCGGACGATGATGTTGCTCAACTCAACCTCGTCTCCTTCCTGATATCGCGAAGAGGGAACGACGTCGCACAAACTGAGCTCGAGACCATCATCAAAACCCGTCAAGAAGCGGGCGGCGACGCGTTTCCGTTCAAAGTTGCGCTTGGCCAAATGCATTTCGTTCTGAACAAACAGGACGAGGCCATAGATCTCATGCGGACTGTGCTGTCCGAGACCGACGACGCGGAACAGAAGAACCAGGCGCGGATTGTTCTGGCAACGATGCTGATCCAGAACGGGAACTATGCCCGTGCGGATGAACTGGTTAATGAAGTTATTGAAGAAGACGACAAAAATGTCGAAGCCCTGCGGCTCAGGGCCACAATCAAGCTGTCCAACAACGACAGTGCAGGCGCCGTGGACGATATTCTTCTTTCATTGAATGAAGCACCAAACGACGCACGACTGCGCGTAATGCTGGCAGGAGCATATGAACGCAATGGTTCAACAATACTGGCGGAAGAGCAATACGCCAAGGCGCTGGTGCTTGACAACAATTCACCGGAAGCCGGCCTGCCGATGGTTCAGTTTCTCTTCCGGCACGGCAAGGCGGAACAGGCAGAGCGCGTACTTGAGTCCATCCGTGAACGTCATCCCACCAACCGCCAGGTACTCAACCTGGTTGCCCAGCAGCGGCTGGCAAGACAGGACTGGGTTGGCGCTCAGGAAATCACGGATATCCTGAGAAACACGGACGAAAGCGCCAATTCGGCATTCGCCGATCGCATTACTGCTGCTGCACTCGGTGGCCAGGACAAGCACGACGAAAGCCTTGATCTGCTTCAAAATTCCATGACCACCCCTGAAGACAAGGAAAGGCTGTTGCCCGACCTTGTCCGTGCCTATGTCCAGGCCGGTAAACAGGGCGTAGCCATTGATCATTTGAACTCCGTGCTTGCAAAGGAACCTGACAATGTTCTGGCGCAGGTCCTGCTTGGCTCTGTTGTTTTGTCTGAAGGTCGAACTGAAGAAGCAGAGGAACGACTAAAGTCCGCAGCCGCGATCGAAGGTAGCGTTCTGGGCAACACATCTCTCGCGCAGTTCTATTTTGCGACCGGCAAGCTGGAAGAGGCTGACGCAGCTATCAGAAGCGGGCTGGCAAAAGATGAGAACAACACTGCGTTGCGTCTGATGCTGACCTCCGTTCTGCAACAGACTGAAAATTTTGACGAAGCGATCGAGGAATATGAAAAGCTGTTCAAGGCGGATCCCGATTCCACCATTGTTGCCAACGATCTTGCGAGTCTTCTTTCCGAACGGCGTGGAGATGAGGCTTCCTTGGAACGCGCTTTTGAGATTGCACAGCGGTTTCGTACCTCTGAAGTCCCTCACTATGTGGATACCCTGGGCTGGATTTACTATCTAAGAGGAGAGTACTCGTCCGCTCTGCCGCTTCTGCGAAATGCTGCGGAAAAACTGCCCAACCTGGGCCTGGCGCAGTTTCACTATGGAATGACGCTTGCAGCATTGAACCAGAAGGAGCAGGCGATCACTTCGCTGGAGAAGTCACTGGATCTTAAGACACTTATGACAGAAAAAGACTTTGAATTAGCCCGCTCTACAGTGGAAAGACTGAAAAGCCCGGAACCGCAAACAAAGTCCAACTGAGTTGGCGAATTTGCTTAACCGGTGATCACTCAGGCACAAACGGTTTGAATTGATGGAACAGAGTTTTGAACTTGGAATGATATGGGCGATCGTCAAGCGCCGCTATCTCTACTTCGTTGTACCGTTTGTCCTGGTGTTTGCGATCGTTGTTGTGGTCGCCTACGCCCTGCCCCGCAGCTACGAAGCCAAAGCGACAATCCTCATTGAATCTCAGCGTATTCCCAGCGAGCTGGCCTCTACCACAATCACAGCCAGCCCGAGTGAACGGATCAAGGTGATCGAACAGCGTTTGTTTGCACGCGATAATCTACTGAGCATCGCAAGCAAGTTCTCGTTGTACAACTCGGAAGGCCGAAGAGACAATTCGCCATCCGAAATTGTCGAATACATGCGGGATGCGATCGAAATTAAGCAAATCGGCGTCGCGACATCGCGCAGGAATACGCAAGTCATCGGCTTCGACGTCACGTTCCTGTATACAAACGCGACCCTGGCTGCACGCGTTGCAAACGAGCTGGTGACATCGATCCTTTCGCAAAATCTCGAAACCCGTCTGAGCCGCGCCGCTGAGACAAGTGATTTCTTTCAGCAACAACTGAGCAACCTTGAAAAGAAACTGCTGGCAGTCGAAAACCAGATTGCCGCTTACAAGAGAGATAACGAGACGGCGTTGCCGGACACTCTTGCCATCCGGCGCGAAAAACTGACGGAGATATCCGCAAATATCGACGCGATAGGCCGGCAGATCACTCTCTCCGAACAAGCTGGAAACGGAGCCGGATCGACAGGCGGCGCCGAAGCACAACAACTTGCCTTTCGTCTTCAATCCCAGGAGTTGAATTACGATGCGTTCGTGGAACGGCGCGAATTGCTGGCACCGCTCTTGGAAAAAGGTTTCGTCTCGCAGAGAACCATGGATGATCTGGACAGGCAGATTGCGCAGGCCGAAATTGAAATCGCAGCCGTGAAGTCCCAGATGGCTCAGCAGGGCTTTACCGCTGATCCCGATACCAGGCTCAAATTGCTACAAACGCAAAAGACCGAATTCGAGCGAAGGGCCAGCGAACTCAAAAAGAGCATTTCCAGAACGCCTTCGGTGGAAGTCGAACTTGCCGCAATGGTGCGGGAGTACGAAAACCTGCGGGCGGAATATACCCAAACCAAAGCGAAACTCACGGATGCGGAGATCGGCGAAAAGCTTGAGCAGGACAGGCAGGCTGAACGTTTCGAAGTCCTTGAGCAGGCCACAACACCGGAAGAACCAACAAAGCCGAACCGTATTCAGATCGTCGCAGCCGGTGGAGCCGGCGCGATGGCGCTTGGCGCGGGGCTGGTTCTTCTGCTTGAGTTTCTCGACAAGAGCGTTCGAACGGCCAGTGATCTGGAGAGACGGCTTCAATTGCGTCCAATCGCCGTAATTCCCTATGTCACGACCCGGCGAGAACGGGTTCGTCGTATCGCAAATCGCGTTTTGACAATTTGCATCTTACTGACTGTTATCGTCGGAGCCCTGGCAGCGGCCCATCTTTTCATTACGCCTCTCGATATTTATGCCGAGCGCATGTGGCAAAAAGTTCAACCTTTGCTGCCGATTTCGTTGCTGTCGTAAGTTTCGTCCAGGTCTCGATGTTTGGAGAAAATGAGTGGAACACATCAAGAGTGCACTAAAAAAGGCCGGCGTACTGGACGAGAATATCGAGTCGGTTGCCCCCGTGCGCGCACCAGAACGCAGGATGCCCGTCAAGGAATTCGAGGCGGCCGAAAAACCGGAACCTTTTGCCCTGCGTCAGGTTGAAATAGACCAGAAGCACCTTGAGAAAACGCGGATCGTGTCAAAGTCCATGGACGATCCAAACCACATCGCTTTCAACCTGCTTCGCACGAGAGTGCGCAAGGCAATGTCCGACAACAAGTGGAATTCCCTTGCGATCACCTCGCCTACGGCCGGCTGTGGCAAGACCATGGTTACATTGAACCTGGCGTTCAGTCTTTCCCGAAACCCGGGACTCAGGACAGTTGTGGTTGACCTGGATCTCAAGAGACCGTCGGTTGCGCCTACGCTCAAGGTCGAACCGGATCGATCTATTGCCCAGTATCTTTTGGGAAAGGCAGAAGCCAAAGACTGTTTCGTACAGGTGGATMCAAACCTGGTTCTTGGTCTGAACAGCGGACATACGCCCGCCTCGTCCGAGTTGCTTCAAGCTCCCAAAATGCTGGAACTGTTTGAGTTTATTGAGACCAAACTCCGGCCTGAAGTCATCCTGTTCGATCTCCCTCCCATGCAGAGCAGCGATGATGCGTTGGGGTTTCTTCCCCGTGTGGACACTTCTCTGCTTGTTGTTGCTGCTGGAACCACAACGACTGCTGAAGTTGACGAATGTGAATTGCAGATAAGCGAGCTCGACAAACTTCTCGGCATCGTCCTGAACAAGTGCGAAAGCGCTAAGAGTGAAGAATATTACTATTAGAGCAAGTGTCATTTTTTGAGTTTCGGGCGCGGGAGGATTTACCAGGCCCGATCGATCGGTGGGTCGGCCACAGGATTGAACGCAGTTTCGCGTCGCTTTCGTGACCACACATCGCTGCAAGATTTTCGGCGCTGGCGATATCCACCCTCTTGAATGGACAAATAAAAGCGCTTTAAAGACAAATATGCCTAATCGTAACCTTGTTTTCAAATATTCCGTAGAGGTACTGCGATCCTGCTTGTCACTCCGTATCGGAGATGATAACTCAATTTTGTATAAAAATAGATATAACTGACAATGCAATAAAAGGCTATGTTAATCATGAAGTTTAAGAGTGTGGTTTCCGCGTGTGCCCTCTTGGCGGCCAGTGCAAGCATGGCTGTCGCGGCCCCGATTTCCCTGACAAAGACAAATCCGAGTGACACATTTGACGGCGGCGGCCGGAAGTCTCTCAGAATTATCAACGACGCCGGCCCTGCACTCAATCAGCGAGTGACCGCAGGTGGTTTCCGTCTCACCGATCAGACGAATGGCATTGATTTTATCGCATGGTGCGTGGATATTGCGCACAACCTTTCGCTCAAGGGCCTCTACGAGGTTACGACTGCGCCGTTTTCAAATACGTTTGCATTCAGCCAGACGCAAAAAGACAACGTCAAAAGCCTCTTTGAAACGAGTTATTCCAGTCTGAATCTGAATAACAACAATGAGTCTGCTGGCTTCCAGCTGGCGCTCTGGGAAGTTATCTACGAAGATTCCGGAACATTCGATGTCAAGAATGGGTCATTCTATTCCAACACGAATACCTCTGCCCGGAACATTGCCAATGGTTTCCTTGCAAACCTGGGTGGTGCGGTCACGCAGGCGTATAACGTTTCGTATCTGGAGTCTCTTGGCTGGGAAAAAAGCGGCAAAACGAAGTATAGCCAGAACCTTGTCAGTGTGACACCGGTTCCTCTGCCCGCGGCGGGACTATTGCTGGCTTGCGGTCTGGCAGGACTTTACGCTTCAAATCGGCGTAAGAAGACGTAACTTTTTGTTGCGTTACTTGAACGCGTAAACTATTTTGTTTGTCGAATTGTATAAAGTCCGGGTTTTGGCCCGGATTTTAATATTATTTTTAATTAGAGTTGGTATCTTGCTTTCTACTTTGCAGTCCAAGCGCGAATTTGCTGCCTTTTTGCCGCAATTCAACCCTAGGCTTATAGACGATCAAATTGATCGAACGAATTTGCAGGTTTCGACTTGCAAGTTCTGAAAATCCTTTGATCGTGTGCAAAGGGAACGTCGTATCGAATTTACCTTTTTTGGAGTAAGATCTTGAAAACGTCCCGTAAACTTGTTTATTGAAATTCAAAATGAAACGGTAAAATTGCAATCAAATTAGAACAGTCGAAGCATTGCGATTTTATTGGCTTTAGCTGATGCAACAAGAACCAAAATTTGAACAATCGCGCACCTCGGGGTCGATGATGTACGAGCCGTATTACGGTCTCTTGATGAAGCCTTTTGCACTGGTACCCGACCCCCGATTTATATATTGGGCGGGACCGCACAGCATGGCGTTCGCCATGTTGGAATATGGAATAGTCAACCACGCCGGTTTCACTGTCGTGACCGGTGAAGTCGGTGCCGGAAAAACAACACTCATTCAACACCTGCTCAGCAAGCTCCCGGGAGATATCCAGGTTGGGTTGCTCGACAATACGGGTGGTAGCGGGGAATTGCTTCAGTGGATCCTGATGGCGTTTGATCAGGACTTTGATAGCGACTCACACGTCAAGCTGTACAAGCAATTTCGTGATTTTCTCATCGAGCAATATGAGGCAGGCCGCCGCACGGTTCTTATAGTCGATGAAGCACAGAACCTGGGTTCTGAAACGCTCGAAGAATTGCGTATGCTTTCCAACATCAACACGCATGACCGGGAACTGCTTCAGATCGTGTTGAGCGGACAACCGGAGCTGAAAACACTGCTCGCGGCGCCGAGCTTGAGGCAATTCGTTCAACGGGTAACGTCCGACTTCCATCTGTCCTTCCTCGAACAGCAGGAAGTTGCCGGATATATCGCGCACAGGCTGAAAGTCGCCGGCGCAAAGCGAGCCCTGTTCACTCCAGGAGCCTGTGATCTGATATATTACGCGACACAAGGCACTCCGCGACTGATCAATACGCTGTGCGATACAGCCTTGCTTTATGGCTTTGCCACTGAAGCAGAGGAAATAACACCCGACATCGTCAAAAGAGTGCTTGATGATAAACGACGCTTTGGTGTTTTTGCCGTACAGCCGGATCTTGCATTGCCGCAGTGATGCGCTGCGAACTGTCTGGAGGCCAACGCAGGCTTCCCGAGCACATAGCAGAGGATCTGATTGAATTGTCAAACTAACGCGGGCCCCGGGCTCGCGTTTTTGCGTTGTCAGCGCTGTCAGTAGCTGGTCTGGTGTCGGTCCGGGATTTCTTCGCGATCGGAAACGGAACCACGGCCTCAGGCTTTTGAGACCATCTCAGTCGGCAGACCACGCCGGGCAATGGCGTTTCGTGTATCAACGATCGGAACGTTCAGGCGGATCAGCGCTTCATAGTCAATCGCATCATGATCCGTTGAAATCAGAATGGCGTCGTAGTCCGTGTCCCGGACTTCCTCAGAGCTGACGGATTCACGTCCAAAAAGATGAGCAAACTCTCTCATGGCCGGGATCCTGTCGATATGAGGATCAAGAAAATCAACATCAGCCCCGCTTTTCAGCATCATGTCCATCAACGTGACTGACGGGCTTTCCCGCATGTCCGGCACATTCTTCTTGTAGCTTATTCCAACCAGCAAAACCCGCGAGGTCGAGAGCCCCTTCCCGCACTCAAGATCCAGGACCTCGCGCAGTTTCGAAATGACAAACTGAGGCATGTTGACGTTGATCTCGCCGGCGAGCTCAATAAACCGGGTGGTGTGACCGAATTCGCGGGCTTTCCAGGTCAGGTAAAACGGGTCGATGGGGATACAATGCCCACCCAAACCCGGCCCTGGGTAGAAAGGCATGAAGCCGAAGGGTTTGGTTGAGGCCCCGTCGATCACTTCCCAGACGTCTATTCCCATCGCGTCGTAGATCACCTTCAGTTCGTTCACGAGCGCAATGTTGACCGCTCGAAAAATGTTTTCCGTAATCTTTACAGCTTCGGCGGTGCCGGTCGTCGAAACGGGCACAACCTCGTCCACGACCTTGCCGTAAAAAGAGACGGCCAATTTCCTTGAGATTTCAGAATCGCCACCAACGATCTTCGGAATGGAATGCGTGCGATAATCCTTGTTGCCCGGATCCTCTCGTTCAGGACTGAAGGCAACCCAGAACTCTTTTTCGGGGCAAAGGCCGCTTGAGGCCAAAATGGGTGTAAGAACTTCCTTTGTCGTCCCTGGGAAAGTCGTGGACTCAAGAATGACCAGCGTCCCTTCCTGCATGTTCTGTGCAATGACCCTTGCCGTATCTTCAACGTAGGACAGATCTGGTTCGCGATGGCGCGTGAGCGGTGTCGGGACACAAATGACAATGACGTCGCAATTCGCCAACCCTGAAAAATCCGTCGTCCAGTTCACAGATCCGATCCGAGAGGCCTCATTGAGCATCTCGTCTGTCACCGCGTTGATGTAGCTCCTGTTTTCGTTCAATCGGCTGGTCTTGTCGGCGTCGATGTCAAAACCCGTGACGGGAAACCCACGCAACGCGACGGTTACAGCAAGCGGCAAGCCAACATAACCCAGACCGATTACAGCGATCCTGGCCTGCTTGCTCTCAAGCATTTCCAGCAGTTTGACGCTATTCCTGTTTTCCGTATCCATCTTAGGGTCCTGGTCAGAAGGGCATGCGCGCGCCCAGCAAAAAATCAGAATGAGATGTTTATCTGTTTTTCGCCGGCGTTCATCAAAAAAGGAAAGCAGTTCATGGAATTCAGTTGCTGCGATTTCGCTCATTGGGTTTTCACCCAGGCCAAAGAGCACTCAAGGCACAAAAACACCCGGCCGGACTGCGAATGTCCTGCCGGGTGCACTTCAACTGACTAATTCCAAATGAAGCCTCCGCTCGGAAAAAGCGAAGGACCGCTATGTTGTGCGCTCAGCGCTGTTCTCAGTTTTCAATTGCCGGGAAATAGCTCGGCAATTGCGGAACCACACCGCTCAGGAAATTCTGCAACCGGTCGTCGGCGAGCGCAACATCTTCCGTGCGTCCGAGAGGCGTGACAACACGCACAAGACCACCATCAGATCGACCATCAGCAAACGTATCCCACATCGAAGCGAATTTCGCTTCAAAATCATTCGTGATCCGGCGACCACGCTGTTCGAACCAGAAATACACCAACTGGCGTTCAAGTCCCTGCTGGATTATTGCACGGTTCACCGGAAAACTATGCTGTTCGCCATCGCTGCCAACTGTAATTGTTCTTTGCTGCCATTGAGAAACCTCCCAGCCGCCACCTGGCAGGCAAATTTCAGGAGAGTGAATGCCAGAGCCCTTTGTCTGGGACTTGTAGAACGTCATCAGCAGGTTGATGTCCTGGTCTCCGTCACTGAAATCCGCCAGGAGATATTCGTCAGCGCCCAGAACCCGTTCGATGTCTCTGTCGAGGATCGTTGCCCGTCCCTGCCAGTTCTCGACATTCATCGGGAATATGCCAAGCGGCAGCCGGTTGATGGATGCAGGCTCTTGCGTAGGGGTCATCTGCCAGGCGATGCCCGCAAGCAAGGCAATAACCGCCGCGGAGATGAAGGGACGGCCGGCCTTGAGTGACGGGAGCTTCTTGAGAGGCCCCATCATACCCTGATAGTCCATGCCGATGATGTAGGCTGGGCGCTCCCTTCCGAATGAGAAGAAGCGCGACAGGATCCAGGCCAGAATGTAGAGAATGGCAGTACAGGAGATAAAGATTACCCAGCCTTCAAAGTAGTGCAGGAAACCTTCGGCCTGTTCGATTCCGTAGTAGTTGACCAGCACGCCGATCATGCCAACCCGGAAACTGTTCATCAAGATTGTGACTGGAATTGTTGCCAGGAAGATCACGACCCTGTGCCAGTTCGGACCGTTGTAAAGCACAGCCATCAGCCAGCCAAAGCTGAACAACGGGAACAGGTACCGAAGGCCGCTGCACGCTTCAGCAACGAGCAGTTTGTATTCGCCAAGATCGATTACCGTGCCATCGAGCAAAACGGGAATGTTCATAAGCTGAATGACCGCAACACCAAGTTCGGCGGAAACAGCTTGAAGGTGTGTAGAAACCTGCAGATATATGAAGGCAGGCAAAGGCAGCATGAAGATCAGGTGCAGCCAGCCGGGCCAGAACCTGAATCCTTCCCTGGTGCCAGCCAGCAGCAAGATCAGCGCGCCAATATAGAGAATAAAGCCGTAGGTGATGATGTCGGGAATCTCGACGAGGTTCCCAACCAGGCCGATCAGGAGAGCGGCAGCGAGAACAATGAACCCAACAATCCGACTGCCGTGATCGGCTTTGACCGGATGACGGTTGATTTCAAGAAGCGTCATATAAAGAGTGATGAGCGGAACAAGCGGGCCGTAACTGTATTCCGGCCGCGCCCATGCGTATCCCAGGGAAATCAATCCATCCCAGTAAAATGCGGCCGCCCCGAGTGAGGCAACCAAAATCCACGGTATTGCGCGTGTCGCAAGCGAGCCATAGTCGGTAGACGCGCCGTGTTCATCGTTTCGAAAGTCGACAGTCATAAAATGTTCCGTCCAAAATCGTTAAATTCGGTAACCCAGAAATTCAAATCTGATCTTTGAATTCTACATACCTACATTCCGGCCCTATTTGTAACTAAATTATTGGTGAGAATGCGAGCATCATTAGAATTTGAATAAAACAATTGACGAATTAAGCTTAATTTCGGATCGATATTGAATTTGGCCAGACTCTGTTTGACCTTGCAAACAGGTTCGCCATATACCTTGCTTGATTTGATTTTTGATTTGCGTACCGAGGAGTTGGATAGTTGGTAGAAACGTACAACAAGCCAATGCCTGTTCTGGGAAAAGTATTGATTATCGTTGAAAATCTACCTGTCCCGTTTGACCGTCGGGTATGGCAGGAGGCCACAGCACTTCGGCAAGCAGGATATGAAGTCTCCGTCATTTGCCCCACCGGAAAAAAGCATACTCTCCTAGAGGAAACTCTGGACGGCATTCACATCTACAGGCACAACCTGCCGCTGGAAGCATCAGGAGCAGCCGGTTACCTCGTTGAATATTCAGCTGCGCTTTTCCATGAAATGCGGCTGTCTCTCCGGGTTCTGAGGAGACATGGTTTCGATGCCATTCATGCTTTCAATCCCCCGGATCTGATTTTTCTGGTTGCGCTCTTCTACAAATTGTTTTTCGGGAAAAAATTCATTTTCGACCAGCACGATATCAATCCTGAACTCTATGAAGTCAAATTCGGCAAAAAGGGTTTCTTTCACAAGCTGCTGACAATTTTCGAACGCTGCACTTTCAAGCTTGCAGACGGGAGTCTTGCAACGAACGAAACCCTGAAGGGAAGAGCTATCGATACGGGCAAGATGCCGCCAGACAAGGTCTGGGTCGTCAGAAGTTTCCCTGATATCGAACGTTTCAAGAGAGCCACTCCGGACGAGAGTGCGAAAAGAGGCCGACGCTATCTGGCGGGTTATGTCGGCATAATGGCCGAACAGGACGGTGTTGAGTACCTAGTGCGGGCGATGGATCATATCGTCAACGGTCAAGGTAGAGACGATATCGGCTGTGTCATTATCGGCGACGGACCCGATTATGAGCGATTGCGTGTACTTGCTGCCGAACTCAATTTGCTCGACCATGTTGAATTCACCGGTTACCTCTCAGGAGCGCCGCTCCTTGAAAAATTGTCCGCCTGCGATATCGGCGTCATCCCCGACCCGCCAAATGTCTGCAACGACAAGCTCTCCATGAACAAGGTGTTCGAGTACATGGCGCTTGGAATGCCGTTCGTGCAATTCGAGCTTGAGCAGGCCAAGATCGACGCAGGGGAAGCCGCTCATGTCGTCCCTGAAAAGACGCCGGAAAGTCTGGCGCAAGGTATGATTGACCTCCTGGCCGACCCTGAGCGGCGTAACACGATGGCGACCTATGCTTCGCAACGTGCACAAAGAGAATTCCACTGGGATCTGGAGAAACACTCCCTTCTGGATGCATACCGTACACTTTTGCAGCCAAAGGAAGCCGCGAAGATCACTGAATCGGTCAGCGTGTCTCAGTGAATGGTCAATGACTGCGCCGTCATTTCGACGCAGTTATGCCCACAAGCTACACTTTGGCTTGTCGAGAGCAGCGCGAACCGAGGCTTTGTAGGTCGCGATGACATTTTCCCGCTGAAACTGCGATAACTTGCCGGATTCCTGCCAAGTTGCCAGTTCCTTTTTCAAGGCAACCTGCTCGACAACCAGTCTTTCCATCGCGGCTTCGATGCCCGATCCGTCATTCGCCGACACGCCGAGAGCAAATGAGGCTTCGTCGAAAAACCCATCGATTGCCCAATCCTTTGGAAACACAACCGGGCATCCCCCAAGCAGCGCCTCAAGAAAGACCATGCCAAAAGTTTCGCGTTTTGAAACCATCGCAAAACCGCAGGCACCGTTGAGCATTGACTGGACATTTTCGTGCGGGATTGGGCCTTTGCGCACAAATGAAGTCGCCTGACTTGCAGCAATCAACTTGTCGATCGCTGTTTCCTGTTCGACGGACCCGCCCCCATAGAGATGAAATGCATAGGCGGGATGCCGCTTTTGAATCTCAGCACTTGCCCTTACCAGCGCGGCGACATTCTTGTTGCGATGATCCTTGAGATGAAAAACGGACGCCAGGACGGGATCGACAACACGCGGTGCAATTATCCGGTCTTCGGGGGAGGTACACGGCAGGAGAATGGTCGGTTTTGTGCGCGCCCCGAGTGCATTGTCACAAACGCGCTGGCCCATTACGGAAAAGGGAAACACCAGCTCTGCACCGTGGTAGATCCGGCGATAGCTGGCCAGAAGATCGGGGCGAAATTTCAAGATCTTTCGGTCCGTGTTTACCTGGATCGAAAGCGCGTAAGGGCACCCGAAATATTCGCTGAGTTTTTCAGCGATCAATCCCTCAATGGACAACTTGTGGCCGTGTATCAGGTCGGGCTTTATGCCTTTTCTGACCAGATCATCGGCGATCCTGTCCGCCAGCCGCAAGAGTGAGGCCTGCATGTAAAGACCACCTGGCAATCCCTCATAGCGAATTGCTGTTACGCCATCCTTCTCGCGTTCAAAGCCGATACCGAACGCGGGCTTTGCCGGATTTCCAATAAGTGTCGTGAGTGCTTAGGTGGCGGATGGAGACGCCCGATTGATCGAGTAGACGTGCTGGTCGAATGCTTCGTGAACAGCTTCAACAAGACTGCTGACTGCCCTTGTTTTTCCCGGCAGACAACTATCGGGGTAATCTCCCGAGACATGCACAATCACTTTGGCCATCTTCAGGAACTACCTCTTGCCGGCTTTCTTGTTGTTTTTGCTCCCAGAACCCGGTCTTAAGCGTTTCAGGCCCCGTCTCAGCTTCTCCAGCGCTTCTGATAACGGTGTTGAAATCTCGTCCTGCGCGTTGAGGATACTGCGGCCCATCAACATCGGCTGCAGCCTCCTTTCCCGGATGGCCCTGACAAGTTCCTGCTCCAGGTCGTCGCCCGAGACATTGGTGCGATGTGTCAACGGCCAATAGTGGCGAATATGATGAAAGTCGACACCGACGGTGGCGGACAGCCCGGACTTGGCAATCAGGGACTTTGCTTCCTTGCCAGGTGCCACACCATCAGACTTGCGGTTCCAGACTTCGATGCCGTCCAGATAGGGAACGAATGCCTCTTCGAACTTCAGATAGGCCTGACGCCTGACCGGATGGGCGAATATCGCGACGCCACCTGCGGATTTGACCTTTTGCAAGGTTTCGAGAACCGGCTGGTGTTCACTCAGAAAATGATCGAGCCCCCAGGTCAGTATGTGAATGTCATTGTCGGGAGAAGAATATTCAATTCCCGGAACCAATGTACATTTCCCGGTTGATGCGCTGGCGCATTCGGCCCTGTAGTCATCAAAACTCGCAGGTTCGAATCCCGTGTCGTGTTCGCTCATCATGACAACGTCAACACCACGGGCACCGAAGAAATCCGCAATCTCCGCAAGCGTCCAATGACCATCATAGGACCAGAGGGAATGCGCATGCAGAACGACATTGAGCGTCCGGTTCATCTGTTGCGTCCCCTGATCCCCTTCACAACGGTGAAAGCCGCTTCCCGCAGAAAGAAGAGCGGAAAAGCGCGGTCATAGTTATAGAAGCCCGATGGTGAATGAAGTGAGAAAACGCCGCAGGCGGAACGAAAGAAGTTCGGCCACCTCTCCGCATGAAACTTGCTTCTTGGTCCCTTGATCACGAAGAGAAGGTGCAGAATTTCCCGCCCCAGATGACGAACCCGTCGGTCGTCGGGGAAACCGGGCGATGCGTCGGGATGAAAGCCCGGATCAAATGCCTGTTCAACGGCCCAGCCTGGATAGTCGTAACCATTGCGACGCGTAAGGGCCGTGGATCCCCACAACCGGCCATTCAGTTCGATAAACCAGCTATTGCCTTCCTCATCGGTCAACAACTCGACCATGAATGGGCCCTGCCAACCAATGGACGTGATAAAGGTCTTCACCTTGTCAATCAGGTCATCCGCGGGTCTTGTCGCGCAGCAAGCACTTGCGCCTGACCCGTGCGGGTTCATCATCCTGATCCGGCGATGTCCGAAAACCTGTGCGACCCCATCCTTTCCCGCAAATCCGAAAACGCCCTCACCCGTTCCATGAATAAGTGGTTGAACGAGTACCGGAAAGGAAAATGCCTGATCGTCGGGAAGTGTTTCAAGGTCTGTCTGGTCGAAGAGGTAGTAGGCATCTCCCTTCCTTATCCGACCGGCATGGTCCAGCGATACTGCGCGAGCAGGTTTCACGATCGCCGGGAATTTTGATGTCTTGAAAATTTCGTCCCGCGAACTTGCAACGATTGTAGGCGGAACTGCCAGACCCGCGGCCTCTGCAGCTTCGATCTGTCGAGCCTTGTCGAGGGCAATGTCCTTTTGTACTCCGACAGCGTTCGCCAAAACGGGCTTGCGTTCCGCGTCGCCAAGACTGTTCAATGCCTCGTTTGCGAGCCACAAACTCGTATCGTCCAGCGCAAGCATCGCATCGATGTCCGGGTTGTTGCGAAGCAGGTTTGCCAGATCCCGTGTCGCCAGATCGGCGCTTTGCTCGGGTGCGTGTATCAGGAAGGGTTCACCCACCGGAAGAAATTTCGACAAGGGGGCAACAGTATCCTGACGCTGAAACACTCGCACCTTGTATCCCTTGTGATACAAGCTGAAAAACACTTCGGGCGCAGCCAGGGCATCCGCGAAGCCAATGAGGACAGTCTTTGCGTTTTGCACTGGTTTCATCTTCAAAGGATCTGTTTCTTGGCTTTGGCGAGTGAGCGGCGCAATCTCCTGACGATGCTTTCCCGGCCCGACAGAAAAAGTGCCACCGCTTCTTGTGATGTATCAGCGCGTACCGACCAGCGCGGTATTGGGTATGGCGTTCCTGAATACCCGCCCCCGTCACTTGAAAAGACACGCTCATATCCGTTGGATTTCAGTCGTTCGAGAGTGGATCTTCCGTACTGTCCGAACGGAATGGCAGCTTCGGTGATCTTTTGGCCTGTGCAGTCTTCCAAACGCGCCTTGGCGTCTACAAGTTCCCTGCGCGCGCTGGCGTCGTCGAGATGCTTCCAACTCACGTGGTCATACCCATGAGATCCGATCTTGTGTCCGAGACCCAGTAGCTCACGCAGATGCACGCTGCCCAGAGAGCCTTTCTCGTCCAGACGACCGGCCAGGGGGAAGAATGTTGCCGTCAATTCTCTTGCCTCCAGCCCCTTTGCGCCAATCTCCAGATCAGACAGGTTGCCGTCGTCGAATGTAACAAGGACCTTGTCCTTGGCCGGGGCGATCAGATCAAGAAACCGGTGATACTGCTCCTCGCTGATCCAATAGCGCGCCTCCCCGTCTTCAAGGGGCCGCATCGGCGAACCAATTCCATGAAAATTGACAATAAGAAACTTGTTTTTTTGCATGTTGTTCAAAATCCGGATACTTCGGAAAAATCTTCAATATCACATATTTCATCAGCATTGGTCAGCACCGCTCAGGTGATTCATGGTGATTGTTAGTCCATCATCGACTGTGGGTCCATTGAGATGATGGTTTGTTGTGCCGGACCTACACATGCCAACCAGCATCTCTTGACGCGCCGTGATCCATTTGTGGTCAGATAGACAAACTGGTGAGCCAGTACATTCATGTGAAAACCAGAAGATACTCGTGCTGGCCAAGACACAAATAACCGCTGCTCAGAGGCGTAAAACTGGTGTCGAATATGACTGGTACAAGCGCGACGGCATTGATTTCAATACTACGAACAGCTTGAAATCACATTGCTGAACAACCTCAAGAAAAAACCATCACGCGCATCCGTTTCTCCGAACAAACCGGCAGAGCACCTCTGTGGAGGACAACAACCTGGTCTCCAGAGTCGCTCAACCCGCTGCGAGAGGTGTTAGCTCCGCGCAGCGGGTGAAGTCTCAGTGTGCGCCTTTGCACGTATTGATTAACAGGGCACTCGTCTCATTTGGATGTGGTGCCGGTGTCAGGTGAGTGATTGCTTGTGCAAAAACCCAACCCTCACAAATGTCCAATCCGCTGAACGCTCAAACCTAGAAGATTAGATCACCGAGCTGAAATTCTGCTGCGCCCGGCACTTCACCGGTGGCCAGAACTGTTCCATCGTCGGTTAGTATCGTGGCTTCAGCGCTTACAAGGAACAGCTTCTCATCCCGATAACGAGTTGTTTCGATGGCGTTGAAAATTTCATCATCAATTTCAACCGTGCCGATGAAACTCGCTGTGCTGAAAGAATCGGCGTCATCGAAGATGACCGTATCGTTCGAGTCTGCACTGATCTGCAGATATCCGGTCTCAGAGCCATTCTCGTTGAGGTGGTGCACTTTCAAGGTGTCAGCATGATCGTTCTTGATATCGATTTCTTCGATATTTCTGTGATAGCCGTCAAACCCTGAAAAATCCAGTACGTCTTCTGAGTTCTGGAACTGCAGAATATCGTGGCCTTTTCCACCATCGATGCGAATATCGTCCAGGTCTGCGACCAGCACATCGTTGCCATTGCCGCCGATCAGGGTATCAGCGCCCTCGCCTCCAACGAGAACATCGTTGCCGCCATATCCCACAAGAACATCATCACCGCCGCCGCCATCGAATGCATCGTCGTCATTGCCCCGGCGGATTTTGTTGTTTCCGTCATCGCCAACAACATCGAATTTCCCGCCGGTATCGCCTGTATCACCCGTGTCACCGGTATCGCCCGTGTCGCCGGTATCACCTGTGTCGCCGGTATCACCCGTGTCACCGGTATCGCCCGTGTCGCCGGTATCACCCGTGTCGCCCGTGTCACCGGTATCTCCCGTGTCGCCGGTATCGCCCGTGTCGCCAGGGTTCCCCGGATCTTCATCGCGATTTTCAATCCGGTGGACGATTTCCTCCTGGCTCAAATCATAGGCAAGGAAAGAAACGTCAGACAACGCACCTTCGAAGTGATCCTTGTTGAAGCGATCACCAAGGTACAAGTCCTGCGGAGCCATGCCGCTCTGCATCGCGCCCTTAAGGCCTGAGACTTCCTGAACCACCTCGCCATCTACGAAGAGGGTCAAAGTGCCCTTTTCGCTGGAGAATGTCAGAGATACGGAATGCCAGCCGTTGTCCTGGATCTGCGGAACCGGAGCTCTCAGCCATTGAGTTCCCTGATCCGTCGTAACGGCGATCGGAATGTCGGTTTCACCAATAAAGACTGCAAAGCTTCCCGGAAAATCAATCACCCTGCCGCTTGCGTCCGCGTCGTCTTTCTTGAAGTCGAAAGAGAGCGTGTAACTATCGTTGTTGTAGTAGTCCGAAGACGCCTCAACCCGCACGGTATCTTCATTAAGTCGGATTGCCGAGCGATCGTCTACGTCAACAACGTCAACTTTTGATCCAGCCGTTGCCAAATTGGCAAGATCACTGCTGTCTTTCACGCCATCGCTGAGATCAAGATCAAACAAGTTGGGGGACTCGACCTCGATGGTTTTCTGTACTTCCAGTGTACGCCCGTCGGCGAGCTTGACAGAAACACTGACCTCTTGCACTCCACCTTCCGCAAAGCGGTGATCAACCTGCACGCCCGATTTTGTTGTTCCGTCCGAGAAAGTCCAGACAACTTCAAGCGTGTCCTGATCAACCAGGCCAGCATCGGTAAAGATATTTTTGGCGTCAAAGGAGACAAGCAATGCATCACGGCCGCTATGACCTTCAGTTGAAATGAAACCGGCAACATCTTCTGGCGATGTGTCGAACGCAGTCAGTTCCGCACCATACCCCTCGACTATCGAGCCAGGAATGGCCTTCAGTTCTGAAATGAGGGCCTGCGGGTCAAGCGCGTTCACGAAAAGTTTGCCGACATAATTGGGTTGCGAACTGTCATGCATCTGGACATAGACGTTGTCGCCGATTTTTTGATTCTCGTTGTCGGATGCTATTTCGTGCGACAGTATATTACCTTCGATAACCGCGTTTTCGGTTCCAAAACGAAGAATTATAGTCGGACCGTCTTGCTCATCTCCTGAACTTTGCAACAAAGTGTTGTTCAAAATGGAGAGGTCTTCGACGCCTTCCATTCGAATACCCTGCCTGTCCCCATTGAATATTACATTGTTTTCAATAAGAACGTTCGAGAACTGATTACCTTCGGTATTTCCGTTATTGTCGAGATAAATTCCCAAGAGGGCAGCACCGTCGCCCTGCTCAAAATAGTTGTCCCTGATGATGATGTTTTCGCTATCAAACGTCTGATCCCCGTCAATCCAGAAATGAACGTGATCTCCGTGGTCGCCAGCGCCACCCAAATTCCATGGTGTCGAGCTATGGAAGTGATTGCCTTCCAGCAACACGTTTGAAACTTCAGCACCGTGTATGGGTGTCGTCCTCAAGCTATGGATTTCCGTTTCCAAAAGCTCAAAACCAGCGACATTCGAGAGCAAAATGCCTTTGTGAAACTGTGAAATCTCCATGTTGTCGAAGACAACGTTGCTCGAATCCACAATTGCAGCGGCACGACCGGCGGGAAGCCCCAGGACACTACCTGACGGATTTTCGGTTCCAATCGGGGAATCCGGGTCAATACCGTTGACAGCCGGCCCACCCTCGATAGTGGAATTTTGGAATGTAATGTCTGATGAGTATTTTACGTCGACTGCCTTCGTCAGATAGGACGTTTCGCTATCCGGGACAAAATCAACAAATACATCGTCGAACGTAATATTCGATGAAGATGCAATCTTAACCGACGAAAAGACGGCTTGATCGGATGAATCCTGAGATTTGATAGTTATGTTTGCGTCTGGACTAATGTTATGAAACAGAACGTCGCCATAATCTCCAGGCTCGAGGAGAATTGTCTCTCCACCTGTCGCCTTTGCGACGGCTTCCATTAACTCGCTGGCTGACGAAACTGTTATCGTGGCAGGCGTACCCGAAGAGTCGTTAAGCACAAGTCCAGACATATAAAATTCCTCGTGATTGCGAAGTTGCGAGGAAATTACCAAGCCGCTGTTGATATGCTGTTTAATCTCAGATGAGTTATTGAGGAAAATTTTAACTAGTTTTACTATCTAATGTAACTTTGTGTAATTACAGAAGAAATTTATTCGATAATATTTCCAGCAGGGTGATTTTTCACAGGTTTAATACACATCGGTACTGTTTTCTTTCCTCCATCTAGATCGGCTTTCATACGCAGACTCAGTGCGTCCGGCACCGTCCCGATTTTGGTTCGGAACAAATTTCCAATGAACAGGTTCATCAGGTCGCTTTGGATAGACCACTCAGTGTTCAAACCGCAGCAGCCCAGCCAGTTGATTCATGGCTGAGTGGAATGCCACATCACCTTAAAAACTGCTCAATGCTTCGCCGAAACCTGCAAATCTGCTGTTCGTTTTGTTTTGGACAATGAGGACCGGAACGACAAGAACACTGCATTGGCTCAAGCTGGTCCATCAGTATTGCGGATCGGACCCAGCGGTAGCGGCGTCAAACGATGTTATGTATATTCTCTTCTTTGTCGCTGTAACCATTTCTGCTCGGTCGGCTGTTTTGCCGGAGCAAATATGTGGCATTGCCTGTAGCTAATTCGAATTCAATGCATACATGACTGATTATAACCTTGCGACAAACTTAGAGGCCAACGTGATCGTGGTAGCATGAGTAATTGCCAGCAATTCAATCCGCCGGTTACCCGGCGAACATTCCTCGGTGCCACACTGAGCATTGCTGCGCTGTTCAGCAGCACTGCCCTATCCTCGCCTCCTGCTGCGGAGCCATATGCGAGCAACACCGGTTTCCAGGCGGACAAGGATGAAGGTACGGATGGAGACCTGTTTGTCGACAACGTCAACGGTTCGGATACAAATTCAGGGGCGAGCGTCAGCGACGCCATGGCAACTGTTTCAGCGGCCCTGGCCATTGCAAAACCCGGTCATGTCATCAAGGTTCGCAATGCAGGTGGCATTAAATACCGTGAACGCATTGCCGCCCCCTCCGGGACTGCAGGCAACACGATCGTTCTCGAGGGATATGGAACTGAAAAGCCAGTCATTACGGCAGCCGAGCCGCTGACCGGCGCAGTTGCCTGCACAGTCGCCGATGAGCCTGTTCTGGGCAAAAACTATGCGTCGATCTACAAAGTACCGGGATTCGCAAAGGAGGACATAGCTTCCGGCGACCCTCGCGCTGCATTCCTGTTTGAAGGAGACAAGCGTTTAATTCCGTGTATGGGCCGCCAGCCGAATCCACAATATCGGCATACAGAAAGGGCCACAAAGGACTGGCTCGACGCCGACCAAACGGTGACCGACGGCGGCGATCCGGACCTAATTCTGGGCTCCCGGCTTCCGGGCTTTACTGACCGCTTCACACCAGCACAGATCGAAAACTGCGACATTCTTTTCCATCGTTTCCCGAACCGTGATGCGCGGACAACCGTGGCGTCGTTTGACGCGGCCAATGATACCATCTACCTCAGCGATCAGTCGTGGACGGCCGAGACCAACGCGAACAAGGACAAATTCATCCTTGTGAACCTTTTGCCACAGATGCGGAAAGGTGAATGGGGTTTCGTCGACAATGGTGCGACCGTCGATCTTTACTTCTGGCCCAATGACCCTTTGAGTGTTGACAACAAAATCGAGTACTCCCGCCGATCCATCTGCGTGGACGGCCGCGGGCAAAGCCACTTGGCGTTTCGGTCGATCATTTGTGAAAGATCCAGCGCCGCAGGGCCCCGCACGGATGGCCGTTACGCAATGACATTCGGTCATGTTGTGAGTGCACCATATGCAACCGATGTCACGCTGGATAATTGCTGGATCAGGGACACGTATCGGGATGGATCAAGCTACGCGCCGATCTGGGTTCGCAATGTCAACAACTTCAGACTGTCCAATTCGACGGTTTCCGATGCAATCAATCAGTTCGGCATCCAGGTTCAGGGTCCGTTTTGGAACAAGTATGAGGGGGCGGCGCTTGGCTGTGTCATCGACAGAAACATAGTCCTAAGATCCGACCAATCGCCCGTTCGGTTGTTCGGCCTTGAAAACTTCATGGTCGTTCGCAACCAGTTTATAGACTGCGGTCAAGCCGCCCACGCAAACAAGGGCAATATCTACCAGGGTGGTCACAACGGTCTGTGGTGGCACAATTACTGGTGGGCCTGTTCCGGATACTGGACGTTCCAGCGCTCGTCCGCTCAATTCTTCGGCTTCAATTTCATACATGGCAACACGCTCGATAAAGACGGGCGCGCCATTGAAGACCAAAACTTCGACAGAACCTCGAAACTAACCAATTTGTCTCCAGCAACCGGACAAGGCATAAACGGCGATTCATATTTCCTGAACAACATGCTTGTGCCTTGGCGAAATGCCGCGTA
>NZ_KI928936.1:50214-52711 GCF_000521215.1 Labrenzia sp. DG1229 | reverse complement strand
ATTATGCCGGACGGAGGGATGATAGGACCGATAACAGACGACGCTGCTGTTACCGCTGCTGCGAACCGGCGCGTGTACCCCTGTTTTTCCATCGCTGGAATAAGCATGGAGCCAAGTGCGGACGTGTCGGCGACTGCCGAACCGGAAAGACCGGCGAACAGCATCGACGACAGGATATTCACATGTGCAAGGCCACCGCGCAGGTGGCCCATGAGTGCCTGGCTGAATTCTACCAGACGGGTCGTGATCCCGCCCTTGTTCATCAATTCGCCTGCGAGCATGAAGAACGGAATCGCCATGAGAGGAAAACTGTCCATGCCGTTGTAGACGTTACGGTAGAGCAGCGTGATGTCGCGTTCCTGGCCATTCAGCCAAAGCAGGATGCCGGGAGCAGCCAGCAAGCCGAAAAAGACCGGTAGTCCGATCATCAGGAACAGGAGAAAAACAGGAAGAAACCATATGAGCATCAGTCCGCTCCCGCCATGTCAGCATCGGGTATGGCCGGCAGTCGGTCATTGCCGCCAATAAGAGAAATGAGATTGCGCAAGATGAGTTCGATATTGACGAGCGTCAAAAGTACGACCCCGACGAGCAACGACATCATCATCCAGCTTCTGGGCACACGGATCCATTCGGTCAGTGTGAAATTTCCCGGAACGTAGAGTGACGCTGTCGCAAACTTGCCGCCAAAGCCGGTGACTTCGGCAAAGCCGATCTGTACCGCGATCGCAAGGACCAGGAGCGAAACGATGAGCAAGAGCAGGGAAAGCAGCTTGCCCAGAGCCTGCGGAAGGGCGTGGCCAAGCATGTCGATGGCAACGAAGCCGCCGCGGCGGAACGCTGTTGGTGCCATAAGGCCTGTCATCCACAACATGCAAAAGCGCGCTGCTTCGTCCGGCCAGGGCAACGCGTTGTTGAATACATAGCGGAAAACGACCTGAATCAGGATCGCAACGACCATCAAGGCCACGGCTACGATGCCTATCGCTCTGCCGATCCGCAATAACTGCGAATTGACGTAGGCGAGCGGTGCAAGGACCGCCAGCAATGCCCCCATTCGGGCTCCTCCCTAATTACTTCCTTGTCGGCAGGGCGGTTCCCGTCCTGCCGTTTGCTCTCATTTCGGAGCGATTTGTCCAAGTTTGCCTGCGAAAAAGGTCAGCGCCTCCCCATGACGCATTTCTGCCTGCATGACCTGTCCCAGAACAATCAGGTGATCGCCGCCTTCGTAAGCGGCAAACCGCTTGCATTCGAAGCGTGCGAGGCAGTGCTCGAGCAAAGGCACGCCGTTTTCATCAATCCTGTGCGGCAACTGGTCGAAGGCATTCGCATTGCGCACAAAGCCGTTGCACACTTCAGCCTGGTGATGATGAAGCACATGGATAGCGTAGTTTTCGGCGGTCTCGAAGTAGCGGAAACGGCGCGATCCCTTGTCCGGCATCCACAATACCAGTGGCGGATCGAGCGATACGGATGAAAAGCTGTTCGCTGTGATGCCGACCGGGCCGTCATCAGATCCGGTGGTGACGACAGTCACGCCGGTTGCAAATCGGCCGAACGCGTCGCGCAGCAAACGGGTGTTGTCCGTGTGCGGTGCGAAGGTAACAGGATGATTGGCATTTTGCATGGTCATCAGGGTACCTCATTTCCAAGGGCGGCTTCGTAGAGCCGGTACCAGGTTTCACGATCAAGCGAGACTTTCAGTGCATCTGAAATCTGTGCGATACGGTCAGGATTGTTTGTTCCCAGAACCGGCAGAAGGGTCGCCGGATGGGTAAGCAGGAACGCGATGGCGACGGCTGACCGGTCGACATTGAAGCCGGCGGCTATGTCGTCCATGACCGCGCCAAGCTTGCCGGTCTCTGAGATCAGTGCCCCGCCCCCAAGCGGGGACCAGGCCATGAGTTTCGTGCCCAGGCGCTGGTGAAAGGCAATGTCTCCGTTTGTGAACGGCGAGATTTCCGCCAGCGAGACCTCGATCTGGTTGGTCACGAGCCTGTTGGACATTCCCGACTGCAACAGGTCCCAGTCCCACGGGCGGAAGTTCGATACGCCGACATTCCGGACCTTGCCGCTCTTGACCAGGTCATCCAGCACGGCGCCGGTCTCATGGTGATCCATGAGGGGGTCGGGTCTGTGAATGAGAAGCAGATCTATGGTGTCGGTCCCCATGTCGCTCAGCGACGTTTCGACCGACCTCTCGATATGCTGCCGGGAAGTGTCGTAATACTTCACCGTTGCCTGCTCATGGCGACCGACAGGAGCGACGATGTCACATTTGGTGACGATTTCCATCTTGTTGCGCAGGGCCGGATTGGCTTTGAGCGCACCGCCGAGAACCGCTTCCGCAGTGTACCCGCCATAGATATCCGCCTGATCGAACGTGGTGATCCCCTGATCGAGACACAGCTGGATTTTCCGTTCCACGTAGGTCGGGGTCGTGTCCGCATCATCACCGAGCCGCCACATGCCGTAGATGAGGCGGAAATNTCCAGGG
>NZ_KI928936.1:0-49651 GCF_000521215.1 Labrenzia sp. DG1229 | reverse complement strand
CCGCATCATCACCGAGCCGCCACATGCCGTAGATGAGGCGGGAAATATCCAGGGATTCTGTAAGCGATACGCGCTGCATTAGCGGCGGACTCCATTGCCAAGCGGGGTTGCAGGTGTTTCGGCCGGAACGCGGCCATAGGCGTGGGGAAGCGAACAGGTCTTGAGGTTCGGCAGCACGCGCTTGCCGAAGTGCCGTGCTTCTTCCAGATGCGGATAGCCGGAGAAGATGAAGGCTCTGATGCCCATCTTCTGGTAAGCCTCGATCTTGGACATGACCTGATCGGTCGAGCCGACAAGAGCAGCCCCGCAACCGGAGCGGGCCCGGCCGACGCCAGTCCAGAGATTGGGTTCGATGTAACCGAACTCGTCGGCAACATCGCGGTTTTTGGCCTGGTGGCTCACGCCGAGCGATTTCGCATCGAGTGCGCGCTCCCGGATGGCTGTGCCCTGATCGTCGTCAAGTTTCGAGACGATGTAGTCGGCATATTCCTGCGCTTCTTTTTCGGTGTCGCGCACGATCATGTGGACACGCAGACCATAATCGAGCGTTCGGTCGTATTTCTCCGCAACCGTGTTGACAGCCTTCATGCGACCTTCGAGCTCTTCAATCTTTTCAGGCCACATCAGGTAGACGTCGCAGTGCTGGCCGCACAGCTCCAGAGCGGCGGGCGAATAACCGCCGAAATAGAGGAGTGGGCCACCGGTCTGGTACGGTTTCACCGGGTCGGTGGTCAGGCCCGTGAAATTGTAGATCTCGCCTTCATAGTTGATCTCGTCTCTGGTCCAGGCTTGTTTCAGGACTTCGACGACTTCGCGTGAACGCTGGTAACGATAGTCGCTGTCGGCTTTCTCGCCTGGAAAATCGGAGGAAATGATATTGACCGTAAGGCGGCCTTTCAGCATGTGGTCGAGCGTTGCGATCGTGCGGGCAAGCATGATCGGCTGCATTTCACCACAGCGCACGGCTGCAAGAAGGTTGATCTTGTCGGTGATCGGTGCGCAACCAGCCACGAAAGACAACGTGTCCTGACCCACCTGGTAGGAGGATGGGCACAGGATATTGCGAAATCCCTCTTGTTCCGCCGTTTTGACGATCGTCGAGCAATGGTCCCAGGAAGAGCGCAATTGGCCTTCCGGAACGCCCAGGAATTGATAGTCGTCAGAACACAAGGCAGCAAACCAGGATACTTCTGCTGCGTCGAGATCCGGCGATGTCACTGGGACAACTGTCATAAAAAACTCCCCTGAGCATCCAGCGCCATTCCCGAAGCGATCATGTGCTCAACCCGTTGTTAGTTATTCAGTATTTCCAAACCCGCAGCATCTGCGACTGAGCATTCGATGGGCGAGGTTTCATTTGATTTCGAACAGCTTCACTTTACCGTCGATTTCTTCTTGCTTATCATCCGCATTGATGTAAATCAATAGTGTATCAATTTTAAAAAGCAGAGCGCCGATCACCATGCAATCCACGTCGCAGTCCTCAAATGCACTTCCGCTTTATCTGCAGATCAGTGAGCTTTTGATCAGGGATATTGCGGCGGGACGCCTGATTGACGGCGAGCGGCTTCCGCCCGAGCGCGACATGGCGGATGAGTTGGGTATCTCGATCGGAACATTGCGCAAGGCGCTTGCCGATCTTACGGAAAAGGGCTTACTCGAGCGCATTCAGGGTTCGGGAAACTACATACGGCAAGGCGGCACGCAGGAGAGCATTTATGCGATGTTCCGGCTGGAGTTGCTTTCCGGTGGCGGGTTGCCCCGGGCCGATATCCTGAACGTTGTGCGCGCGCGCAAGCCGGAAGATCTGCCGGCCTTCGGTACAAGCGGGGAAGGCACCCGGATTCGCCGACTCCGGTATCTCAACGAGACCATAATTGCGGTCGAGGAAATCTGGCTTGACGGAGATGCGGGGTTTGTAAAACGAGACCTGCTTTCGGACTCGCTCTACAGGTACTATCAGAAGCATCTCGGCTTTTGGATCGTGCGTGCGGAAGATCGCGTGACGATCGACAAGGTGCCTGACTGGGCGCCGGATGAGTTCACTCTGGAACCCGGCACGCTCACCGGTTTCATCGAAAGGTTCAGTTGGGCGGACCGTCCCGAATCCGTCGAATATTCACGCACCTGGTTCGACACGGACAGGGCGCACTACGTACAGCGGTTGAAATAGGCTGGTCGCAAGAAACCGGCCGCAAAAGGAGACATAAATGCCTGCGAAGGTAAGATACGGTGTGATCGGATGTGGAATGATGGGGCAGGAGCATCTGCGCAATATCGCTCTGCTGCCAGACACCGAAGTCACGGTCATTTTTGAGCCGGACACGAAGATGGCTGAAGCGGCAGCGGATATCGCGCCTGCTGCAAAGTTCGTGGGTTCAGTCTCCGAATTGCTGGACGTTGATGATTTGGACTGCATCCTTATTGCCAGCCCGAACCATTGCCATGTTCCGCAAATGCAGGAAATTCGTCATAAAAAGCCTTTGCCCTTGCTCGTGGAAAAGCCGCTTTTTACCGATCCCAAGGAGCAGGCCGAACTGGAGACCTTCAAGGCGACTTATCCGGCACCGATCTGGGTGGCGATGGAGTATCGCTATATGCCCGCGATTGCGGCTCTGATCGCCAGGACCGGGGAAGTCACGGGCGGCATCAAGATGCTGACCATCCGCGAGCACAGGTTCCCGTTTCTGGACAAGGTAGGTGCCTGGAACAGGTTCAACCGGTATTCAGGTGGCACTTTTGTTGAAAAATGCTGCCATTTCTTCGATCTGATGCGGCTGATCATGAATTCGGAACCTGTCCGCGTGATGGCGTCAGCGGGACAGGATGCCAACCACAAGGATGAAGTTTATGACGGCGAGCAGCCGGACATACTCGACAATGGTTTCGTGATTGTAGATTTCGACAACGGATCCCGTGCGCTGCTGGATCTGTGCATGTTCGCGGAAGGTGCAAAGTATCAGGAAGAGGTTGTCGCGGTAGGTCCGGAAGGCAAGATCGAGGCTTTTGTTCCCGGTCCGGGCCGGTTCTGGCCCGAGGATCTTGGAGACCCTCCAGTCGCACGGCTGGTCGTGTCTCCCCGTAGTCCGAAAGGTCCGCGCAGTCTCGATATCCCGGTCGATCCGGCACTCCTGGACGCTGGTGATCACAACGGCTCGACCTACTATCAGCATGAGCGCTTCCTGGCTCTGGTGCGTGGCGAAATTGAAACGCCTGAAGTCAGCCTGGAAGATGGCAGGCGCGCTGTTGAAATGGGGCTTGCGGCCCAACAATCCGCACGTTCGGGCCAGGCCGTGATCTTGTCCTCTCCCGGCCTTTCCTCGGTCGCCTGCTGACCCGGCGTTTTCTGCAGAAAGACGATTGCCGATTTCTCGGGAGACCGGGACCTTGCAGTCCTGTTGCCGGTGCGGCTGAAGCCGCACCGGCCATTATCCTACCAACGATCCGCCGGTCGGACGATCTGGGGTGCATTTGTGCTGTAGCCGTCGCGTCCCCGGCGCAAATTGTATTTTTTTATCGCGACCTGGTAATTCCGGCCGGTGTGTGACTTTCGGCATTGTTTCGTCCTCAGCGCAATATTGCCGGGCACGCCGCTGTGATCTTGCACGAGCACGCAGAAGACATCGTAGCGTCCGTTTATAGCGATGTTTCGCCGGGCTCCCTGGGCAACAACAACCTGACGATGGCGGCTGAAATTCGAATCGAAAAGCAGGAAATTGCAGTATTTTGAGCTGCCGTTCGGCGTGCGCGTGCTTTCGCAGTGAAAAACTTCCGCCGACGCGGAAGACGGCACAAAGAAGGCTGCAATCAGGGCAAAACCCGCACAGCTCAAGCAAATTCTCATAGCGCGACTAAGTGGAAACATTGTCAAAACCTCCGGGCCTTACAGCTCTACAAAATCTGTGTCATGGTGCTGTGAGGACAGAACTAACGCGGCGTCGTTTTCTTCGCCTGTGACGTTGGGCACACTGAAAAAGTGCGGCGCAAGTTCGTGCTCCGGTTGTTGGGTTGCAAAAACTGGCCATGTGGTCAGAAGGTGTAGCCGGTATTGTAAACAAATGCATTTTCCGCCTTTGGGAGGGCCTGATGCGCAAGACTGTTTCCGTGATTTTGTCTTCAGCATTGATCATTCAAACCGTGTTCGTGAACGGTGCGTTCGCCGCACCCGCGGTGACGACGGCAAATGTGAATTTCCGGCAGGGACCTGGAACCGGCTTTGGATCGCTCGGGACCGTGCCGAACGGATCCCAGGTTGAGCTGGAGAACTGCGACGACACCGGTGCCTGGTGCTCCGTGAGTTTCGATGGCCAAAACGGTTTTATCAGCGGTCAGTATCTTCAACTGTCTGAATCGGAGCAGACGACGGGATGGCCGCGGTCTTTTGAAACCGATGGCGGTGCGACCCTGATCCTCTATCAGCCGCAATTTACGGAGTGGGACAGTTTCAAGACGCTCAAGGCGCTGATTGCCGCCGAATATGTCAAGGACAAGGAAGCCCAGCCGGTATTTGGCGTGATCGGTGTCAGCGGGAGCACGCTCGCCGATCCGGCAAAGGGTGAAGTCGAGGTCAGTGACATACAGGTCACCCAGCTGGATTTCTCTTCACTTGACAGGACTTCCCTGACGGATCTGACGCTTCAGGTCGGCAAGATCATGCCGACGGGAACGATTACCGTGAAAGAGGAAAGGATCACGGCCGGTCTGGCGGAATACAAGCGTATGGAAGACGTGAAGGGTTTGAATGCGGAAGCACCGCCCATTTTCATATCGACCGAGCCCGCAATCCTGGTTCAGACCGAAGGTGCGCCCATCATGGCACCGGTCAAGGGCGATCAGGGCCTGAGCTTCGTCGTCAATACCAACTGGGACATTCTGAAGATTGACGAAACCGAGGAATTTTACCTGCGGGACGAGAAGTCCTGGCTGAAGACCAAGGATGTTTCAACCGGTTGGGAAATCGCGTCCGATTTACCGGACCTGATCACGAAACTTCCCGATGACGACAACTGGTCGGAAACCCGTGCAGCCATTCCACCGCAGCCATTTGCGGACAACACGGCGCCGAAGGTGATCTATTCCGACAAACCGGCCGAGATGATCGTTTTTGAAGGTGAGCCGAAACTGGAACCGGTCGAAGGCACTGATCTCGAATGGGCGTCGAACACAGACAGCGATGTGTTTTTCCTGAAGACAACTTCGACCTGGTACATTCTGGTTTCGGGACGCTGGTTCAAATCGGCTTCGCTGGAGGGACCCTGGGAATTCACGACACCTGACATGCCGTCCGACTTCCAGAACATTCCTGAAAATGCGCCCTACTACTCTGTGCGGTCTTCCATACCGGGAACATCTGAAGCCTCGCAGGCGCGCTTGAAGGCAAGCATTCCGACGACGGCGCGCGTGGAAGTCGGCTCTGTCAGCGCAGATATTGCGTATGCAGGAGACCCGGAATTCCAGTCGATCGACGGCACATCCATGTCCTATGCGGTCAATACCAACGACCAGGTCATCCAGGTTGGTGTCAAATACTATGTCCTTCAGGACGGTGTCTGGTTCGTGGGCGACAGCCCGGAAGGGCCCTTTGTTGTCGCGACCGCCGTGCCGGATGAGATCTACACCATCCCGCCGTCTTCACCGGTCTACAACGTGACATATGTCCGCGTTTACGAGAGTGAACCGAATGCCGTCTGGTACGGCTACACGATGGGATACCTGACCGGTTTCCTCGCCTGGGGTGTCTTTGTCTACGGCACGGGCTGGTACTACCGGCCGTGGTACCGTCCGGGCTACCGGCCGATCTACTTCCGACGCCCGGTCACTTACGGCATCGGAGCTTTCTACAACCCTGTTCGCGGCGTCTACGGCCGCTACGGATATGCCTACGGACCCCGGCGTGGCATCGCGGGTGGCGGCATCTACAATCCCCGCACCGGCGGATACATCCGCGGAGCGGCAATCAGCGGTCCGCGCGGCAGCGCCGGCTTCATCACCGCCTATAATCCACGCACCGGCAACCGGATCGTCGCCGGTGGCGCGCGCGGTATCTACGGCTCCTGGGGGGGAGCGGTGGTGTCCGGACCGCAATGGTCGCGCACACGGGATATTCAGGCAGGGGCCGCCAAGAGGTGGAAAGAAGACGGCAATCTCGGCCGTGTCGGGAGCCTCGACCGCAGGGGAGACGTTTTTGCAGGGCGTGACGGGTCGGTCTACCGGCGTGATGGCGAGAACTGGCAGAAGTTCGAAGGCGGGCGCTGGGGTGAAGTTGCTGCGCCGTCGAGGGAAAACATTCAAAACCGCCTGGGAGATGTTGGTGCCGGTGCGGCAATTGGAGCCGGCGCCGGAGCAGCGATTGCCAACCGTCCGGCAGGCGATCGCCTGCAGAACCGGCCGAATGCCGGGCAGGGCAATTTGCAGCGCCCGCAAAATCGCCCGGCAGGCCAGCGCCCCAATGTGAACCGTCCGGCGGGTGAACGTCCGACCAACTTGCCGGCTGCGCAACGGCCGAATGCACAAAAACCGGCACAAAGGCCGGCTGCGCAGCGCCCGAACACGCAAAGACCGGCGACACGTCCAGCCAAGCAGACAAGACAGGCGCCGGCGCACCTGAACAGGGACCGGAAGGCCCGGACCTCTGGAAACCGGCAGGTCAACCGTCAGCGGAATGTCCAGCGAAACCGTCCACAGCAGGCCCGGCCACAACAGGCACGGCCGAATCGTGGCGGCGGCGGCGGTGGGCAGCGCAGGGGTGGTGGTCACCGCAGGCGTTAAGGCCCTGCGGTGTCAGGCAATGTGACAGAGGTGCCAACACCACTTCACCGCTTCGCTAAATCGGCAGATCGCGGGCGTCCGCGATCGCCTCCATGGTCATGTAGGAGGTGACTGTGTCCAGATCGATTTTTTCGATCAGCCGCTGATAAACGCGATCAAATGCATTCATGTCCTCGGCCACGACTTTCAGCATGTAGTCGTAGTCGCCGGCAATCCGGTAAAAATCAATTACGTTGGGAATGGCCGAGACTTCCTGCCGGAATGTCGCGAGCCAGTCCTTGGAGTGATGTCTTGTTCTGATCATGACAAAGACGGTGAGGTTGAGACCAAGGCGTGCCGGGTCCAGCCTGATCGTGTGTCCCTCAATCAATCCACCTTCGTAAAGTGTCTTGAGCCGCCGCCAGCAGGCATTTTGGGAAAGGCCGACAGTTTCTGCCAATTCGCGTTGCGACAAACGTGCATCCCGTTGAAGCGCACGCAGCAGTGATCTGTCTATTTGATCGAGATTTTCTTTCATTTTCGATCAAATGACACAAAAACATGAAAAAATCAAAAGTATCAGGTGAAGAATACCAACCATGATTGGTCATATGATCTCCGGATGGGATCCTGGAGAGACAAATGACACAAAAAACCGGAACGGCGATTGATCAATTCAGCAGATCACTGGATTGCCCGGACCTGATAGAGCGCCTGAGGGCCGGTCTGATCGGGGAAGGGACAAACGTGTCCGGTCCCATGGGTGAACACGAGATGATCTACGCCGACTACGTGGCTTCGGGCAGGGCCCTGCGTCAGATCGAGGATTTTGTTCTGGAGGAAGTTCTCCCTGTCTACGCCAACAGCCACACCGAGGCCTCATATTGCGGCAGTGTCATGACGCGGATGCGTGAAGCGGCGAGATCGGAAATCGCCCGTATCTGCGGCGCGGACGGAACTTATGCCACGGTGTTTTGTGGTTCGGGTGCCACCGCCGGATTGAATCGGCTCGTTCATCTCCTTGGTGTCGATGCGGCGGCACGGCAGGGGAAAAATCCCCTCGTCGTCCTTGGGCCCTACGAGCACCATTCCGACATTCTGCCCTGGCGTGAAAGCGGTGCGGAAGTGATAGAGATAGGTGAGGCTGACACAGGTGGCCCGGACCTGGACGAACTGGAAAACGTCTTGCAAGCAGCGGGTGAGGAAAGGCTCACTGTCGGTGCGTTCTCGATGATGTCCAACGTGACGGGCATCGTGACAGACGACGTTACCGTCACACGCCTTCTCAGAAAACATGGGGCCTTGAGCGTCTGGGACTGCGCTGGTTCCGGCCCCTATCTTCCGATCGACATGCACGCAGATTCGGATGCCCAAAAGGATGCCGTGGTCGTTTCGCCCCACAAGTTCATCGGTGGACCTGCCGCATCCGGTGTCATGATTGTTCGCAAGTCCGCGGTGACAATGGACGCTCCGGTTTTTCCTGGTGGCGGAACGGTTCGCTTTGTCTCGCCCTGGGGCCATGACTACACACCGGATATCGCCGCGCGCGAAGAGGCGGGAACACCGAACGTGATTGGTGACATACGTGCCGCGCTCGTATTTCTGGTGAAGGAAGCCATAGGTCAGGAAGTCATGGACGCGTGCAACGCCGCGTGGCGCAAAAAAGCGCTATCCAAATGGCAGGAAAACCCGGCAATCGAGATCATGGGCAACCAGGATGCCCGCCATATCCTGCCGGTTTTCTCCTTCAGGATACGGGACCTTGAACGGGGCGGATACATTCACCAGCAGCTTGTAACGCGCATGCTGTCGGACGCCTACGGTATCCAGGCGCGCGGCGGCTGCGCGTGCGCCGGACCTTACGCACACCGTCTGCTCGGTATTGAGCGCTCTGAGTCCGAATTCCTCCGACAGGGGATCCTGTCCGGCGAGGAACTTAAGAAGCCCGGTTGGACACGGTTGAATTTTTCGGTTCTGCTCACCACCGAAAAGGCGGATAAAATTATTACTGCGGTAGATCATCTGGCGCGTGCGCCTTATCCGATCGCAGACCGCTATACATGTGACGAAACCACCGCGCGGTTCAATGCCGCTCGCGATGCCGCATAACGAAAGTAGCTGATATGTGCCGCTGGGCAGCCTGGAGCGGAGCTCCGAAATATCTGGAAGAAGTCATCTGCGATCCGGAACACTCCCTGATCGACCAGAGCCGTAACGCCTTGTCCTGCAAGACCTCTGTCAATGCCGACGGGTTCGGCGTTGCCTGGTACGGTGACCGGGAAACGCCTTGCCTTTACAAGGATGTACGGCCTGCTTGGTCGGACCCCAACCTCCTGCAGATCGCGCGGCATATCCGTTCCAGGCATTTTCTGGCGCATGTGCGTGCCTCTACAGGTACGGCCACGACAAGGGACAACTGTCATCCGTTTACTCATGAGCGCTGGACGTTCATGCACAACGGTCAGGTTGGCGGGTATGACAAGGTCCGCCGGCGGCTGGACAACATGATACCGGATGATCTTTACGGGCATCGCATGGGCGGAACCGACAGTGAGTGCATATTTCTGGTCGCACTGGCTTATGGTTTGAAGTTGCATCCGCGCGCCGCCATGGCCAGGGCAGTTCGCGAGGCGGAAGCCCTGTCCCGATATTCCGGTGTTGCACCTCACATGCGGTTTGCATCGGCATGGTCTGACGGAACGACGCTCTATGCGGCGCGCTACGCGTCCGACAAGTTTGCACCGACGCTTTACTACCGGGAATTTGAAGACGGCATCATGGTCGTTTCAGAGCCCCTGGACGAAGCAAGAAATTGCTGGGTTGAAGTCCCGCAGGGCCACATGATCAAGGTAAGTGACGGCAAAGTGGAAATGGTTGCCTTCCTTAGCGAGGAAGAACTCGCACACGCGTGAGCTCAGTTGGCGTTCAGCTTTCGATCCAGTGCCAGGCCGTTTCTATCTCGTCCCTGTCGAAGTGCTTTTCCTGGATACCGACCATCTTGGCGAACGTCGCGTCGATCGCGACAAGGGCTGCCATCAGCTTGCCATCAGCCACGATCCCGACCTTGTGAAGGTGTGGCATGTGGGTGAGCACCCACTTGATGTCCGACGCCGCTGCTTCGAAGGAAATGCCGACATGGTCGCCCAGGACCACCAGGATACTGATCTTGTCAAAGGATTCGATCATCTCTTCGGCTTTTGCAATCAATTCCTTTTCCTGCTCGATATCGACTTTGCCGGATATCTCGACGCCGATAACCGGGCCATTGCTGCGTGGCAGGATCGTATACATGGGTGTATCCTCCGGAGTGAGCGGGCGTTTCCGCTGCAGGAGGAAAATCCTAGTGCAATCCGTGAAAGGTGATCAAGCCTTCCAGACTGGTCCACACCAAGGGGCATCTGATTGGTCCGCCGAAAAGATGCGTTCCGGCTTCAATCGGCACGCTTCCTTAACCCGGATAAAATCTGAAGCGTATTTTCGTCCACGATATCGCGGATTTGCCGCGTCAGGGGAAATGCATCCGTGCGTTCGCGTCCATATGTCAGATTGAACTCATGAAATTCAACGCTTTGGGGCGGCATCAGGTGGTGCTGCTGAATGGTTTCAAGCTTATCGAATGCCTTGGCAAGACGCGCCTCGAGCGTTTCTGCCTGAGCATACTCGTCCCACAGGGCAAGAAAATCTCGTGAAAGGTCTGCTGGCAGGCTGGCGCAAAGCGTCTGAAAATCGGCTCTTTCCCGCTTCTCCCGATCATCGCCATCGCGTTGCAACGGTGCCGGAACGTCCCCGGAAATTGCTTCACCGAGATCGTGTATCAGGCACAGTTTCATGAGCCTGGACAAGTCGATCCCTGCGAGTTCCTGTTCAAACAGGAGAACCATGAGCGCGAGCCGCCAGCTGTGCTCGGCCGTACTTTCCGGGCGGCCCTGGCGCGTTGAACCGGACCGCAGTGTATCTTTCAACCTTTCTGCCTCCTGGAGAAAGGAGAGGAGTCCGGTCAGTCGTTGAGGCTGCATGGCCGCAGCTGGCATCTCGGGATCTGGTAGCGACATGGTGTCGATGTTAACGTTCCGCCAGCAGCTTTTCGACAGTCTGAATAATTTATGCAATTGCCTTTGGCTCATCCCGTACGAGGCGCGCAAATCGGCCGTCTGACAGGGCAAGTCGCGAAATCCGGATATCGCTTTCCGGTATTGTCAGTTCGGTGAATTCCGCGCGTTCCGTGCGGTAGACAATGTCGACACCGCTGGGCTCGAACCAGCCTTTGTCCTCCAACTGGTGCTCGATACGGCGAATGCTCTCGGAGGCAAATTGCCATAAAGGCCTGTCCATCAGCTCCGAGACAGGCACGTGCCAAAGCCGCACGCGTTTTGGTGATGCGGCAAGAAGCCGGTGAGTGAGGTCGCAAACAAGGTGCACAGGCGTCGAGGCCTGCGTGACAAGGTCCAGAAGAGCACGATCTGACGCGGTTTCCGGACGAGCACGCAATAGACGCGTGATTTTCCACCGGGCGCGGTCGTCGGGCTCGGACCGTCCACTTTCCCAACGTGAAATCCTGCTTTGGGAAACGCCCAGGTCTTCCGCAAGTGCATTCTGCTTCACCCGGTTGAGCACGCGCCACCGTCTGAGAGAAGGGCCCAGGCTCGATTGAAGAACGGCTGTATCAATAGTCATGCTTCGATTGTAGCGCCAAATGCCGCGCAGGGGGAGGAGGCAGCTCGCATTCAGGTTGACTTGAATGCCCTGCTGGACACCTGAACCGAGTTGCCGTCAGGATCCTTTGCATTTGCAAATTCATATCCGTCCGTCTGGTGAATGGAACCGAATTTCAGCCCCTTGTTCGACGCACTTTCGTGAAAGGCTGCAACGTTCTCCACATCGAACACAAGCTTGACCGCAGCCTGGCCGAGCTTTTGCGCTTTGCCTGCCTTGTGAAGCAGCAAGTGCGCACCGCCATTTTCCGGAACCAGTTCTGTCAACCGGTCGGTTGGTGTCCTGACGGCTTTGAAACCAAAGAAGAATGCATAGAACGAGGTACTGATATCCACGTCTCGTACGTAAAGGATGATGCGATGGAGGCCAGCGGCAATCGGGGTCTCGACACACCGCAAACCGGTCTGCTCTGCTTCGTTCATTTTTTGAGTTCGCCTTGTGTGAAGGCGATCGAGGGATCGGACGAATGCTCGACATTCTCGCCCGGAACCGTGACCCACTGATGCTTGCGGTGCTCATATACCGAGAAACGCGGGTTTGGAAATTCCGGATCGGCAAAAGCTCCGACCGGAATTGCCGTCACGCCCGGCCAGCCTTCGATCACGAAGGCGAGGGTCGACCCGCAGGTGGGGCAAAAGCGATAAGTGGCTGTGTGCCCGCTGTCGCAATCCCGTTGCCATTCTGAAAACCTGCCCGAAAGCGTGACATGCTCGTCCGGCCATCGTGCCTGAACGGCAAACACGCTGCCGGTCCGTTTCTGGCATTCAAGACAATGGCAGGCGGAGATGCGTACCGGTTCGCCTTCACACACGGCGCTCAGCTGTCCGCATCTGCATGATGCCGTTCGTTTCACCATCTATCGCCTCCAACGCGTTTCGACCTGCAGCAAAGCACTCGAGCTGGATGCGTTCAATAGGGGTGTTGTCGAAGACACCTATCGATATTTTTCAATAAAGGCATCAATCGGCAAGTTGCGGAAATCCGGCAAACGTTCGCGTAGTTGCTCATGGCTCCAGTCCCACCATGAAATCGCCATCAGCGCGTCTTCCTGATTTTCGGTGAAACGGCGCTTGATCGGTTTGGCGGCCACACCGCCAACCACCGTATAATTGGGAACGTCCCGTGCGACCACCGCACCCGCAGCCACGATGGCACCCGTTCCGATGGTGACGCCGGCAAGCACGGTGACGTTGTGACCAATCCAGACGTCGTTTCCGATGGTCACCCAGTCGTCCTTGCGCCACTGAAAGAACTCGGCGTCGTCATCACCAAGACCATAGGCGGCCGCCCGATAGGTGAAATGGTGCTGGGAAGCGCGCCAGGTCGCATGGTTTCCGGGATTGAGCCGCACGCGACGGGCAATCGAGCAGAACTTGCCGATGCTTGTCCAGACGACGTCGCCGTCCTGTACGATGTAGGAGTAGTCGTCCATCCGGCTCTCACGCATGTCGGTTCGCGCGCCGACCTCCGTCCAGATGCCGAGTTCGCAATTCATGATGTTGGCGTCCCGGTGAACATTCGGGCTTTCCGTGAGCGAGGGTTTTTGCGTGGGTGCGGACATCGGACCTCCTTCAAGTGCTGACCTTCCAGGCGAGTGCCTTTTAGCGAGCACAGAGTCTGTGTGCGTGAAGCTTTCATGACGTTGTCATGACGGCAGCCGCTAATTTTGCCTGTTGAACATCGTGGAAAACCACAAAAATCGGACAATCCGGTAAACAGCATCTCGAAATCAGGCCGAACCGTTCAGCGCTCATGAGCCGTAAATCGAGCGCGCTAAGGATCGGTAAGAACGGATTGAATTCACTTAACCGGCAAAGCCGGAACAAGGATCGAAAGATCCATGTCATTGAACTGACGTAAATTCTTAGCCTCACTGTCAAGAACTCGTCATCTTTCTGTAATCGACGGATGGCTCATGTCGCCCAGCGTTATCAATCGAAAAAGAACAGGGCTGGCGCGTGATTCAGTTTCAGAATGTCACCAAGACTTTCGGGTCTCGGACTGCGGTCAACAAGGTCAGTTTTAATATCGACGAACCGCAGATGGTCGGCATAATCGGTCGGTCGGGTGCCGGTAAATCGACACTGCTGCGAATGATCAATCGGCTCACACCTGCGACTTCAGGAAAAATCCTGTTCGAGGGACGTGACATACTTCGCCTTCGAGGCGCGATGATGCGCCGTTGGCAGCGCGATTGCGCCATGGTCTTCCAGCAGTTCAATCTTGTTCCCCGCCTTGACGTCGCGACCAACGTGATGCTGGGTCGGTTGAATGGCCACGGCACGTTGAAGAGCCTTTTCAATATCTTCGGCGAAGCGGATGTCGCGGATGCGCTCCAGGCCCTCGATCGCCTCGGTATTGTGCAGGAGGCAACGAAACGTGCCGAAGAATTGTCCGGTGGGCAACAGCAACGGGTAGCGATTGCCCGCGCGCTGATGCAAGGCCCCCACATGATCCTTGCAGATGAGCCGATAGCCTCTCTCGATCCCATGAATGCGAAAATCGTCATGGATGCGCTTCGCCAAATTCACGAGCGCGACAACAAGGTGGTCATCTGCAACCTGCATACGCTCGACACGGCGCGTTCCTATTGCGACCGGGTGATCGGCATGCGTGACGGTTTCATCGTTTTTGATGGGAAACCGGAAGAACTCACGACCACCGCTGCGCGTGAAATTTACGGAGCGGACGAAAGCTTCAACGAGGCCGCCACTTCCACAGCCATTGATGCCGGATACACCGGCACAAGAGAATCCGTCGGTGCGATGACCCCGGCGGCGGCAGCAGGTTAATCCGCCTGCGCACAGATAAACGTCATCAGTTTCAGATCCCGGGGAGTGTCCCAAATGAAAATCGTTTCCAAAATTGCTGCGCTTGCTGCTGTCAGCATGATCGCTCTGAACGCTTCAGTTGCTGGAGCAGAAGAAATCACGGAATTCCGCATCGGTATTCTGGGTGGTGAAAACGCTTCTGACCGCCTGCGTGCTTACGAATGCCTGGAACAAAAAACCGCTGACCTGCTTGGTGTGCCGGTCAAACTCTTCGCACCAGCCGACTACAATGGTGTGATCGAAGGCCTGCTCGGCGGTAATCTCGACATGGCCTGGCTCGGCGCTTCCGGCTATGCGAAGGTCTTCATTACCGATCCGGAAGCTGTGGATCCGGTTCTGGTCAAGGTGAACGTGGATGGCGGTTACGGCTACTATTCCATCGGCTTTGCGCGCAACGACAGCGAGATCAACTCGTTGGATGACATGAAGGGCAAGGTCTTCGGCTTCGGCGATCCGAACTCGACTTCAGGCTACCTGATCCCCTCCATCGCCATTCCGCAGGAAGGCTACTCCATGTCTGCCGGCGAATATTTTGGCGACGTGGTCTTCACCGGTGGCCATGAGCAGACCATCGTTGCAGTTTCCAACGGCGACATTGACGCCGGTGTAACCTGGGCCGACGGCCTCGGCGAGTGGGAAGACGGTTACAACTCCGGTGCCCTGCGCAAGGCCTCTGATGCCGGTCTTGTCGACATGACCGAACTGCGCAAGATCTGGCAGTCCCCGGTGATTCCGGAAGGCCCGATTGTTCTTTCCAAGAAACTGCCGGAAGACGTCAAGATCAAGATGACCGGCCTTGTCGCGTCCTTGAATTCCATCGATCCGGATTGCGCCTACAACATCGCTGCCGGCGAAACCAAGGGCTTCATGCCGATCACTCACGAGGCTTACGTCAACATTGTTGAAGCCCGTAAGGCGAAAAACAAAAACTGATTGGTTCGTCTGAACCGGAGCGCGGGCCGCATTTCGGTCCGCGTTTTCTTGCGATCTGCTTCAAAGGACGTTGGTAATGGCTGTTGCCGCTCTCGAACAGGAAATCCTGTCCATGCGCAAACGCCGTCAGCTCTATTCTCTCATGGGAATTCTGTTGGTAGCGGCGGTGCTGGTTTCCGGGTACTCAAAATCAAACGAGATGAATTCCGGAGGATTCCTGCAAGGCCTTCCCAAGTTCTTTGACTATCCGGGCGAAATCGTTCTGGAAGCGTGGCAAGCCGGGCCTGCATTTTTCGGCCTGATCATTCAGTACATACCCGCGATGCTGGAGACGCTGAATATTGCCGGGGTTGCGACCCTTCTGGGTGGCGCCATGGCGGTCATTCTGGCGATGGCGTCCACCCGCAACGTCGACAGCTGGGGACCACTCATCCCGGTCGTTCGGCGCATGATGGATATCATGCGTGCCTTTCCGGAACTGATCATTGCCCTGTTCCTGATCTTCGTTCTCGGATCCAGCCCGGTCCCGGCAATGATCGCGGTTGCCTTCCACACAGCGGGGGCACTCGGCAAACTGTTTTCCGAGGTCAATGAAAACATCGACCGAAAACCGATAGAAGGCCTGTCAGCTTGCGGCGCCGGCTGGCTCCAGCGGATCCGGTTTGCGGTCATGCCGCAGGTCGCACCCAACTATCTCAGCTATTTCCTCTTGCGGCTTGAAATCAATGTCCGTGCGTCGGCCATTCTGGGGTTCGTCGGTGCCGGCGGTATCGGCCAGGAACTGCGCCGGACAATCGGCTGGGGCAAGGGGGCTGGCGACGAAACAGCAGCGATCTTCGTGCTTTTGTTCCTCACCATCATGCTGATTGACCAGGTTTCTTCCTTCCTGCGCGGCAAGCTTGTCGGCGCCAGCCGCGCTCATTGAGGAGAACTGAGATGGCAATCGACACGCTCAATGAGCCGGTCTTCAATCGGGATACGGTCTTCAGGAATGTGCGCCGCAGGATCTGGATCACGGTCGGTGCACCGTTGGCGATCCTGACATATCTGACCTACACCTGGTTTGCCTTCAATGTGCCGAACCTGCTTGCCAAGGCGCAGCCCGAGCGCGCGGCGATCCTTGCGACCGATTCCGTCGCCTACAAGGTTTACGTGACCAAGTTTCTGCGCCGCGACATCATGGAAGTCGCCATTGAGGGGGAACGTCGCGCAACCTATTCACAGGAAGACTTGCCCGAATGGGTTGAAGTCGACGGCACCGACGCCGTGATCGATCTTGGCGAAGGCTACGGGGTCACCATCGTCGGCAAGGTGATGGAATTTACCGTTCCTGGCTACGGTACGATCAAGGTCACGGCGACCAACAGTGGTGTCAAGACCGAGCTCCCATCTGGTCAGGTACCCGACTGGCTGAAAGACAACCCTAAAAAGCTCGATGCCAGACCCACGCTGGATCGCCGCGTTCAGGTTACGCGGACCAAAATTGAAGTGCATAACTATTTCGGCGGCTGGGAGAATTTCTGGTTTCCGTTTCACTCCGAACTCCACGGCATGTCCTTCAGCCAGCTTTGGGCAATAGCGCTCTCCAATGAGCGCCTGGATCAGAACAGGTCCAACATGTCGCTGATCATGCATGACTTTCTGGAAAATCCGGACTGGCAGCACGGCGAGGTCTTTGTGGCGCTCTTCGAGACGATCATGATGGCTGTGCTCGGCACGATCACCGCAGCCCTGTTCGGCCTGCCCCTGGCCTTTCTCGCCGCCAGGAATTTCACGCCGTCCAGGTTCTTGCGCTTCGGAACGCGCCGACTGTTCGACTTCCTGCGCGGCATCGACATGCTGATCTGGTCCTTGATCTTCATTCGAGCCTTCGGTCTCGGTCCGCTCACCGGCGCACTCGCGATTGCCTTCACCGATACCGGTTCCCTCGGCAAGCTTTTTTCCGAAGCGCTGGAAAACATAGACAACAAGCAGGTCGAAGGTGTCAGGGCAACCGGCGCCAGCCAGATCCAGAGATACCGCTTTGGAGTGATCCCGCAGATCCTGCCGGTCTTCGTTTCCCAGGTGCTCTACTACCTTGAATCGAATACACGCTCGGCCACCGTGATCGGTGCCCTGGGGGCGGGGGGGATCGGCCTGATGCTGGTCGAGACCATGAAGACCTCGCGCGACTGGGAAAACACAAGTTACATCATCATTCTGACAATCGTCGTCGTGATCGTGATGGACCAGACCTCCAGCTGGCTGCGTCGCAAGTTGATTGAAGGAAGATAAGCCGCGAAAACAGAAAAGCGCGGCAGTTGCGCTTTTTTCTCCTATGGTCCGCATGACCTGCAGGAGGCGTACCATGCTGGATTGCTGATTGTTGACGTCCAAAGGGGCTTCATTGCGCCCGGGACGTCGCACATCCCGCGCATTGTCGAGAATTTGCAGAATGACTATCGCCATGTGGCAGCATCGAGGTTCTTGAACAACGTGAACTCGCCGCATCGCCGCTTTCTGGGTTGGAACCGTTTCCTGCCGGGCACGAATGAAACGGAAATTGCATTCATGCCGTCACGAGAAGCTTTCGTTTTTGACAAGCCGCAATACCCGGCCGTCTCGTTTGAACTTTTGCGGTGGGTTCATCTCAACAGTCTCTCGGAAGTTCATCTTTGCGGTATCGATACAGAAATCTGCGTGCTGACGTCTGCCACGGCGCTCTTTGAAGTCTCCCTCAAACCCGTCGTGCTGGAATGGGCCTGCGCATCAGGGGGCGGGCCCGATGGGCACGCGGCCGGACTTGTGGCTTTGCGCCGATTGATCGGGAAAAACAATGTCTGGGCCGATCAGTCAGGCACCAGTTTTTTCGATGGATCATGACCGGCACGGTGCGTGGGTTTGCTGCCGATCTCCGGGACAGGTGGCCGTTGTATGTGGTTAAGTTTTCTCAGAACCCTTTTTCGCCGCATTTCCGTCGTGCCATGGTCACGACGATCGGCGGATGATTCAACGCGCGTGGAGGGGTTAATGCAGCAATGCAGCTGGAAAAAACTTATTGCAGTGGTTCTCGGATCCGGGATCTGCGCCGGGTCGATGACCGGCGCAGCGTTCGCCATTGAAAGCTGTGTATCCTCGCTCAAAAAGCAGGCCGTTTCCGCCGGGGTTCGGCCCGAAATCGCGGAGCGCATGCTCAAGGGGGCTTCCTTCGACGAAAAGGTCATCCGGTTTTCGACATCCCAGCCCGAGTACAAGACTGAAATCTGGGACTACATGGCCTTCCTTGTCGACGCCGAACGTATCAAGGACGGCAAGAAGAACCTGAAAAAACACCGCAAGACCCTGACCGCCATCGAAAAACGCTACGGTGTCGATCGTCATATCGTTCTTGCTGTCTGGGGAATTGAAAGCGACTTCGGTCAGTTCAAGGGGGATTTCTATACACCCCACGCTCTCGCGAACCTGGTTTGCGCGGGAAAACGCCGCCAGAAATATTTCCGCGGCGAATTGATCAAGACCTTGCAGATTGCGTCACGCGGTGACGTACCGGCCAGTGACTTCCAGGGGTCCTGGGCTGGTGCCTTCGGGCAAACGCAGTTCATGCCCAGCACCTATAACAGTCTTGCTGTTGATTTCGACGGCGACGGCCGCAAGGATCTTGTCAATTCCGTCCCCGATGCCTTGGCTTCGACGGCAAATTTCCTGAAAAATGCCGGTTGGCGCAACAGCCGCGCATGGGGTTATGAGGTCAAGGTTCCCGCTGGTTACTCCGGCCCTGCCGGTCTCAAGAAACGGGCATCCCTGTCGACCTGGGGTCAACGGGGCTTGAAGAAGATCGGCGGCGGAAACATCTCCGGCAAGACCGAGGCCGCACTGATCCGCCCGGCCGGAGCGAATGGACCGGGATTTCTGGTAACGCGGAATTTCAACGCCCTTCGCTCCTATAATGCATCGACCTCCTATGGCCTGGCGATCGCGCTTCTGTCCGAACTCGTGTCGGACGGCGATCCTTTCAAGACACCGTGGCCGACAGACAATCCGGGTCTTTCCAGGGCACAGCGGCTGGAATTGCAGAAGCTGCTCAACAGGAATGGATTCAATGTAGGCGAACCGGACGGCAAGGTCGGGCCCCTTACGCGCGCCGGGATCAGAAAGGCCGAAGCCAAATATGGGCTGCCGGTTACCGGGCGACCGTCCTGGAATGTCTATAATTCTTTAGGTGGCAAGTAAGGACGCAGGGCCGGCAATCTTTGCTGGCGAAACAAGCCGGTCTTCGCAATCAACAGGGGAAGTTTTCGTATCGCAGCATTGTTTTGTTGCGCTGCGAAAAATGGCGTCGCAATATAACGGTTGTTTCCAGGAGGATTGCGATGTCCGGTCGAATATTGACTGTAGCCCAACAAAAGGGCGGGTCGGGTAAAACAACGCTGGCGGCGCACCTGGCGGTTGCACTTGCCGGTCGATTCGGCGAGCCCGTCGCGATTCTGGACGTTGACCCTCAAGGCTCTCTTGGCACCTGGTTCGAGGCACGTGAAGAAAACCTGGGAGAGGCCGGCACCGGTCTCGAGTTCCGGACGGCATCGGGGTGGGGCGCGCGGCGCGAGGCCCGATCCCTGGCAAGATCACATGGTTATGTCGTTGTCGACACGGCGCCGAAAACCGATACAGATGCCAAACCGGCCATAGACGCAGCGGACTTCGTCATTGTGCCGGTCCAGCCGACACCTGTGGATCTTTGGGCGACCTCTCAGACGATCGATCTCGCTGCGCGCGAGAGCACACCGGCGTTGCTGGTGCTGAACCGTGTTCCACCGCGCGCGTCGCTCACCGGCGAAATGGCCGATGCAATCGCTGCATCAGGCTATGACGCGTTGAATTCCCGTCTGGGCAACAGGACCGTTTTTGCCTCGGCGATGGGCAAGGGGCTTGCCGTTACCGAAGAAGCGCCTTCAAGCAAAGCCTCTCTCGAAGTTGCGTCGCTGATTGATGAACTGGTCAACCGGGTTGGCTAGCTCATAGGGTCACAATACCTGACGTCCGTATTTGCGGGTTCGCCAAGGCTGCCTGTGACATCAATCGATGTCACAGGCGCGGACAAGGACGAAACCTCGGAAAACCCTGACGTTTACTGAACTGGTCTGAGTTTTTGTTTGTTCGTTTCGCATGTCTGGCTACGTATCGGTTCCACATCTATTTTTCTGTTGGGTTCGGGGAAGCCGCACTTGGGTCCTTGTGACGGAATATCAAGAATTTGCCACGTGTAGGGTGAACTTCTTCCCGTTCTAGGACGGCTCCGAGCTTTTTTGCCAAGCCTATCGAAGCATTGTTGCCATCCACAATACAGCTGTGAACCGCGTCCCACCCGAGGATTTCATGGGCATACCGACGGGCTCGGATTGCAGCTTCGTATGCGAGACCTTGCCCCTGTTTTTCAGTGACGATGCTCCAGGAAATCTCACGTTCAGGCCAGCCTTCAGGGTACCACAGTCCCACGATGCCGCAAAAATCTCCCGTTGCTTTCTCTTCGATCGCCCAGGCGCCATATCCCCGGATGATCCAGTGTCCCATCATGGCAGATGCCGCACGCCATGCGGAAGATCGATGAAGCGGGCCACCATAATACCGGGTCTGTTCCGAGGCGTAGAAATGCGCATATGCATCGAAATCACTTTTTTCCCGGAATTCACGAAAGATCAGTCGTTCGGATTCAATTTTCGGTATCTTGAAGCAGGTCATATGAGCAGTTTCCTGTTGTGTGAGGTTTTCAGGCGCGTGCGGCTGTGACAATACCGGCGCCGATTAACCAGCTGGCACCGAAGCGTGATACGAACTTTGAGGTTTCAGGGGACTTCAGTTGACGGGCGAGCGTGTCCGCCAACACAACCCACGCTGAGGTCGTGAAAAAGACAATCACCAGGAACGTTGCTTCAAGTGTGATGACTTGCGGTAACAATGGTTGGTTCGGTGTGATGAACTGTGGGAGAAAGGCTACAAAGAACAGGACATCCTTTGGGTTCAGTGCCGTGACCAGAAAGGCATCGCGCATTATCCGGATGCGCGTAGGTGGGCGATTGGTGCTTTCCTTGAACGTTGATCCCGGTCCGCCTTTCCACACTTTGATACCCAGCCATACCAGATAAACCGCTCCGGCGAACTTCAGCGTCAAAAACAAGGTTGCGGAGGCTTGCAGGATCGCACCGGCGCCAAGGAGCGAAATTGTCATGGCAACAAAGTCACCGAGGATAACCCCGGGAATGGCCGCAGCAGCAAGCGATCTGCCATTGCTGATTGTATATCCCATTACAAGCATGACAACCGGACCAGGCACCAGCAGCAGCACGAGCGAGGCAAATGTAAATGCAAGCCAAACTTCGATATTCATCGCGCTCTCCCAATATCAATGTGAATTTCACTAAATTTTGTTTGAGTTCGTAAAAAAATCAAATCAATATGAAATTCATAATCGAAGTTGAGCTACGATATGGATTGGAAAAAAATACCGTCTTTGCATGCGTTGCGCGCTTTTGAAACGGTGACGCGAAACAAGAGCTTTACGGCTGCGGCACGCGAACTCAATGTCACGGAAGCTGCGGTGCGCCAGCATGTTCGCGGATTGGAGGAATGGTTTGGTGTCAGCCTTGTCGAGCGTAAAGGCAAGGGTGTCAGCTTGACTAAAACGGGAGAGCGATTGGCTGCGTCCACGTCCGATTGCTTTCAGACACTTGTTCAAGGGGTCAATTCTCTTGTTGCTGCCGAGGAGAACCGGCCTGTCACCGTCGCATTGACCCCGGCATTCGCGGAGATCTGGCTGATGCCCAGACTGGATAGCTTCTGGCAGGAACATCCGGATATTGAGATAAATCTCCAGCCAAGTCTGCAGCTTGCCGAAATCCGCGGCGAGCAGTTCGATCTGGCAATCAGATACGGTCTCGGGGAGTGGCCCGGCACCAAGACGGCACGCTTGGCATCGGCGGAGTATGTCGTTGTCGCAAAGCCCGGCCTCGTTGATGCGGCCGTATCGAGGGATCTGAGGAATCTCAAGTCTTACCCATGGCTCTTTGAAGCTTCGCGCCAGGAGCATCGTGACTGGGCCGAAAGACATGGTATCGATTTCGATGCCCGGACCAACCGTCACTATCCAACCAACTCGCTCGTGATTGCGGCGGCCAGAGCTGGCCATGGCGTCTCTCTGCAATCGCGGGCGCTGGTGCAGACGGATCTGAAACTTGGCATACTTGAGGAGCTTTACGCTGAGGACAGTGCTCCATTGGCGTACTACCTCGTTACGCGTTCCGGCTTGAGCCCAAAAGCGAAGGAATTTGTCAACTGGCTGAAAAAGGCAGCAAGTCAGACCTAAAAATCAAACTCTTGGCAGATAGCACTTTTCCACATGCAGATGCCTCTCAAGTTTGCAACAACGCAAATCAGGACTTGCCCGGGGAAATGAGACTGCAGGCAGCGAAGCCCGTCATACTCTCTTGAACAGAGAGTGCACTGGACGGATGGGTGTGTTTCAAGCTCCTAAAGGCAATCCGAATGCGATATGCGCTCTCCGGTTTGAATGGTGCCCCTTGAGCCTCTCCTGCGCTGAAGATCACAAGGCGTGCCGCACGCGGATCTAGCAAAAATTCGCTTAAAGAAATATCGAACAACGACCGGTTTGCTTCAACCGCCACGTCTGTCGGGTTCGAACGCCGGTTGATCGATTCTTGAATTGGACAGAGAGCGGTCGTCGTGTTGCTGCTCGATGAGAGAAGCGGACGGCAAACCTGCCCGCATTCGCCAAGCTGGCCGCCCTTCGGTATCGGCGCGTGTGTGCCAGACCACGGTCTGGTCGGACATTGCACCGGTGCATTTGTCGAAATTTTTGCCTTGTCCTAGTCACGTTCCGATGCCTTGATAGGGGAAATTATCGGTCCGGGAGGACAGGACATGTTTCTTTTTTCCAAAGTTTTCAAATCCGTTTATTCAGAAACAGCGCATCGGAACAGCCGAAAATCACGGATTTTCCTTCCGATTCTGGTTGCAGGAGCGGCTGCCATACTGGCAACGCCTGCAGCTGCGCAGGACCGGCGCATCGTGACGATCGATGACGCCGATTTCTTCGGTAGTGACTACCGAACCGTGAAGGATGTAGATCTGGAAGGCTGCAAGGCGGTTTGTCTGGCCGACAATCAGTGCCGTGCCTTTACGTTCAACACCTCGGCCGGCTGGTGCTTTCTGAAATCGGATTTCGGCGAACTCCAGAGTTTCGCTGGCGCCATTGCAGGCAGGGTGGTTGAAGTCAGGGCGCCACGCGCAGATCTGAGCGCGGACAGGAAACTGGAACTGGCGTTTCTGCCCGGTTCGCAGTTGGAAACTGCGGCAACCTACACGCAAAGCATCGCCAATTCCGGCCGCTCGACGGCACAAACGGTGGAACAGCTACGCCGCAACGGGATTGCAGCGCTGAACAATCGCAACGGAGCGCTCGCCGAGGCGGACTTTGTCCAGTTGATCGTTCTGGAACCTGGCGACTTCAACGACTGGACAAGCCTGACAGCAGCATTGCTGCTTCAAAATCCGGACAACTGGCAGGAACGGGAAACCAAGCAGAAAACGCGATATCCGCTGCCATCAATGCCTATCTGAAGGCGATCAATTCGCAGGAGAGGGCATTTGCACTTGATCTGCTCGGACGGGCGCTGGAACGCCGCAACGAATTCAAACCGTCGATCAAGGCACTGCGCGCCTCACTCGCACTCGAGGAAAATCCGAACCTGCGTCGCCGCTACGACGGCCTTGTTGCACAGCATGGCTTTCGAATTGTCGATCATCAGGTTGATTCGGACAGCGTCTCTCCCAGAATCTGTCTGACCTTTTCGCAAAAGCTCCCTTTGGGTGAAGACCTCGGGCCTTATGTCACGGTCAAGGGTTCCGGCTCGGTCTCGGTCGAAACCGAGGGGAACCAGATCTGTGCCGACGGTCTGGAGCACGGAGCCCGCTATCAGGTCACAGCCCGCAGTGGTTTGCCGGCTGCCGATGGCGAAAAGCTTGAAAAGACGGCTGAATTGTCGATCTACGTGAAGGATCGTGCGCCATCGGTCCATTTCCTCAGCCGTTCTTATGTTCTCCCGTCGGGTGGCAATCCCACCATTCCGATCGTGTCGGTAAACAGCACCGAGGTTGAGACCGTGATCTATCGCGTCGGCAACCGGTCTGTCGCGGACGTTCTGCGCGACAACCGTTTCCTGCGTCAGCTCGATCCTTGGAAGGCAGATCAGATCGAGGACGAGCTTGGCGAAAAGGTCTGGTCCGGAATTCTCGAAACCGAAAACACGCTGAACCAGGACGTCACCACGGCGTTCCCCGTTTCCGATACCGGGATCGAACTGAAGCCCGGTGTCTATGCCATGACGGCGCGCTCCAAACTCGATTTGCAGAACCGTTGGGGCATACTTGCCACACAGTGGTTCCTGGTGTCGGACCTCGGATTGACCGCACTTATAGGCGACAGCGGCATTGCAGCAAATATCCGTTCTCTCTCAACAGCAAAATCGGTTGATGGCGTTACCGTCAGGCTTCTGGCGGTGAACAATGAAGTGCTCGGTGAGACCACGACAAACGCGGAGGGATTCGCCGAATTTGCAGCCGGCCTGACGCGTGGTCGCGGTGGATCTGCACCGGGAGTTCTCATCGCCGAGACCGGGGAGGGAGACTATTCGTTCCTCGATCTGCGCAAACCCGCTTTCGATCTTTCCGACCGCGGGGTTGAAGGCAGGCCTGCGCCGGGACCACTGGATGTCTTTGCCTGGACTGACCGTGGGATCTACAAGGCCGGCGAAACGGTTCACGCCCAGGCTCTCCTTCGCAATTCGAAGGCAATGGCACAGGAAGACTTTCCGCTGACATTCGTTTTCAGCCGTCCCGACGGCGTGGAACATGCCCGTTTCACCGTTACCGATAGCGGTCTTGGTGGTCATTTGCAGGATCTCGATCTTGGCGGGACCGTGCAACAGGGGATCTGGTCCTGGCAGGTATTCGCCGATCCCAAGGGAGGAGCGCTCGCGCAGGAGACATTCCTCGTGGAAGACTATCGACCTGAAAGGGTCGATTTCGAGCTGGAAACCCGCGCGACAGCCTTCAGTCAGACATCGCCGACATCGATTACGCTGGAGGCGAAGTTTCTCTACGGTTCTCCCGCCAGCGGCCAGACTCTGGAAGGCGATGTCATCGTGCGCCCCGTTCGCACACTCAAGGCCTATCAGGGGTATCTGTTCGGACTGGAGAACGAAGAGACTTACTCCCAGCGCGGCGCGGTCCCATCAGGTCTGAAAACGGACGAGGATGGCAAACTCTCTTTTGACGTGACCCTGCCGACCCTGCCCGAGACGACGACCTTGTATGACGCCGAACTGGTTGCACGACTGGTCGAGGCGGGGGGACGCTACGTAGAACGCGATCTTGACCTGCCGGTTGCCCTGGATGGGCCACGTATCGGTATCAGACCGGCATTCGATGGCGGTGTTGATGAGGGAGGACCTGCTGCCTTTTCCCTGATTGTCATCGGTGCGGATGGCAAGCAGCTGGACGCCGACGACTTGTCATGGACACTTTCCAAGATCAGCCGGAGATACCAGTGGTACCGTCTTGACGGACGCTGGTCCTTTGAGCCGATAACCACATCAGAGCGGGTGGCCAGCGGTGAAGTGAGCATTGAAGCGGCGAAACCCGCCGAACTGTCCCTGCCGGTGGAATGGGGTGAATACAGGCTCGATGTAAAGGGGAGCGGTTCGCTTCAGACCTCGACAAGTGTATCGTTCAATGCAGGCTGGTACTCCGCGGACGCGTCATCCGAAACGCCGGACTATCTCGACGTCGGACTGGACAAGGCAAGCTATCGGCCTGGTGAGACGGCGAAGTTGCGGCTGAAGCCGCAGATGGCCGGGATTGCGGTGGTGAACGTTGTCTCGGGTGGTCTTCTTGCGAGCCGCACCATTGAAGTGTCTGCGGAAGAAACCGAAATCGAGCTTCCCGTCAGCGACGAATGGGGGGCGGGTGCTTACGTCACCGCGAGCCTCTACCGCCCCATGGATATCGACCAGAAACGCATGCCCTCGCGGGCAATCGGCCTGTCCTGGCTCAAGGTGGATCCGGGCGATCGCGTGATTGATGTCGAGTTGTCTGCGCCGGGACGGATCCTGCCGGAAACCACACTTGAGGTTCCGGTCAGGCTTGCCAATCTTCAGCCTGGTACCGAGGCCTATCTGACTGTCGCCGCCGTTGATGTCGGCATTTTGAACCTGACGAATTTCAAGACACCGGACCCGGATTCCTGGTATTTTGGCCAGCGCCGGCTCGGAACGGATATCAGGGATCTTTACGGACAGCTGATCGACCGGATGGCCGGTACCTCGGGAAGGATCCGGTCCGGTGGTGATGCCATGTCACTCAGACTTGATTCCCCGCCGCCCGACGAGGAGCCGGTCGCGCTGTTTTCAGGACTCGTGAACGTCGATTCAGATGGAAATGCGACGGTTTCATTCGATGTTCCAGCCTTCAATGGTGCACTCAAGTTGATGGCCATTGCCTGGACGCCTGACAGCGTAGGCCATGCCGATCAGGAAGTGGAAGTCAGGTCGCCCGTCGTGATGACGGCAAGTGCACCCGCGTTCCTCGCTCCCGGGGATAGTTCGCGTCTCGCGATCGAAATCGACAATGTGGACGGTGAGACCGGCACCTATGAGCTGGAGGTCACTGCTGGTGAAGAGTTGTCGATCGACAATGCTCCAAGGCAAGTCCGCTCATTCGAGATTGAAAAGGGCAAGAAGGTTCTCGCATTGCTGCCGGTCAGCGCCGGTTCCGATCCATCAGACAGCGAAGTCGTTGCGTCGCTTACGGGTCCGGACGGTGAGAGCACCGTCAAGCGAATCGGGCTTGAGATCAGGGACACGCAACCCAATGTCGTGCGAAGGTCGTCCTTCCAGCTCGCATCCGGTGACAACTTGAGCCTGAGCGCTGACAGTTTCGACGGATTGAGGGCGCAAACCGTTGATGTCACGCTCACGGCGGGCGGTGCTGCCAGCATTGACGTTGCCGGCTTGTTGGCCGCGCTCGACCGGTATCCCTACGGCTGCACCGAGCAGACCACGAGCCGGGCCTTGCCGTTGCTCTATTTGAGCGACGTCGCCGAAGCAGCCGGGCTTGGCGGTGACGATGCGATCAGGGATCGAGTGGTCAAGGCCATTTCGGCAGTGCTCGCCAACCAGTCCTCTTCAGGTGAATTTGGCCTTTGGAACAGCTTTGGCGATGGCGACACCTGGCTCGACGCCTATGTGACCGACTTCCTGACCCGTGCCAGGGAGAAGGGATACCGGGTCCCGGACCTCGCGTTTACAACGGCACTGGACAATCTGGAGAACCGGATGGCCTATGCATCCGACTTTCAGGATGGTGGTGAGGGAATTGCCTACGCGCTGTATGTTCTTGCAAGAAACGGCCGCGCGTCGATGGGTGATCTGCGCTACTATCTGGATGCGAAGCTGCAAAGCTTTGCGACACCGCTTGCCAAGGCGCAGGTTGCCGCAGGACTTGCGCTTTACGGCGAGAGGGAACGGGCTGCAACCGGATTTACCGCAGCGCTCAATGCTTTGCCTCGGGAAAAGAACCAGACCTACCGCAGTGACTATGGTTCTTCGTTGCGCGACAGCGCGGGCGTAACAGATTACATCGTTTCTGCCTCCGCCGGGACGCAACTGGAAGAAGACGCTGTTGACAGGTTGAAGGCTGCGCAGAGCAGAACGTCGAACCGATCAACACAGGACATGGCGTGGCTGCTTCTTGCGGCGCAGGCACTAAACGAGTCAGCGGACGAAGCCCGGATATCAGTCGGCGGCGCAGAAACCCCGGGCCGGCTGGCATGGGCGCTCAGTGGCAGCGAACTGGAGGGAGTGCCGGTTCAGGTGACAAATAACGGCGCGGCAGCGACAGATCTTCTCGTTTCTGTCGTCGGGCAGCCGGTTACACCGGAGCCGGCCGGCGGAAAGGATTATTCAGTCGAGCGCCGGATCTACGATCTGGACGGCAATCTGGTGGATCCGTCGGCAGTCCCGGTCAATACACGTCTCGCCGTTGTTCTTACCGTGCGTGCACTGACAGATCAGCCAGGACGGCTGATGGTTGTCGACCGGTTGCCGGCAGGTCTCGTCATCGACAATCCGAGGCTGGTGCGCTCCGGTGACCTTGGGGGGCTTTCCTTCCTGTCAACCATAGACTCCCCGCAGCATGCTGCCTTTTACGATGACAGGTTCGAGGTTGCCGTTGATCAGACCCGGCAGGGTGGCCAGGAACTGACGTTTGCGTATCTGGCACGTGCGGCGATACCCGGCGCATTCGCTCATCCACCGGCCTCGGTTGAGGACATGTACCGGCCTGACCGTCGTGCGATCACGGAAACTGGCCGCTTCAACGTGCTGGGCCCGACCCGGTAACACAGGAAATGGCAATCCGGTTGCGGCAGTTCTGGCAAGGAAACCGGCGATCGATGGCGATCGCCGGAGTATGCCTTTGCACACTCTTGGGAGCTGGAAGCTGGAAGGTACTCTCTGACTTCAAGGCTCTTCCGCCGCCACCTCAAATTTCCGATTTGCCGCTTTCGGTCGTTGTTCTTGACCGCGAAGACCGTTTGCTCAGGGCGTTTACCAGTCGCGACGAGAAATGGCGGCTACCGGTTGAGCTTGACGAGATCGATCCGCTCTATGTTCAGATGCTGCTTGCCTTCGAAGACAAACGGTTCTTTGAGCATGACGGCGTTGATGCGCGCGCCCTGATCCGGTCCATTTTGCAGGGTGTTCGGCACGGCCGCATCGTTTCCGGTGGTTCGACGCTGACAATGCAGGTCGCTCGGCTCCTGGATGAAACACCGACAAGAAGTGCGCGGCGCAAGTATGAGCAGGTCCTGAAGGCCGTGAAACTCGAACAGGCTTATTCCAAGGAGGACATACTCCGGCTTTACGTGTTGAGAGCGCCCTTCGGCGGCAACCTGGAAGGGGTCCGTGCGGCAAGCCTGACCTGGTTCGGCAAGGAGCCAGGGCGCTTGACGGCGGCCGAGGCCGCGCTTCTGGTCGCCCTGCCGCAAAGCCCGGAAGCCCGTCGGCCGGACCGCTTTCCTGAGCGGGCCCGAAAAGCACGCAACAGGGTTCTTGCCAGAGCAGTTGTCGCTGGCGTCATTTCACCGGCCGAAGCCGCTTCGGCCTCTGCGGAACCCGTGCGGACACGGCGCAACAATATGCCGCTGATTGCTGCCCATGAAAGCCGCCACACGCGAATCAAGGCTCCAAAGCGAACTGTACATCACCTGACGATCGACAAGGACCTGCAGTCGGCTCTGGAAGCGCTCGCACGAACGCGCGCCAACAGCTTTCCGGTGCCGGTTTCCCTGGCAATCATCGTGGCGGACCACCGCAGCGGTGAAATTGTGGCTCGGCTCGGCGCACCGGACCTGTTGGACGAAGCGCGATTGGGTCATATCGACATGACCCGGGCGGTGCGTTCACCCGGCTCGACACTGAAGCCATTCATCTACGGGCTTGCATTTGAAGAAGGCGTTGGGGTCCCGGAAAGTCTGATCAGGGATCGACCTACCGACATAGGGGGCTATCAGCCGACCAATTTCGACCGCGCCTACCAGGGGACGGTGACACTGCGGGAAGCTTTGCAGCTTTCCCTGAACACGCCGGCTGTCCAGTTGCTGGAAGCTGTTGGACCAGCGCGGCTGCTCGCGCGTTTGAAACGGGCGGGCGCCCGGCCGGTTCTGGAAAAAGGCAAGCCAGCGGGATTGGCAATCAGCCTCGGTGGACTGGGTTTGTCGCTGAAGGACCTTGCTCAGGCTTACGGAGCCCTGGCGCAGGGCGGCCAACCGGTCGAATTCAGGCATTGCCGGGTGTCATGTCTTCCAGAGGGGAGGCAACAGCAATCTCGGAAGGTGCTTTCGGCAAAGGCGGCAGTCATGGTGAGCGACATTCTGGTCGGGATGCCACAGCTTCAAGGCTCCGAGACCCAGCACATCGCCTACAAGACCGGGACTTCATACGGATATCGTGATGCGTGGGCGCTCGGGTTCGACGGAAAATACGTTGCTGCCGTATGGGTCGGACGGCCAGACGGATCACCGGTGCCGGGGCAGACAGGACAAAAGACCTCTGTACCGATCCTTTTTGAGGTCTTTCAAAAACTGGGCACAGCACGCGTGCCACTTCCTCCACACACGCCTGATGTCGCTGCCGCACTTGCCGGAGATGTACCGCTACCGCTCCAATATGCCAGAACATCTGGAAATCGGAATGTTTCCGGCCAGGAAGACAAGCTCCTGATTTCGTATCCACCGGATGGTGCGGAACTGCACCTGGGTCTGAAGCCGTCGGAAGATGGGCGGCAATTTTCCCAACCGCTCGTTGTCAAATTCAAAGGTGGCGTTGCGCCCTACGCAGTTCTTGTCAACGGAGCCCCGTTCCAAACCGATTCTACTCAACGACAACTGATCTGGCAGCCGGAGTCACCCGGATTTGCAAATGTAACGGTCAAGGATGCCACCGGAAAAAGCGCAAGCGTTTCCGTGAAGATTGAATAATACCAAGCGCGATTGATCAGAACCGATGCGCCCATTCACGCATTGCGATTGACATGATTTTCCATGGCTGATTGATGAGCGTGTTCCAGGCGCGGCAGCACAGGTCGAGGATTTCCTTGTAGGACTTGAAGACGCGATTTGAGAGCCAGTTGTCGCGCATGAACTGCCATATGTTCTCGACCGGATTGAGTTCCGGCGCTTTGGGCGGCAAAGGCAGGATCGTGATGTTGTCCGGCACTTGAAGTTTTCCGGTCATGTGCCATCCAGCCCGGTCCATCATCAGAACCGCATGTGCACCGGGAGCAACATGAGCAGAGATTTCATCGAGATGAAGCTGCATCATGGCCGTGTTGCACCGGGGTACAACAAGACCGGCTCCCGTGCCCCTGGCCGGGCATATGGCGCCGAAGATCCATGCTGATTTCGTCCGCTGATCCTTTGGGGCGACAGGCCTGGTTCCCTTGCGCGCCCACCGCCTTGTGATCTTTGTCTTCTGACCGACCCGGGCCTCGTCTTGCCACCAGATCTCTACCGGTGTGTGTGGACCCAGACGGGCTCTGAGGGCCTCGAGTTCTGCGGGGAAACTTTTTTAAAAGCCTCCAGCGCATGTTCGTTCTGGCCATGGTGGCGCGGACGGGCCGTCAGCTTGACAAAGCCCATATCCTTCAAGGCTCCACGCACTGTGCTTTCGGCCAGGCTCAAGCCGAACTCCTCATGGAGCCAGACGACCAGATCCTTGATCCGCCAGCGGACCACGCCATGGACCGCCGGGATCGGCCCGTCTTCAACAATCCGCGCCAAGGCCGCGCGGTGTTCAGGTGTCAGCTTGGGCACGGCGCCGGGAGGTTTGCGGTCAACGAGCCCCTCCGGGCCTTCACAGTTAAAGCGCAAAACCCAGTCTCGAACAATTTGAAGGGTCACCCCGCCGATCCTGGCCGCCTCAAGGCGCTTGCCGCCGTCGTAGATCGAGGCAAGCGCCAGCAAACGCCGCGTCTGATTGGCATCGCTTGATTGTTTGGCCAGACGCCACAACGTCGCGGCATCAAAATCATCGCGAAGTGAAATCCCGCTACCCATGGCAAACTCCCTGTTTGCCATCGTGAATCATGATTTGCCATGAAAAGGCAAGCTCAAATATGAGTCATAACCAATTGGGCTTGGTATAAGTCATAATGAAAGACCCCTTCTGGTATAAATACACCTACCTTGCCATGACTGGTTGAAATTACGAAGGCGAATCGTGTGATTTTTGCCAAATAGGGCAAGTTTGTGCCGTCCCTTTATCGCCGCGTAATCAAACAAATGCCTCGCATTTCTGAAAAAGCAGGTGCGAACAAGGTCATTTGCAACTTTACGTGAGCGTACTTGTTTTCGCGTTTGACGCGGACCGTCACAAGCCTTGCCCCCGCAGTCGAGAAACGACCTGGTGGCTACTTGTGGCCAAAGCGACGAATGCCGAATGTCAATCCGGTATTGATTTTTGTGGAAGAAGGGCACCGGTGGCTTCAAAAATTCGAATGGATATCGTGTTTTCGGTGATATCAGTTCGAGAGCAGATGGCGGCGAGGGGGATTTCAATCACTGTGTTGCGGAAATCAGATTGAGCGAATTTTATCGCATACCGCAATTGACATGCACCGGTTCAATCGTCGTATGGCGGGCCTGCTACTCTCAGCGAAACACCATTTGAGGGAAAACGCTAAGCAAAATCACGACTATTCCCGCCACCGCGACAAAGGGCAAAGCGGATTTGAAGATCGCACCGGCTTTCACATCGGAAACGGTCGCAGCCACGTAAAGCGCGACACCAACCGGCGGAGTTACCAGTCCAAGTGTCAGGTTCAGGCACAGAACAACTCCCAGGTGATATGGGTCGATGCCATAGACGGATGTCGCAACCGGCAGAATGATCGGCACAACCATGATGAGGGCCGGTATGCCATCAATGATCATGCCGACAGCCAGCATGATCAAATTGACCAGAAGCAGAAACAGGATCGGATGTTCGGCCACCGTTACGACCCACTCCGCCAGGCTTTGCGGGATCTGACCGTAAATCAATATCCAGCTGAAGACGTTCGCGGTGGCAACCATGAACAGGACGAGCGCTGCGTTCGAACCGGCAGTCAGCAGCATTTTCGGGATATCCCGGTCCGAAAGCTCGCGTGTTATGAATTTGCCGATCAGATAAGCCATGAGTGCAGCTATGGCGGCCGATTCAGTCGGCGTGGCGATACCGAGCAAGATGCTTCCGATGATCGAAACTGGAATGATGAGCGTCAATAGTCCGTCGCGCAGCAACCCGACCCGTTCCTGCCGCGTCAGCGGTGGAGCCACTGGAAACGGGCTGAACAGACCGATCAGGAAGATCACGATCATGAAGCCGGCGGCCATCAACAGACCCGGCACAATTCCGGCGATGAACAGGTCCCCGATCGAGATCTGAGCCAGCACACCATAGACCACGAACATCATGGACGGAGGTATTATTGGAGATAGCAGCCCCGCCGAAGTCGTCGTGGCAACTGCAAATGTCTTTTGATATCCGGCCCGCTCCATTTCGGGAACCATCACCTTGGACATGATCGAAATTTGTGCCGTGGCCGATCCCAGAATTGAAGCCATCATCATGTTGGCAAGAATGTTCACATAGACCAATCCGCCTTTCATCGTGCCGACGACTGCCCGCGCCATGCCTATAAGCCTGGCCGTGATGCCGCCGCCGTTCATCATCTCGCCAACCATCATGAAAAGCGGGATCGCCAACAATCCGTATTTGCCGATGCCCGATTGCAATTGAAGCGCATAGGAGCCGATCAGGGCGGTGTTGCCGGTATCCAACACATAGATTGCCGCGGAGACCGCAAGAACGATGCCGATCGGCGCGCCGACAAACAGCAACACGACAAAGACCAGGGCCGTAATCATCGCGGCGTATCCGTTGCCGGGGTGCCATGGAGGTCTCGCAGCAGGCAAGCTGCGCTATGGATCGTCAGTGTGAACGCAAATAGCGGCATCACCAAAAAGAACCACAAGCGCCGTACGCCGATGGTGTTGGTTACTTCCTGATACACGCTGTTGTATGTGCTCTCGAAAAATATTTGCAGGTTGAACCCACTCCGGGCCATCGTGACGGGATCGAACCAGACCCAGGTGGCATAGGCCAAGAACAGCGCGAAACCCAGGTTGACGCACTGCACAGCGATTGACATCCGGCGCCGGAGAGTTTCTGAAACCGCATCCGACAGAAGGGTGACCGAAAAGTTTCGCCTTTGGGCAAACATCAGACTGGACCCGACAAATGCAAAGACAACCATAAGGTTGATGGCCAGCTCATCCACCCAGTAGAGTGACCAGTTCACAGCACGGCTGGCGACATTCAGGATCATCAACATCAGTACGGCTGCCACCAGAATCTTCAACAGAAACGCCTCGATTCCGGCGATCCAGTCCGATGTTTTCAGCACCATCTTCATAGCGTGATCCTCTTTGGTCCCCAAGTTGACCGCCCACGCCCGAGCGTGGGCGTCTGCCTTAACCCGCAAGCATCTTTGCCTCCTTTTGCAATGCTCCGATAGACGGTGCCTTTGGTTCCCAGATGCTCTTCCATTCGGAAATCGTGTCGCCGAAGAAACCTGGCTCTGCATCGACAACATTGATCCCGGTACCTTTGAGATCATTCAGCCACTTCGGCTCGAACTCGACATATTGAGCAAAGAGCCAATCGATCTGTTCGGAGACAGATTGAGACAGCATCTGCTTTTCGTCATCGCTCAGAGCAGCCCAATACCGGCCGGAAACCACTGCAACCACCGGGAACATCATCTGGCTCGTGATTGTCAGGTTGGGCGCCTGGTCATAAAGCTTGAGCTTCCAGGCCAACTCCAGATCGATATCAGCGCCATCGACCTGGCCATTTGCGAGCGCATCAAACAGACCGGGCAAGGGTACCGGCGTGGGGGCTACATCCATCAGCTCGTAGAAGTCCCGCAGCGGCGCAAACGGCGTGATGCGATACTTGCGTCCGGCCAGGTCAGCCGAAGACAATCCCGGCTCGCGCGATATCAGGTGACGCATGCCACCCAGTCCGAAACCAAGACCCTTCATGCCCAATGTTGAGTATTGTTCGAGCATTCCCGTCGCTGTGGGGCCGGTCAACAGCTTGGACGCCTGGCTGACATTTTGCACCAGATAAGGTGTGAAAAGGGCCGCCATGTCGTCAAGACGGTTTGAGAATTCCGCCACCGTCAGGAAGCCCATGTCCAAACCACCGGACTGGAGCTGCTGGATCATGGTTGCCTCGTTGCCCAGCTGGCCCGACGGGAACACCTGAGTGTCGAACTTGCCGCCGCTCTTTTCTGCCAGCGACGCTCCGACCCGGTCCATGGTCTGTGTCCAGAAGTGGCTGCCAGGCGTGATCGTGCCGATGCGGAGTGTTTTTTCGGCGGCAGCGCTGGCGATGCCCGGTGCGGCAAGCATTGCGGCTGTCATTGAAGTGGTCTTCAGAAAGGTACGACGGTTCATTTGATTTCTCCCCTTTTGGTTCGGTTTTTGTCAGTGAAAATATGCTCCGCCATCGACGACCAGCGTCTGGCCGGTCATGAAGGCCGAATCCCGCGATGCGAGAAACGCCACAGCACCGACGACGTCTTCAGGCAATTGGTCGCGCGCAATTACCCGCGCCTTTTGCGAGATTTCCTGAAGTTTTGCGATCTGATCCGGGTTCGCCTTGACACCGTCGGACATGGTAAAGCCAGGTGCGACACCATTGACGCGAATGCCGTCCGCACCAAGCTCCTTGGCCAAGGCCTTGGTCATGGCGTTGATCGCACCTTTGCTGGCGACGTAATGCAGCAGGTAGGGCACACCCTTGAAGGGAGTGCCCGAAGACATGTTGACAATCGCTCCAGCTCCCTGCGCCTTCATCGCCGGCAAAACAGCGGCAGTGACAAACGCCTGACCCATGACGTTGACGTTCAACACGCGTTGCCATTCTTCAGGCGATATGTCGGTGAACTCCGTAAGCTTCAGCGTGGAATAGAGACCGGCATTGTTCACCAGTGTGTCAATCTGTCCGAAGGCTTTCAGGGCTTCAGCGACCATCTCGTTGCATGAAGCCGGATCGGATATGTCACAAAAGACGCCAATCGCGGCTGCACCTGTTGCAGCGATTTCCGCTGCCGCTTCAGTCGCTCCCGAAACATCGGCAACCACGACGGCAGAACCATCCCTGGCAAACCGGTCCGCGATGGCGCGTCCAATTCCCATGGCTCCACCGGTCACGATGACAACATTCTTTTCGTCCATTGCTCTGCTCCCGTAAGTCTTGAGGCGTTTACTGGCCTTGCGAGGCACGCCGCAAGTCTTCGATGGTTTGTGTCGGAGTGATCAGTTCAGGATCTACCTGAAGCTCAATCAGGCTTGGCCCGGGATAGTCGCAAGCACGATCCCAGGCTGCCGCGAACTGTTCGGTGCGCGTCACCGTTTCGCCGTGACACCCGTAGGACTTTGCCAGCATTGCAAAATCGGGGTTCACCAGATCCGTCGCGCTGACCCGGCCCGGATAGCTCCGTTCCTGATGCATGCGGATCGTGCCGTACATTCCATTGTTGACGACGATCACTTTCAAATTGGCGCGATACTTCACGGCGGTTGCCAATTCCTGTCCGTGCATCAGGAAACATCCGTCACCTGCGAAACACACGATTTGCCGTCCTGGATGAGTTCTGGCAGCAGCCACGGCGGCGGGCAATCCATACCCCATCGACCCGGAGATCGGTGCGAGTTGGGTTCGGTATTTGCGATACTTCAGGTATCGATGCAGCCATACGGTGTAGTTGCCAGCACCATTGGTCACGATGGCATCATCCGGCAGAACGTTTTTCAGGTGACGCATGACATCGGCCATGGCCAGTTGCCCACGCCCCCCGGGCAGCGTCGACCATGCGCGATAGCCGGCATTGCAATGCGCGACATAGGCTTGCCTTTCAGGCAAATCCTTCGCTGGAGCGGCCTGGTTGTTCAGAACCGCGATAGTTTCAGCTGCAGGTGCGGCAATGCCTATGTCGGGCGCGTAAACCCGCCCGATCTCTTCCGGATCCGGGTAGATGTGGATGAGTTCTTGAGCAGGTTTGGGAATATTGACAAGTCGGTAGCCGCCGGATTCCATCTCGCTGAACCGAGTGCCCAGCAGGACCAGAACGTCGGCCGCGCTTATCCGGGCGGCAAGACCCGGATTGATCCCGATGCCGGCATCGCCTGCATAGCAGGGGTGTGCATTGTCGAAAAAATCCTGACATCGAAACGAAGCGGCAACCGGAACATTCCATTTGGCTGCGAAGTCCTGAAGGTTCTGCCGTGCGCGGTCCGACCATGCTCCTCCCCCGACAATGATCATCGGGTTTGAGGCTTTCACCAGCGAGTTGAGAAGGTTTTGGACGTCTGCATCCGTCGGAGCAGCTTTGGCCGGTTGGGCAACGGCCAATTTCGGCGGGATCACATCCGTTGTCTCGACCAACATGTCCTCGGGAAGCGCCAGAACCACTGGCCCGGGCGCCCGGACATGGCGACGTGAAAGGCGCGCGACACCATCTCGGCCATTCTGCGGGGACTGTCCACTTCCGCGACCCATTTGGCGACCTGGCCGAACATCCGGCGATAGTCTATTTCCTGAAATGCTTCGCGTTCGCGCATGTCTCGCGCAACTTGTCCTACGAACAGGATCATGGGCGTCGCATCCTGACGGGCAATGTGCAGCCCGGCACTTGCGTTGGTTGCACCCGGTCCCCGTGTGACCATGCAGATGCCGGGTCGGCCCGTCAGTTTCCCGAAGGCTTCGGCCATCATTGCCGCGCCGCCTTCCTGGCGGCAAACGGTGATGTCGATCCGAGGGGCATCGGCCAGAGCATCGAGCACGGCCAGGTAACTTTCGCCGGGAACCAGAAAACACTGATCCACGTCTTGTTGAAGCAGACAGTCCACAAGACATTGTGCTCCGGTAAGCGATCTTGTCTGGAGCATCTTGTTCACAGCAACAGTCCTGTTTCACCGAAATTGCGATAGCTTTGGGACTTGGGTTTTGTACGATCTTCTTCATTTTCGTAGTGAATGGAGGATTTTCCGCGCAACTCGTCAGGAAGAACCATCGCCCGGATGAACCGGCTCTGTATCGCGTGGTCAGCCTGAGCAAATACGGGAAGAGGACCGCTTTCAAACCAGGCGCCGCCAGGCCCGAAGGAGGTTGACTTGCCCCCGGTGTCGATCCTGATGCCGCCTTCGCGCAGACAGCGGATACCCGGACCTTGATGCGTGTGCAGCATTGCCGTGCCCGAAGGCGGAAATGTTACACTGTCAAGCCGCAGAAAATTGCCGACCCTGGCCAATTGCGCCGGAACTTCGCCTGAAAGTTTCTTCGTCGTGTGCTGGGGACGGGCGATGGGTGGCGCATCGGAAAGGTCCCAACGCCACAGCGATGCACCTTCTATGCCCGCGACCAGGGTAACTGGCCCGCTGGCAACGAACCCCTCATCAAGGCCATAGCTTTTGCCCTCGACGGTGACTCCACCAGCGGTCACATAGATCGCCCTGGAGCATGTGTTGCCGAACGCAGCGGTTTGACCGTTCGAGAGGTTGTCTTCAAACAAGTGCATTTCCATCGTGTCTTCCCCTCGAACGCTAATCTCGTGTCTGCATGAACGGTGCAGGCAGCAGCAGCTTGTTTTCCTGGTGCCTGACCAACGGCCGGATTTTCTTGACGTAGTTTGTCCATTCGGGATCGCGGACCAGTTCCTTGCGACGGGTCTGACGATCGGCAAAATCGGCATAGGACCACATGTGCACGATCTGGTTCTGGGGACCGAATTCGACCTGGTAGTATCCAAGAAGATTTCCCAGTATCCGGGTCTGAACGGCCAGACCCTCAGCTTCGTAAAGCTTCAGATATTCGGGAACCTTTCCCACGTGCAGGGTGTAGATGCGCTCTTCGACGATCATGACGGAGCCCCCAGCCCGGCAAGGCAGATGTATTTCAACTCGGTCCAGTCTTCGATGCCGTATTTCGACCCTTCTCGTCCGATGCCGCTTTCCTTCACACCGCCGAAGGGCGCGACCTCGGTGGAAATCAGCCCGGTGTTGACACCGACAATGCCCGTTTTGAGGGCGTCTGCTACGCGGAAAATTCGTCCTACATCACGGCTGTAAAAGTATCCGGCCAGGCCGTATGGCGTGTTGTTTGCCATCTCGATCGCGTCCTGTTCCTTGCAAAAGCTTGTGATCGTTGCAACCGGACCAAAAACCTCTTCGTGAGCGATATCCATTGCGGGTGTGACACCTGTCATGACCGTCGGCTGGTAAAATGTTCCGCCAACCGCATGTCGCTGACCACCAATGCGGATTTTTGCCCCTTTACCCGTCGCATCCGCGACCAGGCGTTCCACCTTTTCCAATCCACGGTGGTCGATCAAGGGTCCCTGGCTCACGCCTTCTTCGAGACCATGACCCACCTGGATCTGTTGAGCCCTTTCACACAGAGCCTCTACAAATCTGTCGTGAATACTCTCCTGAACGTAGATGCGGTTTGCCGCGATGCAGGTTTGACCGGAATTGCGGAACTTGCAGATCTGCGCGCCGTCGAGAGCCGCTTCAATATCGGCGTCATCGAACACGATGAATGCAGCGTTGCCACCCAGTTCGAGGCTCACCTTTGTCAAGTCGTCTGCGCAATCGCGCATCAACTGTTTTCCGACGGCCGTTGACCCGGTGAAGCCGATCTTGCGCACATGCGGGCTGTCGATCAACGCCCTGCCGATGTGCGGGGCCTCTTCCCGGCCACCGGTGACAACGTTGAACACGCCGGCAGGAACACCTGCCTGTTCGGCCAACGCGGCGATTGCTAGCGCCGATAACGGTGTGGCTTCGGCCGGTTTCAGCACCATGCAGTTGCCTGCCGCCAATGCGGGTGCTGCTTTGCGCGTCACCATTGCCGACGGAAAATTCCAGGGTGTAATTCCACCAACGACGCCGAGTGCATTCCGTGTGACCAGTATGCGTGCATCCGTGCGGTGCGGGGGGATGATATCTCCGTAAAGTCTGCGGCCTTCTTCGGCAAACCAGCTAAAGAAGCTGGCCGCATACTCGATTTCAACCAGAGATTCACTGAATGGCTTGCCCTGTTCGAGCGTCAGCAGACTTGCCAGAGCTTCTGCATTGGATCGCATCGCTTCAGCCCAGGCAAGAAGTACAGTTGCCCTGTCCGCCGCCGTCCTGTTGCTCCAACCTTCAAACGCCTTTTGCGCTTCGGCAATCGCATGAGATGTTTCCGCCGCACCCATCCGCGGCACCGTTGCCAGGGTCTCGCCGGTTGCAGGGTCATTGACACCAAGACGTTCACCTGATTCAGCCTCGACCCACTGACCCCCTACATAACTCTCGGTTTTCAAAAACTCAGGCAATTGGGTCAAGATAACTTTCCCTGTCTTTGCTAGCGTCGAAGCACGATTTCATTGAACTCAGGATGGCACGCTCCTGCTCAGTGGTCTTTGCCACGGTTTCGTGCTATTTACCTTTTTGTCCGATTATTTGAGGCGAATGCCGAAGGGGTGCCGTGGCCGACGCACTGGGGATCGCTATAGGAGCGTTTGGGCGCGTCGCCTTGCTGTCGGCGACGGAGCCGGTTCTGGATCACGCCCATTCCCAGGTTCATGCTCTCATCAAACTTACAGGACCCGACACGGTCTATAGCGTCGACGGTAAAAGCGCGCGGCTGACCGATACACAAATGGTGCTGGTCAATCCCTGGGTCGTTCACTCCAATCAGAGGTCTACAGGTGAAGAGCCAACGGTTCTGTTGGCGCTGTACATCGACACGCTGTGGTTTGGAGAGAATGGCAACCAGATACTTGCCGGCTTCAAGAACCTTCCTTTCGCGAAAACAACGGCGACGGTCAGTTCCCAACTACAGGAACAGGCCGCGAAACTCGCGGATCAGATGATGGATATGCATAGCGATGAAGAGCAATTCGACACATTGCTTCGCGACCTGGTCTGGTCAGTACTCCAATGTTCAAAAACCGATGCCGTTTCGGAGCAGAGCACAAACTGCCTGTTTGTAAGCGACCACCGAATTCGAAGAGCTGTAAAGGCATTTCGCCAGAAACCTTCCAAGGAACTGGACCTGAACGATGTAGCACGTGATGTGGGATTGTCGCGGTCACAGTTTTATGCACGCTTTCGCCAATGCACTGGCCTGTCGCCACGAACTTATCTGGATACCCTGTGCTGCGAACGCGCATCGCATCTGCTCAGTGACCCCGCCGTTACAATCGCGGAAATATCCGAGTTATTGGGGTTTTCCGCTCAAGGGCATTTCACGAGGTTCTTCAAATCCAAAACGGGCGTGTCGCCGAACAGCTTTCGAATGGGTCATATCGAAATCGGACGCGTGCTGCGATAGTGACCATCCGAAAAAATCTAAACTGATTGGACATGCAGGGCGATCACGGATTTGCGCAAATGAGAGATCAAATCTGCATGTACCAGCATGGGATTTACCCGCGCGGCCTTGTCCGTTTGTCTCAAGTTTTCTAACCGGTGTTTTCATCGGGAAAAACCGAATGCTCGAACGGCATTTTTCGCGTTGAAAAACAGGACCGGCTTTGTTGTCCATAACCCGATCGTTTGTTCGTCAGGCAATGAATGTCCGGGTTCGGAATTCGATCCTCAGCCGTTGAATGACCAACTTGAGGGCGCGAAGCTGTCATTAAGATCAATGGACGCGCAGGGTTCGTTGTCAGCCTATTCGCGCGTAATGTCTCACAGCGCCTTTGTTAACCGCGGATCTCGACTGCCGGACAGCCTGATCGCACACTTCACATGAGAACCGGAGTGAGACTCAACTGCTGACGCCCGGCTTGAAACGGTAGCGGCCGGTGATCGGGAATTCGAGCAATCTGTCTTCCAGGCGGGTACCGGCACCGATGTTGTGTATGACAAGCGGACGTTTGCCATCCTGTGAGCGGTAGTGCGAGACGATGGCAATATGCGGCAGATTGCCAGGCAGCATCTGCGAGACAACGTCTCCGGGCAGATAGTCTGACGCCCGGTTGCTGACCGGGAGCGCGGCGTCCTGTCTTTTGAAAAAGGTCTGCAGGTTCGGGACCCGTCTGTGATCGATGTTCCGATCCGGTCGCCTGAGGCCCCATATCTTCGGATAGGCCCTGAAATGCGATTTCATATCGCGATTGACCTCTTGCTGAAGGTCGAAACCGAAGGCATCGCGATAGGCCCGGACGACGACGTCGGTGCAAACACCACGTTCGCGCGGCAGGTCGCCATTGGGAAAACCCAGTCCGACATAAGCCGGGTCGTAAATCAGCGTCACCCCGATCTGGTCTTCAGCGGCTGTTATCAGTTTTTCTGCCCAGGGCTCGGCCTGCTGAAGATCCCGCTGAAAAGTAATCCTGACCAGTGGCTCGTTGTGATTTTCAATCGCGTTTTGCGCAAGTTGCAATCCGGCTTCGAGTTTGCCGGGTATCATCGCAGTTGCAGTCAGGCCGCTGCCTGCGGCAATACCTGCCCCGATCAGAAATTCACGCCGCTTCATCCGCCATCCATAGTTTCTCGCCCGATGACCTGAATATGCGGATTCTGAGTCAGGAATGGGGCAGGGGCCGGTTTTGTTTCTCAGGCGATGCTTCTGACGAAATAAGTTGTTCCGGCTCCTTCGATCCGGACCATTCAGGCGTATGACCCGTTCACGTTTCGCTTTGCCACCCAAGCGATAAAGTCGCCGATGGAGACGTCAAAGGAGAAACGTTACTTGAAACAGCGGGAACAGCCATTGAAAGTCTCGCCGACATGACATCTGGGCTCGATGTGAGCGAAGCGAGGGCCAGGTTTCTTCATGCTTTCAAAATTCCTGCCAGCAGTTTCCAGGTTGCCTGTTCGTAGGCGTCGCTGTCTTCTCCGTTTGCAATCGCCAATGCGGCCCGGTCAAACGCAGACGAGAGCAGGTCTGCAAGCGGCTCGAGAGGAATGTCTCCTATGGCACCCTGGGCAGCTGCGTGGCGAAGCCCCTCGAGCAGGGTTGCTCCCCCGGTGTCCCGGTCTATTGCGGCCATTTCGCCCAGGCCAAGTACAGCGGGTCCCTCCAGCAGCAGGATCCTGGCCCGGCCAGGCGCCGACATTGCCGAAAAATAGGCCGTTGCTCCTGCCATGAAGGCATCTAGCGGGGTTTGCTCCGTGTTTGTGTCAGCGTCGATTTCCGAGGCTACGGCGACTGCTTCCTGGTGCACAAGCGCGCGCATCAGGTCTGCCTTGTCGGAAAAGTGGTGATAGAGCGCACCTCTCGTCACGTCCGCATCTTTCACGATTTCTGGCGTTCCTGTCTCGGCGTAGCCCTTGGCAACGATCAGTTTCCTTGCGGCGTCCAGAAGGGCGCGTCTGGTCTCCGCCCTGCGCTCGGCCTGTGTTCGGCGTGGTTTTGCATCTTGCATACATTCTGCCTGTATGTTAATTCTTGTTACATACAAACTGTATGTCTTTTTAGAGCGCCTGAAAAGCCCCGGCAATTCGATGTCGGGATTTGAATGCCGCTCACGAACAAAGGGAGAAATGCCATGAAAGCCACCCAGTACTACCCGGTTCTGATGACGGACGATGTTGCCGGGACGGCCCGGTTTTACTGCGATCATTTCAAATTCAAGGCAGCCTTTGAGGCGGACTGGTACATTCACCTGCAGTCCGAAGAGGACGAGAAAATCAACCTGGCCATTCTCGACAAGGATCACCCGACCATTCCCGAGCCGGGTCGCGGCAATTGCACAGGAGGCTTGCTGTTGAATTTCGAAGTCGAAAACGTGGACCCGATATACGACCGGCTCAAGGAAAAGGGGTTACCCATTCTTCTGGCCTTGAAGGACGAACCTTTCGGCCAGCGCCATTTCATCACGCAGGATCCAAATGGCGTCCTGATCGACGTCATCACGCCCATTCCGCCTAGCGCCGAGTTTCTCGCGCAGTATTCGCCGGACGCTGTCCCGGCGTGACCGTCTGAAGCAGAAGAACTGTTTTTTCGGCAGCGAGACACTCAAGTCTTCTACCGGATTGCCGCTTTCGGCAATCCGGTTCCCAGTTTTGGAACATCTGTGGATCGGAACATGTGCGCGACTGCAGGAACAGCCGTCGGCCGCATGTGCAATGCGCAGCCCTGTGAAGCTGTCGGCGACCCGTTACATGTCGGGTATCTGATACCGCGATTGCTTCATCCTGGCGTTTCAGGCAATTCAGACGAAACCAACTCGACGCGGCATTTGCCTGGGGAAGAAAAAAACCCAATGTTCGGGGCTGCAAATAGGCTTCCGTATAAAGATGGATGTTTCTGCGCAGAAGTATAACGTCTCAAGCTTCTGAAAATGTTTACTTATCTTGCTGTCTGATAATTCTTCGCTTGTGGCGACGCGGTTGGTTTCAAGTTCAGGACAGCGCTGCCGGAAATTGCAATCCTGAACCAAATGGCCACATGATGTGCAGTCAACCGGCAGAGGCAGGACCCGCTTTGGATTGGATGATGAGGGGCACATGAAGCGATTTGGGACAGCTTTGCTGCTGATGCTCATTGCCTTGGCTGTTTTTGTCTGGATCAGTGGTCCCACGAAACTCAAAACATCATCGGCGGCGCTGACACGGCTTGAAACCGGTGCGATGTCAGGGACAGAAGAGGGCATTGCTCTGTTCGGTTTCGGCGACTTCGGCGGTCTGAGTTCGGACACGTTGAAAACGTCGGCGGCCCCCTGGAAACTTGCGGTTTCAGCGTTGGCGCTCCAGGAAGCCGCCGGCGATGTTGCATCATTGAAGCAAATTGACATTGCCGCGATCTATCGCAGGTTCGGATTTCACAGTCCGACGCAGATCGCCAACTGGCCGCCGACACTTGCCAGGCCGGATCTCTCGAAACCGGTCGGGATCAACACCGGTCTTGCGAAGCATGCACTCCTGCCGATTGCCGTGACCATTGGAAACACCGGTTGCGCGGCCTGTCATTCGGGCGTGACCTACCGGGAGGACGGCACACCGGATACGACAAGAATCTGGTTGGGTATGCCAAACAGTTCGATCAATCTGGAAGCCTATACCGCTGCGCTCCATACAGCGTTCCGGACTTACGGACATGACGATGCAAAACTGCTTGAGGCTGTCGAGACCCTGTTTCCGGAAACAGGCTGGAGTGAACGGCAAACGCTCCGTTTCGCGATATTGCCAATGCTTCAACAGGAAATGGACGAAAGGAACAGGACTATTGGTCGACTTGTTCCGTTCGTGGCCGGGTTACCCGGTGCAACAAACGGTCTCGATGCATTGCGCAACCGGCTGGGGCTTGTTCCCGAGGGTACCGTTGTCGACAAGAGCGTCTTCAATTCGGTTCCCGGGCTTGGCGGGCGGCTCTGGCGGCGCAGCTTCCTCAACACCGGCTCCTACGTGCCGCCGGGCGTTGATCCCCTCCTGGAAACCGTTCCGAAGGATCTCGATGAAAACCATCTGAAGGAAATGGCCTCCATTGTCGCCTATTTCACGGTTCCGAGTATGGGGGTAAGCGCTGAAGTAGCCGAGGCCCATATTGCGGATGCTGAAGCGGTACTACGTTGGCTTGGAGACTATGAGCCGCAGAGATTTCCTGGAAAGATCAACCGACATCTTCTGAGCGCTGGCCGGTCTGTTTATGCCAACAACTGCAGTCAATGCCACGGCGTATACAACCAGGATCTCGCCAAACCGGAGTTGGTCGCATTTCCAAACTGGCAGGGAGATATCGGAACCGATCGGCGCCGACTGGAATTGACCGGTGAAAACGTCGCTGCTGCTGTCAATTCCGGACATTTCGGACGCTATATCAGCGCAAGAAGCACCGGCGCCTACGCGGCGCCGCCGCTAACCGGCATCTGGGCCAGCGCTCCCTATTTTCACAACGGCAGTGTGCCGACACTGTGGCACCTCATGCGTCCGGACAAGCGACCTGAACGATTTGTTGTCGGCGGCCATGCACTAGACATGACACGGGTCGGGCTCCGCGGATCGGATGACGGGAAAGGCGGCTGGATGCCGTCGCCTGATTATGAACCCTGGGCACTTTCGGCAGAAATCGACGTCAGTCGGTATGGCCTGGGGAACAGGGGGCACGAGCGTTCGTTCACTTCCCTGTCCGAGGACGACAAGGCGGCACTTCTGGAATATCTCAAGCTTTTGTGACGAGTTGGTCAGCTGGCAATCTGGCCTTTTCCGGCTGCCTGTTTCCAGGGTGGGGGCCGACGCGCAAGACCGTAATCAGCTCGCGCTCGTCGGCGAGCTCAAACAGCTTCATCACCTCCCGCCGTGCCGTGGGATCGTCGGCGAGGACGGCCATGGGCCAGGCCGCGAATCCGGCGGTGGTCAGCGCAAGCCAGAATTCATAGAATTTGCCGCCGCTTGTCCAGCGATCTTCTTCTGCCGGACGGTGAAAGGCGACGAGCCCGGTAGCCGTAACGGTTTTTCCGTGTTCCGAAGCGATCGCCTTGCCGAACCCAAGCCGGTCGAGAATTTCAAAAACCGGACGTCCGAGCGCAATGCCCGCCATACGCGCTTCGAGGCCCGACAACGCCAGAGCCTCTGCGGAAAGACCATCAAGGGCCCAGCGCGGGTCCGAAGCGCGAAGCCGCATCCAGTCCACCAACTCCTTACGAAATGACGGAGCGCGCATGACATTGAGGCTTGCCTGGTCGTTCAATTCCGAGAGCATCGCAATCCGGTGCGCGTCCTGCGTGAGCGCCGTGTCGGAACGGCCGGCACACATGTCACTGAGTGACTTGCGCAGCTCCGGGCCGGCCTGTGCAAACCCTGCGCGGAACGTGGTCCGTCTTTTCAGTGTTTCGATCGGTTGGACAGGTCCGGGTGGACCGGCGATGGCGAGGCGGGCGATGTCGTCAGATATTTCCCAACCCGACACGCCGTGGCCATGGCGGGCAAGGGCAAGCATCGTTCCGTGAAGTGCGGCACCGCCACTCAATCGTGCATCCTTGTTTTCCGGGTCACCGACAGGGAGCAGGCGGGCGGGGTCGAGGGACAAAACAATGGTTTTTTGACCGTCCATCGCCCAGCGGGTCGGCTGGGTGTTGTGCGCCGAGGGAGCGAGATTGGCTTCCGCTGCGATCTTTTCGAGAAATTCGGGGGTCACGTCAGCGCCTTCCGGTAGAGGTGCGTGCGGTGAAGCATGTGGGCACCGGCCTTCGTCTTCTGGGCCAGGCTCGCGGCGTTGACGTCAGCGATCCAGGTGTTGCCGAGTGTCTTGTAACCGGCCTTCTTCATCGCCAGGATCACATGCCGCAGAACAACGGGATTGATGCCCTTGCCCTGCATTTCCGCGCGGACCGCTGAATAGATCAGCACGGCGCGCTTGTTGGCAAACCTGTGCCGGAGAAAATGCCACGGCATCGTGAGCCCTGGACGTGACCGGATCTTTTTCAGGAAGGGGTTGAGATCCGGGATGCACAAGATGGTCGCCACCGGGTCGCCTTTGAAAGTCAGGAGTGCGGAAATACGCGGGTCTATTATCCAGACCATATCCTTGGCCTGAAAACTGTATTCGCCGGCACTGACCGGGACGAACATCGGATTTTGCGCAAAGGCCGAGTTCAGCAGGAGCCGCGCCTGTTCCATCCGTTCGCGGACATTCCAGCGTGAAATTCGGGCAAAAGCATAGTCCGGATCGTCAAGTACTTGCTGTTGTTTCGGTCCGATTGCCGGAGGTTCGCACGACGTCAGATCAACTTCGAAAGTTGCCATTGGAAAGTCACGCGCATATCCGTTTTCTTCCAATAGCAGCGGTATGTGGGGAGGGTTCCAGACCTGGTCCGTGTAAGGTGCGTTTTCGAACCCGTCCGTTACAACACCAATCTGCTGCATCGCTGTCAGGTTGATGTTTCCGACAATCTCGTCCAACCCGCGGGTGCGTGCCCAGGTTTCGGCAGCGGCCAGCAGGGCGCTGGCAGCGTCCCCGTCATCTGTACAATCGAAAAAGCCGAAATAGGCGCGCCGCCAGTCGAACTTCTTGTTGGACGCGTTGTGGACATGTGCAGTGAGGCGGCCAACGGGTTTCTCGCCTTGAAAGGCTGTGAACAACGAAATGTCGCCAGGACCGGAAAACAACGGGTTCTTGTCGTGTGAGACGAAGCGAAGGAGATCCGCGCGCAGAGGCGAAACATAAAGACTGTCGGGCCCATAGGCATTGAAGGGTGCTTGAAAGAAGGCGTCGAAATTGCCGGTTTCGATACGGATTGTCATGAGGTTCCCCTCCGGACCATGTCGCGTTCCGCGATCACCCGTGCAAAGCCGAAAGCGGAGCGCAGGCTGCTGCTTGAAGTTGCTGAAAAACCGGCAGGGGACCCGACTGCGACCATCAGCGGTTCTTCTGCCACGAGCAAAACCTCGTTTCCACCGGTGCGTGCGATCAATTCCCTGATCTGGCTTTGTGCTGCCGTGTCCAGTGAGCGGTTTTTCGGAAGATCGGACATGTTCTGGTATCCCGTCGGTTTCAGCACCTGCACCATCAGATCGCCGTCATAGTCCTGAAGTTCGTTTGTCCGCAGAATTGTATAACCGGCCGTCAATCCGTTGTTGTCGAGAGCGGTCAGGTAGTCGTCGAGACGTTTCGCATGTCGCATGGCGGCAAGGAGGGATGTTTGACGGCGGTCGCGACGAATGGCTGCGGACGAAAGGCCGAGGACCAGGACAAGCATAAGCGAAACGACAATCGCCGAAGTCTCCAGTGTCTCTTCGGGAGACAGACCCGTCTGCAGTTTGATAAGCCAGGCGGCAAGGCAGCCTATGAAGGCAATCGAAGCGACAGCAGAAAACACGCGTGCGGCACTGGCTATCCTGGCTTCCAGCGTCACGGTGACCCAGGCGATCGTCAGCGCCCCAAGACCAGACAGATAAGGCAGGTTTTCCGGTGGCAGCAGGTCGTAGTCCGACAACAGCAGGATCATCACGATCGGGATCGCAATGGCAAATCTGTTGATCGCCGTGTTTTCAGTTGCAGTCAGGCTGGATCTGTCTCGCGTCAGAAGCATCATGAATATCAAGGTGAAAGACATCAACTGGTACGCGGCCAGGAGAAGCAGAAAACCTGGTGAGGACGCGACTGAGCCGGGTAAAAGCACCGCAGCGCACCCCGTGGCTATCATTCCGGCGGCAACGACCAGTTTCACGAAACGGGGTGCGTGACGGCGCAGGAAACCCTCCGTCAGCAATAACGCTGCGAACGGTATGACGGCTGCGGCAACGAAGGTTGCCGTTCTGAAAAGACCGAATTCTGTCAGCCAGTCAGCAGCGCGCACGAAATAAAAGACAGCGACCACAAGCAGCGCAAATCGGAACCTGCCGGCAACACCACCACTGGCCGGATCGATCTGCCAGCGAACAACCAACAGACCGACGACGGCGGACAGGGTGACCGTGAGGTCTGTGACCAGTTGCGATTCACCCATCGGCTGCCTCAACCATGCCCGTCAGCTTTCGCCGCACGAACGGCCTCAACATTCCGGACAGGAGGCGAGGGAGCGGACGTTCGATTCTGGCTTTATAGGGGTTGAGGAACCAGCCATTCTCGTTGGTATTGCTCGTCCTGCCAAGCAACAGGCCTAGCGTTTCATATGCCATCAATGTGCCCGTGCTGATCACCATTGGCGCAAATGACATCCGGCTTCGCCTGCCGGCAGCAACATCGGCTGCAAGATCCAGATCAATATGGTGCCTGGATGAGGAGTTCAGCATGACATAGACGGCTTCGGTCGGAAGAAAAGAACGCATACGCACT
>NZ_KI928935.1:60079-124323 GCF_000521215.1 Labrenzia sp. DG1229 | reverse complement strand
CCGGTTCGACCAGGAAACGACTACGTACCCGGGACGTTGCGGGTTCGTGGTTCGGTTTCCGCTGTCGGTTTCGACCAGAACAGGGGCGATCTCGTGGAGGTCGTCAACCTGCAATTCGCGCTGCCGCCGCAGGACGATGTGATGGCGGACAGCAATGGACTATTCGATTTCACACGTGACGACATCATCCGTTTTGCGGAGCTGGGAGTCCTCTTCCTGATCACAATCTTGCTGCTGCTTTTCGTCGTCCGTCCGCTGTTGCGCCGGATCGTTACGCCTGAAGAAAAACAGCCACAAGAGCTGATGATCGGTCCAGATGGTACTCTGGTGGTTGAAACGGAAGTGCCCAAGGAAGAAGACGAAGAAGACGAATTCGTGATCGAGTGGCTCGAGCAGGCGCGGCAGGAAGGTGCAATGCAGGCAAGTTCGATCTCGAAAGTTGGCGACATGATCAAGGACCATCCGACAGAAGCGGTGACTATCGTACGCGGCTGGTTGGATGAGCAGGCAGCCTGATGTCAAGTGATCAACTTCAACAACACCTGACGATCAGTTCGGATGAGGAAGAGCGCGAGCTCAAGGGAGCGGAACGGGCTGCGGTTCTGCTGCTTGCGCTGGGAGAAACGCATGGTTCCCCGATCTGGGAAAAACTCGATGAGATCGAGGTTCGTCAGGTATCTGCGGCAATGGCCAATCTTGGACCGGTCACGCCGAACATGCTGGAAAACCTTTTCAAGGACTTTGTGCGCCGGGTCAGCTCCAGAGGCTCGCTGACCGGGAATGTGGATGCAACCGAGCGCTTGCTGGCGAACTTCCTTCCTGGCGACAAGGTGTCGGTCATCATGGAAGAAATTCGAGGTCCCGCCGGTCGAAACATGTGGGAGAAACTCTCCAACGTTCAGGAAAATGTTCTCGCCAACTATCTGAAAAACGAATATCCGCAGACCGTGGCCGTCGTCCTGTCCAAGATCAATTCCGATCACGCTGCACGTGTTCTCGGTATTTTGCCGGAAGAGCTGGCTCTCGAGGTTGTCAGTCGCATGTTGCGGATGGACGCTGTCCAGAAGGAAGTCCTGGAAAAGGTGGAGCAGACACTCAGGGTCGAATTCATGTCGAACCTGACAAACACCTCGCGCCGGGACAGCCACGAGATGATGGCGGATATCTTCAACAATTTCGACCGCCAGACAGAAGCGCGGTTCCTGGCGGCGCTGGAGGAAGACAACCGCGAGGCGGCCGACCGGATCAAGACGCTGATGTTCACTTTCGACGATCTCCTGAAACTGGACGCAGCGAGCTGTCAGACCCTTCTGCGGCATGTGGAAAAAGACAAGCTGGCGATCGCGCTCAAGGGTTCGACAGATCCGGCACGGGAATTTTTCTTCGGCAACATGTCATCGCGTGCTGCGAAGCTTCTGGAAGACGACATGGATGCCCTCGGACCGGTGCGCTTGCGCGACGTCGACGAGGCGCAGACAGGAATGGTGAACAAGGCCAAGGATTTGGCAGCGAAGGGCGAGATCATGATTTCCAAGTCCAAGGGCGATGAGGAAATTATCTACTGATGCGCCAGATGGCAGGTACTTACAACTCAATGGGCAGCATGACCAACCCGTCGAAATTTCTGTTCAACATGGACTTCACCGCGCCGGAGGAGCCGGAAGTGGTTGTGGCGCCGGAGCCGCAAATTCCGATGATCCCGGTGGCCGATCACGAGAAACTGCTGGCGGATGCCAGGGCCAAGGCATTCGAGGAAGGACGCGTCCAGGCATTGCAGGATCTCCAGACGAAGCAGGAGACGTTGCTGACCGCGGAGGCAAACCGCCTTGTGGATGTGGTCGGACAGATAGTCGAAACGCTCGACGAACAACTGGCTGCGCAGGAAAACGATGCCATAAGCCTCGCATTTCTTGTGGCCAGACGCCTTTGTTCGCATCTGATTGCGCGTCAGCCGCTGGCCGAAACCGTTGCCCTGGTGTCAGAATGCCTTGGGCCACTCAGAAAAGCGCCGCATCTGGTCATCCGGATTGCGGAAGGTGACGTCGACGCGTTGAAGGCCCAGGTGGACCCGATCGTTCATGAAAAAGGTTTTGACGGGCGTCTCGTCATTCTCGGTGAACCCGAGATCGACCGTGGAGATTGCCATATCGAATGGGCGGACGGTGGTATCAGACGGGACCGGAAAGCGCTTCAAAACGAGATCGACACAAGCATCAAGACGTATTTGCGCGCACGCAGTGTTGCCAAGACAGACCGCATGTCCGCGACTTCGGCGGAAAGGAAACCTGAAGTATGAGCGACGAACAAGATACCAGTATTCCCCTTGACGAACTGGAGGCGCCGCAGCGCGTCCTCGAGGACGAAAAAGGGCCTTCGGCAGACTCGGCTGCGGACCTTGAAGCCGTTTTTGACGTCCCTGTCAGGATTTCAGCCGTGCTCGGGCATTCCAAAATGCATGTGTCCGACCTGTTGAAACTCGCATCGGGAACCGTCCTGGAACTCGACAGGAAAGTCGGCGAAGCGATCGACATTTACGTGAATGACCGTCTGGTCGCCCGTGGAGAGGTTGTCCTGGTGGAGGACAAGCTGGGTGTGACCATGACGGAAATCATCAAGACCGACCGGTAAGGAAGCGAACAGATGCGCCTGTTAATTGTCGGAACACTTGGCGGTCAGCTTACGACGGCATCAAAAATTAGCCATGCAGGGCGGCGCCCAGGTCACGCATGCAGATGATGTCGAAGGAGCGCTGAAGGTTCTCAGATCCGGTCGTGGTGCAGATCTCCTGATGGTCGAGGTTCACCTGGATATTGCAGGGCTTATAGCCAAACTCCAGAACGAGCGGGTCCATGTGCCTGTTGTTGCCTGCGGGGTTGAAACAGATGCCCAGGCAGCGGTATCGGCGATCCGGGCCGGTGCAAAGGAATACATCCCGCTGCCGCCCGACCCGGAAATGATCGCGGCCGTACTCCAGGCCGTTGCACAGGAACGCGGTGATCTGATTTACCGCGATGAGGCCATGGCCACGGTGGTCAAACTGGCCGAACAGGTTGCGCCGTCGGAAGCCTCGGTCCTGATCACCGGCGAATCGGGTACGGGCAAGGAAGTGATCGCCCGACACGTGCACAAGTGTTCGAATCGCGCGTCGAAGCCCTTCATATCGATCAACTGTGCAGCTATTCCGGAACATCTTCTGGAATCGGAACTCTTCGGACACGAAAAAGGGGCTTTCACCGGGGCTATCGCGCGCAGGATCGGCAAGTTCGAGGAGGCCGATGGCGGTACGCTGCTCCTCGACGAAATTTCAGAAATGGATGTGCGGCTGCAGGCAAAACTGCTGCGCGCGATCCAGGAGCGTGTGATCGACCGGGTCGGCGGCACGCGACCGGTTCCGGTCAATATCAGAATCCTGGCAACGTCCAACCGGGATCTGGCCGAAAGCGTTCGTGAGGGGCAGTTCCGGGAAGATCTGCTGTTCCGCCTGAACGTGGTCAATCTCAAGCTGCCATCCCTGCGCGAGCGACCGGCGGACATCATGGAACTCGGGCAGTTCTTCATCAAGCACTATTCCGAAGCCAACGGCGTGCCGGAGCGCGCATTGTCTGTGGAAGCACGGCAGGCGCTGATGTCCAACCCCTGGCAGGGTAATGTGCGAGAGCTTGAAAACACCATGCACAGGGCAATCCTGCTGGCGTCCGGCGAAGAGATCGGTATCGAGGCAATCCGAATGCCTGACGGGTCTCCACTGTCGGTTTCCCGTAGTCCCGCCGAACGGGCGGCGCAGACGGCCGAAGCCGTCACCCGATCTTTCGTAGGCCGGACTGTGGCGGACGTGGAACGGGATCTCATCCTCGACACGCTGGATCACTGTCTCGGCAACAGGACGCATGCGGCGAAAATACTGGGCATTTCCATTCGCACGCTGCGCAACAAGCTGAATCAGTATACCGATGAAGGCGTTAGCGTTCCCGGACCAGGGGAAGCGCGGGCGTAAGGTCACGAATTCGAACAAAGCGGGGCGCTGTCGGTAAAGTAACAGGGCTCCTGCCAGGAACCGGAATAAAGAATGTCGGACACGGCAGCAGGCGGACAAGGCGGATCTCCGGATCCGGCACCGGAAAAACAGGTGGCGACAGCAGCTGCAGCTCAGCCTGCTGGCGGTTTTTCCAGGTTTCCGAGTGTTCAGGAGATCATCGAAACGCTCCGCACGGGTGATGTCGGTCTTGCCACCGGCATCCTGGTGATCCTGACCCTGCTTATCCTGCCGATGCCGCCGATGATGCTGGACATGTTCCTGGCGGTGTCGATCATCTTTTCCGTCATGATCCTGATGACCGGGCTGTTCATCCAGAAGCCGCTCGAATTCTCGTCCTTTCCGACGGTGCTCCTGATTGCAACCATGCTGCGTCTCGGGCTCAACATTGCCTCCACGCGCCTCATCCTGTCCAACGGACATGAAGGAACAGCGGCCGCCGGAAACGTCATCCAGTCCTTCGGCAATCTCGTCATGGGCGGCAATTTCGTCATCGGAATCATTGTCTTCGCGATTCTGGTGATCGTGAACTTCGTCGTGATCACCAAGGGCTCGGGCCGTATCGCCGAAGTCGCCGCGCGTTTTACCCTTGATGCGATGCCCGGCAAGCAGATGGCGATCGACGCGGATCTTTCCGCCGGACTTATCGACGAGACGGAAGCCAAGTCGCGCAGAAAAGCGCTCGAGGACGAGAGCTCGTTCTTCGGTGCCATGGACGGTGCCTCGAAATTCGTCCGCGGTGACGCGATTGCCGGCCTTCTGATCACCTTCATCAACATTCTGGGCGGCATCTTCATCGGCGTTGCCCAGATGGACTTGACCTTTTCGGAGGCAGCAAACAACTACACGCTCCTGACCATCGGTGACGGACTGGTGTCCCAGATCCCGGCACTGATCGTTTCAACCGCGGCTGGCCTGCTCGTTTCCAAGGCGGGCGTCCACGGGGCCGCCGACAAGGCGCTTGTCAGCCAGTTCACCGGCTATCCGAAGGCGCTCGGCATGTCGGCTGCGGTGATGGTCATCCTGGCACTCCTGCCCGGAATGCCCATGTTTCCTTTTCTCGCGCTGGCCTGTCTGGCCGGATATCTCGCCTTTCAGGTGGGAGCACGGAAGAAGAAGGAAGCCGACAAGGTTGCCGAGAAGAAGGCCGTGGAAGCGGCTCCGAAACCGCCGCCCGAACCGCCGATCACCGACGCACTCAAGATGGACGAGCTCAGGATCGAACTGGGCTATGCCCTTCTGCCGCTGATCAACGGCAAGGCGCAGGGCGATGGCGATATCCTGACCGAACAGATCAAGGCATTGCGCCGCCAGGTCGCAGGCGACATGGGGGTGATCATGCCGCCCGTGCGCATCCTCGACAATATCCAGCTCGGCGCGAACGACTACGTCATCAAGGTCAAGGAAGTCGAGGCGGGCAGGGGCATACTCTACCCGAACCACTACATGGTCATGGATCCGGCTGGCGGCCAGGTGAAACTGCCGGGCACGCACACGACGGAGCCAACCTTCGGCCTGCCGGCAACCTGGGTGGAAGCGCAGTACCGCGAGGATGCGTCCCTGCGCGGTTACACGGTTGTCGACCCGGCAACAGTGCTTTCCACGCATCTGACAGAGACCATCAAGACCAATATCAGCGAGCTGCTCACATATGGAGACGTTCAAAAACTGCTCAAGGAACTGCAGGGCGAGCAGGCCAAGCTGGTCGAGGATCTTGTTCCTTCGCAGATAACCGTTTCCGGATTGCAGCGTGTCCTGCAGGCGCTGCTTGACGAACGGATTTCCATCCGAGATCTCGGCACTATTCTGGAAGGCGTCTCCGAGGCCACCGGGATGACGCGCAATACCGATACGATTGCCGAACATGTCCGCTCCCGGCTGGGAAGACAGATCTGCGCCACGAACCTGGCGCCCGGCGGCTACCTGCCGCTGATTGCCCTGTCGCCACAATGGGAGCAGGCCTTTCTGGAATCCATCGTTGGCGAAGGCGACGACCGCCAGCTTGCCATGCAGCCGAGCAAGTTACAGGAATTCGTCGGCAAGGTGCGCGATGCCTTTGAGGAAGCTGCCCAGCAGGGCGAGGTTCCGGTGCTGCTGACATCGCCGATGACCCGCCCCTTCGTGCGCTCCATCGTCGAGCGCTTCCGCGCGCACACGACGATCATGAGCCAGGCGGAAGTGCATCCCCGGATCAAGCTGAAGACGGTCGGGTCGATTTGAGTATTTCCGAAAATTTGAGTGTGCACTCATAAACGATTGGGAGTGCACGATCGTATTCGGCAAATCCGCTGTGGCTGTTCAATTGCGCGTTTACGGCGGTTATGGGGACAAGGCGGTCCTTTTCCGCGGCTACACATCCTTCGACTCTGTGCTCTATCCGGCGAAGTAACCTGCACCGGGGCGCCAAGGAATGTCTGTTGCACCATAATCAATCCCAAAGGAATGCAATGCGCTAGTGACCTGGCTGCGATGGTGGGTTTGGTGGTTGAAGAGCTGCACCACCATCACCCAGCGTGGGATAGCAGGCAAGTCATCACCCTGCGGATCGCGTTTGGTGGTTTTACCGGCCAGCCATGTTTCAGTCCATTCGCGGGCACCTATCGACAAAAGATCATCTTGCTCAACACGGACGGATTTCAGCTCGTCCCAGTCAGGCCATACCGCATAGCCGGGTGCATTGCGTTCTGGCAAGGTGCCATTGAGGAAAGTCAGGATAGAGCGATTGACCACGCAAATATGGTCTAGCGTATTGTGGATCGAACCGAAAAACATCCCGCGATCCCGCTTGCGTTCTTCTGGCCCAATCTCTTCACAACACAGATAGACATTGTCGTTCTGCCAGCGCGCGTAAGTTGCCATTTCGTCAATGTAATCATTTGTGATCATTGTTCATTTTCCCAAATCTGTCCTGTGGGTGTTGTCGTTGGACAACGCCGTGATGCTTAACATTGAAACGTTTGTGCCACTGTCCTCACGGTGAAACAACCAGGGAGGTTTGGGCTCGAATCCAATAGCTGATCTTGCCGACGAGATCAGCGTTTCGCGACAACGAAGATATTGCATTCTGGCTCACGTACATGTTTCAAGCTCCGAAAAGGAGTTGCTCAAATGCACTGTGCCCTCTGCGCGCCGAGTGGCGTCTCATCAAACCCATCCTCGCCCGCAAACCGAGAGGCATTCCGCGTGTGGACGACTGGAGGATTTTGAAACAGAATCTTCTGGTTCTTGAGACAGGGAGCGCAATGGCGAAACTTGCTGGAGCGGTATGGCCCCTGCACGACCTGCTACAACCGATATATGCGGTGGCGTTGTGCGGGCGTTGGGATCGGGTCCTGGTTGCCATCTCGCACCGCGTCGACGCAGATGTTCAGATGATCGACAGCACGATCGTTCGGGCGCATCAGCCCGCCACCTGCACAAAGCTTGGCGTCGACGAGGACCTGGGACGGTTTCGAGGTGGGTCGACAACAAGATTCATGCGGTGGTTGACACGAACGGCCTGCCTATCAAATCGGCTCTAGTGCCGGGACATCAACACGATAGTCTGAACGTTACCGAGCTACTCTGCTCATATCCGAAGGCGGATGCTTCTGGCCGACAAGGCGTATGACCCGGACGCCATAAGATCGCTCGTCGCTGCCAGCGGTGGCTGGGCAAACATTCCGCCTCGACGCAATCGGCGAGATCCGATCTGCCCTAGCCGCTTTCTCTATCGGGATCAGAATTTGGTCGAGAGGTTCTTCATCCGCATCAAACATTGTCGCCGCATTTCCGGGCGTTATGAGACGCGGGCAGCAAACTTCCTGGCATTTGTAAAGCTAGCTGCGATACGGCTGTGGCTCAGCGTTCATGAGTCCACGGCCTGGCTTCCTTTGTTTTGCATACAAAAATCTTGTTTCCTCTGCCCACTCTTCAGCCCGCATCAGCTCCACCACACTCTGGTGATTGAGCGCCCAGCGCGGCATCCCTGTTGGTCCTTCCGTAATCGGCGGAGGACGTGCGATCACGTCCCAGTGACTTCTTGGCGACGTTCAGCGATATCAGCATGACAACAAACAACGGAAGGATGGCGGCCCCGGCAAGGTGATGGTAATGCGCAGGCAAGGTGTTTGCCAGGACAAGCGCCAGTATCAGGGTGGTCAAGGACACAAAAAAGAGTCTCAATGCCGTCATTCAATGGCTCCCTGTATCTTACATCGAAAAAAATCCAAATCGCCGTTCCTATTGGAAATATGGCATATAATGCAACGAAGTAGTGCAATTCCAAACTATGTGCCTTTGACCAGGATTTTTCGTAATTGTCCGAGGCTTCACTTTATCTTCGATGCCAGGTCTTTCTGTCGGACGTGGGGCTCCATCTGGCCTTGAGCGCGTTACGGCCGGTCCACTTGCACTTGCTCCACGACGGCGGCCTGACGCAGGCAATGCCCGAGAATTGGCCATTTCTTTCCACCAGTATCGTGTTTCCGGGGATTTTTTTACAGGCAAAATTCGGCGGTGCCGGTTTTGTCGGCCGGAATTCCTGCATGGCTTTTTTCATGTCACGCTCGTATTCCTTGCTCTGCATCTTCTGCTTGAACGACAAGTGTTTGTACTTTTGCTTGAGTTCCTTTCGAAGGTGGGAAGTCATTTGATCCGATGGATCCGGAATACTCCTGATATACTTTACCAGTTTCTTGTATTCCGATGCCGTATCACATGCGTGATAGGCATCCTGTGCAGCAAGTGTTTGTCCCGCTGTCGAGAGCGCGATAGCAAAAACACACAGCCTAAAAACATTAATCACTTTCTGTCGCTTCCCAAATGTACTTCGGTTGATCTGTTTCAATATAAACGCCTGAGCAATTTTACTATCTAAAATAACCTTTGGTTGCAACGGCAGGGAAGCCGCAGACAGAGGCTTGAAAAACCAGGATCAGAGCATGCCCACCCACCGTTACCGTCGCCGTATCGAGAAGGGACCGACCTTTCGTGCGCCCTCTCGTCGAAAGCTTCCGCGCACATACGATGATCATTTGCCGACGGAGGTTCATTTGCTCATGAAGCTGAAGACAGTCTTGTCCTCACTTGATCAATTCATCGCCGCACGTGTCTGCCGCGGTCTGGATGATGAGTTCTGCAACGCTCAAGTCCGTGTCCGAGCTTGAGCGTATAAAGATGACAACTTTCTTGGTGAAGGCGCCGAGTGTTATGCTCCTATAGCATTCAATAAAGTTGTCGTAGGTCTTGAGCCCGTTCTCGCGGGACAAAAGAGTCATGCCGTCCAGAGCACCCGCGACGTAAAAGAACTGCAAATCACCGGGAAGCTTGAGAAACTGGTTTGCGCTGAGACTGTAGGCCGCTCGCTTGTTTTCTTCGGTCGCCAGCACTGTTTGCACCTGTGAGAAGCACAAAAGACTGATCAAGAATAAATACTTTTTCAAAAGCTCACTCCCCAAGCGCCGGCTGTTTGCGCAAGCCTGATAGAAATCACGATAAGTCATCGAGCCAGATGGCGTAGTTGCTGGATACAAAAATGGCAAGTGCCGGAGCGATCATGCAGAGGTTAATGGCCCCAGTCAGGCGAAACGAATTTTTCGAGCAGTCATCTGGACCAAAACTCTTCGCTTTCAGCCGGCAGCGCTTCTACCATCCAGATCCGCTCAATCCGTTGGTCGCGCAGCGTCATCAGGTAAGCCGCAAAATTATGTAGCTGACGGCCTTTTCGCGCAGCCCGAACTTCGACCATCATCATCACCTGTTCCGCATTCACGTCCGCGACCTGGGTGATGGTCAGCCTGGGGCGAACTGTTGGAATATACAGTTTTTCCAGCAGACCCATATATGTTTCGCGTCCGTTCGACTGCCTTGTGGTGCCGTCACTTTGCGTTACGTCCGCCACAAGGTCCTGGGCGAGGTAACTTGCCATGGCGGGCAAATCAGCGGCATTGAATGCGTCGACAAAGGCCCTGATGATCGAGATATTTGTTTGCCGGGTTGGCATCGCGCTGGTTCCCTGTTGATCCGATTGTCCCGTATCTCATTTCCCGATGTCCGCGCCGGATTCCCGCGCCATGAACCAGGGCACGGCCCAGATCGCGGCAATGACCGCGATATCGAGAAACCCGTGAAACGCAGTATAGGAGAGCCAATCCGCCGGCATCAGACCGGCCATGAGTTCAGGGTTGTCTTTCAATTCGTCCGGGAATGCGTTGATAAGAGCCATGCGCAGATTTCCGAGCCTGATGATTGCCAGTAAATTGGATATTGCAAATACAAGGAATGCCCCGCTCAGGATAATCTTGAGAATCTTCGAATTGGTATATTGATGTCCCGCCGCCATTATGCCGACCACTGCAGTCGCAACGGCGATGTAAATATTCCAGTAGGTGTTCACTTCCTTTGAGCTGTCCATGCTCAGCTGAAGCAGCGATAGCGCGTCAGCGTCCATTTCAGGCACTCCTGCAGAGAGGTGATTGCCTCAAAGTGTAGTTGCGAAGTGGTACGAGAACAATCTTCCGCAGCGAATTGGCGGGACAGGCGCCACCCATTTCCGTGCGGTTCAAATGGCACGTCGTCCTGTTTCCTGATCGAGGAAACCGGGCGCTGGCGGCGATATTCTGGCGGAGAGCCTTAACCTGAAGAAGATCAGACCAGTATGTTCACGCGTGCCATGACTGCCGTGGTGTTGGCATAGGGGCCTGCCTGGTTCTGGTTTTGCATGACGAAGACAGTGTTGGCCTGAGTGGCCTGTGCGCCAATGGCCGTGAAAGTACTGGCAACAGCCCGAAGTTCCTGCATCTTTTGTGAGGAAGCCTGGCGTTTCTTGTTCCATGCCTGATTGTAGTCGGACCAGGTGGATTTCCCCTGTGACCGGTATTTGCTGTGATAGTCGCGTTGGACGTAATTGCCGACTTTTGGCATGGGCGCATCTTTCCTGGATACAATGCCAATCTCTCAAGGCGTGGTTAACAGACGGTTAAAGGCGTGCAATACGCAATTCGACCCCTTGGTGATCCAGGGAGCAGCTGATAAGCCGGTTCGGGCTTGGTAAACGTCTTTCGGGGAAAAAATGTCTGACCATGTGCTCGATCTGAATGGCTTTACGGATATCCCGGGCGGCAAGGTCGCCTTTGTCGTCACCTATCTGGAAATGCTGGCAGCACCCGACAAGCCTCTTGCCGCGGCAAGAGACGACGTGGAGCTTGAAAGATGGCGCAAGCCGGACCTGGCGGCATATCGCAGTCTCTTCAGGCAGGTGGGCGAGGACTGGATCTGGTTCGGACGCCTCAGCTACGACGATGCCACTCTTGCAGACATGTTGAACGAACCGGCACGGGAAAACTTTTTGCCAATGCGGGACGGCAAACCTGTTGGCACACTGGAGCTTGACTATGCCAACCCGGAAGAGCCGGTTGTTGCCTATTTCGGTCTTGTTCCAGACGCGATCGGCGGCGGTCTCGGGCGCTGGCTGATGTCGCAGGCGGTCGAGATGGCCTGGTCTCGGCCCGAAACCCGGCGCCTCTGGCTGCATACCTGCACCGCCGACAGTCCGCAGGCTCTTAAATTCTACATGTCGTGTGGCTTCAAACCGTACAAGCGCGCCATCGAAGTGGCGGATGACCCGCGGCTGCTGGGTCACCATCCGCGGGACAAGGCGCCACATGTGCCGGTGATTGACAGGTAGTACGGCGTCAATCCCGTAGCGCTCATCAACCAGTCGCAAATCCCGGAAGTCATCGCCGGCTTGATCGGGGATCCAGCCGTTCCCAGAGTGCTGAATGATTGCCGGCAGGCGTAGCTGACGTATGAGCCAGACTGCTCGTTTCGCGTCTGCGGATCACTGGATTGGATCCGCGATCAAATGGGGGACTACGTTTTCAACTTCGGTCAACGCAAGTAGCTCTGGACCTTGGCTGTCAAGCACTCATCTTGACCCGCTCGGGAAAAGCCCGCGTGATGGCTTGACGACTGGGTTCCAGGATGCCGCGTTCAGTGATGAGGCCGGTCACCAGCCGGGCAGGTGTCACGTCGAAGGCCGGGTTGCCGACGTCAGATCCTTCGGCGACGATGTTGATTGTCTGGATATCACCGCGGTCGGTTCGACCGGTCATCTTGCTGACTTCACTGCCGTCGCGTTCTTCAATCGGGATTTCCCGCACTCCATCGGAAAGGGCAAAGTCGATCGTCGGCGAGGGAAGGGCGACGTAGAAGGGGACATCATTGTCCTTTGCGGCAAGTGCCTTCAGATAGGTGCCGATCTTGTTGCAGACGTCACCGGTCGCTGTCGTGCGGTCGGTGCCGGTGATGACAATGTCGACCTGACCATGCTGCATCAGGTGGCCGCCGGCATTATCGACGACCACGGTATGCGGCACGCCGTGGTGGCCGAGTTCCCAGGCCGTCAGGAAAGCTCCCTGGTTTCGGGGGCGCGTCTCGTCCACCCAAACGTGAACCGGAATGCCACCTTCATGGGACATGTAGACCGGGGCGGTTGCCGTTCCCCAGTCGACGGTTGCGAGCCATCCGGCATTGCAATGGGTCAGGATGTTGACCGGCTCTCCCTTGCGCTTGGTTTCGGAAATTGCCGCGATCAGTTCCATGCCATGCATGCCGATCGCCATGTTGATGCCGATATCCTCGTCGCAGATTTCGTTGGCCAGCGTGAAGGCGGCGGCGGCGCGGTATGCCGGCTCGACCCGGATGAGGTTCTTGCGCGCCCGATCGAGCGCCCAGTGCAGGTTCACCGCGGTCGGGCGGGTTTGCAGCAGAACGGAACAGGCGTTGTGAAGCCCTTCGTCGGAGCTGTCAGCCCGCATGGCAAGCGCAACGCCATAAGCGGCGGTTGCGCCGATCAGCGGAGCACCGCGTACCTGCATCACGCGAATAGCGTGGGCTGCATCTTCCATGGTGCGCAGTTTGGCGATTTCAAAGGCATAGGGGAACTTTGTCTGGTCGATGATTTCGACACTGTCACCGTCCTTTGCGAGCCAGATCGTGCGATATTTCTTGCCATCGACATTCATGGCGTAACCTCCCGGGCACGGCGGAACCAAAGCGTTCTACCTTTGCATAACCCATGATTTGGGGCGAGGCCAGCGCCGGCTTGCTGGCGTCACGGTTAAAAATCTCTTAAACTTCGTTAACCAATTTTGGATCATTGCCGGTGGAAAGGCAGCTGATGCGGCGAGGCAGCCGTTTCGCGCTGAAGGGAGTCAGTTAAGACTTGTTCCACGAACGGCAAAAGAACGGAGTCAGGCAACACATGTCTGAAATGCAGGATAACGTCGTCCCACACACACGTATTCGCTCGCTGCGCGATGCCATCCGCAAGGTTCAACTCGGCGAAGTCGAACGATCGGATGTGGTGGTTGAGCTTCAGGATACCGAGCGCGCGCGTCTCGACATGCTTGCCGATGAGCTGAAGGACGTCTTCAAGGAAATTCCTGAAGATGACGACCAGTTTTCACTGCAGATCATATCCGGTTCAACGCCGCGCCTGTGGATCGACGCAACAAGTCATGTTGCCGTCGGAGGCGATCGCAAGACATACCGGTTCCTGAAGGACACCCGCCTCGGCCGGGTCGTCATTCTTGAAACAGCGAATATCGACGACATGGCCGATTGCCTGACCGAATACATCGCCGAGCGTGTGATCGAGAGGGAAAAAGCGCTGGAAGGCGACTGGCTCAACAGCCGGCTGAAAGAAGTCGCTCAGGAATCCAGGGTGGTCCGGGTGAGGGAAAGCAGAACCTCCTGGCTTGCCGTCGCAGGTGCGTTCGGCATTGGAATCGCGGCCGGTGTCATCGGTCTGATTGCCTTTGCGTGGTTTGCCAATCCGATTTGAGGCACCTGTCGGGCTTTGAACCTGTATTTCAGACAGTTACTCGAGTTATTGCTCCTGCAACGCCTGGTTAGCGGTTTTCGGCCAATTCGGTTAGTTTGAGGGTGTCGAACTTACGGCGCGTTCGTTGCTTCAATTGTTGTTCGGAACAACGATCTCCCGGACGTTCAGCAGGGTTACAGGCGTGTTCGGAGCCTCGAACCCGTGTTCCTCCATCCGGCAGTTCCAACCGGCATCTTTCTTTTCGATCTTGAAGAGATTGTAGCGCGCCGCCGGGTTGTGACCTCTCGGCGCGCTGGTGGCCGAAGGCACGCCCACCACCGGAACGGGACCATCGGGCCCTTCGATTTCCTCGAAGCTGTCGATATGCGTGTGCCCATGCAGGATCAGTTCCGCACCCGCTCGCTTGACCACCGCCCGCACACGCGACGCATCGGAAAGCCGCTTGTGCCATTTCGTGGCCTGCTTGAACGGCGGATGATGCAGCATGACGACACGAAAGAGGTTCTCCTTGCCAAGTTCCTCCAAAACGGTGCGCAGACGCTTTGCCTGATCGCTGCCGACCCTGCCGGTGGCAAACCAGGGAGCCGTGGCACGACCGGTCGTGACGCCGATCAGGGCAACGTTTTCGCGGACCCGGACATAGGGGTAAGATGCTTCGGACCTTGTTTCCTGTGGAGGTGGACGGTTGGCCTCGTCCGCACACATGTAGGGCCACCAGGCAGCACGGGCCTTGCGGACTGCACCTGGAACATAGGCGTCGTGATTTCCGGGGACGACCGAGACGTCGTCGGGTTCGCCCAGTTCCTCAAGCCAGGTCCGCGCTCCGGCGATTTCAAGCGGCAGCGCAATATTAACCAGGTCGCCCGTGACCGCGATGTGGTCCGGTTCCTGGGCCTTCATGTCCTCGACAAGCTGGTCAAGATAGGTCGAGCCCATGATTTTGGAGCGGTTCCGCTGCCAATTGAGGTAGCCGAGAATGCGCTTTGAAAAGAGCTGAATGAGTTTGGGATCGGGCAGGGGACCGAGATGGGGATCGGAAAGATGCGCAAGCGTGAACATGGTGGCGCATCTTCAAATCAAAATGCGCCGCGTCAAGGAAATAACGCGGCGCATTGAACGCTTAACAGAATTTTCTTTCGGTCAGGCTTTTGCCGTGACCTTGCTGTCTTTCGCCGCGACAGGCTTTGATGCCTTGTCCGGCGCGCTTCCTGCGCTACGGGTCGTCTCGCGCAGCGTCGCATTCACAACATTTACGAAACCGAACATCTTTGCTGCTCCGCACTCGGTTTTCCGGACCTTAGTTGGTCGGGAAAGTGGTCAATGCTGCAGCAACGCGTGGGTTGCTGAGGTCTACTGACGGTTTCCACTGGTAGTGGGCAGGGCGTGCGCGGCGTTTGCCGAAGAGTGCGTTCAACATTGTCTTGTTCCTTTGGAGGTCCCGGCAGTGGCAAAGGCTGCCTTCGAAATCATCATTGTGCACCTTATATAGGCACTGACTTGACGAAGTAGGAGCGCTATTCCAGCGTATCAGCCCTGCAGCGATTGCATGGGTTAATTTAGTTTTACTTTAGGGAATTCGGCGGCAATCTGAAGAAATGTTGAAGTTATTGTCCATTCTGCCGACATCCTGGACCAAAAGGATCGTCCAGAGCGCCGTGCTGCTCAGGAATCCCTACATCCTCGGTGTAAGGGTTATCGTCGAGAACGAGAAAAAGCAGGTTCTTCTGGTGCGCCATACCTATCTCGAGGGATGGTATCTGCCCGGAGGGGCTGTTGATGGCGGCGAGACGCTGGACAAGGCTGCCGCTAGGGAAGTCATGGAAGAGGCGGGTGTCATTGCTGCCGAGACGCCGCGCCTGCTGGGCATGTATCTCAACCGGGAGGCAACCGGCCGCGATCATGTCGGTCTGTTCCACCTCAGGGAGTGGAGCAAGGCGGATACCTTTCTAAATCCGAACACGGAAATCGCCGAGGCCGGCTTTTTTGCCCCGGACACCTTGCCGGACACTCTCAGTCCGGCAACCGGACGCCGCCTCGACGAATTCAGGACAGGCTCTTACCCTGCGGGTGCGTTCTGGTAGATTTCGGACTGTTTCCGTTTCTTGTTCACGCTGCAGCCGGTAGCCGCCCGCGATCATGTGATTTCCGGAAATCAAGCTCTGGGCCGACGGGAACGATGCGAGTCGGATTAACGCTTTCGTGCGAGCCGAAATAGTGCTGCTTGATCGTCGCCATATCGACTGTCTCCGCAACACCCGGTATCTGGTAGAGTTCCAGAAGGTAGTTGGAGAGGTTCGGATAATCGACGATCCGCCGGATGTTGCACTTGAAATGGCCGACATAGACGGCGTCGAAACGCACAAGCGTTGTAAACAGACGCCAGTCCGCTTCCGTCAGCCGGTTTCCGGTCAGATACCGATTGGAGCCAAGGATATCCTCCACGAAATCCAGTGATTCAAACAGTGCCTCGACAGCCTCCGCATAGGCGTCCTGCGTGGTTGCGAAACCGGACTTGTAAACGCCGTTGTTGACGGTGTGGTAGATCCGCTCGTTGATCGTGTCGATCTCCTCGCGCAGGTCTTCGGGATAAAAATCCAGCGTTGATCCTGTCAGGCCATTGAACCCGGAATTGAACATGCGGATAATTTCCGAGGATTCGTTGCTGACGATCGTTTCCCGTGTCTTGTCCCAAAGAATTGGCACAGTTGCGCGGCCAGTATAGCCTGAATCGGCCTTGGCGTAGATGTTCCATGCGTATTTGGCACCGGTAAGGGGCTCTGCTTCGGGAAACTCCCAGCCGTTTTCCAGCATGAGCGGCTGTACCGCAGAAAGTGTGATCATGCCTTCCAGGCCCTTGAGCTTGCGGAAGATCATTGTTCTGTGCGCCCAGGGGCAGGCGTAGGAGACGAAAAGATGATACCGACCGGCCTCCGCCTTGAAATCCCCATTACCGCTCGGGCCCGGCGAGCCGTCTGCCGTGATCCAGTTGCGGAACGAAGCGTCCTTGCGGACAAACCGGCCACCGCTCGATTTCGTGTCGTACCATTGGTCCGTCCAGACCCCGTCAACCAGCAATCCCATGTTGCGCTCCTTGCGTTTCCTCTTGAAGAAGGTTGTGCGCCATGCCTGGAAATCAATCAACTGAATGCTGTGTTCGGGATGGGTGAACAATAACAACGGACTTCCTTCCTGCAAAAAGCGCTGGACCGAAAGAGTGTTGCGTGGTAACCGCTTTGCCTCACGAATGAACCGCCGGGTCGACGTATTTCCCCGGCGCAATTGACGAGACTGGGATTAATGACCGCAGGTCTGATGCTCCGACGACGAACCGAACGACGAGAAAACTCTCGTCCGCTCCGTCGCGGCTGACTTCATCCCGGATTATCAGAATACATCTTCGGGTTTTTGGCAGGCGTGCCTTACGATAAAGATCGCTTGTTCAGGAACAGTCTCATGAAACAGACCACTTGGGTCATCCGGCTCGAAGATACCGCAGACAATACCGCCATCGAAGACCTCCAGGCCGAAGCATTCGGACCCGGGCGGTTCGCCAGAACGGCCTTCCGCATTCGCGAGAATGTTCCCCACAGGCGGGACCTCGCATTTGTCGGGCTCGTTGGCTCTCAATTTGCTGGTTCGATCCGGCTTAGCCCGATCCTGATCGGCGACACGGAAGCGCTTTTGCTTGGTCCGTTGACCGTCTCGCCGGACTTAAAGAACAGGGGGCTTGGAAAAGCCCTGATGCGCACAGCCATGAACGCTGCCGAGCTAGCCGGTGACAGGATTGTTCTTCTCGTCGGCGATGCGCCCTATTACAGTCCATTCGGCTTCCGGCAGGTCCCTCTTGGTCAAATCACGCTTCCGGGCCCTGTTGATCCGGCAAGGCTGCTGGTCGCGCTGATGAACGAGGGGGAGATGCCTGAGGGGCCGGTGCACGGCGGTCAATGAGGCGGATTGCTGTGTCGTCGTTTCAAGTTTTGCATTCCGTCTACAGCGAAGCAAGATCCTGGAACAAGTGCATACGGCGTAACCTCAAGCCGTGTGAACGAGCTGGATTGGAGTGTTGGAAGTACAGACAAGCTGTTCTTAACAAGATAATGAGTTATTATCCAAGCAAATAGACCGCAGATCCGCGAAGAATTACAGCTGCAGTCGGCATCTGGGAGTTCCTATGCGCTTGATTTTTTATGTATTATTTTTTTCTATACTATATTTTGCGGCACAGTATGGCGCGCTTGCTGATGAGCCAAGAGAGCCTGAGCTTGTTGTCTACACCGAAGACTACAAACCGTTTTACTACCTTGGCGACAATGGCGAGCCGGCAGGCTCCGTGACTGAGCTCGTCAGAACGCTGGCGGACAGGGCCGGGATACGGCTAAAGATCCATTTACGCCCGTTCCGGCGCGGATTGAATGCGGTGAACACCAACAAGAACCACTGCTTCATGGCCTTGTGGCGCACTGCGGCGCGGGAGCCTGATTTCAATTGGGTCGGTCCATTGCAGATTGACGGCTTTGCCTTTTTCGCGCTTGAAGAAAGCGATATCTCGCTAAGCAAGATGGAAGACAGTTTCCCCTACGCCACGGGAACTGTCGGTGGCTGGACCAGTACATTGGCAGCCCGGAAGGCAGGACATCCCAATCTCGTTCTGGTCGACGATGACGCCCTTAATCTGAATATGCTCAAGCAAGGCCGTACACAGCTCTGGCTTGGCGGTCTGCTGTCGGCGCCATACGTTGCCGGGGAGCAGGGGGTTTCGATAAAAAACGTATTCACGGTTGAGGAAGTCGATCTGTCACTTGCCTGCAACCGCGCAACAGACACCTCCTTGACGGATCGTCTGCAGGCGGCGCTCGACGCCCACACAATCAAGGGCAGTAATGCTGCATCGGAAAAGAACCCGATCCGGTTGACGCAGTAGTACCGGTTTCCTGGTGGTGGAACCCGCCAAATGCAATCGGAACATCCTTGCAGAAGATGTCAGAATTTCCACGCTCAGGCTCTCAGTCGGTTCAAGTTTCCGGCTCCGCGCCAGCATGCATGTTGATCTTTCGTAATATTGTTAAATATGCGTATCTTCACAATAAATTTTGTTTGAGAAAAGATCTCTTTGTTTTGAATTAAGAAGTGCTCAGCAACAGTGGCTGATCCAGCTACGAGTAAGGGTCTTTGGCCTATGAAACTCAGATATTTTTTGTTGACGTTGTTCCTTTTCCTGTCGGTAACACCGTTACTTTTGTTTCAGGCGTGGCCGCATTCGGAAGTACTGGAGGACGAGCTTGATGAAGTTCACGAGCGGCACCTGCTGCTGGCACGAAATCTGGCTGCCGCGCTGGAAAGATATTACCGTGATCTTGTGACGACGTTCGATCTGTTGCTCGACTCCCCGGAGACCTGGTCGGAAGCCCAATCGATGGTCAGGGTCCTCGACAATCTCAGTTTTCGCCATGTGTGTATCGCGGACTGGGAAACTGGCCTGGTCACCCAGACGCTCGCATCGGCATCCGCACCCTGTCCGGAACAGATTCCCGAAACAGAACTCGCTCGCCTCGAGTCGCTTGTGGTGCCCGATGGCGTCGCGTTCGGTCCCGTTGTGCAGACGGGGGATGGGGAGAATGTGCTTCACATGGTCAAGCGCCTGGACGATTCCCTGGCGGTCGGTGCCGTCCGGACGACGTATTTCCAAGAACTTGGCGAGGCGATTGCGTTTGGCGTGCGCGGGCATGCGGCAATTGTCGACCAATACGGACGCGCGCTCTCTCATCCGCTCGAGGATTGGGTTGCCTCGCGTAAGGACATGTCGCAGATTTCAGCCGTCAAGCGGATGATGGCGCGCGAAACAGGTGTCGAGATTTTCTATTCCCCTGCGCTCAAGGGTGACATGATCGCCGGCTTCACATTCGTCGATCCCGTTGGCTGGGGTGTCATGATCCCGCAACCGATCAAGGAATTGTATGAAAAGGCGGATGCCGCCCGGCAGTCGGGCATCATCGTTCTGATAATCGGTGTGGCTTTTGCCCTGGCGTTGGCGCTGCTTGTCTCGCTGCGCGTTGTCCGGCCGCTCGAGCAGATAACGCGGGCCTCGTCGAGGATCGCCGATGGTGAACTGACCCTGCCGGAGTTGCAGGGCGGGAGCCGCTTTCTGCCGGTTGAGTTCAATGAGTTGAGCAAGCGTTTCCGCGAGATGGTCTTTCGCCTGCGGGAGAACATGTCCACCATCAACGCGCTTGCCTATCAGGATCTTGTCACGGGTCTCGGCAACAGGACCTTTCTTCATCAGCAATTGGATGATGCCATTTTCGCAGAACACGCCGGTGCACTCATGCTGATCGACCTGGACGGGTTCAAATCCGTAAACGACATGTATGGGCATGATGTTGGAGACAAGGTGCTCGAAGTGGTCGGAGCGCGTCTTTGCGATGTCCTGAGTATCCGCAAGCCGGCAGACCCGAAAAGCGGAACTCCTGGTCAGGAGGCTTCAAATTCCTGGTTGCATCCGTTCGTCACGCGCGTCGGTGGGGATGAGTTTGCGATCTGGGTCCCGTCTGCAAAACAGGATCAAATTTCCGCGCAGGCGAAGCAAATCGTTGAGCGTATCAGGGAACCGATCGTAGTCGATGTGGCAAAGGCGACGATCGGCGCAAGCGTCGGCATCGCGCATTTTCCGAGCGACGGCAAGGATCGTGCAGGTCTCATGAAAGCCGCTGACCTTGCCATGTATGATGCAAAGAAGGCAGGCAAAGACCGTTTCGTTGCTTATACGCCAGCGTTGATGACGGCGGTGCTGCATGAACGCGAGCTCGGCCGGGAGATCGAAGCCGGGTTGGAAACCGGCCAGTTCCTGCCGTTTTTCCAACCACAATTCCGGTTGCCAGACAGATCCCTTTCCGGGGTCGAGGCGCTGGTGCGATGGAAACATCCCGAAAAGGGGCTTCTGACACCGAAAGATTTTCTGGAAACCGCCAGGGAGCTCAAGTTCCTCGCCGACATCGACGCGATGATGTTGAAAAGGTCCGCCAAACTGTTATGCGGTCTCAGTCAGGCAGGCATCGCCATTCCTTCGCTCGCCGTCAATATATCCGAGGAAAGGCTGCAGGCTCCGGATTTTGTGAGCTCACTTCAAACACTTGGAGATCTGCCTTTTGAACTGCGCTTCGAACTGGTCGAAACGATGGCGCTGGACAATCTGGATGACCAGCTTGCCGCGACCCTGGAACAGATCAGAGAAGCCGGTTTTCTTCTTGATCTGGACGACTTCGGCGTTGCAAACGCATCTGTCCTGGGGCTGATGAACGTTGAGCCATCGCACATCAAGATCGACCGAAACCTGGTGTCCGGGGTGGAGCAGGGCAATGTCTTCGAACGCCTGGTGCATTCCATCATAGGTATGGGACATTCCCTTGGAATACCCATCATTGCAGAAGGTGCAGACACCCTGGAACAGGTCGAGCGCCTTGCCGCGATGAATTGCGATTTCGCCCAGGGGTTCGCGCTCGCCAAACCCATGGGCATCGACGACTTGTCCGAATTCCTGAACAGGGATGCCAAATCGCACTAGACGCCGCTGCGACCAATGTTTTCAAACTTCTGCGGCACGACAGAAGATCGAGGACCTGCAGCCGACCTTTCCGGTGAGGAAATTCGCGGTAAAACACGCGTCGCCAGGATCTCCCGGATACTGAGGGGTGAAAATCCGGGTTTTCACTTCAGTCTTTCACAGTGAACAAGTCCCGGCAAATATCCGGTCGATGGATTCCGGACGCCTACCGTCCCTCGCGATACCAGGTCAGAGACAGCATGCCGAGCAGTAGCGCAAGTCCGAGCAGACCGATCATCAGCGGATAGCGGTCGACGCCGTTGAGGACACTGGCCTCTGTTGCCTTCAGGCCGATCCAGCCGTTGCCGGCATAACTTGCCGATGGATGCATGGAGACGACGCGCGGGATATCCATGTCGCCGCCCACGTCCCTCAGCCGCTCGGTGCTGCCGCCAGTCGCTTCGCTGATCGGGGACAGGACTTCCGTCGTCGACAGCACGTCCGTGTATTCACGCGGGTTCTGTGGTCCGACGTGAATGAGCGCGCTCATCTCTCCATCGGTTACCGAAAACAGCCCGGTTTCGGTGGCTGGCTGTATGCCGCGCCACAGGCCCGGATCCTCCTCGGTCATGGCGACCTCGCCCGCGTCTCCGGTCGGGGTGGTAACGGTGACTTCGCCGATCGTGTCACCAAGCGTCTGACGTTCGATCACGAGATCAGACCCCCGAATGGACACGTTCAATGCCTCTTCTTCGAGATCAGGCTCCTGCATCAGCCAGTGCGCGAGCCGGCGGAGCAGCGGTACGTGCGGTCCGCCGCCTTCAAAGCCACGTGCCCAGAGCCAGACATGGTCCGACAGAAGCATGGCAACCCGGCCTTCGCCTTCGCGGTTCAGAACCAGAAGCGGCGAGTCGCTCGGTCCGGACATCAGCTGATGCCCCGCATCAAGCTGGGTATCAACCGCACGGAACCAACGGCTCCAGGCTGGCGGGTCCTGTTCGGACCCGGGCAAGCCTCTCGTTACCGGGTGACGTTCACCGAGGCTGGCAAGGGTTGCATAGAAAGGTTCTTCCAGTATTCCACCGGTCGGGCTTGCAGGCAGAATGGGTGCAAGCGGGGTCCGATAAAGACTGCCTGCCTCCGCATAGTCCGGACCGCCCGCCAGCAGAACAGCGCCCCCATTTTGCACATATCGGGCAATGTTGTCGAAATAGAGCATCGGCAGCACGCCGCGCCGGACATAGCGGTCGAAAATGATCAGGTCGAACTCATCGATCTTGACGGAAAAGAGTTCACGTGTCGGAAAGGCGATCAGCGACAACTGGTTGATCGGCGTGCCGTCCTGTTTTTCCGGGGGGCGCAAAATGGTGAAATGAACCAGGTCGACCGAGGCATCGGACTTCAGCAGGTTGCGCCAGGTACGCTCGCCCGAATGAGGTGACCCGGATACCAGCAGCACGCGCAGGTTCTCGCGGATACCATCAATGGTCACCACCGCGCGGTTGTTCAGGTTGGTCAGTTCGTCGCCGAGAGGTTCGGCTTCGAATTCGAAGATGTTGTCACCACCATGGGCAATCTCGACGGGAATGTCGATCTTCTCACCGGTGCGCGCCGTGCGCTCGCTGATGACGTTGCCGTCACGTTTGACGGTCAGCAGGACCTGATCTCCCGGACCTGTGCCCTGACCCTGGTCAACCACCGTCAGGCTCACAGTCTGCTCCGAACCGACCAGGCCAAATCTTGGTGCCTTGTCGAGCACAATCCGCCGATCCCGTTCCTCCGGCGCACCGGTGATCACACCGTGAACCGGTGCGTCGAAGCCAAGCGCGCCAGCACTCTCTGGAACGTCGTGTATCTGGCCGTCCGTTATGATGATCGCGCCACCGACACGCTCGGGAGGGACGTCGGCAAGGCCATTGGCAAGCGTCTGGAAGACTTCCGTGCCGTTGCCTGAACCCGAATTGCGGGCCTCGAGAACACGAAGGTCGAACCCTTTCAGTGCTTCGACACGGCTCTGTATCTCGGCCGCAACTTCTCCGGTCGTCGCTTCCCGGTCGGCCAGGCGCTGGCTCTGGCTCTTGTCAATTACAAGCGCCACGACGCTCGAAAGAGGCTCCCGGTCCTCGCGTTCAACGGCAGGATTGGCCAGGGCGAACAGCAGCAAGGCCATGGTCAGCGCCCTGAGCGCCCAACCACGCAGGTTGAGGTAGCCGGACAGTCCGGCGAGCAGAAACGCCACAACGGCACCGGAGATCAGCGCCCAGAAGGGAAGCAACGGGTCGAAGGAAAGTGACCAGACCATCAGCGCTCCTATTGCCCCAACCGTTCGAGAAGGGCGGGAATATGCACCTGATCAGCCTTGTAGTTGCCGGTCAGACTGTACATGACGATGTTAACTCCCGAGCGAAAGGCATAATCCCGCTGGACCGGGTTGTTCGGCACAGTCGGATACATGAACTCGCCGTCTTCGGAAATCGCCCATGCGGAGGCGAAATCATTGCCGGTGATCATGATCGGCGAAACGCCGTCGCCAGCTCGAACCGGACGATCACCCCGGGCAGTTATCTCTTCAAGGCTTTCCACCCAGAGAGGGCTTCCGGAATAGCGTCCCGGGAAGCTGTCGAGAAGGTAGAACGCCTTGGTCAGGACATGATCGGGCGGGACGGGTTGCAGCGGCGGCACGTCGAGGTCTTCCAGAATTTCGCGCAGTTTCAGTGTCGCCGGTGTCGAGGAAAATCCGCTTGCGGCGGCGTTGATGTGGTCTCTCGTATCGAACAGTATGGTGCCGCCGTTGCGCATGAATGTGTCGATACGTGCGATTGTCTGGTCGTTGGGTTTATCCGCGGCCGGGTCGATCGGCCAATAGAGCAGCGAGTAAAAAGCCAGTTCATCGGCTGCCAGATCGATCCCGATGGGCGCTCCGGGTTCGAGTGCTGTCCTCTCGGCGAGGAAACGCGTGAGGCCTGAAAGCCCAGCCGCACTGGCGTCGTCGATCTCCGGGTTACCAGTGACGACGTAGGCAAGGCGCGTTTCCAGGGTCGATTCGAGCGCACGCAGTTCGTCCGACGTCGATTGAGCCACAACCTGACCCGGTGTGAATACAGATAATCCCAACATGGACAATGCCAGTAATGCCGCCATGCCCGCTGTTCGGCTGCGAAGGTTGATCCGGCTCAAGCCACCGGCCAGCAGGAAGACGGCAATCGCGTCGGCAACGAGAAGCAGGAAGGCAAGCGTGAAAAAGAATGCCCTCAAGTCAATCGGGTCGGATGCCGGATAAGCGGTCAGGGTCGCTCTTGAACCCAATGCCGTCAGGTCGAGTGGCAGTAGCGCATCGTCAGCCTGCATCAGATTCAGTGCCCGGAACCCGTCCTCGGTGCCATAAAGGCCTGGCGGTGTTCTGCGGCTGGCTGCCGCCTCGCGGAAATCTGAAGCGTTCACGGGCGTGACTTCCACCGGCGGAGCGCCGAAGCGGCCATAGCCGTCAAGAAGGCGCAAAGGCGGCAACACGCTGGCCGACGAGGTGCTGTCATCCGCAGTTTCCGATGCCGCAGCAACATTGGATACAGCCAGGATCCTGCGCAGCATGTTCAGGAATACGCCCGAAAGCGGCAGGTTCGACCAGGAACTGTCTGCCGTCACGTGGAAAAGGACCACGCTTCCAGCGCCGAGTGACGCAGCCGTGACAAGAGGCGTGCCGTCTTCAAGCATCGCCCAGGTCCGCTCAGGCAGATCGGAGGTCGGTTCGGCCAGTACCTGTCGGTTCACTGTGACTTCTGCGGGAATCCTGAGCCCGGCAAATGGTGAATCGTCGGGAAAATCGGCAAGGTGCTGCGGCTGTTTCCAGGACAGTGAGCCCCCGAGCGAACGATCTCCGTCACGGAGGCGCACGGGGATCAGATCATCGCTGCCACCGGCCGTGCGCGGACCTGCAAAACGCACGAGCGTGCCGCCGTTTTCAACCCATTCCCGCAACTCTTCTGTCGTCGTGTCCGGCAAACGACCGACATCTGCTAGCACCAGAACAGAGATCCCCTGATCGATCAGTGCCGGTACTGCAAGAGCAATGTCTCCGTCCTTTGGCTGGCGAATATCGGAAAACGGCAGCAGTGCTCGCTCGAGATAGTAGACCGGGGACAGAAGCGGCTGGTCCAGATCGCGTGACTGGCCGGATATGAGGCCAACAGTGCGTCGTCGCCAGCTGTCGTCAACGAGCTGGACGGCCCCTGCGGCTGCTTCCCCGGCGATCTCGACGCGGGCGATATCGTTTCGCAACTCACTCGGCAACTCGAAACGAGCCGTCGTTTCCGGGTTGCCGGCATCGAAGCTCGCCTGAACATCTCCCAGCACGAGACCTTTCAGATCCAGCGCCTGAACCTTTGCCGTTCCAAGTTTCTGGTCGGGATGTCTCACAACGGTAAGGGAGAGGGCATCCGCATCGTTTTTCAGGTCCTTCAATCCCAGCGGCGTATCAAGGCCTGCAAGAACGGTGATCGGAACTTCGCCCGTCATTGCAGCCAGGTCCGTCAGGAAGGCACCTTCCGTGTGCGTGTTGTCCGATAACCAGACAATTGCGCCGGGAAGTGTTTCCTGGGCAGCCTTGCGCAATCCGATGCTGAGTTCGCTGCGCTGCGGTGGATAGGGGCGGGGTTCCAGGGCACGAAGCTTTTCCAGCGCCGTCGTCGCCGATTCGGGAACAAGGCTCTGGGAAGGACCTTCAGCCGTCGCGGCGAACAGCACCGGCTGCCCTGACTGTTCGGCGGTGGTCAGCAATTGTTCGGCTGCCCCGGACTGGGCTTCCCAGCTTTTTGCCGAAGTCCAGCCGTTGTCGACAAGAAGCCAAAGCACGCCTTGGCCTGTGTCGACCGGTTCCGTTGTGCGCCAGACAGGTCCGGCCAAGGCAAATATCAGGATGGCAGCCAACAAGAGACGCAACAAGGTCAGCCACCAGGGACTGCGCTGCGGTGTTTCCTCATGCTGATCGATGTCCAGAAGCAGCCTCATGGGCGGAAAGGCAATTTCCCGCGGCCGTGGCGGTGTCAGCCGCAACAGCCACCAGATGACCGGCAGAAGTGCCAGTGCAGTCAGGATCCACGGAGCGGTGAACGTCAGGGGGAGGCCTGCAAACATCGGGTCAGAGGCCCCCCTTGTTCATGACATCGAGCGCCCCTGAAAGGGCACTGTGCAGGACCAGAAGCGGTTCGGAGGCCGGGCGGTCGGTATGATGCAGCACATAGGTCCATCCGGCGCGGCGCGCCATGTCCCTGACCTCGGCACGGTGAGCTTCCAGCTTGTGGTGATAGTCCTCCTGCCAGTTTTCCGCACGGCCGGCGGTTATTCGCGTGCCCAGTTCGGGGTCGGTGAATTCGATGCGACCGTCGAACGGAAATGTCTCCTCGATCGGGTCGAGAACCTGCACGAGGTGACCCTTGGCACCCGTGCTCGCGACCCGGGCGACCCATGCCGCAATCTCCTCCAGGGGGTCGAGGAAATCGGAGACCAGCACCACGTCCGCAAATCTTTTCACGGAAATCGTATCCGGCAAGGCGACGGGTTTCGAAAGATGCGCCAGGGCATCTGCAAGGCGCTCGGCCGCCCGCCGGTCCGAAAACGGGCGGGTCAGGCCCGGAAGACCTATCCGTTCTCCGGTCTCCGCCAGCATGTCAGCGAGAGCGAGCATCAGGACAATAGAGCGGTCCCGTTTGGTCACTTCGGACAATTGCGACCGGAACACCATGGATGGCGAGAGATCAGCCCAGAGCCACACGGTATGTGCGGCTTCCCATTCGCGCTCGCGGACATAAAGATGGTCGTCGCGCGCGGAACGCCGCCAGTCGATGCGTTTTGCCGGCTCACCCATGTTGAATGGACGGAATTGCCAGAAACTCTCGCCGGGACCGGCCCGGCGCCGACCATGCCAGCCAGCGATAATCGAGCTGGCGACATGGCTGGCTTCAACCAGGAGATCCGGCAGTGCATCCGCGACTGATCTTGCTTCGCCGATGACGTTCGGCCAAGTATTCTGATCAATGCCTGCCGTTGTGTTCCTGGGGTCCATTTACCGTCGGGCTCCTGCGAAAGACTTGAATTCAGGCGATTGTCTCTTTGACGCGCTGAACGACGTCTCTCACAGTATGACCGTCAGCCCTGGCAGCAAATGTCAACGCCATCCGATGCTGCAATACGGGTTCTGCAAGTGCAAGCACATCGTCAATCGAAGGTGCGAGGCGCCCGTCGACCAACGCGCGTGCACGTACCGTCAACATAAGGGCCTGACTTGCGCGCGGCCCCGGGCCCCAGGCGATCAGCTTCGTGACATCCCCGGCAGCCGAGCCTTCGTCCGGGCGCGCCGAGCGAACGAGTTTCAGGATTGCTTCCACCACGGATTCGCCGACCGGCATGCGGCGAACCAATTGCTGGTAGTCCATCAGCTCTTCGGCATTCATCGCGACCCGGGCTTCGGCCTGTTCCGCACCTGTCGTTTCCAGAAGAATGCGGCGTTCGGCTTCAAGGTCGGGATAATGCACGTCTATCTGCATCAGGAAGCGGTCAAGCTGAGCTTCGGGCAGGGGATAGGTTCCTTCCTGCTCGAGCGGGTTCTGAGTTGCGAGAACGTGAAACGGGCGCGGCAGGTCGTACGGGTGGCCTGCGACGGTGATGTGATACTCCTGCATTGCCTGCAAAAGAGCGGACTGCGTTCGCGGACTCGCACGATTGATTTCATCGGCCATCAGAAGCTGCGAAAACACGGGTCCCGGTATGAAACGGAACGAACGGCCGCCGTCGGCACTCTGTTCCATGACTTCAGCCCCCAGAATATCGGATGGCATCAGGTCCGGCGTGAACTGGATGCGTCTTGCATCAAGCCCCAGGACAGTACCGAGAGTTTCGACGAGTTTCGTCTTCGCCAGTCCGGGAACACCCACCAGCAGACCATGGCCGCCGGCCAGGATCGTCACCAGTGACTGTTCGACAACCGTCTCCTGACCGAAAATGATGCGGGCGATATCTGCCTTTGCATCACTGATGCGGGCGACGGCGCGCTCTGCGTTTTCGGCGACGGCAGCGAGGTCTTCGTCGCTGGGGCTGGAGGGAGAAAGAACACTCATGAATCACCTTTCCCGTTTTGTCGTTCCCGACGCATGGGCAGGCGCCTGGGCATTGTCCTTGGTTGCTGCGACTCATGCAGTCTGACACCATATAATTCTCTAGATAAGGCGCAATTGTGCGCCATACAGTGGAAAGGGCCAATATTCTTTCCGCGGATTGGGGAAAAGACGGGGCCTGTTGGCGCTGCCGTCATGAGTAAAACGGCCTGATGAGGCACGGACTTGGCAAATTTTCCAAGGCCTCGAATAAGTTGTTGAAGGAATTCAGAACCTATGCCCGACGGATTCGCACCCATGGGAAAGACAATGCCCGAAGGCCTGAAGGCCCTGATGAGCCGAGCCGACTCCAAAGACAAGACTCCGCCACCTGTCGACAAGTGGAATCCCGAGTTTTGCGGGGATCTCGACATGAGGATCGCGCGTGACGGAACCTGGTACTACCTCGGGTCACCCATTGGACGCATCGCGCTCGTCAAGCTCTTCGCATCGGTGTTGCGCAAGGATGAAGACGGCAAGCACTACCTGGTTACCCCGGTTGAGAAGATCGGCATCACGGTGGACGACGCGCCTCTTCTGGCGGTCGAAATGGCGGTCGCCGGCGAAGGCTCGCAGCAGGAGCTGACGCTCCGGACAAATCTCGGTGATCTGGTCAAAGTCGGCGCCGAACACCCATTGAGATTTGAAAAAGAACCGGACAGCGGTGGATTGAAACCCTATGTTCTCGTGAGAGGCAGGATAGAAGCACTCTTTACCCGCGCCCTGATGTATCAGCTTGCCGACATGATCATAGAACGCGATGGTCTGACCGCTGCGCAAATGGGAATCTGGAGCGGAGGTCATTTTTATGCCATCGACGCCGAATTGCTGGTTTAGAACGGAGAATAACTTGATAGTTCGCGCAAGACTCGAGACCGAGCGGCAGGCTGAATGACGTCATCGCAGACAGGACGGGCAATTTTTGACGAAGACTGGACCGAAATCCTTCGCGACCGGTTGGCGGTTGCAGAGCGGGAGAAGAGGCGTCTGGAAACCGGCGATCATGTACTCAACCCTGATCTTCCACCCTATGCAAGGTGGGAAGGGCCGCCCAGAGATGCCGCGGTCCTCATCGGTATCTTGCAACGCGGCGAGGGTCCGAGTGTAGTCCTGACGCAGCGCACGGGTCATCTCACGTCACATGCAGGACAAGTCGCATTTCCGGGCGGGAAAATCGATCCGACGGACAATGGTCCCGTCGAAGCAGCACTCAGAGAAGCGGATGAGGAAATCGGGCTTTCGCCCAGTCAGGTTGAACCGCTCGGGAATCTCGCGCCATACCTGACCGGTTCCGGGTATCGCGTGGTCCCGGTAATCGGCGCCATCCGGGACGTCGAACCCTTTCATCCCAACCCCGATGAAGTCGAGGATGTCTTTGAAGTGCCGTTGAATTTTCTGATGAACCCTGCCAATCATCAGAAGCTCAGCCGGGAATGGCAGGGGAAACGACGATATTTTTACGCCATGCCATTCGGTGAACGGTATATCTGGGGTGTTACTGCCGGAATCATCCGATCCTTTTACGAAACGGTCTATAGCTGATGTTGCGTGTTGCACTGACACATCTGATCCTGTTTTTACTTCCCTTTTTCTGTTACGCACTCTGGCTGTGGCTCACCAAAAGGAGTCAACATCCGGATCGCTGGGCAAAGGGTCCACTGGCCTGGCTCACGGTGACAGGCCTTTGTTTTCGTCATTGTGGGGTTTTTGGTCATGTCCACCTTGAACCGAGGTCCGGAAGGTACCGACTACCGACCGACGCAAATGAAGGACGGCGTTTTCGTGCCCGGTGGTTTCGAGTAGGCGATGTCGCTCAATGTCGATGATAGGCTTTGCGAATCCGACTGGTTGCGCGCTCCTGGCATTCAGGCTGTGTTTTCCGCGGTAGAGCAGGAGGGAGACGCGGCGAGAATTGTCGGCGGTGCGATCCGCAACACTCTTCTCGGCTATCCGGTTCCCGATGTGGATATCGCAACGACGGCGCGGCCCGAAATTGTCATGAGGCGTGCGCAGGATGCCGGACTTAAACCGATCGGAACCGGGATTGATCATGGCACGATCACGATCATCAGCGGCGGATTTCCCTACGAAGTGACGACCTTGCGCGAGGACGTGGAAACCTATGGAAGACAGGCGCGGGTCGTGTTCGGCCGAGACTGGGAGAAAGATGCCCGGCGCCGCGATTTCACGATGAATGCGCTTTATGCGGACCGGCATGGCCGCCTGCACGATCCACTTGGTGGACTGGAGGACTGCCTTGCGAGACGGGTTCGCTTTATCGGCGATCCGGACGCCCGCATCCGGGAAGACTATCTTCGTATCCTGAGGTTCTTTCGTATCTTTGCAGCATATGGAAAGGGTGAACTGGATCGGGAAGGACTGGGCGCCTGTCTGCGGCAGCGAGATGGCCTGCGCCAGTTGTCGGCCGAGCGGATAGGGCACGAAATGCGGCGCCTCCTGAGCGCTCCCCTTGCCGCCTATGCGCTCAAGATGATGAATGATTGTGGTCTTTGGGAAATCGCGACCGGAGGGCTGGCGCGAATTGAGGACTACGAAGCCTTGCGACTGCTGGACGAGGTCGCACGCGAAACCCGCGACCCGGAACTCGGACTCGTTGTGCTTGCAGGTTTTGTTCGAGAGGATCTGGAACGGATCTGTGACCGGCTGCGGCTTTCCAATGCGGAACGCAAACGCATGCAAACGGCCTGGGCAGTAATGAAAAAACTGAGAAACTCGGATGCTTTGCAGGATGCGGCTGCCTTGACATATGAATTCGGCAAACAGGCAACGGTGGACGGATTGCTCGCCGTCTGGTCCGTGCGCATTGCCCGGGATTCAGCGGACCGGGGTACCTTTTCAAACCTACTCTCGGCGGTCAGGCATCAAGCGGTTCCAGAATTTCCGATAAAGGGGGCGGACCTGATTGCGTCGGGTCACAAGCCTGGACCCGCATTGGGTAAACTTCTCAAGCGCCTTGAAAGCGACTGGATAACGAGTGGTTTTACGTTGACACGTCAACAACTACTTGAGCGTTCGCTTTCTGAATCTTAGTGTTTTTTTAAAAGTAATACCGTCAATATATCGAGTGATTTTCCCCAAGGTAAGTGCGGCGGGTATTAAGTCACTATTTTGGATTGAGGGCGCGGACTATACAATCTATGCAAATTGTTCTTATTTCAGACGGACCACTTCCGCTGGATTCACCGGTCAGAAAACTTCCTTTCTTTTTCCCCTCGCGGCTGATCGACATGGACAAGGTGTCACCGGACACGGTTGGCGGAGCCAAACTTGCTATAGTCGAATTGCTGGAAGCAACCAATGCAGGCCTGACGGCCCTGAAAGCATCTTGGAACAGTATTGCGACCATTCCCGTCATTTGCCTGGTTTCCCATAAAGTACGCCGGGAGGTCATTCAGGCATCTGCGCTGGGCAATACCGAAACGCTTGAACGGGATGCGCCGTTTGCGCTTCTCCTGAAGCGTGTCAAGACGCTCGTTGAAACAGACATTCTCGAGGCCTTGCCGAGAAATACGCCTGCGCAAACCGCAGAAGCCTACAACAAGAGCAATTCGTTCCTGGAAAGCCTCTGTTTTTCGACGGTGGAAGGCGCGAAGGTCCGCATCAATCTGATGAATGAAAGCGCAGAGGAAATGCTGACGGCTCTGACCAGGGATGGGTTGTCCTGCTGGCTCACTGCCGTGGGAACGCATCACAGCGCCACCTATTGCCATTCCTTGCAGGTTGCCGGACTTGCCGGGATGCTCGCCAAGCATCTGGGCTGGAGCGAAGAAGACTGCAAGGAAGTGATCGCCGGTGGCCTCGTCCATGATGTGGGCAAGACACGCATCCCGCTGACAATCCTTGACAAGCCCGGCAAGCTCACGAAGGAAGAACGCGACATTGTTGACCGACATCCGATGTTCGGAAGGGACATTTTGAAGAGCAGACTTGAAGTCTCACCCGACATCAAGCGAATGGCGATACAGCACCATGAATTTCTGGACGGTTCCGGGTATCCGAACCGCCTGAAAGCTGATCGGATCATTCCAAAGGTCCGACTCATCACTGTTTGCGATATCTTTGCGGCGTTGACGGAAGAACGGGCCTACAAGGAAAGCATGCCCGTTCGAACCGCCCTGTCTGTCTTGAAAGACATGGGTTCGAAGCTCGACCAGAAGATGGTGGCCAATCTCGCGGAAATGCTGTTTGGACGCGCTTTTGGAGGGGTTTCCCGCCAAGCACCAGCTGCATGAATCGCTGTCGGCTCTATTCTACGGCCATTTGACGACCGGGGGCATGGAAGACAGGATGGAAGCGACGTTGCCGCCCGTCTTGAGCCCGAAAATCGTACCTCTGTCATAAAGCAGATTGTATTCGACATATCGTCCGCGGCGGATCAATTGCTCATCGCGTTCCGCTTCCGACCAGTTCTTTTCAAAGTTCCGCCGGATCAGATCGGGATAGATGGCGAGAAATGCTTCGCCGACTGATCTGGTAAAGGCAAAATCGGCGTTCCAGTCTCCGCTGTGCAAGTAGTCATAGAAAATGCCGCCAATGCCGCGCGATTCATTGCGATGCTTCAAAAAGAAATAGTCGTCGCACCATGCCTTGTAGCGATCGTAATCGGCGACATCATGTGCATCGCAAGCCGCTTTCATCGCCTCGTGAAAGGATACCGTATCGGGGTCATCCTGCGTTCTCCGGGCATCGAGAACCGGTGTCAGATCGGCACCGCCGCCAAACCACTGACGAGTCGTCACGACCATTCGCGTGTTCATGTGGACAGCAGGGATGTGTGGATTGTGCAGGTGGGCAATCAGGCTGATGCCCGAGGCCCAGAAACGTGGATCCTCCGCAGCACCCGGGATCTGGCCCCGGAATTCTGGCGAGAACTCGCCATGCACGGTTGATACGTGAACCCCCACCTTTTCGAAGACGCGGCCATGCATCATCGACATGACACCGCCGCCGCCCTTTGCCCCCGAACTGTCTGTTCGTTCCCAGGGGGTGCGTTCGAACCGTCCGGCAGGCCGGTCTGCGAGCGGGCCGGACAACGAGCCGATCTCGTCTTCGAGATCTTCGAATGCCTTGCAAATACGGTTGCGCAATTCCTGGAACCACGCTGGAGCAGTCTGTTTCTTGTCTTCGATGCCGTCGGGGATCGGACCGCCGCGATTTTCCGGAGAAGGTGCATTCATGTGATCTGCCTTCGATGGTTCATGTATCGCTTGTACACCTGCGTATGTCAGGAGGCGCTTTTAGGAAATGTGCCGGTCTGCCGCAAGGCTTCCCCTAGCGCCATGCCAGCCGAAACGGCAACATTGATCGAACGCATTCCTTCGGCCATCGGAATTGTCAGGCGTGCATCGACAAGTTCGTGCACGCTTTCGGGAACGCCCGTGCTTTCGCGTCCCATCAGGAGAATGTCCTCGGAACGGTACTGAAAGTCCGAATAACAGGTGTCCGATTTCGTTGTCAGGAGTATCAGTCTCCTGTTCTGCGTCAGCCGGAACAGCTCGAAATCCGCAAAACTCCTGTGTCGCCTCATCGTTGCCCGTTCCAGATAATCCATGCCGGCCCGCTTCAACGCGCTGTCGGAGATTGGAAATCCGGCAGGTTCGATCAGATGAACCGTTACACCCATGCAGGCAGCCAACCTGAGGATCGTGCCGGTATTTTGCGGAATGTCGGGCTGGTACAGGGCTAGTTGTGGCATAAGCTTGGATGACTCGCACTTGCAGGCCGCGGTGGATACCAGTTTACCCGGCATTTGTCATGTACGGCGCATGTCTATGATGCGCATTTAATTGACCGTGCCCTGTTCCGGGCGCGTAGAATATCAACCAGATTCGTATCCGTTCTTTTGGAGACGCCCCGTGTCCCCGCTATTTCATCTGTTTGAAACCTGGATCGACCCGTTTCGCGAACCTCCGCAGAAGGGTATGCCGCACAGCGGTGTGCGCTTCCTGCTCTATTTTGTCAGCCAGGTCCGCTGGCCGTTCATTGCGATGTTGGTGCTCGGCGGAGCGTCGGCCTTCGTTGAAGTCACGGTTTTCAATTTTCTCGGAAGGATCGTGGATCTTCTGGAAAACGGCAACCGGGCAACGTTCTTCAGCGATCACGCCAGCACGTTGCTGTGGATGGTGTTTGTCGTCCTGATCTTGCGTACGGTCGTCAATTCCCTGATGGCTCTGGTTGAAGAACAGGCAGTCGTTCCCGGGTTTTTCAACCTTGTCAGGTGGCAATCTCATCAGCGGGTCATGCGCCAGAGCCTGAGCTATTTTCAGGATGACCTTGCCGGACGGCTGGCGCAAAAGGTGATGCAGTCCGGAATGTCGGCCGGCGACTTCATGATCAATCTCTTGCAGGTTGTCTGGTTCATCATTGTCTACGCAATCACGACACTGGTTCTGATCACCGAGCTTGACGTCAGACTGGGGGCTATCGTTGCGCTTTGGCTTGTCTGCTTTGCTGTGACGGCTTTGTTTTTCGTCCCGCGAATCCGCAAGGCCTCCAAAGAAACGGCTCACAGTTATTCCGGGGTCACAGGCCGGCTTGTCGACACATATACCAACATCCAGTCCGTGAAGCTGTTTGGCTCCATGCACGAGGAAAACCAGGGAGCCAGGCAGGCGGTTGAGAATTTTACCGCGAAGCTGAGACAGTTTACCCGGTATCTGACATCGATCCGGATGATCATGTCGCTGATCAACGGGGTCATGATCGTCTCGATCACCGCAATGGCGCTGAATGTCTGGCGGGACGGAAACATCAGTACCGGTCACGTTGCCTTCGCACTGAGTTTGATCCTGAGGCTCAACATCTTGCTCAATCGCCTGTTCAACCAGCTGAACGGACTGTTCCGGCACTTCGGGTCATTGCAGGACAGCATGGAGACAATCGTCAAACCTGTTTCCCTCGTCGATTTGCCGGATGCAAAGGCTCTCAGCGTTGATCAGGGTGCGATCAAATTTGAGAACATCCGTTTCCACTACGGCAAGGACGGCGGCGTCATCGATCATCTCAATCTGTCGATTGCGCCTGGCGAACGTGTTGGTCTTGTGGGTCCGTCGGGTGCGGGAAAGACCACGCTGGTGAGCTTGTTGCTGCGGTTTTTCGACCTGGAGGCCGGCCGGGTCATCATCGACGGCCAGGACGTGAAAAACGTCGCGCAGGAGTCTCTTCGCCGATCAATCGGTATGGTGACGCAGGATACCTCTTTGCTGCACAGGTCAATACGCGAAAACATACTTTACGGGCGCAGCACAGCCAGTGATGCAGATCTTGTTGACGCTGCCCGCAAGGCCCATGCCCTTGATTTCATTCAGCAGCTTGAAGACAAGAAGGGACGCACGGGATTTGACGCGTTTGTCGGCGAACGAGGTGTCAAGCTGTCTGGCGGTCAGCGCCAGCGCATCGCAATTGCACGTGTGCTGGTGAAGAATGCGCCGATACTTGTGCTTGACGAGGCTACGTCGGCGCTTGATTCAGAAGTCGAGGCCGCGATCCAGGACAACCTGCAAAGTCTGATGGCCGGCAAGACTGTCATTGCAATTGCACACCGTCTGTCGACGATTGCCGCTATGGACCGTCTCATCGTGATGGACAACGGCCGGATCGTGCAGCAAGGAACCCACGAAACACTGCTTGCGGACAAGACCGGCCTTTACGCCCAGCTTTGGCACCGGCAGTCCGGCGGATTTCTCAAGGCGGATGTGGTTCCGGCGTGACAACTGTTTTTGCAGGCGGATTCGAATCTTCTGATCTGATCCGGAACGCCTGGATGAACGTAGAGATCGTGTTCTTTCACTGAGGGTCTCATGGTTCAGCACGCCATTGCATATATCGCGACCGCACTGGTTTTTCTTGCGGTCGATTACGTCTGGTTGTCACAGGTGGCGACCCGGTTCTATTTTGACAGGATCGGACATCTGTTGATGGACAAACCCAACATGGCTGCAGCGGGCGCGTTCTATATCATCTATGTCGTCGGCATAGTGGTGTTCGCCGTTGCGCCTGCACTGAAATCCGAAAGTCTTGCGACTGCGGTGATCTATGGGGCCATGTTCGGGTTCTTTACCTACGCCACTTACGATGTGACCAACTATGCAACACTCAGGAACTGGCCCGTAATCGTCACTGTCGTGGATGTCTCCTGGGGGACTGCGTTGTCTGCGTTTTCGGCGGGAATGGGATACACTCTGACGCGCATGGTGTCTTAGAAAAGCTAACCGAGTTCTCTGCCGGCATCCTTCATCCTACTCCCGAAAAGCTGATCAGCCGATTGCAGCCAGGTCCCTACGTATTATCCCTAAGCCTCTGTCCTTACAGAATTTTTACGCATCGCGCAGTAGGTTTCCGGTATGTGAAAACTTGCTAGCCGGGTTCACGACCTACCAAAAATCGGGATTCCACCGCGATGCTTTCGATCAAGGGCCGTTTTGTTGTCATGGTTCTAACTGCCGCCGTCATCATGATGGCAGGAACGGCGTTTGCCTTTTACTCGTTCCGACAGGCAATGCTTGAGAAAATCGGAACGCCGGCCGGTGCGCAGGCGTTTGTTTCCGGTAACGTCGCCGACAACATCGATACGTTGATCCTGGATCAGATGGTTACAATCGGGCTGGTCGTCTCACCCGTCGGACTGGCTTTTCTCGCAATGGCGCTGTTGCTCGCCTTAGGAATTGCCAGACCCCTCGCACGTTTGCAGAACGGTCTCGACAAGCTCTCGACCGGAAACCTGGATATAGAGATAGTCGGCAATGACCGCAGTGACGAAATCGGAGCCATCGCCCGTTCCGTTACCGCTTTTCGTGAAAACCTCGAGCAGCAGGCCAAAGAACAGGCCCGGCAGGAACTGGCACATCAGACTGCGCTCGGCAAAGAACGAAAAGCACTTATGCACGATGTCGCAGACGATTTTGAAAAATCGGTGATCTGCGTCGTGTCTTCGCTGATGCAGGCAGCGGAAAGCGTTGAGCGAAATTCGGGCAAGCTTGACGATGCCGTCAATTCCTCGCTGCAAGCGGTCAAGGAGGTGCGTCAGGCAACAGAAGACGCAACAAATTCGGTCGGAACGGTTACCAGTTCAACCGAAGACATGTCAGGTTCCCTCATTCGGGTTCGGGAAGACGTGGACCATGCCGCGGAAATCGCAAGTGCCGCAGTAGTAGAAGCGCGCAAGACCGACGAGATTGTCGGCAGGCTGTCTGAAACCGGCAAGGCGATCGGAGAAATCGTCGAGTTGATCAGCCAGATCGCGAGCCAGACCAATCTTCTCGCCCTGAATGCGACGATCGAGGCTGCCAGGGCCGGTGACGCCGGACGCGGCTTCGCGGTAGTAGCCAATGAAGTCAAGGCCCTGGCCGAACAAACGACACGCGCGACAGACGATATTTCCGCTCAGGTGGCATCTGTTCAAGACGTTGCCGAACATTCCGAGGATGCGATCCGCTCGATCGCAGAGACCATCGGGAAGGTGAGTGATATCTCGACCAAAATCAGGGAAGCGGTCGAAGAGCAGGAAACTGCTACACAACAGATCAGCAGCAGCGCGCTCACCGCACGGGCCAGCTCGGGACTGGTCACCAGTAACGTGAGCACGTTGAGTGAAGTCATGAAGGTCAGCCGTTCCGCAACCAGCGAGATGCAAGTCGCTTCCGGAGAACTGGGAAACCTGTCGGGCAATCTGCAATCGCAAGTGCGTCAATTTCTTCAAAGTGTAAGATCTGCGTAGAGTTTTTATATGATTTCATGAATTGATATTGCGATAAATACCGAAAATTTGATGGGCTCTGCTTAGCGTTTTTTTCAAGTTATTTTGGCAGAATAGTCTCAAATGACCAGAGTATTCATCAGATCTGCATGGAAGAATTTTCGACCGACTGGCCTGCGATTTATCTGATCTTGTTTTGCGGTGTGGGAATCATTCTCCTCTCCGTGGGTTTTTTACTTGGCCGTTTGCACGCCAATAAATTGGGCAACAGGTCCGCCTCGGAATACGGAAACGATGCTGCAATTCTCGAAACCGTCGTCGAGCACGCTCACGAAGGTCTTGTCATGCAGGACATCTATGGACGGATCGAATGGTCCAACCCGGCCTATACACGCATAACCGGATACTCCGCCGAGGAAATTCGCGGACGTCAACCACAGGAATTTGTTCTTCCTCCAGACAAGCAGCTTTCTTCCGGGGAACTGGAGAATTTCAAGTTTGACCTGAAAAAATTCTCGTCAGGCTTCAAGGAACTGATCCAGAACCGGAGGAAAAACGGAGAGCTTTTCTGGAACCAGCTAACATTTGCAAAAGTCGAGGGCGAAACCGAGGAAAAAACGCGGATGATCATCCTGTGTCAGGATGTGACCCGCGAGGTCGAACGCTTTGCAGAGCTTGAAGAAACACGAAAACGGCTGAAGTATCAGGCCGAACACGACGAACTGACTGGTCTGGCAACGAGAGCGAAAATCACGTCGTTTCTGCAGGAGTGCTTGTCGCGGGATCACGGCAATTCGCGCAAGGTGGGTGTCATCCACTTCGATCTCGATCATTTCAAGGAGATCAACGACAGCCATGGTCATAGTGCCGGTGACGCCGTGCTGAGGCTTGTCGCGGGAGTGCTCAAGTCGGTTCTGCAGGAAAAGGGGTTGGTTGCGAGAGTTGGGGGAGATGAGTTTTTGGCCGTCATTTCTGATCCTGACGGGCCGGACCAGATGGAAAGTCTCGTGCAACAGGTCTTTGGCGATCTGGATCAGCCGATCATGGTCGAACGGCAGAGACTGAAAGTTGCAGGCAGCGCTGGTCTTGTCCTTGCCGAGACAGAAAACACCAGTCTCGCAGAGCTTATCAACCGGGCCGACATCGCTCTTTACGCCGCAAAGAAAGCCGGTCGTGACCGTTTCTCCTGGTACACCGATGCACTTGGAACGGCGCACCGGCACCGGCGCATGAACATGGCCAGGCTCGATCAGGACCTTGAAAACAACAACCTGACGCTGCTCATGGAACCGCAATATGACCTGAAACAGAAGCAGATCACCGGATACGAAGCGTCGGCGCACTGGCTGCATCCGTCGGAAGGACTGGTCGACCCTGCAAAGATGTTGTCAGCTCAGGAAGATACCAAACGGATTGCGCAGATCGAACGATTTGCATTGCGGGAAGGCCTGTCGGAAATCAGACGGCTTCGGGAAGCTGCAAACCGACCCATCACCTTGTCAGTCGATCTGACCGGTGCGAGCGTTGACAATCCGCGCTTCGGGGAGCAGTTGGTCCGACTGTGTGAAGAAGCCGAGATTCCGGTCGCTGATCTGACCATCGAGCTGAATGAGCAAATTGTCCGATTCGATGAGCACGACGGTCTGCGATGTGCGATAGGACGTTTGTCCGGAACCGGTTGCCGGATTGCGCTCGATGAAGTTGGAGGTGGCCGCGGTGGAGCCGGACAGCTCATCCGGGTCAACGCAAATCTCCTGAAACTCAGCTCATGGCTCGTGGGAGATCTGGAATCCCACACAAAGAAGCGTCACTTGGCACAATCCATCGTCAGACTTGCGGAAAAGTTCGAGTGCAAGGTGATGGCCATAGGCGTCGATCGGCCGGAACAGCTTGAAATACTTCGAGATTTCGGATGTGACTTCATTCAGGGTCAGTTGATTTCTGGCCCGCTTTCAGCGCGTGAAGCGGAGATACACCTGCGCGAGTTCGTGATGTAGACCAACAATTGCTGTCGGGTCTTGCCGGCAGCTGAGGGGTTGTGTCTGTTTGGCAACAGTTGTCAGCTTCGTGCTCCACTGGTGTGATTTGCCTCTTTTCAACCAGCTAAAAAGCGGTTACCAACGCTACCAGTCAACTTCACCTTGTTGACTTGGATTTTTCCCAGCGGCCGCCCGGCCGCGCAACCAGGAGGGCATTCATGATAGATCATTTCGCGATCCACGCATCCTCCGCCCACGCTGGTTGCATCGAGGGAATTGTCAGGCAGCGTTAGGCGCCGTCAAACCTCATCTTTCCAAATAGCTTTGCGGTGACGGGCTCAAGCCGTTCTACCGTGCTGCATGCGTCATCTGCATGTTCGCCGTCACCATTGATCAAGTTCCCTTTTCGGAGTTGTTCCGATGAATTACGCATTATCCGCAGGACCTGTCTGCACTGGCAGACCGTCCGGATTTCGAGATTCCATCCACGCCGCAAGCAAAGGTGGGGCTGGCAGGCAGGATCGGACGCGCGATTGTGTCGGCCGGTGTTTTTCTCGGCGTTACCCTTGGCGTGGCCGTGGTTCTCTTCGTGCCGGTCTTCATCTTTAACCTGAGCCGGATCGAAGCGCTCGAGGTTGCCGGCGAGACTATTCCGGTTTCCCTGTTCTTCGATCAGCTCGGGGCTCTTTTCTGGGGCACCGCAATCATTGCACTTGCCTTCACAAGTCTTATGACCGGCCTGTTTGTCATGGCGGCAGGGGCAACAATTCGTCCGCGATCCCAACCTGTCGGCAAGGAAGACGCTCTGGTGCATCTGACTGTGCTGCGGTTGAGCGGTTCTGAGAGGTAGTAATGTTCGACCGTTTCGAAAAGCTCGTTGACCCTTTTGAGAGAACCGAGCTTGACGTCCCGCCGAAAGGCTTCTGGGCCTTCTGTTGGTATTACACCAAACCCGTCTGGCCCATCCTGCTTGTCGTTTCGGTGCTGGGAGCGATCATAGCGGTCCTGGAAGTCATGATTTTCACGTTTTTGGGCGAGCTGGTGAACTGGCTCAGCACAGAAAGTGCGGAGACTTTCTTTCAGGACAATTGGGGTCAACTCCTGTGGATGGCGCTGGTGGTGCTGATCGTCCTGCCGGGCATCACCGCGATCTGGGAAACCATGTTTCACCAGGGGCTGATGGGTACGTATCCCATGTCTGTGCGTTGGCGTGTTCACCGCTACCTGCTGCGCCAGAGCATCTCGTTCTACCAGAACGATTTTGCCGGCCGGATTGCCAACAAACTGATGCAGACCGCTCTGGCGGTTCGAGAAGTCGTCACGAGGATTGCCGACATTCTTGTTTATGTCACGGTCTACTTCTTTGCCGCCTTGTTCGTTGTCGCGGAGGCCAGCATATACTTCGTCATACCATTCGTGGTGTGGTTCGGTTGCTACCTGGTCACGATGCGGGTCTTCGTTCCGCGTCTGAAAAACGTTTCCAGGGAACAGGCGGATGCGCGCTCACTCATGACCGGGCATGTGGTTGACGCCTACACCAACATCTCCACGGTGAAGCTGTTTTCCCATGCGGAACGTGAGGAAGAGTATGCCAAGACGTCAATGATGTCGTTTCTGAAGACAGTGTTCCTGCAGATGCGACTGGTCACCGGGATGAATATCACCCTGACGACGCTCAACATGGTTTTGCTTTTTGCAGTTACCGGGATGTCCATCGGCCTCTGGCAGGCCGGCCGGGTCGGAACTGGCGAGATTGCGGTCGCTGTTGCACTCGTGTTGCGTTTTCAGGGCATGTCGCAATGGATCCTCTGGGAAGTCTCGGGATTATTTGAAAACATCGGAACGGTTCAGGACGGCATCAACACCATTTCCCGCGAGCGGGATGTCGTGGATGCTCCGGGTGCACGTCCGCTTTCCGTGCCGAGTGGCGAAATCCGGTTTGAGCGGATCGGTTTTCACTACGGCAAGGAAACCGGCGTGATCGAGGAGTTGTCGCTGACGATGGCACCGGGCGAGAAGATCGGCCTGATCGGAAGATCGGGAGCCGGCAAGTCGACCCTCGTCAATCTCCTGTTGCGGTTTTACGACCTCGAACGCGGCCGGATCCTGATCGACGGACAGGATATCGCGAATGTTCGACAGGATGATATCCGCGCAAATGTCGGTGTTGTCACCCAGGACACTTCATTGCTGCATCGTTCGATTTTCGAGAACGTTGCCTACGGCAAGCCGAATGTCGAACGGGAGGAAGTGGAATCGGCACTGGAAAAGGCTCATGCGCTCGAGTTCGTCCGGGATTTGTCGGATCCGAGCGGACGCACCGGACTAGAAGCTCATGTCGGTGAGCGGGGTGTGAAACTCTCCGGCGGACAGCGCCAGCGGATTGCCATTGCCCGTGTTCTGTTGAAGGATGCTCCCATCCTGTTACTGGACGAAGCGACGTCGGCGCTCGATTCCGAAGTGGAAATCGCCATTCAGGAAAGCCTGTTCGACCTGATGAAGGGCAAGACCGTGATTGCCATTGCCCACCGTCTGTCAACCATCGCGGCGATGGACAGGCTCATCGTGATGGATCAGGGCCGAATCATCGAAGAGGGGTCCCATCAGGAGCTTCTTGAAAAGAACGGATTGTACGCGCAACTCTGGCAGCATCAGTCCGGTGGTTTCCTCGCGCCTGTTCAGGCCGCTTAATTCACAGAACGAAACGGCAAGATCGGGGTTCATTTGAATTCCGGTCTTGCGCTTGTTCCCTAAAAAAGGGCAGAAAAGCGGCACGGGGTTTGTTTTGCCTGCGACATATGCGTTTTGACACGTTTGTTGATCTGGACAAGCGTTTCGAAGGGTGCAAAAAGACAAGCCGCTTGGCCGATGCGGGTAACTGCCGCGCTGGCCACCGTTGAGCCCGGCATGGTTCCGTCCATCCTCACTGGCAAAGGATGGTCTGGACGTGATGCGGGCTATCGGTACAGGTAGAATTTTGAAGGGGACGCGACCTTGGCACACAACACGGATGCGGAAGAACCGAACCGCCGTGACTTTCTCTACATCGCGACCGGTGCAATGGGCGTTGTGGGCGCCGGCGCGTTGGCATGGCCGTTTATCGATCAGATGAACCCGGATGCCTCCGCCTTGGCACTGGCATCGATCGAGGTTGATGTGTCTGCCGTCGAAGAGGGGCAGTCAATCACAGTAAAATGGCGAGGCAAGCCGGTCTTCATTCGCAACCGCACGGAGACGGAAGTGACTGAAGCGAAGGATGTCCCGATTGCGGATCTTCCGGACAGGCTTGCCCGAAATGCGAACCTTCCGGTGGACGCTGAGGCGACCGACCCGAACCGCGGTGTGAAGGACAAGGAAAACTGGCTCGTGCAGGTCGGTATCTGCACACACCTCGGCTGCGTGCCGATCGGTGATGCCGGTGACTTCGGTGGCTGGTTCTGCCCCTGCCACGGCTCTCACTACGACACTGCCGGCCGTATTCGCAAAGGCCCGGCTCCCGAGAATTTGCTGATTCCGCCGCTCGAGTTCGTCAGCGACTCGACGATCAAGATCGGCTAACGGCACAGATTTTTAGGAGACAGCCATGGCTGGACATTCAAACTACGTCCCGCAGAGCGCTGCGGCCAAGTGGCTGGAAAGCCGCCTGCCCGTGATTTCGCTCGTGCGCGGATCCTTCGTGGATTTCCCGACCCCGAAAAACCTCAATTACTGGTGGACTTTCGGTGGTATTCTTTTCTTCGTGCTGATCGCACAGATCATTACCGGGATCGTTCTGGTGATGCACTACACGCCCAGCACCGACGCAGCGTTCAACAGCGTCGAGCACATCATGCGTGACGTGAATTTCGGCTGGATGCTGAGATACCTTCACTCCAATGGCGCTTCGATGTTCTTCATCGCCGTCTATATCCATATCTTCCGCGGGCTCTACTACGGTTCCTACAAGGCGCCGCGTGAAATTTCGTGGATCCTGGGCGTGATCATCTTCCTGATCATGATGGGCACCGCATTCATGGGCTACGTTCTGCCCTGGGGGCAGATGTCTTTCTGGGGTGCGACGGTTATCACGAACCTGTTCTCCGCGATCCCGCTGGTGGGCGAGAGCATCGTTACCTGGTTGTGGGGTGGCTTCGCCGTCGACAACCCGACCTTGAACCGCTTCTTCTCGCTTCACTATCTGCTGCCGTTCATGATCGTCGGTGTCGTTATCCTGCACGTTTGGGCTTTCCACACGACAGGCAACAACAATCCGACGGGTGTTCAGCCGAAGACGAAACAGGACACGCTGCCGTTCCACCCCTATTACACGATGAAGGACCTGTTCGCGATTGTCGTGTTCATGATCCTGTTCGCGTATTTCGCATTCTACCTGCCGAATTACATGGGACATCCCGACAACTACATCGAGGCCGACCCGCTGGTGACACCTGCGCATATCGTTCCGGAATGGTACTTCCTGCCGTTCTACGCGATCTTGCGTGCCGTTCCCGACAAGCTCGGTGGTGTGATTGCCATGTTCGGTTCAATCGCGGTGCTGTTCATCTTGCCCTGGCTGGATACGTCGAAGGTACGCTCAGGCGCCTATCGTCCGATGTTCAAGCAGTTCTTCTGGATATTTGCCGGCGTCTGCGTGGCTCTGGGATATCTGGGTGCGATGCCGGCCGAAGGCTGGTACGTGATCTTCTCCAGAATTTTCACCGTGTACTATTTCGCTCATTTCCTGATCATCCTGCCGATGCTCGGGTTCCTTGAGAAACCGCTACCCCTGCCGGCCTCGATTTCAGAATCGGTCCTTAAGGGTGGATCTGGCAAACCTTCCGGTGCGGCTGCCGCGCCGGAGACGAAGTAACGCGAACCGGATCAGGAGTTAATTGAGACAATGAGCACCATGATCAAAATGGTTCGTTCCCTGGCAGCGGTGGCGGCTCTCGCCGTCGCGACGCCGGCAGTCGCCGCAGGCGCAAACGTCGAAATCCATCCGCAACAGTGGTCCTTTTCCGGACCCTTCGGCTTTTATGACCGAGGACAGTTGCAGCGCGGTTTCAAGGTCTATCAGGAAGTTTGTCAGGCCTGCCACGGCCTGAAACAGGTTGCATTCCGCAATCTTGCCGAAAATGGTGGCCCGAGCTTCAGCGAGGACGCGGCCAAACAGATTGCCTCCGAATACACCGTTGTCGACGGTCCGGATGATGATGGCGAAATGTTCGATCGCCCGGCGATCCTTGCGGACCGCTTCCCGTCGCCGTTCCCGAACGTGAATGCCGCGCGCGCTGCCAATGGCGGAGCTTATCCGCCCGACTTCTCGCTGCTTGCAAAAGCGCGTGCAGCTCAGCGCGGATTTCCGTGGTTCGTCTTCGATATCTTCACGCAGTATCAGGAAAGTGGCCCGGACTACATTTATTCGTTGTTGACCGGCTATGAAGAAGATCCTGAAGGAATAGAAGTTCCTGTTGGACAGTACTACAACCACTCGTTCCTGGCTGGTCAGTTCATATCCATGGCACCGCCGCTTTCCGATGAGCTGGTTGAATATACCGATGGCTCGCCGATGACGGTGGATCAGTATGCCAAGGACGTTTCCGCCTTCATGATGTGGGCAGCGGAACCGCATCTGGAAGACCGCAAGAAGATCGGCTTCCGTGTGATGGTCTTCCTTATCGTCTTTGCCGGATTGCTCTACTTCACGAAGAAACAGCTCTGGCGCAACGTCGATCATTGATCTCTTCACCAAATGGGTGAATGGAGAAGGCGGGCTTCAAGCCCGCCTTTTTTGATTTTGGACTGTTCAACGTGCGTCCTGCTTGATAATCAGCTGATCGGATTGGAATCATCTGGGGAGACTTGGCAATGGCTGATGCGGTTCTTGGTATTATCGGCGGTTCCGGCATTTACGATCTGCCGGGTCTTGAAAACTCCGAATGGATCACCGTTGAAAGTCCATGGGGTAAGCCATCCGATCAGGTCAGGATCGGCGAGATTGACGGGCTAAAAATCGTCTTCCTGCCCCGGCACGGGCGGGGGCACGTCTATTCTCCAACCACGATCAACTACCGCGCCAATATCGATGTCATGAAACGTTGTGGTGTCACCGATCTCCTGTCGGTGTCTGCCTGCGGATCTCTCAAGGAAGAACACGCTCCGGGCACATTCGTTCTGGTGGATCAGTTTATTGACCGCACCATTGCCCGCGAAAAGAGTTTCTTCGGTACGGGCTGTGTTGCCCACGTTTCGATGGCCACTCCTGTGAGCCCGAAGCTTGTCGATGCCGTTGCAGCCGCTGCCGAGGCGGAAAGCCTCGGCTATGCAAGGGGCGGAACCTACCTTGCCATGGAAGGTCCGCAGTTCTCCTCCCTCGCGGAAAGCCATCTCTACCGGTCCTGGGGCTGTGACGTGATCGGCATGACCAACATGCCGGAAGCCAAGCTCGCCCGCGAGGCCGAGATCTGTTACGCCACGGTCGCGATGGTAACGGACTATGACAGCTGGCATCCGGATCACGGCGAGGTCGATATCCAGGCGATCATCAGGGTGCTTCACGATAATGCCGAAAACGCCCAGCGTCTCGTTGCCCGAGTGGCGAGAGACCTGCCGCGCGAACACCAGTCCTGTCCCGCCGGATCGGATACGGCGCTGGAATTTGCTTTCATGACCGCACCTGAAAAACGGAACCCGGAACTGGTGGCCAAACTGGACGCCGTCGCAGGCCGTGTTCTGAACAGACCATCGTAACGCAGGCAGACCGCCGCAACATTCGTTTAATACCGGCGAATTTGCTTCGATCACGTGCGCAAAATTGATATAAGCGTCGGTCGGGGCATGTGCCGGAACGATCAGCTGAAGAAAGAGAGCTCGATGACCGACCAGACGATCCAGGATGAACTGATCAGCTCGATCCGCACGATCACAGATTACCCTAAAGAGGGAATTCTGTTTCGCGACATCACGACGCTTCTTGGCAATGCGCGGGCATTTCGCCGAGCTGTCGATGCGCTTGTGCAGCCGTGGGCCGGTTCCAAGGTCGATCAGATCGCCGGAATCGAGGCAAGGGGGTTTATCCTCGGCGGCGCTGTCGCACACCAGCTTTCCGCCGGCTTCGTGCCGATCCGCAAGAAAGGCAAATTGCCCCACGAAACCGTCCGTATCGCGTATTCGCTTGAATATGGTCTTGATGAGATGGAAATGCACAAGGATGCCATCCAGCCGGGCGACCGCGTCATTCTGGTGGACGACCTGATTGCGACCGGAGGTACGGCAGAAGCGGCCTGCAAGTTGCTCAAGTCCATGGGGGCGAACATTGTAGCCGCCTGCTTCATTGTCGATCTGCCCGATCTTGGCGGACGCAAGAAGCTGGAGGAACTGAGTGTTCCGGTTCGCACCCTCGTGGAATTTCCCGGACATTGACGGCCAATGCCAGTTGAAGCCGAAGGGTTGGCCATGCGGCCATGTTTTTCAGAAGAATTCCGCCGTGAATTCGAGGACCTGCTGAGATGGCGCCGCGACGTGCGTCGTTTCAGGAAGGACCCGCTGTCGGCGCATGAACTGGAATACCTTCTGCAGATGGCAGATCTCGCGCCTTCCGTCGGCAACAGTCAGCCCTGGCGCATCGTTGTCGTTGAAAGCCGGGAACGTCGCGACCAGGTCATTGCTTCATTTGACATGGAGAACGAAGCCGCCGCGCAACAGTTCGAGCCGGACAAGGCGCTGCAATACCGGCAATTGAAACTTGCGGGTCTCAAGGAAGCGCCGGTTCATCTGGCCATATTCAGCGATGAAAATCCATCGCAGGGCCACGGACTTGGACGTGCGACGATGCAAGAAACGCTTGCCTATTCGACCGTGAGCATGATCCATACGTTCTGGCTGGCTGCGAGGACAGCCGGGATCGGTGTTGGCTGGGTCTCGATCCTTGACCCTGAATTGGTTTCCAGCATCCTTCAGGTTGACGACAGCTGGCGGCTCGTGGCTTATCTGTGTGTTGGTTATCCTGAAGAAGAACATATGGATCCCGAACTGGAACGCGCGCGCTGGCAAGCACGCAGTCCCCTTGAGACGCGGTTATTCCGACGTTAGGAGCCTTTAAATGCCTGTGATCATTCGCGCAACTGAAGACAAAGATCATGATGACGTGCACCAACTCCTGCGTGAGCGTTGGGCCGGTCCGGAGATGCTGCTCGATGGGGAGAACGTCGACGCGTCACGCCTGCCCGGTTTTGTGGCTTATGACGGCAACGACCTTGTCGGGCTGGTGACGCTGATCAAGCGGGAGAATGAATGGGAGATCCTGACACTGGATTCGATCAATCGCTGGGGTGGTGTCGGCAGCCAGTTGCTTGATGCCATCGTGACCGAAGCACGCGCCAAAAACATGCCCCGGCTCATTGTCAGGACGTCCAACGACAATCTGGACGCTTTCCGGTTCTACCAGCGACGCGGATTTCGGATCGAGCGTGTGGCTCAGGGCGTGATCGATGCGGAACGGCAGAAAAAACCGGAGATTCCCCTGCGCGGCGACTATGGCATAGAGATACGCGACGAAGTGCTGTTTGCGCGGATGCTATAGCTCAAGTTCCACCGGCAAGCCGGATCAGCGCGGCCGCCGCTCGACAAACACCGTTGCCTTGAACGAAAACGCCAGCAAGCCGTCCTGGTTGAATGCCCTCATGTCAGAATGTACGAGGCCCCATTCCGGGCGGCTGCGGCTCTCTGTCTTGCCTGTCACCGTGCGGGTGTAGCGCAAGGTATCGCCGGCAAAGACGGGTTTGATCCACTTCAGGTCCTCAAAACCGGGGGACGGACCGATTCTGGCGACGGCTATGTCTTCTGCAAGAGCCTCGTCCTGCATGGATTTCAGTCTGGCCACGAACAATTTCATGAAGATGGAAGCGGTGTGCCAGCCGGAGGCGCACAGTCGGCCAAAGTGGGTTTTCGCTGCGCCGTCCTCACTCAGATGAAAGGGTTGCGGGTCGAATCTCTCCGCAAACCGGATGATCTCGTCGGTCTTGAAGGTGTAGGTGCCAAGTTCCAGGATTTCGCCGACAACGACGTCTTCAAAAAAAGCAATCATCGAGCTGGCTCCCGTCTTTCGAACAGGACCGGGTTGTCCCACTCAATGACCTCGATATCGTCCTGATTGGTCGCCCGGACGCGAATGAAAACCATACCGAGTTGCGGTTTGGAGCGCAGATCTTTCATTTCGAGGATTTTCGCCGTTGCCGACAGCGTGTCTCCCGGAAACACCGGGTGTTTCCATTTCAACCTGCTGACCCCAGGGGAGCCGCGCCCGGTGCTCTTGTTGAACAGATTGGTGGCAAGCAACCTCATGATCAGGCTCGCCGTATGCCAACCGGATGCGGCCAGGCCGCCAAGGATGGATGCCTTGCCGGCTTCTTCGCTCATGTGAAAGGATTGAGGGTCGAATTCGGAGGCGAATTCAATGATGTCATCCTTGCTCACGTCAATCGCACCGAGGTCGAATTCCTGATCCGGTGCCAAATCTTCAAAATAAGTCCGATTGGTCATGTATCTGGGCTGTTTGATCTGCAAATTGGCCGTAGGGGAAACGGCGGGAGTGATTAAACTTGTGCTTGTGCCTCTCGTAGCATGCTCGAGGGCAGTTCTGATAGACTTATCATTTGCGACGCGGCAGGGTGTTGCGATCGTCTATTTCTATGTCTTTACGTAGTTGCGCCAGTTGTGCTCCTCCCGGAAGCCAAGAACCTCGCGTATCTTCCTGTTTGAAAACAGAGCCTCATGGTCGGCAAGGTCCCGGCTGATCGGAACGTTCGGGAAGAAACGCTTAAGGATTTGCGCGTTGGGAATGTCCACCGAGTTCGTATCGTTGCCGGCATTGAAGACCTGGTAGCCGAGGCCATCCTTTTCCAGACAGAGATCTACGATCTGACCAAGATCCCTGGCATCGATATAGCAGAAGATGTTTCTGCGCCGCTGCGCCGGATTTTCGAAGAAGTCCGGGAAGCGGTCATATTCATGCGGCTCGATGACGTTGCCGATCCGAAGTGCGTATATGTCGGCACCGGAGCGCCGCTGGAAGGATCGCGCCGTCTGTTCGTTGACCACCTTGGACAGACCGTAGCTGTCCATCGGATTGACATCGTATTCCTCTTCAACCGGCAGGGTATCCGGGTCGGCGATACCGTCTGCGAAACAGACGCCGTAGGTCGTTTCCGAAGAGGCGATCACGATCTTGCGGATGCCGAGTTTCACCGCCGCCTCTATGACATTGTAGGTGCCGACGGTATTGACCTCGAACGTCTTGTTGTCCGGATGGATCAGGATGCGCGGAATGGCGGCGAAGTGCACGACCGCGTCGAAGTTGGGCACGCCTTGCCCCGGTTCCAGCTCGTCAAAATTGGCGTAGCTGGTCATGACATTGAACATTTCGCCCGATTGCGTGATATCGGCTGTCAGATTGTCGACGCCGGGATGATCGAGTGGGGTCAGGTCCACATTCACGACCCTATGTCCACGATCCAGAAGGTAGGGAACGACATGCCGACCTGCCTTGCCGGACCCACCGGTAAAGAGAATTCGTTTTGATCTGCTCATCTGCCTGTTCCCCGATTTACGACGTCTGGGGCGAGACCATAAGGCAGGCCGACTCGAGCACAAAGACCCCTCCAGCCACAAGTCCGCAAGATTTGTCAGATTGGCCGGTGCTAGGTTCATCCCAATCAAGCGAGGGCAGTTCCAAATGACACATCACGAAAAGCAGTCGATATCGCCGAAAGACGATGGCTACCTGCGGCGCTTCACCCGCGTGATCGAGTACATCTACACAAATCTCGACGAGGATCCGGATCTGGCCATGCTGGCTGAGGTCGCTGCCCTGTCACCCTGGCACTGGCATCGCGTGTGGCAATCGGCCTATGGCGAATCCATCGTGGCGACGGTCAAGCGATTGCGGCTGCACAGGGCGTCTGCGGATCTTACCTATTCCCGGTTGCCGATTGGCGAAATTGCCATGCGCGCCGGTTATGGCAGCCAGGAAGCCTTCAGTCGCAGTTTCAAGAAAGTATACGGCCTGTCTCCTTCATCCTATCGCGAGGGAGGTGTTGAAGGCCGTCTCCAGCCCGCACACGGCGGCGCACCCATTCCCCGAACCAGAGGATCAATTCTCATGCATCAAGTTGAAATCAAAACCCTGCCGACCGAAACGCTTGCCGTCATTCCACACAAAGGTGCCTACATGGAGATCGGAAAGGCGTTCGAAAAAGCCATCGGTGTCCTTGCGAGCCGAAATCTCATGGGCCAGGTCGGTGCCATGAAAGGCCTCTATTTTTCCGATCCAACACATGTTCCGGAGGATGAGCTGCAATCGGCTGCAGGGGTCTCCATTTCAGAAGGGTTTCCTGTCGAGGCACCTCTTGAACCGGTCGAAACCTACGGTGGCGACTACGCCGTCCTTCACTACAAGGGACCTTATGCCGACATGAAATGGGCCTATGAGTGGCTGTTCGGAGAATGGCTGACCCAATCCGGCCGGGAACCGGCCGACGCGCCCTGCATGGAAGTCTATCTCAACAATCCCAGGGAAACCGCACCCGCTGATCTTCTGACCGATATCTGCCTTCCGTTGAAGCCTTCCCAATAGGATCATTTTGAGAAACGTTGCCGATTGACCCGGCTTCCGGGCAATCGGCACGACTTGTTCGTGAATCGATCTCAGTTGTTGTTACCGTGCCTTCCGAACGGATTTCAGAAAAATTTGCGACAGGTCTCGACTACTTCAGAGAGGTGAGGGTCCCCATTCCATTTATCTGGACGCTGCGAAAACCGGCTTCGGCATTTGCAGTCAGTTTTGCTGCAACTTCTCGTTTGTTAGAGCTAAAGCGGCCAGAAAATCAGTATTGCCGGTATGGCCACGACGAGCACGAGGATCTCCAGGGGTAGACCAATGCGCCAGTAGTCGCCGAACCGGTAGCCGCCGGGGCCCATGATGATCGTGTTGTTCTTGTGGCCAATCGGCGTGAGAAATGCACAAGAAGCGGCGACGGCAACAGCCATCAGGAACGGGTCGGGATTGACATCGAGACTGCCCGCGATCTGAACGGAGATCGGTGCTGCGATGAGGCAGGTCGCGACATTGTTCAGGAAATCGGACAGGGTCATGGTCACGACCATCAGGACAGCAAGCGTGACCCAGGCCGGTGCTCCAGATGTCACCGCGACAATGCCGTCAGCGATCAGTTGCGCATTACCGGCATTTTCGAATGCCTGGCCAAGCGGGATCAACGAGCCCAGCAGCACAATAACCTTCCATTCGACCGCATTATAGACCTCTGTTCCGCTGACAAGGCCAGTTGCGGCATAAAGAACGACACAGGCGGCGAGAGCAACGGGCAGGTAGGCGAAACCGGCAACGGCTGCCGCGATGGCGAGGATGAAGCCGGCGATGGCAAGCCAGGCCTTGTTGCGCTGGATCATGCCGGTCTGGCGGCCTTCTAGCGGCAGGACGCCCAGCCAGGAAAAGGCATTTTCAAGGCGCTCCTGCGTTCCGATCAACAGCAGGACATCACCTGGACGGATGGTTTCATGCCGAACCCTTTTTTGAATGCGGCGGCCTTCCCGGGATATCCCGAGCAGTGTGACGCCATGTCCGTAGAGCAGCCTGAGATTGAAGGCCGATGTGCCGGTAATCCGGGCGCTGTCAGGCGCGATGGCTTCAGCCAGGGAAAGCGCCGAGCCGCCAAGTCCACCCTTGTGTCGCTCGGAACCGGCAAAATCGAGTTTGGCGGCGCCCATGAAGCTTTCGATTGCTTTCGGATCGCCCTCAACCACGAGAAAGTCGCCACTCTTGATCGGTTCCCGGCGCGCAAAACCCTTGATCCGCCGACCGTTCCTGATGAGGCCAATAATCACAACGTCCTTTTCCTCGGCAACCGGGTAAAGATCGCCGACGGACACCGGGTTTTCCTCTGAAACCTTGCTGACCTTCAGTTCGGCCGAATAAAGGCTTTCGGCAAATCCTTCATCCTTCGGTTTGTCGCGGAAGTGGGGAGGCAGCAGGCGCCACCCGAACAGGGCTACGAACGCGATGCCGCAGACGGCTACCGAGAGCCCGACAGGCGCGAACGCGAACATGGAAAAGGGACTGCCGAGCGCATCGGAGCGATATTCGGCTATGACGATATTCGGCGGCGTCCCGATCAGAGTGATCATGCCGCCGAGGATCGTTGCAAAAGAGAGCGGCATCAGCGACAGGCCGGGGGAACGTCCCGCCTTTTTTGCCGCCTCAAGATCGAGCGGCATGAGCAGTGCCAGCGCAGCGACATTGTTGATGATGCCTGAAAGTCCGGCTCCGACGATGGACATCAAGGTGATGTGGCCGGAAAGGGCGCGCGAGGCGGACAGCAGTCGATTGGCGATCAGTTCCACGGCACCTGAATTCATGAGGCCTTTGGAAACGATCAGGACGAGCGCAATGATAATGACTGCTGCATGCCCGAAGCCTGAAAAAATATTGCTTGACGGGACAAGCCCCAGAAGCGCGCCGGTGATCAGGGCCGCAAATGCAATGAGGTCGAATCTTATGCGACCCCAAACAAGCAACGCGAAAACAATTCCGAAAAGAACAAACAAAGCGATTTGGTCAAAAGTCACGAAAAGCTTCTACCGGAAAAACACTGGTGCCTACTCAGCAGAGCCAAACATGGCCGAACGTTAATCACAAGGCCACGTGTCAGACATCTCCCATGGCCATATCTGTTTCACCGGCAAGGCAATGATGCACTTGCGTAGAAGAGAGTGGTTGATATGAGCTACAAAAGCAGAAAACTCGATACTGTCGATATCATGGCCCGTGCGTCACAAGACCAGCAAACCCGTCTTGGATCTCTGTTTGGACTTGGCAAGAACAAAGGCAAATGGCGTGACAGGAAAGGCCCGAACCCGTTGACGATGCTGGGCCTCGATCGCAGCTGATAACAACCCCGCTCGTTTGTAGGCGGGGTTTTTTTTGTTAATTGCAACCTGATCCAGAGCGAAGTCTTTCTTGTATTTCAGCCACACGCAAAATTCTGGATCTTCTGATTGTTTTCCTTAAATTACCGGGTTCCAAGCGAGCTTATCCAACTTGTAATCTTTCGTACAGACGTCGGACATGCACCCTCACTATATCCCTTGCAGAGGCAAGCTCACATGGGCATTGCAAAACGAAGGGAGTGAATGAAATGGAATGGACAAACAATTCTTACCACGAGATCGACCGTATGATGCGTGAATATGGTGCCCGGAAGCCACAGGCAGTACCACGTCACGGATCGGCACAAGCCCGCAAGTGGGCGGACCAGAAAGGTCCCAACCCGCTGATGTTGATGGGTCTCGATCGAAGCTAAAGAAAAACCCCGTCGGGAATCCCGCGGGGTTTTTCGTGACCCAGCTCCAGAATGATTTTCAGACAACCTTGTCGGACAACGCCGGTATTCCGTCGACGGTCGCTTCCATCGTGTCGCCACTTTCCACTGGTCCTACACCTGCCGGAGTTCCGGTCAAGATGACGTCGCCTGCCGCCAGTTCGAAGTATTCCGACAGATAGGATATCATTTCCGGGATCTTCCAGATCATCTGGTTCAGATCACCTTCCTGCCGAACTGTGCCATTCACCTTGAGCTGGATCGGCCCGTTGTCCGGATGGCCGCAATCTGAGGCCGCGATCAAGGGTGTAATCGGCGCCGAAGCCTCGAATGCCTCGTCGATTTCCCAGGGACGGCCCATTTTTTTCGCTTCGCCCTGAAAGTCTCTCAGCGTCATGTCCAACGAAACCGCATATCCGAATACGTGATCGAGGGCCTCTTCAATCTGGGTGTTTTTTCCGCCTGTTTTCAGCGCGACTGCGAGTTCGACTTCGTGATGAACATCCAAAGACCTGGGTGGATAAGGGAAGGTATCCGAAACTGCCAGATTGTTAGGGTTCTTCTGGAAATGAAGGGTGGTTCCTTATCTGAATCATGTCCCGCTTCGACTGCGTGGGCCGCGTAGTTCCGTCCGATGCAATAGACCCGGCGCACCGGGAACAGGCGACCCGTGCCGTTGACCGGCAGTGTTGCGCGTTCCGGAGCCTCAATGACAAATTCAGACATGTCGGTTTCGGGATGAAATCGATCATCTTCACGACTACCCTGTTTGCCTTCTGGATCATCATCTTGAATGCCCGTGCCGGGGTGCTGCAGATCAAGAGGTCCCTGATCGAAATGGCCCGTTGTTACGGAGCCAATCCGTTCCAGGTTTTCTACAAGATCTATTTCTGAGCTGCTTTGCCCGAGATACCTGGCGGCGTGCGTATTGGTATCATTCGTGCCGTGAAAGGCATAATTATCGATCAGCTGCTGATTTCGATCGTCGGTTTCTGGGCGGTTCTGATCGTGCTGTTTGCACTCGTCTTTTCGGTCTCGGAGTTCCTGGCCTATCTGGAACGACGCGTTTCCTACTACGCAGGCAAACGCTGAATGAGCAAGTTTACGCCGGCTTCGATGTTGGAGGAATCGGACAGATTTCAGATTTGAAGTCGGCCCGAAATCGCGTCGTCGATGTCCTGCGGACGTTTCACCAATGCTGGCAGCGCAAGGCGCAGACCCGCGGCGGCCGTTTCGACCGACATGCTCGGCGCACCGAGATTGGCGTCCATCGCTGCTACTTCCGGCAGATGCGGAAGATGGATCCATCCTGCGGGTGTCGTCCTGTCCGTTTGCGCTATGTGGTGCAAAACACCGTAGAAGAGATGATTGCAACAAAAAGTCCCGGCGGCATCGGATATGTCGGCGGGGATGCCGCCATCGCGCATGGCCTTCACCATGGCCCGGAGGGGGAGGGTGCTCTGATAGGCAAGGGGGCCTTCGGGGGCGGTTGGTTCGTCCTGGAGAGAGACCCCGGCATTGTCTTTCAGGCCATAGCATGTGGCGTCGTTGAAATTCAGCGCGAACCGTTCGACTGTGATTGTCGCCCTGCCTCCGAATTTTCCCATCATGACGACAGCATCGGCACCGGATTGCGCCATGGCCGCCTTCACCGCATCGATGCAGACAAAAAAAGTGTTGGGAATGACACTTGAGACTATCCGAGCACCTTCAACCGTTTCTCCGTCGAGGTGCCGGGCGACTTTTTCAGCCGGATTGACCGGCGTCGTCCCGAAGGCTTCGAAACCGGTCAAGAGGATCGTTTTCATCGGGTACCTCTCCTGTGTTGCCCCTGAACCTTAAGCGAGAGCAGGGGCAGGAAAAAGGTGTCCTAGCCTATCAGGTATTGAACTTGAAGAGCAGCACGTCGCCATCCTTGACGATGTATTCCTTGCCTTCGTCACGGGCCTTGCCGGCCTCCTTCGCGGGATTTTCACCTCCCAGGGAAACGTAATCGTCATAGGCGATGGTCTGTGCCCGGATGAAGCCGCGTTCAAAATCCGTGTGGATGACGCCTGCAGCGCCCGGCGCCTTCGTTCCCTCGGTAATCGTCCAGGCCCGTGTTTCTTTCGGCCCCGCCGTGAAATAGGTGATCAGGCCGAGAAGGTCGTAGCCGGCACGGATCATGCGGTCGAGCCCCGGTTCTGCAAGGCCGATTGTTTCCAGGAATTCGTCCTGCTCTTCCTTGTCGAGTTGAGAAATTTCCGCTTCGATCGCAGCAGAAATGACCACTGCTATCGCGCCTTCTTCCTTGGCCCTTTCGGCGACCTTTTGCGAAAGTTCGTTGCCTTCACCAGCAGAGGCTTCATCGACGTTACAGACGTAAAGCACAGGCTTCGAGGTCAGAAGATTCAGGCCTTTCAGCATTTTTGCTTCTTCCGCGTCCGCGGTTTCCAGCATACGGGCGGGTTTGCCGTCCTGAAGCAGAACAAGCGCGGCTTCCATGATCGGCAGGACAGCCTTAGCTTCCTTGTCGCCACCGCTGGCTTTCTTCCTTAACGGAGCAATACGGCGCTCCAGGCTCTCCATGTCCGCGACCATGAGTTCGGTTTCGACCGTTTCAGCATCTGCGAGTGGATCGATGGCACCGTCGACATGGGTGATGTCGTCATCCACGAAGCAGCGCAGCACGTGGGCGATGGCATCGACTTCGCGAATGTTGGCCAGAAACTGGTTTCCGAGGCCTTCTCCCTTGGAGGCACCGCGCACAAGACCTGCGATATCAACGAAGGTAATCCGCGTCGGGATGACTTCTTTCGACTGGGCAATATCCCGGATCGCATAAAGACGCTCATCCGGTACGGCCACTTCGCCCGTATTCGGTTCGATGGTGCAGAATGGATAGTTCGCGGCCTGCGCCGCCGCGGTTTTTGTAAGCGCATTGAATAGTGTGGACTTGCCGACATTCGGCAGCCCGACAATGCCGCACTGGAATCCCATGGGAGGTCGCTTTCGGTTCGTGTCTGAAACTGTCGCCGCGCTACATGCCCGAGCGCGCCCGGCAGGTCAAGGCTTGCCGGGCTCGCAGCAGGTTCTGCTGGCGGTTCCTTCACGCCTGTGGCGCTTCCGCAAGGCTGTGCGCACCGACCTATTGCAGTCCGGCAGGGTCCACGATGCCGCGCTTGCAGCCCATGCCGGTGCTTTCTGCGGCGCGCATCAGGTCGCCCAAATCCGACCCTGGTGAAATCGTTCCGCCGAGGCTTATCCAGATCTCGTTGATCAGCGTCCTGCCGGAATCCGATTTGCATTTGATGAGAACCCGCTCGCCGCTTCCGTTACCGAAACTTGAATCGAAAGCCGCTCTGATCTCCGCACCGGTGATCTCTTTGCCAACATTGTTGAAGAAGAGGTCACCCACCGCAGAGTCATTTACCAGAGCGGTCAGATACAAAGTGTCATCGTAATATTCATCGGCCCCGCCTTCACCGAAATAGCAGGTGCCGTGCTTTATCCACTCATGATGATGCAGAAAGCTGGCAAATCCGGGCATGGCGGCTTCCAGCGCGTCAGCTGTCTCGGTGTCGATCTCCGGTGCGGGCAGGCGATGCCAGTTGTCCGGGGTGTCAAGGTTCCTGATGGCGGTCGGTACGCCGCAATAGTCGTTGCCCTTCGGCTGTGGCCACAGGCCGTGGATCGACAGCTGCCTCGTCGTGTGCGGAAGGTGCCCGTCATTGAGATCCCGGCATTCCTTCTTTCCAGGCCGTGTTTCGCAGAAGGCAGGCTGCCAGCTCAGGGTCAGCAAGTTGTCTGTGGACTCAGTGCCGGTCTGATCTATGACGACGTCGTCATTGGCGTCGTCGTCTGCCCCGCTTGTGCGAGTATTGGCCTCAACCACGTGAATCCCGCACGCGCTGCTGACCCAGCGCGAGTCCGTGACCGGTGCATCGTCGACATGTACCTGGAAATAGTCACCACCCTCCTTGTTGATGCCGAGCATCCGATAGGCCATGTCTGGCCGCACAACAATGTTTCCCGGGTTGGTTTGCTTGTTCTTGCTCTGGTAGGCCTCACATGCCTTCTCTGCAATGAAATAGCCGTCCAGTTTGACGAAAGCAAAAGCCGGGTTGGCGAAAGTGATTGAAATTGCGATAATAATTAGAAATTTGAACATTGTATCTCTCCCGAAATACCGTGAAAGGCAGTATATCATTTCGGGCGTGTCGTGTCGATTTTGTGACGCGAATCACACTTTTTATTCTCTTTAAAGTTGTTTTTAATGTGGGCCAAGACGCTTGCTGCTTGTGACTAGCCGCGGCCCAGCAGCCTTTTCAGCATGTCCGCCATCGGGCCGGACTTGGGGAGATCGGCGGGTTTTTGTTGCCGCGCCTGCCGAATATGGCTTTGGCCCCTGGTCTTGCGGGACTTCGCGTCATCGGATTTCGGCTTGTTGCCCTTTTCCGTCCGTCGAGCCTTGTCCGGCTCCAGTGCAAGGGTCAGCTTGTTGGCGAACTGGCTGTCCTTCCCCTCGGCAAGGAGACCCGCATGGTCAGCGATGTTCGTCAGAAGCGGGTCGAGCCAATCCCTGTCCGCTTTTGAAAAATCACCGAGCACATGGTTGGAAACCAGCTTCTTGTCACCTGGATGACCGATGCCGAGGCGGAGCCGGCGATAGTCCGCACCGATATGGGCCGTGAGTGATCTCAGACCATTGTGGCCACCATGGCCGCCGCCCTTTTTCATCCGGAACCTGGCCGGAGGCAGATCAAGCTCGTCATAGAGAACGACGATGTCTTCCGGTTCGACCTTGTAGAAGCGCATCGCTTCGCCGATTGAGCGGCCCGATTCGTTCATATAGGTCGATGGCTTGAGGAGCAGGACCTTTTCGGAACCAAGACGTCCCTCGGAAACCTGGCCTTGAAAACGGGCTCGCCAGGGCTGGAATCCGGAGTGACGGCGATGAATCTCGTCAACGGCCATGAAGCCGATGTTGTGCCTGTGGCCGGCATATTTGGCGCCTGGATTGCCAAGTCCGACGATCAGTTTCATCATCCACCTTCGAGATCATGCTTGAAACGAAAAGGCAGCCGCGAGCGGCTGCCTGGGTCAGGAGGCGGAAACCGCCTCCTGAAAGGTTCCAGTCGAAGCAGAAGCTTACTCGCTTGCAGCTTCTTCTTCCACAGCTTCCTCTTCGGCTGCTGCACCTTCTTCTTCTTCTTCTTCCTTCATGCCCGCCGGAGCAGCGATCGTTGCGATGGTGAAATCGCGATCGGTAATCGTCGGCTGGCAGCCTTCCGGCAACTGAATTGCGGAAATGTGCAGGCTGTCGCCCGGCTCGGCATTGGCAAGGTCGAGTTCGAAAGCTTCCGGAATTGAGTCCGCAGGAACCGTCACTTCAACGGTGTGGCGAACGATGTTCAGAACACCACCCTTCTTGAGGCCCGGGCAGTCTTCTTCATTGAGGAATTGTACCGGAATTTCGACCGTGAGCGTCGCGCCTTTCGCAACACGCAGAAAGTCAACGTGAAGAACGTCATCGCGCACCGGGTGCAGCTGATAGTCCTTCGCGATAACTTGATGCTTCTCACCATCGATACTGATGACGCCGATCTGTGCGGTGAAACCGCCCTTGTGCAGGGTGAGGGTGGTTTCTTTCACCGGAATAGTGATCGGCACGGCGGGTTTCTTGTCGCCGTAGATTACGGCAGGTAGAAGGCCTTCGCGACGCAGTGCCCGTGCGGCCCCCTTGCCCACCCGGTCCCGTGCCGACGCCTTCAGCTCATAGCTGGCAGCCATGGCAAAACTCCTTGAGTGTATGATAACGGACCGGCGAACCACCGTATCGGAAAGACTTGAGTTGTCCGGAATCGGTCCAGATGCGCCTCCTCCAGGGGTGCAGGCGCGAGCGCGCATATAGCGGAAAAGGAAAGGCGATGCAAGAGACGGTGCAAGTCAGGGGTGGGTTCGCGACCCCTTCAGTCTAACCTTTCAGGCGGCGGGACGTGTCTTCCTGATAGCCCGGATCGGCCTTTTTTGCAAAGGAGGCGCGCCACGGTTCCGCCAACTGGTCCAGTCGTGACAACGCCGAGGCGATGTCAGGATCCAGTCGCGGATTGAACCGTGCAAGGATGACGTCTCTCAGGTTCCAGTCCGGGCAGGGGCGCTCGACAAGGCTCAAATCATCTCCTGCAGCAATTTTTCCGGTACCCAGCACCCTGAAGTACCATCCCGTCCTGCCGGTTTTCTGAAACGACGCTGCCATGGCCGGATTGCCGGTGTGAAGATTGAGCTTCCAGCACGGCTGGCGACCCTGTGCGACCTGCAGTCGAACTGTCCCTGCAGCAAGGATGTCGCCGATACAAAGATCCTCTTCGGTAAATCCGGAACTCGAGATGTTTTCGCCAAAACCGCCGGAATGGAAAGTCTGCGTGGTTTCAGGAAACGCCTGGAGCCAGTGCGCATAATGTTCAGACGGGTATATGTGGAGTGCCTTTTCCGGTCCGCCGTGAACTTCCGTGTCTGCCTGCCGGTCGCCCGAAAGACCGGTAAGGGTCACCTCCACCGGAGTTTCCGTCCGCGTCTTGTGGATCGAGGAAGGCGCCTTCCCCTCCCAGCGCTTTTGCGGCTTGCCCTGAAACAGGCCGAGTATCGTTGCAGCTGTTTTCATGTTGATGGTCTTCCTAGGCGGCTATGTGTTCGTGACAAATCTCGTTCGCATCGGGAGGTGCGAGCGACACATCAAGAAGATTGCAATAGGCTCCGTTGCCTCTATTCCGGTGGTGCGCGCAAGTCCTGCAGAGACCGAAAGATCTGCCTTTCCGAGTCTTCAAGATCTCCCGGACGAGGGTCTTGAGCGATCCCGTCAGATCTTTCACGATTTCCTCCGGGAGATCGTCGATGACATTGGCCAGCCCGGAAGGGGCCTTCATCATGTCTTTGCCAAGGTCCGTCACATCGTAGCGAATGCTGCGTTTGTCGGTCGCCGATCTGGATTCGCGAATCAGACCCTTGCGCGCAAGTGCCTTCAGGGTTTGGGACGCGGTTCCCCGGGTCGTCACGAGGTATTCGGCGACATGGGAAGGCGCGCGCGAAAATCTGTTGGCACGCGCCAGGTATGATAGCGCTGCGAATTGGGACGGGTTCAACGGGCCATTCCAGTCTTCAGCCGCATTCAATCGCGAAAGCCGATCAATCAGATCCCGGATCACCTGTGAATTTTTGTGCTCACTCATGTGTGAAATGTAGCGAGTCGAAATTAAACTTGCAATAGTTTCGACTCGCTACTATTAGAAGGATGTTCTTGAAACAGGGAGTATCTCTCATGCTGAAAACAATTCTTGGTGGCTTGCTTCTTGCCGGAGTGCCGGCAATCGCTCTTGCAGGCGGTGACCACGATCATCAGGCGCTGCATCAGGACGGCGCCGTCCTGTCGGGCGAAAATGGTGATATTGATCCGAACTACGACATCCTGGCCGCCCATGTTCACCGCAAGGGCCGGGTCGTGACATTTCACATGACCCTGAAAGGGTCTGCAGGGGAAACGATACCGCAGGCTGCCGGTCAGCTGGCCGGAGCGCCGGTCGAGGCATATGTCTGGCCGACATCGTTGCCGCCGGAAAGCGTCGGGTTCGAAGGAGGCGAAGGCATCCTGGCACTTGTCGCGACCAGTCATCCGGATTTCGACGACACACCGCTCTACGATGAAGACGGTGACGGTGATGTTTCCAATGACGGTGCCAGGTGGCATTCGCACTGGGTGGTTCTGGCTCCCAACGAAAGCTGCGGAGAGGGCACTTTGTCTGTACAGGACATTCCGGACGGCGCCGCACCGAAAATGCCCGCGACCTGGCCCGGTCTTCCGCTGTATATCGACAGCCCCGGCTTTTCGCCCGTTCTTGAGGGGCCTGAAATCACGATCAATGTCTCTTTCGATGATGGCGTGTCGGTAGAAGGCATGTCTTATGACGGGGTTACGTCTGCTCTCCGCGTCAACCAGAATGTTCACGCGCCTCTGCTTTGTGTCGTGAATGTTTTTGACGTAGCGTCAGGCAATCTCAGCCTGCCCGGAAGTGTGAATTAAGGTATGCACTTAAAAAGGGCGTACGCGCCCTTTTTCATCAATGATTGCATTTTACAATCTAAGATAGAGAAAAAAAGTAAATTCTATTGTGTAAATTGTCAGTATATCTCACTTTTTTTGACTTTCTGTACAGTTGTCTCAAGAAACCAGTAATCCATACATAGAATTTTAATGCGCACGAGCCAGCATTTCCCGAGACAAGAAACTTGGGAGTAGTCAATGAAACACCTTCTTTATACCGCCACCGCACTTGGCTTTATGTTCGCAGGTGCCGCATCCGCAAATGAATTTGAAAGCGAGCTCAAAACGCTGGCTACCGGAAAGATCGCGGAAATTGCGTCTTCCAGCGAAGTTGTCGCAGCTGTAAAGGCTCAAAACGGCGAGACAGGTTCTTTTGATCAGGCAAAGATCGACGCACTGGACAAGACCTGGCGCGCTGAAGCGGAGGCCGTCGACCAGCCCATGATCGATGCTATTCTGGACAAGCCCCTGTCAGGTTACCTGGCCGAAGTTCAGGAAGGCAGTGACGGCCTCTTCACAGAGATTTTCGTCATGGACGGAAAGGGCCTGAATGTCGGTCAGAGCGATGTCACATCCGACTACTGGCAAGGTGACGAAGCCAAGTGGAAGGATACATATTCTGCCGGCAAAGATGCCGTTCACATCAGCGAGCTGGAAGAAGACGACAGCACCCAGACCCTGCAGAGCCAGGTCAGCGTAACTGTTGTCGACCCGGCCAGCGGTGAAGCAATCGGTGCAGTTACGTTCGGTGTAAACGTCGAAAACCTCTGATTGCCAAACACGCGGGAGGGCGTCGCCTTCCCGCAAACCCCTGGAGAATTCTGTGAAAGTTGCGGCAAAACTTCCGGCGCTTGTCCTTGGCATAGCGCTTCTGTGCTCTGCCGGAGTTGGCATTGCCAGTTACGTTTCGAGTGCGGATACGGTTCGCGGACAGGCTGAACAACGTTTGATGGCGCTCGCGGAAAGCCGCCGAGACAGTTTGCTGGAGCTTTATCAGGGCAAGCACAGAACAATAGAAGGCCACGTTCAGGGCAAGACGCTTCGCGCCGCCTACAGTGCCTTTGACACAGCCTGGGCGAAATACAAGGACAAAGCGTCCGATATGCTGACAAAGATCTATGTCAGCGATAACCCGCACCCGGTCGAGGAGCGGGACCAGCTCGTCAAGGCGGGGAGAAAACCCTATGACAAGGCCCACGCGAAGCATCACACGCCGCTTCGGGACTTTGCCGATGCGAACAGGTTTCCCGATCTCCTGCTCGTGAACCTGAATGGCGACGTCATCTACAGTGCGCGCAAACTGAGCGATTTCGGTGTGAACCTTCAGTCCGAAACGTGGCAGAACACACCGTTGGCAGACGCTTACGGCAAGATCGTCACAGGCGGTCACGAAGCGATGCTGGCTTACGATCCGGCTCACTATCTGGGACGCGAAAACGAACCCACGGGTTTCCTCGCCGCGCCCATTTCGGTTGGTTCCAAGACAATCGGCATGGTGGTCTACGAGGCACCGACGAAAGAGGTCACCGCACTGCTCGGCAAGTTTTTCGGGATTGGGGT
>NZ_KI928935.1:56077-59501 GCF_000521215.1 Labrenzia sp. DG1229 | reverse complement strand
TCAACAAGAGCGGTCTTGTCATGAATGACAGTCTTCGNTCCCCGGAGGTCTCGGAACTTCTGAGCGATCAATTTGCAGCGCCCGAAATTCTCTCCTCCATGGGAGGTGAAAGCACTTTCACACGTTTGGCCGATTTCAACGGCCGCGATGTTTTTGCCGCGATTGTCCCGGTTACGGCATTCGGACAGCAATATGCGGTTGTTGTCGTACAGGGAGCCGGTGAGGTACTGGCCCCGTTGACAACGCTTCAGTTCTGGATTTTCGCGATCGCGATCGTCTGCGCCGTGCTTGCATGCGTGATCGGGCTTGTGATGGCGCGCAGCCTGTCAGGTCGGATCTCGACCCTGAGTGAAATCATGAACAAGCTTGCCGGAGGCGATACAAGCGTCGACGTACCTGCGCAATCGACCCGCGACGAAATTTCGGAAATGGCGGGCTCCGTCCGCATTTTCCGCGAAAATGCGCAGGAACGGGAACGGCTTGAAACGGCACAAAAAGAAACGTCTTTCGAGCAGGAGCGACAGGCAAACGCAGTTGCCGGCCTGATTTCTGAATTCAGGTCTGAAGTGACGCAGATGCTTGATGCGGTCTACAGCAACAGCGAACAGATGCGGGTGGCAGCCGAAGACCTCAACGGGGTCGCGGATGAAACCGCGGGCGAAGCCTCGAGCGCCTCCAGTGCCTCTGAAGCTGCGTCGACCAATGTTCAGACCGTTGCTTCAGCCTCGGAAGAACTATCCGCGTCGATCCAGGAAATTCGCCGGCAGGTGCAGTCGACAACCGAAATCGTGCGCGATGCGTCGCAGGCCGCAGTGCAGACGAACACAAAGATCGAAGGACTTGCCGAGGCAGCTCAACGGATCGGTGACGTGGTCAACCTGATTTCAGCGATTGCCGAACAGACCAATCTGCTTGCACTAAATGCGACCATCGAAGCAGCGCGCGCGGGAGAGGCCGGACGCGGGTTTGCCGTGGTGGCTTCCGAAGTCAAGGAACTCGCAACTCAAACAGCCAAGGCAACGGAAGAGATCGAAGGTCAGATCGGTGAGGTTCAGGCCGCGACCAAGGAGGCCGTTACCTCCATCGCCGGGATTACCGAGACGATGAGCCAGGTCGACGAATATACCGGTACAATCGCTGCCGCGGTCGAACAGCAGGGCGCTGCAACGAACGAGATTTCCGGCAATGTACAGGACGCCGCCAGAGGAACCCAGGAAGTCGCGCAGACAATCGTCACGATTTCCGAAAAAGCACAGGTGACCAGTTCTTCGGCAGTTCAGGTTCTGAATGCATCGACCGACGTCAACACACGCACCACAGACCTGCGTGAAACCGTTGACCGGTTCCTGAAGGCAGTGGCCGCCGCCTAGGCGCAATGCCTTACCGGATGTGCCGGGCGACCCGGCACATCACCATCCAATCAATTTTCATTTGGTGCATAGCTGCTCGGATCGACCATGGAAGGCCGGTCCTCGAGTGACAACTCGGCTTGCCGGGCCGGCGTAGAAGCTATGACCTTTCCGCTTTTTATGACACTCAGACGTGTGGCCTTAAGGCGAATTGCCTCGATTGTGTCTCGGGCCTGAAGCACGACAAAATCTGCCTTGCAGCCTTTTTCGATCCCGTATCCTTCGAGCCCCATGGCTTTGGCCGGGTGAGATGTGACGCATTCATAGCAGTAGCGAATGTCATCGCGACTGGTCATTTGAGCGACGTGAAGACCCATCGAGGCGACTTCAAGCATGTCTGCCGAACCCATCGAGTACCAGGGATCCATGACACAGTCGTGCCCGAAAGCAACGTTGACGCCATATGAGCGCAGTTCGGGGACGCGTGTTTGCCCCCTTCGCCTGGGGTAGGTGTCATGACGGCCCTGCAGAGTGATATTGATGAGAGGGTTTGCGATTGCGTGAACCTCTGCTTCTGCAATCAGCGGCAGCAGCTTGGATACATAGTAGTTGTCCATTGAATGCATGGAGGTGAGGTGCGAGCCGGCAACACGTCCCTGAAGTCCCAACCGCCGGGTTTCAAAGGCAAGCGTTTCGATATGACGCGACAGGGGGTCGTCCGTCTCGTCGCAATGCATATCGACCATCAATCCGCGTTCGGCCGCAATTTCGCAAAGCCTCGCAACCGATCTGGCACCATCGTCCATCGTGCGCTCGAAGTGAGGAATGCCGCCGACTATGTCGACGCCCATGTCGAGTGCCTTCAGGAGGTTTCTTTCCGCGTTCGCAGATCGGTAAAGCCCGTCCTGCGGGAATGCGACCAATTGCAGGTCAATATAATCCCTGACTTTCTCCCGAACCTCCAGCAGACCTTTCACGCCGGTCAGCCGGTCGTCACAGACATCTACATGGGTCCGGATCGCCAGCAGGCCTTGCGAAGCGGCAAGGTCGCAATATTTCAGTGCCCTTTCAACGACGGCTTCGACTGTCAGGATTTCTTTCAGTTCTCCCCAAAGAGCGATGCCTTCCAGCAGAGTTCCGCTTCGGTTCATGCGTGGCAAGCCGAGAGAAAGCGTGGCGTCCATGTGAAAATGACTGTCGATGAAGGGAGGGGAGACGAGCCTGCCTTCCGCTTCGATGACCCTTCCGGCGTCTGCGCTTATTCCGGCCTCAACAGCTTCGATAATGCCGTCCCGGCACGCAATGTCGACGCCGGTCGCGCCGTTCGGCAGATTTGCGTTCTTAACAATAAGATCAAAGCTCATCGGATCTTGTCTCAGCGTTGGCCACGGAAATAGGGAACAAGCAGCGCTCTTGGATAATCGGCGCGTCTTGCGACGAAAATCAGCGCAGCGATCGAGAGGATATAAGGCATCATGAGAAACAGCTGCCCGGGTATGAAACTGCCGACTTCTGTCTGCAATCTAACCTGGAAGGCGTCGAATGCGCCGAACAGGAGAGCGCCGATGAGCGCCTTGCCCGGACGCCATGAAGCAAAAACGGTGAGCGCGATGCAGATCCAGCCACGACCATTGACCATGCCGAAGAAGAATGCGTCGAACGCAGACATGGTCAAAAAGGCGCCACCGAGGGCCATGACAGCTGATCCGGCGACCACTGTTCCCATGCGAACGGCATAGACGGACAGCCCCTGTGATTCAACTGCAGACGGATTGTCACCGACCGCCTGAATCGCCAGGCCGAGCGGTGTGCGGTACAGCAGGTAGGCCGTTGCCAATACCAGGAAAAGTGCCAGGAATGTCAGGGGTGTCTGCTGAAACAAGGCAGGACCGATGAACGGCAGCTCACTCAACACGGGAATGTCCAGAGGTTGAAAGGCTTCGATCCGCGGGGGCGATGAGACGTCGGGTAGCGCGGTCCTGTAGATGAAGTAACTGAGCGACGTTGCAAAGAGCGTGACCCCGATCCCCGAGACATGCTGTGACAGGCCGAGCGGTACTGTCAGGATTGCATGG
>NZ_KI928935.1:0-55385 GCF_000521215.1 Labrenzia sp. DG1229 | reverse complement strand
GCCCCACAATCCCGCACCGAGCCAGACGGCCATCCAGCCGGCCATCGCGCCTGCGGTGAAAATACCTTCTATACCGAGGTTGAGCACGCCGGCACGTTCGCAAATGAGCGCTCCGATCACACCGAAGATCAGCGGCGTCGCAATGCGCAATGCGGCCGCCCAGAAATTTGCAGAAAGGAGAATTTCAAAAATCTCGATCATTTTGCGGTCTCCCTTGTCGCGGGAGCGCCAATGAACCGCACCTTGAAGCGAAGAAACAGGCCTGACACCAATACGCACAGCAATGCCATCGCAACAATCAGGTCGGCCAGATAGTTGGATACGCCTGTCGCCCGCGACATTGAATCGGCGCCGACAAAGATGCTGGCAATGAAGAGAGCCGCAAAGACGACCCCGATCGGGGAGAGGCCGGCAAGCATGGCCACCACGATGCCCGAATATCCGAAACCCGGCGACAGGTCGGCGGTCAGATACCCTTTGAGGCCGGCAACCTCTCCAACTCCCGCAAGTCCGGCGAGAGCACCCGAAAGAAGACCCACGCGAACAAAGGTGGCGGTTACCGGAATGCCGGCGTGGCGGGCAGCGGCGGCGTTTTCGCCTACCGCCCTGATCTCAAAGCCCCATACCGTCCGTTTCAACAGGAAATACACGCCGAGCGCGGCTGCAAGCGCGACGACAAGACCCCAGTGTATCCGCATCCGTTCCAGAAGTTTCGGCAGTGCGGCTTCATCCAGGATGGGCTCCGACTGAGGCCAGCCCATGCCCATCGGGTCTTGCATCGGGCCTTCCAGCATCATTTGAACGAAGAGCAGGATGATGAAATTCAGAAGAAGTGTGGTGACAACCTCGTCGACGCCAAGCCGGGTTTTCAACAGCGTGGGCCCAAGCATGACAAGCCCGCCGGCAAGAGCTCCGGCAAGTGCGACCATGGGAATGAGAAGGTAGCCTGGAGCAGAAATGGCGCCGGTGCCAACAGCCACGGCTGCAAGTGCGCCGGCGTAAAGCTGTCCTTCTGCGCCGATGTTCCACAGCTTTGCCCGGAAGGCCACAGCGGCAGCAAGACCGGTCAGAATGAGCGGGGTTGCCCGGGTCAGCATTTCGGTAAAGGCGAACAAGGATCCGAAAGCACCCTTTGCCATGAGGCTATAGGCGTTAAATGCGGAGAGCCCGGCAAACGCCATGGGAATGGCAGCCAGAACGAGTGCGGCAAATGCCGCGGCAAGTGAAACGGCCAGCATCCGAGAAACGGAAACGGGTCCCCGTGGTTCAAATCGTATCATGCGGCTTGTTCCCCACCTTGGCCGGCCATTCTCAATCCGAGCGTTCCCCGGTCGAGCGTTTCGGTCTCCTCAGCGCTGGAAAGATGTCCGCGATGGATGACGGCAATGCGGTCCGAAAGACGCATGAGTTCATCCAGATCCTCGGAGATCAGGATAACGCCGGCACCTCTTGCGCGTGCCGCCAGAAGACGCTTGTGCACGTCCGAAGTCGCACCGACATCAAGGCCGCGCGAGGGTTGGGCCGCCAGAACGACCTTTGGTTCGGGATCAAGAGTTCGTGCCAGGACGATCTTTTGTATATTGCCGCCGGACAGAAGCCGGGCAGGGCTGTCTTCACCCTGGCAGCGAATGTCGTAGGCCTTGATCAGATTGCGTGCCTTTTCGCGCATCGCGGAAAAGCGGAGAAGACCAAAACGCTGGTTTTCGGGCTTGCGAATGGATTCGATGGCCAGATTTTCGGACACACTCATCGGTCCGACAATGCCGTCCCGGTGACGGTCTTCCGGAATGCGCGCGAATCCGCTGTCTATCACCGTTCGCGCGTTCGCATCCGTCCTGTCGTCTCCTTCCATGGAGACGGTTCCCGAGGCGGGTGGCTCCAGCCCCGAGATAACACGAGCGAGCGTTGTCTGACCATTTCCGGAAACACCCGCAATTCCGAGAATTTCGCCGGATCGCAAGACGAGATCGACCTGGTGAAGGGCATCGCGACCATGGCCTACCGAAATATTCTGGAGTGTAAACAACGGAGCACCCGGTGATCCGGCATCGCGTACCGTTTCGACGATCTCGTGTCCGACCATGAGTTCGGCCAGTTTCCTCAGATCGCACTCCGCGGTCGGCAAGTCCGCTACCTTGCGCCCACCGCGAAGAACGGCGACGCGGTGCGACGATGCCATCACCTCTGCGAGCTTGTGCGAAATGAATATGATGGCGAGACCGTCCGCCGAAAGTTTCTTCAGGGTCGCGAACAGCGTGTCCGATTCTTGCGGGGTCAGCACGGCTGTCGGTTCGTCAAGCACGAGCACACGAGCATCGCGGTAGAGTGCCTTCAAAATTTCCACGCGTTGTTTTTCGCCCACCGACAATTGGGAAATTCGGGCATCAAGAGGGACATCAAGACCGGAGCGCGTGATCAATTCTGCCAGCTTTTTTCGGGCAGGAGCGCGCGCCGAGGTCAACGATACAAGTTTCTCGGTACCCAGAATGATGTTGTCGAGCGCACTCAGGTTTTCCGCCAGTGTAAAATGCTGGTGAACCATGCCGATACCCGATTCGAGTGCTGCATGAGGAGACCCTGGCTCCAGTTCGCTCAGCCCGGTTCCGCTCTGATCGACGAGAACCTGTCCTTCGTCAGCCACATAGTGACCGAACAGGATATTCATCAAGGTGGTCTTTCCAGCGCCGTTTTCACCTAGCAGAGCAAGGATTTCTCCTTGCCTCAGATCGAGCGAAACGTCGCCGTTTGCCGTGAGCATGCCGAAGCGCTTGGTGATACCGTCCAACCTGAGGACGATGTCTGCCTCCTGCGTGGGTCCCGTCATGCGGACCTCCGGAATTGTGTTCTTGGGGCCGCAGATGCGGCACAGGGCAGGGTGGTGCCGGCGGCCGCTGGCCGCCGGACGAAACCACTACATCGTTGACTTGGGTTCGCTGTCGTTCACGTTGACGCGGAACAGCCCGTCAAGGATTTCCTGTTCTTTTGCCTTTGCCGCGGAAACGGCGTCGGCGTCCGCCAGACCTTCGTCAACGACGAAGCTGCCACCGCCATAGGACATGAAGCTGAAGGGACCATAGTCAGCTGGCTCGAAACTGCCATCGACAACCGCTGTAACCGCCCGGTCTATGGTCGGTTCCATGTGCCACAGGGCGGAGGACAGAATGGTTCCCGGATAGTCTCCTGCAGTGTCGATCACGTTGCCGATCGCCAGAATTTCCTTTTCCTTGGCGGCATCGGATACGCCAAAGCGTTCCGCGTAGAGAATATCGGCTCCCTTGTCGACCATGGCAAACGCGGCTTCCTTGGCCTTGGGCGGGTCGTACCAGGAATTGATGAAGGTCACGAGGAACTTGACGTCAGGATTGACAGAGGTCGCGCCTTCCATGAAGGCGTTCATCAGCCGGTTGACTTCCGGAATGGCATATCCGCCGACCATGCCGATCACATTTGACTTGGTGCTGGCACCGGCAATCATGCCGGACAGATAACTCGGTTCGTGGATCCAGTTGTCGAAGACCGCAAAATTCGGTTTGGCGGGTCCAAAGGAGGACCCCATCAGGAAAGCCGTATCGGGATATTCTGCGGCGACCTTGCGTGCGGCGCGTTCAACTGCAAAGGCTTCGCCGACGACAAGATCCATGCCTTGTTCGGCATATTCGCGCATCACCCGTTCATAGTCGGTGTTGGCGACGTTTTCGGAAAATGTGTAAGTGATTTCTCCACGGTCCTGGGCAGCTTTCAGCGCCTTGTCGATTCGGCTGACCCATTGTTGTTCAACCGGTACGGTATAGATCGCAGCCACTTTGATCGGGTCGGCCGCAAGGGCCGAAACATGCGGAAGTGCGATGGTTGCCGTGACAGCCAACGCGGCTGACAACAGGGTCCTGCGCACCCTGGAAAAAGGTTTTGTAACGAGCATTTTTATCCCCTGGAAGGTATTTTTTACAAGAGAAGTTGATCACAAAATATGCGTGCTCACAAGCTGTGCAGGGGGGTGCAACGCTGATTTTTTGAACAATTGGAAAAATTTTTGAAGGCACGCAGAGTGAAAAAAGCTGAAATTGTTGCCAGTTAGCTGTTGAGTGCGACAGAGAAAAAAAAAACGCCGGCAGGGCCGGCGTTTTTGCATTCAGGGACCAGATTCAGTTGAAAAGACTGGAAACCGATTTTTCCAAAGCGGTCCGATTGATCGCTTCTCCCATGAGCGGTGCGATCGATATCGTCCGGATATTTGCGGCTGCCGTTATCGCGGCTGTCGGCTCGATCGAGTTGGTAATGACGAGCTCCTTCAGCTTTGAAGATGTCACGCGCGCCACGGCGCCACCCGACAAGACGCCATGGGTGATGTAGGCAGTTACCGATTCCGCGCCTTTTGAAAGCAGCGCTTCAGCCGCATTGCAAAGCGTGCCGCCGCTATCGACTATGTCGTCGACAAGGATGCAATCGTAGCCGTTGACGTCACCAATGATGTTCATGACCTCCGATTCTCCAGGCTTGTCGCGGCGTTTGTCGACGATGGAGAGTGGCGCTTCAATCCGCTTGGCAAGTGCGCGTGCCCGGACAACGCCGCCGACATCCGGCGAAACGACCATGACGTTATCGGTGGCGTAACGTTCCTTGATGTCGCGCGTCATGACAGGCGCAGCGAACAGGTTGTCGGTCGGTATATCGAAAAAACCCTGGATCTGTCCTGCGTGGAGATCCAGGGTCAAAACGCGGTCGGCGCCGGCTTCGGTGATCAGATTGGCCACCAGCTTCGCCGAAATCGGAGTTCGGCCGGAGGCCCGCCGGTCCTGGCGGGCATAGCCGAAATACGGGATCACCGCCGTGATGCGGCGCGCCGAGGAGCGGCGCAAGGCATCGATGATGATCAGCAGTTCCATCAGGTGATCGTTGGCCGGGTAGCTGGTCGGCTGTACGACGAATACATCCTCGCCGCGTACGTTTTCCTGAATTTCTACGAAGATTTCCTGGTCGGCAAAGCGCCGGACCTGGCATTTGGCCAGTGGAGCGTCCAAATAATTGGAGATTTCCTCAGCCAGGGCTCGGTTGGAATTGCCCGCGACGATCTTCATAAGCCGCAAGTCCTTCTGGTGCGACACCGGGTGCGCAGGTAGAGATACCCTGCAGACACACGGAAAAGGCCTAGGTCGTGTCAAGTGCCGGGAGCCATGAGGTATGTCGAAGTACCCCCGGCAGGCGGCGGCGTTGTAACAACCAAGCAACCGGACCACAACAGGTGATAGGCTTTCACACCGTCTTTTTTTTATTTTTTATGACGCGGCGCAATAATAATCCGGCGAACTTGTCATTATCGGTTGAGCCAGGCCTCGATTTCCACCATCGAGCGAGTGGCGATTCGCGATAGTGTGGAAGAGTTGACAGACTGCCATGGGTCCCCCGACGCTCCCCCGGTCGATTCTGTTCCCGAAATGCGTTTCAAGCGGCGACCATTGTCGTCGACGATATCAAAAACGTAGAAAACGGTCCCGTTGGATGGCTGACCTGTTGCAGCCAGAAAGCCGTTGACGCGATACGTTGCCGCGGCGCCGACGCGGCGCACAAGCGTGATACCCTGTTTACGGGCTTCATTGCCGATATATTCGGACAGTTCGTCGGCTATGTTGCCGGGGGCACCGGTAAAGGGTTCGAATGCGAATGTCACGCCGGCTTCTTCGTCTGCCTGACCGGCAATCGATGGCGTCGATACAGGGCCGGAAATCGGTGTCGGTGGTTGCGAGGACGACTGGCAGGCGGCAAGTGCGCCAAGAAGCAGCAAACCCGCCAATGCCCGCAGGACCGAAGAAAAATTCTGACTGGAAGTTGAGAGCATGAAGCGGCCCGGCATTGAGAGACGATGTCGATATGAATGCGATCCGGTCATGCCGGGAGCGAAAGGCATGACGGACCGCGAATTTCAGTTGGTTTAGCCTGACTTTACCGGCAGGTCGAGAGGGAGCGTGGATAAGCATTCCGGCGCGCCGTCAGTCGTGAGGTAGGTCTGCCCGAGTGTCATTGCCGTGTCGGTGATCGAATCCATCAGAATCATGTGCATGAAAATCACCATGTTCGCTTTCACTTCCGCCGGATTGCCCCTGTAAGCCATAGGCGTATCCATCCAGCTTGGCGTAAATCTGGCACCGAGAGAATAACCGCAGGCATTCAGCCGATGTTGCATCATGCCATGGGCATCCATGCGTTCTGCATGGGCATCGAAAATATCGCCGAAGGTTTTGCCCGGGACCAGCTGTGTTTCGACCGCTGAAAGGGCTTCGCGTGCGGCCTGATACATTTCCTGATGACGGTCGGTTGGAGTTCCGACAACCACGGTTCGCATCACGGCAGCATGGTAATGCCGATAGCTTCCTGCCCACTCGAGCGTGATCTGGTCTCTCTCGCCAAGGACACGCCGACCCGCCTTGTAGCGGCACAAAAGCGCGTCGTGCCCGGAACCGATAATGAATTCGTTGCCGGGGTAGTCGCCACCGCCTTCGAAAATCGCACCCTGCATGGCAGACAGAATTCTACCTTCGTCGGCGCCGGGATGAATTTCCTCCATAGCAGCATCAAAGGCCTTGTCGGCCAGTTCTGCAGCCTTGCGGACATAGACGATTTCCTCCTCGCTCTTGACCGCGCGCAGATCCGGGATCAGTGCGGAGGAATCGCTGATATTTGCGAAGCTGGTCAGCTCGGAGTTGAGCTGAAGGGCAATCTTGCCCGTCATACCATGGGTGTCGTACTCAATGCCGATACGAGCGCCGAGCAGATCCATATCGAATAGCATGTCCTTGAGCTGAAGAACCGGGCTGGCCGCTCCTCTGTCGATCCAGATGCGGATATCGGAGATATTGGAAGTATGGCGTGCCTGGCGTTGATCGGCCGATCTCGTCAGCAATACCTTTTCCCCGTCCCTTGTGACCACGAGGCACTGGAAGAAGCAGAAGCCGAACGTGTCGTAGCCTGTCAGCCAATACATGCTTTCCTGGGCGAACAGGAGCATTGCATCGAGCTTTTCGGCTTCCATGACAGCCTTCAGTTCATCAAAGCGGCGCTCAAACTCAGCGTCTGAAAAATGCAGTGCCATGGTGTCCTCACATTCACTCGTTTAGTCGTCAGTTTCCAAGGGAGATTGCGCTGATCTGGCGGCCGTAGTCGGGCTCGTTTCGATGGGTCGTTCGGCGGAATGAATAAAAGCGCTCTTCGTCAACATAGGTACAAAGACCTAGATCGGCGACCGCACCCAGGCCCATGCGTTGAAGATCATCGGTAATAAACGCCGGCAGATCAAACATGTAATGTCCCGCGCGTTTCGACGAAACGAAATAGGAATCGTATTCGGGAGCGACGCCGACGAAGCGTTCCCGGAATTCTGCTCCGACTTCGTATGAGCCCTGCGATATCGTCGGACCAAGCACGGCAACAGTGTTTTGTCGTGTTGCGCCAAGCGCTTCCATTGCTGCTACAGTATTGTTCAGGACACCGGAAATTGCCCCTTTCCACCCAGAATGTGCCGCCCCGACTACACCAGCGCCTGCGTCGGCGAAAAGGACAGGGCCACAATCGGCGGTCGATACGCCAACGGCGAGATCAGGCTCGCTGGTCACCACTGCATCCGCTTTTCGGTCTGCACCGTCCTGCCAGGGGCCCTGAACGGTGATCACATCGGGAGAGTGAACCTGATAGGGTGATACGAGCCGATCAGCGGAAACATTGAATTTTTCGGCAACACGATTTCGGTTTTCCAGCACGACATCGCGCGTGTCATCGGATCCAAGCCCTACATTCAGGCTATCATAGATACCGGTTGAGACACCGCCTCTTCGCGTGAAAAAGCCGTGGCGTATCCCATCCAGCTTCAGCGCATCTGCTTCTATCTTCATTTGGTGACCTTCTGAAGAAACCGGTGTCGTGTGACGAGATCCCTGCGCGTTTGAACCTGGATCGATTCGTCGCCAACCTCCGATCCTTGAGGAACTCAGTCGGCGCTGTCAAACGGTGGGAATGGGCAATTTTCACCTGTCAGGGCCAAAACCTTGAAAAGACTTCCCATTTGGTCAGGTGCCGCAAGCCGTTCGACCTCGTTGCGAATGCTCTCCTGTTCCAAGTGGGTTTTTCCGGCGCCAAGCGTACCTGCCCGTTCCAGGAGACCTGATCGCAACAGGAAATCACCCTGTGTCATGGGTGGATGAACCTTGGCGCCTCCCTTGATCGCGGACGTCGCCAGTGCTTCGAAATTTACATGTGCCGTCAAGTCGGCATCGCCAGGATGCGCCAGGACATCGTCGTAAACATGCTTGTAAAGCGCCTGCAACGTATCTCCAGGTGCGGTCTTGAGATAGCCGTAGTCGACAATGAGAACGGCTCCTCCATACCGCGCCAGCCTCACGCCCAATTCCTGGGCGATTGCGTTTGCAGCCGGTTGCGTCTCGATGATCGTTCCAAGTGGGCACTCGGCGAGACCGGCAGGGAGTTCACTCCTCGGCATCCGGGCTGTTCCGGCACCGAAGGTGAGCTCACCTGCATCGTTGAGCCCTATGACGCGCTCGTGCCATCCGTGCTCCGTCTTGATGAATTGATGAATTGGAAGGGCATCGAAGAACTCGTTGGCGACAACGATCAATGGTCCGTCCGGAACGTCCAGAAATGTGTCCAGAAAAGCCGGCTGCAGCGGTGTTTTTGCCAGTGTTTCCTGCTGCTTTTTCCTCAGGTGCGGGCTGGTTTCAATCAGGTGCAGGCTTGCTGACTTTAAGAATGCGGGCCTGAGAGCAGCAACGCGCAGGAGATCCGCCATCAGCGTCCCCCGACCGGGTCCAAATTCGACGAGATTGATCTGTTCAGGTTCGCCGAGCGCCTGGTATGCCGACGCGCAGGCGGCGCCGACGAGTTCGCCGAACATCTGACTGACTTCGGGAGCCGTGATGAAATCGCCGTCGCGTCCGAAAGGGTCTCGCGTCGCATAGTAGCCGCCGTCAGGGTCGCCCAGGCAGGTTGCCATGTACTGCGCGACCGACATCGGTCCTTCCGCCATGATCCTGGCCTTGATCTTTTCCTTCACCACCGTCAATTCGGAGCCTCTCGGTTTGACCTCCGAGCGGCCCAGATCATGAGCGCGATGCCTCCGAGGATCATGGGGAGGGACAACAGAATACCCATCGTCAGGAAACCCGACAGATAACCGATATGAGCATCGGGAACGCGGTAGAGTTCGGCAATCGATCGGCCAACGCCATATCCAAACGCAAAGGCGCCTGCGAGGAAACCCGGCTTTTCCAGGAGCTTGAAGCGGTGACTGAGAAGTCGGAGCACAAGAAACAATACCACGCCTTCGAGAGCGGCCTCATAGACCTGGCTGGGGTGGCGAGGTTCGGGGCCGGCGCCCGGAAACACCACTGCCCAGGGGACGTCTGTCGTGCGACCCCATAGCTCGGCGTTGATGAAATTTGCGATCCGGCCGAAAAAGAGACCGATCGGTGCCGCGCAACCGGCAAGGTCGAACAGGGTCCAGACCGGCAGCCCCCTGCGCCAGGCGAACAGGAAAATGGCAATCACCGTGCCTGCAAAACCGCCGTGAAAGGACATTCCGCCAGTCCAGACGGCAAGGGCTTCCCCCGGATTGGCGAAGTAATAGGCGGGGTTGTAGAAAAGGACATACCCCAGGCGCCCGCCGATGATGATGCCGAACGTGCCCCACAGGACAAAGTCATCCAGATCGACTGGAGTGGGCCTTTGAAGGCCAGCCCATAGCCGATCATTACGGACCAGGGCGCGCATATAGCGCCAGGCGAGTATGATGCCGACAATGTAGGCAAGTGCATACCAGCGGAGTGCGAAGGGACCGATTTCGAAGATAACCGGATCAATTGCCGGAAACGGCAAAACGAAAACTGTCGGCACGTGACGTCCTTCTTGAGCCTGACTTGGGCTGGGGAATGTCCGGGGCAACGCTTGCGCGATCTTCGTTCATCCGTCAAGCGTGCTGTCGTCAAGCGTTCGCGAACTGCCCAATGAATTGCCGTGTGACGGAATTGGTTCTTGAAGTTGAAGCATTTCCCTCATACCTGTCGGGTATTGAAAATGTTCCTGAACAAGGAGGGTCAGATGACCCAGGGCCCAAACCGCCTTCTCGACGATTTCGCAAAACTGATGACAGATGCCGCCGGTGTCGCACAAGGTGCCCGCCGCGAGGTGGAAACCGCATTCCGCGCCCAGGCGGAACGGTTCCTGTCCGACATGGATATGGTGTCCCGGGAAGAGCATGAAGCAGTCAAGGAAATGGCGGTGCGTGCGCTCGACCGGGTCGAAGAGCTCGAATCGCGGCTTGCCAAGCTCGAAAACGGCAATTCCGGAGACGACGGAGACGCTTAAAGCACTTGGGTGACGTCGAAGTGAGTACTTTCTGTTGATTGTTGATGACAGAAATACGACGAATGAACTTGGCGGAAATGCAGTGATTTTGAGCAGTTCGACGAGAATTTCAGCTGAGTCGTCCACAAGTTTCGGCGAATTCATCGGGTTTGGTATGTATCCATTAAATCATTCCTGATCCTATACTCGAAGACAACAGGGATTCGTCGGAGCAAGACGGCACCGGTTCTCTTGAGTAGGGCCACCAAAGGACGCGTTTTGCTCCTCCGGCATGGGAAATTTCCCGGCGGCCCGCCCGGTTATCCTGATCGGGTATTCGGCCCCGACTCGAAAGGGGAGAAGGCATCATGAGCCTCATCGAGATCGACTTCGAGCGACCTGACAATCCCGTTGATACCATCGAAACCGTTGCCGCGTTGAACGACTGGGCGTTTGAACGCTCGGACGAGGACGAAATCACAATCTCGCTGGGAGGCAGTTGGTGTGATTACCATGTCTCCTTCTCGTGGATGGAGGAGGTGGAAGCACTGCATCTTGCCTGTGCTTTCGACCTGAAGGTCACGGAGCCGCGCAAGACCGAAGTTATCCGACTTCTGGCCCTCGTCAACGAGCAGCTTTGGATGGGACACTTCGATCTCTGGCACAAAGAGAACGTCATCATGTTCAGGCAGTCACTGTTGTTGAGCGGCGGTGCGGAAGCATCATCGGCGCAGATTGAAGCCATGCTGACGAATGCCCTTGAAAACTGCGAACGTTTCTATCAAGCCTTTCAATTCGTGGTCTGGGCCGGGCATTCGGCTGCAGACGCCATGAGTACGGCATTGTTTGAAACCGCAGGGGAAGCATGAATTTTTCAAAAGAGCGTCCCTTTCTTCTTGTCGGCGCCGGCAAGATGGGAGGGGCGATGATGTCAGGCTGGATGGCCGAGGGGATTGATCCTTCCGCCATCGTCGTCTGCGATCCGGGTCTGTCCGACGAGATGGGCGCCTTGTTGAAAAAGCACGGTATCCGTCACGTGACAGCCGTTCCGGAGACCCTGAGTGCCGGAACCGTCCTGTTGGCGGTCAAGCCGCAGATGATGGACAAGGTCTTGCCCGGGCTGAAGACAGCGGTTGCGAACGACACGCTCGTCATGTCCGTTGCCGCCGGAACGCCCGTTTCCAAGTTTAGATCCGTGTTCGGTGATGTTGCGGTGTGCCGATGCATGCCGAATACGCCGGCCATGGTAAAACGTGGAATTACTGCTGTTTTTCCAACCTACGATGTGAGCGAAAACCAGAAGGAAGACGTCGCGAGATTGCTCTCGGCGGTGGGCAAGGTCGTCTGGCTCGATAGCGAAGACCAGATCGATCTGGTCACAGGTGTGAGCGGGTCGGGACCTGCCTATGTGTTTTACCTGGCAGAAGCGTTGAGCGAGGCTGGAAAAGCAGCAGGGTTGCCGGAAGAGATTGCGCATGATCTGGCCGTTGCCACGATCAGCGGTGCCGGGGAACTGCTTCATCAATCCGGAGAGCACCCTTCGATCCTGCGCCGGAACGTAACCAGTCCCAACGGCACGACAGCGGCTGCCCTTGATGTGCTGATGCACGAAGAAGGACTGCAGCCAGTGATGACGGAAGCAGTTGCAGCTGCAATCAAACGGGCAAGGGAACTCGCGGGCTGACATCTTGCACTCCGCACGCACGGGCCGGATTGCAGCTTTTGTCGGGTGTTGAGCGAACATTCCTCAGGAAATGCACGCAATTTCAGGAGCTGCGGCGGAGCGCCGCTCTTTTCGCCGCAGCAAAGGTCTCCTATCTTTCCATACAAAGACCATTGGGAGACTGCTCCATGACGACCGCAAAGACCAAGCAGAAGATCCTTCAGACGTTTCTGAGCCTTCTTTCCGACCACCCTTACGAAGACGTGTCGCTGCCACTCGTCGCTGAGAAGGCGAAGGTCAAGCTCTCCGACATGCGCAGTTCCTATGCCTCCAAACTCGACCTTGTCGCCGCGTTTGCCGAAAAGATCGACACGCAGGTGCTTGATGAGCGCGACGAGGATATGGAAGACCAGCCGCCTCGTGACCGCCTGTTCGACGTGCTCATGGCGCGCATCGATGTGCTTGCGGACCACAAGGAAGCAGTCCGGTCGTTGCACAGGGCCGCACGCCGCGATCCGGCGCTCGCGCTCGATTTCAACCGGCTGGAAACCCGTTCGCAGAAGTGGATGCTGATTGCCGCAGGGATTGAGGTGTCCGGGTTCAAGGGCGGGATCGTCGCCCAGGGACTTGCCGTTGCCTTTGCGCGTGTCGTCAGGGTCTGGCTGGACGAGGCGGACGAGGGCATGCCCCGGACGATGGCACGCCTCGACAAGGAACTGGACAATGGCACCTCGTTCATGAAACGCCTGAACGGACTTGAAGGGTTTGCGAAGGGGGTGCGGTCATTCCTGAAAAAGGCTTCGAAATCCAGGCACAGACAGGGTCGGCATTCAGAGGATGAGCCCGATCACGATGCAGCATATGCCGAAGAAGAACCGGCAAGGGTCTAATGCAGCTTCGGGCTTGCGCCGAGTTCGGAGGGAGTCCATGTTCGCTTGTGAAAAGTAAAGGGTGGTTCATGAGCGACGAAATCAGTTTTGACGATTTTCTGAAAGTGGATGTCCGGGTCGGTAAGGTCGTCGAAGCGGAGGAATTCCCGGAAGCGCGCAAACCCGCCTACAAGATGCGGATCGATTTCGGTTCCGAGATCGGGATCAAGAAGACGTCGGCCCAGATCACGAAACACTACACGCCGGAAAGCCTCGTTGGAAAACTGGTGATGGCCGTCGTCAATTTTCCGCCACGCCAGATCGGACCGGTCAGGTCGGAAGTTCTGACGCTCGGCGCTCCGGACGAGGAAGGTGAGGTCGTTCTCCTGACGCCGGACAAAGATGTTCCAGTCGGTGGTCGGCTTTACTGAGAACGGCACGGGCCCGAGTGTTTACGCAGGCACCCTGAGCCTGGCCCTCAGACCTCCGAGCGGACTGTCTTCGAGATAAAGATCACCGCCATGGGCCCGCGCAACATCGCGGGCGATGGCAAGGCCCAGGCCGCTTCCCGTCTCGTCCTGATTTCTGGCAAGGTCCAGCCGGTAAAAGGCACGAAAGGCAAGGCTCCGCTCTTCTTCAGGAATACCCGGGCCGTCGTCATCGACGGTAACGGTCAGCCAGCCCCGATCGATGCCTCCGGATACTTCTACGCGGTTGCCGTATTTGCAGCCATTGGTCACGAGGTTGGACAGGCAACGCTTCATCGATAGCCGCTTGACTTCGGCTTCCGATGGCCCGTCAAAAGAGGTCGTGACCAGAAATCCGGAAATCTCGGATTCTTCTTCCAACTCCTCCAGCAGCAGGGCGATGTCCGTGGACCGGGTTTCCTCGTCCGCGTCGCCCTTGGCAAATGCCAAGTAGTCTTCCAGCATGTTGCTCATCTCATCGACGTCCTTGCGCATGGCTTCGCTTTCGGGCGTTTCGCCGAGGAATGCGAGTTGCAGCCTGAGACGTGTCAGGATGGTTCTGAGGTCGTGACTGACACCTGCCAGCATCGTCGTTCGCTGCTCGATCTGGCGCTCGATTCGCCGGCGCATATCGATAAAGGCAAGGCTGGCACGGCGAACCTCGCGGGCGCCGCTGGCGCGGAAATTGTCGACGGGACGGCCCTTGCCGAATGCCTCCGCAGCGTTGGCAAGACGAACAATGGGACGGATCTGGTTCCTGAGAAACAACAGCGCGATGATCAGCAGGACGAGCGACGTGGAAAACATCCAGACCAGGAAGATGTGGGAATTGGAGGCAAAGGTCTGGCTACGACGTGTGAAGACCCTGAGAATGGAGTCCTTCAACTGGATCCGGATTTCGACAAATCGTGAGCGTCCAACGGTGTCGATCCAGAACGGCTTGCCGATTTTTCGGCTGATCGCGAGACTGAGTTCCTTGTCGATCACATCGAAGAAGGGCTTGGATGTCGGCGGCGGGAGTGGCTCAAGGGGCAGGATCGTGGTGGACATGCCGAGGGCGTTTGAGGCGAGTTGTTCGATATTGGTGTAGTCGGGATCCTGCGGATAGTGCTCCAGCACATACACAATGGCTGCGATTTCCCGCACCACCGCTTCCGACATCCTTCTGGACACGAGCTGGTAGTGGCGTTCCATGAAGACGAATACCAGCACAGATTGGAGGATGACGATCGGGGCAATGATGATCAGGAAGGTCCGGGTGTAGAGCCCTTTCGGCATGATCCGGTACATGAAGCGCGAAACCGCCCTGTAGACATGCAGTATCGGCTTCAAAAATGCTGATTGTGAGAAACGCCGGAGCAGGATTTCAGGATTGGCCATTCGACAATTGCTCAATCACACGCCAGTCGATAGCCAATGCCGCGAACAGTCTGCAGGTAGATCGGATTGCCCGGATCCGTTTCGATCTTGCGCCTTAATCTATTGATCTGAACATCAACCGTGCGTTCGCCGAGGCCGCTCTCGCCGCCGACGATCTTGTGGCGCGGCACTGTGGCTCCCGGTTGTTCTGCGAAGATCGACAGGATCTGTTTTTCCCTGTCCGTCAGTCGCACCTGACTGTCACCGTTCTTGAGCTCGCCTCTGGAGCTGTTGAATGAAAACGGTCCGAACCGGATCTCTTCACTGGCGATGGCGGGCTGAGTGTTCCCCCTGCGCAGGATCGCAGCCATTCTGAGCATCAGTTCCCGTGGCTCGAAAGGCTTGGGCAAATAGTCGTCGACACCTGCCTCCAGCCCGGCAATACGGTCCGTGGCTTCGGACCTGGCCGTGAGCATGAGGATAGGAACCTCGGACTCCTCGCGCAGGGAAACTGCGAGCTCAAGGCCTGTTTCGCCGGGCATCATCACATCCAGGATGATCAGATCGAATTCGAGGCCGGAAAGGCACGTGCGCGCTTCGGCGGAATTGGCGGCAGTGGAAACCCGGTAGCCGTTTTCCTTTAGCAACCTTGAGAGCAGGTCCCTGATCCGCTTGTCGTCATCCACCAGGAGGATATGGTTGGCATTGTCGTCGGGCACCTGGGCTTTCACGTCATTTTGTTCCTTGTTAACTCGACGTTGGTCAGTCCTTCAGGGGGAACGGGCTTCTGATAAGTCTCATTATGTCCGCGCGAGCCTCGGGATCGATCATCTGCAGCAGAAACTGCCGCACGATTTCCTCGCTGCCATCAGGCAATCCAATTAGGGCACGTTCAAGGCGCCTTTGCTGCAGGTGTGCCAGTTCTTCCGCGAGAGTGTGACCTCGCTCCGTCGTATATAGCAGCCGTTGCCGCCGGTCATTCAGACCCTCACGCTGCTCGATGATACCTGCATCGACAAGCTGCTTGAGAACGCGCCCAAGGCTCTGTTTGGTAATGCGCAATATTCCGAGCAGATCTGTGACCATGATGCCCGGATTTCTCTCCACGAAGTGAAGCACACGGTGATGAGCCCGGCCGAATTCGAATTCGGCAAGGACGTCATCGGGGTCGCCGGTGAAATCCTTGTAGGCGAAAAACAGAAGCTCGATCAGGTCATATGGCAAGGAGTCCTCAGCCTCGTTTTGAGCTGGATCATTTGACGCAACATCCTCTTCCCGCGGGACGGGTGAAATTGCCGGTTTGAAATTTACGTCAGTCATATTGACTTAATTCTGGTCGATTGTTACTTGTCAGCAGCTGCGCGCGAAATGATCGGTCTCAAAGATGCATTTTTAGGCATCGGGTGATAAACGAATCCGTTCAACGCTGCCGCGGTCATCAGGATACCGATAGTTGGCGTGCTGTGCAAAATATACAGCAGAAATACAGGCGCAAGTCTTTGGCGTTATTCGCGTCTGTAGCAAAAATTCAATAATCGCTCAATGAGCGTGCTGGAGATGGAACATGGCTGGAACGCCTTTTGATCAGCTCAGTGGTGATATCTGGTATGATGGCGAGTTCGTACCCTGGTCGGACGCGAAGCTCCACATCCTGAGTCATGGCTTGCACTATGGCAGCAGTGTCTTCGAAGGTGAGCGCGCATATGGTGGCCGGATATTCAAGTGCGAGGAACATACCGAGCGGCTGCTGGAGTCAGCCCGTACGCTCGGATTCGAGATCCCCTGGACAGCCGAGCAGATCAACGCCGCAAAGGAAGAAACCCTGGCACGCATGCAGCTGACCGATGCCTATATCCGTCCGGTCGCCTGGCGCGGCAGTGAAATGATGGGCATCTCGGCGCAAACCAACACCATTCACCTGGCCATCGCGGCCTGGGAGTGGCCGAGCTACTTCAAGCCAGAGGAAAGATTGAAGGGGATCCGTCTCGACATGGCGGAGTACCGCCGTCCGGATCCGAAAACGGCACCCTTCAAGGCCAAGGCCGCCGGGCTTTACATGATCTGCACGGTGTCAAAACACGCAGCGGAACAAAAAGGCTATACTGACGCGCTCATGCTGGACTGGCGTGGACGTGTTGCCGAGTGCACGGGCGCCAACGTGTTCTTCATCAGGGAAGGCAAGATCCACACACCGACACCTGACTGTTTCCTTGACGGCATTACCCGCCGCACCGTGATCGATCTTGCACGGGATCGTGGCATCGAGGTGATCGAACGCAAGATCATGCCGGAAGAGATTCCCGAATTCGAGCAGTGCTTCGTGACCGGTACGGCGGCGGAAGTCACGCCTGTTTCGGAAATTGCCGGCACCAAGTTCGAGGTCGGCGAGATCATCGAAACACTCATGAAGGACTATGATGCTGCCGTGCGGCCCGATACACCTGCCTTGCAGGCGGCAGCCGGCTGATCCTCTTCTCGGTTGATCGAAACCAGGGCGGATCTGTGCATCTCAGAACCGCCTGAACGGGTGCGGGTGGCGGCGAACGTCTCGTCGTGACGCTCTTTTGTCAATCAAAGCTTGCAGTCGAACCGCATTTCGGGCGCCATTTTCTAGCGCCTTGTCCGGCGGTCAAATCCAGATCAGTTCAATTGCAGATCCGTACCTGATATTTCCAACTGTTTTTGATGAACTGACCCAGATGCGCGGTGAAGGCTGGCAGCAGGGGAGGCTGACAATTGTTGGTCTCTGGAGATGAAATCATGCAACTCGTGCCAGGTGCCCTGTCAGGTGCGAGAAATAGTAAGCACGAGATCTTTATCGAAAAAGTAGTTCGAGAATTTTAATTAAACCCTTGATTGCGAAAACGCAAATTGAGTAGACTATGGCTTTTAACCGTAAGGTCCATAGCCTTGACCAGCTTAACACTACATCCGCGCGTTTCTTCAAAGAACACGATAAGAGTATGGCTGTGTGTTGAGAACGCCAAAGACGAAAACTCTGCCCCTCGACCAAAATGGAAGATAAACGGCAAGGCCGTCGAGCCTGCAGCGCTGCGTCCGCTCGCGCCATCACACAAATTCGGCTCGACACTGCTCACCGGTGTCTTTGAGATTTCGGTTGAGGATCCGAAGGCAAATTACGACCGGATATCGGTTACGGCAAATGGCGGGACCGCCGAATTGAGCATAAGGCGGTTTCCCGAAGCGATTGCGACAGACACATGGTTCCGCATTTTGCTGTGTTCCTGTTTCCATCAGGCCGAAAACCGGCAGGCGCAAGTTGCACGAACCTATTCGAATATCCCGGCTTCAGAACGCCAGGACCTGTCGTTGTTTATGGGTGATCAGGTCTATCTCGACCTACCCACGCTCAATAACTATCCGGACGACGAAGCGCAACTTTCCGAAAGATTTCAACACTATTATCGAACCAATTGGACCTCAAATCTCGGCCTCGACGCGTTGTTGAAAACATCACCGGCGTTGTTTTGCCCCGATGACCATGAATATTGGAACAACTTTCCCCACAGATCTCCGATAATCCAGAATTCCTGGAAACAGGATTCCCGAGCGCGCTGGAAGAACGCAGCGGACCAGCTCTATGACGCATTCCAATGCGCCACGCCGGCGGTTCGCGGGGACAACATAGAAGTCGATGTCGATCCCGTTTCAATCATTGTGCTGGATCAACGCTCGCAGAGACAGGAAGACCGCAGTGCCACCCTTGCTCCAGATGGATTGCCCCAATTGAACGATTGGGTGGATCGATTGATCGCAGAGAAGAAAATCGGCGCTGTTGTTACCGGGCAATCCCTACTCGACAAGCCGGTCGGTGAATACAAGGGTGCCGTCGCAGACTGGATGCTTCCCAATTATGGCGACTATGAGGGCATTGTGAAAGCGCTCCAACGACTTTCCGACGCAGGGCGTCCTGTCTTGCTTCTGACGGGTGATGTTCATTGGGGTCGCGTCACAAGGATAAAGGAAGCGGGGCGGACCAAATTCATTGAAATCATTTGTTCGCCATCGTCTTTGGTAACGACCGTCGGAAGTGATCAGCTCAAGAACATCGGGGCCGGATTTCGGAAGTTTTTCAGAGGCGAAAAGTCTCGCTGGCCACGACATTCAAAGCCTCCCGATGCGGAACCGTTTTTCGCTCAACAGGTCTTCGGCAAGCGCTATCGAACAGAGACCATCTACAAACACACGGGCGATCAGTTTGCCATGCTTGCCTTGCGCAAGGCAGCCAATACGCTCGAGGCAAAAGTGACGTATTACGAAATACACAAGCATCCCGGCAAACCCAGGGAAGTTGCGCTGGGGCTTTTAAGGTAACGAATTTTCAGGAGACTTCGAATGCTGAATATTGTGGCATCAACGGCAAAGGTGAGTAATCCAGAGTTTGTTCAGGCAAAGAGACGTGGCAGCGAAGACAACGAGAAATGGGTCAAAAGGCATCTCCAAACGCTTGCGGACGAAGAAGGCGCGAAGGGCATGTCCTATCTTGTCCTGATCGGCGGCAAACAGAAGTCCTATTTCCACACACGGGTGGCGCAGGGGCACTTGAGGAACGACATGAGCCCCAGCCATTGGTCACATGTCGTCCTGCTTCAGGGCTCCGGCCCAACAAACAAAGGCGCTACCTGGGACATTTCTCTGGAGCCCGCCGAAGGATTTGGCTACCCGCCTTCAGACAACGCCGTGGAACAGGCTCATCTTGCCAATTACGCCAGCAAAAACATGTACCCCAACATTGCGGTCATGCGGATACCGGTGAAACTGAGCGAGATGAAAAAAACGATAGTGCAATTCAAGAAGCAACGTGTCGACCTCGACTGTGTTGAGCTGCTTCTGCTTTGGCTGGGTTACGTCTGGGGGGTTGGGCGAGCAGACAACCCGTTGTTCGATGGATATGGAATACCATCCGCGGCCTTTATCGAAGCTTTGTGCTCGGCCAACGGTTACGATCTGACACCCGGCCTGGAAAGCAGGGCCAGCTGCCCCGAAGCGATCTGGCAAGCCGCGAGATGGTGGCAGGAATTTCAAGTAACCCATCAAGGCGCGGCTCCTATCAGGGGCATGTGGCACACAGAGCATTATCTGGGAGAGTAGGGCTGCCGCGGTAAACGACGAATACAGGCAATCAGCAGGCCGGGACGTGACAAATGGCGGTTCCCGGTCCGTTATCGTCGGGTGTGGGGCTGGGTTGGTTTTCGTTTGGCAGGAAACCCGTCTGCAATGTTCGTTGTGAAAGCGGTTTTCTTCGAACGGCAGATATCAGCCGACAGTGAATCCTTGATATCAAAATCGGAAATCGACCCTGATCCCGTTTCCAAGGTTCACTTACGGGTGCCGTCTGCACTATTGTGAAGCCCGATTCGAACGCGCTGATGTATTCAGTGGCAAGCGTATTTTTGAAATCAATTTCGTGATTGGATGATTTACTATGTCGGAGTTAACTCTGGTCGGCACCTGGTCGTTGATTGCCTGGTTCAATCAAGATGAAGACGGTCGCCGTGTTTACCCATTGGGAGAGGATGCGACCGGATATATCTGTTATTCTCAAGATGGTTTTGTTTTTGTACACATGATGGCCAGCAATCGCATGCAATACGCCACAAATGATCCGTTCGGCGGAACCGTTCAGGAGGACACTGCTGCGATCAAATCTCAGATCACCTATGCCGGGCCGTATGAATACAAGCAAGATCATGTCATTCACCGCGTGGTCCAGGCCTCTTGTCCCAACTGGGTCGGCACAGAGCAAATCCGCCAGGTCGAAATGTCCGGCGACCGGCTGCGCCTGAGTGCAGCGAACGCGGTGTTTCAGGGGCAAACCGTCACCGCATATGTGGATTGGCGCCGCGCAGGCATTTGACGGCGGGCGCATTGCCGGCCGCGATGCCCGTCAATTTCCAACAGGCCTGTTTACGCCTCCGTCAACGGTCAGGCATTGACCGGTCATAAAACTCGATGCGTCTGAAAGAAGGAACGCAATGGTTCGGCCAACTTCTTCGTTGCGACCGACGCGTCCCATAGGAACGGTTTCAGCCCATTCCGGGTGAAACTCTGCCTGCGCACTTTCCATGAGGCCGGGGGCAACGGCGTTGAAGCGGATGCCCTGCCGCCCGTACCGGTCCGCCAGCAGTTTTATGAAACCGTGCAATGCGAGGCGGGTTGGTCCAAGCGTGAACGGCAGTCTCGGTTGACCGGCCTCGATCCCTGAAATGGCAGCGAATGAACCACGTCCATGCTTGCCGATGTGAGGCAATACAGCCTTCGCAAGCCGCAGCGTCGCCAAACCGATCCATGATTGATCGGGCCGATCCTTCCAGCGGTTGTCAAACCAGGCTATCAACGATGCCATTGATAAAGTCGCCTTCGTTCCACCGTGTCGGTCCAGATCCGATTTTGTCGACAATCAAATCCAGTGAAGGAACGATGTAGCAATTGTTGGTGTTGTGACCTTGCAGCGCAAAAGTGTCCTCGGGGAGCTTCGGCCAACGGGTCCGTTTGGCGTTGACCCACCAGGAATACCCATATTCGTGGTTCAGCATTTGGGACGACCGTGTTGCCAGGTCACACCACCATTGCGGGATAATCTGTTGGTCTCCCCAGCGTCCATGGCGACACGCCAGCAATCCGAAACGGGCAAGGTCTCGGGCTGATATGACCAGACCGACATGACCACTTGTATGCGGACCGATGTGTCCAGCACCACCAAGGACACCAAAGCTCGCATGCTCAATTCCGATCGGTGCAAATATGCGTCGTTGAACAAACTCGCCCATCTCCATGCCTGCAATTCGCGCAAAAAGGATCGATAGATGCGAAAAGGCCGGATCACTGTATTCCCAAACGGAGCCCGGCTCCGCGGAAAGAGTTGCGGCGCTGCGCCCGTAGCGATTGTCCCGATGCCCAAAAGCATGCTCAAACGGTCCTGCATCGGGGCCCGTCGGCACGCCGTAAAGCCCATGATCCTCTCCCTTGATTCCAGACGTCATCGACGAGGAGCTGTCCGATTGTTATCCGGCTTTTTCGCGGATCGCTCAGAGGTGCAGCTTCCGGCAGGTACTGGTAGGCGGGTGTGTCGATGCTGATCTGCAAACCGTCTTTCAAGAGCCCTTTTCGGCTATCGTCAAATAGCAGACCCCATGCCGTTCCAGTTAGGGATTTGGTGCATGACCAAACATCAAACCGGCATGTTGCAAGCCCCATGAACGAGGCATGTTCGTGAACGATGCGGCTATCACGAACAATGACCGCTGCCCAGTTTTGCCCGCCAAACAGAAAATCCTGCAATTCAAAAACGCGTTCAAGTCTGGATCGGTCGACACCGGCTTTTTGCAGATGGTCATTGTCTGAAGTCAGAACCTCCCAACCGCTGCTGTGTTCCGGTTCTGGAACATTCATTCCGGTGGTCAGCGAAGCAATTGCATCTGTCATGTGAAATCGGTTCCACGTCTTCGGGCATTTTCAGAATTGCCGATTGGAAATCTCGCAAAGCTTCGCACAATTGAAAAGCAGCACCAAGATTGGAGACATGGTCTGCCGGCCATGATGAGACCGGCCTTGAGGTGTCATTGTCCAAAGGCAGCGTCGTTTGCGCCACAGACAGTCGCGCGGGACGTTAGGCCGAACTCCGGTCAAACGCCGGGGAGCACAATGACATGAACCCTTCTTCAAGTCGTAAGTTGGCCAAAATGCGGGCCTTTGTCATGTCTGGTCGTCGTGCAAGGCGTGGAACATCCGTCCCCGCTCGGCATAGAGAATGCATCCGATGGCACACAGGCCATAAGCGGCATAGGCAAGACCCAGAGGTTGGGTTGTCCCGTCGAAGAGTTGACCCATGACGTAGCCAAGGATTGCGCCGCCAAGCGTGCTGATCGTCCCAATAACCGATGATGCCGTGCCGGCAATAGCACCGAGTGGCTCCATGGCCATGGCATTGAAATTCGCTCCCATAAATCCGAAGCTGGTCATGATGAGCGTAACCAGCACGAGGAAAATCCAGAAATTTTCAATCCCGAGCGTGGAGACAAGAAACAGGATAAAACCCAGAGCGGTATAGATCACCGTCGCCCCGTGTGACAGGCGGCGCATTCCGATGGCTTCCACAAGCTGAGCATTGGTAAAGGCTGCGACCGCCATGGTGATCGCGATTGCGGCAAAGACGACGGGAAAGAGAGCCCCGAGATCGAAGATGTCGACGAATATCTGCTGGGACATGGCCAGAAACGCAAACAGGCCGCCGAAAATGAAGGCGGTGCCGAACGTGTAGCCGAGGCTGACACGCGTGGTCAGAGCGGTCACATAAGCACTGATGATCGTGGACATCACCATGGGGCGGCGGTTTTCCGTCGCCAGTGTTTCCGGCATCCGGTAGGCAGACCACACGAGCATGGCGACACCGGAAAACAGCAGCAACGCGAAGATCCAGTGCCATCCGGCAACAAGCAGCACGACCTGACCGATGGACGGTGCGACAACCGGCACAGCCATGAAGACCATCATTACCAGCGACATGACCTTGCCCATACGCCGGCCCGTGTAGCAGTCACGGACGACCGAAAGTGCGGAAACGCGGGCTCCGGCGCAACCGACCCCTTGCAGCACGCGCGATATGAGCAGCGAGTCGAGATCAGCCGCAAATATTGCGCCGATGCTCGCCAGACTGTAGAGCGCGAGGCCGCCAACCAGTATCTTGCGCCTGCCGAATGCGTCGGTCACCGGACCGAAAAACAGCTGTGCACTGCCGAAACCGATGAGATAGGACAGAAGGATCAGCTGACGGTTGTTTTCCTCGACGATATTGAGCGCATCACCAATGGCCGGAAGTGCCGGCAACATAACGTCGATCGCCATGGCGTTGAGCGCCATGATCATCGCAATGATTGCGACAAACTCGGCAAACGGAATACCGGGTTCCCGCAAGACTTCGCCCTCGCCGCGGGGGCGGTTCAGCCCGGAGGCGGAATCAGCAGTGCCTGCATCGGTGGAGTCGATGTCGTGTTTCAAGGGACCGGAACCAGTTCAAAGGTGTGAGCCGTCGTTTAACCGCTGCAGTGATAAAGAAAAAACGGCGCGGCACGCGAGCTTGGGAGAATGGTAGTCTATGCGTTGCAGGCGCTCAGGTCCAGCGCGCAGCGTCCTTGTCGTCCCCGGTCTTGGCGTCCACCCAGGTGCCGGTACCACCTTCAGCCAGGTGTTCCTTTTTCCAGAAAGGGGCGCGGGTTTTCAGGTAGTCCATCAGAAAGTCTGCTGCCTCGAAGGCAGCTCGGCGATGGGAGGACGCCGCTATGACCAGTACGATATTGTCTCCGGGAGGGATCTTGCCGTGACGATGGATGACCGTCAGACCTGTCAGCGGCCACCGCTCGATTGCCTGTTCCGCGATGCGGGTCAGTTCGCCCTCTGCCATGCCGGGATAATGCTCCAGCTCCAGGGCACTCAGCGTACCGGCCTCGTCGCGGCACAAGCCCGTAAAACTTACCAGCGCCCCGACATCCTTGCGGCCCGAGGTCAGCAGACCGGACTCCGCCCGTACGTCAAAATCCTCCGTTTGAACCTTCACCTTTGGTGTGACCGGCATGATCATCCACCCGTCATCGGCGGAAAAAAGGCCACTTCCCTGGCTGTGCCGAGTTCCGTATCCGGTTCGACATGTTCCTGGTCCAACGCAACACGAATTGCGTCTTCTTCCTCGAAAGCCGAAGCGTGATAGTCGTCGAGGTCTTTCAGGTGTGCGATCAGGTCGGAGACCGTTTTCACATTGGAGGGAAGCTCGATGGTTTCTTCCTCTAAGCCAACCTTTTCGCGAACCCAGGCAAAGTACCTAATATTCATGAGACCTCCCGATAATACGGCTTTACTGGCAACGCCGCACAGCGTGCTTCATTCGGTGATGAGATGGCCGATCCCGGCACGGAAATAGTCGTAACCGGTATATAGTGTAAGAATGGCTGCGAGCCAAAGTGCCGTCAGTCCCATCAACGTCGTGTACGCGAAGATCGTGTCGCCGGCAGGCCCTGCAAGCAGAAACGCAATCGCGATGAGTTGCACCGTCGTTTTCCACTTCGCCAGCTTTGTAACCGGAACACTGACCTGAAGCTCTGCCAGAAATTCACGCAATCCCGAGACCAGTATTTCCCGGCAAAGGATGATGATTGCGGCGACAAGCGACCAGCCGCCGATTGTGCCGTCGGCTGCAAGCATAAGCAGGCAGACGGATACGAGCAGTTTGTCAGCGATGGGATCAAGCATGCGCCCAAGCGCGGATTGCTGTTGCCAGGCGCGTGCGAGATAACCATCGAAAAAGTCCGTGATTGCTGCAACAATGAACATTCCCAGCGCAATCCAGCGCGGCGTGGTTCCCTCAAAATAGAAACATGCCGCAACTGCGGGCACCGCCAGAATACGACCATAAGTCAACAGGTTGGGCAGGCTTAGAGCAACGTTTCGTTTCATGTCGGCTTTCAGAATGCGGGTATTGGCTGACGTTCGAAATCAATGGGAATTGCATTGCCGGAGACAGGCGATCAGTCATCCACTACGCGTCGCGCGTCTGCCTCGGTTACAGTTTCGGTTCGACCATTTCAATCGAAAATTCGATCACCTTGCTGGTCTATCATCATTTTGGCCTTGCGGATCATCTCATTGGCCGCCTCCGTTTCACCCGGCATGACATCTGCGCGAATGAAGCGGTGAACCCTTGTTTCCTCGCCATCCTGCTTTTCGATGCGGCCGGCAACCTGCCATTGGCCGCCCGAGGACTGTGGTTCAGCGATGATCTGAAAACCCTCATGTTCGACCGGCGCGGTCTTTGATGCACTCTTGGTCTGACCTTCTCCGGACGCTCCGAAGAGGGATTTGAACATCTTGCCGAGCATGACGCCCACTCCTTGCTGTTTGTTCCCTTTTAGGGGGCGCGGCAAGGGGCTTCAAGGGGAATGACTTTACGATTTGGTCAAGAGACGTAAAGGAGACAGCTATCTTTGGTAAATACCAGCGAATTTGGCTGTTTTCTTGCGCGTCGTGGCAATCAGCAGATTAGCCGATCATCAAGCGCCAGAAAACGACTGCAAGGCCGCTGGCGCCTGAAAGAAACCGAACGACAGGGTTCTTGAAGCCGATAAGCGCGTAGGAAATCAAACCCAGGCCCAGACCGGTTTGCAATGCGGCGAAGATTGCGCCCATGGTGTCGCCTTCCAGTCTGATCAAACTCGGATTCGCGATCATAGCCAGGGGAATGATGTAGAGGCCGATCCCCAGAGCCATCGCCGTCAAGGCCACTTTCAGCCAGTTTTCGTTGATCATTCCGGCGGCGATGAAAACCGCGCCGCAGACCGGTGGTGTGATCGTTGACAAAAGTGCAAACCAGAAAACGAATAGATGGGCCTGCAGGGGTTCCAGGCCCAGTTGAATGAGGGCGGGACCGGCGACGGAAACACAGATGACGTAGGCGGCGGTGGTTGGGACTTCCATCCCAAGCACCATGCAGGCCAAGGCCGTCAGAAACAGGGACGGCCAGAGCAGTCCACCCGAGCCGGAAAGGATCAGTGACGTGATTTTGACGCCAAGACCGGTGATGGAGAGAACGCCGATGATGATGGATGCGCAGACAATGATGGCGGCGATCATCGACACCTGCCGTGCGGCGTTGATGAGAGCCCGTTCGACACGGGCCAAGCCCTCTTTCCCGGTACCAATACCCCTTGCATTGAAAAACAACAGGAGAAAGCTGGCAAGGATTGCCATGGATGCTGAATATTGCGGGGTGTACTGAACCCAGAACATACCGATGAGCAACACCGTGAACGGGATCATGAAAAAGCCGGAAGTGATGAGCACATCACGCCCTGATGGACGGTCCTTCTCAGCGAGACCCGCCAAATCGTGATGATTTGCGTACGCGTTGACTCCAATCCAGACGGCCACGAAGTAGAGGAGGGCCGGCAGGAGCGCTGCCGCCATAATGGAGGTATAGGGAATACCGGTGAGTTCCGCCATGACGAAAGCACCGGCACCCATGAGCGGGGGCATGATCTGCCCGCCGGACGAGGCGACCGCTTCAACGGCTGCCGCAAGGCGTTTTGGATACCCCAGACGGGTCATCGCCGGCAACGTGATTGCTCCTGTGGATGCCACGTTGGCAGAAGCGGAGCCCGATATGGAGCCAAAAAGTGCGGAAGAGAGAACAGATACTTTTGCAGCACCGCCTTTCAGCCTGCCTGCGGCGGCAGAGGCGATATTCATAAAGCCCTGACCTGCCTCGCCGGCATTCAGCACCGCACCGAATATGACGAATATCGCGACAACATTGACCGAAACACCCGTCAAACTGCCCCAGATGCCACCCTCCGCGATCGTGAGTGTTCCCAGGAAACTGGCGAGTGGTGTGCCGGAATGGCCAAATTCACCTGGAATATGCTGACCGAACAGTCCGTAGAGCAGCGCCAGGAGCGCAACAAGCGGCAACGGCAAGCCGATGGCCCGCCGCGCCGATTCCAGAACAACGACAATCAGGATGACGGCGATGACAAGTTGATAAGACCCTTCCAGAAATCCGTACTGGTCCGACAACCGGTCGTGCGACACCGCTACCCAGACGCATGCGCCGATGCCCAGGACCGTCAGGATGATGCCACTTGTCCGTGCCAACAGTCCCTGCTGCGCTGCAAGCAATATCCAGGGTAGAGCGAGCGCAAGGTGTAGCGGACGGCTGACAAGATTAGGCACGAGGCCGGAAAAAATCAGTGCGAGGTGAAATGTCACCAGACAGAGCGCCGCTGCGATGATCAGAGGTCTCAAGTCAAAGTCCTTCCTGCCTGGAAACAGCGCAAGCAAACCGCCGGTCGCGCTGCCTTGGCGGTACGACCTTCCTCGGGCAACCGGTCTCCGCGTGTGTGAAATCACGGAGACCGGCAGATTTTCGCTTGAGTGTTATTGCTGCTCCGGTGTCAGCTCAAACCCGGCTTCTTCGTAGTACCGGACAGCACCGGGGTGAATTTTCCCGGTTATATTGCTCATGAGACCCGTGTCGACGCCGTTCCACCAGGGCGCAGCGCTGCCCATGGCATCTTTTTGCTCCCAATAGCTCTTGGTAAGTTCATAGGCCGTATCGTCGCTCATCGCGGAAGTGGTAAAGGCAACGACAGGAAGAGAAGTCGTGACGATATCCTCCGTCTGCCCTGCATAGGTGCCGCCCGGGATGACCAGTTTTGTGCGTTTGGTTTCCGCAATCTGGTCGTCATTCAGGGAAATGACGTTGACACCGGTTGAAGCGGCGGCCTCGATCACATTGGGTGCCGGGAAAGATCCGGCGGTAACAAATCCGTCGATCTGGCCGTTCTTCAGCGCGGCGACCGCATTGGAAAGTTCGACTTCCGCCAGGTCGACCTTGCCGTCCAGACCGAACAGTTTCAGGTATTTTTCACCTTCGCGAGCACCGAAAGACCCTTTGCCCAGCAGGATCGTCTTGCCTTCCATGCCGGCAAAATCAGTGACGCCGCTTTCTTCGGACATCACGAAATGCATTGTGAGGGAGGGGATGGGAAACAGCGCCCTGATTTCGTCGAACTTGGGATCGGACTTGCCTTCGAACATGGCCTTGCCCCCCTGGGCAAGTCTCACCAGAACCGGCGGCGTGGTGAACACGTAGTCACCGCCACGGGCTCTTGCTTCCATCACGTTTTGAACCGAGCCCTGGCTTTCCTCAACCGTGACGATGATGTCGCCGTCGGAGGCGGCCTTCATGGCTTCGGCGATCTGTACGGCCATCTGATAGTAGGAAGAGGTGGACTTCGCTGACTTGTAGGTAATGCGGGTTTCTGCAGCCGCGTAACCGGAGCCCAGGGCCAACGTGGTTGCGAGTGCAAGTGATAATATTGCTTTTTTCATAGTTTACTCCCTTGAAAGTTATAATTGTTTGGCGCCGAGCAAGTTCGCCACCTGGCAGCCGAACACCTCCGCATCAGCAAGGCACGTGCCGGTTCTTCTCTTTGTAGGGGGCGAAGAAGTGGGCATCAAGGCGCTTTTCGGTCCCCAGTGGTCGGAGGCAAATTCGAAGGTCAAATGGAGGCGTGTGATTTGGCCGGGCGTCCCCCAAGTGGGATCAAATCATGACAGAGACGACGCTTTCATGACCCTGTCAGAGGGCGCGGCGCCGCACTTCCCGACCGAATTGAGATTGAAGCCATGACGTTGCGAATGCCAAGTTACGAAAAGGCTCGATGCCGAACTGCGTGCGCCGAAGCAAGTATTCATTGATGGGTTTCGAGTGATCGACAAGGCTGGGCTTCCCGCAGGTTCTCCAACCCGTGAAACCGCTTTCATCGAGCGAAGTTTCCTTCTAGTATCCGTTCTCATCGGGTCGGCATCGAACAAAAAACGTTCGCTCCAGACAAGAATGTGGCTCGATTTCGTCCCAGGGAGGCGACAATAAGTTTGTTTGTTTTGTTGAGCGGCATAGTCGGCGGACTTGGCCTGTTTTTCGCTGGCGTCTGGCTGCTGACTGAAAATCTCAAACGTTTCGCCGGGCGCAGATTGAGGCGCGCCATTGTTGGGTGGACCCGCCATCCCCTGATTGCCTTCAGCTGGGGTGCTCTTGCCGGTGGCATTGCACAAAGCATGTCGGTTCTTGTCTTTGTTCTTGTCGGGATGCTCACTGCAGGACTTCTGACAATAAGATCGACCCTGCCGATTATCGCGGGAGCGAATGTGGGGGCATCGGTGCTGGTGCTGCTGGCGACGCTCAACATGAAGCTGGTGATGCTCTTCGTGATAGGGGCAACCGGTTTTGCGATCGCAAACGAACGGCTGTCGCGCTGGCAACCTCTGATCGCGGCGCTTTTCGGCCTCGGAATTCTGTTTCTTGGCATTGCGACGCTGCAGGAAAGCGCCGTGCCGCTGGTCCAGCAACCCTGGGCCGCCCAGGTTCTGGAGCGCGTCAAGGACTCCTTTTTGCTGGTGTTTGTGGCTGCGGCCGGGTTGACGTTTCTGGCGCAGACCTCCACCGCGATCAGTATTCTGGCAATTGCCCTTGCGGGGGCAGGTGTCTTCAGTGTCGAACAAACGATCATGGCAATATACGGATCCAATTTCGGCAGCTCGATCAACACGTTGGCACTGTCATGGAACCTGCGCGGCAGACCCATGCAAATCGCCATGTTTCAAGTCCTGTTCAACATCATTCCCTGTCTTGTGCTTGTTCCATTGTTTTACATTGAAAGAAGCACCGATCTCTTTCTGGTGAAGGGTATCATCGGCCTGTTTCCTGGCGGCCTGGAACAGCAAATGGCCTATGTTTATCTGCTGTTCAACCTGACCGGCGCAGTGATCGTCTTCGCACTGAATTCTCCACTCAGCCGTTTTGGGGAATGGCTTTTTCCGGCGACTGCATCTGAAGACAATTCCCGGCTTCATTACATTCACGACCAGGCACTTGTTGACCCGGAGACCGCATTGGACCTGGTCGACCTGGAACAAAATCGGTTGGTCAAGTTTTTTACCAAATACTTCGAACATCTCAGGGATGACGACAAGAATGGCGGTTCGGAACTGACGGCACTCCATAATTCGTTTCAGGCTCTGGCGAAAGAAATAGACGGATTTCTGGATGAGTTCGGCGAAACCGATCATGATCACGAATTGTATGACCGGTTGAATGCGGCGCTGAACCGGCAAAGACTTCTGCTGGGCGTGGAAGACACGCTTCATCAGCTTGCCCAGGCGATCCGTTCCGGCCCGGGGCTCGGATCCATGAACCGGTTCAACCAGAATGTTATCGAAGCGCTTGACACGGTCGTGCTAACGCTCGAAGGGGCCGTTGTTGATGGTCGTCCATCGGATCAAAAACGGCTGGGAAAGATTGCGGGTGACCGGGGTGATTCCATGCAGCGCATTCGAAGCGCTTATTTGACAGCCGATGATCATCTGAATGCGGAATCCAAATTGAACCTTCTCAAGGTAACCAACCTGTGCCAGCGGTTTTTCATGCTTCTGAGTGAATTTACACAAGAAGACAACAAGGACCGTGAGGTTGGCTGATGCTCCATCGTTCAAAAGGCTCTAGTTGAGCTGTTCGGGATGCCATCTCAAGGCGAACAGTGTCACATCGTCATACTGGTCTGTTGCGCCGACGAATTCAGACACGTTCTCACGAAGGGAAGTGATGATCTCCCTGGGCGAGTCCGCATGGGCTTCCCTGAGATGCGCGCGGAGTTTTTCCTGCGAGAAAAAGACACCTTCGGCGTTCATGGCTTCCGGGATGCCGTCTGAATACAGGAAAACCATGTCGCCTTCCTTGAGCGGCCGGGTGACGTCGCGATAGGCACTGTTGCGTTCGACGCCCAGTGGAATGCCCGGGCGCCGGTCCGATACCGGATCGATTACCCCACCCTTGCTGATGAGGTAAGGGGTGATGTGGCCGGCGTTTGAACACTTCAAAACTCCGGTCTTCACGTCAAGGAAGCCGAGAAACAAGGTCACAAACATTCGAGCCTTGTTGTTTTGGCACAGTTCCTTGTTGACCGAGGCCATGATGTTCAATGCATCGGGAACCTGACCGGTGGTCTCACGCCATTGGTTGACCGCGTATCTGATGAGGCTGCGTGTTCTTGCCATGAAGAGTGCAGCCGATGTGCCTTTGTCGGACACATCTCCGACAACAAAGCAGATTGTGTCGTCATCTGCGTAGAAGAAATCATAAAGATCGCCTCCGACCTCTCGAGCCGGTTCCATGATCGCATAGATGTCCACCGGCTGAGTTGACGAAAGAGGAGGGAACACGCTTGGAACCATGCTCAACTGAAGCTCTCGGGCAGTGGCGAGCTCACGCTCCAGACGACTCAGGTTGGTCACAAGCTCGTCCTGCGTGGACTGGAGTGCCAGCATTGCCTGGTCGATTTCCTGATTTCGTTTTCCAAGCAGGCTGTTGGCGTGTTCCAGTTCCTGCGTTCTTTGGTCGAGAAGGCGGAAGACGGAGGAAAGTTCGCCGACCTCATCCTGGCTGTCGATTTCCTCGAAATCGGTGTGACCGTTGGTGTCGAACGCTTCTGAAGGTGTCGGTTGGCCGGACTCCAGCGCCGGGGACGAGACCGCAGGATCCAGGCGACTGGATGCGAACTTATGAGCCCTGGCGGTCAATTCACGTATCGGTGCAGTTAGCCGTCCGGAAAAGAAGAACAGGCTCACGCCGCCAGCGAAGATTGCGACAACACCGCAAATCACCGAAATAAGCACGAGCTTTGTAACGGGCTCAAACACGTCGCGCGTTGCGGCGACTCCGATCATCATCAGGGGCGTATCGGCAAGTGCGCGATGGTCGACGACGATAGACTCATATTCTTCGCCAGAGCGCGCGGGAAACCCCTGGAATTTTTGCGCTTGCATAAATTCGATGCTTTCCGGCCCCTCGATATTTCGATTCGGTGGAACCCAGAGCGACCGGCCTGTGGACGACCTCTCTTCGACCGCCAGCGTGAGAAAGCCATTGGTGCCGGCCTTGATCTGACCGAAAAGGTCTTCCTGAACCGTGTCGAGATCGAGCAAAAGAACGATGTGGGCGTTTTCTTTCGGGCCGGCTTCATCCAGAAGTGGCCGTTTCATTACAATTGCCCGATCTTCGGCGCCGTCATTGCTTGCCAGTCTGACGACCGACAGGCCTTCCGCGGGAGCGGCGAGCAATTGTGACAGGTTTGCAGAGGCGGGCGTCGCCGTATCTGTCGAAAGATCGTCGCTGGTGTGCTGTGCAAATACGACAGTCCCGTCCTTGACGAGCACGACATTGCGAATCCAGGGTTTGTTCGAAACATGGGTCTCGAAATAGTCGTTCAATCCAAGCGCGAAAATTGCGGCCAGAGCCGGATCGTTGGCAACCGAGTGAACCAGGGGCTCAGTCGACCAGAGCACGAGATTGGCCTCGTTTGTCTCCAGAAAGCTTGAAAGAATGAGCGTGCTCTGATCCAGAAGTTGCGATAGCTGATTGCTGGATTCCTTTTCCAGCAGGTCTGCCGCGCTTCTGGCGAGAACGAAAGTGAGCAGGCTTACAATGATCAGAACGATGACAACCGTACCGCCAATCAGCTTGGTTCTGATTGAGCGGTTGACCAGACCCCCGGTTTTCAGGCCGGAACTTCGCCGGTTCAGATCGATCTGTTCCTGTGAGCTCGTGGTCGTCATCTCGGCAATTGACTCAGTGAATTGAGGAGATTTTCAAATCGGGTCAGCGAGACGCCGAAATGGTCTTCCCAAATTCTGTTGTAGGTCGAGGTGTTGCTTGACTTCTGCTCGGCAAAATAGGTCTCGATCTTCTTCTGAAGTGCCTTGTCCGATTTGCTGACGCCCCAACCTATCTGCTCGTCTTCACCTACCGGGAAGGCGACCGCAGCATTGTTCAGTGTGTGGCGGATGGACCAGATTGCAGCATTTGCGTCCGTGAGCACAAAATCGATCTTGTTGTCATCAAGGGATTGAAAGACCTCTTCGGAACTGAGGAGCTCAACCAGGATCGGGTTGTCAGAGAATTTTCCCTCGTTTTGAGCCTGTATCCAGCTGTGAAACGAGGTGTCTTTTTCTGCCGCAGTGGATTTTCCAGCCAGGTCTGCGGGCATCTTGAAGTCTTCCTGTCGCCCCTTGTCGACGATCACCATCATCCTGCTGTTAAAAAGCGGAACGATATCCATCATGCGCAATCGCCAGTCCGTGATCGTGAGATGACTGGGATAGATGTCACATGTACCGTTTTCCAAAAGCCGGGGTGTTGCATCGGATGCCCGGTCTGTAATGCCTCTTTGGTCATGAAACTGTTCGTCCCAGCCAATGGTGACGAACTTGACCTTCATGTTTTCGCCCAGTGAGGCCGCGAACGCCCTGGCTTCTTCGACAACCGGACCGCTCAACTTGCAATCACTCCTGCAGACTGGAGGTTCGGCGGAAGCGATCGACGGATGAATTGGCGCGACGCAAAACCTGATTTCGCCACTCTCAATGATGTCGTTCAATGGGCGGGCATGCAGGGTATCGGACGTTGACGCCACCAGGATCAACGCCAGGACGACGCCTGTCTGGAGACTATATCGAACGCGTGCGAACACTGTTTGTCTCCCCCGTTTCAGAAATTCGGGTTACCTGATCCCATGACTGATCAATCGAAGATACTTGGCATAGGATAGTCCGGTATAATCCTTGAACAACTGATCCAGTGCAGACCCCTTGGAGACCTGCTGGATTTCGATGAATTCGGTCACTTTTCCAAGCAGTTCGGTGTAGTCCTTGTGAAGTGCCCAGTTGTTCATCCTTTCCGGGCCGATCGGAAAGACAGCAACAGAATTTTTCGCCTCGTTTCGGCCGTACCAAAGCGCGGAGTCGGCTCCTATCACGGTATAGTCCACTTCGCCGACCTCGACCGCATCAATGCCTTCACCGTAGTTCTGAATGAAGCTGTATTGTGTCGGGTTGCCGGAAAAATCAGTGGAGTTCATCTGATCCAGTGCGGTGTGCTGGGTTGAGTTTTCGATGACCGCACCGACTTTTCCGGCCAATGAACTCAAGTCTCCGAACTCTTCCGCCCTGTCCTTGTGAATAACGATAACGTATCGTCCTGGCCAGACTGCGGGCATTGCAAGTTTCTTTTGCCGCCAGGCGCGCTCAGCCATGAAGGACGTGTACAGATCACACGTTCCTGAAGACATGAGGGCAGGGGTATAGCTCTCGTCGCGAAGTGTGACACCATCCTCATTGTGAAACTGCTGGTCCCATTTCAGCACACGAAAGGACGGTTCGAGCTGCGGATCGAGAAACTCTGCGAAGGCGAGCGAAAGGTTCTTGACGGGACCTTCAAAAGTACACTCGTTTCCAAGGCAATCGGAAGGATTTACTTTGCCGACCATAGGTCCCCAAACAACTACGCAAAATCTTATTTCACCAGATTCCAATATCTCGTCGAGCGGGCGCGCGTAAGTAGAGGTGGCAAGTGCTATCAGTGAAATAAATGCAACGATCTTCATGGCTAAAATTGAAGATATTACTATTAATTTATTGACAAGCATTTTCCCCTCCCGTGGAATTGGTGTCAAATCTTCTCTTTTATTTATCTATATGCTTCTTCTTCTTCTGCTTACATGGAAGCATTATGTTGCCGGGATGATACCGCGGCATCAATGTTTTCATGAATAACGAATACATCAATCATGCCCCCCATTTCGAACAGTTCCTTCATGTCGGGGCTGACATTGCAAAGCGTTAGAGCACCGCCTTTTTCTTCTGCCTCGTCGGTCGTGATCAACATTGCGCGGAAGCCGGCGCTGGTCAGATAGGACAGGTCTTTCAGATCGAGGATCATGGTCGGACCGTGTTCGGTAATGACCTGGGTGAGATATTCCGTAAGTTTCGTTGCGTTGCTGCTATCGATTCGGCCTTCGATCGATGCAATGCAAGTATTTTCCTGAACTACGAGATTAACTTTTAAATTGTCCGCAATATCCATGTCATCCGCACCTTGGGCCAATCTTATTGAAGTGGACTGGTTGTTTTTGAAAGTGTCAAATAATTCCGGCCGTTCTTACGGTCATATTCAATGTTGTCGACCAGTTTCTTGAGCATGATTATCCCACGCCCGCCATACTTCTTTCTGCTGTCTCCCGGCGCAGGAAGCACGGTTCTGATCTGGCTGATATCAAATGGTTGCCCATCATCAATGATCTGAATTTTAAGTTGATCGGGCAAGACGGCAATTTTGACCAGAGCTTCGTGCTCCCCCCCCTCCGGCCATGCATATTTGACAATGTTGCTCAAAGCCTCGTCCAGGGCGATCTGGACTTGCATTACCGCCTTGCAGGGAAGCGTGAATCGTGTGCCGATATCGTCGAGAGTGGTGCTCACGGTTCCCATCTCCGACAGATCGTTTCTCACACTAATTTCGAATACTCGTTCGCTTTCCAATGCGGCTGCCGACTAGGTTTGATCGTTTATCTTCAGCTGTATTATCAACATAATGCATATCTGCTAACCGATTGCCAACAACGGTTGGCAGACTGCCAGATTGATGAAGGACCCGATTGCGTTCCACTTTGCCAGTTGTGGGCGGCGCCGACAGACGGGTCGGCGAATCGGTGCGAGTTAGCGCAGCAAGCGGTCCTGATACTTTTCGGAGAGGACCTTTTCAGGATCCGGGATCACTGCGGCACCTGGTGACAGCCGGAACTCGCCCAATTGCGGTAGATGTCACGCGAGTTCCCTGCGGCTCCAGTGGTTCCGGCAGAGTGACACATAGGTTTCATTGCCACCGATAACGACCTGGTCGCCCTCTTCGAGAATCCGGCCATTACCGTCGAGCCGGGCAACCATGGTGGCCTTGCGGCCGCACCAGCAGATCGTCTTGATTTCCTTGAGATTGTCGGCAAGAGCGAGCAATGCCGCGCTGCCGGGGAACAGTTTTCCCTGGAAATCGGTACGCAGCCCGAAGCACATCACAGGTATACGCAATTCGTCTGCGACATTTGCCAGTTGCCAGACCTGGCCCTCTGTCAGGAACTGGGCCTCGTCGACAAAAACCGCGTCGACCGGCGTGGTCCGGTGAGTTGCTTTCACGTGATCGAACACGTCGTCCTGGGCTGTAAAGATATCGGCATCTGCTGCCAGACCGATGCGGGAGGCTATTCTGCCCTTGCCGCCGCGGTCGTCAAAAGCTGCGATGAGGAGGAGCGCATTCATCCCGCGTTCCTCATAATTGTAGGCTGCCTGCAAAAGCACGGTCGTCTTGCCGGCATTCATGGAAGAGTAGTTGAAGTAGAGCTTGGCCATTTTAACTGTCATGGAATCGGTGTCGGTTGACATGCAGTCTTCCGAATCCGGGCCGCAGGCTCAAACACTTTCAGGTTTAAGTCACAGCCAATGTTTCAATTATTGCTTGCGGCAGGCAGCTCAAGTTCGACGATGAGCGGCAAGTGGTCTGATCCGATGTCCGGACCGGTGGAAACATTGAGCACCCTTATGCCTTCGGAAACCGCAAACTGGTCGACCGGAGAACCGAGAATCCAGTGCAGCCGGTAATCGAAAAAAAAGCGGGTCGTCCGCGGCCAGCCMCCCGGATAGGCAGTCTTCAGACCGTTTTGCGACAACGTCTGCTGAAAGCGGGCGGACCAGGGTGCGCTGTTCCAGTCACCGATCACGACGAGAGGATCGCCGCTGCTTTGCTGCACTTCCTGAATGACATTGTCGGCTTCATCGAAATATCGGCGCTTGTTTTGCCAACGGACCAGGTTCCTCGGACTGTCCGGATGTACCGCCAGGATCTTCAGGTCGCGCGCGCCCGTGTCCAGGCTGACCTGCAGCAATTCCCGGTCCGGGTCATGAATGACACTTGCGGTGTCGTGAAGTTCGCCCAGAACAATCGTTGAATTCTCCAGCCGGATCGGAAAGTTCGAATAAATCACCAGGCTGCCGGATGCTCCGACCTCGACATGATCCGGATATCCATTTTCACCCAGTCCGCCAATTGGGCGCTCGAGGCGTTCCCAGCGTCGTTCCTGGAGCCACCACAAGGCTTCCTGTATGACGAGAATGTCCGGCTGTTGCCTTTCCATAAACGCGGTCAGTCTCTTGTCACCGAGAAACATCCGCTCGGTGTTGATGGAAATGACCTTGATCACCTTTCCACCGGTCGCGGGTGTTTCGACCCTTGCGGTGTTTTCCAAAGTGCGGGTTGCCGTCAAACCCACCAGGGACAGGAAAGAGACAACAGCCAGGATCCAGACAATCCGATAGATCAGGCGCAGCCTGTGCAACATCAGCAGCCCGAGAGTTCCGGCAAGACAGCCAAGCAGTCCTGCAACCAGAAACTGCCGCAGGAAGAAGCTCATGTTATCCGCGAACCAGTAGTCTGGTGCGGCAAAGGCAGACAGGCCCAGGATGCAGAATACCAGCGCGCCGAGCGAGCCGCACCAGCAGACGAGCGACGCGAATGTTGGAAAGAACTGTCTGAGGGGCCGGGTGACAAAGGAGAGCATGCATCAAATCGGATTTGAGGAATTGGCCCTGCCATAGCACAGTTTTTCCACCATGTGTGCACGCGTAAACAATCCGCTGCCGACATTCGCTTCATTCGTGAAAGTGATCGTAAACCAGCCTTGCAATGGCTTCGGAAATGCCCGGAACAGCGGCCAGGTCATCGATCCCGGCCTTGGAAACGGCCTTCGCAGTGCCGAAGTGGCGCAAAAGCGCCTTTTTCCGGGTCGGGCCGATACCGGCGATTTCGTCCAGCGGGTTCTTCACGATGTCCTTCTTGCGCCGCGCCCTGTGACTGCCGATGGCGAACCGGTGCGCTTCGTCGCGCAGCCGCTGGACAAAATAAAGCACCGGATCCCGTTCCGGCAGCATGAAGGACTGTTTTCCGGGAATGAAGAATTTTTCGCGGCCTGCATCCCGGTCGGGGCCTTTTGCGATACCGACAAGAGGGACGTCGGTAATGCCAAGATCTTCAAGTGACTCCCTGGCCGCGGTCAGTTGTCCCTGACCGCCGTCGATCAGAACCAGATCCGGCCAGGCAGGAATGTCAGAAGACATGTCCGCGCCGTTTTCTTCGTTGCCGGCTGTGTCACCTTCAGGGTCCGCCGGCGTCGCTTCGGGCTTTTCCTCGCGGGCATGTTCCTTGAGCAGGCGTGAAAAGCGACGGTTCAGAACCTCGCGCATCATGCCGTAATCATCGCCGGGGACGAGATCTTCAGACTTGATGTTGAACTTGCGGTACTGCCCCTTGGCGAAGCCTTCGACGCCGGCAACGATCATGCCGCCGACAGCATTCGTCCCCATGATGTGTGAGTTGTCGTAAACCTCGATCCGGCGCGGTTGCGCGGTCAGGTCGAACGCTTCGGCAACGCCCTTGAGCAGACGGGCCTGGCTGGAGGTCTCGGCGAGACGGCGGCCGAGTGCTTCGCGCGCATTCGTCAAGGCGTGTTCGACCAGTTCCTTCTTTTCACCACGTCTTGGAACCGACACATCGACCTTGCGGCCGGTGCGTTCCGTGAGCGCTTCGGAAAGAAGGTCCTGTTCCGCCAGATCATGTGAAAGCAGGATCAGCTTCGGAGCGGGTTTGTCGTCATAGAACTGGGCGAGGAAACTCTCCAGGATTTCCGGCTCGTCGAGCGATTTGTCGGCCTTTGGAAAATAGGCCCGGTTTCCCCAGTTCTGGCCGGTGCGGAAGAAAAAGACCTGCACGCAGGTCTGGCCACCTTCCTGATGGATTGCAAATACGTCCGCTTCCTGAACCGAATGCGGGTTGATGCCCTGATGGGCCTGTACATGGGACAGGGCTGAAAGTCGGTCACGGTAAATGGCGGCGCGCTCGAATTCGAGATCGGCAGAGGCGGCCTCCATCTGCTGGGCGAGTTGCTTTTTGATCAGCTGGCTGCGACCGGACAGGAAGGCCTTGGCTTCCGAAACCAGGCCAGCGTAATCTTCCTGGTCGATTTCGCCCGTGCAGGGTCCGGCGCATCGCTTGATCTGATACTGCAGACAGGGGCGGGACCGGTTTTCGTAGTAACTGTCCGAGCAGGTGCGGATCAGGAAGGCCTTCTGAAGCGCGTTGATGGTTCTGTCCACAGCACCTGCAGATGCGAACGGTCCGAAATAGTCCCCTTTTCGCTTTCTGGCGCCGCGATGCTTGACGATGGCTGCGGACTGGTGATCGCCTGTAACCAGAATATAGGGAAACGACTTGTCGTCCCTGAGCAGGACGTTGAACCGCGGGCGCAGTCTCTTGATGAGATTGGCCTCCAGCAGAAGCGCTTCCGGTTCCGTCTGGGTGACGACGAACTCCATCGCTGCCGTCGACAGGATCATGCGCATGATGCGATTTGACTGTCCCTGCAGCCGCGTATAGCTCGTGACCCGTTTTTTGACGGCTTCGTGCCTTGCCTACGTAGAGGACCTCGCCGTTCTCGTCCAACATCCGGTAGACGCCGGGCCCGTTGGGAAGGCGCCTGACTTCGCTTGCGATAACGTCAACACCCTTTTTGGCTGTGGGCGTCTTGTCTTCGTCACCGTTTTCGGCTGCTTTTCGGGAATCGGATGTGTCCTGCATGAAAGACATTTAAGCGCACAGACCAGTTTGGGGAAGAGGCTGGGCCGCGCCGCGTTAGTTACAGTCGCCACATCCTGCCGTCAGCTGACATTGCCGAGCATATAGACGGTTGTGATGTAGAAGGCGTAGGCGGCTGTCATGGCCAGTCCTGAAATCTTGTTCAGACAGATCCGGTAGGCCGCGAGGAACGCCAGAAGAACGGCACAGGCCAGCATTACCCAGACGTCCAGTTTGAGCACTTCCGGCGGTACGTCTATCGGAACGACTACGGCCGTGATGCCGATGATCGCGAGCAGGTTGAAGATGTTCGAACCGATTACGTTGCCGATGGCAACCGCACCATGCTGGCGGATGGCGGCCATCACTGTCGTCGCCAATTCGGGAAGCGACGTACCAAGGGCGATGACCGTCAGGCCGATGACGGCTTCGCTGACGCCCCAGTGCATTGCAATGTCCGTGGCTCCGGTAATTGTGAAATGAGCGCCGAGCGGCAGACCGACCAGACCCAGAACAATGTAGACAAGCGCGATCCAGACAGAATCGGGAACGTCCTCAACATCTTCGAGTGCATCTTCACCGCCCAGATCTGCATCTACACCTGCATCAGCAACGGCTGCGCCGGCCGAAGCGGCTGCAATCTTCTTCTGCTCCTTGCGGTGCCGCTGGGCGGTTATTGTAGACGCTGCCAGAAACATTGCGAGCAGGCACAACAGAGCCACACCGTCCATCAGGCCGATCGGCGTGAAAAAGCAAATTCCGATAAACACAACGGTGACTGCCACCATGAACAGCGCGTTGCGTGTTGCGCCGGCTTCGCCGCAGGGCGTGGCTGCAATCAGTGCCGGCAATCCCAGAACCAGCAGGACATTGGCGATATTGGAGCCGACCACGTTCCCGATCGCGATGCCACCGGCATCTTCGAGCGCCGCCTTGAGAGAAATGACCAGCTCGGGGGCGGAAGTTCCGAATGCCACGATCGTCAAACCGATCACCAAGTTGGGGATTCCAAGTCGCTGCGCAATACCCACAGAGCCCCTGACCAAGACATCGCCGGCAATAATCAGCACAACCAATCCGCCAGCGAGGCTAATATAGTCAAACAGCATCTATGAATTCCGGTTCGGGTTTTTTGCGGCCTGCGCGCATGGTTGTCGGAGGGAGCACGCAAATCAGTTGGGCGCCTTATACGCAATAGATTGGTATGGGGAAACCCAAGGACAAGCATCTTTGCACTGGCACCGTTGCAAATTGCATTTGTCTTAACGGCAAGTTCACCTTGACAGAATGTTGCCTGCTTTCGTCATCAAAACTCCCAAATCTCATTCCTGATCCGCCACAAACGGTCCCCATATGTCCGTATTGGGGGAAGTGAGGGCGCGGCGAAACCGTCCTTCTTAATCGGCCAAAGAATTTGGCCAACTCAGTATGGATACAGTGGATCTGGAGTATCATTCATGAAACGTCTTGCGATCGCAGGCCTGGCAGTGACTGCCGCAACAGCTGGAACTGCTCCGGTGTGGGCTGCGGACTTGCCCCAGGCGCCGGCTCCGGCCTATGAGGCGGTTCCGGCTCAGCAGCAGAGCATCGACTGGACCGGTCTCTACATCGGTGGCAACCTTGGTTGGGCTTTCGGGAATTTCGACAATCGCGCCGGTGGAACCAATCTGGATACCGATACAAACGGTATCGCCGGTGGTCTTTACACCGGTTACAACTTCCAGGTCACACCGAACATTGTGGTCGGTGCCGAAGCGGATTTCTCGCTGTCGGATCTTGAAGACACGAAATCTGCCGGCGGGGTGACGCTCACCTCCAAGTCAAACTGGAATTCGAACGTCCGGGCACGTATCGGCTACGCCTTCGACCGGTACCTGGTCTACGGTGCCGGCGGTCTTGCGCTTGCGGATCTTGAAGTTTCCGGCAATGGCGACAAGGACAGCAAGACGGCGGTCGGCTGGACGCTTGGTGCCGGCGGAGAGGCGGCGATCACCAACAATGTCACCGCGCGCCTTGAATATGCCTACCAGGATTTCGGCGATCAGGATTTCAACCTGAACGGAACCGGCGTGACCTCGGACTTCAGCAATCAGCTAGTCCGCTTTGGTGTCGGCTACAAATTCTGACATCAAACACAAACGGCTTCAAAAAGACCGGTCCCGAAAGGGGCCGGTTTTTTGTTACACCTGGATACAAGCTTTTCTGAAAATTGCCTTACATCCATGGTAAAACATGAACTTAGCGCTACATGCGGTGTCAGGTCGGAGTGATGCAGCTGACGGGCGCGACCGTTCGAGTGGAGAGGCATATGCGGTTTTTGATGCGCGGACTTGTCGGTCTGGCATTGATGGCAATCATGTTTGGATTCGCCGGATTCGGCGCCTACAGGCTGTATGGCGCGATGACGGCGGAAGAAACCGCGCGCCAGCGGCCGGCGCGCGAGCGCAGCTACACGGTCAATGTCGCTGAATTGGTTCCGCAATCGATCAGCCCGATAACCACTGCATATGGCCAGATCGAAAGTTGGCGGACGCTGCAGCTCAGGGCGAGTTCCGAGGGCCGGCTGGTGGACGTGGCCAGCAAATTCCGCGACGGTGCTGCGGTTGCCGAGGGCGAGCTGCTGCTTCGTATCGATCCGGCAAATGCCGAATTCCAGTTTCTGGATGCGGAGGCCGCACTTGCAGACGCGGACGCACAAAAGGCCGAGGCCGAAGAAGCGATTGTGGTCGCTGAACAGGAACTTGAAGCCGCGGGCCGTCAGCTTGATCTTCGCCGCCAGGCCCGTGAGCGCCAGTTGCAGCTCAGGGACAAGGGCTATTCGACCGCAGTTCAGGTCGAAACAGAAGAACTCGCCGTGGCCTCGCTGGAACAGGCCCTGAACAACCGTCTTCAATCCGTAATTACCGCCAGAAAGCGTATCGAGCGCATGGATCTGACCGTTCAGCGGGCGCAGCTCGCCCTGGAGGATGCCGAGCGTGTATTGAATGAGACCACGCTGACGGCCCCGTTCTATGGATACCTGGCGGAAGTCGATGCGACATTGGGGCGCCGTGTCAGTCCCTCGGAAACCCTGGCCCTGTTGATCGATCCGTCGGCGCTCGAGGTCAGATTCTCCTTGTCCACGGCGGAATTTTCACGCTTGCTGGATGATAGCGGCAAACTGATCAAGGCGCCTGTTGCCGTCACGCTTCAGCTTGGAGGCAGGTCCGTCGAAGTGCCCGGTCATATCGATCGCGCTGCCGCGATCGTGACGGAAGGCGAAGCGGGCAGAACGCTTTTTGCAACGCTCGACATTGAAGTTGGAACCGTGCTGCGACCGGGTGACTTCGTCAAGATCGATGTCGAAGAACCGAAACTTTCCCAGATTGCAGTTGTTCCGGCGGCTGCCGTGACTGAGGACGGGCGGATCCTGATCGTAAGTGACGGAGATCGTATCGACGAAATTCGCGCCCGAGTGCTGCGGCGCATGAAGAACGAAGTCCTGTTGGCTGATGTACCCTTTGGCACCGACTATGTTCGCGAACGTCTTCCGCAACTCGGCAAAGGTCTGAAAGTCACACCACGACGCGTCGAAGATGCCGAGACTGAAAACTCTGTGCCCGTTGCAGCGCAGGTGCCTCAGGCAACGGCGAGGCCTCCGGGAGATCTGATTGCGCTTGAACCGGAGCGGCGCGCTGCACTGATCCAGCAACTGAACAGTTCAAACATGCCCGAGAACCGGAAAGCGCGCCTGCTGGCGCTCCTGAACGAGCCGATGGTCCCCAAGGATCTCATTGACCGGCTGGAGCAGGGACGCGGCCGCAAGGGTTAGAACACGTCTGAAACGGCACATGCGGATGTGCCGCAAATGGAGTGAATGAATGCGTTCTCCCGGTGGACCGCGATTTGCGTCTTTCCTGGACTACATGGTGCGTCACCGTACGGCGGCGAACCTGCTTCTGGCGCTGATGCTGATTGCAGGACTTGCTGCAGGCACACAGATCAGAACGCAATTTTTTCCTGATTTTGTCCGCGAGGAAGTCGATGTAGATGTCTCCTGGCCAGGGGCTGGGCCCGATGATCTCGATCGCTCGGTTGTCGAAATTCTCGGCCCGCAGTTGCTGGCGATCAATGGCGTTGACGAGGCGACGTCCGTCTCGCGCGAAGGCAGGGCTTCCATAAATCTGGAATTTGAAGACGGCTGGGACATGGGTCAGGCAACTGACGAGGTGAAGGCTGCTGTTGATCAGGCTCGCTCGAGCCTTCCGGACGGGATCGAGGAACCCGTCGTCAGCCGGGGCGCGTACCGTGATCGTGTCACCGATGTCGTCATCTATGGTCCGGTCGATATCGACCAGTTGGCCCGGTTTGCCGAAGATCTCCAGACAGTACTGTTTCGCGGTGGCGTAACGCGGGTCTCGATTCAGGGACTTGCGAATCCGATCATCCGGATCAATGTCGGTGAAGGCATGCTGGTGCGACATGATCTGTCACTTCGCGAAATTGCCGATGTCGTGTCGGCGGAAATGGAGACGACACCGGCCGGTGATGTCAGTGGCAGCGGTGCTCGTCTGAGGACCGGGCAGACGCGCAGGTCCGAACAGGAACTTGGTGAAATTGTTCTGAAAGCGCCCAGTCAGGGTGAGAAACTTCAACTACGCACTGTCGCAGACATTGTTACGGAAGGTGTGGAGAGCGGCAGAGCCTACTACCATAAAGGGGTGCCTGCCGTCGTTTTGAGGGTGGACCGCAGTGCGCAGGGCGACACCATCTCGATCCAGCGGGACGTCGAAAGGATCACCGCTTCGTTTCAGGAAACATTGCCGGAGGGCGTTGTCGTTCAGCTGACGCGAACGCGGTCCCAGAACATCATCGACAGGATGAACATATTGATCGAGAACGGCCTGTTCGGCCTGAGTCTCGTTCTGGCATTTCTGTTCCTGTTCCTGTCTGCGCGCACCGCGTTCTGGGTCGCCGCCGGTATTCCGGTGGCCATGATGGCCACAATCGGCCTGATGTATGCCTTCGGATTGACCCTCAACATGGTGTCGGTCTTTGCGCTCATCATCTGTCTAGGCATTGTCGTCGACGATGCGATTGTGGTCGGCGAACATGCCGATTCGCTCCACCGCCGCGGATATCCTCCAGCAGAAGCTGCCAGTCTCGCCGCACGCCGCATGACGGCACCCGTTTTCAGCGCCTCGATCACCACCCTGATCGCCTTTATCGGCCTGATTGCCATCGGCGGGCGTTTCGGAACCCTGATCGCGGACATACCTTTCACTGTTGCCGTTGTCCTGATTGCGAGCCTTGTGGAATGTTTCCTGATCCTGCCGGCACACATGAACCACGCGTTGTCAGCCAGCAAGAAACAGCGCTGGTACGACCTGCCAAACCGGGTTTTCAATCGTGGTTTCGTCTGGTTCCGCGAGCACCTGTTCCGCCGGTTCATCAACTGGATCATCACGGTCAGGTATCCGGTTCTCGGTTTCAGCGTCATGATCCTGCTGCTTTCGCTGACCCTCTTCATGGACGGCAGCGTGCGCTGGCGGTTCTTCAATGCTCCCGAGCGCTCGGTCGTTTCCGCCAGCATCGCGATGATGCCCGGCGCCGCGCGGGACGACACCAAAGACATGATCGCTGAGCTCGAGCGGGCACTGGACGTCGTCAATACGCGTTACAGCGAGGAATATGGGGAAGAAGCTGTCCTGTTCGCCTTGTCGACAGTTGGAGGAACCGCCGGACGGGGATTGAGAGGGGCGGACAGCAAGGATGTCGATCAACTCGGCGGTATTTCCATCGAACTGATCGATCCTGATCTCAGGCCGTACTCGGCATTTCAGTTCATCGGCGACTGGCGCAAGGAAATCAACCGGCCGCCGCTTCTGGAAACGCTTGCGCTGCGCGGTGAGCGATCCGGGCCGGGTGGAGATGCCATTGATGTCCGGCTCTACGGTACTTCGACGGAAAACCTCAAGGCCGCTGCAGAAAGCCTGAAGCAGGCGCTTGCTCCGCTTGATGGTGTAAGTGCGCTTGAAGATACTCTTGCCTACGATAAACCGGAACTAAGCCTGACATTGACGCCGAAAGGCGAAGCGCTCGGATTCACAACGGACGATGTCGCCCGCATCCTGCGCAACCGTCTGGAAGGCATTGAGGTCGCTGAATTCCCTGTTGGCCGCCGAACAGCCAAGGTAAAGGTTCTGATGCCGGATGAGGAAACGGACGCCTCGTTCCTCTATACGACGCGCATCCGGACAGATGCCGGTACCCACGTTTCGCTGAGCGAAATCATTCAGGTCGACAGCAGTTACGGCTTTGCTTCCGTCAGGCGCAGCGACGGATTGCGCACGCTGTCCGTAAGCGGAGATGTATCGGAAGATGATCCGGAAGCGGCGTCCCGGGTAACAAGTTTCCTGGAAAATGAATTACTTCCTCAACTGGCCGCCGATTTTGATGTTGAGAGCGAGATGAGCGGTCTGGCGGAACAGGAAAAATCCTTCCTCTCCGACGCAATGATCGGCTTCGCACTCTGCCTCGCCGGCATCTATCTGACCCTGTGCTGGATTTTTGAATCCTGGACGCGTCCATTGATGATCATGGTCATCATCCCCTTCGGGTCCATCGGAATGCTGTGGGGGCACTATATTCATGGTGTTCCGCTGTCGATGTTCTCCGTCGTCGGCTTTATCGGCATGTCCGGGATCATCATCAACGACAGCATCGTGCTGGTCACGACCATCGATGAATATGCCAGAAATCACTCGTTCCGGCAGGCGTTGGTAAATGGGGTCTGCGACCGTCTGCGGGCGGTCGTTCTGACGACGGCAACAACGGTATTCGGTTTGGCGCCGCTGTTGTTTGAGACCAGCCGTCAGGCCCAGTTCCTGAAGCCGACCGTGATCACCCTGTCCTATGGACTGGGTGTCGGTTTGTTCCTGGTGATCCTGCTTGTGCCTGCGCTGCTTGCGGTGCAAAGAGACTTCGGCCAGTCGGTTTCGAGCGGACGCCGTCTGCTGAAGGCGAAAGGACGCCGCCCGCTGCCGGGTGGTCCGGCCAAGATTTCATAGGTCCCTGAACGAAAGGACAGGCACCGGACAGCGACCGTCGTATCAACGTGCCGCTGCACTTTGCATGTCTTATTTCAGTTCAACCGCAGCATCATCGGGAAGGAGTGCTGCCGGTTGTCTTGTGCTTGCATAGGCCGGCACGGCGACTTCGAAATCAGCCAGCCACTTGACAAGCCCGGGATGATCCCGGCGCCAACTGTCACCAAAGCGCAAATCCAGATAGCCGAGTGTGCAGGCAAGCGTCAGGCCGGCGGCATCCACCTCTTCCGCCGAGACGGGTGCTGGCGGTGTGTTCTGTTCGAAATAAGCGAGGCCGCGCGCGACCTTTTCGCTCTGGTAGGCATCCCAGGCAGGATCCCGAAAACCCGGTTGCTTGAAGCGCTTTTCATAAACGCGAAGCAGTGCGGCATCCATGATGCCGTCAGCCAGGGCCTGATCCCTGAGAACTGCAAATCGCGCCTCGCCGGCAGGAAAGAGCTTGTTGCCGCCCGCCAGGAAATCGAGATATTCGAGAATGACGGCGCTGTCATAGAGCACGTCACCATTTTCAAGGACGAGCGCCGGGATTTTGCCGAGCGGATTTTGCCCCCGCAGACTGTCCGCAGGATCAGCTGTATTGGCCTCTACGATTTCGATCGTGTCCTTGAGACCCAGTATCGCAATGGCGAGTTTTACCTTGCGGCCAAAAGGGGAGGGTGGCGACGAGCGAAGTTTCATTGTTGTGTATCCTTCTGATACCGGAACAGGGTTGAGGGATCTTTGCGCGTTGCAGTCCGCTTTGTTCAACGGCTCAGAGGCGGCGGTACGGAGAGGCTTTTTGCGCTGCAGCCGGACCGGTCAACACCCGCACAAGACCGGAATTCGAGATCCTTGGTTAGGCAGATACGTATCTCGTCCAGTTCACCTTGGGAGCACGTGACGGCCATCGCATTGTTCCGCAAGCCGGGATTTGCCAACCGAAAGGCTTTTTCGACTGTGTCCGGCGAGGCCTTGCCACGTTTGTCCAGCTTGGTAAAGGCTCCGGGGATAGCCACTTTTTCATAGGCTTGCCGGGTCAGATCGAAATACTCCTCCGGAGTCAGACCTGAACAGGTGCCATGTTTGCGCCACTGGTGGAACACGAGTCCGTGGCTTGGCATTATGTCTTCCATTGAGACCGCGATGCTTTTGTCGATCCGTTTCGGCCCCGCGCAGGAATGCGGATATCCGCGCTCATATTGCGGCCAAAGTCCATGAACTACAAAGCGGAACGGATTGCGCGCATCGCATTGGTGGGGGTTCGCGGCATCGCCTTCCTGTCTGCAATAGGTCGGCGACCAGGACAATGACAACACATAGAAATCGAACTCACCGGGCTGATCTGCCGATGCTGGAAGTGGCAGCAGCATCGTCAGGAGAAATGCCGAAATCAACCTTATGCAGCCAGAAGACGTCATCTCTCCGGAAGCTTCAATGCGGCCGAGCCGTACTGCAATGGGCGCCGTAAACATGCCATTTGTCGAGCGGTGCAAGGCAGGTCTCGACGTTCCAGCTCACGCCGACGAAGCCGGCGTTTTCTTCAATCAGGTAGTGCAGGTGCTGCAGTGAACCATCAGACAAGCTTGCTTCCCCGGTGCAATAGCGTCTGGCGAGCGGACTAACACCATTGACGTGATAGGCGACTTCCCGAATTTCATTGATACCGAGTATCGTCCTGCCACCGTAGTAGTCTTTCTTCGCTCTCGCGACAGAGCCAGCGACAGCGCTCTGGACCGATGAGGCCGTGCAGTCAGGCAATCGCTTTTTTCCACTCAATGACCAGTAGGCGCGATTCTCATCTGCAACAGACGGCACCACAAAAGCTGTGCAGACAGCGAGTGCGGACAAAATCAGACGGGCGGAACGGGCGAAATGCACGGTAAAATCTCCGAAAGGCAAACTTTGCGACAGACGATGGGGGAGTGGAGCCGGAAGGTCAAGAACCAGATCCGGCAAAAACGACCTTGAACGAGAGTTATTCGCCAATCAGTTGCGTGACGTCCCACCCTGTTCCCGGTCCTTGCCGCAATATGTCGCAATACCAGGGCAGGATTCGACTCATTTCATCTGCAAGCGTAAAGGGCGGATTGATGAGTGTCATTCCGGAACCGAGCATTCTCGTGTCCGGCCCGCTTTTGCCAACACTCAGTTCAAGGGACAAGACGTCCCGCATTCCCGCGTCACCAAACGCCTCGTGCATGCGTCTGATCGCTTTGGTGTCTTTTAAGGGATACCAGAGAGCGTATGTGCCGGTCGTCCATTTTTTCCAGGCTTTCAAAACAGCGCCTGTCATCCGGTCGTATTCATCGGTGACCTCATACGCCGGGTCTATGAACACCAAGCCGCGCTTTTCCTTCGGCGGTAGAAAACTGCCCATTGCCAGCCAGCCGTCAAGGTGAATGGTCTTGACCTGAAAATCTGCGGCAAACAGACCTGAAAGGATTTCAAAGTCCTGCGGGTGTAGTTCTGTCAGTGTCAGCCTGTCGTTTGTGCGCATGAGATGACGGGAAAGGTCAGGTGAGCCCGGGTAGTTCCGAAGGTCCCCGTCCGGGTTGAGGCTGCGAACGACGTCCAGCCAGGGAGAAAGCAGTTCGGTGACCTGGAGAGGAATGTCCGCATTCAGGATTTTGCCGATCCCTTGCCGCCATTCTCCCGTTTTGCGGGTTTCTTCTGACGTAAGGTCGTATCGGCCAATTCCGGCATGTGTATCGAGGATCCGGAATGCCTTGTCCTTGCGCTGAAAATAGACGATCAGACGCGCAAGGACGGTGTGCTTCAGCACATCACCGATGTTTCCTGCGTGATAGGCATGCCGATAATTCATCTGGTATTCCCTATGCCGGGCTGGATCAGGGTGCAGGCTCGGGCGCGCGTTTCAGATAGACGACAGACTTGTCACCATTGTTGGCCTTGCCGATTTCTTCAAAGCCCAGGTTCTTGTGAAAACGCAGCGATCCCGGATTGGGAGGGCGCTCGTTGACTTCGCATACAAAGGAACGCCCTGATCCTGCCAGGAGTTTGAAGAGAGCTGCGTAAAGACCATCGCCAATGTTCAAGCCGCGCTGGTGTTCGTCAACCACGATACGATCGGTGTAGGCAAAGCCTGTCAGACGTTCGCAGAGCCAGAGATAGTTGGGGCTTTCATATCCCTGGCCGTCCGCGATGCACAGAAGCAGTCCGGCCGGTGTCTTGTTCACTTCTGCGACCAGGCAAACAAGCGCCTGATTGACAAGATCGAGTAATTCTTCCGCAGTCAGTTCGTTTACTGCAGGTACAGCGGCGTTGTTCAGCAGCAACAAGGTGCTCAGGTCACCCGGTTCGAACGGGCGGATTATTGCAGGAAACTTTGTAGCGGACATCAAATGGTACCTGATTTTGAGCGGACCCGCCTTATAGGTGGAGCAAGCGCCCTTGAAAAGGTACGGTTTGTGTCAACTGAAAAAGAAAGGGCGCAGACAAGCTGCGCCCAATGATCCGGTCAGTGCCTGCCAAAAGGCAAAGACCCTTCTTATTCCTGTTCGGGTGCGTCTTCCTCAGGCGCTGCTTCGACACTTTCCTCGGGGGCGGCCTCGCCACCCTCCTCGACGACCTGCAGGTTCACGGCCTTTGGGCCCTTGCCCCGGCGATCCGGTTCGGTCTCAAAGGAAATGCGCTGGCCGCTGTCGAGTGTCGTGAGGCCCGAGCGCTCGACTGCCGAAATGTGCACGAATACGTCCGCGTCGCCTTCATCCGGCGTGATAAATCCAAAACCCTTGTCGGTTTTGAAGAACTTTACAGTTCCGCTCTGGCGCGGACCGCGCTCCACAGGCGGTCCATCTCTGCGAGGAGGACGGCCTTGCCTGAAAGCGTCGCCATCGCCGCCTTCACGGTTGCCGTAGCCTCCGCGACCAGCGCCGCCACCGCCGTAGCCACCGTCCCGTCCGCCGCCGTATCCGCCACCGCCGCCATAGCCGCCTTCGCGTCCACCGCCGCCGCCATAGCCGCCTTCGCGTCCACCACCGCCGCCATAGCCGCCTTCGCGTCCACCACCGCCGCCATAGCCGCCTTCGCGTCCACCACCGCCGCCATAGCCGCCCTCGCGTCCGCCACCGCCGCCGTAGCCGCCGTCACGGCCGCCGCCGTAGCCACTGTCTCTGTTGTCGCGGCCGTGGCCGCCACCAAAATCATTGTCGCGTCCGCCCCGGTAGCCACCATCCCGGCCCCCACCGAAGTCGCTTCCGCCAAAATCACTGCCGAAGTCTTGCGGACCGCCAAACTCGCGCTTGCCGCCGCGCCGACCACGCGACCGCCGGTCCGAATCGCCATCGTGCATTACAGAATCACCTTAATTACTGTGCCCCTCCGGCACAAATCAGCCAATCTCACCCGCCTTCACAGTCGAGCCACCTCAGGCAGGCGCACCGAGTGCGCCCGATCAACATTCTGGGATCAGGCTGAAGCATTCATGCCGCATCCCTCACCAGCCGCTGCGGCTCCATCATAAGGGCGAGAGGCATGAAATCGCAAGAAATTCCTTGGCGGAAGCTTTATTCGGGAGTGTTTTTCAGAGGCCAAGTACTTGACCAATTGGACAAGTCCGGTTCCGTACCGTCACAGGTTTTCCGTGTGGCTTCCTCCAGCAGAACAAGACCCGTACCGTTCCAGACCCAGCGGTTCCAGAGACCGCATTCGCCGACGCCGGATCCCTTGAAGTAGCTTACCAGTTGCAGGTCGGCCGGAATCCATCTTGCGTTATAGATCAGATCGGACGCGATCGGGCCCTTGTCGGACATCCTGGAGACGTGGATCTGACGGGCTGCTCCATCCTTGCCGGAAAGAATGGCTACGTAGGGGCTGTTGTAGGGTGTCGGTGCGCCGCAGGGGACGATGTAAAGCGATGCGTTGTCGGCGAGCGGGACACGCACGGCATTCAGGCTTGCAAATATTGCCGGATCGATTGCCGAGCAAAGACGGTTTGCCGACCAGATGGCGGCGACTTCAGGAGGAAGCTGGTCCGCGCTCAGGATCGGGAGCGCATGAGGAGCATCTTTGGCAGGGTCCGTTCCGGGCGCCACGATTGCGGCGAGTGTTCCGGTTCGGTCCTGCCGGTTGTCGAGCCAGAGCAGGCTTGCCTTGAGACCCTGTAGCGGAACAGGCACGGACGTCGGATCCGTGCCGTTGCCTGCAGCCAGGTGAATCGTAAGAATCTTGCCCTTTTGCATCGCCTCCAGAAGCGTAACGGAGGCGGGCCCTGCAGGGTACCAGAAGCCTTCACCGCCAAGGGGGCGGAAGCCGGCAGGCGGGGTAATGGCAGATTGCATCTCGCGCAGTTGCTCGATCGGCAATTCTTCAATCGCTGCACCGTCCACATCAAAGCGGAGCGTTCCTTCCTGAGGCAGTTCGGTATTCGTTGTCAGGCGGATCAGTGGCTGGGCTTCCGCTTGCCAGTCCCTGACGATACGCAGATCCACCCAGACCGATTGGCTTCGGGTGAATGACGATGCAAAGCATGCCCCCGTATTTCCGCAGTCGACCGTCCATCCCTCAAAACTCGGCGCAACCCGTCCCGGTTGCGCCGTGCTTCCGGTCGCGGTCATCAACGCGGTCGCGGCAGTGATCAGGAAAGTCAGCAGTCTTAGCATCATTATGTCCGGTTACCCGATTTTGATTGCCGTTTTCTCATGGGCTTATACATCTTGTACGAAATGCGCGCAGCAAGGTGAAGCCGCTATGATACAGAAACACGACACCGACTTGCTTTGTCCCGCATTTGTTGCTGTGTTGGGCAAGGTTGTTGCAGAGGGAGGCGCGTGTGCCGCAGGAAACGACGAATTCAGACATTGAAGACACGCCACCGATCCAGGTGATGGTCATTCCGGTTACTCAATTTCAGCAGAACTGCTCGCTCATCTGGGATCCGCAATCCATGCGCGGAACCGTGATCGACCCGGGTGGTGACGTTGCGCGCATACAAGAGGCGATCGGCAAACACGACGTCAATGTAGAGAATATCGTGCTTACCCACGGTCACATTGATCATGTCGGCGGTGCGGCTGATCTGGCCGCCGCACTTGGTGTTCCGGTAGAAGGTCCCCACGAGGCGGACAAACCGCTCATCGACCGTGTTGCCGATCAGGCCGTCCAGTTCGACGTTTCCGACGTAAAGCCGGTGACGCCCGACCGCTGGATGGTCGAGGGTGACAAAGTCGAAATTGCCGGCAGATCGTTCGATGTGCTGCATTGCCCGGGGCACTCACCCGGTCACCTGGTTTTTTTCGACGAGGAATTGCGTTTTGCGATTTCGGGTGATGTGCTGTTTGCTGGCTCGATCGGGCGGACGGATTTACCTGGTGGCGATCATGACACGCTGATCCGGTCGATCCAGGATAAAATGCTGCCGCTGGGAGACGATGTTTCCTTCATTCCCGGCCACGGCCAAGCGTCCACGATCGGTCAAGAACGCGAGACAAACCCGTTTCTGACTTGAATGTCACTGACGGATTCCCGGCGAATCGCGGTTGCCTTGCCGGGGGTCAAAGCAGTGTGCGCAGTTCATCGATGCGGTCGTTCACAAGCCAGCCGTAGTAGTTTTCGCGTGGCCAGGATCGACCGGTTCGGCGAAACTTGGCTGCGCGGCTCCAGGGATCACCAAGATTGTAGAGGGTCGCGGTTACCCCGGGATTCTTGGATATGTCCACCTTGCCAACCGATTTGTAGGCCGCGATAGAATCCTGAATGATCGCGGCCATGTAGTGAAGGGAAATGTTCGGATCCATCGTCGCCTTGTAGACCGCGTCCGAATTCGAGGCCTTCAGTTTGCGGAAATTGCTCTGGCGCGAAACACGATCCGTCATTTTCAGGACGGTAAGCGGGCTGAGCTGTCCCAGTCCGAAGCTCTGTCCGGCGTAAAGCGGTTGGAAAAAGGCTTCGTTGAAGTTCTTTTTCGGGTAGCGGACACCGTCAACGCGTCTTCCCCGAAATTTGCTGCTCCAGACGTTTTCGTAGCAGGACCAGCGGCGGTCGCTGCTTTTTTGGATGTGCTCCTTGCGGCATCGGTCGAACTGCGGACGTTGCACGAACGTATCGACGTGTTCCCCGTTGAGCTCGAAATCGAAATTGATGCCGGCATATGCCAGTGCTTTCACGTAATACGACTGGGCACTGTCCAGTGTGTCGTAATTGTACGTGTGTTCTCCCACGATAGCACCGATGATATGGATCGGATCGATGCCGTATTTGCGAGCCACCCTCTTGATGGACGACATCAGTCGCCGGTCGCGCTTCAGAACTGCAAGGACCTTGTTGAACTTGGCGTCATAGCTGGACTTGTTGGACGACGTGCGCCGTGCGGAAGCATAGGGAATCTTCGGCTGGTTCCTGAAACGATTGCCTTCCGGAACAACGCGGACGGATTGCGCGTGAGCGTGTTGCGTGACGCTAAGGATCGGGAGCTCCGGGGAAAACATAATTCCCAACGCTATGCAAACCGTGATCAGTCTTGGAAAAAAACTCAAGGGGCCAGTCTTCCTGCACATCATGATCGTTCTGCGCTCAGCGCTATATTATAAACCCGGTACAAGGCACCGGCCTTCAAACCTGTCAATCCAAGCAAAGTTACATAGTTCACTGAGCGCGACAGTAAATAACACATATTTCTATAACCCCCGGTAAAAAGCATCGCTGTGTCAAAGATGCAACTGCAACCTTTCGCTACGGCATTCCCATCAACAAGGAAGTGATCGCGGTCACAATCGTCCGCTTCCTGATGTGACCGGTGTCAAGATCGCGATTTGAAACGGTATTTCATGCTGATCGCAGGCCCCATATTCAGACGCACGTCGCGGGGAACACGGAGGTGATCGTTAATTTCACGGTGGTGGCGGAGACCGCATAACTCTCGCTGGATGGTTACGTTCCAGAGCGCTTCTCCTGCTTCCGCCAGCCGGTCGAGCCGGAGCTGGTCCGTTGCTTTCGGGTCATTCTCCAGTTCGTTCAAAAGTTCGAGAGCCTTTTCCAGTTTCTTGATCAGGCGGGACAGTGTTGACGCTTTTTCATTGAAGATTTCCTGTTCAAGCGCAGCTGCGAGTGGGTCCCTGTCCGCGGGCTTCGTCAATTGAGGGTGTTTGACTGTCATCTATTTCTGCCGGAAAACAGGTCCAATTTCGTGATGTTTGTTTGAAAGATGTCGAACAAGCAACATTCAGGAAGTCAATTTTCCAATTTCGAGATCTTTCTCAAAAATAACCAGGCCTCCCAGGGCGGCAAGCTTGAAAATACAGGGAAGGCCCGCATAGGTGACGCTTAACATGAAATTCAATTGCGGTGTCATGTCGACATTCGGATGGTAGCCGAACAGACCAAGCAAGGGCAGCGCAAGTCCGGTTGCAACAGCAAGCGCTGCCTTGGACTGAAAGGCCATGACCGAAAACAGCCTGGAAGCTTCCTGTTGCCGCCCATCAGCTTCAATATGGTCCGCAAGCAGGGCCGGAGGCAGTGCCCGAGGTTGGGTTATCCTTGGTTTGGATGATCCACGGTTACAGGAGAAGCAGTGATGAGTGCAAA
>NZ_KI928934.1:82620-88939 GCF_000521215.1 Labrenzia sp. DG1229 | reverse complement strand
ACATAGAAGGTTTGTTGGGTTTGCGCAAAAGCACGACCAACAATGAGAAATTGTTGTCAGACATATTTCGCTTCTTTGCTCGGACTTTCTGTATTCCAAGATGCCTGTAGCACATTGAAAGACGCATATGTCTACAATTTCTCAGTCACAGACATAAGCAATGAGAGCGGAGCGGCATCATTCGATTTTTTAGGCCCGGTCGGTTTAATACCGTGGCTACTCATACCACCAACCGTTTCAGTGTCGCAAAAAGGTTCACTTACGGATGCAAAATCAGGCGACATTCTAACTGAGGCCAACAAGACAAACTCGTTTGAAACAAAACGAACTTTTTTCAACAAGAAGATAAAAAGTTTACCGATGATAGAGGTCACGGCAGTTGGATTGCTCATGGAATTAAAACAAAACGTGCTCTGACACGCGATCGCATATCATCAAAATTACTGGACCCTGCTATTTTGTCGAAACGAGCAAGGGAACCAGTAGCCAGAATGCACAAGTCCATCCTTAACCGGCTGTTTCGCCGACAAAAAACTCCAAAAGTCTACCTTGGAGACGTTCAGATGCATCTGGACTGGAACATCGTCAGTTCCTTTTGTGAATTGGTCGGAACAACGATCGGCCGGCAACCAAACCAGGAAGAATTGAAACAATATTTCTCTGCTGCACTGGGTCTTGCAGCATATGTGCCGAACGATCAGGAAATGTCAGGAGGTCAACTTTTTCATTTCGCGATCACCGACCTTCGACACGGTTATTTCGGGCCGTTTGGAGAAAGCGACTATTGGGTACCAATTGTTATTCGTCCTTCCATTACCGTGAAGGGATTTCTGATCGACATTGATACCGGACGCATAATGGCCACGCGCACACACACTCAGAAAGCACCCTGGAAGAGGTACAAGAACGCTGTCTTTCTCGCCTGGAGTTTCTTTCTGGGAACAACCGACCCGGACGCAGCTCAGCCCATGGGTTACACGGCTGCGATCAAAATCCTGAAAAAACTCAAGGCGCTTGCAAAGAAGCAGGCAAGGGTCGACTACCTTCTTGAAAAGAACAGGGTCACCTGACGGGCCTGACGCTGGAAAAGGCTCGGGCCTTTGGGTTCTTCGTGGTGGATTTCGACATCCTTCATCACTCTGCGCACCAGCAGCAGGGCAAGCACGCCGAAGACGACGCCACCGGCGGCTTGCCCGATCAGAACGCCGGGCGCACCAAGATAGGCTCCTCCAAGCCAGACGAAAGGGATGGTGCCAAGTGTATGGCGACCCCAGTTTATCCAGGTCGAATAGAAGGGACGGCCAAGATTGTTGAAAAAGGCATTCGAAACAAAAAGCACGCCGTTGAAGAAGAATGCCAGGGCCAGTGGACCGCAAAAAAGATAGATCAGCGTGAGTGCCATGCCTTCGGCCTCGAACAACCGGGCGATCGGCTCCCGCAGCAGGAAGAGAACAAGTGCTGCCAGTCCGACAACAAGCGCTGTGAACAGCAAGGCTTCGCGCAAGGAGCCGCGAACCCTGTCAAATCGGCCCGCGCCGTAATTCTGTCCAACGATCGGACCGATGGCACCCGACAGCGCAAAAATCGTCGCGAAGGCAAGCGGTGACATGCGGGCGACTACCGCCATGCCGGCAACTGCATCTTCGCCAAATTCCGCCATCGACCGCGTCACCCAGGCCTGGCCTACCGGAGTTGCCAACTGTGTGAGGATCGCAGGAAATGCGATCGCGGAAATCGGCGGCAAATCCTTGAAGATCTGCAATGGCCTCGGCAGGCTGAGGCCACCGTGAAAGCGGAAGACCGGCGCCAGCGCAAAAGCTGCAATCGCCAGTCTTGACGCGGCACTCGCCAGAGCAGCCCCGGTCAACTCCAGATCAAGTCCGAAAATCAGAATCGGATCAAGCACCGCATTCACAAGACCACCCATGATTGTCGACATCATCGCACGTCTTGCGTCCCCGTGCGCCCGCAGGATGGCCCCTCCGGCCATGCCCAGCAGAAGCACGGGAAGGGTCGGAACGATGATGGCGAGGTAGTGAACGGCCAGCCCGTGGGTCACACCCCTGGCTCCGATCAGGTCGACAAGCGCATCCAGTGACAGCCAGACGGCCAGTGCAAAGATGGCCGCAAACAGAAAGCCGACCGTCAACGCGGTCGATGCCCGCTGGCGGGCTCTTTCCTTGTCCCCGGCCCCGAGTGATTGTGCCACAAGAGCGCCGGCGGCAATGGCCACGCCAATGTTGAAGGATGTTGTGAAGAACAGGATCGCACCGGCATATCCGATCGCCGCGGCCAGTTCATCCTTGCCAAGCATCGATATGAAGATCATGTCGACGAAATCGACGGCAAAGATCGCCATCAGACCGACCGATGACGTCAGCGACATCACCGTCACATGACGAAACAGACTGCCTTCGATAAATCTTGCCTGTGACATGGAACCTGATCGGCTGGGGCGCGCTGAAACGACAGAGGGCGGACTGCATGTGATGTTTTGACCGGACCAGCTCTATCCGAAAACTCCGGGTTACAGAAGTCTCACATGAATCGATTGCAGGTAGCGCGAACAAAAAACCCGCCGGATCGCTCCGGCGGGTTCTTCGAAGTCTGAAACCAGTTTGTCCGGCGATTAGCGCTTGGAGAACTGGAAGGACCGGCGTGCCTTGCGCTTACCGAATTTCTTACGTTCGACAACGCGGGCATCGCGGGTGAGAAAACCGTTCTTCTTCAGAACGCCGCGCAGTTCCGGCTCATAATGGGTCAGGGCCTTGGAAAGGCCGTGGCGCACAGCACCGGCCTGACCGGAGAGACCGCCACCGGTGACGGTTGCGACAACGTCATACTGGCTGTCACGATCGGTCAGCATGAGCGGCTGACGCAGGATCATCTGCAGGACAGGACGCGCGAAATATTCGGTGAAGTCCTTGCCGTTGACGGAGATCTTGCCAGTACCCGGTTTGATCCAGACACGAGCGATCGCGTCCTTGCGTTTGCCGGTTGCGTATGCACGGCCCTGTGCGTCCAGCTTCTGGACGTGGACAGGTGCCTCGGGGGCTGCGGTCTCGACCGCGCCGCCCAGTTCTTCCAGGGATTGCAGCTCAGCCATTCTTAAGCCCTCTTGCCGTCATTCTTTGCGTTGAGGCCCTTGACGTCGACCAATTCAGGTGACTGAGCTTCATGCGGGTGTTTCGGACCAGCGTAAACCTTGAGGTTCTTCAGCTGTTTGTTGGACAGGGGACCGCCAGGCATCATGCGCTGGACAGCCTTTTCCAGGACACGCTCGGGGAAACGGCCTTCCAGGATACCGCGCGCTGTGCGCTCCTTGATGCCGCCCGGGTGTCCGGTGTGCCAGTAGTATTTCTTGTTGTCGTATTTACGACCGGTGAGCACGACCTTGTCGGCGTTGATGACAACGATGTTGTCGCCCGTGTCGACATGTGGCGTGTAGGTCGGCAGATGCTTGCCGCGCAGATGGTTGGCGATGAAAGCGGCAAGACGGCCGACAACCATGCCTTCTGCGTCGATCAAGATCCACTTTTTCTCGACCTCAGCCGGCTTGGCAGAGAAGGTCTTCATGTGTTTGATCCAACTTGGTCAGTTAAAGAAAGGCCCGCGCGGCATCTGTTGAGCCAGCGAACAGACCCTGAATTCGTTCGAGGCAGCTTATACGCTGGTGGAAATATGCCGTCAAGAACCTTTTTTGAGTCATCTATCTATTTTTCCTAATGAATTCAATGTGTTAAAAAAACGGTATTCTGCTACCGCACTCTTTTGTCGAAAGGTTTCTACGTCTTCCGGATTTGTTCGAAAATTTTCAAACCTGTGTCACGCCGGACAATTATTGTCGATTTTACCTAGTCTTAACTCCCGCCACCTAATTTGCCCACTGCAAATACTGAAAGAATGATTGATGGGTCTTGGCAGCCTCCGGCCAATAAAACCGAACCCGTTGCTCGCAGCACTGCTGAGTACGTTCGTTCTTGTGTCAGTCGTTTATTATTCTCTGGATGCGCTGATTGATTGGCAGGTCCGTGTCGCAATCCAGAAAGACGCTGAAATCCGATCGCAAAAGTGGACCGAGAACTTCTTTGAAACGACACCGTCTGTCAGACAGATGATTGAATCGGGAGTCGCTCCGGAAAGGGATTTCGCGAAGCTGGAAAATTCGTTTGTGCTCACTGGCGTGATCCGCATAAAGCTGTTCGACAGTGAAGGTATGCTGGCATTCATGTCCGACAACGGTGTTCTTGCTCCAACACAGTTCTTCAGCGAAAGAGCGCTCAGTGTGTTTGATACCGGGGACAGCATCGTCTTTTTGCATGCGCCAGAGGAAAAACTTGGCCATCCGGAGCACCTGCGGACGTATGTCGAGATCTATACGCCCGCCGTCCTCCCCTCCGGCGAGCGCATCGGCGTCATCGAGGTCTACTTGGATGTCAGCGTCCTGGAGGAAGCACTGCAGAATTCGTTTCGACAGATCAGCGGTTACCTGATCGCCGGAACGATCGCGGTACTATTGATCCCGGCTGGAGCCTATGTCGGAATCACGCGCCAGATCATCCGGAAGGACCGCCAGTTTCTGGAGTTCACGCGATACGACCAACTCACGGGCACTCTGAGTCGCAACAGTGTTTCCGGGGTTCTGAACAGGCAATTTTCAGAGCCGCAGACACTCAGTCGCCTCGGTGTTCTGTTGGTTGACATCGATCACTTCAGACAGGTCAACGACAAATACGGCTACTCATATGCCGACAGCCTGTTGCGGCACGTGGCGCACATTCTCAAGTCCAACCTGCATGGCAAGTCCGATGCAGTCGGACGATTTGGCGGCGATGAGTTTGTCGTGCTCTGTCCCAACATAAACCCGCATGACTTTCGCAAACTGTATGGGCGCGTGATGGAAGAGATTCAAAAGGCTTTCCATCACGATGACAACAGCTACATTCCGAGCGTGAGCATAGGGGCTTATCTCACCGCCGACGGAGATACGGAAAAGACCGCACTCCATCGCGCCGACCTTGCCGTCTACGCTGCTAAACGCAACGGGCGCGGTCAGGTTTTCGAATACTCTCCGGAACTGGAAGGACTGTTTACGCAAGAAGTTCCGAAGCAGACGGCCTAGGACATGTTCTAACGAGGTGGCACCGAATAGGTTGCCGTTGCATGCGCGACCAGTTCCTCTTCCCCTGCCCCGGCAATACCGCATTCAACCACTGCCAATCGCTTGCCAAGTTTCAGAAGCCGGCATGTGCCGAGCAAATCTCCTGGCCGAGGTTTGCGCAGGAAGTTGATGCTGAAGTTGGTCGTTACCGCCAGCGCGACCGGGCCTATATGTGCCAGGATCACGACGTAGGCTGCCAGGTCTGCAAGCGCCATCATGGAAGGACCCGAAATCGTTCCACCGGGACGCAGATGGAGGTCGGTTGCCGTCAGGCGCATGACCGCTTCGCCGGAGGAGACACTTTCGACGGAATAGGCACGCCCACCGGCATGGATCTGCGGGAATTCCCGGTCCAGAAACCCGGCGATCTCCTGCGCTGTCATTACCGGCTGCATCGGTGTCTCCTACCTCATTCAATTCATGCCCGTAATCCGACCTGCTTTTACGTAAACGTCAAAGCAAATCGATTGCAAGTGCCGCTTTTGACAAAACGTTACTCTGCAGGCTGGCTCGGCGCAGCACGCCTCTTTTCAATTGCGTAGATACCACGGTCCCAAAGCCATTCAGCAAGAGTGCTGAGGCCGATACCGGTACGCATCTGAAATTCCTCGAAATGAAAGCGCGAAGCGCGCAGGCCTTTCAGCACGAGGCCGCGCCGCAATGCCTTTCGCATGGCAACAGGACCGCAAAAAAAGACATGAGCCTGTGAAAGATCGCCATCCAGATCAGTCGCAACGCGATCAGGTGTCAGGCGAACACCTTCTGCGGAATTGACGATAGTCAGTTCAAGGCCGGAGACCTCTTCCGCAATTTTCTCAAGTTCGACTGCATAAGGAATGTCGTCCCGCTCACGAACACAGTAGTAGAGTTTCACCGGGCCGGTTTCCCTAGATTTCAGGCTTTCAGCAAATGCGATAAAGGGTGTGATACCGACGCCGGCACCGATCCAGATCTGCGGATCCCTGCCGGACGGCATCGAAAAGTGACCGAATGGCCCCGAGACAGTCGCCTCCATACCTGTTTCCATCTCGCGACGAAGTCGCCGCGTGTAGTTGCCGAGATCCTTGATCGAAAATCGCAAGCTTCGATCTTCATGGGTTGCTCCGCTCAATGTGAAGGATGTTCTTCCGACAGACCGCTCCCGTTGATTGAAAGAAA
>NZ_KI928934.1:18662-82097 GCF_000521215.1 Labrenzia sp. DG1229 | reverse complement strand
CCGACAGACCGCTCCCCGTTTGATTGAAAGAAATGCGAATTGTCCAGGTTTGTGCTTCAGTCCCCGGCCTTTGGGTTTCAACTCGACTTCCGTCAGTCCACCCAGATGCCTGACGGCAGAAACCTTGTAGCCGTGTCCACGCGGTACCATTGGCCGGAGCAAGGACATCCAAAGATAGCTGATCATACCGAGCAGACAGAAGGCCGAAATATAGAGCCCAAGCGGATCTGCAATGGAGAAGGGTTTCTCGATGAAAAAGAAGTGAAAGGCCGCAAGCGCGAAAAAAGTGCCGATCAGCCGATGGCTCCATTTCCACAAATGATAGGGAATGAAGGTTATGACCGACGCAAGGGCGAGAACAAGCAGTCCGTAGAGACTGATTTCACCGATATCTTCGGCAATTCCGGCGAGCGGACCGCCCCGAAGACCGTTCATTTCAGCATCGACAATATCGTGCAGGCCCATCGCGACCATGGCGATGACACCGAGCCATTTGTGCAGGACATAAATCCTGTCAAGCGGACCAAATACCGTTTCGAGACCTGGCATCCGTGTTGCGATGAACTGGTTGATGCCCATCAGGACCAGCGCTGAAGACCCGAGATACTGGCTGAATAGCGCGACCGGGTCGCGCGTTGCCGCGAGAGGCACAAACCAGATTAATGGCAAGAGACACGCAAGGGCGATCAAAACCAGTCCGGATATTCTCAAGTCACTCTCCCGATTCGAAAGCTCCGTTCAGCGCCAGGGAGCAAATCCAGCGCTGAAGTAGCAGGAGATGGTTCAATTACAATAAACCTTGGTTTAATTCACTTTCGTTCAGCTGATTTTTCGAGTGTTGCAGCCATGGTATCGCTGCGGTTCAGCGCTCCACTATGATTGACGACGAAGATTTCGTATTGTCGGTTCACTCTTTGAATTCATGTCGGAAAAAGAGAATTCCCTGATGTTCAATTCACGCGCCGTTGGCCAATTTGCAACAAAAACTTCGACTGTCCTGGCCGTGCTTTTCCTGTCCGGACTGGCACACGCCGATGACTGGACCTTCATGGATGACCGGTCGAGTCCACAGAAGCTGGTTGAAAGCTACTATTTCGCCATAAGCAACGGGTATTACGTGCAGGCCTACGGCTATTTTCAGAAAAGTTCGGCTCCACAGAATTTCGAAACCTGGGCCAAAGGCTATTCGGACACCAAAACGGTGAGTGTGAAATTCGGACCTACAGAACCCGACCCGGGTGCCGGACAAATCTACTGGGCCCTACCGGTGGCAATCGACGCCATACAGACGAGCGGCAAGCGTAAAGTCTATACCGGGTGTTACAAGATCCACATGATCAATCCCGGCATGCAGAGCGATCCTCCCTATCAGCCGATGGGGATCGTCTCTGCGTCGCTCAAGGAAACGAAAAAGTCCTACAAGGACACACAACCCGGCAGTTGCTGAGCAGCAACAGCTGAACCGGCAACATGGTCGTCAGATCCTCGCCCTATCGCCAGGGTAGGATAACGTCAGCCACGTCTGCGCCCACGGCGCCGGCCCGTGGTTCCTGCCGCCTCGCTTTCAGCCCGGGCTGCATCGGCTGCCTTGTTGGGAGGCGACACCAGCGGACCAATCTCGCTCAACACTTCGTCAAGCGTCGGCCGTTGCCCATCAGCATGCGTGTCCAGCGCGCTTCGCATGGCGGCAAGATGGACAGGAGATGTTCCACAACATCCTCCGATGATCCGGGCGCCTGCATCCAACGCCATGTGTGTGTATTTTGCCATCAGTTCGGGCGTTCCGGTGTAGACAACTTCATCTCCACGGATCTGCGGAATGCCGCAGTTGGCCTTCGCGACGACAATCGCATCCGGATAGGCTTCGGTGATTTCCATGACCGCTGCCAGCAGGTCTGAAGCACCAACCCCGCAATTGGACCCTATTGCGACCGGTGTGCACTCGAAATCGGATTGCAGATCGCCTAACCCCCTGGGTGCAAGGCCCATCATGGTTTTTCCGGCGGTGTCGAAACTGGCCGTGATGACCAGTGGAAGGTCGAAATCCTTCGACGCCTCCGCGACTGCCTTCATTTCCTCGATGGCCGACATGGTTTCTGCCCACAATACATCAGCGCCACCTTCGACGAGGCCTTCTATCTGCTCGCGGAAAGCAACGACGCCGTCCTCGTAGCTCAGCGCACCAAGCGGCTGGAACAATTCGCCTGTCGGGCCGATCGAACCGCCGATCAGCACTTCCCGGTCGACTGTCGCGGCCACTTCCTTCGCCAGTTCCACACCGGCGACATTGAGTTCCTTCACCCGGCCTTCAGCCTTGTGCAACTTCAGGCGATGACGGTTACAGCCGAAAGTGTTGGTCAGGATGATGTCGGATCCGGCATCGACAAAGGATTGGTGCAGCGCCCTGATTTTCTCCGGTTCGTCTACATTCCAGAGCTCCGGTGCATCACCGGACAACAGCCCCATCTCGAACAGATTGGTCCCAGTTGCACCATCGGCAAGGAGTGCTCCCTTGCGCGCCAAAAGGTCTTCAAATTTCGACATTCGGAGGTCTTTCGTGTTCCGGCTTCGTCTTGGTTGCATTGGCTGCCTGCAATAGCAGAACCCGCGCGGATGTCCACGCGGGTTTTGACAGTTTTCCAGATGATGTGCCCCGCGCCGTCAGGGTCGGTCGCGGGTATCTCCAGTCACGTCAGAAAGAGGTCAACTTCTCGGCTTGCGGTTCTCCGGATCGTAGAGAGGCTGATAGCCGACACCGGCCACTTCCGCCGGATAGGTTTCTGACATGTATTCGACCGTCAGCTTACGGCCGACTTCACAATAGTCCTGCGGCAGATAGGCCAGCGCGATGTTCTTTCCGATCGTCGGACCGTAAGCAACGGAGGTCGTGTAGGAAATCCGGCCGAGGCTGTCGACAAGTGTCTTCCCGGTCTCCAGATCCATCACCGGCATTGCCCCAACAGGATAACGCTTCACGCCGCTGGCATCGGTATTTTCGGTCATCACCAATGTGCAAAGCATGGCCGGCTGCCTGTCACGGACCCGGTATTCAAGGTGTTTGTCCTTGCCGCGGAAATCGGCCTCTTTCACCTTCGGACGCGCGAGATCCGCTTCATAGAGATTGTACTGGGTCAACAGGTCGGCATTCTGCAAACGCAGGCTCTTTTCCATGCGTCTGGAGTTTGCATAGGTTTCGACGCCAACGGCCATGACACCGACCGCGCGCAGAGCATCCCAGACAGCAAGCCCGTCCTCATATTTCATGTGCAGTTCCCAACCCTGTTCACCGACATAGGAGAGACGGAGTGCAGAGACCGGTTTGCCGGCGACCTCGATCGACCGGATTGCCGCAAAGGGGAAATTATCCGGATCGAGCGCAGCAGGGTCAGACACGACTTTCATGAGATTGTCGCGCGCGTTCGGTCCCCAGATACCAATGGTCGTGAATGTCTCACTCACATCGGTAACCGTGACATTGAAGCCCTTTTCCTCGGCTACGCGCTTCACATAAAGGCAGTCGCGGGGTCCTGCATCGGCGCCATCGACGATGCGGCATCGATCGGACATACGAAATACGGTCAGGTCCGCGCGCACATTGCCTTCGTCATCCAGGAAATGGGTGTAGATCCCCTTGCCCACGTTGTTGTCGCCACCGATCCTTGCGGCGCATAACCACTCCATCAGCTCGACATGATCCGGGCCCTCAACGTCGAACATGTAAAAGTGCGACAGATTGATGATGCCGCAGTCTTCACTCAGGGCAAGCTGTTCGGCATTCGATACGCGCCAGAAATGACGGCTGTCCCACTCCGACTCGCGAACCGGGACCCTGTTGCCGTATTTTTCCAGCAGATGTTCGTTGGCAGCATAGCCGTGCGCACGCTCCCAACCGCCAAGCTCCATGAAGTGTCCACCGAGTTCAACTTCCCGTTCGTAAAACGGGGACCGCTTGACGTTTCGACCGTTGGCATAGGGTTCGCGCGGGTGAATGGCCGGGAAGTAAATCTTTTGAGCGGCCTCATAGCAGCGACCCTCGATGAATTCTTCGGTTAGCTGGTGCGCATAGAAACGCGAATAATCGATCGTGGCATGGTCGATTTCCGTCCGGCCGTCAGTGATCCAGTCAGCAATCAGTTTGCCATAACCCGGTCCGTCCTTGACCCAGATGGCGACACAATACCAAAGGCCACGGACCTTCTGGCTTTCTCCGCAGGATGGACCTCCAGCGGCCGAGACCTGAAGCAGACCATTGAAGGAATGGCCCTCGTTGTAGCCAAGCTCGCCGAGGATCGGTGTCAGTTCCATCGCGCGCTCAAGCGGTTCGATGACCTGTTCCATTTCAAGATCGCGTTGGGAAGGCGACAGCCGTGCCTGGTTCTTTTCCAGGATATCGCGCGGGTGACACATGCGCGGATGCGTCGTTTCGTAATAGCCCCACTCGATCTGGCCGCCTTCGGCCGTTTTTGGATCGCCCGTATCACGCATATAGGCCGAATTGCCCTGATCACGCAGTAACGGATAACCGATGTCCTTGCCGGTCCCCTCGAATTCGTTGTAGGGGCCAAAGAACGTCAAGGGGTGGTCGACAGGCATGACCGGGAGATCCTCTCCGACCATTTCGGCGATCTGGCGTCCCCACAGTCCAGCGCAAACGATGACATGGTCGGCCATGATCGTGCCGCGATGCGTGACAACGCCCTTGATGCGGCCACTTTCGACGATCAGGGACTGTGCGGGTGTGTTTGCGAATGCCTTCAGTTTTCCGGTCTTTTCCCCCTCGTCGACGAGCTTGCCGGCGACGGTCTGCGACCGCGGTATGACCAGGCCGGCGTCGGGATCCCACATACCGCCCTGAACCATGTCTTCCTCGATCAGCGGAAACTTTTCCTTGATCTCGGCCGGGCTGACAAGGCGCACATTCGTGCCGAACGCCTTCCCCGATGTCACTTTCCGCTTGATTTCCTCCATCCACGCATCGTCGCCGGTACGTGCGATCTCAAGACCGCCAACGCGGGCGTAGTGTCCCATCTTTTCAAAGAAATCGATGGAATACTGGGTCGTCCAGACGGAGAGATAGTCGTGGCTTGTGGTGTAGCAGAAATCGGATGCGTGAGCTGTTGAGCCGATATCTGTTGGAATGCCGGACTTATCAATGCCAACGATATCATCCCAGCCGCGCTCTATGAGGTGGTGCGCAACTGAAGCGCCGACAATGCCGCCAAGACCAACGATGACAACTTTTGCCCTGTCAGGAAATGCTGACATGATTCATTCCTTTTCATTAAAGTGAAAGCGACCTGACAAGTCGGCTTCCTTCAACTTGTGACATCCGCGACGGATTGACCGAACAGAACTCCGGTTGCGGCTGGCCAGGAGCCCGTGCCGGATCTCAATCTTTGGCCGGCAGTATCGCGATAGATCAAGGGGCAAAATAGCTTGAATGCGTCATTGCGGCATTATCACCACGACACGACAATCCAAAAATCCAAAAAACCGGGCATGTTCGATAGCGGCCCGTTACGGGTCAGAAGCGTTGGCAGCCACTAATTCTGACTGGTGCCGATCAACCTTGTTGAGGGTCATTCACCATGCGAACGCATCACGTCTGCCCGAAAAGAACCAAATGCGCCCGAATCCACGTGGTGATGAACGGATTTGCAGGATAAAATCGATCAAGTAAGTGACATGACGCATTTATAGCAATGTGCGACGCTTCTGGAGCCGGGTTGCACATGTGCCTGATAAAGACTACGCCAAACTAAAAAAACCATCTTTGGAGATGAAGAATGTCAGACGCCGCCCCGTCAGGCCGCCGAGGACGATCCGCCCGCCGAGAACGCCGGCAATCGGGTCCCGCAGGTCAGGCTGTTCCCTATATTTCCAGAAACATTCCGAATTACGACGTCCTCGGTGAGGAAGGCGTTGAAAGGATTGAGGCCAACGCCGATCGGATTCTTGCGGAAATCGGTCTGGAATTCCGGGAAGACCCGGAAGTCCTGGAAATATGGAAAGATGCAGGAGCCGAAGTCGACGGTGAGCGCGTGCGTTTTCCCAAAGGAATGCTGCGCGAGATTCTGAAGACCGCACCGTCGCAATTTACGCAACACGCTCGAAACTCCGCCAGGAATGTGGAAATCGGCGGCAACAATCTTGTCTTTGCGCCTGTCTACGGACCTCCATTTGTCACCGACCTCGACCAGGGGCGGCGCTATGGCACGATCGAGGATTTTCGAAACTTCGTGAAGCTGGCCTACATGTCACCCTGGCTGCATCATTCAGGCGGAACCGTTTGCGAACCTGTCGACCTGCCGGTGAACAAGCGCCATTTCGACATGGTCTATTCCCATATCAAGTATTCCGACAAGCCCTTCATGGGATCGGTCACAGCGCCGGAACGTGCGGAAGATTCAGTCAAGATGGCTCAGATCACATTCGGCGATGAGTTCGTCGATCAGAACTGCGTCATGATTCAGCTGATCAACGCAAACTCTCCGCTTGTGTTCGATTCGACCATGCTCGGCGCCCTCAAGGTCTATGCACGCCACAATCAGGCCTGTATCGTTTCTCCGTTCATTCTGGCGGGCGCCATGAGCCCCGTAACCGTGGCGGGCACACTGTCACAGGTTCTGGCGGAGGCCATGGCCGGTTGCGCGCTGACACAGCTTATTCGCCCTGGAGCTCCTGTCGTTTTCGGCGCATTCGTCAGCTCCATCTCGATGCAGTCCGGAGCTCCGACATTCGGCAGCCCGGAAGGATCGTTACTTCTCAACGGTGCCGCGAAACTGGCTCGCCGACTCAAATTGCCCTTCCGTTCCGGCGGTTCGTTTACTGCGTCCAAACTGCCCGACGCACAATCCGCGCAAGAATCGGCACAAACGATCCTTGCAACTGTTCATTCTGGCGTGAACTTCGCCCTGCATTCGGCAGGCTGGCTGGAAGGCGGACTGTGTTCTTCCTACGAGAAATTCGTGATGGACGCAGACCAGCTCGGCATGATGCACGTGCTTGCAAAGGGTATCGAGATTTCGGAGGAATCCCTCGCCATGGATGCCTTGCAGGAGGTCGGTCCAGGTGGCCACTTCCTCGGCGCAGCGCATACACAGCGCAATTTTGAAGCCGCGTTCTACCGGTCTGCGATCGCCGACAACAACTCGTTCGAACAATGGCTGGCCGACGGTGAGCAGGACTCGGCTGCCCGTGCCAATTCAAGGTGGAAAGAGATGCTCAGGTCCTATAACGGGCCGGAGCTTGATCCCGGCATTGACGACGCCCTGCAGGCCTATATCGCCGAGCGCAAGGCTTCATTCCCGGACAGCAACGTCTGAAGCAAGCCTCTCAGGTGCCCCGGTCCGACCGGGGCACTTTTGTCTTCAAGTCGAATTCCCGGCATTCATCCTGCACCTCAGATTGCCCTCGCGCAGTTTCATCGTGATAAGTCCAGATTCCCCACTATTGTCTTCAGACTGATCAAGAATCTCTGTTACCGATTCTGCCTGATTGTTCATCTCTCCGGCCAATGAGGAATTTGATGGAAAACGCGAACCAGAACACCGGTGTTCAACCGCTACATCCAATCTCGTCGGAACTGACCCGTTGGCTGACCGAAAAGGCGCTTCCGGTGTGGTTCACGCGCGGGGTCGACTTTGCCAAAGGAGAGTGTTTCGAAGCCATCGACCTGATCGATCAAAAACCCACAAAGGATCCGCGGCGTGCGCGGGTTGTTCCGCGTCAGATATATTCATTTCTTGTAGGGGCGAAACTTGGCTGGGAAGGTCCGGCCGACGAGTTGGCCACGTCCCTCTTCGACTGGTACCTGCAGAAGTTCCTGACTGGATGCGGTTATTTCGCTTCGGCAGTCGACATCGAAAACAAGATCGTTGACGACACATTTGATCTCTATAATCAGGCTTTCGCGCTGTTCAGTTTTGCAAATGTCGCTTCTCATATTCCGGCCAGGAAGGCGGAGGCCACCGAACAGGCTGCCAATTTGGTGAATTTCCTTGTAGAACACTACAAGCATCGGGAAGGTGGTTTCCGCGAGGCAAATCCCGACCGTCGCCCGCTTTGCTCCAATCCCCACATGCATCTATTCGAAGCCTGCCTTGCCTGGGAGGACACATCTGATGATCCGATCTGGGCGGAACTTGCCGATGAAATCGCCGAACTTGCGCTGAACAGCTTTATCGATCCGGTCAGCGGTGGTCTTCGGGAATTTTTCGACCTGGACTGGTCTCCCTTGCCGGGAGACAGGGGGCGCATCATGGAACCGGGACATCAGTTCGAATGGGCTTGGTTGTTGTGCCGTTGGGGACGATCACGCCAAGATGCCGGAGCGATCATTGCGTCCCGGAGGCTTTACGACATTGGCTGGACCTACGGCATCGACGAGAGCCGTGGCGTCACGTTCATGGCACTGAACGACGATTTCACTGTTCAAAACCCGGTCGCCCGCCTCTGGGGACAAACTGAGTGGATCAAAGCCGCGATTGCCTTGACCGAGGTCTCTGGCGGCGCGGAAAGAGAAGCCTATTTCACGGACATTCCGGCCGCAGTCAGTGCATTGCGCATCTATCTGGATAATGCTCCGGACGGGTTGTTTCTCGACAAGATGGATCCGTCCGGCTCGTTCGCCGACGAACCGGCACCTGCCAGTTCTCTCTACCACATCGTTTGCGCTGTATCCGAACTGGACCGTTTTACCGGCAGGTCCTGAGCTTCACGTTTTTGCAAATGGTCACAATGGCGAAACCAGAGTAGGAAACGACGCAAACAGCCTTTCTCATTTCAGCAGGTCATCTTATAGCTTGTCGCCGGATTTGATCGACACAACCGCACCAGCGACAAGGAGGCTGAATGCCCCAGGCCCAAATCATCGATGGCAAGGCCATTGCAGAATCTGTTCGTGACGAAATCACGCGCCGCGCAGCCGCATTGCTTGAAACCACCGGCAAACGTCCGGGTCTTGCGGTCGTTCTCGTCGGGGAAGATCCGGCAAGCCAGGTTTATGTACGCAACAAGGATCGCGCGGCAGAGGCCTGTGGTTTCCACTCGGTCAAGCATACGCTAGCTGCGGATTCGAGCGAGGCAGAGGTCCTCACGCTCGTCGAGCAGCTGAACAATGATCCTGACATTCATGGTATCCTTGTACAGCTTCCCCTGCCTGGTCACATCGACGAAAGCAAGGTTCTTCGGCTGATTCGCCCGGAGAAGGATGTAGACGGTTTCCATCCGATCAATGTCGGTCTACTGACCGCTGGCGAACGCGACAGCGCACTCGTCCCATGTACACCGGCGGGCAGCCTTGTTCTCCTGAAACGCACACTCGGGGACACACTCTCCGGTAAAACCGCCGTTGTCGTCGGACGCTCCAACATTGTCGGCAAACCCATGGCGAGTCTGCTTCTGCAGGAAAGCTGCACGGTCACGATCGCGCACAGCCGCACGAAGGACCTTCCCGAAGTTGTTCATGGTGCCGATATTGTCGTGGCCGCTGTTGGCCGCCCGGAGATGGTAAAGGGAAGCTGGATCAAGGATGGAGCGACCGTGATCGATGTCGGCATCAACCGGATCCCTGCTCCGGAACGCGGCGAAGGAAAGTCCCGGCTTGTCGGCGATGTTGCCTTCGATGAGGCGGTTGGTCATGCCGGCGCGATCACACCAGTCCCGGGAGGTGTCGGTCCCATGACAATTGCCATGCTGATGGTCAACACGCTTACCGCCGCCAGAAGGCTGCTGGGTCTTCCCGAAGAAGAACCCCTCTTCTAGTTCAACTGAACTGTTGTTTGAAAGTAATACACGCCGGTCACATCCGGCGTGTTTGTTATTGTCGATCAAAAGCACGGTTCAATTGGCAAAAATCCCTCGTATCAACAGTTGAGGCCAAGCCATTGGATCACCTTGGCTCTTGCTTTCAGTTGTACGTCATGGTCTATCGAGATTCAGCAAGATTTAACCATGGCAGCCTACATTGGCTTTCGTAGGGGCTGCGTTAGCAGTTCAGTCGAAGCGCCAAATCAAAGGATGAGTGCGCTCCGGCAGGACCAACCCGTCAGGCGGCAGTAAGTGAAGGGTCTACCGTCTTGCAATTCCGGCCGATGCCGGAACACGCGGTTGTGCGTGGAAAAAAGCGGGTTGCTCAATCAGCGACCGGCCTTTTTGGCGTTGTCAAACTTACTTTTGCATCCGGTCTCGTTTTTCTGTCTCTTTTTGCTGTTGCCCTGCCTGCGAATGCCTTCGATATCTTCGGCTGGAAACCCTTCGGCGGGGCGGAAGAAGAAGGGGAAGCTGTTCCTGACCCAATTCCCTATGAGACGGAGCTTGCCGTCTCGACCGGGAATGAAGATCTGACCAGCGACATGAAAAGCACTTCCCTGTTGCTTCAGCAGCAGGACAAACCACCATCCGGCGAAGCCGGGCTCATCGCACGCGCGCTTTCGGACCGTGAACGGCTGGTTGCAAAACTCTACGCTGATGGCCGCTACGGGGGAACCGTTTCAATCAAGCTTGCCGGACTGCCGCTGGAAACCGCGCTTGAACAAAGCGACCTTCCGGATGGGCGACCGGTAAAAGTTTCCATTCTGGTCGACCCGGGTCCGGAATTTACATTCGGAAGTGTCTCGATCTCCTCAACGGGTGGTGACCTGTCGACCGATCCATCCTTCTGGGGACTGGCGCCCGGTGAGACCGCCGGCTCGGGTAAAATCTTATCTGCAGAAGGCAGAATAGTTTCGATACTGCGTGGTCGCGGATACCCGAAGGCGAAAATCGCGGAGCGGCGAATTACTGCGGACCACAGCACCAACAAACTCGATGTCGCCCTTGTGGCCGACGCCGGGCCCCAGGCCAGGTTCGGTGCGGTCTCCGTCAACGGTACGGAAGTCACCGATCCGGGTTTCGTGAAGCAGCAGGCGATGTTGCCGCAAGGTGGCATCTATTCTCCCGAAGACATCGCACGCGCCCGCAAACGCCTGAATGATCTCGGTATCTTTTCATCCATCCGGTTCGTGGAAGGTGACATTGCCGGCCCCGACGGGACATTACCGATCGCAATCGAGGTCAGTGAACGCAAACGCCACGTTATCGGCGCCGGTGCTTCCTGGTCGAGCACCGAGGGGTTTGGTGTGGAGGCATACTGGCGCCGGAGGAACCTCTTTGGCCGCGGCGAATTGCTCTCTGTCGAGGGGTCCATCGGCCGGATAGGCACCGAGAGTTTTGCAAATCAGGAATACTCTGCCCGAATAGCCTTCGAAAAGCCTGGTGTTTTCGGTCCCCTCACCAGCTTCTCCACCAGCCTTGAGGCACGGCAGGAAAATCCTGACGCTTACAAAAGCAGAACAGTCACATACAACGCCTTTCTCAATCGCGAGTTTTCTGAAAAGCTGAAGGGCCGCGCCGGGGCCGAAGTGTTCTTTGCGGACGAGGAAGATGCTTTCGGGGAAGATGAATATCTCCTGGTCGGATTGCCGGCAGACCTGACCTTCGACAACAGGGACGACAAGCTCAACCCTTCCAAGGGGGTGTTCGCCGCATTGTTCGCAGAACCTGCCTATGACACGCTCAACTCCAACGCCATGGGCTTCATGAAAGGAACGGTGTCCAGCTACTATGCGCTGGACGAGGCTAAGCGTTTCATACTGGCAGGCAAGGTGACGGTCGGATCGATCCTTGCGCCATCGGTTGAATCCGTTCCGGCCAGCCGCCGTTTCATAGCCGGCGGTGGCGGCTCTATAAGGGGCTACGCCTATCGCAATGTTGGTCCACGGGTCGGTGATGAGGTTGTGGGAGGACGCTCCCTGGTCGAATTGTCCGGAGAGATCCGGGTGAGAGTGACGGAGACGATCGGGATTGTCGGATTTGTCGATGCAGGAAATGCGTATGAAGACAGCGTTCCCGATTTTTCCGAGGAATTGAAGGTGGGTGTTGGCGCCGGTCTCAGGTACTTCACGCCAATCGGTCCGCTGCGCGTAGATGCGGCGATACCACTTGATCCTGGCAAGGATGACCCTGATTTCGCGCTTTATGTCGGATTGAGCCAGGCGTTTTGAGGACAGCCTCGGCGTATACAGACCGAATTGCCACCCTTTTAGCCGCGAAACGGATATACAGCGTCCAACTGACGCCAAAAAGACCTGATAAAGTCTTGTGAATCTTGTTTTTCCTTTGCATTGACCCGTAAATTTGCAGATTCTGATCCAGATGCGTTTTTTAAGTCTTGCCCTGCGAATCTTCGGATTCCTGATCGTTGTGGCGATCGCAATACCGGTGCTCGTGATCGCAGCGCTGCAGGTTCCTTCCGGCCGCACCCTGGTGTCCAACGTTGTGAGTTCACTCGCGTCGAACGACACTCAGACAATATCGGTTGAAGGCTTCTACCTGAGTTTCGGACTGAATGCGGCCGTCGAGGACATCAGTCTTGCCGACAAGGACGGTGTCTGGCTGAACGCTGAAAGGTTCAGCCTGAACTGGAACCCATTGCAGCTCCTGAACGGCGATCTCGACATATCCTCCATATCAGCCAGCAGGATCGACTTGAATCGGCTTCCTGCGAACGAACCGGTTGCTCAAGTTGAGACAGGGGAAGGTGTAAATGACTATTCAGGCGGAATGTCGCTGCCGTTGAACGTTTCGCTCGAGAGCCTAGTTGTTGACGAGATCAATCTCGGGAATTCCCTGATTGGAGAACCCGTCTCGCTCAAGGTCAGCGGTTCGGGTGCATTCGCACTTGATCCTGCCACCGTTACTGCGGCACTCGATGTTCACCGCGTTGATGGTATTGACGCCGGCCTGACCGCAAATGCCGAATTCGAACCAGCTGCCGAAACGCTCGCATTCGATCTTGTTCTTTCAGAGCCGCGCGGTGGACTGGCCGCGCGTCTGTTGGATGTTCCAGACTTGCCGGCCGTAAAGCTTGCTCTCAATGGCAGCGGTCCCCTGACGGACTGGGCAGCCAATCTGGATGTGGCGCTTGACGGAAGGTCAACTGTCAAAGGCTCCGCGAAACTTTCAGAGCAACCGGACGAAAGGCAGCTGACTTTTGATCTTGATGGTGACCTGGAGCCGCTCGCCCCTCCGACGGCGAAAGCATTCCTGACAGGTACGACACATGCCACCGGCAATGCGCGTTTTTCGTCCGATTTTGCACCGCTTTCCGCAGACATTGAACTGACCACGCAGACGGTCAACTTGAATGCCAATGCAAATCTTGACAACGGGGCGGTCAATGCTAGCGGATCCGCATCGATCAACGCTGGAGACAATGCACTCATCGCTGTCGACATGTCGGACAGACGCATTGCGTTCGGTGCGCTCGATGCCAAATTTTCCGTAACCGGCAGCGAGGCTGCGGCGGACTGGTCGGTCACACTCGACCTGGCATCCTTCCAGACCAACGAAGTCAAAACCGGCAAGATCGTGCTGGAAACGGCAGGGAACGGTGCGGACCTGCAGCCTGACGCCCTGTCTTCGCCATTTTCTCTTTCGGTTTCAATTGCGAACCTCGAGGGACTGACACCTCAGAGCGAGCCGCTTTCCGGCGCTGTGTCTCTCAAGTCGGAAGGCGTTCTCAACGGCGCAGACAAGTCCGTCACGTTCTCGAAACTGGCTTTCACTTCCACTGCGGCGGCACTGACACTGTCGGACACGCTGGTTTCGTTGAACAAGGTCTCCGGTCAGGGCCGTCTTTCTGTTGCTGACCTCGCCGCCTTTTCGACGCTGGCACAGCGGGAACTCGGCGGCAGTGTTTCAACATCCTTTTCCGCCGACCTCGATCCGTCGACGGTCAACGGTACGGCAACCGCTGCCATGTCCACACGCGATCTGGTCACGGGTGTTGCTCAGGCTGATGCGCTGCTGGCAGGCGACACGCAGATCGATGCGGCCCTTGCCTTCGATGGAACTGAAGACGTGACGGTGAAAAGCCTGTCGCTCAAGAACGCTGCGCTCAACATTGAAGGCAATGCCCATTATCAGGAGGCTTCGCTTGCGTCCGAATTTTCCATCACTCTTGAGGACCTGAGCAAGGTGGACTCTCAACTGGCGGGTTCCCTGGACGTAACCGCAAAGACAACCGGGCCGATCGGTGCGCTGAACGTTGAGGCGGACGCGGCATCAAAGCAGATCATGCTCGCAGGCACCCCTCTTGACAATCTTTCCTTTACGGCAACAGCCATCGCGGACGCCGCGGCTCCGAGCGCGACAATCAAATCCTCCGCCAGTCTGAACAGTCAACCGATTGCGATTGACGTCGAACTCAAAAGCGAAGACGGCGGTGCGGATATCAATCCGCTGTCGGTCAAACTCGCAGGCAACACCGTAACCGGTGCACTCGCCGTTGCCGACCTGGACAATCCGGTTGAAACACTCAAGGGAAATCTCAAGATCGACGCCCCTGATCTTGCGTCACTCTCGCCTCTGCTGCTCACCGAAATCGGTGGACGTTTGCAAGGTACGGTTCTGGCAGATCCGGACAGCAAGAAGCTGGCGCTCGATGTTGTCGGCTCAGATATCGACGTTCCTTCGCTCAGCATCGGCAGTGTCAAGCTGAAGGCTGACATAGCCGCGCCTTACACGCCCCAGTCAGCTTCCGCAGATATCGAGTTGTCGGACCTTGTTACGGATGCAACACCTGTTCACGCCGTCAAACTGCTGGCCGAGCCGGACAATGGCGGCACTTCCGTGACGGCGGATGTGAAGGTTGACCAGGAAAGCGACGATGGCCTTTCGCTGGCTGCGCGGATATCGCAACCGGAGGCAAATGCCTACGATGTCGCCCTGTCAGAACTTACGATGCGCTATCAGGGTCTTTCAAGCCAGTTGCAGCAGCCAACAACAATCTCCTATGCAAACGGCAACACGAGCATACAACCCCTCGAACTGAAACTCGGCAACGGCTCCCTTGCCCTTTCAGGAACAGCTGGACAGTCACTGGATCTCGCCGCCGAGCTGAATTCCATCCCGCTAAATCTCGCAAATGCCTTTGTGCCTTCTCTTGGACTTGGAGGAACCTTGTCGGGATCGGTCAAGGCGCAGGGCAGTTCGACCGCGCCCGAGGCCAGTTGGACGATATCCGGCCAAGGATTGACGGCAAATGAACTGAAGAACAACGGACTTGCCGCCCTCGGATTGCAGACTTCGGGGACACTCAAGGACAACCGGATTACACAGAATACGACAGTGAGCGATCCCAACGGCCTGAAGCTCAACGCGTCTGGTGAAATTGGCCTTGACCAACCCAATACGCTCGCCGTTGCGCTCGACGGATCAGTCCCCGTCACCGCCTTGAAACGCCCGTTGCTCGAAGCGGGGATCCGAGGTGAAGGCACAATTGCACTGAAAGGCAATGTCGGCGGATCGGCCGCTTCGCCGACCTACCAGATCACCGCAACACCAACAGGTCTGAAGATCACAAGTCTTTCAACGGGGCTGACCGTTCAGAATATTGGCGGCAATGCAGCGGTCACACAGGATCAAGCATCGCTGAACGGCATCACCGGCGAGCTTGCGACCGGCGGCTCCTTGTCGGCGTCCGGCACTGTCGGGATGAACGACGGCTTTCCCGCCAATCTTGCCTTGAAACTGAACCAGGGCCGTTATGTCGACCCGGGTCTGGTCACTGCTGAAGTCGATGCCGACATCAAGATTTCAGGTCCGCTTGCATCACCCTCCAGTTCCGCTGTGATCGGCGGATCAATCACGATCAACAAGGCGGACATCTCCATACCGGAATATCTGCCTGGCGCAATTCCTCCCGTCGAAGTCAGGCACATAAACGCATCAAAAGCGATCCGGCAACAGATTGCAGACCTTGGCGGTGAGCCCAAACAGAGCAACGCGGAACAAAAGTCGGTCCCCCCTCGTCTCGACATCGTCCTCAACGCACCTGGTAGAATATTCATTCGCGGCCGGGGTCTCGACGCCGAACTTCAGGGCAACCTGAAGGTCGTTGGCACGACCGCAGACCCGCAAGCCATCGGAGCTTTTTCGCTCAAGCGCGGCCAACTGGATATCTTGACCAGGCGGCTGACTTTTTCCCGCGGAAGCGCGACATTCGACGGGTCACTTACCCCCTTGATCGATTTTGCTGCAACGACAACCGTCAACGATACCACGATCACGGTCACCGTCAGTGGGCAGGCCGATGATCCGGAGATCGCCTTCAGCTCATCGCCCGATCTGCCACAGGACGAGGTCCTCGCACTGCTGCTGTTCGGCAAGAGTGTCGGGAACCTGTCGGCGACGCAGATTGCGAGTCTTGCGGCAGCGATTGCAACGCTCACCGGAGGCAGCGACAGCGGACCGCTGGCAACCCTCCGCAAGTCGCTTGGGCTTGATGCGATTGACATAAACACGGATGGCGAAGACGGTCCATCGGTGGCGGTTGGCAAGTATATCAATGACAACATCTATCTCGGTGTTGAACAGGGAACAGGATCCGGATCGAGCCGTGTCAAGGTCGATATCGATCTTGACCGAGGTCTGAAAGTACGCGGAGAAGTTGGTGCCGACGGGTCCTCCAAGGCTGGAATTTTCTTCGAACGCGAGTACTGATCCAAACTGTCCCGCCGTCATTATTACCGAGCAATTTGCTCATTCCCGCCGCGGCTCACTCTCAATGCGACAAATTGCCTGGCAGCTGTTGCACTGCACAGGCGGTTCATGCAAGTGTGCGCGCCATGACCCATCCATATAGAAAAAATTCCCCGTTCCTGCCTGACGAAACCGTTCATTTGGTAACGGGAAGAACCGGTCATGACGGGAGTTCTGTAATGACGACACGCAGCAGCGAGTACACCCTGGGTGAACGTATCTGCAAGGCACGAGACGCCTCGAGCCTGTCGACTGCGCAGCTGGCCCGCCGCCTGGGGATCAAGACGTCAACACTTCAAAGCTGGGAAAGTGACCGATCCGAACCACGCTCCAACAAGCTGGTTCTGCTTGCAGGTGTCCTCAATGTGAGCCCGACCTGGCTGCTTGTCGGACGGGGTACGCCACCTTTCGCCGAAGAACCGGCCTCTGCCGATCTGGACAGCATGAAAGTTGCGCTTGACCGCATTCAAAAGCAGGCACAAGCACTTGCAGACGAAATCGCCGGTTTGCAGGAACGGCTGGACGGCTGAACCTCTCCAGGTCCTGCACTGATGCGGCGACCCTTCTTCCAAATCCATATATTGCCTGACTAAATCGCAATCTCCGAACAGGGGTGCGCAGACGTCAGGCATGTCACCTGACTGGACGAACGGACCGTTCAGGACACGCACGTACTGGATTGAGCGCAAAAGCGCTTGCCAGACAGTTCAGACGCACTCTATCTGTTGATCAAACGGGGCCGGATAGTCCTCCGGCCGATCCTATTTCCCAGACATCAGGGAGTGCTCCATGTCTTTGAACTCGGCACTAGTCAAACAACAGGTCTATATCAATGGTACGTGGGCCGATGCGGATAGCGGCCAGACAATCGCTGTCGCCAATCCGGCGACCGGTGAGAGTATCGGAACCATTCCTTACTGCGGCCGTTCCGAAACGGCTCGGGCAATCGCGGCGGCCGAAGCAGCATTCCCGACCTGGAAAGCCCTGACCGCCGAGGCACGCGCCGACTTTATGCACAAGTTGTGCGATGCCGTCATGGATCAGCTGGATGACCTCGCGGTGTTGCTGACCACCGAAATGGGCAAGCCGCTCGCCGAGGCCAAGGGCGAAATCACGCTTGGAGTGAAATATATCCGTTTCTTCGCTGAAGAAGGCAAACGCATATATGGCGACACGATCCCCTCGCCCTGGGCAGACCGGCGGATCCTCGTCACCAAGGAACCAGTCGGCGTTGTTGCTTCCATCACGCCGTGGAACTTCCCGAACTCCATGATTGCACGCAAACTGGGTGCAGCCCTGGCGTCCGGCTGCACAATGGTCATGAAACCGGCCGAGTTCACGCCCTATTCAGCCCTGATCTACGGTCTCGTGGCGGACAAGATCGGTCTTCCTGCCGGTGTCCTCAACATCGTTACCGGAGATGCGCCGGCAATCGGCGAGGAAATGTGCGAAAATCCGGCCGTCCGCAAGATCACATTCACCGGCTCGACACGTGTGGGGAAACTGCTGGCCGCGAATGCCGGCAAGAACATGAAGAAGATTTCGATGGAACTTGGCGGAAATGCGCCGTTCATCGTCTTCGACGACGCCGATCTCGACAGAGCTGCAAACGGTGCCATTGCCAGCAAGTTCCGCAATTCCGGCCAGACCTGCGTCTGCGCCAACAGGTTCTATGTACAGGCCGGTGTTTACGACGCGTTTGCAGAAAAGCTCAAATCCGCTATGGCGGAACAACTGACCGTGGGCAACGGTCTGGAAGACGGTGTTACACAGGGTCCCCTGATCAACGAAGCTGCGGTTGAAAAAGTCGCCGCACACGTTCAGGACGCGCTGGACAAGGGCGGTACGCTGGTAACCGGTGGCCACCGGCCCGACCGAACCGGCACCTATTTTGAACCAACGCTTGTTACCGGAGCCAGCCAGGACATGAAGGTGGCGCATGATGAAACCTTCGGCCCGCTTGCCGCCCTGTTCAAATTCGACACGGAAGACGAAGCCATCAAGCTGGCCAACGACACCGAATACGGCCTTGCCTGCTATTTCTATGCACAGGATCTTGGCCGCTGTTTCCGGGTGATGGAGGCGCTCCAATACGGTCTTGTCGGTGTCAATGAAGGTGTCATAACGACCGAAGTCGCACCATTCGGAGGGTTCAAGGAGAGCGGCATCGGCAACGAAGGGTCCAAGTACGGGCTCGATGACTATCTCAACATCAAGTACAGCTGCCTTGGTGGCCTGGGAATGTAGGATATTTCAGCGGCGCGGCGCGCCCTGCCCGCCGCGCATCCTGAAAAGAGCATGGCTCACGCAGCCCTGGCAAGAAGTGCGGCGATACCAGAGGTACTTGTCGGACGGCTGAAATAGTAACCTTGCCCGTATTTGCATCCCAGAGACTGCAATCTCTGCGACTGCTCGAACGTCTCAATGCCCTCGACGATCACCGACATGCCATACCCCTCGGCAAGGAGAAGTACTGCTTCAATCACAGCCATGTCCTCTTCCCTGTCGAGGGTATCCCTGACAAAGGACTTGTCGAGTTTGATTTTGGAAAACGGATACTTGGTTATGTATCCCAGCGAAGAGTAGCCCGTACCAAAATCGTCCATCGAGAAATTGCACCCGAGCTCCCTCAACTCTTCCATGCGGAACTTCAGGTCCGTGCTTTCATCGATAAAGAGGGACTCGGTAACTTCGAGATCCAGGCGTTCCGCCGGAAAACGGGCGCGATCCAATGCTTCAGAAACAGTCTGGACGAGGTTGCCCCGGAAGAACTGCGCAGGAGACACGTTGACCGACAGCCTCAACGACGCATCCCACGTCAGCGCCTCCTTCATCGCACGGTTCAAGACCCAGGATCCGATTTCCTGAATGTAGCCGTTTTCCTCGGCGATCGGGATGAATTCCATCGGTGAGACAGCACCGAATTCACGGCTGTCCCAACGAAGCAATGCCTCGACACCGAAAACACTATTGTCCCTGAGATTGACCAGTGGCTGGTAGTCCAACCGCAATTCGTCCCGAACAATCGCCTTGAACAATTCGGTTTCCAGCTTGCGGCGTCTTTGCAAGGCCGTGTCCATCTCCGACTGGAAGCGAACGGTCAGGTTCTTGCTGTCTCTCCGGGCCTTGGACAACGCGTTCCCGGCTCTCATCAGGAGTGTGTCGGGTGTCTGCTCGCTATCTGAAACCACGTAACCGAAATTCAGCTGCATCGAGATACGCGCGCCATCAATCGAGTAGTCTTCACCGATAACGCGTTGAATTTCGTCCACAATTTCAAGTTCACGGTCGTCACCAGACCTGGAAACGTACACTCCGGCAAAAACATCTGCGGTAATCGCCGACCAGGTGATCCCCTGGGAGAGGTGACTTTTCAGTCTGGATGCAATCGATTGACGCACCCGATCGCCATAGGAAAACCCGAGGGTCGCAACAATCTGATCCAGATTGGTGACCGCGAACTGGATTACGCACACAGTCTCGTTCTTGTTGCAGGCACCATTTGCCTGACGTGAGATTTCACGCTCGAAGCCGCTTCGGTTCAGGAGATCGGTGATCGGATCAAATCTTGCCAGATATTCCAGCCGTGAAGCCGACTCGCGCTCGTCGGTCACATCACGGCAGGTCATGCAGGCAAGTGTCCGGATTTCCGTCTTGTCGTGCCCCTTCCTTGCCGCGAGTGTCTTTTCGGCTTTCGTCACGACATATTCTATGAACCGACGCCTGGTACCATCCTGGGCCAACACGAGAATCTGCGGAACCGGCTTACGGCTGTCGGGAGCCTGAAGCACGGCAATGACTTCTTCAACAAGTGCATTTGGAAGAACGGAGCGAGCCGGGCTGCCAGCCAGTGCCTCACCCGAAAACAAGGTTCGTGCGGTCTGGTTGGCGGCTGTGATCACACAATCGCTGTCCAGAACAAGGATCGCATCGAAACTGTCATCAAAGACCTGGCCGAGCATACGTTCGCTGTTACGCTGCTTGATGTCTGCCACACGCGCGAGCAGTTTGTGCAGGCCGAGTTCGCGCAGAACAACAATCACGCCCGCAAACATGAGCAACAGATAGGCACTTGCAGTCGGCACAAGCACAGGCATCGACTTTTGAAAACTGATTGCAACGATTTCAATTGCCAGGGCCGACAGAACAAGAATTCCAAGCTTGACTGCCCAGCCTTCGATCCTGGTCATCAGCAAGAGGACGAGTACCAAAGCTGCGACCAGAAGGACAAGATATTGACCTTGTTGTACAAGCGCCCGTTTCTGAAGAAGCGTTTCTGCGCCAAGAGCCTGGATCACTGCGCCAGGCAGGATTCCATAAACCGGGACTGCAAAGAGATCCCTGAGTTCCTGGGCGCTCGCTCCAACAATCACCTTCTTGCCCGCGAACCGGTCAGGGTCGACGACGCCGTTCAAAACATCGACAAGTGGAACGCGGGGCAGTTCATCAATCGCAATTCCGAAATCCAGGAAAAACGAACCCCTGGTCTCGCCGGTATGTTCTCCCATGAAAGCAGCTGCAGAAACTTCCGTCGTCCCGTCAATTTCAAATCCATAAAGATTTCGCCAGATCCGGCTGTCGGTTTCCATCGGCACCATGACAACCACCGGCCAGGCATGATCGAGAAACGGATCTATGGGCAAATTGACAATTTCAGCACCAGTGGACCCCGCTGATGCTGCCTGCCGAAAAGCAGCCAGGCTTACATTTCCAGCACGCTCGATTGAAGCGGCGAACAACGCGTCGTCTTCAGGGTTCGACATTGCGCTGAAGTCGATGTCATAGACAACATCAACGGCATCAGCTGCCACCAGCTTATCCGTCAGTTCGGCATATATCCGGCGCGGAAACGGCCACTGCCCGATCTCATCAATGCTGCCTGCATCGATATCGACGAATATTATCTGGTCCGAAACCGGGCGTTTGTCGAGGCTGAACCGAACTTCCCAGAGGAACCGGTCGAACGTTGCCGTAAAGCCGGTAACCCGCAGAACGAGAATGGCCGCGGTCAAAAGAACCGCGACCAGGACAGCGCTGATAAAACGCCTTCCGAAATTCTCCAACCGAAGTTGCACCCACCTCACCCGTTCAATTCAGTGGCGGCCGGCACTCGACCGAGCATCGACACACCCATGCCTAGTTTCCATTACTGTTGCCGTTCGAATTGCCGTTGCCGTTGCCGTTCGAATTGCCATTGCTGTTGCCGTTTGAATTGCCGTTGCCGTTCGAATTGCCATTGCCGTTGCCGTTCGAATTGCCATTGCTGTTGCCGTTCGAATTGCCGTTGCTGTTGCCGTTCGAATTGCCGTTGCTGTTGCCGTTCGAATTGCCGTTGCTGTTGCCGTTCGAATTGCCGTTGCTGTTGCCGTTCGAATTGCCGTTGCTGTTGCCGTTCGAATTGCCGTTGCCATTTGAGTTGCCGTTGCCACCGAACAAGCCGCCAAACAGTCCCTTCCCGTTATTGCCGGATGCATTATTGGCCGTTTCAGGGTCAACCTCGGCAACATTGTCCAATAACCCAACCATCGGGTTCCTTTTGGCGCCCTTGCTAACACTTGGTTTGGTCGGCCCGCCGACGTTGAGGCCCTGAGAACCGGATCGAGCACTCGAGGCATTCTGCCCTCTGGTCAGATCGGCCCGATCTCCTGATGAAAAGTCCTGAACTTCAACAACCCCACGCTCGACGGATACGCGGGTTCGACCAGACCCCACCTGCACATCAAAGCGCGTTCCCTTGACGACTGCGGCCAAAAAGGGTGTTTCGACGAAGAAGTGCGGTCTTGAACGTTTTGCGACATCAACGGTTACCTTGCCCTTGCGCTGAAGCAAGGTCGTCTTCGAATTGTTGCTCTGGTATTTGGAGATTGCGAATGTCGTATTGGGACCTACCGATATGGTTTCATCACCCCGGGCGATCAACGCCCGGCCTCCGGCCCTTGTGCCGAGCGTGAAACCTTTCTCAAAAGCCATGCCTTTCTTTGCCCGAAATGCCTCGACACCGGGCGCAACGAAATAGACGATCCCTGAAACACGTTTGACGGTCCAATCCGCCGCCAAAACTCCAAAGCCGGAACCTGCAAGGATAATCGGTATTAAAAAAATGGCAGCAAAAAACCTAATCCATTTATTATCCAAACAGTATTTCTTGTGAGAATTATTAGCACGATCCAACAACCTCACGTTGTTTTTAAATATATTATCAATCATAGCTAAATCACCTCACAGCTAAACTTAGAGTTCTTTCTTATATTTTCTTGCTTAACTCAAGGTGAACCATCCGTTACATTGACAACTTTAACAAACTAGGGTTTCCAAGGTGTAAATTCGGTCAAAGAAAGTCTCATGTCGTCCGGCGGACAAACTCGTCGGAAGCTCGAATTCAAGTTCGACACCCCGAAACAGGGCAAAGATATCGATATTCTTCTGATCGGCATCCCTGCGCGTCGCATTCACAAAATACGAACGATCATTGCCGGCCAAATCATCCAGGTAGCAAGGTTTGCTGCTGCTTAAGTAACCTTGAGATTGTCTTCGTGCACATCAAGAAAACGCACATTTCAAGCTGACTTGATTCCACTTCGGTGCCGAAATACCGCACTGTCAATGTCAACCGGATATGCCACCTGAACATTGTTCAGTCACACCGAACGGTCAGTCAAATTGCACAGCGGGATTTCGTACCTATCTTCCAGCCTGCAGCGTTCATGAGCGAACGCTTTTTGACCACACGAAACAAGGCTTTCTCATGATCCGTCTAGCAACTTCCGCACTGGCGCTTTCCCTGCTTGCAGCCCCGGCATTGGCCGAGCCCGTCGCATATGAATTCGACAAGTCTCACGCCAACCTGTCCTTCACCTACAATCATCTCGGCTATTCCACCACGGACGGCCGTTTTGGCGACTGGGATGGCAAATTGCTGATCGATCAGGACACACCCGCCAATTCCACCGTTGAATTCACAGTCAATATCGACAGCCTCGACACGTTCTGGGCGGATCGTGACACTCACCTGAAGAGCCCGGACTTCTTCGACGCCGCAAAGTATCCGCAGGCAGCCTTCAAGAGCACCAAAGTTGAGCAGACCGGCGAAAACCAACTTGAAGTGATCGGGGACCTCACGCTGAAAGGCGTAACCAAGCCAGTTACCCTTACGGTCGACGTTACCGCTATGGGCGAGCATCCCATGGCCAAAAAGGCGGCTGCCGGATTTGCAGTGTCGACAGTCCTCAAGCGCTCCGATTTCGGCATGGACATGTTTGTGCCCTATGTGGGAGATGAGGTGACCGTTACGTTCCATGCCGAAACGCTGAAGGCGGACGCGACCAACTGATTCAGTCTTGTGGAGGCCGGTTCGACCGGCCTCTCTTCCAAAGGAGAGGACCGTGCTGCGCAACACCTCGTCAGGCTATGGACGCATAGCAATCGCGTTCCATTGGACAATGGCAGTCCTGATTGTCGGCATGCTTGCCTTCGGTCTCTACATGACAACGCTGCCACCCACGGCCCCGGAAACCTTCCAGTTGTATCAACTGCACAAATCGGTCGGTTTCGTGGTGCTGACCCTTGCGGTGTTTCGCCTGGGCTGGAGACTGGTGAACCCCTCGCCAAAATTGCCGGAAGGCATGCACCCGCTTGAGAAACTTGCCGCCCATCTGGGACATGCCGGGCTCTACGCGCTTATCTTCGCGATGCCCATTACCGGTTGGTTCATGGCCTCTGCGTCACCATGGGGCATTCCGACGGTTCTCTTCAACGTTCAGCCGGTTCCCCATCTTCCTGTGCCGGATGCGCTCGGGACAAAGGAACAGGCAGAGGCTTTCTTCAAAATTCTGCACAAGTATGGCGCGTTCCTGCTCATAGCGCTTGTCGTGGTTCATGTTGCTGCGGCACTCAAACATCATTTCATCGCCCGGGACGATACACTTAAGCGCATGGTATCGACTGCCCCAGCCAAAGGTGACTCTTAATTCTCAACATCAGAGTATCGTTTCATGATCATGAAAAATATCGCCTATTCTCTTTCACTCTCTGCTGCCCTATGCATCACGACGCCCGCATTCAGCGAAACCTGGACCGTCGATCCAGCGCAAAGCAAACTCGGCTTCGAAGTCCAGCAGGGCTCCGGGGCACTGACGGGAACCTTTGCATCCTGGGATGCCAGCATCGATTTTGATGTCAACTCGCCGGAATCTGCGAAAATTTCAGCACAAATCAAACCTGCAAGTGCTGCCACGGGCAATCCTCAGTTCGACACGACAATGCCGGCGGAAGACTGGTTCAACGTTGCCGGCTTTCCGGTCGCCGAGTTCCTGGCAGACGGAGCGTCCCTTGTCGAAGGCAACAGCTATCAGGCCAACGGAACGCTGACCATCAAAGGCGTTTCACATCCCGTGCAACTGGATTTCACGCTGGATATTGACGGCGACACGGCAAATGCGAAGGGAACCGCCAAGCTCAACAGGCTTGACTACATACTCGGAGCCGGCGTTGGAACCGATACGATCGGAGATACCGTTACGGTGACCATAGACCTGACTGCCACCCGATAGCCCGTCCCGGTCAGGATGCAACCAATTGAGCAGGCCGCGGGACTTGGCGTCCCCGGCCTTTTTGCCGTATGAGAATGGCAACCAAGTTCCAGCACTTTCAGCAAGCACCCCGCTGAAACAGCCAGATCAGGAAAACCGCCTCATGAACGCTTCCCTCACGCCCCCGGAATACCTGCATAGCGCCCTTTTTCCGCATGGCGAAGACAAGACACCATACCGCAAGCTGTCTTCTGATCACGTCAGTACCACGGAGTTTCAGGGGGAAGAGGTCTTGATGGTGGCCGCGGAGGGGCTGAGGCTGCTGGCTGAAGAAGCTTTCAAGGACATCAACCATTATCTGCGGCCGGGACATCTGGAGCAGCTCCAGAAGATCCTCGATGATCCGGAAGCAACTGCCAACGACAAGTTCGTGGCCTTTGACCTACTGAAGAACGCCAACATCGCCTCACACGGCGTCTTGCCGATGTGCCAGGATACCGGCACGGCGATCATAATGGGCAAAAAAGGGCGAAGGGTCTGGACCGACGGCTCCGATGAAGCCGCGCTCGGTGAAGGTTCGCGTGACGCCTACTTCAAAAAGAACCTGCGGTATTCGCAGCTCGCACCTCTCTCCATGTTTGAGGAAACGAACACCAAGAGCAACATGCCGGCGCAGATCGAGCTCTACGCAGACGGTGATGATGCCTACAAGTTCCTATTCATGGCAAAGGGCGGTGGCTCGGCGAACAAGACATTTTTGTTTCAGGGAACACCGTCGCTGCTCACTCATGACAGGATGATAGAATTCCTGAAAGAGAAAATCCTGACGCTTGGAACTGCCGCCTGTCCGCCGTACCACCTGGCGATCGTTATCGGTGGCACATCGGCGGAAATGAACCTGAAAACCGCAAAACTTGCATCGGCAAGATATCTGGACGGCCTGCCGACGGAAGGGTCTGAAAGCGGCCATGCCTTCCGGGACCTGGCGATGGAAGAAGAAATCCACAAGCTGACCCAGGCAACGGGTGTCGGAGCCCAGTTCGGCGGCAAGTACTTCTGCCACGATGTTCGCGTCATCCGCCTTCCCCGCCACGGTGCGTCGCTGCCGATCGGTCTTGCGGTTTCGTGCTCTGCCGACCGTCAGGCGGTCGGGAAGATAACAAGAGACGGGATTTTTCTTGAACAACTGGAGATGCATCCGGAGAAATATCTGCCGGAAGTCACCGACGATTCCCTTTCCGACAACGTTGTGAATGTCGACCTAACGCGGCCAATGTCAGAAATTCTGGGTGAATTGACCAGACATCCGATCAAAACCCGATTGTCGCTGACAGGTCCGCTGATCGTTGCCCGGGATCTGGCGCATTCCAAGTTGCGCGACCGACTCGAGAGCGGGGAGCCGCTCCCCGACTATTTCAAGAACCATCCGATTTACTACGCAGGGCCGGCAAAAACTCCAGAAGGCATGCCGTCTGGATCCTTCGGGCCGACCACCGCGGGAAGGATGGATGCCTATGTCGACCAGTTTCAGGCGGCAGGCGGTTCCATGGTGATGCTGGCAAAGGGTAATCGCTCTGCGCAAGTCCGCCGTGCCTGTCAGGCTCATGGCGGATTTTATCTCGGCTCCATCGGTGGTCCCGCCGCCCGCCTTGCACAGGACTGTATCAAGAAGGTCGAAGTGGTCGAATTCGAAGAGCTCGGCATGGAAGCCATCTGGAGAATCGAGGTCGTGGATTTTCCGGCTTTCATCGTTGTTGATGACAAGGGCAACGACTTCTTCAAGGAACTGCACCTCAGCTAATCAGCCGGTGCAACAAAGATAAAGGCAGCTTCGGCTGCCTTTTTTTGTGCCCACCAGTTTGTATTTGTCTTAAAAACTTTACCGGATCTTTATTCCATGCAGGCAACAAATGTGAGTGAAATCTCAACATCATAGATGTTTACATGGTAAAATTCGCGCTATACCTGCTGGTTCTTGTCATTCTTGCGTATGGTAGTCAGAAGCTCGGCTTTTCTGGTCTGCATTTTCTGTTTCTGGTCGCGATTCTGGGAAGCGTTGCCTGTATGGTGCTCTGGCCACTGTTCCGGCAGATCTTTGAAGCGACTGCTTCCGTGCTTCCAACCAAGTCCAACCGGGAGCAGCACGCGGAGCCTCACGATATCAACGACGAACGTGTTCAGCAGGTCCTGACGAAAGAGCAATCCAGGGTCACAGTCGCACGCGAGGAGCCTTCCTCTGCCGTCCAAAAAATAATGTTCCGGAGTTGACATCTGTTTCAGAAAACGACCCGGATGCGTCCTTTGACAACCTGCGGGAGCATTTTGCCCGCAACGCGGTTTATGCCTTTCGTCCTTACCCGCCGCATCGCGAGAAACACGGTCGCAGCAAGGTTGGTGGTTTACCGAGTCTTCCCAAAAATGTCCCGTGGCCGAAGGCGCCCGGAGCCACCGGTCACGTGAAGGCCGGCCTGCCACTGCATTTTCTTGCTCAGATAGATCTTGCAGACCTTCCCTGGCGCCCGGAAGGTATTCCAGAAACGGGATTGCTGCTCTTTTTTGGCCGGTTCGATGAAAGTCTCACATGGGCTGAACTGGATGTTGCCCCCCAAAACGACATGCAAGTTCTGTATGATGCAGAGTACACCGGCACTGCGACAGCCTTCCCGAAAAACCTGCCACCCATCAAGGACGGCAACTATCATTACGACCTGCTTTTCGGTCTTCCTGGCGATGAGAAGACGAGGGTCTTCCCGGAATGGCCGCTTAATTTTGCGAAAGTCGAAACCATGCCGGAGAGCGCAGCTCTGCCGTTTGCCTCACCAGAGGGTTATGATTCGGCTCACAAACACCATCTTGCGGCACAGCTGACATCGGCCTTCGCCACAATGGAAACGGACAATACCGACATTTGCGAATTTCATCTGTTTCAGCCCAGAACAGAAGAGGAGCGTGCCGAGGGCAAGCCGCTCGTCCTGAGGCCGCATTCCGAAACGGGCTTTCCCTTTGCACCAAGGGGAATGTCACTCATTTGCCGAATTCTGCGTAACCGGCACGGAGCAAAACTGGAAGAAACCGGTTTTGAAACCTGTTTCGAAGACTGGCAGATGCAAGCCGAGACGCTAAAGGAAAGCAAGTTCGAACAGCGAATGGTCAATGCGTTCATTGAAGATCTGAACGACTTTCTGGAACAAGCCGCCGACAAACGCTACAGCGCCTATCTGAAGGCTGACATAGAGCGAGCCCTGCACAGACTGGTCACCGAAACCGGTGGAAGTCCGAACCTGTCAAAACTCGTTCCCGAAGCGGTCTATACCGCTGCCTCAGACAGACACCCCGTTTTTTTGAAAGACGAAAACGGCATCAAGTGCCCGGAGTTTCCTGCGGCCCGCTCCGGCAACTGTTACCATCAGATGTTCGGACACCTGTCTTCGGTGCAATTCAACCTGCCGCATGACAGCGCCGAGCAGTTGTTGCTGCAGTTGTTCAACGACTGGGGTGCGGAAATGAGCATCCGTGATGGCGGTGAGTTCGATTTCATGATCCAGGAAAGCGATCTGAATGGCCATGAATTCGACAGGGTCAAGGCGGCGTGTGGCGGTCACTGAGCACGCATACACTTGCGCTTCAACACCTGATTCCCAGGCCTGAATCGTCTTTTGATTCTTCGACCCCACCGTCGGCTGTTCCAGAAATTCACGAATACGGGATAGTCTTTTCCAAAAACGGCGTTATTTCTACAATCTTTAATTGAAAAAAATTTTCAAAATCCCTTAAGTTGCTATTTGCGTTGCAAATGCGGCACAATTGATCGAAGTCCAATCCGCTCACATCAACGTGAGATTCCCTTCCAATCATTTTTAGGCCATGATTGTTAACAGTGCAGCAAGGAGATTTTCCTAACGTAACCTTCGATGTGTAGCGCGCCTTGAATTGGGCAGGCGCTGAAGGGGGATAGAAATGAAGACCTATTTTTATGCGATGATTGTAATTCTGGCAGGATCGTTCCTGCTACCGGCCGAAGTTTCGGCGCGAGCCGGATATTTCGACCACAGTACCAATACCTGGGTGACTCCCAAGTATCATCCAGGTGGCAAGTCGCCGGTACGGCGCAAGAAAGTCAGCTTCAAGGGTCCCTATACGCCGGGCACCATTGTTATCGATACTTCGGAACGCCGCCTTTATCACGTCCTGCCGAACGGCAAGGCAATGAAATACGGTGTGGGTGTCGGCAAGACAGGCTTCCAGTGGGCCGGAACGCACCGCGTAACTCGCAAGGCCGAATGGCCGAGCTGGACACCGCCGGCGCAGATGCGCGCACGTGAACGCAGGAAAGGCCGCATCTTGCCGAGCTACATGCCTGGTGGCCCGAACAATCCGATGGGCGCACGTGCACTCTATATCGGTTCGACCCTCTACCGCATTCACGGTACGACCGAACCATGGACGATTGGCTCGGAAGTGTCTTCCGGATGTATTCGGATGGCAAACGAAGACGTCATTCACCTTTACAAGAGTGTCACTGTCGGCGCCAAGATCGTCGTCAAGCGCTGAGCAGAACTCCTCCTCGCTTCTAAAAAGACCGGGTCAATTGATCCGGTCTTTTTCTTTTTTTGTTCCAGGGACCATCCAACGGCTTGGTTCGCTTTGTTGTTCCAAATCACACATCGATCTGATTGGCGATCAGCTGTTCAGCTGTTGCTTTGGCAATCGCCGCGGGTTCAGGATCAAACCCCATGTGCGCTGCAACGATCGCGCCTTCCTTCAGGATCAGCAGTTGTCTGGCAAGCAGTTCTGGATCGTGCGCACCAGCGTCCGCACAAATTGATCTGAATGCCGTTTGCAACAATCTCTTGTGCTCGGCTGACTGTGCATATGCCGGATGATCAGGATCCTGAAACTCACTTGATGCCTTGATGAACATGCAGCCCTTGAACGCCGGTTCCTCGAACCATTCCTCCAGAATGTCAAATATGGCTGCGAGGCGATCTTTCGGCGGCAAGGCTTTATCGTCAAGCTTGCGGAAAAACCAGTTCCGGAACGTTTCGTCACGGTATCGAAGCACTGCCAGTATCAGCTCATCTTTCGTGCGGAAGTGCTTGAACATTGTAGTTTTGGAGATGCCTGTCTCGGCCACCAGCGCGTCCATGCCCGTGGCATGAAATCCTTCCCGATAAAATATCGGCAGGGCTTTTCTGACCAGTTCGTCGCGTTTGCTAGGGCGCATCACGATCCTTTCTGTACTGGTTTGTACATAGTTCAATACGAGTGCTCGTTCAAGCCACAAGAGACGCAATTCATAAGGCAACGCGCAGTTGGCATCGTGTGAACGACCTGGCGATCAATCAAACTTCACTTGACTTAATGAACTGATCGGTACATATAATGAGTGTACAGATCAGTACATAATGGAACTTTTCACCGGAGGAAGGTTTGCATGTTCACACTTAGACCCGCATTTCCGAGTGGTTTTTATGTCGTGGGTGCCGCAACGACCGCGGCACTGCTGGTGATAGCTGCCTTGAGCGCTGATCCCGCTGAGACCCAGCATATGAAGGCGTCGACGCCTGCGCCTTCACCGCAAATCCTAGCCATGGAATTGAACCAATGACCGAACAAAGACCTCCCTTGCCACCTTTCACACGCGACACGGCAATTCAGAAGGTACGCGCAGCCGAAGATGGCTGGAACGGCCAGAATCCCACAAAGGTCGCCCAGGCCTACACACCCGATACCATCTGGAGAAACCGCGCCGAGTTTCCGGTCGGTCGGCTCGAAGTCATCGAATTCCTGACGCGCAAGTGGCAAAATGAGTACGAGTACCGCCTGATAAAAGAACTCTGGGCCTTTGAGGACACCAGAATCGCGGTTCGTTTTGCATATGAATGGCATGATAGCGACAAGAACTGGTTTCGCTCCTATGGCAACGAAAACTGGGAATTCGCCGCAAACGGCCTGATGCACCGGCGCCATGCAAGCATCAATGACCTGGCAATCTCCGGGAGTGAGCGTAAATTTTACTGGCCAATTGGCCCGCGTCCCGTTGACCATCCCGGGCTCAGTGAGCTTGGGCTTTAAAAAACGAGAGTGGCAACCCGCTTCAAAAGGAACGCGTGCGATGACCCGTGCATTCACTGAAATCGCCTTCACCAAGGGTGTCAGGGAAAGACAAAGCGAACAAGGTTCGCGCGTAAGTTATGCGGCGCTCGATGATGAGACGGCCGATCGCGGTGACAGATTGACCGAGGCCGAGACGCAGTTCATCCGGGCTCGGGACGGCTTTTATCAGGCGACAGTTTCTGAGAGCGGATGGCCCTATGTTCAATTCAGAGGCGGACCTGTCGGCTTTTTGAAAGTACTTGACGACAAGACCCTCGCCTATGCGGATTTTCGCGGAAACCGGCAATATATCAGTCACGGCAACCTGGGTTCGGACAGTCGCGTTTCGATTATCCTGATGGACTACCCGAACCGCGCCCGATTGAAAATCTGGGCCCAAGCTCAGCAGAAAACGATTACCGGAAACGAAACACTTGCCGCCTGTGTAACTCAAAAGGGGTACAGGGGCCTTCCCGAGCGCGTCATTTTGCTCACAGTTGAAGCTTTTGACTGGAATTGTCCGCAACATATTCCACAGCGCTTCACGCTTGCCGAACTTGCCCCTGACCTGAACGTTATGCGCAACCGCATTCGGGCGCTGGAAGAAGAAAACGCTGAACTCAAGGCGTTTTTGAAATCCTCGTCGTGACGCCAATCGTTCCCCACGAACGGCGTTGCACTGACCGGACCATCCGCTTCCGCAGCAGTCGTTTCGCTACCTGTCACCTTGCTCAAAGTGAGCAAAGGGTCATTTCACCGTTGTGCAAGAAGCAACCCTTGTCGAAGACGGAAAGATCGACCGGATTCGGCAAACGAATGTCCGACACGTCCGGCAAGGACTTTTTCGACGGATCATAAGACCGGTGGATCTGCGACAAAAATACCAGCCGGACACGGCTGGTGTCCGCAAGTTTTCTCAGGGCTGCAAGCTGGTCCGGAAGCTCTGGCGCTACCCGACGCTGATCAAGGACCTGTAGATAATCGACGACTGCAATCGATCCTTCCGGTGTTCCCGACAGGCGTTTAATGATCATATCGGCGCACAAGGTGTCCGATAGCTCGATTTCAATCTCAGTACTACGTTGTCGGCCGATACCGGTCTGCACCAGGGTCTCCTGGACATCGTCATCGGAAAACTCTGAAGACAAAAAAACCGAATTGAAGCCTTGCGCGGTCGCTTGTGAAAGCAACTGAAGTCCCAGAACCGTTTTGCCCTGGCCCGGTCTGGCAGCCAGAAGCAGCATTTCGCCTGGCTTGAGGCTGGAGAAAATCGCAGCCTCCGGGCGTGACCGATGATGGAAACTCGCCAATTGCCCCCAACTTTGGAACCCCTCGGTTGAGGCAATACGATCCAGAGCCCGGTTAAGCGCAATATTTTCGCGGCGGGCAAGAAGTCTTGCCTTGCGTTTCAAACGGAAATTGGAGCTGACAGATGCATTTGCGACCTCCTGAGCCACGTGCGAAACTCGCAGTCCCTCCTTATGCGAACGCACGATCAGGCAGTTCCAACATCAAGAACCCTGCAGGTCAGCTGCTGCTCCGTTTGGAGGGAGAAGGCGTGGGTCGAACCTACGTTGATGATAACTGATTCTGGCAGATGATTTCCAGAAACCCTGTTGCCTAGGTGTCGCGGCTCAAGCCTTTTTGACTTAACTCCTCAAGGTAGACACCCCAGTGTTTTTCCCGTTGTTGACCCAACTCCAGAAAGTACCGCCAGGAAAAAATGCCGGAATTGTGCATGTCGTCAAAATGAATGCGGACCGCATAGTTTCCCACGGGCTCCACTTTCATGATTTCAACATTCCTCTTGCCCGGAATTGTCTTCTTTTGAGAGGGTGCGTGTCCCTTGACCTCTGCAGACGGTGAGCAAACCCTCAGATATTCCGCAGACAGTTCATGCCGCTCGCCATTGTCAAAGGCGATCGACAGGGATTTCCTGTCATTGGAGACACGCAATTCTGTTGGCCAGGGAGTGCTCTCTTCGGTCATCAAGGTCCCGTCCGGGTGTTTGTTGGTCGTTGCATGTCGGCGACGATACGTTTTCTGATTTGCCCGTCAAGCGGCGTTTTGCCCCGCCGCTTTCACGCTCGCATAGCCGTCGAGCGCGGCCTGCCTAGCAGCAGCATGATCGACGATCGGCAACGGATAGGTCATCCCAAGAACGACCCCTGCCCGCTCCAGTGCAGCTTGCGGCGCGTTGAAGGGTTCAAACAGATGGGGGGCTTCAAGATCCTTCAGTGCCGGTATCCATCGTCTGACGTATTGTCCTTCGGGATCGAATTTCCGTGCTTGCGTGATCGGATTGAAAATACGGAAATAAGGTGCCGCGTCTGCTCCGGACCCGGTCACCCATTGCCAGCTTGCAGAGTTGTTGGCGAGGTCGGCATCCAAAAGAGTGTCTCGAAACCAGGCCTCGCCATGATGCCAGTGGATACGCAAGTGCTTTACCAGGAAGCTCGCCACGATCATGCGCACCCTGTTGTGCATGTACCCGGTCTGCCAAAGCTCCCGCATGCCGGCATCAACAATCGGATAACCCGTTTCACCCCGTTGCCAGAGCTTCAGGTCATCGGCCCCCTCGCGCCAGGGATAGGCATCAAATGTCGATCGCCAGTTCGAACTCGGCAAGTCGGGAAAATGATAGAGCAGATGATGCGCAAACTCTCTCCAGGCGATTTCGGACAGGAATTTATGGCCGTCGTTGCCGGTTTCAGAATTTGAATGCATCCGCTTTCGCGTTTCGTGCCAGATCTGGCGCGGCGACACCTCGCCGAAATGAAGATGAGGTGACAATCGCGATACGTTCGGCAGGTCGGGGCGATTTCTCAGTTCGCCATACCCGGGCAAACCTGTTGTCAAAAATGAGTTCAGACGCTTCAAGGCCCCGTCTTCACCCGGATTCCAGATATCCTCCCAACCGGCCGCCCAGTCGGGACTGGACGGCAGCAGGTCAAAATCTTCCAACCGGCCGCTCAGCGGACATTCCACAAACCTGATCTCCTCTGGCGCTGGCAACGCATCAGGTACTTCCAAATTCTGCGCTGTCTTCCAGAACGGAGAATAAACCTTGAACGGTCCGCCCGTCCTGGTTTTCAGTTCCCAGGGTTCGAAGAGCAGAGCTGCCTTGAAGCTTTTTCCATTGAACCCCTCTTCCTTCAAGACGGTCTTGATTTCCGTATCCCGCTCTATTGCGTGCGGTTCGTAGCGCCTGTTCCAGAAAACGTTCGACACAGCAGCGTCCCTGGCAAGTTTCGGGATCAGGTGGCGCGCGTCTCCTTTCAGAAACACAAGGCCGGGCAGCTTTTGTTTCAAGGCTGAAAGGCTTTGATGGAGCCACCACTTGCTCGCTCCGCCCATGGGATGGCTGTCGCCTGTCTGTTGCGGATCCTCGTGGATGTAGACGGGCAACACAGATCCACTTTCCACGGCTGCAAACAGCGCTGGATTGTCTGTTGTCCTCAGGTCCTGCCGGAACCAAACCAGTGTTGTCATGCTGCCTCAAAATGTTGTGCCACAAAGGAATACGCCGGAGCCAGCGGATGGATCAGCAAAACAACCGGTGCCAGTGGCACCGGTTTCCGTTTTCGGGCAACCGGTCTATGCGGACACAGGTACCTTGGCTTCCTCGCGAAACTTGCCGAAGTGTACGTCCCAACCCGCATCCAGCGCGCTAAGCATCATGAATGCCGCTTCTCCGGCGGCCTGTTCAATGCCTTCATGCGAAAGCGTCAATCGGGTTCCTCCCGCGGCGTCTTCGAGCGTCCATCGCACGGTGGTCATGGCGCCCTTCAAGGGTTTTACTGTGAACGTATAAACCAGGCTGTCGTAAGGGCGCATTTCCAGCACCTTGCCCCAACAGATGCGGGACATGTCGCCGTGATGGTCAAGCAGCGTGTAGTCGGCTCCCTCCTTGAGATCGTGTTCTGCCGGATGAAACCAGCGAGCCAGCTTTTCCTTCTCGGTCAGGAACGTCCACACGACCGAGCGAGGCGCTTCAAGAAAAATGGTCTTTGTGATCGTTGTTGTACTCATTTTCCCGTTTCCTTCTTTTCTTTCATGTCCCTGGCAATCTCACGCTGCAGATCGGCAAGCCTGATATCCCAGAATTGTTCAAAATGCCCAAGCCACTCAAATGCCGACTTCAGTGGATTGGGCGCCAGGCTCTTTCGACGCTCCCGTCCGCTTACCTCGCTATTGATGAGCCCTCCTTCCTCAAGGATGGCCAAGTGCTTGTTGATCGCTGTCCGGGTGATATCAAAGCGTTCGGCGATATCGGAAATCGCAAGATCCTCCTGTGCCAGAAACAAGAGAATCTGACGTCTGGTCGGGTCCGACAACGCACGGAAAACCTCTTGAGGACCGGTTTTCATTTGTGCCCCTCAACGATCGGCAGAAAATCAAAGGGGCCGTCCTGGTAGAGAAAAGTCACACATTCCACCGCTGAGACACATTTGCTCACATGTGCCACTCCCGCCGGTATCTCATAATAGTCGCCGGCCCTCAGAACTGTTTCTGCACCATCCAAGGCGTTTCCGGACAAGTGGACCATTTGTCCGGAAACGACCAGGCCATACATCCCTGCGCTTTTCATGTGAACCGGACTTGCAAGACCTGCCGGCAAACGCACCATCGCCATGTAACTTTCTTTGAACCGATTACCTTTCAATGGGGCGAAGGCCACACCCTCAACAGTTGTTTCCCAGGAAAGCGCCTGTTGAATCGACAACCTGATTTCTGAAGCAACCACTTCTGTCGCTGTTGATCCCAGTACGATCACGGCCGCAATTGCCTGGAACATTTTGCCAATTTTCATCGAAATCTCCTTACAACACCTTTTGGTGTCACGATACATAACACCTTTTAGTGTTATTTCAAGCGCTCCGCTAATTTAAAATCTCAAGGCAGGAATTGCTTTTAGTTCGACGTCGTATTATTTTGTACGAAATCGAACTAATGGAGCCTTCAATGACACTTTCCCGCAGAAAAACCCTGGCACTTCTTGGTGGCGGACTAATCGTGGCAACAGGCGCAGCGGCTGGAGCTTTTGCGATGACCAGAACGCCATCCAAGGCGCTCGCCCCGTGGAATGCTGCAGGGGACTACGAAGACCCCCGGCTTTCGCGCTCTCCTACGCGCTCCTTGCCCCCAATCCCCATAACAGGCAACCGTGGCTGATCGATCTGGAAAAGGACAACCAGTTCGCACTCTATCGGGACGAGACGCGTGACCTTCCCCATACCGATCCGTATCACCGACAGATCTTTATCGGTCTCGGCTGTTTTCTCGAATTGATGTCGATTGCCGCCACCCTGCGAAACAAAACTGCCAAAATTGAGTTGTTTCCGGAAATCCCAGATGACGCGGTTGCAAGAGTTCAGTTGGCAGAGGGTGGTGATGTGGATCCACTGGCTGACCACATTCTTGCTCGTCGGTCCTGCAAGGAACCGTTTCTGGACAAACCGGTTCCAAAGGACATGGCAATCGCGCTCGGGGGATATGGCACGGTATTCACCGAAGATAAGGAAGTGGACCGCATAAGAGCACTCACCTGGGAGGCATGGCTGACAGAAATGCACACCCATCGCACGCTGAAGGAAAGCGTTGACCTGATGCGCTTCGGCAAAACCGAAATCAACGCCGATCCCGACGGCATCGACCTGGGAGGACCCTTTTTGGAAAGCCTCATGCTCGCAGGGATCCTGACCCGTGAAAACCAGTTGGACCCCAGGACAACCGGTTTCCAGGAAGGGATAAAGCTCTACCGGGAAATGCTGTCGGCCACACCGGCCTACATTGCGCTGACAACAGCAGAAAACAACCGGCAAGATCAGATTGACGCAGGACGGCGCTGGCTTCGATTGAATCTGGAAACGACGCGGCTTGGCCTGGCCCTGCATCCGGTCAGTCAAGCCCTGCAGGAGTTTGATGAAATGGAACCGCACTACCACCGGGCGCACGAGTTACTTGCCAATCCCGGAGAAACTGTTCAGATGCTGGGTAGATTGGGATACGGCCCAGAGACGCCCCCTACTCCCCGGTGGCCACTTGCGACACGGATCATGAATGAATAACGAAACACGAACCCTGTTCTTCAGCTTCTTCAATGAAATCGGCATCATAGCGCAGTTGAGCCGTACTGCGCTCGAAGCACGACTGCCGAAGGGGCTGACCTTGCCCCACTTCAGCGTTATCAACCACCTGATCCGGGTCAGAGACGGGCAAACGCCGCTTGCCATTGCCAGAGCGTTCCAGGTACCCAAAACAACTATGACCCACACCCTGAACGGGCTGGCGGAACACGGCTTTGTGGAAATTCGTCCGAACCCCGAGGACGGCCGGAGCAAAACTGTCTGGCTGACGGATGCGGGCCGCCGGTTCAGGGACGAGGCAATCAAATCGATTGACCCCGACATCGAGGCCTTTCGCGCGCGATACCCCGAAGACAAGATCCGTGCTCTCGTTCCTGATCTCGCTGACATTCGCGCTGTTCTTGACGCCAATCGGGACTAAAGGACAATTTCGGCCGGATTGACAAAAATACACTGCCAAGTTTACCTGTTGGCTAAATGCAGATAACGATTGACCGGAACAAATTGATATTGTTTCCGGTCGCGCCATATGATGTGGTCAACAACGAAGAAGTCGTGGGAGAGCAGAGCGTGACAGACGGTAAGATTGTTATTCCTTCAGAAGGTTCGGACGCTGCAGGTCTACCATCACCGATGATCGATCCCTTCGGCCGTGCCGTTACATATCTGCGTGTATCCGTTACGGACCGCTGTGATTTTCGCTGTGTTTACTGCATGGCGGAAGACATGACGTTTCTCCCGAAGCGGGAGGTTCTCAGTCTTGAAGAGCTGGACCGTCTCTGCACTGCTTTTATCGAAAAAGGTGTCCGTAAACTCCGGCTGACCGGCGGCGAGCCATTGGTGCGCAAGAACATCATGAGCCTGATCCGGAGCCTCGGGCGACATCTTGAGAGTGGCGCTCTCGAAGAATTGACCATTACGACGAACGGCTCGCAGCTCGCCCGATATGCGAATGAACTTTATGAATGCGGTATCCGGCGGATCAATGTATCCATCGACACGCTTGATGCTCAAAAATTCAAGGCCGTCACCCGTTGGGGCAATCTTGGCAAGGTCATGGACGGCATTCGTGCCGCTACCGATGCCGGGCTGAAGATCAAGATCAACATGGTTGCGCTCAAGGACGTGAATGAACACGAGATCGTCCCGATGCTCCAATGGTGCCATGAACAGGGACATGACCTGACCCTTATTGAAACCATGCCGCTTGGAGAAATCGATGGCGACCGCACAGATCAGTATCTCCCATTGTCCTCTGTGAGGGCAGGACTCTCCGAACAATTCACGCTCACGGAGATCCCGTACAAGACAGGAGGTCCGGCGCGATATGTCACGATCGGGGAAACAGGCGGCCGGTTGGGCTTTATCACGCCCTTGACACATAATTTTTGTGAAAGTTGCAATCGTGTCCGCATCACATGCACCGGCCAACTTTATATGTGCCTGGGTCAGGACGACATGGCAGACCTTCGCGAACCGCTGCGTGCTTCTGAGGGCAACGATCTTCTGAACAATGCCATCGACGAGGCCATCGGTCGCAAACCGAAGGGGCATGATTTCGTGATTGACAGGAATTCCAGACAACCTGCCGTTTCACGTCACATGAGCGTCACCGGCGGCTAGCACACAGGTTTTTCCGCCCCGATCCCTGAAAGCGCAGTCTTACTCTGCAGGTATCATTTCTCGCATTGTGGCTGCGCGTTTGATGGATAGTGCAGCCAGCAGACTTATGACGATTCCCATCGCCATAACCCAATCATGCTCCAGGGCGAACCTGCCAGAAAACTGTCGGCAAACAACCAGGCGACCAGCGAACCCGCAATCGCCCCCATGCCGACCTGCATGGAGGCAACCAGTCCAGAAGCCGCACCTGCAAGTTCGGGCCGAACATTGACAGCGCCGGAAATCGCGCTCGGCAAGCAGACGCCGTTGCCTAGACCAAGAACGAACATGGGCAGGAACAAGCTGGCAGCGGATACTATTCCGCATGAGGCGAACCCGGCGATAAGCGCGACCGATAGCGCCGCGATAAGAGTGCCTGCCAGGATCATTGGATAGAGCCCGATCCGCTCGGCAAACCTGCCGGAGATATAGTTCCCGACGATGTATCCGAGCGCGACGAACATGAAATAGAAGCCCATTTCGGCAGCGCTCAGCGAGAGGAGTTGCGCTGCGATGAACGGGGCGCCGCCAAGATAGGCGAAATAGGTCAGTGCGGAAAATGCTGCCGTAAGTGTGTAGCTCCAGTATAGCGGCTCTTTCATGAGTAGCCGGTATGAGCGAAGAACCTGGCGCGGACCGATGGCAGTGCGTGTCTTGTTGGTTTCCGGCAAATAAAGAACACTTGCCACCAGCACGACAATTCCAATTATCAGCAAGAGAAAGAACCCGCCCTGCCAGCCGTAGAACTGGTCCAGGATGCCGCCGATCGCGGGGGCTATGGTCGGCATGACCGCCATTCCCATCGTCACATAGCCGATCATGCTTGCTGATTGCCGTGGCCCGTAAAGATCTCTGACGATCGCGCGACCAAGCACCATTCCCGTGCAGCCGCCTGCGGCCTGAAGAACGCGTGCTGCAATCAAGGCTTCTATCGTAGAGGCGATCAGGCAGAGGATACTTCCAACAACGAACAGAAACATTCCAATGATGATGACGGGACGACGCCCGAACTGGTCCGACAAGGGCCCCCAAAACAGTTGCGAGACCGCAACCGCAACAAAATACGCTGACATGGAAAGCTGGATTTCACCTGACGACGCTGAAAAGACAACCATCATCCCGGCCAATGACGGCAGATAAATCTGCATCGCCAACGGGCTCATTGTCGAAATCGCAATCAGCATGCCGAGAGAGGGTTTTCCCTCAACACTCTTTTGCTCTGCCTGGCGGGAATCCATGCGCGGAGACGCACCCTCTACATAGGATTGAATTTATACGAAGACTCAACGAGAGGTAATTTACAGACAAGGCGTGATCCGCGCGTGAAACTGGTACCAACGCAGGTAAAAACAAGAAACTTATGCTTTTTCCGGAACGGCCTCAGTCAATATGAAGGCCTGACCTGTCCCGGCGAAAACAGATCTGAAAACAGAGTAATAGCTCAACCAGGTGACAGAGCGTGGCCAGATATCGATCCGGCCACCGCAACTGAGTTCTCAAGGCTCAATCAAAGACGATCTGCGGTGCTGCCCTTCCTGCCGCGGTCGCCGGGTTGTCAATCGTCGACATGACCTTGCTTGCGATGTCCTTGTAGATAGCAGCCATAGGCCCTTCCGGATCGGACACGACAATGGGTGTTCCGGCATCAGATGTTTCCCTGATCTTCATCGTCAACGGGACCTCGCCCAAAAACGGCACACTGAGCCGTTCTGCTTCCGCGCGTGCTCCTCCGTGGCCGAAGATATCGTGACGTCCGCCGCAGTCAGGGCAAAGGAAGTAGCTCATGTTCTCGACAATGCCGAGAACCGGCACATCAACCCGTTTGAACATGTTCAAGCCCTTGCGCGCATCTATCAGCGCGAGGTCTTGCGGCGTCGAAACGATGACGGCACCTGCCAGAGGAACCTGTTGTGCCATCGTCAGCTGCGCATCGCCGGTCCCCGGAGGCATGTCGACCACGAGAACATCGAGATCACCCCAGGCAACTTCGCGCAGCATCTGTGTCAGCGCGGATATAACCATCGGCCCGCGCCAGATCATGGGCGTTTCTTCTTCAACCATGAACCCCATCGACATCACCTTGATGCCGTATCCTTCCAACGGTTTCAAAACACGCCCGGAGGCAGTTTCCGGTCTTCCGGAAACGTTGAAGAGCCGCGGAACAGACGGCCCGTAAATGTCTGCGTCCAGAACACCGACCTTCAGCCCGTTTGATGCCATCCCGAGTGCGAGATTTGCAGTTGTCGTCGATTTGCCGACGCCACCCTTGCCCGAGGCTACAGCAATGATGTGCCTGATACCCGGTACACCAGGTTTTGGAGCAGCCTGCTCGTCGGGCCCAGGTTGCGTTTGACGCGGCGCCGGCTTCGGCTTCGGAGGGGTGTTGCGGTCACCACCAGGAGCGCGTTCCGCCGTGAGTGCCACCATCGCATTTTCCACGCCCTMAACTTCCTTGACCACCTTTTCGGCAGCCTGTCGCAAAGGCTCCAGTTCCTGTGCCCGCGCGGCCGGAACAGTGATCGAAAATGCAACGCGGCCGTCGGAAACAAAAACGTCCGACACAAGGCCGAGCGAAACAATGTCACCTTCCAGATCCGGGCCCTTTATCTGCCGCAGTTGTTCGATGACGGCGCTTTTTATTGTGTCGCTCATTGCCTCGTCCTGTGTTGCCGCCGGCCCAAACTCTCAGGGCCGACTATTTCGAGGGAAATCTAATTTCCTTGGCAGCAAAAACAACCTGCCAAAATGCTGCACGCGTTCGCGCACGCCCGAAATATCCTTCAACCTGCGCAAATGCTACAAAATACACTCAATCGGGTTGCACCCGTGATCACGACAGATAATGTTTTTCAGTCAGATTCTCACCAGTTTCGGCATCCGGACTTCAGACCTTCAGGAAACAATATGCCCACATGCCTTATCACCGCGACCAATCGCGGGATCGGTTTCGAACTTGCCAGAGCAGCTCTTTCCGATGGCTGGAAGGTCTATGGCTCGGTCAGATCCGAGAGTGCCGCTCGACAATCCGCGGAACAGCTGGGTGTCGACAAGGACTATGTACCCGTTGTTTTTGACGTGACGGACCATTCCGCGTTGCAGGCGGCAGCGCGCAAGCTTGACGACCATCTCGACCTTTTGATCAACAACGCGGGTATCATCACACCTGAGCGACAGACCCCGCTCGACATGGATTTCGAGGGATTTTTGAGAACGCTTGAGGTTAACACCCTTGCGCCGCTGGCAGTCTCGCAAGCGTTTCTACCGCACCTTCGCAGGTCAGACACGGCCAGAATACTGACAATATCGAGCCAGATGTCATGGATGGGATATCGAAAGCCGGACACGCTCGCCTACCGCGCCTCAAAAGCGGCCGTGAACAAGGTCATGCAAGGATTGGCGACCGACCTCGAGCCGGACGGTATTCCAGTTGCCCTGATCGATCCTGGCTGGGTGCGCACATCAATGGGCGGGCCTGCTGCCGACAACTGTCCCAGCGAGGTTGCGGTGGGAATCTTGAACGTTGCACGATCACTCGAACTCGCTGATACGGGCAAGTTCTTCAAATGGACAGGTGAAGAGCGTCCCTTCTGAACCCACCACGCGTGAAAACCCTGGAGCATCGACATGAGCTGGCCCCACCCTATTACCCTCACCGGCACGCACGTGACGCTTGCACCTCTCGCGCATTGTCATGCCGACGACCTCGCGGAAGCGGCAGCCGAGGGAGATCTCTGGAAAGCCTGGTACACATCAGTGCCAAGGCCGGACCTTTTACGAGAGGAGATCGACCGGCGACTTACCCTCCAGCATATCGGGTCCATGCTGCCGTTCTCGGTACTAACGCCTGACGGCAAGGCAGTCGGAATGACGACTTACATGAATGTCGATCCCGTTCACAAGAGAGTTGAAATCGGCTCAACCTGGTACTGCAAAGCCGTTCAGCGCACGCCGGTCAACACCGAATGCAAACGCATACTGCTGGCCCATGCGTTTGAAGAACTTGACTGCATCGCGGTTGAGTTTCGAACCCATTTCATGAACAGGCAAAGCCGAGCGGCAATCGAACGCCTGGGCGCCAAGCTGGATGGCGTCCTGAGGTCGCATCAACGCACGTCAGACGGGTCATTGCGAGATACCGCAGTCTATTCGATTCTGGCGCATGAATGGTCAGCCGTAAAATCGGGACTGGATTTCAAGCTTGCAGAAGAACGGCACCCCTCTTATCCACATAAAGATTAGCGGACGAAGTTTTCCAAAGCTTTCTTTAACCAAGATTACATCTGTGAAGCACACTTTTCCCCATAACTTTGCGACCAAGGTGTAATTTCCCGCGCTCTTCTTTGAGTTTGACTAACATTTTAAGCAAATGTGAGGAATTGAGGCGCAGGCTGGTTCCATCGGCAAAAAAGATTGGACATGCAATGGAGCTCTACCGCGCCTGCTATCGCAGCAAAATCAAATGGGACAACATGCGTTTGCCCCTTCCCGACGAGATTGATCGAACATTGCTTCGAATTCGTCGGATCAACCGCAAGGCCGGTGTTACAGGGGCGCTTCTGCTGGTGGATCAACACGTCATTCAGGTTCTGGAAGGCCAAACCGGCCAGGTACTGGAGACGGTCTACTGTGTCATGAACGATCCGCGTATGAATGATATTGAAGGCATCATCCACGAGCCGGTCGATTTTCGCCTGTTTCCAAATTCACTGATGTTCTTCCGAGACCTGACCGACGGCATCGCAGCGTCCAATCATCCGGTATTGCGTCCGCTGCTGGATCATCCGGGCGACGTTACGCGGGACGAGGCCTATCTGGCCTTCAGCCACTTTGCGACTGAACTTCAGGCAGGCAGGCTGACGAACGACATGCTCATGATCTGAAGACCGGGTGCCGACAAGCACCTGACGAAGAATGCGTGCTTCGGCTAGTCGAGCAGTTCATGCGATCAATGCTTCAAGGAGCCGGTCTCAACGTCCTGCTCTTTCCTCAATCAACACGATCCCCGTGTTGCTCACCGCATCGACAATGCCGATGAGCGTTGAGCCGATCACTGCATTTTTCAGCCTATAAGACCTTGCCCTCCTCCTTTACCGTCCCATAGTGTTTGCAATACAAACACATATGGAGTCGCCCGCTATTGTCAGGCCCTTACCTGCTGAAACCCAATCCGCTGGATCCGAGGCTTTCGACCTCCGTCAACGGCATCGACCAGAATGGCCAGACGGTTGATACCAGGGTTGTTACCGAAAAACCTCTGACGCTCTATCTGAATTCGCAGGAAGTCGTCACGATGATGACCATTGGCGATCATCCTGATCTGCTTGCCGTCGGGTACCTGAAAAACCAGAACATGCTTGCCGAGGACGATGTCATTACCGGCATTGATTACGACGACGATATCGACGTTGTCATCGTGCGGACCGAGCGGGAAACCGACTTCGAGGAGAAACTCAAAAAGAAGGTGCGCACGTCCGGATGCGCACAGGGAACTGTCTTCGGCGATGTCATGGAAGGTTTCGATACGGTCACGCTGCCACAAGAAGCGACTCTCAAGACGTCCTGGCTTTACGCACTCACCAAATCCATCAACACGACTCCGTCGCTCTACCTGGAAGCCGGTGCGATCCACGGATGCGTGCTGTGCCGGGAAGACAGGCCACTTGTCTACATGGAAGATGTCGGGCGGCACAACGCGGTCGACAAGATCGCCGGCTGGATGGTGCTGAACAATGTTCCGGCGAACGACAAGATGTTTTATACCACCGGCCGGCTGACTTCCGAGATGGTCATCAAGACGGTGATGATGGGCATTCCAATACTCGTCTCACGGTCCGGTTTCACTGCCTGGGGCGTTGAACTTGCACGCCAGTCCGGACTGACACTCATCGGTCGCGCCCGCGGCAAGCGCTTCGTTGCACTTGCCGGGGCTGAGAGGATCGAGTTTGACATGGACCCGGAGGTGGCAGAAGACGAGCCAACCAATGTGAAACGCAAAGGGAGCATGACTGCACGATGATGGCGAAGCGCACTGCCTTGACTGTCGACAAGGTTCTCGGCTGCATTCTGGCGGGCGGACAGTCCAGGCGCATGGGAGGCGGTGACAAGAGCCTGATGGATGTTGGCGGCAAATCCATGCTCGACATGATCCTGGCAAGACTTTCTGCGCAAGTACCTGAAATCGTCCTGAACGCCAACGGCGATCCGGACCGCTTTGCAAAATTCCGCCTTCCGGTCATCCCGGATCCGGTCGGAGATTACGCAGGGCCTCTCGCAGGTGTTCTTGCCGGACTGACGCATGCGAAGGCGCAAAGGCCCGATGTCAGCCACGTGGTTTCCATCGCAGGTGACACACCGTTTTTCCCGACGAACCTGGTGGAGCGTTTGTGTTCCTCGGTTCCTGCCGACAAGCCGGTGATCGCACTGGCGTCGTCATCAAGCAAGCTTCACCCCGTCTTCGGCCTGTGGCCGGTCGCGCTCAAGAACGATCTCCACACGTGGCTTGAAACCGGTCAAAGCGGAAAGGTTCTCGCATTCGTCGACCGGCATGACAGTGTGGAAGTTTCCTTCGACCCTGATCCGGCAACGGGCCTCGATCCTTTTTTCAATGCAAACAAACCCGACGATCTGGCGACCGTTCGCGATACCCTGAGCTCCCGCATCACATGACAACAACACCCGTCTTCGGCATCACCGGCTGGAAGAACTCCGGCAAGACACAGCTCGTTACCCGGCTTGTTGCGGAATTCACGGCCCGAAACTTCAAAGTCTCGACCGTCAAGCACGCACACCACAATTTCGATATCGACAGACCCGGCACCGACAGCTATCGCCACAGAGAGGCAGGCGCGAGCGAAGTCGCCCTGGTTTCCGGGCGCCGTTGGGCGCTCATGCACGAGCTCAGGAATGAAGATGAACCGACTCTGAAGGATATTCTGTCCCGCCTTGCACCCTGCGATCTCATTCTGATTGAAGGCTACAAGCGCGAAGACCATCCAAAAATAGAGGCCCGACGAACAGAAACGCTGGACCGCGGACCGCTGGCACCTCAGGATCCGAATATACTGGCCATCGCAGCCGACCACCAGCTGCCTGATGAAAGCTTGCCGGTGTTCGACCTCGATGACATTTCGGCAATCGCGGATTTCATTCAACACCACCTGGGTCTCAAAAGGTCAAGGCAATGACTGGCAAACCCCTGCTTGACGACTGCTTTCTGCACGACAAGGACAGGTTGCGGCACCACGAAGCCCTGGCGATCCTGAATAGCAGGCTCTCGGCGATCGCAGGGATCGAATTTGTCAGACTGGAGGATGCACTTGAACGGATTCTTGCCGAAGACATAACCGCTTCACGCAACATCCCGCTTGCAGATAACTCCGCCGTTGACGGCTATGCCTTCCGGCATGCAGATTTTGATGAATCCGGTGGGTTTTTCAGACTTCAGCAACGGATCGCAGCCGGTCACGCAAGTGCCGAGACGCTTGGCCCCTGGGCGGCTGCGCGGATTTTCACCGGCGCTGTCATGCCGCCTGGAGCAGATACGGTCGCGATGCAGGAAGACTGTGAAACGCACAGCCAGGACGGAGAAGAATTTGTCATAGTGCCGCAGGGCTTGAAGCGGAGTGCAAATTGCCGGAAAGCCGGAGAGGATGTCGCAGAGGGCACGTCCATCCTGACCGCTGGCCAAAAGTTGCGTCCACAGGATCTTGCTGCCATTGCTTCAACCGGACAGGCAGAAGTGAGTGTCTACAGGAAACTCAAGGTCGCGTTGATTTCAACCGGCGACGAGTTGCGGCGCCCGGGAGACCTGATCACCGTTGGTGACGTATACGATTCCAACCACTATCTGTTGCGCGGTCTGGCATCCACCGTCCCTGTGCAAGTCGAAGATCTCGGTATCCTGAAGGATGACATGGCAACTGTCGAGGCAGCCCTAAGAGACGCTGCCGACAGGTTTGATGTCATTCTGACAACCGGAGGCGCCAGCCGAGGTGAGGAAGACCACGTCCTCAATGTTCTTGACATGCTTGGGAACCGGCACATGTGGCAACTTGCCATCAAGCCCGGCAGGCCGATGATGTTCGGAAACATCGGCTCCTGTGTTTTCCTGGGGCTTCCCGGCAATCCGGTCGCTGCGATGGTTTGTTTCCTCCTATATGCGCAACCGGTCATAAGCCTGCTGGCAGGCGGACCTTTCACGGAGCCACAAGCCTTTCAGATGCCTTCTGCATTTGAAATTTCCAGGAAGAAACCGGACAGACGCGAGTTTTATCGTGGATACCTGGACACAGACGGCGAAGGCTGCACGGTGGCGCACAAGTTCATGCGCGATGGATCGGGTCTGATCACCGGTTTGCGTGAAGCGGACGGATTGATAGAGATCCCGGAAGAGGTCACGGCAATCGGCAAGGGTGACATGGTGACGTTTCTGCCGTTTTCCGGCTTCGGCATCAGATAAACCCGGCAGTTTCCCGCCGGGTTTCCAGAAGATCTCCAATCAGTAGGCGTAAGGCCAACTGGCTGGAACAAACCGATAGCTGTCCCCTGCCTTGGCAACGCGTCCCATTCCCGGGAACGGGATATGCGCGCCTGCAAAAAAGAGTTTGTCGGTCGCGGCCTGATCAAAAAACTTCTTGCGGGACTCGGCGGCCTGTCCTGAATCAATATCGAATCCGATACCCCAACCCGGCTTGTCGAACTGGTAGACCGTCATGTGAATGATGTCGCCAGCAACTACCAGCGTTTCGCCGTTGCTGTCGAAGACATAACCGGTGTGTCCCGGCGTGTGCCCGGGCAATGCCATTGCCTGAACGCCCGGCATCAATTCCTTGTCGCCGGAGAACAGGGTCTGATTGCCTTTGTAGGCTTCCGCAGCGCGGCGTGCGCCAAGAAAGAATGGCTTGAACTGCTCGGGGGCACCGTTCATTGCGGCATCGTCAAACCAAAAGGCGTTGTCGACTTCCGGCAGGATCAGTTCCGCATTGGCAAAGACCCTGTTGCCATCGCCGTCGATCGCCCCGAACAGGTGATCGGGATGCATGTGCGTGATCAAGATGGCATCGATCTGGTCAGGTGATACGCCGGCAGCTTTCAGGGCTGAGGGCAGACGCCCCATTGTCGGACCCAGTGCATCTGATGTGCCTGCATCGACAAGAACGAGACGGTCACCGGTATTGACGAGATACGCATTTACCGGGATGCGCAGGGCGTCTCCTTCAATGAATGCCGCGTCGCGAAGCCTTTCACCTTCTGCTGCATCGTAGCCGACGACAACTTCCGGTGTTACATCGAGGTATCCGTCCAGAAGGGCGGTGACTTCCATATCGCCTACCTTGTAGCGAAGCGCCCCCGCCATCGGTTCGCCTGCTTTGGGAGCTGTTGCATTGGCAACACCCGAAACAAGGGTGACACCGCCGGCAGCTGCAAGAGCCCCTGCCCCGGCAGCTGCGCCCAGCATGGTTCGTCTGGAAAGAGAAATGTCGGAATTGGTCATGAACTGCCTCCCGGCTTGACCTGATAAACATATTACTGAGAAGCCCCGATCGTGACACCGACGGGGCTCTTTTATAGGTGTTTCATTCAATTTGATTTTGAAGAGCGGTAAACCTTATAAAACTCATAAGTACCATTTATATATAGCTGCAACGATGTGCGTTTTCGATGCGAAGGCCAATATGGACAAGCTCAGTGCTCTTTCAGGTTTCGTACAGTCCGTGAACCTGGGAAGTTTTTCAGCCGCCGCCAAACACCTTGGCGTTTCGCAACCCGCAATCAGCCAGCAGATTCGAGGTCTGGAAGACCAGTTGGGAACGCGATTGCTGAACCGCACGACGCGGCAGCTTCGCCTCACGGAAGCCGGTGAGCGATACTACGTCTATGCGCGTGATATCCTCGACCGGTTGGTGGAGGCCGACCGGGCTGTTCAAAGTGATGAAACACAGATGTCCGGTCCGCTTTCAATCGGTCTGCCGCTCGGCTTTGCGGAAAGCGTGCTCGCCGATTTCCTGATCCGATTCAAGAAAGAACATCCCTGCCTGCTGCTGGACGTGTCCCTGTCTGACCAGTTCGTGGACATCATCCAGGAACGCCTGGACGTCGCCATCCGGATGGGAGAGATCAAGGACGAACGCCTGATAGTGCGAAGACTTGGTGTCGCCCGGCGTTGTCTGGTCGCTTCCCCGGACTACCTTGGGCGGAACGGCCAGCCCGTTCATCCGGCAGAGCTGAAGGATCACGACTACCTGCTCTACAAGAATATCTCGACCGGAGACAGCGTACCTTTCATCAGCACACTCGGAGAGAAATTGTCGATCAAGATCAACCCGACAATGATCGTAAACAACTCTTCCGCATTGCGTCAGGCAGCGCTGGCAGGTCTCGGCATAACCATAGCCAACCGTTGGATGATCGAACCCTACCTGAAAACAGGTGAGCTGGAACTCGTTCTGCCCGAATGGCAATACCCGCCTCACCCGATCCACGCGGTCTATCCCTCCAACCGGTTCATTCCGATCAAGGTGCGCCGGTTCGTCGACCGGTTGCAGGACTACTTCAAGGACATGGGAGCTCTGGATGGCTCGGCCGGGCATCTCTATGAATGAAAGTCACTGCTGTGGTGTTGATTGTCCCTGAAGCGAAAAAGAGGTCTAGATCTCGTCCACGGCCACGTACCATGTTTCCTTCAAAGCATCGGCTTCCCATGTCTGCCAGGCAGCTGTTCCGGTCATTGCAGCACGATACTGCTCGAAGACAGGCGATTGCGTCAGCGAATAGGTCACGAACCGGCTGACAACAGGTGCGTACATGGCATCGGCGATGGTGAAATCTCCGAAGAGAAATGGGCCTCCGGATTTTTCAAGACATTCGGTCCAGATCTCGACAATCCGGCTGACGTCGGTCTTGACAGCCTCGTCGACGGCAAGCATTTCCACAGGGCGGCGCATGTTCATCGGACAAGCTCCACGCAACGCACTGAAACCCGAGTGCATTTCGGAAGCAATCGCTCTTGCCCGGGCACGCGTTGCCTTATCCACCGGCCAAAGACCCTTTTCAGGGTAACAATCGGCGGCATATTCAAGGATCGCCAAACTGTCCCAGACCGTCAGGTCGCCGTCTTGCAGAACGGGAACCTTCATACTGGGAGAAAAGGCACGGAACTCCGGATTGCCATTTTCAAAATCAAATGGAACCAGTGATTCCTCAAACGGAATCTTCTTGTGCTTCAATGCAATCCACGGCCGGAATGACCAGGAGGAATAATTTTTGTTTCCGATGAAGAGTTCGAAAGAAGTCATCCTGTTCTCCAGTTATCGGCAGTGAAAAATTATTGGCTGCGCGATCATGTGGGAAATTAACATGTGAAACTGCTTAAGGCGTCCGGGCGTGCGACACAAATTCAAGTGTTTCATGGTTTTGATGAACAAGTTTGATCCTTCGTTCTTGCCGGAAGCAAACAGGGTGAATGTCATGAGCAGATCGTTCAGTAGTTTGCCGACATGCTCCGATAATCGACGCCTGTTTCGCAGCCTGTCGATGCTTTCCCCAAAGATACACAATTATAAATTGCAAAAAACCACGCGCTGCACTGTGTTTTTTTCGCAGGTACGGTTGAAATTTGGTTCGAAGTGTATGGAATAGAGCCATCGAGCAAAAAGGCGGGACGAACCCGTCTGCGCTGCGAAAAAAATAGTAGGGGAATATAAAATGCGTGTTTTGCGTATGGCTGCAGCTGCTGTTGCTGTTCTGGCTGCCGTGGGTGCGGCCGAGGCGAAAGACTGGTCGAAGGTCCGTATCGGGACAGAAGGCGCCTATCCTCCATTCAACTCGCTGACATCCGACGGCAAGCTTGTCGGATTCGACGTCGACATTGCCAAAGCACTTTGCGAAGAAATGAAAGTTGAATGCGAATTTGTCGTACAGGACTGGGACGGCATGATCCCAGCTCTTCAGGCGGGCAAGTTTGACGCGGTGATCGCTTCCATGTCGATTACCGAAGAGCGTCTGCAAAAGGTCGACTTCTCCAACAAGTACTACAATACGCCACCTGCGATTGCCGTACCGAAAGACTCCAAGATCGCCGGTACGGGCGACGAGCACCTCAAGGGTGTTGCTCTCGGTGCCCAGTCTTCGACAACCCACTCCAACTATGCCGAAGAAAAGCTGCCGTCTGCCGACCTGAAGCTTTATCCGACTCCGGACGAGTACAAGCTCGACGTCGCCAGTGGCCGTGTTGATGCTGTGATCGATGACGTGGTTGTTCTGTCCGAGTGGCTCGACACCGATGACGGTTCCTGCTGCAAGATCCTTGGAACGCTTACTCCGGATCCAGTCATCAACGGTGAAGGTGCAGGTATTGCGATCCGCAAGGGTGAAGATGAGCTGAAAAACAAACTCAACGCAGCCATCGAAGCCATTCTGGCGAACGGAAAGTACAAGGAAATCAACGACAAGTACTTTACGTTCGACGTTTACGGCGGTTGAATTTCAAGTTAACTCAACAACATTGAAACGCGGCGCCACAAGCGTGCCGCGTTTTGCCGGAGGGACAAACCCGCGGCGCCGGCCTGAGGGGTGGCCGGAAACACAACAACAAGAAAAGAAAGAAGCGCCGGCTTATGGAAGAAGCTCTGACGCTGCTATCCTTTGGGGAAAATGGCTGGGGAGACACCATCGCTGCAGGTGTCATGGTGACGGTTTTTCTGGCGATCGCTACATTGCCATTCGGGCTTATCCTCGGTTTCCTGATCGCTTTGGCGAAAAATTCGAGCGAACCAAGCCTCAAGCTGGCGGCAAACATCTACACGACAATATTCAGGGGCCTACCGGAACTTCTGACCTTGTTCCTGGTCTATTTCGGGGTACAGATCGGGATCCAGCAAGGCCTGAAGCTGATGGGTTTCGATGCCTTTATCGAGGTCAATTCCTTCGTTGCGGGCATGGTCGCGCTTTCCCTGGTTTTTTCGTCCTATGCATCGGAGGCATTTCTGTCGGCATTCAGGGGCATACCGCAAGGCCAGTTTGAAGGTGGAAACGCACTCGGACTTTCGCGATATCAGACGATGACCCTTGTGATCCTGCCGCAACTCATTCGCCTTGCTCTACCTGCGCTCGGGAATCTCTGGCTGATCCTGTTGAAGGAAACGTCGTTGGTTTCTGTGATCGGTCTTCCAGATCTCGTTCGTGAGGCCGGAATTGCCGCCCGCGTCACCAAAGAACCCTTTCTCTTTTTCGGCATCGCCTGCCTGGTCTACCTGTTGCTTGCAATGATCTCTTCGACCGGCCTTTCGCGTATCGAGCGCTGGACCAAGAAGGGAGAAGTTGCAAGATGATCGCGGCCAATCCCGAGACCGGGCAAATTCGCCCGCCCGCCCCGCCTCGCGCGTGGACAAACATTCGTATCTTCGGCCATGTTCTCATGGCTCTCTGGGTCATATCCGGCGCTTCTCTGTTGTACTTTCTGGGCAGCAACATCGCGAGCACGTTTGTAGAAAAGTACTGGCTGAAATATGTCGACGGCTTTCTCGTAACACTTCAGATTGTCGGACTTTCGCTGCTTGTCGGCGCATTGCTGAGTATACCGGTCGCGCTCGCACGCAACTCGACCTGGAAGATTTTTTCGTGGCCAGCCTATGGCTATGTCTATTTCTTCCGCGGGACACCGCTGCTCGCCCAGACTTTTCTGATCTATTACGGCGCCGGTACCTTCCGGTCAGAACTGGAAGCTGTCGGGCTTTGGGGGTTTTTCCGGGAAGCCTGGTATTGCGTGATTTTCGCGTTTTCACTCAACACGGCCGCCTATCAGGCCGAAATATTACGTGGTGCCATATTGAACGTGCCGAAAGGCCAATGGGAAGGTGCTGAGGCACTCGGAATTTCAACGCCGGTCACCTTCTTCAAGATCATCCTGCCTCAGGCTCTGATGGTGGCGCTGCGCCCCTATGGCAACGAAATCATCCTCATGATCAAGGGCTCGGCAATTGCCTCCATCATCACGATCTACGACCTGATGGGCGAAACAAGGCGTGCATATTCCAGATCCTACGACTTCCAGGCCTATATCTGGGCCGCGGTGGCCTATCTTTTGATCGTCGAAACCCTGCGCCGGATCTGGGACAAGATCGAAGCCCGGCTCACGCGCCACCTGAAGCGGTGATATCGGGTCCAAAAAATTGATCGCAGCCGGGCGTGGCCCGGCATTCATCTCTTTGCCAAACCTGATATCAGGGGTATCAGCCTGCGGCACAGATCCGCGTCAACTGAACACGCATTGCCTGGAAGTCTCTCATGTCCAATTCGCTTTCCGATTCCGATGGTCTCCACCCGGACAGTCTGCTTGCCCACGCAGGTGGCGGGTTCGACGCGGCAACCGGTGCCGTCGTACCGCCGATCCAGACAGCGACAACCTTCGTCCGGGACGAGGACTATGAGCCGGTCCTTCCCGGTCACATCTACAGCCGCGACAGCAATGCGCTCTACCGGAAGACTGAAAAGCTTCTCGCTGCCCTTGAGGGCGGGGAAGACAGCCGTCTGTTTTCATCGGGGATGGCAGCAATTGCCGCAATGGTGCGCAGCGTCAAACCTGGCGGGACCCTGCTCGCGCAGTCCGGCATCTACTGGGGCACTACCTTGTTCCTCAGAAAGCACTGCGCACGCAACAACATTGCCCTGGTGGAAGCCGATGCCAGTGATCTGTCGGCTTTTCGAGACGAGTTCTCTGTCACACAGCCGGATTTGGTCTGGCTTGAAGTCCCGAGCAATCCATTCCTCAAGGTCGCAGACATTCGCAAGATTGCAGACCTGTGCAATGGGGCCTCGGCGGTTCTTTGCGTTGACGCGACGGCGGCAACGCCGCTGATCCTGAAGCCGCTCTCTTTCGGTGCGGACCTGGTCATGCATTCAGCAACAAAGGCGCTCAACGGACACTCCGACCTTCTTGGTGGTGTCGTATCCACCAGCGACGCCTCCAGTGAGGTCTGGACGTTCATCAGCGAAGAACGCCAGAATGCAGGTGCGGTGCTCGGATCCTTTGAAACCTGGCTTCTTCTGCGTGGGCTCAGAACCCTCGCGCTAAGGGTCGAGCGGATGAACACCAATGCGATTGATCTCGCCCGCAGTCTGGAAGCTCACCCCAAGGTCAAAACCGTTCTATATCCCGGACTGAAAAGCCATCCTCAGCACAGCCTTGCCAAGTCCCAGATGACAAACGGGTTCGGGTCTTTGATGTCGATAATGATTGACGGAGGGAAGGACGAATCCCTGAAAGTTACCGGTGCCCTGGATATCTTTCAGCGGGCGACTTCGCTTGGAGGGACTGAAAGCCTTGTCGAACATCGATTTACAATCGAAGGCGAAGGTTCGGGAATTCCGGAAAACCTCTTGCGACTTTCCGTTGGCATAGAACACGGCAATGACCTGATCGCGGATTTCGAACAGGCACTGACAACAATCTGACTCAGGTTTTGCCGGCTTTTCTTTCATCTCTCATCGAACGCAACCAGGTCATGAGTTTCTTGAGTGGCGGCCTCATCACCCCGGGGCGGGTGAGCATATAGTATCCGGTACCGAGGCGAACCGTGTCTTCAAACAGGACGCGCAGGCTACCGGAGGCGATATCCGGTTCAATGAACGCCATTGCCGTTGCCGAGATGCCATCACCGCGCCTGAGGCCTTCAAGAACCATATAACCCGGCAAGTGGGTAATGTTCAGTTTTCCCTTCGGGACGACACCCTGTTCTTCCATCCAAATGGCAAGCTCGTTTGTCCCGTATTCCTGCAACCAGGGGAATTCGATTATGTCCTCAGGGGTTTCGATTACCTTGTCTCCGATCAGGCAGTTTGCTCCGACCACGGCGAAATTGGTCGGTAACAGGAGTTCGGACTCCAGCCCCGGCCAGTTGCCGCCGCCGAAGCGGATCGCAAGGTCCACACCGCCCGGCTTCAGCTCGATAACTTCGGCAGTCGGGTTGAGCATCAGTTCGATGTCGGGATACTGCAGGCGAAAGTCGTTGATGCGCGGCATCAGCCAGCTGACGGCGAATGAAGGCGTCATCGTAATGTTCAGCGGCCTTGCGGTATCGTCCTTCAAAAGCGCGTCGACAGCTTCGCGTATCGTTTCGAAGCCGCCGCTCAATCCGCTGTAGAGCTGCTCACCTTCCGGTGTCAGAGCAACACCACGGCCTTCCCGTGCCACCAGTTGCAGACCCATGAAATTTTCCAGGCTGCGTACCTGCTGACTGACAGCTGCATGGGTCACATTTAGTTCCCGGCCTGCGGCCGAGAGACTTCTGGTTTCCGCCACGACCGCAAAGACCTTGAGACTGTTCAGGGAGGGTAAAGCTCGCCAATCCATATGTAACTACACCTTACATTTCTGTAATCTTCCTGACTCGTTTTCTCGAGCAAAAAGGCACATGTTTGGTTCAGAGACGAAGTGAGGAGTGTAAGACCATGTTAGATATTTATGCCCGCAGCTTTTTGGAAGCAACCCGTTCTTCAAAAAATGATCAGCTGGATCCGCGGACCAAGAAGCGCCTCGCGCAGGAAGCCGCCCAAAAGGAACAGGCTGCTCGTTTGTGGTGGCGCCCACCTTATTGGGTCTGAGTCGGCGGCCGGGTTACAAGCGGGGTGCGCTTGCACACTTCCGGTCAAGGATCTTTGCGGGAAACCCAGGCTGACAGACGCCGACAAATACCCTAAAACCATGACAAACCAGTTTTGAAAAGGCCCGGCTCGACCGCCGGGCCTTGTTTTGCGAAGGGAGCTCGTCATGGCAAAGGTTGCATTTATCGGTCTGGGTGTCATGGGATACCCGATGGCAGGCTACCTGAAAACAAAGGGCGGTCATGATGTCACGGTTTACAACCGGACCACGGCAAAAGCCGAACGATGGACTGCCGAATTTGGCGGCAGTTTCGCACGCACCCCAAAGGAAGCTGCAGCAGGTTGTGATTTCGTCTTTGCCTGTGTTGGCAACGACGAGGACCTGCGCTCGGTGACCACTGGTGAAAACGGAGCCTTTCACGGTTTGAAAGAAGGCGCCATCTTTGTCGACAACACAACGGCGTCTGCCGATGTCGCGCGCGAACTTCATTCTGCGGCAAAGAAAAAGGGCTGCGGCTTTATCGATGCCCCTGTTTCAGGTGGCCAGGCGGGTGCTGAAAACGGCGTTCTCACGGTTATGTGCGGCGGGGATGCTGAAGACTTCGAGAAGGCAAAACCTGTTATCGAATGTTTTGCAAAATTCGTCGGGCTGATGGGAGACAGCGGTGCCGGACAGCTGACAAAAATGGTCAATCAGATCTGTATCGCAGGTCTCGTTCAGGGGCTTTCGGAAGCCATTCATTTTGCCAAGAAGGCCGAACTTGACGTTGAAAAGGTCATCTCCGCCGTTCGGGGCGGCGCTGCCCAGTCCTGGCAAATGGAAAACCGCTGGGAGACCATGCGGGACAGCAAGTTCGAATTCGGTTTTGCGGTCGACTGGATGCGCAAGGATCTTGGGATCTGCCTGCAGACCGCCAATGAAACCGGCGCAATGCTGCCTGTGACGGCCTTGGTCGATCAGTTCTATGCCGAAGTCCAGTCCATGGGTGGAAACCGCTGGGACACATCGAGCCTGATCGCGCGGCTTGAAAATGCGGAAAGAAAGTAGGTGGTCACCTGATGGCCAAGGCTGCCGAAACGAGTTGGACGGTCGCGCACATCCTCACGCATCTTGAGCAAAGCGGTTCTGAAGAGAACCGCGCCGGGATGGCGCGCTTCGGCATCGACACGACCAGGGCCTTTGGCGTTCCCATGTCGGTCTTGCGGCCTTTCTCCAGGAAAGTCCGCAAATCGAATGACCTCGCTCAGGACCTCTGGGCCTCGGAAATTCACGAGGCCCGCCTGCTTGCAATCCTGATCACTCCCCCAAGGGAGATGACTGATGAACTGGCAAGATCATGGCTTGATGACACTCACTCCTGGGATCTGTGTGATCAACTCACAAATGTACTCGCCCGTCGAACGGATTCAGACAAACTTGTCCGCGAACTGACGAGCGACACGGGAGAGTTTGTCAGGCGCGCCGGTTTTGCACTGATCGCCTGGCGCGCTCTCCACGCCAAATCGTCTCCGGACAGTGAATTCCTCGACTACCTGGACCTGATCCGGAAGATGTCGACCGATGACAGAAATTTTGTCTGGAAGGCAGTTCACTGGGCTTTGAGGCAGATCGGCAAACGATCGGCCGAACTGCACGGCCCCGCCCTCGCTCTCGGTGAAGACCTCGCCGCTACAAGCGACAAGACCGCCCGCAAGGTTGGCCGCGAAACCGTCAAGGAGCTTTCATCGGACAAAGTCCGTGCCCGTCTGGAAACAAAATAGCTCGTCTTCAGACTTCGACCTCGACTGTGCCGATCGGATTGGAACAGCAGGCAAGAATGTAGCCGGCTTCGACATCGTCCTCGCTGATACCGCCCGAATGCACCATGTGGACGTCCCCGGCCAGTTTCTTGACCTTGCAAGTCCCGCAAACGCCAAATGTGCAGCCCGAGGGAATGTTCAGGCCGGCATCCTTTGCCACGGCAAGAACAGTGTCGGTTTCAGTGCACCAGGCAGAGACACCCGAATTGGCAAAGACGATCTGCGCCTGCGTGTCCTCCTGAGGAACAACATCGTCGAATTCCGTCAATTCCGCCTTGGTTTCGGCAGGTGCCTGGAAGCTTTCCTGATGATAGCGGTCCATGTCGTAACCAAGCGCATTCAGGATTTCGCGCACCGCATCCATGAAACCTTCCGGACCGCAGCAAAAGACGTCCCGATCCAGATAGTCATTGCACATCAATCCGAGCATCAGCTGATTGAGTTGGCCCCGATAACCCGTCCACACCTCATACGGGTCGCTTTGCTTGACAACGAAATGCAACTGCAAACCAGTGACACGGCTTGCCATGTATTCCAGCTTCTGGCGGAAAATCAGGTCAACGGGCCTGTGAGCGCACTGAATGAAGCAGATATCGGGATCTTCCCCCCGCTCAAAAAGCGTCTGCGCCATCGACATCATCGGCGTCACACCGGATCCCGCCGAGACGAACAGGTACTTGCCATCCGGACTTGGAGGAAGATGGAAAAGACCGGCAGGCCCAAAGGCTTTCAGCCGCATGCCGGGTTTCAGGTCGTCCAGCATCCATCGCGTGCCCTGACTGTCCGGCTGTGCCTTCACGGTGACCGAAATGTAGGCGTTGGAAACCGGAGACGATGACAGGGTATAAGTTCGCTGGACATTTCCACCCGGGACGGGCAGGTCCAGTGTAACAAACTGCCCTGCCCGGTATACGAAGGTTGCGCCCGAAGGCGGCCGGAAGGAAAACGTCTTCACGTTGGGGGCTTCGGGCACCACCATCACGCATTCCAGAAGCTCGCTGTCGTTCCAGACCGGCGTGTCGCGCCCCGGCATCGGTATCATCGATCTATTCCGCCGCCACACGGAAGCGGCCAATCAGGGCAGCTTCGAGGTTTTGTGCATACCAGTCGATGAACTGAATGACGCCGCTTTCCTGCGCGGGGGAATAGGGCCCGGGCTCGTAGGCCGGAGACCGGATGCCGATCTGGTTCTCTTCAATGATCTGCCTGTCCTCGTCATTCGTGTGCATCCAAACTTCGGTTAACCGGTCGAGATCATAGTCGACACCCTCTTCGGCATCCTTGTGTACAAGCCAGGTTGTCGTCACCTCGGATTCCATCGGACCGATCGGCAACACCCTGAAGGTCAGCACATGATCGGACAGGAAGTGGTTCCAGGTATTTGGATAATGGAAATAAAGGCAGGTGCCGGCATTGTCGAAGGGAACCGAGCCGATCCGTCTGGACACCGCTGCCTTGCCATCCATCGTATAGCTTACGGCCTCGCCCAGAAACGGAATACGCACGAAACGCCATTGTTCGTCCGGTGAGATCAGATATTTCGCGGGAAGGCCTGAGCCTTCGCAGCGATCCACATGGGTTTTGCCGACATTCGATGTTGATGCATCGTCTGCACCGACCAGGTTCGGATCATCAGGAAAAGTGCGGCAAAGCGATGGATGCGACCCGGAGCAGTGATAGCACTCCCGGTTGTTTTCCAGAACCAGCTTCCAGTTACCCTTTTCAACGATCGTCGACTGGTGCGCAACTTTCAGGTTGCCGAGATCGTGGGGACCCAGGTAGCGAGCAGCCTGTTTTTGAAGCCCGCCAAGGTCCGGAGCCCGGTCGGCGAGACAGATGAAAACCATGCCTGAGACATCGGTACAATGAACGGACTTCAGTCCATGCTCCTGCGGATTGAAGTCCGGCCCCATTTCACGCGCCCACAGCAACTTGCCGTCCAGTTCATAAGTCCACTGGTGATAAGGGCAGACAAGCTTGGGTGCGGAGCCCTTGGCGGCCGCACAGATCCGGCTCCCACGGTGACGGCAGGAATTGTGGAATGCGCGAATCGCGCCGTCGGCCCCGCGTACGATGATCACTGAATACGCTCCGATCTGGAGCGTCACGTAGTTTCCGGACTTCGGCAATTCCGCGCTTGGGACCGCAAAAATCCATTCTTGCTGCCAGATATGCTTCAGGTCGGCCTGAAACACATCCTCGTCGCAATAAAAGGCCTGTGGCAGCGAGTACCCTGCCCGGCGTCTCATCAACAGTGAGAGAATGTCCGCGTCGCTGTTCATTTCGGCATGTCCTGATCCTGCCGGTCTGACCGGCCCGTCGTTGAGATGAAATTAGGCTTGCAGCGGTCACAAGCCGTAGCGCAAAAACGGCATTGTCTTATTCAAGTGAGACGCTGCCCAAGAATTTCACCGGGCAGCTGAACTCAGATGTCCTTCACAAGCCGCAGCGCGTCGTAAATGGCGGCGTGCGTGTTGCGCGCCGAAACAGCGTCGCCGATCCGGTACAGCGCAAATTCACCTTTCGGGTTGGCGTCCAACGGCTGCGGTTGACCGAAAACAAGAGCTTCCTGCTTTACAAACCCAAGATTTTTCGAGCGAGGCTTCAGATCGAAATAGAGTTCATCCAGGGGAATGGTGCCATGGTTGATCACGATCTGATCGAATTCGCGCTCTTCGGTGAAAGCTGAATAGTCTGTCCCGATGACAGCTGTGATCATGTTTCCGGACCGTTTGGCGGCCTTCAGTCGATAGGTCACCGTGAAACGGACGTCCTTGTCCTGAAGGGCGCGCATGTACGGAACCAGATTCATCGCCATGACATCGGGGGCGAAAGACCTGTCCGGCGTCATGATCTCAACATGCGCTCCTGACGCCGCGATCAACTCGGCGGACTGCAATGCCGCATGGTCGCCCGCATCGTCATAGACAAGAACACGCCTCCCCGATTTCATGTCCCCGGCAATGACATCCCAGGAAGACACGACAAGATCATTGCCCTCCGACAGCACGTCGGTATGCGGCATGCCGCCGGTCGCAATGATCGCGACGTCAGGACATTGCGCCAAGACATCTTCCGCTTCGGCAAACGTGTTGAAATTGAACCTGACGCCGCGCGCAAGACACTGCTCCATGCGCCACTCGATGATGGATATCATCTCCCGGCGCCGCTCGGACCGGGCGGTCAGACGCACCTGACCTCCAGCGTCAGGTGCTGCTTCAAAGACTGTCACCTCATGTCCGCGCTCTGCAGCAACGCGTGCTGCCTCCATGCCGGCCGGTCCGGCGCCAACCACGACGACTTTCCTGCTCACGTCCGCATGCGCAATCTCGTGCGGCATTGTAAGTTCCCGGCCGGTTGCGGGATTGTGGATGCAAAGCGCGTCCCCGGCCTGGTAAATCCTGTCGAGGCAATATGTTGCGCCAACGCAGGGTCTTATGTCCCCTTCCCGTTTTTCTTCTATTTTCCGGACAACCATCGGATCGGCCATATGGGCGCGGGTCATACCCACCATATCCAGGAGACCTTCTGCAATCGCATGGCGCGCAGTTGCCACATCCGGGATCTTGGCAGCGTGAAAGGTCGGCAACCCGACTTCCCTGCGCACCCTGCCCGCAAAGTCCAGGTGGGGCGCATTGCGCATACCCTGAACGGGAATCACGTCTGTCAGACCCGGGTCGGTATCAATGTGACCGCGGATCACGTTCAGGAAGTCTATCTGACCGGTTTCCTTCAACCGATGCGATATCTGTAGCCCCTCCTCCGGCGTGATGCCGCCTTCAAGATCTTCGTCTGCCGTATATCGAATACCCAGGATGAAATCGTCCCCGACGCGTTGGCGTATTGCGTCTATGACCTCGAACGAGAATCGCATCCGGTTTTCCAGTGATCCACCGTAGGGGCCCTCCAGGGAGTTTGTCACCGGAGACCAGAACTGGTCGATCAAGTGACCGTAGGCCTGCAGTTCGATTCCATCCATACCGCCTTCCTTCATCCGCTCTGCGGCATCGGCATAGTCCTGGATTATCCGAGCAATGTCCCAATCCTCGACCTGTTTGGGAAAGGCGCGATGCGCTGCCTCGCGCTCGTGGCTTGGCGCGACTGCGGGGAGCCAGTCACCCTTGTTCCAATGGGTTCGGCGCCCAAGATGGGTGAGCTGGATCATCACAGCACAACCATGATCGTGGCAGGCATCCGTCAGGCGCCTCACCCACGGCACGACCTCGTCCTTGTAGGCAAGGATGTTGTTGAACACAGGTGGTGAGTTTCTTGAAACCGCAGCGGAGCCTGCTGTCATGGTCAGCGCAACGCCCGCCCTTGCGCGCACTTCATGATAGGCCCTGTAGCGGTCTTTCGGCATGCCGTCTTCAGGATATGCCGGCTCATGCGACGTGATCATGATCCTGTTTTTCAGCGTCAGATTCTTCAGCTGATATGGCTGTAGCAGCGGATCCCTGGACATGTGTTTCCCTCAATTCGCGTCCTGCCGTGACCAAGCCACGACGGCTGGCGAACTTAAATCGCATCGGCTATGGGTGAAAAGGCGTAAAAACGACATCTATGTCGTTTTTAAAGACACTCATGTCAATTTCTGTTGTATCGGGTCATGTCTGCTGCTATCGAACCGCCATGAGCGAAACTTTGATAGGAAAGTCCAGTGGTTGGCGCGGTACACGCGAGATCTGGATGCTGGCAGCGTACGAGACATTGCTCGACAACGGCATCGATGCGGTGAAAGTCATGCCTCTGGCTGAACGGCTGGGTCTGTCACGAACAAGTTTCTACGGCCACTTTTCTGACCGGGGCGACCTGCTCGATGCCTTGATTGGGCTCTGGCAATCCAAGAACACGGGCAACCTGATCCAACGCACCGAGGCATATTCAGAGACAATAACCGAGGCGATCCTGAACGTATTCGATCTATGGCTGATGCCGGAACTGTTCGATTCCCGACTTGAATTCGCTGTCAGGAACTGGGCGCATTCTGATGTCCGGCTTGCGCAGATGCTGGAAGAAGCTGACCAAATTCGGGTCGACGTCTTGCAGGCGATGTTCGATCGCTTTGGCTTCAACCCCGAACAAGCAAGTGTCAGGGCAAATACGGTTTACCAGACACAGATTGGCTATATATCGATGAAGAAGGACGGCCCGACAGAACCGCTCGAACCCCGTCGCCAACGCATGTTGCTTTATGCGGAAATCTTCGCCGGGCAGCCGGTTACGGACGCTGAAACAGCACGGTTCTTTGCAAGGCATCCGCTGCCCGAAGCTTAGTCGAGGACAATTTCACGCAGCCGATTGCCCAGACGCGCGCAAGCGGAAATCGTCTTCTGGATCAAAGCCGGATTGAGGCTGTCTGTCATTCAGGAACAGGGCCAGCACCTGGCACAAGACAATGAATGCGACAAGTGGCACGAGGCTTGAAAAGATCATGGAAATCAGCCAATCCCGGGTGAGAAGCACGTCGTGAACGGTTGGCGATATCCAAAGCAATGCGGCCGATGCCTGGAGCGTCAAGGGCCACCTGGGTACTTCTTTCACCACCATGATCAATGCAACTGAATAAAAGAACCAGTCGTAGAACATGAATGATGGCGCGGCCAGGGCGATGGCAAACAGAGAAACGGCAACAGCTCTTTGCCGCGGAAACAACCGAACGGAGAACCAGACCGTAAGGGCCGCCAGCACGATCGACAGGACTTGCGTTGCCATTCGTATTTCAGCGGCAGCCCCCCACTTGCCGAAGGAACTGCCGATCGTCGACATCATGCCGTCGTTTGCCGAAAACTGGAAAGAATGCGCCCCTCCCTGCATCGACGCCAAGAAAGTTTCCCAGAGCCCCAAGCCGTAGACGCCGACCGAAAGACCGATCAGTGTTGCAGTTCCAAGAGCAGCATAAAAAATCGTGCTCCAGTCACGATTGGCCGCAAGAAACACGGGGAGCAACAGGCCATATTGCGGTTTGATTGTCACCAGCGCGAGTGCCAGGCCGCTCAGGACCGGTCGATCACGGCTGTGCAACATCGCAAACAACAACAGGAACGTTATCAACGGCGATAGCTGCAGAAGCTGAAACG
>NZ_KI928934.1:0-18154 GCF_000521215.1 Labrenzia sp. DG1229 | reverse complement strand
CGGACAACAACATGAAGACATAGGGCCATGCTGCAAGACCTGGTCTGACGAGATGGATCATCCCGAAAAAGCAGGCGGAAAAGACGGCCATCCCGATCAACTTTGCAACGGGATAGCTGAAGTAGGCCAGTGGCTCAAACAAGAGCAATGCATGGGGCGGATTCAAGAAGAGAAGATTTTTGTTCTTTTCCGAGAATCTCTCGCTGAAGATGGCTGGATCGTAGGCATCGGCAGCCTGACCACTCAGGGCGAGCTCACCTGCACGGTAAAACGCAACGAAATCCTCGCGCTGTACAAGCGACAATTCCGCGTGGAAGTCAAAAAGCCCACCAAAGTCGGTCTGAAACCAGGAAGACGCAAGAAATACCGAGACTGCTATCAGCATGAAGGCAAAAAACGGACCGCCAAATCTGGCGTTCAAATCGTCAGCTCTCAGAAGGTCAAGCACCCTTGCACGCAGTTTCAAAACCCGCGCGAAACCCGTTGCAATTGCCTCATGCCCTTCGGAACCCAATTCCAGCCTCATCCTTGTGAATGCTTGCTGGTTCCGTAGTACGCAGGCGAAATGAAATTGCCGTTAATCCGCGTGCTTAATGCCCCGTTCACACCGCACGACGGGCAGGTTTCTTTCGGAATTCGCTGCGTAGCTGTGAGCCATAATTCACTCGAGTTCCGAAGACGCAATACAATCTCACGACCCTGTGCGGGGTTTTTCCGTAGCCACGTAGGACAATGGCAGCGCAGTTGTGTTCTTGATCTGCTCCATGGCGAATGTCGTGGAGACATCGGAAATATCAATCTTTGAAACAAGCTTCTTGTAGAACGCGTCGTATGCTTCGATATCGGGAACCGCGACCCGCAACAGGTAGTCGACCTGCCCGGCCATCCGGTAGAACTCGACGACTTCGGGAAACTCTCGAATGACGTCGGCAAACTTCTTCAACCAGTCTTCGGAATGCTGGCTCGTCGTTATCGCGACAAATGCCGTCACCTTCGCATTCACCTTGGCGGGCTCCAACAGCGCGACGCGTGCGGTTATGACGCCATCTTCTTCCATCTTCTGGATCCGGCGCCAGCAAGGTGTCGTCGACAAGCCGACGCGTCGCCCAACTTCCGCAACAGGCACAGTGCAATCTTCCTGCAGGATGGAAAGTATTCGTCGGTCGATGCGATCAATCATGGTTTCTGCTTCCAGCGTCGCGAGTGATGTTTCCAGAAAGAGACCAAACCACTCGGCAGGAAAAAATTTCAATTTACGGGCTGAACTCGTAACGGTTTTTCAACTTGCCTGTCAATTCCCTCTCAAATGAGTATTTTTTTCGAAAATCCCTCCTTCGTAACTGCAACGATTTCAAGTCAACCGCGAAACCTCTTCTTGCAGGACAGGAAGCAGATCGCTTTCAAACCAGGGATTTTTCCTGAGCCAGCCATTGTTGCGCCAGGAAGGATGCGGCAACGGGATTACGGCCGGCTTGTCCGGTTGCCGGGTGGCCTCGAAATAGGTCTGCCAATTCACCACGGTTTCCGTAAGGCTTTTCTTGCGGTCATGCCCCAGGTGGTAGGCTTGAGCATATTGCCCGATCACAAGTACCAGTTCGACCTGAGGTATCTCTGCAAAAAGATCATCGTGCCAGATGTTCCTGCATTCCCTGCGCGGTGGCAGATCTCCTCCCTTGGAATCCAGGCCCGGGAAGCAGAATCCCATTGGCACGATCGCGAGACGGTCGGGATTGTAGAACGTCTCTTCGTCAATACCCATCCAGCTGCGCAACCTGTCGCCAGAAGGATCGGTGAAGGGTCTTCCGCTTTGATGTACCCGCGTTCCCGGTGCCTGGCCGCAGATGCACAACCGCGCCGCTGAAGAAATCTGAAGCACTGGCCGAGGCGTATGCGGCAGTGGCTTTCCATCCGGGTTTTCAATGCATTTCCGGCACGCACGAATGCGTGCGGCGAGTTGGTCCAGTCCTGGCGAATTCTGCTTGGAAGACAAAGAGTTGCACCTTGATACAGCTGATTAACACATTTCTTACCACGATCTTGAGGACGATCTTAAGGAATGATGAGTCAGTGTTGGAAAACAAGCAGTATCACAATAACGAAATCAACACCGTCCGGGCGTCACATGAAGTCCCAAGCGTCAGCAAACGGCAGCGACACGCTGGCTATCAACAGGCAACGCGCTCTCCGGCGACGGGAGATGGCCCGTTCGGTCAGAGATATTCGCAGCCGCCTGGGAGCGCCCGAAAGCCGTCACTCCACGTTCGAACACGAGCGCCAGCACCTGTTTGCGGACACACGCATCAATGCGGCATTTGCTGCGCCCCTGCTGGCGTTGATCGTGGCTGCCATATCTTCCCTGTGGGTGAGCCCGCAGTTCATGGGGGCCTGGTTCCTCATTACAATCTGCACCCACTTTCTGATGGTTGTGATCAGTCACTCTTACGAGAAGGCGCCATCTGACCAGAAAGTCCGGATTGTCTGGAGCCGTCGATTTATCATAGGCGACTTGATTTACGGATGCAGCTGGGCCCTGTTCTTCCTGATGCCGGTTGCAAGCGGTGCAGGCGAAGGTCTGGTCATCTTCCATTTCGCGGCTTTGTTGATCGTGATTGCCATGAACACGATGCAATCCGCCAACTTGCCGAAATGTCTTCTGGCAAGCACCCTGCCGATCACCTTTTTTGTCACCTTCAGTTTTTTGCAGCAGTCCAGTGCGGTTCATTACACGCTGGCAGCGATGGCCATCGGTGCACAGGGCTTTTTCCTGATCCTCGGCAATCAGCTTCTCAAGAATGCAAACACCATGCTGGAGTATCGGGCTGACAAGGATCACCTGATTGCCGAACTCGAGACCGCGAATTCAATGTCCGACGAGGCGCGCAGGCGCGCAGAAGCCGCAAACCTTGCCAAATCCCGCTTCCTTGCAACGATGAGTCACGAACTGCGCACTCCACTCAACGCCATTCTCGGGTTTTCGGAGATCATGAAGGACGAAGTCCTGGGTTCGATGGCAAACAAGACCTATCGCGCCTATGCGGAAGACATCCACGGTTCGGGTGAACATCTGCTCAATCTCATCAACGAGATTCTCGACCTGTCCAGGATCGAGGCTGGACGCCACGAGTTGCATGAAGAGCCAATTCTGCTTGAGGACGTGGTTGCCGAGTGCGGCACCATGATGAAGGTTCGCGCCAAAGCAAAGTCGATCGTCCTGCATCACGCGCATCAGTCGGATCTCCCGCGCGTCTGGGCCGATGAACGCGCTCTGCGGCAGGTCGTGCTCAACCTCATGTCCAACGCGGTCAAGTTCACGCCGGTCGGCGGTGAAGTTCGCGTCAACCTGGGTCCGACAAGCGATGGCGGACAGTATGTGTCTGTCAGGGACAACGGCCCCGGAATACCGGAGGAAGAAATTCCCACCGTTCTGGAAGCCTTCGGCCAGGGCTCACATGCGATCAGGAGTGCGGAACCTGGAACGGGCCTCGGGCTTTCCATCGTGCAGGCCCTGATCAGCATGCATGACGGCACGTTCAAGATTAAGTCGCAGCTGGGTGAAGGTACCGAGGTAACGGTCTGTCTGCCGCCTTCGCGGAACATGAATTACCCCGCAGACGACAAGACCGTGGCACCAGGTAGTCTGGACGCGCGTCTGCGGACGGCAAATTCTGCTTGAGCTCAGGACTTTACAGAGACACCTGCATCCGCAAATGTCGCCATTCCGGAATGCATTTCCGCGGAAGCCTTGACTATTCCGGCCGCCAGCGCTGCACCTGATCCTTCTCCCAGTCGCATGCCGAAATCGAACAGGGCATCCTTTTCCATATGCTCGAGCACCCTGACATGCGCGTGTTCCGCGGAGACATGCGCAAACAGGCAATGATCCAGTCCGGCGGGATCCATTGCGTATACCACCGCGGCGGCCGCGGTTGTGACGAAGCCGTCGATGATCACCGGAACGCGTTGCAAACGCGCAGCGATGATAAGACCGGCCATGGCAGCAATCTCCCTGCCGCCAACCCTGCGAAGGATTTCAAGCGGATCTTTTTCGCCATTGAGCCGAGCAACGGCTGCTTCCACTGCCGCCCGTTTTCTGGCAAGACCTTCATCATCGACCCCGGTTCCGCGTCCGATCCAGTCCGAAGCTTCACCACCGAAAAGACCATAAAAGACGGCTGCCGCAACCGTGGTGTTGCCGATACCCATTTCCCCGAGACAAATGAGGTCAATACCTCCGGCAAGTGCCTCCATGCCATAGGCCATCGTCGCGGCGCAATTGGCTTCGTCCATTGCATCTTCGCGCGTGATGCTGGGTGTCGGCATGTCTACTGCCAGATCAAAAACCTTCAGGCCGATATCATTCACGCGGCAAAGCTGATTGATGGCTGCACCACCGGCGGCGAAATTCTCGACCATCTGCTTGTTGACGGAGCTCGGGAAGGCTGAAACCCCTTCGTCAGCAACTCCATGTGCTGAGGCAAAGATTGCGACCAAGGGCCGGGTGACCTTCGGAGGTGCCTTGCCGGACCAGGCTGCAAGCCATTCGGCGACCTCTTCCAGGCGTCCAAGCGAACCGGCCGGTTTTGTCAATTGGCTGTCCCGCTCCCGGACCTTGTGCAGCGCTTCTTCGTCCGGTCCAGGCATCGATTTCACCAGGTTGCGGATATCATCGAAAGGAAGCGCGGTTTCGGAAAGGGACATATTCTTTTTTCCCGGTCTGTTTGAAGGTCAATGATCCGATACTTGGTGCTGTCAGGCGGCTGATCTATAACGACGCCTTGAAAAAACTCAAGCACAGGACCGGCCTGATGAACCCCGAAACCGACCAAACTTCCAATTCTCGGGAGAACCGCGGTTCCAACAATACCAAAAGCGGGTCGAACGGGCTGATACTTGCATTTTCCAATCTTGCAGTGGACACCGCCGCGTGCGTGCGATTCTTTTCCCGCCTTCCACTGCCAAAGGTCAATTCTGCCGACGATCCTTCATCGCCACCCGACTTTTCACGGATCGCGCGGGCGGCGCCCCTGGCTGGCGCTACCGTTGCACTCCCGGCCGCCGGTCTGGGCATGTTTCTCGCTTATACGCATCTACCGGGACTTGTCGTAGCAACAATCGCGATAGCCCTGCTCAGCGCAACCACCGGCGCCCTGCACGAAGATGGAATGTGCGACGTCGCGGACGGGTTTTTCGGCGGCACAACACGGGAACGGCGACTGGAAATACATGAAGGACAGCAGGATCGGGGCATTCGGTGCGCTTGCCCTCGTGCTGTCCGTTGTCCTGCGCATTTTTCTCCTCGCATCATTGTGGCAAAAATTCAGCCCTGCAGACGCTGCGCTACTCTTTCTCGCTTCGGAAGCCATCAGCCGAACGATGCTCGTCTGGCAGTGGTACGAAAGACCTCTTGCCCGCCCCGACGGCCTTGCGGCCAGGTACGGCAAACCCCGTGGCCAAACTGCGTTGCAGGCCACGCTCATAACTATTCCACTGTTCATTCCCGCAGTATTGATCCTGACTGTGCCGGCTCTTTTGCTCGGCGTCCTGATTGCTGCAGCGGCAGCTTTTGGCACCGGACAACTGTCGGTGCAGAAAATCGGTGGCATCACAGGCGACGTACTGGGCGCTATTCAGCAAATCTGCGGACTTGGATTCCTCACCGGGATGCTTATGGTGCACTGAGAAAGTGCGGTGCAGGCAGCTACACGTCATGAAATATGAAATTCTCGGCAAACCAATCGAAACATGGTTCTGGACAAACAGGATTGTGGTGCTGATTGCAGTTCTATTTTGTCTGTCCGCCTGTGGAAGCAGGCCTGAAGTCGGTGCGCTTGCGCTGACAGAAGTCCCGGCGCAAGGGGCCAACACCCACGAAATCCTTGTTGTCACGACGCGAGAGCGCGACAGCCGTCCCGACACCTACTTCAACGGTGAACGTGGCGATCAAGTCAACTACGCGCAGGCAACAATCTCCGTGCCGCCGAGCCACCAGATAAGCCAGGTCGAATGGCCTGACAGCCTGCCCGGCAATCCGGATACGGATTTTGTGGCGCGCAATGCCGGGTACATTGCCGACAAGGACGCCTTCACCCGGGAAATCAACAGCAGGCTTTCGAAATTGCCGAAGGGCAAGCGAGACGTCTTCCTGTTCATCCACGGCTATAATACATTGTTTCCGGAAGCGCTTTACCGGTTCGTTCAGGTCGTTCATGACGGTGACATCGAAGCCGTGCCGGTTCTGTTCACCTGGGCGTCGCGCGGCAAACTACAGGATTATGTCTATGACCTGAACAGCGCCGCCATTGCCCGGCAGGCACTGGCGCAGACGATGCTCCAGCTTGCAAATACCAAGGCGGAAAAAATCACCATCCTGGCGCATTCCATGGGCAACTGGCTGCTGATGGAAACCGCAATCCAGTCGTCCCCGGCACAAAGAAAAGCCCTTGAAGGCAAGGTCGATGTCGTCATTCTCGCAGCGCCCGATATCGACATAGATCTGTTCAAGGCCCAACTGAAGAAACTCGGCACCCCGACCAATCCATATGTTGTAGTGGTGTCCCGGGACGACAAGGCGCTCCGCATATCCCGGGCGATAGCTGGCGGCAAGGAGCGAGTCGGCGCTTATTCCAACGATGAGGAACTTGCTGAACTGGGCGCAATCGTGATCGACGTGACACAACTCGATTCGCTGGATTCTGCAAACCACTCGAAATTTGCACAGCTGGCACAACTCAGTCCGGAATTCCGCAAGACCCTCGGACAATCGGGGCTTCGTTCTGCCACTGACGCTGGACGCGGGGCGACGCTCGGCGATAACCTGGGAACGTTTGTCGGCAACACAGTCGCTTTGCCGGTGAACATCATAACCGCACCTTTTACCTATGCAGGTGGCGGCTGACGCCGTATCTGGGTCCTTTCCGGCCGCTTTCCAGTCTTGGCAAAGCCACAATCTGTCGCCATATCCGCTTCATGAATTCGCCTTGTATAAAATTCTGCCAGATCGATCAGGAATCCGGCCTTTGCGCCGGTTGCCTGCGGTCTCTCGATGAAATCGCCGGCTGGACGAGTTTCAGCGAGAAACAACGCATGGAAATCCTGTCACAAATCCCCAACCGCCGCCTGCCCGAGGCTGCAGAAGGTAGCGACTGATGGGTGGTCCCCGGCAGATCCGGGGCCTGGTGGTCGCCGCATTGATCATTATCTGTGGCGTCATGATTTTTCTCGCCTTTTTCGGCAATCCGACAGATCCGGAAAATATCAATTTTGACGACAGTGGACCGCGTCTCGTTGCCCTTTCTGCGTTGGCGTTCGTCTTTCTTGCCAGTTTCATTTTCGGTCAGCCGAAAATTCGCGAAATCGTGCAAGGGACGCTTTTCTGGGGCGGTCTGTGCGCCCTGCTTGTTGTCGGCTATACCTACCGCACCGATCTGGTTCAGGCCGGATACCGTGTACTTGGCGCACTGGCCCCCGGACTTGCCGTCACCCAACCGGACGGTTCGATCCTGATCGTGCGCGATGCAACCGGTCACTTTGTACTTGATGGCCGTGTCAACGGTGCGCAAACCCATTTTCTGCTCGATACCGGTGCCAGTGCCGTTGTCCTGACATACGGCGACGCACAAAGGGCAGGTTTTCATCCGGAAGACCTGTCGTTCACCGTACCTGTCTCGACCGCAAACGGGCGGACACTTGTGGCACCGATCCGCATCGACATGATCACCGTGGGAGACCACTCATTCAATAACATCCGCGGTTTCGTCGCACGCGAGGGCTCGCTAAGCGGCAGCTTGTTCGGCCTCACTGCCCTCGACAGGCTGCAGAGCTGGCGTATCGAAGGTGACCGATTGATCATGAACCCGTAGACCAAGCGGAAAACTTCCCGCTATTCAGCGGCTTCCGCATCTAGGTCCGTCGGGCTGACTGCGGCCAAGGCCTTGTCAACGACTTCGAGACCAGCACCGGGCCTGATTGCCTCCACAGTCAGAATCCGCCGCCAAGACCGCGCTCCGGGACGTCCGTGAAACAGACCGAGCATATGCCGGGTCATATGCGCAAGCTTGACGCCCTTGCCAAGCTGCTCTTCCAGATAGTTCCTGTGAGCCCTCACCGCATCCCAAGGTGAGACGTCCCCTGTCGTCCCTCCATAAAAACGGTGGTCGACTTCTCCCAGCATCTGCGGTGTGTGATATGCAGCACGGCCGAACATCAAACCGTCCAGCGTGTCAAGAAATGGCTCCGACTGGTCGAGCGTTTGCAGTCCACCGTTCAGCCCGATGAACATTTCAGGAAACCGATGTTTCAGGCGCAGGACACGATCATAATCAAGGGGAGGAATATCACGGTTTTCCTTTGGGCTCAGTCCCTTTAGCCAGGCCTTGCGGGCATGTACCCAGAGCGCATCCGCACCTGCCTCGAATACCAACTCGGCCATTCGGTCGAGAGCCGTTTCGGCATCCTGGTCGTCCACACCGATCCGGCACTTGACGGTCACCGGTATCTTGACCGCGTCCTTCATGGCCGAAACGCAGGAAGCGACGCGTTCCGGCTCCAGCATGAGACAGGCACCGAACCGCCCCGACTGCACGCGGTTGGACGGACAACCGACATTGATGTTGACTTCACCATAGCCGTATTCAGCAACGATCCGAGCCGACTCGGCCATGTCCACCGGGTCTGAACCGCCCAGTTGACATGCAATCGGATGCTCCAGACCGGAAAACCCGAGCAGATGATCCCGGTCACCATGAATGACCGCCCCCGTCGTTACCATCTCCGTATAGAGCAACGCACGTCGCGACAACTGACGGTGAAACGCACGGCAGTGCCTGTCAGTCCACTCCATCATGGGGGCGACGGCGATCTTATGTTCTTGATATTTTTTCATTTATTCCTGTTTTCAAGGAACCGGAATTGCACGGGTAAGGTCCAGATCGGACAAATTAGTACATCTTTCGCCGCCTATTGTTCTTCTGGAGAACACACAGCGCACCCGCTGGATAGCAAAATTGGTCGCAATTCAAAAGCTCCCTTCTGGCAATTGGCGCGCATTGGTTCGTCGAAGGGGCATCTTCAAGTCCGATATGTTGCGGCATCGCAAGGATGCCGAAAGCTGACTTTTGTTGCTCTTTCATCAGATGACCGAGATGTGGGGCATTGCGGATTTTCAATTCGCGGCGCCGAACGTCTGCTCGGTGATTACTATCATTTGTGTAGTGGATTGCTTTCGTTCGAGAAGTATCTCGCGGTTCGTTGGGTCCTTAGAAGACGCGTCATGGAGCTGATCAATCCTAGCTCAAGACACTTCTGAAAGGATCTTACGATGACAACTTCTACACAAGACATGCCAGTTTCAAACGGCGTAAACACCGAAGCGCTGATTGGTGCACGGGGTGTATTTGCAGAGATGCCGCAAGCAGCGTCTTTTACATTCCGTAGCAACTGCGACTGGGTTGATGGCAGCGAGAGCCGCAACTCAATCAACGGCTATTTCGGCCTGGGTGAAGAACACATCCGCAAGCAAACCTTCGTCATCAGCTCTGATCACCCGGCGGTGTTTTCGGCCACTGACAGAGCGCCAACACCCCCGGAAATCGCATTATCCGCATTGGCAAGCTGCCTGACCGGCGGCGTCGCCGCAGTGGCACAGCATCGTGGCATCCAGCTACGCAAAGTGCAGGCCGTTGTCGAAGGAGATATGGACATGCGCGGTATTCTGGGCATGGATCCCGACATTCGCAACGGCTTCAGCGCCGTCCGTGTGACGTTCAATATCGACGCGGATGCAAGCGAGGACGATATCCGCGCCTTGGTCGCCCAGTCGCAAAAAAGATCGACTGTTTTTGATCTGATGACCAACCCCACCAATGTGCATGTGGTCGTCGCATAGAAACCCGATGGAAATAGGGAGCGAGTGTCATGCGACATACTTCGACCGTCATCATTGGCGCCGGGCAAGCCGGGCTCGCGATGAGCAAATGTCTCTCGGATCGTTCCATCACCCATGTCGTGCTGGAACAAGGCGTGGTGGCACAATCCTGGGTGAAAGACAGAAGGACCAGCTTGCGCTTGCTCACCCCAAATTGGCAGTCCCGGTTGCCGGGTTTCAGATACCGAGGGCCGGATCCGGATGGATATATGAACATGCTGCAAATCACGGGTTTTCTGCGTGATTATGCGCATGTGATTGCCGCGCCCGTGGAAGAGCACACGACTGTTTGTTCCGTGACCCTGGACGGGAACCGCTATTTGGTCTGCACCAACAAGGGCGATTGGGTTTGTGACAATGTCGTCGTCGCAAGCGGAGCCTGCGCGCAACCAAAACTGCCGCAGATGGTCGACGCTGTTCCGGATAGTATCGCGCAACTCTCTCTCACTACCTACAAGTCGCCCAACCAGGTTGCACGGGGCGGTGTTTTGGTTGTCGGAGCCTCAGCAAGCGGTGTGCAGATTGCAGCTGAGCTCAGCACGACCGGACATGACGTGACCCTTGCTGTGGGTGAACATATTCGCGCGCCACGACACTATCGCGGGCGGGATATCCAGTGGTGGCTGGATCGCACCGGTGTCCTGGATGAACCCGTGAAGGATGTAGACGATATTGCCCGGGCGCGTAGCGTGCCGTCCTTCCAACTGACAGGCGACGCGGAGTTGGATGCGATTGACCTGAATACGCTTCAAGCCCTGGGAGTAACCGTCACCGGGCGACTGGTTGGCATTCAGAACGGAATGGCGCAATTTTCTGGCTCTCTGGCCAATCATTGCGCCATGTCGGATCTGAAAATCGGACGGCTTCTTGATCACTTCGACGATTGGGCCATGCGCGTGAATTTCCCCAATCTGCAAATCCCGCGGCGACTTCCTCCGACATGTTTTCCCAGTTCACCGCACCTGGCGGCCGACCTGAACAACGGTGTAATCCGCACAATAGTTTGGGCAACGGGCTATTCCCCGGATTTCAGCTGGTTGAAGCTTCCCGTTTTTGATCCGAAGGGCACCCTGATCCACGACCAAGGCATCGTTGCACATGGTCTTTATGTGCTGGGGCTACCCTTCATGCGACGCCGGAAGTCCGCACTGATCGATGGCGTGGGTGGCGACGCTCAGGCTCTTTCCGATCATCTTGTTGCAAATCGTCACAAGCGCGCTGCTTGAAGGAAATCGAATGGATACGAAGAAAATCCGCCCGACAATCCCAACGCCGTTCACCAGAATGGTTGGGGTCGACCATCCCATCGCGCTCGCCCCAATGGCAGGAGCTGTGGAAAGCGTTCTGGCCGCCGCTGTTGGCAACGCAGGCGGGTATCCAATCATGCCATGTTCCTGGAGCAGCAAAGAGACTATTGACGCAGAACTGGCAAACCTGCGCGCAAAGACTGACGCACCATTTGCCGTCAATCTTTGCCTGGACATGCCCCAGGACGCGCGGTTGGAGTATTGCCTGTTACATCGCCCCAATGCAGTTCATTTCTTTTGGGGGAACGCGGCACCCTTTGTAAAGCAAGTCCATGCAAACGGGGCGCTGGTGATGCAGACCGTTTCAACCTCCAAAGAGGCGCAACGTGCCGTTGAGGCCGGCGTAGATTTGTTGATCGCGCAAGGCTGGGAGGCTGGCGGACATGTTAAAGGCACAGTCGCGACATTGCCCCTGCTTCCCGCTGTGGCAGATGCTGCGGGGTCAGTTCCCGTGTTAGCTGCAGGTGGTATCTCCGACGGACGCGGATTGGCAGCGGCACTATGTCTTGGGGCAAGCGGTGTTGTTATGGGAACCCGTTTTCTGGCGACGCCAGAAAGTGCAGCACACGCTGATTACATCGCGCATGTCATTGCGGCCCAGCATTCGGACACAGTTCACGAAACCGACCTTTACAATGTCGGATGGTCAAATGCGGCACATCGCGTGTTGCGCAACACCTTGGCGGATCGCTGGCTTGCGGAAGGCCGCCCCGACAACCAGACACGTCATCGATCCGGTGAAATCATAGCCAGGCGCGGCAGCAAATCCATCACGGCCTATCAATCTACAACCCCGCACCACACGATGACAGGCGAGATCGAGGCGATGTCAATGTGGGCAGGCCAAAGCGTTGGTCTGGTAAACAGCGTCGACCCCACCGGCGCCATTGTAGACAGCATTATGGCAAAGGCGCATTCTGCGTTGCGATTGCCTTAACGCGTAGCCAAAATTTCCTCGGCATTCGGCAGGCTTGCAAAAATGCAATCGGAGAGCCAACTTGAAATGTTACGTGTCAGAGCGGTAGGCCCAGTGATCTCCATCGCTCCGGAGGCCTTGGCCGCCTTGTAGGTTGTGCGACCCAACCACGCGTCCGCCATCGCGCGAACCCTGGTTGTGACAAACACGTCAACATCCAGGCCCGGATCGGTGGTGCAGACATCAACACTGTCACCCTCAACCGTGATCCACCACTTTGGTTGCTCGTTGAAATCCGTAAACTGGAACAGGACAACCGTTTTGTTGCCGGGCAGATTGTCGGGAACGATGCTGCGCTGAAGATACAGCATCAGCAGTTCAACATCGTAATCCGCGTCGCTCATGAATGCCTTCGACCATTCCATGCCCCAGCTGCCCAGTGCCAACAAGATCGGCTGCAGCTGCCGACAGCTCGCGGTCGGTATGTATTCGTGACCCCGGCCTCCCTGGATACGACGCTTGTACACCAGGTCATACTCCTCCAAAGTGACCAATCTGCGCGTCAAGAGCGTGGGCGAAATTGCTCCCAACCCTCGCTGGAGCTCGGAGAACCGCGTGCTCCCCATCAACAGTTCGCGCACAATCAGCATGGTCCATTTTTCGCCCAGAATCTCGGTCGATTTGGCGATTGGACACCACTGGCCATAGCTGTGCGACATCAAGGTTACTCCAGAAAGTGTAGCAAGGCGCTCCAATCCGTATAGTGTTTTGCTCCAACTTGTAAAGCATCCAGTCTCGTCAGGGTCAGGTAACTCTCATTGCATCAGGCGGCCCAGTCGTGGGCCTGCAAACCGGAGAGAACAAATGAACCTACCAATCCACACGGCCCAAACAGCAGCCCTTAACTCACGTGCGATTTTTGAAGCTATCACTCAAGCGCGCGGGTTCGTTCCCAACGTTTACGCCGTCTATGGCAGCCTTCCCGGCGCAATGAACGGATTTGTCGGCCTGACGGGTGCATTTGGCGACAGCAGCCTGTCTCCCGCCGAACGAGAAGTGGTCCAACTTGCGGTGAGTGTCGCCAACAGGTGCCGTTACTGCGTTGCCGGCCACACGGCATTTGCCGCTGACGCGGGTCTCCAAGACGCCCACGTCCGCGCGATGCGCGATGGCCGGGACCCTGATGACGATCGTCTTGGTGCCTTGGCGCGGTTTGCCCGGAAACTAACAGCAGAACGCGGCCGAAATTGCGCCAAGGAACGCACGGATTTTCTGATGGCCGGTTACCGCCCGGATCAGGCTCTGGAAGTGATCATAGGCGTCGCAAACAAAACACTGAGCAACATGACCGCCAACTTGCTGGAGCTGCCGCTCGATGAGAATTTTGCACCCTATGCATGGGATCCGAAGGKGGAAGCAGCATGAGCGTTGCAGGTCGCGAAAAAGGCTGAAGATCGCTCAGGCATTGCTTGACAGTATTTGCCTTTGAAGTGCCCTCACTATATGCAACAGACTTGGGTCTCAGGCCGATCCTGCAACGGACCTACCAAGCTTTCCAGGTCCTGACTTTCAAGTAGGGTGTTCAAGACGTTTCCTTTACGTCTTGTCCTGCTCCCCGGCAGAGCGCTGTGCCAAGAGAATAGTGCCTGAGACCGCATCTCCGTCTGCCGGTTTCAAACGTCTGCGCACATCATGGGCAAGCCACGGCTCCAGAGGGCTTGCCAATCCACCGAGAAGAGAAACGCGAGGGGCTCCCTGTGCAAGCAGTGCGCGCACCAGGGTGTCTATCTCGCCAGCGGCGGCCTGAACGATCTGCCGGGCTGCCGGATCGCCCTGCTCGGCATGGCGCAATACCGTGGGAGCGAAGACGGCATAGTCGGTGGCTGTCGCCTGGTCCATCCACCTGACAACCTCCATCGGATCGTGCGAAAATTTTTTCATTACTTCCGCAAGTAGCGCCGTCTTCTCCTCCCGGCCATCATGGGCGCGCAAGGCCGCGCGCACCGCGTTCAGCCCCAGATATGCACCGCTTCCCTCGTCGGAAATCGGGAAACCATAACCTCCAACACGGAGTTCCTGCCTGTCGACGAGACCAATCCCCACCGAACCGGTTCCGGCGATGACAATCGCGCCGTCTTCACCGGAATGCGCTCCGAGACAGGCGCCCAATCCGTCATTGACGAAAACGATTCCCGCAAATTCATGTGGATGGTTCGAAAGGGCCTCCAGTACCCCTTTCCGGCTGAGGCCGGCCAGTGCAACGCCGACCCGAACCTGTCCGAGAACCTCTTGTCCGAGACCAGCCTCGCTCATGGCATCTGCGCTCGCCGCCATGATCGCATCCCATGTCTTTTCAATTCCGAGCCGCGTCGCAGCCGGCCCGGCCAGACCCTGCCCGATAACCCTTCCTGCCGCGTCTTCGATCCGCGCCCGGCAGCCCGTTCCGCCACCGTCAACACCGAGGAAAAAGAGGCCCTCCTTCATGCCGTCACCCGCTCAATGTCGGCACCACAGCGCCTGAGCTTGTCATCAAGCTGCTCGTAGCCCCGGTCGAGATGGTAGATCCGGTTGACTACCGTTTCCCCCTCGGCGGCGAGACCGGCCAGTACAAGAGAAACGGAAGCGCGCAGATCCGTCGCCATGACGCTCGTTCCAAACAACTCCGTTTTTCCACGGATCAGCGCACTTGGCCCCTGGAGCTTGATCTCGGCACCCAGACGGCAGAGTTCGGGCAGATGCATGAAGCGGTTTTCGAACACGGTCTCCCGGATGAGAGATGCGCCTTCCGCGCAGGCCGCAAGGGCCATGAACTGCGCCTGAAGATCCGTCGGAAAACCGGGATACGGCTCCGTTGTCACGTCCGCTCCGGTGAGCGGGCCACGACGGGCAACCACCATGCCGCGATCACTCGGCCACACCTCCACCCCCATGGTCTCAAGAACCTGGACGACGGACGCGAGATGTTCCAATCGGGCGTTGAGCAATTCAAGCTCGCCCCCGGTAATCGCAGCTGCAACAGCATAGGTGCCGGCTTCGATACGGTCAGGAATACAATGGTGCCGGGCAGCGCGCCAGCTCGTATCGCCGCTGACGAGTATGCGGTGCGTCCCCTCTCCTTCGATACGAGCACCCATAGCGCGCAGAAATGCAGCCAGATCGGCAATCTCCGGCTCCCGGGCAGCATTCAGGATTTCTGTCTCGCCCTTTGCCGTGGTACCGGCCATCATCGTTGCCGCAGTCGCCCCAACCGAAGGCCCGGGAAGCACGATCCGCGCACCCTGTAGTCCGTTCGGTGCCGAGGCGACAATTGTCCCGCGCTCCAGTGCAATCTCGGCACCGAGCATTTCAAGCGCATGAATGTGCATATTCACCGGCCGCGCGCCGATCGCACATCCGCCGGGCAGAGAAACCTTGGCGTGACCGCAGCGCGCAAGCAGCGGCGCCAGCACCAGCACAGTCGCGCGCATGCGGCGCACCGTGTCGTAAGGGGTTTCCTGCTGTGACAGATCCTTCGTGGTGATTACAACGCTGCCGATGCCCTTATCCACCTCGGCATTGTGGAAGGAGGCCAGCGTCAGCATCGTGTCGACATCGCGTACGGCAGGCAAGTTCGTCAACTCGACCGGATTGGGGTTCAGCAATGCGGCGGCGATCTGGGGCAACGCAGCGTTCTTTGCGCCGGAAATGTCAACCACGCCGCGCAGTCTGTTGCCTCCCCTGATACGCAATCTATCCATATGCTTCAGCCCTTGTTTGTCGCTTCAAGCGACTTTCGAAGGAAGATCCGCGCCTGCCCGGCGGCAAAATCCGGTAACTCACCGAAGACTTCGTAACCGGCCTTGAGATAGGCAGCGAGCCCCGCCTCACTGAATGTATCGATCCAGGCGCCTGTGCAGCCCCGCTCCCGAGCGCGTTCTTCAGCCGCATCCAGGAGCCGAATTGCCATTCCCTGTTTCCGGTGTTTTTCCGCAACCCAGAGCCACTGGATGTATAGATAGTTCCAAATCGTGAAACCGAAAGCTCCGGCGACCACCAGCCCCTTCTGATCGTGCAGCATGACCTGCAATTCGGACCGGTTCGGCTCTCCGACGAAGGCAATGTTATGGGCGAAAAGATCCTTGTGGATCGTCTGAAAGTGGTCCACCGGCGCGTCGGTGATCGTCAGGATTGTGTCACCGGGCCGGTTGGCACGCGCAATCCGTCCTCCGCATTGCGGCGTCTCGACACCGGTGGTCGTCGGAAAAGAAATCGGCAGACCGCGCAGCGTTCTTACCGCGAGCAGAGCAAAGCACTCAGCCTCGACGGCGTCCGAGCGCCAACCGTGATCTTCGGCTGCGACGGCCTCGACCTTCGCGTAGGTCTCAAGCATTTTCATCATCGCCGGGTTCCAGCGGCCACCACCGCAGACCACCAGACAGGTCGGGCGGGTCGGCAGGGTATCGAGACCGGCACCAACGGCTGCGGCTGAAAAGGCGGTCAAAGTTGCGGCACCATCCTCAAGGGAAAGGTCCTCCACCCAGTCGAAGCCGAAGTCGAAACGGTCCAGCGACTTCGGATAGGGCTGACTGAGATAAGGTATCGTCAGCCGCTCCGCCAAACGTGGCTCATCGACGGTTCCGACGAGTGCATTCGCGCCATCGCGGTCCATATCCCCCGCTCCCCTCGAGCGAACGAAATCGTTGATCGGCGCGTTGGCGGGACCGGTGTCAAAGGCTGCAATCTGCCCGTCACCAGAGATCCAGGTGACATTGGCAACGCCGCCGAGATTCAACACTGCAGTGTCTTTCGGGCAACCTGCGCTGGCCAGAAGGGACTTGTGATAGATCGCCGACAGGGGTGCGCCCTGTCCGCCGGCGGCAATATCGGCCGAGCGGAAATCATAGGCAACATCCGTGCCCAGAAGTTGCGCCATCAACCGGCCATCACCCAGTTGGCGCGTTGCGCCGATACGCCCGGAAGCCGGAGCACGATGAAGGACTGTCTGGCCGTGGAAACCGATGATGCCGATATCGGCCATGGTGAGCCCTGCAGCTTCGACCACATTGCGCACCGCATCTGCCTGGGCGCGTGAAATTTCGGCTTCCGCCTCGGCAAAGATGTCCGGTTCCGGCCCTTCGAAAGCCCACACACGCGCCTCGGCGAGTGTCTTTTCAAGCAGACGATTGGTTTCGTCCGGATAAGGGACCAGCTCATAGCTACCGAATTCGATGATCGTCTCACCATCGGTCTTCAACAGGGCCACGTCTATATAGCCGTCGAGGACGGTACCGGTCATCAGACCCACGGCCCAGATCGGTTCCATGTTCAGTCCTTTCCATAGATTGCAGTGGCAACCGCCTGTCGCAGCTGGATGATGTCACTCTCCCTGAACCTGCTGGGATGCACCCGGTTGGTCAGAAGGGTCCAGGCATGTCCCGCCGCGAAGTCAATCCAGAGCCCTGTTCCGGTGAACCCGGTATGCCCGATGGTCTGGTCCGAACATTGGCCACCGCCTGACCAGTCCGGATGCGGCAATTCCCAGCCATGACCACGGGTTGACCCGACCGGGGTCCGCAACAGGCGCGGATGACTGTCTCCAGCTGCTTCCTTGTCGAGAAGGTCTTGTGCAAAGTCCAGAACGGAGCTCACGGTACCGAAGAGGCCTGCATTGCCTGCGCCCTGAAGAGCGAAGCAATTCTCGTCATGAACCTCGCCGACGAGCACACGGCCGCGCCAGTTGCACTGTTCGGTCGCTGCCGTGATGCGCGCGTTTCCGGAAAAGGCGAAGCCAAAGCCCGGATCCATGTCCCGTATCCGGCACCCTTCGAGCCGCTCGAGCCCGATGCCGAGCAGAATGAAATTAATACAGGAGTACACCGCCTCTCCACGGGGCCATTCATGCTGCAACACAAAGGCGCGCAAAAGGTCCGGATCACTGCCATAGGTGTAGATCGGAAAGACAGGTGGCAATCCGGTCAGGTGGCCAAGGCACTGGCGAATGGTCAGCTGCCGCTCCCACTGAGACACGCA
>NZ_KI928933.1:178893-206843 GCF_000521215.1 Labrenzia sp. DG1229 | reverse complement strand
TGGCAAGCGTTGTTTCACGTGCACCTTCCAGCATGACTTCGGCCCGGGCCTGCAACCTCTTGGCCGCCAGGGTCGGTCTGACCGCCCGCGTCGTTCGTTCAAACAGCGATGACCCAAGGACATCCTCCAATTTCTGCACCCTGCGCGTAATTGCCGATTGCGACAGGTTCAGCCGTTCCGCCGCAAGGTGAAACGAGCCCGTTTCCATGACTGCCAGAAAGGCTTCCAGATCGTTGAAATCGAAATTGATGCGCATTGCGCATTAATTTCAAGAAAACTGACAATAGTCAAAATAATAAATCAGCTGATATGACCGCTCCGAGAGGACAAGCTACATGACCAGCGAATATGATATTGCCGTCATAGGCGGTGGCAATGCCGCCCTTTGTGCGGCGATGACAGCGGCGGAAAAAGGCGCGAAGGTCGTCGTGCTGGAAACCGCGCCGAAAACCTACCGGGGTGGCAATTCGCGCCATACCAGAAATTTCAGGTGCATGCACTCAACACCGCTGGGGCCACTTGTCGAGGCCTACGGCGAGGACGAGTATTTCGAGGATCTTCTGAAGGTCACTGGCGGAAAGACGGATGAAAAACTGGCGCGGATTGCCATTCGCACTTCCGAAGAATGCCTGCCGTGGATGGAAGCCCACGGTGTCCGTTTCCAGCCCTCCCTGTCCGGCACCCTCTCCCTGGCGCGTACCAACGCGTTCTTCATGGGCGGCGGAAAATCGCTGGTGAATGCCTACTACCGCACGGCCGACAAACTGGGCGTTGACGTTCTTTACGAAGCCAATGTCACGCATCTGGAACTCGAAGGCGACCGGATCAGCCGGGTTGACTATAGCCACGAAGGTCAGCACCGGAGCTTTGCACCACGAGCAGTCATAATCGCCGCCGGCGGGTTCCAGGCGGATACAGACTGGCTCACCCGGGCCTGGGGTCCTCCGGCACAGAATTTCCTGATCCGCGGCACGCCGTACAATCGGGGTGTCGTGTTGGCGGATCTCCTCGATCAGGGTGTCCGGTCCGTCGGCGATCCAACCCAGTGCCACGCGGTCGCGATCGATGGCCGCGCACCGAAATTCGACGGGGGTATCGTCACCCGACTCGACTGTGTTCCGTTTTCCATCGTTGTCAACAAGAATGCCGAGCGGTTCCACGACGAGGGCGAAGATGTCTGGCCCAAGCGATACGCGATCTGGGGACGCCTTATCGCCAATCAGCCGGATCAGATCGGCTACGTTGTTATCGACGCCAGGTCCCTCGACCTGTTCATGCCGTCGGTCTTTCCACCGATCAAGGCCGATACGCTTGAAGAGCTTGCCTACAAGATGGGATTGCCGCCGGAAAGACTGCTTGAAACCGTAACCGCATTCAACGCGGCCTGCGGTGACACATCGAAATTTCACCCGACCGAACTGGACGGCGTTACCACTTCCGGCCTGACCCCGCCCAAGACCAACTGGGCACGGCCGATAACCGAGGCGCCCATTTACGGCTACAGCCTCAGGACAGGCGTGACCTTCACGTATCTTGGACTGAAGGTCGACGAAAAGGCCCGGTGCAGCACGGAAAACGGCTTTGTCCGGAACCTTTGGGCCGCAGGCGAAACCATGGCCGGATCGATCCTCGGTCAGGGATATCTCGCCGGTTTCGGAATGACCATAGGCACCGTCTTCGGACGGATCGCAGGTCGGGAGGCCGCCAATCATGCAAACTGATCTTCTGCGGGAAGCCCGCCGCCAGGCCGAGATATGCAACGCCTGCCGCTATTGCGAGGGTTATTGTTCCGTATTCCCGGCCCTGCACCAGGAACGTTTCTTTTCGGAGGCCAACCTCACCCAGCTGGCCAATCTCTGCCACAATTGCCGGGGCTGCTACTATGCCTGCCAATACACTGCACCCCACGAGTTCGATTTGAACCTGCCGAAAGCGCTTGCGGAAGTACGCCAGGACAGTTGGGAAAGTTTCGCCTGGCCGGCTCCGCTGGCGCGCCGCTTTCAAGAGAGCGGTGTGATGATTGCGCTGGCGACCGTCCTTGGATTTGGCGTTCTGTTCCTTGCGTTCCGGATGCTCGGGTCAGCGGGCGGCTCCGGTTTTTATGCCGTATTGTCCCACTCGGCGATGGTGACGATCTTTCTGCCCGCCTTCCTGTTTCCTCTCCTGAGCATTGCCGTCAGCCTCCGGCGGTACTGGAGGGCAACAGAGGGCGGCAGGATCGATTTCGACCAGGTTGTCGATGCCTTCGGTTCCGCCGCGAAGATGAAGAACCTCGCCGGTGGACACGGCGACGGCTGCAATTTCGAGGATGAAGACCGGTTCAGCCAGGCCCGCCGGTTTGCGCATCAGGCAGTCATGTACGGCTTTCTGCTCTGCTTTGCCTCGACCACGGCGGGCACGATCCTTCATTATGTCTTCGATATGCCTGCGCCCTATCCATTCAAGTCGCTGCCGAAACTGCTCGGCATCCCCGGTGGTCTTCTGATGGTGATCGGTACGATCTGGCTGGCGTCGTTGAAACTGAAGGCTGACAAGTCTCTTGGAGCACCTTCTGCATGGGGCGGCGAGATGGGCTTCATCCTGCTGCTCTTTCTGGTCGCACTGTCCGGCCTGGGGCTCTATGCGCTCGGCGGCACCACCGCGATGCCCGCCCTCCTGGCAATCCATCTCGGCTCCGTCCTCAGCTTCTTCCTGCTGACGCCCTATACCAAGATGGTGCATGGGTTCTACCGCCTTGCCGCGCTCGTCAGGGACGAACAGCGAAAGTCGGTGGGGTAAACACGCTGCGGGTTGTCTATCCGGTGGGATCAGTCACCGTGAACTGGCCCATCATTCCGCGATCTTCATGCTCGAGGATGTGGCAATGATACATGTAGGGATGCTGTTCGGTTGCCTGATGATCAAAGCGAACAACGATTTCCGACCAGTCGTCATCATCCAGCACGACCGTGTCTTTCCATCCCTGCTGGTCAGGCGTCGCGGCAACACCTTCCATCTGTTCGACAAGGAATGAACACCCATGCACGTGAAACGGATGCGCGCCCTGATTTGAGCGAATGCGCCATCGCTCCCAGACGCCGCGCCTGACCTGCTCGTTGATGACATTCATGTCCATCGCCGAGCCATTGATGGTCATGTCCATTGCGGCATGACCGGCATGGGCACCGTGACCTTCATCCCCGTCCATATTGAGTACGAAGTCCCGGGTGTTGATTATCTCGGTTTCAGCGGGGCGGCTAATGGTTGCCAGCCTGTCAGGTACAGGAGCGGTGTGCGCAAGCAGGGTTCTGTCGACTTTCAGGGTCAAGGACGGGCGCGGCACAGGTGAATCAGATCCGCCAAGCAGATCCAGCAAGTTGCCAACGATGCCTTCCCCTTCCGCATCGACTTCGTCTTCGAACAGCGTCAGCAATTCCGCAGGCCTGCCGTCCGAAAGGTCAACGATGATTTCACACCGTTCGCCGGGCGCCATTTCCATTGCTGTCAGGGAAACGGGTGACTCCAGCAGCCCGCCATCGCTGGCAATCTTTTCGAAGGGTCGACCGTCGGCAAATGCGACGATGTAAAAGCGCGCATTGGCGCCGTTCAGGATTCGCAGCCGTACCTTTCCGGCCGGAACTTCCGCAATCGGTGAAACAACGCCATTCACGATCACGGTTTCACCAAACCAACCGTCCTCGCCGGCATCGTTGAGCGAATAGACAAACCGGCCTTGCGCATCGAAAGTCCGGTCCTGAATGATAACAGGAAGATCATCAAGGCCATACCGGTTCGGAAGCTCCATTGAAGTGGTGTTGTCGTCATCAATGATGATCATGCCAGCCAGGCCGCGATAAACCTGATCACCTGTTCTTCCATGCGTGTGGGAATGATACCAGCAAGTGGCAGCCGGTTGCACGATCGACAAGACGGGTTGCCAGTGGTCGCCAGGTGCGATTTCCAGCTGCGGTCCGCCGTCAACCGTGCCGGGAACATGCAGACCATGTCCGTGAATCGCGACGCCTTCTTCCAGAGTGTTTCGATAGTTCAGATTGAGCTCGGTGTTTCGCCGGGTTCTTATCGTCGGTCCCAAATAGTCCTGATTGATCCCCAGGGTCGGTGTCATGACACCGGGCAGGAAGGACCATTGCCCGCTCCGAATTTGCAAGTCGACCGGTTCCCCGTTCGTCCCGTCGACAAGAGCCGGTATCGGTAATTTCGGGCGCGAGGTGTTCGACCAGGCCGATGGCACATGGTTGACGCCCAACATGGAAATACCGCCAACAAGAATTTGGCGCCGAGACAGTGAAAACGACATATGAAACCCCATGCCAGAAAATGAGATGCAGGCCAGCAGACACGGTGTGAATCCAGAACAACCCGATGACGGCCTCAGTACCAATGTGAATGAACAAAACCTGCGCAACGGTCTATCGGACAAATGCCCGATCAAATGGCTTGAACATCGGACATAGGGTCAATATCGGTGAATCTCGCAAAAGCTAGTATGTTGATCGCAAGAGGAAACAAGGAACGACTTCATGTTCGATGCGACAGGGCAGTTTCGGCACTGGCGAAGCGTGTTTGCCGTTTTCGTGCTCTTTGTGTTCGGCACCAGCGTCGTCGAAATCATCCTTGAATTTACGGATGGCGAGACGTTGGCTTCGATGGGTGACGACCTGTCGAGGCTTGCCATCAGCGTAATCATACTGGGCGCCTTCATTTTCGACCATCTCAACAAGCAAAAAGCGCTCAGGGAACTGAGCGGTCAGCTCAGCAAGGTCCGAGGCCAGCTCACACGGCTCGACACCAAGACACAGGAACTCGCGGGGCAGTACCGTGCCGTAATGCAAAAGCAGTTTGACGCCTGGAACCTTACCGCAAGCGAGCAGGATGTCGTCATCGGGATGCTGAAGGGGTTGTCCTTTCGAGAGATTGCCGGGCTCCGGGAAACGCGAGAGAAAACGGTACGGCAGCAGGCATCTGCCGTTTACCGGAAAGCAGGTGTTTCCAGCCGAAACGAGCTGACCGCCTGGTTTTTTGTAGGATATGCTGGAACCGCTACCGACAGGCGACAGTTAGCAAGGTGTGACCGTGGAAACGACATCGATCAGAATTCTGGACGGCGGCATGGGTCAGGAACTCGTCCGCCGCAGCGGCTTGAAACCCACCGGCCTCTGGTCCACCGAGATCATGATGGAGCGGCCGGATCTGGTGCAGGACATTCATGATGCCTTCTTCGCAGCCGGATCACATGTCGCAACGACCAACACCTATGCCATTCATCGCGATAGACTGCGCCCCGCCGGGATCGAAGGTCGCTTCGACGAACTGCAACACTTGGCTTGCGAAATGGCCTGCCGTTCCCGCGATGACCACGGAGCGGGACTAGTTGTTGGATCCGTCGGCCCGCTTGGCTGGTCCTACAGTCATGACGGCGCACCGCCTGAAGATCAATCTGCAGCGCTATATGGCGAAGTATGCCGGATCCAGTCAGACTATGTGGACGTCTACCTGATCGAGACAATCGCGTCGATCGAACAGGCCAGGGCATCGCTGAGAGGCGCACTTGGAAACGGCAAGCCGGTCTGGCTGGCCCTGACTGTCGACGACACTGACGGGACACGTCTGCGGTCCGGTGAGAGTCTTGCCGCTGCACTGGATGAAATCGCGGCAAACCCGCCGCAGGCCATCCTTTTGAACTGCTCTGTACCCGAAGCCATATCGATGGGGCTTGAGAGCATTGGCAATGCCGGCGTTCCATTCGGCGCCTATGCCAACGGCTTTACCGGTATCAGCGCCGAATTCCAGAAGAAGGGCAGCGCCGTCACGAAACTGACGTCGCGCATCGATCTGACACCATCAGCCTATGCTGACCATGTGGACCAGTGGATCGATACCGGCGCCACCATTGTCGGCGGTTGCTGCGAAGTCGGCCCGGAGCACATCAGGGAACTTTCACAGCGATTCGGCTGACCGGGAACTCGGGTCACAACAAACAGGCCGGAAAGCACCCGAAGATCGAAGCCGGCTCAGAACTGCAGTCAAAGCCGGAATGCCATTTCCCGATCAGAGGTCCGGCGCTGAAAAATTCCGGCCGGTCACATAGTTGTAGCCATCGACAACGAGCTGGAAAACAATATCCGCCTCATCCGCAGTCCGAGGTGTATAGAGCAGGACAAAGCCTTCCCAGCCCGGCCGTGTGTTTGCCCACGGGTGCATGGTCGCCCAGCCGGCCTCAACCGCTTCGCGTGCGCGCTTCGGGGACAATGAAGCATGCAGACTTCCATCCGGGTGCAGATGCGCAAATTCCCGGCCCCCGACGATCGCTTCCGGATGCGCCAGGTCGAGGGTTTCACTCAGCCAGAACCCCCTGGCTCCCGGTAACGAAATGACCGTGGCACGAATCTTCACTTCCGGGAGGGTCGCAACGCGTGTCAAAAGACGCTCCGAAATCCGGGGCGAATTCCTGGCGCCGATCTGGATATGCGGAACGCCCGTCGTCGTGCGAGGTGTCGGACCGTCCCTATTCGGAAGTCGGGTATCGCGGGCATTGGCAGACACCAGCGCCAACCCGGCGATCACAAGCGCCAAGACGGCAAGACGTCCCGATTTTGGCCATGCTTTCATCGTCGACAGACCCGGATCTGTTATTCGCTCTCGCGGAACTTCGTGTGACACTCCTTGCACGCACCACCAATCGCCCCGATGTTGGCCCGCACACCTTCAAGACCGGTGCCTGCGGCATCGCTCATGGCGATGGCTGCCGTTGCCAGGGTTTTGCTTATTTCGGCACTTTCCGGGTAGGTGGTCCAGGCCTCGACCTTCGCGCGGGTTTTTCCTGGCAATGCCGTACTGTCAGATCCTTGCGGCCATACCGCGCCATTGTTCATGGTTGCCAGGATCCGGATGTTTTCCGCGGCGATCTGGGCGGCCTCGGCGTTGTATTCGATCTCGCCCTTGGCCATCGCGCCCAACTGTCCCAAATTCCACGCATAAAGCGTCATGACCGCTTTGCGTGCCTTGATCGCGTTGTCGAAATGTCCATCGGCAACGGATGTGCTCATGCCTGCGACGGCGACAAATCCCAGCGCGCAGACCAACTTGAATCCGTATTTCATCGGTCACTCCTTTGCTGTGCAAAATTGAACATCACCTACATCTCATGATTAGATAGACGGGTAAATTCTCAAATTTGACACGAAAGGATGTGCACTGATGCACAGGATACGATGGGATGACCTTCAATATGTCCATGCCGTTGCAGACCAGGGGTCACTGTCGGCCGCATCACGCGTGCTCGGTGTGAACCACGCCACAGTCCTGAGAAGGATCGCGCTGCTGGAAGCCGCCAGCGAGGTCAAATTGTTCGACCGGAGAAATGACGGCTACCGGCTGCGTCCGGAAGGACGGGCACTCCTGGCTTCACTCAAGCTGATGGATCATGCTTCCGCTCGGATCAGGAGAAGCCTGACATCAACATCTAAGGGCATAGAGGGCACCTTTCGCCTTGCCACCACCGACGCGATCGCCTGCTTGCTGTTGCCGGGTTACCTGGCAGCGCTCACGGAGGTTCACCCCAACATCAACATCGAAATCGCCGTGTCAAATGACCCGATCGACCTGTCGCTGTCCGGTGCGGAAATCCTGATAAGACCCGGAACCGAACTGCCACCGGAACTCAGCGGAGCGAAAGCCGGATCCGTGGAGTTCCGTGTCTTTGGAGCTCCGGCGTACCTGGAAAAAAACCGGAATCTGACCATCAGCGAACACAAATGGCTGGGTGTCGCCCCGGATTTCGCCAAACCCACGGTTGGAGAATGGCAACTTTCCAGCGTCGGGACCCGGTTTGAATTCTCCGCAGACAGCTTTCTGATGCTTGCTGCCCTGGCGGCCCAGGGACTTGGCCTTGCCTTGCTGCCTGCCTTCGTCGGACAGAAAACCGATCAACTCGTACCGTTTGGAGACATCGGCGGCGAACCGGAAACCGGCATCTGGGTGGCGACGCACAAGGACTTCAGGCAACAGCGGAGCATAGAAGCACTCCTGGGCTTTTTCACCAATGCTCTCGCTGCGGACACAAGGCAGGTAAATGTGCTCACCTAGGCACGTTGCTCGTGTCCGCTTCCGCAGGCAAATCTACCGCTCAATGGTGAACCGGGCTTCAAGGCCCGGTTGCCTGGCGAGCAGCTTCAATCCACCGCCATGCCTCTCGGCGACACGCTCGACGATCGGCAATCCGAGGCCGCTACCGTCACTGCGCTCCGATACCTGACCGAAGCGTTGCAAGGCGGTCTGGATCTGCGCGTCAGTAAGACCCGTCCCGTTATCCTGGACAACAATCGTTGTTGTCCCGGAAACTGCCTCCAGATTCACTGTGATCTCGGACAATTGTGAACCGCCATGTTTCAAGGCATTGTCGATCAGGTTCGACACCGCTTCCCGGATCATGGTCCGATCCCCGGTGACGGAGACATCTTGTTCCGGAATTCTGAGATCAATCGCAACAGCGTCGACATTCTTTCGGCGGAAATTCTCCACGGTTCCGACAAGCAGGTCATTGATGGAAAAATTCTCCTTCGCCGACGTCGGGCTGATCGACTTGGTCCGCTCATATGTCAGAAGTTTCTGCGCAAGATGGCTGGTCTCCTTGGCGGCGTCGACCAGATCGTCCGCACGTTCGCGCATATCTGCATCGCTGGGAGCCGAGCGCACGGATTCAGCCAACGCAAGGACTCCGGCAATCGGATTTCGAAGTTGGTGCGCGGCATTTGAAATGAACTCACTTTGGGTGGCCATCGCTTCCGAGACCTGGCCAAGCAATCTGTTGAGCGTGCGCACAATGCCTTCAACCTCGACAGGAACCGGCCTTTGAATCGGCTTCAGTACCGCGCCGGAACGCAGGTCGATGGCCTGCTGAAGATCATTCAGCGGGTGCAACCCGATCCGGATACCGAACCATACGATCAGGGACAGGGACGTGATGATCGACGATATCGTGACCAGCGAGCGCAACATGAGATCTTTGACGAACGTTTCGCGGATGGCAACGTCCTGCCAGACAGTCGTGGTGAATATACCGCTGAAACCGTCAACCTGCATCCGCGTGCGCATCCTGAAACCGCGCACATCCCGCCCGAGGTATTCCGCATTGAAATAAACAGGATTGAGATCACCGTCGCCTGCAAGCGGAATGCCCACCGGCGGTGTTGCGTATCCGGCGACGATGACACCGTCGGGTGCGTAGACGTGGTAGAATACCGGGCCGCCGGACGTGTCGGAGAGAATCTTGCGCGTGTTGGGCGCAAGCGCATCTCCTCCGGAGAGCGCCACGTCATTGGTAACGGCGAGCGCTGCTGACTGAAGACTGCGATCAAAAACATCACCCGCCGTGACGCGCGCGTTGTTGAGCTGCCACAATCCGGTCGCACCGGCCACAAACAGCAGGGGAACCAGGATGATCAGGGTCAGGCGCAGACGAAGAGAATAGGCTCTCTTCATTGGCGGGTCTTGCCAAGGGAATAGCCGATACCCCGATGTACCTGGATGTTCACACCATACGGCACAAGACGCTTTCTCAATCGTGACACATAGACCTCGATGACTTTCTCATCGGTCTCGCTGCCGGCGCCGTAAAGCTGGTCCAGCAGGCCGGCCTTTGAAACGGCTCTTCCGTTTGCCTGTGCCAATGCCGCCAGCAGTGCAAGCTCCCGTCTCGGGAATTCAAGTGCCGTATCGCCGTCCAGCAATTGCAACGCGCCTGCGTCCAGCTTCAGGGACCCGATTTCAACCAACTGCCTTGGTGCGACACCCTTGCGCCTGCCGAGTGCACGGATCCGGGCAGCGAGCTCCTCCATTTCGAAGGGTTTTACCAGATAGTCGTCGGCGCCTGCGTCGAGGCCCTGCACGCGATCTTCGGTCTCAGATCTGGCCGTCAGGAGAATTACGGGCCTCGGGTCCGCCCGACCCCTGAGGTCCGCGAGCAGATCCAGTCCGCTTTTTCCTGGCAGGTTGATATCCAGGATGACAAGGTCACCCTCTTCCTGCTGCAAAAACATGTCTGCATCATCGCCGTCATGCAGGATATCTACGGAATGGCCTGCATCGCGCAGTTGATACGCAATGCCTTTTGCGAGACTTACATTATCTTCGACCAGAGCGATCCGCATTATTTATTCTTTTGTCGATGAAAGCTTGGTGCAAGCTTCGCAGGGAAAACTCTCCGCATCAAGCCGCTTTTGAAAGCGCTGAGAGTGCGGCAACCGGGAGGGTTGTCCACACCAACGGGAGGAAATCATGGTTTTAAAGAAACTTGCGCGCCAGATGGCGCTGAGTGTGACGTGTGTTGCCGGTACCCTTTTACCGGCCCAGGCCCTTGCTGCCGATCTCGATCTTTCGGGCAAAACCGTCGAATGGGTCATCCCGTTCTCCGAAACCGGCGGCTCCGCAAAGTGGGCGAATTTCTATGCCCCGCTTCTGAGCGAAGCCCTGCCGGGCCAGCCGACCGTCGTCGTCAAGTTCATGCCGGGTGCCGGGTCCACCAAAGGTGCCAACTGGTTCCAGAACCAGAAATTCGGCGACAGCGAAGGCACGGTAATCTTCGGTTCTTCAGGGTCGACACAGTTCCCGTATCTGCTCGGTGATCCGCGCGTGCGCTACGATTACAAGGACTGGAACGTGGTTCTGGCCTCCGGTACCGGCGGCGTCGCCTATCTGCCACCGGATCTCGCAGCAAAGATGAGCGGCAATGATGCAGGCGCGCTGAAAGAAACCGACTTTATCTACGGTTCCCAGGGTGCCACCCGGCTTGATCTTGTGCCGCTGCTGGCCTGGGAAATGCTCGGCCTCAATGTCGAACCGGTGTTCGGTATCAAGGGACGTGGCGATGGACGCCTGATGTTCGAGCGCGGCGAAGCCAATATCGACTACCAGACATCCTCTTCCTATCTGAAAGGCGTCACGCCTCTGGTGGAAGCCGGAACGGCTGTTCCAATGATGAGCTGGGGCGCTCTTGATTCAGATGGCAACATCGTCCGCGACCCGACATTCCCCGACATGCCGACTTTCAAGGAAGTCTGCGAGGCGACCGAAGGTTGCGAAACGTCCGGCGAAAAGTGGGATGCCTGGAAGGCCTTCTTCATTGCAGGCTTTCCCGCTCAGAAAATGGTTTTCCTGCCGAACGGCGCGACCCAGGACGCCATCGATACCTATTCCAAGGCCTTTGAAGCCGTGAAGGCACGTGGCGACTTCGCCGAAATCTCGGCGGGACGCCTTGGAAAATATCCGCAGATGACCGGTGCGGAAGCTGACGCCGCACTGAAAAGTGCGACCGAAGTGCCTGCCAGCGCGAAAGAATTCGTGGTCGGCTGGCTACAGGAGCGCTACGGCGTCTCCCTGAAGTAGTCATACTTCTGCCCGTCCGGACGAACCGGACGGGCCCCTTCTTCCAGAAAACATAATCCGGGGCGATCCAGTGGACATTCTTGGCACCGCTTTACCCGCGCTCGCCGACGCGTCGGCGATGATCCTGCAACCTGCCGTCATCGGCTACCTGATCCTGGGTGTTGTGATGGGCCTGTGCGTCGGCGTGTTTCCGGGCCTTGGGGGCATCGCGGGGCTGTCCCTCCTGCTGCCCTTCATGTTCGGCATGGATCCGGTTCTCGGGCTTGCCCTGATGATCGGCATGGTCGCGGTCGTACCGACCTCCGACACGTTCGCCTCGGTCCTGATGGGCATTCCGGGTTCGTCGGCTTCGCAGGCAACCGTTCTCGACGGCTTTCCGCTGGCAAAGAAGGGTGAAGCGGCACGCGCCCTTTCTGCAGCGTTCGCGTCTTCCCTGTTTGGCGGGCTGGTCGGTGCTGCCTTTCTCACCGTCTTCATTCTTGTTGCCCGCCCGATCGTGCTGGAATTCCGGACACCCGAACTGTTGATGATCACGCTGTTCGGCCTGTCGATGGTCGGCATTCTGGCCGGGCAGGTTGCCATCAAGGGCATCGTTGCCGCCGGTCTCGGCCTGATGGTCGGCACGATCGGTGAAGGAGACAGTGCCGGTGCATTGCGCATGGCAACCTATGACATGCCCTACCTGACCGACGGGCTGAAACTGGTCATCGTCGGTCTTGGCATTTTCGCGATACCGGAAATCGTCGCCCTGCTGCGCCAGGACCGTGCGATTTCCGAACGGTCCATGCTCGGCGGGGGCTGGCTGCACGGTGTGCGCGACTGGTTTTCCAACATCTGGCTCAGCATCCGCTGCTCCCTGATCGGTGTTACCGTCGGTGTCATTCCCGGCCTCGGCGGGTCGGTGGTCGACTGGATCGCCTACGGCCACACCGTTCAGACTTCCAAGGACAAGTCCAAATTCGGCAATGGTGACATCCGGGGCGTCATCGGGCCGGAGAGCTCAAACAACGCCAAGGAAGGTGGTGGTCTCGTACCAACACTGCTCTTCGGTATTCCGGGCTCCGGATCCATGGCCGTCTTCATCGGTGCCGTCGCACTGCTGGGCTCGGGGCAGATCGAAGTCGGTCCGTCAATGCTGAAAAACAATCTTGACGTGACCTACGCGATCGTCTGGTTGCTGGCGCTTGCAAACGTGGTCGGCACGATCATCTGCATTCTCGGTTCCAGCGGAATTGCCCGCCTGACGACCATTCCGTTCGGGCTGCTTGCCCCGTTCCTGTTCATGATCATTTCCTTCGCCGCCTTCCAGTCGGGCCAGAACCTGATGGATCTGGTGGCACTGTTTGCAATCGGGCTTCTCGGCATCCTGATGCGGCGGTTTGACTGGTCGCGACCTGCCTTCCTCATTGGTTTCGTCCTGTCCAACCCGGCGGAGACCTACACCAACCAGGCGGTCCAGATCGCGGCTTCGCGCTTCCGCAAAGGTTTTGCGGAAGGGATGGAATACATTTTCTCACCGATCGTGATCGTTCTCATCATCATCACGATCGTTTCGGTCGTGGTTGGCCTGCGCCAGTCGAAGAACATCCGCGCGGAGGGTGAATTGCCAACGGGAACGAAGCGGGCACCGCTGATCTTCCTCGTTGCGATTCTGGCTTACCTCACCTTCGCCTTCACCAATGCATACCTCATTCCCGACTACGCCTCTGCAGACCGGGTTTTCCCGCAATTCGTCGGGCTGATATCAATCATCGGCTGCCTGATCCTGCTGGTCCGGATGCGGACCAATTCGGAGAAAAGTCCGCTTTTCTGCGACAGCGAGTCCGGAAATCCTGAGGGCAACCAGCACGGCCTCTGGGCAACGCTAGCCTGGTTCGCAGGTCTTCTGATCCTCACTTCACTCGTTGGTTTCATCCTCGCACTGGCCGGTTTCCTGGTTTCCTTCATCCACTACCGTGCAAAACGGAACCTGCCGTATGCGCTTGTTTACGGCGGCTGCGGGATCGCCTTCATGTGTGGCATGGCCTGGCTGCTCAATCGGGATTTCCCTCCTGGTTTGCTGCAGTCCTACGTCGATCTGCCATGGCCGCTGACATGAGGAACAGCAGATGACGCTCTCGCTCCTCTGTCTTGCCGGTGACGGGATCGGCCCGGAGATCATGGCGGCCACCAAATTGGTGGTCGAGGCCGCCTGCGCAAGGAGCGGCGAGGCCGTCAGCCTTACTGACAGGGAGATCGGTTTTCCGGCGCTCAATACAGGAGGCTCGACGATACCGGAACAGGTCATTGAAGCCGCCCTTGCCTCAGACGGTGTCATTCTCGGACCGGTTTCCCATAATGCCTATCCGCCCAGGGAAGACGGGGGCCTCAATCCCTCCGGTGTGCTGCGCAAGGAACTCGATCTATATGCCAACATTCGCCCGGCACAGAGCTTCAAGGGCCTTGCGACGCCGACCGGTGCGCCTGTCGACCTGATTATCTTCCGCGAGAATCTCGAGGGCTTTTACGCGGACAGGAACCTGCATGCCGGAACAGGCGAGTTCATGCCGGTTCCCGGTGTTGCCATGGCAATGCGGCTGATCACCGAACGCGGCAGCGAGCGCATCGGCCGGGCGGCATTTGACCATGCGGCCGCAAACGGCCGAAAGAAGGTCACGGCGGTTCACAAGGCCAATGTGATGCGCACGAGCGACGGACTGTTTCTCGACGTCATGCGCCGCATCGCGACCGGCTATCCCGGCATTCAATATGACGAGGTTCTCGTCGATGCCGCCGCTGCGCTGCTTGTCCGCGACCCGGGCCGGTTCGACGTGATCGTAACGACCAACATGTTCGGCGATATCCTGTCCGACCTTGCGACCGAACTTGCCGGCGGTCTCGGACTTGCCGCTTCGCTCAATCTCGGACCGCAAAATGCTGCAGCCCAGGCGCAGCACGGATCGGCTCCCGATATAGCGGGCCATGACCGGGCTAACCCGACCTCACTGATCGGGTCGGCTGCCATGCTTCTCGGTCATCTGGAACTGGTCAGGGCCAAAGCACTCATCGAAATATCCCTGAAGAAGGCGATCGCCGACCCCCGAACGCGAACCGCCGATCTGGGAGGACCACTCGGAACGCAGGCCTTTTCCAAAACCCTTGTCGATCTCATCCAGGAGGCTGACACATGATGCAGACATCCACACCTTTCGTGTTCATGCGCGGCGGCTCTTCCCGTGGCCCCTACCTGCGGCGCAACGATCTGCCGGAGGATCTGAATGAACTGTCCGCTGTTCTGATTTCCATCGTCGGAGCCGGACATCCATTCAACATAGACGGCATCGGTGGCGGCACCGCGGTGACGACCAAGGTTGCCATGTTGTCAAAATCAGACGACGACTGGGCGGACGTCGACTATTTCTTCGCCCAGGTCGGCGTGGAAGAAAGGCTCGTCGATTTCAAACCTTCCTGCGGTAACATTCTGGTGGGAGTCGGCCCCGCCGCCATCGAAATGGGCCTCGTCGAGCCGGCTGGAGATGTCACAAACGTCAAGATCAGGGCAGTAAACACCGGCAGCCTCGTCACTGAACGCGTTCAAACGCCAGGTGGAACGGTCCGTTATGACGGCAATGCCGCGATTGACGGTGTGCCGGGAACCGCTGCGCCCATCGAGTTAAAATTCATGAAAGTGGAAGGCAGCCTGACGAGCGGGATCCTGCCGACCGGAAAACCGAAGGAAGAGATCCTCGGGCTCGAGGTAACCTGCATCGACGTCGCAATGCCGATGGTGATCGGGCGCGCGGAGGATTTCGGCGTCATCGGCTATGAAAGCGCGACGGATCTGGATGCGAACAAGCAGCTCTTTGAAAAAATGGAAGCCGTCCGCCTGATTGCGGGTGAACGGATGGGACTGGGCGACGTCACGAAATCGGTCACGCCGAAATTCGGGTTGCTGGCCGCGGCGCACGATGGCGGCTCTGCCTGCGTCCGTTATTTCATGCCGTGGAAATGTCATCCGACCCTCGCGGTCACCGGGTCCCAATGCCTTGCCTCCTGCCTTCTAATGCGCGGTACCATAGGGGAAGGATTTCTCGCACCAATACCACAATCTCCAGCGAACCTGCGGCTCGAACACCCGATGGGTAATATGGAAGTCGTGATAGACTATGAGCATCGGGGGAGAGACTTTCACGTGAAGTCTGCCGGACTGCTGCGAACCGCGCGGAAGCTGGCAAGCGGCGACGTTTTCGTTCCGGGTGACACCTGGTCCCGTGACTGACATCGCCGATTTCGAATGACCGGAGGATATGATGCGCTACGAAGACAACATCGACGCAGCCGTTCTTGCGCTGGAAACAGCGCGCCAGCTTCTTTCTGACGAAATCAGGGACTATCCGACCCCGGTTTCAGGCTGTGATGCAGAGTACAATCACCTTCTTTCCAGACGAACCCAGATCACCAAGGCGCTGAGCATGCTGCAAACCGATGTCTTCGTACCGACACCCCGGACGCTGGTTGAAGGCAGCGGCGTGGAAAGCCGATGAAAGTTCATATTCTGGATGACTGGTTCGACACGCTGCGCGGTCTTCCCTGCTTCGACAAGCTGAAAGGTCATGATGTCACAGTCTGGACGGATCATGTCGAAGACACTGGTGAACTTGCAAGACGGCTGAAACAGGCCGATGCTGTTGTCCTGTTCCGCGAACGCACGAAAGTAACAGCGGAATTGCTGGACCAGTTGCCCGGCCTGAAACTGATTTCCCAACGGAGCGTCTATCCGCATATCGACGTTGAGGCGTGTACGCGAAACGGGGTCCTTCTGTGTTCCAACATGCACGCGGGAACACCATCCTACGCCGCAGCGGAACTGACGTTGGCTCTCATCCTGTCAAGCTTTCGCCAGATACCGCAACAGGTTACCTCCATCCGCGGAGGAAACTGGCAGATGGGTGTCGGAAGAAGCCTGCGCGGCAGAACGCTTGGACTTTACGGATACGGTCGCATTGCCAAGGCCGTTGCAGGTTACGCCGAAGCCATTGGCATGAAGATCCAATGGTGGTCGTCAGAAGCCGGCCGCGCGCGCGCATCTGCCGATGGTGCCAAGGTGGCCGAAAGCCGGGACGCGTTTTTCGGGACTTCCGACATCGTCAGCCTGCATGTCCGGCTGAAACCGGACACTCGCGGCATCATAACCGCACAGGACCTGTCTGCCATGCGGCCGAGGGCCCTTCTGGTCAACACGTCCCGTTCAGGTCTGATCACGCCGGGTGTGCTGGAAGCTGAAATAGACCGCGGACGGATTTTTGCGGCGATCGATGTATTCGACACCGAACCCCTGACAGATGCCGCCAACCCTTTGCTGACGCATCCGAATGTCCTGCCGACACCTCATATCGGCTATGTGACCGAAGACGAGTTCAATCTCCAGTTCTCGGACATTTTCGATCAGGTGACTGCCTATGCGGCCGGCGAGCCGATTCACATGATCAACCCTGATTTCCGCTCCGAAAGCAAGGACTGACAACGGCTTGCAGCAAGACGCAGGGATTGGGTCAGGTCGTGCAACGTCATTTCAAATTCCCGTCCGGAACATTGCTAATTGTTCCAAGCCGGCATTGCCGCTAATCACTGTAGTCATCACGAGGACGTAGGCCGTTGGAAAAATGCGGTCCTGCGATACTTGTCAGCAAAGGTCATCCACGGCACACAGGCGCTGCCAATTGGAACCGCGCACCGAAACAGGATGCCAAACGGGAAAATCAGATGCACGACACGACCGCTTCGACGACCAACGAGCAGCTGGTGGACCGATTTCGGCAAATCGTCGGCCAACGGCACGTGATCACGAATCCCAGATCGATGGAACGCTTCTGCAAAGGCTTTCGGTCCGGTGAGGGTGAGGCCGTTGCGGTAGTCCAACCAGGCACCCTCCTCGAGCAGTGGCAAGTGCTGAAGGCCTGTGTCGATGCGGACAAGATCGTCATCATGCAGGCGGCCAACACTGGTCTGACCGAAGGGTCGACACCCAATGGTCAGTATGATCGAGACGCTGTCATTATCAGCACGAAACGGATGGACAAGATCCAGCTCCTGAACGACGGCCAGCAAATCGTCAGCTTTCCCGGAGCAACCTTGTTCTCGCTTGAAAAACTGATGGCGCCCCTCGCCCGTGAACCGCATTCGGTGATCGGTTCTTCGTGCATAGGTGCGTCGATTGTCGGCGGCGTCTGCAACAATTCCGGCGGCTCCCTGGTCGAACGCGGGCCGTCCTATACCGAGTTGTCCCTGTTTGCGCAGATTACCGAAGAAGGGCGCCTTGAACTGGTCAACCATCTCGGTATCCGTCTCGGCGATGATCCGGAGACAATTCTCAGACGCCTGGAAGAAGGCGACTATTCCTCCGATGACGTTGAAGACACCAACCTGAAAGCGTCCGACTCGGACTACCACCGAAGGGTCCGCGAGATCGATTCGCCAAGTCCGGCGCGTTTCAATGCTGACAAGCAACGTCTGCATGAAGCCTCCGGCTGCGCGGGCAAACTGGCGGTCTTTGCAGCGAGGCTCGACACCTATCCCAAGCCGGAAGCGGAAAAAGTTTTCTATATCGGCACCAACGACACCCAGGTTCTGACACGTCTTCGCCGCCATATCCTGGCCGAATTCGAGCACCTGCCCGTCTCGGGTGAGTATATGCATGCCGAAATCTACGATATTTCAAAACGTTACGGTAAAGACACCCTGGTCCTGATCGACAAACTGGGTACGGACCGGCTGCCGGGGATATTTGCGATGAAGGGCTGGGTCGATGCAAGGTTGTCCCGCGTGCCGCTTCTTCCCGACAATCTCACCGACAGGTTCATGCAGGCCCTCAGCCGGATCTGGCCGAACGTACTGCCAGATCGCATGGAGGCATTCCGTAGCCAATATGAGCATCACCTGATCCTGAAAATGCGCGATGGCGGTGTTGCGGAGGCCGAGAGCTTTCTTTCGGAGTTCTTTCAAAAAGAAGACGGCGACTGGTTCGTCTGCACAGCCCGGGAAGGCAAGATTGCCGGTTTGCACCGCTTCGCGGCGGCCGGTGCCGCCGTTCGCTACCATGCCGTCCACGAAAACGAGGTTGAAGACATTCTTGCGCTCGACATTGCGCTGCGCCGCGACGACCGCGACTGGTTCGAAATATTGCCGACCGAGCTGGAAGAAGGTCTGATCCACAAACTCTATTACGGGCATTTCTTCTGCCATGTCCTTCATCAGGACTATATCGTGAAAAAGGGCGTCGATCCGAAAAAGCTCAAGGAAAAAATGCTCCGTATCCTGAACGAACGCGGCGCCGAATATCCGGCAGAACACAATGTCGGGCATCTTTATGCCGCAAAGCCGGATCTTGCGAATTTCTACAAGGAATGCGACCCGACCAACACCCTAAATCCGGGCATCGGGAAAATGTCCCGTCGCAAATGCTACCACTGAGGCATTCCGGTACTTCGACAAAAAACCTCCCGCGCTGCACATCGGCCGCACGGGAGGTCAATTCAGACTCTTGAACATGGCGCCCGCGACCTGCTTCAGCCGACGATCATCTGTTTCATCTTCAGAGCTTCATATTCCAGTTCGGTCAGGCGGAAATTGACGACGTCGCCGATGGTGATCATGCCGCAGAGCTTGCCTCCATCCATAACCGGCAGGTGGCGGAACCTTCCTTCCGACATCATCTGCAAAACGGTTACCAGCGGATCGGAAGGAGCACATGTCTTCACGTTGCGGGTCATCAGGCCTTCGACCTGCTGAGGCAGCGTCTGGCCGGGCGTTTCGGCAAGTTTGCGGACGATATCCCGCTCCGACAAGATACCGATCATCTCGCCGTCTTCATCCGTCACCAGAAGCGCACCGATACGCTTGTCCTTGAGCACTTCAACAGCCGTCTTCACGGTATCGCCCGGCAGCACGGAGTAGACGTTCGAACCCTTTTTCTCAAGTATCTTGGCCACGGTGCTGGTCGAAGAGCCTAGATTGGTATCGACAGACTGGCTGACCGTCCGTTTTTCTTCCGTGTCGCCACGCATGGGAGCCTGGTAGGAACTTGGGGCCATGGGGACTTCCTTCTCACCTTTGAATTCAGCGTTCGCCGACCGAGCTTACGACAGGATTTCACAATAGGAAACGTCCAAAGGGCAAAGGAATTTCCGATAGTCGACCGACGCCGAACACGAGAGAGGGTCCCTCGGTGTTGCGGTTCTGGTTTTGAGGAGTGGCTGCCTCGGACACAGCCCGGTCAGGTAACTTCGGCCGGTTTGTCCATCTTTTCCAGCATCTTGCGTGCGCGTGGGCATTGCAGTTTGTCGCGCAGCGGACTGTCCGGATCGACGTCCTTGTGACACACCACGCACTTGTCGGCTCCGGAAATGGCATTAAGACCGCCGCAGCTGCCCTTGATTGTCTTCCCCATAAGAATGACGCCAAGCGACATGCCCGTCACGACGAGAATCAGTAGGATAAATGCAATCAGGAAAGTAGCCATATGAGATTTCTAAGCGACGCCGGTTACCGAATTACTTCTCTTTGAGCAATGCCTCGAAGGCGCTGCTCGCATGAGTAACATATGCGCTTTTGTCTGCGGTTTCATCACGGGAAATGAAAAACACGGCAATGTTGTTGGCTTCCGCAGCTTCAAGACCGCGTTCGGACCCCAGAACCAGCATTGCGGTCGCCCAGGCATCGGCCATCATGGCATCATCGGCAACAACGCTGACGGATGTTGTCCAATGCGTGATCGGCTTTCCCGTTACCGGATCGATGATATGGGAGTAGCGCACACCTTCGTGCTCAACAAAATTGCGATAATCGCCCGATGTCGCCAGGCCCTTGTCTTCAAGCGGGACGACTTGCTCGACCGCCTTTTCTCCAGGTTCGGGCTTTTCAATGCCAATTTTCCAGGCAGCGCCCTTGTCATTGTGTCCGGACGCGACAAGATCGCCACCGATCTCGACCATGTAATTGTCGATACCGAGCACCTTGAGCTTCGCGGCGACGGCATCAATACCGAAGCCTTTTGCTATGGCTGAAAGATTGATGCCGACTTCAGGCGCGGATTTCGAAAGCACCGAAGCCTCCGGATCAAGCGAGAGCTTTTCTGCCTGGCCAACAAATGCAAGTGCCGCTTCGATGTCCTCGTCCGAAGGCACGGGGTCTTCAGGCTTGCGCGGACCAAAACCCCAGAGTTCAATCAGTGGTCCCAGAGTAACGTCGAATTTGCCGTCACTGAGCTTGTGAACTTCGTTCGCGGCCGTCATCACGGTTACGAAATCCGCTGAAATTTCAACCGGTGCCGTTTCTTCAGAAACATTGAACCGCGACACCTCGGAGTTTTTGTCCCAGTTCGACATCTTGGCGTTGACATCCGCAAGGACAGCCTCCACGTCGCTGGACAGGGCCGCATCTTCAAGATCTTCGGGTACACCCACCGCCGTAATGTTGTAGGTGGTCCCCATCGTCTTGCCTGAAAGTGTGATGACTTTTGCCGGCTCTTCACCCATACAGGCAGAAAGTGAAAGGGCCGCAAGAACGAAGAGGGTCTTTTTCATGGTGTCAATCACAAGGTAGATATTCGATCTAATGGGCAAAAGCCAAAGGATGCGTTAACCTTGCCGGATGCATGGTGCAGTCTGGGATCAACACGGGGGCTTTGTTACGGGGCTGATACTGTTTTTTAGTTTGAAACGCCAGTTGTTTTTCTGCTGGCATTCCAATAAATCCTCAGAAGTCGGCCTATCGGTGAAAGCCAGTCATGCTCGCGTGACCAGTCGAAATCACCATCAATGAAGCAAGTTTCAAACTGCGGCACTCCTGAACATCCGCAGCGGGTTTAAGATGGATACAATAAACATCAAAAAAGGCCTGGACCTGCCACTCGAGGGCGCGCCAGAGCAGAAAATCCACCAGGGACAGCCTGTGCGCTCCGTCGGACTTGTCGGACTGGATTACATCGGCCTCAAGCCCAAGGTGCTTGTGCAGGAACACGAAGAGGTCAAACGGGGAACTTCGCTGTTCTTTCACAAGGACAATCCGGAGGCCAGGATCGTTTCGCCCGTGACCGGCCGTGTCCGTGCAATCAATCGCGGGGCACGTCGCGTCTTGCAAAGCATTGTGGTCGAAGCCGACAACGTCGACGACAAGGGGGTCGACTTCGGCTCGCTGGCGGATGATGCGAGTGCAGATGACGTCAAAACGAAAATCTGCGCCGCAGGCCTTTGGACCTCCTTCAAGTCCCGTCCTTATTCAAAGGTTCCGCAGACAGACAGCAAACCGCTCGCCATCTACGTGACCGCCCTGGAAAGTGAACCGCTTGCAGCGGAGGCGAACGTCATCATCGAGGAACGCGTCGATGATTTCGCAAAGGGTCTCCTTGCCGTTTCAAAGCTGACGGACGGACCAACCTATCTATGCCAGTCTCCGGACCTGTCATTCGACGGGGCCGCTGCAGCCGGGGCCACTCCCGTTGGCTTTACCGGCCCGCACCCGGCCGGGTTGCCGGGAACGCATATGCATTTTCTGACGCCCCCCAAGGCAGACCAGTCGGTCTGGACAATTTCATACCAGGACGTCCTGGCGATCGGCGCTCTTGCACGAACCGGACACCTTGACCCGACCATCGTGATTTCGATCTGCGGTCCGATTGCAAAAAACCCCCGCCTCGTGCGGACGTTGTCCGGTGCATCCATTGAGGATCTTGCAGAGGGCGAGATTGCCGCGGATTGCACTCCGCGCATCCTGTCTGGCTCCGTTCTCAGCGGACGCGAAGCTGATGGTCCGATGAGCTATGTCGGCCGGTATCACCGGCAGGTTTCGATGATCGAGGAAGACAAGAAGCAGATCCCGCTCGGATGGATTCGTCCAATGCCTGGAAAATATGCATTCCAGCCGGTTCTTGCCTCCGCATTTTCCAAGAAACTCTATGCGTTGACCAGCAATCTGAATGGCGGGCGTCGCGCAATGGTTCCAACGGGCACTTTCGAAGAGCTCATGCCGCAGGATTTCCTGCCGACGCAACTGCTCAGGGCGCTCCTGATCAAGGACACCGACGCCGCGCAGGCGCTTGGCGCGCTTGAACTCGATGAAGAAGACCTCGGTCTTGTCGGTTTCGCTTGCCCTGCAAAATACGAATATGGCCTTGCTCTTCGCGAGTGCCTGGAAAAGATCGAGAAGGAGGGCTGATCCTTTGGGTCTGCGCAGGTTCTTTGACCGTATTGAGCCCCTTTTTGAAAAGGGTGGAAAATACGAGAAACTGTTCCCCATCTACGAGATGGTGGAATCCCTCGTCTACACACCGAAAACAGTAACAAAGAACGCACCGCATGTGCGTAGTTACGTCGACATGAAGCGGATCATGACCTACGTGGTCATTTCGACGATCCCCTGCATCCTGTTTGCCTGGTACAACACAGGCTTCCAGGCGAACTCGGCGATTGCGGCTCTCGGTCCGGAAGCCCAGACCGGCTGGCGGATCTGGATTTTGCAGATGCTCGGCATCGGACTGGATCCGTCGAACATCTTCGCCTGCATGATACACGGGGCGCTTTATTTCTTCCCCATCTACATCGCGACGTTGGTGGCAGGAGGCATCTGCGAGGTGGTTTTCGCGACCATCCGGGGCCATGAAGTCAACGAAGGTTTTCTTGTCACCTCCATGCTCTACACGCTGATCCTGCCCGCTTCCACGCCCTTGTGGCAGGTGGCGCTCGGGATCGCCTTCGGTGTTGTTATCGGCAAGGAAGTGTTCGGCGGAACCGGCAAGAATTTCCTCAATCCGGCGCTGACCGGTCGAGCTTTCCTTTATTTCGCCTATCCTGCCTACATGTCCGGCGACACGGTCTGGACACCTGTTGACGGGTTTTCCGGTGCGACCGCTCTTTCCATCAGCGCGTCCGAAGGCTACCGGGAGCTGACGTCCGCCGGCATAACCTGGATGGACGCCTTTCTCGGGTTCATGCAGGGAAGTCTCGGCGAGACCTCAACACTAGCCTGCCTGATCGGCCTTGCATTCCTGCTGATCACGAAGATAGCCAACTGGCGCCTGATCGTCGGCTGTCTTGCCGGAATGATCGGCTTGTCGCTTCTCCTGAACATGATCGGGTCCAGCACGAACCCGATGTTCGCCATGCCCTGGTACTGGCACCTTGTGATCGGCGGCTATGCCTTTGGCCTCGCCTTCATGGTCACCGAGCCGGTTTCCGCTTCGCATACCAACGCAGGCCGCTATTTCTACGGTGCGCTGGTCGGCGTGATGGTCGTCCTGATCCGTGTGGTCAACCCGGCCTTCCCTGAAGGCATGATGCTCGCCATTCTATTTGCAAACGTGTTTGCGCCGCTAATCGACTATTTCGTCGTTCAAGCCAATATCAAACGGAGGATGCGCCGTTATGGCTGACAACACTCCTGACACGAATGCCCGAAAGGGGCCCATGCGGCGGTTTCTCGATCTTCCGGCCGACTCGGTTCCAAAGACATTGTTCGTTGCGGTCACCCTGTGCCTGTTCGCTTCGATGATCGTCTCCGTTGCGGCCGTTTCGCTGCGGCCGATCCAGGAGGAGAACAAGCTTCGCGACAAGAGGATCAATATCCTTCAGGTTGCGGGTGTCTACACGCCGGGCGAAAACATCCGGGAAGCCTTTCAGGCCTTCGAACCGCATGTTCTCGACCTGACGACCGGCAAGTTCACCGATAAATTCGACGTCGCGACATTCGACGAACGGACAGCCGCCGATGACCCGGAGTTCAGCCGCGACCTTTCCAGCGACCCGGCAGGCATCGGTCGACAATCGAATTTCAAGACCATCTACCTGCTTCGCAAGGAAGACGGCTCGATCGACAAGGTCATTCTGCCGGTTCACGGATACGGGCTCTGGTCGACGCTTTACGGTTTCATTGCGCTCGAAGCCAATGGCAACGACATTTTCGGACTTCAGTTCTACCAGCACGCCGAAACGCCCGGCCTCGGCGCCGAAGTCGACAACCCACGCTGGAAGGCGCTTTGGGCCGGCAAAAAACTGCGTGACAACAACGGCGACCTGCAGATCACCGTCGACAAGGCGCCGCCGGCAGCCGGTATCGAATATCACATTGACGCCATAGCAGGGGCCACCCTGACCTCGCGCGGCGTTGACAATCTGGTCAAGTTCTGGATGGGCGAAGAAGGCTACGAAACCTTTCTGAGCAACCTTCAAGCAGGAGACATCTGATGGCACACAAGCGCAGAGAACTGCTCGTTGATCCCCTGGTCGACAACAATCCGATTACCTTGCAGGTTCTCGGGATCTGCTCGGCGCTGGCGGTCACCTCGTCGCTGCAGGTGTCCTTTGTTATGGCACTGGCGGTGATTTCCGTGACTGGTTTCTCCTCCATGTTTATCTCCATGCTGCGCAACCACATTCCGAGTTCGATCCGCATTATCGTGCAGATGGTTATCATCGCCTCACTGGTGATCCTGGTGGATCAGATCCTCAAGGCATTCGCGTATGAAATCTCCAAGACACTGTCGGTGTTCGTTGGCCTCATCATCACCAACTGCATCGTGATGGGCCGTGCGGAAGCATTCGCGATGAAAAACCCGCCAGTCGCCTCTTTCCTGGACGGCATCGGCAACGGGCTCGGTTACGGACTGATCCTGATGCTCGTCGGTTTCATTCGCGAGTTGTTCGGCGCAGGTTCGCTTTTCGGGGTCACAATCCTGCAAACCGTCAACAATGGCGGGTGGTATGTGCCGAACGGATTGCTGCTGCTGCCGCCGTCGGCATTTTTCGTCATCGGGCTTCTGATCTGGGCTTTCCGGACCTGGAAACCGAAGCAGGTCGAAGAACGTGAATTCAAGATACAAACGGTTGAGGCTCATTGATGGAAGGCCTGGTCGCACTCGCAGTCAAGGCGATTTTCGTTGAAAACCTTGCACTGTCATTTTTTCTCGGCATGTGCACATTCATCGCCGTTTCCAAGAAGATCTCCACGGCAATCGGTCTCGGCATCTCGGTAATGGTCGTTCAGGCGATCACGGTGCCGACAAACAACCTGTTGCTGACGTATCTGCTGAAGCCGGGCGCCCTAGCCTGGGCGGGGTTTCCCGACGTCGACCTGACCTTCCTGGGCCTGATTTCCTATATCGGCGTCATTGCGGCGATGGTTCAGATCCTGGAAATGATCCTCGATAAGTTTTTCCCGCCGCTTTACAACGCGCTCGGCATTTTCCTGCCGCTTATCACGGTGAATTGCGCCATTCTCGGCGGATCGCTGTTCATGGTGGAGCGCGACTACGATTTTGCTCAGTCGACCACCTACGGCATTGCGTCCGGTTTCGGCTGGGCCCTCGCAATCACCGCAATGGCAGGCGTCCGGGAAAAACTGAAATACTCAGACGTACCCGACGGCCTGCAGGGCCTCGGCATCACCTTCATTACCGCCGGTCTGATGGCCATGGCCTTCATGTCCTTCAGCGGCGTCAAACTTTAAGGGAGACGATCGGAATGGAAACATTCAGCCTTGGCGTCATCCTGTTCACGTTGATCGTGCTAGCCCTGGTGACCATAATCATGGTCGCGCGCAGCCAGCTTGTGTCGACCGGGAATGTCAGCATCACCATCAACGGGGAGAAAACCATTTCGGTTCCCGCTGGCGGCAAGTTGTTGCAGACGCTCGCCGAACAGAAGCTCTTCGTTCCCTCCGCCTGCGGTGGCGGCGGAACATGTGCGCAGTGCCGGGTCAAGATCCACTCCGGTGGCGGATCGATCCTTCCCACTGAAGAAAGCCATATCACGAAGCGCGACGCCTCTTGCGGCGACCGCCTGTCCTGTCAGGTTGCGGTCAAGCAGGACATGGACATTGAGGTGCCCGAAGAAGTTTTCGGTGTCAAAAAATGGGAGTGCACCGTCCGCTCGAACGAAAACGTCGCGACTTTCATCAAGGCACTGGTTCTCGACCTGCCGGAGGGAGAAGATGTCAATTTCCGGGCTGGCGGCTACATCCAGATCGAGGCACCCGCACACAGCCTGTCCTACACGGAATTTGATATCGAGGAGGAGTACCGGGAGGACTGGGACAAGTTCAATCTCTGGCAGTACAAGTCCACCGTCGATGTTCCGATAGAACGCGCCTATTCGATGGCAAACTATCCGGAAGAAAAGGGCATGATCATGCTCAATGTCCGTGTCGCGTCTCCTCCGCCAGGTTCAGAGGGAATTCCGCCGGGCCAGATGTCCTCCTATATCTTCGATCTGAAACCCGGCGACAAGGTTACTATTTCCGGTCCCTTTGGTGAGTTCTTCGCGCGCGAAACCGACAAGGAGATGGTTTTTGTCGGTGGCGGTGCCGGCATGGCACCCATGCGCAGCCACATCTTCGATCAGCTCAAACGGCTGAGTTCAAAGCGCAAGATCACCTTCTGGTATGGCGCGCGTTCAAGACGGGAGATGTTCTTCGTTGAAGACTTCGACCAGCTGGCGGCGGAAAACCCGAACTTCGAATGGCATGTTGCATTGTCGGATCCGCAACCCGGCGACGATTGGAGCGGTTACACCGGGTTCATTCACAACGTGCTTTTCGAGCAGTATCTGAAGGACCACCCGGCTCCGGAGGATTGTGAATTCTACATGTGCGGACCGCCGATCATGAACTCCTCGGTCATCAACATGCTCGTAGAAATGGGCGTCGACCGTGAAGACATCATGCTTGATGATTTCGGCGGCTAAAACGAACAAGACAGAAAACCGGCAAGCAGTTGCCGGTTTTTTCATGAAACAAGTCCGGTCGTCAGGCAATCCACCGCTCAAGCGGCAGTGCTGAAAATTCCAAAACGTAAATGTGGCCGGGTCGTATTCTTTTGCGCTCACGCTCCGAAAAGCCGCTCCCTAGAACTTCAAGGGCAAAAATGCGAGCGTCAAGAGGCCTCCTCCCGCCAGCACTCCGTAGAGCCAGGCCCGGCGTTGCCAACCATCTTCCTGCTTTTTCCAGTTGTCACGATAAAGATGGCCAAAGCCGACTGCCAGGACAACAAGAATGGATCCGGTCAACGGCGTAAGGTAGATCTCTTCCAAAAAACGTTCCTGTTGAGTTCCCGCGCGGTCCGTGACGGACCAATTTGACTTTGCAAGCCATGAAACCAGGCCAATAGTACGCTGACGCCTTCTACAACGGTCAATGAACCGGTATCAAGGCATTGTTGCTCGGACATGTTTCCCCGAAATCGCGACATGGCTATCGAAAACATACCATCTCGGCCCGACACTCCGGAACCATGATCATCTACCGAGTTCTGTGGGATGGTAATAGTTTGTTTTTCCCTGTCTTTTTTCCCTGCTCCCTTTGGGTCTGTTTTCTATGAATGTTCAGGGTTTGTGGTTTGGTTTCTTTCGGGTGGCCGTCGTGTGGAGGTCCCTGGTCCATTTTAACAAAAAAGCCGCCCTTTGGGGCGGCTTGAACTTGTTTGATCTGGGAAGGGGATTTGAATGTTTTTCCCGTTTTTGGCCGGACTGTTTTTTGTCTGTTGCGTTGGTTTTGGTCACTGTTCGGTCGGATTTGCTTTGTCGAGTCCAACAAAAAGCCGCCCG
>NZ_KI928933.1:116163-178507 GCF_000521215.1 Labrenzia sp. DG1229 | reverse complement strand
CCGAAACGTACTTCGGGTAAAGGACCGTTTTCCTTGGCGAGTCATGGAAACGGGACGTCGTTTCTACCTTCGTCGGCGGACGGACTGAACCTGTCGCAATCGGCAATTACGCGCAGGGTGCAGAAATTGGAGGATGTCCTTGGGTCATCGCTGTTTGAACGAACGACGCGGGCGGTCAGACCGACCCTGGCGGCCAAGAGGTTGCAGGCCCGGGCCGAAGTCATGCTGGAAGGTGCACGTGAAACAACGCTTGCCATGCGCGACGAAAGCGTTGCCTACGCGCACCAGCGCAGCGCCCTCGTCACCATCGCGTTGATCCCCACGGTGGTGACCTCCCTGTTGTCGCCCACCCTTCGCCTGCTTCAGGAAAGTGGCATGTCGGTACGCGTGCGCCTGCTGGACCATGCGGCGAATGAAGTGGCTGGGGCCGTGTCGCAGGGTGATGCGGATTTCGGTATCTGCTCCATCGGGTCTCTGGAACCCAACACTCATTTCGAACCGCTCTTTGACGATCTCATCGTTCTTGTCCTGCCAGAAGGTCATGCGTTGGCCAGGCAGGATCAGCTGACATGGTCAGATCTCAAGGCAGAGCCATTGATCCTGCCGGCAAGGGGAACCGGCAACCGGTTGCTGATCGACGAGGCTATGGCGAGAAGCCGGCTGACCGCGCAGTGGACCTATGAAGTCGGACGTTCAACGACGGCGATGGAGCTTGTCAACGAGGGGATCGGCGTCGCGTTGCTGCCGCGTTCGGCGATGCTGTCTGCTCAAGGCCGGTCACTGGTTTTCAGACAGCTCGGCGAACCGGCTGTTGCGCGTCCTGTCGGCTTGCTGACCAGAACGGGCGTTGCCGACAGTGCGGTCGTCGGTGCCTTCAAGGACGCCGTCCGACAGATCTCCGGCAGGCTTGGGGTTTTGTCCATGTGAAAGTGCCTTGTCTCGATGGCAAAGGGGCAATTGCCTGCAGGAATAGCGTTACAACTCAGATTGCCAACGACCCGCAAACGGGACTTACGGTGCCAGGCCAAATTGGCAAAAACGCGCCTATACAGAAAAGCTTGGCGCGCAGCAGGCTCCGCAACCCAAATTGCAAGTAAAGCGGGTATTGTCATTAATCTTCTAGAACATTCAGTGCCGCTGTTGACGTAAAGTAATTCTTGTACCTACTATTCCTGACTGACGTTTTTATATTCTAATACATTTCTGATCGCCGATTTATGGCGAGGGATACCTTTGTGTTTTCAAAGGTTTTCTTGATTTTTTGGAAAAAAGAAGTGGTGCTCGACCATGATAAGTGAGGCACTCGAATTTGTCCGCCGGGAGGTGCGCGATCATCTCGCCGTGAGCGATGCGGAAGCACAACTTGAAAGTGCAAGAGTGCTCACCGAAGAAGGCTCCGAGGGACTGACGATCACCCTGATCAATGTCGAGGAAGAGGCCGCGCTCCGAAATACGCCGAACATGTTCGTGGTCGATGGGCTTCCGGTTCAGCGTCAGCCTTCGGTTTTCATGAACCTGTATCTTTTGTTTGCCTTCGATTTCCCGAACTACGGCACCAGCCTGTTCAATCTTTCAGAGACAATCGCCCTGTTCCAGGACCGGCGGATATTCACGACGGCGGACGACCGGACCGACAACCCGTTTCCCGAACGCGCGGTCCAGCTTGCCTTCGATCATCACAACATGAGCTTCGAGGCGCTCAACAATCTCTGGTCGATCATGGGCGGGACGATGTTTCCCTGCGTGATCTACAAGGTTCGGCTGGTCGAAATCCGCCGCGATGTTGCGGACGAAACCTTGCGGGAAATCGACACGATCGAACTGGACATGAGCGGGATATGAGTTTCATTCGTCAATATCGCCGCTTTATGCGGGTCAGCTTCGAAGATGACGGCGGGCAGCCGGTTGATGCCTTTGACGTGCGCCTGACAGGTCACACGCGCAGGGTACTGTCCGACCACGCCTTGATCTTCCGGCCTGGAGTCGCAGGGTTTTCAATTTACAGCCGCCGCAATCCGGATGAAGCGGATCCGCTTATCGGACCGATAGCCGGGCGAACACGTCTGAGTTTCGGTCTCCGCCTGACAGATCCGCGGTTTCATGATCGCTATCATCCGGACATGCAACCCGCCGCACGGCAGATCCTCCTGCACAATCTGAACGCTACCGGGACGGTGCAAACCTCTGGAGCGCTGAGCAGCGCGGCGACGGTTGAGCAGGCAGATCTTGTTCTGGTCGGAGCGGCGGAGAGCTTTCCTGTCACCCTGGATCTGACCGCCGGTGTACCTGACCGTCTGCAGGCGAGGAACCGTTTCGACAACAGCCTTCTTGTCGAACAGGAGTTCACCGCTCCACCAGGTCCGGTTCTGCGGCTGAACGCAGATCTGAATTCCCTGGAACATCCAGCGGTGCGCCTGACGACGCCGGTGGCAGGTGTCCTCGATCAGCTTGTCTATGCAGACGATGAAATCAGCAGCAGCGGCGTGGAATTGATCCTCGATCTCTGGTGGGAGCAGCGTCAGGACGCCGTACCCACACCAGGCGGGGCACAATTCACCGCTTCCTTTCGAGCAAGGGTCGGGGCGTGACAATGAAATCGGTCTGGCGGCAGAAAAGGCAAAACCTCGCAGGAAAGGACGTGGAGAGCGTTCGTTTTGCCCGGTCAAGCGCACTGACACTCAATGCGAAACCGTTCGCCGTCCGTCGGATTTGTTCGCCTGGGACCCCTGCTGCATCGCGAAAGGCTTGAAAATGAAACAGGTATGTTCGTTCACGCTTCTGGCATCTGGCCAAAGCGCTCCAATCCAAATCCACTTCGTCAATGGGTCCTGACCCTGGAGTAAGCCCCCGAGAGGAACACCGCCATGACCAACCTGATGCTATCGACGCCCGGCGTGGCGATACAGGAACTTCCGTTCAACACGCCAACGATTGCGGGTGTGGCAACGGCGATACCCGCCTTTATCGGACCGGTGAGAAACACCAATGCACCGGACGGAACGACCCTGATTGGCAACACCTGGCGCATCAGCTCATTGCCGGAGTTTGAGGCTTTGTTCGGCATCCCGGCCGCGAGCAGCTTCAACATACGTGCCGACAAGCGCATCGACCAGAACGGAGCGCTCCTGGGGGTTGATGTCAGCTACCTGGTTGCCCCCGAGCGCATTCCCACCGGGCAGCGGCTCTTTTATCACGCATTGCAGCTCTACTTCGACAATGGCGGTGGCCCTTGCCACATCCGCCCGATCGATAGCACCGCAAATGCTCAGAGCAATTTCGAAGACGCCATAACGGCGCTGGAAAGTACCGATGAAATAACACTCAACGTCATCGTCAATACGATCGGTGCCAACGCCGCAAACTACGGGACGCTGGCGACCGCCTCCATGCAATCCTGCAACCGCATGCAGGACCGCTTCACGATCGCGGATGTCATTGACGCCCGCCCTGGTGGAATCGTCGACAATTCGGGCATCCCCTCGACACTCGGACAGGACGTCACGACGGAGTTCCGGGACAGGGTGACCGCCGTGTCGGAGGACGTGCTGAAATATGGCGCCGCATATATTCCCTATCTCAACACGAACATGCCGGTTCTTTACCAGGCCGGAACGGTTGATATCGACGCTGCTTCACAGCTGATCACTTTCGATGCGGAGGGAAACCAGACAGGCACCGCGGATCTGTTCACCAACGGTGGTGCGGACCTGCCTCTTTCGGACGGTTTCTTTCAAGGAGTCGTCGATCTGGTGACGCCGGCCAATTCGCAGCCCGGTGAAAAGCCGGTTGTCGAAGCGGTGCTGAATCTCCTGACCGGCACCACACTGATCATGCCGCCTTCTCCGGCCATGGCGGGGATCTATGCGCGTGTTGACCGCCAGCGCGGCGTTCAGGTGGCACCGGCAAATGTCGGTATCATGAACACGATCGGTCCAGCGCTCGCGATCACCGACGAAGAACAGGGTCTTTTGAACGTCGATCCAACCTCGGGAAAGTCAGTAAATGCGATCCGTTTCTTTACCGGCCGGGGCACAGTGGTCTGGGGAGCTCGCACGCTTGCCGGTAACAGCGGCGACTGGAAATTTGTCAACAGGCGCCGAGCGGCAATTTATCTGGAAGAAAGCATCGGGGATGCGCTCGAGGCTTTTGTTTTCGAACCCAATGTGTCCAAGACCTGGGTCCGCGTAAAGCGCATGATTGAGGGTTTCCTGCTCAACGAATGGCGCGCGGGAACCCTTGCAGGGCCGACCGCTGCCGACGCGTTTGAGGTATCCATCGGCCTCGGCACGACCATGAGCCAGCAGGATATCGTCGACGGCATCATGCGCGTTCTCGTGCGTGTTGCGCTGCCGGGTCCGGCGGAAAAAATCATCCTCCAGTTTACGCAAAAGGCGCAGGCGGCCTGAGCCGTCGCATCCGAAAGGATCTGAAAAATGGTCAACTATCCGATCGCAAAATACAATTTCGAGGTCGAAATGGAGGGGTTCACCCGCATCGGCTTCACTGAAGTTTCCGGATTGGACATCGAGACGGAGGTCATCGAATACAGGGAAGGGGCCTATCCGGAACCGTCAAAGGTACAGATACCCGGCATGAAGAAATACGGAACGGTGACCTGCAAGCGCGGCATGGTGCGCGGCGACAACGAGATCTACGACTGGTTCCAGACGATCCTGGATCCGTCAAACCGGCGCGACGTTCAGATATCGCTGCTCGACGAGATGCGCGAACCCGTTTTCGTCTGGGTGATCTCCAATGCGTTCGTCACCAAGATTGCCTCAACCGATCTCAAGGCGGACGGGAACGAGATCGCGATCGAGTCAATGGAATTCAAGGGCGATTCCATAGCTATCTCGACACCGTGAGGTTCGGACCATGGCGTTGACCCACCCTTACAACTTGCCGCTCATTCACAACTTCCGGGTGGAATTTGATCTGCCCGGTGCCGGCGATCTGGATGTCCGCTTCCGGGAGGTGTCGGGCCTGTCCATGGAGCTCGAACAGGAGACCGTGACAGAGGGCGGCGAGAACCGCTTCGTCCACAAGGTGCCCGTGCGTGCAAGCTATCCCGATCTCGTTCTGAAACGCGGACTGATCGGCGAAAGCGCGGTCACGCAATGGATCAGAGACGCCATTCAGAACCTCGTCATCCGTCCGATCACGATGAGCGTTGTCCTTCTCGATCCGAAACTGGAGCCACTGCGCACGTTTTCGGTGGTGAACGCCTGGCCAAAAAAATGGTCGGTATCCGATTTCAATGCGGAGACAAGCGAGATCGCGGTTGAAACGCTTGAACTTGCTTACGCCTATTTCAGGGAGGTTTGACATGGCGGTACAGATCAATCTGATTGAATTTCGGGGGCGGATCGAGGGAAGCCCCAGGTCAAAGCCAGACGGTGAGATGTCTGCAACCGAAAAGGCCACGGAACGGGAACGGGTGATATCCGCAGCGGTTTCGGAAGCCATGTCAGTCATCAGACGTCGCGAGGAACGCTGATATGCCTCCGGCTGACGGCACATTGGTGAAACTGATGATCGTTCCCTACGAATCCTCCAAGGCGTTCGCGGACAGCCTGCCGGCAGGACCGACATTCGAGGCGCAGATCAATCCCGCCGAATATACAGACGCCGTCGAACTGGAAATGAATGCCGATGAAACGCCTCAGGGTGCCGATGGCAATGAGGCGAAGATCAAGGGTATCAAGCCCCGGACATTCACATTCGACCTTCCTCTGGAAGGTTCAGGCGCACTGAACGCGAACGGCCGGCATGGCGGAGACCCCGGGTCTTCCGAAACCCTGATCGAGCGTCTCGATGCTTTTCGGGAAACCGTCGGGTTTCCGGGTTGAAGTCCACAGGCAACGGTTCCTGCATCTTGCCTGGGGGCGATTGTCCGTCACCTGCGCGCTGGAAACTTATTCTGTCAATTTCAAGCTGTTTGATCCTCAGGGAAATCCGCTCCGTGCCGTCCTGAGCGCAACATTCAAGGAGCACAAGGATCCGGAAGTTCAGGAAAAGGAGAAAAACCTCGCCAGTCCGGACATCATGCACGGGCATTTGATTCACGACGGCGACACGCTTGTGAATCTGACCTACGGGGTCTACCGCGATCCGGGCCTTTACATCGCCGTTGCGGAAGTGAATGGCCTCGACACGGTCCGCAATCTCGACTCGGGATCGGACTTGATCCTGCCACCGGTGAGGTAACGGATGCCCCTCGAACCCACCCGCAGCGCTGCCCTGACCACGGTCACGATCCGTTCGAACGGTTCGGAAATACCTGGCACGTTCGCGTTGCTGTCTCTTGAAATCTCGCAAGTCTGCGGCTGCATCCCGTATGCGCACCTCATCTTCCAGGATGGAGATCCGGCAAAACAGAGCTTTGATGTCGCTGCGTCCGATGAATTCGCACCTGGCGCTGAAATCGAGATCGACCTTGGCTACAACCGTGAGGAAAATCTGGTTTTCAAAGGACTTGCGACACGATTGCGCGTCGAGGCTCCGCTCAATGGGTCCTCACGGTTACATGTTGAAGTCAAACATGCCGCGTTCCGCATGCACCACGCACGGCATTCCAGGGTCTGGACCGATGTGACGGATGCAGACGCCCTATCCGATCTGGCGGCCGGTTATGGGATCGGCTTTGACGGCACCTCGGAAGCGGAACGACCACAGCTTGTGCAGCACCAGGCAAGCGATTGGGACTTTTCGGTGTTGCGCGGGGAGCGGATCGGGCAGCTGTTGCTTGGCGGACCTGACGGGCTTCGGTTGTTTGCACCCGATTCCGCCGCCGGGCCGTCCGTGACGCTCGAATATGGCCGCACGCTCTTCAGTCTCGATCTGGAATTGAACGCGGAAGCTCAGGCGGCCGAGATATCAGTCGGTGCGTGGAGCCCGGCAGACGCTTCGATCGAAACGGCGGAAAGTGCGGCAGGTGATGTCGCAGGGCCCGGCAATCTCGACGGGTCTGCTCTGGCGGAAGCCTCCGGCGTGACGCCGAAACCAAGGCAGGCGGGTGCGCGCGATCAGGCAGAACTCGACGACTGGGCCCGCGCGGCGATGCAGCGCCGACGCTTGTCGGCGGTGACCGGGATGGTGGAGGTGCAGGGTTCTTCAAGTCTCAACGTCGGCGATACGGTCGACCTGAAAGGTTTGGGGCCGCGTTTCGATGGACCGGCGTTTGTTTCCGGATTGCGTCATTCGATTTCGCGCGGCGATTGGCGCTGCTTCGTTCAGATTGGCCTTGATCCTGCCTTTCACGATGAACGGCACGACATCTGTGCACCACCTGCTGCAGGTCTGATCCCGTCCATATCCGGGTTGCAGATCGGCATTGTCGACGAAGTTCACGATGATCCTGCAGGGGAAGACCGTGTCGCTGTCCGGCTTGCTACGGAAACCGAGACATCCGAACCCATCTGGGCTCGGCCGATGAGCGTGGGCGGCGGTGAGGAACGGGGCCTGGTCATGCTGCCGGATCCCGGTAGCGAATGCCTGCTCGGGTTTTTGGACAGCGACCCGCGCGACCCCGTGCTGATAGGCGGGCTGCACAGTTCTGCGGCGGCGTCACCGCTGCCAGGTACCGACGGCAATGATCTCAAAGGACTGGTGTCGCGCGCCGGCACCCGCATCGTCTTCGACGACAGTGGACCTTCGCTGGTGATCGAAACGGAAGGAGACCGGACGATCGCGCTTTCCGACGACGATGGCACGATCGTCATATCCGACAGGGCGGGCAACAAGATGGAATTCGACGACAGCGGCATCACGCTTTCCAGCAACTCCGACATCACTCTGGATGCCAGGGGCGATGTCCGGATCGATGGCATGAACGTCAACGCGGCCGCAAAAATCGGCATGGAGGTGAAGGGGAACACCTCGGCCAATCTGAAAAGTTCGGGGTCGACCGTCGTGCGCGGCGCGACGGTCGACATCAACTAGGAACACGGGAGGATCGACATGCCACCGGCTGCCCGGATCAGCGACTTCCATACCTGCCCGATGCAGACCCCTGCTGTCGTGCCGGTTCCGCATGTCGGCGGACCGATCGGTGGTCCGGGCGTGCCACTGGTGCGGATCGGCGGCTTGCCTGCAGCGGTTCAGGGAGACATCGCAACATGCGTTGGCCCGCCGGACACAATCATCAAGGGATCAATGACGGTCAGGATCGGAGGCCGTCCGGCCGCCCGTCAGGGAGATCCGACAGCACATGGCGGAACGATTGCCATGGGGCTTCCAACAGTCCGGATCGGAGGGTGAGAAATGGCCGTCGAGGACCGCTTCATCGGTACGGGTTGGGGGTTTCCGCCGACATTCGAAAATGGTGCGGTTGAGATGACCCAGGGCATTCAGAACATCCGCGAAAGCCTCAGAATTATCCTGACAACGACACTTGGTGAACGGCTCATGAGGCCGGATTTCGGGTGCAGGATCAAGGAAGAGGTTTTCGGGCCGATGAATTCCACGCGCCTGACGATGATCGAAACGGTGATCCGGCGCGCAATCCTGCTGCATGAACCGCGTGTCGAGGCAAAACGCGTCGCCGTGGAGGCCCGGCAGCCGGAAGGCATTCTCGAGATTTCCCTGGAATACGAGATCCGGGGAGCGAAGTCGCGGTTCAGTCTGGTGCTGCCTTATGAGCTGGAGGCCGCATCATGAGCACCTGCGATCGCCGTGGCCCTTTGTCAAGAACCGGAACGGCGCAGCCGGACCGCGACATCGCCGAACGGCGGGCAGATCATTTCCAGCTCGATGAACGGGATGTTGCGGATCTGATCCAGTTTGGAAGGCGATTTGCGCGGCAGATCAAGGTTTTATCGGAAAGACGGTGCTGCGGCAGGTGATTGGGCAGCCTTCTTCGACAGCGACGTCTCTGCGGTGCTGGCGTCAGTCGCGCGGTTGCCTGTTGATCCCTTCCGGCGAGCGCTCAGCGACGCACAAGGCTTTCTTGAGAGCGATCCGGCGCGGTCGGAGGCGCAACTGCGTGCGCATTTTGCACTGGTTTTTCATCTTGCGATCGCGCTTGTTCAGGAGTTGACATTGCGCCTGTCCCCACTTGAGGCCGAGCATCCCTTCCGCCGCAGCATAACGAGACTACTGGTGCAAAGCGCTGCACCCCGTCTGGCTGAACTTGCCCGGTATCACCAGGGGGGTGTCGATGAAGGTGTTGTCCTTGCGAGTGCGCTTAGCAAGAGCAATCTCAACACCTCCGACAATCCCGGGCCCGGACCACGTATCGCTGACGAGGTTCGTGACATCATCTTCAATGGCGAGGCCTTTGAAGTCACGTCGCTGCCCGTTCATGTCGTGAGTGGCTTCGCACCCACCGGCTGGAGCGATTTCTATGATGCACAGTCTCCGGATCCGTCACCCTATCAGGACGGTTCGGACGTATACGCGCAGATTTACGATGCGTTGAACTACAATCTGCTCGTCTCCAGCACGGAGCGTGTTTTCCAGGCGCTGGCCCGTGCCAGGAAGGAAGCGGATGCCCAGCTCAAGCAAAGCCTGGAAGACTTTGCCGGTCACACGCCGCACTACGGACTTTGGCTTGCGTTCCTGTCGATCTATGACCGCGCAAGGCTGGAGCTGAATGACATTACCGGCCGGCACATGGACTTTTACTATCAGGACGTCCTGCGTCTTGCGCGCAAGGCTCCGGACGCGGATCACGTGCATCTGCTGGTCAAGCTGGCACGGGAAACCGAAGCGCATTTCCTACCCGCCGGCACCGCTGTCAGGGCCGGGAAGGACAACCAGGGAACAGATGTCGTCTACGAACTCGATGAGGATTTTGTTGCCAATCGCGGCCAGATCGCGGATTTGAAATCAGTAAACGTCGGGACAAAGACGTCCGGCGGCAAGCAATATGTGACCGCCCGCGGGTCTCCCGTCACCGCGTCAGCAGACGGACTGGGGTCCGAACTCCCGGAGACTTCGCCACACTTCGCCCCCTTCGGTCCGGCGAACGCTCCGTTTGCCCGCATCGGTTTCGCGGTTGCCGATCGCCAGCTTTTCATGCGCGAAGGAAGCCGGATCGCTACAATCAGCTTCAAGACATCGGTGTCCGCTCCGGTTTCGTCGCTGAAAGGGTTCAAGGCACGGCTGACAAGCGAAGACGGTTGGCTGGAACTATCTGCTCCGTCCGAACTCAAGGTCAAGATTTCAAAGGGATTGCTGGTCTTCACGCTGACACTTGGCGGCGATCATCCCCCGATTGTCCCACACGATCCTGACGTGCATGAAGGTCTCTACCCGGCCGGACTTCCGGTGGCCGAGATCCTGCTTGACTGGGACGGAAACGAAACTGCGGCCTCCGGAACGATGGCGCTCTTGAGAGATGCCGATCGCAAGAGTGTGAAGATCCGGACCGAAGCCTCCGGGCTACGGCAGATGAGCATCCGGACGGATGACGGTACCGCAGACCCGTCTGCAGTGTTCACGCCGTTTGGCGTGCAGCCCCGCAAGGACGCGCACTGGATAATTGGCTCAAGCGAAGTGTTCTGCCGTTCCCTGGATACGCTGACGGTCAAGGTGAAATGGGCGGAGACCTATGTGAAGGGGCAGTTCTTCGACAATCTGGACGCCGGCTCATATCAGGTCGGCTTTGACTATCTTGCCGGCGGCATGTGGCGGAGCGGCGATACGAAGACGGCGTCCCTGGATCTGGGCGGTACCGGCATGCGGACTATCGCGGCAATAGAACCGGGTACGGCTGCCGCGGACGCAGAACTGTTGCCTGAAGATCAGCAATTCGACGCGAAACAGCGCTCGGGTTTCATGCGATTGACGCTGAACCGCGATTTCGGACATGACCGCTATCTTGATGCTAAGACGCTCGCGCTGATCGATCTTGCCGGTGGCGGTGGAACCCAGCCGGTCATCATGAGCGCTGGCAATGTTAAGTCTCCCGAGGTTCAGATCTATCCAAGTGTTGTACCGGGTTTCGAAGCCCTCACGCTGTCATCTGGATTGCCGGATCCGCCATACACTCCGGAAATTGCGGAAATCGCCCTGGATTACAAGGCAAAACAGGTCACCGCTCAAGAAGTTTGGCGGCTGCATCCGTTCGGCATTGAACCGGCCAACGGGCAGGGTCGAATCCTGCCGGACCTGCCCTTCGAAGGAGCCCTGTTTATCGGTGTCATGGCTCTCGATCCGCCCGAAACTCTGTCTTTGTTGATGCAGGTTGCCGACGGCACGGGCGATCCGTTGCTGGAATTGCCTGAACTCGACTACGCCTGGCTGAGCGATGGTGGCTGGAAGCCATTCAAGGCTCAGGACGTCATAGACCGGACCGGAAATCTGGCAGGGTCCGGACTCTTGTCATTTGCCGTGCCGCAGGAAGCATCGACGTCGGCGCCCCACATGCCGTCCGATCTGCACTGGTTCAGAATATCGGCACCTGCAAACGGTGAGGCCGTCAATCACCTTCATCTGGTTGCTGCGCAGGCACTTCAGGCAACCTTTGTCGATCAGCGCAACGATCCTGCATTTCTTGAGAACCGGCTGCCGCCCGGAACAATCGGCAAGCTCTTGCGTCCGGATCCGGCGGTCAAGGGATTAGAGCAGCCCTTTGCCAGTTTTGGAGGTCGTGGACAGGAAACGCCGGAAGAATTCCGTCGCAGGGTATCGGAGAGACTTCGGCACAAGGATAGGGCCGTTACCATGTGGGACCATGAACATCTTGCCCTCGAAGCGCTTCCGCATGTCTATCGGGCAAAGTGTCTCAATCATACGGAACTGAAGCGTCAGTCCGGCAAGGTGGTTGGCGACAACGAGATTGCACCCGGCGCCGTTACCTTTGTCGCTGTTCCCTACACGTTTGGTGCCGATCTCAGGGATCCTTTGCGACCCTATTCAGATCGGGCAACGTTGCGCGACTTGCAGGCACATCTCTCGCGCCGCTGTTCTCCGTTCGTGAGACTGGAAACCGCCAATCCGAAATTTGAGGAAATCCACGTGACCATGAATGTCGCGTTCCGGGCGGGCATCGCGGACACCGACTTTTATCGCAAGGAGATCGAAAACGCATTGATCGGTCACCTTACGCCCTGGAAGGAGAAAGGATCGCGCGGCGTCGAATTCGGCGGCAAGGTCTACAAGTCGACTGTGATCGACTTTGTCGAGGAATTGCCGTTCGTCGATTACCTTGAAGACGTGAAACTTTTTCACAGGCCGGACCTGGAGGGACCGATCCCTCAGGTCGATCTTGAAATCATCCAGTCCTCGACGGCGCGTTCAGTTCTCGTCTCGGCGGGGACACATAAGATCGGACTGGTGTGATGGCAGACGATCTCTTCATTTTGCAGGGAAACAGGCCGGCCGGCGCACAGGACTACGAGGCTCTGCGCCGGTTGGGCGTCGAACGCATTACCGCCTTGTGCGGCGAAATCTGGAGCAATCACAACTCATCCGACCCCGGCATCGCGATGCTCGAAGCGATGGCATATGCGATAACCGACCTTGGATACCGCACGGCTTTTCCGGTTGAAGACCTGCTGACACGTCCGGACGGCCTGATCGGGCCTGCTTCGGAAACGGGACTTTTCCCTGCGCACGAAATCCTGACCACGTCACCCGTTACCGTCAACGATCATCGTCGTCTTCTGATCCGGATCGAAGGTATCCGCAATGTCTGGCTCGACCCGATGACCGATCCGGAAGAGCCCGACAATTTTCGCCTTTCCGAAACGCCTGTTTTTGCCGACTGTCTGGCAGATGCCTTGTCGCACGATCCGCTCAACGTGGAGGGTCACGACAATCACCCCGTCAATGTAAGTGGTCTCTACCGGGTTCTGGTGGAACTTCCGGTTGATGATGCGCTTGGCTCTCTGAACGAGGCGGCCCTGGAAGTAACCCTGAGAGCGGGACCGCTCAAGGGCGTGGTCCTCACGCTAAATCTGCCTGGCGATACAAATTTGCCCTTCGAACAAGAAGGTCTTCCCGACCCGTTCGATCCTGATGCAGTGAATGTCAGTAATGTCACGGAAGTCGGCAACGGCATCGAGTTCAGTGCGAATATCGAAGTTGAGCAGGGTGGAAACCCGATTGCCTCGCTTGCCGGGCTGGAAATCACGGTTCTCGAGGACCGGCCCAGGCCGACTGGTGATCCCGTGGTCGTCACCGCTGCCGATCTGCAGGATGCATTGGAAGAAACAGGTCCCGCCGGTCCGGCAGGCCTCTTTTTGCGCAAACGTGAAGCACGCCGCCGCGCCCTGACCGCCGTCAGGCGGGTGCTCCATGCCCACCGTCCCTTGTGTGAAGACTATCTATCCATCGACAGTGTCGCGCCCTATCGCGTGGGACTGTGCGCTGATGTCGATGTGACACCCGCCGCCGATCTTGAAGAAGTCGAGGCGCGAATTCTACATGCTGTCGAACTCTACCTGAACCCGCCGCCGGTTTTCCGGACACTGGATGCACTTTTGGCCGAGGGTGTTCCCGCAGACGAGATTTTCAACGGACCTTATGTCAACTTTGATTTTGAAGTTGAAGACCGCCCCGTCTTCACCAAGCCGGGGTTCATATCCGATGACGATCTGGCCGCTTGTGAGTTGCGCCGAAAAGTTCACGTCTCAGATCTGATCAACATTATCGTCGACCTGGAAGGCATCGTTGCCGTCAGGGACCTTACGCTGAGGGCTTACGATCTGCAGGGTGTGCCGCTTGGCGACACGGAGCATTGGACACTGGAGGTTCCGCCGGGACATCAGCCGGTCCTGTTTTTCTCCGGTACCAAACTGACCCTTTACAAAAACGAGTTGCCTTACCGTGCACAGCCCACCGAGCTTGAACGCACGCTCGAGCACCTTCGCGCGTTGTCAAAGGCAGAACTTTACGTGCCACCCGATCAGGTCCTTCCGCCGGTCAGAGGCCGCTGGCGGAACCTCGACCAGATCCCGACCCTCCAAAACGAGTTGCCCAGGAATTTCGGTGCCGATCGTTTCGGACTTCCGCCCGATGCAACGAAGGAGCGGGTCGCACAGGCGAGGCAGCTGAAGGGTTACCTCACGTTTTTCGATCAGGTTCTTGCCGACTACCTTGGTCAGCTCGCGGCCGCGCGCCGCATCCTGTCGCCCGGCAAGTCCCTCGAACAGACCTGGTTTCCACCGCATCTTGGCCATTTCCCGGGACTTCGCGAGGACTTCCCGAGCGAGTTTTTCGTCAATCCGGGGCAGATGACAACGAGTGACATGTTCAGGGTCCGGCTGAACGAGACGGAAGAGGCGTTTCTGGACCGCAGGGCCCGGGCATTGAACCATCTGATCGCCCGATTTGCCGAGCGTTTCGCCGACTATGCGCTGATTTCATTCCAGTTGTCTGGCGACCGGCTGATGACCGCTCGGGAATTGCTCGACGAAAGATGTGATTTTCTGGCTGAATATCCGCTTGTCAGCCGCGAGCGCGGCGAGGGTTTCAACCAGTTGCCTGAAGACCCGGCGGAGATTTGGGACAGCGGCAACATATCCGGTCTGGAACGCCGAGCAGGACGCCTTCTGGGCATCGCCGACCTGGATCGGCACGACCTTCATTGCGACCAGGTATTCGATGTCTTCTTTGCAACTCGGGAGGACAGCGGGAGTTTTCGAGTTGCAATCGTGACGGACGATGATGAAACGCTGTTTTCCTCCGAGGAGACCTTCGCCTCCGCCGCCGCCGCGCTGAATGCGGCACGGCCGCTTGAATTCCTGATGGCGGATGAAGACACATATGTGATCGACGACAGTGCGGGCGAGGGCGCCGTGGTGTTGCGTCTCGAGGGTGGCGGGACAGTGCTGACGCGGCAAGGGACGTTTACCGAACCTCATGAGGCTTCGGACGCCGCCCGGCGTTTGCTGTTTCACTACAATGCGCTTTTGCAGCAGGACTTTTGCGAAAGCGAAGGCATGCATCTGATCGAGCATATTCTGTTGCGGCCGCGTGCGCCGGGCGATGCCCCGATGTCTGTCTGTCTCAGCGAGGATTGCCAATTCTGCGGTGAGGAAGACCCTTATTCCTTCAGGGTTTCCATTGTCCTGCCCTATTGGCCGGAACGGTTCAGAAACCTGCATTTCCGGCGCTTCGCCGAACGGGTCATTCGCGAGGAATGCCCTGCCCATATTCACCCGCGTATCTGCTGGGTGGACAACGCCGATATGGCAGCGCTCGACGCGGCGCATCGGGCCTGGCGCGAGGCATTGGCCACGTGGCCGCGTGACGATGCGCTGCTTGCCGGCGCTGCCGCGGAACTGATCGAGATTCTCGACAATCTGCGCACCATCTATCCACCCGCCACGCTGCATGACTGTGATGATGGCGGCGATGACAACATCGTCCGGCTCGACGAAACCAATCTCGGATATTTCTGAGGGAGAGACACTATGAACGACCATGCATTTGCACATTTCGTTTCCGGTCAGGTTCTGGGCGCACGCGCCTTGAACGATCTTGTCTCCTACCTCGAGGGTCAGGACCGGCTGAGCCGGCGCGCGCTGTCAGGCATTGGTGTGGTTTGTGGTTTCGACGTCGATGCCGAGGGCCCGCTTGTTCATGTCTCCAAAGGCGTTGCTGTGACATCGGAAGGCTATCTGATTGCAGACGAGGCAGAGAGCTATGACCGGTTCCGTCCCTATGAATTGCCGGTCTCGGACGCCGAGGAAGTGTCGGAAGAACAACTTGCCGAAGAACGCTACCCTTTCTTTTTCGTTGATGATGAACAGATCCCGCTGTTTGAACTGGTCGATACCGATTTTGAGCCTGCCCCCGGTGAAGATGAACCCGAACCGCTGACGGCTGCTTTCCTTCAGAACAAGACGGTGATGCTGTTTCTCGAAACGCGGCTTGAATCTCTCAAAAGCTGCGATGTCAATGATTGTTCCGACAAGGGGGCTGAATGGCGTTTCACTGTCCGTCGGCTTCTGCTGACGCGGGATCAGGCAGACGCGATCCTCGCACAGGAAGAAGAGATCGCGGGCAGGCCGGTCGATCGGGCAACGCATCCCATGAACGAACTCGTTCATCTGCGTTTGGAAAATCTCAAGATCGCTGCCACCGGCACGGACAACTTTGCCGGGCTGATCCTCAGGATCGTCGGAATTGCCCTCAAGTTGAGCCAGCACCTGCCGAATGCCTTGCGCGATGCCTATGCCGCCTACGGTTATCTTCTTGAAGACATGTACGACGAAAACGCGGATGTGTTTCCAAATACCTATTTTTCCAACGTCTGGGGGCAGCTTGCCCAGAATGTTTTCATGGCGCAGTACATGTACGACTACATGCGCGACGTTGTCATGGCCTACAATGAATTCGTCCAGGCGGCCGCAAGGTTCGAGCAGGAATGCCTGCCGAATTCGGGCCGGTTTCCCCGTCACGTTTTTCTGGGCGATGCGACCGACAAGCCGGATGCCTTCACGACAGATTTTCCAACTCCCCAGGACGTGATTACCTGGAATCCGTTCAAGGCAAGCACCGGGTCCGGACTGAGACTGCGCGTGGCCGAACGCCGGACGCATTTCATCGCGTCGCCGGCACACACTCATGGCCCCCGGCTGGAGGAAGTCCGGTCGCTGTTCCAGCGCATGCACCTCCTGGCGTTGACCTATCGAACGACATCCAGGGTACAGGCACCCATTCGGCTGACACCCAGCAAGACTTGGGATGCGCCGCTCAGCGACCGGGCCATCCCGTTTTACTATGCGTTTCAGCCTGGTTCGGACCTCCACGCCAACTGGAGTTTCACCAAGACACGGACGCGGCTTTTGAACACCGTCTATTCCTACCAGTTCAGCGCGCCGACCGACGCACATCCGCTTCATTTCCGCCTGGACGGCCAGGATTTCATCCGCATCGAAGGGATTGTCGGAAAGCCGCTCGGGTCCGCGATGGCACAACTTGCCGGCTGGAAGCAGCAGCTCGGTCTGTCATTTTCCATTGAACCGGTTTTCATGCCGCTGACGCTTGGCCCGGATGATGGGACAGGAAACAAACTCGACGATGTCGCCCGCAGCCAGATGCTCCAGGCGGCCCGACAGCTTTTGCTGTGCCGACTGAGCGATATCGACCTGATTTTTCTTGTTGTCATCAGGGCGATCTTTGCGTTCATCGTTCTGCTGCTCCAGCGGCTCTGGCGGCAACCTGTCCGGCCAGGTTCGGTCATGAGACGCGGCGATGATTTCAGTGGCCCGGATCTTGCGGACGGCGTGGTCGTCGGGGGCCTGTTTGAAGTTACAACGGCATCTCGTTTTGCGCTCGATCTCGATCCGAAGGAAACGGAAGTTCTCAGGCAACGTTCCGACGTGCTCCGCTCTGATATCATTTCCCGTCCCTACAGCGTTGACGAGGTTCTGGGCCGGGTCGCCGGCAAGCAGGAAGACGGAACCGCGGGGGACCTGTTTGCAAGGGTAGGTGATCCGGGAGGCGGCGGAAGCCTGTTCGACCGGACGCAGCGAGCGATCGTCGCCGAAGGTGGAGACGAGGTCGACGTCAAGGCTGCTTACGCGCCTGTCAGTCTCATGTCCCAGGGCATCGGCCTGATGAACATGCTGTCGGTCGACAGTCTGGCCGAATTTCAGGTCAATGAATTCGGGCGGTTATACAGAGGATTTTCGCAAGCCTATCTGAACTACGCACAAACGGTTCGTGCGGCCCCGATCGAGGATCCGGAGGCGCGCCGGAACCAGGCACGAGTTGTCTCCTCCGCAGGGCTCGTGGCGGCTCAGAGCAGTGCCTTTGCAGCGGTCAATATCAATTCGGAGATCACTGCCGCTCTCCAGCGTATGCTGTCCGAACTGACGCTCGGAGGTTACGCGCGGCGCCATCCCGGACTTGAGCATCATTCCGGTGTCAACGTCGGTGGAACGTTCGTGCTTGCCTATTGCTCAATCGATGCGCTTGTCGAGCAGGCCCGGCCAATCGACGGGGTGACGACCGGTCCGATCAGGAAGCTGGATGACGATCGGGACAACGGCAATGACGCCGCAATCGACGGAGCGTTGTCAGCGGTGGGGGCGGCGCATGCCTTTGCCACGCGTGATCCGCTCGACCGTTTCGTCGTGCTCGCCGATTTCTGTCTGCCCTATCATTGTTGCGATACGGATTGCTCGGACCTGTACCTGCGGCGCCGGTTCTCCGCCAATCCGTTTGACCCGAACGGCAATCCGGGGCCGATGGGCGTGCCGCCCTATGACGACGACGAACCAGGCGGTGGTGGTCCGGACGACATTGTGTCCCTGATCGATCAGCCGATCGTCAACGATCTCAAGTCAGCGGGCGGCATTCTCTGGAATCCGGGAGACTTTGTTGTGCCTGACAGTGACCGCGACGATGTCGACGATATCAGGGATGATCCTCCGCCGGACAGGGCGCGCGCAATTCTGAGGGGCGTTGTCATGCTCGACTCGGATCGCAATCGGGACCCGGTTCCCGAAACGGAGGTCATCCTGTCCGAAACCGGGGCGCCGACGCGCCGGGTCCCGACCAAGGGCGGCAAGTTCGAAATCCCGGTCCGGGCCGGCATGCTGGCGGTCGGAGCTGCGTCACCGGACCTTCAGGGGGTCATGACCACGCTGCATCTCGATCCGGGCGAAGAGCATGAACTCACGCTGCTTGTTTCCAAACGAAGGAGATGATCGATGTCCGGTGAAGCACACCGGGTGGGCAGTGCCCGCTTCCACATCTCCGGTTCGGACCATGCGGCCCTGCTGCAATGGCGAACGCGGCTCGAAGCGGTGGGTCCGGGTGAGCTCGAACAAGCGCTTGACATTGCCTTGAGGGATATTCTGCCACCAGACGAGCTTCTGGTGATCGATCGGCTGGAAGTGGATCTTGGTGAATTCGCGGCGGATGAGTTTGACTTGCGCCGGCTGACATCGGCAACCCGGGAAGCGCTTCATCGGCAGGCGGTTCGCGCTATCCGCCGCCCGGATGTGCCGGTTCAGCCGCCGGTGGATAGCCAAGCTGGCGCTGCAGAAGGGCACCCGGCCTATCGGGTGAGGCTGTCACGTTCTGCCAACGCTGTCCTGATGACCTATCTGGCGACTGGACAGCTCGACCGCGCCGCCCCATTCGCTGATCTTGCGGCGCTCTATGAGGCACTGGAGATTACGTCGGCAACGGTCGATGTGTTCCGGCATCTTCTGATTACCGGAACAATGCTGATGCGGCGCGGAGCGCTGTTACGTTTGTACGCAACAGCGCCCCGCAATGTGACGCAAGCGTTGATGACCGGAGGCTTTCCGGACCTGCCGGCGGCGATTCCTGTCGACGATGATCTGCGCTCGTCCGGACCAAGTACAAGACCTGTCGACGATATGGATCGATCGTCTCGTCTGGAGCAGGTGATCGACGATACACTTGCAAAGCTGGACACCGAACACCCTTCTTCCGCCGTCGCTGAGGACCCTCGGACCGTGAAGCCGGACTATCAACCGGTATCCGGTGCCCTGCCTTGCGCAAATGCAGGTCTTGTTCTTCTGCATCCTTTTCTGAAGCCGTATTTTGAAGGCACCGGGTTGATGCGCGACGGCGTTTTTGTTGGCTCGCAGGAGCGGATTGTGGCGTCCAGGATGCTTCATTTCATCGCGACCGGCGAGACCAGCCATGAGGAACCGGATCTCGTCATTCCGCGGCTTCTTTGCAATGTGCCGGACGAACGGCCCGTGTTGCCGATCGATGTGCTCGATCCGGAACACATTGCGGAAGCACAGCGTATGCTCCTGGCTGCTATTGATGCCTGGGAAGGTATCGGACACGCGACACCTGACGGCATCCGGGAAACTTTCCTGCAACGCCCCGGCGTGCTGACGGGATCGTCAGATGCACTCCAGCTTACCATCGAACGCAGCGGTATCGACATCCTGCTCGACCGGCTTCCCTGGGCGTTGAACCTGGTCAAGCTGCCCTGGATGCCAGCTCCCCTGAAGGTGGACTGGTCATGAAAACCACTGCGCGGATACAGGCAAAGACCGAAACCGGCCGCGCTACCGGGCGAAAGGGACCGTTCTTCGCCGGCCCTGTCGTGCAGACCAAACTGAACGTTTCGCGGCCAGGTGACCGCCACGAGCAGGAGGCCGATCATGCGGCTGATGCGGTTATCCACGGTCGCGGCCCCTTCAGCGGCGCAGGACCGGTCGCCGCGCGGATGACGCCGCTGGGCCGCCGGTCTGCGGACACAGCTGCCCGGTCGGTACATGAACGTGCCAGCGACCCGCAGTATGACGAGCATGAACCGGTCTTGCGGCCGGATTGCCCGACGGTCGAAGACGAACCGGCGCAATTGGCCGAGGAAGAGGAAACCCAGACCGCGCCCGTGGATGAGGTCCAAAGAGAGGAGGAAGAAGCCCGGTCCGTAGCTGACGACGCGCAGTTGGCCGAAGACGAAGAAACTCAGGCGAGGGCGGAAGAGGACGTCCAGTCCTCGCCCGAAGAAGAACTTCAAATGGCTGCGGAGGAGGAGGCGCAGAAGGCTGACGAGCAAGAAGAGGTGCAGATGCGCGGAGAGGCTCCGCAACCGAGCGCGCGTGCTGTCAGGATGGGCATTGTCGAGCGGCAGTTGCGCGCTGCAAGGGGCCGTGGAAATCCTCTTCCCGAACCCGTCAGGCGCAAGATGGAAGCAGGGATCGGTGCAGATCTTTCCGGAGTGCGGATCCACACGGATACGCCAGCGGCACTTATGACCAAGATGCTGAACGCCAGGGCCTTCGCCTCCGGACGGGACATTTTCTTTTCGCCTCACCGGTTTGCGCCGGGCACCAGGCGCGGCGATCATCTGATCGCCCACGAGTTGGCACATACACTTCAGCAGGGGGCGGTGGAACTCAGCGACAATGCCCCCGCCGCGCGTATGCCGGAAGGCGACAAGGTAGCCTCACGGCCGGAAAGCCTTCGCGCCATCGGATATGCCAGGCAGCATATCGGCAAGATCAACTCCAAGGTGACCGATGCCGAGGGCAACCGTTTTGGCTGGCAACGCTTGCTCGGGATTTTCCGCGGCGCCTTCGATGGTGACGTTGTCGACCCGACCTTGATCAAGAAACCGATCATGAAGGATCCATACGGACTGCCGCACTGGTGCGGAATTTTCGCCTGGTCCAATCTGCGCAAGGCGGGATTGCCCCTTCCTCCGTGGAAACTCGGCGTAAGCATCCTGCCGCATGTCGGAGTTCGGCCACCTGACAAGCTGCCGCAAAAGGGTGATATCGCCTATCGGAAAACCTGGCCGGGTGTCAAACCGCTTACACATCACCAGGCGCTCGTGACCGGGGTCGAAAGCATCGAGACGGCTGCTGGAAAACCGTTCGATTCCATCATGATCCGAACTATCGACGGCAACACGGCAGGCAATGATAATCTCGGTGGCCAGGTCGAGGAAAAGTGGCTTCCGGCACGTCTTTGGGATCATTTTTTCGACCCGACTGAAAAGGTATCCCTGCCGGAAGTTCCGCTGGTTGTAACCGACCGGGCCTCGGAAGATCTTGGCGGGCTTGATGACGGAACAGAAGAGGGGAAGGAGGCGACTGAGGAAACTGGTTCAGGTGTGGAACCGGCGCCGGAAGTGGTGGAAGAGCCACCTCCTGCGACCCCGGCGGATGTCTTGCAGCCACCGGACGAAGAGGTCGGCGTCGATCTGCCACCTGAACCCGATGCCTCCGTCGAACCGAGCGCCAAAGTCGAGACGCTTGCACTTGAAGGGCCGTCTGACAAGGCGATGACATCGTTCCTGGATGCGGCGCCGAGCCGGATGGCAATGACGGCGCCGACAGTCGGGAGCACGCTCGATGGCAAGGCCAATACCGAAAAGAAAACGGCGTCAGACGAGGCACCGGTCCTGGAAGCCAGGACCGGTGGGGAACTCAATCCGGAAACCACTGCGCCCGGCGACATACCGACGCCTCGGGACACGACGCTTGCTGCTGATGGCAAGGGGCCGGAAACCGGAAATCTTGCGGCAGATCCTTATCAGGAAAAAGGTACGGCACCGACAACCCGAACCATGCGGGACAAGGTCAAGAAACAGCCTGAAGGCGGCTTTCTGGATTGGCTGAAAAACCAGTTCACCAATCTGATGGCCAGTATCCGGACGACCGACGGGAGCGTGAACACCAATGCCGGATCTCGAAAGCGGGTGGCACTGACGGGCAAGGCTGACCCCGGTCAAATGGGACGGCAGCGGGCTGAAGGCACCGAGAGTCTGCGCGGTGAGCGCGACAAGCAGACGGCCGAGTTTCGCAATCACCCCGGACAATCGAACATCCAGCCGCGCAAGGTGGAGGAAAAGCGGACCGCACCCGTCTCGAAGGAACCTTCCGAACCGATTGCCGAACTGCCGCCCGATGAGGGAGCCGCGGATTATGCATCTGCCGAGCTGCCCCAACAGGTGCGCGATGCCGCCGACGCCAAGATTGCACCGGTACCTTCACGCCAACGTTGCCGAGGCGCGTTCAGAAACCGTCGCAGCCGCCGCCAAGCGGGACGCCGAAAGGGACGCGAGTGTCACCGAAGCGGAGAGCCGCACCGAAAAGGCCAACATCGAGGCCGACGACAAGCAGCGCCAGGCGGTGGTTGCAGGACGAGGCGATGTCGCCCGCAAGCAAGGTGACGCCATCGGGCAGGCTTATGAGGGCGTCGCCAGGTTTGCCGGTGATGCAGGCAAGCGCGAAACGGACGACGCCAAAAAGATCCGCGACAATGTGAAAACCGAAGAAGGCAAGGCTGACAAGGAACTTGAGAAGGGTGAGGAAAAAGCGCGCCAGCACAAGAAGGATGAAGAGGCCAAGGCGGCGGCCAAGAAGAAGGAATTGAAGGAAAAAAAGGAAAAGCAGGGCCTGCTCGACCGGGCAGTCAGTTTCGTCAAGGAAGCCATCAACAAGATCACCGAGGCAATAGACGCGATTTTCGAAGGATTGCGCAAACTGGTCAAGATCGCCATAGACGCCGCCAAAACACTGGCAATCGGCCTGATCAATGCCGCCCGGGCGACGGCTATCCTGGCGCTCGAAGGCTACCGGACCTTTGCAAAGGGACTGATTGATGTAACCGTGGGAACCTTTTACCCGGACGTTGCCAAGAAGATGAATGACGGGATCGATGCGGTGGTCGACACTGCTGTCGATGGCGTCAATGCGGCTGCGGACGGTGCGATTGCCGGGGTAGAGGCGGCTGCCAACTGGCTCGGAAAGAAGCTCAACCAGATTCTCGACAAGTTCAAGGCAGGGCTCAAGGGTGCAATCCGGATGGCCGGTGCCCTGATGACGGGTGATTTCGCCGGTGCCGCACGGATTGCAGTTGAAACGGCCTGCGAGATCGCCGGGATCGATCCGCAACCGATCTTTGATTTCTTCGACCGTGCCAAGTCACAGATCATGGCAATCCTGAAATCACCCGGAAAGTTCATCAACAACGTCATGACTGCCGTCGGCATGGGGGTGCGCGGGTTTGCAGAACGGTTCGGTCAGCACTTCAAGACCGGTGCAATCCAGTGGCTGACGGGCGCGCTGTCAGCCGTGCCCATCACATTGCCCGCCAAGTGGGACATAAAGGGGATATTCAGTCTCGTCGCCCAGATCCTGGGTCTCACCTACGAGAACATCAAGGCGCGTATCATCAAGAAGTTCCCGAACGCCGCCAAGATTTTCAATCTGGTCGAAAAGGGATTTGCCTTGATCAAGAAGCTGGTCAACAAGGATTTCAGCGGGCTGTGGGAGGAAGTGAAGGCGAAACTGGCCAGCCTGAAGCAGACGGTGATCGACGGGATCAAGAACTGGGCGATCGTCAATGTCATCAAGGAGGGCATCATCTGGCTGTTGAGCCTTCTCAACCCGGCATCCGCACTGGTGAAGGCCTTGAAGCTGCTCGCGGATCTCGTGTTCTGGCTGATCGACAATTTCAAGCGGATCAAGGACTTCGTGATGGGCGTTTATACCGCTATCACGAACATCGCGGCGGGAGTCCTCGGGCCGGCGGCCAAGGCTGTTGAAAATGCAATGGCCCGTTCTCTGCCGGTCGTGATTTCCTTTGTCGCCTCGGCCATTGGCCTCGGCAACATCGGTGAAGCCGTCCAGGGGGTGATTTCCAAGATCACGGCGCCGATCAACAAGATGATCGACGCGCTGATCGACAAGGTTGTTGCGTTCGCCAAAAAGCTCTGGGGCAAGACCAAGCAGGGTGCGAAAAAGATCAAGGACGCGATGTTGAACTGGTGGAAGGCAAAGCGGAATTTCACCTCAAAGGACGGCGGCGAGCACAAGCTTTACTACAAGGGAACGGGGAGCAATGCGGACCTCTGGATTGCATCGAAACCCAGCGCAATTCAAGCCTTCCTGAACAAGAAGATCGCCGAGACAGACGATGCGACGCAAAAGGGCATTTTCAAGACTGCGCTCAAACAGTACCAGACCGTGCTGACGCACGAATCCGCATTGCAGAAACTTGTTTCCAAGAACGCTCCGAAGTCACAGATCACTTCCGAGGAAGTCAAGTTTCGTGCTGCTCTCGACAAGGTGACCGCGACGATGCGCACCGCCGACCTGGGATCTGCCGAGGACATCCAGACACAAGTCGCCTTCACGGACGGATCGACCAAGTCGGTCTATGCGATTCCGCTGACACGGTTGGAAGGCAATACAAAGGGATCGTCGCCAAAGTCTTCGGCACAGAGCGCGGAATGGTCTCATGCCGTCAAGCTGGATACCGGACCGGACGACAAGCGCCGGTACATCTGGGTGCGCGGGCACCTGCTGAACGACAATCTTCACGGGCCGGGTGAAAACCGCAATCTGGTGCCGATCACCAAGACCATGAATTCGAAGATGGCAACAGGTGTTGAGGCGGGGGCAAAAACGCAGATGAGCAAGAGCGAGGATACGATGTTCTACAAGGCCGACGCGACGTTCTGGTCCGGCGCGGCACCGGTGAACCGTTTCCCCAAGTCAATCAGCGTCAAATGGGGTCTGTCGGAAAAGAACGGCGCGAACTTCCGGCAGAAAAAGACCCTTGGTGAGGACACGATCACCATGTCCGAGAAACCTCCGCTGACGGCCACGGCCCAGGCACCCAGCATAAAGCAGGGCGGAACCAGTCAGCTTGTCGGAGGCATCACGCCGCATGGCACGGTGACCGACTATTTTGTCTCGCAGCATCTGGCCGGGAAAACATATTCTTCCAAGACAAACATGCGGTCCGCGCTCTACACAAATGTCAGGGCCGATCTGATCGCACAAGGCGGTGATACCTTGGCCGACAAGCGCAGGGGCTATGTCAACGCCACGTATAATGCGCTTGCGGCGGGGGACATCCGGCTATGAATCGTCCGACCAGGCATACGGAAGATCTTGGCGCCGACAACACGGCCAATCTGGAAGTCGCAATGGAACTTCTGACTCGTCTGGTTCGTGCAAGGATCGGCGGTGGAAACATTGCGCCGGAAGGCGAGATTTCGCTGAACTTCTTCGACGATGGATCGGAGCTTGGCAACCTCATTCGCGACCGTCGGCCAGGTTTTTCCGAATACGTGATCCTGCTGCTGGCCCTTGCACCGCACGCCATGCCCGCCCTGCTGGACAGGGAAATAAGGGACGCACTGAACAAGCAGGGTGATTTCCCCGAAATCGGTGGCAGTCGACATGCGGACTCCCGGACATTCATACCCACAGGCCAGACGGCGGCCTATCTGCTTGCGGACCAGGACATTCAGGGACGCTTCGAGGTTCAGCGGCTGTTCCGGCCGGAGCACTGGTTCGCGGAAACAGGACTGCTGCGGCTGGAACCGCCCGAGGACGGCGCTCCCGCGCTTGCCGGTCGGATTGTCATGTCGCGCGACTGGGCTGACAGGCTCACGGTGGGTGCCGCCGACGCCCCGCCATTCTCAGCCGCTTTTCCGGCTCGCCGGATCGAAACCAAACGCTCCTGGGGCGATCTGGTGTTGCCCGCCCAAACCCGCGAACAACTGGATGAGTTGCTTCGTTGGGCACGTTTTGAAAAGACCCTGGCGACGGACTGGGAGTTCGGCGCCCGGCTTCGACCGGGTTATCGAGCGCTCTTTCATGGCACCTCGGGAACCGGAAAGACTTTCGCTGCAACGCTCCTTGGTCGCTCGACAGGCCGTGATGTTTATCGGGTGGACCTTTCCGCAATCGTGTCAAAATATGTCGGTGAAACGGAAAAGAACCTGTCCGCCCTGTTCGAGGCAGCTCACCGGCGCGACTGGATCCTCTTCTTCGACGAGGCGGATGCCCTGTTCGGCAAACGCACGGCGGTCAAGGACAGCCACGATCGATACGCCAACCAGGAAGTTTCCTATCTTCTTCAAAGGGTTGAGGAGTTTGACGGGATCTGTATCCTGGCCTCGAACCTGAGGGCAAATATCGATGACGCATTCCTGCGGCGCTTCAATGCAATTATCCGCTTCCCGGAACCGGGTCCTGACGAACGCAGTGCCATCTGGGAAAGGGCCCTGCCGAATTGCGGTTCAAAAGATGCTCGAGACCGTTTGATCGCAAGAATCAACGGCTATGAGCTTACCGGTGGCGGGATCGTCAATGTTGCCCAGTTCGCAGCAATAGAAGCTGCAGCGCGAAGCGACAGGGAATTGATCCTTGAAGATGTCGAACTCGGCATTCGCCGCGAAATCGAAAAGGAAGGCCGGGTCTTCAAGCAAAGATCCGGCAGTTCCTGACGACAGCTTCAAGTCCTGGCTCAGCGTTGCGCGTCGACTTCGGTGATTTCTACCTTGTATCCCCAAAGCCGTTCGACATGTTTGAGCGTTGCCAATTTGCCATCGGCGTCAAGCGGAACGGAATTGCGTCGAACGGCCTTCAGATGCAGGCAACGATCACCAAGAAGATCGGCATCCGCGACCTGAATGTCCGGTTCGAGTGCGGAGAGGTCGTGATCACGGGCAAGGGCATCCCTCAGATGTCTGTAGCCGTGGGAATTGTGAATGCCGGTCACCGTGCAGTACCGCGATGAGGACTCGTCGGATATCGCAAACATTCGGAAACGGCGCATGATCGCGGGCGACAGGAACTGCTGGATAAAGCTTTCGTCTCGATAGTTGGCCCATGCGTGCTTCAGGACATTTCGCCAGTCTCCGCTGCCGGCAATGTCGGGAAACCACTCGCGGTCTTCTTCTGTGGGATTCAGGCAGACCCGCTTGATGTCCTCCATCATGGCGAACCCGAGCGCATAGGGATTGATGCCGGAAAATCGCGGATCGTCGAAGTCGGGCTGGGTCAGGACATTCGTATGGCTGTGAAGAATTTCCAGCATGGCGCCGTCGCTCAGGCGGCCCTGTTCGTGCAGCTTGTTGAGAATGTAGTAGTGGACGAAACAGGCGCAGCCTTCGTTCATGACCTTGGTCTGTTTCTGCGGATAGAAATACTGGCCGATATTGCGAACGATCCGCAGGATTTCGCGTTGCCAGGATGTGAGAACAGGACTGTAGTGTTCCAGGAAATAGAGCAGGTTTTCTTCCGGAAGCTGCATCTCGCGTTTGCGGTCGAGAAGGCCTGAATCCTGTGACTGCTGCCCTTCGTCCGTGTTGGGAATGGTGTTCCAGAGGTAATAGACATTCTGTTCCGCTGCTGCGATCCTTGCCTGCCTTTGCTCCTCGGCCTCACGGAGGGACAACTGCCTGGGCCGGCGATGCCTGAACACACCGTGCGGCATGAGCGAATGTGCTGCATCAAGTGTTGCCTCGACGTCGTCCAGTCCGTGCTTTTCCTCGCAACTGGCGATGAACCGTCGTGCATACTCCAGATAATCGAGAATGCCGTCGGCGTCAGTCCATTGTTCGAACAGATGGTTGGACTTGAAGAAGTGATTGTGCCCGAACGCGGCATGAGCCATCACCAGTGCCTGCAGCGGCATGGTGTTCTCTTCAAGGCAGTAGCTTATGCAGGGGTTCGAGTTGATGACGATTTCATAGGCAAGCCCGCGCGCACCCTTGCGGTAAAGACGCTCGTGACCGAGGAAATGCTTGCCGAATGACCAGTGATGATACATCAGCGGCATTCCGATGGAGGAATAGGCGTCGAGCATCTGCTCGGAAGATATGATCTCGATCTGGTTCGGATAGAAATCCAGCTCAAGGTCTTCCCGCGCCACCTGCTCGATTGCATCGAAGGTGCGCCACAGCGTGTCGAAATCCCAGTCGGCCTGGTCGAACAGCAGTCCGGATTTTGGATTTGTTGCGCGCTTAGCCATGGTTTTTCCCTGCAGGTTCGCGTGCGAACAGCTCGCGGAAAACCGGATAGATGTCGGCGATCGCCGAAACACGCTTGCGTGCAAAATTGGGCCAGATCTCCGCCACCCGGCCGTAGGACTCCCAGAGTTCCATGCCGGTGGCTTCGCTGTTGATCAACTGGGCCTCGTCTTCGCCGACGATTTCGACATAGGCGAAGTACTGGCAGATCCGCATCAGGTCTTCGCTCAGCAGTGAGACGCATTTCCGTGAATCGCCGCTGAAATTCTCTCCATCGGACGCCTGCGCTGCATAGATGTTCCACTCCGACGGCGGATACCGCGCTTCGATCACTTCCTTCATGACCACGAGCGCCGTGCTGACCACGGTGCCGCCGGTTTGCGGCGAATAGAAGAAAGTATCCTCGTCGACTTCCGACGCATCATGGGTGTGACGAATGAAGACAATCTCGGTTTTTTCATAGCGGCGGCTCAGGAAAAGGTGCAGCAGCATGAAAAAGCGCTTGGCGAGATCCTTTTCGCGCTCCCCCATTGAGGCGGAAACATCCATCAGGCAGAACATCACCGCGTTGGCATTGGGTTCCGGTTGCTGTTCGAAATAGTTGTACCGCACATCCAGCGGGTCGATATAGGCGACCACCTTTCGCCGCCTGATGACCTCCTTGTATCTGGCACGCAACGAGGCCAGTTCCTCACGCTGCTCGGAGGTGGGAGAGGCGACCTTCTCGAGTTGGAGAATTTGCTTCAGGAGATCCTCGGCTTCCTTGTCTTTGGGCCTTTTCAGTCCGATCCTGCGCCCGAGCGCATTGCGCATCGTACGCGCAATATTGATATTGGCCGGGGCGCCGGACGTGGAATATCCGGCCCGGTGCGGATGCGTTCGGGTGATTTCCTTCAGGCTCTGCTTGATCAGGTCCGGCAGTTCGAGATCATCGAAGAAAAAGTCCAGAAATTCTTCCCTGGAAAGGGCGAACAGGAAGTCGTCTTCGCCGTCACCGTCCGGTGATCCCTGCCGTCCGCCACCGCCGCCTCCTCCTCGGGGAGGTTTTTCGATCCTGTCGCCTGTCTGGAAGGACTTGTTGCCGGTAAAAACCCGTTCCCGGCGTCCGCCATCCGCCGACTTGCGGAAAGACGGTTCGGCCACCCCCTTGGTCGGAACGGTGACATCTTTTCCCCGGTCGACATCGGCAATACCACGCTCTCGAACGGCGTCCTCGACCGCTTTTTTGATCTGCGACCGGACCCGCTTGAGAAATCGGCGTCTATTGCTCAGGCTCTTGTCTTTCGGGTTCAATCGGCGGTCGATGAAATGTGCCATCTTTCAATCGGCCTCCCGGGCTACCCGGCCTTGTTCACACGCATGTACCACTCGACCAGCCGCCGAACCTGCCGCTTCGTGTAGCCGTGCCCGGTCATGCGTTCGACGAACTCGTGGTGTTTCTCGTCGGTCTTCTTGTCGCGCTTGGCGCCGAAGCTGATCACGGGAAGCAACTCTTCGACCTTGCCGAACATGCGCTTTTCGATGACCTGGCGCAGTTTCTCGTAGCGGCGCCAGTCCGGGTTCTGGCCCTGGTTCTCCGCTCGGGCCCTGAGCACGAATTTCACCACTTCGTTGCGGAAGTCCTTTGGATTTGCAACGCCGGCGGGCTGCTCGATTTTCTCAAGTTCCTTTTCCAGCACGCCCCGGTCGAATATCTGGCCTGTGTCCGGGTCCTTGTAGTCCTGTTCCTCGATCCACGCATCGGCATAGGCGATGTAGCGGTCGAACAGGTTCTGGCCATAATCCGTGTAGGACTCCAGATAGGCTTTCTGGATTTCGTTGCCGATGAACTCGGCGTAGTGCGGAGCCAGTTCTGTCTTGAGGAAATCCAGATATCTGCTCTCGGTTTCCGCATCAAACTGTTCGCGCCGGATGGCCTGTTCGAGCACGTACATCAGATGAACGGGATCGGCGGATATTTCTTCCGTATCGTGGTTGAAGGTTTCCGACAGGACCTTGAAGGCAAAGCGGGTCGAAATTCCGTTCATGCCCTCGTCGACACCGGCCGCGTCACGATACTCCTGCAGCGATTTCGCCTTGGGATCGGAATCCTTCAGCATTTCACCGTCATAAACACGCAATTTGGAATAAAGCGTTGAATTTTCGTGCTCGTGAAGTCTCGTCAGGACGCTGAACCGTGCCAATAACGGCAGGGTTTCGGGGGCACATGATGCTTCGGCGAGCGCACTCTGGCTCAGCAGTTTGCCATAGATGTCGGCTTCGCCGGTTGCCCGCAGGCAATAAGGTACCTTCACGACACTTATCCGGTCGAGAAAGGCCTCGTTGTTCTTGTTGCTCTTGAACTGGCTCCATTCGGATTCGTTCGAGTGTGCGAGTATGAGTCCCTGGAAGGGCAACGCACCGATGTTTTCCGTACCGACATACGACCCTTCCTGGGTCGCGGTCAGCAACGGGTGCAGTACCTTGATGGGGGCCTTGAACATTTCGACGAATTCCATCAGGCCCTGGGTGGTGCGGTTCAAGGCTCCTGAATAGCTGTAGGCATCCGGATCGTCCTGGCTGAACTCTTCCAGCTTGCGAATGTCGAGTTTCCCGACAAGCGCGGAGACATCCTGGTTGTTTTCGTCGCCGGGTTCCGTCTTGGTGACGCCGATCTGGCGCAACCGGGAGGGATAGAGTTTGACGATGGAAAACTTGGAAATGTCGCCATCATATTCATCCAGCCGCTTGGTTGCCCACGGTGATATCAGTCCGGTCAGCAGACGCCTGGGGATGTTGTACTTGTCCTCCAGCAGGTCGCCCACGCGGTTGGCACTGAAAAGACCGAGAGGAGATTCGTAAACCGGACTGATCTGGTCGCCCGCCTTCAGGACATAGATGGGTTCCTGTTCAATCAGTTTCTTGAGAATTTCGGCAATACTGGACTTGCCGCCGCCGACCGGGCCTAGCAGGTAGAGGATCTGCTTGCGCTCTTCCAGACCCTGGCTGGCATGGCGGAAAAACCCGACGATACGTTCGATCGTCGATTCCATTCCGAACAGATTTTTGAAAGGTGCGTAACGCTTTATCGTCCGGTTCATGAAAATCCGGCCAAGCCGTTGATCCTGGCTCGTATCGATGACCTCGGGCTCTCCTATCGCAGCCATCATGCGTTCGGCTGAGGTCGCGCGCATCAAGGGATCGTCCCTGCATCCCAGCAGGTAATCCTGGATCGAAATCTCTTCCAGGTGTCTATTTCTGTAGTCCTCGGCGAACCGTGTATATATCTCCATGTTCCACTTCCAGCTAGGCGCTCCCAGAGTACCTGCCCCTATTAAATTAGATGGGGCTTTCAACCGTCGTGGCAACTTAAACTTTCGGGTTTCGCAAAAATTTCGCCTTCAAAAAAAATTAGCAGGCGATTTTGATCGATTTTGCCATCATGAAGGCAATATCTGCCCGGAATCCGGGAACGGCATCAGAAACAAAGCTACGGTACCTGACGGAACAAATGTTGGTCCGCGAAACGGGAGTTGACGCCAAAATATACCACAAGGTACTGAAATTATTATTTTATTGGAGAATTTCAGCATCAGCAAAGCCTGCTGAAAACCTGATGCAGGCAATGCGAGGAGCTATAGTTTTCTGACCCGGTGACCTGTAAGCCTCGCCAGAAGCACTGCAACGTTCTTCACCTTGAATTTCTTCAAGAGCCTTGCACGCACATCTTCCACAGTGCGCGGCGAAAGCCCCAGAACACGCGCCATTTCTTTGCTTGTCTGCCCTTGCGAAAGCAGCAGCAGCACGTCCCGTTCCCGGGGGGTCAATTTGGGTCCCTTGCTGGTGTCATCGATCGGCGCGAAGCTGAGGACGGTACGTGCGAGCGGCATGTCCGGCGTAAGGGTTCTGGCCCGGAAACGGCACCAGATACGGGTTCCGTCGGCCCTTCGCATCAATCGCTCGTCAATATATGGAAGCGATTGGCTGAGGGGTTTGAGCCCGATATCCCGGATCTGGTGAAACTCCTCGTCGGACCCGTAAAGCAGGCGAAAGCTGCGCCCGATCAGGTGCTCCTTGCCGTAGCCGAACATGTCGGCAAAGGTCTGGTTGCAGGTTCTGATGATGCGATGCTCGGTCAGCGCGAGACCCATAGGCGCATAGTCAAAGGCAAGTGCTTCAAATTCATGCATGGGTCACCGTGTTCCTACGGTATTGGCACCGTAGGCGAAGAATAGCATAGTTATCCGCAGTTTTGCCAGCAAAGGGCCCTCTTCCATGGCATTGGCCGAGCAGTTGATTCGGGAAATTGATGAAAGGCGTGACGACCTTGTCGTGCTGACACAGGAACTGTTGCGCATCCCGACGCTCAATCCCCCGGGTGAGAATTATCGGGAGATCTGCGACTATCTCGCGTGCCGGCTGAAGAAGAGCGGTTTTGAAATTGAACTCGTTCGCGCATTTGGAACCCCGGGTGACAGCGATAAATATCCCAGATGGAATGTCATTGCGCGGCGCGACGGGAAGCGGCCGGGTGAATGTGTTCACTTCAACAGCCACATCGATGTCGTCGATGTCGGGCACGGCTGGAGCAAGGATCCCTTCGGCGGCGAATTCGAGGACGGCAAGATCTATGGGCGCGGCGCCTGTGACATGAAGGGCGGACTGGCTGCGAGCATCATCGCTGTGGAAGCTTTCCTCGCGACCCATCCGGATTTTTCGGGTGCGATTGAGGTCAGCGGAACGGCGGACGAGGAGTCCGGCGGCTATGGTGGTGTTGCCTATCTGGCCGAGAAGGGCTTCTTCGACCCGGAGCGCGTACAGCACGTCATCATCCCGGAGCCGCTGAACAAGGATCGGATCTGCCTCGGTCACAGGGGCGTCTGGTGGGCGGAGGTCGAGACCTACGGTGAAATCGCCCACGGTTCGATGCCGTTCCTCGGTGATTGCGCCGTCCGGCATATGGGTGCGGTTCTGGACGAAATGGAACACAGCCTGTTTCCGGCTCTCGCGGAAAAGCGGACGGAAATGCCGGTCGTTCCGGAAGGAGCGCGGCAGTCGACGCTCAACATCAACTCAATCCATGGCGGTCAGGCGGAAGGCGATGACGACTTCACCGGACTTCCCAGTCCGTGTGTCCCCGACAGCTGCCGGATGATTGTCGACCGACGTTTCCTACTGGAAGAGAACATTGATGAAGTACAGGCGGAATTTCTCCAGGTATTGAAGGATGTTGAGAACAAACGGGCGTCATTCAGGTATGATGTCCGGGAATTGCACCGGGTCCTGCCGACGATGACCGACAAGGAAGCGCCGGTTGTCAGGACGATTGCCAGGGCAATCGAGGAAACGCTTGGAAAAGAGGCGGAATATGTCGTGAGTCCGGGAACTTACGACCAGAAACACATCGACCGGATCGGAAAACTGAAAAACTGCATCGCCTATGGTCCGGGAATTCTGGATCTTGCACACAAACCGGATGAATATGTTGGTGTGGAAGACATGCTCGATTCTGCGAAGGTCATGGGCCGGTCGCTGATCGAGCTACTGGCACAGCCGTGAAAAGGCGGCGTCGAAAGATGGGGAGAGCTATGCGTTTGAACAAGTTTGGGAGTGGGTTGATCAGCGTCCTTGCACTGGCCGCGAGCATCGGTATGGCCGATGCCAAAAGCGACATCATCGTTGCGATGCAGCTCGAACCGCCACATCTGGATCCAACCGGTGCCGCTGCCGGAGCCATCGATTCGGTGCTTTATTCGAATGTGTTCGAAGGCCTCACGCGCTTTGGCCCCGACGGCTCGGTCAATCCGGGACTGGCCGAAAGCTGGACAATTTCAGAAGACGGCAAGACCTACACATTCAAGCTGCATGAAGGTGTCACGTTCCATGACGGCTCGGACATGACCGCGGAGGATGTGAAATTCAGCCTCGACCGGGCGCGCGCCGACGACAGCGCCAATGCCCAGAAGGCACTTTTCGCCGGTATCGAGAATGTCTCGGTTGTCGACCCGCAGACAGTCGTGGTGACGCTGAAGGAAGCCAACAGCAGCTTCCTGTTCAACCTGGCGTGGGGCGACGCGGTGATCGTTGCCCCGGAAACGGTCGCCGACATCAAGACCAATCCGGTTGGAACCGGTGCTTTCAAGTTCTCCGACTGGGTGCAGGGAGACCGGATCGACCTGGAAAGGAACCCGGATTACTGGGGAACGCCGGCAAAGCTTGACAATGTCACATTCAAGTTCATCTCCGACCCGACGGCGGCCTTTGCCGCGGTAATGGCCGAGGACGTCAATGCTTTTGTCGGTTTTCCCGCGCCGGAAAACCTGCCGCAGTTCGAGGCTGATCCGAGATTCCAGGTACTGGTCGGTTCGACCGAGGGCGAAACAATCCTGGCGATGAACAACAAGCTGCCACCGCTTGACAACGTCAAGGTCCGGGAAGCCATCGCGCACGCGATTGACCGGCAGGCAATCATCGACGGTGCGATGTTCGGCTATGGCACACCGATCGGAACGCACTTCGCCCCGCACAATCCGGACTATGTCGATCTGACGGGATCAAGCCAGCATGATCCGGAGCTTTCGAAAAAACTCCTGGCCGAGGCCGGGTTTCCCGACGGCTTTGAAACAACGCTCAAACTGCCACCACCCTCATATGCGCGCCGGGGCGGTGAAATCATTGCCTCTCAGCTCAGGGCTATTGGCATCGAGACGGAGATAACAAACCTGGAATGGGCGCAATGGCTAGAACAGGTATTCCGGGGCAAGGATTATGGACTGACCATCGTCAGCCATACCGAACCGATGGATATCGGCATCTATGCGCGTCCGGACTATTATTTCCAGTACGGCACTCCGGAATTCCAGAAACTGTTCGCGGCTATCACGAGTGAAAACGATCCGGAAAAGCGCTCGGCGCTCCTGAAAGAAGCACAGGAGATGATCGCCGCGGATTACGTGAACGCCTACCTGTTCCAGCTGGCATTTCCCACGGTTGCCGATGCTCGGATCAAGGGGCTCTGGAAAAACCAGCCGACCCAGGCAACAGACCTGACTGCCGTCTCCTGGGAAGAGTGACGCCTTGACACATGGGCGCCCGCTCCAGGTGGGCGCCTTTTTTGCTCCTTCATCTTTTCTGTCCCGGAGACAACCTGCCGATAGGCGCGCGACCGGCTCATGCTGCAATATTTCCTGAAACGCCTGCTGTCTCTTGGGTTGAGCCTCGTGGCTGCATCCATCGTGATTTTCCTGGCCCTCGAAGTCGTGCCCGGAGACCCTGCCGCGTACATGCTTGGCATCAACGCACAGGAAGACACGCTGAATGCCCTGCGTGAACAGCTTGGTCTGAACGGTACAATTCTCCAGCGGTATCTGTCCTGGGCCGGCGGTCTGCTCGTTGGTGATTTCGGCACCTCCTACACCTACAGGATACCGGTGGCGGAATTGATTGGTGAACGTTTGTGGGTATCGTTGCCGCTTGCACTCTATGCCCTGACGCTCAGTACGATGATCGCCTTTCCGGCCGGAATCTGGGCGGCTTCCAGGCGCGGTTCCTATGTGGACACAGGCGTGATGGGGGTGACCCAGCTTGGCGTGGCGATTCCGAATTTCTGGTTCGCGATGCTGATGGTGCTGGTCTTCGCCATCAACCTTCGCTGGTTTTCGGCAGGTGGTTTTCCCGGCTGGGACGAAGGTGTGCTCGCGGGTCTCAAGGCTCTGACATTGCCTGCTGTCGCGCTTGCGCTGCCGCAGGCGAGCATTCTGACGCGCGTCATGCGTTCCAGTCTGCTCGACACGCTCGGGGAGGATTTCATACGCTCCGCCCGGGCGAAGGGACTCTCGAGAGGTCAGGCAATGTGGCGCCATGCCTTGCGCAATGCCCTGATCCCGGTCCTCACCATCATGGGGCTCCAGTTCTCGTTTCTGCTGGCCGGCGCGATCATCATCGAGAATGTCTTTTATCTGCCCGGTCTTGGCCGCCTGGTCTTTCAGGCGATCAGTTCCCGCGATCTGATTGTCGTTGAAAGCGTGGTGATGCTTCTGGTCTTTGCCGTCATCCTCGTCAATTTTTCTGTCGACCTCGCCTACGCGCTTGTCGATCCACGCTTGCGGAGTCGGCGATGAAATTGCTTCTGCACAACAGGTCCATGCTGCCAGGTGTCATCCTGACAATTGTCTTTGCGGGTGCGGCGATTGTCAGTCTGGTCTGGGTGCCCTACGATATTACGATCCTGAACATCGCCGACCGGATGAAGACTCCAAGTCTGATACATCCATTTGGAACCGATCAGTTCGGCCGGGATATCCTGAGCATGATCATGGTCGGTGCGCGCACCTCCATCGCAGTCGCGCTGGTGGCGGTCGGCATCGGCATGCTGGCGGGAGTGCCTCTTGGTCTGGCAGCAGCTGCCCGCAGGGGCAGCCTTCCGGACGAGATCATCATGCGCACGAACGATCTTGTTTTCGCCTTCCCGAGCCTTTTGATCGCGGTGATGATCACCGCTGTCTTCGGGGCATCGGCACTGAATGCGATCATCGCCATCGGGATTTTCAACATTCCGGTCTTCGCGCGGCTGACGCGCGGCGCGGCCCTGACGCTTTGGAGCCGTGAATACATCATGGCAGCGCGGGTTGCCGGAAAGGGCCCGGCCCGTATCTCGGTGGAGCATATCCTGCCGAATGTGACCAACCTGCTGATTGTTCAGGGAACCATTCAATTCTCACTCGGCATCCTTGCCGAGGCAGGTCTGAGCTATGTCGGGCTCGGGGCGCAACCGCCGACGGCGAGTTGGGGGCGTATGCTCGCGGACAGCCAGACAATGATCTCTCTCGCACCGCATCTGGCTTTGTTTCCGGGCCTCGCCATCCTGCTGACGGTACTCGGTCTCAATCTGCTGGGCGATGGTTTGCGCGACCTGCTTGACCCGAAGCTCAGGAGGGCGCGAACGTGAGCCTTCTTGTTGTCGACAACCTGTCGCTTTCAATCCACGGGACACCCATCCTCAAGGATGTCTCGATGAAGGTCGATCCCGGGCGTATTTTGGGTGTGATCGGCGAAAGTGGCTCAGGCAAGTCTATGACCGCGTTCAGCGTTCTCCACCTGTTGCCGAACGGCGCGGACCTGAGCGGAAGCATATCGCTGGCGGGACAAGACATTCTGAGCTGCAGCGAACAGCAACTCTGCGGCATCCGCGGACGGGACGTCGGCATGGTGTTTCAGGAACCCATGACCGCGCTGAATCCGCTGCAGACTATCGGCGCACAGGTCGCAGAAACAATCCTCATTCATGAACGGGTACCGAAATCCGAAGCCCTTGCGCGGGCAGCCGAGGCATTGCGCCGGGCCGAGTTGCCCGAGGAGAAATTCCCGCTGTCGCGCTATCCGCACGAGCTGTCAGGCGGTCAGCGGCAGCGGGTGGTGATTGCCATGGCAATTGCGCTCCGCCCGAAACTCCTGATCGCGGATGAACCGACAACGGCACTTGATGTGACCACCCAGGCGCAAATCCTGGCGCTTCTGAAACGGCTGGTTGCCGAGGACGGCATGGGACTGATGCTGATCAGCCACGACCTTGCGGTCGTCGCCGACCTGGCAGACGATCTTGTTATTATGCGCAGCGGCGAAATCGTCGAGAGCGGCGCCGCGCAACATCTTTTTCGCAATATGCGGCATCCTTATTCACGCGCGCTGCTCGAAGCTTCAGGCCATGTACCGGAACGAGCGACCCCGGCAAGGACAATGCCGTTGCTTCGGGTGCAGAATGTGGTTCGGGAATATGAGAGCCACGTTCACGGGTGGTGGAGAAGGACAAATCGATTCCGTGCGGTTGACGATGTCAGTTTCGAGATCCGCAAGGGTGAAAGCCTGGGGCTTGTCGGGGAGTCAGGTTGCGGCAAGTCCACGCTGACCCGCGCAATCCTTGGTTTGGAAGAGCTCCAGGGCGGTGAGATACAGCTCGATGGAAAACCGGTCGCGAGTGACCACAAGGCCAACAGGGATGTGTGCCGGCGCATGCAGGTTGTCTTTCAGGACCCCTATGGCAGTTTCAACCCTCGATGGCGCGTTGACCGTCTGATAACGGAACCGTTTCACCTGCTTGACGATCCCCCGCGCGGATCCGTGCGCGAGGCGGCAATCGTCGACGCGTTGGAAAGCGTCGGGATGACCGCAGATGACAGCGACAAATACATTCACGAATTCAGCGGTGGGCAGCGCCAGCGGATCGCGATCGCGCGCGCGCTCATTATCAGGCCCGAGCTGATCATACTGGACGAGGCAGTTTCCGCGCTCGATGTTTCGGTGCGCGCGCAGGTGCTGGATCTCCTTGCGGATCTCGGCGACAGATTCGGTCTCACCTATTTGTTTATTTCTCACGACCTCAGTGTCGTGCGCTCGATTACCGAGCGCGTGCTTGTCATGAAGTCCGGCAGGATCGTCGAGGAGGGGCCAACGGATCGTGTTTTCGACAGGCCGCAGCATGACTATACCAGACAACTCGTTGCCGCCACGCCGGTTCTGCCGGCTGATGTAGCCTGAAGGAGGCACCATGACTGACGTTCTGGACCTGTGGTTTGATCCGTCCCGTTGCCTGATAAACGGCAGTTGGGTTGCTCCGGCGGGCGGTCAGCACCTGCCGCTGCATAACCCCTCGACCGGCGAAAGGATCGGTGCGATTGCAAGGGGAGCGGCCGAAGATGTCGATGCGGCGGTCGCAGCCGCACACGACGCCTGGCAGGGTGCGTGGGGCAGAACAACCGCGGTTGAGCGCGGGCGTCTTCTCTTCAAGCTGCGCGAACTGGTCCTTGAAAAGGTGGAGGATCTGGCGCGCATTGAGGCCATTGATGTGGGCAAGCCGTTGAAACAGGCCCGTGCGGATGCGATCGCCCTTGCACGATATCTCGAATTTTACGGCGGTGCTGCTGACAAACTGCACGGGGACACCATTCCCTATCTGGACGGCTACACGGTCTACACATTGCGTGAACCGCACGGCGTCACGGGACATATCGTACCCTGGAACTATCCGATGCAGATCATCGGCCGTTCAGTCGGAGCCGCGCTTGCAACCGGCAATGCATGCGTTCTGAAGCCTGCCGAAGATGCCTGCCTGACGGCGCTTGCCTTTGCGGACCTGGCCGTGAAAGCCGGGCTGCCTCCAGGTGCCCTGAACGTCGTTCCGGGTCTTGGCGCCGAAGCAGGCGCGGCGCTTTCGGCCCACCCGGGGGTGCAGCATGTCAGCTTCACCGGTTCGGTGTCCACGGGTGTCCAGGTTCAGACCGCGGCAGCAAGAAACGTCGTTCCCGTCACGCTTGAACTAGGCGGGAAATCCCCTCAGCTTGTATTCGCGGATGCGGACCTCGATGCCGCGCTTCCCTTTCTGGTCAACGCGGGTATCCAGAACGCCGGTCAAACCTGTTCGGCCTCATCCCGGATACTCGTTCATCGGTCGATCCAGGATCGGCTTGTTCAGCGCATGGCTGAAAGATATGCAGCGCTCAAGGTCGGTCCGGCGCTTGCCGACCTCGATGTCGGTCCCCTGATCTCGGCCAGGCAGCAGGGGATTGTCACGAGTTTTCTGGATCGGGGCGATGATCTTGAAAAGGTGGCCGAAGGGTCTTTCCAGGATGCCCCGGAAAGCGGGAGCTACGTCAGGCCGACACTATTCGCAGGTGTCTCGCCCTCCCACACTTTGGCGCGTGACGAGATCTTCGGACCGGTGCAGGTCGTCATTCCGTTCGATGATGAGGATGAAGCCGTCGCGATAGCCAACGGTACCGACTACGGGCTTGTCGCCAGTATCTGGTCGCGAGACGGCGCACGGCAGTTGAGACTGGCCAGGAAAATCCGCTCCGGACAGGTTTTCATCAACAATTATGGTGCGGGGGGCGGTGTTGAATTGCCGTTCGGCGGCATCGGCAAGTCCGGCCATGGCAGGGAGAAGGGCTTCGAAGCGCTTTATGGCTTTACGACACTGAAGACGGTCGCGGCCTATCACGGGTAAAGGACATGTCTTGAAGCGCGATGGGTATCGAATTTGGCACTATCAGGAAGAGACAGGCATACCAAACCACGGCGTTTGTTGTTCACGATGTGCCCGCCCTGGCCTTGAGCCGGGGTCGGTAAACCTGATGGTGACCGGGTCCCGGATCAGGTCTATGACCGCGTCCAGATGGAACCCTCACATCAACGCGGCAAGCAGCGCAGGATTTTGCGCGGCCCGAGCCTCGATGACGGAAGGAAAAGGCAGGAGAAACAAATGAGATTGCAGGGAAAAACGGCCATTGTCACCGGAGGCGCGTCGGGCTTCGGGGCTGGAATTGTACGCAAGTTTGCAGCAGAAGGTGCGAAGGTTCTGATTGCCGATCTCAATATGGACATGGCAGAGGAGATTGCCGGCGAAGTCAGAGGTGTGGCCATGAAAGTCGATGTGGCCAGCAATGCCAGTGTTCAGTCGCTGGCAGAAGCGGCAGCACATAGCCTCGGCTCTGTCGACATACTCGTGAACAACGCCGGGGTGACGCATCTTCCCATGCCCATGCAGGACGTGAGCGAAGAGGATTTCGACAAGGTATTTGCGGTCAATTGCAAGTCGGTCTACCTGACCGCACGCCATTTTGTACCTTTGATGACCGCCGCCGGGACAGGTGCGATCTTGAATGTTGCGTCCACGGCCGGTCTCAGTCCGCGTCCGAGACTCAACTGGTACAATGCGTCCAAGGGCTGGATGATCACAGCGACCAAGACGATGGCCGTGGAGCTTGCGCCGTCAGGGGTTCGCGTCAATGCAATCTGCCCGGTAGCGGGTGAGACGCCCTTGCTGAAGAGTTTCATGGGAGAAGATACGCCCGAGATACGGGCGAAATTCCTGTCAACGATCCCGATTGGACGATTCTCGACACCGGAAGATATGGGCAATGCAGCCTGTTTCCTGTGTTCTGACGAAGCGGGAATGATCACGGGTGTCGCAATGGAAGTCGACGGCGGGCGTTGCGTGTGAGAAAACCACACTAACCGAGGAGAGCAACGACCGTCGTGATATCGGCCAAGGTGTAACCGAAACAAGCATTTGAGGAAAAGATGATTGAACGCAAGCACGTCTCTGCCCGCATGAGCAAGATTGTGAAGCACAACGGCGTGGCCTATCTGTGCGGCCAGGTCGGAAACGCTGGTGACAGCGTTGCCGACCAGACCAGCGAATGCCTGTCCCGTGTCGACGCATTGCTTGAAGAAGCCGGGTCTTCAAGAGAAAAAATGTTGCAGGCGGTTATCTGGCTCGCTGATATGTCGGACTTCGCCGAGATGAATGCAGTCTGGGACACATGGGTTCCGGAGGGGCATGCGCCGGCCCGCGCGTGCGGCGAAGCAAAGCTCGCAAGACCCGAACTTACCGTGGAAATCATTGTCACGGCGGCATGTGACTGACCGCGAGAGGGTTTCCCCCAAACGGGTGACATTTCGAATTGGGAAAGGCCCTGCAGAATGCAGAACGGAATGAGACGGCCGAGAAAACACTCGTGACGTCACTCGCCTTTGTATGGCGGGCAATCAGTTTGGGTCTTTCGATCACGTCTTAGTTTGAAAAAGGGGTTTTTCAACGGCGCGGAACGGGTCACTATCACGAAGCTTCGCTTGGGAAGCGGCAAGAGTGTTTACAGGGATACTGAAAAGATGATCAAGGTACACGGCCGCATTTCGTCCGCCAACGTTCAGCCGGTGATCTGGTGCCTGGAAGAGCTTGGGGTTGAATACGAGCGACTGGATGTCGGTGGTCCGTTCGGCGGCAATGACACCCCCGGGTATCTGGCAAAGAATCCCCTCGGACTGGTGCCGGTTCTCGAACAGGATGGGCAGGCTTTGTCCGAATCCGCCACAATCCTGCGATACTTGATGCGCCGCTACGGTGGCCATCCGGCCGATCCCATGGCCGCTGCACAGATCGAGCGCTGGGGGGACATGTCGAGGCAACATATTTACACACCCCTGATCCCGACAATCTTCTGGCAGACCATCCGGACAACGGCGAATGAACGCGACAATGCAGCCGTCACGAGTGCGACTGGCGTGCTCAGGCAATCGATGCAGATCGTCCAGGAGCTGATCGAAGGGGCTTTCTTCGGCGGCGATTCGCTGAACCTGGCTGATTTCCAGATCGGCAGTCTTCTTTACCGGTACTACGAGCTCGAATTTGAGCGGGCGGACCTGCCGGGCCTGCGCGCCTATTATGATCGATTGTGCGATCGGCCCGCCTACCGCGACTTCGTCATGATCGATTTCATGGGCATGAAGGTTCCAGGCGCCTGACAGCGGTTATTTGCCAGGCAAAAAAGAGGCCGCCCGGTGGGGTGGGCGGCCTGAAGTCGAATTGCGGGGTAGAGGGAATTTTCCGGACCGGTCCCGCATATCGATCCGGAGAAAGTCTGCATCGGCCCTGGCTCAGCCACCCTCAGTCAGAAAATCGATAACGGCACGGTTAAAGGCTTGCGGTGCGCTGATGTTGGCAACGTGAGCCGCGTCCGGAATCTCGATGTATCGTCCACCCGGCGTTTCATCGGCCATCGCCCGCATGACGTCCGGCGCGGCGCCCTTGTCGTGACTGCCACCGACATAAAGGGTCGGAATACTGATCTTGTTGAGATGCCGGTAGTAGTCGAGACCCTGCAGCGCCCGGCAATTCGAGATGTAACCTTCAGGTTCGTGAGACAGGATCATGCGCTGAATTTGCCCGACCGCTTGTGGATTGGCCTCGATCCAGTCAGGTGTGAACCACGTTGCCATCGTTCCCTCGACGATCCCTGCCATGCCGTTCTCTTCAACCTTGCCGATTCTATCGTCCCACATGGCCCTGAAGGGCGGCGGCGCGTCCGAACGACCGTCTGCACAGACCACGCGCTCGATCCGCTCCGGATGAGCGATAGCAAGTCCAAGCCCCGTCATGCCGCCTTTGGAAAGCCCCATGAATCGGGCCCTTTCAATTCCCAGCTTGTCCATCAGGCCGATTACGTCGCCCACAAGCTGATCAAAAGTGTAAGGACCTGGCGGAACGTCGGACTTACCGTGACCGCGCGTATCATATCGCAGCACTTGAAAGTGTTTTCCGAGTTCGGGAATTTGCGGATCCCACATCTCCGCGCTTGCACCGAGAGAATTCGACAGGATCAGCCAGGGCGCGCCTTTGGGGCCGTCTATATAGGTTTGAAGGCTATGATTGCCGAGATCGACGCGTCCCGTCATTGCGCGGCCTGCGTTTTGGGGGAAATGGCAGCGTTGAACGCGGGTTTCACTTTTTCGGCCAGCAGGACCATTGAGCGTTTGCCAAGATCCGGATCGACCCAGTCCTTGCCGGCATAAAGCAATGTGCCGAAGTCACCGACGATCTCCCTGTAGGCCAGAAGGTCATCGGTCACCTTGTCCGGTGTTCCCCAGGTCACAAGATTTTCCAGAACGCTCTCCAGCGTGACTTCCTCGTCGGGCTGGTCACGGTGTGTCTTGAATAGGCCAAGTCGGTTGTTCTTGCGCATCTTGGTGAGGATCTGCTTGTAGTAGAATCGGTAGGGGCTGTCCGGGCCGAGCGCATATTCACGGGCGGTGTCCAGATCGTCGGCAACAAAGACAGACCTTGCAACACGCCAGTTCTCAGTCAGCGCGGGCCGACCGATCCGCTCACAGCCCTCGACATATTTCGGCCAGTGGCTGGCGACCCACTGAGGCATCAGGAAGTTCGCGCTGATCGGATCCCAACCTCGGGCTGCCGCCTCTGTGACGCCCTTGGAAAACGGTGCGACGGCGGTCACGACGATGGGTGGATGCGGTCGCTGCAGAGGCTTCGGTATGATGCCCTGGCCGATTTCGGCCATGCTGGTGCGTTCGGTTGTGATCTTCCAGTACTTGCCTTCGATGTTGTAGGGCGCTTCACCTTCCCAGATCTTCAAGACGGCATTGATGCCTTCCAGAAACATTTCGTTCCGGTCAGCGTCCAGGTTTCCGAAAACTTCCGCGTCAGACAGGAGGCCTCCAGGCGAAATGCCGAAATTGAACCTGCCGTCCAGCATGTGATCGAGCATGGCGACCTGAGCTGCAACCGCCGCCGGATGGGCATTCGGCATGTTTACCGTACCTGTTCCAAGGCGCATGTTTTTGACGGCGCTCGCCAGCGAAGCGATGAACATGGCGCAGGAAGTGATGTTTTCGGCCTGGTCGGTGACATGCTCACCGCAATAAGCTTCCGTGAAGCCCAACTCGTCCGCGAGCAGGAAAGCTTCCCGGTCTTCCTTGAGCGTCAACCGCCAGTCTTTATCCAGCGGGTGGATCGGCATCGTAAAGAAACCGAGTTCCATGGGCCTTCTCCTCCAAAGCGCGTGTCATTAATCTGGATCAAACTTTATGCCGGGGCTGGTGTTTGGGAAAATTATAAGTACTAAACTGAGCTATCAAGAAATCTAATGAGGTTCGGATGATATCACTCCGGCAAATGCGGTCGGTTGTTGCCGTCGCTGAAGAGGGGTCTTTCACGCGGGCTGCAGCGCGCGAGAATGCGACCCAGTCTGGAATTTCACAGCATGTCGCGGCCGTTGAGGATGTCCTGGGAATTCGGCTTTTCGAGCGGACAAGCGAAGGTGTGCTTCTGACCCCTGCCGGAAACCGGTATTACCAGAAAGTGCTGGGGGTCTTGCGCGGCGCCGAGGAGGCGATCATTGATGCCCGGAACCGGCGGGATACGCTTTCAGGCGTTGTGCGAGCAGGGATCATGCCGGTGCTTGCCCGCGCAGCCCTTGCGCCGGCACTGGACCACATGGCCTGTCGCCATCCGGATGTGTCGATCCACATCATCGAGGGTTATAGCGGTGCGTTGACAGACAGTGTCAAGGCGGAAGAGCTTGATTTTGCGATTGTTCCCGCCTTCGGAGGCGCTGTGGGCCTGAATGTGCGCCATCTTGCACAGGACCGGGAAATGATTGTCGGCGGGGTGCAAAGCGGGGTCGTGCACGGCAAGCCTGCTCGCTTGCAGCATCTTGCGCCCTTGAAGCTGGTTACGCCCTCAAGCATCAACATTCGCAAGACACGTATCGAGGAGTATCTCGCTACCCATTCCATTCGCGTGGAACGGATCATGGAATTGGATGCAATGCTCGGCACGCTCGATTTTGTCGCTCGCTCGGACTGGATCACGATCCTGCCGGGCGTCATTTGTGCCCCTGACAGGGACGGATCGGTGCGCCGGGTCGCCCCGCTGGACCAGCCGCCGCTCTTTCTGGAATTCGTCCAGATCGAACCTGCCCGTTGCCCGCTGTCTGCCCAGGCGCAGGTCTTTCTGGAAGAATTGAAGAAAGAGGTCGCCAAGCTAGTAGCGCGGTAGGTGATTGGGCACCGATATGCGATCAGCGGCAGCTTCCGGCTAATCGACAGTAAAAGCGCCGAGTTGGCCTTTGCCGAAGGCGAGCGGGGTTTTTTCGCTGCTCATGTGGGCAACGACCCGGCCAATGAAGATTTCATGGTCTCCGCCTTCGTGAACGGCATGTGTTTCGCATTCGAGTGATGCTGCACATCCGGCGATACAGGGGACGCCGTGAGTTCCTCCAGTCCACTCCAGCCCCGAAAACCGGTCCCTCTCGGCGCTGGCAAACAGTTTGCAAAGTTCCTCTTGTTCAGCTGAAAGGATGTTGATCGCGAATCCCGGATGCGCCCTGTATTCGGGAAGGCTGCCTGCCTTGCGGGCAAGGCTCCAAAGGACCAGAGGCGGGTCCATTGAGACGGAATTGAAGGAACTGATGGTTACGCCGACCGGGTCGCCTGTTCTCGACAGAGTGGTTGCAATCGCAACACCGGTCGGAAAGCAGGACAGCGTCTGGCGCAGCGCTTTCGGGTCGATGGCAAAGTCTTTGGAACCGGTCATTGCGTTCATTGATCCCCTCCTTTGGTTGCTTTCGAACATAGTGAGGTGCGACATTATGACAAATTATAAGATGTGATTCCAAGGATCAAAATTATTGATATTGTGATTCTCACCCATTCGCGGGCAACAAGCCCGTCAGCTGCCACCAGAATATCGTCAGTGGCAGCCCCAAAAGCACAACGGCGGCAAAAAGTGCCAGGCAGATCCGGGTTAGCAACCCGGTGGAGATATCGGCAAGCGACATGGCAATGAGAAGTGGAGGCGCCTGGTAGGGCAGAAGCGGGCTCGCAATCCCGATCATCTGGACCATTGCGACAGTTACGATCGGCAAACCGGTCGCCGTTGCCAGCGGTTCGGCAAACGGCGCAAGAACGAGCGGCGCAGCCGGTGCCGTTGTCAGATGCGACAACACGACGGAAAACCCGAATACGGCATAGATGTTCCAGAAATCCCGACCCGGCTCCAAGGCCAGCTTCCCGATCAGTGTATTGGCCAGCGCAACATCCAGACCGACGTGACGGGCAAGCGCGCTGACGCAAAAGATCGCGCTGAACAGCAGTGCCGGTGTGAGGTCAATCTTGTCCTTCATCGCGGACTTGGGAAGAATTTCCATTTTCGGCCAGAGCACGAGAGTGGCAACCGCGAGTGCGATCCAGGCTGGCTGGATACCGTGCGCGAAGTCGCTCGCCCAGAGCGTGATTGCGCACACGAGCAGCACGAGAAGACGTGTCTGGGGTGCCGTCAGCTTTGCTCCGGCGCCGGGCTGGATGTGTTGTGGATCGGGTTTGTCCGTGCTGAACCGCCACAAGACGGCCAGAAGGACGGCAAAGCGCAGCAGATTGACCGGAAACTGGGCCAGAAAATAACCGGAATAGGTCGTTTTCAGGCCATACAGGCTTTCCAGAGCGCCAAACTGGACGATTGTCGGCAGGTTGGCCGTGTAGATGGCGTAGGTCGGCAACAAGGTGCCGACGGCAGCTGTGGCGCAAAGACCCATCGTCCCGCGGCTTCCCGCAGGAAACCCGAGAGAAGTACCAAGTGATATGGCGACCGGGATCAGGATCAGCACGCGTGGAATGGTGGAGGGAATGAGAATGCCAAGCAGGAACCCGGCTGTTGCCACGACCAGAACGGCCCTCTGATAGGACAGGCCCGAAAGCGCGAGCATCCGGTTCGAGATTTGCGTCCCGAGCCCCGTGGTAACGACCGCGACGCCCAGTACGATGCCTCCGACGAGAAGCCAGAATCCCCCGGACGCAAGTCCTGAAAAGACGATTCCGGCCGGTGCGACCGCAACGGCGAGGCTGATCAGAAACACCAGCAAGGTGGCTACGATGTCGGGGACTACCCGTGTCGCGAACAGGGCGATCGAAAAGAGCCCGGTCCCGGCTACGAGAAAGAGATCTTGCCGTGTTGCCTCCGACTGGAACCCGAAGGCCATCAGGGTCGCGGCAGCGAGAGCCGCGACGATCAATGCTGCTGGGGCCAGGGAGAGTTTCACTGACAGGCCCTAGGGCAACAGCAGGGACGACCCCGTCGTTGTTCCCGCCTCCAGTGCCCTGTGCGCCTCGACAACTTCCCTGAGCGGCCACGTCTGGTTGATGTTCACCGACAGATGACCTGCCAGGATCATGTTGAAGACCCGGTTTGCCGAGTGCTCGAGATCCGCACGCGGGCCGACATAGTTCGCCAGCGTCGGGCGGGTGAAATAAAGTGAACCGGCCTTCTGCAACAGGCTGGGCGGCACGGGCGGGGCCTCTCCCGTCGTTGCACCGAAGGAAACGAACATGCCGTAAGTGGCAAGCGAAGCGATGGAAGTGTCGAATGTTGCCTTGCCGATACTGTCAAAGACCACCGATACGCCCTTGCCATCTGTCAGCTGTCCGACACGTTCCGCAATGTTTTCCGATGTCCGGTCGATCGCGTCCGCATAGCCCAGTGTTTTGATCGTGGCACAGCTCTCCGCGCCGGAGGTGACGCCGATCATTCGGGCTCCGAGATACTTGCCCCACTGACCGGCAAGCTGGCCGACGCCTCCGGACGCTGCAAAAAACAGGACATCCTGCCCGGACTGGACCTTGAAGCAGCGTTCCAGCAGATACTCAGCGGTCATGCCCTTCATCAGGACGGCGGCGGCGGTCTGGTCCGTGATGCCATCGGGTATCTTCAGAATGCGTGCCGACGGTGCGTTGCGCACTGTTGCATAAGCGCCCAGCACGCCGCCATAGACGACGCGATCGCCGACGCTGAACCCTTCCACCTCGGGACCGAGTGCTGTGATCCGGCCGGCGGCCTCAAGTCCGAGCGGGCTCGGAATGACGAGCGGGTAGTGACCTGAGCGCTGATAAATGTCCATGTAGTTCAGGCCGATGGCCGTCTGCTCGATCTGGACTTCGCCCTTGCCTGGTGGTGGAACGTCGAAGGGTTCCATCTTCATGACTTCGGGCGCTCCTTGCCCGGTCAGCATGATACGTTGCGCCTGCATGGCGATCTCCAATGTGCTGGAAGTGATCAGACGGTTGCATCCCCGGATTCAACGACGACGGTCTGAACTTCACCGGCCCCGTTCGCCCTTCGATGGGCAGCTGCCTGTTGGTACTCATCCGACTTGAAGCAATTGACGCCGGCTTCAAGAGTTGGGAATTCAATGACCACGAAACGATGGAAATGGTCTGGTCCTTCCATTATCTCGTAGTCGCCGCCGCGTGCAAGAACCTTGCCTCCATGATGCGCGATGATATCCGGAACAAGGTCGGTGTATTTCTTGTATTCGACCGGATCGTTGATCCTGGCGCGCGCCATCCAGTAAGCGGGCATGTTTTCCTCCGGTAATCTACATCAGGGTTTCAGGGAGCCAGTTGGCGATTTGCGGAAAGGCGATCAGCAGGATGGCGGCAAACAGCATGATCCCCCAATAGGGGATCGAACTGAGAAAGATTTCCTGCACACCGACCTCGGGGTCCTCGATGGCTGCCTTGACCGTATAGACAAGCAGACCGAATGGTGGGGTCAGGAGTCCAGCCTCGATTGCCAGGATGCCGACAATCGCAAAACTCAGACGGTCGAAACCAAAGGCAACCGCGATAGGTTCGACGATCGGAACCGTCAGCAGCATGATCGAAATACTGTCAATGACCATGCCCAGAATGAACCAGATCAGCAGGATGACGGTCAGCACCTGCCATGCCTCCAATCCGGAGGAGATGAAATACTCGCGAATGGCTGTTGTCACGCCGGTCATGGCCAGTGTTCGGGAATAGAGGGCTGCGCAGAACAGCAGGATCAGAATTGGGGCCGCGGTCTTGCCGACGGCATAGACCGCTTGCATGAATTGCGGCCAGGTCAGTCCCTTTGTCATGGCAAACAGCAGGGCCAGTGCCGCGCCGGCTCCGGCACCTTCCGTGGGAGTAAAAATTCCGAACCAGATGCCGCCAAGCACGGCAAGGATGATGCCAAAGACACCGGTCATGCTGGACAGGAACTGGCCGGTACTCATCTCGATCCGGTCGGCGGCAACTTCCCGTTGCTGTGAACCGGAACGGTTCTCACCGACAATCTCCGGGTTCATGATGGCAGAAACGATAATGTAGCCGAGGAACAGAGTTGCCAGCAGGATGCCGGGCAAAACGCCCGCGAGAAAAAGTCGGCCGATCGACTGCTCGGTCAGGATGCCCCAGACAATCATCAGCACTGACGGCGGGATCAGCATGCCAAGGCAGCTGGAACCCGCGATTGCGCCGAGCGCGAAACCACGCCTGTAGTTGAAGGCTTTCATTTCCGGATAGGCAATACGCGAAAAGGCGGCAGCAGAGGCAATCGACACACCGGTCACAAAGGAGAATATCGTATTGCCGAGAACGGTTGCTATGGCGAGGCGGCCGGGCAGGCGCCGGATGCCCCGGTTGATGCCATTGTAGACATCGGTGATCGCCCCGGATCGGCCGATAAATTCACCCATAAGCATGAAAAGCGGGATCACCGCGAAGGTGAAGTCGCGGAGAGCTTCCGCAGCAGTTGAGGCAACGGTTGCCTCCACGATGCGCATCTTGCCGGTCACCAGATAGATCCCGACCGCGCTGGAAATACCGAGTGCGACGGCTACATGAACGCCGAGCAGTACAAGTCCCAGCAAACTTCCGATGACAATGAGGGCAGTCCCGAAATCAAACAAGAAGCGTTGCCCTCACCGGAATTTCAGGCGGTCGGATAAGCCAAAGGCTTCGATAACCGCCAACAGGAGATAGTTGAAGGCAGCCAGGCCGCTGCCAAAGATGATCGTGAATCGTGCCGGCCAGACCGGCACGCGCAATGCGCCCTCGCCATCGAATTCTCCATTGGCGAAGGACCTGAGTGCCGGTTTGATGCCGGCTTTCATCAGGAACAGGAAGAAGACGGCTCCAAGAAGAAGACCCAAAACCACGATGAATTTGCGGAGAGTCGGGTTGAAGGCGTCGATCAGGAAATCCGCCTTTAGCATCGACCCGGAGCGGACCGCGAACCCCAGTTGCAGGAAAACGATCATCACGACCGAATTGGCGACGATCTCCTTTGTGCCTTGCAGCGGCATGTTCAGCGCGCGGAAGATGATGTCCGCAAGAATGAAAAAACACAGGATAAACGCCCAGGCGGCGGCCAGGATCATGAGAAGTTTCGTAAGGTGGTCGGTCACCCTGATCAGGAACATGGATCTTCAGCCGTTTCGAAGGTCGGCCGCGGCAAGGCCGCATCGCCTGGAGGGAAAAAACATGCTGCAGCCTGTCCGGCCGCAGCATCAGTTGGCTGCGTGTTGTTACTTGATCTCGTAGCGGACCGGCCAGTTGTAGCCCCGGTCCTCGGCCTTATCGAGTACCAGGTTCAGCACCTGTTTGGCCGGCAAACCCTGGCCTTCAAGGTCATCGGCCATCTGTTGTGGCCAGTCCTTCAGGCTTTCCGCCCAGGCCTCGCGAACCGCCGGGTCTATTTCGGTCACCGTGATGAGTTCGCGCAGTTCTTCAACCAGCCGCGCGTATTCCTTCTGGTTCACGATCCCGGTCTGCTCTTCGTAGTCTGCTGCGACTTCATGCAGGATCTCCTTAACGTCGTCGGGCAGTTCGTTGTAGGTATCCTGATTGATGGTAAGGCCGTGCCAGGTCATCGAGCCGAATCCGATCAGGGTATAGTAGGGACCCGGTTCATAGAGCTTGAGGTTTACCCATGCCGACGGGAACATGATCCAGCCTTCGTAAACGTTGGTATTCATTTCCGTATAGGCGGTGGCCAGCGACGACTGGACAGGCGAAACACCGGCGTATTTCAGCCAGTTCAGATTGAGCCCCGCCCCGGCGATCTTCTGGTCTTTCAGATCTGCAAGCTTTTCCCAGGAAAACGACGTGCCGAGATTGTAGCCGCCGTCGGCGATGCGGGACAGCAGGACCTGGTTGAACTTCTGCGGGAAGACATCCGTCAGATAGGGAACTTCGGCATAAACGTCCTGGGCAATCTGCAGGGACTGAACCGGGTCCATCGTGCCGAAGGGCATCATGACCTGGAACGCATGCAGCGGCAGATTGGACGGCTCGAAGCAGTAGCACATACCGCCAATGTCGATGATGCCGTCCTGGACGCCTTCCAGGACTTCGGTGACCTTGACGATTGAGCCGGAGTAGCCTTCCACGAAGTTGATCGTATGGTCGGTGCGTTCTTCGACGCGCCGTTTCAGTTCGGGCTGAAAATAGTCGATCATCAGCCCGGCATAGACGACACCGGGCGGGTGTCCGGAACCGATACGCAACGTGATTTCCTCGGCGACGGCCGAAGTGCCCGCCAAGGCAAGCGTTGTTGCCAAAGTGGTACTGGCGATTATCTTCTTCATGGATTCCTCCCGTGAACATTGTTCAAATGCACCGGATCAGCGGTGCCACCGGGAGCCGGCCTTCTTGAACGGGGCCGGTCTCCCAATTCGTTACGCGGCTGTTGCGCCGGGGACCTGCAGCCGGACGCTGTCCGGCACCTCAAGGGGTGTATTCGGCCCATCGAGAAATTCGACGGTCGTGAACAGCAGTTCAGTGTCACCGATGTTTCGACTGAATGGAGCATGTACTCGCCTTCTCCGTAGAAGTAAATGCCTGGTTTCACCCTCGTAATGCTCGACATCCTTGATCTCGCCGCTGGAAAAGTACCCGCGCGCTTTCCCGGCCCTGTGCGCCGACCAGAAATACGGGTTTACGTGGCGATGGAACGGACAGCGTTTGCCCGGTGGCAGGCGAAGATGCCAGACGCGCACCTGGTCCGTTTCGGAAACCAGTGTGGATCCGACAACGCCATTGAACTCTTCGGTTTTCATTGCCCCGTAAAGACCTTCCGGCCAGTGGGCGAAAGCTGCGGGATCGGTTGCCGTCTCGATGTGGTTGGGTCCGGGCTTTGCCCGTTGGGCTTGTGCCATGGTCGTCTCCGTTGGAACTATTCTGCAGCGTCTCGCGCGCTGAGGAGCGCGCCCAGATCGGCGCGCAGCGCGGCTTTCTGACTGTCATTGAGTGCGACGAGTGGAGGTGCCATGCGTGTCCAGCTGTCGTCGCCCGCTCGCCAGGCTTCCAGTTGTTTCATCGCCGCCATCAATGGGTATTTGGCGGCGGTGGCACGTGCGGCCTTGACGTGTTCAAAAGCCTGTTCCCGGTTTTCCCCCGATGCGGTCAGCGCAGCGCGAACGATGTCACCGAAGGCGTTTGTCGATCCTGAAATGATGCCGGCACATTTTGCATCCAGAGCATCGAAAACCATGGCCTCGCTGGAAGGATAGACGTCGAAGTCTCCATCGATGCCACCTGTGGCGTCTACAAATGCGGTGGACTGTGAAAAGTCTCCGCTTGAATCCTTCAGTCCGGCGATAATCGGCCCGAATTCTCCTTTCAGACCTGCCACAAGCGTCGGAGACAAGGGCGTCATGGACATTTGCGGAAAGTGGTAGAGATAGATCCGCAATGCATCGGAATTCACCCTGTCGATCAGGCGTGCGTAGTAGGCATGGAGCCCCTCGTCGCTCGGATTCTTGTAGTAGAACGGCGGCAGGACGAGGACGTTCGGAAAACCGGCCTCAAGCGAAGCGCGTGTATAGGCGACCGCATCGTCTGCTGCGCAGGCGCCGGTTCCGAAAATCACCTGATCGGCGGCGAAACCAGCGGACGCGAAGGCAGCGGGAAGTGTCAGCCGATCCCTTGCTGCGATGGAATTGCCCTCGCCGGTCGTTCCCGTCGGCGCAATGCCGTCGCAACCGCCCTCGCTCACAAGGTGGCGGCAATAGGCGATCAGTTTGCCGGCATCCACACTGCCCTGATCGTCAAAGGGTGTTACGGCAGCGGCATAAATCCCGCGGCGGGCTTTTGACATCAAACAGCTCCTTTTGCCGCGGCGTTTTCTGCCGCGTGACTATCCTTCATGGACACGACCACCTTGATGGCATCGTCGATACGCTCGCGCGCGTATTTCAATGCCGTGGGAAGGTCTTCCATCGGAAACGTATGGGTATGGATCTTGGTGGCGTCGAACCGTTTCTCGGCCATGAAGGCCATGGCCCGGTGGGTGGCGGACCTGCCCTCGCCGCGAATGCCGTAGAGATAGATGTTGTTGACCGCGAGATACCCGAGGTCGAATTCGACCGGCTTCTTCGGGAACGCGGCAAGACAGATCTTGCCGCCGCGGTTGGTCATGTGCACAGCCTGGTTGACCGTCGTTTCGCTGCCCGCGCAGTCGACCACGTAGTCGGCACCCTTGCCTCCGGTGAGCTCCATGATACGGGCAACGACGTCTTCGTTTCTTGCATCTATGGTAACGTCGGCGCCTAGTTCCAGGCCGATCCTGTTCCGGTTTTCGCGTGTCCCCACGAGAACAACGGGCGAAGCGCCGAGCGACTTGGCGACCGCAACAGCCAGGAGACCGATGGGGCCGGGGCCGATCACAACAACACTTTCACCGGCGACAAGGCCGCCCAGTTCGGTCAGGCCATACATCGAGGTTCCGGCGGTCACCACAAGCGTGGCTTCCTCGTCGGACATTGTGTCCGGCACCTTGATCATGGTGTTGATATTGTTCACTGCATATTGGGCGAAGCCACCATTGGTCGTGAAGCCGTTGGCCCGGTGACCCTTGTCCTGGTCGCCGTAGTTTTTGCCGTAGTTGTGGCATGAGGTGTACATGCCCATGCGACAACGCTTGCATTGGCCGCACCCTGCATGGATTTCGACGGTGACCCGGTCTCCGACACTGAATTCGTCAACGCCCGGCCCCAGCGCCGCGATGGTCCCCATATATTCATGCCCCGGGGTGAAGTTCTTGTTGAATGGCGGGCCACCTTCGATCAGGGCCGGTGTTCCGTAAGTCAGGATTTCCAGATCGGTCGCGCAGATGGCAACGGCATCGATCCGGACCAGGGCTTCCGCCTTTCCGGGTACGGGAACATCCTTGTCCACGAGTTTTATGTCGTCCGGATCGCCGAGAACCCAGGCTTTCATCCTGGACGGAACGGTTGTTTCTGGCGGCGCGTTCACACGGTCCTCCCTGATTGAAGTGAGCAAACCATCGAGGGCGTTTCAGTTGGAACGAACCAACGGAAACAATTGTTCGATGCGTTGCGCCTTGAAATAGACATTGGTTAACCAATTTGGTATGTTGGTTCTATAATTTCACGATAAAAATCGATCTGTAAAGAAAAAATCGATACTTGTCTCTGTTTTGCGAGTGTGGCTAAACTGGAATAGATCATTTTTGCCACGAAGTTCGAATGGTGAACCAAATTGGTGCTGGACTTGCAATCGCCTACGCTTCCCGTTCTGGATCTGGTCAGGGGCTGGCTCGATCAATCCGGACTCCGTCCCGGTGGACGTTTGCCGCCGGAGCGGGAATTGTGCGACACCCTCGGTGTTTCCAGAGGTGTCTTGCGAAAGGCCCTGACGGTCCTTGAAGCCGAAGGCGTTGTGCATAGAAAGGTCGGCAAAGGAACTTTCCTCGGTGACGCCTACGCCGTGGCTGGGGCGTCGTCTGAAAATCTTGTCTTTCTTGCTGATCGAACCAGCCCGCACGAGGCAATGGTTGCCCGACTTGTGCTGGAGCCCGAACTTACCGCCATGGCTGCGGTGCACGCCACCCCGCGCCAACTCGCCAGGCTGCGTGAACTGACACTTGAAATGAGGTCTGCAACGTCCTGGCCGTCCTATGAGGAACTCGATTTCGCATTTCACACAGAGATTGCAGAGGCTGCTGGCAACACGTTGTTGAGCGAACTTCACTGGCTGGTCAACAAGGTCCGCGTTTCGGTGGTCTGGTCACGTCTGGATGTACCCGAAGGCGGTCCACCGCCCGACTACCACTCGTTCGCAGAGCACGAGGCCATCGTTGCCGCCCTGGAACGCCGGGATGTCGCGGGGGCCAAAAACGCCATGCGAACGCATTTGAAGTCTGTCCGGGCAACATTCCTGCCGGAAGACTGAAATTTGCCTGCGCAGGCAGGCCGAACTTTATTGAAGACTTCTGAAACCGAGAGGCATATCGCGTGATCGATCTTTATACCTGGACCACCCCGAACGGACGGAAGGTTTCGATCCTTCTGGAGGAACTTGGCGTCGACTATACGGCCTACGCGATCGATATTTCGAAGGGCGAGCAGCATGAACCGGACTTTTTGAAGATCTCTCCAAACAACAGAATTCCGGCGATTGTCGACCATGAAACCGGCGTATCGATGATGGAAACCGGAGCGATCATGCTCTACCTCGCCGAGAAATACGGCAAGTTTCTTCCGCAGGGAAATGCCCGCTGGCCCGCAATCGAGTGGTTGATGTGGCAGATGGGCGGCCTCGGGCCGATGCTCGGACAGGTTCATCACTTCGTCAAATACAACAAGGGCAAGTCCGAATACGGGGAAGAGAGATACGCCACCGAGGGCCTTCGCCTCTACAAGGTTCTTAACACGCGCCTTCAGGACCGCGATTTCATCGCCGGTGACAACCGCGGTGAATACTCCATCACCGACATGGCCTGCTGGCCATGGATTTCCCGTTACGAGTGGCAGGAAATCGATCTCAACGAGTTTCCAAACGTCAGGGACTGGTACGTGCGCATTGCGGAAAGACCCGCGGTTCAGCGCGGGTATCACGTTCCGAAACACATGAACGACGTACCGATTCCGTAGGAAGGAAAAATGCCCCTTGTCCCGTCACAGTCCGGAAATCAGCGCAGGCAGTATCTTGCCGAGTGGAAGGTTCTGGTTCGCGATGCTGAGGCCGGCCCACAAGAGAACGGGCAGGGCGGCAAAGGTCATCAATGTCGAGGCAACGATCAGGCCGGCAACCTTTTCCGGGTCCCGGCCGTAGCGCTCGGCAAAGACGTAGGTGACGATGGCCGACGGCATTGCCGCCATCAGGAACATGCTGCCTGCGACGGTACCCTTGGCGTCAAGCAAGGCAATCGTCGCAAGGCCTGCGACAATTCCGATGACGAGCCGCGCGCTTGCAAGCAGGATGGCCGTACCGATATCGCCAACCTGAAGGCGCGCAATGGCCGCGCCAAGCAGAATGACCATCACCGGAATCATCATGCCACCGAGCAACCTGGTCGTCTCGCTGACGACTTCGGGCGGGTCGATGCCGGTTGCCTTGACAAGGAGGACAGCGGTTACCGACCAGACCAGCGGCTCTTTCAGCGTCCTTGTCAGGGAAAAGGTGCCGGCGGTCACGATCGGCATGACCGTGTATTGCAGGATTGCGATAACGAAGAAAAAAGCGACGCCGATGGCAAGACCTTCCTCGCCAAAGGCAAGAAGCACCACGGGAAGACCGATGTTTCCCGAATTGGGCATGGTGAGGCTCGGCAGGAAACTGCGCAGGTTGAAACCGGACACGATGAGAAAAACGGTCGCAAGGAACCCTGCCACGATGCTGGTACAGATGGCGCCGAAAGACATCTGGAAGAGCACTTCCTCAGGAAGGTTGGTGGATGTCAGCGACGAGAAGACCAGCGCCGGAGTGCCAACCATCATGACCAGCATGCTCATGCTTTTGGTTTCCAGATTCGGCCCTGCTTTCTGGATCCAGTAGCCGATCGCAGCCATCAGCAGTATCGGCGCGATGACGCCAACAAGTTCACCTGTCAAATCAATATCCCTCGGAAGTCCGATGCGATGGGCCGGGTGGGTCGCCGTTTGTTTGCAGAGTCGGATCTGACGGCAGGATCGCGGCTTGCGTCAAGCCCCGGTTGGTGGCGCGAGCTTCAGAATTGCCAATACACGCTATCAGTAATGCTGATTTAGAATTGCTCTCGTTATTCGATATTCATGTAGCGAGTGAAGAAAACTCGATTTTATTTGGAGGTGCCGATGGCACACGTAGCACCTGTTGATCTTGAGGCAAGTCGGGAAGCGGCAGAGGAAATCAAGTGGCTGGCCGGTCAGACGGGTTTCGTCGCCAACTCCATGCTTACGCTTTCCCATCGCCCCGAGATCGCAACGGCCGTATTGAATCTCATCCGTGCTGTTGTTCGCAATCCCAATTCAACAGTCGACCCGGCCCTTTTGTGGATGGTCGCCCACGTGACCAGCCTGTCCAACGGCTGCCGGTATTGTTCGGCGCACACGTTCAAGAACGGTGCGGACAATGGCGTGCCGCAGGACAAGCTGGAGGCCCTGTGGGACTTCGAAACCAGTGCGTTGTTTTCGGATGTGGAGCGGGCCGCGCTGCGGATCGCCCTGACCGGCGGCCAATGTCCGGCGTCTGCGGATGCGGCCGACATGGAAATTCTCAGAAACCATTTCTCGGCGGCACAGATCGTCGAAATCTGCTCCGTCATCGCGTTGTTCGGCTTCAACAATCGCTGGAACGCTCTGATGGAAACGGAACTGGAGGAGAGTGTCGTAACGTTTGTGAATAGCAAGAATTACCACGGTCCTGACGCAACCGCGTGAGGGCAAACGGGCTGTTTGAGGAGGCGGTCCGAAGAAGGAGGAGGAAGAAGCGTGAGTGAGAACAAGAGTGGCGCGAGCCGCAGATCGTTCCTTGCAGGTGCCGGCGCAGCAGCCGGGATGACGGGACTTCAGATTACCATTCCAGGAATCGCACTGGCGGCAGGGTTTCCCGAACGCCCGATAACGCTGGTCGTCATGTATTCCGCCGGGGGTGGAACCGACACCATCATGCGCAAGATCGCGCAGGAAATGGCGGACGCCCAAGGCTGGAACGTCAACGTGATCAACAAGCCGGGGGCCGTTGGAGGCATCGCGACGCAGTTCGTGGGCGGACAACGCCCGGACGGCTACACGGTGCTCGGCGGAGCCAATTACAACCGTTTTGTCCGGGTTCTCGGTCATGCGGACTTTACGCCCTGGAAGGACTGGGTGCCGTTCAAGGCGGCGAATGCCCTGGCCTCGTGGTCGGTCGCCGCGGACAGCCCTCATCAGACCATGAACGATGTCATTGCAGCCGCCAAGGCGAACCCGGGCAGCGTGACCATTTCAACTTCGGGAACAGGTGGTGTCTGGCACGAGCTTGCCATGATCATAGCGAACATGGCCGGTGTCGAACTGAAATACGTTCCCTACAAGGGCGGCAAACCCGCGACGCTTGCAGGACTGCAGGGAGAAACCGACATTGCCGGCGGCGGTCTGCACGAGCATATCGACCTGATCCGAGCCGGAAAGCTGCGCAATTTGTGCCACACCAGCATCGAGGACATCACATTGGACGATGGCACGGTTCTGCCGTCAATCGCATCGATCATTCCCGAAGCACGGGCCCTGCTGCCGGTAGGTGCGACCTATAACTTCATGGTCAAGCGTGACATTCCTCCTGAAGCCATGCAGGCCCTTGCCGACGGTTTTGTCGCGGCTGTCAATTCCGATGGTTTCCAGGAACTTCTGAAAGCCAAATTCTTCCAGCCAGACATCAAGATCGGCGAAGAAGCGGACCGGGAAGGCGCGCTGATGGAAGCGGTCACCGTTGAAATCTTCAACAAGTTCAAGGACCAGATCGGTGCCGAGGTGAAAACGGCCGAAGAGCTGGGACTGCCGAAACCGGAAGATTTCGATGCGTGGTGGCCGCCCGAGGGTTACACGCCGCCACCGATCAAGTCCGGCGCATAGCGACGGTTCGACCCCGGCTCGTCAAGCCGGGGTCTCCATGCTGAAACAACCAGAAAAGCCGCAAGGGGACGCCCGTGAGCGAACACACTCACTCTGATGTCAAATTCGAGGGTGAAGAAGCCGGCACCGGGTATGCCTCACCGGGTCTCGATCTGATTGCGACACTTCTGCTGATCATGCTGTCCGTTGCCGTCATGCTTGGCAGTCTGGCGTTGCCAGTGCCTGCGGATCTGCAAACGGCCCCCGGACTGTTGCCGTTCATCGTCGCCGCCAGTCTTCTCGTCATGGCGCTCGGGCTGGGCGCTTCTGCCTTCGGTCGCTGGCGCCAGGGTGTGCGAATGCCTGTGCTCGCGGGACGGGACCTGTCGACGGATTTGAAGTCTCTCGTGCTTGCAGCCGCAATCGCCGTCTACATTGCGGGCCTGCAATATCTTGCTTTCCGGCAAGACATCGTCATCGGTGGTTTTCGTCATTCGATCACGGCATTCGAACCGGTGACCATTCTAGCGCTTGCCGCCATCATGCGCATGTCCTGGACCGGCCCGCTTTGGATCATCTGCTGCGTGTCGATTGTCTGGACCCTGCTCTTGAGCACCGTATTCCAGCATGTCTTCAACATACCGCTGCCGGGGTCATTCTGATGATCGACGCGCTTCTCGCGGCCCTGCAGCCGAGCCTGCTTGTCATGTCGCTCTGCGGCGTTTGCCTCGGGATCGTCTGGGGTGCGCTTCCAGGCCTCTCCACGACCATGGCGATGGGTTTGCTGATCGGACTGTCTGCCGGCATGTCCCAGGATGTCGCCATCAGCTTCATGCTCGGCGTATACACCGGCAGTGTTTTTGGCGGCGCTATCTCGGCTGTCCTGATCAACATCCCCGGGACACCGGACGCCGTGCCGACCATGATCGAGGGCCATCGGCTCGCCCAGAGGGGAGAGGGTGGACAGGCGCTGGGCATGTCCATTGCCGCTTCCTTTGTCGGCGGAATGGTCGGCATCGCGCTGCTGATCCTGCTGATCCCGCTCATTCTGGCATTTGCCCTGAATTTCAAGTCCTGGGAAATGTTCTGGCTGGCGATCATCGGCATCATGGTTGCCGGCTCGATGGCAGCCGGATCTGTCCCGCTGAAGGGTTGGATTGCAGGTTGGATCGGCATGTTGATCGCGTTCGTCGGACTGGATGCAATCCATGCCGTGCCGCGTTTCACATTCGGGTCCTTTGCGCTCTATGACGGCGTGTCTTATGTGGCTGTGCTGATCGGGCTGTTCGGCCTGTCGGAAATCCTGCGAACTTTGCCAGCCAAGGACATGCCGACAATTCCTTCGGAAGTCGGGCGTGTATTTCCGCCTCTTGGCAAACTCGCAAAATACATTCCAAGCGCCCTGCGCTCTGGAACAATCGGTGCCTTCGTCGGCGCCATTCCAGGCGCGGGTGCCAACGTCGCCTCGTTCCTGGCCTATGATATCGGCCGCCGCTGGGCCAAACCGGAAGAAAAGGCCAAATGGGGCAAAGGCAGCTATCAGGCGATTGTCTGCGCCGAAACCGCAAACAATGCCAATATTGGCGGGTCGATGCTGCCAACGCTCGCACTCGGGATTCCCGGCAATGCGGCGGCAGCAGCCCTTCTGGCGGCACTGACGTTGAAAAACGTCGTCGTCGGACCGACGATCGAGATTGATCATCCCGGTCTTATCTACTTCATTTATGCCTGTCTCATCGTCGCGAACCTTTTGATGTATGTCGCGGCGTTCGCGCTGATCGGGCCTTGCGTGAAGCTCTTCAGTCTGCCGCGTGGCATCCTGATGCCAATGATTTTGCCGGTTTGTGTGATCGGCGCATTCGCGGTCAAGCTGACCATGGCGGACGTCTGGATCATGTTCGCTGCCGGCGTCTTCGGCTGGCTGTTCACGATAATGCGGTTTCCGACGGCACCGGTCGTGCTCGGTGTGATCCTGGCGCCGCTCGCCGACGAAAATCTGCGACGCTCGCTACTCGTTTTCGAAGACAAGTCCCTCGGTTTCATCCTGTCCCAATGGATCGGCACCGTGCTGATGCTCGCCGTGCTTTTTGTCATCATTGAAGGTGTTTTGCGTGCCCTTTGGTCTCTCAGAAAGGGAACGGATGATGTGGAACCGACGCTTTCGTCCCCACAAGGTTAAGGAGTTTTTTGGTGCCAACGAAGAACAAGGAAATCGGTCTGGCCATAGTTGGCTGCGGTACCATCGGCCGTATCCGGGCCGAGATTGCACGCGCCTATCCGGGCGTCGGCTGGATCGGCCTTTGCGATATCAAGTCGGATATCGGCCAAAAACTCGCCGAGGATGTGCAGGCCGATTTTTTTACGACGGACTTCAGGGAATTGCTCGCACGGCCCGAGATCACGGCAACCATTATCGCAACGGACGAGAATTTTCATTTTGAACCGACAATGCTGGCCATTCAGCAGGGGCATGATCTGTTCATCGAGAAACCTCTTGCCACGGACGCGCGTCAATCCGCACAGATCCTTTCTGCGATCGAGGAAACCGGGGTCGACGCGGTAATCGGTTACACCCAGCGTTTCCGTCGCCGGTTTCTCGCCATCAAGGAACGCCTGATCACGGGACAGATCGGAGATGTCCATTCCGTCGTCACAAGGGCTTTCATGAACCGGATGGTGCCGATCGCCACGGTCCAGCGGACACAGGAGCGCGCCACGCTGACACCGATGGTTGTTTCGGGAACACACAGCCTCGACATGTCCCTCTGGCTGATGGAAGGAAAGAAGCCGGTCAGTGTCTATGCCCGCTCGACCGACAGGGTGCTTGGCGCCTGGGGCACGAAAGATTCGACGTTCGGCATCTTCACAATGGACGACGGCTCGATCTTTTCAATGAACATTTCCTGGGCTCTGCCCGAGGTATGGCCGGGTGCAGTCTACGGCATCGAGATTGGCATCGTCGGTTCGGAGGGTGTCATCGACATTGAGGACACACACCGTGATCTCGTCATGGCGACAAATGTTGCACAAGGCGCAGGCTATGCACCTGAAGGTTACAAGGCTCCGGATCGTCATGTCGAATTCCTGACGAGCTACCCGCCGGGTGACCTTCATCTCGGTCAGCTCTGGGGCCCCGACTGCGCGAGAAACCAACGACCTACGGTAGTCAACGGACCGTTTATTAGCCGGTCCGTTCGACGTACGCCGCCACTAGCCACTGCGC
>NZ_KI928933.1:57500-115387 GCF_000521215.1 Labrenzia sp. DG1229 | reverse complement strand
GCGCGCAATTGATGTACGCGACCTGCCCGCAGCGGTGGAAGACGGCACGGTCGATGCGCAGGAAAACCCAACCTGACGAATATCTACAATTTCGGTCTTCACAAGACGCATCGCTGCATCACGCTGTCCCGGCATCTTCTGGGCGTCGCACTTGTACTTTTTCGCACTGAAAGCGTGGAAGGCTGGCCTGACGAAACGCGTAGTGCGGTTGAAAAGGCCGTCGCCGAGGCGACCCGGGCTCAGCGCCGTTTCGCAGAGGAAGACGACGATATCTGCCGCCGTGCTCTCGTGCAGGACGGTGTTGAAATCATCGACCTGAGCGATGCCGAGCGCGCCCGGTTCGCCGCAGTGTGTCGCCAAGAAGTAGATACGACCAGAAAAGCGTTTGACGCGGAGCTAATCTCTTTGTTTGACAAGGAGTTAGATGCGGCATGAGCACTATTCGTGTTCTGCATTCATCTACGCAAAGTTAGCATTTCGGATCGTTTTGGCAGGTCGCTAGTCTGGTGCTTGCAGGAGGAAAAGCACAGATGAACTCTGTTAACAGACGCGTTGATCCGGAGGTGATTGTTTCGGCTGTCCTGGGCGTGTCGTCTGCATTGTCGATCGTGTTCATGTCGCAGCTCGTTGCGCCGCCGAAAGTCCTTTTCGGCCGCTCGCTCACTGCGATTTCTCCAAGCCTGTTTCCGTACCTGGTTCTGGGCGGCCTCGTGGTTCTCAACGTCCTGTTCCTATACCGCTGCAATATCCGGCCAGAAGGCATCTGGTCCGAGCCGGTCTACAACGAGCACAGCCGTATCCGTGGACTGATGCTCTTTGCAATCATGCTGTTTTATTCCCTGGCAATGGTACCGCTCGGTTTCCTGATCTCAAGCGTGCTGACACTGGCAATGATCTCCATTCTGGTCGGCAACCGCAGCGCTTGGCAGATCGCGCTGATCGCCCTTGTTCCGCCAGTTCTGCTTTATCTCGGAGCAACGCGACTGCTCGCGGTCGCGCTGCCGGAACTGTCGTCAATCGAGTTCTTCTACGCCTACATTCTCGGCGAATCCGACGGCATCGGAGGAGCTGTTCAATGATCGAGCAGTTCACACAAGGTCTCGAACTGGCCTTTCGCCTGGATACGATCCTTTTTATCTGCATGGGCCTGTTCGGCGGCATGCTGGTCGGCGCGCTTCCCGGGTTCACGACCCTTATGGCAATGGCGATCCTGTTGCCGATTTCGTTTTTCCTCGACCCGCTCGTCGGCATTCCGTTTCTTCTTGGAATCTACAAGGGCGGCATGTTCGGCGGCAGCGTTCCGGCGATCCTCGTTTCGATGCCTGGTACGGGGGCCGCCGTCGCAACAACGCTGGATGGCTATCAGCTCACCAAAAAGGGTCAGTCCCGCAAGGCGCTCGACACTGCCCTGGTCTCTTCCGTTTTCGGGGACACATTTTCCGACATCTTCACGATCTTGATGATTTTTCCGATCGCATTGCTGGTCATGCAGTTTGGACCGCCGGAGATCTTTGCCGTCCTCCTGCTGTCTCTGGTGATCATCGCGGTCACGACGGGCGGGAACGTTCTGAAGAGCCTGATCATGATGCTGCTCGGGATCTGGTTGTCGTTTATCGGTACCGACCCGCTCGGTGGCGTGGAGAGGTTCACATTCGGTCTCTTTGACCTGAAGTCCGGCATACCCTTGCTGCCGATGTTGATCGGTGTGTTTGCCATCCCGGAGATCGTCAACGTGGTCATGCGGTCAACCCGGGGACAGGCGCTCGCGGCAGTCGTCGGGGATCGTTTGAACTGGTCGGAATTTAAAAGCATATTCCGCACGCTTTGCCGCTCCTGCGTGATCGGAACCGGTATCGGCATCATTCCCGGCCTCGGCCAGGTCGTTGCGGCCATGATGGGATACACTGCAGCCAAGAACGCCTCGGATGATCCTCAGAAATTCGGCAAGGGCGAGATTGAAGGGGTTGCGGCGGCGGAATCCGCCAACAACGCCGTCAACGGACCGACGCTCGTACCATTACTCACGCTGGGTATCCCGGGCGACAATGTCACCGCGATTTTGCTTGGCGCCTTTGTCGCGCAGGGGCTGCGCCCCGGGCCGCAATTGTTCGAGGAGCAGGGCGCGACGGTTTTTGCGATCCTGATCGCCATTGTGCTGGCAAATTTGCTGTTCCTGGTCATCGGTTACCTGTCGGTTCCCTTTTTCGCGCGTCTTGTGACGCTTAAGAATTCGATCCTGGTGCCGATCGTGATCATGTTCGCTTTTGCCGGTGCCTTCGTTTTCCGGTCCGACTCGATCGATCTTCTGATGCTCGTCGGCTTTGGCGCCTTTGGCCTCATTGCGCGGGCTGCAAGGTTCGATGTCATGCCGATGGTCATGGGATTCATACTGGGACCCCCCATGGAATACGCCTTTGGCCAGACGGTCGCCATGGCACAGAACGCGCCGCTCGCGTTCCTGCTGACCGAGCGGCAGGGCATGCTCATTCTTCTGGCTCTCATTCCGGTCATCGGTTTTGTCCTTTGGAGGAGGATGAAGAAGCTGGCCACGGGCTAGGAAAACGGAAGCGGCGTCCGCATCGTCCGCGGCTTCCGAAAACTCGATCGATGCACACGGAGGAGGAAATAATGTTCAGGAAACTTTGGAAAGGCGCCGTATTTGCCGCTGCGGCGACCTTCGCGGGCGCGGTCTCCCCTGCGTTGGCAGAATATCCGGAAAAGCCCGTAACGATGGTGATCCCGCTTGGTGCGGGCGGGTCTCATGACCTCAATGCCAGGGTGATCACTTCCACGATCCCGTCATTCCTCGATCAGGCCATGATCGTTCGGTTGACACCGGGAGCAGGTGGACAGAAGGGAACGCAGGAAGTCGCTAACTCCAGTGCGGATGGCTACACCCTGCTTTTCAGTCACAACTACATCGACATGCTTCAGCAGCATGTGGAGAACCTTCCGTACAAACCCATGGATGATTTTGTCCCGGTTGCGCGGATCAACTATGCGCCGATCGCCGTCGTTGTTCGGGCAGACAGTCCTTACAAGACCTTCGAGGAACTGATCGAGGCAGCCAAGGCAAAGCCGGGTGAAGTCCGCATGGCCCACTCCGGCAACTGGGGTGCATTGTTTGTTCCGGCAGCGCAGATCATGAAGGCGCGTGACGCCTATTTCAATATGGTGCCGTATCAGGGGGGAGGCCCGGCTATGCAGGCGCTTTTGTCCGGCGATGCGGATCTGACGATGGGCTTCCCGTCGACGCTTTCATCGCTGCTGGCTTCCGGGGACGTCCGGGTGCTGGCAACTGCCGGTGCGGAACGGATTTATCCTGATGTTCCGACGTTTGGCGAAGTAGGTGTGGAAGGCGATGTGGGATTCATGCACCGCGTGGTGCTTGCGCCGGCCGACACGCCTCCTGCGGTTCTTGAAAAACTCGAAGCGTCATTTGCAGCGCTTCTGGAGGACAAGACATACAATCGCATGATGTCCCGCCTCGGGGAGAACGTCGACTACATGTCGGGTGCCGATTACCAGAAAATGCGCGAAGAGCAGGCAGAGGCCTACAAGGACCTCGTCGATTCGATCACGCAATAAGAGATGAAGGACTGGCCGGTTTCAGGCCGGCCGGTCCCGGCAATTCGAAGGCGTTACGCTTCCTGCCAGTGGAGGCGGGGAACAATCTGTGGCCTGCGAGAAAGGGTTCTGAATGAAAATCAGGGAAAAGCAAATCTGGACCTTCAAGGTTACGGGTCACCAGGAAACCAACACCAAGTCGGTTGTACGCGCACGCGACGTTGAAATGATAATCGACGAGCCGGTCGAGCGCGGCGGAACCAATCTCGGACCGATGCCGGTCGAGACGATGATTGCCGGACTTGTCGGCTGCACGCACGTCATATCCAACAAGCTGGCCAACGCGAACGGTGTCGATATTACCGCCATGGACATTGACGTTGTCACGACGATGGATAGCCGCGGCACACGCCTTGTCGAGCCGATCGACATTCCCTTTCCCGACGTAAAGATCGCGATCACTGCCGAAATGAAGGGGAGTGACGAGGGCATTGCTGCCGTTGTTGAAAAGCTGCGTCATCATTGTGCTGTCTCGAAGATGCTTCAGATGTCGGGCAGCCGGGTGTCCGAAAACTGGACGATCAATGGCCGCAACTGGTCGGCAGAGGCTGCCTGAAGGGTATTCGGCTGAACAACCCGGCACGGCGTGAAACCAGTCCTTGCCGATACGTCTGCGTATTATGGGCCACGGACCGATTTATGCAGGCGCGGCCTGGCGCTCGAGCCTGGCAACAACGTTGGCGTCGGCAAGATCGTCGAGAACGGCAAGCAACGCGGCGGGCAGGGGAATCCCGTTGACAGATCTTTCCCTGAGGGTCGCGTCAAGCCGCTCGCCGGGCAATCGGATTTCCGCGACGCCGGGAAGGCGCTGCGACGACTTCATCTCGTCCCAGACACCGTCGATGGAGGACCTGAATGCAGCCGGATCCGTAAAGGCGGCAATGTTGAGCATGAGGATGAATTGACCCGTATTGGTTTTGCTCTGCGAATCCGCATTGAAATCGACCACATCGCGGCCGAAGGCGGCCCCGTTGAGCACACCGGCAAGGATCCCGAACACCAGCGAAAGCCCGTAGCCTTTCGGTCCGCCAATGGGAAGCAGAAATCCCTCGGCCGATTTTGTGGGGTCGAGGAGCGGATTGCCCTGCCGGTCGATCATCCAGCCTTCCGGCATCATTTCGCCGCGCTGTGCTGCGGTTTTGACCTTGCCGTAGGCAGCAACCGTGGTCGCCATGTCGAGCACGATCGGCGGACATTCGGCCGCCGGGATTGCTACCGCAATCGGGTTGGTGGACAGAAGCATGTCCGTCCCGCCCCAGGGAGGCATGTGATTGGCACTGCCGACGGCGACATAAAGGCCGATCATGTCTTCGCAAAGCGCTTTCATGGCATAGAGAGATGCGGGACCCGCGTGGTTCGAATTCCGCGACCCGACCCAGGCAACCCCGGTTTGCCGGGCCTTTGCAATCGCAATGTCCGTCGCATGGTTCATCACCAGGTGCCCCATGCCATTGTCGCCATCCAGAACCGCGCTGGCGGGAAATTCCTCGGCCAGGGCAAACACTGGTTTAGGATTGATTCCCCCCGCCTTGAGGCGCTTCACGTATTGCGCAAGGCGAAAAACACCATGACCATCCTGTCCAATGAGGTCGGCCGTTACCATCAGTTCAGCGATGGTGCCGGCATCTTCCTCGGGCAGACCATTTGTCGAGAGAACCCGGCATATGAACCTCTCCAGGTTTTTTTTGGTTACACGTGTTTCAGTCATTCGCCAGTTCCACCTACATTTGGGGTCAAGCCCCGCTTCACAAAGAGGATGAAATCGTGTCCACCGTCATCACATACAAAGACATCAGGCCTTTCCAGCGCGGGGACGGGGTCGAGACGCGGCTTCTGATCGGAAAAGCCGTCAGCGACACAGTTCCGTTCACCACGGGAACGACCGTTTTCCCCGCAGGCTGCAGCGCACCGATGCACTCACACAACTGCGACGAACAGGTCACAATCCTGGAGGGTGAGGCCGAGGCCAGTATCGGCGGGGACGTATACAATCTGACCAAAGGCGACACGGCCTTCGCTGAAGCCGGGTCACCGCATTATTTCAGGAACAGGGGTGACGGACGCCTTGTCATCTTGTGGGTCTATGGCGCTCGCGACGTGACACGCACATTTGTCGAAACCGGTGAAACCGTTCCGCATCTGTCCGCAGGCGATCAAGTCTAAAGCAGACTGGATCTGCCGGCCAATCTGACAATTTCGCTGACACGCTCAGCATTGTCCTTCGCAAGTGAACCATCCCTGTTCCAGAGTGAGTTTTCAAAGCCGATCCGCGCCTTGCCTCCGAGTTCCAGAGCCCGCAGCAGACAATCTGTCTCCTCCGGTCCGAAGGCACACAGCATCCAGTCAAATGATTGCTGTTCCTCAAGGTCCCGCATCGGTTTGATCAAGGCTTCGATATCCTCGGGACGGCTGCTTCGGCCTCCGTCATAAGATCCAAGGACAAGTTGTACCTGGTGAGCTGTCCCGGGCACTGTTCCGTCGTCAATGAAGCCGATGAGCTGGTTGAGCTCGGCTTCTGAGTAACAGATATGCTGAATCGCGACGTTGTGGTCCCGAGCCCAGTGATAGGTTCTGCGGGCTTCGGGCAAGATTTCTTCATTCGGTACGAATTCGCGAATAGCGACAGAAATCGACCTGGGACGCATCATCCGGATCAGTTCCTGCTGGTCTCTGGCGTCGAAGAGGCCCGCGGTTTCGCTCGTGATTTGCACAAACCACCCTGGCAACTCTTCGGCAATCCGCGCGATTACCTCGCGATACCGCCCGGCATCGAGGCTGTGCAGGCCGGCATCATTGCGCACGTGGGCATGGACGCCTCCAGCACCGGCGGCGGCACATTGCCGGCAGGTTTCAACCAGTTCTTCAACGCTCATCGGCAAGGCAGGATGGGCGGACTTGTCCCGGCGCGCACCATTGGGTGCAACGAGAATTTTTGGCAGTTCGATCATTTATGAATTCAGATGGATGGTTTCGCGATGTTCGGCAGACTGCGCAATTGCTTCGAGAACTTCAATATTGTGGATCATTTCCTGGTGGGAAACCCTGTATGGACGACGCCCGAGGCAGGCATCCCTGAAAGCCTCAAGGTTGTGAATCACGGTATCGGTCCACTCGAAAGCGGTTTCCTTCAGCGGCATTCCTGTCACCGATTCCACATAACTTACCTTGCCGCCGGGCGTGTCGGGATGGGTGTCATTGCGCGCCTCCACCCATTTTTCAGTTCCGAACACGTGCATGCGAATGAAGTGGGGTGTGTGCAGGATAGCACTCAAGGTTGCTGTCATTCCTTCTCTGAACCCGAGCTGCACAGTAACGAGGTCGCCGGTTTCCCAGCCGAGTGAACGATCCGCGGTCATCGCCTGAACCGTTTTGACGGGCCCGAAAAAGGAGATCAGCAGATCGGTGAGGTGGATGCCCATCGCCGTCATGCCGGCAGCCGGACAGGTGGATTTTGAGGTGCGCCAATCGCCTGAGGGGACACCGATCAGCTTGTCGTGACTGAAGGCAGCTTCGGCATGCATGATCTTGCCGAGGCCACCCCGTTCGATCTCTGCTTTGAGAGCTTCCATGGCCGGCTCGAACCGCCGTTCGTGTCCTATGCCGAGCGTGACGCCTGCCTCTTTGCACGCTTTGACGGAGCGGCGCGCGCTCTCACCGGTCAGACCCAGCGGTTTTTCACAAAAGACATGTTTGCCCGCAGCCGCACATTGGCGCACCTGTTCCTCATGCAGTGGATTTGGGGTTGTCAGGACGACAGCATCGATGTCTGGGCGTTTCAGAACGTCTTCGAAACGAGTGTAGGGGGCCGGGCCGGCATCCCGGATCTGATCGTGGGCAGTCTCGTTCGGTTCGATTACGACAGGCACGGCAATACCGTCGGTCAGCTTGAGGCGATTGACAATGTGGCGCCCCCACCAACCGAACCCGGCGACCGCGATACAAAATGATTTATTCTGTACATTCATAGTTTTACCCTGTTCACCGGTCCGGCCATTCTGCTCTTTTGGTGTTTTCTTCTGTTAGTTAGTGGGTCTTGCCGCCTTCAACGCAACTCATTATCAATGATATTTGCCAACAGAAAAAGTGATGGCTTGAGATGAAGCTTCAGCAACTCAGATTTTTCGTTGCCGTCTATGAGGAAGGTTCTTTCTCGGCTGCGGCCAACCGGGTTAACGCCACCCAGTCAGGTATTTCAATGCAGGTCCGTGAACTCGAGGACCGGTATGGTGTGCAGTTGCTGATCCGCAAGTCGACCGGTGTCACGCCAACCGAAACCGGCATGCTGTTCTACAAGAAAGCGATCGATGTCCTGCGGTCGGCCGCCGATGCCGACGAGACCTTGAAACGCGCATCCGGAACCATGACAGGGCAGGTGCGTGTCGGCTTGATCCCGACCTTGACGCGTAGCGTTCTTTCCGAGGCGATGCTGAAATACACGGAAACCTATCCGATGGTGCGCCTTTCCATGGTGGAGGCCTATTCCTTCCAGCTGATTGAAGCGGTCGGACGTGAAGAGCTTGATTTCGCTATCGTTCCGGCATTCGAAGGGTATGACAACATTCGTGCGGAACCCATGGGAACCGACAACGAATTTCTGGTTGGTGCACCCGGTGAGAGGCATCTCCAACCCGTAGACCTGAAAGATCATGCCCCTTTGCGTTATGTTCTTCCCAGCCCTGCAAATTCGCGCCGCCGTCGCATCGACCGCTACTTTGCAGACCATCACATCAAAGTGGACAACGTTCTGGAACTCGACGCCATGTTCGGCACAATCGACCTTGTTGCCCGGTCGGATTGGCATACGATCCTGCCTGGAATCATGTGCGCTGCAGATCTGGACGGGCAGCGCCGCCGGCTGCATCCGATCGTCAGGCCGGAGCTTTCCGTGAGTTACAGCAGGATTGAACCGGCGGCAAAACCACTCAACGATGCTGCGCAGGCCTTCAGTGACATTTTGCAGGACGAACTGACCAGAACGATTGCGTCAACCCGGAAAGCGGCGCGATGCGGAGTTTGAATATCTCAACGCAGATTCAGAATTTTACCCGGTAAGTCCGTTTGCCCAACATGCTCCTGAAAAGAGAAGGGGTCAGTCTTGCGGCGGCTCCGCGATCAGGGGAGCCGGGTATGGAACAGATTGAACTGGGTGTGATCGGCGCTGGCTGGTGCGGCGGTATCCGCATCGAAGCGGCAGCCCGCAATCCGCAGGTTGCGTCAATGCACATTGCCGAGACACGCAGCGAACGCTTGCAGGAAATGAAGGACCGTTATGCTCCGGCAACCGCGACGGACACTTATCAGGAGATCATTGAAAACCCGAACATCTCTTCCGTCATCATTTCCGCAACGCCTGAAGACGTTCATTACCCGATGGCCAGAGCTGCCCTCCTGGCTGGAAAGCATGTATTTCTTGAAAAGCCGATCGCGATCACCCTTGCTGAAGCCGATGATCTGGTTGCCCTGTCGAAGCAGAACGATGTCAAGTTCACGATCGGCTATTCGCAGCGCTTCAATTACAAATATGCCTATATTCGCGAGAGTCTTCTCAACGGAACGCTTGGCGATCCTGTCTCCGCACTTGTCAGTCGCCACATCACACGCGGTCTCGGCAACAAGATTTCGGGTCGAACCAAGCTGTCGCCCGCCGCAATGGAGGCAACTCACGATCTCGACTTTGTGCTCTGGTGTCTGGAGCCGGCAAGACCGGTGAAAGTCTACGCCCAGAACGTCTACCGCTATATGCGGGGCAAGGGGGTCGATGCGCCGGATTGTACCTGGATCATCGTGACCCTGGACAACGGCATTTCCTTTACTATCGGCGCCGGCTGGATCCTGCCACTCGGCTATCCCAACTATTCCAGCACCACCCTGGAAATGGTCGGGACGAAGGGTGCCCTGATGGTGGATGACAGCCACAAGGATGTTGTCCTGAATACGGAAGACAACGGTATCCAGTTCCCGATGTCTTCCATGCCGGGCGAATTCGTCGGACATGCCTATGCCGGCCCGATGGCGCCGGAGACCGATCACTTCATAGATGCCTGCGCCCGGGACAAGCCGGTTCTGGTCACGGCCGATCAGGCCCGCCAGGTGATGGAAGTCTATATTGCTGCTGATCTCTCTGCCGAGCGCGGCGAACCGGTCCACTTGCCATTGAACGACGCCAGCCTGAGCTCGATCATGGCATAAGAGCCGCTAACGCACCGAAGCACTCCGGTACCGTTTTGGATGCGGCGAAGCGAAGATCCGGACTCAGGGGGCCGAGGAAAATGTCTCGGCTCGTGCACGCTTTGCCGAAACAGCGGATTGCCGCCGCTTTTTTGAATCCGGGTCCTGGGCAGTCAGGCTGAAAATGCAGACTTCAGACAATCGACCAGTCGCTCGGTGAGCACACGCGGCGGACTACCGCGCCTCCGAATGATGCCATAGGAGAGAAGGATCGGCGTCGCCAGCGGACGAATGACCAGACGGTCCTTCAGCATGTCCGCGACCACCTTGTGTATGATGGCGACCCCCGCGTTGGCTGCGACGAGGTTTGCCACGAGCAGGGTTGAATCTGTCTCGCATATGGATCCGAGGCGGACACCCGCGCTGCTCAATGCCTCTTCCAGCCGGTATCGGAGGATCGTATGTGTCGCGATGCTGATCAGGCGCTCGCTGGCAAGATCCCCGAACGAGACGACATCCTTCTCTTCCAGATGATGGCCGGGCGGCAAAACACAGACCGTTTCCTCCTGGCACAATGGTTCGATATGCAGCCCGTCATCCGAGAGTGGCAGGGTTACGAGGCCAAGATCGCATTTGCCGTTGATGACCAGAGACTGAACCTCCGATCTCGGCTTCAGGTCCACCTTGAGATGCACGTTGGGGTTTTCGTCAAGGAAACGGCGAAGTGGTTCCGGCGTCATGCAGGTGCCGATCGCGGGCATGGCGGCAATGCGGACAGTGCGGGTACTGAGTTGGCGGATGTTGCGCGACATCAGGTTGATGCGTTCGATTTCGGAGAGAATTCGTTCGGCGATTTCCGAAAAGTCCAGTCCTTCGGGTGTGAGGGTCAACCCGGCGCCCTGACGGTCGAACAGCTGGTAGCCGATATCTTCTTCGAGTTGGAGTATAAGGCGGCTTGCGGTCGATTGCGTCACGCCGATCCTGTCGGCAGCCAGGGTTGTCGAACCTGTATCGCGAACCGCGCGAAATGCTTCCAGTTGCCGGAAATTCATGAGTTAACAGGTCCCTCCCGTTGCCGGCGGACTACTCCGCCGGCGGCGCGCCAACCGCATCCGGATGAGCATCCACAAAGGCATTCATTGTATTTGCCGCGTTTGCGGCTTCGCCAATTCTCCGGAAACCGGACGTGTCCACACCCCACCGTTCAGCGTTGTAGAGCTGCGGTACCAGGCAGCAATCGGCCATGGTTGGCTGGTCGCCAAGGCAGAACGGGCCTTCGCCGGCACCCAGCAGCCGTTCGAACGCGCCCAGACCTTTTGAAATGAAGTGGCGCATCCAATCGACCCTGACCTCGTTACCGCCGCCGGTGAGATCCACGACACGCTGTGCAACGCTGAGATTGCAAACAGGATGGATCTCCATCGCGATGGCGTCGGAAAGTTGCCGGATCCGGTACTGACCGTCGATCGAGTCCGGCAGCAGCTTCGAACCAGGTGTCGTGGCGTGCAGGTATTCGATAATGGCGAGCGACTGTGTCAGCCGCTTCCCATCGATCTCCAACGTCGGCAGGAGGCCTTGCGGGTTCTCGTCAAGATAGGCCGCTGACCTGTGGTCTCCGGTCAACAGGTTGACCGGGCGATATTCGATCGGGATGCTCAACAGATTCAATGCGATGCGCACACGATAGCTGGCTGACGATCGCCAGTAATCGAATAGAATTGCCGTTCGCTCCATCAAAGGTCTCCGGTTGGTTCACGGCTCCTTGATAGACCTTGGCAGGTGTTCCGTGCAATGGGCTTGCATCACATACGGTCATTGTTGCGACAGTGGGTGTTAACCCGGTGTCTTGATCGGCGTGGAGCTGACCCAGAGTTCGACGGATTCCTCGTCACCGAGAACCTTGGAAAAGTGCGGCTTGCTGGTGTCGTGGTGAATGCTGTCGCCCGGCGTCATGATGAAAACCTTGTTGCCCAGGTGATACTCCAGGCTTCCGGAGAGCAGATAACAGAACACCTCGCCTTCATGCTGCATGTGTTCCGAGACATGTCCGGGTGGGCGGTGGATGATGCAGGGATAGGTCAGCGCACCTGGAAATCCGGGGCCAAGTTTTTCATAGAGGCGTTTCGATTTGCCCAGAACATAGGTTTGGCGCGAGTCCTTTGGAACATACTCCATATAGGGCTCGGGAACCTTGAGAAGCTCCTCCAGACTGGTCTGAAGGGCGCCGGCAATGCGCATGAAGGAGGAAAGGGAGGGCGCGCTGATGCCACGTTCCACTTGGGACAGGAAACCGATCGTCAGGTCTGTTGCCTTGGCGACATCGTCCAGTGTCATACCCAGAGCCTTGCGTCGTTGGCGGATGACGGGACCGTAATTGGGCGTGTCCTGCACTGTGTCCTGCGTGGCTTGCCGCCTGCTTGTTGTCATGCATTCCTCCGTTCAGGCACACACTTATATCGTTCCGGGCGCTGGAACTCCAGCATTCGATAGTCGGTTGAGTTTATCAATACTAAAATTTTTTTTAGTGACTCGAGAATTTGTTGAAAAGAGAAAAAATATTTAAAAACAAAATATTATGAAGAATAAGAATTCCGGATTTTGATAAAAAATTGGATCCAATATTCAAAATAGCTAAAAAATGCCTTGCGGAAGGGGCGTGTTCGGCTAATCTCCGTCGCACCATGACATGTGCATCTGGGAGGACATACCATGAAGGCTGCAGCACTTGCCCTCGCGCTGGCAACAAGCACGGCTCTTGGCGCATTTACAATTGGGTTTGCCGACGCGCAGGAGCGTGGCGGAACTCTGAATTTTGCTCGATATGACGGTTCGAAGCTTGTCGACCCGATCTACGCCGACCGCAATCCGGATATCTGGATGGTCGGCAGCCTGTTCAGTACGCTGCTGGCACCGACTGAAGACGGCACCGACCTTGTCGGGTCGCTCGCTGAAAGCTTCGAGGTCTCATCTGACGGCAAGACCGTTTCCCTGGTGTTGCGCGATGGCCTCAAGTTTTCCGACGGAAGCCCGCTCACGGGTGACGACGTTGTTTTCTCGCTGGAGCGCGCCCGCAACCCTGACCTGGGTCCCTGGTCGGGGCTTCTGTCCGCTGTCTCTTCCGTGAGCGCGGACGGCCGCGATATCACCATTTCTCTTGAGACGCCTGACCCGGCATTGCTCTCGATGCTGGCGACATTCAATACGGCCATTGTTTCCAAGAAAGCTTTTGATGCTGCGCCGGGTGCGAATGATCAGGAAAAATCGGCTGCGATATTCGCGGCGGGTGGTCCAGGCGTCGGATCGGGCCCCTTCTATCTGAGCGGTTTCGAGCAGGGATCGTCCATGACCTTCACCGCGAACCCGCATTACTGGAAAGAAGGCAAGGACGGCAAGCCGTTGCCCTATCTGGAAAAGGTCCATTTCGAAATCATTCCGGACGATGCGACTCGTGTGCTGAAACTGACGGCAGGCGAGGTAGACATCGCCGAGTTCATCCCGTTTTCGCGCGTTGCGGAGCTGGATGCCGATCCGGCAGTCGACATGAACCTCTTCCCGTCCACGCGGATTATCTATTCACCGATCAACACGCGTGAGACCAGGGCCGACGGAACGCCGAATCCGCTGCACGACAAGCGGGTCCGTCAGGCATTGAACTATGCCACAAACAAGGAAGCGCTGATCGGTCTCGTCCTGCAAGGCGCAGGGAAACCGATGTCGTCGCCGGTCATGTCGTCTTCAACCCGGCTGGCCGCGGATATGAACCCGCTCTATGGCTATGATATTGAAAAGGCGAAGGCCCTCGTTGCCGAGGCTGGTCTGAAACCGGGAACGGAAATCACGCTGACGACACTTGCCGGATCTGCAGACGATGGGACCATATTTGCCGCTCTCCAGCAGATGTGGGCACCACTCGGCATCAACCTTGTTGCCGAACAGGTCGACAACGCGACCCGTGGCGCAAAGAACCGGTCCGGTGAGTTCGATATTCACACCTACGGCTGGGTTGACGATGTCAACGATCCAAGCCAGGTGACGGGCTGGCTCGGATATTTCCCGACGGCAAAAGCGGTCGGAACCGGTTGGAACAACGCCGATTTCAACACACTGTATGAAGCATCCTCTTCGGAAATGGACCCAGAAAAGCGGGCGGACCAGTACAGGAAAATGCAGGACATTTATGCCGAAGCGGCACCACTGCTCTTCATGTACGAAACGCCTTTCGCGGTCGCGGTTTCCGGAAAGGTGGACGGGTATCTGCAGACACCTCTGGGCAACAACGTCTTTGAGAATGTTTCCCTGGAACGTTGATCCGCAGAACCCGTGAACAGGAAGGTGAGGGCGCGCTGAGCTCTCCCTCGCCCTCCGTGCTTGAGTGAGAATTGGCGACGACCTCCATGGCCGGTTTGCAATACACCCTGAACCGTATTCTCCTGATGATCCCGACCTTTCTGCTGGTCATGATCATCATTTTCCTGCTGGTCAGGCTTTTGCCGGGTGATCCCGCGATCGCGATTGCCGGAGACAAGGCGTCCGATGCGGATATCGCCGCTATCCGCGAGCGACTGGGTCTGAACGCACCGCTCTGGACCCAGTTCTGGCTATTCTTGACGAACACGCTTCAGGGTGATCTCGGACGCTCGATTTTGCTGCGTGCACCGGTGACGGAGGTAATTCTTGCCCGTTTGCCGACAACGATTTTCCTGACCCTTTATGCGGTTACCTTGTCAATCCTGATCGCGGGCCCGCTTGCCTTTGTCGCTGCGCTCAATCGCGGAAAGTGGCAGGACAATCTCATCCGGGCGGTCTTTCAGGTCGGGCTTTCGATGCCGGTTTTTTACATCGGTCTCTTGTTGCTGACGTTTCTGGCTGCACAGCTGCGGATGTTTCCGGTCGGAGGATACGGCGAAACCTTCCTTGATCGCGCCTATCATCTGTTTCTGCCTGCCGTAACGGTCGCGCTCTATACCTCGGCCATACTCATGCGGAACCTGCGTTCGGCGATCATCGAGGTCCTTGATGCGGAATATGTCCAGTTTGCCCGCGCCAAGGGACTGCCGCCGCGTCTGATCCTTGGTCGCCACGTTTTGAAGAATGCCCTGGTTTCGACAGTCACTCTGCTCGGACTTTCCATTGGACAGCTCATGAGCGGGACGCTGGTGACCGAGACCGTCTTTGCTGTCCCTGGTGTCGGACGCATGATGCTGGAGGCTATCTTCGCCCGGGATTATCCCCTTATCCAGGGCCTCACGTTGACCTTTGCCGTCCTGGTGTCGCTGGTTTTCCTGATGACCGACATATTCCAGAGCTGGCTTGATCCGAGGATGCGTCTGTCATGAGCGACACGACAATCTCCCGCGGGAATGTCCGAAGCCGGCGGCGTGGCCGCATGCAGATCGCCTTCCGGAAGCCCGGCTTCATGGTCGGCTTCACCATCATTGCGGTTTCAACAGTGCTGGCGCTGTTTCCAGGTTTGTTTGCGCCCTACGATCCCAATTTCATCGACTATCTGGCCGTACGCCAGCCGCCAAGCTGGCAGCATCCTTTCGGTACGGACCTGTTGGGTCGGGATTCCTTTTCACGGGTGATCTGGGCCTATTCGGTCAATATGCAGATGGCCGTCCTGGCAACCGTCTTCGCGCTGGTGATCGGCGTTTTCGTCGGCGCTCTGGTCGGCTACTATCGCGGTATCGCCGACATGATTTTTGGCCGCGTCGTTGATGCCATCATAACGTTTCCGTTTCTGGTGCTGGTGATTGCCATCGTCGCGGTGCTGGGCCCGGGCCTGATCAACATGTACATCGCGATCACGCTGGTCGGTTGGGTCTACTATGCCAGACTCATGCGCGCGGAGGTCATTTCCCAGATGGCCAATGACTACGCATCTGCAGGCATCGTCATGGGATATTCCGATCTCCGTATCATTTTTCGCCACCTTCTGCCGAACGCGATCACACCGGTCATTGTCTATTGGATGACCGACATGGCGCTCGCAATCCTGCTCGGTTCCTCGCTTGGATATCTTGGTCTCGGTGCACAGCCGCCACAGGCGGAATGGGGTGTCCTGATTGCCGAAGGCCGCAATTTCATCACCACAGCCTGGTGGCTCAGCCTGATGCCGGGCATTGCCATCGTGTTGACCGGGCTCGGTTTCTCCCTGATCGGTGACGGATTGGCAGACTTGTTGAGGCCGCGCGGATGACCCTGAGAAGCGTAAAAACCCCCTTGCTGGAAGTTTCCGGTCTGTGCACCACGTTCGGAGCCGGTGATACTTCTGTTCCGGCTGTCCGGGATGTCGGGTTCACCATCAACAAGGGCGAAATTATCGGCCTCGTCGGTGAGAGCGGATCGGGCAAGAGTGTGACCCTTCGATCGATCCTCGGCCTGTCCCGGCGCTATGGCGGGACAACTGGTTCGGCGCTGTGGCGTGGCGAAAATCTGGTCACCTTGCCCGAGTCCGATATGCGCCGGATCCGGGGCGGAGAAATCGCAATGATCTTTCAGGAGCCGATGACATCGCTTAATCCGCTGCTGACGGTCGGTGTCCAGATCGACGAGACGCTGAAGGCACATACGGACATGTCAGCGGGCGAGCGGAAGAAGCGCGCAATCGAGATGCTTGACGTCGTCGGCATTCCGGCTGCCGGATCCCGGCTTTCCGAATTTCCGCATCAGTTTTCCGGCGGCATGCGGCAACGGGTGATGATTGCAATTGCGCTTGCCGCGAGGCCAAAGCTGCTTTTGGCGGACGAACCGACTACCGCGCTGGATGTGACAATCCAGGCCCAGATCCTCGATCTGATCCTGTCGCTTGCCAAGGATTTCGACATGGGTGTCATTCTGGTGACCCACGATCTGGGCGTTGTCGCTCAGACATGCGAACAGGTGGCCGTGATGTATGCAGGCCGAATTGTTGAACAGGGCAGTGTCCGGTCCGTCCTGAGAGAACCGCGACACCCCTATACGGTCGGACTTATGCGTTCCGTGCCACAGAATGTGCCGCCACGCACCCCCCTGTACTCCATTCCCGGAACACCCCCCAGTCTGTTGTCGCTTCCCGATGGCTGTGCATTCGCCGCACGTTGTCCGCAAAAGACGGTCGGCTGCGAGACCGGTCGGCCGGAACTTGAGACGTTGAATGGCGGACGGTCTGTTGCCTGCTTCAACAGGGTCGAGGCAAAGGGAGGCGCCGCCGCATGAGCGAAGCAGTGCTTGAAATTCGCGATGTCAGCCTGGCGTTCAAAGGCAAGCGATCTGTGCTCGATGTTCTCAGCAACACGCCGGTGAAAAACGTCAACGCGCTCAACGGGGTCAGCCTCGATCTGCGGCAGGGAGAAACCCTTGGCGTAGTCGGCGAGTCCGGATGTGGCAAGTCCACGCTTGCCCGTTGCATCGTGCGCCTGCACGAACCCAACGGTGGCAGTGTACACTTTTACGGCATGGATGTGTTCGCTTCGCACGAACGCGGCGACCGGACCTACAATCGCCGGGTCCAGATGATGTTTCAGGACCCGTATTCGTCCTTGAACCCCCGTATGACGACCGGCCAGATCCTGTCCGAGGCGCTGCGTGTGCATGGTATGTGTCCGGAAGATGAAGTGCCCGCCCGTCTTGCGAACCTGATGGACCTCGTCCAATTGCCCGGGGACGCTCTGGAAAAATATCCGCATGAATTTTCGGGCGGGCAACGGCAACGGATCGCGATTGCCCGTGCTCTTGCAGTCGAACCGGAGGTGTTGATCGCCGACGAACTCGTGTCTGCGCTCGATGTTTCGGTACAGGCACAGATCGTAAACCTCCTGCTGGATCTGCAGGACCGGCTTGGGCTCACGATCCTCTTTGTCGCCCACGACCTTCGTCTGGTGCGACATATGTCCAATCGGGTGGCGGTCATTTATCTCGGCCGGATAGTTGAGATCGGCGACAGCGAGACACTGTTTGCCAGCCCGTCGCATCCCTATTCCCAGGCGCTCCTGAGTGCGGCGCCGTCCCTTGATCCGGACGACAAGGGAAGGAAAATTCATCTGGAGGGAGAGTTGCCCTCGCCGCTTGATATCCCGCCCGGCTGCCCATTCCACGTCAGGTGCCGTCACAAGTCGCCGAAATGTACCACCGAGCTGCCGAAGCTTCGTCCGATTGCGGGACGCGGTTCGGTCGCCTGTCATCATGCCGAAGAGATCGAGAATGTCTGAAAGCCGATTGGCCGAGTTGACCGACAACGTGACCGCGCTGCGCGCTGAAATGAAAATGCGTTTGCTGGATGCGTTCATTCTGCCGCGCTTTGATGCACATCAGGGCGAATACATCGCTCCTCACGATGAACGTCTCGGGTTCGTGACGGGATTCACCGGATCAGCCGGGGTTGCCATCGTGACGCAGCTCGAGGTGCGCCTCTTCGTTGACGGCCGTTACGTGGTGCAGGCCGGCAACCAGTGTCCCGCCGGTTTGATCGACCGCGATCACATTCACAATCACCCGCCTGAAAATTGGTTGTCGGACGTCGCGCAACCCGGTTGGGTGATCGGCTACGATGCCATGCACCTGCCGCCAAACTGGGTGAAACGGTTTGAAAAGGGTGCAAACGCCGCCGGAGCCTCGCTGAAGGCGATGAGCGAAAATCCGGTCGATGCTGTCTGGGGCGACCAACCGGACGAACCCCTTGGCACGATCAGCGCCTTCCCGCTTCAGTTCGCCGGGGAGTCTTCAAGCGACAAAAGGGACCTGTTTCTCAAGGAGATGGCCGCGGAGGATGCGGCGCTTCTGGTCGAGACCCAGCCGGACAACATCGCCTGGTTCCTGAACGTTCGCGGGGACGATGTCGCCTACAATCCGATGCCCCAGTCCTTCCTGCTTCTGGAAAGGTCCGGGGCAGCTCACTGGTTCGTGGATCAGGGCAAATTCGAGGAGGGACTTGCCGACACCCTGCCGGACTGGGTGTCCCTGCGAGCAAAGTCCGATCTTCTGGAATCTTTGGCTGCAAAGACAGGGAAGGGGGCCAGAGTGCTGGTCGATCCGGATTTTTCACCGGCAGCTGTTTCCCAACGGATCATCGAGGCCGAAGCTGTGCCGGTTCCAAAGCTGAGCCCGATGACGCTCGCCAAGGCCAGGAAAAATGCGACCGAACTTGAGGGTCTGCGATCCTGCCATATCGAGGACGCGGTGGCCTGGATCGAATTCAGCGAATGGCTGATGGATACTGTCGCTTCACGCGCAGCGGATGGAGATCCGGTCACGGAATTCGAGGCGCTGGAAAAAATCCTCTCATTCAGAAGGGAACGGCCGGGCTACCTGAGCGAGAGTTTCCATACGATTTCCTGCGCTGGACCGAATGCAGCTATGTGCCACTATGCGGCAGACCAGAACAATTCGGCACCGATCCTGCCAGCCGCACCGTATCTGCTCGACAGTGGCGGACAGTTTGAAACCGGTACCACGGACGCGACAAGATCATTCAGTTTCGGGTTCCTGCCGGACGGCTACGCTGAAGCGTATACTGCCGTCTTCAAGGCACTGGTCGCGCTTGCGACCCTGCGGTTCCCGAAAGGCACGCAAGGTCATCACATCGATGCCATCTGCCGCCGCCCGCTATGGGATCTGGGCCTTGACTATGACCATGGCACCGGCCACGGCATTGGCCATCGTCTTTCGGTTCACGAACATCCCCAGCGCATTGGCAAACCGCACAATCCGGTCGATCTTGCGCCCGGAATGGTCCTGTCCATCGAACCGGGCTACTACAAGGCTGGAGACTTCGGTATCCGTCTTGAAAACCTTTTCGAGATCCGTGAAGCAGACGACGGCTTTCTTTACTTCGACAACATGACCTGGATTCCGATCCAGAAGGATGCCCTGATCCCGGAGCGCCTTTCTGCGGCTGAGATCAACTGGCTAGACGCCTATCATGAGCAGATAGAGAAACTGGTCGGACCCAGGTGCCAGGATGGCGCAGGGCGCTGGCTGGCCGACACCTGCCGTCCGCTGGGACGCGCGCCTGCGTCATGGCAGCAGGCGGGATAGGCCCGGACCTGAGCAGCATCGCAGCCACTGCCATGGCTGATGTTTTGCGGCCGAGCAGGCTTTTCTGTACTGTGGGAGTGCCAAGAGGTCGCTGAATATCGGAAGACAACATCAGAACGGAAATTCTTACTTTCGGCAAAAATTCTATCGTCCGGATGCGGCGCGAATGTTTTGCAGAAGAATCACGAATTTCATTGACATTTTTAGAAGTATCGAGATATTTCGATTTATGGACATTGAAAAATCGATAGCAGCGCTGAACAATCCAATTCGGCGAAAAATCCTGGAATGGCTGAAGGATCGATCGAATTTCCCGCCTGCCTTGCCGGAGCATGCCGATCTGGAAGGCGTTTGTGTGGGCTATATCCAGGAAAAGGCGCAGCTCTCGCAATCGACGGTTTCCAACTATATGGGCTTACTGAAGCAGGCTGGCTTCGTCGTTGCAGAACGCCACGGGCAATGGACTTTCTATCGTCGAGACGAAGACAACATTCGATCGTTTCTTGCCGCGGTACAGGAAGAACTTTTGACGCGGTAGTCTGCAAAGGCACGATTAGACGGCTTTTGGTCGGCTAGAAAATATGAATTTCGAAATATCTCGATAAAAGGAATTATATTATGGCAAAAAATGAAGCGACAATGTTCCTGGACAAGCCTCTGGTTCTCCCCTGCGGTGCCCGCCTGAAGAACCGGTTGATCAAGTCATCGATGTCCGACTCGCTCGGTGACGGCACCGGAAGCCCGACAAAAGCGCAGACAAGGCTGTATGAGCGCTGGGCAGAGGGCGGTGCGGCGTTGTCCCTGATCGGTGAGGTGCAGACAAATCCGTACTATCCGGAAAAGCCGGGAAACCTTGTGCTGATGCACGGATCAGACACGGCTGGACTGCGCATTCTTGCGCAACGTGGTTCAATCAATGGTGCACATATCTGGCCTCAACTCGGCCACGCAGGCGCTCTTGCCCACTTGCCTGTCAGCAATCCGAAAGGGCCGTCACCGCTGAACGTCGATGGCCTCCAATGTCAGGGGCTGTCGCTGGAGGAAATTCGTGAACTGCCTGGCCTGTATGCGCGGGCTGCGATCATGGCAAAAAACACTGGATTTGGCGGTGTACAAATCCATGCCGGTCACGGGTTTCTGTTAAGCCAGTTCCTGTCGCCCCTGTTCAATCACAGGGCTGATGCTTACGGCGGTTCGATCGAGGGGCGTTTTCGCGTGATCGGTGAGGTGATCGATGCAGTACGCCTCGCCGTCGGTCCGTCTTTTCCGGTCGGCATAAGGATCAACTCGACGGACAAGCTCGTCGGAGGCTTGACTGATGAAGACGCTTTGCAGGTTGTCCGGATGCTCGACAGGACCTCGATTGATCTCATTGATGTAAGCGGAGGAACATATTTCCCCGGAGCTGCATCAAGTTCTGATGGCGTATCGGCGTCGGGGCCGTATTTCATCGAGTTTGCCCGCCGTGCGAAGAAGGTGACCGAAATTCCAATCATGGTGACCGGCGGGATGCAAACGCGCGCCGATGCCGCCGCCGCGCTCCAAGCAGGTGCTGCGGATGCCATCGGTCTGGCTCGAGCAATGGTTCTCGACCCTGCGCTTCCAAATTCCTGGCTATCGGGACTTGGCGGTGATCCGGAGTTTCCCCGGTTTGAGACGCCGCCGCGCGGTGGCATCACAGCCTGGTATTCCATGCGTCTAAAAGCGCTGGGTGAAAATGAAGAAAGCCGATTTGCTCCAACTCTCGAAGAAGCGCTGGAAGCGTATGAAGCGCGCGATGCAGAGCGTTGCCCGAGGTGGCTGGAACATTTCAGATCGTAGTTGAATGAAGTCTGTTTGCTTCAGCCGCGCCGGTAGATGCTCATGACGACGCCGTTCGCGCAGGGTTCCGATTTGGTCAGCTTGAACGTATCCGGTTTTGCCGGTTTTTCAAACAGCCTTTTGCCGGAACCGGCGACGACCGGAAATGTCCAAAGTCGGAATTCGTCGATCAGGTCGTGAGCAAGCAGAAACTGGATCAGTTCCCAGCTGCCATGAATCTGCAGGATAGGTCCGTCTTCGAGCTTCAGAGCCGAAATTTTTCGTGCAATATCGCCGGAGATCGTACGGGAGTGCTTCCAGCTCAGATTGTCCGGACGCGAAGTGACAACATATTTGCTGGCGGCGTTCATCATGTCGGCGACCGGGTCACCTGCAGCATCGGGCCAGTGTCCGGCGAACAGGTCGTAGGTCTTGCGTCCGAAGAGCATGTCATACGGTTCGGACATTGCTTCTCTTTGAACCTGTTCCATCACGCCGTCCCAATAGGGGGTCGCCCAGCCACCCTGCTCGAAGTTTCCCGAGCGGTCTTCGTCGGGCATGCTGGGTGCCTGCATCACGCCATCCAGGGTGATGAAGGTCAGTATGGCGATGTTTCTCATTGCTGGGTCTCCCGATCGAAGAATGCGTCCAGGACGGACAGTGTCGCTTCCCAGCCGTCGGCATGTATCGAGCAGGCGCTGTCTGACGGGATGCCTTCATGAGTGATGATGACTTCCGTGGCGTTCGGTTTTTCCAGAAATCGAAACGTGACCTTCATCGGTACGTTTTCGAGCGGATCCGGGGCTTGCCATTCCCAGGTCATCACGATCTGTTTCGGCCGGTCGATCACTTCGAATACCCCGGCGACAACCGGATTTCGGCCATCAGGCATCCTGTACCGGAGACGAAAGCGACCACCTGGTGTGAAATCATATTTCAAGGCCTCGACAGTGATATCCGGGCTCGGCGTGAACCAGCATTTCAGGGACGCCTCTGTTGCAAAGGCGTCGAAAAGCGACCCGGGAAGAGCTTTTATCGTGCGGCGGACAATCAGTGGAATGGCGACTGACGTCATGTCTTGTCCTCCTGTCCGTCCGCGGCATTGACGAAATTTTCCAGACGCTGAAGGGTGCCTTCCCAGAACGTCCGGTGCCTGGATATCCAGTCCTCTGCTTCCCTCAAGGGAGCCGTTTCCAGATGAAACAGGTGAACACGCCCGTTGATTTCCCTGCGAACCAGCCCTGCCTTTTCAAGCACTTTCAGGTGCTTGGAGATCGTGGGTTGTGCCACGCTGAAAGGCGACCGGAGTTCGTTTGCCGACAGGGCACCGTTGCGCGCCAGCATTGCAATCATTTCACGCCGCGTGCCGTCGCCGAGCGCGTGAAAGGAGCGGTCCATGGAGGTTTGATAATAAATAGCCATATGGCTATTTATTATCAAACCATGTTCGCTGTCAATGTATTCCTCGTCCGGGAATTCAGCGCTGTTCAGGGTGCGTCGAGACCGGTTGTTCCGGCACGGATCCGATCAGGTGTCCTGAATGTGGGCAAGAAGTGATTTCTTTGCACCCAGGATATGCTCGCGTGTGAGATCGGCGGCAAGGTCCGCGTCTCCGGCCTCACACGCGTCCATGATGCCGAAGTGTTCGCGGCCTGCTCGTTCCATGCCATTGGACATGACCAGCTGGGCGCGGATCTGGCGTTCTACACGGTCAATTGCATTGTGAGCGATTTCCCTGAAGAACTTCAGGTCACTGGCGCTGTAAAGTGTCTCGTGGAAGTCGCGGTTGAGATCGCCCCATTCCATCGGATTGTCCGATGCGGAGAATGCCGCGCATTTTTCGCGCGCACTGGCAAGGATCTCTTTCGACATCAGCGGCACGGCATTCTTGATGATTTCCGGTTCGACCAGGGCTCTCAAGTCGAAAATCTCCTCGGTTTCCTTTGGTGAGAGACCGGCGACGACCGCACCCTTGTAGCGCTGTGTCTTGACCAGTCCCTGCTCCTCGAGACGGGAGATGGCTTCGCGCACCGGAATGCGGCTTGTGTTGAAGAGGCGGGCAATTTCATCCTGGCGAAGAGGTTCGCCTTCTTCGAGTTGCCCCTGGATAATGGCTTTCCGCAGCGCGTCGAACACGATCGAGGACGCAGATGCTGTCGTGGAAATGTCCATCGATGTCAGTTTCATTAGCCGTCACTCCCTGGATCCGTCTTTTAAGCGAACCTCCCGAGTCGGGGAAGCGGAAAACTTTTTGAATATTTTATATTGAATATTGGATCCGAAATGGTTTATCAATCTCCCGCCAGAAGAAATTCTTCGAAAAATGAAGAGGGGAACCATGTTCAAGAAAATTGCGGCCGCTGCCGCCCTGACGCTCGTTGCCGCAATGCCGGTAAAGGCGGATACGCTCGATGACGTTGTTGACCGCGGCGAACTGCGCTGTGGTGTTGTTCTGGATTTTCCGCCAATCGGCTATCGGGATGCCAACAACGAACCTGCCGGTTTTGACGTCGAATACTGCAACGATCTCGCTGCTGCGCTGGAAGTGGAACCCAAGATCCTGCCGCTGACATGGGCCGAGCGCCTTCCGGTCATCGTCACCGGCCGCGCGGATGTGGTCTTCGGCGCAACTTCCGACAGCCTTGCGCGGGCCCGGACCGTCGGTTTCACCATTCCCTACGCAATCTATTACGCACAAGGTGTGGTCAATTCCGAAAGCGGGATCAAGTCATTTGAAGATATTCGCGGCAAGCGCGTCGCAGCTGCCATCGGCACAGTGCCGGAGCAGGAGTGGCTGAAAATTGCCAAGGAATGGGGTGAAGAAAACCTCTATCAGGGCTATCAGTCCGAAAACGAGGTGTTCCTCGCCGTGGCCCAGGGCAAGGCCGATATCGGCATCACCACAAATACGGCAGTCAAGCCGATCACGGAACAATACGATACGATTTTCGCCGGACCGCGCATGCCCTGGACCACAGACTACACGTCTGTTGTCGGCAAGCGTGAAGACGTGACCTGGCTCAACTTCCTGAACCTGTTTGTCACCCATCAGGTGCGCTCGGGCCGCTACGGGGAACTCTGGGGCAAGTATGTCGGCGGCGAGGCTCCGGAATTGCGCATTCCCGGCGTGATGTACTGATCCTTCCTACCTTGGGGCATGTCCGAAAGTCTCCGGATTGCCGGGCATGCCTCCCTTTTGTATTCACCTGTTCCCGCAAGGCGACCGTATAGGTCTCTCCCGGAGGCAGAATTGTGTGAAAACCACCCGCCGAAGCCCGTGACATCAGATGTTCGACTATAATTTTCATTGGCGACCAGTGCTGAAAAACCTGCCGGACCTGCTGGGTGCGGGGCTGCTGACCCTACAGGTTGCGGTGCTTGCCATGGTGGTCGGCATCGTCATCGGTTTGGCGATCGCCCTGATCCGCATGCACATGCGCGGCCCTCTCTACTGGTTGGCGACGGGCTGGGTGGAACTGGCGCGTAACACGCCGGCCCTGTTCCAGCTGTTTTTCTTCGGCTTTGGGCTTGGGGCCTTCGGTCTTCATCTCAGTCCATTCGCCATCGTGCTTTGTGGTCTGAGCTTCAACTGCGCCGGCTATCTTGCAGAAAACTTCCGGGGCGGGTTTCAGGCAGTGCCGGAGACACAGTTGCGCGCGGCGCGTAGCCTTGGCATGACCGCCTGGCAGGCCTACACGCGTATCATCATTCCTCAGGTTTTCAGGATCGTTTATCACCCGCTGACCAACCAGCTGGTCTGGGCGGTGCTGATGTCCTCGCTCGGCATGCTGGTCGGCTTTCGCGAGCTTAGCGGCGAGACCCAGTTCTTTGCCAGCCGAACCTTCCGCATTTTCGAGTATTTCGCGGCGACCGCCGTGATCTACTACGTGATCGTCAAGATCATTCTGCTCGCATCCCGGCTGCTCGCCGCGCGACTGTTCCGGTATTGAGGAGGCTGAGTTGCAGGAAACGATAAGCTTCTTCAGCGGGTTCACCCCAAACGACCTGTGGTTCATGGGCGAAGCTGCACTCAGAACCCTCTGGATTTCGGCGTTGTCGATCACGATCGGCACTGTCCTCGGAGGCGTGTTCGGCTGGATGCTTTATGAGGGCAAGCTGACGGCCGCACTGACCCTTGCCCCCGTCCTTGATATCTTCCGTTCCGTGCCGCTCATCATTCAACTGGTGCTGTTCTACAATTTCGCTCCGATTGTCGGACTGGACCTCGATCCCTTCGGCTCGGGCGTGGTGATCCTGACAATCTATACGGCCGCGCTGGTGGCCAATGTGGCGCGCGGCGCGATCGAGGCGGTTGGCAAACCCATGCGCCGGGCGGCCCGCTCCCTCGGCATGAGCTATTGGCAGGACATGCGCTACGTGGTGCTGCCGATCGGTGGCAGAGCGGTCTTTCCGGCATGGGTCGGCGTCGCGCTCGGGGTGATGAAGGACAGCGCCCTCGTCTCGGTGCTTGGCTATGTCGAGCTTCTCAAGGCCAGCCAGATCCTGATCACCCGGACACAGGAACCGTTCCTGATCCTTGCAATCGCCGGCGCATTCTACTTCGCGCTGTCTTTCCCGATCTCGCGCTATGCCGCAAAACTGGAACAAAGGTGGGCCCAATGATCGAGATACGCGGCCTTGAGAAATATTTCGGCGCACTTCAGGTGCTCAAGGGCATCGATCTGGATGTTGCAAAGGGCGAAGTCCTTTCCGTCATCGGCGCTTCGGGTTCCGGCAAGTCGACTTTGCTTTACTGCATCAACGGCCTTGAGCCCATCCAGAAAGGATCCGTCATTGTCGACGGTACGGATGTCCATGCCAAGGGCACGGACATAAACAAGCTCCGGCAGAAACTCGGAATGGTGTTTCAGCAATGGAACAGTTTTCCGCATCTGACCGCTTTGGAAAACGTCGCGCTGGCCCCGAAAATCGTCAAGGGGAAGTCGAAAGCTGAAGCGCGCGACATCGCCGAAAGACAACTCAGGCATGTCGGTCTCGACGACAAGTTGAACGTTTTTCCCAGTGCGCTGTCCGGCGGCCAGCAACAGCGCCTGGCGATTGCCCGGGCACTTGCGATGGAGCCCACCTACATGCTGTTCGACGAGGCAACCTCAGCGCTCGATCCGGAGCTGGTGGGCGAGGTTCTCGATACCATGCGCCTGCTTGCTGAAGAAGGCATGACGATGATCTGTGTCACCCATGAAATGGGATTTGCCCGCGATGTCTCCGACAGGGTCGCCTATTTTCACCAGGGTGTGATGGAGGAGATCGGGCCGCCGGAACAGATCTTCGGAAATGCCACGTCCGGGCATACCCGGAAATTTCTTGCTAACGTGCGCTGATTCGGCGCGCATCTTTGTGACGCCAGGTCTGCGGCCCCATGCGGCGCGGGTTAACCTTGCCTGGCAGACCTGCATCTGAAGGAATGAATGATGACAACGAATATCTTTTCCGGCTGCATGCCGGCCCTGATGACACCGTGCAAGGCCGATCGTTCGCCGGATTACGATGCACTCGTCAGAAAGGGCCAGGAACTGATCGCTGCGGGCATGTCTGCCGTAGTCTATTGCGGTTCCATGGGCGACTGGCCACTCCTGACGGACGAAGAGCGCATGGAAGGCGTTGAGCGTCTGGTTGCGGCCGGGGTTCCTGTCGTGGTTGGAACCGGTGCGATCAACACAAAATCCGCTGTCGCACATGCCGCTCATGCCGCAAAGGTCGGAGCGCATGGATTGATGGTCATTCCGCGCGTGCTGTCTCGCGGCAGCTCCCTGGGTGCACAGCGACACCATTTCAGTGCCATATTGTCGGCTGCGCCGAACATTCCGGCCGTCATCTACAACAGCCCTTACTACGGATTTGCGACACGTGCGGACCTGTTCTTCGAGCTGCGCGCACAATTCCCCAACCTGATCGGTTTCAAGGAATTCGGCGGCCTCGACGACCTGCGCTACGCAGCGGAAAACATCACCTCTCAGGATGACAACGTCACGCTTATGGTCGGTGTCGACACGGCCGTTCTGCATGGTTACGTCAATTGCGGCGCGACCGGCGCCATAACCGGCATCGGCAATGCCATTCCGAAAGAAGTCCTGCATCTTGTCCGGCTCTGCCAGAAAGCAGCCCAGGGACATGTCGAAGCGCGCCAGCGCGCGGCAGAGCTGGAAGAAGCACTCGCGATACTCTCAAGTTTCGACGAAGGCCCTGATCTCGTCCTTTACTACAAGCACCTTATGGTTCTGAACGGTGAAGGCGAATACAGTCTGCACTTCAACGAAACCGACGCCCTGAACGACGCGCAGCGCAACTATGTCGAAGCGCAATACAGTCTCTTCAAGACCTGGTACGCCGATTGGTCCAGGCAGGGAGGAGTGATTGCCGAATGCGCGTGATCGACAGTCATACGGCTGGTGAACCGACCCGTGTCGTGATCGACGGTGGCCCCGATCTTGGATCGGGGTCGCTGGTCGAGCGTGCTGCGCGCCTGGAGGCTGAGCATCTCGATTTCTGCGCTTCTGTGGTGCTCGAGCCGCGCGGTCACGACGCAGTCATCGGTGCTCTCCTGTTGCCGCCCTCGCGGGATGACTGCGTCGCCTCGGTGATCTACTTCAACAACCTGCAGAACCTCGGCATGTGCGGTCATGCATCGATTGGACTTGGCGTTACCCTGGCGCATCTGGGTCGGATCGAACCCGGACGTCACAAGCTGGAAACCCCTGTCGGTGTGGTCGAAATTCATCTGCATGATGCAAACACGGTCTCCGTGGTCAATGTTGAAAGCTACAGGCATCTGAAAGATGTCACGGTAGATGTCGACGGGTTTGGCCAATTCACGGGTGATGTCGCCTGGGGCGGCAACTGGTTTTATCTGGTGAAAGACAGCCCGGTCGCCCTGACACCAGCCAACATCAGACCGTTGACGGATTTGACGTTAAAGATCCGCACGGCGCTCGAAGAGCGCGGGATCACGGGTGCGGACGGGGCCTGGATCGATCACATCGAGCTCTTTGGTCCACCGCAGGATCGTGCATCCGACAGCCGCAATTTCGTCCTGTGTCCGGGTGGCGCCTACGACCGTTCGCCCTGCGGGACCGGATGTTCCGCGAAGCTTGCCTGCCTGGCCGAAGATGGTGTCCTGGAACCGGGCCGCGAGTGGATACAGGAAAGCGTCATCGGCAGCAAATACACGATCAGCTACCAGCGTGGATCGAAAGGCGCCATTGTCCCGTCGGTTACCGGTCAGGCATTCGTCACGTCCGATGCGAACCTGATTTTCAACCCCGCGGACCCATATCGGCTGGGTATTCGGCCCTGAGAGTTGAGAAGGTGATGTATCGACCATGACGGACAACGCCGTCCATGACATCGTGGTGGTCGGTGCCGGAATCATCGGCATCAGCACAGCGCTGGCCCTGCAGGCACAGGGACGACATGTCCTCGTGCTGGACAGGGACGACGGCCTGAAAAAGGCATCGGAAATGAATGCCGGCGCCTTTGCCTTCACCGATATCGTGCCGCTGGCAACACCGGGCATCATGCGCAAGGCACCCAAATGGCTTCTCGATCCGTTGGGTCCACTGTCCGTGCCGCCCGCCTATGCGCTGAAAATCGCGCCCTGGATGCTGCGCTTCTGGCGGGCGAGCTGGCCGGACCGCTACCGTCACTCCCTGAATGCGCAAGCCAGCCTGATGGATGCTTCCCGGCATGCGCTGGATTGCCAGATCCGGGAAACGTCTGCAGAGCAACTGTTTCGCCGGGATGGCCAGTTGCAGCTTTACGAAGGAGAGCGGGAATTCCGTGCCAGCATGGACGCCTGGCAACTCAGAAAGAAACACGGCATCCCCTTCGAGCTTCTGGAAACAAGAGACGCCATTGCCGCTATCCAGCCGGGTATAGACGCGCGTTTTACTCATGCAGGATATACGCCGGAATGGATGAATACCTGCAATCCGGCCAGCTTTCTGAAGCATCTCTCCGAAACTTTTCTGGCACGTGGAGGACGGATCGAAGCCGATGACGTCATGTCAGTCACACCTGGTGAGGCATTCGTTTCTTTGTCAGGACGGAACGGAGAAACGCGAGCAGCAAATGTCATTGTCTGTGCCGGTGCCTGGTCCCGTCAACTGGCGTCAACGGTCGGAGACAGTGTCCCGCTGGAAACGGAACGGGGTTACAACACAACCCTTGCCGACGGCGCGTTTGATCTGAGGACACATTTGACGTTTGGCAGCCACGGGTTCGTGGTGACACGGATCAACGACGGTATCCGGATTGGCGGTGCTGTGGAGCTGGGCGGATTGAAGCTGCCCCCCAATTACAAGCGCGCGGAAACGCTGCTGAAAAAGGCCAAGAGTTTTCTGCCGGAGCTGAAGACGGAACCCGGGACGCAGTGGATGGGGTTCCGCCCTTCCATGCCGGACAGTCTCCCGGTCATCGACCGCTCGCCGAAGGAGCGCAGGGTTTTCTATGCCTTCGGGCACGGTCATCTGGGCCTTACGCAGGCCGCCGGCACCGCAAAACTTGTCACCGAACTTGTCCAGGGTCAGACCCCTTCAATCGATATGAGCGCATTCTCTGCGCGCCGCTTCTGAGGAGACGGAAATGAAAATTTCGGCCATCAATGTGTTTCAGGTCGGCCTGCCACTTAAGGAAGGACGCTACAGCTGGTCCAACGGCAACTTCATCGAGGTTTTCGATAGTACGGTCGTTGAGATCGTTACAGATGAAGGCCTGAAAGGCTACGCGGAGTGCTGTCCGCTCGGGTCGGCATATCTGCCGAGCTTCGCTCGTGGGGTTCGCGCCGGCCTTGAGGAGCTGGCGCCCCATCTGATCGGGCTGGATCCCCTGAATATCGGCGAAATCAACCGGATCATGGATACGGCTCTGCGCGGACATCCTTATGCAAAGGCGCCCATTGATATTGCCTGCTGGGATCTACTTGGCAAGGCAACGGATCAGCCCGTCTATACGCTGCTTGGCGGTGCTGCACAGGACGATGTGGTCCTTTACCGGGCAATCAGCCAGGAAGCGCCCGACGTGATGGCGAAAAAGATCGAAGGCTATGCGGCGGAGGGTTACACCAAGTTTCAGCTGAAGGTCGGCGGCGATGCCAACGACGACATCGACCGCATTCATGCGACCCGCGCGGTTCTGAAATCCTCTGATCTGCTTGTCGCGGACGCCAATACCGGTTGGACACGTCACGAAGCGGCACGCGTGGTCGGGGCGGTGTCTTCGCTTGATGTTTACATCGAGCAGCCCTGCATGACCTATGAAGAGAGCGTGTCGATCCGGCGCCGGACCGGCCTGCCGTTTATCCTGGACGAAGTCATCGACGGTCCGAACATGCTGGTGCGCGGCATTGCGGAAGATGCCATGGATTGCATCAATCTGAAGATTTCCAAGGTCGGTGGCCTGACCAGGGCGAAACTGATGCGCGACCTGTGTGTGGCCCATGGCATCCCGATGACCATCGAGGACACGTGGGGCGGAGATATCACCACGGCCGCCATCGCCCATCTTGCCCGCTCGACACCGCCGGAATTCGCGTTCTCGGCAACCGATTTCAACAGCTATGGCACCGTCGACATTGCGGAGGGGGCACCGAAGCGCGTCAACGGCCGGATGACCGCGGCGGATCGGCCGGGCCTCGGCATAAAACCGATTTTCGAAGCTCTTGGCGACCCGGTCGCCAGCTATTCGTGAGGCAGGATCATGCGCAGCAGCAAAACCATTCATGTGATCTCCTGCCATGCGGAAGGCGAAGTCGGCGACGTCATCGTGGGCGGTGTGACGCCGCCGCCGGGCGACACGATCTGGGAGCAGCGCAGCTTCATTGCCAAAGACCAGTCTCTGCGTAACTTCGTTCTGAATGAACCGCGCGGCGGGGTTTTCAGGCATGTCAATCTGCTGGTGCCGCCGAAGCATCCCGAAGCTGACGCGGCCTTCATCATCATGGAGCCGGAAGACACGCCGCCCATGTCCGGCTCCAATTCCATCTGTGTGTCGACTGTTCTGCTTGATGGCGGGATTGTCCCGATGACCGAACCGGTAACGGAACTGGTTCTGGAAGCCCCGGGTGGTCTGGTGCGTGTCAGGGCTGATTGCAGGAATGGCAAGGCAGAGAGGATCCACGTCCAGAATGTTGCCAGCTTTGCCGACAGACTGGGCGCAAATCTGGAAGTGGACGGCTTGGGTACACTGACGGTCGACACGGCCTATGGCGGCGACAGTTTTGTTGTCGTCGATGCGAGCGCTCTTGGATTTGCCATCGAGGAAAGCGAAGCTGCGGATATTGCCAGACTGGGTGTGCGCATTACCAATGCGGCGAATGAGCAGCTTGGTTTCTGCCATCCCGAAAACGCCGACTGGAAACACATTTCGTTCTGTGCATTTTGTGGCCCATTGACGGCAACCGACAAGGGACTGACGGGACGTTCCGCAATTGCGATCCAGCCGGGCAAGGTGGATCGCTCACCTACGGGAACGGCGGTTTCTGCGCGCATGGCGCTAATGGCGGCGCGTGGGCAGATGTCTGTCGGACAGGAATTCGAGGCGCGATCCATTATCGGATCGACCTTCACCGGCAAGATCCTGTCGGAGGCGACTGTCGGCGACAGACCGGCGATCATTCCTCAGATCAGTGGCCGCGCCTGGGTCACCGGCATTCATCAGCACATGCTGGACCCGAGCGACCCCTGGCCGGGCGGGTACAAGTTGAGTGACACATGGGGTGCGTAAGGCGATCCTGATATTTATGGTGACAACTTGAATTCAGTTGATAAAGAGACAGCGAACTAGTAATTTTCCGTCATATAGTCTGGAGGTTGAAGTCTGGAAATAGTTCTGGGAGCAATAATCGACCTTGTTTTGAAGGTAATGAAAAACTCACTTGCGCGAAAAGTTATTCTTTTAAGTATACTTTTTGTCGGCGTTTTATGGGCTGTAGTTAGTTATAGGGTTTGGTTTAGTAGTTGATGTTTATCGTGGTTCGCCTAGTCAAAAGATAAGTTTACCTGATTGGGGGCGGGGTCCTGAAATTCATTTTACAAAGCTTTCAATTAACTCCCCAGGTGGGCTAGCTAACTGGAACCCCGTACAATCAGTGGAAATTTCTTACCACAGCCCCTTTACGGGAAAAACGGAGGATATGAGAACATCAATCGGTGGGAGACACGGACCAACAGAAGTAGAAATAGTTTCAGGTTCAATAGGCGAAGGCCAATTTGCTAGTGAAATTGCCGTAACGGTTCTTGACAATCAGATTGCGCCAAACCTCATTCCGGGCCCAAGGTCGGTTCCCATGGGATATGGATTTTGGCTGTACGGTGCCGTTAACGCTGCCATCGATGGGATCGCGGCACCAACAAAAGTTTATGTAACTGTGATTGGTTCGAAGACGCTCAGCTTACCGGTGAATGCGGAATACGTTCCGGGGTACTTGGATAATCTTGGTTTTGATCCAAAAAATCCTCCTGTTGGGTATAATGCCGTGTACGATGCCCAGGGTAACCTAATTGGTTTTTCTCAATCAGCGATAGACCATTGTTTCCTCACTGGTACTCCCATTTCCATGTGGGATGGAACAGAGAAGCCAATTGAGTTTGTCAAACCGGGTGATGTCGTGACGTCTTACGACGAAGACGGAAATCTGGTTCCCGGGCGGGTCTCGAAGACCAAGGAGAACCGGGTCAATCACATTTTGGATGTCTTCGGACTAATGGTTACGCCCGGCCATGTCACCCTGTGCGGTGACGGCAAATTTGAAGGCCAGCATGTGCCGATGATCGATATCTTGAGATCCGACAGCGCGCTAGTCTTGGAAGACGGCTCCATGAAACGAGCCGCGACAAATTTTGCAGTGGGCTCCATCGAAGACTGCTTCGTTCATGCCATTGTCACGGAAGATGTTCCAGGAACCGACAGTGTTCGCGTCATCGAGAGCGGGCAAATTCGGCTAGGGACTCGCTACATGCATCCAACAGGAGCGGATATCACCGTTCTGGAAATCATTCGGCGCACTGGCGGCTCATTGACTGATGACGGTTATGTCATACTTTCCGATGGAAGTACCAAGACTCCGTTCGTGTGGACTTTCACCAACCGCTTGCCGAAACCGGAAGACTTCGTATTGCAACGCAGTCAGGTGACATTGACGGACATTTACGAGGCGGATGAATGGGAAGCCGTTGCGCCGCAGGTACCGCCGCCTTACCGAGGTGAAGCCGGGCCATCGTTCGCAAATATCAGCGGCGGCCACCAAGCGCCCGGTCACGAAGACAATCGACCGCCGAATATTCCGATTTCCATGCGGGGAGCTGCTAACCAGCCAACCATGAGCCGGATGCAGCGCCGGGCCCATGAGGCCAGACAACGAAAGCAGGCTAAGCGCATGACTCGAACGACGAACTGAGGCCCGTTCGAATGGTCTTGGCGCTTCAACCTGAATCCGAATTGAGTAGCCGTCACATACAGCTTCCCCTTACCCTTTGTTGGCGAAGACCGTGAAGTGCTCAGTTGCCGGGTGGGTACAAGTTGAGTGACACATGGGGTGCCTGATCAATGGGGGATTCGAATTTCCCTGCGGATATTGTCGCGATTTATTGAAGCGGGGTCTGACCCGTTTGGTGTAGGCTCTTTCACGCAGGAATGGCTGGGGAGCAACGTTTGGCGAGCCTTCCCTTCTACATCTGCGATTCTCTGTCGGACCGGCTAGGCATTGCCCGCGGGAACAAGAGAGCTTAACTAAAGCTGCGCATTCAGTTGGGTGACGTTTCTCGCCCCCGCAGATACCTGAAAGGATTCTTCCAAATGTCTCTTCGTATCAATGACACAGTTCCGGATTTCACGGCGGAAACCGACCAGGGTCCGATCAGCTTTCACGAATGGATCGGTGACAGCTGGGCTATCCTGTTCAGCCATCCGAAAGACTTCACACCGGTTTGCACGACCGAATTCGGTGTCGTCGGGCAATTGAAGGACGAATGGGAAAAACGCGGCACCAAGGTCATCGGTGTTTCGGTCGACAACGCGGAAGATCACCGGAAATGGAAGCTAGATATCGAGAAGGTGTCCGGCGCGACCCCAGGCTTCCCGATCATTGCCGATGAAGGCCTCAAGGTCTCCAAGCTGTTCGACATGCTTCCCGCGGAAGCTTACATGCCCGATGGACGAACGCCTGCGCACAGCGCGACAGTGCGCTCTGTTTTCATCATTGGTCCTGACAAACAGCTCAAGCTCTCCATGACATATCCGATGACCGTCGGACGTAACTTTGCCGAAGTTGTTCGTGCGCTCGATGCATTGCAAACGTCGGCCAAAGGCGTTGCCACACCCGCGAACTGGAATGTCGGTGAAGATGTCATCATTCCGCCGAGCGTCAATGACGACGACGCCCGCGCGAAATACGGTGAATTCAATGCCGTGCTGCCTTATCTGCGCAAGATCAAGGCACCAGCGTAACGCCGGGGTACGACGCGAAGTGATGGGTCGGTGTCGCTGAGTGTTTCAACGCCATGGATTCAAGTCGGTTGGACGAGCTGACTAACGGTGCCTGCCTTCCGAATTATCTTCCACAATTGTCATCCCGGTCTTGCCGCATTGGCGGCAAGACCGGGATCCAGTATGCCGAGAGGCTGTGATGAAAAAGGCGGTCAAACAGGAGTTTACTGGATTCCAGCCTTCTGCTGCGCTTCTGCCGGAATGACAAGCTTATTGGGATGAGATCATCCTGGAGGCCGAAACGCGGTCAGCCAGGGTGACACCGATAGCGGGATCTCAGCCGATCGGCGAGCAGATCTGCAACAGCGCCGCCAGATGATCCGGCGTCGCAAGGCCGATGCAGCAGGCATGGACAGTCAGCAGGAATGCTGTCAGCACGGAGCCGGTTGCCAGGGCAAGCACAAGCGAGGGATCCTGACGGAGCTCGCGAGCCGCGGTCGCCATTGAACCGGAATTCTGCGTCTTTTTCATGTGTTCCTCCCCTTGAGTGCGAGGCGTCCGGACAAGTTTCCACCCGGACGCAGTAAATTTCAAGCAGCTGGTTCTTCTGCGGCCGGGTCGGCTTTCTTTCCACCGAAAAGACCGCCCAGCCAGCCTTTCTTTTGTTCAGGTGCCTCGGCGTTGATTTCTTCTGTGGCGTGCTCCGCCGGCTCCGTCGGCGCCACCTGCTCGGCAAAGGCGGCAAAAAATTCTCCGGCCAGCCGTTTTGACGTACTGTCGATCAGCCTTGCGCCGAGTTGTGCAAGTTTGCCACCTACTTTCGCGTCAACTTCATAATTGAGAATGGTTGCGTCCGGTCCATCTTCTTCCAGGCGGATCTTAGCGCCGCCACGTGCGAATCCGGCAACGCCGCCGGAGCCTTCTCCCTCGATCGTGTAACCGTTGGGCGGATCGAGATCATTGAGAGTGACCTTGCCGCCGAACGTCGCCTTCACCGGTCCGACCTTGAGCTTGACCTTGGCCTCCATCTCGGTGTCCGAGTGTTTGACCAGTTCCTCGCAGCCCGGGATTGAAGCTTTCAGCACGTCCGGATCGTTGAGTGCTTCCCAGACCTTTTGCCGGGGGGCTTCAATACGTTGGCTGTCGTTCATTTGCATGTAGGTATCTCCGATTGAAATTTCAGATGTACTGTATGTTTGTCTGGCGTTGACCTGTGCGGCGGATCACGAGCAATTCGGCCAGGATCGAAAGAGCGATTTCTTCCGGCGTAATGGCCCCGAGATCTAGGCCTGCGGGTCCTTCGATGCGCTCAAGATCTTGTTCGCTCAAACCTTTTTCGCGCAACTTTTCCTTTAACGTTGAGATTTTTCGACTGCTTCCGACAAAGCCGATATGCCGGGCAGGTACGTTCAAGGCCCCTTCCAGGGCAGCGAGATCACCACGCCCTTGGGTGGAGACGAGGATATAGGTGTCCGCGTTTCCGATTGCATCAAGTCCGAAGCCGTCGATCAGTCTGCCTGCGCCCGGGAAGGCGGCATGGTCTTCCGCCGGTGCGCAGATCGTCACGTCAAAACCGATGGTCGGCGCCTGCTTGGAGAGCGCGAGCGCCACCGGGCTTGCACCGCAGATCACCAGGATCGGCCGCGGCAAAACCGGTTCCACGAAAATGTCCATGGTTCCCTTGCTGGGACACATGTTTTTGGCAAATTGCACGCCTTCACGTTCCTCGCCTGATTCTACACCAAGCTCGGCAAGGAGGTCCTCTGGCTGGATCGAGACCAGCCGCGCTTCACCATCTTCCAGTGCGGCCCGGGCCGCCTTGATCACGGCAGACCGCGCACATCCGCCACCGATCCAGCCGCCGGCAATGCTGCCGTCTGCTGCGATCACTGCCTTTGCGCCCGCCTTGGCAGCGGTCACGGATATTGTTCGCACAACGGTTGCGAGCGCAAACGGTTCGTTTGCGTTTTGTAACCTGTTCATGAGGGGTTGCAGGTCACTTGTCAGTTCTGGTCCGGCATTTGAATGCGGGGTCGGAACGGAAGAATGTTTCATCGATGCATCTCCCATGGCATCACAGCTTTGCCAGATAGGGTTCAAGAGCGGCGAGACTGTCGAGATTGTGAGCCGGTGCAAAAAGGTCGACATGCGGCAGAGCGGCCTCCATGCCGCCCGCGGTCGGCTCATACCCCTGCCAGCCAATCAGCGGATTGAGCCAGACAATGCGTTTGCACCGGCGCCGCAACTTTGCCATCTCCACGCCAAGCGCTTCGGGAGCGCCGGTATCGTAGCCGTCGGAAAGGATCAGCACGCAGGTGCGTGAATGAATGACCCTGGCAGCATGCCAGCGGTTGAACTCGGCGAGGGCCTCACCGATTTTTGTTCCGCCACCGATGCCCTGTGCCATAAGGCCCATGCGATCGAGCGCCCTTGCGGCGTCCCGTTCCGAGAGCGCCGAGGAGACGTGAACAAGCCGGGTGTGAAACAGGAAAGCCTCGGCTTCCCGGAAATTGTCCAGCATGCCGTGTACGAAGCGGGTGAAGACAGCGGTGTAGTTGTTCATCGATCCGGAAGCATCAAGCAGGATCACCAGCCTGAGCTGCCGGTGGCGTGGACCCTTCCGGATGAGTTCGATCGGTGTTCCGCCATGGGCGATCGAATGCCGGATGGTCCGGCGAAGATCAAGTCGGGGTCCTTTCCGTCTCTGCTTGTCACGGCGCGTTAGCCGGACACGCATGGATTTTGCCAGCCGTTCGGCAAGTTCGTGCGCCTTTTCAGCGGCCTCGGGATCGTGAAGATTTCGGAAATCGACCTGTCCGAGACTTTCGGCGATGCTGGCACCCTCGCGTCTGCCGGAGGGCGTGTCGTCCGTGTCTTCATCTTCTTCGCCTGGTTGACGCTCGACATCGCCGGCGATCGTGTCCTGTCTTGAACCCTGTGCATCCATCAGTTCGCGGATTGTCTTCATGCTTTTTTTCGAACTGCTGCCGGACACTTTCACACCGGATTTCACACCTTTGCCGAACCAGTAGGCATCGAACAGGTCGTCGAACGTGTTCCAGTCCGACAATCGACCGCAGAACAGGGCGCGGAAAGCTCCCTTGAGATTGTGGGATTTGCGCATGAGCGGTGACTGCAATAGTGCAAGTGCGTCGCCTGTCTCCGCTAGCCCGACCTTGAAGCCGCTGTCCCGGAGCGAGCGCACAAAACCGGCAAGTCGCAGGCGCAGTACAATTCCGATGTTCTCACGCGTTTCTGGACTTGCCGTGGCCATCACGTCAGGCCACCTTGCCCAGAAGCCGATCGGTAACTTCCTGCGTGACGCGCGCCTGATCCTCACGAGTCTTCAGCACGCAGGCAAGCGTGTCGAACACCAGTTCGCGGTTTTCATGCAGGTTTCCGGCACCCAAACCGAGCAGTGCTGCTGCCCAGTCGATCGTTTCGGCGACGCCTGGAACTTTCGTCAGGTCTTCCTTTCGAAGCTTGCCCATCAACTCGGCAATCTGAAGAGCAAGAGAAGCATCAAGGCCGTCGACACGCGCAAGCAGGATGCGAGCTTCCCTGTCAGGTGTCGGATAGTCGACATAGTGATAGAGGCATCGCCGGCGAAGGGCGTCGGAGAGTTCACGCGTGCCGTTGGATGTCAGCACGACACGAGGAATACTTGTGGCATGGACGGTGCCAAGCTCGGGAATGGACACCTGATAGTCCGAGAGGACTTCCAGCAGGAATGCCTCGAATTCCTCGTCGGCCCTGTCGACTTCGTCGATCAGGAGAACCGGCGGGCTTGCCTGCCGGATTGCCGCAAGCAGGGGACGTTCAAGGAGATACTTCTCGGAAAACACGGCTTCCTCAACCTGGTCGGCATCGTCGCCGGACCCTTCGCGCGCCTTTATTGCGAGAAGTTGCCGTTGGTAGTTCCATTCATAGATGGCATCGGAGCGGTCGAGGCCCTCATAGCATTGCAGGCGGATGAGATCGGTGTTCTCCAGTTTGGCGAGTGCCTTGGCAACCTCGGTCTTGCCGACACCGGCTTCGCCCTCAAGAAGCAGCGGACGGTTCAGCATCCCGGTCAACAGTAATGCGGTCGCAAGTCCGTCGTCGGCCAGGTAGCCGGTCTCTGCGAGCGCTTCCGCCAATTGTTCTCTGGTTTTGCTCATCCGTTCCGCTGCAATCTGGTGTGTTCAGGGTACAGGCTCAGTCGGGTCCGAAGCACTGATCCCGGATCTGAAAGCCAGGCATGCGCCGCGGGCAATGCCCGCGGCGTCTTTGATGAACTCAGCTGTGCGCGCCGAGGTTCTTTGCGGCTTGCCAATTGCGCCAGGCATCATGCGGCATCTGGATATGCGTGTTGCCCAGGAACTGGAAGGCATCGTTGACCGCATTCGAGAACGCCGGAACACCGCCCACATTCGGGCTCTCGCCGACACCCTTTGCACCGATCGGATGATGCGGGCTCGGCGTCACCGTGTGGTCGGTCTCCCAATGGGGGGTCTCGACGGCGGTCGGGATGAAGAAGTCCATGAAGGACGCTCCGAGCACGTTGCCGGTCTCATCGTAACGGATCTCCTGACCCATCGCGATGGCGAAGGCTTCGGTCAGACCACCATGAACCTGTCCTTCGATGATCATCGGATTGATGCGGGTGCCGCAGTCGTCGAGCGCATAGAAGCGCCGGGTCGTGGCAACACCCGTATCGACATCGATATCCATCACGCAGAAGTAGGCGCCGAACGGATAGGTCATGTTGGGCGGATCATAGTAGCTGACGGCTTCCAGACCCGGTTCCATGTTGGGCGGCGGAGCATGATAAGCTGCCCACGCGATCTCCTTCATCGACTTGCGTGCTTCCGGATTACCCTTCACCTGGAATCCGTCCACATCCCATTCAAGGTCGTATTCCGAGACTTCCAGCATGTGTGCCGCGATCATCTGTGCCTTGTTGCGAATCTTGCGGGCAGCAAGAGCGATCGCAGCGCCGGCAACAGGTGTCGAGCGGGAACCATAGGTTCCAAGGCCATATGGTGCCGTGTCGGTATTGCCTTCCTCGACCATGATGTCGGCAGCGGGAATTCCGATTTCAGTGGCGATAATCTGCGCCCAGGTCGTCTCGTGGCCCTGGCCCTGGGATTTGGTTCCCATGCGCGAAATCACCGAACCCGTCGGATGCACGCGGATTTCCGCGCTGTCGAACATCGCAACACCGAGGATATCGCAGTTCTTGGACGGGCCCGCGCCGACGATTTCCGTGAAGAAGGAAACGCCAATACCCATGATTTCGCGGGTTTCTCCGCGTTTGAAGGCCTCCTGTTTGGCTTTCTGCTCCGCGCGGAGTTCCCGGTAGCCGATCGTGTCCATCGCCTTCTGCATGGCGGTGTGATAGTCGCCGCTGTCATATTCCCAGCCAAGTGCGGACTGATACGGAAACTGCTCCGGCTTGATGAAATTCTTTATGCGAAGGTCTGCCGGATCCATTTCCAGCTTCTGCGCGAGAATGTCCATCCCACGTTCGATGCAGTAGGCCGCTTCCGTCACGCGGAAGGAGCATCGGTAGGCAACACCGCCCGGTGCCTTGTTGGTGTAGACCCCATCCACTTCCAGATGCGCTGTCGGGAAGTCATAGGACCCGGTGACGATGTTGAAGAAACCTGCCGGCCATTTCGACGGATCGGCGCAGGCGTCGAAGCCGCCGTGGTCGGCGAGCACGTGCACTTTAAGGCCTGTCACGGTGCCATCGCTCTTGGCGGCGATTTCCGTGGTCATGTGGTAGTCGCGGGCGAATGACGTCGTGGAGAGGTTCTCCATGCGGTCCTCGACCCACTTTACCGGCACACCGGTGACGATGGAGGCGACGATTGAGCAGATGTAGCCAGGATACGCACCGACCTTGTTGCCGAAACCACCACCGATATCCGGCGCGATAACGTGGATCTTGTGTTCCGGAATGGTGGAGAGCAGCGAGGCAACCGTGCGGATCACATGAGGCGCCTGGAAGGTGCCCCAGATGGTCAACTCACCTTTCACCTTGTCCATGGACGCCACGCACTGGCAGGTTTCCAGCGGCGACGGGTGCGTGCGGTGGTAGGAGATCATCTCGTTGATCGTGACATCAGCTTCCGCAAAGGCTTTTGCCGTCTCGTCCTTGTCGCCGACTTCCCAGTTGAAAATGTGATTGTGGTGCTTGCGTGGACCGTGCGCGCCTTCCGTCTTGCCTTCAAGGTCGGGGCGCAGGACGGGTGCATCCGTATCCATCGACTTGAATGGATCTGTCAGGACCGGCAGTTCTTCATAATCGACTTCAACCAGTTGGATCGCATCATCGGCAATGTAACGGTCTTCGGCAATGACGAAGGCGACTTCCTGGTTCTGGTAGAGCACCTTGCCATCCGCAAGGACCATCTGCACATCACCGGCAAGCGTCGGCATCCAGGCAAGATTGACACCTTTCAGGTCCTCTGCTGTCAGCACTGCAATCACGCCGGGCAATTTCAGCGCTTCGGATGCATCGATCTTTGTGATCTTCGCATGGGGATAAGGAGAACGGACGAAATCTCCGAACACCATGCCCGGCAGCTTCAGGTCGTCGACATACTGTCCTTTTCCTTGTGTGAACCGTACGTCTTCGACGCGCTTGCGCTTGCAGCCCATGCCTTCCAGGGCGGCTTCGCGCTGTTCCCGTGTCGGGGTCATGTCATTCATTCTGCGGCCTCCTGGGTTTCAGGCTGATTGAGCTGTTCGGCGGCATACTGGATCGCCTTGACGATGTTCTGATATCCGGTGCAACGGCAAAGGTTCCCGGCAATGCCCATGCGGATTTCTTCCTCGCTGGGGTTCGGATTTTCTTTCAACAGCGTGTGCGCGCGCGTAATCATTCCGGGCGTGCAGAAGCCGCACTGAAGTCCGTGCATCTGGCGAAAGCCTTCCTGAAGGGCCGACAGTGTTCCGTCAGGATTGGCCATGCCCTCGATCGTGGTCATTTCCGCACCATTGGCCTGGACCGCGAAAACCGTGCAGGATTTCACCGACATTCCGTTCATCTCAACAGTGCATGCGCCGCAGTGAGACGTCTCGCAGCCGATATGAGGGCCTGTAACGTTCAATTCCTCGCGCAGGAAATGGATCAGAAGGGTTCGCGGTTCGACGAAACGTTGCACCTTCTTGCCGTTGACGGTCAGCGTGACCGGGATCTGTTCGATATCGCTCATGGTGTTCTTCCTCGGTCCCGGTCTTATGCGCTTGCGCGTTCGGCGGCACGTGCCAGTGCGCGCTGCATCATGATGCCGGCCATTTTGGTCCGGTACTCGGCTGGCCCGCGTCCGTCGGATGCGGGGTCGGTGATGGCTTCTGCGGCAGCGACCGCTTTTCCAACCGTAGTTTCATCCAGGGTCGAGCCATTGAGGATATCGCCGGCCTCTGCTGCATAAAGCGGCGTGTCGGCGACATTGGTCAGGGCGACCGAACAGCTTGTCACCGTGCCACCCGTCATGGACAGCATGACGGCCGCGGCGGCGGTGGCGTAGTCGCCGACCTTGCGCTTCAGCTTCTCGTAGGCCCAACCGTGTCCGGCCGGGGGTGTCGGGATCTTCACCGCGGTCAGGATCTCTTCCGGTGCAAGCGCGGTGAAATAAGCGGCCTCATAGAAATCCCGTGCCGCCACTTCGCGGTTGCCATCCGGACCGGTCAGCACATAAGACGCGTCGAGGCACTGCATCAGGGCAGGCATGTCATTCCCGGGATCTCCGTTGGCAACATTACCGCCAAGCGTGCCCAGGTATCGGATCTGGGGATCGGCGATCAACAGCGAGGTCTCGCGGATGATCGGCAGCTTTTCGCTCAAGAGATCGGACTCGATGAGTTCATGCTGCGTGGTCATGGCGCGTATCGTGATCGCTCCTCCATCCTCGCTGATGCCTTTCAGGTCGGCGATGCCGCCAAGGTCAACCAGATGTTCCGGAGCGGCCATCCGCAGCTTCATCATGGGGATGAGGCTGTGGCCGCCGGACAACGGTCGTGCTTCGTCACCATGGCTCACCAGTATGGCAACTGCTTCGGCCACCGATGATGGCCGGTGATAGGTGAATTCACCAGGGATCACGTTCTTCTCCTCCCTCTGACGGCCTGGGTTGTTCCAAGCCGAATGCCGGTCATTGCATGGTTGCGTCCACGGGCAAGGGACCGGCCGATCGGTGCATTGCCGTCTGCGTCAAACGGCGGAATGTCACATGCCTTAAGGTTGGAGAGGGGTGCGCTGCACACTCAAGCTCACATGCACCGATCGCATCGTGGAATACATCGATCGCTGAAAATCAAACATGAAAAGCGTCAGGCTTGTTGACGTTTTTCATGAGTTACGTCGTTTCATTTCGCGGAATTCAATGATTGGGCGCTGATACTGATGGGAGATTTGGATCTGAATTCGAACGGATTTGGATCTGGATTCAATTGATCGCCATTCGTGCAAATTGCACGAATGGCGATACGATCAGCGCATTGCTGCATCGCACACTGAATTTTGATGTTGTTGGACTGGGCGTGTTTATTGTGCGGCAGCCGGCTGGCCCTGCTGTTCGGGCTTGTCCGCCAACGCAGTCAGTTTATCGCGAATCCGGCCCCATCTGGAACGGCTGACCGGAACGGATTGCGCATCGGAGCCTTCGAGAATGAGAACGCCGCCATCACCTGAACGCTTGAAGCTGATGACCCGTGACAGATTGACGATATGGCTACGGTGGACCCGTTTGAAGATCTTGGAATCAAGTAACTGTTCGGCTTCGCTGATCGACAGTGGACAGAAATACTCTCGCTGCCCGTCATACAGCTTGGTGTAGTGCGCATCCGCATGAATGGCGGCTACATCCGAAATGCCGATCTGCGTCTTCTGTCCATCGCGCTCGATCGGCAGGGTTCGTTTTGATGCGGTCGAAGGTTTCCTGGGGGACGAAGCTGCAGCCTGCAGACCCGTCGCAGCGCGCTTGATTGCTTCTTCGGTCGGCTTGTGATTGGGCTGTTGTGGGTTCGGAACTGTTTCGAATTCCTGGTTAACTACAGCATCACTGTCGTTTGCCTCCGCGGTCGAGGCAATCTCGGCCGGAACAAGCGCAAGCAGAAACAGGCCGGAGACCAGAAAGGCAACACAGGAAACGAATATCGCCAGTGTTCCGGGGCCGAGCGATGGTGCTGACAGACCGCCTGCCGTGAGGGTCAATTCGTAGGTCATTCCGGACATCGCGGTGTAGTGCATCGCCGAAATTGCAAGCGCCATGACGGCGGCCGATATGACGATCGGCGGACGTTTGCCGAGCCCGAACAGTAGCCAGAGCGCAAGACCTGCCGCATTGAAGGCGATCAGGAAACTTGCCAGAACATAAGTCGAATTGTGTACCATTTGCAGAGACTTATGCAGCGAGTACATGCCGAGATAGTGCATTGTGCAGATACCGGCCCCCATGACGAAGGCTGCCAGTCCGAGGCGGACGGATGTCAGGCGGCGGTTGCTGGCTGTGAAAACGGCAACCCCGACAACCAGTACACAAACGAGAAAGGACAGCAGTGTCGGCAGGACCAGAAAATCGACACCCAGAGGAAACTTGACGGCAAGCATGCCGACGAAATGCATGGACCAGATAGCAAGAGCAAGCGTAAGCGCTGCGCCAACCAGGAGCAGACGGCGTCTTGGGTCAGCCGCGTTTCTGACCTGTACCGCCAGACTCAGGCCAACAAAGCTTCCCTGAAAGGCCATAACCAGGGAAAGCGCGACGAGCCAGGGCTCGTGCGTCACTGTCATGCCGAGGCTCTCCTCCCTCTTCGCCTGTTTTCGCCTCTCGAACAGGCTCTCAAAAACCGATGATAAGGCAAAGAAAGGGCAGCAGCAATCGTGTCCGGCAATCGTTATCGCTTTGCGGTTACGGCAAAAACCAGTCCCGTGCGTTTTCGAAACAGATGCGCCGGATCAGGCCGTCCGTCAGTTCCGGTTGATCGGGAACGCTGCCATCTTCGATCCAGCGGCCCACGATCCGGCAGACGAGGCGTCTGTAGTATTCGTGACGGGGAAAGGACAGGAATGATCTCGAATCGGTCAGCATTCCGACGAACCGCGACAGCAATCCCATTTGGGCAACCTGGGTGAGGTGGCGTTCCATGCCTTCCAGCTGATCATTGAACCACCAGGCCGGACCCGACTGGATTTTCCCGGGCTCGGAGCCATCCTGAAAGTTGCCCGCGGTCGTCACGAGAACTTCGTTCAACGCCGGGTTGAGGCAATAAAGAATGGTCCTTGGGAGCCCCTTGTTACGGTTGATCTGATCCAGAAGCGCATTCAACGAACCGCCAACGGCTTCATCGGAGATGGAATCGCCGCCGGTGTCGGGTCCAAGACTTTCAAGGAGCTTGCTGTTGTTGTTTCGGGCGGCCGCAATGTGAAACTGCATCACGATGTTCCGCGCCCGGTAGGCCTGCCCAAGTTCGATCAGGACAGCCGCCTTGAAATCGGCCTCGTCCTGTACGGAGATCGGCCCACTCTCCATCCCGCGTTTCATGATGGCATCAAGATCACTGCGAGCGCGAATCGAGAATGGCCGGATTTCGTTCAAGGCATGATCACTTGCCTTGCAGCCGAGGGTGATGAAGTGGTCAAGTCGCTTGAGCAATGCCTCGATAAGATCGTCGAAGCGACTTATTGCACACCCGGAAGCGATTTCGAGCCGGCGGCAGTACGCGGCAAAACCGGCATCTGACGGTACCAGGGTTTTGTCGGGCCGAAAACTCGGAGCCATTTTGAACGTCAGGCCTGCGTCGTTTTGTGCGCTTGCATGAAACGAAAGGTCATCACACGGGTCGTCTGTTGTCCCGACGTAACTCACATTCATGCTGCGAAGCAGTCCGCGTGCGCTATGCCTGGGGTTGGCAAGCTTGTCGTTGGCGAGTTCCCAGACCTCATCTGCGGTCTCAGGCCCAAAAACACCTTCCCAGCCGAAGTAGCGACGCAATTCCAGATGAGTCCAGTGATAGAGCGGGTTTCCAAGGCAATGCGGAATTGTTTCGGCAAAGGCGTTGAATTTCTCGCGGAATGGAGCCGATCCGGTCACGAGACTTTCCGGAATTCCGTTCCAGCGCATGGCGCGCCATTTGTAGTGGTCACCCTCCAGCCAGATTTCGCCGATTGAGTCCCAGTTGCGATCTTCCGCTATTGCTGCCGGATCCAGGTGATTGTGGAAGTCGACGATTGGCAGCGTTGATGCGACCTCGTGGTAGAGGCGGCGGCTCGCTTGCGTGTCGAGGAGAAAATCCGGTCCGAGAAAGGGGGCGGCCATGAATATTTCCTGATTGTTAGCTCACAGTGGAGAGTGACTTGACGACCCTGTCCGTTTCAAGTTGCGCGTATGCAGCGTGAATCCGGCTCGTGAAGTCCTGTCGATCGGCCAACCCGGTTTCGAAGACCGCCGTCAGCGTCAGCATGTTGCTAACATATTCCGGACCATCGGACTGTGTTGCAAATTCCGCGATCCTGGCTGCGAGCGGATCATTGACCGGCAGGAATTCGCCGGTTTCCGACTTTCCGCGACAATAGTGCATCCACCCGGCAACGGCCAATGCCGCAAGCGGCCAGGCGCGATTGGCCTCGATATGTTGCCGGATAGGGGCAAGCAGTCGTTGAGGCAGTTTCTGACTGCCGTCCGAGGCAATCTGCGTCGTCTTGTGGCGAAGAGCCGTGTTGGAAAACCGTTCGATCAACGCGTCGGCATAACTGGAAACATCGATACCGGCCGGAACGTCCAGCGTGGGCGTCTGCTCCTCCAGCATGAGCCTTTTCGCAGCGATCTTAAAGACCGGGTCTGCCATGCAGTCCGAAATCGTTTCCTTGCCTGCGAGCGCGCCGAGATACGCAAGGAAGGAATGTGATCCGTTGAGCAGTCGAAGTTTCATCTCTTCGAAAGGAGCGACTTCGGCAACGAATTGTGCTCCGGCAAGGTTCCACGCCGGTCGGTCTCCTGCAAAGCTGTCTTCGATGACCCACTGGCGAAACGGTTCGCAGAGAATGCCGTTCGGGTCCGGCCGGCCGAGAGCGGTCTCAAGATTCTGCTGCGACTGATCTGTCATGGCGGGTGTGATGCGGTCGACCATGGAACTGGGGAAGCGGCACTCGGCATCCACCCAAACGGCCAGTTCCGGATCCACACGGTCGGCGAAATCCAGAATTGCCTGCCGGCAAAGACGGCCATTGGAGGGAAGGTTGTCGCACGATAGCACCGTTATCCCATCCAGACCGGCGGTCTTCCTCAGGTGAAGTCCCCTGGCAATGATGCCTATCGCCGTTGCGGGGTCACCGGAGGCGGCAAGGTCCCGTTCGATACCCGGGTTGTTCAGGTCCAGGCGGCTTGTGGCCAGGCAATACCCTTTTTCGGTAATCGTCAGGGTAATCACACTCATGTCCGGGTCCGCGATTTGCGCAAGAAGAGCGGATGTACCGTCCCGCTTGGGATGGAGTGTCCTGATTACGGTACCGATTTCGCGAAGCATGATGTCGTCATCCGACATCTCGCCGACCGTGAACACGCCTCCAGCCTGGTCGAGCAGTGTGAGTTCATCCGCTCCGGAATTGAGTCGCGCTGCGACAACGCCCCAATCGGACGGATCAAGCCTTAGCGATTCGTCGTGGTAGACCATCGACGTGCGCCTTGGCGAAGGCTCCGAATCCGATGTGAAGGATCCTGGGTCTCAGCAACGACCGGTCGTAGGGGATTTTCTGTATCTGGGAAGTCGGTTCGGACATGGCATTATTGCTTCTGGTCAAGGGAAATTGAATCACCGGAGGCCTGCGGCGTGTCATTGACGACTAGATTCTCGTTTCCTGCAAGCCAAAGCTGGATATCGGTAAAGGCCGGGTTCCAACTGCCCGAGCGCTGCCAGTTCAAATGAACCCGGCCGTTCTGTCTGATAAGAGTAAACCGGGTGAGAGAATGACTCTGATGGATCGCATCTTCTGAGACACCATCGTCATCATAGGCAAGCGAATGGCGCAACCCCCGACCTTCCGGCTGCGGATAAATCCGCCAGGAACGCTCCCTGTCTGACTGCGCATCAGATCGAGGGTTGGCTGCTGCCATCGGCAAGACGGCGCCGCCTCGAACGAAAAGCGGGATCGTGTGCAACTCGACGGGAACGTCAATCGTTTGGCCTCCGGGATACCAGCGGCGTCCGTCGAACGACCACCAGCCATCGTCATTGGCCGGGAGCGTGACGTTGCGGACCCGCGCTCCCTTTTCGACGACTGTCGCAACAAGCAGGTCTTTGCCAACCAGAAAATCGAATTCCGTTTCGCGGCAGTTCGGGTCCGTCGGGTGATCGAGAAACAACGGTCGCAGGATCGGTTCGCCTACGCTGACAGCCAGATACAATGACGTATAGATGTATGGCAGCAACATTGCCCTGAATTCGAGCGCCTCTCGCACAAGCGGCGTGAGTTCCGGGTACATCCAGGCTTCGTTGGCCGTTCCATCGTCATTCCAGGAATGGATCGTGAAACGCGGATGAAAAATTCCGTTCTGCACCCAGCGCAGGAACAGCTCCGGTTCCGGCCGTGGTCCTGCAAAGCCACCGACATCGTGACCGATATTGTAGAATCCCGACAGACTGAGGCCGAGCCCCATCGGAATGTTCCAGCGCAAGGTGTCCCAGCTTGTGAAATTGTCGCCTGTCCACGTCTGGGCATAGCGCTGCGTTCCGGGGGCTGCGCAGCGGGAAATCAGATACGGCCGCTGACCCGGTTGATCCCGTTTCTGTGCCTCGCAGGAAGCCCTGGTCATCAGTTGGCTATGCAGCGGCCGGACCAGGCTGACCGGAATGGGGTCGCCAAAACCGGCGCAGACTGCATCATCATCCCAAACCTCGTACTCGTTGTTGTCATTCCAGGTGCTTTTGATGCCCCTTGCCAACAGCTTGCTGGTCACATTGGCCTGCCACCAGGCAACAGTCTCCGGATTGGTGAAGTCCAGATGCGAACCGGTCCCGTCCCAGAAGGGAGACTGTTCCGGTGCGCCACTCTCGCTGTCACGAATGAAAAGGCCCTGCGACGCCGCTTGCTCGTAGAGCGGGTGATCGTCCAGCAGAACCGGTTTGATGTTTGCGATCAGGTGGATCCCCGCCTCCGCGTAGGCAGAGGTCAAGGCTTCGACGTCCGGGAAACGGTCCTTGTTCCAGTTGAACACATAGCGCTTTCCGTCGATCGCAGTGTACCCGGAAGACAATTGAAAACTGTCGCAGGGGATATCTTCATCCCTGAGCTTTTCCAGAAACGACTGCACACGCTGCTGCGCGTTTTCCGAATCTGTATAAGACATCGTTGACCCGGAATAGCCGAGCCCCCACCGCGGCATGAACGCGGTGCCACCGGTCAGCCAGTGATGGCGCTTGACGACATCGAGCACGGTCGGCGCCCAGCTGAAATAATAGTCGAGATCGCCGTCAGCTGCGCGAAAGGCTCTAAATGGCGGATGATAGTTGTCCTTTTCGTTGCCGAGATCGAACCAGCAGGTCGCCAGCGTGTCATAGTAAAGGCCAAAGACACCAGGTTCACCCTTGTCCGTGATCGTGAAAGGCACGTGCTTGTAGAGCGGATCCGTGGTTCTGGCGTCGTAGCCAAGCGCGTCGAGGTTCCGCATTTCAAAGCGGCGTCCCGAGCGTTCCAGCGGTCCCGATTTTTCGCCGAGACCATAGTGGAACGCGCCCGGGCTTCGGCAAAGGAAATGCTGGTTGCGATGATCCTTCCGCCCGATCATGTAGGCATCCTGGGGACGATCACGGGCGATCTCCTGCCAGGCGCTGTCAGTGTTGGTTCGCGCTTCCCAGGTGAGGTGAAGTGGTCGACCAATTGTCAGGCGCAGGCATTGCGTTTCCAGGACGAGATCGTTTTCAGCTGTCTCGAGTTGAAACTCCGGGCAGGAAAAGCCGCTGGTGTCTGTCCGCACGCGTCCTTCAAAAGGGACGTCCCGTTCCGGTGCGATCGCCCAGGTCCGGTTCAGCCTGCATGCTCCGTCTTTCAGGAGCGTGACCCGCACCAGATCCTGTTCGAGCACGGTCACGGTGAACCTGTGCCGCTCCTCGACGAGCAGGGTGAGGCTGCTTTCCGTACGCTCGGCAAATTGCCATTTCTTGAGAGACTTCATTGTCCGTCCTAGTAGCCGAGTAGAACGCGCGGCAGGAACAGGCTGAGCGCGGGGAAATATGTGATCACCAGAAGTAATGAAACCAGGACGGCGTAGAAGCCGATCATCGGTTTGATCACTTGCCCAATCTTCACTCCTCCGACTGAGCATCCTACGAACAGGGCCGATCCAACCGGAGGCGTACAGATACCGATACACAGATTGAATGTCATGACCACTCCGAAATGAACCGGATCCATGCCGAGATCCTCGACGACCGGCAGGAAAATCGGTGTGAAGATCAGGAGCGCCGGGGTCATGTCCATGAACGTGCCGACCACGAGCAGCGCGATGTTGATGATCAGCAGAAGAACGATCGGATTTTCGGATAGCTTCAGCAGTGCGTCGGAGATCGAATAGGGGATATCGGCAAATGCCATTGCCTTGGACATGGCTATCGAACAGCCGATCATCAAAAGCACGATGGATGTTGTCACCGCACTGTCCAGAATGATGCTCGGCAAATCTCTCCAGGTGATCTCTCTATACCAGACCACAGCCAGGAAGAGTGTGTAGACAACAGCGACCGCGGAAGCTTCCGTGGCTGTGAAAACACCCCAGACAATACCACCCATGACGATCACGATGAGGCCGAGAGGCAACATTGCGTCAGCCGCCTTTCTGACGACTTCTGCACCGCTCGGTCGTTCGGCAACCGGATATCCGCGCCGCTTTGCAATGATGCCGGCCACCACCATCAGGCTGAGCCCCATCAAAATGCCGGGAATGTACCCGGCAACGAAAAGAGCGGCGACGGAAGTGCCATTGGTGATCAGTGAATATACGATAAAAGTGGAACTGGGCGGGATCAAAAGGCCTGTCGGGCAGGACGCGATGTTGACGGCGGCGCTGTAGGCCGGATCGTAACCTTCCTTTTTCTGCAAGGGGGCCATGACGCCACCAACGGCGGCGGCGGAGGCGACCGCAGAACCTGAAATCGAGCCGAACATCATGTTTGCGATGACGTTGCAGTGCGCCAGGGCACCCGGCAGCCGGCCACCGATCACCTTTGCGAATTCGATCAGGCGCATCGCAATACCGCCGCGGTTCATGATATTGCCGGCAAGAATGAAAAACGGGATCGCCAGCAGCGTGAAACTGTCTAGACCTGACGCGACCTGCTGGGCGACTATGTAGACCGACTGATCGAAAGACATGAACAGCAGGAAGGTTGCAAAAGCCGAAAGACCGATCGAAAAGGCAATCGGAACGCCCAGCATCATGAGGAGTGCAAACGTCCCGAACAGGACGAGGACAGATTGAATTTCCATTTTGTTCCCTTGTTCCCGTTCTAGTCCAGCGGTCCGCCGGCCTTCGGCGTACCTTCCTGATCATTAGGTCCTCGTCCGCTCAGGAGGAGGTCGGCCAGAAAGGTCAGGCAATAGTAGAGAATGCAGATTCCGGAAAACGGGATCGCGATATAGACGAGCCCCATGGGCAGCCTGAGGGCCGGTGAAACCTGCCCGGTCGAAAGCGTCCGGTTCACCAGATCCATGCCACCGTAGATCATCACCAGCGCGGCGAATGTGGCGATAGCCAAGATGATCGTCGCGTTTATCGTGAGCCGGAGGTTGCCACTCGTGATTTGCGGAAGCAGGTCGATGGCAAGATGCCTCCGTTGTCCGAGCGTGTAGGCTCCGCCGAGAAGTGCAACCCAGATGAACAGGAACCGGGCCATTTCGTCCGTGACGGTGCTGGGACTTTCCAGAACGTAACGCGAGAATACCTGCCAGATGACGCAGGCGACCAAAACGGCAAATGCGAAGGTGATGACAAGGCGCAGCACGAGATCCACGCCTTTGGTAATGGTGTTCACGATTGTCCTCCCAATCCGGCCTGCAATACCATTTTTGAGCAGATGGTAGCGGGGCACGGCAGCGTTAGAAATGCGCTATCAAATCAAACTGGTCAACCAATTTCGTAAAAAAGGTTGACTGATTTGCGAAATTGGACGAACAATTTGCCATCCGTGGCGGTCACTGCCGCGAAAACCGCAGCCGGCATCCCGTTCAAGTCAGGGCGGAGTGTTTCAGCCAGGCTGCATTGGGAGGAAATCATGATGAAGTTTGTAAAGCTCGCGGCCGTTCTGGCCGCAGGTGCAGTCGCAATGGGTTCGGTTGCCAACGCCAAGACCCTGCGTCTCAATCACAACAACCCGGAAGATCATCCGCTGCACAAATCCATGGAGCATATGGCGGAGAAGCTTGAAGAAGCGACCGGCGGCGATTTGAAGATCCGTATCTACGCCAATGCGCAGCTCGGTACCCAGCGTGAATCCATGGAACTCATGCAGAACGGTTCCCTCGACATGGCCCGCTCCAATGCCTCCGAACTCGAAGCCTTCGAGGAATCCTACGGCGCACTCAACCTGCCCTATATCTTCGTCGATGCCGACCATTACTATGATGTTTTGAGTGGAGATATCGGCTCAGACATTCTGGCGGCATCCAAAGACAAGGGTTTTGTCGGAATTGCCTTTTATATCGAAGGTGCGCGGTCTTTCTATGCCAACAAGGAAATTCATTCGCCGGCAGACCTGCAGGGCATGAAGATCCGCGTTCAGCCAAGCCCGTCCGCGATCCGCATGGTGGAGCTGCTTGGCGGCAACCCGACGCCAATCGCATGGGGCGAGCTCTATAGCGCCCTGCAGCAAGGTGTCGTGGATGGTGCGGAAAACAACCCGATGGCCCTGACGTCGGCGCGTCACGGCGAGGTTTCAAAGGTTTATTCCAATGATGGCCATACCATGATCCCTTCGGTGGTCATGATATCTTCCAAGACCTGGAACGAGTTGTCCGACGAGCACAAGCAGGCACTGACCAAGGCTGCTCGCGAATCGATGGATTTCCACCGCGAACAGTGGGATGCGATGAGCGCTGCGGCTGTTGAAACAGCGAAGACCGAACTCGGAGTAAAGTTTATCGAAGTAGAAAAGGGACCGTTCATCGAGGCTGTCCTGCCGATGCACCAGGAGGCGGCCGAGAAATCTGCTGTCGTTTCGGACCTGATCGACCGCATCAAGGCAAGCGCACCGCAATAAGCAAGGTCCAGGCCGGAGACAGGATAGATGCTCGAACGCTCGAAACTCGCCGACAATGCGCTGCAGGCGCTCCATGATGAAGACTATGATGTTCCTTTCAACACACAGTCCTTGAATCACGACGGCCTGATCTTCATGGGCGGACGGGCATCTGAAAGTCTCAACGGCAACTGGAATTTTTGCGTTGATCTTCTGGACACCGGCCTCCGGCAAAAATGGTTTTCCATGATGCCGGAGGCACCGGAGAACCGCAACGAACCCTGGGATTACGATCCCTACATGGGTGAGACCGTTCCGGTTCCGTCGAATTGGGCCATGCTCAAGGACAAATGGTATTTTTTTGAAGGCAGTGCTTGGTATACGCGCACGCTCGATATTGAAGACATTGACGAAACAAGGCGCCAGTTCCTGCATTTCGGAGCTGCGAGTTATGACTGCAAGATTTTCCTGAACGGCGAATTTCTGGGCAATCACTACGGTGCGTCGACGCCGTTTTGCGTTGAACTGACCGGCAAGTTGCGCTCGGGCCGGAACTGGATAATGGCCTGTGTCAACAATACCCGCACCCTGGACAGGGTGCCCATGCGTAATACCGACTGGTTCAATTACGGCGGCCTTTACCGAGACGTCCGCTACTTTGAAGCTCCAGGAGATCTGATCAGGGACTTCTTCCTGTATCTTGTGCCTGACGGCACCTATTCGAACCTTCGTGCCGAGATAACCATATGTGGCACCAGGTCGGGTGTCGCCAGATTGTCGATCCCGGCTCTCGACATTGACTGCACAATTTCTGTCGAGGACGGCAAGGGCAGCATCGAAATCTCCGCGTGCCCGCGACTTTGGAGCCCGGACGATCCGATGCTTTACGAGGCGGTCCTGACATTCGGAGAGGACAGAGTCGCAGATCGCGTTGGTTTCCGCCAGATCGAACGTCGGGGCACCGAGATCCTGCTGAATGGTGAACCTCTGTTCTTGCGCGGAATCTCGGTGCATGAGGACGATGCCGACCTGGGCAAGGTAACGACCGAGGAAGATCTGCGCCGGCGTTTTTGTCATGCCGGGGAACTTGGCTGCAATTACCTGCGCCTGGCCCACTATCCGCATCATGAGCGCGCGGCGGAACTGGCCGATGAGCTCGGATTTCTCCTGTGGGAAGAGATCCCGGTCTACTGGGCGATCGACTTTGCCAATCCCGCTACCTATCGGGACGCGGAAAACCAGTTGACGGAGTTGATCAAGCGGGACAGGAACCGCGCAAGCGTCATCATCTGGTCGGTTGGCAACGAAAACCCGGACACGGACGCCAGGCTCGAATTCATGAGGGGATTGGCCGAAAGGGCTGTTCAACTCGATCCGACTCGACTGACATCGGCAGCCTGCCTCGTCAATCACGCGAACAACTGCATTGAGGATCGGCTCGCAGAGCATATCGATATCATCGGCCTCAATGAATACTACGGCTGGTACGAGGAGAATTTCGATGACCTTGCCGAAATCGGCAAGAATTCTGATCCCGACCGGCCGGTCGTGATTTCCGAGACCGGCGCTGATGGCGTGATTGGCGTGAAAGGCCCGGAAAACGGCCTCTTCAGCGAGGATTACATGGCCGAAGTCTATCGCAGGCAGATCGCTACCTTGAGGGAACTGGACTACGTCAAGGGCATGTCGCCGTGGATACTTTATGATTTCCGAGTGGAACGGCGCCAAAACATCTTTCAAAATGGGTATAATCACAAGGGGCTGATTGCGGCCGACAAAAAGACGAAGAAAAAAGCGTTCCATATTCTGGCGGATTACTATCGGAAGATTGCTGCGGACGCGAAGAGTGCAAGGAAGGCTTCATGACCAGCGATGGTTCAAAGCGCCGATATCAGGAAATTGCCGAATCCCTGGCACGGCGGATCGCGGAGGAAGGGTACCGGCCCGGTGACAAGTTTCCGACGGAAAGGCAGATTTCCCTTGAAATGGGCATCAGCCGTTCCCTTGTGCGCGAAGCTTTCATCATGCTCGAGATCGAGGGTTATCTCGACGTGCGCAAGGGCTCGGGCAGCTATGTCGCGGCCGGTGAAAAAATTTCGCTGAACATCCAGAAGTCCGACTTCGGTCCCTTTGAACTGCTGCAGGCTCGGCAGCTGCTGGAAAGCAGTATTGCCGGTTTTGCCGCGTCAACCATTACCAAAAGTGACATCATAAAGCTTCGGGAGACGCTCGAACTGGAGCGCAGGGCGATCGAAAACGGCGAAGAGGACTATTTCGCCGACCGGCAATTCCATCTTCGGATCGCGGAGGCCACCCAGAACAGCGTTCTCGTCGATCATGTCGAGGAGCTTTGGAAGAAACGGGAAAACAGCCCCATGTGGGCAAGGTTGCACGACCGGATTTTCGACCTGAGTTACCGGACAAGCTGGCTGGATGACCATGCCGCCGTCCTGGAGGCCTTGCGTCATCGCAATGCGGAGCAGGCCCGGCTTGCCATGTGGCAGCATCTTGAAAATGTGCGCTTGACCCTTCTTGAACTCTCCGATGTCGGAGATCCGGAATTTGACGGGTATCTCTATACGCCCACGGTCGCGTCACCTTAAAGAACACGAAAAGAAAGAATTGGGCGATGATCGAAAGCTGGCGCTGGTTCGGACCGCACGATCCGATTTCTCTGAATGACGTTCGTCAGACCGGTGCAACCGGCATCGTGACTGCGTTGCACGAAATCCCGAACGGAACTTTCTGGCCGGAGGAAGAAATCGCGGCGCGTAGGCAGATGATCGAGGATGCGGGTCTGAACTGGCAGGTCGCCGAGAGCATTCCGGTTCATGAGGACATCAAGACCGGTGCACCTGGCTGGGAACTCTGGGCGCGGAATTGGGCGGAAACCGCGAACGCTCTTGCCCGGCAGGGCATCACGACCATTTGCTACAACTTCATGCCGGTCCTGGATTGGACGCGCACCGATCTCGACTACGGTCTGGAGGGTGGCGCCACCGCCTTGCGATTTGAATTCGCTGCATATGCGGCCTTCGACCTTTTCATCCTAGAAAGGGATGGCGCTGAAATTGACTACAGCAGCGGCGACATTGCCGCGGCGCAATCCTACCTTGCCGCCTGTTCGCAGGAGGATCGGGACCGGTTGACGGCCAATATCATTGCAGGTCTCCCCGGATCAGAAGAAAGTTACACGCTCGATGCCTTCAGGGACCGGCTTGCCGCCTATCGGGACATCGGACGCGAACAACACTTTCAGCATCTTCGGAATTTTCTGGAGACGGTTATTCCAGCGGTCGAGGACGCCGGTGTCGTCCTTGCACTCCATCCTGACGACCCGCCGCGCCCTCTGTTCGGACTGCCGCGCATTGCCAGTACGCTTTCGGATCTGGAGCGAATAGCGTCGATGAATGCTTCCCCGGCAAATGGATTTACCTTGTGCACCGGTTCGCTCGGTGTGCACCCGGACAACGACCTCCCCGCGATCGTCGAGGCCATGGGCGATCGTATTCACTTCGCCCATCTGCGGGCAACTCGCCGGGAGGACGATCCGCGCAGCTTTTACGAAGACGCTCATCTTGGCGGTGACATTGATATGGTTGCAATCATCCGGGCGCTGCGCCGGATGGAAGCAAGATCCGGAAAACGCATTCCCATGCGGCCGGATCACGGGCACCGGATCCTGAACGATCTGAGCGGAGCCTCCACACCGGGCTATCCGGCAATTGGACGGCTCAAGGGTCTGGCGGAACTGCGCGGCGCTATCTGTGCGGTGGATTCCATTGACAACCTGCGCTCTTGACGAGACGACCGGTTGCGGTGGGTGACTTGACCTGCGCCCGCTTCCGGCTACATCCATGTCCTGAAACCTGAAGCATATCCCGAAGGACAGGAAGTTTGATGACTGAAAGCCCGGTAAAGTCGGTCGGACTCGTTGAAGACGGTCCGGATGTGGTCCTGATCGAAAATCTGCTGGTGCCGGCAGAAATCGGCGTTCTTGATAGCGAGAAGGGGCGCAGTCAGGCGGTCCGGTTCGATGTCGAGATCGAGACGGTGGCCGGTTACAGGCGTGTCGTGCGGGACAGCGGAACTTATGTTTCCTATGCGGACACGGTCACTTTTATTCAGGACAAGGCGCAGCGTGGCGGGCATGTCGAACTCGTGGAAGAATGGGCCGAAGCCATTGCAGAGTTTGTGCTGTCAAATCCGCTCGCCGCACGTGTCGCGGTCAAGGTGACCAAACCCGACATTTTCGAAGACGCTGGCGGGGTAGGCATTCGGGTCACGCGCAAGAAGGCTTGAATTGACTTGCATTGCAAAGCACCCTTCCTTTGTGACCCCGGGCTTTTGAATCCAAAGCCGAACCATCCGGAGACCTGCCTTCATGATTTCTGCTGATCGCATTCTGCCGCTCTGGCTCAAGTATCGCGACGCTCTCGAAACACCCGTCAGAACATTCGATTTTCCGAAATTCGGCCGCAGGTTCGAAGACAGAACCTACCAGATGGGCGTCCTGAACCTTTCGGCGGACAGCACATATCGTGAAACCGTCTGTCACACGTTTGAAGCAGCGCTTTATCGAGGACGGCGGATGACGCTTGAAGGTGCGGCAATGGTCG
>NZ_KI928933.1:0-52500 GCF_000521215.1 Labrenzia sp. DG1229 | reverse complement strand
CCTTAGTGGGTGACAGCCCCTTACGGGTAGAAATTCTTATAGTCCTTGAGTAGGGCGGGACACGTGAAATCCTGTCTGAACATGGGGGGACCACCCTCCAAGCCTAAGTACTCCTTGTCGACCGATAGCGAACAAGTACCGTGAGGGAAAGGTGAAAAGCACCCCGACGAGGGGAGTGAAACAGATCCTGAAACCGGATGCCTACAAACAGTTGGAGGGCGCAAGCCTGACAGCGTACCTTTTGTATAATGGGTCAGCGACTTAATTTAACGAGCAAGCTTAAGCCGATAGGTGTAGGCGTAGCGAAAGCGAGTCTGAACAGGGCGTTTTAGTTCGTTGGATTAGACCCGAAACCGAGTGATCTAGCCATGGCCAGGTTGAAGGTGCGGTAACACGCACTGGAGGACCGAACCCACGCCTGTTGAAAAAGTCGGGGATGAGCTGTGGCTAGGGGTGAAAGGCCAATCAAACTCGGAAATAGCTGGTTCTCCGCGAAATCTATTTAGGTAGAGCGTCGGATGAATACTCTCGGGGGTAGAGCACTGGATGGGCTATGGGGGCTTACCGCCTTACTGATCCTAACCAAACTCCGAATACCGAGAAGTACTATCCGGCAGACACACAGTGGGTGCTAACGTCCATTGTGGAGAGGGAAACAACCCTGACCGCCAGTTAAGGTCCCTAAGTTATGGCTAAGTGGGAAAGGATGTAGGACTCCCAAAACAACCAGGATGTTGGCTTAGAAGCAGCCATCATTTAAAGAAAGCGTAACAGCTCACTGGTCTAAATAAGGGGTCCCGCGCCGAAAATGTACCGGGGCTCAAGCCATACACCGAAACTGCGGGTGCATCTTATGATGCGCGGTAGCGGAGCGTTCTGTAAGTCTGCGAAGGGATACCTGTGAGGGGTCCTGGAGATATCAGAAGTGCGAATGCTGACATGAGTAACGATAAAGCGGGTGAGAGACCCGCTCGCCGAAAGTCCAAGGGTTCCTGCGCAACGCTAATCGGCGCAGGGTTAGCCGGCCCCTAAGGCGAGGCCGAAAGGCGTAGTCGATGGGAATGCAGTTAATATTCTGCAGCTTGGTGGTAGTGACGGATGCAGTGTGTTGTATCTCCTTATTGGATTGGGGGTGCAGCGAATGTGTTCCAGGAAATAGCTCCACTTTATAAACCGTACCCGAAACCGACACAGGTGGACTGGTAGAGAATACCAAGGCGCTTGAGAGAACTATGCTGAAGGAACTCGGCAAAATGCTCCCGTAAGTTCGCGAGAAGGGAGACCTCGGTCCGGGCAACCGGATTGGGGTGGCACAGACCAGGGGGTGGCGACTGTTTATCAAAAACACAGGGCTCTGCGAAGCCGCAAGGCGACGTATAGGGTCTGACGCCTGCCCGGTGCTGGAAGGTTAAGAGGAGGTGTGCAAGCACCGAATTGAAGCCCCAGTAAACGGCGGCCGTAACTATAACGGTCCTAAGGTAGCGAAATTCCTTGTCGGGTAAGTTCCGACCTGCACGAATGGCGTAACGACTTCCCCGCTGTCTCCAGCATAGACTCAGTGAAATTGAATTCCCCGTGAAGATGCGGGGTTCCTGCGGTCAGACGGAAAGACCCCGTGCACCTTTACTACAGCTTCACACTGGTATTCGTCACGACATGTGTAGGATAGGTGGTAGACGTTGAAGCCTTGGCGCCAGCTGAGGTGGAGTCACCCTTGAAATACCACCCTTGTCGTCATGGATATCTAACCGCGGTACAACAATATCCGGGACCGTGTGTGGCGGGTAGTTTGACTGGGGCGGTCGCCTCCCAAATGGTAACGGAGGCGCGCGAAGGTGGGCTCAGAGCGGTCGGAAATCGCTCGTTGAGTGCAATGGCATAAGCCTGCCTGACTGCGAGACTGACAAGTCGAGCAGAGACGAAAGTCGGCCATAGTGATCCGGTGGTCCCTCGTGGAAGGGCCATCGCTCAACGGATAAAAGGTACGCCGGGGATAACAGGCTGATGATGCCCAAGAGTCCATATCGACGGCATTGTTTGGCACCTCGATGTCGACTCATCACATCCTGGGGCTGGAGCAGGTCCCAAGGGTTTGGCTGTTCGCCAATTAAAGTGGTACGTGAGTTGGGTTCAGAACGTCGCGAGACAGTTCGGTCCCTATCTGCCGTGGGTGTAGGAGAATTGAGAGGATCTGTCCCTAGTACGAGAGGACCGGGATGGACGTACCTCTGGTGGACCTGTTGTGGCGCCAGCCGCATTGCAGGGTAGCTATGTACGGAAGGGATAACCGCTGAAAGCATCTAAGCGGGAAACCCACCTCAAAACAAGTTCTCCCTGAAGAGCCGTGGAAGACCACCACGTCGATAGGAAGCGTGTGGAAGTGTGGCAACGCATGAAGCTTAGCTTTACTAATAGCTCGTTTGGCTTGATCCTCTCATTAGTCAATGCTCATCTTTTAAATGCGCGAAGCGCATTAAAAAGATCATCTTAAGTGCGCTATCGTCCTTTGGACTACTTGAGCGCGTTTGAGGTGATCAAATCCATCGATAGTTAAGAAAAAGACCAGTTTGCTCCTCAAGGGAAACAGTTCGGACCGAAAGGTTCGCAAGCGCAAGTGCGCGCCGGCCACTATTGGCCGCCTCCCGGAGGCCAGCTGCGAAGCAGCGTACGGCCGTGAGGGCAAACTTGTCTTGCCAGTTCACAACAAACTGCGCTTCGCCGGCCTGGTGGCCTTAGCGGGGAGCCCCCACCCGATCCCATCCCGAACTCGGCCGTGAAACTCCCCAGCGCCAATGGTACTGCATCTTAAGGTGTGGGAGAGTAGGTCGTCGCCAGGCCTGCAAAACGCAGTTTGTATCTCAACGATTGCTCCCATTCGCGCTCAAGCAGCCGAGAGGCGGTAACCCGGAAAAAAACGAATAACGCGGGATGGAGCAGTCCGGTAGCTCGTCAGGCTCATAACCTGAAGGTCGCAGGTTCAAATCCTGCTCCCGCAACCAACAAAAAAAGCCGCCCACATCGGGCGGCTTTTTTGTTGGAAGGGGTCGCCGATTTTAACCTGACGGGGTCCCCGGAAGGAGGACATAGTCCGACGCAACGGGGCAGAAAACATTCAAATCCTGCTCCCGCAACCAACAAAAAAAGCCGCCCACATCGGGCGGCTTTTTTGTTGGACTCGACAAAGCAAATCCGACCGAACAGTGACCAAAACCAACGCAACAGACAAAACTCGCGAAGCTAACCACACTCAAATGGCTAACTCGATCTGAAGCGTTATTCTTTGAACGAAACTCCGGCCGTTTGTGCAAGAAGGCGGGGGTCTTTCGACTTGATCTGGACCGGATGCCCGTTGATCAGTTCCAGGCACCTATCCAGAGTTTCGCTTTCAAGCCGAAACATTGCCTGTTCGGTATAGAAGGTCAGATGCGGTGTCAAAATGACATTGTCCCTGCCAAAGAGCGGGCTTAACGGGTGATCCATCAGGGCAAGTGGTTCGTTACTGAAAACATCCAGTCCTGCGCCCGCAATCCAGCCTTCATCCAGAGCTTTGATCAGAGCCATCTCGTCAACGATCGCTCCTCGCGATACATTGATCAGGCACGCTGTGGACTTCATCTTTTTGAATTCAGCTTCGCCGATAAGATGGCGGGTCCGTGTCATTGAGGACCGTATGCACAGACACGAAGTCTGATTGTTGCAGAAGGCCGATCAGATTTTCGCATTTTTCAGCCCCATATTCAGACATCTGCTGTGCTGTTAGCCCCGGATCATAGGCCAGTACCCGCGCTCTAAATCCGGCGCCGGCCATTCTGGCCATGCTCCGTCCGATCTTGCCCAGTCCGATAATGCCCACTGTGCTATCGGCAATGTCTCTTCCGAGCCAGGCGGGTTCCGGCCAGGCCCAGCCCCGGGTCTGCATTCGGTGTCCGAGTGCCGGCAAGCGTCTGGCGAGCGAGATCATCAGGGCGAACGCGCCTTCTGCCACTGTTTCTTCGGCATATTCGGGAATGTTTACGACTGCAACGCCGTGTTCCATCGCGGCGGGTATGTCAATTGCATCTATGCCGACGCCATATTTCACGATACCGCGCAGCTTTGGTGCCGCTTCAATGATTTTACGCGTGATCGGCGCATAGCACATCATCAGAACATCCGCATCGGCAACTTCCCTGGCCAGATCCTCTTCTGAAACGCCATCAGGCAACAGGACCAGATCATGTCCCATTTTCTTGAGGGTCGCATCGACAACTGGAACTTGAAGTTCCAAATCCGTCCGGACGATTTTCATCCAAGGGTCTCCTGATCGGGCCTGCTGGTCGAAGGGCGGCGGCGTGCCTCCCTGACATACGTGGTATAACTATCGATTTCCTGCTCGATACGAGTGGTGCTCCACTCAAGTGAGGGAGCAACTGTCTCTGCGACATGCAGCGCTTTTGATCGTCCCTGATCAAGGTCCCAGCCATATCCGAGGCGGCGCAGCATCAGGTCACAAAGGCTGTTCGGATTTTCTGTTATCGCATTGAAGATGAATTCGTCTCCGGACAGAGGCGCCTCTTCGTAGATCGCAGGAGATACCGGCCGTGACGGCTCGCAGTGATTTCCCACGCGTTCCAACAGGCGCCGGGCGACGCGACGATGCGTCATGATCGGACCTGCGGTTACCGAGAAAAAATCAGGTAACCCATCCGGTGCGTGATCATGGACCTTGATTTCTCTGCTTCCCAAAGGCTCTGCCGGGTCCGCAGTCAGCGGGTTCACACCGGCCCAGCTGTAAAGAACATCGTCTCGTTTCAGGTCCAGTTTCGGGAAACAGTGATTTGTTTCCGATAGCAGCCAGTCAATTTCATCATCTGTGGCGGTAATGTTCGTGGGGTCACCGGAAAAATGGCGCCTGGTGAGGCCGACATAGTGATGGTCCCGCCAGGGAAGACAGTAAAGCGGCTCTGCAAGGCGGTTGAAGGCGAACACGCCGTGTCCATCGAATTCAATGGGCAACTTCAGAGCGATATGGATACCGCTCATCGGCTGACACTTTGCAGCAGCATTGCTTCCTGCGCTCGCTGAAACCTCGTCAATCCAGGCACCGGAGAGGTTCAGAACGATTGACGCAGAGACCCGGCTTTTGTCTTGGAGGGTAAGTTGCCAGCCGTTGTTTTCACGTTCGAGACGAATGACCTTTGTGTAGTTTCGCAATTCTGCGCCCTTCCTTCGCGCGTCAGCCAACGCATCGAGGGCAATCCGTTCAGGCCAGTCAAAGATATATTCCCGGAAAGTCACCATCCCGGCCAACTGGTCACCGTTTCGCAAGTGCCGCGCAAGGGACGGCATGTCGTCAGCTTTTGGCCGAAAACGACGGTAGTCCAAAGCAACGCCGCCCGGGCTGGCCAGGCGTAGCAAACCGAACGCAATATCCATGTTCCACGGACGATAGATGTCCTGTTTGTAGATCGGCAGGCAAAAGGTCATCGGTTTTAGTCGGCCTGGAATGCTCTCGACGAGTTCATCCCGCGCAGCCATGTCTTCGCGCACCGTTTTCATGGATCGAAACAGGCGTACAGGGTGCTTCAACAGGTCGCCGGGCGAAGCTCCGTTTGCCAGATGTCGCAATCCGCAGTGGAGCAGACGGGAAGAACGTGCCGTGGTGCCTTCGGCGAAGTCGTCTTTTCGGCAAGAAACACCCGGTACCCGGCCGAAGCAAGGTGCTGTGCAGCACTGGCGCCGTTGATGCCTCCGCCAATGATGGCAACATCGTATCGGGTGGATACTATGGTCATGCGTTGGCTCCGATAACGACGATACCTGCAGAAACAATGATCGATGCCAGGATCCGGCGGCCCCTTGGGCCCTCCCGGAACCAGAGGACGCCGATAAGGGCGGCGAAGATGACGGAGGTTTCCCTCAAGGCGCTGACCAGTCCGAGAGGCGCGAGTGTTTTCGCATAGAGCACAAGAGCATATGCAGCACCGGAGACGAGGCCGCCGGCAAAACCGATCAACAAATGTTTTGCCGGAATTGCCCTGACCCGGTCCATTCGCGTCGGAAAAATGTAAAGCACAATCAGGACCTTGGCGGAAAAGAGCCATCCTATATAGGCTGCAGTGCTGCCCGACAGGCGGACACCGACCCCGTCGATCAGCGAATAGGAACTAACCGATGCACCGACTGCAAGCGCTGCAACAAGCCCGGCGAATGGCAGGGCACCTGTGAACGCATCCCGCGCAAGGATCATGATGCCGGCTGAAACAAGGATCACTCCTGCCCAGGCTGCGGGAGGAAGAACTTCACCGAGCCAAAGCTGGGCGACAACTGCGACCAGGACCGGAGCCATTCCGCGTGCCACCGGGTAAATCAGGCTCAGATCACCAAGCTTGTAGGCTATATTGAGCAGCCAGAAATACCCCCAGTGAACCACAACGGAGGCAATCATCCAGGGCCAGACCGAAGGGTCCGGCATTGGCGAAACAGCCACAAGCACCAGGCCGGCAGGGATGTGTCCCAAGGCAATCAATCCGAGCATGATGACCCGGTCTTCCGCGCCTTTGACAAGCGCGTTCCAGACCGCATGGAACAAAGCAGCCGTCAGTACGATCAGGGCAACGCCAATACTCACGCTGCGTCTTTGATGGCGGCGATGACGATATCGAGCGCGTTGTCGAGATCTGCCTGACTGATCGTCAGGGGAGGTGACAGCGTCAGGACCGACCCCTGACTGATCTTGAAACTGAGACCCGCGTGGAGGCAGGCGTAGTAAATGAGTTCGGCACGGTCGAGCCCGGGAGTCTTGTCGACCCGGTTCTCGACAATTTCGACACCGAACATGAGTCCACGGCCGCGAATGTCTCCGACTGTCGGAGTATCCGCAAGTTCGTTTTTCAATCGCTCGATAGCATGCGTACCAAGCTCGGCGGAGCGTTCAACGAGTCCTTCCTCTTCAATGATCTGGATCGTTGTCAAGGCCGCCCGCGATGTGACCGGGTTCTTTTCGTGGGTGTAGTGCCCGATGGCAAAATCACCGCAGACATCCAGGTCCTTGTGCGCGATACATCCCGCTATTGGCAGGATGCCTCCACCAAGAGCCTTGCCCACGGTGACAATGTCCGGGATGACGTCATCATGTTCGAATGCGAACATCCGCCCGGTCTTGCCAAGGCCGGTTGGTATCTCATCCATGATCAGCAGCGCGCCGTGCCTGTTGCATGCCTCGCGCACTGCCTGCCAGAAACCGGCGGGGGGAACATAGGGTACCGCGCGCATCGGTTCCGCGATCACGGCGGCAACGTCGCCTTCCCGTTCCAGGACGAATTCAACCATTTTGGCGCATGCAAGACCACAGGTCTCCGGACCGGGGTGGTTATAGGGACAACGATAGCAGGCGAAGGGTGCAACATGCTCGGTTCCGGGCAGAAGCGGACCAGCAATATGACTACGGAAGGTCGCTTCGCCGCCGACACTGGCTGCGCCGAGACCTGCGCCGTGGAAGGCATCCCAGAAGCTGATTGTCTTGAAGCGTTTTGTTGCCGCCCTGGCAATTTTCAGCGCGACTTCATTTGCATCCGAACCACCTGTCGTGAACAGCACCTTGTTCAATTCGCCTGGCGCGATACTGCCGAGTTTTTCAGCCAACTCGACGGCCGGGTCGTTGGTGAACCTCCGCGGAGCGAACGGTAGCTGGTCCAGCTGCGCCTTGATGGCTTCGACGAGGCGTGGATGACCGTAGCCGATATGGTGAACCGAATTGCCATGAAAATCCATGTAGCGCCGGCCGTCCAGGTCTTCGATCCAGATGCCCTCGGCCTTCGCGATCGTCGAAACACAGGGAGAGGAAAGGGATTGGTGCAGAAAGGCCTCTGCGTCCCGCTCCAGTAGGGGAGCGGAATTCGGGCCAATGGACTTTTTTCAGCCAGGCCTTGCGGGCATCGGATGTATTGGATTCGCCCTCTGTATGCACGAGTTGCGTCATTTTTCCCTCTCAACGCCGCGCTTGCTGCACAGCTGCCAACTCACCAAAAAAAGGAGCGAGGCCCTGTTGGCCTCGCAGTTTGGGGGGAACGTCCTTGTCTATCGAGGCCAGGGCAGGGAGTATGTCTTTACGTTTGTGAAGAACTTCATGGCTTCCAGAACGCCTTCCTTGACGGCATTGCCGCTGTCCTTGATGCCGCCGAAGGGGGACATCTCGATGCGGTAGCCGGGTTGCTCCCAGATGTTGCAGGTGCCGACATTGAGGCCGTTGATATAGGCGATGGCCCGGTTGAGGTCGTTGGTGCACACACCCGAGCTCAGGCCGAATTCGGTCGAGTTGGAAATCGCCATGACCTCCTCGTCATTGTCGGGAACACGAACGATCGGCACGATCGGGCCGAATGTCTCTTCCATGACCAGTTCCGAGCCGTGTGGAACCCTGTCCACCACGATCGGCGGCAACAGGGCGCCCTGTCGGCCGGGATGATAAAGGATCTCGGCCCCTTCCCCGGCCGCCATCAGAACCCGTTTTTCGAACAGTTCGGCCGCCCGGGCATGGACCACACAGCCAAGCTGGGTGTCCGGGTCCATCGGGTCGCCGAACTTTATGGCCCGGGCCTTTTCCAGGACCTTGGGAACGAAGCGGTCCGCAACGCTTTCCTGAACCAGGATGCGCTTGACCGCGGTGCATCGCTGGCCGGAATTCCCGGTCGCTCCGGCAACGGCAATCGTCGCCGCCTTTTCCAGGTCCGCATCGGACAGATCGTTGAGGATGATCAGGGGGTCGTTGCCACCAAGCTCCAGCGCGGTCCGCTTGTAGCCGGCCTTGTCGGCGATCATCTTGCCCACCGGCACACCGCCGGTGAAGGTGATGATGTCGATGTTGTCGTTGGTGATCATTTCATCACCGATGTCCTTCGGCCAGCCGGTGACGATCTGGAACATTTCGTGCGGCAGGCCGGCCTCGTAGAGGATATCGGCCAGCGCGACTGCCGTCAGCGGGGTCAGCTCCGTCGGCTTGCAGACAACGCAGTTGTTGGTGGCAATCGCCGGGGCGATCTTGTGACTGACCATGTTGAGCGGATGATTGAACGGCGTGATCGCCGATATCGCCCGCACCGGCTCGCGCTTGGTGAAGATCTTGCGGTCCTTGCCCTGGGGGGTCAGGTCGCAGGAAAAGATCTGGCCGTCATCCAGGATCGCCATCTGGCCGGCCAGGGTGAACACGTCATACGACCGGCCTGTCTCGTAGAGCGCATGCTGGTGGCAGATGCCCAGTTCCAGCGTCAGCCATTTTGCCAGCCAGTCGCGCTTCTCGCGGATCAGTTCGGCGGCGCGGAACAGGATCTGCTGGCGCTCGTAGCGGGTGAGAACCGGTGTGTAGTCGGCTGCGATCTGGAACGCGCGCGCGGCGTGCCCGGCCCTTCCGGCCGGTACGGTTCCGATGATCTCGTCCGTATAGGGGTAATGTACGGGCACGACGTCGTCGGTGAACACCTTTTCACCGCCAATGCGCATGCCCTCGTTGCGGATTTCTACGTTGATGGTCATCTCACTGGGCCGCTGCTTTGGTTGCATAAAAGAAGGCGTCGAAATTGCGCAAGGTCGGTGCCTCCGGCAGGTCGATCTTGCGATTGACGATGAACGGGACCACCTGCTCGGTCAGCCCGCCGTGGCTTCTCAGGGGCTCCTTCAGCGCCGCCAGGTCGTGACGGTGCGCGGATGTGCCGATGCAGATGTTCTCGCCCGAGACCATCACCAGGTCGCCGATCCTGTCACCCGGCAGCTCGAATTCCCGGATGGCTTCCTCCTTGGTCAGCACATGGGTGATGCCGTCGGTCGCGCGCAGCCTGGCAATGATGTCGGCCTGGTCGGCGCCCTCCGGCAGGTAGGTGGTGGCAAAGGAACCAAGGGCACCATGGTGCACGACATAAGGGTCGGTGATCGGCAGGATCACGCGGGCCCTGTCCTTGCCCAGCCAGTCGTCCATCAGGTCCTGCACATAGACGACGGCGGGGGAGCCGTCGGCCAGATGCTTCGGCTTCATGCCGTGGTCGGCGGTGACGACGATGGCCGCGCCCAGTTCGTCCAGCTGTGCCAGGTACCTGTCGAACATGGCATAGAAGTCGAGTGCGCCCTGCTGGTCCGGAGCGAACTTGTGCTGAATGTAGTCGGTGGTCGACAGGTACATCACATCCGGCCTGAATTCCTTCAGAAGCTTCACCCCGGCGGCGAACACGAATTCCGACAGTTCGGCGGAGTAGACTTCCGGCACGTCCATGCCGAGCCACCTGGAGGCGTCGTCGATGCCGTTTTCGGCAAGCGTCGCCTGATCGGACTTTTCCGAGGAGAAGCAGATCGCTCGGCCCTCGTCGAACTTCAGTCCGGCACCCAGGAGCGCCCGCAGCTTGTCCTTGGCAGTCACCACGGCAACCCGGGCCCCGGCCTCGTAGAACCTGGAGAACAGCGTCGGCGCACGCAGGAAGCGCACGTCGTTCATCATCACTTCTTCACCCGTATCCGGATCGATCAGGTAATTGCCGCAGATGCCGTGCACGATCGGCGGCCGCCCCGTTGCGATCGACAGGTTGTTGGGGTTCGTGAACGAGGGAATGACAGAATGCGCCAGCTTGTCCGTGCCTTCCGCCCGCATCTGCTTCAGCGTCGGCATCAGACCCCGGGCAATCGCCACATCAAGATACTCCGGTTCGCAACCATCGAGGCAGATCGAAACAGCCGCTACCTTCGGAGCAGGGTAAACACGCCCGTTTGCTTCAACGCTCGTTTCAATTGTCATGTTTGTTCCTTGTTATTCAGGAGGCCAGTTTGGCGCGTTCTTGCAAAGCTGCTTCGGGTGGCGTGGCGGCGGCAACATCCATCTCGCGCAGCGAATCTCTCGCAGCAACAACGACTTGCCGCATTACGTGTTCATCCATTTGACCGATGCAGCCAACCCGGAAACTTTCCACCATGGTGAGCTTGCCCGGGTAAATGATGAAACCCTTGTCTTTCATGAGTTCGTAAAAGCGGCTGAAAACGAATTTCGGGTCCGCCGGACAGAAGAAGGTCACGATGATTGGCGACAGCCAGCGATTGTCGAGCAATGTCTCGAAGCCGAGTTCCCGCATGCCGCTGACCATGACATCCCGGTTCCGGGTATAGCGGCGTCCGCGGCCGGTCACTCCACCTTCGGCTTCATGGGCTCGCAACGCCTCCAGGAAGGCAGCGACGACATGGGTGGGAGGAGTGAAGCGCCACTGGCCGGTCTTGTTCATATGCGCCCATTGAGCATGGACATCCAGGCTGAGCGAATGGCTGTTGCCTTTCGCAGCTTCGAGTTCCGAATTCCTGGCCAGAATAAATCCGAAACCCGGAACACCTTCTATGCATTTGTTCGCGGAACTGACCATTGCCTCGTAGCGGATCTTCGAGGCTTCCAGGGGGATCGCGCCGAATGCGGACATGCTGTCGACCAGCAATTTCCGTCCGGCTGCATAGACCGCCTCCGAAATTTCCTCGACCGGGTTCAATATTCCTGAAGAGGTTTCGCAGTGAATTGCAACGACATGGCTGATCGCCGGATCAGTTGCGAGAATTCGGGCCACTTCATCGCCGCGCGGAGGCAGATAGTCACCCTTGTCGAGCAACTGGTAGTCCCGTCCCAGGTAATCGAGTGTCTGTGCAGCCCTGAGGCCATAGGCCCCGTTTGCCAGCACGAGCGCCTTGCCGTCCTTCGGGATGAACGAGGCCAGCATCGCTTCGACCGAAAATGTACCGGATCCCTGCATCGGCACACAATCGAACGCATCCGACCCGTCGCCCAGAAGAGCAATCAGGCGATCACGCATTTCCCGGGTCATCGCGCGAAAATCGCCGTCCCAGCTCCCCCAATCCACGAGCATGGCCTCCTTGACGGCATAGGACGTCGTCAGCGGTCCTGGCGTCAAAAGATATGGTTCACCCAGACGTGGCGGCTCAATCCGTGGGTTATGGGCGTTCATCGGAAACTCTCCAAGATTGGTGGTTCCCGAGTACCATTGCAGCAATTATATCTATATGTGAAATTGCAATTTTCAATCAAAACATAGGCTGTGCCTATATACTGAATTCCGGAGGATTGACGTGCGCCACAGTCAGTTGAAAGCCTTTCACCATGTCGCTCTTCTGGGCGGGTTTTCACGCGCTGCGGAAGCGCTTTGCCATACGCAACCGGCCATTTCGGAGCAGGTTCGCAAATTGGAGCAAGACCACGACGTTCTTCTGTTTCACCGAGAACGCAAGCGTGTTCATCTGACGGAAGCGGGTGAAACGCTTTTCCGAATGACCAGGCAATATTTCGAGATTGAACAGCAGATCGAGGAATACATGTCCGAAACCGGCGCAGCAATCGAGGGTGAACTCCGCATCGTCGCCGACTCCGCGCATCATGTGACAACTATCTTGACGGAATTTCGCAAGAAATACCCCAATGTCACCGTTACCTTGAGGGTTGGAAACACCAAGGAAATTGTCGAGGAGCTTCGCGGTTACAACGCGGAAATCGGCATTGCCGGCAGCGTCGATCCTGGCAAGGACATGGACACGCTCAGTCTGGGGAGCACGGAAATCACGGCTTTTGCCGAACGCGGGTTTCTTCCGGTGGACAAACGCTGCCTCACGCTCGAAGAGCTGTCGAAACTGCCGCTGATCTTTCGCGAGGAAGGCTCGAAAACGCGTGCAAAGCTGGTGGAAGCCGCTGCCGAACATCATATCAGGCTCAAACCGGCGATCGTGGCCGAAGGCCGTGAGGCTGTGCGCGAAGTGGTGGCATCGGGAGCCGGGATCGGCTTCGTGTCCAGGGCCGAATTCGGTCATGATGACCGGCTTGTTCAGATCAGCCTGACGGATGTCGATCTGAAAATGAGTGAAACACTCGTGCATCTCGCACAAAGACGGGAGGTTAAGGTGATCCGCCACTTCATGAGTGTTGCCCGCAAGAAGATGGGCTGCGAAAGCGACGTACCTTCCGAGGCCACTTCAAGGGGTTAGGCATCCCAAAACGTCCGGATATCAGATTATCGTGTTCGCCAGGCCTGCGTCCGTTTCAGGATGCCCTTTGAAGCGAACAGATGCAGGATCCGGGCTGCTGCATTGGTATAGAAGATCATCATGCCCATCGCCGCCGCAGGAGCGATGTCACCTGCATCGTCCATGTTCAGGACCGCAATCGAGGCGAGAGTCGTCTTTGGCGAATAGAGGAATACCACTGCGGAGACGGTGGTCATGGCATTGACGAAGAGATAGATGGATATGTCCAGGATCGCAGGTAGACAGACCGGCACAGTTACGCGCGCGAACAGTTTCATGGTTGGCTGCTTGAGTGACGAGGCAACGGCTTCGAACTCGCGGTCCATCTGTTTCAACGCCGTCACGGCGGTCAGGTGGGACACCGTGTAGAAGTGCGTGACCGTGCAGATCACCAGGATGGCCATCGTGCCGTAGATGAAATTCAACGGATTGGACGGGCTGTTGAAGAAGAAGATATAGGCAAGTCCCAGAACCATGCCAGGAATGGCCATCGGCAGCATGGCAAACATCTGGAACAGCGAGCGGCCGACCCGGAAGCCATTCGTTTTCTCGACAAGATAGGCTCCGAAGAAGACAACCGATGTCCCGATGACTGCCGTCAGCAGGGCCAGTTCGATGGAATTGAAGTAGGAGCCCCAACCGCCGCCATCCATCTTGTCGAACTGGTAGTTGTTCAGGCTCAGACTGAGATCATAGGGCCAGAACTTGACCAGGGCCGCAAATTGGCAGACCGCCAGCAAGCCGACAATGAAAAGCGCAACCAGCGAGGAATAGACCAGAAAGATCCGGTCAGTCCTGGTGTTGGGTGACGGCGCATAAGGGACTGAACGCGCCGAAAGCAGCGCAACCTGTTTCGATTGCACGATCCGGTCGATGGCAAAGGCCAGGATTGCCGGGATCACCAGAACGACGGACACCACGGCGCCCATTTCAAAATTCTGCTGTCCAATGACCTGTTTGTAGATATCCACTGCCAGGACGTTGAACTGACCGCCAATCACCTTTGGCAGACCGAAATCGGTTATCACGAGGTTGAACACGACGAATGTCGCCGAGATCAGGCCGTAACGCGCTCCCGGTACGGTTACGGTCCAGAAGGTACGCCAGGGCGTGGACCGCAGCGATGTCGCGGCTTCGTAGAGGCGTGAATCGGAAATCGCCAACGCGGTCGAGATGATGAGAAACGCATGCGGGAAAGTGAAAAACACAGATCCGATAACGATGCCGATCGGCCCATATATCGAGGCACCGAACAACAGCCCCTTCAGCATTCCCTGATTGCCGAACAGGTAGACGAGCGCGATGCCGGGCAGAAGAGACGGCACCAGGATGGGCATCATCGCAATCAAACGGAAAACACCTTTGAAACGCATGCAACTGCGGTTCAGCGCGTAGGCAAACCAAAACGCCAGCGACACCGTGATGACGGTGGAAATCGCGGCGATCAACAGCGAATTCTTGATCGAGTTGAACAAGGCGGGCGTTGAGAAGTAGCTGACGAAGTTGGAAATCCCGGTGGATTTCACTGGTCGAAGTTGTACGCGCCGGAAGTTGTTGCTGTCCAATTCAAGCCAGTCCAGCGTGTTGTACAGTTTGGAGCCGACCAGGAATCTGCCTCCCTCGACACTGTTCCGGATCTTGTAGTGAACCGGGCTCCGGAAGCTGAAATCCGGGAAAAACTTGGTGACGCCCAACCTGCTGTCGGAACTGCCGGCGAGGTCCGAGGTATCATAAACCTTTGTGCGTGCATTCAGTTCCGTCCCCGTCAAAATCGCGCCGTCGAAGACACCCGCGTCGTCGCTGATCTGAAATTCGTATTGGGACAGGTCAAACTGATACGTTGAAAACGACTTTGAGAGCATTGCCCAAAGCGGAAACGCCAGTGTGATCAGCAAGTAAAGCGCAATGACAATCATGCCCCCGCGCATGATGATGTCGTCGCGGCTGAGTTTCGGCTTGATTTCCGGACCCGCCGGCATCGTGTCGGGCGTGGTGTCCAGAACACTCATGCCGGCACCTCCGGACTTTCAAACGCCATCAGACGGTCCACGGGCAGCTCGATTACCATGTTATTGCCTTCGCCAAGGTCGAGGCGGCGGACGGCATTGATCGAAAAGTCGGCAAATAGCTCCGTGTCGCCAAATAGGTCATTTTGCAGCCGGCACCGCCAGAACGATCCGAGAAACTCCATTTCATGAAGCAGGACTTCGATGCAATTGCGATTGTCGTCACCCGGCTGGTAGCCGACTTCGTGCGGAATGACGTCTTCCGGCCGGATTGCCGCGACAACCGCATCTCCGCCCCGGAAACTGTGCTCGTGGCAGGCGAAGGTCTTTTCACCGATGCTCAGGCTGCCGTCGTCGGCGACCCTGGATTTGATCTGGTTCATTTCGCCGATGAAATCTGCAACGAACAGGTTCGACGGCTCGCGGTAGATTTCCGTCGGAGCACCGACCTGTTCGATCACGCCGTGATTCATCACCACGATACGATCCGCCATGCTCAGGGCTTCTTCCTGATCGTGGGTCACCATGACGGTGGTCACACCGAGTTTTCTCTGCAATTCCTTGATTTCATGCCGCAGGTGAACACGGACCTTCGCATCAAGAGCGGACAGCGGTTCGTCCAGAAGAAGAAGCCCGGGATTGGTCGCGATTGCGCGCGCCAGGGCGATGCGCTGTTGTTGTCCGCCGGACAGCTGTGCCGGATATTTCTTTCCCTGGTCCGGAAGGCCGACCAGATTGAGCAATTCCGTGACGCGGGCCGTGATTTCAGATTTGCTGCGTCCCGCGTTTTCAAGGCCGAATGCAATATTCTTCTCGATCGTCAGGTTGGGAAACAAGGCATAGGACTGAAAGACGATGCCGAAATCACGTTCGGAAGGGGGAAGATTTGAAATGTCCTTGCCCGCCTGTTTGACCGTACCCTTGGTTTGCAGGTCGAGCCCGGCAATCGCGCGTAACAGCGTTGTTTTGCCGCAACCCGATGGACCAAGGAAACAGACGAATTCGCCTTCATTGATGGTGAGCGAAATATCCTTGAGCGCCATGAAGCTGCCAAAGGCCTTCCAGAGATTTTCGATGCTCAGATAAAGTTTTCCTGAGTCGGCAGGCTGGGTCACGGCGGAAGTCCTTACGTCATAATGTTTCATGGCGTTCCGGGGGCAGGCAAATTGGATAGGAAAATGTCGAACAAGACAAGCGGAGGCGCCGGGCCCCCGCTCTCAGTCTGGTTATTTTGCTTCCGACTTGCCGTCGTAGCGTGACTGCCATTCCTTCAAAATGGCGGCCCGGTTGTTCGCTGCGAATTCGAAGTCGTTATCGATCATCGCGTCCAGCAGCCCTTCAGGGAAATGCTCCACGGGCTTGGCAACGCCCGGATAAGCAACCACCGCGTAGCCGGTATTGTACATTTCATTGGCTTCCTTGGTGACCGAAAAGTCCAGAAGCTTTTGTGCAGCTTCAGCGTTGGCGGTTCCTGCAACGATTGCAGAAGCTTCCATGTCCCAGCCTACGCCCTCGCTCGGAACGATGATTTCAAGCGGTGCGCCGGCAGCCTTGGACTTGGCACCGCGGAAGGCGAAGGAAACACCGATCGGAATTTCACCTGCTGCGGCAAGTTTGCACGGCTTGGAGCCGGAATGTGTGTAACGCGCGATGTTTTCGTGCAGCGCGTCCATATATTCCCAGCCGCCTTCTTCGCCGAACATCTGCAGCCAGCTGGAAACGTCAAGAAAACCTGTCCCGGAGGAATTCGGGTTCGGCATGATGACATGACCCGCATACATCGGATCGGTCAGGTCTTTCCAAGATGTGGGAGGCTTGAGACCGGCCTTTTCAGCCTCGACTGTATTGTAGCAGACAGAAGCCACCCAAGCGTCCATGCCGACCCAGGCCGGTGGATTGTCGCCGTCGACGAATTTCTTGTCGAGTTTGTCCACGCCAGCCGGTGCATAGGGCTCCAGCATGCCTTCGGATTTCAAAAGAAGCAGCGAGGTTGCCGCCAGTCCCCAGATCGCGTCGGCTTGCGGATTATCACGCTCAGCCAGAAGCTTCGCGGTGATAATTCCAGTGGAGTCCCGAACCCAGTTGATCTTGATGTCCGGATTGCTTTCGTTGAATTTTTCCGCGTAGCGCTTGAGGTCTTCAGCCTCGACGGCTGTATAGACCGTCAGTTCGGTTTCGGCTGCCACCGGAGCAGCCAGCAGTACACTCGCTGCCAAGGAAGCCAAAAAGGTCCTCGTATATTTCATCACGTTCTCCTCGATTCAGGTTTCAGGAATTGGAAAATCTAGGCCTCCTTCATCCCGAAGCGGTCAGTTTGGCAGGTTCTCTGCACAAGAAAAATCGATTATGTCTACCATGTCATAGGCTGAGCTTATGCATGATTGCTTTCAAGGCAAATGTTCCACCAACACCTGGTTCCCCTCTGACGCCAACCCTGTTTGGTTTGACGGCAAAGGAAATCATGTCACAAAGCTTCTGACAATGCTGGTCTTTTTTGAAAACTAACTTGATCGCGGACGCGCCCCACGCGTGTCATACGGTGTTCGCAGATAAGGACTTGCCTTGTGCCTTTCCCCGGCCAGATCGATTTCCCAGCGGTTTTCGGCCAGATACTCTGCCGTGACTTTCCGGGAGGCGTTGAGCTGAACCAGAGCGACTGCCGCGCCAAGTGTGTGACCATAGGCTGCGGAGCGGACCTCCCCGATCACGGAACCGTTGCAAAGCACTGATTCTCCACCCCAAAGTTGCGGCAGCTCGCTTTGCAGGACCATCTGTACGATCCGTGTATTCAGGTGCGTTGGGTCGGATTTGGCAGTAAGGAGGGCTTCCTTGCCGATAAATCCGCATGGTTTTTCGAAATCGACAGCAAATCCCAACCCGGCCTGCAGGGGCGTAACGTCGGGTGTGAGCTCGCGGCTCCATGCCCGAAACCCCTTTTCAATTCGCAATCCTTCAAGTGCGTAATAGCCGGCATCGCGAATGCCATGTTGCTCGCCGGCCCGCATCAGGTCTTCATAGACACCGACCGTGAATTCGACCGGTACGATCAACTCCCAGCCCAGTTCGCCGACATAGGTCATTCTGTTCGCAAGGACCGTGGCATAACCCAGATCGATCCTTTGTACGCTGCCGAATGGAAAGGCGTCGTTGGAAAGATCGGATTGCGTGACCCTGGCAAGGACCTTTCGTGATGCCGGCCCCATCAGGGACAGAACAGACCAGGAGCTGGTCACGTCCGTCAGGAATACATGTGCATCCGGTTCGAAGTTCCTGCGGAGCCAATCGGTATCCCTCACGGCCTGGGCAGAACCGGTGATGACCAGGAATTCGTCGAGCTTCAGGCGCAATACCGTGAGATCGCTTTCAAATCCGCCGCGATTGTTCAAGAGCCCGGTGTAGACCGTTCGTCCGGTCGCAACATCGATGTTTCCCGCGCAGATCCGATTGAGCTGACTGCAGGCATCTTTCCCCTGAACAAGCAGCTTGGCGAACGAGCTCTGGTCAAACACCACCACCGCTTCACGAGCCGCTTTGTGTTCCGCGCCGACGGCCTCGTGCCAGTTCTGCCGGCCAAACCCGTACTCGGTCTTCTCGCCCTCTTCGATGGCAAAGTAGTTTGCACGTTCCCAACCCATCTTCGAACCGAACACGGCATTTTTTGCGGCAAGCCGGTCATAAAGGGGAGATCGGCGGAAAGGCCGGGCGCTGTCCAGTTCCCGGTTGGGCCAGGGCATCACATAGTGAAGACCCAGCACTTCCTTCACCCTGTCATGAAGCCAGGTGGGGTTGTTGTTGAAGTCGGCAAAGCGCCGGATGTCGACGGCGAACAGGTCCATGGTCGGGGCGCCTTCCACGATCCACTCCGCCAGCGCCCTGCCGGCACCGCCCGCACTTGCAATTCCCATGGAATTGAACCCGGCTCCCACAAAGAAGTTCTTCACCTCCGGTGTCTCGCCGAGCAGATAGTTGTTGTCCGGGGTAAAGCTCTCGGGACCGTTGTAAAACTCCCGGACACCGGTCTGGGCCATCTGCGGCACGCGGGTCAGGGCATTTTCCATCAGGATTTCGAATTGATCCCAATCGTCAGGCAAGAGCTGAAAGACGAAATTCTCCGGAATGCCGTTCATGCCCCAGGGCTTGGCTTCAGGCTCAAATCCCCCCATGACGAGACCGCCGGTTTCTTCCTTGAAATAGATGTATCCGTCAGGATCCCGCAACACCGGAAGGTCCGGGTTCACTCCCTCGATCTGCTCCGTCACGATATACATGTGTTCGGCTGAATGGAGCGGCACGTTGGCGCTGCACATCTGGCCCACGCGGCGAGCCCATTGGCCGGCGCAGTTGACAACCACTTCCGCCTTGATCCGGCCACGGTCTGTTACCACCCCTGTAACTTGGTTGTTTTCAGTCAGGATATCCGTCACCTGAACGCCTTCGACGATCCTTGCCCCTTGCCGCCGCGCACCCTTTGCAAGGGATTGTGTCAGGTCGGTGGGGTTGGCCTTGCCGTCGCCGGGCATCCAGAGCCCGCCTTTCAGGTCGTCAACCTGCATCACCGGCCATTTGTCCCCTGCCTCGCCCGGAGTAATGACCTCCACCTCGACACCCTGGGCGCGGGCGGCAGCTGCCGTTCGCAGCAACATTGTCATTCGGTCATCGCTGCGTGCAACGGTCACCGAACCGCATTGCATCCATCCGGTCGCCAGACCGGTTTCCGTCTCCAGCTCGGAATAAAGCTGCGTCGAATAGCGGATCAGGTTGGTCATGGCGGGCGTGCTTCGCAGCTGACCCACCAGACCGGCCGCATGCCATGTCGTGCCGCAGCTCAATTGGCCCTGCTCGAGCAAGACAATGTCCGTGTGGCCCAGCCTCGCGAGATGGTAGGCAACCGAACAGCCGACGATGCCACCGCCGATGATTACATATTGCGCCCTGTCCGGAAGACCGGTTCCAACCATTTCAATAACTCCGTCAACGAGGTTGCATCCCGGAGAAGCATTTCACAGTTGGCAAATTTTTGCAAATACCTTCAATTTATTGCAAAATATTGCTCGTCTCGACCTGCAATTCATCCAGCTTCCCGAGGATATCCGGCGGGGGCGGTTTGTCTGAAATCAGGACCGTTCCGGGAGGCGGAGGTGGCATGGCGATCTGGCCGACGACGCCAAACTTGGAGCTGTCCGCCAGGACCAAAGCAGTTTCGGCCTGTTGCATCATTCGTGCCCTCAGATCCGCGGCTTCCCGTGAGAAGTCCGTAAAACCGGCACGTGCGCTCAACCCGCCTGCACTGATAATTGCAAACTCGGCGCGATACCTCGCAAGATTTTCAAATACTTCCAGTCCGAAGGTCGCCAATTCGGCAGGATCCATTCGGCCACCGAGCAACACCACGTCGAAACAGGCAGGGGCTATCAGCTCCGCAATTTTGAGATCGTTGGTGACCACTCGCAACTCTTTGCGTTGTCTGACCAGGCCTCTGGCGACTTCGAGAGTGGTTGAACCATTGTCTATGATGATTGATGAACCTTCGGGGATCATCGATGATACCCGGCTTGCAATCTTTGCCTTTCCTTCGGAATTGCGGTGCACACGATCTGCCATCGGTGCCTCTTTCGAAACGACCGGAGCGGCCCCGCCGCGCACCTGGGACAGTTTGCCCTGACCGGCAAGAAACTCGATATCCTTGCGCACTGTTTCCCGGGACACACCCAGGCGCTCGGTAAGAGACCTGATGGAAACGGCGGGATGCTGTTTCACTTCTTCGAGAATAACTGCGTATCGTTGGTCAGGTAACATCATGGGCGCTTTCAGATTTTCATCTGGCAACTTGCCAATATTTGCCAAACCGGACAAGGCGGCAAATCGTGCATTTTCTTTTGTCCGCTGAAAAACAAGAGCCTCTGCACGCGCATTGCCGCTTCGCTCAGGTGGATTGAATTCCGTTGATTGAAATCAAGCCATTTGAGCCAGCCCCGGGGTAATCTCACGTACAATCCATGGATGTTTGAACAATTGCCTCGGGACACAGCAAGATGAAGACGCTTATCCAAACCGATTGTTGCGAAGGCAACTCTGAACGAACTCTGGCGTCGATCGAGGAGACCGTTTCCAGGGCTCTGGACCTTTGTTCCCCTCTGCAGGAGACGGAAAACGTATTGTTGCCCGAGGCCGTCGGCCGGGTCACGGCTGGTGACACGATCTCCCTCTTTTCGCTCCCCATTCACGAGCATTCGGCTGTCGATGGATACGCGCTCGGTGGTGCTGGCAAGAACCCGTTCGCGATTGTCGGCCGCAGGATCGCGGGTGACAATCCGAAAGGGCGCATTCGGGACAATGAGGCGATGCGCATCATGACGGGAGCGCCGACACCCGAGGGAACCTGCGCCGTTGTAATGCAGGAACATGCGCACGTTTCCAATGGTTTCGTGACACCTGATTTCGACGTGCCGCCAGGGGACAACATTCGGCGTGTCGGTGAGGACGTAAAGGCTTCCGACACACTGGTGCGGAGCGGCACCCGGCTTGATGCCCGCCACACGGCACTGCTGACGGCAAGCGGTTACCGGAGTGCCTCTGTTGTCAGGACAATCAGGGTTGCGGTCTTGTCGACAGGAAACGAACTCAGGGATACGGGCGTCGGTATGGGACCGGGTCATATCTTCGATACCAATCGCCCGATGCTGAAAACCCTGTTGTCGTCAGGCAATGTCGATGTGTCGGATTTCGGGATAGTTCCCGATACGCGCGACGAAATCGTGAGGGTTCTGAAAGAAGCAGCGGCGTCTCATGACCTGATCATTACCTCCGGGGGAGTATCGGTCGGCGAGGAAGATCATCTGAAACCGGCCTTGACTGAAGCGGGCGGAGCTATCGAGAGCTGGCGGATGGCGATCAAACCGGGCAAACCCATAGCACTCGGCAGGATGGGCAAGGCCGTCTATCTCGGCCTGCCGGGCAATCCGTTGGCATGTTTTGTCGATTTTCTGCTGGTTGGCCGGCCGATACTCGATGGCCTGACCGGTGCGTCCCGCCGCGTCCCGCTTGTTCAGCATGCGAAGGCCGCATTTCACTGGGAACGGCGTGCCGGCAGGCATGAGTTTTTCCCCTGTAACATCGTTGGTACAAGCGACGAGGGTCTGCCCCTTCTGGAAAAGACGGGCCGGGCCGGATCGGCGAGGCTGATGCCGCTCATCGAAGCTGACGGTCTGGGTGCGGTCAACGCCGGTTGCGCCACGGTGGAACCGGGAAGTCGTCTTGAATTCTATCCCTTCCGGGCGGACATGGGACTGTAGCCATCCCGACCTTTTTTGACATGAACACGGGTCGTTCGATTTATGTGCCTGGCCGGTGTGCTTTCAGGACATTCGGATCGGTGTCGACAAAAGCCGCCCCAATCAGGTCAAGACAGTAGGGAACAGCTGCAAAGACCGCTGTCAGGCAGACGTCGATGCTGGCGGGTGAGCCCGGTAGATTGAGAATGAAGGTCTTGCCGCGCACTCCCGCTGTTTGGCGGGAGAGGATCGCTGTCGCGACGTAATCCAGACTTGCCTTGCGCATCAGTTCACCGAATCCCGGAAGTTCCTTGGCCAGAACAGATTGGGTTGCCTCTGGTGTCAGGTCGCGCGGCGCAGGACCGGTGCCGCCGGTCGTCAAGATCATGTCGTAGGCTTTTGTGTCGCTGAGTTCAATCAGGGTATCCCGTGTTGTTTCGAAACCGTCCGGGATGATGAACCTGTCGATCTGCATGCGCGTTGAGACCGTTCGCTTGAGCCAGGCTTCGACTGCCGGGCCGCCCCGGTCTTCATATTCGCCCCGCGAGGCCCGGTCCGAAACAGTGAGAATGGCTATGCGCATCCGCCTCATCCCCCGAGTGTCGACATGGCGCGCGATATTCCATTGACCGAACCGCCGTCGATATGAAAATCGTGACCGCGCGGTTTTTGGAAGACTTTCTCCCGCACGAGTTCGGCAACTTTCTCGTTAGCGTCCGACTGTCGCAGTTGATCGCGCAACGACAGCCCCCCCTCCTGTCCCATGCAGGTATAAAGTTCGCCCGTACAGCTCAGCCGTATGCGGTTGCAATCGGAACAGAAATCGCAGGACATCGGCGTTATGAAGCCGAGCTTGCCGCCCGTTTCCCGCAAACGGACATATTTGGCCGGACCGCCGGTGCTTTCCGTCAGCGGTTCCAGGGTCCAGTGATTTTCAAGGCGCCTGCGGAGATCGGCGAGCGATAGAAAACTGCGGCTGCGCCGCGACGCGACGCCTCCAAGCGGCATTTCCTCGATCAGCGTCAGGTCCATGTCACGATCGTGCGCAAAGCGGATCAGGTCAAAGAGCTCATCTTCAAATGCGCCTTTTTGGGCAACTGCGTTCAGCTTGATGTGAAGACCCGCATCACGTGCCGCATCCAGTCCAGCAAATACGCGATTGATATTCCCCCAACGCGTGATCGTGCGGTACCTGTCCGCGCTGAGCGTATCCAGCGAAACATTGACGCGGCGGACACCGCACTCCGCAAGACCCTTGGCGTAGCGGGACAGGAGCGACCCGTTTGTCGTCAGTGCAACCTCATCAAGGTCACCGTTTTCAAGATGCCGGCTCAGGTTCTCAAACAGGCTGATGACGTTCTTGCGGACCAGCGGTTCACCACCTGTCAACCTGATCTTTCGGACACCATGCTCCATGAAGATTGTGGTCAGTCTGTAGAGTTCTTCCAGTGACAGAAGATCCTTTCGCGGCAGAAATGTCATGTCTTCCGTCATGCAGTAGGTACAACGCAGGTCGCATCGGTCGGTCACCGACAGACGGAGATAGGTTGCCGTGCGGCCGAACCGGTCCTTGAGCGATTTTCCGGGAGAATTTGAATCGGGCATGGTGATTTTCGATCCGGTGTCATGTCAATCGGGAACTGAAAACGCTTGGTGGGCGCGCCTTCAGGCAGGCAACCGTCGTCCGTATCAGCGCGGAATGTCCTCGTTCAATTTCTTCACCAGAAGTTCCAGCTTCTCACCCGCTCGTCCGGAAAGTGATTTTTTCCAGCTGGTTGGCGGATTTTGCCAGGCTTCCCGATCGCCAACTGCAATCAGCATCACCATTCCATAGCGTCCGTGAACCTTGCAGGTCAGCACGTAGAGCCCGGGAACGTCCATGGTCCGCGTTTCCGACGCTGTATTGGCAATGGAGATTTTTTCAACACCTTCCGGGATCAGCCCGGTTGCGCTTTTGACGGTGTGCTGGCCGCGGGAATTGTTGAAGATGACGCGGCCCCCAACGGGCAAGCGGACAAAGTTCGGCTCGAACCTGAACATGTCCAGGACGAATTTTGCGGTCGGATCACTGATCTGGTCGATGCCCTGGCTTGGGCTGCCGGATTGCGCGGTGGCGAGATTGGGCGACAACAGAAGCGCCAGGAATGCCAAAAAGACCACGCGTATCATCGAGATCCTTTGCCCGGTCATCGTGTCGCCTGTTCTGTGCTCGAGTTTTGCCGGTGGTTTGGCAACTGTGGCGACAGCCAGTCCATGAGCCGCTCCACATCGGCTGGAAGATCTGCGGCCATGTCGGCGCTGAAGTCTTCCCATTCAGGTTCGTAACGCTTTTTGACTGCTGTCAGGACCGGGATTCCCAATTCGACGGCCCGTTCGATAACGGGTCGAAATCCTCTGCCTTCCGCTTCGCCTTTGCCGAAGCGGCTGAGAATCAGAACGTCCGGCTGCTTTTCCAGCTGGCGCGATAAATCTTCGGCGGCGTTTGCCAGAGCCCCTGGATCCAGTCGGCAGCCTGTTGAACCTGGTCCCAGTGGCTGCGTGATACGGATGCGCGAGCCGCTGGCAAGATCCTCCAGGTGGGAAATCGGACAGCAGCTTCCACCATCTGGCGTTTGGCGTTGCACACATCCGGCCATGGTCACTCCAAGTGACTGCAACTGCTCGATAAATGTATCCAGCGCAGGATCGACTTCCGGCCCGTGACCATATCTGATTGCCGCAAGGGGTTTTGCGTCATACATGAGAAACTGCTCCTCAAACACCGCGTTTGCGCGGGCGTCCGCCATTGGCGATCTGTCTGAGCCGGTGAACGTCCTGAATCGTCACCAGATCCGCCTCCGGCAGGTTGATGACCCCTTCAGTGGTCAAGGTGGTAAAGCCGCGGCTGACGGTTTCGGGTTGGAGACCGAGATAGTCGGCAATGTCCCGGCGCCCGAAAGGGATGGCCACCGTATTGAACTGCGTGCTTTTTCGCGGAAGCGTCCGGTTCTTGAGTTCGAAAAGGAAGGCTGCAATTCGCTCAATCGGTGTTTTTTTTGCCAGATCATTGCTGTGATCCAGAAGCTGGAACAGAAGACTGTTCATCTGGTCCATGAAATGATCGCGGGTCAGGCTGGAAAGGCGCAGCAGATTTTCGAAAACCGGCTGCTCCATAACCTGAACAGCACTTGGTGCCAGCGCGGTAATTGCACCGTTGAGCTGCCGGTTCAGCGAGGCGAGGTTGATGTAGTCACCCGGGAAAAAAAGACCGGTAATGGTCCGTCTTCCGTCGCTGAGATGAGCTACGATTCCGACGGAACCTGTCAGAACGCCGATGACGGGAGAATTCGGAAGCGTTTCCGGTTCGATTTCCTGTCCGGATGCCAGCGCGAAGCGGTTCACACCTTTCGGAAGATCGGCATTGAACGCAGCCCGGAGCTCGGAACAAATGCAATTTCGGGCGTGAAATCCGCACGAGTGTACCAACCCGCACGTATTTTCCGCTGCTCGTTCGGTTTCATTGAAATCGCAGCCCTCCAAACCGGTCAGAGATTGCATTCATCGCCCCTATCTGAATTCGGCCGGAGTATAGGAGTGCAACGCAATTGCCTGTTTGACATTGCTCAATAGAAGTTGACAATTGAAACTTGATAATATTCGAATATTAGAAATTAAGTAACTGAACTTTGAGAAGAAAAATCAAGATCCAAAAAAAGTCGCATGAACTGATTGCAATCAGTGCCGTGGTTCCAGAAAGGCGAATACTGGCCCTATCAGGGGAGAGGCAGGACGACCCGGTCTTGGGCCGTCTGATTGTTAATGCTCCCCTCCAAAACGGAGGGTCCTATGCGCCTAACTGCAAGTGTTGCAGCTCTGCTATTAGCCACCACGGCCGTCTGGTCCGCTGATCAGGGCCCGGTCACGCCGATGGAGGTCAATCCGGAGCTGGCCGAACTTGGCAAACGTTTGTTCTACGATGAACGCCTGTCCGGAGACACTAATCTCTCGTGCGCGTCCTGCCATCAGCCGGATCTCGCCTTTACCGACGGCGAAGCATTGTCGACGGCCTATAGCGGTTCGGAAGGTTTCCGGAACACACCCACCCTGGCCAATGTCGGTCAGCGTGCAGCGTGGATGCATGATGGGCGCCTTGGCACAAATCTGAACGACGTGTCCCGTGAAATGATCACGGAAGACTACATCATGAACATGGACATGCGGATGATGCAGGAGCGTCTGAAACAGGATCCTGTCTATGTCGAAATGTTCAAGGCTGCGGGCAAGGGTGAGCCGTCCAACGGCGGTGCGCGTTCCGCACTTCAGGAATTCCTGAAGTCGATCGCCTCTTCCGGGGCTCCTTTCGATACCGGCGACATGAGCGAAGCCGCCAAGCGCGGTTATGTGAATTTCAAGGGCAAGGCCGGCTGCACCGCCTGTCACTCCGGTGACCGTTTCACCGACGATCAACCGCACAACATCGGTGTTCCGAACAATCCGGATATCTGGTCCGATCCGCTGCGTCATCAGACCTATGTCGGCTACGCGAAGTTCATGGGTGTCGAAAACTACATGAATGTCCGTGAAGACCTTGGGGCATATGTCCGCGATCACAAGGAAGGCTCCAGACGCTCCTTCATGACGCCGACGTTGCGCGAGCTGACCTATACCTCGCCTTACATGCACAACGGCATGCTGGAGACCCTGGAGGACGTGATTGAGTTCTACAACCAGGGTGGCGGTGAAGATCCGAACAAGGATCCACGGCTGACACCGCTCAGCCTGACCCGAGGTGAAAAATCCGATTTGGTCGAGTTCCTCAAGGCGCTGTCCGGTACGAGCTACAACCAATCTGCCTATGTCTGGGAACAGGATGACTACGAATATGAAGTCGTTCCCGACTGGAAAAATGCGACAAACTGAGGAGACAGGATCATGTCAAAAGCCATGAAGAAAACCGTCTCCGCATGGGCACTTGCAGGGGCATCCGTCCTTGCAATCGCCACCGGAGCCATTGCTGCCGACCGGCCCGCCGATCTGGCGCCTCTCGGGGACCCGCCGATCCCGGCGGACAATCCGCAGACACCGGAAAAAATCGAACTCGGCAAGATGCTGTTCTTTGACCCGCGCCTTTCCGGCAACGGTGCCATGCCGTGCTCGGCCTGCCACCTGCCGGATGCCGGCTGGGACTTCCCGGACAAGATTTCGCTGGGATATCCCGGAACAGTTCACTGGCGGAATTCCCAGACCATCGTCAACTCCGCCTATTACGGCAACCTGTTCTGGGCCGGCTCTTCCAAGTCGCTCGAAGCCCAGGCCAGGTCCGCTGCCAAGGGCGCAGTTGCCGGCAACGGTGAAGACGACATGCTGGAAGCCCGTCTTGCCTTTGTTCCGGAGTATCGCGAGCGGTTCAAGGATGTGTTCGGAACTGAATATCCGCGTCTGGGTCATGCGTGGATGGCGATCGCCGCGTTCGAGCGTACCCTGGTTCAGACCGACACGCCGTTCGACAACTATATGCGCGGCGATGATGCTGCGCTGGATGAAGCCCAGAAACGCGGCCTGGAGCTGTTCACCGGCAAGGCCGGTTGTTCGCAGTGTCACAACGGCGCGCTGCTGACAAACCAGAAATACTACAATCTCGGCGTGCCGCCCTATGACGGATGGGAAACCGACGAAATTGCACAGATCACCTTCCGCTATGAGCTCTATGCAAAAGGCTCCACGGAAGAAATGTACCGGACCTTCAAGGATGATCCCGGCGCCTATTTCCGTGCGAAGGACAAGAACCATCTCGGCAAGTTCCGCGTTCCGTCCCTGCGTTACACAAAGTACACGGCCCCKTACATGCACAACGGCATGATCGAGACGCTGGAAGACGTTGTTGAATTCTACAACCAGGGCGGGGGTGAGAACGAGTTCGCCAAGACCAAGAGCGAACTCATCAAGCCACTCGGACTCAACGATGACGAAAAAGCCGATCTGGTGGCCTTCCTGGAAAGCCTCACCGGTGAACGAATCGTGATGGAGGAGCCGGAGCTTCCCGAATACGACGTTCTTCCGGCGGCCTCGAACTAAGGAGACGGATTATGACGAAACACCAGACCCCGATCGATCCGGCCCTGATCGAAGCCATCAATGGCCCGAAGGAAGTCGCAAAGACCGGCAAGCGGTGCCTGATGAACCGCCGTCAGTTTCTGCTGACGTCAGGCATCACAACTTTCACGGTGATGGTTGCACTGAAAGCGGGTCCGGCCTCGGCGAAGATTCCGGCCGTTGTGTCGACCTATGAGCGCAAACATATCGGCAAACTGTCCGGGTTGAAGGAAGACGAGCCACTCGACTTTACCTATCCCGATGACGGTGCCTACTCGGAATCCATGCTGGTCAAACTCGGTCGAGAGGCCGGTGGCGGCATAGGGCCGGACAAGGATGTGGTGGCGTTCAACTACACCTGTACCCACCAGGGTGGCCCGCTTCAGGGCACCTACAAGTCCGAGGACAAGGTTCTCGGACCATGCCCGCTGCACCTGACCACATTCGATCTGACACGCCACGGCATCTTCATTTCCGGACAAGCCTACCAGAGCCTGCCACAGGTTCTCCTGGAGCTGGATGGCGATGACATCTACGCCGTTGGAATGTTCGGCCTGATCTACGGCCGCTACGACAATCTCAAGGGCTGAGGAGACCGATAATGTCCACACCCTACTATATCCCCGAGACGAATATCCCGCTGCCGCCGGTGGATGCGGATGTGATCTCGACCGCCTGCGATTACTGCATCGTCGCATGCGGTTACAAGATCTATCGCTGGCCGGTCAAGGGCGGCAAGGTCGGCGGCGAAAACGCCGATGAAAATGCGTTCGGCGTCGACTTCCCGGTCGATCCGCTCGGCCCCTGGGTCGCACCGAACCAGTACAACGTTGTCCTGCATGACGGGGAACCTCACCACGTCATCATCATTCCGGACAAGGATACGGAACACGTCAATCTCCTGGGCAACTCCTCCATTCGCGGCGGAGCTCTTGCGCAGAAGGTCTACAATCCGCAGACGCCGACCCGTGACCGCCTGAAATCTCCCATGATCCGCATGTTCGGTGTTCTGATGCCGGTCACTTGGGATTTTGCAATGGAGATCGCGGCGGAAGTCGGCAAGCATGTGATCAGGACGCATGGCGAGAACGCCTACTGCGTCAAGACCTTCTCCTATGGCTATATGGAAAACACCTACGCCATTACGAAATACGCTCTTAACAGCGTCAATACCGCAAACTTCACGTTCCACGACACCCCGTCCGACGTTACGTCGACACCGGGTTTCCGCGACGCCGGCTTCGACAATTTCGGCCCTTCTTACGAAGACTGGCGCGATGCCGAAACGCTTCTTGTCTGCGGCACCGACCCATATGAAACCAAGACGATCCTCTTCACTGACTGGATGATGCCCGGCATTCAGAACGGTCAGAAAGCGATCTTCATGGTGCCGCGCAAGACCGGCGGTATTGCCTATGCCGAAAAGAATGGTGGCATGTGGCTGGACATTCAGCCCGGAACCGACCTTCTGGTCGTCAACGCCATTGCTCGTGTCATCGTCGAAAACGGCTGGGAAGACAGCGACTGGATCCAGAAATGGGTCAACAACAAGTGGGAAAGCTCGTCCGGTTTCGGTCAGGGCACGCGGAACACGCCATGGCAATGGCGGACCACCTGGGGCAAATTCCAGACCGCCGGATATGAAGACTGGAAGGATTGGCTCCTGTCCCAGGACGAATTCGCACCGGATCAAGCGGCCGAGATCGCTCAGATCGACGTCCAGAAGATCTACACCGCTGCGGAGTGGATGGCGAAGCCGAAGGAAGACGGTTCACGTCCGAAGACATCGGTCATGATCGAAAAAGGCTTCTACTGGTCGAACAACACCGGAAACACACAGGCGATTTCCGCGCTCGGCATCATTGTCGGTGCCGGTGGACGTCCTGGGCAGGTTATCGGCCGTGCCGGTGGGCACCAGCGTGGTGGTCTGCGCGGCGGCAAGTACCCGCGCAACAAGTCGCCTGAGAAACTGCCCGGCCGTCGCCGCCGCGCAATGGATACGGACCGGTACCTCATGTCCGGCCACACACGCTTTGCGCACGTGATCGGCAACACCTGGATCCAGTCCATGTGCGGCTCGCAGTCGCTTGCTGCCAAGTTCAACGAACTGACGGTGCAAAATCCGCATCAGATCCGGTCGTTCGACAAGCAGGAGATTATCGATTCCCTGAAGCGACGCGTCGACAGCGGAGGTATGGTTGTCGTCAATCAGGATATCTATCTGGTTGATCCGATCGGCGCCCGGTATGCCGACATCGTGTTCCCGGCAGCAGGCTGGGGCGAGGACAATTTCACCCGTGCCAACGGCGAGCGCCGCATAAGGCTCTATCCGAAGTTCTATGATGCTCCCGGTGAAGCCAGGCCGGATTGGTGGATCATCGCCCAGCTGGCGACGGCCATGGGTTACAAGGGATTTGACTGGAAGAACTCCAACGAGGTTCTGGAAGAAGGTGCGCGCTTCTCCCGCGGCAGCCGCAAGGACTTCTTCAATGTCAAGATTGTTGCTCAACGTGAAGGCAAGACCCTTCACGAGAAACTGGCCGAGTTCGGCACAAACGGCATCCAGGGTCCGGTCCTCCTTCAGGACGACGGCACGCTGGTCGGCACCAAGCGTCTGCACGACACTGAGCGCAAACTGCCGGCCGACGGTCCGTCCGGTGCGAATCGTCTGGGCAAGAAGCTGACGCATTTCAACTCGCAAACCGGCAAGTGCAATATCCAGAAGTCGCCCTGGAGCCTGTTCTCCGACTACTGGGCATGGCTGAAACCCAAGGACGACGAACTGTGGGTCACGTCCGGACGCATCAACGAACGCTGGCAGTCCGGATACGACGATCGCCGCCGTCCGTACATCGTCCAGCGCTGGCCGGAAAACTGGGTGGAAATCCATCCGGATGATGCCGCGGAGCGCGGGATTGAAAACGGCGACTACGTGATGATGTATTCTGACCGCATTCCGGTCCAGAAGGACACGATCCTCGGCGTTGAAGGCGATGACTTCCAGTTCACCAAGCTGATGGAGCATGGCCATATCGAATTGACCGAGGCAGCGATCACGGCGGTCGCCATCGTCACGCCGGCTGTAAAGAAGGGGCTCCTCTACATGGATTTCCTGCACACTGCTCAGCCCGCGAACGCTTTGTCCGGACGGGTGGTCGACTGGATCAGCGGTAACTACAACTACAAGATGGGCGTTGGCCGTATCCGCAAGATCGGTACCTCGCCCTACAAGACCAGTTACCGGTCCATGTCTTTCGCGCGCCGCGACATCGCCTGACGGCACATCGCAAGACTGATCAAGATCAAGGCGGGAACGTGAGTTTCCGCCTTATTCTTTGCTGAATTCAATACGGTAGAGGTTCTCCTTACATGACCCCAGAATCCCCGGTAGCTTCCGAAACACTGGTGCTCAGCAGTGATGTCGAGGGCAACCTGTTGACGATCGCGCAATCAGGCACGCCCGCCGAGCAATGTCTTGCAATCAAGGCCCTCGGTGCCTGGGCGCTGCCATCCGCACGCACCGTTCTTGTGGAAGCGACGCGGAACGAGGATCCCGATGTTCGGGTCGATGCCTTGCAGACACTTGTGATGCTTGAGGAAACAAACCTTGGCAGGGATTTCATGTGGAGCCTGGAAAATGATCCCGTGGGCGAAGCCAAAATTGCGGCCCTGCGTGGTTTGCGTCGCGAAGATCGGGATAGGGCAGGTTCCCTTCTGCAGCGTCTCATCCTGGATCGGTGCGAAGAAGACGTCGCGTGGGAAGACGAGGTCGCCGATTGGGACGATTGGCTGGATATTCAAAAAGAAGTCATACACACAGTCGGCCGCCTGGGTATCGAGGATGCGGCGGATATTCTTCTCACCGCAGCGAATGACGAATTCGGACAGGATCTTTGGCGCGAGACCCTTGAGGCATTGGCCGGACTTGGCCGTCCGGGTCTGCTTGCCCTGATCGATGCCGGTCAGAGTGCCTCTGAACGTCAGCGCGAGCGCGCGGCCCGCGCACTCGGCACGTCTCGCGATTCGATGGCGATCAAGGCGCTGGACGCGCTCAGCCAGGACAAGGTGGCAAGCGTGCGCCTGGCTGCGTTCGAAACGATGCTGGAGCGCAAGGCACCGTTGTTCGATGCCCGTTTGATCGAGGACCAGTCAGGGAATATCCGTGCGTTCGCAGCCGCAAGATCTCCGACAATCGCAACAGACAACCTGATTCAGCTGGCCATTTCCGATGAGGACAAGAAGGTGAGGCTCGCCGCTGCAAGGCGTTTGAGCGAACGGCGTCCGACCGCTGCCCAGATCGGCAGACTTGTCGGTCACGCGAAGCTCAAGCTGAGGCATGAATCGGAGGACTTCGTTGCTGCACTTGTCGAGATCCTGGCAGAAAGCGGAAGCGACGAGGCCTTCGAACTGCTCATGGAAATCAAGACCCATAGTCCCGAGCCGGATATCCAACGAGCTGTTCTCACCGCGTTTTCGAGATTTGAAAATCCCGAGGTACTGGAACATTTGACCGACGGCATTACCTCCGGTAGCCAGATGGTTCGGCTTTCGGCGCTGGTGTCTCTTGCCGCATTGTCGCGCGGAATTGGTGAAGTTGCCGACAATGCTGCAGCCGTCCTGTTGCTGGCAGCTCGCGGGGGTTTGGCGTCGGAAGAAGAGGAAGCAAAAGAAAAGGAAAAAACAGCGGCCAGGAAGAGGCAAAGCAATTCGGGGCGCGTGCGAGAGACGATGACGGCGGCAACAAAAACAGAATTGTTCTGGATCGTGAAGGCAACATCGTTCCGCAGGAAACTTCCGGGGAGCCTGTGAAACTGAGCGACTATCGCAATCCTGAAGAGGTGACGCCGACCGGGGACACGGACCATGATCTGCCGCCGGAAACCGAAGCCGAAGCGTCTGTCGACGCTCTTGAAGAAGACGGTGCCGACGTGGTGGCGTTCCCTCAGAGCACACTCTCAGCGATCCTGCAGGGGGATGTTGAACAGGCTGAGTTTCAGGAAGAGAAGATCGACCTCTCGGAGGAGGATCTGAAATTCCTAGAGCTGGCTCAATCGACGTTGAAAAAAAAGCGGGTTCGTCCTGATGTTGCCCCGAACACGGCCCTGGACATTCGCCGGATTGCCGTCAGGCTGATCGGAGAGCAGGTCCACTCCGCGTTTACCCCTGTACTCCTGGAAGCATTGAGCGCACGGGATGATGAATTGCGGGCAGTTGCACTTCGGGCATTCCTGCTCCGATGTACCAAAGGCGTTGCCATTGAAGCATCGGATTGGAGCCGGCTGGCAAGCCAGCCACCCGAAAACCATCCGCCTGCGCGGGCAACCTTTCTGGAGCTTCTGGCATTCGCACCGAAGGAACTGGCGATGCCGCATCTTGAAGCCGCGCTTGCCGATGAAGCGGGCATGGCGCAAGCAGCTGCGCTCGCGACCCTCGAGATCATGAAGATCGTGCCGCCACAAGTCCCGGGCATGCTGCATTCCGCAGATCGCGGCACACGGCGGGCTGCGCTGAGGCTGATCTGCGGTCTGGGCGAAACGGACAGAACCGATGCTCTGGTCCAGGCGACATTTGAGGAAAGCGGTGCGCTCTGGGCCGAGTTGGCTGCGGCGTTGAAAAAACGCGGAGCGTGCCCGCTAACCGCAAAAATACTCGCCAAACTGGATGAGGCTTGCATAATGGGCGGCGTGAATCGTCAGATTGCCTTGCAGGTCCTGTCCGGCATGGGGAACGCCAAAGACGCCGCGTGATTCTGAGCGTCTGGCCTTCAAAACGCTTGAAGATCGGCTACGGTCATGAGGGGCAGTTTGTTTCAAGCTGCTCCGTGCCGATCCGGCTCATGTCCCAGCGGGTCCTTCAGCAGCGCTTCCGCCTCGATTTCCACCTTGTGGTCGCCAATGAGACCCGCGACGACAACAAGCGTGTTTGCGGGTTTGATGTCGGCAAAAACGCGTCCATGGGCTCTTGAAATTTCCAGCACGTCATTTTCGTCGACGATGTAGATCCGTGTGCGCACGACGTCGTTCGCGCTTGCTCCCAGGGCAGTGAGCGCGGCAAGAATTTTGTCCAGAATGTAGGTTGTCTGCGCCGCAGCATCACCCGGGGCAACGGCGCGCGCTAGTCCCGCGACCGCGGTCGTCCCCGAAACAAGGATCCGGTTGCCGATCTTGTGCGCACGGCAGTACCCGGCGATCTCTTCCCAGTCGGATCCCGTCAACACCTGCTTTGCATCGGGTCGGTGAGTGGCGTCAGCCGCCGAGTGCGCCAGCGGCATTTCAGCCAGATGATGGCTCAGGTCGCCCGATGCGGTCAGGAACGGCGGCCGACGATACTCGTCCCCACAGTCGCCGGGAACTGCTTTGGTTTCGCAAAAGGCTCGGGCAAGCCTGTCCTGGTCGTCCTCATCGAGTGCGAAGGAAAACAGTTTCGCATTATCGGAAATGTGGTCGCTCTCGCCGATGCGTGCGCCGACGATGACACCGGCAACGGCCTGCTGTTCCAGGGTCCAGCGTGTCGCGATATTGGCGATCGAAACGCGATGCTTTTGTGCAACCTCGTTGGCTGCGGTCAGAATGGTCTGGAAACCGTTCCAGCCGCCGGCAGCGTCGATAAAACGCTTGTATTTCATTTTCGACCAGTCCGGGATGTTGTCCGGTTCCGGCTTGGCGAGCCAGCGGTCAGAGAGGAAGCCGCCGCAAAGCGTTCCATAGGCCAGTAGTCTGACGCCAGAAGCAGCGCAGACCTCGCTCAGCGGTCCCAGGGCTCGGCGGTCGATCATCGAGAATGACACCTGGTTTGTCACCAGAGGGATGCCGTCGGACAATGCGAGTCTTAGATGCGCAGCATCGAAATTGGTTACACCCAGCGCCTTGATCAGACCCTGCTCCTTGAGGAGCGCCATTTCGTGCAGCGCGTCCAGCCATGCAGGGTGCTCAAAGCTCCACCAGTGGAACTGCAGCAGATCGATACGGTCGGTGCCCAGGCGGTCAAGTCGTTCCTGTACACCTGCGCGGACGACTTCGGCCGTCATGGGTCCCGGTTCAGGACACCACTTGGTACAGGCCTGCGGAGACACCCCGTCGCGATATCGCGCAAGCAACTGTCCGGATATGATTTCGGCGCTGCCGTAATGATCGGCCATGTCGAATGTCGAAAAACCGGCGTCAACATAGGTCTGAAGAGAATCCGCAGCGCTTTCAGGGTCCAGAAGGCTGCCGGTCTTTTCAATATCGGCAACTTGCCAGAGTCCTGTAACGATGCGGCTGATTTCCAGCCCGTCGGTGAGTGCGTAGCGCGGTGGCGCAGCTGTCATGAAGTGTCCTTCAGCTTTCAGGCAGCAAAAGCTTGAAGCTTCGCTCGATGTCGAGGGCGAGGGATCGCTGCGCCGATTTGCGGTCGTTGTCGCGCAACGCGGCAATAATCTCCTCATGATGAATGTGTTCGGGAATTTCGCCGGCTGCCTGTTCGCGAACCACCAGGTTCAGGAAAGCTCCGTATTGCAGCCAAAGGGCTTCCACCAGGGGAAGAATTACCCTGGACCGGGACTGCCTGTAGAGGGTGAAGTGGAAGTCGTAATTCTGCTTGAGATCCGGTGTTCCTGTTTCGGAACGGGGGGCCGAAATGATCTTTTCCAGACCGGTGATGACGTCCTTGTCGATACGATCCATCGCCTCTTCGAGAAGCAGGGCCTCAAGGGCCAGGCGTGCCGATTTCAATTCGCGCATCCGGTCCGCATCCAAGGGTGGTACTTCCAGCGTGCGGCTTGGCGTGTCGACCAGCGCACCCTCTGCAACAAGCCGGCGCACGGCTTCACGCACGGGTGTCATCGATGTACCGAGTTGATCCGCAAGGGTCCGGAGACTGACGGTCTCGCCCGGGGCAAAAGCGCCGCGCGTAAAGGCTTCGTGAAGTGCATCATATGCGCTTTCGCGAAGCTTCGACTGATCGATACGGGCGATTTTCGGCTGGCTCATCCCTGTTCCTTCGGTCTTTGGCGGGTTTCTTGCCTTGACAACCATATTTTGTGACATGGTATAAAATATCACAGATCACACGCAAGGTTTTTGGTCAAAAAAGTGGTGAGTGCGGTGGTAGACGAATGCGATGACCGGAAAGACGAAGGCCAGTCCGATGGTGAGAATGGGTTCTGGCTTTATGACCTGAAGGTAGAAACGGTGCTCGACGGGCGGACGCCGGTCTGCCGGCATATTGAAGGCGAAAGCTTCGCTGTCGAGGGAGAGGCTCTGGTTTTCGCGGAAGGTCAGCGGGTCTCCATGTACGCCATGGCTGCGGTTCTTCCTTTTCTGCCGGCCAAGCAGAGGGAGACGAGCGCGAGCGACTGGATGACGACAGACGCGGAGATCGCGTGCCCGGATCCCCATTGCGGGGGGCGGTTCCGCATTTCCCGGGCTGGAAAGCGTTGGTTTACTCATGCCGAAACCACTGGCCTGCCCGACGCGCGCAGCAAACCCTATTGGCGGAAGGAAGAGGTGGAATGACCGTTGAAACTGCCGAACTCTGCCCTGATTATGCAATTTCGAGGGTCATCAAGGGTGGCTGGCAACTCGCTGGCGACCATGGCCCCGTGGAAGCTGCCTCGGCAATCGCGGATATGGAAGCCTTTGTCGATGCGGGCATAACCGCGTTTGATTGTGCCGACATCTATACGGGCGTGGAAGAAATGATCGGCACCTTTATCGCCGACCTTCGCCGTCGACGCGGATCAGACATTTCCGACCGGGTTCAGGTTCATACCAAACTGGTTCCCGACCTTGAGCGGCTGGACACACTTGCCGCGGACGAAGTTGAGGCGATTGTCGACCGGTCGTTGAAAAGGCTTAAGATCGAACGCCTGCATCTTGTCCAATTCTATTGGTGGGACAGCAGGATCGGATCGCCGGTGCAGGCGATGGAGGTCTTGAGGCGATGTCAGGAAAAGGGAAAGATCGCTCATCTGGGTGTGACCAACTGGGATGTTTCGGAAACGGCACCATTTCTGGGTGCCGGTGTCGAGCTGGTATCGACCCAGGTCCAGTATTCATTGCTGGACAGGCGTCCTGCAATAACGCTGGTTCCCTGGTGCTCGGATCATGACATCAGGCTTTTGTGTTACGGAACGCTGGCCGGCGGGTTCCTGACGGAAAACTGGCTGGGCAAACCTGATCCCGGCTTTGAATTTGAAAACAGATCCCTCGTCAAATACCGCCTGATCATTGATGAGTTCGGACCCTGGTCAACGTTTCAGGCCTTGCTCCGCCTTCTGGAGCAGATAGGGATTAGGCACGGCGTCACGCTGAGTTCCGTCGCGACCCGCTGGGTGCTGCAGCAGCCACAGGTGGCAGCGGCGATTGTCGGGGCAAGATATGCCAGGCATCTGCCGAAGACGCTGGAAGTGTTTCGTTTCGAACTGGATGAGGGTGATCTAGCCAAGATAACCGGGTTCCTGGAAGCTGCTCCAGGTCCGCAGGGGCCGGTTTTCGCTCTGGAACGCGACCGCAACGGCCGGCATGGTCGGATCATGAAGTATAATCTCAATACCCGTCCGGACGACGCGGTTCTGGGAGCCGCCAATGGATAACGCTATCCTCACGCTGAACGGCGTCAGCCGGTCTTTTGGTGACTTCAAGGCGGTTGACGACGTCTCGTTGACGATCCGGGAGGGTTCGATCACCGGTCTGATCGGACCCAATGGCGCGGGTAAATCGACCCTTTTCAATGTGATTGCGGGCGAGCTTTCACCGACCGGCGGATCGGTTGATTTTCTCGGCACGAACGTATCCAGACTGACCCCGGACGAGCGTTTTGCCCTCGGCCTCGGACGCACGTTCCAGATTCCTCGACCGTTCGGACGCATGAGCGTTCTGGAAAATGTCATGCTCGCGCCCATGGACCAGGCGGGCGAGACGCTCCTGGGAGCCGTTTTGGGCAAAGGCCGCATTCGCGATCAGGAAGAGGCAATCCGAAAAAGAGCTTTTGAAGTGCTGGATTTCCTGACACTTCGCCACGTTGCAGACCAGCCGGCGGCGAAGATATCGGGCGGCCAGATGAAGCTTTTGGAGCTGGCGCGCGTTCTCATGGGCGATCCCAGGCTGATCCTGCTGGATGAGCCTGCTGCGGGCGTAAATCCGGCCCTGACCGAGATATTGATCGAAAAGATCGAGGAGCTGAACCGAAACGGCAAGACCTTCCTCATTATCGAACACGACATGGACTTTGTGATGCGTCACTGCGACCCGGTAATTGCCATGGCGGAGGGGCAGGTGGTGTTTGAGGGCACATCTGTGGAAGCGCAGTCCAATCCGATCCTCCTGGACGCCTATCTGGGAGCGCCGCTGGATGCCTGACGCTCTTCTGCAGATAGATACTTTGACAGCCGGGTACGTGAAGGACCTTCCAATCCTGCGCGGGGTGTCGTTGACGGCGCGGTATGGAGAGTTGACGGTCATCATCGGGCCGAATGGAGCCGGCAAATCGACGCTGATCAAGGCAGTCGCCGGACTGCTGAAGGTAACAGAGGGAAAGGTTACGCTCGACGGCGGCAATATCACGGGGATCTCGCCGGATCGGATGACACGCGCCGGCATCGCTTATGTGCCGCAGACAGACAATGTCTTCCGAACGCTCACCATCCAGCAAAATCTCGACCTCGTTTTGAAGCTGCACAGCAATCCCTCGGAGCGTCTGGCAGCTCTGTTCCAACAGTTTCCCGTCCTGAAGGAAAAGAGGCGCAGCAAGGCAGGATCTCTTTCGGGAGGACAGCGTCAGTTTCTGGCAGTCGCCCTGGCACTTGCCGTCGAGCCGCGCTTGATCCTGATGGACGAACCTTCTGCGGGTCTGTCCCCGAAGGCAGCCGAAGAAGTGCTCGATCACGTCAAGGAACTGACGCGACAGGGTGTCTCGGTGCTTCTGGTGGAGCAGAACGTGAAACAGGCGCTGAAGCGTGCCGACCATTGTTACGTGCTGGCGGAAGGCCGAAACCAGATTGACGGTCCGGCGGATGAGCTCCTCGAGAACCCGGCGCTTGGAAGGATCTACCTTGGCGGCGAACGGAAGGGGGCGGCATGATCCAGCATCTTGTCGATGGTATTCTGGTCGGATCCTTCCTGTCGCTCGGAGCCATTGGCCTGACCATGGTGATGCACATTCTGCGATTTGCCAATTTCTCGCATGCCGAACTTCTGTCCATTGGAGCCTATTGTGCCCTGGTGTTCGACAAGCTTTTTGAAAGCGTGCTTCCGGTCTTGTCGACCAAATTCGGACCGCTTTCCATCACCGGGGCTCTTGCCGTGTCCATTCTGATTTCGATGGCTGTGACCGGTTTCACGGCTGTTCTGATCGATCGCCTGATTTTCCGCAGGGTGCGTCAGAAAGGCGGCGAGTTATCGATGGTATTCGCCTCGTTCGGAATGGCATTGGTCATCCGCAACATCATAGGCCTTGTTTTCGGCCTCTCGAGCGAACTCTATTCTCGTGACATTGCTTTCGCGATGGTGCTCTCACGCGATCCGCTTCTGCTCGTCAAGCCGGACCAGGTATTTGTATTGTTTGCCGCGCTGATCATCATGTTCGGCCTGTATCTTGTCCTTTCGCGCACTACGTTTGGCTTTTCATTGCGCGCGATTGCGGAAAATCCGAGCCTGGCGCAGGTTCATGGCGTGAATCTGAGGCGCATGGTTGCCGCCGTCTGGATCATCGGCGGCGCGCTGGGCGCCATTGCAGGCGTGTTTTATGGCCTCAGCTATCAGATAACGCCGGTGATGGGACGTGATCTGGTGTTGCCGATATTTGCCGCCACCATCGTTGGTGGAATCGGGAGCGTTTACGGTGCGGTTCTTGGAGGCTTCATTGTCGGCGTGGCCTCAAACCTCGCGCCGGTCGTGCTTCCGTCCGGTTACAGTCCCTCCGTTCCCTTCCTGATGATCCTGGCCGTTCTGTTGGTTCGGCCGAACGGTCTCTTCGGGGAGGCGCGGGCATGATCGGGATCATTTCCTATCTGGTTTTCTTTACCACGGTTGCATCCATTCTCGGCATCGCGGTGCTCGGCCTGAACCTGCAATGGGGCAATACCGGCCTCTTCAATGGTGGTGTCGTTGCCTCCTTTGGAGCCGGCGCCTACGGGACTTTGATGCTTGGCGGGCCGGCGCAGGATGGTCACCTGGGTGGATTCGGGTTGTTTTATCCCCTCGCATTGCTCGGCGGTATGCTTGCGGCAGGCGTGCTTGCCTGGATCGTCGGCAAGCTGACCTTGCGGCTGCGGCACGATTACCTGGCAATTGCCACTTTCGGCGTCGCGGTCGCTTTCGAAAACGTCATGCGCAATGCCACTTCCATAACGGGAGGGGCGCAGGGCATTCGGGGTTTCGAACGTCCCTTGAGAGACGTTCTCGGCGACGGGTTCACATATAACGCCGTGTTTCTCGCCGGTGTTCTTGTGGTTCTGCTTCTGGTTTACGTGTTCCTGGAGAGACTGACCGTCTCACCGTTCGGCCGGCTCCTTCGTGCAATCCGCGAAGATGAGACTGCGGCCCGGTCCCTGGGAAAGTCCCCCGACCGCATCCGTCTGATTTCATTCGTGACCGGATCCGTCATCATCGGTCTGGCCGGTGGTCTCTACGGTACGTTTTATGCGTTTGTCAGCCCGCAGGATGTTCTTCCGATCCTCACGTTTCAGATCTGGGCCATGCTGATTGTCGGCGGGGCCGGAAATACAAGGGGCGCCCTGGCCGGTGCCTTTCTCATCTGGGGTGCCTGGACATTTTCGGGATGGGCGCTCTCCCGCTTCGCACCCGTCGAAGCTCAGCTCTACACCGGTTCGATACAGTTCGTCCTGATCGGAATGGTGATTGTCGGCATGCTGCTCTGGAGGCCACAGGGCCTGTTTCCCGAGCGGCTGATCGTTTCTCAACCCGGTCGGAACCGGGAGAAAACACAAGTAGAGGGGTTCACATGAAAACGTTACTTACCGTTGCGGCCTTCGCGGCCGGAGTATCAGCTCTGAGCACTGGCGCTCAGGCGCAGGACTGCACGACCAAGATCGGCGCCACGCTGCCGACATCGGTCGACTGGGGCCGCCCCATTGCCGAAGTCGCGCAGTTTGCCGTGGACCAGGTCAATGAAGCGGGCGGTGCAGCCGGTTGCCAGATCGAGATGGTGCTTCGCGACACGCAAGTTGACCCGAAGGTCGGTGTCGATGCTGCCAAGGCACTTGTTGACCTGGAAGGTGTCAATGTGCTTCTCGGGGCGGTTTCCTCCGGTGTGTCGATGCCGATATTGTCGTCCGTTACCGTTCCAGGCGGCGTCATGCAGATGTCCTGTTGTTCCTCTTCCACCGCCTTCACCAAACTGTCGGAAGAAGGCAAGACCGACGGGTTGTGGTTCCGCACGTTTGCAACAACGGCTGTTCAGTCCGCCATGGGAGCGAAAGTTGCTGCAGACAAGGGTTATGGGAGCATCGCCATTCTTTACAAGAACGACGACTGGGGACAGGACATGGCCCGGTTGATCGCGGCCGATTTTGCCGCGGCAGGAATAAAGGTCACGTCCTCGGTCGCCGTCAACGACGGTCAACCTTCCTACCGGGCCGAAGTGACCAAGGCCCTCGGCGGCGAACCCGAAGCACTGTATCTCGCCCTTTACCCCAATGAGGGAACCTCGGCCGTGCGTGAGTGGTTGTCTCTCGGCGGAACGCAGAACATGATCCTGGCGAACTCTCTGAAATCCGATGAGTTTCGCGACAATGTCGGTCTGCAGTATCTGGGAAATGCGCTTGGCACGGACACCGCATCACCGCGCGTTGCCAGTGCCGATGCGTTCAAGACAACCTATGTGGAGAAGTTCGGATCCGAACCTAACGGACCAGGCCTTGCCAACAGTTTCGACGCGGCAATGATTGCACTCCTGGCCATGGAAGCAGCGGGCAAAGACGCTTCGGGCAAGGACATTGCAGCGTCAGTTGCCAAGGTGACCGATCCGGACGGAACACCGGTCACGGCGGATGTCGCCGGGTTCAAGAAGGCTTCTGAAACGCTCGCAGGCGGCGGTACGGTCAAGTATCAGGGAGCAACCGGTGACGTACGTTTCGATGCAAATGGCGATGTCTCCGCGCCTGCGGTTGTCTGGAAGTTTACCGACAGCGGCGTGGATGAGGTGGAATATCTGTCCCTTGGTGAAGTGGATGCCTTTATTGCTTCGTTGAAGAAGTAAGCATCAGGTGAAGCTGATGCCCGGCATCCCGGATGTCGGGCATCGTTGAACTGAAAACTCATTTGTTCAGACGTGTCGAACGGATTGGCAAGGATCCTGACAGTGCCAGTATCGGCGACCGGGTCGCTCGATCGGGATCTGTTACCTGTCGAAACAGACAATTGCCGTTTCGAACAGCATCAAGGCACGTCTTTCGGGCGCAAACGTCCGGCATTGCAAATTTCTTTGCACTGCTTGAACGGCCTGTCAGGCTGTCCTAAACATTGCGTCTCTCCGAATTCGGGAAACGAAATCAGGAATGTGATTGGTACTTTCGGTTGGAATGAGTATATCGCGGCAAGCAGACCTATTGTGCTGCCCGTGGAATAAATCGGGATCAGGCTCCAGGCGGGCAGGAAACACGTTTTTGTTCCCCACGAGTATTGTCGGCCACATTCATTCCCTTCCCGGGACTGCAGCCAGCTTTCTGGTTTCTTCCAACCCATTCGAAACGGCATCAGCGTTGGCGCCGGAACGCAACAACGGATTTTCGCCTGCATTGCTCGCGAGGCAACATTCAAGAGGTAACCTGCATTGTTCTGCGCACAGCAAATTTTTCGGTTGGGCCTTTGCTGCAAGTTGCCGGAGGAACTGAATTGAAGCGGTCTGACGATCGGGAAACTTGGGATTGTCAGTTCAGGTTCTCTGACGTGCTTCCGGATTTTGCGACCTGGCTTGACTGGCGGAACAAGGCCAGCCGGAAGGTCGGTCAGGCGGTGTCTTTCGAACGTGTTGCCTATGGCGGGCACGCCCGGCAATGGTTCGAGACAACCAGGTTCGAGGGTCCTCGGTCGCAGATCGTGCCGGTGTTCATACACGGCGGGTACTGGCGTGCATTGAGCGCGGAGGAACATCGTTGCGTCTTGCCGGGCCTGTCTTCGCTTGGAACCGCATGCGTGAACGTGGAGTACCGGCTGATGCCGGAGTTCAGACTTGACGAACTGGTGTCGGATTCGATTGCCGCGACACGTACCATTGCAAATTTGTATCCGGACGAGACAAGGCTTCTGCTCGTTGGGCACTCGGCTGGAGCGCACCTCGCGATCAGCGCGGCCATGAAGAGCGATATCGCAAATCGCTTGTCAGGTGTGATTGCGGTCAGCGGCGTCTACGATCTGGTCCCGGTTGCCAAGTCTTTTTTGCAGGATGAGATCAGCCTCTCGGAGGCAGAAATTGTTGGCAGAAGTCTCGTCGGCGCCAGTTTGGACGTTCCGCTCTTGTGTGTTGTCGGCGGCGATGAAACGGATGAATTCAAAAGACAGTTCCGCGTCATGGCTGAAAACGCCGGATCGGGACATCTGATAGTGCGGGGAGCCCATCATTTGAGTATTCTCGCTGACTTGAGCGCCGAAAACAGCCCTTTGAACGAAGCACTGGGGCGTTGGGCGGACGGCGCTGGCAATCCAGAAGAAGTGGACACGATAGCATCATGACATCCCTGTTGAATCTCCCGAGCGAAGGGGTCTTCGTGTTTCGGGTCTGGCGTCCGGATCTTTCGGGACCGTCCGTTTGTACGCTGCGTGGAGACACTGCTGTCGATGTCACCTGTGCCGCCGTTCCAACTGTGAGGGATCTGCTCGAACTCGATGACCCGTCGGCGTGGCTGTCCGGGGCCGAAGGTGTACCCGTGGGATCGCTTGCGGAGATTGAGGCCAACTCGATGGAACATCCGGATCCGGACCGCCCCCGGTTCCTGGCGCCGCCGGACCTGCAGGCCGTCAAGGCGTGCGGTGTAACCTTTGCGTTTTCGATGCTGGAACGTGTGATTGAGGAAAAAGCGCAGGGAGACCCCGGGAAAGCCGAACAGATTCGTCTGCGCTGCAAGTCGATTTTGGGCGACAGCCTTCGTTCCGTCGTTCCCGGTTCAGAAAAAGCGACGCAGCTGAAGGATGCCCTGATCGAAGAGGATATGTGGTCCCAATATCTCGAAGTGGGAATTGGACCGGACGCAGAAGTCTTCACCAAGTCCCAGCCCATGTCGGCCGTCGGCTGGGGAGCTTCCGTCGGATTGCATCCGATTTCGAACTGGAACAATCCGGAGCCGGAGGTGGTACTTGCGGTCGACGCTTCCGGTCGGATCAAAGGTGCCGCACTTGGCAACGACGTCAATCTGCGTGACGTCGAAGGCCGCTCGGCACTGCTGCTTGGCAAGGCAAAGGACAACAATGCATCGACCTCCATCGGCCCGGCTCTCAGGCTGTTTGACCAGACATTTTCGATGGATGATGTCAGGCGCCTGCAACTTGACTTGAAAGTGACCGGTCCGGATGGATTTGAGCTCGTTGGTCATTCGACCATGACCGAAATCAGCCGCGACCCGGAAGACCTTGTGGCGCAGACGCGTGGCCGCCATCATCAGTATCCGGATGGATTCTTCCTGTTTCTTGGCACGCTGTTCGCGCCGACTGAGGATCGCAATGCCCCGGGCGAAGGCTTTACGCACAAGCTCGGCGATATCGTCGAAATATCGTGCGCAGAACTTGGAACACTCAGGAACACCGTACGACTGTCGACTGAATGCCCGGAATGGACATTCGGAACCAGCGCTTTCATGCGGAACCTGGCAAAACGCAAACTCATTTGAAGGACGAATTTGATGTTAACGGGTAAGAACCTTGTCAATGGTGAGTGGGTTTCAGGCGAAACCACGTTCCAGTCACAGCCTGCCGAAGGGCCTTCCAGCGTTTTTTCGGAAGCGTCGGTCTCCGATGTGGATCGTGCCTGCGAAGCTGCCGAAAAAGCGGTCGAAGTGTTCGGCAGCACGAGTGATGAACAACGTGCTGCCCTGCTGCACAAGATCGCCGACGAAATAGAAGCGCGGGGCGCTGAACTCACTGATGTCGGGAGCCGGGAAACCGCCCTCCCGGCAGCCCGTCTTGAAGGGGAGCGTGGACGCACGGCAGGGCAGTTGCGCCTGTTCGCGGAAACGATCCTGAAAGGGGATTATCTGGACAAGCGCCACGATGAGGCGCTGCCTGATCGGGCGCCGCTGCCGCGTCCGGAACTCTTTCTTGTTCAGCGGCCGATCGGCCCCGTCGCCGTCTTTGGTGCGTCCAACTTCCCGCTGGCCTTTTCGACGGCCGGTGGCGACACCGCTTCTGCACTTGCGGCCGGCTGTCCGGTTGTGGTCAAGGGACACCCGGCTCATCCGGGGACCGGTGAAATCGTTGCCCAGGCAATCGACGCAGCGGTCAAGGCATGCGGAATGCCGGCAGGGACGTTCGGCTTTCTTCAAGGGACGACCCATGAACTCGGGCAGCAACTGGTCCAGCATCCTCTTGTCAGGGCGGTCGGTTTCACCGGGTCGTTGCGTGGCGGCCGGGCGCTCTTTGACTTGTGCGCGGCGCGCGCCGAGCCGATTCCGTTTTTCGGCGAGCTGGGCAGCGTCAATCCTGTGTTCCTGCTGCCATCGGCGATGGAACAGCGAGCCGAGGCAATCGGTGAGGGCTGGGCCGGTTCGCTGACGATGGGCGTAGGCCAGTTCTGCACCAATCCCGGCATTGTGGTCGTTCGCGAGGGCGAAGATGTTGACCGTTTTGCTGACGCTGCCGTGAAAGCACTGCAGGGTGTTGGTGCGCAGACCATGTTGACCGGAGGGATCGCAGCCGCCTGCCGTTCCGGCCAGGACCGTCTCGCCAAAACCGAAGGCGTTGAAACGCTGCTGAAGACGCAAAGCGAGTCGCAGGCTGCGACACCCTCCGTTTACAGGACGAATGCCGGGGTTTTCCTGGAAAATCATGCTCTTCAGGAAGAGGTCTTTGGGCCGGTGGGGCTGATCGTTACCGTCGCTGACGATGACGAGATGAGATCCGTTGCGGCCTGTTTTGACGGCCAGCTGACAGCAACCCTGCATCTGGAGGCAAATGATAACGCATTGGCGAAAACGCTTCTGCCAATTCTGGAACGGCGTGCCGGGCGTGTCCTTGCGAATGGGTTCCCGACGGGAGTCGAGGTCGCCGACACCATGGTGCACGGTGGACCCTACCCGGCGTCGACCAATTTTGGAGCGACGTCGGTCGGCACAATGGCCATCCGTCGCTGGCTGAGACCGGTCTGCTACCAGAACCTTCCGGCTGAACTGCTTCACTGAGGTTTTGCAACAAGGCATCCCGGCGTCATCCGGCGCTCGGATGCCTTGAAAATTTCCCGGTCGTCCATGGTCCCAGCTCGGGTCAGCCGACACCGCTTTCTTCAAAAGGGCTCCAGGACTTTCAGGACCTTGACAATGATAGAGAATAACCCCGCCCTGATTGATGCGATCAGGGACCGCTTTGCCCATGTCGACAGCTGCCCGTTTCAGGGCCCGCGCATTTTCTTTGAAAATGCCGGTGGAGCGTTGACGCTGAAATCCGTTGCCGACACATCGTCCTTTTATGCATCGCTCCCGGACAATCCCGGCAGGATCAATTCTGCCGGGCAGGCGGGCCAGACTGCCATCGACAAGGCCAAGGCGGATCTAGCGGTTTTCATGAACGCGTCCTCCGGGCAGTTCTTTGCCGGCGAGAGCGGTACGGAATTGCTGTTCCGCCTGATAAGAACAGCCTGTGTGAATGCACCAGGAAAATCCAGGGTCATCGGTTCGTCGATCGAGCATCCGGCAACCCGCAGTGCTGCGCGGCGTTGGGCCGAGATCTCGGGACTCAACTACGAAAATGTTCCGCATGACAACGAGACGGGCCTGGTGACGGCGGAGGCTTACGCTGCGCTCCTGACGCCGGATGTGGCTGTTGCGACCATTCTGCATGCCTCTCCGGTGACCGGAATGGCAATGGATGTTGCCGCGATTTCGAAAACCATCCGCCGCGTTGCCCCGGATTGCCTCATCATCGTGGATGGCATCCAGCATGCCGCCCACGGACAGATCGACCTGGACAGCTACGACGTCGATGGCTACGCGATATCCCCTTACAAGGTTTTCTCACGCCACGGCTACGGAATTGCCTGGGCTTCCGACAAGTTGAGCATTCTGCCACACGATATGCTCATCAACGCACCCGTGACCGGATGGGAATTCGGAACCCGTGACGCAGGCGCCTATGCGACCGTTTCCGATGTGGTGAGTTATTTCGAATGGCTTGGCGGTGAAACATCGCCGGAAACCGGGCGCCGGGAGAAAATCGAGGCAGCCGGCCGCGCGATCCATGCCTACGAAGCGCATCTGGTCGATGCCATGATCAATGGCACGGGCAATTTGCCCGGACTGCGGGACATGGCCCATGTGAAAATCATCGCCGGTGCCGACAATCCCTCGCGCGAAGGATTGGTATCAATCGCAGTGGAGGGCATGTCATCTCCTGATGTGGTCGAAGCGCTCAATCGGCAAGGTATCCGGACACATACACGCAAGGCTGATCACTATAGCGGCAATGTGCTTGCGCCCCTGGACCTTGCAGACTGCGTCCGCGTTTCCCTGTGTCACTACAATACGCTGCAGGAAGTCGCTGAATTTCTTGGCGCAATCGGTGAAATCAAAGTGGAGATTGCAGCCTGATCATCCGCACCGAGCGTTTGGTGGACATCCGGTTACGGCAGGCATCGCCATCCAGATAGCCCGCACAAAAGCGGAATTCGGGTCGCCTGAACAAGACCGCAGGCGACATTGCGGGCGCAATTGGCTGCGTGCCCGCTTTGCGCTTTCTTCTTTGGCCACGGCAACACTCAAGGCACTTTCAGGGCCGATTCAACACGGCAAATCAGGCGCTTCAGGTGTGTCGAGTTGGTGAGGTGCAAAAACATCTGGACAATTGAAACATCTGATGTTTAGTATCATCGCATGTCTGAACTGCTCTACTACGATTTGAAAGACGTCGCCGGTGTTGCGCCTTCACTTGCAACACAGGTGTGCCGTGAACTCGGACGCCGCATTGTCGGCGGTGTGGTTCGTGAAGGCGCCCTGATCGACGACGAAAACAAGCTTTGCGAGCGCTTCGGTGTGTCCAAATCCGTCGTCCGCGAGGCAGTCAAACTGCTGGTTGCCAAGGGATTATTGGAAGTAAGACGTGGCAGCGGAACCAGGGTTCGCCGGCGCGCCAGTTGGAGCCTTCTCGATGACGACGTCCTGGCCTGGCACCTCAGCGTCGAACCAAGACCGGGGTTTTTGAACCAACTGCTTGAGGTTCGCCAGGTTTTCGAACCCAGCGCAGCGGCATGGGCTGCAAAATCGGCGACCAAGGACCAGATCGACGAAATCCGCGCGGCACAGCGCAAGATGGAGAACGCGGAGGAAATTCAGGACTACGTGGTGGCGGATGCACTGTTTCACCGGGCCGTTCTTCGCGCGGCAAACAACGAAGTTCTGATGGCGATGGAAGGCGTAATCTTTTCAGCGCTACTGAGTTCGATCCGGCTGACCAACGCGGATCCACGGGACAACAAACGCTCCATACCGCTTCATCAGAAAGTGCTTGCCGCCATCGAGGCACAGGACGCGGATGCAGCCGAAGCTGCCATGAAGGAGCATCTCGAAGGAACGCGCGAGCGGTTGGCTCAATTCACGGCTGACGAAAGCGAAGGAAAGTAGTTTTTGGGCTGTCATTGATTTGGCAGCAGGATTTCACGCCTGTTGGTGGACAGGCTAGTGGCCGGCGGTTCGAGCTTGCTTGGAACCATTCTCGTCCCGCCGAATCGATCGTTCAATCGAAGGATTTCCACCAGAAGATCCGGCGCAATTTGCGCCGAAACATCGACGAGGAGGATATGATGTTTCCCAGCAGTAAGAAAGGCTTATTGATAGCGGGCACCGCGTTGGCCACACTTTTGGGTGTTGGTGCAGCGGCCGCGGAAGACATGGTGGCACTGCTGCTGCCCGAGAACGTGAATCCACGCTGGGAACAGCAGGATGCAGCGGCATTTGTGTCGACCATGAAGGAAATCGCACCGGGTGTGAAGGTCGAGGTCTTCAATGCCAACAATGATACGTCTGTGCAGCAGAGACAGGCGGAACAGGCCCTGACGCAGGGGGCAAAGGTCCTTGTTGTCATACCGATCGACGGTGAAAGTTCGGCGGTGATTGCGGATATGGCCGCCGAAGAAGACGTCCCGACCATCGCCTATGACCGGATGATCAATTCGGCGAACACAACATTCTGGGTGCAGGCTGACCTGGAAGGCATGGGCTTCGATCAGGCGAGTCATGTCATCGAAAACACCAAGGACGGCGACACGCTTGTGATGCTCAAGGGATCGCCGACCGACCCGAATGCCGCGGTCATTCATAACGGGCAGCTTCGGGCGCTTCAGCCGCTGTTCGATTCCGGAAAGCGGGTCATGGGTTACGAAAACTGGACACAGGGCTGGGATCCGGCAATTGCAAGGCGGTCGATGGACCAGGCCCTGACCCAGCTCAGCAACAATGTCCAGGGCGTCGTGTCATCAAATGACGGCAATGCCGGTGCGGCAATCGCTGCTCTTGAAGAGCAGGGCATGGCCGGGACGATGCCGGTGTCCGGTCTGGACTGTACCGTGCAGGCGCAGCAGCTGATGCTGCTTGGAAAGCAGACACAATGTGGCTGGCGTCCGCTGGCCGATATGGCGAAGGCGGCGGCCCAGGTAACTGTCCGGCTTGTAAACGGTGAAGATTTTTCTGATCTGGCACCGCAGAAAGTCAAGAACGGTGTGGGTGCAGAGGTCGCTTACGTGCCTGTCGGTTCATACTCGGCCCTCGGTGCCGATGGTGTTGCCTACGTCATCGAAAACGATCCGTCCATCACCAAGGAAATGGTTTGCCAGGGTGAAGCCGCGGCAACCGCTTTCTGCAAGTAATCGGACAATCCATGTCTCTGGAAAACAACCAGCAGGTGGGGCCATCGGCCCCGCCCCCTCACTTGCGCGTTGCCGGCATCGAGAAACGCTTCGGAGGCGTTCATGCCCTGAAGGGCGTTGATTTCGAAGTCGCGCGCGGCGAGGTCATGGCACTTGTCGGTGACAATGGTGCAGGCAAGTCCACGCTTATGAAAGTCCTGGCCGGAGCACTTGTTTCCGACGGGGGAGCTTTTTTCATCGATGAAGAGCCTGTCGTGATCAGCAATCCGCATGATGCCGGTGCACTCGGCATTCAGATTGTTTATCAGGATCTGGCCCTTTGCGAGAACCTTGACGTTGCAGCGAACCTGTCGCTGGGAGCCGAACCGGTGAAGTCCGGTTGGCCGTTTCTGCCGCGCTTCTTGCGTCCGCTCGACGATCTTGAAATGGAGGTCCGAGCAAAGGCCGCCATCGATCGTCTTCAGGTACGCACCCTGAGATCTGTACGTGCCAAGGTCGGCGGCTTGTCCGGCGGGCAGCGCCAGGCGATTGCCATCGCAAGGGCAGTCGGTGCCGAGTGCAGCGTCGTGATGCTGGATGAGCCGACCGCCGCACTTGGTGTGGCGCAGACCCGGCAGGTTCTCGACGTTGTCAAGCGGCTGCGCGATACCGGCCACGCCGTGGTCTACATCTCACACAACATGCGCGACATCTTTGAGGTTTCCGACCGGATTTGCGTGCTCAGACATGGAGCCAATGTCGCGACCTGGAAAACCTCCGAAACAACGGCGGACGAAATTGTTGTCGCGATGACTGCCGGACTGGATAGCGGGACGAACAATGCAGCTTGATACTTCATTTTCTCCCATAGACCGACTGCGACGGATGCGGGAGACCCGCCTGGGATCGTTCGTTCCGGTTCTTCTCGCTCTGGCGTCGATCTGGGTCTATTTCGGACTTGCCCTTCCGCTTTGGGACTTTTGGTCAGATCCGGATGCCGGCAGCATTCGCTTCATCTTTCTGTCGCCGCGCAACATCTACAATCTCTTCATGCAATCTGCTGTTATAGCAACGCTTGCGGTCGGCATAACCGTGGTGCTGCTTCTCGGCGAAATTGATTTGTCCGCGGCGGCAACAGCCGGTGTCTGTGCCGCATTGCTCGGTGTTCTCGTGCTGGCCGGCATCCCCGGATGGGCGGCCTGCCTGATCGTCATGGCGGTTGGTGTCATCATGGGTGCCGCCCAGGGGTTGCTGATTGCCTATGTCGGCATTCCATCCTTTGTGGTTACGCTGGCTGGTCTGCTCGGATACCAGGGGCTGATGCAGAAGATTCTGCCGACTGGAAACCTCAACATTGGCGATCCGTTCGTTCGGGCAATCGCGCGAATACTGATACCGGACCTCTGGGGGCTCGTGATGGCGGGGCTTCTTGTTCTTGCCATTGCGGCGCTGGCTCTGCGCCGGCAGGCAGAACGCAAGGCGCGGGGTCTGGAACTCGACACGAATGCCACTCTTTGGGGACAAGTCGCGTTTTTCGCGATCATCGTGTTCGCCGCCGTCCTGACGATGAATGCCTACAGATCCGTGCCCTTGTTGATCATCTTGCTGACAGGGGTCACGGCAATCGTTGGCTGGGTCTCGACTTCAACACCGTTTGGCCGATCGATTTTCGCTGTCGGCGGCAATGCGGAAAGTGCCCGACGGGTGGGAATGAACGTCAGGCGCATCAGGGTGGTTGCCTTCGGAATCGTCGGCTTGCTAGCGGCAATCGGCGGCATTTTCGGAGCCTCGCGATACGGGTCCGTATCCTACACGGCTTTCGCGGGCGGATCCCTGTTGCTGGAAAGCATCGGCGCGGCGGTCATCGGCGGAACGTCACTCTTCGGCGGACGTGGCTCGGTCTGGAATGCGATCCTGGGTGCGCTTGTCATCGGTTCCCTTGGCAACGGGCTCGACCTGTCTGGCGCCAGCGCTGCCGACAAGCTGATGTTTTCAGGTGCCATTCTTCTTCTTGCCGTGGCAATCGATGCGCTATCGCGTCCGGCCGGCAACGGCGCACGATAGGAGGAACACATGCTGACAGATGAAAACCAGGTGCTGTTTCTGAAGGTTCTGGACGAAATCATTCCGGCAGGCGGCGTACGGCG
>NZ_KI928932.1:331741-340611 GCF_000521215.1 Labrenzia sp. DG1229 | reverse complement strand
ATGGTTCACCATGGCGACCTTCAGATCGCGCATGACAGGCAGGGACCTTAGGTGGTTTTCCGCCTGCATGGCATCATTGGCCATTTCAAGCAGCTCCTGATAAATCGGGAAGCCACTATCCTGCCGGTCGATGCTCAGGAGGTTCGGCATCTTGTCCGATACGCGGCCCGCCAGAAGATACTTGTAGGACAGCGCCGTGAAGGTTCCTGAGAGTGCCTCGAGATATTGTTTCAGGATCGGGATCTCGGAGAATAGCGCCGTGTTTTCCGACACGACACTGTCCGCAACACCCTGGAGATGCGTGATGATGCGCTCAAATTTGGCGAAGTAGCGCCGGGTTTCGTGCGCTTCCTCGAGTACTCTGTGATCGAGTGTCAGGTCCAACGTTCAGCCCTCAGGCTCCGTAGGCATTCTTGTCGTGCTTCTCGACAATCTGCTGGAACCGCCGTGCAAACCGTTCATCCGACTTCGCCTTCTCTTCAAGTACCTTGCGCGCAAAGACCATGTGGTCTTCGTGAGCCTCCATCATGTCGGCCATGCGCTGGTTTGTGGCAGAGCCGATGGCGGCCATTGCTGATTGCGCTTCCTTGTCGGTGGCAACACCAATCTCGTTGATCTTGTGGGCGACGTCTTGCTGCTGCGCTGTTTTCAGAGACTTCACCAAGGCGTCATAGAGCACGACGCGCTGCTTGGTGTCCGTCTGCAACTTGTTGATCAGCACCATCTGGGTGGCTGCCTGGTTCTGGAGGCTGTCGACCCAGGTCTTGCCTTTTTCGACGTAGCGTTCCAACGTCTGGCTTTCGGCAAGCTTGACCTGTTCTTCCTGTGCAAGCCGGTTGTACTCGGAGTTCAGTTCGGCGAGTTCCGATTCAAGCTTGGTGCGAGCCGCAGCATCTGTTTCGACGGAAATCTTGTTCTCCAGGGCGATGATCTTCGGATCCATTCCCAAGAGTTCTTTCTTGATGCTCTCAAGAACGGCGACGGTCTGCTCACGCTGGTTGAGCGTTTCGCTCAGATTGCCTTCCACGCGTTTGCTATGATCGTTCAGAGTGTTCAGCTGATCCTGAAGCAGTTGCCCGATGACATCTGATTTGGCGATCAGGTCTTGCAGCTTGTCATCAATACTCGCCGTCCGCATGCGTTCCTGCCGAATGCTGTCGGACCTTGCCTTGGAGAATATTCCGATGAACGACTCCCAACCGGTTTTCGAGCGCATGGCGTCGAAATCCTTGGAAAAATTGGCGGTGACGTCGTCGAGACCCATGATGAGTTCAGCAATATTGGACCCCATGAGCTCGGTGTGGGCGTGGACGTCATCCAGCGTGGCATTCTCGATATCGATTGAAATATCCTGTCCTGAATCCAGCTTCGTTCGGGCGGTTTCGATCTTGGATGTGAGTTCGTCGATCTTCTGCTTCGCAGCTGCAACTTCGTTTTTGGATTTCTCAATCTGAGCGCTGAAATCTGCCATGTGCCCCTTCCCGAATATCTAAGAATATTTCAGTTTCTATGTAGCAACTCTGTGTAGAAATACAATTACAAAGCGGGAACCAAGGCCAGACAACCCCGGAAGTCCTTGTTTGCCAAACCCGTGCGCCTTATCGCGTTCACCGGTTCTGATCCCGGTGCGTTCGAAGGCTTGCACGCGCGTTACAAGTCACCGGGAAACACGGGATTTGTCCTTCATCCTGAGCCCTGGATTTGGCTGCCGCGTCGTCGAATGGGGTATCGACCCCATACAGGGCAGACGCTTCTGCTGCCACCTTTCCATCATCGACATTTCGATGAACCCGCTCTGAAGGAGCGCATTTTTGGAAAGGATTGAAAAGATGAAAACTATTGCAAAAACCGCCGCTGCCGCCGCCGTCGTCGCTCTGGGGGGAATTGCCTCGCTGACCGGTGTCCACGAAGCACACGCCGGTTTCGATATCTGCAAGAAAGTCAAGATCACCGTCAAGAACAGCACCGGAGCACCGGTCAAGCTTTTCGATCTGGATTACTACGACTATGGCTCGAATCGCAAACGTTCCGAGAACATCTCCAACCGTGTCATTCCAAATGGCGGCTCCTACAGCTGGAAGCGCAACCTGGAAGGCGTGAACAACGCAAAGACTTATGTCCGGGCTCAATACACGCGGCTGAAATCGAATGGCCGTTGGGACCAGGGGCGCTATTGGTGGTCCAATTCCGGCACGTCCGTCTGCTCACGGGGCAAGAGTTTCCGGATCGTGCTGCGCTGATTTCCCTGCCATCTGAAACACCGCACCAGCAGGGGGTGCGGGTTTCAAATCACATACACCAGTTGAACCCGAGCGGATTACGCCTTCGGGCCGTGTCCTTCGCGGGTTCGGAAGGACTTTTATCATGTTGCTGAGCAAACACCTCTCCAAAACAGTTTTGATCAGTTCTGCTTCCATTGCGACGCTGGCCATTGTTGCTATCGCCGCGCAGACAGTCGATTGGGCCGAACTGGGCGAAAGACTCACAAGCGGCCAGGAAACCGTCGGCGCTCAGATTTCAGAGGCGGATCCAGCCACGCGCCCGCAGGAAAATCGACAGGATGCGGAACTGCCCTTACCGGTGCCCATACAACCTCTTCCGGCACAACCGCGTGCGAATTCAAAGGTTTCCGGCTCCGGTGGGGGGTTGTTGTCGCTCCACTCCTCAGTCCCGTCGAGTGCAGGCGCAGCCAGGCTGACAACATCTGCCGACAGGGTGCGGCCCATTGCCCAGATGCCGGACCGCGAACGTTTTGCCAGTGCCGATCCCAATCCGTTGCGACAAACGGCTCTGGATCCGGTTTCGACTTTTTCAATAGACGTCGATACCGCATCCTATTCCTTTATCCGGGCGAGCCTGAATGATGGACGCTTGCCCGGCCCCGACGCTGTCCGGGTCGAAGAAATGGTCAATTACTTCGACTACGAGTACCGCGTCCCGGATGGACGCGATGTGCCGTTTCAGACAAGCGTTTCCGTTGTCGAAACTCCATGGAACAAAGACACGAAACTGATGCAGGTCGGCATACAGGGATACAAGGTTCCCCTTGCCGATCTCCCACCCCAGAATCTGGTGTTTCTGATCGATACGTCCGGCTCCATGGCGGATGCCAACAAGTTGCCTTTGCTGCAGCAGTCCTTCCGCCTCCTTTTGTCATCGCTGCGCGATGAAGACGAAGTCGCGATCGTGACTTATGCAGGACGTGCCGGGGTGTTGCTCAAGCCGACGAAAGTGTCGGACAAGTCCTCCATTCTCGAAAAAATCAATGCGCTTACTTCGGGAGGGTCGACCGCAGGGCATGCCGGCCTGAAAGGTGCCTACGAGCTCGCAGACGAAATGACCGGAGATGGCGAACAGACGCGGGTTATTCTGGCTACCGACGGTGACTTCAATGTCGGTCTTTCAGACACCGAAAGCCTCAAACGCTTTGTCACAGATAAGAGAAAGCAGGGAACCGCTCTTTCCGTCCTGGGATTTGGTCGCGGCAACTACAATGACGAACTGATGCAAACACTTGCGCAAAACGGCCAGGGTGTCGCCGCGTATATCGATACATTGTCGGAAGCGCGCAAGGTTCTGGTGGATCAGGTTGTCAGCTCGATTTCCATGATTGCCCAGGATGTCAAAATACAGGTGGAGTTCAACCCGGCCACGGTCGCTGAATACCGTCTCATCGGCTATGAAACACGGGCGCTGAAAACCGAAGACTTCAAGAACGATAAAGTCGACGCTGGTGATATCGGTGCCGGGCACAATGTGACCGCATTGTACGAGATCACGCCGGTTGATTCTCCTGCACGGAAATTCTCCGATCTTCGGTACGAAAACGAACACGAAGCGGAAAAACCCGTCAATGGGTCTTACCAGGGTGAACTCGCCTACGTGAAGCTTCGCTACAAGATGCCTGGAGACGAGAACAGTCAGCTGATCGAAACGGCGGTTACAGCCAGCTCCAGCGACATTCCCGAGAAAGAAACTCTGTTTGCCGCCTCGGTTGCTTCCTTCGGGCAAATGCTCAAGGGCAGCGATTATCTCGGTGACTGGACGTTTGAGGCAGTCGAAGACCTTGCGCGTGAAACCAGGGGTGAGGACCGCTTCGGTTACCGGTCTGAATTTCTGACACTTGTCAGGCTTGCGCAGGTCGCTGAGCGCTGATTGGACAAGCGCAACCAAATACCGCTGGCGGGTTTTGCGACCTGCCGGCGGTTTATTGCTTTTCCCGGCTATCTGTCCCTGATCCAGTCCAGTGTGACCTGGGTGCCGTCAGCATCGTTCAGATCCAGCCGGTTGGAAAGGATTAGGGACAATGCCCCGATATCGTTCGTTTTCCAAAGGTAAAGCGTATGGCGGGTCGGTTCGAAGCGCGCACAGGTCGTGGCACCGATATCTGCGATATATCTCGGTGGACCGTTCCGGCGAATGTCAAAAGCCTTTGGTCCGCTGGCATCTTCCGGGTTGTTCAGGCAGACAGCAACGAGACGCGAGCTGATTTCTTCGCTGAATCCAGGTTTAGGAGGCGGAGTTTCCAACGCGGATGCGGGTTGAGAGGGAGCGGCTTCGAGCGCCTCGCTTTCCTGCGCGGCATCTGCGGCAAGGCCGCTTGCTTGCGGCGCACCTCCGGCGTACAAGCCCGCGCTTTGCGTTTCCTCGACCGCTCGCGCGTCTCGTTCGATCGCATCGGGCTTTGACAAGGGGGCTGGTGCCGGTTTCGTTGATGCTGGCGCGCTGACTGCGTCTTGCGACACTATCCGCCCGGGACTCGCTTGTTCTCTCGTGCGCGCCTCCTGCCGGACAGAGCTGTCTGCAGCCAATTGTTTCGTTACACGCTGCAAACTGTTGCTTTCCGATACGCTCACTGTGTTCTTGCGTGCGACAGGCAAAGGTTCGGAGACGCTCTGAGGAGCCTCCAAAAACTTCGCCATCGTCTCTTCCGTAGGTACGCCGCCCATCTGGAACCGGACAAGATCGTTGTCGCCACTTTCCAGAAAGGTCGGCTGCGGTGTATCGCTTGCCACAGACAGTCCGCACGTCCCAACGGTTGCAAGACCTCCAAGGAGAAGGCCAAGCACGACGTTTGCGTTTTTGTTTGAAATGCGTCGCATACTGTGGCGAACTTTTCTGGTCTGTCAGGAAACCTGGGTTGCGTGCTGTTTGTTTCAGTTTTCAGAAGCAAGATACCGCGTATTTACCCAACCGGAAATCCTTCCTGAGCGGATCTGACACCAGCTGCCTTCGCAGATGTCGAAAAGTTCAACCGTGCAGGTGTCGGAGGCAAGAGAACCTACGACCGGGTGCCGGGTTCCCGGTCCCGAACGAAGATTTAGCGTATCGTCTGCGGCTACCTTGACACACATGGCGGCCGCGACCGATTCGACTTCGGGCGCCAGAATTCTCTCGCTCGGGGGTGGACTCTTGCAATAGCCGTCGATGTTCCATCCGCGTGCGCAAAGCGGCTTGACGGACATTGACAAAAGCTCCCATCGGTCATCCTGCAACGGAATGACGAAACCGCGGTAATGCTCTCCGTACAGGCTGTCATCGAGGTATCCCGTCAGCACAATGTTCACGGCATAGCCGCCGTCTTCCCTGCGAATGCCTAATTGCATTCCACCATTACCTTCATCTCTTTCCGGATGACCTTTCAAGAAGGGCAGCACCACATCGATCATGTCGTTCGCAATTGCAACGCCAGGGGCTACGCGAATTTCCCGAAAGCCCTCTTCGTTGGTAACCGATTGTGCCTGCACTTGCGCGGCGGCGAGCAACGCGGCAAAGGTCAAACCTTTGGCAATGGCGACTTTCATTTTTTTGATGGCAGGCATGAAGCAAATCCTTGTGTCAGACTGTTTCATCAATGATCTCGTTTCCAAGTCGCTTGCACCATGGGGCAGATCCCCCAGTCTTGAGCTGTCCTATAGTTCCTTGGACGGATCGATCAGCCCTTCTTTCAGAGCGCGCGCAATCAGTTGCGGCACGGAATGAACCTTCAGCTTCTGCATCAGGCTGGTGCGGTGCTTGTCGACGGTCTTGATGCTGATCCCGAAACCTTCCGCGATTTCCTTGTTCGATCTTCCAGAAAGGATCATGTTGAGCGTCTGACGTTCCCTGTCGGTCAGAACCGGCGGTTTTGGCGTTTCTTCCAGGATTTTCAGAAAGTGTTCCGAGATGTGACGTTGGCCACGCAGGATACCCGGCAGTTTCTTGTAAAATTCCGAGTTGTCCGACGCCTTGGAAAAGAGGCCGTCAACGCCGGTTTCGACAAGGTCCGACACGAGGCCGACCGCAGAAATGCCGGTCAGCACGACGACCCTGGTTTCCTTTGACCATCGCCGTGCTTCCACCAGAACTTCAACGCCGCCCGCCATGGGCATTGAAACGTCCAGCAGCAACAGATCAGGTCTGTGTTTGCGCACTTCGGCGATTGCGCTCAGGCCGTCGCCTGCTTCCGCCAGCACACAAATGCCGTCAGGCTCTATCAACCCCGGCTTTTCCAGTGCATCTTTCAGGCCGGCCCGAACAATTGCATGATCGTCTGCGATAATTGCATTGTATCTTTGTTCGTTCACGACCCGGTATCCTGGAATTGCAATATGGATAACCCTTACATGCCTTTTGGGAAATGACCAGTTTGCTTCGTCTTGGTTTCAGCCTTCTTTTTTGTCTGATGATGCTGGCCGGCAGCCGGGCGGAGACTGTTTTCCTCGAACCGGGGCGCGGCGTTGCTGATCTGAAGGCGAGTCTTACCTATCACGCCGATCCCTCGAAATCGCTTGGTGATGTTCTGAAGCTGTATCGGGCGGGGAAGTTCGGACGCGATCTGGATACGACCATGCTGGAATGGAATTATGCTCCCGAAGCATGGGCCGGCGTGGAAATCTTCAACGACACGATTGATGACGGGCGCGGGTCCGATCCTTTCGTGCTCGTGGTCGATCTTCCGCTCGTCAGCGAAGTGGATGCCTATCTCATCAGGGAAAGCGGTTTTACGGAAGGCCTGATCAACTATTCGATCTTTGAACCCTTCGTCGGCGAAGATCACTCCGTCACACGGCTCAGAACACCGGTTGTCGAGATTGCACCGCAGGAAACCGTCATATTGCTGGTGAATTTCAAGTTCGGCCCGTTTCAGTCCTTTCGCATGGCGCTAGAAACACCGGCCGAACTTGAAGGCTCCGCTTTCGCCTCCGGGATCACGCACACGGCCTTTTATGCCTTTTGTATTTCCAGCCTTGTATTTTTCTTCGGTTTTCACCTGGCCATGAAAAACTGGATCGGGATGCTTTACGCCATTCAGTTCAGTATCGGCCTTGCCCTGATCGCTTACATTGACGGCATCTGGTTCCGTTTCTTTTACCCGGATAGCCCTGGCCTGCAGTCCGCCGTCGGCTTCTTCCTGCTCTTTGCGCTCTCCGGTATAGGATTTGTCATTTGCGGCCGGTCTGTAAGGACCGAAACGGGAGAAACCCGGTTCTCAATTGCGCTAACCTCGCTCAGCCTGGTTTCCATATTCGGATATTCAGTTTCATTTTATTCGCCTGGACCCTACACGGCGTTGTTCAGTTATGTGCTGCTGGTCGTGATGTTTGCGGCAATGTTCGTTGCAAGCGGGATCTGGCGGCGAAACAATGGAGAGATCCACGTCACGAGCACGCTGATTTCGATTGTCGGGTTATTGCTTGGTGTCGTGCTTGTCGTTCTTCTGGTCGCAGGAAGCCGTGCCGAAATCATTCCGGTCTCGACCGCCGTCAAAGGCGTCTTTTCGGTTCTTCTTGTTGCCACGATGACCGGTCTGACGGCACATATCATCAATCTTCGCAGACAGCACTCCAAGGCTGTGCAGGCGGAACTTTCCGCACTCGAGGCCGAGGCCAGGCGCAGTCAGGAGCTGCTGGTCGCCGAGCGGAACTATTCGCGGTCCCGGGAGCTTGCAAGCCTGCGCCAAAGGCAACTTGCAACGGCTTCACACGATCTCAAGCAACCGATAATGTCACTGCGGATGAATGTCGACAGTCTTGCCATCAACATGGATCCCGAGGTTCGTGGCCGGTTGAAGGAAGCCTTCGACTACATCGAGGCACTGTCCAACGATTATCTGCGCCAGACGATGCCCGGGGAACCGGTGTTGAGCGAAGAAGGCGGGGAAACAGAAGAGGACTGTGTGGAAGGCACTTCAAATCCTGCCGCCGAAATCTATGAGATTTCTCTTGTCCTCGACACCGTCTTTCAGATGTTCAACGAGGAAGCAGTTTCCAAAGGTGTCGATCTCAGGCGTGTTCCGTCCAGCAAACGGGTCGTGGTTCCGCCGCTCATCGTGATGCGGATTGTCAGCAACCTTGTCTCGAATGCGGTGAAATATACCGAGGCCGGGAAGGTCCTCTTCGGGGTCCGGGCGCAGGGGAACGTGCTGAATCTCTGCGTGCTCGATACAGGTGCGGGAATGGACGCCAGGGAGATTGCCGACTATGCGGAAGCGTACCGAAAGGGAGACAATTCCGAGGGCCACGGTCTGGGCCTGTCGGTGTGCTATGAACTTGCGCGCGACAACGGCCTGCAGCTTTCATGCGCCTCGGAAAGGAACAAGGGCACACTGTTCGTTCTGACCATTCCGATGGCGTAATGCCGGGCGGTCCAGGTTATCCGGAACTTTCGACCGGCAAAGAAACCAGGTGCATCCGGCTGCTGAATGCACCTGGCGAGTTTGTTCAGACAGTTCCGCCGAGCGATCCCTCGAGTTGAGCGAGTTCCTGTCCACCAGCCATGAGTTCCTGGAGTTCCTCGGCCTGTATGTTTCCGCGTTCTGCTGTTCCGAGGGTTTTTCCTCGGTTGAGGACCGTAAATCGGTCACCGACGGCCATTGCGTGTCGCACGTT
>NZ_KI928932.1:251927-331309 GCF_000521215.1 Labrenzia sp. DG1229 | reverse complement strand
CGGTCCTGCCGATGATTGCTGTCGTGTTCCTGTCGGCACTGTCGATCCNGAAACCTGCCGACTGGACCCAGGACCGGCTCATGCTCTCCACAATCATCAATCTGGAGCGCCTCGAGACGATCAACACGTTCGGACAACGCCCGCTGCGATAACGGGCCACAAGGGCGGGATCACCCGCCCTTGACCTTCAGCTTGCCGCTGTCTTTCTTGTCCTGGGTGTCGTTTGTCCAGGTGATGCGCAGATCCAGCCTGGACTGGCCGTCTTCATTGGTTGCGGTAACCCGCAGGTTCATCAGGCCATTCGGTTCGAGCGTGATATCGCCTGTATCGTCACCGAACTGCAGTTCTCCCTTCGAGATCCCGCGTTTGACCGCATCCAGCAGTTTCTGGATGGATTTCCTGTCCTGAAGCGACTGATGCCGGAAACGGCCCTTGCGTTCCATCATCGCGCCATCCCGTGCTGATGAAGTATCTGGACCGGGTTGAATAACTTGGCATGGGGATAGTCGCAGCTGATCCCGATGATATTGCCGTCCGGATGAATGATTGTGGCCCCCGTTCCAATGCCATCCAGACCTTCATTGCTTCTGGAATGCCGGTCAAGGGTTATGTCCGCCTCCAGGTGCAGCAGACCGTGCCTTGATTTCAGTTCCTGGCCGCTGTGACGGTTTATGTGACCGTGTACAAGCATCCTGACGCCTGCCTGGTGAAGGTCGTCGACACCCCTTTCTGTCAGTGGATGATCGATGTCGCGGTACTTTGTGCGCATCAGGTTCGCGATGGTACCGGAATAGAAGACAAAGGGGTCCTTCCGGCTTTCCTTCCTGAAGCGCCGGTTCACGTGAGCGATGCCCCTGGCGGCGATCTGGTCTGCCATGTTGTCATCGACGCCCGCATGAACGAAAAGGAGCGAACCGCTTTTGTGAACGGCCTTCATGGACTGGAAAAACCAGGCGTAGCGCCCGGCGGGATTGATAAACAGGTCTCTGCATGTCAGAGCAGCGGCATAGAGTTGCCGGATCGACAGGCCGGCTTCTTCCACATGATCCGTGAACTTTTCCATTTTCTTTTTCAGCCGGCGCATTTCCTTGCGGATCGCGGCCTCGTTGAGATGGCCCGCGGCGGCCCTGGGAAAGTGTTTTTTCCATTTCCTGCCCGGAAGCATGCAGGCCAGACAGGTTTTTTCGTCCGGAAGGCCTGCCATAGCTGTTTCCACATCGACATGACGGTCGAAGATCTCTCGCATGAGCGGCAGGACCTTTTTCCCCATACGGACAAACATGTGCGCATTGATCGACTTTCGGCTTCCCGCAAGGGATTCCAGTCCGAGGAAGAGGCGCAAGTCGTGATTGCCTGCCAGAAGCACCACGTCTGCACCGGACTTCATCAATGTGGCGAGACAATCCAGCAGGTCCAGATTGCTTGGCCCCTTGTCGAGACAGTCGCCACCTATGATGATCTGGCAGCTTCTGCCGAACCCGGTGAGACCGAACTCCGTCAATCCGGTTCCGATGCGGTCGACGACACGGGCTGCAACAAGGGATCTGAGAAGACTTTCCGCATCGGCGTGCGGATCTGAAATGAAAACGACTGGCTTTTCCGGCCAGTCCCATGGCCCGAGCGCGTTTGCCCTGACCAGGCTCGCGGCAAGATCCGGTTCTGCGTCCGCAGAGGGCATGAAGTCGTGATCCGTACCGAGCGGCCAGGGCACGAAACTCTCCGGTATACCGAAGCTGTCGGAAGCACCGGCAGCGATCGGCGGGAGAAACGGGGTCAGGGTTCTGTTTGTCATCTTTGTTCTTTGCCGTGAATCTCAGTCCGTTGTGTTTTCCAGCAAACTTCGCTCTTTCCAGGCACCTGTGTGGTGATGCCAGGTTTTGTCCTGCGCGCGCTTCAGCACCACAGGTCTGGCGTGATGCATGCTGAGGCGGTGAATATCCTTAAATTCGAGCACACCCAGATGATGGGCCGCATGGCGCAAGGCAGCGCCATGGCCAACAAAAATCTGTGCGTTTGCGTCAGCTAGATTATTCAATACGCTTAGCCGGTTCTTCAGAAAATCAGCGACACGTGTGCCGGCCTCCAGCAGGCTTTCAGCCCCTTGGACAGGCAGTCTGTAGTGACTGTCGGCTTTCCAGTTTTCCGGTGGTATCGGGTAGCGGGGGTCTTCTTGCAGGGTTCGTTCGATTTCGGGGATAGTCAAATTGGCAAGTGCGCCGACGCTGCGTTCGGCAAGCGCTTCGTCTTCCGTGATCCGAAGATCAAGACCGGTCGCATCGGACATTGAATGGCTCAAAAGTGTCGCAGTTTGCCAGGCCCGCAGCTGCCTGGAGCAGAAGATTTCCCCTGCCAGCCGCCACTTTTGGCTTTGCGCGAGAGCTGCAACTTCCCGGCCTGCGGCCATTGCCTGTTCCTTGCCGGCATCTGTAAGCCCAAATGGTTGAAGTGCACTCGGCGTTCCCGGTTTTTGATGATAAGCGGCGTGGCGCACAAGGATGGCAAAACGATCAGTCATCCTCGTTGGCCCAGGAGTTCAGTGCCTGCATCGAAGAGTGCATCGAAATCGATATGTCCCGTGACTTCCCAGACCTGGATGCCTTCCAGGGCTGCAAGATATGCGTTGCGTTCCACGGAAGACCGGTCCGTCCAGAACGGCCCGGCCTTGGTCTGGTAGAAAGGTCCGGGGTTTTTCATGATGGCGGACAGGAGATCCGACCGGTCGCCGAGCTTCACCCTGGACACGTTGGTCGGTGCCCTGCTGTCTCTCGACCAGTTCAGGACCCAGAAGTCAGTCAGGTGAGCATCGTGGGAAATGCGTCCGGGCCCGTAAATGTCATCGATGAAAAGATCGTACTTTTCCTCAAGATGCCAAAGCTCGTCGGGTTCCATGTTCCTGAGTTCTTCTTCGCGCTCTTCGTCGATGAGGCCGAACAGGCGCGTGTTGGTAACGATGGTGCCGGGATTGATGCGCGGGAGCTTCGGAACACCGAGTGCATTCGCCCCATCCTGATTCCCGCGCACAAGCAGCCTGTCGTTGGTGACATATTGAGTGCCGGCCACTTCCATCAGGCGTAGCATCGTGGTTGATTTGCCGCCGCCGGACAGGCCGGCGATCGCGAGACCTTTGTCTGCGGTCTTCACTGCTGCCGCATGACAGGCAACCCAGCCTTCTCTTTGAAAATGGTTGAGGATCTGGGTGTTGATGAAGTTGATGACCTGGTTGGAGTTGGTGTCTGTCGGGCCAAAGGCAATTGCCCAGTCCGGCGATTGCAGAAACTGCACGCCGGTGCGCACCTTGTGAACCAACCTGCCGTTTTCCAGATCGCAGACCATATCCTTCCGGTTGGTCTTTCCGGGTTCACGCACCCAGTCTTTGTAATTGAAATCAAACGGCAATTCCGCCGGCCCAAGTGCATACACCGTCATGTCCGGTTCGGTTGGTGCGGTGATGACATGCTGAAAATAACTCAGCAGTTCAGCAAGGAGCGCACCGGATGCACAACGGATCTCGAGAACGTAGCCGCCAACCGAAAGGCAGAACGGGTCGGAGGTCATTGTCGCCCGGACCGGTGCCAGCGTGTCGACCAGGTCCCTTACGGTGATACCGGTCATTTTCGGAGCCTTGAAACCATGTGACCTGCATAGAGCTTGGCGGCGTCGATGGATGCACCTTCCAGAGCCCCCTTGAAACCACCGAAGGCGGAGACTTCGAAAACGATCGGCCCGTCAGCCGTCAGTCCGACATCGACCGTCGTGAAATCAAGTTCGAAGGGAGCCTGCGCCCTTTCAGCCAGATCGATCACGTCCTGATCCGGTTCAAAGGGCTCATACTTGCCGCCATGGAGGATCGTGGTGTTCCAGCTGCCGGTCTGCGCAACCCTTGCGTAGGTTCCCAGGTACGTTCCACCAAGGAACACCATGCCGAGATCCCGGCCGGACAGATTGACTTTCTTCTGAAGATACATCACCGGATTTTCGGCCTTGAAGGCGGTAATCCCATCCCTGAGTGCGGTCGCACCCATGTCGGCGTCCATCAAGGTCATGCCACGTGCCTTTGTGGAGAACAGCGGCTTGAAGACGGCGCTACCGAAACGCTGCACGGCCGCAAGTGCTTCGCTTATGCTTTCCGTCACGCAGGTTGCCGGCATCGGAATGCCCGCGTTCGAAAGAGTTACCGTGCAGTTCAACCTGTTGACCAGACCCAGAATCGAAGACGTTCTGGAAAAAATCCGTACGCCTGCGCTCTCGGCTATTCGCAGCATCTCGAGCCGGTCCAGCATAGCCGGGTTGTAGTCCCGACTGATCTTCTTGATCACCAGGCCGTCCAGGTCGCACAGATTGGTATCGCCGGCCGTCAGGGTGCGATTTTGCAGGTCGAGCACAACGCCTGCCATGTCGACCACGCAGCGGTAACCTGTTTCCGCTTCCAAAGCATCTGCGAGTGCCTCGGTGGACCATCTGCCGGGAATTCCGACAACCCCGATTTTCAGATCAGTCAACGAAGATCTCCTTCATGGGGAGCCGGAGCCGTGCTTCCTCGCCGGCCTTGCAGGCGATCGCCTGTTCGATCAGATAGCGCGCCCTCAGCCACATGCGCCTTGAGAGTTGCTTGTCGAAAATGAACCGGGTGGAGCTGGCGAAGGACCGTGCAAGTCCAAGTGCGAGGCGAAACTCGAATGTATCGTCGCCATGCTTGCGGGCGAAGGCCTTGGCGGATTTATAAAAAGCCAGGGAAAGCTGCATGATCCGATGTCGCGTGTCCCTGTCGCGCACCTGAAGCCGATAGTTCGATACCAGGAAGACCGAGACGTCCTGAACATAGTCCATGTAGCGGGAGCGGTGCAGATCAATGAAGTGGATCCTGTTTTCGTCCGGATCGTATATGATGTTGTCGACGTTGAAGTCGCCGTGAATATAGACGGAAAACGGCGCTGACACCTTCATTTCACGCGCTGATGCTTCAGCGACAAGGTCATCCAGGCAAGGCAGCTTCTGGCCCGAAAAACGTGTGGCAGGATCCTTGAATTCAGGATGGATCCGGCGCACTTCGTCTAGGCGTTCCGCCAATTGCTGCATGCTGCCAAGCTCGGCCGGTTCTGACGTCTTTGTCTGTTTCCAGACGTCCTTGAGTGTTGTTGAAAGACTCGCGAGCGCCTTTTTGCAGATTTCCTCGGACCCGTTGAGGACGATGTGCTCGAACGTCGTGCCCGGCAGGTGCTCGATCAGCAGCGCTGCGGACTGGTCGCGTTTTTCGTAGGAGAGGATCTTCGGTGCCAGACCGGGATAGATTTCGTGCCAGCTCTTCACGCCCGCCCGCTCTTCCCTGACCTTGTTTTTTTCTCCATCCTTGAAAACGGCAGCGACTTCTTCGGTCTTCCTGTTCTTCAGGGCAGAGACGGAACTTCCCGAACGCGTTTCGGCGATTGTTTCGATCTTGAGGCCACCACCTGTACCCTTTAGAACCGACTTCAAGCTCTGCAAGGCGAAATAACGTTCAAGATTGACCGCCTGGCCGATATTGGCCGAAATCAGCGCTTCGCATATCGTGTTTAGCGAGTCTCCCATTCTCTGGAATTCGTTGGCCACCAGAAGACTGTTGGCAATGTCCGCGGGCCTGAGTTTCGGATTTCCCATGTCCCTGGTATAAGCCTTGAACAGCTTCCGGTAGTCGGTCTCGATCTCTTTCTGAAGCTCGCCGATCTCGATCGCCTGCTTGCTGTCATTGTCGAAAAACGCGTTCTCGATCTTGCCGACGCCCTTGCGCACGGACCTGACGATCGCCGGATACCTTTCAGGTAAAAGCGTTTCAAACGTATCGATGCGTTCGACATGCCGCAGCGACTGACGCGCGAGGTTGGCGATCCGTTGCAGATCGGTTGCCACGAGTTCCAGGCTGCGCAGAGTGAGGTGTTTTCGATTGTCTTTTCTGGTGTTTGCCAGTTGCCGGACGCAGGCGGCGTGAATGCGGGCCTTCAGGTTATGGGCATAGCCTGCGCGTTCCAAGATCCGTCTGGCACGCGCAATTGTCGGCTCCTTGAAGAAAGCCTCAAGCTGTAGCAGCTGACCGTCGATCTCCGCGCACAGAAAATGGAGATTTTCCCGGATGGTTTTTGGCAGGTTAGTCATTAAAGGATCCGAGATAGACTTCGAGGTCCCGCCTACAGTCAATTGAAAACAGTTTTGTGACATAAGCCGGACGCAGCTGTTGAGCGTTTTCTCGTGTGATCCAGCACGTTGCGACCTGGTGGGGGTCGGGTGATGGTCCGAGGACCGGTTTGTAGTCCTCCGGGACCTGGCACTCGAAGACGAAGTCAAGTTGGTGTTGTCGCTCTCTGCTATCAGTTTTTACGCGATATATTTCAGCGACATGCAGCAGTTTTCCAACCAAGATTTCAGTTCCGATTTCCTCCAGGCACTCACGTTTCAAGCTTTGAACGAGGTCCTCACCGGGTTCCTGTTTTCCTCCCGGCAGAGTGTAATGATGCCCTTTCAGGGGATGACGTTTTTCCTGCACCAATAAATTTTGCCCGCTCAGGATCAGTGCCCGTGGAGTGGAGCGGATGTGAGGCCTGAAGACCGAGTGATTCGGAGGCGTCGCTTGAGTGATTGGACTTTACTCCCAGCCAAGTCATGCTTGTCGATTCACAAAGGAGGTTCGACCATCCGGTGGAATTTCTGTCTGGCCGTTTGCGGACAAGCGCGTCGCCAACATCATAGATGAGTCTTCACAGTGCAGCCAAAGAATACCTTTCTGCAGCTGTAGGGAAGACCTTCAGTGCGGAAGGTGGACAGTAGGCTTGCGGCACCTGAATCATTCAGACGTCGGGACCCGTTGTCCGGCTTTCGGTCGTCGGATCGATCTCGTTTCGAAGAATCTCCAGGGACTGCATACGTTCTTGCGCCCGCTGCTGGTTTTCGCGCGTGACGCCGGCAATGAGCACTTCTGCGATAGCCATGAGTGCAAGCGATGAATCCCAGGGTGAAGGAACCGCGACCCGCGCCGGCAGAACAAAACTCGCAATGCGGCCCACAGGCGACATCCAGCTGTCGGTGACAAGGGTTACGGTTGCGCCCTGCTTTGCCGCTGCTTCCGCAAACTGGACGATCTCTGTCTGGTAGCGCCGAATATCGAAAATCAGAACCACGTCCTTGGGACCCATGCCCAGAAGCTGGTCAAGCCAGTTTCCCTGCTGCCCGGCGACGTGATTGACACCTGAACGAACAATCCGCAGATGAGCTGCCATGTAGCGGGCAAGTCCGTCGGTAAACCGGCCACCGATCAGGTGCAAAGTCTTCTTTTCGTCCGCCAGCAGCCTGATGAGGCCTTCCAGTTCGCCCCGTGGCAGGTGGGCAAAGGTTTCGCGCACATTTTCCAGCAACTGTCCGACATGCGGATCACCGCCTTGTTCATCTTCAAGTGTCGCGCTGCGGGCAAGTGGTGAATTCAGCTGACTTTCCAATTCGCTGCGGAGTTTTTTCTGAAACTCTGCGAAACCCGGAAATCCCAGCCGACCGATGAAACGAAGGATCGTAGGTGAACTGACACCTGCAGCTTCCGCGAATTGCGCAACAGTGCCCAGCCCCTGAACAGGATAGTTTGCCATGAGCGCGTGCGCGGCCTTTTTTTCCGTGGCGGTGAATTCGTCCAGGCGGTCGCGAATGTCTTCCAGAAGTGGGCGTTCCATGAGTCTTGCCTGCTTGTGTCCCTGACGGCGCATTTTCATTTGACAGCGGCGTCAATCTGCGTATCAAATATTACAGATATTGACTTCAGCGGCAATCCTGTAACAAACATTACAAACTGACATGCAGGGTTTTCAAGGGGAACGGGGAATGGGAGCAAGCCCTCCAAATGGCGAAACAGCCAGGGCTGTAGCGATCGAGAACGCTGACGGGGCAGGAGCATTTGTCTTTGTCTGCGATCACGCGTCCAATTATTTTCCGCCACCCTACGATCATAGTCTGGGTGTCACCGAAGCTGAAAAATCAGCACATATCTCCTGGGATCCGGGAGCGCTCGGTGTTGCCAGAGCCCTTTCCGAACAGCTCGACTCTCCGCTCATTCGCACAACGATCTCGCGCTTGATCATCGACTGCAATCGCGAGGAAGATCGCGCCGACCTGATCCCGAGCCTGAGCGAGACGATCGTGATTGAAGGCAACCGCAACATGTCGGATGATGAGAAATCTTTCCGCCTGGACCTGGTGCACCGACCGTTTCACACTTCGATCGACGGCGTCATCGAAAAGCGGATGGAACGCGGCCTGCCGACTGCGGTGGTGTCGATCCATTCCTTCACCCCGGTTTACAAGGGCCGAAGCCGCCCCTGGGAAATCGGCCTGATTTCGGACAGGGATCGCAGCCTTGCCGATCCTGTGATTGCTGATCTCAACAGCCTGGGCGAGTATTCGGTCGGTGACAATGAACCGTATGCGCCTTCGGACGGCGTCTATTACACAATCCGGCGGCACGGTGAGGACCGGCAACTTCCTTGCCTGATGATCGAAATCCGAAATGACGAGATAAAGACACCGGAACAAGAAGCTCATTGGGCAGGTCTGCTCGCCCCGCTTCTGGAAAAGGCTGCAGGCGCATGCACACGAAACAGCCGCATGACTGCAGCGGGAGGCGCTGATGCTTAAAGTTGCGCGCGCCTACGTCCGTGTTGTGGACAGCTTCAACCGCCGTCTCGGCAAGGTCGTGATGTGGGGTCTGTTTGTCATGGCGGGCATTCTGCTCTGGTCGTCCGTTTCCAAGACATTCTTCAGCCCGTCACTCTGGACACTGGAAGTCGCTCAATTTGCAATGGTGGCTTATTACGTTCTCGGCGGGCCGTACTCGATACAACTCGGATCGAATGTGCGCATGGATCTTTTCTATGCCGACTGGAGTTTGAAGAAAAAGGCGTGGTTCGATGCCTTCACGGTATTGCTGTTGCTCTTCTATCTCGGTGTTCTTCTCTATGGGGCGCTGAATTCATTTGCCTATTCCCTGGGGCATTTTACCCAGGAGCCCTTCTCGTTTTACCGCGACCTGGTCGTTGCCTTTGTCACAGGCGGTCCGGATGCTGCAAATGAAGTAATGGGTTTTGTAGAACGCAGTCCGACTGCGTGGCGTCCCTATGTCTGGCCGGTCAAACTGATCATGATAATCGGATTTTTCCTGATGCTTCTTCAGGTTTTTGCTGAATTCCTCAAAGATATCGCCCGGATCAAGGGAGAGACGATCTGATGTCATATGAGATGATCGCTCTTCTCATGTTCTCGTCCATGATGCTGATGCTGTTGACGGGGCAGCGGGTCTTCGGTGCCATAGGTGGTATTGCGTCCATCGCTGCGATTCTGCTCTGGGGCACCGGCGGTGGGGACATTCCTTTTTCCGCCGCAATGAAACTGATGAAATGGTATCCGCTGCTGACGCTGCCGATGTTCATCTTCATGGGCTACGTACTGTCGGAAACCAAGATCGCCGACGATCTTTACAAGATGTTCCATGTCTGGATGGGACCTATCAATGGTGGTCTCGCCATCGGCACGATCCTTCTGATGGTGCTGATCTCGGCAATGAACGGCCTTTCGGTGGCGGGAATGGCGATTGGTGCAACAATCGCGTTGCCGGAGTTGCTGAAGCGAAATTACGACAAACGCATGGTCACGGGGGTCATCCAGGCAGGATCGTCGTTGGGAATCCTTGTGCCACCGTCGGTGGTGCTTGTTCTTTATGCGATGATTGCCCGGGCACCGGTTGGCCAGCTCTGGCTTGCAGGCGCGGTTCCAGGACTGATGATGGCCGCACTGTTCATCATTTACATTGCAGTCCGGTGTCGCATTCAGCCTGAGCTGGGGCCGGCACTTGCCGTAAATGAACGGGATGTTTCACGAGGCGAAAAATTCCGATTGTTGCTGGCCGGTCTTTTGCCACTCATCATCTTCGCGATGATGATGGTGCCCTTTGTCATGGGCAAAACCAGCCTGGTTGAAGCCTCGGCCGTCGGCGCCCTCACGGCGCTGATCGCTTCGGTTCTCCGGCGGCGGATGACATGGGATATCCTGATCCTGTGCCTCAGAAACACACTCGGTATCTCCTGCATGTTCATGTGGATCATCCTGGCCGCCCTCGGCTTCGGCGCAGTGTTCGACGGTCTCGGTGCCGTGAAGGCGATCGAGAGCCTGTTTACCGAGCAGCTTGGCCTGTCGCCGTGGATGATCCTGATCCTGATGCAGCTGTCCTTTCTGGTCATGGGAACATTCCTGGACGACACGGCGATGCTGGTGATTGTTGCGCCGCTCTATGTGCCCCTGGTCGGCTCGCTGGACCTGGGCATGCCGCGTGGCGACATTCTGATCTGGTATGGCGTGCTTTATACAATCACTACGCAGATCGCCTACATGACGCCACCGTTCGGCTACAATCTTTTCCTGATGCGGGCGATGGCGCCCAAGAGCATCACGATGCGTGACATCTACGGATCGATCACGCCATTTGTGCTGGTGATGATCCTGGCGCTCGTGATCGTAATGGTATTCCCGCAAATCGCGCTTTGGCTACCCAACCTGATCTATGGAAAGTAGCGGCGACAAGCGAGACAAAAACAATAAGGTCTGGAGGAAACGGACTATGAGCAGCGGTAGAAAACGAGGACCGGGAAACGGTCTGACCGCACGGACCGTAAACTGAAATTAGGGGAACTTAAGATGACCAATAGACGTAATTTTCTTAAAAATGCAGGATTAGGGACTGCCGCTGCCGCCGGTGCAACGACGTTGGCCGCACCTGCAGTGCTTGCCCAGGAACCCATCAAGTGGCGTTTGCAGACCTATGCCGGTGGCGCATTGGGCGAGCACGTGACGAAGCCGATGGTGGACTACGTCAACAATGCCTCGAACGGCGAGTTGCAGATCGAGCTGTTCTACGCTGACCAGATCGTACCGACAGGCGAGCTGTTCCAGGCGCTGCAACGCGGCACAATCGATGCGGTGCACTCCGACGACGACTCAATGGCCTCTCCGACACCATTGCGCCAGTTCGGCGGCTACTTCCCGTTTGCAACCAAGCACATCCTCGACGTGCCGGTTCTGTTCAACCAGTACGGCCTTGCCGACATCTGGCGGTCGGAATACGAGAAGGTCGGTGTCGCGTGGATTTCCGCAGCGGGTCAGGACCCCTGCAACTTCAACACCAAGAAGGAAATCAAGTCGGTTGCAGATCTTGAAGGCCTGAAGCTCTACACGTTCCCGACAGCCGGCCGCTTCCTTTCGAAATTCGGCGTCGTGCCCGTGTCGATACCGTATGAAGATGCCGAAGTCGCCGTGCAGACCGGTGAACTCGACGGCATGGCCTGGTCGGGCATCACGGAAGATTACACAGTCGGTTGGGCTGACGTGACGGACTACTTCCTGACCAACAACATTTCCGGCGCCTGGATCGGTTCGTGGTTCGTCAACCAGAAACGTTGGGCCGATCTGCCGCCGCATCTCAAGGAACTCGTGCTGGCAGCCACCGAGGCTGGTCATACCTACCGGAACCAGTGGTACTGGGGCGGAGAGGCGCGCCTTCGCGCGAACGGCGACAAGCTGCAACTCCGCACCGTTCCGGCTGCTGAATGGGCGCAGGTCGAAGACGCCGCGAAGGATTTCTGGAAAGAGATCGCTGCAGAAGGCGAACTTCAGGCAAAGATCATATCGATCTTCCAGGAGTACAACGACGTCATCAACCAGGCAGGACCTCCCTACAATTTCGGTTGAGACAAGCACTGAAGAGCTCCGGAGACTTGTTTCTCCGGAGCTCACCGATCAATTGCCGATAAATCAAGCCCATGAACCAGCGGAAGACACATATGCCTGGCAACCTGACATTCGATGCACTTAAAACTCTCGTCTCGTCCGGTGAGATCGATACGGTGCTCGCGTGCATCGTCGACATGCAGGGACGGCTGATGGGCAAGCGTTTTCACGCCCAGCACTTCGTCGATACCGCCTATGACGAAACGCATTGCTGCAACTACCTTCTGGCGACAGACCTGGAAATGTACACGGTCGAAGGTTATGCGGCGACCAGCTGGTCAGGCGGTTACGGCGACTATGTGATGAAACCGGACCTGTCGAGCCTTCGGAAGGTACCCTGGCTGGAAGCAACGGCCATGGTGATGTGCGATGTCCAGGATCACCACACGCACAAGGACGTGCCGCACTCGCCGCGCGCAATGCTGAAGGCTCAAGTCGCCCGGCTTTCCGAAATGGGGCTGTCGCCGATCATGGCGACCGAACTGGAATTTTTCCTGTTCGAAAAGAGTTTCGACGAGATTCGCAAGGAAGGCTTCCGCAATCTGGAACCGATCTCCGGATATAACGAAGATTACCATATCCTGCAGACCACCAAGGAAGAGGACGTTCTGCGTCCGGTTCGCAATTGCCTCTATGGTGCAGGAATTCCGGTCGAAAATACCAAGGGTGAAGCTGAAACGGGGCAGGAGGAGCTGAACATCAAATACGCTCCCGCGCTTGAAACGGCCGAGTACCACACAATTGCCAAGCATGCGGTCAAGGAGATTGCCTGGGCAAAGGGGCGTTCCGTTTCCTTCCTGGCCAAGTGGCGCAGCGACAAGGTGGGTTCTTCCTCGCATGTTCACCACTCCTTGTTCGACAAGAAAGGCAACAACGTTTTCTGCGATGCCAAGGCCGAACTCGGCATGTCGGACACGATGCGACACTACCTTGCCGGAATGATCAAATACGCGCCGGAGTACACGTATTTCCTGGCGCCCTACATCAACAGCTACAAGCGTTTCCAAAAAGGAACGTTTGCGCCGACCAAGACAGTCTGGTCCGTCGACAACCGCACGGCCGGATTCCGTCTCTGCGGAGAAGGCACAAAGGCGTTGCGTGTCGAATGCCGCATCGGTGGCTCGGACCTCAATCCCTATCTCGCGCTGGCCGCGTTGATTGCCGCAGGCATCAGGGGACTTGAGGAAAAGCTGCCGCTCGATCCGCCGGCGACCGGCGATGTGTACGAGGCCCGGAAGGCCAGGGAAATCCCGCATACGCTGCGCGATGCGCGCGAAACGCTGCGCAAGTCGAAATTCCTGCGCGAGGCATTTTCCGATGAAGTTATCGAACACTATGCACGGGCTGCCGAGTGGGAGATCGAGGAATTCGATCGGGCTGTCACCGATTATGAAATCGCCCGCGGATTCGAACGAGCGTGATGAAGAACGAGCATACCGTCCACACCCTCATTCTGAGTTGGTGTTGAGCGGGAACAACGAAATACGCGAGAGCTACCACTTTCAACAGACCGCGCACGAAGATGCGGAATGAGAGGTTTCAAATGTCTGATGTGATCAAGCTGATCTCACCCGTTGACGGCTCGGTTTATGCCGAACGTCCCGCCCTGGAAGAAGCTGCCGTCGAAAGGGTCGTGTCGGCTGCAAGACGGGCAAAGGCCGGTTGGGCAGCAACGCCGATTGCCGAGCGTGTCGCCTATTGCGAGAAGGCGCTGGAAGCCCTGAAGGCAATGAACGACGATGTCGTGCCGGAATTGGCCTGGCAGATGGGCCGACCGATCCGCTATGGCGGCGAACTGGGCGGCACAATCGAGCGCACGGAATATTGTGCGTCGATCGCCGAACAGGCGCTGGCTGATATCGAGCGTACCGACAAGCCGGGCTTCAAACGTTACCTCCGGCGTGTGCCACTCGGTATCGTCATGGTGATTGCGCCGTGGAACTATCCGTTCATGACGGCTGTAAACACGATCATGCCCGCGCTGATGGCCGGCAATGTCGTCGTGCTGAAACACGCCGCGCAGACGCTTCTGGTCGGAGAACGCCTGGCAAAGGCATTCGAGATCGCCGGATTGCCGAAAGACGTTTTCCAGAACATCGTCCTGACCCATGGCGGGACCGAGAAACTGCTCGGTTCAGGCATGATCGATCATGTCAATTTCACCGGTTCCGTCGGCGGCGGCCGTGCGATCGAAAAGGCGCTTGCCGGTACGTTTGCGACCGTTGGTCTTGAGCTTGGCGGCAAGGACCCGGCCTATGTCCGTGCCGATGCCGATCTCGACTATGCCATCGGCAATCTGGTCGACGGCGCATTCTACAACGCCGGTCAGTGCTGCTGCGGTATCGAACGCGTCTATGTGCATGAAAGCCAGTTCGACAGGTTCGTCGATGGGTTTGTCGATCTGACAAAGCAGTATCAGCTCGGCAATCCGCTGGATGAAGCGACAACGCTGGGACCGATGGCACAGGCCCGTTTTGCCGCCTGGGTGCGTGAACAGACCGACGAGGCCCTGCGCAAAGGTGCCAAGGCACATATCGACGCGTCCGCCTATTCCGAAAACAAGGATGGCACACCCTATCTGGCGCCCCAGGTCCTGACCGACGTGAATCACCAGATGTCGGTGATGCGCGAAGAGAGCTTCGGTCCGGTGGTCGGCATCATGAAAGTCAAGGATGACGAGGAAGCGCTGCAGTTCATGAATGACAGCCCCTACGGCCTGACCGCTTCCATCTGGTCCGAAGATGTCGAGGCTGCCGCCGAGATTGGCGACAGGATCGAGACCGGAACCGTCTTCATGAACCGCTGCGATTATCTCGACCCGGCGCTGGTGTGGACCGGCGTCAAGGATACCGGTAAGGGCGCCGCGCTTTCCGAAATCGGATTCCACAACCTGACACGGCCGAAATCCTTCCACTTCCGGGTGGAGCATTAACGCAGAGAAACACTAGCCAGGGCGCATAATGACTCGCCAGTTTGTCATCCCGGCCGTTTTGAAGTGGAAGGCCGGGATCCGGTACTCGATAGAGACAATAGGTCGTTGTGAATTGACCAATGGGTTACCGGGCTCCCGCTACGGCGGGGGTGACAAGCAAACGGGGAAACGTTGTCGGGATACGGTTCGCCCGGGCGTTGCCATTCAGCGCATGTCGAAAATCACAAAATCTACGAGACACCCATGAGCTCACTTCCTTCCGTCAACTGGTCTTATCCAACTTCCGTGCGTTTCGGGGTTGGCCGCATCAAGGAACTGCCCGACGCTGTCAAGGCGACCGGTATGTCGAACCCGCTGCTTGTGACCGATCCCGGACTTGCCCGCCTGCCGATGGTGGCGGACGCGATCGCCAGCCTGCAAGCCGCAGGCCTGACGGCTGCCGTCTTTTCCGACGTCAAGCCGAACCCGGTCGACAGCAACATTTCCGCAGGCGTTGAAGCGTTCACATCCGGCGGCCATGATGGCGTAATTGCCTTCGGCGGGGGATCCGGACTGGACGCCGGCAAGTTGATCGCATTCATGTCCGGGCAGTCCCGCCCGATCTGGGACTTCGAGGACATCGGTGACTGGTGGACCCGCGCCGACCCGGACGGTATCGCACCTATCGTTGCAGTCCCGACAACCGCAGGCACAGGTTCCGAAGTCGGACGGGCGGGTGTCGTCACCAACGAGGCGACCCACACCAAGAAAGTGATCTTCCATCCGAAGATGCTTCCGGAAATCGTGATCTGTGATCCGGAACTGACCGTCGGGATGCCGCGCTTCATCACTGTCGGCACAGGCATGGATGCGCTTGCGCATTGCCTTGAAGCCTACTCGGCGCCGATGTACCACCCGATGTCCGAAGGCATCGCGCTTGAAGGCGTGAGACTTGTCCTGGAGAATTTGCCGAGGGTCGCGGCTGACGGATCCGATCTGGAAGCTCGCGGGCACCTGATGAGTGCGGCCGCCATGGGTGCCGTCGCCTTCCAGAAAGGGCTTGGCGCAATCCACTCCCTGTCCCATCCGGTCGGTGCGCTTTACGACACGCACCATGGCATGACCAACGCGGTGTTCATGCCTTACGTGATGCAGTTCAACAAGGTGGCCATAGAACAGAAATTTGAACGCCTTGCGGGCTTTCTGGGCATTGGCGGAGGATATCAGGGAGTGCTTGAGGCTGTCCTGAAACTGCGCGATGATCTTGACGTCCCGCACACTTTGTCAGGATTGAATGTCGACGGTGGCAAACGCGATCTGATCGCGGAGATGGCGATCGTCGATCCGACGGCTGGCGGCAATCCCGTCGAATTGACCAAGGACGGCGCCCTTGAAATATTCGACAAGGCACAGCTGGGGACGATCTGAACCGTCACCAGGGACCTGTGGGAAAACTGTTCCTGGAACTGCGCTTTTGCGCCGGCGTTCGCGGATCGCCCGTGCAGGGCGTTGCATGGTTCCCGGAAGGCTGTAAGAGTAACGTAAGGAATGACCTACTAATGTAATGGCCAACGCCTGATTGACACGAGGGGAACTGACAATGACGGTCTCGCGGGTAGTTTTTTCTTTCCTGTGTTTCGCGTGTCTTGTTCTCTCGCCGCAGGTTGCGAGCGCACAAAACAGCGGTCTTGGACCGGGATGGACCCTTCAACCCGAGGCGTCCACCATTCGGTTTCAATCGGTCAAGAACCTAACAAAGGTCGAGTCGAGCGGTTTCGTTCAACTCGATGGTCAGATCGATCCGGATGGAAAGGCGCAGATCCGTATTTTCCTGGACTCCGTCGATACGAAAATCGACCTCAGAAACGTGCGGATGCGTTTTCTGTTCTTTGAAACGTTTGAGTTTCCCGAAGCTGTGATCACTGCACAGATAGATCCCTCGGTCTTGGCCGACCTGCCGACGCGCCGAAGAAAAGTCATTCCGCTTGCCTTCGAGCTACAGCTTCACGGGGTGACCAAGACGCTTGAAACGGAAGTGGCCGTTACTCTTGTCGGAGACGAGATCGTTGCGGTTTCGTCGACAGCGCCGGTTTCCGTCGCAGCTTCCGACTTCAATCTGCAAGGCGGTATCAAGAAACTCGAAGAAGCCGCGAATGTCGCGATTGTGCCCTCAGCCACCGTGACCTTCGATTTCCTGTTCTCCAAGAATTCAGGCCAGCAGGTTGCGCAGGAGACCGCGCCTGAAAAGCAGCAGGCGGCGGCCACCGCAATTGAACCGGAAGGCAATCTGGACGAGAAAGCCTGCAAGGGCCGGTTCGAGATCCTCTCGCGCACCGACAATATCTATTTTGCCAGTGGCAGCGCCAGTCTCGACAAGCGCAGCGAACCGCTGCTTGACAGTCTGGTCGATATCATCCTTCGCTGCCCGGACCTGAAGATAGAAGTCGGCGGCCATACAGACAGCGATGGTGGCGCAGATGCCAACAAGCGTTTGTCCGAACGCAGGGCCGCTTCGGTTGAAAATTATCTTTATGGAAAGAAGGTATCTGGTAACAGGATCACGAGTGTCGGGTATGGAGAAGCCAGTCCGATAGCGCCGAATGACACACCTGACGGCAAGCGCCGCAACCGCCGTATCGAGTTTATCGTTGTCGACTAGGTTCAAATTCTGCCGGCTTTTGGCAATCGTCCTGCCTGTGCTGTTCCTGTTTACGCAGGTTCAGGCCGATGAAAGCGATTCAGAGGAACCGCTTCGCCTGGCGCTTGTTGTCGGGAACGGCTCCTATACCAATGTCGCTCCGCTGGACAACCCTGTGAACGACGCGGAACTGATGGCCGCTTCGCTGGAAGGGGTGGGCTTTGAGGTAATGCTGGTCACGGATGCGACGCGCGATACCTTGATCAAGGCCATCTCGGATTTCGGCCGCAGGTTGCGGGAAGCGGATGACGATGCGACCGGCCTGTTTTATTACGCGGGGCATGGGGTGCAGTCCTTCGGTGCCAATTTTCTGCTCCCCGTTGACATAAATCTCATGGATGCGGCTGATCTCAGCCTGGTCGGTGTGCCCGCGCAGGCATTGCTCCGGCAGATGTTTTCGGCGAACAACAAGACCAATATCGTCATTCTTGATGCCTGCCGGGACAATCCTTTCGTCTCAATTCCAGACCTGAATGAAAACGGTCTTGCCGAAATGAAAGCCCCTCGGGGAACCTTTCTTGCCTATTCCACAGGCCCCGGAGAAGTCGCCCTGGATGGATCGGAAAACAACAGTCCCTTTACCGGCTCTCTCGCACGGCGGATGGCGACACCCGGTGTTCCGATCGAGGCGCTGTTCAAGAATGTCCGGCGGGATGTTCTTGATGCAACCAACGGCATCCAGACGCCTTGGGACACATCGTCCATGACCGTGAACTTTCAGTTCGTTCCTGCGGTCATGCCGTCTCCCGCGGAGATCCAGGAGCGTCAGCTTTGGGAGACCGTGAAGTTGAGCAAGGATCCGATCCAGGTCATGCTCTATCTTCGCGCCAACCCGGACAGTCGATTTGCAGGTGTCGCGCGCAAGCTCCTGCAGGACCTTGTTTCTGCGGAAGTCAAGGAAACGGTGAGCACAGACGTTGCTCCGACCCCTGCAAAGGAACCTGTGTCGGTGGATCCCAGCGACGCTGAACGCGAGCTGATCGAGGAAGCGCGGCGAGCGGGAACGGAAGACGCGTACAAGATTTATCTGGATGCCTTCCCAGACGGGCACTTTGCCGAACTGGCCCGGCTGGAGCTTCAGACGATCCAGCAAAACGAACCGCGAACGGACCCGATTTCCGAGCCACCCGTTGCCGTTGCCGTTGAGCCCAAGCCATCGTCCCAGGACGGGGAGGGCGCACTTCCGAATGTCGTTGCATTCAACAAACCTCTTGGCGCGGGCGGTCCGGAACTGGCCACCCGGAGCATTTCGGACCTGATCTCGGCGAGCCCGCAGTTCCCGCCGATTGAAGGACTTCCGGAGGCTGCCTGGAAAGACAAGACGTGTGCCTCCTGCCATCAATGGGAACAGGCCAACCTGTGCACCCAGGCCAAGACTTATGTGGACGACAAAACGCGGGCACTTTCAAAAGATCACCCGTTCGGGGGCGTCTTCAAACAATTGCTGCAAGTCTGGGCCGAAGGCGGTTGCCAATAGGTGTGCCGGCCGAGCGGCTGTCGGGTCCTGTTTCCGGACACTGCCAATAGAAGAAGCATTTTGCTGCTGCCATGGCCGGGTCCGGGTCCCAGGAATTCTGACAGGGTCTAACCACCGGCATTCTCGTTTTCAAGCGGCTCGCGCAACCGCGCGAGTTCGCGCGGAGGAGCTATTTCCCTGACCTGACCCGATTTGACATCATAGAGGAGTGCCGAGACGGTCAAGTGGCCGGGGATTTCGGCTGCATCGCGCAGCCGTTCGATGTCACGCAAGAGATCCGTTTCCTGATCCGTGATCGCATAGTCGGAGACATCGATTCCGAGTTTGTCGCGAAGTGCATCCCGGAAATCAGGATTGGCGAAATTTTGTGCGCCACATTGTGTGTGCTGCATCAGGACGACATGGAAAGCCGGGTCTCGATCTGGTGCCATCTTCGCAACCATGAAGGCGAGAGTGGCGATCTCGTTGATCACGTTCTTTGTCACGCGCCCGCCATTGTTGCGCAGGACCACGGCATCCCCGAGCTCCAGGCCAAGCACATGAGCGGGATCGACACGGGCATCGATGCACGTCAAAACGAGGGTGCCAAGTTTTGGCAGTATAGGGAGGTCGGCGGATGAGAACGTTTCCGCGAAGCGGTCGTTCCGTTCAAGAAGAAGAGAATTGTTACTCATGATTTTTCCTGCTTTCGTCTGGCCGTCAGGCAACCTTGGCTGCCGTTGACTGTGCCGATTGACCGGCATGGGTCGCGACCCAATCGGGTGTCTGCTGGCTGAATCTCGGATTTGCGATCCGAACATAGTCCCGCGCCGACTGCACGCGCTCGAGATCAAGTGCAGGCGTCAGTACGATTTTGAGGAAACCGGCCAGCGCGCGGGCGCTTGCCGCAAGGCTGGCTTGAAGTTCGGGGCGGGTGGCGACCAGCCTGCGGACGATGCTTTCGAACTCTTCCGGCACACGGCCTCCGACAAGGTGTACGTCCTGTGTCGGTGCGTTCACCGCGAAGCTGCCCCGTCGATATTCCTCCGCATAGATCGCGAGCTGGGAGACGGCAGCTTGCGAGTAGTTGGACGGCGGCAGGGCGCGCAGTGCCTTGGTCATCATCTTTTCTGAAATATCCATGTATCTCACGCGACGTCCAAGGGCTCGCCCCATCGCTTCGGCGATCTCGTTGGGGGACAGAAGTTCCGGCCCGGTCGGACGGTAGTTCATGCCTGCATGGGTCTCAGGATCGACCAGGGCTGCGACAGCGACGCTGGCGATGTCCTCGTTTGAAGGAGGTGCGTTTTTCCGCTCATCACCCGGTCCCAGCGGCATTGTGAAAAGGCCCAGATGTGCCGCCATGTCGATGACCATCAGGTAGTTGTCGGCGAACCATCCGGGATTGACCGAAGTAACACTCATGCCGGACGACAGGCGGATCAGGGCATCGGAGAGGTAGACCTCGCGCGTGAACAGCGACGGGTGGTTGACCGACGTGAGCCATTGACCGAGCGTTACGACATGTTCAAGGCTGGTTTCGTTTGCCGCCACGGTGAAGACGGCGTTGAAGTGCAAGCCGTTCGGCGCCGTTGGTGCGCATTGATAGGCCCTTTGCACGTTTTCCATGGCCGTGCGCATGTCCGCGAGCGCATATTGATTGCCGATGAAGATTTCAGCGCCCGCACGCTCCAGAAGCTCCGAGCGTTTGTCTCGCCTTCTGACGAAGGCCCTGACGGGAAGGCCCCTTTCAAGCAGTTGCAAGACAACAGGCAGACCGGTTTTGCCTGCTGCGCTGGTCACGAGAATTTTCGGTTTCAATGTCACGCATCACCTTTAGATGATAGTTGTAATCTAAAAATATAGATGATAGACAAAATCTAAATTGTCAAGCCCCGAAGAAAGACGGCACGATGCCAAGAATGTCTGAAGCTGAAAAACGTAAAACTCACAAAAGGATACTGGACGAGGCTGCCCGGGTCTTTCGCGAGAAAGGAACGGAAACGACCAGCGTGTCAGATGTCATGCAGGCAGCCGGCCTTACCCATGGTGGCTTCTACCGGCACTTCAAATCGAAGGATGATCTTGTGGCTGCCGCTTTCCGAAGCGCGGTTGATGGTGCGCTTGCCGATATGGAAGACGCTGCTTCGGATGAAGAGAGAGAAACAGCCCGGGAGGCCTATATCGACACGTATCTGTCAATGTGCCACGTCGACAACCGGCGCGAGGGCTGCCCGCTGGCCGCGCTTGCGGGGAACCTTTCCAGAGGCCCGCAGGACGCCAGGGCGGCAGGTTTTCAAGCCTCGGAAAGAGCGTCGGACCAACTGCGCGAAAGGCCTGACACCGGGCAAGGTGTCGCCCTTCTGGCGCTGATGCTCGGAACAGTGACGCTCGCACGTCTCGCTGAAACCAAAGATACTGCGCAATCCATTCTGGATGCGGGACGAGCAGGTGTCGATCTCATCCGGAGCGAATGGCCTGGGTGATGCCAAGTCTAAGGCACTAAGCGAACCGAGTTGTCGTGCGCATCTGCCGCCGAAAGGCACCGTGGCGCCATTGAGTGAAGTTGTCCGTGTAAAGCGTTGCCACAAGGTTCTTGAACCTGTTTTCAAGCTCTTCCACTGTCATGCCGTCAGGTTGGAAATTGACATCAAAAAGCGTGCAGGTTTCCCAGGCATCTGCACGGATAAGCCGTCCCTCTGACTTTAAGCGGTCATGGAGCGGGGTTCCGGGGAATGGGGTCTGGACAGTTACCTGGACGTCGTAGAGACCACTTTCCCTCACAAAGTTGATCACGGCGTCGAAACTTTCCTCGGTTTGTCCGTCGAGCCCCAGAACAAAGCATCCATTCACGGTGATGCCGTGCTCCTGAATGCGGCGGACTGCTTCCAGATACGTGTCGGCGCGCTTGGCCTTCCAGTTTGTCTTCTGCTCGATGCCGTCCAGAACAGCTTTGTCGGTGGCTTCAAGACCGATCAACAACTGGCTGCACCCGGCGTCACGTAGCATCGCAAGCAGTTCAGGGTCATCAGCAACTGAGACGTCCGTTTCCGTGAACCAGCGAATTTTCTCATCAGCAAGCGCCTTGACCAACCGCTTTGCATGGGCCTTGTTGGCGAAAGTGTTGTCGTCCGCTAACTCAATGAACGGCTTTGCCCAGATGTCCTTGATGCGGTGGATTTCGGCAATGACTTTCTCCACCGGTTTGGTCTTGAACTTCGGTGAGATACGGATAGAGGACGCGCAGAAATCACAGGACAGTGGACAGCCGCGCTGGGTCTGGACCGTGAGCCTGTTGTAGCGCTCGAAGTCAAGCAATTCGAACGCGGGCATCGGGGCATTCTGGAGATCGAAAGATAGCGAACGGGCATCGTAAACCGGCTTTAGATCTTCATCTTTAAGGTCTTGCACGACTTGCCGCCAGACCGGCTCGGCCTCGCCGAGGACAATCGCGTCGGCGTGCCGACCGGCTTCCTGTGGACATGCAGTGATATGCAGGCCACCGAGGATGACCTTGGTTCCTTCCCGGCGATAGCGATCTGCAAGTGCATAGGTTTCCCTGATCTGGGCGGAGTAACTTGAGATCGCAACGGCATCAATTTCACACGGAAGATCGTCCAACGCGGCAAGGTCTGCGACTTCAAGGTAACAGACATGGACGTCGGACGGCGTCAGACCGGCAAGCGTCAATAGGGCAAGGCTGGGCAAGGAGGCAACCACCTTGCTGCGTTCCACAAAACCCGGCAGTGTCAGGCCGAGTTGCATCAGGTCCGTGTTCTGGACCCGAATGCCGCTCATGGCGATCAAGCCGAGCCTCATCAGGAATTTTTCCTCAACCGAATGCGTATCAACAAAAACGCATACATGATGAGGAGCACAGGTGTGGCGATCACGGAGAAGAAAGTGATCAAGGCCAAGACACCATAGGCCATATCATTGGAGGTCGGATCACGAAGTCCACCCATGATGTTGAAAACGGCTTGCTCGAGATTGAGCAGCGTCAGGGTCGTTACAATGAGCGCAAGCGGCAAGAGCATCGCGACAAGAACTGCAATTGCGCCAAGTTTGCCGACGCGTCTTAGAAAGACCGCAAACAAAGCGACCCGCCAGGCGGCGACGATCAAGAGAAACCAGACATTTGCCGTCTGGGCCGAGGAGAGCGCCATGAAACGCTCGACTGGAATGGCATAGAAGAGCGCCGGCAGCGAGGTCAGGGTGATGAAGATCAGAATGTTGCGGTAGCTGAGATTCTGCGGTTTGAGCGGGGCGGAAATGGCCCAGACAATAGCCGCCAGAACAAAAACATATCCAAGAGACCCGAGGCCCGCATATTGCCACCAATCTGCACGCGGGTGATCCCAATACCTGCCAATCCCGACGAGCCAAGTGGTGAAGAGACCCCAACCGAGATAAATGTGCCAATGCTCTGCAAGCGATGGCTCGAAGGCTCTGAAGGACAAGAGCCGGACCTGGTCAGCCAGCACGCGCAAACAAATATTCAAATGCTAGCCTCCGTTTGGACTTATCAAAAAGAAGCCCAGCTGAGATGCAATTCAAAATACCACCATCTTATTTCATTTTTTATAGGCCCATTTCAACATGTGTTGGCGCAGTCACGTCATGCAAAAAACGCGCCACAATGTGGCGCGATTTTTTTTGGATGTGGGCGTGGTTCGCCCGCATGGCTGTTGTTGAGGATCAGGCGTTCTGCTGCTTTTCGATGAGTTTCAGCATGGCGACCATGACGATGCCGTAGAGAACGTGTCCGACCAGGGCGACCCAGACGATTCCAGTGAAGTTCAAGAAGAACGGCAGACCGGCGAGAGAGGTGATGCCACCGATCGCGAAGATCCAAAGACCAAAACCATAGATCGCAGACGGCAGGAACCAGTGTGTGTTGCCGACAACGCGTTGCCAGAGCGGTGCGAAGATGAACATCCAGCCAATCGGGTAGCCGATCAGGCCGACAACGTAAAAATGCACGAAATAGCCCGCGAAATTGCTATTTGGCAAGCCGAGCGCGCCAAGCAGACTTCTGGCAAGACCGTGCGGGGATAAAGTAGCGAAACCGAGCGCGGGGCTGATCACCTGGCCCCAGAGGTCGAACGCGACGGTTGCGAAGAATCCCGAGACGAACATCAGTCCCAGTGTGGCGAAATTGACGGAGGGCAGAGCGCCAACCAGCCGGTTTTCAGAAGTGAGTGTCATCATGTCCATTAGCCTTCCAGATAACAAATCTTGTTGCGCCCTTTATTTGGGAAGGCATTGGATAACGTGCATTCAATTCAATGCGTGAAGTTCTGACGTTTTTTTCAAGTTCAGACGCATCGAGTTCACGGAAATTCCATCTGTGCGTGAACCGGCCGGCTATCACGGCTGTCATTCAGCCGTGATAGCCGGCCAGTTCAAGTCAAACCGGTCCAGGTACTTCTTGAGGCGATCAGCATCGTTGCGGCTTGTCTTCGAGGCCCGGGATGCCGCGAACAGGACCCTTCCGGTTGCGCTCAAGGACGGGCTCTTCCGGCACATGCGAATGACGTGGGCGAGCTGAACCCTGTCGAAGACGTCGATTTCTTCGGTTCTGTCGCCGAGGAGATCCCGCAGGAGCGTGTCATCCGGATTGGCCAGGGCACTCGTCCACTGGCTTTCCAGTGCTTCGATTTCCTGTTCAACGAGCGTGAGCGTGATACGGCCTCGCGGTGCCAGGGTGCACAATCTCTGGACAGAGGCGCCGAGGTCGCGAAAATTGCCCGGCCAGAGTGTTGCCGGGGACACGGCAAAGTCAAGATAGCGCGCCCGTGCATCGACATTAAAGCCCACCCTGTTGCCGAGCAGTTTTTCAGCGCGGTTGAGTTCGAACTCTATGTTGGGTTCGATGTCTTCCCGCCGTTCCGTGAGAGAAGGCAACCGGAATGTCCAGAGGTTCAGCCTGGCATAGAGATCCGGTCGGAACTTTCCCTCCGAGACGAGCTGGCCGAGGTTGCGGTTGGTTCCCGCAATCAGTTGAAAGCGGCTGGTGATCTCGTGATCGGAGCCAACAGGCAGAAACCGGCCGGTTTCGACCGCGTGAAGGATCATTGCCTGTTCATCGAGGCCAAGTTCGTTGATCTCATCCAGAAAGAGCACGCCGCCATCGGCCTCACGCAGCAAGCCGCGACGGTCCGGACTGCCGGTTCCCATGGTCCCCCGGCGATGGCCGAACAGGCTCGACATCGCGCGCTCGCCCTTCAGCGTGGCACAATTCACATGTACAAGCCGGCCCTTGACCCGGCGCCGCTGCAATTTCAGCTCGTAGATTCGTTCTGCCAGCTCGCTCTTGCCTGTTCCCGTATCGCCGAGCAGGAGCAGCGGCGCATCCGAGTTTGTGGCGACAAGCTCTATCCGTTCGATCAGGCTGTTGAATGCCGTGTTCCGGGTTTCAATGCCTGCTTTCAGGAGTGCATTATGTTCTTCCGCGATCAGATCAAATCGTTGCTGGAGGGCGTCATAACGGGAAAGGTCGAGATCCACGATGTTGTAGCGGCCGGTTACTTCACCATCTTCACCGCGCGGCGGCGATGTCTGCACCAGCTTGGCTGGCACATGTCGGGACTCCGTCAACAAAAACCAGCAGATCTGGGCAACGTGCGTTCCTGTCGTCAAATGGACGAAGTAGTCCTCGCGGTCCTCGTCGAAGCCGTAGTCACGCGCGAAGTCAAACAGAGCGCCGTAAACCTCCTGAAAATCCCAGGGATCGCGCAGGTCAACCTGCTGCAACAGAACCTCTGTTGCCGGGCTCGCATCCTCGATGTCTTTCTTGACGTTGCTTGCAAGGCGATGAAATGCCCTGTCGTACAAGAGTTCAATACGGTGAACCGGAAAGCTGCCATGCTGGGTGACGGCGATCGACGGGCGCCATCGACGCTTTTTGCCGGCGTCCAGCTGGATGCCGAGGAAGCCGATGACAACATTCTTTTTCAACGAACTATACTTTCATATAAACACGTATCTTTTCATATAAGATATTCTCATGCCATAAATGTCAATACCTGGAAAAACTCACGAAAAACAAAGAGTTATTCTGATTTCACATTTTTGTTTTGCTCTGCGCTTCGAAACGGCAATCTTCTTCTCAACACAGACACGAACACCAACGCCTTCCAGGGCAAGGATTTGAGGAGCGAGACAATGGCGAACAAATCTCTGTTTGCATCACAGCGTGGACGCACTTCCGGCAAGGCCGATGCCAGGAACCTGGCGGATGGAAAAGCCTACAACTACGAAGACCGTCACAAGCTGGCTCAGCTGGCCGCGACGGGTTCCATCGGCGACACGTTCTACCAGTCCGCCGATATTGAACTGAAGGCCGTTCTGGAAACGGCGGCGGCGGTTCCGGATGCCTTCCTGGCTAAGACAGCCGTCTATGCTCGCCAGAAAGGCAAGATGAAAGATCTGCCGGCGCTGTTGCTGGCGGTACTGGCATCCCGTGATCCGGTTCTGCTGGCCAAGGCATTTCCGTTTGTCGTGACCGATGGCAGGATGCTGCGTAATTTCGTGCAGATCCTGCGTTCCGGGCAGACCGGTCGCAAGTCGCTCGGCACCAGGCCGAAAGCACTGGTGCGCGGATGGTTGAATGCGGCAACGGACTACCAGTTGCTGCAGGCAAATATCGGCAATGATCCATCGCTTGCCGACGTCATCAAGATGGTGCACCCGAAACCGCGTGATGCCGAGCGTGCCGCTCTGTTCGCCTGGTTGATCGGCAAGCCGTGCGATGTCGAGAAGCTGCCGGCGCAGGTCCGCGATTATGTGGCCTTCCTGGAGAATCCGAACGGTCGCGAAGTGCCCGACGTTCCCTTCCAGATGCTGACGCATCTGCAGCTCGCCAGGGAAGACTGGACGATGTTGGCGGAACGCGGGAGCTGGAACATGGTGCGCATGAACTTGAACACCTTCCTGCGCCACGGCGTTTTCGAAGGCAAACGGTTCGAAAAGGCACCGGCGGTTCGCATGGTCGCGGATATCCTGAAGGATCCGAAGCGGATCAGGAAGGCACGTGCCTTCCCCTACCAGCTGCTCACGGGTTTTCAGGCGCTGTCAGAGGACATGCCGTCCGAAATCCGCGAGGCGATGCATGAAGCCATGGAGATCTCGGTCGCCAACGTGCCGGCCTTCAAGGGACAGGTTGTTGTGTGCCCGGACGTCTCCGGCTCCATGGTCTCCCCGGTGACCGGATACAGGAAAGGGGCGACGACGGTAACGCGTTGCGTCGATGTTGCTGCCCTGGTGTCCGCAGCCGTCTTGCGGCGTAACCGCGGGGCCACGGTCCTGCCGTTCGAGGTCAACGTCCGGCCGGTGAAGCTGGTGGCGCGAGACACGATTCTGACCAACGCCCGAAAGCTCACCGAGCAGTGGGGTGGCGGGACGAACTGCGCGGCACCGCTGGCGTGGCTGAACGAAAAACGCCGGGCACCGGACCTGGTGATCCTGGTCTCGGACAACCAGTCCTGGGCAGGCGTCCAGCAGGGTCGCGGGACCGGTGTGATGCGCGAATGGGAGACGCTGAAACGGCGCAACCCGGATGCCAGGCTGGTGTGCATCGATATCGCGCCCTACGGCACGAGCCAGGCCAGGTCGCGGCCGGATATCCTCAACATCGGAGGTTTCTCCGATGCGGTGTTCGACCAGATCGCGGCCTTTGCCAAAGGCACGATGAACGTAGACCAGTGGGTCGGAGAGATCGAAGCGGTCGATCTGACCTGACGATTTGAACCATGGCGGGCGAACTGCCTGCCATGGTCGCCGGAAAACCAGGCGAATGCCGAAGGAACTACATTGCTCCAACAATGGGAACAAAGTCCGAGCGGGTTCGACTCCCCTCCAGATCAGCGGACATTCAATCGGCACCGATGGAAAGTCCGTAAGTTGATCGGCCTTTAAAAGCCGATCAACTTGTCTGCGTTCTCTTGAGGGCAGGTTGATCGAGCATGCGCTCTCAGGCGCGAGCGGGACTCCCGGGTTTCTTCACCTTTGTCGCCTGGTTTTTCCAGAGATTTTTGAATGAGGCGGATGCCGATGGAATTACACTGTTACCTCCGGAAATGCGTGGGTCGAGCCACGCCTTCGCGAAGTCGCGATGTCGTCTAACGAGGAAAGGCAACGGAGCTAGTTTCATCACCGACTTGCCGCCGCAAGTTTCAACGGTCAGGGCGAATGCCTGCAGAACTACATCGACTATGAATCGCCAGGTTGCGGGTTCGAATCCCGCCGCTGCAACCATCTGATGCAGCGTAGCTCAACGGATAGAGCAGGAACGTTTTGCACCCACCTTGTCGCCCTGACCGGACGACTTCCCGTCTGGTCCGAATTCGGATCACCACTGAAACAGAGAGCAAACGATAGGTTGCGGCGACGGCCAAGAGCAGGAAGCCGCATCAGAAAATCCGATCAGGGCGGATGCTGTGCGAGCCTCCATCGTACGCGGGTTCGACTCCCGCCGTGACCGGGAAACAGGCACGTAGCTGAGTGGTTTAGCAGGTCTCGCATTGCGAGATACAAACGTGGTTCGCAATCTTCTCGTCGCCCTGACCGGACTTTGGAATTTGATACGGTAACTTTATTGCGGCTTTGACGCGATTTCGGGGATGCCGGCAGGATTACAGGTAGACGCCTCCCGCCCTGCCGGGAGGGGAGGTGCGCAGCGCTTCCCGTGCCAGTTCAAGTCTGGCCCGGTGCAATCCGGTGGCGGAATGACAATCTTGCCAAACCTTGCCCCGCGCAGCCTGGCGGATGCCAGCAGGAGTTCGTTTCTGACGAAACTCTGCGACACGTTTGCCGCCAGGCGGATATGAAGGAAGAAGATGATGACGATCGAAACGGAAACAACAGAACTGACCAGCGCAATGCTGACCGAGTGGGGGCACGTTGAAGGCAAGGCATTCGGGGCTGCGCTCCGCGATGGTCAGGCAGCGCTTGAGGACGGCGCATCTCTGGAAGCGGTACGGCAGATGCTGGAAAGCTACAAGCCGGATCCGGTTCTGCCGCTGGCTGCCTCCGGAACAAAGCCGTTTCACGTCAATCTGGACGCGAAAGGCGAAGACGAGGAGGCCAACCTGAAGGCGGTCAAGCATCACATGACCGAACTGATGCGCACGCCGACCATCGAGGCAGGTGCGATCATGCCGGATGCCTGTCCGGCAGGCCCGCTCGGGACCATTCCGGTTGGCGGTGTGGTGGCTGCGCGCAACGCGATCCATCCGGGAATGCACAGCGCTGATATCTGCTGCTCGGTAATGATGACCGAATTCGAGGACGCCGATCCGAAAGCGGTTCTGGATGCCGCGCATGCGGTTACGCATTTCGGTGGCGGTGGCCGTGCCAACGGCAAGCGCTTCACCATGTCCATGAGCCTTTATGACCAGTTCCGCGAGAACCGGTTCCTGAACAACCCGAAGATCCTGCGTTCGGCACAGGAGCATCTGGGAACCCAGGGCGACGGCAATCATTTCCTGTTTGTCGGCGTTTCCAGGAACACCGGCAAGACGGCGATGGTAACCCATCACGGGTCGCGCGGTCCGGGTGCGCTGCTCTACAAGATCGGCATGAATATTGCGGAGAAGTACCGCAGGAAGCTGTCGCCGAAAACCTTGAAGCAGAACGCCTGGATCCCGTCGGAGAGCGAGGAAGGCAAGGCCTATTGGGACGCATTGCAACTGATCCGCAAATGGACCAAGGCCAACCATAATGCGCTGCATCAGGCGACCGTAGAGACGAGTGGTGCGAGCCAATCGGAACGCTTGTGGAACGAGCACAACTTCGTGTTCGAGCGTGACGGCCTCTTCTACCACGGCAAGGGCGCGACCCCGGCCTGGGACGGGTATGCAGCCGATGCGACGGGTCTGACCCTGATCCCGCTGAACATGGCCGAGCCGGTTCTGGTTGTTCGCGGCAAGGATGCCGGTCATGCGCTCGGGTTCTCGCCTCATGGTGCAGGGCGCAACTATTCGCGTTCCGAGCACAAGCGCCGTTCGCTCGGCAAGACACCGGACGACATGCTCAAGGAAGAAACGGAAGGTCTCGACATCCGTTTCTTCGAGAACAAGATCGATATCTCCGAGCTGCCGTCCGGCTACAAGAAAGCCAATGCGGTGGTTGCCCAGATCGAGAAATACGGTCTGGCCGAGATCGAGGACTATATCGATCCGTTCGGCTGCATCATGGCCGGTGATATCGAACCGTTCTGGAAGAAGCAGAAAAAAGGAGCAAGGCGGTAAGCCGCCTTGTTCCTTAATCGAGGAAAGTCCCTCAGTCTAGAACGGAAAATCATACGTGCGAAGGCAATTTGAACACTCGCAGAGTTCCAACAATGCAGTGGCACTTTTAAAATGGACGGCTTGAGAAAATTATGAAGATGGAATGGGTTACTTGGCGTGCGCAGAAACATCTCGAAAAGGTTCTCGAACTCCCCGCGCGCGGCGACGAGCAAGACTGGGATGTAGAGCTCGCGGTCGGCAGCAGGGTGGAAGAATTCATTGCACGGTATCAGGAGTTTCAAGCTGACGATGAACATGCGTATGTGATGGCTTCACTGGTCATCGCAAGTTTTGATGACTACCTTGGTGAACGGCTCTATCCGATGGACAAGGAATACTTCGGCATGATGCGGGACGTGGATTTTGACGTTACGCGCATGTTTACCGCTGCGGAGCGTCGACTTTGGTCGCAGGTCTCAGACATCCTCAAGTCAAGAAGTTACCTTTTCGACGATCTCATTCAATATTGGTCTGTTGACGAAGAGCCGGACGGGGCCTTTGCGTGCACACTGTTTTTCAGAGACGAATTTCGAAGCTGCGGGCACGGCAGTGATTAACAAAGAAACCGGCCAACTAACGTTCGAGCGCATAGCGGATGCGCCCGACGTGCCAAAGGGGTTCGAGTTTGTGTCCGCTTCCGTCTCGAGTGGTGGTGACGGGTTGTTTCTTTATGTCGCGAGAAACTACCGAAACGACGTTTTCGAAACCTTCAGCCACAACGGTGCCCATTTCCCCAAATCAAAAATGACCGACGACAGACCTTTCAAGCTGGCTGTCGTTGGTGAATTTGCCTCTTATGAAATCGAATTACCTCCCTTCAAACTGACATTTCCTCTCTACGATCTGTTTGAGGACGGCCGTGTGCTGCTGGCTGCTGCTCGCGCAGCGTGGCGTGGGTGCGAAGACTACGACCGAAACGGATTTGTATTCGATCCAGTGCAAGGCACGCTCTGTAATTTTCTACTTGGTGACGGCATCGAAGCACTGGGTGTGGACAGTGAAAACCGCATCTGGGTGTCCTATTTCGACGAAGGCGTCTTCGGGAATTTTGGCTGGAATTCGCCGGGACCGGAAGGCCCGGGATCTGGCGGGCTTGTCTGCTTTGACGCTGACGGCACCGTCCTCTGGCAGTTCAATAGGGATGATGCAGCAGATTTCATGGTTGATTGCTACGCCATGAACATCACAAGAAGTGAGATTTGGGCCTACTACCACAGCGACTTCAATCTATGCCGGATTGATGGTCGTTTCTTGCCGCGTTTGTTCGATCCAGGAAATTTCAGCGGTGCAACCGCATTTGCAGTTTCCAACGATGGACTGGTCTTTAATCGGCAATATGGCGAAGATTCCGATTGCTTTCACGCTCTACGTTGGAACGGTGATCGTATTGCAACGCCGAAGGCGTTGAAAGCGACGTTTTCCGACGGCCGGTCTCTCGATTCCTCTGAAGTTCTCGGACGTGGAAGATTTTTGCATATTATTGGACCGATGGGATGGTTTCGCGCGGATGTCAACGAAGTGTTTGGCGCTCCGTAAGGCAGGCATGACGGAAGATTCGATCGCCAGGTTTTAGCGCTCATTTCGGTTTCAGCATGTGATCCCATTCCAAAACCAACGCCTACAAAGCACCCGGCAGGCCGAGTGCAGAACTGGCCAGCACGAGAGTAACACCGAACAGGCTGTTCTCTCTGACCAATGACAATGCCTGACAGGCTGGTTAGTGTGGCGTCATCCGTAAACACAGTGGTTGTGTTTGTGGTTGTTTCTGATTCAAGTGGCGGACACGGTGCGCCTACGGCGAATGTAACAAGTGGTTTTTTCGATCGAACTGGCGGTAGGCCGCCTTGCCTTAGATGCGTGTGAATAACGCCGGTTCGTTTTCGGCGAAAAGTTCCACCTCAACAGTTTGGGCAAGGCTACCGGTGATGTCGCCGAAAGTCAGTGTCGAGCGGGAGCCTATCGGCGCGTTTTCGGTGACGAAGTCGAATACCATGACGGCGCCGTCCCAGGGTTGGAGCGGGTAGAGTTGCGGTTCCGGACCTGCCGCAAGGACCAGATCATCGCCGTCTTCCCGCACCTCAACCGTGCCGAAATAGGGATTGGAATAGGTTCCTACACAGGTTGCAGCGGGCAGTGGAGCTGCTGCTCCCGCAGGGGGCATGTGGCCAACGGTTCTTCCGCGCTTGACGAAAAAGCTTTCGAATATCCCCGAATAACCTGCATACCAGTCGCGGGTCTCGTGTCCGAACTGGGCAATGTCATTGAAGGAAGCGGAAATGGCTTCGGCAGCTCCCACCGGGGACGCGTTCGTCAGGACCACGATACCGAGATCAAGGGAAGGGATCATGGAGAAATTGGTGCCGGTTCCCATCAGGAAGGCACCGGAATGGCTTATCACAACCCGGCCGGACGCTCCGACACCCACACCGAAACCGTAACCGTAAAAACTCGCGCGAGCATCCGGCGCTTGGGGCCGGCCGGAAATGCTCTGCGGGCTGATTGCGGGCAGTAATGCTTCCGGTGTGAAGACCTGTTTTCCGTCAGATGTTCCGTTCACCAATATCAGCTTTAGCCATTTTGCCAGATCGTCGACAGTTGAACTGACGCCGCCTGCCGGTGACTCCGGGTCCGGATCACGCTGCAACAGCGTTTCGAAACCGGTATCGGTTCGCGTGTGTGGAATGGCACGATTGTTCGAAGCCATGAAATCGTCGAAACGCGAACTCGTGTTTGTCATGCCGAGCGGCTGGTAAAGCATTTCCGCAGACAGGTTTTCCCAGTCGGTGCCGGCTGCCTGCGCGACCGCGTCGGCGGCGGCGGTAAGGCCGAAATTGGTATAGGCATAGGAAATGCGGAAGGGGCCGAGCGGCAAAAGCCTGAGCCGCTCCAAAATGGTGGTCCGGTCGAAGCCGAGGTCTTCCAGGTCGTCACCGGCATGGTCCGGCAGGCCCGAGCGATGGCTGTAGAGGTCACCGACAGTCAGCCTCTCGGTGCGGTTCGGGTCCGACAAGGCGAACCACGGCAAAAGATCCCGCATCCGGCTGTCCCAGGAAACGATCCCTCTGCTGACTTGCGTGGCCACCACAGTCGCTCCGACGGATTTCGACAAGGATGCGATCTGGAAGACGGTATCTGTCGAGATCTCGTCGGCCGAACCGATTTCACGGACGCCGAATCCTTTTGCATAGAGGGTATTGCCTCCATGAACCACCGCAACAGCAATACCCGGAACATCACTGCGTTCCATCACGTTTGCTATGATCCGGTCGAGTTCACCAACAGCCTTTTCGATTTGTCCCGGCGGCACGTCGACACCTGAAATCTGGGCCGGTGATAGCGCTCTGGCGGCACTTGTGTATGGCAGCAAACCGAATGTCGTGGCACTGGCGGAACAAAGCAGTGTCCGGCGCGTCAGTTCAATACTCGGCATGTCTCATTCCTGTACGTGAGTTTGAAAACCGGCAGAAAAACAGCGTAATTTCGAAACTATAGCCGATTGATCTTACCCAAGTTTTAGGGAAATCACGGTCTGTTCCAACTCCCCTTGCAGTGCGACAGGGTTCAGTTCCGCAGCGCAACTGCCATTCCAGACAGAACCAATGCAGGGTTCTTTCAACCTTGTCTCCGCTCCAGCAGAAAGGCAGCAAAGGCAAACAATAGCCCAAGCGCGGAACTGGCCAGCATCAAGATCAGCACGGTGACAGGTTGCTCTCCCTGGCCGATGGCGATGCCTGCAAGGCTGGTCAGCGCGGCACCACCGCCGAGGGTGAGGGCTCCGACAAGTCCGGCGGCGCTGCCGGCAAGGTCCGGACGAATGGACATCGCACCGGAATTGCTGCCCGGAATGGTGAGACCATTTCCGATCCCAACGAAAATCGTGCTTGCGAAAAAGGCAATCGGGGACGCCGAGCCCACGAGGAAAACCGTCAGGCCGACCACGAGGCCGATGCATGCGGTGACGCGCCCGACCAGCATCATCGCGGGTAGCGACAGTCTTGAGGAAAACCTGCCGGCCAGGAAACCACCGGCGGAAAACCCGACGGTGATGCTCCCGATCAGAAATCCAAGTTCGGCTGTCGTCACGCCGAAGGACGTGGTAGCGACCAGCGGCGCCCCGGCCAGAAAGATATAGAAGGCGCCGACGGTGAACATTGTGCAAAGAGCATAGGCCCAGAAGCGGAACTCAGCGATGAGGGCCAGTATCGCAGCTGTCATTGACTGCTGGTCATCCTGCCTGTCGGGTTTCGTTTCTCCCAGATCAAACCAGCAGAGCGCAAGCAGCAGGACGCCGCATGTTGCGTAGAGATAGAAATTCGCGCGCCATCCAAAGGCCGTGTCAAGGAGCCCGCCGAAAACGGGACCGAGCATCGGGGCGATGGCCATGCACATGCTGATGTAACCGATGAGGCCTGCTGCCTTCTGAGGTGCGTGCGTATCGCGGACGATTGCCATAGACAGCGTGTAACCGGCGGTTATGCCGCCCTGCAGCATCCGGAAAAAGAGAAACACCCAGATGTCCTGCGCGGTTGCGCAGACGATGGAGGAAAGGCTGAAGATTATCAACGCGATCAACAGAACCGGCCGCCTGCCAAAGTGATCCGCAAGGGGCCCGGCGATCAATTGAATGACTGCAGTCACGGCCAGATAGCCGGCGATAGCCATGCTTGCGAGTGCGTAGTTGGTCTCCAGGTCCTCGGCGATATGCCCCAGTGACGGCAGGAACATGTTCAGCGACAACGGAGAAAACGCCGTCAGCAGGATGATCGTGACGAGATGCGGAGGTGTGCGATGCCCAATCTTCAACTCATGTGTCTTTCAAAAAAATGCCCCCGATTGGAACCGGGGGCGCATGGAAAGCGATACGGATAGCCGTTATTGCTCCATACGCACGTTTCTCACCACGATGTGGAATTCGAAAGTCAATACAAGCCCTCTCCTCAGGACATTAATCTTCACAAATGTCGGCGACAAGATCCTCTTCGCCTCGGTCGCCGCTCAGACATTGGTTCCTTTGTCACTGTAAATGACTATTACTCCAGATCCCCGTGCATTGCGACCAGGTCCAGTTCCGCTGCCGGGGCCTCGATGGCGCTGTAACTTTCCTTGACGCCTTCTACCTCAAGTTCCCGGTGAACGGCCAGCAGCATGTTCTCATCGTGCTCGGAACAAAGGTCCGCCATGTAGCGCAGTTCGTCTTCCGCGACACCCCGGGCAGCCTCGACGGACGGGGCACCGTAAACGTCGACAAAATGCCGGGCGAGGCGATCGACGAGACCTGAAAACTCCGTTTCCTCGATCGGTGTGATCGCAACGAAGGTCACGCGGCCGAAGGTCTCCAGACCCAACCAGCCATTGGCAAAAGCCTGCCGTGCCTTGCCGACAAGATCTGCTTCGGTCCAGTCGGAAAATTCAAACCCGCCCGACAGGCACCATTCGCCTGTCCGGGCCGGGGAGAAGTAGACGTTTCGGTCGCTGTCATCCATGTGAATGGCACGGGCGAGTTTCATGATCCTAGGTCTCCAGTCGGCTCGAAAGCGGGATGAGAATTGTCTCGTCTCCATCCCGGAGCAACATGCCGAAATTCTCGTCGACACCAACGAAAGTTCCCGCGCGTTCGTCAATTTCGACGGGTTCCCCAAGCGTTGGCACTAGGCCGCGCCAATCCGCATGAACCGGGCGCAAGCCTTCATCAAGCCATCGGTTGATCCAGTAAAGGCTGTGGCGCACCCAGGCTTCAAGCAAGTCGTCAGCCGTGATTTCGGCACAGCCTTCTTCCCAAAGCCAGGTCTTGTCGGATGTGATGCCGGGATCGGGTTCCGAACTCGACATGTTGAGTTCCAGTCCTACGATCAGCCAATCGGGTGTTTCTGCAGGATCGGTTGTCGACGACTTGACGCGCATTCGGCCGCAGACAGCGCCGTTGACGCGGATTGTGCCATCCCACTCCAGATGGACCGCGACTTCGGGAGGCGCCAGGGCGCCGAGGGCGGCCTGAAAACCGAGACCGCATACGGGCAACATTGCCATAGCCTCTTCGAGCGGAACCTCCGGAGCGAATATCAGGCTCGCCTGCAACGTGTTGCCGGTAAGATTATGGACAACGGTTCCAGGGTCTGTTCCGGTAATGGCAAGTGCCAGCGCCCGCTCGAACGGATCGGCCTGACCGGCTAGTGCCTCACCCTGAAACAGTGGCGGGAAGGTCGGATCGCTCATGCCTGGCCCTCCGCGACCAGTGTCCTGGCAAGTTGCCGGAAAACGCTTGCCTCGGGAGCATCGGGTGCCTGCACGGTAATCGGCGTTCCGCCGTCTCCGGCGAGGCGGATGTTCAGGTGCAGCGGCACTTCGGCCAGAAGCGGAACGTCGAGTTTTTCGGCTTCCGCCGCCACGCCGCCGTGTCCGAAGACATGCTCCTCGTGCCCGCAATTGGAGCAGATATGCGTCGACATGTTTTCGATCATGCCAATGATGGGAACCTGCATCTGCTGGAACATGTCGATGCCCTTGCGGGCGTCCAGAAGCGCAACGTCCTGCGGAGTCGATACGATGATCGCACCGTCGACAATGAACTTCTGGCAGAGCGTCATCTGGACGTCACCGGTGCCCGGCGGCAAGTCGACAATCAGCACATCCAGGGCGCCCCATTGCACCTGACCCATCATCTGCTGAAGCGCACCCATCAGCATGGGCCCGCGCCAGACGACAGCCTGGTCGCCTGACGTCATCAGACCGATGGAGATCATGGTTACGCCGTGGTTGCGAAGGGGCAGGATCATCTGGCCGTCCGGAGATGTCGGCCGCCCGGATATGCCTAGCATCTTTGGCTGCGACGGACCGTAAACGTCGGCATCGAGCAGACCGACCTTGCGGCCCTCGGCGGCCAGCGCACAGGCGAGGTTGGAAGCAACAGTCGATTTTCCGACACCACCTTTTCCCGAGGCAACAGCGATGATCCTGTCGATGCCCGGCACCTTTTGCGGTCCGGACGATCCTGGAGGCGCCGGACGTGGTTTTATCGGTGTCGGTTCGCTCGGTTTTGCTGCTTCAGCCGCTTTCTCGGAGTGGGCTGTCAGGATTATCTGGACATTTCCACAACCTTCGAGAACGGACAGGCGGCTTTCGGCATCGGCCTTGAGTGCTTCCATCTCACCCATGCGGCTTGCGTCAATCTCCATCACGAAACGGATGGTGCCTTCGCCGATCTGGAGAGCGCGCACCATGCCCGAGGCGACGATGTTCTCGCCGGAGTTCGGATCCTTGACGGATTTCAATGTATTCAGAACGGTTTCACGCGTCAGGGGCACGACCGGTTTACCCCTCGATCTCGCCGTTGACTTCGTGCGCCAGACCGATTTCCTCGATGGTCACGACCGCCTTGATCCTGTATTTCTTGCCTTGCGATGGATCCGCATTTCTGACCGCTTCTTCAATTGCCTGCTGAGAGGTGACCCCAACCTGTTTCAGGAATTTGCGCATGGACATGTTGAATTCGTCGCTCATTTAATCCTCCCAATAAGCGTTGTGTGAATTGACGGCCCGTGTCTGTGTACCCTAACGTCTGGTTTCGGCAACGTGAGGGAGGAGCGCGTGTGCTGTCGTCTTTTTCTTGTAGTCCTGTTCGGACTGGTTTTTGGTGCCGGGCTGCTGCCGTCGGGCATGGCTTCGGCAAAATCGTTTCGCGTGAGTGCGCCGGAAGATCTGGTGGCGTCCGGATTCCTGAAACATCTGCTGCCGCGGTTTTCACTCAAGACCGGTATCCGAATTGAAATCGTTCCGGAAGATACCGCCGCCGATGCCGCTTTCTCAAGAACTTCCGAAGGGGTACCGGCTTTTTCGGGAATAGGAAGCGACTGGTATTTTGCCACCACTGATATCGGGAACGAGTTTGTCATCCGTTTTGAAGACTGGATGAGAGGAGATATCGGCAGAAAAACAATAGACGCCTTCAAACCGGGGGGAACGCAGCTGTTCACCGCGGCGGTTGCAAAACCGAAGGTCGATGTGTCTGAAGCCGTTTCCGGTGATGTCGTCTTCGGCGAGAAACTGGCGGTTCTGCATTGCGGGCGCTGCCACATGGTCAATGAGGCAACCCGGTTGACGACGATCGGGTCGTCACCTTCGTTTGCCGTCATGCGCAGTTTTTCGGACTGGAAAGTACGATTTGAGGCGTTTTTCGTGCTCAACCCGCACCCATCCTTTACCCAAGTTGAAGGTGTTACGGAACCGTTCGATATCAGCCGGCCATCGCCAATAGCACCGCTTGAACTCACGCTGGACGACCTTGATGCCATCCTGGCTTTCGTTTCAAGGATCCCTCCGGCAGATCTCGGCGCACCCATACAGTACCAGTGATCTTGATTTCCGTGGTTCAATGGTCGCGCCGCTTGCTGATGTAGTCTTCGGTGGTGCGTATCTTTGGTTTTTCGCCCATGGCGAATGGGTTGTTCTCCGAGTGATACACCGCGTTGACGCGGCAGTCGTCGCACATCTGAATGAGCTTGGCTGCCTTGTTGTCCTGGAACATTCCATGTTTGCCGGCGAGTTGCTCGGTCATTCGCTCCACCATCGAGCGGACACCGAACGGCTTGCCGCATTCGACACAATTGAACGGCTCCTCTTCCTTGAGGACAACAGGTGTCAACGCGTCGTCCGCAAGGTTCAGGCGCGGCTCCAAAGACAAGGCGCTTTCCGGGCAAAGATTTACGCAGATCCCGCATTGCAGGCAGGCATCTTCCTGGAAGCGCAGCTGCGGCTTGTCCGGTATTTTCCTTCAGAGCACCTGCAGGACACAAGGAGACGCATGACAGACAAAGTGTGCAACTGCTCAGGTTCAGATCGACCGCACCATAAGGCGCGCCTTTCGGCAACACGATCGGTTCATCCGTGTCATTCAGCGCCTTTGCCGCAAGACGGGAGACCTGCCGGCGCGACCCGATGGGCAGGATAGGCCGGGCGACAGGCTCGGCCTGCCTTTCCTCGTAAAGATACGCTTCAAGCTGGTCCGGATCCGTCGGCTCAATCGATCGGACCTGATCGTTCCGGGCAATCGCGTTCGCCAGTTCCAACTGGAACGAAAGGCCGTCCCTTTCCGTTTCTGGTGACAACAACAGCGTCACCGACCCGAAGCCGCTGGCCAGGGCTGAGAGCATCTCCGAATGACCGAACCCGGCGAGCGCCTGTATTTCCAGGGGGATCACATCGTAGGGCAGACCCTTGCCATGGCGTGCGCTGAGACGGATCAATTCAAGTCCGTGACTGCCGTCGTGCACGAGAAGATGCGGACTGCCGGTATCCAGTTTCCGCCATGTGGAGGAAAGTGTCCGGATCCGTTGAAAGATATGCTCAACGGGCGGTGCATCGTAGGAAATTGCGCCGGATGGACAGACAGCAGAGCAACTTCCGCATCCGGCGCAGGTCATCGCATCGACAACGACATGGTCCCCTGCCGGAGAGATCGCGCCGGTCGGGCAAAGATCGAGGCAGCGTGTGCAGCCGGTCTTTTGTGCGCGCGAGTGCGCACAAAGCTGTTCGTTCAGCTTGACGTAGATCGGTTTTTCGAATGTGCCGGTGAGCTGAGAAGCTTCGAGTATGGCCTTTATGCGGGCCTCGGTATTGCCGGGATCGGTTCGCAGATATCCTTCCCGCTTGTCCGGTGCCGGAAAAAGCGGTTGGACCGCCCGGCGGAGATCCAGAATAATGTCGCATTCAGTCCGGCCACCATTGCGCGGTTCCGTCCAGCCGAAGGTTCCCCGGCCCCCCGGAATGCGCTCCTGTAGTTGTTCGAACGAAAGGCTGAACTGTCCGAGCGCGCCGGATGCCGCCTTGACCCTGCCGCGGACGATATCGAAACGCCGGTCGTCGGTGACCGGCAAGTCCGCGTCCGGTGCAAGCACGACCGTGACACTCAACGCGTCACACAGATGACCGGCAGCAGAAAGCGCAACCTCCGTTTCGCCAAGAATGATGCAGGTGCCGGCGGACTGGACATCGAGAACCTTTTCGGCCGGCAACGGCAGAAGGGCGTCAGCAATCAGAGCCGCCATTTTGGGGGTCGGCGAATTTGTGCTTGCGGTCCAGCCTGCGCGATCGCGCAGGTCGACGAAGACCGGATCGTCTGCGTCGATGTCGGCTGCGATCTCTTCGAAAAAGGTCTGTTCCTGACCGCAAGCGATCAGAACGTTGCCCGTGCGAATCGCTTCTTCGGCAATTCCGGCTTCCGCGCGGCAAAGTTCGGTGTGAATTTTCGAGCAGGATAATCCAACGGCTTGTTCAATCCGTTCTGGCTCGATTGCCTGACTTTTCCGGCAATCGCACAGCAGAATCTTGCTGTCACTCATAATTGTTCGCGTCCTCTCCCCGGAACCGTCAGCTCCGATTTCTCCTCACCGGATGCAGGTGTTCCAGCTCACATAACAAGGGCGGATGTCGTGTCAGGTCAAGTTCGACTTCTGCGGGGCTTGAAATTTATTCATCTTGCTACAGCATGTAGGGAAATCCGCGAAAGCGATTTGTGACCCGCGGGTGGGAGGAGAATCCGCAGTGACAGGCGAAAGAATGCGAGCGATGCCGGTTGGTGTCGTGGTTAGAAGATTGCCCGGTGTTACGAAATGGCAGAAATGGAGCTGGCGCCCCGTTTCCCTGCTTCCCGGCGCCAAAGCTGCCGATTGGACCGTTCTGCGCAAAGAAGGCGAGGCGGTCGAATATCACGCCGCAACGCTGAGCCTGGAACTGCATCGCACCGATACCGAAGCCTACTTGACTGCGCTTTCCGACAAAGTGCCGTCCATTTACGTCATCATGCGTCCGGCCGACGAGGTCGAGCGTGACGTGCCGATGGATGTGATGCTGCTGACCGCATCGGCCTACGAGGGACAGGACTACGCCGACACGACGGATGTCATGGTCGAGAAGGTTCCCATGCCTCCGGGGCTGATCGCATGGATCCGCGAGTTCGTCGAACTCCATCACCAGGATGAAATCTTTATCAAACGCAAGCGTGACAAGAAACGGATCGATCTCAAAGAGGACGGGATAGGGGACGTCCGTATTCGCCAGATCAGCGATGTTTACCGGGCGCCGGGACGAAAGCCCAAGGACACGTTGCAATGAGTGGGCACGACGAAACAGGTGGGGACTTCTGGTCGAAGCGGAAAGTGGCTGTTCGCAAGGCGGAACAGGCCGAGCTGGCAGAGAAGGAAGCAGAAGCCGCCGCAGAAGAGCGTGCCGAGCTGGAGCAGAAGAGCGACCAGGAAATTCTGGAAGAGCTGGGACTTCCCGATCCGGACACGTTGACGAAGGAAGACGATTTTTCCGGATTTCTGTCGGCAACCGTCCCTGAAAGGCTTCGGCGGCGAGCCCTCAGGAAACTTTGGGGGATAAATCCCGTTCTTGCCAATCTCGATGGGCTGGTCGACTACGGCGACGACTTCACGGATGCAGCAACAGTCGTGGAGAACATGCAGACCGTGTACCGGATCGGCAAAGGCATGCTGGATCAGTTCGCGCAGGCCGAAGACGAAGAGATTGATGCGCTTGCCGCAAACGACGAAAATCCGTTGCCGGCAGATGCAGACAAGACAAGTAGTGAAGAGTCTGTAGGCAATACTGCACTGCACAATGATTATATTGAAAATGAAAAAGCATCTGTGCAATTGACGCAAGCTGATGGGGTCGTGCAGGCTGACGAAATGCGCGCGAACCCAACGCAAATTCAAGAAACAGAAGATATTCCGATAGATGCAGAACCACGAAATGTGCGGAGACGTCTCCGATTCGACTACTCTTAGTACTAAAGTCGAATATATGGGAAGCAGTAAAACGTTGAAACTAGTACCGCGCATGAGGGAGGAACATCGCGGATGTCCGCAGCGATGACGGAATACGTAATCGATCCGGAAGACCGGGCTCGATCGGAACTCTATGATTTTATTGGACTGCTGCTGGTCAAACCGGCGAATGCTGCGCTGTTGCGGCAGGTATCCCAACTTGGTGGTGATGAATCACCTCTCGGTAGCACATTGACTGTTCTGGCGAAGATCGCCTCGGTTACGTCTCCTGAAGCGGCCGAACGCGAATTCAATGCTCTTTTTATCGGTCTGGGGCGCGGCGAACTGCTGCCTTATGCGAGCCACTATCTCACCGGGTTCTTGAACGAAAAACCTCTCGCCAATCTGCGCAGCGATATGTCGAGCCGCGGGATAGGCCGTGCGGAAGGCAAGCGCGAACCGGAAGACCATATCGCGTCCCTCATGGAAATGATGGCGGGCATGATCGTCGGGCGCTTTGGAACGGTCACTTCTGTTGCGGAACAGAAAATATTCTTCCAGGCACATATCGAGCCTTGGTCAATTCACTTTTTCTCAGATCTTCAGGCAACGAAGAGTTCCGTCTTCTACGGAGCTGTCGGTGCTTTGGGGCGGCAATTCATGGAGATCGAGGCCGAAGGTTTCGGCATGCTGCCCAATTGAGTTCACGTTGGCAATTTAGGCGGCTGCCAGCCGCTGCAAGGAGAGGAGGATTGCAACGATGAAAAAACCCGATCAAGCGGTGCCCAAAAGTGGGTCCGACCGCCGGGATTTCCTGAAGCTGGCTGCTTTGTCAGCTCCTGTTGCCGTCGCTGCGACAGCAGCAACCGGAACCGCTGAAGCAGCGGAAGTTGATCCCACGTCCAGCAAAATGCAGGACACGGCGCACACACGCGCTTACTTCGACAGCGCCCGGTTCTAACCGGACCCTGTATCACACCCGGTCTATGGTTGCGTGACGCCCGCTGACCGGTTCGCTGAAATCCAACCCAGCCGTATCGATTTCGGTACAAGCAAGGTAGGGCAAAATGCTTAGGAAAAAGACAAATGGGGTCGCGCGACGCCCCCAGGGTGCAAGTATCCTCAGAGACACTGCACATAAATCGGTAGACCGCCGGACATTCCTTAAGGGATCCGGTGTCGCCGCGGGTGGCCTGGCCGCCATCACCGCAACGGGCGGTTCCGTTACCAAGGCCCAGGCTCAGTCATCTGACGATGCCGTCAATCTCGTAAAGTCGGTCTGCACCCACTGTTCGGTTGGCTGTACCGTGATTGCCGAAGTCAAGAATGGTGTCTGGACCGGCCAGGAGCCGGGATGGGACAGCCCATTCAATCTTGGTGCCCATTGCGCCAAGGGCGCAGCAGTGCGCGAGCACGCACACGGTGAGCGCCGGCTGAAGTATCCGATGAAGAAAGTCGGTGGCGAGTGGACCAGAATCAGCTGGGACGAGGCGATCAACGAGATCGGTGACCAGATGATGCAGATCCGCGAGGAAAGCGGACCTGACAGTGTTTACTGGCTCGGATCAGCCAAGCACAACAACGAACAGGCCTACCTGTTCCGCAAATTCGCGGCCTATTGGGGGACGAACAACGTCGACCACCAGGCGCGTATCTGTCACTCGACAACGGTTGCCGGCGTAGCGAATACATGGGGCTACGGCGCCATGACCAACAGCTACAACGACATCCACAATTCAAAGGCCATCTTCATCATCGGCGGCAATCCGGCAGAGGCTCATCCGGTCTCACTGCTGCATTTGCTGCGTGCCAAGGAGCAGAACAACGCTCCGGTGATCGTTTGCGATCCGCGCTTCACCCGCACGGCCGCGCATGCGGATGAATATGTGCGTTTCCGTCCCGGTACGGATGTTGCCCTGGTCTGGGGTATTCTCTGGCACATCTTCGACAACGGCTGGGAGGACAAGGAGTTCATCCGTACCCGCGTATGGGGCATGGACCAGATCCGTGAAGAAGTCGCCAAGTGGACCCCGGAAGAAGTCGAACGGGTCACCGGTACTCCGGGCAGCCAGATGAAGCGCGTTGCGCGGACCCTGGCGAACAATCGTCCGGGCACGGTTATCTGGTGCATGGGCGGAACCCAGCACACGAACGGTAACAACAACACGCGCGCATACTGCGTTCTCCAGCTTGCCCTCGGCAACATGGGTACGTCAGGCGGCGGCACCAACATTTTCCGCGGCCACGACAACGTGCAGGGTGCGACGGATCTGGGCGTGCTCAGCCACACCTTGCCTGGCTACTACGGCCTGAGTGCAGGTGCCTGGGGCCATTGGGGGCGTGTCTGGGAAGAAGACTCCGATTGGCTGAAAGGTCAGTTTGCCACCGTCAAAGGTTCCGACGGCAAGGAAAAGAGCCTTCAGAACCTGACCGGTATTCCGGTCAGCCGCTGGATCGACGGTGTACTGGAAGATCCCGATAATACCGATCAGCCGAATGCGGTCCGGGCAATGGTCCTCTGGGGCCACGCGCCGAATTCACAGACCCGCATGACGGAAATGAAAACGGCCATGGAAAAGCTGGATACTCTGGTCGTGATCGACCCGTATCCGACGGTCTCCGCCGTGCTTCATGATCGGACTGACGGTGTCTACCTGCTGCCGGCCTGTACACAGTTCGAAACCCGCGGTTCAGTGACCGCATCGAACCGGTCTCTGCAGTGGCGTGACAAGGTGGTTGAACCGCTGTTCGAAAGCCTGCCGGATGAAGTCATCATGGCCAAGTTTGCGAACAAGTTCGGCTGGGGTGACAGGCTCTTCCGCAATATCGAAATGGAAGATCCGGAAACACCGAATGTCGAAGACATAACCCGCGAACTCAATCGCGGTCTGTGGACAATCGGCTATACCGGCCAGTCACCGGAGCGGATCAAGTCGCACATGGCGAACCAGCACACATTTGACCGGACGACGCTTCAGGCGGTCGGCGGCCCGAATGACGGCGAATATTACGGCATGCCGTGGCCGTGCTGGGGAACTCCGGAAATGAAACATCCGGGCACTCCGAACCTCTACGACATGTCCAAACCTGTCGCAGAAGGCGGTTTGTGCTTCCGCGCCCGTTTCGGTGTCGAACGCGATGGCGACAATCTGCTCGCTGACGGTGTTTCGAACCCCGGTGCGGAGATTCAGGACGGCTACCCCGAATTCACCATGCAGATGCTGATGGACCTCGGCTGGGACGGCGACCTGACGGATGAGGAGCGGGCTGCCATTGAGGCGGTTGCCGGGCCGAAAACCAACTGGAAGACCGACCTTTCCGGCGGTATCCAGCGGGTGGCCATCAAGCATGGCTGTGCACCGTTCGGCAACGCCAAGGCGCGCGCCGTCGTGTGGACGTTCCCGGATCCGGTTCCGCTGCACCGCGAGCCGCTCTATACCAACCGCCGGGATCTGGTGGCAGACTATCCGACCTATGAGGATCGGAAGTTCTATCGTCTGCCGACACTCTATGCCTCGATCCAGAAACAGGACTTCTCGAAGGATTACCCGATAATCCTGACCTCGGGACGTCTTGTGGAATACGAGGGTGGCGGTGACGAGTCCCGGTCCAATCCGTGGCTCGCCGAACTTCAGCAGGACATGTTCGTCGAGATTAATCCGAGGGACGCCAACAATCTTGGTGTGCGCGATGGTGCGCAGGTCTGGGTTGAAGGTCCTGAAGGCGGCAAGGTCAAGGTCATGGCAATGGTGACCGAACGGGTCGGCGAAGGTGTTGCCTTCATGCCGTTCCACTTCGGCGGTCATTTCCAGGGCGAAGACCAGCGGTCGAAGTACCCGAAAGGGGCCGATCCGTATGTCCTTGGTGAGAGCTCCAATACCGCTCAAACCTATGGCTACGATTCGGTGACGCAGATGCAGGAGACCAAAGCGACTCTCTGCAAGATCTCGGCAGCGTAAGGAGGATACGCAATGGCAAGATCAAAGTTCCTTTGTGACGCCGAACGCTGCATTGAGTGCAATGCCTGCGTTACGGCGTGTAAGAACGAAAATGAGGTGCCGTGGGGGATCAACCGCCGCCGTGTCGTAACCATCAATGATGGCCGACCTGGTGAACGGTCGATTTCCGTGGCCTGTATGCACTGTTCGGATGCACCGTGTATGGCGGTGTGCCCGGTCGATTGTTTCTACCAGACCGAAGAAGGCGTGGTTCTTCACTCGAAGGACCTGTGCATTGGCTGCGGCTACTGCTTTTACGCCTGTCCGTTCGGCGCACCGCAATTCCCGCAAGCGGGTAATTTCGGATCGCGTGGCAAGATGGACAAATGCACCTTCTGTGCAGGCGGTCCGGAAGAAAACAATTCGACCGCCGAGCGTGCCAAATACGGTGCAAACCGTATTGCGGAAGGCAAGTTGCCGCTTTGCGCTGAAATGTGCTCCACCAAAGCCCTTTTGGCAGGTGACGGCGACGTCGTTTCAGCCATCTACCGCGAGCGCGTCGTCGCCCGCGGGTTCGGCTCCGGCGCCTGGGGCTGGGGCTCTGCCTACGGCCAGAGAGGCGGCTGACCAACGGGTCATTCTGCGATGCCGGGGTGAACCCGGCATCGCCAGATCCGTTGCAATTCAAAATGACGAAGAGCTGGGGCGGCGCTTACCAATCCGATTGGTATCCAGCCGCCCCGTTTGTCCTTAACGGCATTTGTTCGAGGGTCCTTTCATGAAAAGTTTGGCTCTGGCTGTGGTTCTGCTGTTTGCGTTTCTGGTTCAGGGAATTGCTCAGGATCAGACGCAAGGTCAGCAACCGGTAGACCGCTCCGCGACCGGAGGAGCACAGACGCTCGACGACATCATGAAGCGTCAACGCGGCGAAAAGGTCGATACCGGGTTCCGGCGCAATGAAACCGGTGATCCGAACACCGCGGCCGGGATCTCCTCGCAGCTCGGCACTCTGGGCGGCGCGTCCGATCCAGAGCTCTGGCGGGCGTTGCGTTACGGATCGGCCGATATTACCGTTTCTTCCGGTGGCAAGGAGGCAACCGTGCTGATGCAGGACGGCGGTATGCGCTGGCTTGCCTGGCGCAAGGGGCCGCTGGCGACCTATGGCGCCTATCTCCTGGCAGGAACGCTTGTCTTCCTGGTGCTGTTCTTCCTCCTGCGCGGTCGAATCCGGATCGACGGGGAAAAAACCGGCCATACGATCACCCGGTTCAAGGCTATCGAAAGGTTCGGACACTGGTTGCTTGCCGGCAGTTTCATTCTGCTTGCCATCACGGGTCTGATCACACTGTTTGGAAGATTTGCGATCATTCCGCTGATCGGCAAGGATGCGTTCGGCCCGGTCGCGTTCGCCTCCAAATGGGTCCACAACAATGTGTCCTGGGCCTTTATGCTGGGCCTCGTCATGGTCTTTGTCATGTGGGTAGCGCACAACATTCCGAACAAGACGGATCTCAAATGGATTGCCGTTGGCGGCGGTCTCTTGAAAAAAGGCGTACATCCACCCGCAAGAAAATTCAATTTCGGACAGAAGCTGGTGTTTTGGGGTGTGATCGTGCTTGGTGTATCGATCTCCGCATCCGGCATCTCGCTGCTGTTTCCGTTCGAATTCCCGATGTTTGCTGTCACATTCGAGAAGCTGAATGCGCTGGGTCTGCCGCAACTTGTCGGACTTGCACCCCTGCCGTCCGAACTCGCCCCACATGAGGAAATGCAATATGCGCAGCTTTGGCATTCGATCGTTGCGTTCCTCATGATTGCTATGATCCTGGCCCATATCTATATCGGGTCGGTCGGCATGGAGGGGGCTTACGACGCCATGGGGTCCGGTGAAGTCGAGCTACAGTGGGCTCGCGAACACCATGGCCTGTGGGTGAAGGAAGTCGAGGAGGCGCAGCGAAGTTCGGAAGCGCCGGACAAAAATACGGTTCCTGCTGAATAGGGCAGGCAATCAATGACGGTCTTCTGCTTTCGAAGAATTGCCACAGGAGCGCGGAGCTTCTCGCTCTTTCTGTCATGTCTTGGCCTGTTGAGCCTGGCACTGTCAGCAACGGCAGCGGAGTTCCAGACCCTGAAAGGGCATGGCGGTCCGGTGATGGATATTTCCGTGTCGCCGACAAACGGCATCGTCGCAACAGCAAGCTTCGACAATGCCGTCGGGGTCTGGTCAGGACGGAAACCGCGCTGGCTCGACGGCCATGCAGCGGCCGTCAAGGTCGTCAGGTTCGTCGACGAGAAGCATATCGTTTCTGCCGGTGACGACAATGACCTGCTCTTGTGGAGCCTCGACGACGGTTCCCGGATGCGACTGGAAGGGCATACTGCCAAGGTCACGGGCCTGGCGATTTCACCCGACGGCAAGACGATCGCCAGTGCGAGCTGGGATTCGCGGATTGGGCTTTGGCCGGTGGAGGGAGGCGAGCCGACATTCCTTACAGGGCACAATGCGGGTGTGAACAAGGTCGCCTTTTCAGCCGACGGCGCCTGGCTTTACTCGGCTTCCGTCGATGGGTCGATCAAGCTTTGGGATGTTGCCAAAAGGAGCGAAGTGCGTGTCATTGAACGCAACGGCTTCGGTATCAACGTGATGGTGCTTGGCGGTGGCAACAGCAACGAGACATGGGTGGCCTACGGCTCGCAGGACGGCGTGACCCGCATCGTTGATATTGAAACCGGCGAACGGTTGCATGACTTCACTCTGGAGCGCCGTCCGATCCTCGCAATGGCGCTCAGTTCCGGACGGAAGCCGGATGGCGACTGGTGACGGACACGGATACATCACCGTATTCGACACGAAGTCCTGGTCCATCGAATCCGATTTCAAGGCGGCATTGAAGGGGCCGATCTGGGCGCTTGCCTTCTCGAAGGATGGTGAATTGCTGCATGCGGGCGGTATCGAGGACATCGTTTATTCCTGGCCGGTCGAAGATCTGGGAGCGTTCGACCCGATGGCGCAGGAGACACCCCAGTTCCTGCGCAAACCGGAAGAAATGACCAACGGTGAGCGTCAGTTTGCGCGCAAGTGCTCCATCTGCCATGCACTGAGTCCGGACGGAGGCCGCAAGGCCGGTCCGACACTTCACGCCGTGTTTGGCCGCCGGGCAGGGGCCCTGCCGGACTATCCCTACTCGGAAACACTGACCGGATCTGATATTGTCTGGAATGAAGAGACCATTGATCAGCTGTTTCTTGACGGACCGGATCATTTCATTCCCGGTTCGAAGATGCCGATGCAGGTCATCGCCCGTCCGCAAGACCGGATTGACCTGGTCGACTACCTGAAATCGGCAACGGCCGGACAAGAAACCAACGGAGAAACGCAATGAAGGCGATGTTTGCGGCCTTTGCCGCTATCGTGGTGATCGCGATAGGAGCCCACGAGGTCCTGGAACGGTCAGGCTTTTCCAGTGCTGAACAGTCAACCAGTTCGTCGGTGAGACTTGGGGAACAAGACGGCAAAACGAGGTTTCCGAAATAGCCGCTGTGAAGTCTGTGATATCAGATTTGAAATCCTGTCGAACAGTTGCATTGCGCACTTCAGCAGCACCCGCGCCTACATCATCGCGCCCAGGGATTTCTCGGTGAACACCCGGATGTAGTCTCCAGGTGACGAGCCGGCCCAGAATACCCAAAGTCGATTCGGATCCTGTCCATCGACCCATACCCTGTCTCCCGGCTCAAGTCCCCGCAGTTCCGTGCTTATGTAGTTCACGCTGTTGTTTGCGAGAAAATCGGTCGCTGCCATCGTGTCCTGAAAGGCTGCAATCCCCAATACCGGTGCATCGAAATCGACGTATCCGTAGTGAACACCTGCCAGGCTGTCGAAGAAGACATAGTGACTTGCAACGGTCTCGCCTTGTGCGATGACGCCATTGTCACCTCCGAAGTCGACGCGGATCGGTTCCGTCAGGAGAATGTTCTGGTCCTCGTCGAAGGCATACAGATTGTCGGTATTGAAATTGTCGGCACCGACATCGAAGGGCATGTTCGTGTCCAGCAGGACAAATTTTCCGTTGCCTCGCTGATCGACAATCTCACCGCCAAGAACAACGGCCATTGAAGGAGTTGCCAGGACAAGTGCCAGCAGCGCTGGAATTAGCCGGTGCAGCATGTTTCGCTCCAATATGTTGGGGAAGCACCATGCAGTATCTTCTCGTTTCCCAACAATCACAGCTCGATAACAGTCTCGTGTGCGAACCTGGCCGCACACAGGTCAATTCACATGCAAGGTCATCCCAGAGCCGGATCACCGACTGGATCAGGTTGACCCGATCCGGTTTGTCGGCTGGAGGCGATCAGCGAACAAGACTGTTGTTGACACGGTACACGGTCACTGCGTTCTGCAACTCAGCTCGAGCCGTCATTCGCATTTGGAAAGAACAACTGGTGGCCGTCGACCTTGTAGCCGGCGATAGCCTGTTGGCCTTCCCTGGACAAGAGCCAGTCGATGAAGGTCTGTCCCAATTCCGCCTTCACATGCGGATGGACATTTGGGTTGACGAGGATCACGCCGTACTGATTGAACATCCTGGGATCACCTTCGACCAGAATTTCGTGGTTGCCCTTGTTGCCGAATGCGATCCAGGTGGCGCGGTCGGTCATGATGTAGGCATCCATGCCGATTCCGGTGTTAAGTGTGGCCCCCATTCCGGAACCGGTCTCGCGGTACCAGTCGCCGGATTCCGCTGCGGCGTCGATGTCCGCTGCGTTCCAGAGGCGAAGTTCCGCCTTGTGCGTGCCGCTGTCGTCGCCTCGTGATGCAAACGGTGTCGCGCCTTTCGCAATTGCTTTCAGCGCTGTAACAACGTCACGTCCACCAGCGACGCCGGCCGGGTCAGCCTCAGGGCCGACTATCACGAAATCGTTGTACATCACATCTGCCCGGGACACACCCAGGCCGTCGGCAACGAATTTTTCTTCCGACGGTTTGGAGTGCACCAGGAGAACATCGCCATCCCCGTTGGCTGCATTCCTGACCGCCTGACCGGTTCCCACGGCGACGACCCGAACTTCAATTCCGGTCGTTTCCTGGAATCCCGGCAGGATGTCGTCGAACAGACCGGAATTCTGGGTTGAGGTTGTTGACTGGACGACAATGAACTTGTCTTCCCCGCTCGCAGACTGGACGGTTGCGCCTCCAATCAAGGCGGCTGCTAGGATTGTCGCGAAAAAGCGTCTGTTCAAAAGGTCCTCCTGAAGCGATCGTTGATGGATCTGGTGTTGGCTCCGAGATAAAGCCGCCCGTCTTGCCACGCACGGGCAGGTTCGCTCCGCGGCGTACCGAGGACCTGGCTGGCCGGGCCGGCTTCCGCGACGCGCCCGTCCTGGAGAAAGATGACGTCTTGCCCCAGTCGTTTTGCCTGTCCGGAATCATGAGTTACGAGCACGATCGTGACGCCGCGTGCATTTGCCTCCAGAACGAGGGTCTCGATAGCTGCCGTGGATGCCGGGTCGAGATTTGCCGTGGGCTCGTCCAGAAACAGCAGATCCGGCTCGCAGGCGAGTGCCCGAACCACCGCAAGACGTTGCTGCTCTCCGCCGGACAGAACGCGCGCCGGTTGTTTGGCGAGATGAGACAGTCCGGCAGCGGCCAGCGCCACTTCGATTTTTTCGGCGCGTTCGGCCCCGCGCAGACCGCGCACGGAGAGGGCGAACTTCAGATTTGCGAGTACGGAGCGGCGCAGCAGAACCGGGCGCTGAAACACCATCGCCTGCGCGCGCATTGCCTGTTTTGTCAAGGGTGTGCCCTGCCAGAGAACTTCGCCTTGCGCTGGTTTGAGTAGCCCGTGGAGCAGCCGCAGGAGCAAGCTCTTTCCAGCGCCATTTGGGCCCATGACGAGTGTCCGTGCGCCTTTGCGGATCGAGACATCGACACCGCACAAAAGCCGTTGACCACCTGCTTCAAAGACGAGATCGCTGGCTTCCAGGAGCATTTCATCCCTGACAGTAGTTGGGCGATAGCCAGATGGCGCGGCGGGAAGGTCAAATACGGCGTCACGCATAGGCAGCTCTCACGGCAGAGGCCCTCAGGGCCATGACACAGGCATTCACGGAAAATGCGATCAACAGGAGAATGACACCAAGTGCGAGTGCAAGCTGCAGGTTCCCCTTGGAGGTCTCCAGCGCGATTGTCGTGGTCATCACGCGGGTGACATGATTGATGTTGCCACCGACGATAAGGACGGCACCGACTTCGGCAACGGCACGACCGAACCCTGCCAGGGTCACCGTCAATAGGCTGTAACGGGCATCCCACAAGAGCGACAGCAGTCGGTCCAGGGCGCCTACACCGAGCGAAGCGAACTGTTCTGCATATTCGCGATCGATGTCCTCGACAACCTGGCGGGTGAGGGCGGCGACTATCGGCGTCACGATAATCATCTGCGCAATGATCATTGCGCCTGGAGTGTAGAGCAGGCGTAGCGGGCCAAGTGGTCCGGAGGCGGACAGAAGAAGATAGACGACAAGACCAACCACAACGGGGGGCAAGCCCATGAGGGCATTCAGGATCACTGCCAGCAACGTACGCCCTGGAAATCGGAAGGCGCCGACTGCCGCGCCGAGGGGCAGTCCGATCAGGCAGGCAAACAAGACAGCCGTAAGCGTGACCCGCATGGAAAGGCCGATGATTTCCAAAAGATCCGGATCAAGTGCGAAAACAAGGGCAAATGCCCCGCCCAGCACGCTCCAGAAGCTGTCCATTCCTGCGTTTCCTCCCGCTTGTTCGGAAAAAATAGCGTAAAATGCACAAAAAACCAATTCCCAGTCAGTGTTTTGATGCGAAAAAAACACCGCAATCCGGATGGGCGCAGTGAAATAGCCGTTTTCTGGTTTTGAATGGAGTTGTTACGCGGTCTCCAATGCGCTTCCCCGGCCTTGAACCGGGGTCACATATGAACACCTGAAACTGCCGTTCCCGGACCAGGTCCGGGATTGCAAGGGGCACGCCCCGAATCGGCAGGGAAAATCACTTCTGGTTCGGATCTTGCTCCTCCAGAACCTTTTTCGCGACCCGGAAGCACTCAAGCGCTTGCGGGACGCCGCAGTAGATTCCAACCACATGAATGATCGCGCGAATTTCCTCCCTGGTGACGCCATTGTTGATTGCACCCCGGCAATGAATTTCCCACTCGGTCATCTTGCCGAGCGCGCCGATCATTGCGAGATTCATCATGGAGCGGGTCTTGGCGTCAATCACGTCATCGCCCCAGCCGAACCCCCAGCACCAGGCGGTCATCGCCTCCTGAAACGGGCGGGTAAACTCGTCCGCCTTGGCCAGGTTGTTCTCGACATACTCGGCTCCGAGCGTTGCCTTTCGTTGTTCCAGTCCCTTTTCGAACAGATCCTGATCCATTTCTTACCTCAGCTTGATCGCAACATTCTTGGTTTGTACGTCGTTGAACAAAGCCTGTCGTCACTCGGCGCGTCAACAGAGCTAACCTTACTCGCGCAAATTCGAGTTATCCCTGATCGTCGCGCCTTTCACACATCCTGCGTGGTATTCGGCGCGCTCGAAACCTCAAGCGGCAGCTCTGTTTTGAAGCTGTGTCCCAGGGTCGGTTCGTGCGCTTTGCGGGTCTGAATGGCAGCAATGTAATTTTCATGTGAAAACACTGGATCGTGCCTTATTTACAGCCTGAGGCGTGTCGTCGAGAGCTCGGAGGGCCAAATGAGGGTGCCACACCGGATTTTAGCAGCAATTGTCTATTCGTTTCTGTTGGTCGTTAGCGGTCCCGGTGATACGCGAGCGGACATCGTCGAGAAAGTTGTCCGCGCTGAAGAAACCGTCACATTGCAAGAGAAAATCGGCCAGATGATTCTGGTCGGGTTTTTGGGAAACTCGGTCGATCGAGCGGGCTTCAAACAGGTCCGGGCGCAGATGGAAAGCGGTGAGATCGGCGGGGTGCTCTATCTCGGGCGGAATTTGCAGAACCGTCAGACCGTGCGGCGGATGAATGCGGCGTTGAGGGAAGCTGCGCAAACCCATCTGCCGCCTTTGATTGCGATCGACCAGGAAGGCGGGAAGGTGCAGCGTTTGAAGCAGCATCATGGCTTTCCGCATACACCAGCTGCAAAACGAATGGCACGTCGGGGGAACCCGTCCGAAGCGGCAAAGACTTACAGAGCACTTGCCAGGACGCTTGCAGACTGGGGTTTCACGCTCAATCTCGGGCCCGTTGTCGATGTTGATGTCAATCCACGCAATCCGATTATCGGGGGGCTGGGGCGGTCCTTTTCCTCAGATCCGGACCGCGTTGCAGATTATGGAGCAGCGTTTGTTTCCGCCCACAGACACCATGGTGTCCTGACGGCGTTGAAGCACTTTCCTGGGCACGGTTCGAGCCGACGAGACAGCCACAAGGGCGCAGTAGACGTATCGAATACCTGGTCACCGGACGAGTTGGAGCCCTTTCGGCAACTGATCGACGATGCAAAGGTCGACCTGATCATGACGGCCCATGTCATCAACCGGACGATCGAGAGTGTTCATGAGGATGTACCGATGTCTCTTTCAGAGACAGCGCTGGTGAAAGTCCTGCGAAACGATCTTGGGTTTGAAGGCGTCGTTATTTCAGATGACATCCAGATGGATGCCATCAGATGGAACTTCTCGCTGGAAGAAGCCGTTTTACGGGCTGTTCAAGCACAAACCGACATCCTGCTCTTTGCCAACGACAAGCGGCCTGACCCGAGAATTCCTGAAAAGGTTGCAAAAATTCTTCTTGTGGCAGCCGAAAATGATCCGCTTCTGGTTCGGAAAATCGATGCGGCCTATGGCCGGATACTGACCCTGAAAGATCGTCTGCGTGAACCACACGATCCCCAGACATCCGCATTGCGGATGCCGGAAAGCAGGTTATCGGCGATAGCGCCCGGCGAGCATCTTTGTCTGCTCTCACCGGATCAATAAAGAGACCGCGGCATCCAGGTGGCGAGGATCGGGAACAGCCACAAGATGGCCACTGCGATGATCTGAAGCCCTATGAAGGGCACCACTCCACGATAGATCTGGCCGGTGGTGATTTCCTTGGGCGCAGCGCCGCGCAGGTAGAACAGGGAAAAGCCGAACGGTGGTGTCAGGAAAGATGTCTGGAGATTGATCGCGATCAGGACAGTCAGCCAGATCGGGTCAATCCCCATCAGGATGAGTGGCGGGATAAGCACGGGCAGGAGGATTACCGAAATCTCGACAAAGTCGAGGAAGAAGCCCAGGACGAAGACGAACAGCATGGCAAAGATCAGTGCACCGGTTGCTCCGCCAGGCATTTCATTCAGGATCGCATGCACCCTGTCTTCGCCGCCAAGGCCGACAAAGACGAGTGAAAAGAAACTCGCCATGAGGATGGTGGCGAAGATCATCGATGTGACCGTGAGTGTCGACAGGAGAGAGGCTTTCAGGAGACCGTCGCCAAATGCAGCCAGCAGGATGCGAACCACAACGCCGACGGCGAAGATGGCAAGGCCGGCATAAACCGCCGCAAGCAGATAACCAACGGGTGTGACGTCGGATCGTTGCAGACGGACCGGCAGAATTGTTGCGGCAACTGCAAGGACGAGCAGGGCGAGCGTTGCCAGTACAATCAGCTTCGTGGAAACGCCAAGTCGGCGCCCGGCAAGAAGAATGGCGCCGACCGCACCGACAGATGCAGCCTCGTTCGGGGAGGCGATTCCGCCGAGAATCGAACCCAGTACAGCGATGATCAGTAGAATTGGTGGAACGATGGCGGCGGCGATTTCCCCGCCGGACGGCTGGTCGACACTTTCGTTCATTGCCGGGGCATCATCTGGATAGAACCTGGCACGGGCCAGAACATAGACGCAGTAGACGACAACCAGCAGCAGACCCGGGACCATGGCGGCGGCAAAAGTCTGCCCCACGGAAATGGTCTCTATCGTGAACTTTCCTTGCGCGTATTGTGCCTGCTGGAAGGCATTCGACATAACGTCCGCAAGGATAATCAAGAGGGTCGATGGCGGGATGATCTGGCCGAGCGTTCCGGCGGTGCAGACCATTCCGGAAGCAAGTTTCGGATCATAGCCATTCCGAAGCATGGTCGGCAGGGCAATAAGCCCCATGGCAACGACGGTTGCACCTACGATGCCGGTAGAGGCCGCAAGCAGTGCTCCAACGAGTATGACTGAGACACCGAGGCCGCCGTTCATCCTCCCGAAAAGACGCCCCATGGTCTCCAGGAGTTCTTCGGCAATTCGGCTCTTTTCCAGGATGACTCCCATCAGAACGAAAAGCGGAATTGCAGTCAGAACGGGATTGACGAGGACGCCGAAGAACCGTTGGCCCATCGCACCCATGAGTTGGATATTGAAGTCTCCGAGCAACCAGCCGAGAAGCGCAAATCCGGTGGCAACCCCGGCTATCGTGAAAGCCACGGGATAACCGAGCAGAATGAAGGCGATCAGCGCTCCGAACATGATGAGGTCGAGTGGCAGGCTCATGCACCGGCACCCCTCAGCTTCGCAATGTCACGGATGAAGGCCGCAACACCCTGGATGAGCAAAAGCACGCAGTAAGCCGGAATGAGGGATTTGAGCAGATAGGAGGCCGGAATGCCGCCGACGGATATCGGACCTTCCAGTATCGCCCAGCTGCCGCGCACATAGGGCCAGGAAAACCAGATCAGCACGATGAGTGCGGGCGTGAGCAGAAACAGGTGGCCGAACAGGTCGATCCATGCCTGCGTCCGTTCGGTGCATTTGGCGTAGAAGATATCCACCCTGACATGGGCGTTGACGAGGAATGTATACCCTGCACCGAGCATGAAGAGGGCTGCGTGGAAGTAAAGGACACCCTCATCCAGAAAAATGTAGCTGTAACCAAAGACATATCGCAGGAGCACGATCACGAATTGCAGGAGCATCATGGCAAGCGCTGCCCAGCACAGCGTATTGCCTATAAAAGAATTGACGCGCTCCAGCACGTCCGCGAGTTTCAGCATTGCGGTTTATCCTGCCCAAAAACCTGGTGTTCAATTTGAATCAGAATTGTTCCTGATTGTCATCCCGGCCGGTGTGTGGCTCCGTTCCGGGATCCGGTGCGCTGGCTGGATCCGTGAACCATGGCAACGGGTGGCAATACCGGTTTCCTGCTTTTGCAGGGATGACAACCAAGTGTCCGGAGAGGCTGTCTGCTCCTCCGGACACAGTGTTATAAAGCCGACTGTCAGAACGTTCAGTCGTACTTGTAGTCCAGCAACCGTGCGTTCATCTGGCCGTTGTCGGCGTACGGCATGTATTCATGCATCAGAGCACGGTAGGCGAGGAAACTTTCCGTGATACGCTTGACCAGTTCGTCATCGCTGGAGCGTAGATCCGTAATGACTTCACCAGCCGCGTTGCCCATGGCCACGATGACCTCGTCCGGCAGCTTTCGCACCATCACGTCATGCTCGTTGACCAATTGGGTCAGAGCCTGAGCGTGTTTGGTGTTGTATTCGGTCAGGACATCGTTGTAGAGGCTCGCACAGGCGTGCGAGACGGCAGCCTTAAGATCGTCCGGCAGATCATTGTAGGCTTCCAGATTGACCGCACACTCTTCCGCGGAAGACGGCTCACCGACGCCGGGCCAATAGTAGTTTTTGGCAATCTGGTAGTAGCCGAGTGCGCTGTCGGTCCACGGCCCGATGAATTCACCCGCATCGAGTGCGCCGGATTGAAGCGCCTGGAACATGGCAGGACCGCTCATGGCCTGAACCGCCATGCCGAGCTTGGAACACATTTCGGAGGCCAGACCTGTCGACCGGAACTTCAAGCCTTTCAGGTCGTCGACACTGTTGATTTCGGTGCGGAACCAGCCTGCCCATTGCGGACCGGAGTTGCCGCAAAGGAATGGCTTCAGGTTGAACCCGCCGTAGATCTCGTCGTAAAGCGCCTGACCGCCGCCGTGGATCAGCCAACCAGCCTGTTCGGGCGCTGTCAGACCAAAAGGCTGGGATCCGAACAGAAGGATACCCTTTGACTTGGAACCCCAGTAGGCCGGAACAGCGTGGTAGAGCTCCGCCGTTCCCTGACCGACCGCGTCGAAGACGCCGTTGCCTGGAACAATCTCGCCTGCTGCAAAGAGTTTTACCTCGATGCGTCCACCGGACAGAGCCGTGATGCGGTCCGCAAGCATCTGGGCCGCGACACCGGGACCTGGCAGGTTTTTCGGCCAGGCGGTGACCATGCGCCACTGGCGGATGTCCTGGGCAATCGCCGGAGCGGCGAGCGCTGTTGCCGCCGCAGCGGCGGTTCCGGTTGCACCGGCTTTGAGAAAATCACGTCTTTTCATGCTAATTCCCCTCAGTTCAAATTCGTCGGATCAGAGCGTCCTGCCATGTTCGTTACTTGCCCAAAATTCCCGGCAGGTTGAGTCCGTGTTCTTTCGCGCAGTCCAGCGCGATCTCGTAGCCGGCGTCGGCGTGACGCATCACACCAGTCGCCGGGTCGTTCCAAAGCACGCGGCCGATCCGCCTGTCGGCATCTTCGGTACCGTCGCAGCAGATGACCATGCCCGAATGTTGCGAAAATCCCATGCCGACACCACCGCCATGATGCAGCGACACCCAGGTCGCGCCGGATGCGGTGTTGAGCAGGGCGTTCAACAGAGGCCAGTCCGAAACGGCATCGGATCCGTCTTGCATCGCCTCGGTTTCGCGGTTGGGAGATGCGACAGATCCTGAATCCAGGTGGTCGCGTCCGATCACGATCGGTGCTTTCAATTCGCCGCTGCGGACCATCTCGTTGAAGGCAAGACCGAGCCGGTGCCGTTGGCCGAGACCGACCCAGCAGATGCGCGCCGGCAGACCCTGGAAAGAAATCCGCTCTCGCGCCAGGTCGAGCCAGTTGTGCAGGTGCGGGTCGTCCGGGATCAATTCCTTTACCTTGGCGTCGGTCTTGTAGATGTCTTCCGGATCGCCGGAAAGCGCGCACCAGCGGAACGGACCGATACCTCGGCAGAACAGAGGACGGATATAGGCTGGGACAAAGCCCGGGAATGCGAACGCGTTTTCAAGACCCTCTTCCAGAGCCACCTGGCGAATGTTGTTGCCATAGTCGAGGGTCGGTACGCCGGCATTCCAGAAATCAACCATTGCCTCGACATGGACCCGCATGGAGGCGCGCGCGGCCTTTTCGACAGCCTTGGGATCCGTTTCCGCCTTTGCGCGCCATTCGGCTACCGTCCAACCCTGCGGCAGGTATCCGTTTACCGGGTCATGCGCCGACGTCTGATCGGTGACGATATCGGGTTTCACGCCGCGCCTGACCAGCTCGGGAAAGACGTCCGCAGCATTGCCGATCAGCGCAACGGATTTCGCTTCACCTGCCTTGGTCCAATGACCGATCAGTTCCAGCGCTTCATCCAGTGAATGGGTCTTTTCGTCCACGTACTGCGTGCGCAGCCGGAAATCGGCACTCTTTTCATCACATTCGACCGCCAGGCAGCAAGCGCCCGCCATGACCGCAGCAAGCGGCTGTGCGCCGCCCATGCCACCCAGGCCACCGGTCAGAATCCAACGTCCTTTCAGGTTGCCGTCGTAGTGCTGCCGTCCGGCTTCCATGAAAGTTTCATAGGTGCCCTGAACGATGCCCTGCGTGCCGATATAGATCCAGGATCCGGCCGTCATCTGACCGTACATGGCAAGACCCATCTTATCCAACTCGTGGAAATGGTCCCAGTTTGCCCAGTTCGGTACCAGATTGGAATTGGCGATCAATACGCGCGGGGCGTCCTTGTGGGTTCTGAAAACGCCGACCGGCTTTCCGGACTGGACAAGCAGCGTTTCGTCTTCGTCGAGCTGCTTCAGGCTGGCGACAATACGGTCGAAGTCGTCCCATGTGCGGGCTGCCCGGCCGATGCCGCCGTAGACGACGAGTTCGTGCGGGTTTTCCGCGACGTCCGGATGAAGATTGTTCATCAGCATGCGCAGCGGAGCCTCGGTCAGCCAGGACCTTGCATTCAGTTCCGTACCAGTCGGTGGATAAACATCGCGCGCATTGTGTCGGCGATCATTCATGATGCGCTCCCTCGATCTTTGGATTTTGGTCGGCAAGCACAGGTGCTATGGCTTCAAGTGCCGCGAGGATATCTTTGAGGTGGGTMCKATMSCCTGTGTGCCTTGTCTTCGTCGTAGTCAAAGGGCAGGTCTTCGGTTGCCAAATGGGTCTTTTGAGCCAGTTCCATCTGAATGGCGTGAAAGCCATCCGACGGGCGGCCGTAGTGACGCGTTGCCCAACCGCCTTTGAACCGTCCATTGAGAACGGCCGAATACCCGTCCGCGTTTCTGGTGCGATCAAAAACAGCGGTTTCGATTTCCGGTGCACAGGTCACGCCATTGTTCGTGCCCGTGTTGAAATCCGGCAGCGTTCCCTCAAAGAGAAATGGTACGGCCGAACGTATGGAATGGCAGTCATAGAGAATGGCGGCACCGTGTTTTGCCCGGACACGCACAAGTTCGGCACGAAGGGCTGCGTGATAAGGCGCGTGCCATGCTAGGCGTCGGGTATCGATCTCGTCGGCGTTCGGTTCCTGGCCTTCGTGATAGATCGGCCTGCCGTCAAAGTCGGTTGTCGGGCAAAGGGTCGTGGTGTTCTGGCCGGGGTAGAGGCTGACGCCTTCAGGGTCCCGGTTGGCGTCGATCACATACCGATGGAAATTGGCCCGCACCATTGTGGCACCCGGCAAGAGGTCTGAATAGAGACGGTCGACATGCCAATCGGTATCGGCACGCTCTTGCCCCAGTGAATTCAGCCGTTCCCGGATCTCTTCCGGAATGTAGGTTCCCGAGTGGGGCACACCGAGAACGAGCGGGCCGTCGCCCCGTGTGACGTCAAGCGGCTGCATGGTGCGTTCCCAGCTTTATCATGTGCTCGCCCGAGACCGTCGACACCAGTGCCCGGGACCGTACAAGGTCTGCGGCCGTTTCCAGATCGGGTGCGAGGTAGCGGTCTTCGCTCAGGGCCGGAATTTCCGCGCGCAACTTGGCGATGACCGACAGAAGTGACGGGCTGGTTCTGAGCGGTGCCCTGTGTTCGATGCCCTCGATCGCACACAGGATCTCGACACCCAGGATATGCGACAGGTTCGCGTTCATCCGACCAAGACGACGGGCCCCATGCGCTGCCATGGAGACGTGATCTTCCTGATTGGCGCTGGTTGGCGTTGAGTCGGTCGAGCAGGGATTGGCGAGATGCTTGTTCTCGCTCATCAGGGCCGCGGTGGTGACCTCTGCGATCATCATGCCGGAGTTGAGGCCGGGATCCCTTGCAAGGAACGGCGGCAGGTCGAAGGAAAGGGTCGGGTCGACCATCAGCGCAACGCGTCTTTGCGCAATTGCTCCGAGTTCGGCAACCGCAAGCGCGAGTTGATCGGCGGCGAAAGCGACGGGCTCCGCATGGAAGTTACCGCCTGATACGATCCTGTCGGCATCGATCAGAACGAGGGGATTGTCCGTTGCCGCATTGGCTTCGATTTCAAGCGTCGTTGCTGCCATACGCATCAGGTCCACGCACGCCCCTGCGACCTGGGGCTGGCACCGGATGCAGTAAGGATCCTGGACGCGGGTGTCACCTTCCCGGTGACTTTCCCTGATTTCAGATCCGGACATGATCTCCCGCATGGTTCTTGCGACTTCTATCTGTCCGCGGTGGCCACGCAGTTCGTGAATTTCGGCAAGGAGTGGGGCCGTTGACCCCATGATTGCATCGGTGGAAAGACTTGCAGTGACGAGCGTAGCCTCCGCAAGGCGCCAGGCATCAAAAAGACCCGTCAGCGCGCAGGCGGTCGAAAATTGTGTGCCGTTGATGAGGCCGAGGCCTTCCTTTGGACCGAGTACGACAGGCGAAAGCCCCGCGCTTTCAAGCGCTTTGCCGCCCGGCATCCGCTCACCGTCCAGCACTGCTTCGCCTTCTCCGATCATGACCGCCGTCATGTGGGCGAGAGGGGCGAGGTCGCCGGAAGCGCCAACGGAACCCTGGGAGGGGATAACCGGCGTCACGCCATTTTGGAGACAATCCTCGATCAACTGCAGGACCTCGAACCTCACCCCGGAGGCCCCGCGCCCCAGCGAGAGAAGTTTCAGCACCATCATCAGCCTGGTCGTCGTGCGGTCAAGCGCTTCGCCAACACCGCAGCAGTGCGACAGGATCAGATTACGTTGAAGGGTCTCCGTGTCCTCAGCCGCGATCTTGACGCTGGCAAGCTTGCCGAACCCTGTGTTGACGCCATAGACGGCCTCAACGCCCCGAGCCGCCTTCGCCACGCGTTCAGATGCCTGCCTGATCGAAGCTTCGGCAGACCGGTCAACGCGAACGGGCAGTTCTTCCCGGTAGATGCGTTCCAGATCGGCAAGGGTCACGGACCCCGGTGTCAGCATGAGGGTGCTCATTCAGAGCCTCCAAAAATACGGTCATGAAGCGTGTTGAAACCGATACGATAGCTGAGTTCGGCAGGATGACTGACATTCCAGACGTTCAGGTCCGCACGTTTTCCAACTTCCAGCGTCCCCTGGTCGTCAAGGCCAAGGGCTCTTGCAGCCTCGCGTGTCACGCCTGCCAGGGCTTCTTCCGGTGTCATGCGGAACAACGTGCAGCCCATGTTCAGGGTAAGCAAAAGTGAGGCAAGAGGCGAAGACCCGGGATTGCAATCGGTCGCGAGGGCAATTGGCACCTTTTCCTGCCGCAGGAGGTCCAGGGGGGGGTGCCGGGTTTCGCGCAAGGTGTAGAAGGCTCCCGGCAGAAGAACGGCAACGCTGCCGCTATCGGCGAGCGCTTTTGCTCCGGCCTCGTCCAGGTACTCCAGGTGATCGGCCGATAGTGCACCGTACGACGCGGCGAGGGCGGCCCCGCCCAGATTTGAAAGTTGTTCGGCGTGCAGTTTGACCGGAAGGCCCAGCCTTCGCGCCTTGTCGAAGACCCGGTCAATCTGCTTGGGAGAAAAGGCTATTCCCTCGCAAAACCCGTCGACCGCGTCGACCAGCCCCTCCGCGTTGGCAGCTTCAAGTGCCGGCAGGCAGATTTCATCGATATAGGAATCCGGACGGTTTTTGAATTCCGCTGGAACGGCGTGTGCACCGAGAAAACTCGTCCGGACGTGAACGGACCTGACGCTGCCGATCTTTCTTGCGACGCGCAGCATGCGCAATTCAGTGTCCAGGTCGAGCCCATAACCCGACTTGATTTCAAGCGCGGTGACACCTTCGGCAATCAGGGCATCGACCCGGATCAGGGCCTGGTCCAGCAATTCTTCTTCGCTGGCTGAACGTGTCGCCGTGACTGTCGAGACAATTCCGCCACCGGCTCTCGCGACTTCCTCGTAGGTGGCACCTTCGAGCCGCATTTCGAATTCTCGCGCACGATTTCCGCCAAAAACGACATGCGTATGACAATCGATCAGACCGGGTGTTACCAGGCGTCCTGCCAGATCCTGCCGTTCCCAGTTCTGATAGACGGCAGGAAGATCTGCCACCTTGCCGACCCAGGCGATCTTGCCGCCCTCCAGCGCCAGAATACCTTCTTCGATCAAGCCATAAGGTGTGCCGTTTCGGGCAAGTGTTGCCAGGTTGGCGTTGATCAGGAGGCGCTGGGACACGAACCATCTCCGGCTTGATTAGATTGCGTTATAAGATAATATGCATGCACATATTAATGTGTCAACGAAGGAAGCACAGTATGTCGACAGTCCCTGGAGCAGGTGTTTTTGCGCATAAGGCACTCTTGCCCGATGGATGGGCGGAAAATGTCGCCGTAACTGTTTCAGACGAAGGAAGAATAATTTCGGTCGAGCGAGATGCAGAACCTTCCGGGCAAGCCGTTGGCATTCTGCTTCCAGCGCCCGTGAACCTGCACAGTCATGCGTTTCAGCGTGCGATGGCCGGCATGAGTGAGCGCCGCGGGCAGAACACGCGCGACAGCTTCTGGACCTGGCGCCAAATCATGTTCCGATTCCTCGATGCCCTGACGCCGGAGGATGTCGAGGCGATTTCCGCGTTCGTGCAGATGGAAATGCTTGAGGCCGGGTATGCCGCTGTCGGCGAGTTCCACTATCTCCATCACCAGCCTGGCGGTACACCTTATGAAAACCTTGCCGAGTTGTCCGAACGCATCATCTGCGCAGCGTCCGAAACAGGGATCGGATTGACCCATCTGCCGGTGCTTTACCAGTATGGCGGCTGCGACAAACGCGGACTTGCTCCGGGACAGATCCGCTTTGGTAACGATTTCGACCGATTTGCAAAGCTTCGCGAAAAATCCGAAACAGCCATCAAATCACTGCCGGATGACGCGGTTCTCGGGGTTGCGCCGCATTCCCTGCGCGCGGTCGACGAGGAAGGTCTCAGGGATGCGGTAGCCCTTGCCGGCCAGAAACCACTTCACATGCACCTTGCCGAGCAGGTTGCCGAAGTGGAGGAGGTGCAGGTAGTCAGGGGCAAACGGCCCGTTGAATGGCTGCTGGAAAACCAGGACGTTTCTCAGAACTGGTGTTTGATCCACTGCACGCAGATGACGCCTCGCGAAACGACTGATCTGGCGCAATCGGGAGCCGTTGCCGGTCTTTGTCCGATAACCGAGTCGAGCCTCGGCGATGGTATCTTCGACGGTGTCCGCTTTTTGAACAGCGGTGGCCGGTTCGGGATCGGATCAGATTCGAATATCCGCATCTCTCTCTCAGAGGAACTCCGGACACTTGAGTATTCCCAGCGTCTTCGGGACAAGTGTCGGGCATCGGTTGCAACACCAGAAAAGTCCACCGGACGCATTCTTTTCGACGGAGCCGTTGCAGGCGGTGCGCAGGCTGCCGGGCGGTTGTCGGGAATGATCTCCACGGGTTGTCTTGCCGATTTCCTTGTCCTTGACGCAAACGCGATCGATCTTGAAGGACGCTACGGTGATGAAATTCTGGATACCTACATTTTCGCTGGCGATGACCGACTTGTTTCCGATGTCTGGTCCGCCGGGCGGCATGTTGTTCGAGACGGAAAACATGTAAAAGGCAACGCTATCCGCGCGAAGTTCCGGGCTACCATGGCGTCGCTGCGAGACAGAATGTAAGGAAATGACTTGACGCTGACGGACACGAATTCCTGGACAGGTATCCGTGAAGTGCTGTTGCGCCGGATACACAACCGGATCTGGCAACCGGGGGAGCTGATACCTCACGAAGCCGATCTGGCAGAGGAATTCGGTTGCGCCCGCACCACCGTCAACCGCGCCTTGCGGGACCTGGCGGAGAGCGGCCTTGTCATCAGGAAGCGGCGAGCGGGAACAAGGGTCGCCATCAACCCGCCCCAGCGGGCGACGCTGACCATTCCGATCATCCGGGAAGAAGTCGAGTCGCTTGGCCGGTCCTATAGGCATTCGATTCTGGAACGGAACCTTCGACCTTTGCCGCCCATGCTGCACGGCGCTTTTCAGGTGTCGCTGAGCGAAGACGTTCTGTTTCTCAAGACATTGCACTTTTCTGACGAGCGTCCTTATGCGTTCGAAGAACGTCATATCAATCTCGACGCGGCTCCCGATGCGCGCGATTTGGCATTCAACGAGATCAGCGCCAACGAGTGGCTGGTTCACAATGCGCCCTACACTCACGGCGACCTGTCATTTTTTGCCGTGAATGCCGATGAAACCCTTTGCGGCAAGCTGGATGCAACAACAGGAACGGCCCTGTTTGCGATGGAACGCATAACCTGGGCGGGCGAAATGCCGATTACCCATGTGCGACTGATCTTCGCGCCCGGATATCGGATGCGGACGGAAATCTAGCGGACCACCATGTCGTCAGATCAGTCTGACTGTTTGCCTGCTCGCACGTCGGATTGCGCTGACCGGGCAATGCGGTCATGACGTTGACTGCAACCGGTCTCCCGGCAGTCCTGAGTCTGGAGACCGGATCAGCAAAAATATCGACAAAACAAGCTGGCGCCAGGCGTCAGAACCCCGGCTGATTTCAGGTTGTCCCGCCAACGGCTCTGATCCCGGAAACCATTTCCGGTGCATCCCAGACCCGTTCACCGATTGCGCCCAAGGCAACCTTGCCCTGCGGATCGATAATGTAGGTTACTGGCAAGCCGCGCAACAACCACTTGGCCGGCATTTCCTTGTCGTTGTCGAGGAGAATGGACATGCCATCATGTTCGATTTCACCGAGGAACGCCTCGATCTTGTCCTTCCTGTCGCCGATGTTTACGGCCAGAACGGCGTAGTCATCGGTGCCGAGCTGCTGACCGAGGCGGGCCAGTGTCGGCATTTCCTTCCGGCAAGGCGGACACCAGGTAGCCCAGAAGGAAACAACCACCGTCTTGCCGCGATAATCTTCAAGTTGATGGACCTTGCCGGCAAGGTCAGGGATGTTGAGTTCCGCGTCGACAGTGAAGGCCGGTTCTGCCAGGCCAAGGCTACGGAAATCGGTCTCCTGTGCAAAGGCGGGAGTGCCCGCGACTGCTACCGCAGCACTTCCCACCAGTATTTCCCGTCGGTTCAACCTGATCATGTCGGCACCCTGCGTTTGAATTGGCAACTCTCCAACGGCGATGCGTTTTCCAGAACGCCTCGCCGCCGGTTGCCTCACAGGTAATCCGTCCGGGCGCGATCGCAACTACACGGATATTCAAATTCAGGCGATGGGAGCACGTCTTCAGGGCCTTCCTGTCGAAAATGCCTTTCGATCAGGATGATATGATGTGCGAATTCGAAGGCACTTACGGCCCGGAAACATAATCGGCAAGCGTGTCGGTGACCCCAAACCTCTGCAGTTTATCGACGGCTTTTTCAAACTCCGCGAGAAAAACGGTATCAGTGGCAAGCGGACCGAAGAGTTCAGGCCAGACTGTCGCCGTACTTTCAGAAAATGTGCTCTTTGCCCACGCTTTGAGGCAGTCGGCATTTTCGTCCTCAAGCAGGATTTCCTGTCCAGCCTCATCGTTGCCAAGGCAATATCGGCACCAAAGTGCGGTTTCCAGCGCCAGACCGGTGATGTTCAAGTTGTTGTCCAGCCGCTCCAGGATCACCGGGAGGATGAATTTCGGCTGTCGGTTCGATCCGTCCAGACAAAGCCGTGAAATCGTGTCACCGACCGCCGCGTTCGAAAATCGTTCCATGACCGTTGCCAGATAGGTCTGAAAGCTGACCCCCGGAATTTCAGGAACCGTCGGCAGGATTTCTTCCGATTCGAGTTTGTTCAGATAGGCCCGGATGAGCGGGTCGGTCATGGCCTCATGGACAAAATGGTGGCCGCGCAAGGCACCGACAGTAGGCAATCGCCGCGTGACCGCCATTCAAGATTCGCAATTTCATGAGCTCGTAGGGTGCGACATCGCTCACGAATTCGACGCCAACCTTTTCCAGAGCGGGTCGGCCGGATGGAAAATTGTCTTCCAGAACCCATTGCCTGAACGGTTCGCAGACGACAGGAGCGGCATCTTCGATGTCGAAGGTTTCCCGGATGAGTGCTCTTTCGCGCTCTCCCGTCGCAGGTGTGATGCAATCCACCATGCCGCTCGGAAAAGCGACGTTTTCTTCGATCCAGTCAGCCTGTTCAGCCGAAACGGCTCGTGCATACCCAACAACTGCCTGTCTTGCCATGAGGCCGTTTTCCGGCAGGTTGTCGCAGGACATGACCGTAAATGGATCCATTTGCGTGGCTCTTCTTCGTGCGAGAGCTGCAAAAAGCACTCCGAAGACGGTCGACGGTGTCTCCGGATTTTCAAGATCCGCCAGTATTTCAGGATGCGATACATCGAAGCCGCCGGTGGACGGATCGACAAAGTATCCGCCTTCCGTGATGGTCAGCGATACGATCCGGATGTCAGGCTGACAAAGTCTGACGATCAGGGCGGGTGGATCAACGTCGACAAAGTCAATCATCGACGCGCATACCTGAGCATTCAAGCCTTCCGGATCAAGTTCGACCACGGTAGTGAGCCAGTCCTGCGGGTGCAGTCGATCACGCATGGCCCTGTCGTAAGGCATGAGACCTGCACCCACGATCGCCCAGTCAAGTCCTTCGCCGCGTTCGAACAATCGGTTCAAGTACACAGCCTGGTGCGCGCGGTGGAAGTTACCGACCCCGATATGCAGGATGCCGGCAGATAGGGTCGACCGGTCGAAAGCCGGAGTTGCAATGGTGTCCGGAAGGGTGGAGAGCACAGTCATGTCCAGTTTTTTTGTCATTGGTCAGCTCATCCAGTTGCCGCCGTCGACATTGTAGGTCTGGGCTAGGATGTAATCGGCATCTGCAGAAGCCAGGAACACGGCCATGCCAGTAAGGTCTTCTGCGGTTCCCATGCGTCCGAAGGGGACTGAATCCCCCACGGCTGCCTTTTTCTCACCCGGTTCGAGCCCTTCGAATTTTGCAAAAAGAGCGTCAACTCCGTCCCAATGTTCCCCGTCGACGACGCCCGGCGCGATGGCATTGACGTTGATGCCATGCTGAATGAGATTGAGACCTGCCGATTGAGTGAGGCTGATGACAGCGGCCTTGGTCGCACAATAGATGCCGACCAGTGCCTCGCCCCTGCGGCCCGCCTGACTGGCCATGTTGATGATCTTGCCACCCTTGCCACGCCTGATCATCGATCTCGCTGCTGCCTGCATCATGAACAGGGTACCGGCAACGTTGATTTCAAAAAGACGCTGGTAACTATCGCGGGTGATTTCAACAATGGGAGCCAGGTCAAACAGGGCGGCGTTGTTGACCAGAATGTCGAGACCGCCTTGTTCCTCTTCAACCGTGGCAACGGCACGGTCGATCGAGGCCTGATCCGTGACGTCGAGGTGTACCGGATACGCGTCGGGTCCGATTTCGGCGGCCGTTGCCTGTGCCCGCACCAGATCGATATCCGCTATGGCAACCGTTGCACCCTCACGGATGTACCGTTCGGCAAAAGCCTTCCCGATACCGCGTGCAGAGCCGGTGATCAGAGCAGATTTCCCCTCAAGGCGCATCACGCAATCCTTAGTCCCTGATTGTCGAAACGATGGATCTTGTCGGGGTCCGGTGTCAGGTGGATCATGTCTCCGTGCCGGAAGGAAACCTCGCCGCTGGAGCGCACGGTGACAGGGTCTTCGATGCCTTCAACATCGACATAAAGAAAGGTGTCGGAGCCGAGATGTTCCGACACGCCGACCTTGCCCTTCCACTTGCCGTCTGTCGGGGAGACGGAAATGTGTTCAGGTCGGACACCGATAGTCGTCGCATCGTACTCGGACGAGAAGGCGCCCATCATGAAGTTCATTTTCGGTGATCCGATAAATCCGGCAACAAACCGGTTGCGGGGCGTGTGGTAAAGCTCCAGCGGAGACCCTACCTGCTCGATTATGCCTGCCTGCAGCACCACGATCTTGTCGGCCATGGTCATGGCCTCGACCTGATCGTGAGTGACGTAGATCATCGTGGTCTCGAGCGTCTGGTGTAGCTCGGAAATTTCCAGGCGCATGTTGACGCGCAAGGCTGCGTCGAGGTTGGAAAGCGGTTCGTCGAACAGAAAGGCGGCGGGTTCGCGAACGATCGCCCGACCAATTGCAACCCTTTGGCGCTGGCCGCCGGAAAGCTGGCCGGGACGTCTTTCCAGATAGTCCGTCAGGTTGAGCACGCTGGCGGCCGACTCGACCTTCTTGTCCTGCTCCGCCTTGTCGAGGCCGGCCATTCTGAGCGGAAAGGCAATGTTCTTGCGCACAGACATATGCGGATAAAGCGCATAGGACTGGAACACCATCGCGAGACCGCGCTTGGCCGGGGGGACTTCCGTGGCATCCCTGCCATCGATGCTGATCTCTCCGCTGGATGTGTCTTCCAGTCCGGCAATCAGACGCAGGAGGGTGGACTTGCCGCAGCCGGATGGCCCGACAAAGACAACGAACTCACCATCTTCGATCTGTAGATCCAGCGGCGGAATCACCTGGACGTCGCCGAAGCTCTTGGTGATCTGTTTCAGTGTGATCTGACCCATGTCGGGAACTCCTATTTGACCGCGCCGAATGTCAGGCCGCGCACAAGTTGTTTCTGGCTGAACCAACCAAGAATTAGGATGGGGGCAATCGCCATGGTCGAGGCAGCGCTCAGCTTGGCGTAAAACAGGCCTTCCGGGCTGGAATAACTGGCGATGAAGGCGGTGAGCGGAGCGGCTTTCGCTGCCGTCAGGTTCAACGTCCAGAACGCCTCGTTCCACGCCAGAATGATGTTGAGAAGCAGCGTCGACGCAATTCCCGGAATGGCCATTGGCGTCAGGATGTAGAGGATCTCCTCCTTCAGCGTCGCACCATCCATGCGGGCTGCCTCCAGGATTTCGCCTGGAATTTCCTTGAAGTAGGTGTAGAGCATCCAGACGATGATCGGCAGGTTGATCAGCATGAGCACGATCGTCAGGCCGACGCGGGTGTCCAGCAGACCAAGCTCGATGAACACGAGATAGATCGGATAGAGCACGCCGACTGCCGGCAACATCTTGGTCGACAGCATCCACATGAGTATGTCCTTCGTGCGTTTGGAAGGCACAAAAGCCATCGACCATGCCGCAGGGACTGCGATTATCAGGCCGAGCACCGTGGAACCACCGGCGATGATTACCGAGTTCCAGAGATAGCGCATGTAGTTGGAGCGTTCCTGAACAACGGCGTAGTTCTCCAATGTCCAGTCGAAGAAAAAGAACAGCGGTGGATCGTTGATCGCCTGAGCTTCTGTCTTGAAGCTGGTCAGGATCGTCCAGAGGATCGGGAAGAAGATCAAGAGACCTATCGCCCAGGCGGCGAGGGTATTGACCGTCTTGCGGCGGGTGGTAACAGAGCGAGCCATTTCTTTCCCTCCTCAAGTGTCCAGGTTTTTGCCGACGATGCGCATCAGGAAGATGGCAACGATATTGGCAAGAATGATTGCGTAGACACCGCCGGCCGATCCGAGGCCGACATTCTGGCTTTCCAGAACACGCTGGTAGATCAGGTAGGTCAGGGTCCGGGTGCCGAAGGCGCCGCTGGTCGTCACGAATATTTCCGCGAAGATCGCCAGCAGGAAGATCGTCTGGATCAGAACGACAATGGTGATGGCGCGCGACAGGTGCGGCAGAATGATAAAGGCGAAGCGTGAGAGTGGCGGCGCGCCATCCATTTCGGCGGCTTCCAGCTGTTCGCTGTCGAGGGACTGGATCGCAGTCAGCAGGATCAACGTGGCGAACGGTAACCACTGCCAGGAAACGATCAGGATGATCGAAAACAGCGACAGGTCACTCAACCATTCGATAGGCTGCGCTCCGAAGGCCTTCCACAGATGCGCAAACAGACCGTTCACGGGATCCATGAACATGTTCTTCCAGACGAGTGCGGAAACAGTCGGCATGACGAAGAACGGCGCGATTACGAGGATGCGGACAATGCCCTGACCCCACATGGGCTGATCCAGAAGGATCGACAGCAGCACACCGAATATGATCGTGATCAGCAGGACGCCGCCAACAATGATCAATGTCGTTTGTACGCTTGGCCAGAAGGCACTTGACGAAACGAACCGGACGTAGTTGTCGAAACCCACCCATCCGAGATCACCGCCGCGGAGGGGCAGATATTTCTTGAACGAGAACATCAGGGTCATCGTGAGCGGAATAAGCATCCAGCCGAGCAGCAGAATGACTGCGGGAGCCATCATGAAGCGGGCTGCGGAACGGGAGTGCTGGGTTGCCATGGACACACCTTCTCTGTTGACGGCAGCGAGACTGCCGCGGCGAACTGGGCGATGGGGTGCAGGTTAACAAAAAGGGAGGGCGGAGTTGTTCCGCCCTCCCAGTCGGGGGAGGATTCCCTTAGTAGCCGGCGGCTTCCATTTCCTCGGCGGTATTCGCCTGGGCTTTGGCAAGGGCTTCGTCAACGGTCTGTTGTCCAGCAACCATTGCCGAGAACTCCTGTCCGGCAGCAGTGCCGATACCTGCCCATTCCGGGATCGCGACATACTGGATGCCGACATAGGGGACTGGCTTGACAGTCGGGCTGTCCGGATTGGCGGCGTTGATGCTTTCCAGCGTCATCGCGGCAAACGGAACTTTCTGGTACTCGGGATTCTGGTAGAGAGAGGTCCGAGCGCCCGGGGGCACGTTTGCCCAGCCTTCTTTCGAAGCAACCAGTTCAATGTAGTCCTTGGACGTTGCCCATTCGATGAACTGCTTGGCAGCTGCCTCTTTCTGGGTACCTGCAGGGATTGCCAGTGCCCAGGCCCAGAGCCAGTTTGAGCGCTTGTCGACACCCTCCTTGTTGGGTGCAAGCGCGAAACCGACCTTGTCGGCAACCGTGGAGTCGTCCGGGTTGGTTACAAAGGACGCAGCAACGGTCGCGTCAATCCACATGCCGCACTTGCCCTGCTGGAAAAGTGCCAGGTTTTCGTTGAACCCGTTGGTGGACGCGCCGGGGGGGCCGTAGGTCGTCAGGAGATTGTTGTAGAAGCTGACTGCCTCTTTCCACTCCGGTGTGTCGAGCTGCGGCTTCCAGTTCTCATCGAACCAGCGTGCGCCGAAGGAATTGGCGACCGTGGTGATGAACGCCATGTTCTCACCCCAGCCGGCCTTGCCCCGGAGGCAGATGCCGTAGATCTCGTTGTCCTTGTCGGTCATGCCCTTGGCGGCAGCTTCGACATCACTCCATGTCGGCGCGTCCGGCATCGTCAGACCAGCTTTTTCCATCAGATCCGTGCGATACATGATCATCGAGGATTCGCCGTAGAACGGGGCCGCATACAGGCTGCCGTCATGGCTGAGGCCGGCGCGCATCGCAGGCAAAATGTCGTCGGCGTCATAGCTTGCCGGCAAATCTTCCAGCGACACAAGCCATTCATTGCCTGCCCAGATCGGCGTTTCGTACATGCCGATGGTCAAGACGTCGAACTGTCCGCCCTTCGCGGCGATGTCCTGAGTGACGCGCTGACGCAGAACATTTTCCTCAAGAGTGACCCATTCAACGTCGTGACCGGTCTTCTTGGTGAAGTCGTCCGTCAGACCCTGCATCCGGATCATGTCGCCGTTGTTAACGGTTGCGATGGTGATCGTTTCGGCGAAGGCGCCCGTGGTGGTGATCAAAGTAAGTGCTGTGACCGCACATAATGCGTTCTTTAAAGACATCCTATGTCCTCCCTGGCTTGGATGTTGGCCTGAGCCTGAGCCATAAATTATCTGGCGTCAAGAAAAAATTTGCGCGCGTAAAATTTTAAGCTGACGCGCGGAGTATAAGTCGCGCTGCGAAAAGGGTTTCCTGGCGATCATTGAATGTGCCTCCAGCCTCGATAAGTTCGTTGAGAGTGCTGAAGGCATGGTTGGCAACAGAGTCGTAGTCATGTGCGGCGGTTGTCAGAGAAGGGCAGGTAAACCGGGAGAACGGATGGTCATCATGCGATGCGACACGGAGAGCGCAGCCTTCGCCGCGCCCGACCCGGAAGCCCTTTTCGTAGCAGGCAGACAGGAGGCCGATCGCGAGCCGGTCGTTGCTGCACAGTATGGTGTTCGTCGGGAAGCCGCGAAACTCAAGGATACGCAATGCCCCTTGATGGCCGATCTCCTCGAAAGACCAGCCTTCGCCTTCGACCTTTACGACGTACGGCTCCAACCCCAGCTGGTCCATGGTCTCAAGATACGCTGCCCGGCGTTTGTTTGCATTCGGGTTCGCCGGCGTCGTCATCTCGAAAAAACAGGGAGGTTCACCTGAGCGCGTCAGATATTCGACAGTCTGAGAGACGAAGCTGAAGTTGTCCGATCCGACAAACGCTTCCCCTATGCCTTCGAGATTGCTGTCGAACAGTACAGTTGGAACATCTCTGCAAAACTTTTCGATTGAACCGCGGTCCGAGGCCCGGCCCAAGGGAGCGAGAAGGACGCCGGCCGGCTTCAGGGATCGCAAACTGCTGAGAATGTCGTTTTCCAGACTTTGCTGGCCGTGGGAGCTGAACAGAATTGGCCAATAACCGGCATCGATGCACCGGCGTTCGATATTTCGGGCAATTTCTGCGAAGAAGGGATCGGCAAGATAGGGCACCACAACGCCAATATTCTTTGTGAGGCGCCGATTCTGGTTGATTGCGAAAATATTCGGCCGGAAATCGTACCGTTCCAGAGCTTGTTCAATCCGGTCACGTGTCGACTGGCGAACACTTTCCGGGTCATTGAAGTATTTCGAAACAGTCGGCCTGGAGATACCGCTTACCGAGGCGAATTCTTCCATATTCTTGATTTTTCGATCTGCCATAATTCGCCCTGGCGTTCTGCCCTGTCTGTTTCGCTTGCAGTTCGCAACGTTCTCTCCATCAGGAAAGAGCAAAACTTTCCGCGTGTAAAATTTTTTATTTACAATAGAAACTTTGTGCCGGACTGGTCAAGAAGCATCGTCATCAAATCAATCGCCACATTGTTGTTGACCGTTTTCGAGGGATCCGGAACAGCAGATTTGCCGAACAGGCAATAGGCAATCGGGAAACCGGCCGCCTTGATACGGACAGCCCTGCCGATGCGTTCGGCGTTGCGAGTTAATTTGGAAAAACAAAGGCGACGGCGTTGTGTCAATTGGGCCGGCGTGCCGACGGACTGGTGTTGGCATGGCCACAAACCTGCGGCTTGGCGTCTTGACCGAACCCGTGCGGCCCGGTTCCCGATTGTTGCTTACAAAGGTATCGCAGGCTGAGCGTTGCTCTGCCTGAGTTGATTTCTGCGCGGGTTCACCGGGATTACATGGCTCCCTGATGCGGCGAAAGCCGTCAGCCGAACCAGCGTTTGAACCAGCGACGAAAACCACTTGTCGCGGCGGTCGCGTGTTTCTCTGCGCGCGCGCGCGCCTGTTCCGCGTTGTCACCGACATCATCGATGAACTCGTCAATATTCTCGACAACCGGATCGATGCGCCTGCGCTTGAAGGCCTGAACCGCCCGGAATATGAGATAGGCGATCAGTGCAAGAATCGTGAAGAATGTGATGTTGAACCAGGGGATCAGGATGGCATTGGGTCCCGCGACTTCCTGAATACTGATTATGTTCGGGAAGATCGTGAAAAGCTGTATGCGCCAGCCGTAGTGGGTTATTGCAACCCAGACTTCTCCCTGTTTTTTTGCCAGGTCCTGTGCCTGAGCGGTCACGTTACTGCTGTTGAACTTGAAATAGGGTGGCCAACTCCACTCCGTGTCTTCGTTTCGATAGACCCGAGGTTCGCCGTTCGGCCAGACAGCATTGATGAACCGAACGTCGCGTGTCCAGTTCGGGTTCGTGCCGGCGTCGGGTGCAGCCCAGAACAGCGACGACGAGCCGATATCCATGCGTTTCACGTCAGTCCCGACGATGCGGACGACATCGCGCCCCGGCAGCGTGTACTGCGCAAACAGAAGCACAACCAGAACAAGCGGAATGCCGACGATCCACTTAACATACTTCATCAGTCGTCCTCGTCGTCGTCGTCATCATCATCGTCGTCTCTGGGAATGGCACCCCAGGGCCCCATGTTTCGTTCGGAGCTGTAGTCATTGTCTCCGTCTTCACCACTCATGCCGGGTTCGGGGCCGAACAGCTCGGTGCGCGTTCCGACCTTGTCCACGACATATTCCTCGGAGAGGAACCGTGCGGCGAAAGTCTTCTTTGCGTCGCTCCAGGACTGGTACTGGGTATAAAACGAATCCTTGTTGCAAATGAAAAGCTGCCTGAAATCCAACGGGGTCAGCTCCGACAACAGCATGTTGACAAGCTGTTTGTCCGCATGGTGCCGGGACCGGAGCAAATAAAAGAAGGCCGGGTCTTCAGGTGTGATCCTGGGTAGCCTCTCACCCTTGACCAGCTGTCGAACCAATCGTTCCAGATCGTGATATTCTTCCGGGAGATCCCTGTGGTGTTTTCGTTTCAGGGCACGCAGGTCCCGACGAGAAACGTCTGAGAGATCCTCACCCCTATTCGCCGCCGTGTCTATTACAATGAAGTCGAGCTTTTGCCTGAGAATACTCTCGGCGCGTACTTTGTCAGCCTCGAAAATTGGCTCGACCAGTTTGTTTCTGGACAGGAAAGACGCAACTTCCCGCCGATTTTGAAGCGTCAGGACATGTTTGACGGGAAGATCGTCCGTCTCCAGATGCTGCCTCGAAATGCACGCGGTTTTCTTCACGTTCCGGAAAACATAGAGGCCGCCATAGTGGCTGGTGTAAAAGTTTCCCTGCTCGAAGCTTTGCGGTTGAAGGGCTATGGGTGTGCGAATGATATCGCCGGTATGTTTGGACAACTCGACCATTTCGGCGATCAGGACATCATCCCACCACCCGTCCGGTTCGGTCATGAACCGGTGGATCTTGTCAGTCAGTTCGTCCCCGGCTTCAACATGTCCACCAACCGTGTCGGCTTCCACATCGATCGTCCGGATATCGAACAGGTCGAGCGGGGTCCTGATCGAAAAGACCGTATTGACCAGTTCGCCGACGACGGCGTCGCGGATGGAAAGAGCAAAAAGCTGCTCTTCGTTGTCTTCGATGAAACGCCTGAGGATCGACCGTGATGTCGAAAAATGTGCGTTCAGCAGCGGCGCGGTCTTCTGAGTCACATTGAGCAGGATGAACTGCCTGTTGCAGCCGTTCGGGTTGAGATAAAGCGGGTCGTCAAGCTCGTCGCCGATCTCGGGAGAAAACCCCGAAATGTCGATATGGAACTCCTTGAGGTTGGTCTGCTTGCCGGTCAGATGTTCGAGCGCACGATTGTAGCGTCCCACCATGGAGGGCGAAGAGACCTCCACAAGGTTTCCGTACATCAGTCCGTGTCTCACCAGTCGCATCATGAGCGTGACAGTTCCAAGTAACGGCGTTTTGCCTCTTCCATCCGCTGCATTTCCCGAACCGCGTTTTCAATCGCGACATCGTCGGACTTGTCGGCATACCGAAATTCGCTGTCAGCGTAGCGATTGATTTCCTGGATCACCATCTCGACGGTTATCGGCCGGGCGAGTTCTGCAATCATCGACTTCTTGGTTTCATAGTCTTTGAACAGGAAGAGATCCGGATTCTCCATCCACTCGTCCGGCAGTTCGAAGTCCATCGCCCGGACCTTGACGGCGTCGGTGATGTTCTTGATCGCACGTCCCGTAAAGCGTTCGTCCGCATCCTGGATGGCTTTCAGATAAATACCGAGTCTTGCGATCGTGTCGAGGGCACCGACCTCGGCCCTGACCCGATCAAAGACACTCACCAGGGCGTCTTCCTTCGGTCGCGCGTGGCTTTCATAGGAGGCGGCAACTGCCTTCTGGATCACCTGTGCGTCGAAGAGGTCATGATCGCCAACAGGGATCGAGTGGTTCTTTCCCATCAGCAGATAAAGAATGTCGATATAGTCTTCCCGCGATTGCGGACCGTCGACGAGGAACCTGGCTCCCGCGCGCTGACGCAGAGCGTCGTCGACATTTTCGGGATAGTTGGAAAACATGCCGAAAGTACAATTGCCGCGCACGACCGTGTTCGCACCGGCGAAGCTTTCCATAAGGACCGCGGTGATTTCAAGTTGTCCGGCGGAGGATTGCCGGTCGCCGCGCTTGCCGGCAAGCTGATCAATATCGTCAATCGTGCCGAAGCCGATGACGTTCGGGTCGGTGACGGTCTTGATGAAGGCCTTGGCGTTCTGGGCGGATTTACCCTGATAGCTGTCGATGCTCTCAGTGGAAAGGTTCTGGTACCGGAATGCATATCCGGCGTTGGAGCAATAATCATTGATCAGGCCGGCCATCATCTGGATCAGTGTCGTTTTGCCGGTTCCGGGTTTGCCGTCGCCCATGAAGGTGAAGATAAAGCCACCAAGTTCCGCGAAGGGGTTCAGCTTGCGATCAAAATCATAAGCCATCAGCATCTTGGAGAGCTTCATTGCCTGATACTTGGCAATGTGGTTGCCGACAACCTCTTCAGGTTTCTTGAACGCCATGGTCAGGGCCGTGGAGCGGGCTCTGGCCGCCGGTGTAAAGCCGGTGATCTCGAAGTTGTCCGTTTCAACCCTGTACCGGGCTTCTGAAAAGGGTTGCAGCAGCGCAAGGCCTTCTGCGCGCAGGGTCACCTTCTCCATCAGCTGTTCGCAATACGAGGTGACAAGAGCAAGAAGCTGAGTATCGGTTTCGACGGACGAGGTGGCAATCTCCTGGTCAAGCTCCCAGAGCGTGCCGTGAAGCGCGAGCTGGTCGTTGTCGAGAAGGATTTCCTCAACGTCACCGCACTGGATTTCGCTTTCCTCGGTCTCCGCGGCAAGGCCCGTGACAAGGTAATCCGTCATGTTGGCAAACACATGAAGCGAGATCAGCGCCGAGGCAGACAGCAGTTGCTGAAACCTGTCCTTTTGCGATGCGTCGAGCGTTCCCGCCAGGTTGCTGCGTTTCAGATCGGAGAGCCCTGTCTGTTCGGCGAACTGGTCGGACATGACCTGGGCGACCGACAAGGCTCTGCGCAATGCTCTCAAGATGCCCGCCTGGAGGGGCGTGGTCAGTGCGTCGTCATCGCTTTCCAGTATGCGTGCAGACAACTGCACGCCTTCGGGACGTGCGGTCGACCGGGTGACGAGGCCAGGCGTTGTCGAGCGAAAACGCCGTCTGGTGCCTAGGCCTGGAGAGCGTTCCTGGACGTTGCCCGGGTCACGTTTTGCGGCGATGCGGGGCGTGTGGTCAAACCCTGAAAGCATGGCTTCCGCGCTCAGGTATTTTTCGCGGATCTTGTCTTCTTTCAGTTCCATGAGGTCGTTGGAAAGGGTCACGCTGGAAACCTATTTGTAGCTGAGAATCTTGCCGCTCGGACTGACGGCATATTTGCGAATATTGGCCAAACCGGGCGGGTTCAGTTCCTCCAGGACCTGATAAGGCCGCTGCGGCAGGATAAGCGAGCGCTGCCGGTGCGTATGTCCTGCCGCTTCGTGCGTGTCGTCACTTGCGGCAGCAAACGGATCCAGATCATAGATTTGCCGCTCGACGGATGAAAAGAAACCGGTCGATTCCTGTTCGGTTCCGCTCGCCACCAGGGTTTCCGTCGTCCAGGCAAGGGCCCAGTCTTCCCCGGGCTTCTGGCCGGCCTGGGCAAGAACGTCGCGCAACGGGCCGGATTGCTGGGTGAAAGTGTGGCTGTACATCGGGCCGACGTAGAACCGACGGAGCCGTTTGGGATGCAGATCGGCGAAGTCGTGGTCGAAGCCGCGCGCGATTGTCAGGAGTTTCAGGCCGGCAGAAGACTGGGCAGTCAGATGGCCCTGTGCACGGGGCCAGCGGCGTTCGTCCTTGGCAAGGGGTCGCTTGCCGCTGTCTTCCAGATCCATCACATAGATCAGCGGTATATTCTGCAGACTGTCATAGACAGCCCAGTGAATGCGATACTTCCTGCGCGATTCGGTGACGTTTCCGGTCCAGGCAAGACGCGGATCATTGCGTGCCCAAAACAGTGTCGCAGTATTCAGCTGTTCATAGTATTGCCGTTCCGACGCTGCGAACTGCAGGTTCACCGGAGCAGTTTGCTCGCGCAGGATATGGTTCACCATGGCGACCTTNAGATCGCG
>NZ_KI928932.1:231185-251605 GCF_000521215.1 Labrenzia sp. DG1229 | reverse complement strand
TCCGGTGCCAGGCTCGGACCGATGAGCCGCTATGAACGCGAATTGGTCTATATCCGTGTTGCCAAGGGCATCGGCTTTGTTGTCTTCACGATCATCGTGGCCCTGCCGTTCTACGTCATGGTGATGACGTCCCTGAAAAGCCAGCAGACGCTCCTGGCCAATCCGCTGGACCTTTCGATTGATTTTTCGCAGGGACTGGATGGACTGCTGCGGTCCTATGTCGAATTGTTCACACAGTTCGATTTCGGCCGTTACCTGCTGGTGTCCGCCTATGTTTCGGTCGCGACCGTGGTTCTGACATTGCTCTTTTCTGTACCCGGGGCCTATGCGGTTTCACGCTTGCGCTTTCCCGGGCAGGCGTTTCTGGCGCGCTCGGTACTCCTGATCTACATGGTCCCGGCAATCGTGCTGGTAATCCCGCTCTATGCGGTCTTCTCGCAGCTCGGTCTGCGCAACACGCTTACCGGCCTGTTGGTCGTCTATCCGGCGACAACCATACCCGTCGCGCTCTACATGCTGCAGGGCTATTTCCGCGGGCTGCCGTCAGAACTGGAAGAAGCCGGACTGATGGACGGCCTGTCGCGGGTCGGTGTGATCCTCAAGATTACGTTGCCGCTGTCGTTGCCGGCGCTCGCCTCCGTGTCGCTATACGTCTTCATGATTGCCTGGAACGAGTTCCTGTTCGCTTTCATGTTCCTGGACGATCCGGACATCTTCACCTTGTCACGTGGCGTCGTATCCCTGAATTCCTCCGAGGTGCCTCGTCAACACCTCATGGCGGGCGCGGTTATCGCGACCGTGCCCGTCCTCGTCATTTTTCTCTGGTTCGAACGCTTCCTTGTGCAGGGCCTGACGGCCGGCAGTGTGAAGGGTTAAGGCAAACAATGAAACGGCCGGAAAGGCCAAGGAGATTTCTGTGTCAATCGCAGAGTTAGACCAAACAGCCAGATCCATCCTGATCGAGAACGACCAGGGCGGGTACACGGTGCCGACAAAGGGGCTCTATCCCTACCAGTGGAACTGGGATTCGGTTTTTGTTGCGCTGGGCTTTGCAACCTTCGATCAGGACCGGGCCTGGCGGGAGATCGAGATGCTGTTCGAGGGACAGTGGCGCGACGGCATGGTGCCCCACATCCTGTTCAGAAAGGACGATCCGAGCTATTTTCCGGGTCCTTCGGTCTGGGGAACGAGTGGTGGACAGATCCCGAGCTCCGGTCATTCGCAGCCGCCTGTCGCGGCAACTGTCATGCGGGACCTCGTCGAAGCCGACGCAACCGGCAAATCGGAAGACCGTGCTGCAGCCCTCTTCCCGAACCTCATGGCGTGGCACCGATGGTTCCTTGCCTACAGGGATCCGGAAGGCGAAGGCCTGCTTGCCGTCATCCATCCCTGGGAGTCGGGCAGGGACAACCTGCCGGACTGGGACGACGCGCTTCGGGCAGTAGAAGTCAAGGACATCGGACCCTACGAACGCAAGGATACATCTCATGTCGATCCGGCCATGAGGCCCCACAAGGAAGACTATGACCGTTATCTGAGCATCATGGCTGCTTGCCGAAAGGTCGGCTGGGACCCGGCGGAAGTCGCCAGAACCTGCCCGTTCTTTGTGGCCGATCCCGGTGTGACCTTTATTTTCCTCCGTGCTTGCCGCGACCTGCTCGTGTTGGCCGAACGGCTCGGCAAGGATACCGATGCAAACGAGATCCGTGGCTGGATCACGCGGCTGGAAAGAGGTGCCAAGATTCTCTGGCAGGACAACTTGCAAGCACATGTCGCGCTGGATCGGCGATCCGGAAAACACACGAATGGCATTTCCAGCGCGTCTTTTCTGGCACTTTATGCAGGTCTCGCCGATCAGCAAACGCTTACGGCACTGTGCAGTCACTTCGACAGGATCTCGGACAAGGTCCGCTACCTAATGCCTTCCTACGATCCCGATCACGAGAGCTACGAGCCGCTCAGATACTGGCGGGGTCCCGTATGGGCGATGATCAACTACATGATTGCACGCGGATTTGCCGAGATTGGCGATGGCGCGCGTGCGGACAAACTCCGCCGCGATACGGCAAGTCTTATCGAAACCAATGGTTTCGCTGAATATTTCAGCCCTGAAACGGGAGCAGGTGCCGGAGGCGGCACTTTCTCCTGGACGGCAGCCATATGGCTGACCTGGGCATCGCCGACACGTGTGAAACAAGCAGCTTAGGAAGCCGGAGGACTCAAGATATGGGCGCGATACAGCTCAACAAGGTCGAGAAATGGTTCGGCGAACTGCAGGTTATCAAGGGCATTGACCTTGATATCCAGGAGGGTGAATTCGTCATATTCGTCGGACCGTCGGGCTGCGGGAAATCGACATTGCTTCGTCTGATTTCCGGCCTGGAGGAATCGAGCCGTGGCACGATCGAGATCGACAGCAAAGATGTCACGGCCCTGCCGCCGTCAGGGCGCGGACTGTCGATGGTCTTTCAGTCCTATGCACTTTACCCGCACATGTCCGTTCGCGAGAATGTTGGCTTCGGCCTGAAAACGGCCGGCATTCCGAAAGCCGAGATCGACAGCAAGGTCAACGCGGCAGCGGAAGTTCTCAAGCTCGATGACTATCTTGACCGGCGTCCAAAAGCGCTTTCGGGCGGGCAGCGGCAGCGTGTGGCCATCGGGCGTGCGATCGTGCGCGAACCGAGTGCGTTTCTGTTCGATGAACCCCTGTCGAACCTTGATGCGGCGTTGCGCGTGGAAATGCGCTTTGAAATTGCACGTCTCCACAAGAGTCTCGGCACAACGATGATCTACGTCACCCACGACCAGGTCGAGGCGATGACGCTGGCCGACAAGATCGTGGTGCTGCAGGCCGGACGGATCGAGCAGGTCGGCTCGCCGCGTGAGCTTTATGAACGGCCAGACAATCTGTTCGTCGCGCAATTTATCGGGTCACCGAAAATGAACGTGTTGCCTTGTTCGGTCGAAGGAGATCGGTTTTCGTTGCAGGGTCACGGCGGTGGTCACTACCCGCATACAGGACTTCCGCAACGGCCTGTCCGACTGGGCATTCGCCCGGAACACATGTCCATCGTCGGGGACGGCGAAGGGCATTGCAGCGGAACGGTGGAAGTTGCCGAGTATCTCGGCGCGGACACATTTCTCTATGTCGCACTGGATGGTCTGGAGACCATTCTCGTGCGCATCAGCGGCGCCGACACGATCGAGGAAGGCGCGCGGATCGGGCTCGTGTTCGATGAAACGCGCATGCATTTCTTCGATGCCGAAGATCGCGCCATTCGGTAAGTGTCGATTTCGGGCCAGGTACATGCGCCTGGATGCCTGCAACAATCCATGTCAGCGCGGGATCACATCTACCTTGTGGTCTGTGGTCTGGGTGCCTGAGGTTCTCAGGACGCCCTTCACCGGAGCCGTATCGCCGTAGTCCCGGCCTCGGGCAACAACAATATGGTCCTGTCCGACACGAAGGGCATTGGTCGGGTCGTACTCGATCCAGCCAACCTCGATGCCGCACCAGGCGCGTATCCAGGCATGCATGGCATCGGCACCTTCCAGGCGCGGTTTGCCTTCAGGTGGAATAGTCCTGAGGAAGCCGCTCACATAGCCTGCCGGAATGCCGATACTTCTGAGGCAGGCGATCATGATATGAGAAAAGTCCTGGCAAACGCCGTGACGGCGTTCGAAGGCTTCAAGCGCAGGTGTGTCAACGGTGGTTGCATCCGCGTCAAAGTCCATGTCGTCATGCAAAGCCCTGCCGATTGTCTCGACAGCGGAAATTGCGCTCATGTCGGGGGTCGCATGTTGCCGGGCATAAACGGCAAACGCCGGTGCAAGCGGCAGGCGGGGTGAGCCAGTCAGAAAGTGAACGGGTTCATCCGGTTTGAGCGATTGTATTGCGCGCAGCTCCCTTCCCAGGCTTTTCAGGGGTGGCGAGATATCAAGCTCTTCCGGTGTTGCCGTCCGGTTGATTCTGGCGGCCAGACTGAAAACCAGTTCGCTGTGCGGTCTTCGATAGGCAACATCAGTGACTGCATTGCCGAAAAAGTCAATTCTGTCCCGCCGCTCGGACGGACCCGGCGAAAGCCTGATGCTGGAAGACTCAAGATGCTGTTCGCCCGGGATTGTTGCGGGGATCAGCCGAAGTGCATGGCGCCCCGAGTTGGCCGGACTGGCGTAATCGTATGTAATTTCCAGGTTCACGTCGTAAAGCAAGGCACACTCTTGATGTTGAGGTTTGTCCCGTGGACTTTCAGACTATCGGATGTAGGCATCGGTAATCTCCACCGAAAGGAAAGCGATCTGGTCCTTGAGTTCCTCCAGGGCTTCGGGTGTCAAGGTCTCCGGTGTTGCGACGGCGAGGTTGGTGTGAACCTGGAGAATCGCGCGCGCCAGATCTGACAGGTAACCACGATCTGTCGCACCCGGCAGCACGCTGATGTGTTCCTTCATGTCCGTCAGCTGGTACATGACCGAACGTGGATTCTTGGGATCCATGGCAAGCAGGTCCAGAACGGTCGCATGACTGAGCGAAACGGCGTAGCGGCGGCTCATCGACATGGCGCTGTCACCGACTTCAAGCAGCATTTCCAGGGCCCCTTCCGGAGCGTTCGGGCCGGTGAAGACCGAAAGAAGATCCGTCATCCGATTTGCGCGCTCAAGCGCGCGTCCAATGCTCAGGAATCGCCAGCCTGTGAACCGGTACATGTTTTCGTGTACCAACCCGGAAAAACCCGTGATCTTTCGCAGCAACAGGCTCATTGCTCGAGGAATATCGGCGTTTTCGTTCATGACACGTCTTGCGCCATTGGCGGTTTGTGCAAGATCGTTGAGAGCGAGCCACCCATCCACTGAAAAACGATCCCGGACCTTGCCGGCACTGTTCACCGCCGATTGCAGCATCTCACACAGCCCCTCAGGTACAGGATTTTCCGGTGGAACACCGATCTTGTCCAGATAGTCAGCTGTCTTTGCCACAAGAGGCGCATCCGGGTCCGCCGTTTCCATCAGGCGCGCATGATAAGCACGCAGCAGTCGCACTGCGCCTTCCGCGCGCTCCACGTAGCGGCCAAGCCAGAACAGATTGTCCGCGGCCCGCGATGGCAGCGAACCGGATTGCGATTTGAAGAAAGGAGATTCGGTCTGATGCAGCAGGGTTTCCCTGTAAGGTTTTCGCTCACCGACAATCCAGACGTCGGCTGCCGATCCACCTGTCTGCATTGCGATAGCGCTGGCACTTTCCCCTCTGCCGATCCGTGCAAACCCTCCAGACATGACTTCCCACCCCTTGTGGGTGCGGGCCAGAAAGACGCGCACGCTCATCGGACGCGGGACAAGCAGACCTTCATCATAGGCCGGGGTTGTCGACAGAGTGACGGCCTCTTGTGCAACAAGATTGCCTCTTTCAGTGTCTATCCAGTTTTCAAGGACGCCTTGGCGGAATTTATCGGAGTCCTTTCCGATGAAATCCGTCTGCGAAGAAGTGAAGGGCAGGGCAGTCGAGCGAGCCGGGCTGAACATCATGGTTTCAGCGTGCTCTTTCACGTAGGAACGTGTTGTCTCTTCACCACACCACCACGTGGCGACATTCGGTAATTTCAGTCCCTCTCCCTGAAGGTGCTCGCAGATCCGCGGCAGGAACGCGAGCAGGGCGCGGGTTTCCAGAATGCCGGTCCCAAGTGCATTGATCATCGTCACGTTGCCCTCACGGACGGCCTGCACCATGCCGGGCGTGCCGAGATGCGATTCCTCGTTGAGTTCAACCGGATCGGTCCAGGCCGAGTCGAGCCGCCGCCACAAGACACTGACCGGCTTCAGTCCTGCGACCGTGCGGACCATCAGGTGTCCGTTTTCGACGGTCAGATCCTCGCCTTCCAGCAACATGAAACCGAGGTAGCGGGCAATATAGGCATGTTCAAAATAGGTATCGTTGAGCGGGCCGGGTGTCAGGATCGAGACACGGCTGTCGTGTTCCCCGCGCAGATCCAGCAAATGATCGCGGAACCGGCGGAAGAAACCGGCGAGCCTGTGGACATTCGCCCTGGCGAAGAATTCATTGAACACGCGTCCGGTGGCAACCCTGTTTTCCAGCGCAAACCCTGCGCCCGAAGGCGCCTGTGCCCGGTCGGAAAGAACCCACCAGGTTCCGTCCGGGCCGCGGCCGATTTCAAATGCAAGGAAATGTAGGAAGTTTTGTGACGGCGGGGTAATGCCAACCAGGGGGCGCTGCCATTCCGTGCTTTCGGCAATCAGGCTTGCCGGAAGATACCCTTCCGACACAAGCCTGTTGTCGCCATAAAGATCACCGACGACCTTTTCCAGCAACTCTGCCCGCTGAACAAGGCCATCTGCGATAATCTGCCAGTCGCTTTCGCTTATGATCACGGGGATATGGCTGAGTGGCCATTCCCGCTCCAGTGCTTCGTTCTGACCGTATTGCCGAAAATAAACACCTGCGTCATTCAGATACTGGTTCCCCCGCGCGAACCGGTCGCTGATGTCTTCCGGGCGCATGGATGACAGATGATCCAGAAAAGGACGCCAAACGGGTCGCACTTTGCCGGACGGATCCAGAAGTTCATCGGAAACACCCGGGAATGGCTGATAGGATTTCAACAATCCGTAGCCGTGATCGCTCACATTTTCTGTTTCATCCAAACGCATTCACACGAACCCCATCCGGTCTGCCCGATGTCAGGAACGCGTTATACACCCACTGGGCGCCTGAGGTCCAAGGTCATGGGAAATTCCGGATGCGGTCTTTCAGTTTCAGGCACATAAAGCCCGGGTGTGTGCCCGTGCGGCTCGAAGCGGGACAGACGGCGTGCTTCCGCTTCGTTTCCGTTGACTGGAAAGGTGTCATAACTGCGTCCGCCAGGATGGGCGACATGGTAGACACATCCGCCTATTGCCCGCCCGCTCCAGCGATCGAAAATATCAAATGTCAGGGGGGCATCGACCGGATGGACCGGATGAAGGGCCATGGACGGCTGCCAGGCCTTGTATCGAACACCTGCGACGGCGACCCCGTTGGTTTCCGTTTTCCGCAAGGGCATCAAACGGCGATTGCAAGTCACCGTATACCGCTCGGGATCGCTTGTGGTGAGTTTGACCTGCAGGCGTTCTGTTGAACTGTCCGTATGTCGCACAGTCCCGCCAATAGCACCGGTTTCGCCAAGCACATGCCACGGTTCGAGTGCCTGACGGAGTTCCAGATGGACGTCCTCGACCTCAATCTCGCCACAGAACGGGAATCTGAATTCGGCCTGTGCCTCAAACCATTCCGGTCTCATGGCAAAGCCGTGGTGCCTGAGGTCCTCAAGGACGTCCTGAAAATCGGACCAGACATGGTGCGGGAGCATGAACCGGTCATGGAGCGTTGTACCCCAGCGCGCGAGATTGCCGGAAAGCGGTTGCTGCCAGAGGCGCGCGATCAGAGCCCTAAGCAAGAGTTGCTGTGCCAGGCTCATGCGCGGATCCGGTGGCATTTCGAACCCGCGGAATTCAACAAGACCCAATCGCCCGGTTGGACCGTCAGGGGAATACAGCTTGTCGATGCAGATCTCTGCCCGGTGCGTGTTGCCGGTGACATCGACGAGAATGTTTCTCAAGAGCCGGTCCAGCAGCCACGGGAAGGGTGCTGGACCTTCGTCGGGGCGATGGACCTGGGAAAGGGCGACCTCGAGTTCGTAGAGACCGTCGTGGCGCGCTTCGTCCACACGAGGCGCCTGTGATGTCGGACCTATGAAAAGTCCGGAAAACAGGTAGGACAGGCTGGGATGGCGCTGCCAGAGCAGGATCAGGCTGCGCAGCAGATCCGGACGTCTGAGGAACGGACTGTCGAGAGGTGTCGCTCCACCAACAACAACGTGGTTGCCTCCCCCTGTGCCGGTGTGCTTGCCATCTATCATGAACTTGTCGGCACCCAACCGGCATTGTCGCGCTTCCTCGTAGACGCCTTCGGTGATCGAGACGCATTCTTGCCAGCTTGTCGCCGGATGAATATTGACTTCGATGACACCGGGATCAGGAGCAACCCGGATTACGTTCATGCGTGGATCGGTTGGTGGCGGGTAGCCTTCGATATGGACGGGAAGGCCGAGTTCCTCTGCCGCCGCTTCGGCGACCGAGATCAGTTCCAGGTAATCCTCAAGCTGTTCGACTGGCGGCATGAAGACACAGAGCCGGCCGTCTCGGGGTTCGACCGACAAGGCTGTACGAACCGCGTCGTCGTCAAGATCGTTCTCAGGCAGTTCCTGTTCCTGCCTGGCCTGATGAGGGTCGTTCGCCGTGAACCGGGCGATGCCCTGAGGCCGCTCCGGCCGGGGACCCGCGGGGAATTCGGGCAGTGGGGCCCTCGGCACGGTCGGATCGAGTATGTTCGTATAGGGATAGCTGGCCGGAGGTACATGGGGCAGGGATTCCAGAGGCAATCTGTATCCGACAGGGCTGTCACCGGGTATCAGGAACAATGCCTTGCGGCGCAGCTTCCAGTTTTCAGATCGCCAGCGACCGCCATCTGCCCTGGACTGCCAGCGCTGGATCGGCAGAACGTATCCGGCAGGCGTCGCAAGGCCTCTGTCGAAAACGCGGGCGATCCGGTGACGCGCCTCCGCATCCTCCAGTTCCGAGTTGTCAGGTGTCACGTTTGCCGGAAGATTGGCTTCCTTCACCAGCCAGACTGCGGGATCTTCGTACGCCGGGACCACACAATCGGTATCCAGGTCGAGGCGACTGGCAATCCGTTGCATGAACGCCTGAGCCTTGTCCGCATCTATTCCGGTGTCCGCACCTTCTTCGGCGATGAGGTCGGAATCGCGCCAGATCGGTTTTTCGTCGCGCCGCCAGTAGAGCGAGAATGTCCAGCGGGGCAGGGTTTCGCCCGGGTACCACTTTCCCTGGCCGTAGTGAAGAAATCCGCCGGGTGCGAACCGGTCACGCAAGCGGCGGATGAGAATATCCGCAAGTCCCCGTTTCGTGGGACCGACTGCATCCGTATTCCATTCGTCGGCTTCAAAATCATCAATCGAAACAAAGGTGGGTTCACCGCCCATCGTCAGACGCACGTCTTCCTGCTCCAGAACACGGTCGACATCCGTTCCGAGCCGATTTAGGGCTGACCATGATTCTTCGGAAAAGGGTTTCGTAATGCGCGGGTGTTCCGCGATGCGGGAAACCTGCATGTCGAAGGAAAAGTCGACTTCGGCTGCGCTGGCAACGCCAACGATCGGCGCAGCATTCGAATAGTGCGGTGTAGCCGCCAGGGGAATGTGGCTTTCGCCAGTGAGAAGACCGGACGTCGGATCCAGGCCGATCCATCCTGCGCCGGGAAGGTAAACCTCGACCCAGGCATGAAGATCTGTAAAGTCATGATCGGTGCCGGACGGACCGTCCAGAGCTTCCAGGTCCGGTTTAAGCTGAATGAGGTAACCTGAAACAAAACGGGCTGCGAAGCCCAGATGACGCATGGCCTGAACAAGAAGCCAACTGGAATCCCGGCAAGAGCCTGTTCCCCTTTCAAAGGTCTCCTCCGGTGTCTGGACACCCGGTTCCATCCGGATGACGTAACCGATTTCGTCCGCGACGCGGGCATTCAAGGCGACGATGAAATCGATTGTTCGCAGAGGGTCTCTCGGAACCGAGGCCAGGAACTGTTCCAGTCGAGGGCCCGGCTGTTCCGTTTTCCTGTAAATGTGAAGATCGTCACGTAAATCTTCCGGGTACTCGAATGGCCATTCTTCGGCACTTTCCTCCACGAAAAAATCAAACGGATTGTAAACCGTCATGTCGGCGATGAGGTCGACTTCGATCTTGAATTCGCGCACCGGCTCGGGAAAGACGAAGCGTGCTAGCCAGTTGCCGTAAGGATCCTGTTGATGGTTGACGAAATGCCCTGCGGGCGAAACCTTCAGTGAGTGGGACAGGACGCGGGTCCGGCTGTGCGGCGCAGGGCGAAGCCTGATTATCTGCGGGCCGAGAGTGACTGGCCTGTCATATCGATAGTGGGTCAGATGATAAATACTTGCTTTGATCGACATCTGAAGATCCCATTGAATTCTGAAAACACCGTGTCTTCTTAGATTTTCACAAAACGAACGCAGGCACCACGTCAATTTGCAGGCAATCGGGTGACGTGGTATCGCAGCTTCCACAGCGGAATGCCGGTTGGGTGAAAAAACGGTAAGTAAGTTGTTTCCCCTATTAGAAATACGATACCGTTGCAGTTACTGTGAACGATCAGGGCAACTTGTTTTTCAACGAAGTTCCGGCCTGTCAAAAAAGGAAAAAAATGGTCGTTCGTCTTCTGTTGCTCACGGTCTTCTGGTTCTTCACCAGTGTTGCGTACTCCGCGGATTTCAGGGTGACGTTTATCAATCCGGGCGGCACCAGCGGGTTCTGGGGAGAAGTTTCCAAGACCATGACCGCCGCGGCAGCTGACCTTAATATCGACCTTGAAATTCTGAACGCCGATCGACAGCCTTATGGTATGGAGGAGCGGTTGCAGTTGCGGCTGGAGCAAGGAAATCTGCCGGACTACTTTATTCTTGTGAACGAATACAAGGCTGCCGCCCGTCTGGTTCAGCTGCTGGATGGCAAGCCGAGCAAAGTTCTCTTTCTCCTGAACAATCTGACCCGGAAACAAAAAGCGATACTCGAATTGCGCAATATCGATCTGCGCAAGATCATCGCTTCCGTGGTGCCGGACAATGAGACTGCCGGCTATGAAATGGCCTTTTCGCTGTTTGAAAATGAACGCCTGCAGCATCCAGGCCAAAAAAAGATCCGGCTGCTTGCCCTGACCGGAGACACGTCGACACCGGCCGGGCTGTTACGTGAAACGGGAATGCAGCGCGCTGTTGCGGACAATTCCGATGTTGATCTCATACACGCCATTCCGGTGAACTGGAACGAGGAAACCGCGTATGCACGCGCCAGGGACGTTCTCGCGCGTACGCCGGTGGATATCGTCTGGAGCGCAAATGACGCGATCGCGTTCGGTGCTCGCAAGGCGGTGGAAGAAAGCGGATTGAAAGCGGGAGCAGACGTCCTCTTTGCCGGCCTTAACTGGTCCAAGCGTGCGATGGACGCCATTCAACGCCGGGAAATGACCATGTCCCATGGTGGACATTTTTTTGCCGGTGCCTGGGCGATCGTCATGCTTCGGGATCACTTCTACAGGATTTCGGCAGGTGAAGTCTACGTGGACGTCCGTTTCAAGATGTCGCCGATCACGGCAGACAATGTGGCGCTGTACCTTGAAAGCCTTGGAGACGGCAACTGGGACAAGATTGACTTCAGCCGCTTTTGCAAGACCCGAAACGGACGCAGCAACTATGATTTCTCCGCAGCTGCAATACTGGAAGCAGCGGCTTCGATAGAATAGTCTGCCAGGTGTGTGTGCAGCCTATTCATCGAGGCAGGCGCCGTGGAATATTCGAACCGGATTGCATCTTTAAGCTATTGAAATTGAAAATATTCAAAGCCCTGCTTGCCGCAGAATAGATGGCTGGTCCAAGCAAGGCGCATGCAAGGTGGGAGCAGGAAGTGACGAAAGAGACCGGAAAAGGTGACGCTTATGATCCGGCATCGGAAGGTGCTCAAATGACCTTCTCGGACAAGATGTCCTATGGCGACTATCTTGGCCTTCCCAAAATTCTGTCTGCCCAAAAGGCCTTGTCGGATGCGCCGGACGAATTGCTGTTCATCATTCAGCATCAGACATCCGAACTCTGGATGAAGCTCATGCTTCACGAGGTCCATGCCGCTCGGGATGCGATAGCCAATGACCGCTTGCCGGAAGCAATGAAACTGCTCGCCCGTGTCAGCCGCATCATGGAGCAGCTCAACTCGGCATGGGATGTTCTGCGGACCATGACACCCAGCGATTATACCCGATTCCGGGATGCCCTGGGGCAGTCTTCAGGCTTTCAGTCTCTTCAATACCGGCTGATCGAGTATGTCCTCGGCAATCGCAATCTTTCGATGACAAGGCCACACGAGCACAATCCCGACAGTTCCGCCCTGCTGGAAGCCGAGCTGGAAAAACCCAGTCTTTATCAGGTGGTGCTGGCCTTTGCCCGTCGCCAGGGCTTCAATGTGTCGGACGACATCACGGCCATACCGGCAAAAGAGCCACACCGGGAAATCGAGGAGATCAGGGACCTCTGGCAGGCGGTCTATCAGGATCCGACCCGATACTGGACACTTTACGAGGTTGGAGAAAAGCTGGTTGACTTGGAAGACTATTTCCGGCGCTGGCGATTCAATCACGTCACGACGGTTGAGCGTGTGATCGGCTTCAAGAGAGGCACCGGAGGCACGGGCGGCGTGTCCTATCTGAAACGGATGCTCGAAGTGGAGCTGTTTCCCGAACTCTGGCGAGTCAGAACCGTACTCTGAAGTTTTCCAATGGAACAACCGATTGTCAACGGCGGCGAATGCTTGCCGCGCCGGACGGCCTGCGTCCTGCCGGAGTTGATCGGGCGAAGTCCCACTTGTACCCCATCAGGTGATCTCTCCGTGAGATTGAATTCATGACCGGTGCGGCGACGCGGTGCGGGTTCTCGAAGGAGGGGGTGCTGTCACCGCTATGCGTGGCATGGCGATTTTGCATTGCAAAATATGACTTGTTTTTTCGTTTGCGGTGCAAAACGAATACCAAATGAAGCAATTTTACTAGCAATGCGAAAGACACGAAACTGAATTTTCCACTATGTGAAATGTCAAGATTGTGCCACACTCAGCTTTCCGAGCATGAGCTTTTGACAAAATGCGATGCTTGCGAGTGACTGTTTTTTAGTCGAAAAATATATTGATTTCAATATCTTACTTTTCTTTGGCGGCAGCTAAAAAACCTACTAAAAAATTAGTTTGACATCATGGCAACGGTGTGGCCATGTATGCGAAGCCGGATAAACACGGCTCTTATTCTCACATGGGAGGAGATGCAGATGCGTAAGTATCTACTCTCCGCAGTTGCAGCTGGTGCTGTACTTGCGGGAGCAGGGTCCGCTTTTGCCGACGAAGCAGCGGCGAAGAAATGGATCGACCAGGAATTCCAGCCATCCGTTCTGACCAAGGACGAGCAGCTTGCAGAAATGCAGTGGTTCATTCAGGCGTCCGAACCGTTCGATGGAATGGAAATCAACGTTCTGTCCGAAGGCATTCCGACACACTCTTACGAGTCGGAAGTCCTGGCGAAAGCGTTCGAGGAAATCACAGGCATCAAGGTCAATCACCAGATCCTCGGTGAAGGTGAGGTCGTTCAGGCCGTTCAGACCCAGATGCAGACCGGTCGGAACCTCTATGACGCCTATGTCAATGATTCCGACCTGATCGGTACCCATTCCCGTCTTCAGCTGGCTTACAACCTGACCGACTGGATGGGTGGTGACGGCAAGGGTGTGACAAACCCGGGGCTCGATCTGGAAGATTTCATGGGGACCCAGTTCACCACGGGTCCGGATGGCGATCTTTACCAGCTTCCGGACCAGCAGTTTGCGAACCTTTACTGGTTCCGCAAGGACTGGTTCGACCGCGAAGACCTGAAGACCGCGTTCAAGGAAAAATACGGTTATGATCTGGGTGTACCGGTCAACTGGTCAGCATATGAAGACATTGCCGAGTTCTTCTCCAAAGACGTGAAAGAAGTCGACGGCGTCACCATTTACGGCCACATGGACTACGGCAAGCGTGCACCGGATCTCGGCTGGCGCATGACCGACGCATGGCTCTCCATGGCGGGTGCCGGCGACAAGGGTGAGCCGAACGGTATTCCCGTCGACGAGTGGGGCATCCGCATGGAAGCGGATACCTGCAATCCTGTCGGTGCCTCCGTTTCCCGCGGTGGTGCGGCGAACGGTCCGGCTGCAGTCTATGCAATCCGCAAGTGGGACGAATGGCTGCGCAACTACGCGCCTCCGGGTGCTGCAAGCTTCGACTTCTATCAGTCTCTGCCGGCTCTCAGCCAGGGTAACGTTGCCCAGCAGATCTTCTGGTACACAGCCTTCACCGCGGATATGGTGAAGCCGAAGTCGGAAGGAAACAACACGGTGGATGACGAAGGTACGCCGCTGTGGCGTATGGCTCCGAGCCCGCATGGTCCTTACTGGGAAGAAGGCCAGAAAGTCGGCTACCAGGACGTGGGTTCCTGGACCATCTTGAAGTCAACGCCGGAAGACCGTGCGAAAGCAGCCTGGCTCTACGCTCAGTTCGTCGTTTCCAAAACCGTCGACACCAAGAAAAGCCACGTCGGTCTGACCTTCATCCGTGACAGTACCGTCAACCACGAGTCCTTCACGGAACGTGCGCCGAAACTGGGTGGCCTGGTCGAGTTCTACCGTTCTCCTGACCGTGTGGCATGGTCTCCGACCGGAATTAACGTTCCCGATTATCCCAAGCTGGCACAAATCTGGTGGCAGCAGATCGGTGACGTGAACTCCGGAGCGTTCACGCCGCAGGAGGCCATGGACCGTCTTGCCGAAGAAATGGACATCGTCATGGGCCGCATGCAGCAGGCTGACGAGCGTGCAAATGTCTACGGTGGCTGCGGCCCGCGTCTCAATGAGCCGCAGGATCCGCAGGTCTGGCTTTCCAAGCCGGGTGCTCCCAAGGCCAAGCTCGACAATGAGAAGCCAGAGGGCAAAACCGTGAACTACGACGAGCTTGTCGCCCGCTGGGGTCAGTAAGCAAAAGCGTAGCACTTAACTCGTATGGACCGGGGCATGTTCCCGGTCCATCACCGCGCGGAAGGTGACGGGCAGCGAAACCGGTGTTTCGCATATGGGCCCGGTCCGGACTCGGGCAGAAAAAATGTCTCTAGAACTTAAAAACGTCAGCAAGCGTGTGCAGGGCATCACGCATGTCAAGGACACGAGCCTGACGCTTCATCCCGGTCACTTCAACGTTCTCCTCGGAGAAACGGGTGCCGGAAAAACCTCGCTGATCAAGCTCATGGCAGGTCTCGACAACCTTGCTTCCGGGCAGATCATCCTGAATGGCAAGGATGTCTCCAAGCTGACGGCGCAAAAGCGCAACATCAGCCTGGTGCACCAGTTTTTCGTCAACTATCCGCACATGTCGGTGTTCGACAACATCGCATCTCCCCTGAAGATCGGCGGTGTCGCCAAGTCCGAGATCGAGGGAAGGGTTGAAGAGGCTGCGGATCTCATGAAGCTGAGGCCCTTTCTGGGTCGCAGGCCGCACGAACTTTCCGGAGGACAGCAGCAGCGCACCGCACTGGCGCGCGCGATCGTCAAGGAGAGCGATGCAGTGTTTCTCGACGAGCCGCTCGCGAACCTCGACTACAAGCTGCGCGAAGAACTTCGTGATCAACTGCCGGACCTGTTTGCGGGACGGGGCGCCGTGGTCGTCTACGCGACTTCAGAGCCGGAGGAAGCCCTGTTGCTTGGTGGACACACGGCCCTGATGACCGACGGCAACGTGGTTCAGTTCGGTCCGACTGCCGACATCTATCGCAAACCGAAAGACCTGGATGCCGCCAAGGTTTTCTCCAATCCGCCCATAAACATTGCACCCGTGAACAAGCAGGGGGACACGGTCGTCTTGACGGACGAGATCCGTTGGAAGGCTGCGGACAGCGTGGCACGTCTCAAGGATGGTCCCTATACGCTTGCTATCCGGCCAAATCATGTGTTGCCGGTGGACTCTCCCTCCCACACCGTCCGGCTGGAAGGTCGTGTTCTGGTGACGGAACTGAGCGGATCTGAGAGCAGCGCCCATTTTGACCTGCACGGACATTCGTGGGTGTCCCTGTCACCGGGTGTCCATCCCTATTTCGTGGGCGAAGTCCATACGTTCTATCTGGATCCGAGCCATTGTTTCTTCTTCGCGCCTGACGGCGAGCTGGTGGCCTGAGGGGAGAACATCATGGCACAAATCAAACTCTCCAATCTGCGTCACAGCTATCTCTCCAAACCGGAGAGCGATGAGGACTATGCGCTGAAGAAGATCGACCTGACCTGGGAAGATGGAGGCGCCTATGCTCTTCTTGGCCCATCGGGTTGCGGCAAGTCCACCCTGCTGAACATCATTTCAGGGCTGCTTGTTCCCTCTGACGGCAAAATCCTGTTCGATGATCAGGACGTGACCGCATTGCCTCCGGCAAAACGGAATATCGCACAGGTGTTTCAGTTCCCGGTCATCTACGACACGATGACTGTTTACGACAACCTTGCATTCCCGCTTCGAAACCGCGGGCGGGACGAGGAGACGGTCAAGGAGCGGGTGACGGCTATTGCCGAAATGCTCGAGGTCACTGACATGCTGACCACCCGGGCTTCCAACCTTTCCCCGGACAACAAGCAGAAGATTTCAATGGGCCGCGGACTGGTGCGCCAGGATGTGAATGTCGTCATGTTCGACGAACCCCTGACCGTGATTGATCCGCATCTGAAGTGGAAACTGCGCTCCAAGCTGAAAGAGCTGCATCAACGGGTCAAGGCAACAATGATCTACGTGACGCACGACCAGACCGAGGCACTCACGTTTGCCGATCAGGTCGTGGTGATGCAGGACGGTGAAATCGTTCAGATCGGCACACCAGTCGAACTCTTCGAGCGTCCCGCGCATACTTTCGTCGGCCATTTCATCGGCTCGCCGGGCATGAATGTTCTGCCTTGCGATGTAAAGGATGGCGGAGTGTTTTTCGCAGGCGAGCGGATCGGTCTTGAAGGGCCGCTGGAAGATGTCACCAACGGCGCCGCGGAAATCGGTATCCGTCCGGAGTTCGTCTCCGTGTCGGGGAATGGGACAGGCCTTGCCGCGCAGGTGCGCAAGGTTGCCGATATCGGCCGTCACAAGGTGGTGGAGGCGATTGCCAACAACAGCCGTATTCATGCGATCCTGGAAGGTGATGCACCAAACGCCGGTGACCAGGTGAACCTGGAATTCAAGCAGTCGCAGACACGGCTTTACAAAGACGGCTGGCTGGCCAGCACGCCAGGGGAGGGTGTCCAGTGAAAACCCAGAATCAACGTGCCTGGCTGTTCGTGACGCCAGTGCTGCTGCTGGTCGCGTTCAACGCGCTCATTCCGATGATGACCGTTGTGAATTACTCGGTCCAGGAAACCTTCGGCAACAACCTGTTCTTCTGGCAGGGGCTCGACTGGTTCGAACAGGTTCTCAGATCGGAGCGTTTTCACAATGCGCTCGGACGCCAGTTCCTGTTCACCTTCCTGATCCTGATCATCGAAGTGCCACTTGGCATCGCCATAGCGTTGGCAATGCCCAAACAAGGTCCCTGGGTGCCATTCTGTCTGGTAACGATGGCCTTGCCAATGCTGATCCCCTGGAATGTGGTCGGCGCAATGTGGAACATCTTCACGCTGCCCGATATCGGCCTGCTTGGCTATTTCATGAACCACACGCTGGGCATTTCCTACGACATGACCCAGAACCCGTTTGCGGCCTGGGTGACCATCATTGTCATGGATGTCTGGCACTGGACATCGCTGGTCGTGCTTCTTGCCTATGCTGGTCTCGTTTCCATCCCCAACGCCTATTACCAGGCCGCGGAAATCGACGGGGCTTCCAACTGGGCCGTGTTCCGGTTCATTCAGCTGCCGAAGATGAAAACAGTTCTGACAATCGCAATCCTGCTGCGGTTCATGGACAGCTTCAATATCTACACAGAGCCGTTCGTCCTGACCGGTGGTGGACCGGGCAATTCGACCACGCTGCTCTCCATCGATCTCGTGAAGATTGCTCTCGGCCAGTTCGACCTCGGTCCGGCTGCCGCCATGTCTCTCATCTACTTCGCCATCACGCTGCTCGCCTCCTGGCTGTTCTATACGCTGATGACGAAGAACGACAACAAGTCCTGAGGAGAACCATCATGCGATTGAAAAGCCTGGTTCCCGTGATTTACATCCTCTTCCTGATGCTGCCGATCTACTGGCTCGTCGCGATGAGTTTCAAGACAACCAATGAAATCCTTGCCGGATTCTCGCTGTTTCCGCAGACTTGGACACTGGCCAACTATATCGAGATCTTCACCGATCCGACCTGGTACTGGGGTTACATAAACTCCATCATCTATGTGACCATGAACACCGTGATTTCGGTTCTGGTAGCCCTGCCTGCTGCTTATGCGTTTTCCCGGTATTCCTTTGTGGGCGACAAGCACCTGTTCTTCTGGTTGCTGACGAACCGGATGGCTCCCGCTGCCGTCTTTGCCCTTCCGTTCTTTCAGCTTTATTCGGCGGTTGGCCTGTTCGACACCCATCTGGCGGTTGCACTCGCACATTGCCTGTTCAACATTCCGCTGGCTGTCTGGATTCTGGAAGGTTTCATGTCGGGTGTGCCGAAGGAGCTGGATGAAACAGCCTATGTCGACGGTTACTCGTTTCCGCGATTCTTCGCGACGATCTTTCTGCCCGCCATCAAGTCGGGTGTCGGGGTGGCTGCGTTCTTCTGTTTCATGTTCTCCTGGGTGGAAATGCTTCTTTCCAAGACACTGACTGCGGTTGAGGCCAAGCCAATTGCCGCCGTGATGACCCGAACGGCTTCCTCCGCGGGATATGAACTCGGCCTTCTTGCAGCCGCCGGGACCCTGACCATCATCCCGGGTGCAATCGTGATCTATTTCGTGCGGAACTACATTGCCAAGGGCTTCGCCCTGGGGAGGGTATGATGCTGGGATGGATGGCATGGACCCTGCCGACAGCGCTGTTGTTTGTCGGCATCTTTTCGGCAATCGGGCTGCTGACCATAATTGAGATCAAGTTTCCGGGCGGCCATGAACGACGTGGTATTCTCGGGCTGACAACAACCCGCGGAGATCGTCTTTTCATTACGCTTCTCGGCACGTCCTACATTTTCCTGGCATGGCTCGGATTTGTGGGCACTCCGTTATGGTGGCCGCTGGCTCTCAGCATCGCCTGGGGGTCATTCAGCTTCTGGAAAATTTAGGCACATAGAGAATACCATCAAACCTATAGTATTTTCCGGGCCAATCGTGCATGAATAAGGCTCGGGGGCGTGCAATTACAAGAATTCATAGAAGTTCGAGGCACGACCTGAGCCACATCCAGACCGCAATGGCGCAGGACTATAATGAGAAAGCGTAAAAGCAACGAGTTTCTGACCGAAGTCGAACTGGAGTTCATGACAGAACTCTGGAAACTCGGCGAAGGCGCTGTGCGGGATATACTCGCATCTTTGCCGTCGGAACGAAAACTTGCCTATACATCCTGCGCAACCATCATGCGGATCCTGGATGAAAAAGGCTTCGTGGACAGCCGGAAAGAAGGCAAAACATTTATCTATACCCCTCGGCTGACCAAGGACACCTACCAGTCCCGTTCCCTGAGAAACCTTTCTGAAAAACTCTTCGACGGCACGCCCGCTTCGCTCGTGGCCCGTCTCGTCGATGAATATGAATTCTCAGATGACGACCTGGAGGAAATGAGAGCGTTACTGGACAGGAGGAGGACAGATGACGCTACTTAACCAGATCTTCGACATTTATGTCGATCTCAATATCACCCTGGCCTTGACTGCAATTATCTGGTTGTCAGCAAAGCTGGTTCTGGCTCGCCTGGGGAAAAGACTTGCCTTTAACTACCAGCTGGCCATCCTGAACGGCCTGTTCGCCGTCATGGTCCTGTCGCCTGTCGCAGTTGCTGCTTACCAGCAAATGCAAGTGGCGCAGGTTGTCCCTGTAGCAGGAACCGTAAATCTCACCGACTATGCGGTTTCACAGTATCTTCGGGGTGGCATAGCCATCCCGGCGGAAGATTTTCAGTCTATCCTGGGGCTTCGAAGTCGTCTGACGGAAAGCGTGCTCACGTTTGCACCAGGTGCGGGCATGGCAGTGGTCCTGTTTTTGCTCGCAGGCTTTACCTATTTCGGCGCGAAGCTGGCTGTCAGTGTCGTGCGGCTCAATCGCATGCTGGCGGCGTGTCATACATGGCGTCGTGCAGGGCGATTGCATCTTCTGCTGTCGGACCGGGCTCTGGTTCCGTTTTCGGCACGCGGGCTGCGTCGCCACCATGTTGTGATCCCGTCCGATCTCCTGGCAAGATCGGAGGATCTGAAACTGGTGCTCAAACACGAGCTGCAGCATGTGCGTCAGGGCGACGTGACGTGGGAAATCGGCTTGGAGTTGCTGCGTCCGTTCTTCTTCTGGAATCCGTTTTTCTATATCTGGAAGTCCGAGGTCGAACGGCTTCGGGAACTGGCATGCGATCAGAAAGTAACCGACGACGCCAATGTCGATCTGAGGTCCTACTGCATGTGCCTGCTTCGCGCGGCCCAGGCCGGTCTCAGGAAGAGACAGAACCTTAGAGCGAAAGACCGTGTCGGCAATGTTGCGGCTGTTGCCCTCATCGAGGTGCAGAACCGGTTGCTGCGCAGGTCACCGGCTCAAAAACTGCGGCGTCGGGTCGAGGCTCTTCTGGAAC
>NZ_KI928932.1:219567-230673 GCF_000521215.1 Labrenzia sp. DG1229 | reverse complement strand
CGACAATGTACTTGAAACGGAGCCGGATGATGAATGATCTAAGTGTTGTGGTCTCGCGCAAGTTTGCAGCCCCTGCCGAGCGCGTGTTCGAGGCCTGGCTGAACCCGGAAGCGCTCTCCAAATTCATGACGCCCGGACCGGGCATGACGGTGCCGAAAGCGACCGCCGACCCGACCGTAGGCGGCCGTTTCGAAATCATCATGCAGGCTGGTGACCAGCAAATCCCGCATGCCGGAACCTACAAGGAAATCACCCGTCACAGCCGGCTGGCGTTCACCTGGGAGGGCCCTTTTTCCGAACCGGACAGTGTCGTGACGCTTGATTTTGTCGAAGTGGACGGGGGGACCGAACTCACGCTGACGCATGTGAAGTTTCCCTCGGAAGAAAGCCGGAACAATCACGAGGGCGGCTGGACGCGGATTGTGGAATGTCTTGGTCCTGTCGTGGAAGGGGAGCTGGCAGCGTAAGACCTACGTTGACGGAAGCGAGGACCTGACAATTGCCGTTCCGGACGCAGCGCGGCTGAGATCCGGGATCCGGTATGCAGCAGTCGTTGAGAAGTGCCTTTGAGCCTATTGCCACCGGGTCGCTGCTTGCGCAGGGATGACAATCAATGGTGATGTTCCCCTCTCCCAATAGCTTGTCAAACGCTCTTCAATGGCCCCGGATCAGGTCCGGGGCAGCGCAGGAACAAGTTTCAGTCTCCTTCGACCAGCCGGGTTTTGGCCGGCCAGAACGCGCAATGCGCCTTCAGGCGAAGGGTCATGGGGATAGGGTTCCGATAGACCCAGCCGACCTCTTCCCCATCAAGAGCAATGTAACTGGCGTCGCCCTTGATCGGGCAATATGTCGTCTTTTCGATCGGCTCAAGCGAACCGACAAGATCGTCCTCCGGGATATAGACGACGGGGTCATAGACAGACTTGCCGACCTCCATCACCCGGAGCGCGTTGCTGCTGTCTGCAAGCAACACCTCGCCGGCATAGACACGGATGCGCCGCGGCACGTCCTTGATCACCATCATATGTGCCGGGTTGTCCGGATTTCTTATCGCGTCGCTGAAGGCAGGGATCGTCGTTTCCATCAAGCTACCGTCCTTTGCTGCATAGGTAAGTGATGTTGCCGACCGGAAAACTCAATTGATACTCCCGAAATTGTACCGTGCGCAAATGCACGGAATCCATGTTTTGCTTGGCCTGAAGACCGATTTGTCTTGATCGGCCCTTGAATTTTTTTGCAAAACAGCGCTCAAGAAGCCCAAACTGTCCGTAGTGTAAGAGGTGAAGTCCTGATGAGCGAACAGCCTGCTGCCGTCCTGCGTCAATTGTTTCAGCGGGCTGTGGAAGTGGCCGATCCCATGAAAAGCCTCGCGGCCTTCCTGCCTGAAAAGCCGGAAGGACGTGTCGTTGTTGTCGGTGCCGGCAAGGCATCTGCCCGGATGGCCGAAGCGGTTGAGGACGTCTGGGGTGCCTGCGAAGGACTTGTGATCACGCGCTATGGCTATGGGCGCCCCTGCCAGGGGATCGAGATTGTCGAGGCGGCCCATCCGGTACCGGATGAGGCCGGCCTTGTGGCAACCCGCAGGATGCTTGACCTCGTGGAAAGCCTTGAAGACAACGACTTCGTTCTGGCGCTGATTTCCGGTGGGGCGTCTGCGCTCCTCATCGCTCCTGCAGGTGAAGTAACACTGTCTGAAAAGCAGGACGTGAACCAGAAACTCCTGAGCTCGGGAGCTCCCATCGGCCAGATGAACACAGTCCGCAAGCATCTGAGTGGGGTCAAGGGCGGTCAGCTTGCCGCCGCCGCCAGTCCGGCACGGATGCTGGCGCTTCTCCTGTCGGATGTGCCGGGCGACGACCCGGCGGAAATCGGGTCGGGACCGACTGTCGGCGACGCCAGCCGATCTGAAGATGCCAAGGCGATCCTGGAGCGGTGGAGTATCGCGGTTCCCGTCGCGGTTCAGGACGTGTTGAATGGGAACACAGGTGTTCTGTCACCGCAAAGCCAAGCACTTTCCGAGGTCACCAACACGATATTTGCTGCACCATCGCAGTCGCTGGAAGCGGCAAGGGAGATGGCACAAGACGCCGGGTGCGATGTGGAAATTCTCGGTGACGCGCTTGAAGGCGAAGCGCGTGACGTGGCCCGAACCCATGCCGACCTCGCCCTTGAGCGGAAGCGACAGCGCAGCGGGTCAGATCGTCCGCTGCTGCTGCTATCGGGCGGGGAACTGACCGTGACGAGGAACGGGAATGGTGTTGGTGGTCCGAACGCGGAATATGCCCTCGCCCTGGCGCTCGCGCTTCAGGGCGCCAAGGACATTCATGCAATCGCCTGCGACACGGATGGTGTCGACGGTGCGGCCGAGGTTGCAGGAGCTGTCATCGGCCCGGACACATTGGCAAAGGCCGAGGCCGCCGGGGTGTCCGCGGCGGATGCTCTTGCAGACAATGACGCCCATACATTTTTTGAAAAGATAAATGATCAGGTCGTCACCGGGCCGACATTGACAAATGTAAACGATTTCCGTGCCATATGGGTCGGGTAGCAACCTGATCCACCGGCAGCGGCAGTCCGCCACGGGATGATTTCAGCAGCAGGGGTTGGAATGTCCGAAGTCACCATCACCCGCGCAGTGCGCATGCCGGACCTGTTCCGCATCGAGCGGTTTCTGTCCAATCCAAAGCTGGGACCGCAGCTTCTGTTTTTCAGCGGGGGGTCGGCGCTCAACGGCGTGGCGCAAGGGTTGAAGCGCTACACGCACAACTCGGTCCATCTGGTTACGCCATTTGATTCAGGCGGCAGTTCCCAGGGTCTGCGCCTTGCCTTCGACATGCCGGCCATCGGTGATCTCAGAAGCCGCTTGATGGCCCTTGCAGACGAAACGGTTCTTGGTCATCCGGAAGTCTTCCGCCTGTTTACCCACAGGTTCGCTAAGTCCGCCAGACCCGACGACCTGAAAGCTGAACTCGACCGCATGATTGCCGGAACGCATCAGCTTGTCGAAGCAATCGAGCAGCCGATGCGCATGCTGATCCAGAACCAGCTGGGTGTCTTCCGAACCGCGTGTCCTGCGACATTCGATTTGCGCGGAGCGAGCATCGGCAATCTTATCCTGGCAGGTGGTTACCTCGGGCAGAACCAGCAACTCGAGCCGATCATATTCCTGGTTTCCAAACTGGTGGGTGTGCAGGGAACGGTACGCGCGATAACCGACGACAACCTGCATCTTGGGGCGGAATTGGCGTCGGGTGAGGTCATCATTGGCCAGCATCTTCTGACCGGCAAGGAGCATCCGGCGCTGACATCGCCGATCAAGGAGTTCTTCCTGAATAGCGGGCTCAAGAGCAAGGATCCGGCAACCGCACTCTTTCCTGATCGCAACCGGTCACTTGTTCAGACGGCCGATCTGATCTGTTTTGCACCCGGAAGTTTTTACACAAGCCTTGTCGCCAATCTCCTGCCGAAGGGTGTCGGCAAGGCAATTGCCTCACGCACCGTGCCGAAAGTCTATGTTCCAAGTCTCGGCGAGGACCCGGAAGCAAGGAACCTCAACCTCGCCGACAGGGTGCATACGCTTTTGACCTATCTTCGCGGGGACGCAGGCACAGATTGTCCCACGCACAGGCTGCTCAATTTCGTAGTTGTGGATAGCAGTGTTTCGGACGCTGAAACCGCAGAAATCGGGGCACGCGGGATTACAGTGCTGAAGCTCGATCTGATCACAAGGAAGTCCGCGCCGTTTTATGATGCGGTTCCTTTATGTGAGGCGCTGGTGTCGCTAGCGTGAAATGGAGCGGCTGCCGGTTTGAGACTTCGCGGCAGGGCGTTCGTAGTTGCCCGTTTTTAATTCGCGCTTTCGACCAACGGCAAAATGCGATGTGCATTGGCTGATTTCACAATTATGACACAGCCAAGGGTGTGTGTTCTAAACGTAGCCAATCCATATTTTTCGCTGAATTTTCTTTCTAAGTGTTAGTATATGTTGATTTTTTGATGTTGAATTTCAATAAAAGCAAAGATACCCAGGGTTCAAGAAATTTGGGGGTGTGCGATGAAGTTTTTGATGCGAATGGTTGTCGTTCTGGCAAGTTTTTTTCCGATTGCGCAGGGTGCAAACGCGATAACTATGACCGCGGATGTCAACAACCTGCTAACAGTTAAGTTTTCTGTTCCGGTGTTGACTTCTGCATACAATGGAATCGGTTTCAGTCTGGGAGCCACAATATCCAGGCCCGGTTTCGACGGTTTGTCATCTTTGTATGTTGGAAAGGACTTGATCGGGGTTCACAATGCCCCAAACGGTATCTATTCAAGATTTGTTGGATCTGACAATATTTATGCGCACCAGCCTCGCTTTGCGGCGGTTATCGATTTCGCACGCATTGCGAAAGGTACGACTTCTGGCGTCTATACCTATCAGATAACTTCTGCCTCTACGCCCGGTGCGTTTTTGAATTTTAAAGCCTCCGAGTTCGAGGTGAGGGCGGCTGTGCAAAGCAATTATTATTATCCGGGCAACAGTCCCAGATACATGAAGCTTGTCGTTGACGAGATTACGGTATCCACGGTACCGGTATCGACCGTCCCATTGCCCGCATCGCTTCCGCTTCTCGCCGGTGGCGTCATGCTGATGGGCATAGTCAGGCGGCGAACGCGACAGAACTTAAGCCTCGAGCTTTGACATTGTCAAACGGCCCCTCTCGGGGCCGTTCTTCGTTTTGGAAGCCGCAGTAACTTGCGAAAATTCGTTGGCACCCAGTCATGCCCGACTTATGATCCTTCGATGCGGGGCACCAGCGCAAGACAGAAGGCATGCGAATATGGCTCATGGCAGCAAAATCGACGGCATCGGCGGGGTTTTCTTCAAGAGCACAGACCCTGACAGACAAGCAAAGTTCTACAAGAAACATTTCGACATCAATCTGGGTAGCTGGCTGCATCAGAATGCAGGCCCGTCCGTCGTTGCCGCCTTTAAGTCGGACACCTCTTATTTCGGACCGGCCGAAAACCGGTTCATGATCAATTTGCGGGTCACGGATATCGACGCGCTGATGGCAAGCCTGAGGGCGGATGGCGTCACCGAACTTGGCTATGACGACGAGGAGTATGGCCGGTTTTTCCGCTTTCTCGACCCGGAAGGCAACGGGATTGAACTCTGGCAGCCGCCGGATGGAGATCTGCCGGAAGAGTGAAGCCCGACGGTCAGCCGCCGTTTCTTCGGTCAGCCGGACTTTTCTCAACACGTTACACAAGGCCGCGCGCTGTTCCGCGGAGGAAGATTGCAGAACTGGCGCGCCGTTGCCTTAAATTTAACGTCTTATCGGAAAATCATGTTGGTGTTGCATTTATTTTTTTAGGAGATTTCAATGGCGTTCCAGATCAATATTGGTGATTGGAAAAGCAAACCTTCGGCTTTGACACGGCTGCATTCCGTGAAGGGTGGAGACTATTCAAAACTGAGGCAATGCAGATGGAAGCTGATCAAGTTGTGCAAGGAAAGCCCGGCCTGCGATGCCTATTTTCGATCGCTTCCGAATGGACGAACACTGACCAGCCTTGTGAATGATTCCGACGTCTGGGTCAGCCTTGTCGAACCTTGTCCTTTCAACTACGGCGAGTCCTTTGAAACTCACAAGGCGATTGGAGTGACAGCGCTTGCGCTGCTCAGCAGCCGGGAGCAGCTATTCGGGACGCTTATCCATGAATTTGCCCACATCAACGGGGTCGGTTCTTCGGGCCATGCTGCCGAATTGGCGCTTTTCGCGTGTGGAATGGGCTCGTGGAAAGAGTTCCTCACCGGTATCGATGACCCGGATACCCCATATGATCCGACCATTGACGGGTAGAAACGCCTGAGAGGAGTGCACTGCCGCCACAACGGACAAATTGGCGGCCCGGCAAGATCGGATTAGACTTGTTCGGGAAAGATTTTCTTTCCACCGCAACAGTATGCCTGTCATCAACCGAAGAAACCGCCATGAAACGAACGCCTCTCCTCAATCGTCACCTCAGCAAGCTCGTGGCCTCGCTCGGGCACATGGACGAGATCGTGATCGCGGATGCAGGGCTTCCGGTGCCGCCCAATGTCAAAGTGATCGACCTGGCGGTCTCGCCCGGAATCCCGGGCTTTTTCGATGTGTTCGATGCGCTGTCCAGGGAGCTGATCGTCGAAAAGGCGATTTTTGCCGAAGAAGCAGGGCCGGAGCTGGTTACAAGGATCGAGGTGAAGCTGGCGCACTGGGAGGCGGAAACCGGCAAGCCGATTGAGCAGGTCCGTGTATTGCATGATGACTTCAAGGCACGCAGCCAGCAGGCTCGGGCTGTCGTGCGCACGGGCGAAGTCACACCCTATGCCAACATCATACTGGTTTCTTCCGTTCCATTTTGAGTCTCGTATGGACCGGACGACGGCAAGGTCGGTTTCTTTTGTCATTGCCGCTTGGGATGACTTTGTGGAGATCGAGATCAAGAAACAGGTCCCAGCCTGGTGCAGCCATGCAAACAGTGTGCCGCAATGAGGAATGGTCAGCCTGAAAACGACTGACCGAACCGGTGTCGTCGCTGGTTGGCTTCAGATTGCTTCAAAGAACCATGCATAACCCCTTTTTTCCGAAACAAGTTTCAACAAGGTTTTGCTTTGTCGCCAGCACGTTGCCGCAATGCGAAAAATCTTTTCTTTCGTTACAAAACCGATTTTGTTGACTTACAAAACCGGTTTTGTGACACTTATTTTCAATAAATGCCGTTTCGGATCTCATTCCGCATGCGGTCGAAATCGGGCACCAAATGCCCATAGGGAGGAAACATGTCGCGTCTTCGCGGTTCCGTCACGATTGACGATGTGGCTCGCCATGTCGGCGTTGCCAAGGGAACCGTTTCGCGCGTCCTCAACAACTATACGGACATTTCGGAAAATACCCGCAAGCGAATCCTGAAGGCCGTGCAAGAGTTGGGTTACCAGCCATCAGCGACGGCAAGAAACCTCAAGCGTGGCCGGCAGGATACGCTTGGCATCGTGATCCCTGTCGGGCATGGCAATGGCGCGGATCCGTTCCTGGCCGAATTCATTGATGGAATTGCGCGGGCACTTGATGAACTTGGCCTGGATCTGCTGGTGACAACGGCACATTCTCGCGAACACCTGATCACGACGTTGAAACGGCTTATCGCGCGGCGGAAAGTGGACGGATTTATCGTCACAAGAACGGAAGTCGACGACCCGCGTATTGCCTACCTCATGGAGCAGAAATTCCCGTTTGTCGCGCATGGACGAACGGGCGATCCGTCCAGCTACGCATGGTTCGATATCGACAACGAGACAACCTTCGCCGATGGTGTCCGGCATCTCTACAGTCTTGGCCATGAGCGAATAGGGTTTTTGGGTGGATCGCTTGACCTGAATTTTGCCCGCCAACGCCGCGACGGCTACAGGCAAGGACTGGAAGCTCTCGGCCTGGCGCACGACCAGGATCTGGAAACACTCCAGGCGATCAGCGAAAAAGGCGGCTTCAAGGGTGCGCAGACGCTACTTTCACTGGATGGACCGCCAACGGCGCTCCTGTGCGCGACCGATGCGCTTGCCATAGGTGCCGTGCAGTTCTGCCGAAAACTCGGCCTTCAGGCAGGATCTGACGTAACCGTCATCGGATATGACGGACTGCCCGTGGGGGAGTATCTCGACCCGCCGCTGACCACGTTTTCACAGAGCGCACAGGAAGCAGGCGGCCGGGTTGCCCGCATGCTGATCGACGTGCTTGACGGCAAGTCACCTCAAAGTCTGCAGGCTCTTGCCAAGGCGAAACTAATCCGGCGCGCCTCTGACGGCGCACCGTCCATGACCTCGGAAGCGCTGGCACTTGCGCTCCGGAACCGGCTGAACCAACAGCCACTTTCTGGCAGTAAGGGAGAATGAAATGTTTGGGAGGAGTAAATTCCTGGCCTCGACCATCGCCGGCGTGCTTGCGCTCGGGTTGACTGCGGCCGAAGCAGACACACTGCGCTTCTGGACGACGGAGGAACAACCCGAGCGTCTGGCCAAGCAGGAAGAACTGGCGGCAGCCTTCAAGGACAAGACAGGCATTGAAGTCGACGTCATTCCGGTGTCTGAATCCGATCTCGGCACCCGTGCCACGGCTGCCTTCGCGGCCGGCGACCTGCCGGATGTGATCTATCACACCCTGCAATATGCTTTGCCCTGGGCGGAAGCCGGTATCCTGGATACGGAAGCGGCAACCGAAGTGGTTGAAGCGCTCGGGACCGACACTTTCGCTCCCGGTGCCGTAGCAATGGCGGCAGTTGAAGGCGGGATCGCCTCGGTTCCGGTCGACGGCTGGACCCAGATGGTGGTCTATCGGAAAGACCTTTTTGAAGAGAACGGCCTGGCCGCTCCGGACAGCTACGAGAACATTCTGGCCGCTGTGGAGAAACTGCACAATCCACCGGAAATGTTCGCCTTCGTTGCCGCGACCAAGATCGACGAGAACTTCATGAGCCAGGTGCTCGAGCATGTTCTTCTCGCCAACGGCGTGACGCCTGTTGACGGGAACGGCTTCAAGGCGCTGGATGAAAAGAAAACCATCGAAGCGCTGGATTTCTACAAGGCAATTGCCAAGGCTTCTCCTCCGGGCGATCTTTTCTGGAAGCAGTCGCGGGAACTTTACTTTGCCGGCAAAGCCGCAATGATCATCTGGTCCCCTTTCATTCTGGATGAACTCGCCGGTCTGCGTGACAGCGCGCCACCGACCATCACCGACGATCCGACTTCGAAGGAACTGGCGTCGAAGACCGGTGTCGTAACCACGCTGAGCGGACCGTCCAATCCGGATGGGGCAGCCTGGGGCGACGTCCGCTATTTCGGCATCACCAATGACGCGGATACGGAAGCGGCGATGCAGTTTATCGAATTCTCGATGGATGACGGCTACATGTCGACGTTGTCGATCGCGCCTGAAGGCAAGTTCCCGATCCGTCGCGGCAATGCGGACAATGCAACGGCATTTATCGACGGCTGGTCAAAGCTCCCGGTCGGCGTCGATCGCAAGGCACCGTTGACTGAACTCTATGATCCGGAGACCATCAAGACGATTGTTGCCGGTCTGGACACGGCCAGCCGATGGGGTGTCACAGAAGGCCAGCTTTCGCTTGCTTCCAAGATCATCAACAGTCAGGTGATCAACCGGCTCGTGCGCGAGTACATCGATGACGAGCGGGATGCGGCTGCAACCGTCGCCAAGCTCAACGAAGAGCTTGCCAAGATCCAGTAACGCCTGGAAACGTTCTGATCCGCCCGCGAGCGGGCGGGTCACTCCCATCTTCAAATCTTCCGGATCGGGCATGGAGTTTGCCCGCGCCCGATCCCGGCACGAACTTCTTCCCGCAATCGTCTTTGCGGGAGGCCGGGGACGATTTGTTCCGGCGCTGCTCGAATTCGAGTGACATCTTATTCCAGAAAAGGGCTCTAGAGCCATGAGCGCACAGAACCAACAACAGGACTCGTCCGGACCGCCAAAAGGCATCGGTCCCATGCAGCGCCGTGAGATGTGGCTGGCCTATCTGATGCTCGCACCGACATTTGCGATTATTCTGATAATCGTTGCCGGTCCGCTGCTGGCCAATTTCTGGATCAGCGTGAAGCCGGTGCAACTTGCCGATCTGCGTCCTCCCACAGTGCTGGTCAACGAGCGCGTGCGCGGCGAACCCGCGGCAGCCGGTGACAGCGCGGAAATCCAGTATCGCCTGCGCAATTCGTCGCAGGACGCGGAAGTTCGCAACGTTGTTCTGACCGACGAGGTGCCGGAAGGGTTCAACGTGACGGCACTACCCGAGGATTGTGCGATGAGCGGACGGGATCTGACCTGCACAATCGGTACGGTTGACCCGGGATGGCGCGAACGGCTGAAACTGGAAGGCACGGTGACGGATGCTTTTCTTGCCGCCAACAGACCCGAACGGGCAAGCAAGCCCGTGATAGAAGGGGATTCGGACAATATCCTCACCAATTTCGATTTCTCCCTGGAAAATTTCCGGAGAATTTTCAGCGCGGATGAATTCTGGTCGGTCCTTCGGGTAACGTTCTACTACACGATCTTCGGAACCGGCGGTGCTTTGGTGCTGGGCCTGTTCGCTGCGCAGCTGCTCCATACGACATTTGTCGGCAGGGGGGTCGTGCGTGGATTGTTCCTGTTTCCCTATGTCTCGCCGGTGATCGCGGTGGCCTTCACATGGGTCGTCCTTTTCGATCCGTTTTCCGGAACCGTGAATGCGCTTCTGACCAAGATGGGCGTTGTCGCGGACCCCATCAATTTCTTCGGCCAACGCGCCATCGAGTATTCGCTGTTCGGAATCCCGATGGAATTTCCGCTGGCACTGACGACCGTGATCGCGTTCGAGGCCTGGCGCTATTTCCCGCTGTCGTTCCTGTTCATTCTGGCGCGTATGCAGTCAATCAACACCGATATGTACGAGGCAGCCGAGATGGACGGGGCAACACCGCTGCAGCAGTTCTGGTACCTGTCCCTGCCACAGCTGATGGGCATCCTGTCCGTGCTGTTTCTGCTCAGGTTCATCTGGACCTTCAACAAGTTCGACGACATCTTCCTGCTCACCGGCGGCAACGCGGGGACGCGGACACTCACTGTCGATGTTTATGAACAGGGTTTTGCGCTCTCCAATCTTGGGGCGGGTGCGGCGGTGGCCGTTGTGGTCTTTGTCGTCCTGGTCACCTTTGCAACCCTGTTCATCCGCTTTTCACCGAAGGAGGAAGGGCTATGAGACCGGGCAGTATCCTGATTGCAGCCGTCACGGGCCTTGTCTGGGGTGTTACTGCAATCGTCGTCATCGCGGTGACGTTGACGCTGATCACGGGCGAGGTTGCACTGCCACAGGCAACTGCGGCCGGGGTTGCAGGTCTGGCGAGCGCTCTCGTCTTCGTATGGCGGCAGTCTTCGGAGAAAAGCAGCGGCATGCCCGCATGGGTATGGTCTGCGATCACGCTGTTCCTGATCCTCATGATCGGGTCCTTTGCCGCGCCGTTCAATCTGCCAATTGGTATCGTGCCGGTCTGGCAGGGTCTGGCGCTGATCTTGTTCGTCCTAGGTGCCACCT
>NZ_KI928932.1:119081-219092 GCF_000521215.1 Labrenzia sp. DG1229 | reverse complement strand
CCGGGGCAGTGGGTGGCTGAAATTGTTGCGACGTTCGGGCTGCTTGCCAGTATTCTGGCCGGGATACGGTTTCGGGAAACTGCAGTGCCATGGCTGGTCGGACTTTACATTACCGCCGCGTACTGGTTCACCGCATCGACGTCCTTCGCAAATCCGGCAGTCGCCATTTCCCGGGCCTTCACCGATACATTTGCCGGCATTCGCCCGATCGACCTGCCCGGCTTCATCGTGGCGGAAATCGCCGGCGCTGCCCTGGCACTCGCGTTCTTTTCCTGGTTGCTGAGGTCCGAAAAGCCGTCAGACTGACAGAACAGATGTCCGGTTCATCGTCACCTGGTCAAAGATCCTTCTTCATGAACCAGCGGCGATGATCGGGCAGGGCCTGATCCGGCCTGTTTCCAAGAACCCCGAAATCCTGGTATCCGAGGCCCTGATAGAATTTGCGGGCTGTTTCATTCGACGTATCCAGCCATGCGCCATGACATCCAAGCCGCCTTGCTTCGAGTTCTGCCAGTTCGACAAGCCGGCTGCCGAGCCCGCCGCCCCTGACGGCGTCATCCACCCAAAGGGTCTTGATCAGCAGCCAGTGGTAGGACGTGCTCGCGCGCAGCCCACCCAGCAGGTGGCCGTTTTCATCGGTCGCCTTCAGGATGAAGTCATCGTTGTTCGCCTGCTTGTTTTCCTTGGCCAAGGACCGGAGCAGGCGATCCTCGATCGCTTTGGAAGTAGCCGCCTTGTCCGCTTCGTCGGCAAAGGAGATTTCGACATAGCTCATTGTGGTTCCGCAACCTGACTGTCCGGCTACAGCATCTCCCAAATGGCAAAGTGGCGTCAATAACTTCACGCAGCCGGATTATCGTGGCCCGCTCATAAGGGCTGTCGCCTGCCTGCGGAGATACAGCATCAGGTTTTCGATCTGTTCCATGGCCTCTCTCTCGTCGCCAGTGGCAATGGCCTGCATCACTTCAAGGTGGCTCCAGGCGGCCGGATTGAGATCCGCCCGGCCGAAATGCCGGTACCAGAACCTGCGGCTATGGGTCTGAAGGGGAGCCAGCGCCTTTGCCGCGAATGGATTGCAGGCGGCCTGCGCGACGACTTCGTCAAATGCCTTGTCGAGGCGCAGATATTCCTCGACATCGGGAACGGAACCTGCGTCCCGCATGTCTTCGGCGATTTGTTCAAGTGTCCGGCGTTCGTCCTGACTCGCAAGGCGTGCAGCCGACCCGGCGACAAGGCGTTCCAGGGCGTGCCTTGCGTCCAGCACCTTGATGAAATCCGCCGGGTTCATTTCCGCAACAATGACACCGAGACGCGGACGGATGCTCAAAAGACCTTCAAGGCTGAGCCGCAACACGGCCTCCCGGATCGGTGTGCGGCCCAGTCCGAAACGCTGTGCAAGAGCAACTTCTGTTACCGCTTCACCGGGTTTCAGTTTCAGTGTCACGATTGCCTCTTCCAATTGCCTGTAGGCCTGGGCGGATTGGCTGAGGTCACCTGTCATGTTGAGTTTGGTCCTGTCCACAAGAGATGTGCGCTTGATATATCAGCTGTCGGCAAAAGGGAAGCTTCTTCTGAATTTGTGAATTTGTCCGGGTGTGATCCGGTGCCCGCTGGAGGGCAATTGAAGATGTGTGACAGCTTGTGCGTGTGTAGCGAATCCATTACCGCTGACGTGGGCTCAAGTCGATCCGGGGGTGTTCAATGAAATTTCGTCTGTTCCTGCTTTCGTTTGCGACTTGATTGCGTCCTGCCAGACAAGCAGTGAAACAATAGCGTTCGGGGGCAACACCATTGTATTTTACGATGGCAAACATGGCATACAGGTTGAGTACTACAGCGCGAGCGGAAGATCACACTTGTGGTATCCGGGCAATGACCGGTCTATCCCGGGCCGCTGGAGACTTCGCTCCGACCGTAACGACGTATGCTTCAAACTTCCTTCGAATGTCTACAATCCGGTGACGAACAAGCAGTTGGGATCCTGGGACTGCAAATCGCTTGATCGTTTGAAACGGAATGTCCGCTCGAGTTGCTCCGGAGATCCGTTCCGGCTTGCTGGCGGTAAAATTCCGTTTGTCCTCGAAAAAGGGCGGGGTCAACTCGGCGAACTCAAGAAAACCTGTTCCTGATGAGCGGTTGCGTTCGTGTGCGCAGAACTGCATTGAGCGTCGTTTTTCTGCTGTCGCCGGACAAGCTCCATAAAGGCTCTAGATCGCCTGCATGGGGGATTTGCGTTTTTTGCGATAGCGCTTGTCGAGCCTGAGCGTGACGATGGCAAAGACGATCCAGCTTGTGTGAAACACCACACCGGCCAGGAACACGAGATATCCGGGAACCGGGCCAATGGCTGCGCGCTCGAATGCCTGGGAGAATTCAGTCAGCGGAACGGGATGAATGGCAAGCTTGCCGAAATAGGCGATGGCCTGGATAGCGAGGATCCAGGAATAATTGCTGCGCAACCGTCGTCCGGCGGCCCTGACAAGGCTGATATGATAATGCGGCGTCTCGTAGTCGTCAGCGAGCATTCTTGCCCAGGTTCCGTTCGTCGAGCTGCTTTTTCCAAGAAGGAGCGGAGCATAAAAATCAGACTCCAGCAGCCGTGCGCGCGCCCGGAACATGTTGTAATACCGATAGCGCCGGGCCTCAAAAATCAGGAAAACGGTGACCAGCAAGCCGACCAGTACCATCGGCAGCGGCGAGGCATCCCGGTTGGAAAACGTGGCGGACAAGGCAATGCCGGTCGTAACGACAGCCCAGTTCGTCGTGTTGTCCAATCGCGAGCGCCAGTGGGTGCTGCGGAAAACCTCAGCGCGATAAAGATGGGCGATTGCCCCAATGGTACCGGGGTCCATCTCCTTCTTCGGCCTGTCCTCCTCGGCATTTTCGTCCGTCATGTGCCAGACCTCATCGTTCACGACTCCAGCTTAGGGCGAAAAGGTTAAACGGTCGAGTTCGCGACCTAGTGCAGCCGAACCATGCAGAAGGCAAACGCAACCCTGACGGCTTTGGCGGACGCGAGAAAAGGAAAATGCGACGAGGACGGCGTCTTGCGCCCATCCCTTCTCCTGACATGCTATCTTTCAATTTGTCGCCTGCAATTTTGCTGGCAGCACTCGTCTTGCGATTTGCCAATTGTCTCTTTAACTGAGTGTCATGATACGCCTTTCCACCCTGTTCTGGCTCGCAGCCTTCCTGTCCGCCATCTGGAATGCGTGGACGTTCATAAACTATTCAATCAGAAAGACTTTTCACCCCATGGCCGCGAAGGGCGATATGCTGTGGCAGGTCAAGGAAGTGGCCCTGCTCGCTCCGATCCCCATTGCGATCATCATGTTCCTCTTCTGGCTTTGGCGCCGACCGCTCACAGACCGGCCCAATGTCACCGGTCTTGTCTTGCTCGTTGCCGCGACGCTCCTGCCGTGGCTGCCGCGTATCGAGGGTAATTATCGTGAGGTTTACTGGCTGGCCGAGACGCAGCACGAAATCCCATGGTACTACGCGCCGTATAACGGCGGTTCCGAGCCCGGTGGCAAACTTTTCTGGGTGAGTGTTTCCTTTCCGGACCTTGAGCCGCGATACAAGACCCGAGACCCGTTGATTACTGTCGGCAAAGCCGTCGATTTCAACAACGGCAAGGGAGGCGATGCGCCTCAGGAGCCCTGCACGACATACGAGACGTATATCAAGTGTGAGTGGCGACGCGGGAACTTCGTGTACATGGTGAGCACCATCCCGGAGCACTTTCCGTCCGACATTTCGGCGTTCATGGTCGAGGCCGCGGATCTGCTCGACGGCTTTGAGGTGACAAAGGCCGACTGATCTTCACCTGCCGATCCTGAAAGGCACGTCCATTGCACCTGGATTGACGCGGGCGACAGCCGGAAGGCTGAGGCTCGATCGGTTGATCTGTAGCCAGGTCGAGACTGCGTGCAATGCAAGTTTCAGGTTGCAATTCCGTTGAAACCATCGAATATCGGTAAAAACAACAGTGTGCGATCTTTGACGTGTATCAGACCAGAAACTTGTTCTCGGAGGCCTTCGAAACCTTGTACGCGCTACGTTGGCTAACGCTGGCGTATGTTGTAGCCGGTTTTGGCTTTCTGGTGGTCGACGTTTGGCTTGAAGACGGGTGGTTCGTGAACTTTTTGTTTGCCCCGCTTAGCGCGATTTTTTGGTACTTTTTTCTACGCAGAATATTACCTGTTAGCAAGTCGTGTCTGTACTTAAGGCCACTTGGTTCTTTCACAGTCTGGTACGTTTTTCTATTTTTTGCTGTCGACATCGGAGGTTATGAACTCGTTACATCGCTGTTCAGCAGAGCGACTGAAGAGGTCAGGGCACAAACTTATTACGCCTTCGCTTATTTTCTCACATTGATAGTGAGTTGGCTGGTACCGCATTATGTATTTGGTACACTATTGCCTGCGAAGATATTGAAGAAGTCAGACGGTATTCGTTTATCGTTGGCGAGAGCAATACGACATGCCGGATATTTGCTGCCCAGGCTATTGTTAATCAATCTTCCAATCGTATTACTGAGTGCATTCTTGTCTATGGCCTCGATTCCGGAGGAGCCTGATCTGAAATTAGTTGCGACCGTTGGTGAGTTTAGTGTGTTTAGTGTGGTGTTGATTGTTCTTGCAGAGTTAATTGGTGTCTTTTCGGAGGCGATATTCTTGGTGATTTCGAAAAATGCCTACCTCAAGGACTTGGAAGAGCAGGGCGAATTACCCGTCGCCGAAGCAGAAATCTTCGCATGATTCATTCAATCCGATGTTGTAGTTGTTTCCAGTCTTTAGCCTAAGGCTAGAACAAGTTGCAATTTAGAGGTGAGCCTTGAGGCCTGAGCTGAACATCTTTTCGCAAGCCTTTGCCGCGATAGTCGCGTGCTGGAGGTACTTTTTCGGTTTGGTTGCCGCGATCTACGTTCTGGAAACGGTGAGCGTTCTCTTCGACCTCGGAACCGGATTGACGATAGCGCGGGCATTCGTGGAAGCCGGAACCGTCTTCTATCTGTGTGCAAGCCTGCTGGGGCTGGATCTGAAATCCAAGGAAACGAGCAAAAAATACACCGGATTCATGATCCGCTACATTCTGCTGCTCTACCTGCCGGTGTTTGTGGTCGCAATGGTCGTTGTGTTCGGTGCCATGGCGACATCTGCGGGTGGTCTGCTGGATCAGGAGTTCTTTCTTGTCGTGATGTTTCTGACCGGCGGGGGCGTTGCCTTCCTGACCACGTTTCTGTTCGGAACGGTTTTCCCCGCGCATCTGATTGGCGTCGGCGCAGGGATCGGAACCGCGGTCGGCAGATCAATCCGACAGGCGGGTTACATGCTCCCCAGGCTCCTATTCGGTGCCGGTTCGATTGCAGGCCTTGGGTTCGTGATCCTGATTTTCTTTGAGAACATCGGGATAGGTTCTGATCCGATCACACCTGCGGGAGCGCCCAACATCCTTGGCGGACTTGTTCTGCTGTTGGTCAAACTGTTGGTTGGATACAGTTTCGCTGTGTTCTCGGTCATCGTCTGCCGGGCCTATCTCAAGGACGTGGAAGAACGGGGAGAATTGCCGGTCGCTGAAGCGGACGTCTTCGCCTGAGGATTACTTCCGCTTCTTGTTCATGGCTGCCGCCAGGGCCGCGGCCATGGCATTGTTGCCGCCATCATTTCCCGCACCCTTCGGAGCACCGCCTTTTCCACCTCCGTGCGGACCACCGCCACCGGGTCCGCGGCCACCTTTCCCGCGTTGTTCCTGGTTCCGGTTGCCAGCTCCGGGCCGCTGGTCGCGGTCCGACCGCTCGCGCTGGCCCTGATAGTCGGCCTGAGACTTCATGGTCATCGATATCCGCTTGCGCGGCACGTCCACGTCCAGGATGGTGACCTTGACGATGTCGCCTGCCTTGACCACCTGGTGCGGGTCGTCGACGAAGCGGTCGGCGAGCTGGGAGACATGGACGAGGCCGTCCTGGTGAACGCCGACATCGACAAACGCGCCGAAGTTGGTGACGTTTGTGACCGTGCCTTCCAGTTTCATTCCCGGTTTCAGGTCGGAGATTTCCTCAACACCATCCTGCAGGGCTGCAGTCTTGAACTCCGGGCGGGGGTCGCGGCCGGGTTTTTCCAGTTCCAGCAGGATGTCCCGGACGGTTGGCAGGCCGAATTTCTCATCCGTGAATTCAGACGGCTCCAGAGCCTTCAGAACGGACGCATCTCCCATCAGCTGACGCACGTCGCGGCCGCAGGCTTTCACGATCCTCTTGGCAAGCGGATAGGCTTCCGGATGCACCGAAGAAGAATCGAGCGCTTCCTTGCCGTCGTTGATGCGCAGGAAACCGGCGCAGAGTTCAAATGCCTTGGCCCCCAGCCTTGGCACATCCTTCAGCTGTGTCCGCTTGTCGAAGCGCCCGATTGCCTCGCGGTGCTCGACAACGGCCTTTGCAAGACTGTCTGAGAGGCCTGAGATCCGGGAAAGCAGGGCAGGTGAGGCCGTGTTGAGATCGACACCGACGGCGTTCACCGCATCTTCGACGATAGCATCGAGCGCCCGTGCGAGCCTGGACTGGTTGACGTCGTGCTGGTACTGGCCAACGCCGATCGATTTCGGTTCGATCTTGACGAGTTCGGCAAGCGGGTCCTGCAAGCGCCGGGCAATGGATGCCGCACCGCGAAGGGACACATCAACGTCAGGCATTTCCTTTGCCGCCAGTTCCGAGGCCGAGTAGACCGACGCACCGGCCTCGTTGACGATCACCTTGACCGGACGCTGGGCCGCAGGAATGTCGGCAAGCACATCACCTGCAAGCTTGTCCGTCTCGCGGCTTGCCGTGCCGTTGCCGATGGCGATCAGGCCGACCTTGTGTTTTGCAATCAGGGCCAGCAGTGCGGCGCGGGATCCCGAGACGTCGTTGCGTGGCTGGAACGGATAGATGGTGGCGGTGTCGACCAGTTTGCCCGTGTCATCGACGACGGCGACTTTCACGCCTGTGCGAATGCCGGGATCGAGGCCAAGCGTCGATTTGGTGCCGGCAGGGGCTGCCAGAAGCAGGTCCTTCAGGTTTTTCGCAAAAACCTGGATTGCCTCTTCTTCCGCCTTGTCCCGAAGGACACCCATCAGGTCGAGTTCCAGATGCAAAGCCAGTTTCACCTTCCAGGCAAAACGCGCGACGTCCATCAGCCACTTGTCTGCCGGACGGCCCCGGTCCGCGATGGTGTACGTGTCGGCAACCATCTTCACCGCCGGCAGGACCGGTGAAACGTCGTCGGCATCGACCGTCAGGTCCACCGACAGAATGCCTTCGTTCCGTCCGCGGAACAGGGCGAGTGCCCGGTGGCTCGGGATCTTTGACCATTTTTCCGAATAGTCGAAGTAGTCGGCGAATTTCGCACCCTTTTCCGACATGCCGTCGATGAGTTTGGACTGAACGATACCGCGATCTTCGACATAACGGCGCAGGCGACCGACCAGTCCGGCATTTTCAGCGAACCGTTCCATCAGGATCTGGCGGGCACCATCGAGAGCTGCCTTTGTGTCGCCGACGCCCTTGCTTTCGTCCACAAAAGTCGCTGCCTCGGTTTCCGGTGTTTTCGCCGGATTGCCGAGCAAAAGATCAGCGAGCGGTTCCAGGCCAGCTTCCCGGGCAATTTGGGCCTTGGTCCGCCGTTTTTTCTTGTAGGGCAGATAGATGTCTTCCAACTGGGATTTTGTTTCCGCAGCCTGAATGCTGATGCTCAGGTCGTTTGTGAGCTTTCCCTGTTCCTCGATCGACCTGGTGATCGCGACGCGGCGATCTTCAAGTTCGCGGAGATACACCAGGCGTTCTTCCAGCTTGCGGAGCTGGCTGTCATCAAGACCGCCCGTGGCTTCCTTCCGGTACCGGGCGATAAAGGGAACGGTCGAACCTTCATCGAGCATTTGAACGGTCGCATTCACCTGTCCGGCCTTGCATCCGATTTCATCTGCGATCCTGTGTGCAATGCGGGTGGCGGTGTCCGCCGACGGAACCGTCCTGGCGGTTGCCGATGCAGAACCTGTGTCGGGAAGGCTGGTCATGAATGCAATAACTCTCGGACAGGGAAGACTTGAAGCGGCTGAAGATATTCCGCCTTAATCGGGCGGAAAAGAGACCTGATGCCACCATCCACCGGCAAATGCCGATTGGCGAGACCAATTTCAGATGAAGCGCTTGTTTTTCTGGTCAATTCTTGATCCGCAGCAAAAAAATCTTGTAAATATCGCAATCGTACTACACTTTCTGATTGTTAACTGGCCATAGCTTGAACGAACTGCAACAAAATGCGTATTATGCATTGCGTGTTTGACGTTATTCTTTTGCCAAATTGTCATGATCGAGTTGGCTTTACATCAACGTATCAAGTGTGACGGGCGCAACAGACGGTTAAATGATCTTCGGCTCTGATCTTGAAACGGGGTTGTAAACAAGGAGTGCAAACTGATGGCACGCGGACGACCGAGGAAAGTAGATACAAAAGATGCCTTGCAGTCGGTGATGATTGCGTTCTGGCAGAACGGATACTCCGGCACCTCGATGAACGATCTTGCCGAAGCCTCGGGCATGGCAAAACCGGGTCTTTACGCCGCCTTTGGCGACAAGGAGGCGATCTTCGAAAAGGCGCTGCTGCACTATTTCGAAACGTATGGCGGGCCGGTGTTTTCCAGGCTTCAGGAAGCCAGAAAACACTTTGTCGAAGATTTTCGTGATTTTCTGGGTGCGATCGCCGATCTGACGCTCGACGCAAACACCCCGTCGGGATGTTTTCTGGTGAATGCCATTGTCGATTGCACGTACGGAGCCGAACGCCATCAGGAAGTGGTCAATGGATTGCGGGAGTCCCGCTACGCAGCCATCAAGGAACGTCTGATCAAGGCTGCCGCAGCCGGACAGATGCCCGCCGATGCCGACATCGAACGAGCCGCGACTTTCCTCGACGGGCAGTTTTCGGCAATCGCGATGCTGGGCCGAAGCGGTATCAGCGAGCCGGATCTGAAGACCTTCATTGAAACAGGCCTTCGGGCCTTGCCGGTCAGCGATCCTGACGGATTTTTCGAGCAGCGCGTCCTGAACGTACCTATTTTACGACAGTGATCCGTTCAGCCGCCCGGGTGACAGCCGTATAAAGCCAGCGGCTCTTGTGCTCGCGGAAGGCCCAGCTTTCGTCAAAAAGAATGACGTCGTCCCACTGGGAGCCCTGCGCCTTGTGGACGGTCAGCGCGTAACCGTAGTCGAACTCATCCGCCTTGCGCCGGATGGCGTAGGGAATGCTCTCCGCGCCGTCCTCGAACATCGCGGGAAGGACTTTCACCTTGACTGTCGTCCTGGCGATATCCTCTTCCGAGACAACATCGAACCGCAATGTGTTGCCACGCGGTTGGCGCAAGCGCTTGACTGCCCAGAGACCTCCATTCAAGAGGCCCTTGGTCTTGTCGTTGCGGAGGCAGACAAGTTTGTCTCCAACAGCAGGCATGGGTGTGGTGAAGTCTTTCAGTACACGGATACGGCTGTTGTAGAGGCGGCGGGTCTTGTTCGTGCCGACCAGCACCTGATCGGTGGAAAGAATCTGGTCCTTGTCGATCTCGCGCCGATGAATGACCTTGCTTTCGCCGAATGTCCCATAGTCCAGTTGCCCACCGTCCCGGATGGTCATGGACATGCGAACGATCGGATTGTCCTGTGCCTGCCTGTGCACTTCGGTCAGCATCACGTCCGGATCGGTTTCAGTGAAGTATCCGCCTCCCTTGACCGGAGGCAATTGGGCTGGATCACCAAGCACCAGCACCGGCGTTCCGAATGAAAGAAGATCCTTGCCGAGTTCCTCGTCGACCATTGAGCATTCGTCGATGACAATCAGTTTCGCAGTTGCTGCCGCGCTGTCTCGCTTGATCGCGAATTGCGGGCCGGTGTCCTCTTCGTCGTCATCCAGATCTTCCTCCTCCTTCGCAGAGCGAGGACGGTAAATGAGTGAATGGATCGTGCCGGCGTCCTCGCAACCTTTCTGACGCAGGACGTGGGCTGCCTTTCCGGTGAAGGCGCCGAAGCAGACGTCCCCATCGATGTCCTCGGCAAGATGCCGCGCAAGGGTGGTCTTGCCTGTGCCGGCGTAACCGAACAGGCGAAAGACCTGCCGGTCGCCCCGCTTCAGCCAGGCTGCGGCCTCTTTCAAGGCGTCATCTTGTTGTGGGGACCAGGCCACAGGAAAGCTCCCGAGAATTGCAGACCCGGATGCTTACCCTGATTTGTCCGATTCCGCCAAGGACGAATTCCGCACTGACCCGTTCAACGGATACACGCGCCTAACCCAGTACCGAGAACGAGCTTTCCCTCGTCAATTCTCTCTTTCGGGAGAAGGTGGCCGTGTTGAGCGTGTGGTCGACATGGGTCAGCTGCAACTGCAGGGGAGTGCCGTCGTGATCATTGCCGCTTTCGCAATAGTCGATCAGTTTCGTCATCAGGCGTCCGGCGACAATTGCATTCTTGAACTGGTTGCCGCTCGTGCCGATGGCCAGATAGTAGCCCTCGATGTCGCTACGGTCATAAATCGGCAACCAGTCGTCGGTGGCATCATAGAGATCCGCAACGCCGACAGGATGTTGCGATACGCCTAGATCGGGCAAACGTTGGGAATAGCGGTAGGCATAAGTAAGTGCGCGGTCTGTGAGGTCCCTGCGGAAATCGTCGGGGTCTTCCTCGATATGCGCGTCGCATGCCGGATTGAGACTTCCGATCATCAGCTGACCACCGCTTCCAGGCTTGACGTAAACACCGATATCGTTGTCGGCGACTAGCAGGCCCTCGCGAGAATATCCGAGTGTTTCCGGCGGTTTGACCTGCACGACTTCCTGGCGCAGGGGACGATGCCCGATCCTGACACCCGCATCTCCCTCCACGAGAGCGTTTACCTTGCCCGAATGGGGACCTGCGGCGTTGAGGACAACACGGGAGTGATAGATACTGCCATCGTCACAGATCACGCCTGCCACCCGGTTGTCTTTCACCGGGACTTTCACGACCTTCGTGTTGAAGCGGAACTTCGCTCCGTGGCGACCCGCCGCGTCCTTCAGGTTCCTGGCCGCAATCTGTGGGTCGTCGACGTATCCGCCGGCGTGGAAGTAGATTCCGCCGTCCAGGTGTCCGCCTGTAGGGGCGCCGAAAGTGTCGTCTTCCATGGTCTTGACCGGGGCGAAACATTCCAGGTTGTAGCCGGGCAGCCGCTGCGTGATCTGCTCTGCTGACCAGTGCTCGTAGGAAATTCCAAGTGCGTCGGAATGCTGCAGAATCCGGTCCATGCTATCGGCGGCCGTTTTCATGACGAGCGTCCCGGTTTCGACAAACCGCGCAAGCCCGTCTTCGGTATCTGTACCAACTGTCTGCTGCCAGTTTTTCCAGTCGTGGTAGCCTTCATAGGCCATGGCAGTGCCGTCCAGCGTGGAGTAATAGGTCCGGATCACGGCGGCTGAACTCGAGGTCGACCCGTATCCTGCCGCGGGCAACGCATCAATGTTCAGTGTCTTCAATCCGTTCCGGGCCAGATTGAAGGCGATCGCGCAACCGACCACGCCAGCGCCGATAATGATTGCGTCATATGTCTTCGCAGAATGCTCCGCATTTGGTGAGGAGGGATGCATTGGGGTTATTCCTTTGAGATATCCGGATCAGATCAGACGAGACGACTGATTTTGTCCAGAAGCATATCCGCCATCCTGTGTTCTGGATCAGCCAAATGCGTTGAAAAAATCAAGCTATTTGGAGCTTTTGTGAACATATGGTGAAATATTTCACCATACTGCTGATTATGCAAAATTTTGCAGAGTTTGTGCCATAGTCTCAAATTGCGCAACGCCCGGTGTGCAGGCATTGTGATTCCAGAGTTGCCGGAATTCCCGGTTCTTTCAACAATTTGGAGTGAAATGTGCCGCCCGCTTTCTTACGCGAATGGCCGACGCTGGCATTGCTTTTAGCCGCGTCGGTTACCTGGATGCTGTTGATCGGTTATTATTCGGAGCTTGGCGGATGGGTGGTCTGCCCGTTGGCCGCAGTCCTCGTCACCTTGCAATCGTCTCTGCAGCACGAGGTATTGCACGGCCATCCGACACGAAACCCGGCCGTAAATGAAGCGCTTGTGTATTGCTCACTTGGCTTGTTCATTCCCTATCGCCGCTTCAAATCCCTGCATTTGCGTCATCACAACAATGACCGTTTGACCGATCCCTATGACGACCCGGAAACATTCTACCTCGCCTGGACCGATTGGGAGAGATTGCCGAAAGCACTTCAGATCGTATTGACCATCAACAACACGCTCCTTGGCAGGTTGCTGATTGGCCCACTTGTCTCGATGGTGGGTTTTCTCGGGGCCGAACTGCGAATGATGTCAAAGGGCGACACGGCTGTCATGCGCGCCTGGCTGCATCACCTTGCTGGCGCGGTTCCGGTCCTGATCTACATAACAGCTGTCGGGAAAATGCCGATCTGGCTATATCTTCTGTGTGTTTCCTATCCCGCGATGAGCCTCCTGATGCTGCGAACCTATGCCGAACACCGTGCACATGAACATGCCGAGGCGCGATCGATCATCGTTGAGTTCTGCCCAGTTTTTTCGTTGCTGTTTTTGAACAACAACCTTCACATCGTGCACCATGCCTATCCGCGTGCACCCTGGTACGAACTGCCCGCAATGTACGATAATTCGAAGGAAGACTGGCAGCGCAGAAACGAGGGTTACGTTTTCTCCAGCTACGTTCAACTCGCCAGAAGATACTTGTTCAAAGTCAAGGAACCGGTTCCGCATCCGTTGAAACGTCGTCATTCCGACGGAGCGGCTTCTTGAGCAACGGAACTTACTATCCGGTTCGGCTGCCGATGTATGACTGGCCGGAAGTACGTGTTGCGACAGCGGAACTGGAAAACGCGCTTCATGCAGCGCTGGTCGACGCGCTCGGATTGACCCCCGCGGACATGATTTCCTGGCCGCCCGAAATCGACGCTCCAGCCATGTGGGATGACCCGGGCGTATTGCTGGTGCAGACATGCGGATATCCGCTGACCCATGCTCTGAACGGCAAGGTGAGGCTCCTCGGCGTGCCGCACTATTCCGCCGATGGGTGCGAAGGGCCTCGTTATTGCAGTCGACTGGTTGTAGCCAGGACCAGCGGTCATGAGCGCCTGGAAGACCTGCGGGGCCTGAAAGCAGCCTACAACGGTCCGGACAGTCAGTCCGGCATGAACGCCTTCCGTCACGCCGTTGCCCGGAGTGCCGGAGGGAAGCCGTTTTTTCACAGGTGTTCGAAAGCGGCAGTCATCTTCAATCGCTGGAGGCAATTGCCGATGGCCTGGCCGATGTTGCCAGCATCGATGCAGTCTGTTGGACGCTTGCCTGCCAGGAACTGCCTGCACTGACGGCAAACCTGAAGAGCATCGGATACACTGAAGCGGCACCGGGACTGCCATTGATCACCTCCACCCGGTTTTCACGGGACGAAGCCCTGAAAATGACGGAAACCATACAGTCGGTCCTGTCAGACTCGTCAACTGCCGAATGCCGCAACCGGCTGCGCATTAACGGGTTTTCGAGGGCTTCCGTTGAAGATTATGATCCGATCATGAAAATGGAGTCGGAGGCCGTCAAGCTCGGGTATCCGGACCTGGCTTGAGCGCTGCGTCTGTTTTCGTTGCAATTCTACTCGGTAAACAGGCGTTCGTTGCTCGTGAAATAGTCGATTGCAAAATCGACAAATGCCCTGACCCTGGCGACCCGCCGCAGATCTCCGTGATAGAGGAGCCAGATCGGATATCCGGATTGCAGCGGAACGTCCGGTACGCGGACAAGGCGGGGATCGGCGTCTCCGACAAAGGCCGGTATCTTGACGAGGCCCAAATTTCTTGCCGCGGCTTCGATCTGCATGGAGACCTCGGGCAGAATGTGACGCACCCTTGCCTTCGGGAACGGGCTTTGCGCAACCCATTCGTGATGACTGCCCCATGCGATCCAGTTTGCGCCCTCTCCGCCGCTTGCAAGAAGATTCCCGTGCTGTTTCAAATAGTCGGGCGAAGCGAATACGGCCTGGACAAAAGTGACGATCTTACGTCCAAGGACATCCTCATCCACGTTTCTGGCAACGCGCAGCGAGATATCCGTTTCCAGTTTCTGCAGATCGGAGACGCGATTGGTTGATATGGCATGCACGGAGATTTCCGGGTAAAGCCGCGTGAACTGCGAAAGCATGTCGGACAGAAGACCGTGTGACAGGGCAGGCGGCAGGCTCAGGCGGACAGACCCAGAGGGCACCAGGTCCAGTCCCGACAGCTTGCGCGTAATTCTGTCTGCCTGGGACTCCATTTCCTCGGCGGGTTCGATCAGTGCCTCGCCTGACTGCGTCAATTGCAGTCCGCTTGTCGTGCGGTCGAAGATGCGTGTCCCGAGATCTTTTTCCAGCGCTGAAATGGCCCTGTGCACCGTTCCATGATTGACCCCGAGTTTCTCGGCTGCCTGCCTGAAACTGCCGGTGCGTACGGCAACGAGAAATGTACGCAAGTGGTCCCAATCAAGGTCTCGTTTCATTCCATGTCCTGCCGCGTCATCTGAATCAAGTGGAGTGTTTTTAATCCACGATGGTCAATTTGATCGTATTCAAATCGAAAATCAATCCGCCAAATTTCCCCTTGAAGGCGCGTGCAGCGGGCCGGCAACAATTGACAGAGGTGGAAACACGATGAGTGACGAACCAAAATTCAGTGCAAGAAGGCGGACTTTGTTGACGGGTGCCTTGGCAAGCGGTGCGGCGCTTGCGCTGGCTCCCGCTAACCAGGCCGCAGCACAGTCGCCGGAAAAACAGCTTGGCACAGACCCTTCTTCACCTTACGGCCTTGCCATCGAGGCAAGTTTTCCCTTTCAAAAGAAGGAAATGCCTGTTCTCGGGTCGTCCATCAGCTATGTGGATGAAGGGCATGGTCAGCCGGTTGTCTTTCTGCACGGCAATCCGACATCTTCCTACCTCTGGCGGAACATCATTCCGCATCTTCCGGACGGGTACCGGGCGATCGCACCCGATCTGATCGGCATGGGCAGCAGCGGCAAGCCGGACATCGGCTATCGATTTGAAGATCATGCAAGCTATCTGGATACTTTCCTGGATCAGCTGGACCTGACCAATACGATCCTGGTTGTCCATGACTGGGGCTCTGCCCTTGGCATGCGCTACGCTCGCCTCAACCCGGACAGGATTGCCGGACTGGTATTCATGGAAGCGATCGTGCCGCCGGTTCTTCCCGTTGCGTCCTTTGACGATATGCCTGGCCCGCTTGCCGATTTTTTCCGCCTCATGCATAGCGACCAGGGTGCCGACATGGTGCTCAACCAGAATTTCTTCGTCGAGGCAGTGCTGCCGCAGATGGGGGTGGTGCGTCAGATGTCGGAAGCGGAGATGGATCACTATCGCCGTCCTTTCCCGACGCCGGAGAGCCGCAAGCCGGTGCTTGTCTGGCCACGCGAGGTTCCGATCGAGGGCAAACCCGCGGATGTGGTTGAGGAGGTCAGGCTGAATGGCGAATGGCTCACTTCAAGCTCCATCCCGAAGCTGATGTTTTACGCAGAACCCGGCGCGCTGATACCAAAACCCGTTGCCGACTTCCTGGTGGCTGAAGTGCCGAACCTTGAGGTGCGTTTTGTCGGAGCCGGAACGCATTTTCTTCAGGAAGACCATCCGCATGTGATCGGACAGGGGATCGCTGACTGGCTGAGGCGAATCTGAATCACTCCAAAGACCGAGGAATTCAAAAAATGGCAGAAGTTGTCGTTACCCAGGTGGTGAATGCCCCGCTTGCCGATCTTTGGCACAGCTGGGACAATTATGACGAGATCTACAGGTTCAATCCGGTGATCAACCAGTCTCCGCTCCTTCCCGGAAGCGCGCAGACCGGGATCGGTGCGGAACGGATTTGCAAACATGTTGATGGAAAGACCTATCTCAAGGAACGTATCATCGGGTATCAGCCGCAGGAGCTCATTGTCGTCGACATATTCGACGCCAATATTCCGCTCAAGAAGGCGATCGTAACCCTCGATTTCAAGGCAATGAAAGACGGCTGCAGCCGCGTGACGATGCGTATCGGCTTCACGCCCAAATTCGGACCGTTGGGATGGTTCATGACGCCGTTGATCAAATCCCAGTTCAGAAAAGGTTTAGCCGAACTGTTGTCTGCAAACGCAACCTTCGTGGAAAAAGGTGTCGAAACGCATCCCAAAGCGGCGGCATAAGTCTTGAAGTGTCTCATTATAAGACAACCATTAACGATATTCTTTGTTGGAGAGGCACTTTTCTGATGAAATCGGCGGGAACACTGGCGCAGATGTTAACAAAGGGTTACGATTCCCGGTAAACCAATAGTTAACAATGAGTGCGTCATGAAAACGGTTCTTAAATCACTCGTCGCTGCTTCCGGTCTCCTCGCTGTTCTGGGCACAGCTGCCTACGCTGAAAGCGGAACGACCCGCATCGTTCACGATGAGCCTTACGGGGCGATCGTGACCAAGGAAGCCGGTGTCCTCGTTTTCCGTGGACTGCCGCCGACCCGCAAGGTCATCGTCAATCCGGAAGGCAAGACACCGCTTGATCTGAAGCTGACCGAAGTTCGTGAAACCAATGTGGTCGTCTTCAGTCAGGACGACTACGTTCGCGGACTGGGTTCCAAGATCCTTCGCGTCAGATAAACTTTTCCGATTGCGGGGCCGTCAAAACCGACGGCCCAGCAGCCTTTCGTCTAACGGGTATTTGCTGAGGCATTCGTATCCGCTTTCGGTGATCAGGACCTGATCTTCCAGCTTGACACCCTCATGACCGCCATGCCGGCCGATATAACTCTCCACACAGACAACCATGCCCGGTTCCAGAACACCGTCGTAGCCGCCGCTTTCCCAATCCGGGGGATAGGGGACGGCGGGATATTCATCGCATAAACCGACACCGTGGAAGAGAACAGAGTAGCGGTTGGCGAGATAGTCTTCCGGCAGGCTCGTGCCGTCGTGAGACAGTTCCCTGAACGATCTGCCGGGGGCAAGCATATTCATGTTGGCTTCGATCTGGTCGGAGGCCATCTGGTAAAGCGCGCGCTGCTCGCTGGTCGGTTGACCGTCTCCACACAGCCAGGTTCGTGAGATATCGCAGCACATACCGTATGGACCCACCAGATCCGTATCAAAGGCAAGAAGATCCCCGGCCTTGATTTCACGTGACGATGCTTCCTGGAACCATGGATTTGTGCGGGGACCTGACGAGAGCAGGTGCGTTTCGATCCATTCTCCGCCTCTGCGGATATTGCCCGCGTGCAGCAGCGACCAGAGATCCCACTCCGTCATGCCTGGCACGAGCGCCTCTTCCATTTCCCGCATCGCGGCTTCACAGGAAGCGATCGACCGGCGCATGGCCTTGATTTCGTCGGGACACTTGATGGCGCGGGCAAGTTCCATCACTTCTTCACCGTCGTGCAACTGCAGACCATGGGCTTCCAGAGCCGTCACGCCTTCGCGGCGGACCTTGTCAACGGCGATCCTGCTGTTGCCGCCGCCATGGGTCCTGACAAGGTCAGCCAATTCGTCCGCCCATTTCACCGCTAGTTCCGCTGACCGCGGTCCCGCTTCGAAATAGAACCACGGAATTCCATGCCTCATCTCGTCGACAAGGAGGTTGTGCGCTGACAAGTGTTCGCAATTGTGAAAATCGAAGGCAACCACCGGTCCTTCCAGGGCAACGAACGTATAGCGCACGGCATTGTGCGTCGACCAAACCTGCATGTTGGTCGAGTCGGTTGCGTAGCGGACATTCAAGGGATCGCACAATATGGCCGCGCCAAGGTCGCGCGCCACGAGTTGCTGGCGGATCCGTTCGAGCCGGTATTTCCGGATGGCTTCGAGATCGGGAGCATCCAGTCCGAGTGCTGCCCATTCTCCCTCCACGAATTCACCATAGCCGAGCACATGCCGGTTCAGCAGCGTCGCCTTTTCGGTCGCGTAGGCGGAAAGTGTTGCGTAGTCAGCCTGGTCGCCAGGGTGAGACGGCAACTCCACCGGCATGATCTTTCGTCTGTGACGGCCGAAATGTTCTGTATTCATGTATGCCTTGCGCCTCCTCCGCGCGTCGGCTCTTTCCTTTGTTTGAGAGGGGGATTACATGCGCATGCGTTGCGCTTGCGGATCGAAAGGCGGCTCGGGCAGGATGGTGGCCCTGCACATTTCACCCAGTATTTCGATTTCAAATGCACCTTCGGTGGTATCCCCGGCAAACTCGGCCGGAACATAGCCCTGGGCGAGTGACTTCCCGACCCAGTGGGCGAAGCCGCCCGATGTAATCCAGCCGATGACTTCACCGTTGTGCCAGATCGGTTCGTCGCCCATGACATCGGCGTCCGACACCTCGACAGCAAAGCTGGTCCTCAGGCGTTTTGGTCCGTCCTCGAATTCCTTCCGGGCGGCTTGCTGGCCGATGAAACGGTTTTTCGAGAGTTTGACGAAACGGCCTAGGTCCGCTTCATACGGGCCGTAGATCGGACGGAACTCCCGAAACCAGGTGCCGAAGTTCTTTTCAAGACGCATTGCGAGAAGGGCGCGCATGCCGAAGTTCCTGATACCGAATTCGGCTCCAGCCTCCACCAGGGCTTCATAGACCTGGCGCTCATATTCCGGGGCCATCCAGATCTCGTATCCAAGATCACCGGTATATGTGATGCGGTTGACCTTGCACGGTGCGCTGGAGACATCCATTTCGCGGAAATCCATGAAACGGAAAGCCTCATTGGAAACGTCCTCTCCGGTGACCTTCTGCAGGACCTTTCGGGAATTGGGACCCGCGATCGAGAGGCCGACCCAGCCGAGGTTGATGGCCGCCAGGGTTACCGATCCATCCTGCGGCAGATGCTTTTCGAACCACCGCATGTGATAGATCTCAGCCTGGGACGATCCGAACATGTAGAATTTTTCGTCCGCGGCGCGGGCGATCGTGAAGTCGCCTATCAGCTTGCCGTTTTCGTTCAGCATCGGTGTCAGGATAATGCGGCCGATCTTCGGCATCGTGTTGGTCATCAGCATTGACAGAAAGTCTTTGGCGCCCGGTCCCCTGATTTCGTATTTCGCGAAATTTGCGATCTCGGTAATACCGACACTTTCACGCACAGCGCGGCATTCTGCGCCTACATGTTCAAAATCGTTTGAGCGGTGGAAGGAGAAGACGTCCCTTGCTTCCACGCCTTCCGGAGCGAACCAGAGCGGCGTTTCCAATGCCCAGCTGTCACCCATCACGGCGCCTTGCGAGAGCATTCGGTCGTAAAGGGGAGTGGTCTGATGCGGCCGGGCCGCGGGGAGTTCCTCGTTCGGGAAGCGGATGCGGAACCGGCGGCGATAGTTTTCGCGCACCTTGGCGTTGGTATACGAAAGCGTTGCCCAGTCGCCGTAGCGCGCAACATCCATGCCCCAGATGTCGTAACCCGGATCGCCGTTGATCATCCAGTTGGCAAGCGAAAGGCCAACGCCTCCACCCTGGCTGAACCCGGCCATGACACCGCAGGCAACCCAATAGTTCCGAAGACCCCTGACCGGACCGACCAGCGGGTTGCCGTCCGGCGCGAAAGTGAACGGACCGTTGATGACCTGCTTGATGCCGGCATTCTGAAGCGCCGGGAAGTGTTCGAAACCGACCTCCAGTTCCGGTGCAATCCTGTCGAGATCCGGCGCAAGAAGCTCATGACCGAAGTCCCAGGGGGTCTGGCGCGGGCTCCACGGGCGGCAGTTCTGCTCGTAGGTTCCAAGCAGCATGCCCTTGCCTTCCTGCCGGGTGTAGATCTCGCCGCCGAAATCAAGAATGCCGATCAGTTCCTTTCCCGTCGCTTCGTTGTAGGCGACGACTTCCGGCATTTCGTCGGTGAGCAGATACATGTGCTCCATCGCAAGCACGGGAAGTTCAATGCCGACCATGCGCCCGCATTCACGTGCCCAGAGCCCTCCTGCATTGACGACGTGTTCGGCCCGGATGGTTCCCTTGTCGGTGATGACATCCCAGTTGCCATCGGGTGTCTGCACCAGTTCCTCGACCTTGGTGTGCCGATGGACGGTTGCACCGTTGATGCGCGCCGCCTTGGCATAGGCGTGTGTCGTGCCGGAAGGATCCAGATGACCTTCGACCGGATCCCACAGGGCACCGATGAAGTGTCTTTCGTCGAGCATCGGGAACATGGTCTTGGCCTCTGCGACCGAGATGAGTTCCAGTTCCATGCCGAGATAACGGCCCTTGGCCTGCGCCAGACGGAGAAAGTCCATGCGCTCAGGGGTATCGGCGAGCATGACGCCGCCTGTCAGGTGAAGGCTGCAGGATTGACCGGAAATCTCCTCCAGCTCCTTGTAGAGGTCGACCGTATAACTCTGGAGCTGTGCGACGTTCGGGTCGCCATTCAGGGTGTGAAAGCCGCCTGCGGCGTGCCAGGAGGATCCCGACGTCAGTTCGTCGCGTTCAACCAGCGTGACATCTTTCCAGCCAAGCTTGGTCAGATGATAAAGAACACTGCAGCCGACAACGCCCCCGCCAATGACAACGACTTGAGTGTGAGTTTTCATGCAAATACTCCGGCATCCCCGACCCTGGCAGGCGGGGTTTGAAATTGGTGGGATCAGAAATCGGTCGGTACGCCGCCTTCGGCCTTGCGCCGGTCGACAAATTCGGAAATCTCTTCGTCGACCGCCGGATCAAGCGCGGGCTGCTCATAGGCCTCGAGGGCTTTCTTGTAGAGCATGTTGGCCTTGTCATAAGCGGTTGGACTGCCGGCCTCCGCCCAGGTCTCGTAGTTGCGCCAGTCCGATACGATGGGCGGATAGAAAGCGTCCTTGTAGCGGGCCTGCGTGTGTTCTGTGCCGAAGAAGTGTCCGGCCGGTCCGACATCCCGGATCGCATCGACCGCGAGCGATGCTTCGGAGACATCGAGAGGTGTGAGGTACTCCGCAATCTTCTGCAGCAGGTCGATGTCGGCAATGAATTTCTCAAAGCCCGCACTCAGTCCGCCTTCGAGCCAGCCGGCTGCGTGTTTGATGAGATTGCCGCCGCCGTTGATCGCCCCCCATTCCGACAAGGTCGTTTCCAGGGCGGCCTGGTAATCGACCGTGTTGGCCGCGCAAACACCGGAGGACCTGAAGGGCAAGTTGTACCGTCTGGCGAGCTGACCGCTCACAAGAGCCGCTTGCATATATTCGGGTGTGCCGAAGGCGGGCGCCCCTGATTTCATGTCGACATTGGAGGTGAAGCCGCCATAGACCACCGGCGCGCCGGGACGCACGAGTTGCGCAAAAGCGATCCCCGCAAGGGCTTCGGCATTCTGCAGCGTCAGGGCGCCGGCGACAGTCACAGGTGCCATCGCACCGGCAAGTGTAAACGGAGTAACGACCGAAACCTGCCCGGCCCTGGCCATTTCGATGATCCCCTGGAGCATGGGCGTGTCGAGACGCAACGGCGAAGACGTGTTGATCACAGTCAGCGTGCAGGGGGTCTCGACGAGCTCCTCCGGCGTCAGGCCATTGGCGATCCGCGCGAGTTCGATGCCATCGTGATTGCGTTCCTTGCCGAGCGAATAAAGGTGCAAGACCTTGTCCGTCAGCCTGATGGCGTCGGCAATGCAGTCGAGATGGCGAATGGAGGCATGAATATCGACGGGTTCGACCGGGTATCCGAGCGGTGCGTGGATGATGTTGAAGAACTGGCCGAGTTTCAGGAGTTTCTGGAAATCCTCCCGGTTGCCCGGTCGGCGGCCACCATCCCGGTCGACGACGTTCGGTGTGCTTGCGACACAGGAAAAAACAATCGCGTCTCCACCAATCCTGAGATCGTGGTTCCTGTTTCTCGCGCGCAGGATGAATTCGGAAGGTGCCTTGGCAACCAGTTCTTCCACCATGGCACGATCCATCCTCACCCGGTCCTCACCCGGTTTCACCTGCGCACCAGCGGCTTTCAGCATGGCCCTGGCTTCTTCGTGGAGAAAATCCATGCCGATTTCCTCCAAGACGCGCATCGAGGCATCGTGAATGGATTCCAATTCGTCGGCAGAAATGGCTTCGATCGGTTTGAAGATATGACGTGGTTGCCGGAAAGGCTTTTGCGGGAAAAGGTCGCGACCCGATTTACCATCGCCTCCCCTGCGGCGGCGTCCGCGCCGCGCCGGGGCCGTTTCGTTCAAGGATGCCGTTTCGAGGTCAGCTGTCATCCGATCCGCCGTGGTTTGGGTCTGAAGCGGGGCCAAGGACTTGTCCCGCTGCTGGCTGCGGAGTCAATTTCCGCGCCGATCTCATGACTGTAGCGGAGAGGGCAAATTTCAGGCGCAGTCTGAGAGCGACGGTGAGTGCCTCAACTCCGACATGACCGGTTTCTGGTCGGGTCCTTGGAGGATGACTTTGGAAGTTCGACTTGACGAACGCTATCCTGAAGGCGATCAGAGACCTGTTGATGTCAAAACGGACAAACCTGACGTGACCGAACAGCTTTCCGATTCAGTTCTTCTGGCGTTTCTGAAGGACCAGCTTTCCGTGCAGGATTGGAGCACGGCACGTTTGCGGCCGCTGCCGGTCAATTATACCAGTCGATTCTGGCGCCTTGATACTCCTGAACGCATCTTCGTGGTGAAGGAATTCTTTCCCGAAAACGAGGAAAATCCGCTCTATCCGACCCTGCCGGACCAGGAGGCAGAAGCGCTGACTTTTCTCGCAGGCTATAATCTTGCTCCTGCGCTTGAAATCTATTCGCACAGTCCCGTCGGAACACCTCTGCTCGTCTATGGTTATGGTCCTCCGAAAAACGATGAGATCGATGTTGGCGAAGCCGCGGATCTGATCGGCCGAATTGCAGCTCTCAGGGAACCTGTCCCGGGTCACCAGGTTGTGCCTGCAGGATTTCACGAGGTCCTGGAGGGTGGCGATGCGATGCTGGCGGCCATTCCGGAGAGCCCCAAGGCGGTCAATCTCAAGCGGTTGCGTCCGGTTGACGATCTGGTCAAACAGCGGACGGTCGAACGCACGCTCGTGCACCGGAGCTTTTGTCTCGGAACCATCCAGTCGACAGCTGGAGGAGCGCGGATGATCGACTGGCAATATGCCGGATATGGTGATCCCGTTGAAGACATCTGCGGTTTCGTGTCGCCGGGACTTTTGAAGTTGTACGGACTGCATCCACTGGTCGCTTATGCGGAAGACATGTTCCTGAAGCACTATCCGAACCAGGATACGGTGGAGAGGTTTCTTGAAGAACGCAGTGCCTATCACTGGCGCCTTGCCGCTTATTGCCTGTTCCGGCACGAAACACTTGGCCAGATCAACGCGCCGGCCGCACGTGCCTATGGACGCGCGCTCGAAGAAGAGGTCGATCTATTGCTGAGACTTCGCGTCAAATGATGTCCTGGTATTCAGGACCTGTGTAATCTGGCTGTCACATGAGAGGGATAACGGGAGGCATGTCCATAACCGTTACCTCCGTTTCCAAGTGTTTCGGTTCACACCCTGCCTTGAACAACGTGTCGCTCGAGATCGAAGACGGGATGTTTTTCGTCGTGCTCGGGCCTTCGGGATGCGGCAAGTCAACGCTGCTGCGTGCGATTGCCGGTCTTGAGCCAATCGACGCGGGCGAAATCCTGCTGGATGATATTCCCGTCGCGCACAAGACCCTGCACGTCTCGCCCGAAGACCGGCGCGTCGGTGTCGTTTTTCAAACCTACGCCCTGTGGCCGCACATGAGTGTTGCGCGCAATGTTGCCTTTCCCCTTGAGACCGCAGGAAAGCGGCGACCTCAGGTGAACGAGCGTGTTGCGGAGTGTCTGGAGACAGTCTCCCTGTCAGAGTTTGCCGAAAGAAGACCGGCTGCGCTTTCCGGCGGGCAGCGCCAACGGGTTGCGCTTGCAAGATGCCTTGCTCAAGGAGCAGAAACGGTCCTGATGGATGAGCCGCTTGCCAATCTCGACCCGCATCTGCGCAGTACCATGGAAGAAGAACTAGCTGCCTTTCACACGGCGAGCGGCGCAACGACCCTTTTCATTACCCACGACCAGCGCGAAGCGATGGCGCTCGCCGATCGGGTTGCGGTGATGTGGGAAGGAGAAATCCTTCAGGTTGCCAAACCGGAAGCGATCTACCAGCGCCCGAATTCGCGACGTGTGGCCGGGTTCATCGGACAAAGCAGCCTGGTGCCCGTCGTGGTAGACCAGGTGAATGGAGGGTCGGCACGGGTTTCGTTTGCCGACGTCGTCGTTGACGTTGATTGCCCCGAGGCCATGAATACGGGACCTGCAACGCTGGTGTTGCGTCCCGAGCACCTGGTACTTGCACCTGGCGGGTCCGGATTTCAGGCCACCGTGCTTCGCACCGTCTACCGGGGTGGTTCGTGGGATGTGTTCGTGAAAGTGAAAGGGTTGCTGGAACCGTTGAGGATGACACTGGATCGGTGCGCGGATCCCGGTGAACCCATGCAAGTGTCGGTTCTGCGGGGCTGGGTGTTGCCGAATTGAGGTTCCATGTCTCAATCCTTCCAGGGGATCGTTCCGGCGGGCACTCGTTTGGCCAAGACATTCATCGCGAGCATGATGAGGATTGTTGCAGCGACCACAACAGCGGACATCGCGGCAGCCAACGTGGTGTAGCCGCCATCCTCGTAGTTGAAAATCGTGGTTCCGATCGTTTCATTGCCGGTTGACCAGAGCAGCGCGGATACCGTGACCTCGTTATAGGCGGTCAAGAAGACAAGAATTGCACCGGATGCGGCCGACGGAGCGGTGAGCGGGGCAAAAACCCTGGTTATTCGGCGGAAAAAACCAGCTCCCGATACTTTTGCCGCGTCCTCCAGTGAGCCGTCCATTTGCAGAAAAGCGGCAGCGACCGGTTTCAGGCCGACGGCCAGAAACACGGACAAGTAGGCGAGCAGGATGATCCACAACGAACCGTAAAGAGAGACATTGACCAGGGGGAGTGGGCGAATGAAGGCCAGAATGAAGGCGATGGACATTACCAGGCCGGGTACGGCGAATGCGATTTCTGTCTGGGTCAGCGCGAACTCAGCCCACCGCCGGTGTGCTCGGTGCCCATGCGATAGAAAATATCCGAGCAGCAGGCTTGTTCCTGCGATGATCACGGCTGCAGCGGCTGCGACAAACGTGGAATTCGCAAAGGACCTGAGGGTTACGGTCTGACGCCAGAGCACTTCGACGAAATTTTCCAGCGTGAGTGTGTCGAGCGACAACGGCAAGCCATAGGTTCTGACCAATGATGTTGCCAGGAGCGAGGCTGCGGGCAGAAGAAGCACACTGGCGACAAGCAACCAAATGGCCGCTTCGATATAGGGTCGCTTGCGTCCCAGTGAAATGGCAAGAGGGTCCTGCGGCAACCCGATCAGGCTGGCCTGCATGCGTCGTTGCAAGAGGCTTTGAAGAAGGAGTGCCGTGAATGCCACAAAGGCAAGGATAACCGAGATCACCGCCACGTTCGGCAGGATGTCGGGGCCAAAGCTTGCCAACCGCCGCCAGACCAGAACGGGCAGTGTCGTATAGCGAGCCGGAATACCGATCAGCGCGTTGATGCCGAAATTGCCGAGTGCCGCGACGAAGGCAAGTGCAAAGCCGGCAAGCAATGCGGGGCCAAGAAGGGGCAGCGTGATCCGGCGCAGCATCGTGAATGCGCCGGCGCCGGATATGCGCGCCGCGTCGGACAGTTCGCGCGGAAAGGATCTCAATGCCGCTCTTGTCAGGAGAAAGACGAGGGGACTGTGTTGAAGTGTCAGCAACAGAACCAGACCTTCGCGGGAATAGAGCGGGTGCGTGGAGCCGAGTTCTGGCGCCAGGCCAAGCCAGCGCAAGACGGGACTGGCGGGACCGAGCGCCTGGATCCAGGCAATTGCCGTCACGTGGGGCGGGATCATCATCGGCAACAGGACGAGGAAGACGAGAAGTCCCTTTGCACGGATGTTTGTGAGGCCAATGAGCAGCGCAAGTAGGGTTCCAAGCACCGTTGCCGCCAGCGCCGACAGGAAACTGGACTCGATCGAATGCCAAAGAGCCCGTTTTACCGACCGGTTTTGCAGGGCTTCCAGAATTGGTCCCAAATTCAGCCCTGTGGTGTCGGCAAGACCCGTCTTGAAGAGCAGCAGCAAGGGCAGGCCACAGATGAGCGTCGCACCGGTAACTACCAGCAAGAGTGTGACTTTTTCGGATGTTGACGCTGATCGCATGCGCGCGTGACTGCCGGACAAAAAATTCCCCAGGCAAGCAGCGCGGAGTTGGCCGCGCTGCCTGCAATTATGTCAGCAAAAAATGTTTCGTCAGCCGCCGAAGATCTCGGTGAACTTGATCTTGTTGGCCTGATCCTGTTGCAGGGCCTGTGCGGGGTCGAAGTCCATCAGCTTGATGTCTTTGCGCGCCGGGAATCCTTCAGGAGCCGCGACGGCCGGGTGTGCAGGGAGGTAACCCTGGGACGAGGCCAGTTTCTGGCCGTCTTTCGACAGCAGGAAATCGACAAACGCCCTGGCAGCGTTCGGGTTCTGGGCCGTTGACAGGATTGCGACGGGCTCGGTGACTGCGGAGACGCCTTCTTCCGGAAATACGAACTCAACCGGCGCGCCTTTGAGCTTTTCACGGATCGGCAGGAAGTCGACAACAAAGCCGTAGAGTTTTTCACCCCCGGCAATCGCCTTGTAGGCGCCACCGTTGCCACCCTTGGGATTGGCGCCCTGGTCGGCAAGTCCTTCATAGAGCGCCCAGCCGAGATCGGGGTTGGACGTCAGCGCGGTCATGTGGATGGTTGCCGCACCGGACGTCAGGGGGGACGGCATCGCCAGCTTGTCCCTGGCTTCTTCCTTGAGGAGATCCTTGTAGGAAGTCGGCACCATTGGCGCGTTGGTGTTGTAGACAATGCCCGTGGTGATCAGTTTCGTTGAGAAGTAGGTCTTGTCGTCGTCCATGATCGCCGGATCGTAGGCAGCAGTATCAGCGCCTTCGTGTGCCATCAGGCGCCCTTCCTCTTTCAGGCCTTCCATGGTGACCATGTCGGCGATCAGGAGGACGTCCGGCTTCGGAGCCCCGGCCTCGAATTCGGCCCGGAGCTTCGCCATCATCTTTGTGGTGCCATCGCGAACCCACTCAACATCAACACCGGGGTGCCTGACCTTGAACGCATCAACGGTTGCCTGGGCATCCGCATTGGGCTGGGAAGTGTACAGCACAAGCTTGCCGGTTACGTCCTCGGCATAAGCTGTCGCAGTCGCTGCGGCCAGAAGGCCGGCTGCAATCAGAAAGTTCTTCATCAGACAAATCCTTTGAGCAGAACCGCAGGAGGATGCGGATGCCAAGGTGGTTAGCAGTCTTATGTGACAGTAATTTTCGAGTGCCGCAGAAATCTCGCGTTTGAAAGTATTGGTCAAAAAACTGAATGGGTTGGAGGGACGAGCTAGGCATTGCCCCGAGGGGACGGGTCGGATATCACCGCGTGACCAAAAGTTAAATCGATTTGAGAAAGGCACCGTCTATGAGTTCACAAGGCGCTACTGCAGAAATTGGGCTGATCGGTCTTGGAACGATGGGCGGGAACCTTGCTCTCAACATTGCCGAAAACGGCTTTCAGATCGCGGTTTACAACAGGACGGGCGAAAAGACGGACCAGTTCATGGCCAAGGCGGGAGAACTCGCCGCCAAACTGGTGCCATCGAAAGATCTGAAACACTTTGTCGGTTCGATAAAATCGCCGCGCGCAGTCATCTTGATGGTTCCGGCCGGTGAGGCCGTCGACGCGCAGATCGAAGCATTGCGACCCTTGCTTGATGCCGGCGATCTCATCATTGACGCCGGCAATGCCAATTATCACGATACCAACCGGCGTGCCGAAGCGGCTGAAAAGCAGGGCCCCCGTTTCATGGGCATCGGTGTTTCAGGTGGTGAGGAAGGTGCCCGGTTCGGACCTTCTGTCATGGCAGGCGGCGCCGCGGATGCCTGGGATCAGGTCGGGCATATCCTCGAAGCGATCTCTGCAAAACATGACGGAGAACCGTGCGCCGCCCATCTGGGCGAGGCCGGGGCGGGTCACCTGGTCAAGACCGTGCATAACGGCATTGAATATGCCGATATGCAGATGATCGCCGAGGTCTACGGCGTCATGCGCGACGGGTTCGGCATGACTGCCGGTGAGATCGGTGAGGTGCTGGAGACCTGGAACGGCGGTATCCTGCAATCCTATCTGATCGAAATCTCCGGAAAGGTGGCCAAGGCGGCGGATCCGCAGACCGGCAAACCTATGCTCGATATTATCCTTGATCGGGCAGGGCAGAAGGGCACCGGCCGCTGGACGGCGATAGAAGCATTGATGCTCGGAACGCCGGCAAGCACCATCGAGGCAGCGGTCGCGGTACGCAACATGTCCTCCAGGCTTGATGAGCGCAAGGCAGGCGAGGTGGAATTCGGCGCGGCGCCTCAACCCATGGACCGGAATGTTCTCGGCATCGATGCTCTCGAAGCGGCGCTCGTTGCCGGCAAGATCGTCTGCTACGCGCAGGGGTTCGGTCTCATTCTGGAAGCTGCAAAGCAATACGGATGGGCCATGCATCTGCCGAAAATTGCCATGATCTGGCGGAACGGCTGCATTATCCGATCCGCTATGCTGAACGACATGTCGGCAGCACTGACGGATGATCCGCAGCGGAACCTGATGTTTGCGCCGTTCTTTTCGGAGAAACTGAAGGAGACCGAAGGCAAATTGCGTCAGGTTGTGGCGCAGGCGGCGCTTCACGGGTTACCGGTTCCCGCCCTGTCTTCGGCTCTGTCCTATTTCGACATCATGCGCACCGCGCGCTCAACTGCGAACATGCTTCAGGGACAGCGCGATTTCTTCGGCGCGCATGGCTTTGAAAGAACCGACAAGAACGGTGGCGGGTACCACGGTCCCTGGGCGATGGGCTGACACGACAAGACCTGCGCGGGGAACGCGGAGGCCGGTTCTTGTCCGGCCGGAAGCTGGTCAGCTCCCTGCCTGAAGTCCTACATCGAGCAGGGACTTGATCTGTTTTTCGCTTGTTCCGGCAACTACGCGTCCCAGTTCCTGATCGCCTTTCAGAACAATAAGCGTCGACCGGCGCGGAATTTTGCGCGACCTGGTCACTTCGTGGCGACTGTAGTCATCCCAGTCGACCCGCACGAAAACCAGCGCCTGGTCGTAGGCCGGGTTTTCGGATCTGAGAGCATTGATCACTCGCTCCTGTCGCGCGCAGGTACCGCACCAGGAGGCTGCGTAGTCGACGAAAACGGTCTTGCCGTCGGCAAGATGCTTCTGGATAAGTCCCGGAGAATAATCGAAAGTTCCTCCGGCAAGTGCGGTTGCCGGGAGCATCACAGCGGTTAATGCGGCACCAGCGGTCGTGGCAAGAAAATGGCGACGATTCATAAGACTTCCTTTCCCGATAAAATCAAAACCGGACTGACAAATCCTGCAGCCAGATGGGCATGACGCTCATGGCCCATGCGTCGATCATGTGATGGACATTGAGCAAGAGTAACAAGCCGACTGCGATAAATACGATTCCCATGACGGATTTGGATTTCTCGGCAATCCCGCGCAGTTTGTCAGCCCTCATCCTCAGGGTCTGTCCAGCTCCGAGGCCAAGGCCGACAATCAGGGTCGAGACGCCCAGAGCAAAAGAGCACATGATGAGCGTGGCCCAAAGCAGGTTCTCGCCCTGGGAGGCAAGCGCGATTGCACCGCCGAGAGTCGGTCCGATGCAAGGCGACCAGACGGCGCCCAGCAATACACCACCAAGGAACTGGCCTCGAAGGCCACTCGTGTCAGTGCTCTGCAGTCTTTGACCTGCGGAACCCGAAATCCCCGCAGTGGCGAGCTCGAACCGCTGGCTGAAGGACGGGACCAGCAAAACAATTCCGAAGACGATCATCAGGCTGGCACCGGCCTTGGACATGATGTCTTCCGTCAGACCGATGGCGTAGCCGAGCGTTGAAATCAGCATGCCCACAGCGACGAAGGAAACGCTCATTCCTGCCGCCAGCGCAAACGGCGCCTGCCGGTTTGCGTTGAGTGCAGAAGCGAGAACGATCGGAAGAACTGGCAGCACGCATGGGTTGATCAGGGTCAGGAGACCAGCGAGATAAGCCAGCGGAAGTTCGAGCATCTGGTTTGAGTACCCTTGCTGAATTCTTTGGGTCCAGGAGGTGTGAAGACCGGCCCTGAGCCTATTGCGCCTTACTTAGGCAAAGGGTGTGTTCTTGTCCGATAAAACCTCTTCACAAGTTTGTGGGGTCGCGTCGCTTCCGAGCATGCAAGCACTTACTGAGCCAGTCCGAGTGCGGCCATGTTGGCTATGGAGGCCGGAAGTCCGGCGTGATCGCGGAGCTCAATGATCAGCCTCGGGTTGCTGTCGAGTTTCGCAAGCGCATCAAAGACGGCATGCCAGTTGACCGTGCCTTTACCGAGCGTCCAGTGGCGGTCTGCATAACCATCCGCGTCCTGGAGGTGGATGTGACGAAGTGCGTTACCGGCAGCCTTGACGTAATAATCTACCGGAGGAGCGCCGGTAGAACCGTGGGCATAATGCGCATGGCCAGTATCGATCGACACTTTCACAGAGGGCGAGTCGAAGCTTTCGGCGAGGTTGACCCGCGCATGGGGATCCTTGTCCTCTATGTTCTCGATCACCAGTTCGCAGCCGATGTCCTCCGCACGCCTGACAGCGTCCTTCATGGTCAGGTGGCAAAGCTCGATCTTGCGTTCGCGGGCGTTTTCGAAATTGTCGAGATTGTTGTGGTCCCAGGTGGAATAGGGGCTGTGAACGACCATATGCGTTGCACCAAGCGCTTCACAGACGTCGAGACCCTGCAGCAGGCGTTTCCTGACGACCTGCCGAACATCGATATCCACGGAATCGATGGTGAAACCCCAGAAAGGGCCATGAATACCAACGCGGCCTTCGTGGCCGTCAAGAAGTGACTTTGCTCGCTCAACCAGCGGCATCCAGTCACCGTTGAGGACCTCTCCGGGCCAGAAGTCCTGCAGCTCAAGATCCCGGGGTTTGTCGAGCATCAGCTGGCGATAGGTCTCAAGAGCATTGACGTTGAGTGCTGCGCCGAGAATCGGAAGATCTGACATTGTTTACCTGCTGAAGCTGAAGACTTGAGAACCTGATAGATCGATTTCCTTGACACTGTTACGACGCAGAGACGTCATCGTTCAGTATCCCTGCATTCGGTCGATATGTTGCGGAACTCTTCCCGACTCTAGATACGCTTGTATGTTCCTGGCGACAATCATTGATGCTGCGCCGGTGATTGTCGGTGCAGAAATGTGCGGCAGCACCGTCACTTTGTCGTGCTGCCAAAGCGGGCTTTCCGGCGTAAGCGGTTCTTCATCGAATACGTCGAGAACGGCGTGCGAAAGATGCCCCCGATCGAGCGCTGCCATAAGCGCATCGACATCAAGGATAGGTCCCCGGGCAAAATTGATGATGGCTGCTCCCCGTTTGCAGCCATTCAGTTCTTCAGAACTCAACATTCCACGCGTTTCGGAGGTAAGCGGCACCAGAACCACGACAATGTCGGACTGTCCGAGGAGGTTGAACAATCCTTCCTTGCCATGAAAGCAGATGATGCCATCACGGGTTTTTTCACTACGGCTCCAACCCAGGACCCTGAAACCGTTGGCACTCAGACGCTGGGCAGAGGCACTTCCCAGTTTCCCCAGGCCGAGAACACCAACCGTGCGTTCCTGCGGTGTTTTCAGAAGCTGCTCCTGCCAGACCTTATCGCGTTGCTGATGCATGTAGCGCGGCATGTCGCGATGAACGTAGAGCGTCCAGGCAAGCACGGCCTCGGACATGGTGTCCGCCATCTGCGGGTCGGCCAGACGCACGATCAGCGGTCCATCCCGCGGCAATTCGGCGGTCAGGCGTTCAACACCGGCCCACAGGCTCTGTACCCAGACAAGATTGGGGAGAGCGGCAACATCGGCCGGATCCGGATTTGCGACAATTGCCACCGTGGCAGTTTGGCGTTCATCGTCGGTCAGCTTTTCGAACGGTTTGACGGTGGCATATGGGGCCAGTGTCCTGCCAAGTTCTTCCTGCCACATATCCCGTTCGTGAGAAGTTGCTTCAGGTACGAAGGGAATAACCGGCTTCATCTTCAAAACTCTCCTGAAATCGCGGCAGGCACTGAAGGAGGACCAAGCCTGCATCAAAGGGCAATGAAAGAGACTTATTTCAAAAGATGAGTCGGAGACAAGGGGATGAAGGGATGATCAGAAGTGGTGAAGACCGAGTGCGGCGAGGGAATTCCAGAGATTCCGTGTCCGGTTCCTTGGTACAGCTGGCCGAGCTTCTTTTTCAGCGCCGTTGCGGTATGGCCAGTTGACCCATTTTATGGAACCGTTTGCCTGAGACTGATAGCCAAGCGGTTCAATATGAGATGCAGCTGCCACCTGTGTCTCTTCCGTGTCGTTTTCAGTTGGACCAAGTTCCAGGTTTGCGGGAGGAAATTCAGGAACGAGCCGACTGACCGGAGCCGGACGCGTTTCGATGATTGCAAAGTGCCTGGGAGCCAACCGGCCAATGTTGGCCAACAGGAAGAAATCGGCAATCCGCGCATCATAGCGGGTACGGACATAATCAACCTGGCTCAAGAGCAGTTCCCGTTCACCGTCCAGAACGTCGAGCAATGTGCGCTGACCGCCGTCAAACTCGATCTGAAGACCCTTGACGGCTCTTTTGTTTGCCTCGATCGCCCTTTTGCCTGCTTGTGCGCGAAGCCTTGAAGCCGTGCGCTGCTTCATTGCCCGGATGACATTTTCCCGAATGATCTGCTGCGTGTCATCGAGTTCATACTCTTCCTGTGAAGCGGTGAATTTCGCGCGCCTGACGGCGGCAATGTTCCGACCACCGGTGAACAGCGGTGCAGATACGCGCACACCGAATCTGAACTCTTCGTCGTCCTGACTGGAAAGATTGTCCTTGTATCCGTTTTCCCATTCGCTCTCGAGCGAGACACGTGGAAGCATGTCGCCAACCGAGGCACGAGCCGCGTAACGGGCTGCTCTTGCATCCGCAGTGGCGGCGCGAATGGACGGGTTGTTCTGAAGCGCAGTTGATATGGCGTCGTCCAGATTTGCCGGCAGGATCGATTTGGGAACGGCTGGCCATCCGAGTCGTTTCGGGATTTGACCGGTCAGGCGCTCATACAGGGCTTCCGATGCCTCCAGGTCACCGACTGCCTGGTCGCTGTTCCCTTGGGCTTCCGCCAGACGTGCAAGTGCCTGTTCGATGTCGGTCCGGGTCGCATCGCCGGACCTGTAACGCGCCCTGGATGCTGTCACCTCGCGTTGAACCACGGCGGTATAAGCCCTCAGGCGACCAAGAATTTCGAGGTCCCTCACGACACGGAGATAGGCATCGGCTGTATTCAGCATCAATGTCTGTTCAGCACCAATCAACTGGTTGCGTCCGGAAACAGCCTCCTCATGCGCCTGGTTAAGACGGTTCACACCTGCAAAACCCTGAAAAAGGGTCTGCGAGACAGAGAGGTTCAGTTCGTGTGAAAAATCGCGATCGCGGTTGTTTGTGCTGTTCAGGCTGCGGGCGTTGTGCTCCCCCAGGTAGGAACCGGTGACGGTCGGCAGGAATTCCGATCGCGCCGTCCAGACGCCCTGGTTTGTCGCCTGATAGCGCGAGCGCTCCGCCTTGAGGCGCGGATTGACGGTGTAGGCAGCCGACATGGCTTCCTCCAGCGATTGTGCCATGGCGGGCGCCTGCGCGAGGAGCAGGCTGACCAGAGACAGTCCCGACAGAATAATTGCCAGGTTGGAACTGATCCCCCGCAGCAATTTCAGAGGGGCGAAAAAAGGTGTCATCAATGCGCCGTTTTGTTATCTGCGCAAAAAGTAAATTTATATGGTTAACCAATGGTAAGCGACTGGGGATTTGCTGGTGAAAATCATGCAAACTCTCCAAAGGTAAAAATACGAATTATTGAATAAAATACCGATTATCTGACAAATACAAATAAGCTTGAATATAGAAATTCACTTTTTGATGTATTTCTGGTTCAATATTGATAATTAATTAGTTGTTGTTTCACAAATGCATAAATACAATGCTCTTTTTCAGATTTATTCTTAGGTTGTTATAGAGCTTGAGTAAATAATAGAATTGAATGGAAGTGCGGTCGCTGAAATTTTATTGGCGCCAATTTGAATGACCTCACAATGGGCAAGCTGTTGGGCATGGCAAACGTTTTGGCGCGTTCGATTATCTGGTCAACAGGTAATGACTGCCAAATCCCGATACGGTGCCGAAAACGCAGAAGATTTCTCGAGCAGCACGGTTGTCAAATGATCTTGTACGGCTTTCTTCAAGGGGATCATACGTATTTTTGACGATGCTTACTTCGAGTGCTGTGCGAAATTTCAATTTAAAAACAACAGGATAACGTTCGGGCAGTATTGCCAGCGGGCAATCTCTTTCGGCAAAATCGGCATTTGTGTAAAATTTTATCGATATAATTATCAAGGATGAATTGATTTGCTTGCAAAAAAGGGTCCTCCCGGTCGGGTTTGCCCGCCACCGGATTTCCTGCGCAATCATCTGGTCACCGCAAAAGGTTTGAAAGCTTCAGGCAATGTTAGCGAAAGCCAAGTCCACACGGGTCGACAATGCATATGAACGGCTGAAACGCGAGATTTTACACGGCGTTCTGCCGCCAGGATATCAGGCGCCTGAACCGGATATTGCCAATCGGCTCGGAATGAGCCGGACGCCGGTGCGCGAAGCTCTGATCCGGCTTGAAGCCGAGGGACTCATTGATCTGGTGCCACGTAGAGGGGCCAAGGTTGTTGCGATATCCCGTAAAGATTTTTGCGAGATATTCCAGATTCTGGCTGTCCTTGAGGCGCTTGCGGCGCGCGAGGCGGCCTGTCGGGACGACCGAGGCCGGGCCCTGGAAGAATTCGAGCATCTGCTTGCGGAAAGTGACCTCGCGCTGGAAGCTGAAAACATCGGCAACTGGGCGAAACTGGACGACAGTTTTCACAGGCTGGTCGCAGAACTTTGCGGGAATGACCGGCTTGAAATCGAGATCACGGGCCTGCTCGACCAGATCTACCGTGCAAATTCAGTACTGCTGCGTCTGAGCGGGGCACCAGCCGCCAATTCGGAAGATCATCGAAGGATCGTGGAGGCGATCGCGGCAGGTGACGCCGAGACGGCCTCCGAGATCGCCAAGGCGCATCGCCTGCATGGACTGAGTACCATGAAAAACCTGATGCAAAACAGTGGGTTATCCCAAGTTTAAGTCTGCAAAAAGGTGAATTGCGCCACTCCGTTGGAACCGACGAGTATTACGGTCGACCGTTTCACCTGCCCGGCACCGGACCGGTGGATTGACCGATGATCAACTCCGCGTCGAGATGGAGCGATGATGGTTCCCGCTGAGGGCTGGCGACTATGTCGAGGAGCAGTTCGGCAGCCCTTTGTCCGGCATACCGCACGGATGATCGGGTGCAGGTGAAAATCGGCACTTCACCGCTGTTGGGCAGGAAAGAAAGCGCATCATCATGAGTGATGATCGAAACGTCTTTTCCGGTTTCCAGGCCACATTGTCCGATAGCGCGGGCAACTCCGATCGCAGAGATCATTGACGAAACCAGGAAGGCTGTCGGCGGGCTGTCCGACTTCAGCATTTCCATGGCGTTGTCGCAGCCGTAAGGCTCCGTCATGTCGGAACTTCGCATGATCGCGGTGTCTGCCGCCAGGCCTCGCTCGGCCAATGCATCTTCGAAACCCTTTCGCCTGCGCCGGGCAAAGTCCATGTGTTCGAGGCCGTTCAGAAGCGCGATCCGCTTGTGCCCGAGATCGAGCAGAAGGTTGGTTGCGCGCTCGAAGGCGCGCCGGTTGTTCATGTCGACCCAGGTTGTTTCGCTTTCGGCGCCGGGAATGCGCCCGTGCACAACGAACGGCAGATTGATTTCCTTCAAGAGTTTGTGACGGTGTTCATCGGCCGCAGGGCCGTGAACAATCACACCGTCGGCTTTCTTGCGAGTGGCGATTTGCCGGTAGGCATCTTCTTCGTGATCATCCTCCACAACGGAAATGATCATGTCGTAACCGTGTTTTGAGTAGGTTTCACCTGCACCGGCAATGAATTCCAGAAAGATCGGATTCATCATTTCGTGGATCGACCTGGGAATGACGTGACCGATCGCCATCGAACGCCCGGTTGCCAGCCGCCTTGCCTGGCTGTTGGGGGCGTAGCCGAGCTCTTCGGCCATTTCCGCGACGCGTTTGCGGGTCTCCGCGCTGACTTCCGGATAGCCGTTCAGAGCACGGCTGACGGTCGTCTGCGAAAGCTTCAGTCGATTTGACAGTTCCCTGAGATTCACACCCTTGCTCATGATACCCAAAACGCTTTGAAAGCGACCTCCAAACAAGCTGTTATTGAAATGCAACATTAATTCGCGAGTTGTTCGCTTGACAAGACCGAAGTGTGGCGACATGTTTAGAGTTAAATCCAAAGCGGTTTGGATGCCGGATACCGGTGAGTTTGCTGCCGGGGGAAGAGGCTTCGGTGTTGATACCGGTGGGTGAGGTATGCCACTTTAAATGGAGTGTCCCGGTAAAGGGACAATCTGGGAGGACTGACATGAAAACACGTTTGATGGCCTGCGCGGCAGGCTTGGCGCTGGGCGTTTCAATCGGCGCAAGCGGTTCCCTTGCAGCTGACCTGAAATTTGCGCCGGGCGAAGGACCCTATGACTGGGACAGTTACAACAACTGGGCTGAAAGCGCTCCGGATCTGAAAGGGCAGACCGTCACGATTGCCGGTCCCTGGCTGCAGCCTGAAGACGGGTACTTTCGCAATGTGCTCGCCTATTTCTCCGAGGCGACAGGAGCCGAGGTCATATACACCGGCTCGGATTCCTTTGAACAGCAGATCGTGATCGATGCTGAAGCCGGAGCTGCCCCGAATATTGCGGTTTTCCCGCAGCCAGGTCTTGCCTCGGACATGGCGTCCCGGGGCCTGTTGAAACCTCTTCCTGAAGGCATGGGCAACTGGGTTGCGGACAATTACGGGGCAGGTGACAGCTGGGTGAACCTCGGCACCTACAAGGATGCCGACGGCAATGATCAGCTCTTCGGTTTCTTCTACAATGTCAACGTCAAGAGCCTCGTCTGGTACGTGCCGGAAAATTTTGAAGACGCCGGTTACGAAGTTCCCGAATCGATGGAAGACCTCAAGGCGCTGACGGAGCAGATTGTCGCCGATGGTGAAACACCGTGGTGCATCGGGCTCGGATCGGGCGCTGCAACCGGCTGGCCGGCCACCGACTGGGTGGAAGACATGATGCTGCGTACGCAGCCTGCAGACGTCTATGATCAATGGGTCACCAACGAAATCCCGTTCGACGACGAGCGCGTCGTGGCTGCAATTGAGGAATTCGGCTGGTTCGCCCGCGACGACGACAAGGTTGCCGGAGGTGCCGATGCGGTGGCCTCGACCGACTTCCGTGACAGTCCAAAGGGCCTGTTCTCGTCTCCGCCGCAGTGCTATCTGCACCGTCAGGCCTCCTTCGTTCCGGCGTTTTTCCCAGACGGGGTCGAATTCGGGGCGGATGTCGACTTCTTCTATTTCCCGTCCTACGCGGAAAAAGACCTCGGCAATCCGGTTCTGGGCGGCGGCACATTGATGGCCATCACCGAACCGTCCGACGCAACCACGGAAGTGATGAAATTCTTCCAGCTTCCGCTCGCGCATGAAATCATGATGGCGCAGACCGGCTTCCTGACACCTCACAAGGGCGTCAATCCAGAGGCCTATCTGAACGACACGCTGCGCGGACAGGGCGAGATCCTGGTCAACGCAACGACGTTTCGCTTCGACGGTTCCGATCTTATGCCGGGCGGTGTTGGTGCAGGCACTTTCTGGACCGGAATGGTCGACTACACTGGCGGCAAGGACGCTGGTGCTGTCGCCGGAGAAATCCAGAACAGCTGGGACGCTCTCAAGTGATGTAACAACGGCCGGTCCTCGCGCGAGGACCGGCCGTTGTCGTTTGATACGAAAGCGCACTTTACGCTCCTTTTTCCCCAAGACAGGTTCTGCCCGGAAATTCCGGGAAGGAACTGCACTGACCAAAGGGATGGAACGGCCATGTTTTCGAACAACTCGGCGCTCTACGGGCTGACGGTAATTGTAATTGGTGTCGGCGGCTGCCTCGGATACTTCTTTTTGTCGAACCTGTTCCTCGACAAGGTGCTCTTTCCGGCATCCGGCCCGAATGCCGGACGAAACATCAATCGTGCGAACATGATCCGCCCCTGGCTGTTCCTGTTTCCGGCATTGTTCGCGCTGGTTGTGTATCTAGCCTATCCGGTTTTTGAAACGCTTAGGCTGTCGTTCACCGACAGGGACCAGGGTGGAGCCTTTGTCGGACTGGCAAACTATCGCCAGATGATGGATGAGCCGAAATTCTGGGAAGCGGTCCAGAACAACATGCTCTGGCTGATTGTCGTCCCCGCCATTTCGACCGCATTCGGTCTGCTCGTTGCGCAGTTGACCGACCGTATCAGATGGGGAAACCTTGCCAAATCCCTCATTTTCATGCCGATGGCCATTTCCTTCGTCGGCGCATCGGTCATTTTCAAACTGATCTACGACACGCGTCCCGAGGAACAGAACCAGATCGGTATCCTGAACGCGATCTGGTTGAAACTCGATGGTGGCATCGGATCCATCCTGATGCTGCAGGTGCTGCCGTCAATCCTGCTTATCGGGTTTGTCGTCATTGTCGCTTCGGTTGCATGGTCTTTCGTGCGCGGGATCATCGCCAAGGGTGAAGACAAGTCCGTTTGGCTGCTTCCGCTGCGCCTGCTTGTCGCCGGCGGTGCCCTCTGGCTGATATGGGTGTCCATAAGCTCCTTGCTTGGGCTCTGGATCGGAGGCTTGCCTTATGGCGAAGCACAGACGTGGCTGACGATTCCGCTTTGGAACAACTTTTTCCTGATGGTTGTCCTGATCTGGATCCAGACCGGTTTTGCGATGGTGATCCTGTCCGCAGCCTTGCGGGGCATTCCGGAGGAGACAGTCGAGGCAGCCATCATCGATGGAGCGAACCCCTTTCAGATTTTCTTCAAGATCAAGGTTCCGCAGATCATGGGAACCATTGTCGTCGTCTGGACCACGATCACGCTGACTGTTCTGAAAGTCTTCGATATCGTGTTCGCGATGACCAATGGCCAGTGGGAAACGCAGGTTCTGGCCAACTACATGTACGACAAGCTGTTTCGCGCAAATGACTGGGGCATCGGTTCGGCGAGCGCGATCGTCATCATGCTGCTTGTGACGCCAATCCTCGTCTGGAACGTCTACAACGCCCGGAAGGAGATGAAGTGATGGCCAGCATTGCCGGCAAAAAATCCGCTTTGACATGGGCAGTCCATATCTCGGTCGCCCTGCTTGTGCTGCTCTGGTTGTTTCCGACGATCGGCCTGTTCGTATCGTCATTCCGGACCGCTGACCAGATTTCGAGTTCCGGCTGGTGGGCCTCGCTGTTTCCTGCGGAACAGAACGAAGTCTATCGGGCTGCCGATCCGGACGACAATCGGGTGGCAGACGGCGACATGTTCGTCGTCAAGGGGAATATTTTCGAGGGTGACCCTCGGGACATCCGCTCCTGGGGGGTGTCTTCCCGCAATGTCTCCGCCTATCAACCCGGTGAAACCGCGGAGATGAAGGATGGTGAAAGCGTGACCCTTCAGGCTGACGGCAGTTATGTCTGGCGCGGCAATGACAAGCAACTTTCCGGGCGGGGCCAACGGATCTTCATCACCGCAACCGTGCCGCCTGAATTCACGCTTGGCAACTATACCACGATCCTGTTTTCCGGATCCGGCCAGGACAACATGGCCAAGGCCTTCTTCAACACGCTGACGGTGACGATCCCAGCAACCATCATTCCGATCGTTGTTGCCGCGTTTGCTGCCTACGCGCTTGCCTGGATGGAATTTCCCGGTCGAGCCTTGCTGATTGCGGCCGTGGTCGGGTTTCTGGTCGTACCGCTCCAGCTTGCACTAATACCTCTCCTGAGGCTGCATTTGGGAATTGGTATCGGGAAAGGGTATCTGGGGGTTTGGCTTGCCCATACGGCCTTCGGCATGCCGCTCGCGGTCTATCTTCTCAGGAACTACATGGTTGGACTGCCCCGGGATATCATTGAAAATGCCAAGGTGGACGGCGCGACCGATTTCCAGATCTTCACCCGGATCATCCTGCCTCTCAGTTTCCCGGCCCTGGCGTCATTCGCGATCTTCCAGTTCCTGTGGACATGGAACGATCTCCTGGTGGCCAAGGTGTTCCTGATCGATGCGACGGGTTCGACAACCGTCATGACCAACCAGATCGTTGAGCTGCTCGGTACGCGCGGCGGCAACTGGGAAATCCTGGCAACCGCCGCCTTCGTTTCGATAGCCGTTCCGCTTGCCGTGTTCTTTGCAATGCAACGGTATCTGGTCCGCGGCCTGCTAGCCGGATCGGTGAAATAACATGAACAAGAAACCTTTTGGAGAGCAGCCGACATGACCTCCTTGTCCTTGAAAGACGTCTGCAAGTCCTACGGTGAAATCGAAGTTCTGCGTGACATCAACCTGGAAATCGAACAGGGCGAACTGATTGTATTTGTCGGCCCGTCGGGCTGCGGCAAGTCGACGTTGCTCCGCATGATTGCCGGACTTGAAAAGATCACCGGTGGTACGCTTGAAATCGATGATGTCGTGGTCAACGACGTACCGCCGGCGCAACGCGGCATCGCCATGGTGTTCCAGTCCTATGCGCTCTATCCGCATATGACCGTCTACGACAACATGGCCTTTGCGCTGAAACTCGCGCGCAAGTCCAAGGAGGAGATCGACGAGGCGGTCAAGAATGCGGCAGAAACGCTTCAGTTGACCGAATATCTCGACCGCCTGCCGAAGGCTCTCTCCGGCGGGCAGCGTCAGCGGGTTGCCATCGGTCGATCCATCGTACGGGATCCGAAGGTGTTTCTGTTTGACGAACCGCTTTCCAACCTGGATGCCGCCCTGCGGGTCGCAACCCGGATCGAAATCGCGCAACTCAAGGAGAGCATGCCGGAAAGCACGATGGTCTACGTCACTCATGACCAGGTGGAAGCGATGACACTCGCGAGCCGGATCGTGGTGCTGCATGGAGGCAATGTCGAGCAATTCGGTGCGCCACTGGATCTTTATGAACGGCCGGCAAACACCTTCGTCGCCCAGTTCATCGGGTCACCGGCGATGAACCTGATCGAAGCGAAGGTGACGGCAACCGGTGACACCACATCTGTGAAAATGGCCGACGGTGGGCATGCGGATGTCCCCATTGCATCGGTCGACGGTGATGTGGGCGGCACATTCAAGCTCGGCGTTCGACCCGAAGACCTCACAGTTACGGAGAGCGACGACTACCTCGTTTCCGCACACGTAGACATGGTGGAAGCGCTGGGCGAGACCACGGTTCTCTACTTCAGGTCACAAAACGGCGAACCTGGTCTGGTCGCCAAGCTTCCGGGAATTCACCGCGTCGCCAAAGGCACAAATATCCGACTGAACTCGGTGCCGGAAAAACTGCACCTTTTCGACGGGGACGGGCGATCCTTGTTGTATCGGTGAAGGCGGCGAGCCGACAGGCTGGAGCGAACCGATTGCAAGCACTGAAGAACCTTCGCATTTATCCCTCTCTCCCGGAGGGATAGATTTGTTCGGGTATCCGGTCTTTGCAAACAACCGCTGGCCGGCTTGAACGGTGGCCTGCCAGCCGTTCCCCGGTGTGTAACCAGGGGCATCCCATTTTGTCGAGGACCTCAAGGACGGGAACAAGGCAAACTGTGTGCAGCGCGGAGCCTGTGAGTACCCGAGCAGGCATGGCGCCAATCTTCGCTTTCGGCACAAGTCCGGGCGACAAAGATCATTTTCGGTCGCCATGTGGAAATGCCGGAAATCATCGGTTGGCAGATGACGGCAAAAGAAGCTGAAATTCATTGTTTCAACATTTGCCGACCAGTCTTTTCCCGTAAACTCCTTCAACCACCCTTGCAGACTCTGTTTTAAGTCCCTGCAACGGTTCCGTTTTCATTAAAATTTCAGACTGACGGTTCGCGAGACGTCAAAAATGTCATATCATTTTCATATGAACGTCGAATAATGTTCATATGAAAATGATTTATCGCGCTTCGAGGTTGATTGTTTTCGAGTCAACGCGAAGTGCTTGCAGTTCATCCGCTCTCTATTCCAGTCGTGGCGGTCAGCAGATATCGGGTCGAAGGCATATGCTTGGGCAAGTTGACATTTCAAAACGTCAGGCGGAAATCGCAGATCTCGTGCAGAAAGCGGGCTTTGCGTCGGTCGAAGAGCTTGCCGACCGTTTCGAAGTGACGACCCAGACCATCCGGAGGGACGTCAACGGATTGTGTGAACTTGGAGTGTTGCGTCGGACACACGGCGGTGTCGAGCCTCCGGCTCCGGCCTCCAATATTCACTACTCTACGCGACAGATACTGAATCATCCTGAAAAACAGTTGATTGCAGAGAAGGTTGCCGGAAGGATCGAGAACAATCAGTCGCTTGCATTTTCGATTGGTACGACACCGGAGATCGTCATGCAGGCACTGACCGGTCATGAAAAACTTGCGATATTCACGAACAATCTGAATGTCGCCTTCACGGCCTCGAGCAATCCATCCTTTCAGGTAACCATCGCCGGCGGCCGTCTGCGTCACGGTGACAGGGATATCCTTGGGTCTGCGGCGCAGGCGTTTTTCTCCAACTACAAGGTCGATGTCGGTATATTCGGTGTGGCAGGCGTCGATGAAGACGGAACTCTGCTGGACTTTCATGAGGACGAAGTCGCCGCCAGACAGTCGATCCTGGCAAACTGCCGAAAGTCCTTCCTTGTTCTGGATCACAGCAAATTCGGCCGTGGTGCACATGTTCGCGGCGGGCAGCTCAAAGATGTTGACGCAATTTTTACCGACGGACCCGTGCCCGGGGAATTCTTGGCAAGCCTCGAAGGCGAAGCGACCGAATTTATCGTTGCGGGTGAAGGGAGTGGCTTGTGATGGTGACCGAGCGACTATCAAGTTCCGGCAAGCCGATCGGCCTTGAAAACGTTTCCCGCGTCTGGGGTGAAACGATTGCAGTCGATGCGCTGTCAATCGAGATCCCGGCCGGATCGTTCACGGCGTTGCTTGGTCCTTCCGGGTGTGGAAAATCTACCACCCTGCGAATGATCGCCGGTCTTGAGAGTGTGAGCGGCGGGCAGATCCTGATTGGCGGAAATGACGTTACCGGCAGGCCGTCCTCCAAGCGCGACCTGTCCATGGTTTTCCAGTCCTATGCGCTGTTTCCGCATTTGAGCGTTGCGGAAAACATTATTTTCGGCCTGAAGGTCCGGCGCATGAACCGCACCGAGCGTGACACGCGGCTGAAAAAGGTTGCAGACCTTCTCGGCCTGTCGCAATTGCTCGAGCGCAAGCCGGGGCAGCTCTCGGGCGGGCAGCAACAGCGTGTTGCACTCGGCCGGGCGATTATCGGCGAAAAACCGATCTGCCTCATGGATGAACCGCTTTCGAATCTCGACGCCAAGCTCCGGCATGAAATGCGACTCGAAATCAGGTCCCTTCAGCAGCAGCTGGGCTTCACCATGGTCTACGTCACTCACGATCAGGTCGAAGCGATCACCATGGCCGATCAGGTCGTTCTCATGAACAAGGGCCGGCTGGAACAGGCGGCGGCGCCCCGGGAGCTCTACGAAAAGCCGGCCAGCCCGTTTGCGGCCCGGTTTATCGGAACTCCGCCAATGAACCTCTTTCCGGCAAACGCATTCAAAAAACTCTGCACCGCGCCGGATTTCCAGCTCGGTGTTCGTCCGGAAGCCATGCACCTTCAGGACAGCGGTCCCGTTTCAGCATCCGTCAGAGCCGTCGAGTATCTAGGCGCCGATATTCTCGCAGATTGTGTCGTTGCTGAAACCTCGTTTCAGGTGCGGTTGCCCACAACGCGCCGGGTGACACCGGGTCAATCCATCGAATTGGGTTTCGAGCCCGACGCGCTTCACGTCTTTGACGCCGACACCGGTCGACGCCGGGACGATCTCGTTTCAGAATTCGGAACGCTGTTGCGTTCCTGACCGACTGCGCGCGCCCGCGTAGACCAGCCGCCTTGTTGCGGATGTTCAAACCTTAGGAAGTAAACAGATGTTGAAGTCAACTTTCCTGAAAGCCGTTGCTGCAACGGCTCTTTCCTTCAGCACCTGGGCGTCCGCTCAGGCTGTTGATCTGCAATTTTATTTCCCGGTCGCTGTTGGCGGTAAGGCCGCCGAAACCATCCAGGAACTGACGAACGGATATATCGCTCAGAATCCGGGTGTGAACATCGATGCTGTCTACGCCGGTTCCTACCAGGATACCGTGGCCAAGGCGATCACCGCATCGCGCGGTGGCAATCCCCCGCAGCTTTCGGTCATCCTGTCCGTCGACATGTTCACCCTGATCGACGAAGACCTGATCATTCCTTTCGACGACTATCTCACCACCGATGAAGACAAGAAGTGGGTTGAAGGTTTTTATCCTGCCTTCATGGAAAACAGCCAGACCGGTGGCAAGACCTATGGCATTCCGTTCCAGCGCTCGACGCCGGTGCTCTACTGGAACAAGGAAGCTTTCAAGGAAGCCGGACTTGATCCGGATGTCGCGCCTGAAACCTGGGACGAGATGGTTGATTTCGGCAAGAAACTGACCAAGAGGGATGCAAGTGGAAATGTCACGCAGTGGGGCGTGCGTATTCCGTCTTCCGGTTTCCCCTACTGGCTGTTCCAGGGTCTTGCCATCGAAAACGGGGCGATCCTCGCCAATGCAGACGGCAACAAGACCAATTTCGATGACCCGAAAGTTGTCGAGGCTCTGCAGTTCCTTGTCGACCTGAGCACGAAAAATGAAGTGATGGCGCCGGGCATCATCGAATGGGGGGCAACTCCGAAGGCCTTCTTTGAAGGTCAGACGGCCATGATGTGGACTTCGACCGGTAACTTGACCAATGTGCGCAGCAACGCGCCATTCGACTTCGGTGTAGCCATGCTGCCCGCGAAGGAGACCCGCGGGGCACCGACAGGCGGTGGCAATTTCTACCTGTTCAAGGGTGCATCCGATGAACAGTCGAAGGCGGCTGTTGAATTCGTCAAGTGGATCACCGCTCCGGAACAGGCCGCGAAGTGGACCATTGCGACCGGTTATGTCGCGCCGCGCGCGGAAACCTGGGATACCGAAACGATGAAAGCCTACACGGCCGAATTCGCACCGGCTCTGGTTGCCCGGGATCAGCTTGAGTTCGCCAAGGCCGAACTGTCGACTTACCAGAACCAGCGTGTCACGGGTCTCTTCAACGATGCCCTGGCTTCCGCGATCACCGGTAAGAAAGACCCTGCGACCGCATTGAAAGAAGCCCAGGAGCAGGCTGACAAGATCCTCGCCGAGTATCGCTGAATTGTCATGGATCGGGGCATCAGCACTCATGCCGGTGCCCTGTTCCTTCTTTCAATCAGGATTTGCCGGGGTCGGTGACACGCGAAGGCGGACCAGGGCGTATGTCAAGAATTTTTGAAATGTGATGAAGATGCGGGCACTCAAATTGAAGCGGGACTGGATCCACGGATGGCTGTTGCTCTTGCCGGCATTGGTGTTCCTGTTCGCCTTCACCCACATTCCGGCAATCACGACGCTGATCAACAGCTTCTTTTCGACGCCACGCGGCCGCAGGTCGGCGAAGTTCATCGGCCTCGAAAATTACGACCGCATGGTCAACGATCCCGTCTTCTGGAAAGTACTCTGGAACAATCTCTGGTTCGCGATCGGTACAATTCCGGCTTCCGTCGGATTGGCCATCGTGATGGCTTTGTGGGTCAACGAGAAACTGATGGGGCGCGGCTTTGTGCGCATGGCCTATTTCACTCCCACAGTCCTGCCGTTGATTGCCGTTGCCAATATCTGGCTGTTTTTTTATACGCCCGGCTTCGGACTGTTCGACCAGATCACCGGATTTCTTTTCGGTTGGCCCGCAAGCAACTATCTTGGCAATCCCGACACTGCCCTCAATGCCATCATCGTGGTGACCGTCTGGAAGGAAGCCGGGTTCTTCATGATCTTCTACCTGGCGGCGCTTCAGGCGATCCCGGTCTCGCTCAAGGAAGCGGCGCAGATAGAAGGGGCCGGGCGCTGGACGATCTTCTGGCGCATAACGTTTCCGCTGTTGATGCCAACGACCCTGTTTGTCTGCGTAAACGCGGTAATCAACTCCTTCCGACTGGTTGATCACATCTTCATCCTGACGGACGGCGGGCCGGACAACGCTTCGGCGCTCCTGCTGTTTTACATTTACGAAGTGGCATTCCGCTTCTGGGAAACAGCTTATGGAGCCACGCTGACGGTTGCGCTGCTTGCGCTTCTGTCTCTGCTGGCCATCGGCCAGTTCTTCTTCTTCGACAGGAAGGTGCACTACAAATGACCGGCACCTCGGAGATGTTCGATCGTCTTCTCAACACATGTGCCGCCTGGGCACTGGCGCTTATCTGGGTGCTGCCGCTTGCCTATGCTGTCTGGACTGCCTTCCATCCCGCTGCCTACGAGGCGCGGTTTGAATTGTTCGCACCCCTGACGCTGGAGAATTTCTCCAAGGCCTGGAATGCGGCCCCCTTTGCCCGCTATTTCCTGAACACCTTCATTCTGGTGACGATGATCCTTGCCGGGCAGTTTTTTCTGTGCACGTTGGCCGCCTTTGCGTTTGCACGGTTCGAGTTTCCCGGTCGCAATATCCTGTTCGCCCTTGTGCTGCTTCAGCTTCTGGTGATGCCCGACATCCTGATGGTCGAGAACTACAAGACCATGAGGCTTCTCAATCTGGTCGATACCATCCCTGCGATCGCCTTGCCGTATATCGCTTCCGGCTTCGGCATCTTTCTGTTGCGTCAGACGTTCATGACAATTCCCAAGGAACTGGACGAGGCCGCTCGCATAGAAGGAGCGTCCTTCCTCGGTGTCCTCTGGAAAGTCTATATTCCGCTCGCCAAGCCGACTTATCTTGCCTATGGCTTGGTGTCTGTCAGCCACCATTGGAACAATTTCCTATGGCCACTGATCGTGACCAATTCAGTCGAAACGCGGCCCGTGACCGTCGGTCTCAGTATTTTCTCGGCGATCGACAGTGGCATCGAATGGTCCGTGATCAACGCGGCCACCCTGATGACATCGGGGCCGTTGCTGATTGCCTTCCTGTTGTTCCAGCGCCAGTTTGTTCAAAGCTTCATGCGCGCCGGAATCAAGTGACACCGCTCGTCCCGACGTGAAGCCAATTTCCGGCACCTTACCCCTGAAAGTGATTTCAAAAGCGCGTCAATCACCGGACCTGTCTAAAGTCTGATGGGAAAGGCGATTGACGCGTTCAGCATTCGTGATATTAACTTAAGCCGAATTTAAATGGATTTAAATCGCGGAAAACAGCGATTTACGTGCCCGTAGCACCGTGGTGATTCCTGGGGAGGAACTTGTGTCTAAAACGTTTCTGGCCGTCGGCGAGTGTATGGTTGAGATGGCTCCAACCGGCAATGGCACCTTTTCGATGGGGTTTGCCGGGGACACCTTGAACACCGCGTGGTACACGCGCAAGTGCCTTCCGGACAGTTGGAATGTCGGCTACCTCACCGCGGTCGGCCAGGATCAGGTGTCCGAGCAGATGCTTGGTTTTCTCAAACAGTCCGGCATCGATGTCGACCGGGTTCGCAGACTGGATGACAGGACGGTCGGCCTCTACATGATACAGCTGAAAGAGGGGGAACGCAGCTTTGCCTATTGGCGCACCCAGTCCGCTGCGCGTTGCCTTGCTGCCGACGGCAATCATCTTCGCTCTGCCATCGGCGGGGTCGACCTGATCTATTTCAGCGGGATCACACTGGCGATCATGCCGGAGGAGGACCGGGAAACCTTCTTTGCCGCCCTGAAGGAAGCGCGGCTGGCCGGTGCAAAGACGGCTTTTGATCCCAATCTCAGGCCACGTCTGTGGGAGAGTGCAGACATCATGCGCGCCTGCGTGACGAAGGCCGCCGGCTTGTGCGACCTGGTCATGCCGTCTTTTGAAGATGAACTTGCGCATTTCGGGGATACAACTGCCGACGTGAGTGCAGACCGGTATCTGGCGGCAGGTGCCGGCATGGTCGTAGTCAAGAATGGTCCCGAGGAAGTTGTCTGCGCCTCAAGGGAAGACAGGCAGGCTTTCCAGCCCAAACCCGTTTTGGACATTGTCGACACCACCGCGGCGGGCGACAGTTTCAATGCGGCTTTCCTTGCCGAATATCTGACCAGTGGCAATGTCGGGGCAAGTGTCGACGCCGGGGCACGGCTTGCCGGAACAGTCATCCAGCATCGCGGTGCGCTGGTGGATTGTTTCGAAGCGGCTTAGCTTCAGCCACCTGAAATGACTGCCGTTCGAACGCAATGCCCAGGGCTTGATCCTGGCTGCCAATCACCTTGTTTTCAGGCGGTCCCGGATCAAGTCCGGGACAGTACTGAGTTCTCGGTGGAGCGCTTTCAGCCCGCGTCTCTTTGCGCAATCCAGTCGTGGTCCGGGTGATTCTTGAAGCGCCACTTGCGCATTGGTCCTGCCATGACGTTGAGATAGTACATCTCGTATCCGTAGGGTGCGCCGCAGGGGTGGTGTCCTTTGGGAACGAGAACGACGTCGTGACTGTTCATTGAGATCGTCTCATCCAGGGAACCGTCTTCGGTAAAGACGCGCTGGTGTCCATAGCCCTGATCCGGATTGAGCCGGTGATAGTAGGTTTCCTCCAGATAGGTCATGTCCGGATAGTTGTCTTCGTCATGCCGGTGCGGTGGATAGGACGACCAGTTGCCGGACGGCGTGAAGACTTCGGTGACCAGGAGACTGTCGGCGACATCTGTCTCTTCCATTGCGATCGGGAAGATGTAACGGGTGTTTGCACCCTTGCCGCGCGTGACCTTTTCGGGAACCGGCAGAACCCGTGCCTCGTGGCCACCTTTTCCCGGAGCTGTACAGACGCCAATGGTGCAATCGGTCGTGGCTGTTGCCGACCAATCGGTGCCGCTTGGAACATAGACACTGTGCGGCGGCAATTGTTCGAACACGTTCATGCGTTCGCCCTGTTCGCCGAGGTCCTTTCCACCGGCGGAAATGGATGCCTTGCCTTCCACCATGACCAGGATCACTTCCAGATCACCGGTTCGTTCGCCAACGTTTTCGCCGGCTTTCAGCCGATACAGACCGAAACCGACATATCCCCAGTCGGACGACTTGGGGCCTTTGGCGTTTTCGATCGTGATGTCGTGAACCTTGCCTCCGTTTCCGGCTGGCTTGCGCAGAAGTTCACTCATGTCAGGTCTACCTCCCGTGCTGCGGTCTTGAGCGTTTTCAGACCGAGGTTCTGGTAATGGAATGGATTGCGGGCAACCGGATCCTGTTCGGCTTCAATCACGATCCAGCCCGCGTAGCCAGCGTCTTTCAGGATTTTCAGGAGAGGCGTGAAATCGATGCCGCCTTCTTTGTCTCCCGGCACCGTGAAAACTCCGGCACGAACTCCGTCCATGAAGGACTTACCTTTACTTCGGATGTCCTTCATGACGCTCGGGCGAACATTCTTGGCGTGAAAATGCCTGACCCTGTCAATGTACTTTTCCAGGATCAATGCGGGATCTTCACCCATGCTGCCGAAGTAACAATGGCCGGCGTCGAACAGCAATTTTTTGCCGGGCCGGTTGCCGCCATGAAGGCGTCGATTTCGTCGGGAGTCTCGACGACGGTGCCCATGTGGTGGTGATAGACGAGATCGATGCCCTGGCCTGCGCAAAATTCAGCCAATTCCTCCATCTTGGCGCCAAAGACCTTCATCCCGGTTTCGCTGAGGACCGGGCTCGTGGAGATATCGACCTCAGCGGCCTGGATGGTGTTGGAGGTCTCACACGCAATGCAAACCCTGCAGCCATTGTGCTTCAACTTGTCCAGATGCGGCTGGATCGCTTTCTTTTCGTCCTCGACCGACTGGGTAAGGAGGTTAAGGGAATACCAGCCGGACACGAATTTCAGGCCATGATTGCCGAGAAGCTGTTTCAGCTCCTCCTTGTCATCGGGCCAGCGGTGACCGTTTTCGATGCCATCGAAACCGATTTCAGAAGCCTCGGCAAGTATCTGTTCGGTCGGGATGTGTGCGCCGAGGCTCTGGTCGTCGTCATTTGCCCAGGCGATCGGGTTGGTGCCGTATTGGATCATGCGTTTTGTCCTGAAGAAAATTAATCCGCGGCGCGCTGATGCTTCAGCGCCGCCACATAACCTTCGCGCGCGGTCCTGACCGCCTCGCGGGAAGAGACCTCGGGAATTGCAACATCCCACCAGTGGCCACCACCGGCTTCACCCGGGCCATGCATCGGATCGGTGTCGATAACGATGACGGTCGGGATCCCCCGGTCACGGGAGGCCAGAATCTGGGCTTCCAGATCCGCAATGTCCCGTGCCTTGACGGCGTGCGCACCCATGGAAGCAGCATGGGCGACAAAGTCGATATCCGGCTGAACTTCGACATTGCAGTTCTGATAAAGATTGTTGAACTGCTCTCCACCGGTGCCCATTTGAAGCCGGTTTATGCAGCCATAACCCCGGTTGTCGGTAAGAACGACCGTAAAAGGGACCCGGCGCATGACCGCAGTGGCGAGTTCGGAATTGGCCATCATGTAGGAGCCGTCTCCGACAAAACAGACAACATCCCGGTCCGGCTGCGCCAGTTTGATACCCAGGGCTCCGGCAATCTCATATCCCATGCAGGAGTAACCATACTCCATGTGGTAACCGCCCTGCGTCGCCTGCCACAGCAGCTTGAGCGCTCCCGGCATGGTGCCGGCGGCGCACATGGCGATGGTCTTGTGCGTTGCGGAGCGCTGGACAGCACCGATGACTTCCGCATCAAGTGGAAGATAGTCTTCCGGGACATTTGCGCGGGCGCTGCAATGGGCATCGACCCTTGCGAGCCAGTCGAGACGGGATTGCGGGTCGAAGGCTCCGCTGGTGTAATCTCCGAGCGCACTGGAGATCTTCTCAAGCGCGGCCTTGGCATCTCCAACAACGCCGGTAGCTCCATGCTTGCCGGCGTCATAGCCCTTTACGTTGATGGATACCAGTTTGCGGCCGGAGTTCTTGAACAAGGCCCAGGATCCGGTGGTGAAATCCTGAAAGCGCGTACCGATACCGATGACTAGATCGGCAACCTCGGCCAGCTTGTTGGCGCACTTGGCGCCATCGACACCGGCGGCGCCGAAGTTCATCGGATGGGACTGGGCAAGAGCGGATTTGCCGGCCTGGGTCTCCAGGACCGGAATGCCGTGCCGGGTTGCGAAATCCGCGAGCGTCTCTTCTGCCTGCGAATAGACAACACCGCCACCGCATATCAGGACCGGATTGTCCGCAGCCTTGATCATCGCTGCGACGTCGTCGATATCACGGCTGTCAGGCTCCGGGCGCCGAATGCGCCAGACCTTCGGCTCGAAGAAGCTCTCCGGGTAGTCGAATGCCTCGGCCTGGGTGTCCTGACAGAATGCAAGTGTGACCGGTCCGCAATTGGCAGGATCGGTCATGACCTGAAACGCGCGCGGCAAGGCCGTCAGCAGGTGTTCAGGTCGACTGATCCTGTCGAAGTAACGCGACACGGGACGGAAACAGTCATTCGCCGACACCGTACCGTCGTCAAAGTCCTCCACCTGTTGCAGAACCGGGTCCGGAGCGCGGTTTGCAAAGACGTCACCGGGAATCAGGAGCAGGGGAAGTCGATTGACATGGGCGAGAGCTGCTGCGGTGACAAGGTTGGTCGCTCCCGGGCCGATGGAGGACGTGACGGCCATTGCGCGGGTCCGCTTGTTGGCCTTGGCATAGGCGATCGCCGTATGAGCCATTGTCTGCTCGTTCTGACCGCGCCAGGTGGGCAGCGCATTGCCCGCCTGTTCAAGCGCCTCTCCAAGGCCAGCGACATTGCCGTGGCCGAAAATGGCCCAGACGCCGTCAATGAAACGGTTGCCGTCCTCAGTCATCTGCGCCGCCAGGTAACGGACCATCGCCTGTGCGGCGGTGAGGCGGATCGTGCTCATTCGTTAATTCCTCGAGGTTCGTTCAGCCGCGCTTTGCTGCGTGCTTCGTCCCAGATGTGGCAAAGCCGTTCATAGCGACTGCTCATATCCGCGACAGCTTCTTCATTTGTCATCCCGTTCGCAAGCCATTTGCGGGCAGCATCGGCAAAGATCGTGCGGCCAACCGCGAACCCCTTCACGAGTTGGAACTGAGCAGCTTGGGCAAAGCTTGCCGCCAGCTGATCTTCAGGTGCATCGAGACCAAGAACAACAATGCCCCGTGTGTGGGGATCGTTGTCGGTGATCGCTGCGCAGGCCTTCGACCACGCCTCTTTTGAGGTCATGGGTTCGAGTTTCCACCAGTCGGGATAGATGCCGATCTCGTACATGCGCCGGATGATTGTCGCAGTCGTGTCATGGTCGATTGCGCCGACCTTTGACGGGATCACTTCCAGCAGCAACTCGAGGCGGTTGCGCCGACAGGAAGCGAACAGTCGCTTCAGGATATCTTCCTGTTCGGTTCTCATCTCTTCGGAATCGTCCGGGTGATAGAAACACAGCACTTTCACCACGTGTTCGGTGGGCCATTCCGCCAGGCCGCCGAAATCCGGACCGATTTCGGGTTCCAGGGTGAGTGGCCGCGATGCCGGCCATTCCACCGGGTGACCGATCCACAACCCGGTTCCGGCGGCCCGGTAAAGCGCGTCTCGGCCGTGACGGCTGTCGCAAAGGATGCCGTAGCCTGTCCGGTCGTCTGCAACCTTGAGTGCCGCGTCCAGACACAGGTTCTTGAAAAATCCGATGTGCTCATGGGTGACGCCTGCCTCATCCGCCATCTGTTCGATCTGGATACGGTGATCGAAGGCAAACACGCGCATTGTCGACCAGTCACCCCCATGGGAAAATTGCCGGTTGGTCGACCAGTGGATCTGATCCAGTTCCGGGTCCTTGCGCAGCGCTTTCGTCTTTACGCCGCGTTTCAGGAAAAACTGGAGTTCTTCCCAACTCGGATATGCCGGCGTGCAGCCGTGTCGGGAGACCGCAAAGGCGCCACAGGCATTGGCGTAGGTCAGGCTGGTGACCCAGTCCTCACCTTTTATCCAGCCTCTCAGAAGGCCTGACATGAAGCCGTCGCCAGCGCCCAGGACATTGAAGACTTCAATGGGGAAACCGGGACCGGAAATACCATCATCGAGACTATCGGGGATTTCGCCCTCGAATGCGGTGGCTCCCATGGGGCCGCGTTTGCAGACAAGTGTTGCCCCGGACACCTTGCGCACGTTCCGGAGGGCCTGAACAGTGTCGGTCGTACCACCGGCAATGTGGAATTCCTCCTCCGTGCCGACGATCAGGTCGAAGAGGTGCAATGTTCCTTGCAGTTTCTCAGTGACCTTGGCGGACGCAATGAAACGGTTCTCACCGTCACCATGCCCGGAAAGTCCCCACAGATTGGGCCGATAGTCGATGTCGAGCGCTGTCCGGCCACCACCATCGCGGGCGAGTGTCAGGGCTTTCGTAACCGCCGCTTCGGTTTGCGGATGACTCAGATGGGTTCCCGTTGCCACGACGGCTTTTGCAGAGGCAATGAACTGCGGATCGATATCATCTTCGCACAGGGCCATGTCGGCGCAGTTCTCGCGATAGAAAATGAGCGGAAACTGTTCCTGGTCCCGAATGCCGAGCAGAACCAGGGCTGTCAGACGCTCCCTGTCGGTAACGACACCACGTGTTTCCACGCCGTGCCGCTCCAGTTCTTCGCGGATAAAGCGCCCCATGTGTTCATCGCCAACCCGGGTAATCAGTCCCGATTTCAGGCCGAGACGTGCCGTCCCGGTCGCCATGTTGGTGGGCGAACCGCCGATATACTTGTTGAAGGATGCCATATCCTCCAAGCGGCCGCCGGCCTGTGCCCCATAGAGATCGACCGAGGAGCGGCCGATGGTGATGACATCGAGTTTGGTCACGACTTTATCCCGTCAGTTTTTATCCGTTCAGACAGTTCCGCCGAGCGATCCCTCGAGTTGAGCGAGTTCCTGTCCACCAGCCATGAGTTCCTGGAGTTCCTCGGCCTGTATGTTTCCGCGTTCTGCTGTTCCGAGGGTTTTTCCTCGGTTGAGGACCGTAAATCGGTCACCGACGGCCATTGCGTGTCGCACGTTGTGAGTTATGAAGACAACGCCGATGCCCTTTTTTCGGACCTTGTCGATGGTTGCGAGCACGTTTGATGTCTGTCTGACGCCGAGGGCGGAGGTCGGCTCGTCGAGGATGAGGACCTTTGCGCCGAAATAGACCGCCCTTGAGATGGCGACGGTCTGTCGTTCGCCGCCCGACAGGGTGCCGACGGCCTGGTCTGGCGAGCGCAGATGAATGCCCATCTTGGCCATTTCGCTCATGGTGACCTGGTTGGCCCTGGTGAAGTCGAAGAACTTGAGCGGGCCGATGCGCTTTTCCGGCTCGCGTCCCATCCAGAAGTTGCGTGTGACCGACATCAGCGGGATCATCGCCAGGTCCTGGTAGACCGTGGCGATGCCGGCGTTCATGGCATCGCGGGGGCTTTCGAAGTTTACTTCCCTGCCTTCGATCCGGATCTTGCCATGGGTCGGCTTGTGGACACCGGACATGGTCTTGATGAAGGTCGACTTGCCCGCGCCGTTGTCGCCCAGAAGGCAGTGGCACTCTCCGGCCTTGACCGACACGGTGACCCCGTTGAGGGCGATGACCGGGCCGAAGTGCTTCTGGATGTCGACGAGTTCGATCAGTGCATCGCTCATGTCAACGTTCTCCCGTGATCATGCGGCGGATATAGGTGTTGAGGATCACCGCGAGCAGCAGGATCACGCCGAGGAAGACGCGGAAGAGCGAGCTCTCGACGCCGGCAAAGAACAGACCCTGCTGGACGACGCCGAAGATGAGGGCGCCGAGCGCGGCACCGATGACCGAGCCGTAGCCGCCGGTCAGCAGTGCCCCTCCGATGACGACGGAGATGATGGCCTCGAATTCCTTGAGCAGACCGCGGTCGGCCGCCGCAGAGCCGAACTCCATCACCTGGCAGGTGGCGAAGATGGTGGCGCAGAAGGCGGTGAACATGAACATCGAGATCTTGACCCGGTTGACCGGCACACCGACATAGCGGGCCGCCTGGGCATCGCCGCCAGAGGCGAAGATCCAGTTGCCGAACTTGGTGCGGGTCAACAGGAAATGACCGAAGATGATCAGGATCAGGGCCCAGATCATCAGCATCGGAATGCCCTCGACCACCGGCTGTCCGGCCTTGGGACCGGCAACGAACTTGCCGACCACGCCCAGATCTGCCAGCCAGACGAACAGCCAGTTGAAGACCTTGCCGCCGAAGAGCCAGGCGATCGGATCACCCTCGGCCGCATCCTTGACGCCGCCGATGATGGTCTTGCGGGTGGTGGCAATGGCAATGAAGATCGTCAGACCGCGCAGGATGTACAAAAAGGCCAGGGTGACGATGAAGGAGGGCAGGCCGGTCTTGACCACCAGATAGCCGTTGAGGGCGCCGATGGCCAGCGCCAGGGCAAAGGCGACCAGAATGGAAAACCAGGTGGGAAAGCCCCACTGGACGCTCATCAGGGCAATGATGATGCCGGAAAAGCCGATCATCGATCCGACGGACAGGTCGAACTCGCCCGCGATCATCAACAGACAGGCGCCGACGGCGATGATGGCGAACTGGGCGGAAACCGTGCCCCAGTTGAAAATGCCTTCAGGCGCGAACATGCCGCTGTCGCTGGCAATACTGAGAAAGAACACGAAAACGAGTATTGTGCCGCAGATCGCGCCCAGCTCGGGACGGATCAGGGCCTTGCGCAAGGATGACATCTCGCGGACGCGTTCATCCTTTTGAGGCGCGGCGGTCGGTTGGGACTCAGCCATGGATTTCCTCCTGCGTGCCGTGTGGCCGGCCGCTTCACTGCGGCCCTGCCGCAAGACCTTTATGTCCTGGGTTGGTCGACAAGGCGGGACAGCGCCAGCCCGGTCTCTTGTGTGCTGTCCCAGGAAACGGACCTGCAAACGCGGTCGTTCCGGTTCGGGCCCGTGCCCTGAACGGAGAGGCAGCGCGCCGCCTCTCCAGGTGACCGCCGCGCGGCGGTCACAAGACGCTCCTAGCGATACTCGCCGGCAAACTCTTCAACCTTGGCAAGGGCATCCTTGGTGATGAAGCCCGGGCCGGAGTTGATGTTGTTGCCCGGCAGAACACCAAAACGCTGGTAGTTCGCAAGAACGATCACCGGCAGGTAGGCCTGCAGGAAAGGCTGCTGGTCAATGCCCCACTGTATGGTGCCGTCCTTGATGCCCTTGACGATCTCTGTGCCCAGGTCGAACGTGCCGAAATAGATCTCGCCGGCCTTGCCGATGTCCTGAAGAGCGCCGATGGTCGGGTCCGCGGAGGTCGGGCCGAGGGTCAGGATCGCGTCCACGTCCGGATTGGCAGACAGATACGCCTTGACCTTGTTCTTGATCTCGGCCGGATCCTGGCCGCTGTCGATCATGCTGTCGCCAAGATCAACGCCAAGACCGTCCGCAAAGCCGCGGCAGCGCTCGCCGACAACCGGGTTCGACACAACGTGGTTCACACACAGGAACGAACCAACACCATCCCGCTTGGCGCGCTGTCCAGCCGCCAGACCAGCATCATATTCCGGCTGGCCGACATACATCAGCGCTCCAACCTCGGCTGCCTGCTCGGGCGTGCCGGAGTTGATGATGATCACAGGAATGCCCTTGGCAACCGCATTCTGGATCGGTCCGCTCAGAACATCGGGATCGGCAAGCGTGGTGATGATACCGTCAGGGTTGGACGCAGCCGTCTGCTCGATGATGCGCGCCATGTCGGCAATGTCACCCGTCGGCGGATTGCGATACTCAACCTCGACCCCAACCTGCTCTCCAGCAAGCGCAAGACCGTTCTTGATCGTGTTCCACCAGCTGTCGCTGTCCGGCGCATGGCTGACAAGAACAAAACGCTCCCCTTCAGCAACAGCCGGAGCCGAAAAACCCGTAAATGCAACAGCTGCTGCAGCCAGCGCAAACAATGTCTTCTTCATCCGTTCCTCCCAGAACAATTTCCGCGGACCATGTCTCCCGTCCGCGATTTCAGAAATCAAAGGTGGCATCGGGAGGTCCCGACCACAAATGGAATATAAATTCTAAAATTTGTTGATTGCAACACATTTTTTCCAAAATCAATTTATTCTGTTGCGCTGCGCACCCACGGAGACGGCCAAAGTTATTGCAAGAGAGAGACTTGCGGACAAGGCACGGAACGCACCGACGTCGAGATCGGAGACGAGCAGCTGGATGGCCTTGAAGCGCGCAAGCGGACTTGTGACCATGTCGGTGATCGCCACGATATCCGCTCCGGTTTCGCGAGCTCTTGCGACGATGTCGAGTGTCATCTGGGTGTAAGGGGCGAACGTCACTGCAATCACGGCGTCATTGGGTCTGATCAGATGCTCCATGTTGATATTTGCAAGCCCGGAGTGAAGGACCGCGGGGACATCCATTTTCTCAAAGGCATATGCAAGGTAGGACGTGACAGGAAACGCGCGGCGAAAGCCGATCATATGGATCGTTTCCGCACGGGCCAAAACATCCACTGCCTGTTGAAGAGACCGCGGTTCGACGGTGGTCATCAGGTTTTCAAGAGACGCCCGTCCGACCTCGACGAATTCCGCAAGCAGCGCGGAGGGAGATTCGGCGCCGTGTTCGCGCAGTTTGTCGAGGCGCGTCGCGTAGTCCGGCCATTTCCGGGAATAACCGGATCGGAAAAGCTTTTGCATCTGGGAAAAGCCCGTGAACCCCATTTCCTGGCAAAAACGCATGACAGCTGAGGGTTGGACATCGGCCCCCTCGGCCAATTCGGCTACGGTTGAAACAGCAACACGGTCGGGATTGGCTGCAATGAAATCCGCAAACTGTTTCAGTCGTTTCGGAAGATCATCGGCCGTATTGCCAAGGCGACTGAAAAAGGCATCTATCGTGTCGGGCGCTGAACCGTTCTCATACCGAGATTCGTCAGTATCCTGCTTGGCATCTTTCATTGTATTGTTCTTTTCCGACTTGACACATTCCGTGGAAAGTGATTTTGGAATTTTTATTCTAAATTGGCAAGCCGCCGTTTGGGCCAATTCAGTGCCCTTTAGTCTTGAAAGGAAACATCATGACCGTGAATGTCGCCCTGCTTGGGGCCGGACGTATCGGAAAGGTTCATGCAAAGGCTGTCGGTGCGACGGATGGCGCCAACCTGGTGGCAGTTGCCGATGCTTTTGAAGAAGCCGCCAATGCTCTTGCCGCACAACATGGTGCCCGTGTGAGCACGATAGACGCGATAGCGGCGGCGGGCGACGTCGATGCGGTCATCATCTGCACGCCGACGAACATGCATGCGGACCTGATCGAGCAATTCGCGCGCGCGGGTAAGGCGATCTTCTGTGAAAAGCCGATCGACCTGTCTCTGGAACGCACGAAGTCCTGCCTCAAGACGGTCGAGGAGTGTGGTGCGGTGTTGATGCTCGGCTTCAACCGCCGGTTCGATCCGCACTTCCGGGCCGTGCGCGAGGCAATCGACGAGGGCCGTATCGGAGACGTCGAGATGGTCCAGATCATTTCCCGCGACCCGGGGGCGCCTCCGCCAACCTATATCCAGTCCTCCGGCGGCATCTTCCGCGACATGACCATCCATGATTTCGACATTGCCCGTTTTCTGCTGGGCGAAGAGATCTCCACGGTCTACGCGACCGCGTCCGTCCTGGTCGATCCGGAAATCGGAAAACTGGGTGATTATGACAGTGCGACAGTGGTACTGATGACGGCCTCCGGCAAGCAGTGTTCAATTTCCAATTCCAGACGGGCGACGTATGGCTACGACCAGCGTATCGAAGTGCATGGATCAAAAGGAGCGGTTGCCGCGGAAAACCAGCGTCCGGTCGGCATCGAGGTCGCTACGGCTGAAGGTTACGCGAGGCCGCCGCTGCACGATTTCTTCATGACACGCTATACCGAAGCCTATGCGGCGGAAATCGCCGCTTTTGTCAATTCCATTGAAAACAAGGTTGCTCCGTATCCGTCAGGCGAAGATGGCCTCAAGGCTCTGGCTCTGGCAGAAGCGGCCCTGAAGTCGGTCGCAGAACGGCGGTCGGTCGGGCTGGATGAAGTTTAGGTCAACTGCATACGGACCTCATCCTGAGGCGGACACTCAGGTCGGTCCCGGCGGATGGCCTGAACAATCGGAACAAGCAGTCATCGTCCGGAGAAAGCGCTGCGCGTTTCCTCTGGCCGAAGGCGACGGCGATCGGGTCAGACTGGTCGCAGAAACGGGAGAATCATGCGATGAAAAGTCTTGGCGTCGGACTTGTCGGCACAGGATTCATGGGCAAGTGTCATGCGCTGGCCTATGGGTCGGTAAAGGCTGTCTTCGGCGATGTGCCGGACCTTCGTCTGGAGGTTTTGTGCGACGTGCCGTCCGACAAGGCCGACGGTTTCGCGCGCCAGTTCGGATTTGCCAGGGGAACTGCCGACTGGCGAGATCTCGTCGCAGATCCCGATGTCGATATCGTCTGCATCACAACGCCCAACAAGGTGCACAAGGAAATGGCCCTGGCGGCCCTGGCTGCGGGCAAGCATGTGCACCTTGAAAAGCCCATGGCCCTCACGCTGGAGGATGCAAAGGCACTGCTGACGGTTGCCGAAGGCTCCGGCTCCAGGACAATCGTGGGCTATAACTATCTTCACAATCCCGCGATTGCCCATGCGCGCAAACTGATCGCCGATGGCGCGATCGGCCGAGTGGTTCATTTCCGGGGCATGGTGGACGAGGACTATCAGGCTGATCCCGAACTTGCATGGACCTGGCGGGCAACCAAGGCTGATGCGGGACTTGGAACGCTCGGCGATCTGGGATGCCACCTGATTTCCCTGGCAGCCGCTCTCGTCGGCCCAATCGAAAGCCTCGTCGCGGAAACCAAAACCGTTCATGCGACGCGGCCGGTGGGAGAAGGATCCAGTGAGCGTCGCGAAGTGGAAAACGAGGATATCGCGTCCGCACTGCTGACATTCGAAAATGGCGTACACGGCGTCGTTTCGACGTCCCGCAGTGCCTGGGGACGCAAGAGTTACATCGGGTTTGAAGTTCATGGCACGGAAGGCATGATCACCTTCGACCAGGAACGGATGAACGAGCTGCGTCTCTACCAGAACCGGGGTCCGCTTGCGGAGCAGGGGTTCAAGACCCTGCTGAGCGGCCCGGCGCATCCTCCCTATGGTCAATTCGTGCCGGCGGCAGGTCATCAGCTCGGTTTCAACGACCTCAAGGTGATCGAAGTCCACGAATTGCTTCGATCCATCGTGGAAGACCGTCAGGCGATACCTTCCTTCAAGGATGCGCTCCACTTTGAGGCCGTTATTCACGCGATCGCGAAATCCGGCGAAACCGGGAGCCGCGTTCAGATCAGCACCCTGTGAGATCCGGGGCGGGTTTTGCTCCGGTCCCAGGGTCCGACGTTCAAATTGCGGCCGGCCGCCCTGTGTTCTCGACAGGTGATTGAAAAACCGGTCGTCATTCAGGTGGCAAACCCGGAACGGATCCATTTGCACCCCGGTCGTGCTTGCCGCATGCTTGCAGGCGGCTTGAGGAAGACAAAACGATTGTCGGAGCGTCGCCGGCTCCTGTAACCTCAGGAAAAGCCGGAAGGGATTTCAGGCGACCGGCAGGATCGATTGAATGTTCACAATCCTCCTCTTGAGATGCGGCGCGGGGCCGGGAAGAATGAGCAGGCAATCGAAGGACTTGCTGATCATTCTTCCAGTCGGACCTTGAGATCCGCCTCCCGATGGGGCGGTAATTTGTTTGTCATCAAGACCGGGTGGTGAAACCGCCCGGGACATCTGGACGAGCGGGGGTTTTCTTGGCCAAGGTACTGGTTCTTTTCGCGCATCCAAGGCCGGACAGGTCAGAGGTGAATTATCCACTGTTTGAAACTGCACAGGCGGTTCAGGGCGTCACGGCCGTCGACCTCTATGCGGAATATCCGGATTTCGATATCGACGTCGACAGGGAACAGTCCAGGCTGGTCGCTCATGACGTCATCATCTTTCAGCATCCGCTCTACTGGTACTCGGCACCGGCGATCATGAAGGAGTGGCAAGACCTGGTCCTCGAACACGGCTTTGCCTACGGGCTTCATGGCCATGCCCTGGACGGCAAGACATTCCTGAATGCGATATCCACAGGCGCAAAGCCGAATGCCTATTCAACGGACGGCATGAATCATCTGGATCTCAGAAGCCTGCTCGCACCATTCGAAAAGACAGCGGATCTCTGCGGCATGCGTTATCTTGCACCGTTTGTCATGTTCGGTGCAGGGCGTGCGGTTCAGGACAATCGCCTTGATGTGCACCGAAACGCCTATGACGACCTTCTCAAGGCTCTCGTCGCAGACCGGTTCGATCTTCAAAGGGCGGCAAAGGCAACGCTATTGGGCGACGTTCTCGACGACTTCATTTTGAAAGGGGAGGCCGGCTGATGGGGTTGCTCAGCGATGCATTCGTCTATCTTTGCGCGGCCGTCATCGCCGTTCCAGTCGCTAACAGGCTTGGGCTCGGATCCGTTCTGGGATACCTGATTGCCGGCGTTGTCATCGGTCCGGTGCTGGGTGTCGTTGGGTCCGAGACCACCGAAGTGCAGCATTTTGCAGAGTTCGGTGTGGTCATGATGCTGTTTCTCGTCGGACTGGAACTTAAGCCGGCGATGCTCTGGAAAATGCGGCAGCAGTTGATCGGTCTGGGCGGTCTCCAGGTTGTGGGAACAACAGCTGTCTTTGCCGGCATCGGTCTTGTTGCGGGACTCACCTGGCAAAGCGCCGTTGCGCTCGGCATGATCCTGGCGCTTTCCTCGACGGCAATCGTGCTGCAGACGCTGAATGAAAAAGGCTGGATGAAAACACAAGGTGGCCAGAGTTCGTTTTCGGTTCTTCTGACGCAGGACATTGCCGTCATTCCGATGCTGGCCATTCTGCCGCTCCTGGCAGGCGCTCACGGAGACAGCGGCGGAGCCGAGGCTCATGCCGGCGACCAACACGGTGACGCAGCCGCACATGGCGGGGAAGCGCTGGCGGCGCTTCCCGGCTGGGCCCAGGCATTGATCATTCTGGCAGTTATTGCCGCGATCATCTTTGCCGGCCGTCATTTGCTCAGGCCCGTGTTCCGGTTCATCGCTGAAGCGCATCTGCGCGAAATCTTTACCGCGACGGCTCTGCTGCTTGTGATCGGCATTGCCCTGCTGATGGACTTTGTCGGCCTGTCACCGGCGCTCGGCACGTTCCTGGCCGGTGTTGTCCTGTCCGACAGCGACTATCGCCACGAACTGGAAAGCGACATCGAACCCTTCAAGGGATTGCTTCTGGGCCTGTTCTTCCTGACGGTTGGTGCCGGTATCGATTTCGACCTGCTGTTCGGCGCGCCCGTAACCATCTTCGGGCTGGCCATCGGCCTGATAGCGGTAAAGTTCGGACTGCTGTTCACGCTTGGAACGGTTTTCAGGCTCAGGGGCGCGGACCGCTGGCTGTTTGCGCTTGGCCTGGCGCAGGCGGGCGAATTTGCATTCGTGCTGTTCGGATTCGCATCTGGTGCCGGTGTCCTGGAGCAAACCCTTCTGCAGACGATGACACTGGTTGTCGCCATCACCATGCTGCTCACACCTGCACTTTTCATATTCTATGAGAAAGTGGTTGCCCCGAGAGCGGTCTCGAAATCCGAGCGTGAGCCGGATGTGATCGATAGCAGGGGACGGGTGGTTGTGGCCGGTATGGGACGTTTCGGTCAGATCGTCTCCCGGCTGCTGCTGACGAGTGGCTACGATGTTGTCATCCTTGATCATGATCCGCAAACGGTTGAAAACCTCGGCCGGATCGGCATGAGGACCTTTTACGGAGATGCAACGCGGCCCGATCTTCTGCATGGTGCCGGGCTCGGCGAAGCAGATCTGTTCGTCGCCGCGATCGATGACCGGGACAAGCAGACCATGGTGGTCGAACATGTCGCCAAAACCTATCCGAAGGTCAGGATCCTTGCACGGGCCAGAGACCGCCACCATGTTTATGAACTTGAAATGGCGGGGGCTCACCGTGCCGAGCGCGAACTCTTCGAAGGAGCGCTGGCCCTTGGCCGCCGCGCGTTGATCGAGCTTGGATCGCACCCGTTCCGTGCGAGGACCCGGGCGAAGAATTTCCGCAATCACGATCGTGAAATGCTGGAGGGATTACGCGAAAACTATAACGATGGCGGTGTCGACAAGTCCTATATTGATGCCATGCGTGCCCATTCCGAGACGCTTTACGAAATCATGCGTGCCGAGCAAGGCGACGATCGCCATGAACGGACCGAACGTGGCTGGAACCCGCCGCCAAAGGGCGATGCCACACTTTGACTGTGCACTAAAAGAAAGAATCCCCAATGAGCGAAATTTCAGACCTCGACGTGGAAGATGCCCTGCAGATCGATATTGTCTCCGATGTTGTCTGTCCCTGGTGCATCGTCGGCTTCAAACAGCTGGAAAAGGCGATCGAGCAAACAGGTGTGACGGCCGCAGTCAAATGGCATCCGTTCGAACTCAATCCGGAAATGCCTGCCCATGGCGAAAACCTGCGCGAACATATCATGCGCAAATACGGGTCTACGGAGGAGCAGTCCCAGAGCGCGCGCGACAGGCTGACCGAAATCGGCAGAGAACTCGGCTTTGATTTCAACTTCACGGACGACATGCGCATGGTGAATACGTTCGAGGCGCATCAGTTGCTGCACTGGGCGGCGCATGAAGGCAAGGAACATCCGTTGAAGATGGCACTTTTCGAAGCCTATTTTGCCAAGCGACTAGACTTGAACGACAAAACGGTGCTGGCGGATGTTGCAGAAAGTGTCGGCCTTGACCGGGCAGAAGCACTCAATGTTCTGGAAGACAACCGGTATGCAGACGCAGTTCGCCAGGAAGAAACCTTCTGGACGCAGAACGGCATCCAGGGTGTTCCGGCGGTTGTTTTCGAACGGCGCCACCTTATCACCGGCGCGCAGGGTGTCGACAATTACACCGCGATCATCCGGCAACTCATGGATGGCGAAGTGGCTTGAAACTCGGGTTCACACGGAAGCGGTACTCTTGAAATGGAGCCGCTTCTCATAGTTCCTCAAAGAGCACACCGGCCGCCTCGATCCGGCCTGCCGGCGTATCAGCAGGTTCCGAACCGTAGTTGGTCCAGATCCTGAGATCACCCGCCTCGCGGCAGCGCACGCCGCCAGTCAGGGGCATGGTCGGTAGTCCCGCATCGGCGCAGAGGTTTTTGAAAAGGCGTGTCCAGGCGGTTTCGTCACACACGCCGCCAACATAGGTCAGGTTGCCTGACCGCATTGCAGCCGGCTGACCCGTTTCCATCTCCAGAACAATGTCCGCTGATCCTTCGAGTTCTTCCCGGTAGCCGATGAAATTGCCGCCACCTAACAATGGCATCGGCATGTCTGGACGAACGCTTTCAACGCATGAGACGGTGACATCGAGACCGGGCATGTCCGGCGGCAAGGGGACGGGTATCACCATATCTGCGGTGCGCGCGGCTGTTCGCGGCCCAAGAACAACGTGGGCATCCACTTCCGACAATGCGCTCTTCAGATCGTGCGGCATGTAAATGAGGCCTGGGGCGAGAATGATTTTGTAGTCGGAGAAATCACGTGTTTCAGCGCGGATGATATCGACCGAAAGCCCCAGTTTTCGCAACGCCTTGTAGGCGTCGAACACGATCTGGAAATAGTTGAGACCGGCACCATGCGGCTGGGTCGCCCAGGCGAAATCTGCATCGAAATCGAAGATAAGGGCAATTTCGGACTGCGCGATGAAAACGTCAGGCGTATCCTGTAGTTCTTCCGCGACCTGTCTGGCTTCAAGCAAGGCAGGCGCGTCGGCGTTGTCCGGACGCAGCATTCCGGCATGCATCTGTTCCTGGGCAAACGGAGCCTGCCGCCAGCGGAAATAGCAGACCGCCTCCGCTCCGTGAGCGAAGGCTTCCCACGCCCACAGGCGCATCATGCCGGGCAGTGGTGCCGGGTTGTAGGGAGCCCAGTTAACGGGACCAGGCTGCTGTTCCATGACCCACCACCGACCCTTGCCGACAGACCGGTAGAGGTCGTGATGGAAGGCCTGGAAATCCGGGTCTCCCTGGCGGACAAAAGCACGCTGATGCGCTTCATCGGCGCCGACCCGGTCTTCCAGGAAGCCGAGCGGGTAGCTGTCCCAGGTCGCGATATCGAGGTCGTCACCAACCTTGAAATGATCGAATTCAGTAATCCGGCCCATGAAGTTGTGACCGATCGGAGCATCCGAATGGGTGCGGATGATATCCGTCTGGCGCCTGTTGAAGCTTGCAACCTGGTCGGAGGAAAACCGGCGAAACGCGAGCGCGTGGGATGGGTTCGGTTCCGTCACCGTCAGGTTTGGCAAGTCGATTTCGTCAAACGAGCCATACTCCATCGACCAGAAGACGTTGCCCCATGCCCGGTTGAGGGCTTCGATTGACCCGTACCTGTCCTTAAGCCACTCCCGGAAAGCCTCACAAGCTGCTTCGGAATAGGAGAGCGTCGTGTCATGGCAGCCGTATTCATTGTCGGTCTGCCAGGCGGCAACATGCGTGTTGCCGCCATATCGCTTCGAGAAAAGCTGGACGATCCGGTCGCATTCTTCCCGGTAGCCTTCATGGGAGAAGCAATAGTGACGGCGCGAACCGAAGCCGCGAGGACGGCCCTCGGCATCAACGGCAAGCATGCCGGGGTGTCTTGCCACCAGCCACCTTGGCGGTGTTGCAGTTGGCGTGCCCAGGACGATCTTGAGCCCCGCCTGGCCGAGTACGTCGATCGCACGGTCAAGCCATTCAAACTGCAGATCGCCGGGGGAGGGTTCCAGGCGCGACCAGGCAAATTCACCTATGCGAACCCAGGTCAGCCCGGCATCCGCCATGCGGCGCGCATCCGCGGCCCACATTTCCTCCGGCCAGTGTTCCGGATAATAACAGGTTCCAAGCGTGCGCTTCATGTGACTTCCTAGAGGATGACGCGGTGTTCGGCCTGTCCGCGGACGGTCGTCTCGGCAAAGAATGTCTTGCCTTCCCATATGCCTTCCAGGCCTTCGGCCGCTGTCGTTGCAAACAGGGTCTGAAGGTCCGTGCCGCCAAAGGCGGGGCAGGAGACCTGTGCGGCCTGGACCGTTATGTCTTCGACAAAGTTTCCGTTCGGGGCATATCTTGCGATGCGGTTTGCCCCCCACTGCGCATTCCAGAGATGACCTTCGCAATCAACCACTGCACCGTCGGGATTGTAACCGTCCCCGGAAAGATCTGCGAACAAGGTCGGGGTTCCGGCGGGCCACCCGTCTTCGTCCAGTGAAACCTGCTGGATCGCCTGTGTCGCGGTATCAGCGAAGTAGGCTGTCGTCCCGTCCGGAGAAAAGCAGATCGCGTTGGAAATCGTGATCCCGCTATAGAGCCTGCGCAATTCACCCTTGAAAAACCGGTAAATGGCACCCGCACCCTGTTCGGCTTCAATTCCCATCGTGCCAATCCAGAACCCGCCTTTGGGATCCGCGCGGCCATCGTTGGACCGTGTTACCGGATTGTCTGCCTCAAGGTCGCATAGCTTGGTCCGGGCTTTGGTTTCAAGATCAAAGAGGAAAAGCCTGCTTGCACTAGCAATCAGAATTTCGGTGCGACTGACCCACCCGGCCGCCGAGACATATTCGTCGAATTGCCACGACGTTTCAGTCTCGTTTTGCCGGGTCAGCAATTGCCTGCTCAGGATGTCGAACCAGTAGAGTTGCCTGCGTTCGGGATGCCAAAGCGGTCCTTCACCGAGCGTGCATTGCCGCCCGTCAAATACGTTGCTCATGAACCCTATCCGTGTGCTTCCATTGCCGCATCATAGGCGCTGATTATTTTCTCGGCCCGTTCCTTGATTTCCGCGACTGAAAACCCGGGCTTGTAAAGAGCCGTACCAATGCCGAAGCCTGTTGTACCGACCTTGATCCAGTCACCGAAATTGTCCGGTCCGGCGCCACCGACGGCATAGGTGGCGGTGCCTTTGGGCAGAACAGCCAGCATTGCCTTGAGACCGTCGGGACCAATGAGAGAGGCCGGGAAAAACTTCAGCCCGTCTGCGCCGTTGCGGAGTGCGGTGAATGCTTCGCTCGGTGTCATGACGCCCGGATATGACAACATGTCTTCGGCCTTGGTCGCAAGGATAACATCCGGATTGCAATCCGGCGAAACGATCAGAGAGCCACCTGCGGCTTTCACCTGTAGCACCTGCTCTGGCGACAACACGGTTCCGGCTCCAATCCGTGCGTTGGCGGAATGGGCCCTGACCATCGCGTCAATACTGGTGAGGGCGTCCGGGGAGTTGAGTGGCACCTCGATCCAGGTAATGCCTGCCTCAATAAGGCATTCGGTGACCGGGAGCGCTTCCGCGGGTGTCAGGCCTCGTAGAATGGCGATCAGATTTCTGCTCATGAGGAAACCTTGGAATAGGAAGAGTAAGCAAGCACGAGACCGTTCAGAGTAATGGTCTCCGCGTTAAGGAGTGTCGCCCGGTATCCGAGCCGACCCAGCGCCGATTGATACGCCTTGGAAATTTGATCACTGCCAAGGAGCGTGATCGCGGCAAGGTCAAAACTATCCCTGACGGCGGCGAGCTCCGCACCGATCAGGTAGCCGGATAAGCGCCCTCTCGCAGCTTCCCCTGTCAGGCCGGCGATCAGACCGGCAGCCCGTATGCCAAAGAGGCTCGCCGCAATTGCCTGAGGATTTTCAGCGGCGTCCGCAACAGCTTGCTCGAAGGTATCGTGATCGATCTCACGCGCGGACAGACTGTGGCGAAGAACCGATCGACTGGACAGGAGCGCGAACATTTCGCCGGTCATGAATGTCCTGAAGTGTTCGACAACACCGTCCCTGATCGCAACCCATTTGGTATGCGTGCCGGGCAGACACAGCGTTCCGCTATATCCCGGATTATCCGCAAGAAATCCGGAAATCTGGGTCTCCTCGCCCCGCATGACATCTGTCGGGTCGAGCTGCTTGATTCCCGGAAGGATGCGTACGTCAAGACGGGCATCGGCTGCATGGACAACGGTCGCGTCTTCCAGGGAAGGCGGTGTGCAGGGCGTTGTCTTGTAAGGTGCTTCCGCCCAGCCCTGTCGCGAACCGGCCATACCGCAAACGATCACCGGCGTTCTGATGTCCGGCTCGAGCAGGTCTGCGATCAGCTCGAGAAGCGCGGATTCAAATTCGTTTGTGGCCAGCCCGCCCATGCCCTTGTCGGAGGAACGGTGGATCATTTCGCATCCGCTCGAATCCAGCGCCCAGATACGCAGATTGGTTGTGCCCCAATCCACAGCGATCCAGTCCGCTTTTGCCTGAAGGCTCATCCCGTCACCACTACTCCGCCGTCCACCACCAGGGACTGTCCCGTCATACCTCTGCTGGTTTTCGCCGCCAGGAAGAGGACCGGATCCACCATGTCTTCCGGTGAAAGCTCGAACTTCAGACACTGGCGGTCAAGATGTGCTGCGAGGGCTTCCGGCGTAACCCACAGGTCCTTTTGCCGTTGTGTGAGAACCCAGCCGGGTGCGATCGCGTTGACCCGGATGTTGTCAGGCCCGAATTCGCGCGCAAGGCTTCGGGTCATACCGTTGATGCCGGAATTGGCTGTTGTGTAGGCCGCATAGCCGGCATTGCCCATCATGTACGAAATAGACGTGAAGTTGACGATCGACCCACCACCGGCAGCGCGCATCCCCTGAATGACGTGCTGGCAGGCGAAGAAGTAGGCCTTGAGGTTGATCGCCTGGGCCCAGTCCCAGAAATCCTCATCCACCTCTTCCGTCTTGTGACGCTTGTCGTTGGCCGCGTTGTTGACCAGAACGGAGATTGCACCGTGCGCTTCAGCCGATTTGTCCATTGCACCCTTCAGTTCGGCAATGTTGGCTATGTCGCATTGCAGATAAAGCGGCCGGTTGCCGTGCTGGCGTTCCATTTCATCGCAGAATTCTGTCGCGTCCGAGCGCTGTACAAATGCGACCCTTGCACCCTGGGACAGAAAACCGCTGCTGAGAGCAGCGCCAATGCCCGAGCCACCGCCGGTGATGAAAACCGACCTGCCCTTCAGGTCAGGATAATTCGCGTGCATGTGACGCTCCCTTCTTGTTTTCCGGCACATTCGATTCAGTGCCTTGAAAATTCTTTCTGTTCAGATCCGTTGTGCTTCCAGGACCCAGATCGTCTCCGGGAAGCACCATGGCAATATGAGGCCGTGGGACATCAGGTACTGACCGCTCGCAACCAGATCATTTTCCTTCAGAAACGGAGAGCCGCGGGAAAGGTCTGCGGCGTCTTCGCGATTGATCAACTTTGTCTTGTATTGTGCGCCGGCCTCCAGGCCGGTCAGACGAAGCGGTGGCTGCAGAATCTGGTTCGACGGACGCGACAGGGCCGCAAAAACAACAAACCGGCTTTTGTCCTCGGCGAGTTGCTGCTCCGCAATCAGGGCAGGGTCAGGACTGTCGAGCCGCAATATGTCGGCGTGCACCATCCAGTCCCTGTTTGCCTTCCACCACCCGGTCACGTGTTTCAGGACGCCGGCTTCCTCGTCTGTAAGCTCGCGCGGGTCCATTTCGAAACCCATGTGCCGCTGAGCAGCGGTCCAGGCACGAAACTTCATATTGAGCGTTCGGCCGGACGTGTGACATTTTCGCGGTCCGACATGCGAGCCGGTAACCGAGGCCGGTAAAAAGAGGGCGGCGTCATGCTGGATGCGCTGGCGTTCCAGAGCGTCATTGCTATCTGAAAGCCAGACCCTCTGAGTTCGCTTCAGGATGCCAAAATCGACCCGTCCGCCGCCTGATGCACAGCTTTCGATTTCGACATGTGGAAAGTCCGCGCGCAATCGATCGATGAGAGCGTAAGTGCCCTCGGTCTGGGCGGCATCGACGATCGGCAGTACCCTGTTGTGGTCCCACTTGATGTAACCGATATCGTTGGTGGAAAGCACTTCGGCAATACAATTGTAGAGATAGGTGCGGACATCGTCACGGGACATGTCGAGACAGAGTTGCTGGCGGCCCCTGACCTGGCCCAACGGGCCGAGGACCCATTCCGGACGTGATCTGAAAAGTTCACTGTCCTCGTTGATCATTTCCGGCTCGAACCAGATGCCGAATTCAAGGCCGAGGCCTTTGACATGTTCGACAAGCGGAGCCAGCCCGTCCGGATACTTTCTGCGGTCAATGCCCCAGTCACCAAGCGAGGAGGTGTCGTCGTCCCGAAGACCGAACCAGCCGTCATCAAGTACAAAACGCTCGGCTCCCAGGTCCGCCGCCCTGGAAGCGATTGATTTCAGTTCCTCGATCTCGTGATCGAAATAGACGGCTTCCCAGCAATTGTAGTGAACGGGTCGCGGTGTTTTTTCACCGGACACGATCCGGTTTCTGGCGTGCCTTTGAAAACGGACCGCGGCGCCGTTGAAGCCTGAAGCCGCATAGGTTGCATAGAGCGGGGCCGTGCGGAAGGTGTGGTTCCCTTTCATGCTGGCGGATGCATGCCCGAACTGAACCTGCCGCCGCCCATCGGCAAGTTCTTCGGCGACCATGCGGTGTCCGCCGGACCACGCGTAATGAAACGCGTAGGCTTCGCCCGACGTGTTGCTTGTCTGAGCAGAACATACGATGAGGCCCGGGAAGTGCGCATGATCAGAGCGGCCTGTCCGATTGTCCCTGACGCGCGCGCCGGGGGCGAAAGGCAAGCGGCGGGTTTGGAATTCCGCACACCAGCGACCTGAAAATTCTATCGTTTCGCCGGTGTGTGCCGGAACCGGCATCACAGGCGCTGCGAGCCAGTCGACCGTGATCCTGCCCTGGCTTTCCAGTTGGGTCTGCATCCGCAGAAGCGAGTTTTCCGGGGTGAGCCTCAGATCGAATACAAGGCTGAGATCGAGTGCGGTATCTTCATAGGTAAGTGTCAGGCCATGATCGTTTGATGCTTCGCCGGCAAACCGGAAATCCGGGGCCAGGGGATTGCCTTCGGCGTCGCGGCCAGCCAGCCCGGCCTGCCCGGGGAAGGTTCGGGATGCCTCCGGGCTGAGGCTGATAGGGGCGTTGCTGTCCACCATGCCTCCGGTCACATCGGTGGCCGATGCGGCTGCAAGCGATTGCAGCGACTCCTTTTCCGGAAGCGGTGGCCCCCAATAAACCGCTTCCGGCAAGCTGTCCCCGAAGCTGGCAAGTACCAGGCTTTGATGAGCATCGCCAAGATGCCAGGTCCTAGCCTGCATTCCCGTTTCTCCCTACACTCTTACTTGCATCCAGACCGGTCTGAAGCAGACCGATCATTTGACAGCCCCGAGTGTCAGGCCGGCAATAAAGTGCCGCTGCATCAAAAAGAACATCGCGACCGGTGGCAGGGCCGCAACGATGGAACCCGCGCTCATCAGATGATAGGCAGCGCGATACTGTGCGTTGAATGAGGTGATGCCGGCTGTGACCGGTTGGCTTTCAACGCCTTGTGTCAGAACAATTGCCCAGAAATAGTCGTTCCAGATGAAGGTGAACATCAGCACGGCGAGAGCTGCGATTGCGGGTTTCATCAGCGGCAGGACTACAAACCAGAAAATGCGCCATTCCGAAATTCCCTCGACGCGAGCCGCCTCGATCAGCTCAAAAGGAAGAGCACGGATGAAATTGCGCATGAACAGCGTGCAGAAACCGGTCTGGAAAGCGACGTGGAAGAGCACGAGCCCCGTGATGGTGTTGTACAGGCCCAACTGAAGCGTGAGATCGCGGACCGGAACCATCAGGATCTGGAACGGCACGAAGTTGCCGGCGACAAACATGAAGAAGATCCAGATGTTGGCCTTGAACTTGTAGATGCCGAGAGCGAAGCCGGTCATGCAGGAAAGGGCAACTGCGCCAATCACGGTAGGGATTGTGATCTTGAACGAGTTCAGCAGATATTTCGGCATGTCAGATGCCGTGAACACCAGCCAGTAGTTGGTAAAACCCTTGAATTCAGATGGCCAGCCCCAGTAATTGGCATTCGCAAAATCCGTATCGGGCTTGATGGAGAATATTGCAACGGCGATGAGAGGCAGCAGCCAAAGGATCAGCGCAAGCGGCAAAAAGGCCTGATAGGTGACTTGCCAGGAGCGGGGCGTACGTTCGATCGGTGTCGGAAACATGTCAGCGCGCCCTTTCTTCTTTGTACATCGACCACAGGAAGTAGGCGATGAAAGCCAGCATGATCAGGAACAGCACCACGGCGATTGCCGCGCCATAGCCCATGCGGAAACCGTATTCGGAGAGGGCAACCTCGAACATGTAGAAGCTGAGGACACGGCTTGCGCCGAACGGACCGCCATTGGTCATGACGGAGATTAGGTCAAAGGACCGAAGGGCGCCGATAATGGTAACCACGAAGGCAATGAAGGTGGCAGGACGCAGTTGTGGAACGATGATGTACCACAGCATCTTCCAGCTCTTGGCACCATCAAGCCGCCCGGCTTCGATCTGCTCCGGATCGACGGCATTGAGGCCAGTGAGATAGAGGATCATGCAATAGGCGGTTTGCGGCCAGAGACCGGCCACGATGATCCCGACGGTTACCCAGTTCTCGTCACCGAGAACATTCACTGGCGGAAGACCGACCGAACCAAGCAGCACGTTGATAATGCCGAAAGTTGGATCATAAAACCAGGTGAAGACCAGACCAACGACGACCTGGGAGATCACGAAAGGAAAGAAAAACAGCGACTTATACAGTCTGATGCCTGTAACGGTCTGGTTCAGGAAAAGCGCGATGAACAGGCCGGCAGGAATGGCCAGCAGATACAGGACTAGCCAGACAACGTTGTTTTTCAAGGACGTGTAGAAAGCCTCGTCCCAATAGAGTTCTTCGTAGTTGTAGAGCCCGACATATTCCGCCTTGCCGAGACCATCCCATTCGTAAAGAGACAGATTGAAGGACTGGAAGATCGGGAAAATCACGTAAAACAGGAAGAACAGGATGCCTGGAGCCAGAAACAGCCAGGGTGTGATCTGTTGCTGATTCTGGTGCCACCAGGAACTCTGGCGATTTTCGGCAACGGACGCTTGGGTCATGTTTGCCTCTTCAGGATTGGCTACTGGGACCTATTGAAAAGGACAGGATGCAGGCGCACCCTGTCCGGTTCTGTCGTAAGCGAACTTACTTGTAGATACGCTCGCGGGCACGATCCAGGCGTGCCAGGATCTTGTCGAGGTTGTCCGGCTTGACCATGAATTCCTGCAGGCCTTCCATGGCAACCTTTGCCATTTCCGCCGGCGCGTCACGGTCGAAGAACTGGGCGACGCCACCCGGGGAATTGCTCGACAGCATTTCAAAGCCTTCTACCAGGAACTTGTCGTCATCCACGGACGACTGGGCGTTGACCGGCAGCTGACCAAGATTTTTCCCGTTGTTGATTTCGGTCTGAACGTCCGGCGACGCGACGAATCTCAGGAACTCCCGTGCCGCTTCCTTGTTCTGGGCGTTGGACGGAATGTGGAATGTATCCGTCGGCGCATCTTCGGCTTTTTCGACGCCCGGCGTGATTTCAACGAACTGGTAGAAATCGAGCTGATCGTCACTCAGTCCAGCATCGCGCAAAGGCGCAACTGCAAAGTTGCCCATCAGATACGAGGCTGCATCGCCTTTGACCATGAACGGCAGAGCTTCCTGCCAGCTGTAGGTCTGGTGGTTGTCGATGAATGCGCCCATGTCGATGAGTTCGCGCCAATTGGCGAATGTCTTGCGAACTTCGTCGGACTGCCAGGAAGCGTTGCCTGTGAGAAGGTCCATATGGAAGTCGAACCCGTTCGTGCGCATGTTCAGGTAGTCGAACCATCCGCCGGCGGTCCAGAGGAACTTGGTGCCGATCGTGTAGCATTTCTTGCCGGCATCAATGATTTTCTGACAGTTTGCCTTTTCTTCTTCCCAGGTCGTCGGTTCGCTCAGACCCAGTTCGTCGAAGATGTCCTTCCGGTAGTAAACACCCCATTGATAGTAAGTGTAGGGAACACCCCACTGCTTGCCGTCAATGGTCATCGCACCCTTGGTCGATGCCAGGTTGTCGGCAATTGCCGGTTCGGCCCAGAGGTCGGAAACGTCTTCGAAGAGACCTGCTTCCACATAGGGGCGCATGCGGTTGGCAGCATACCAGGTGGCAACGTCCGGCGCGTTGGCAGTCAGGAAGTTGCGGATCTGGGTTTTATAGGCTTCCCGATCGATCACAGTCGTTTCGACTGTCAGGTCCGGGTTCTTTGCCTGGAACTGCTCGATCATCCTTTCCATCGTTGCCCGCGGCGCCGGGTTCGATGTGTCGAGAAAGATCTTGAGTTCGCCAGTCAGGCCTTCAGCAGATACAGCGCCCATTGTGCTTGCCAGAATGGCGAAAGCAGCAGCGGACGTTTTAAACATGGAACGCATGGTGTCCTCCCTTTTGGTTCCATTATTTGAAACTTAGTTTTGTATATTGATACTTTGCGGGGAACAGGTTAAGTTGTCAACAGGTCCGGCGAAAAGAAACGGGCCAATGGAGGAAATCATGAACAAACAGGCGAGCCCGACAAGCGGCGACGGGACTGTCGGAAAAGCACTCGACGTGCTCGACAGGGTTGCGGCGATGGGTCGGCCTGTCCGGTTTACCGAGCTCCTGTCCGACAGCGTGCATCCCAAGGCGACGCTTTACCGTCTGCTGCAGACGCTGGTGAGCCAGGGCATGCTGGCCTATGACGAAAGCCAGCAGACCTATTCGCTCGGGATCCGTCTGGTCCGACTTGCGCATGTCGCCTGGCGCCAGAGTTCCATTGCACCGATCGCGCGGCCATTTGTGCGGGCACTGTCCGAGGTCGTCGGTGAGACCGTGCATCTGGCGCAACTGGACGGGGGGCAGGTGCTCTACGTCGACAAGCGCAACGCGATCAATCCCATCGACATGTATTCCCAGGCCGGAAAGATCGGTCCTGGCTATTGTACCGGTGTCGGCAAAGCGCAGCTGGCGTTCCTGGAACCCGCAGAACTCGATGAGGCGATCAAAAAGCAGTCCTTCTATCGGTACACGCCCGAAACACTGGCAACAGAAACGGCGCTTCGGGCAGATCTTGAAAAAATACGCAAAGAAGGTGTTGCCTTTGACCGGGAGGAGCACGAACCCGGGATCATCTGCATCGCTGCACCTGTCCTGTCGTCAAAAGGGCGGCCTATCGGCGCGCTCTCTGTCACTACTTCGACAACCCGCAAGGGGATGAAGGAACTTGTCGAAGTGCGTCCCGTCCTTCTGAAGACGGCTTCTGAAATCGCAGCGGCTGTCGAGGATTGGCAGTTTCCCGCTTAGAAAGTCCTAGGGAGAAGAAAATAGATGTCTGGCGTCACGCTGACCAAAGCTGTCAAGAAATATGCCGATCTGCAGGTAATTCACGGGGTGGATCTGCAGATCGAGCATGGTGAGTTCTGTGTCTTTGTCGGTCCCTCCGGCTGTGGCAAGTCCACGCTTCTGCGCATGATTGCAGGCCTTGAGGAAACGACCACCGGGAACATTCAGATCGGCGGACGGGATGTCACAAGGCTTGATCCTTCCGAACGTGGTGTTGCAATGGTGTTCCAGACATATGCGCTTTATCCGCATATGTCCGTGGAAGAGAATATGGGTTTCGGACTGAAGATGAATGGTCACGCCAAGGCGGAAATCGCCGAGAAGGTGGGAGAGGCCAGCCGGATTCTGAAACTTGATCCCTACCTGAAACGCAAACCGAAAGCGTTGTCGGGTGGTCAGCGCCAGCGTGTTGCCATCGGCCGGGCAATCGTGCGCGGGCCTGAAGTCTTCCTCTTTGACGAGCCGTTGTCGAACCTTGATGCGGAACTTCGTGTCGACATGCGCGTTGAAATCGCGCGGCTTCACAAGGATATCGGCGCCACCATGATCTACGTCACACATGACCAGGTCGAGGCAATGACTCTGGCGGACAAGATCGTTGTGCTGCGCGCCGGCAAGATCGAGCAGGTCGGCTCACCGATGAAGCTTTATTCCGACCCGGACAACAAATTTGTCGCGGGGTTCATCGGTTCACCAAGCATGAACTTTGTCGAAGGTATTGCCGAAGACGGTGCCGTTACATTGCCGGCTTTCGGCGGCATTTCGGTGGAAACGCCGGTTGCCCTGCCAGGCAAGGGCAAGAAGGTGCTCGTCGGGCTGCGCGCGCAGCAACTGAAGATTGCCGCAAGCACGGAAGGTGCAACGGTCGATCTGTGCGAACAGCTCGGTGGTGTCGCTTACTCCTACCTGATCTGTCCGACTGGCGAGCGGATCATCGTCGAGACCAAGGGAGAGGATGCGCCGGTTTCGGATGGCAAGGTCGAGATCACCTTCGAACCCTCCGCGGCAATGTTTTTCGACGCGGAAACGGAACAGCGTCTGCGGTGATCGATTGCCTGCCGACGCCCAACCCCGGTGGTTGACCGCCGGGGTGTGCGGGCGACGCGCGAATGTCTTGGTCCGAGGGCTTGTTGTTGTGTTGCCCCTGCAGCCGCAAACCTGCTCGGGAACTCTTTGCCTGGCTCTGGGCCCTTGCCAGCGGTCCACTTGAATGAATGAAACGGCCCAAGCGTCCGGCAAGTGAAAGACGTCTAGCGCTGGCTCGCGACAGACGCGGCCTCCTGGGTGCCATAAGTTTCAAGGAACAACTCGGCCGACATTGGCCGGGCCAAACCGTATCCCTGCAAGATGTCACATCCGATCGATGTGAGGGTTTCAATTTGTGAATTCGTTTCCGCGCCTTCCGCGATGACCTCGACTTCCAAAGCGCGTGCAATATCGACGATCGATTGTACCAGGCTGGTCATCGCGTCATCACGATCAACGTTCGAGACAAGCGTGCGATCAATCTTCAGGCGCTTTGGTCGAATATTCACCAGACTTGCTATGGAGGCGTAACCGCTGCCAAAGTCGTCGATCTCCATCTCAACGCCAAGATCCTGCAGCTGCTTCAGGGTTTGTTTGACCTGTTCGCTCGTGTTGTCGAGGTAGGTCGATTCCACCAACTCGAAGGACAATCTGGACACCTGGTCCTCAAAGCCCTCGACCGAAAACAGAAGTCCTGGGTCGGCCAGACGTTGGGATGAGACATTTACCGAAAGCCGCGGTAACACAAGTCCTGCTTCTCGCCATTCACTCACAATGGCAAGTGATTTTCTAAGGACCTGCCGGTCGATTTCCGCGACGCAATTCATTTCCTCGGCAATGTGCAGGAACTCGCCCGGCGGCAAGATACCTTTCCCCGGATGCTGCCATCGCACCAGGGCCTCTGCTCCGGCGAGTTCCAGGCTTCCAGCCAGAAATTGCGGCTGAAAAAATGGAATGAAAGAAACACCGTCTTCCAGAGCGCTTTGAATCTCTTCTTTCGTTGCACGCAGGCGGGCAGCCTGAATCCGCATCTTTTCGTTATAAATGGCGAAGGTGTTCTTCCCTGAGCGTTTTGCCTGATACAGTGCGTGATCAGCATTTCTCAGCAAGTTCGAGGCGTCGTTCACATGTCCTTCCGACAGTGCTATGCCTATACTGACACCAATGCTGACGGATCTGCGCTCGACAAGAACCGGTTTCGACAGCTGCGTGATGAGTTTCTCGCTGAATGCAATAGATCTTTCCGCCGTAGGCAAGTCCTGCAGAATTGCAACAAACTCGTCACCGCCGATTCTTGCGATGAAATCGCCTTCCCCAGACAGTTCCCGCAACAGGTCCGCCACCAGACACAAAACCGTGTCTCCGGCAGCGTGGCCGAGCATGTCATTTACGTCTTTGAAGTGATCGAGATCGATGTGCAGAAAGGATGAGGCACCATCTTTGCTCAATTTCTGCTGCAGGTTTTCTGCTGAAACCTGTTCCATGTACCTGCGGTTGGGCAAGCCGGTCAAACTGTCGTGCAGAGCGGCATGTTCGACATTCCGCTTGGCTATCAGAAGTTCCCGATTTCGTTGTTCGAGCTCGGTTTTTGTTTCTATCAGGTCCGTTACGTCTGAATTTGTTCCAACAATCCGGATGGGTTCACATGTGTCGTTTCGAACGACTTTTCCACGGGACCGCCACCATCGCCATGACCCGTCTTCGTGCCGCATCCGATATGTTACGTTATACGGATTGTCGTCCTGGACGAGCTTTTCATAGTAATCCAGAACGCCGTCGACATCTTCGGGATGCACTCGATCCTGCCACCAATCAAACTCGGTCGGTGGATGTTCATGGCTTTCACCCAGCAACTGGAAGTTCTGGTCCGAGAAATACACCTGACCCGTTTCATAATCGAGATCCCAGACCCCGTCATAAGCAGCATCAATTGCAAGATCATATCGCTCGTTTGCTACCCGTGTCTTTTCGACTGCGTCCGAGAGCTGCTGATTGATATCCTCAAGCTGTCCAAACACCCGTCCGCGATCTTCCCGATCCATTGAAATGCCAAGCAGTTCGGCAATCGAGGCGGCAAATGCCATTTCATCCGGTGACCATGTGCGCCGCACATTCACCGTCTCAATACACACCACGCCCCGAGGACCCGCTGCAGACCGAATTTGGGCATCCAGCATCGAAACGATATTGTTGGTTCGCAGATATGTTGCCGCAAATTCCGACGTGCGAGGGTCCGTTTCCGCATCGTTTGCCGCAATGACCCGCTCGGCCAGGAATGCCTTGAAGTAGCCGGGGAAGTCATCGGCTGAAAGCTTGAGGTCAGAGACATGCGTATCTTCGTTCGCAAGATAGAGGGCGACGCAATCAATTGCCTTGCTGTCCGGGGTCAACGACCAGGCGCTGCACCTTTGCGCATTGAGCTGGGAGGACGCTTCCTTTGTAACGATGCGAGCGAACTCCGCACTGGAAGATTTGCCACTAGTATAAATTCGAATAAGTGCATCCAGGGAAGCATTGAACTTGCGGATTCGCGAGAGAACATCGGGTTCTTCGCTGGATGGTATATTCATCGGAAGCTCCATGACCAGTCATCAGTCTCCTGAAATCTACCGCAAAAAATGTCAATAATAATTAATATATGATTCTTCTGAAACTCCGAAGAATTTACTTCCTGATCATTTTGATCTTGCCGTTCAATCCGATAAATTTGTTTCAATCAGCGTTGTAATTCAACGATAATGCGTGTCGTCAGGGTAGCGGTGAACCGAACCCAACTGCCTGATGCGACTTCTACATGACGGTTGTCGACACGACTGTTTGCTGCATCAACATGTGAAGTGAAAGTGTCGGTTTTTGAAGGATTCAATACGGCGGTTCCATGTCGTCACGGTTTCCCAAACGACCACCGCAGGCGTTTGGACACCCTCCCGCCAGCTCTCACCTTTCACGAGACACGCTCGGTTCTTTGTGCGGTACCCTGTCTTGACATGAATACTGATTCAGGTTTCATATACTGATCAGCATCGGGTGGAGCAAATGTGCTTTTCAGGCGTCAAAGAAGCCTGACGGCCCTCATCGGCCTGATTGCATACTGGGAGGAGATATGATGACCAAACGGGTTTACCGCTGGGCTCTGCTGATTGTGGCGAGTGTCGGCCTTGTGGCTGCCGGAGCCGCAGGTGCCTTGGCTGAAGACATCAAGATCGCGCATGTGTATGGCAAGACGGGGCCGTTCGAGGCCTATGCCAAACAATCCCATACGGGACTGATGATGGGGCTTGAATATGCGACCGACGGCACGATGGAAATCGACGGCCGCAGGATCGTGGTTATCGAAAAGGACACACAGTTGAAACCCGATATCGGCAAGGCGGCGCTTGCCGAAGCCTATGGCGACGACGAAGTTGATATCGCTGTCGGACCGGTCTCTTCCGGGGTGGCTCTCGCCATGCTGCCCGTGGCCGAGGAGTATGAAAAGGTGCTCATCGTGGAGCCCGCCGTTGCGGATTCCATAACCGGTGGAAACTGGAATCGCTATATCTTCCGCACGTCACGCAACTCCTCTCAGGATGCGATCGCCAACGCAGTAGCACTGGGCCAGGAAGGCGTTTCAATCGCAACGCTCGCGCAGGACTATGCCTTCGGGCGGGACGGTGTTGCGGCTTTCAGGGAAGCCCTGGAAGGGACGGGTGCAAAGCTTGTCTTTGAAGAATATGCACCGACCGACACCAAGGACTTTACTGCGAACGCACAGCGCATCTTTGATGCGTTGAAAGACGAACCGGGCCGCAAGTTCCTGTTTGTGATCTGGGCCGGCGGCGGAAATCCGATCAGCAAGATCCAGGCAATGGAACCGGACCGGTTCGGTGTCGAAATCGCAACGGGCGGCAATATTCTGGCGGCCATGAAGGCCTACAAAGAATTACCGGGCATGGAAGGGGCAACGTATTATTACTACGAAATTCCGAAAAATCCGGTGAATGACTGGCTGGTCTCAGAACACCAGAAGCGTTTCGACACTCCGCCGGATTTCTTCACTGCAGGGGGAATGTCCGCAGGGATTGCGGTCGTCGACGCTATCCGCAAAGCCGGTTCGACCGAGACGGAAGACCTGATTTCGGCCATGGAAGGTATGGAATTCGAAACGCCGAAAGGCAAGATGATGTTCCGCGCCGAAGATCACCAGGCGCTGCAGCCCATGTATCACTTCAAGATCAGGGTTGATCCGGATGTCGCGTGGGGTATTCCCGAACTGGTGCGTGAGCTGAAGATCGAGGATATGAACATACCGGTTCGCAACCAGTAAGCTGCCCGGTGCGCACGCTGTGACGGAGCGCGCGCACCTTTTCCCCAATAGTTGTACGATTGCCTGGCCGGCTATATGCCGTCCGGCAGGGTCTGCTTGCCCTATTTCCTCAAGACAACAGGACGCCCGGCTTTGGCTGACGAACGCCCAATTCTCGAAACCAGTGATCTGACCATCCGTTTCGGCGGTCACGTTGCGGTCGACCATGTGTCCTGCAGCTTTGACCGGGGCACACTTACCGCTATTGTCGGCCCGAACGGAGCAGGAAAAACAACCTATTTCAATCTGATATCGGGTCAGCTGAAGGCAACGGACGGTGCCGTTACCCTGAATGGCGAAGACATTACCAGGCTCTCGGTGCCGGAGCGGACGGATCGCGGTATCGGGCGCGCCTTTCAGCTGACCAACCTGTTTCCCACCTTGAGCGTGCGCGAGAATGTTCGCCTGGTCGTGCAGTCCAGGGCACGCAAGGGTTTTGATCTTTTTTCGATCGCCGAAAGTCATGTCGAGCTGCTCGAAAGGGCGAACCACGTTCTTGCCGAGGTCCGGCTCGTCGATCAGGCAGACCAGGCTGTTTCGGCGTTGCCGCATGGAGACCAGCGCAAACTGGAAGTCGCGCTTCTGATCGCACTGGGGCCGCAGGTCCTGATGTTCGACGAACCAACGGCCGGCATGAGTGTCGACGAGGTTCCGGTCATTCTCGAACTGGTCAGAAAACTGAAGGCGGACATGGACCGGACCATTCTGCTTGTCGAACACAAAATGGATGTGATCCGGTCGCTCGCGGATCGGATCATCGTGTTGCACAACGGACAACTGGTTGCGGACGGGGACCCTGCTGAAGTGATCGCGCTGCCGGTGGTCCAGGAAGCTTATCTCGGCAAAGCTCCGGAGGCGGCATGATGGCGGATAACCTTCTGACCGTGTCCGGTGTGCATACGCTTATCGGTCCTTATCACATCCTGCAGGGCGTGGATCTGGTGGTGCCCGAGGGAGGTGTGACTGTTCTCCTGGGGCGCAATGGCGCCGGCAAGACGACGACACTCAGAACGATCATGGGTCTGTGGAACGCATCGCAAGGTGAAATACGGTTCGATGATCACCTGATCACAGGCCTGGACACTCCCGACATTTCCAGGCGCGGCATTGCCTATGTGCCGGAGGACATGGGGGTCTTCACCGACCTGACGGTCGCCGAGAACATGACGCTGGCAGCGGCGAACGCGCCGATCGATCAAAAGCGCCTCGGCTGGATCAAGGCGCTGTTTCCACCCATAGGCACATTCTGGAATGCGTCAGCCGGAACGCTCTCGGGTGGACAGAAGCAAATGTTGTCTGTTGCCCGCGCCATCATCGAACCGCGACGCCTGATCCTGATCGACGAACCGACCAAGGGACTGGCGCCGGCGATCATCAAGGCCATGACCGATGCGTTGCGGGAGCTGAAGGAAACCGACACGACCATTTTGCTTGTGGAACAGAATTTTGCGATGGCCTCGACCATCGGCGATACCGTCGCCGTCATGGATGACGGGCGCATTATTCATTCGGGCGTCATGCGGGAGCTGACGGAAGATGACGCCATGCAGGAAAAACTGATGGGGCTGAGCCTGGAGGCGCACCAATGAGTGAAACGGCGATCAAACCGCGTATCGAAAAGGTGCCCCTCCGGGAGCAGTTCTTCCAGAAGCTGCCTGTCCTGCTGGTGCCGATGCTGGCCCTGCTCGGATTGATGGCGATCGGCAATCCGGCGAGCTGGCTGACGCTGACAGTGGCTGGTCTCGCGATGGGCATGATGATCTTCATCATGGCATCCGGCCTGACGGTCGTGTTCGGGTTGATGGATGTGATCAATTTCGGCCATGGCGCCTTTGTCGCGGTCGGTGCATTCGTCGGGTTCACCGTTCTGGCATGGCTTGCCGGCTGGACCGCATCGCCGAGCGTCATGTTGAACCTTGCTGCCGTCCTCATCGCAATTCTTGCCGCAATGGTTGTCACCGGGCTGCTCGGATACGCATTCGAACGCGTCATCGTCATGCCGGTCTATGGCGAGCATCTGAAACAGATCCTCGTCACCATGGGTGGTCTCATCGTGGCCCAGCAGATGATCTATGTGGTCTGGGGGCCGGACGAATTGCATCTGTCCCGTCCCGAAGCGTTTCAGGGTTCCATCGTCCTTGGCGAAGCCGCCATCGAGAAGTACAGGCTTGTGGCGGTGGCGATCGGGCTCGCTCTTTTCCTGGCCATGCGACACATCCTGAAAAACACGAAGGTGGGACTGCTCGTCAGGGCGGGGGTTGAAAACGGTGAAATGGTCGAAGCTCTCGGCTACCGAATCCGGCGCCTGTTTCTGATCGTTTTCATGACAGGTTCGGCCCTTGCCGGTCTCGGTGGCGTGATGTGGGGTCTTTACCAGGAGACGATCACCGCGCATATGGGCTCCGAAATCATGGTGTTGGTTTTCATCGTGGTGATCATTGGCGGGCTCGGATCCGTCGAGGGCTGCTTCATTGGTGCCTTGCTGGTCGGACTGCTGGCCAATTACACCGCCTTTCTTGCTCCAAAGGTCGCGCTGATATCAACCATTGCGCTGATGGTGGCGATCCTGATGTGGCGGCCGCAAGGCATTTATCCGGTCGTCAAGGCGAAGTGAGGAAAAGCCATGCTCACCAGACTTCTTTCCGGGGACACGCCACGCAGTGGCCTTCTGACCGTTCTCCTGCTGATCGTTCTGATCTCCCTTGCCTTCGCACCCTTCCTCTTTCCGGGAACCAAGTCGCTTGAGACCGCCGCCCGGATCTGCATCTTCATCGTGCTGGTGGCAAGCTACGATCTACTGCTCGGCTATTCAGGCATCGTCTCCTTCGCCCACACAATGTTCTTCGGTATCGGTGCGTATGGCACCGCGCTTGCGCTCAACACGTCCGGTCCGAACTACGGCTCCCTCATCTGGGGGACACTTGCAGGTGCCCTGGTCGCGGCTCTTTTCGCGCTTGCCATCGGGTTGTTCTCGCTGCGCGTCAAGGCGATTTTCTTCGCGATGGTCACACTGGCGGTCGCGAGCGCATTTGCAGTTTTCGTTTCGCAGATGTCCTGGCTGACGGGCGGCGAGGACGGCCTCAACTACAAGATCCCGCGCGAACTGACACCAGCCTTCAAGCTCGTAAATGAAAAGGTTCTCGGCGTCAGGATCAACGGCAAGCTCGTGGCTTACTATCTCGTTTTTTTCGCGTCTGCCGTCTTGTTCCTGGTTATGCTCAGGGTCGTCAATTCGCCTTTCGGGCGCACGCTGAAGGCGGTTCGCGATAATGCCTTCAGGGCGGAAGCTATCGGCTATCGTGTTGTCTGGTACCGGACGACCGCAACGGTGCTTTCCGCCGTGATGGCAGCACTGGCAGGGTCACTGCTTGCCATCTGGCTGCGCTATACTGGCCCGGCGACGACGCTATCAATGGAAATCATGATCGACATATTGCTGATGGTCGTGATTGGCGGTATGGGCACGCTTTACGGAGCCGTGCTCGGAGCAACACTGTTCATCCTGGCGCAGACCTATTTGCAGAACCTGATGGGGGTTGCCGCCGAGGCGACAAGCGCGGTCCCGCTGGTATCCACGCTGGTTGCACCGGAGCGGTGGCTGCTCTGGCTGGGTGTCCTTTTTATTCTCTCTGTGTATTTCTTTCCGAGCGGGATCGTCGGAAGATTGCGTGCGGGGCGTGCGTGAGCGAAGTCGGACTTCATATTCGGGACAAGGGGAACGGCCGGCCGTTGGTCCTCATTCATGGCTGGTCCTGTCCCGGGCAATTTTTTCAAGGCCAGATCGATTGTCTTCACTCAGAAGCGCGCTGCCTCGTACCCGATTTGCCGGGGCACGGAAAAACAGGCAACCGCCTTCCGTTGACGATTGAAGCGGCAGCCGAGGCTCTCTACGCGGAACTGGTGACACGGGAGATCTTCGATGCCGTGGTTTGTGGCTGGTCGATGGGAGCGCTCGTCGCTTATGCGATGATCGAGCGTTTCGGAGCAGATCGCCTGTCTTCCCTCGTCGCGATCGACATGACGCCGAAAGTTCTGAACACAGCTGACTGGCAGAACGGGACGCTCAACGGTCTGACTGCCGATCTCAACCAGGTCTTCCGCAATGCAATCGTCGCGGACTGGCCCAAGCTGCCCGGACGGATCGCTGGCCGATTGTTTGCGGAAGGGCTGACGTCGAAACCCGGTTCAAGGGAATTTGCGCGTAACGAAATTGCGAAGGCCGACCCGGTTCTGCTTCGTCCGATGTGGGCGTCGCTGACGGCGCAGGATTTCAGGCAGCTGCTCGGAGAATTTCCGGTGCCTTTTCACCTTGCTGCCGGGCGCAGAAGCCAGCTCTACGGACCCGGTGTCCATCAATGGCATGAAGAGAATGTGCCCGACTTTCACCTTCATCTTTTCGAGCGATCGGGCCATGCACCCCATATGGAAGAGCCGGGCAGGTTCAATGAGATGTTGCTGAAGCTGATTTCAGACTAGCGCTGCAAGGCAACACGGGCCTGTACCATACGATGGAACTTGCTTTTTTTGTCCGGTAGCTTGCCGGGACCTCCGGTCGGACCTCGGTAACCGCGAGCGCGTGCCAAGCGGTGCGGCGACGAACTTGTCCCGCGAGGGGCCTAGTGTTCGCCGCTGATTTTTGACTTCACGAAATTGATGATCCGATCGAGAACAGTCAGGGCAAGAAATACAGCGAGTAACCCGACAAAGAACCTCAAATCGGTCAAAAGCGTACCTTTTGTATAGTCCGACTGGCGGACGCCGATATTGGCATAAATCCAGACATAATAGGCGACGGCAACAAGTGCTCCGGTCAGGACCAGAGAAATCAGTATGGTCTGCCAGGCCGGTGGAGGCGTCGGTTCACTCATCTCAATACCCTCGCCTTTGCCAGATCGACCTTGAAGACCATCAGATCGTCAAGCCGCTCGACATCACCTTCCAACTCGACAAAAAGTGCGAGCAACGGCTTGATTTCGTCGCCGAGGAGATTGCCGTCCTTGTCCGCCATCAGGAAGAAATTGCGGTTTTCGACAGGCCCTGACGACACAAAGACCGGAGGAATGCCACCGGTAAGGCACAGATCGGCACAAGCCTTGTGGGCAAGGCCCTGGCCAGGACGCATTGCACCGGCGTAGCACTTGCCGTCGCAGATCTCACCAGTCAGTTTCCAGCGCCCAAGTGGAATTGGCTCGGAAGGTGTGAAACCGGTGACTTCACTCTCCGCAGCTTCCACCCGCCCGACCTGGATCATTGTTAGATCTCCGCGCTTGACGGGCACTCCGCGCATGGCGACGAAGCCGTTTTCGTGCTTTTCCACCTGGTTGAAGACACCGCGTTTTCCCTGTCCGGCAAGCATGTAGGTGCGGGCCGGATTGCCTGCATCCGCAGCCACGCGCAAGACGGGGTAGGGGCGAAGCTCCATGATCCCGATGTTTTCAAACCGGTTGCCCCACTGGAAGCCACCGTTGCCGGGATCATTCTGTGTCGAGGAAAGCGCCAGCGCGGCGATACCGAGACCACCGGCAAAGCAGACCGAAAAAACCAGCAGAAAGGTTACCAGCTGTTTGGGAACCGCGTTCAGATAACCGACAAAAAACGGAGCGTCCTTGGTTTGTTTCCAGCTCATGCCGCTTCTCCAATAACGACCGGGTCGACATGCGTGCCGGGTGGCAACGCCTTCGGATCGAGCAGGATGGTCGAGCCGATCAGTTGCAGCCTGTAGGTCGATATCTTTTCGGTAAAGGGCGCGGGAGCGCGCCCGTCCGTCAGATTGTACTGGTAACCGTGCCAGGGACAGGTAATGCAACCCCACAACACCTTGCCTTCACCCAGGGGGCCGTTCTGGTGGGCACAGGCATTGGTGATCGCCGACAGCTTGCCGTCATATTTGAAAATGGCAACCCGTTCATCGTCCGCGAGGGTCACAACCTTGGCGCAATCGACGTCGATTTCGTCAATCTCTCCCGCGACCAGCCAGCCTTTTTCCTGAAGAGAGGCTTTTGCGGTCTCGTCTCCGCGGTCCCGCCTTGCCTCCATTCGCCCGGTTGCGAAATGGAGTGCGGACACCAGCACAACGCTTGCGGCAACGACACTGGTGAATATCGGGTCGCCGGTTCCCTGTAGCGCACCGAGCGCGACGTGAAGCACGACAAAGGCATAGGCGGCATAGATGAACATATGCAGCGCCTTCCAGATCGGTGCGCCCAGGAAACTCAGCCAGAAATCATGGCTTGTTGCCGCCAGGACGAACAGGATCAGGAGGGCCGCGATCCCGAGCGTTTCAAACGGAAACCCGAGGATCTGTCCATAACTCGTGTTTGAAGAGAGCAGCGCGACATACGAGTCGGTCGGCGAGAAGGCATAGTACCAGCCAAGCACGTAGTTGGCATGAACCGCCGCGATGCCGGCTGTCATCACGCCGAAGTGCCGGCGGTTGTAGAGGAGCGGCAGGAACCTTCTGTCGAGGCGTGCCAGCGGGCCGATGCACAAGATGACCGTCAGCATCAGGAAGGCGCAGCTGCCGAAGGCGCGCATGCGCAGGATCGCACCGTCAAGGGGCTTGGTCACATCCTCAAATCCGGGTGCAACTCGTATGTAGATGTACAGGTAAAGTGCGACGGCAATCAGCAGAACGGCATCGTAAAGGATCTTGTTCCGGTTCCAGATGACCGGTGTGTATTGCACACTCATTGAGTGGTCTCCGTACCGCTAGTGCCACCCGCAGGCGCTTCAATCAGGACAGCCGGCCTGTCGGCAGGTGGAGATTGACGCAGGGCAAGAACAGTGAAAAAGGCCAGCGGAAGCAACACCACGAGAACGGTCCAGATGCGGGCATGCGCTGTGCGGTGCGCGCGTTTCATCGCCGGTCCTCGCCGTGTTTTTCAAGAACGAACCAGCGATAGAGCACCAGCGGCCATATCAGGCAGATGCCCGGTATCAACAGTGGACGGAAGGCGTAGGAACCATGCGCAGAAGGCTCCACGCGGTCAATGCCGATGACAAGGAACAACGCGGCAACGATACCGCCGGCCATCAGGTAATAGCGGCCCAGATCAATGAGAAACTCTGCAGTTTGCAATATGCGTTCTCCCTCAGATTTCGACTTGTCACTGCTACCTGCCGGGACAGCGGTGACAAGACTATCTCCTAATTCCTCACACTAAATCCGCGTCCGTTACTATTTCCACAAGGGAAGGGCCGTCATGGGCAATTGCAGCCCTGATTGCGTCGTTCAACTCAGCTGCATCCGTGACCCGATGGCCATGGCCGCCGCAAAGACGCGCAAAGGCTGCAAAGGAGGGATTGGTGAGATTGGTTTCCCAGACTGGCCATTCACCCGACCTTTGTTCCTTGGAGATTTTCCCGAGTTCGGAATTGTTGAGAAGAATATGCGTTATGTTCATGCCGTATTTGACCGCGGTCGTAAACTCCATCGCATATTGACCAAACCCGCCGTCACCCGAGATCGAGATCACCTTTCGGCCCTTGTATTCCGGAAAATCCCGGGTCGCGCACCAGGCCCCGAGAGCGGCCGGCAAGCTGAAACCGATCGAGCCCAGGTAACCGGACATCAAGATGCGCTGGCCGCGCGGTTCGAAATACCGGCCGAAGGAATAGGTGTTGTTGCCGACGTCGACCGGGATGATGGCATCGTCCGGGCACAGCTCGGTCAAGGCCTTGAAAACGGCAGCGGAATGTATGCCGTGTCCGCTGTCTTCGGATAGTCTCGTTTCCTTTTCTTCCCGCCAGATCGCCCATCTCTCGACGAGTTCGGTCACCTGATCGACGGCATCGCCAGCCTTGTCTACACTGGTTGCTATTTCATCGCAGAATGTGCCGATTTCCCCCCAGACCGGCAAGGTGACAGGATGGAACTTGCCGAGCTGCATGCGCTCGAAATCCACCTGGATGATCGGCTTGTACGGTGCAATTCCGGTATGATTCGCAAATGACGATCCGAGCGAAATGATCAGATCCGCTTCGTTCATGAACCAGCTTGCGATGGGAGTGCCAGAGCGCCCGAGCACTCCGGCGGCAAGCGGATGCGTGTCCGGAATGAGACCCTTGCCCTTGAAAGTGGTCATGACCGGGGCACCGATTTTCTCCGCCAGTGCGATTACTTTCTCACGAACGTCCTTGGCGCCGTAGCCGAGAACGATCGTTGGTCTTTTTGCGCCGTTTATCAACTCGGCGGCCTTGGCGAGATCACCTGCCGAAGGCGAAACTTCTGTTCCACCCATGCGCCCTTCAGGATGCCCCGCTTCCTTTTTGCTCGGGTTCGTCTGGACATCGTCAGGAAAGATCAGGTTGGCAACATCGCGCTCAACGATGGCCGTCTTGAGCGCCAGCGACATGAGTTCCGCGTGGTGTGATGTGCTCAGCACCGGTTGGGAAAAGCGGGAGACGGCTTCGAAGGCAGATTTCAGATCGATATCCTGAAATGCTCCGGGGCCGAAGACCTGGGTCTGTACCTGACCGGTGAGCGCCAGAACAGGCGCCCGGTCGACCTTTGCGTCCCAAAGGCCCGTCATGAGATTGGTTGCACCGGGGCCGGCGATGGTCAGGCAGGCCGCAGGCTTGCCGGTCAGTTTGCCGTAGGCAGACGCTGCAAAGGCAGCAGCACCTTCGTGACGGATGCCGATATAGTCCAGATTGCCTTTGTTGACCTGCAACCGGATGGCATCCGCCAGACCGAGATTGGAGTGACCGACCATGCCGAAGACGCGTTTCACACCCCAGTTGACCATGGTCTCGGCCATGACGTCCGTCACCGTGCGCTCGTGCTCCGGTTCGGCGTCGAGACCGACGAAGATTTCGCCGTCCTCGATCTTGAGCGGATAAAGGTCCTGGCCACTGTCTTCGTGGCCGCCTGGTGGTTTACCGGTCAGCGGGTCGAAATCCCAACCGTGCCAGGGACAGCGGATCCAGCACTTGCCGTCGCTTCCCTTTTCAATCGACCCTTCTCCGAGGGGACCTCGCTGGTGTGGACAATGGTTGTCCATGGCCGCCCACTGCCCGTCGAAATGAGACAGGCAGATCGAGGTAGTGCGTGCGGTGACGGTTCTCACACGGCCTTCCGGCAATTCGTCGATGTGTCCGACCTTGATCCAGTCAAGCGGTTCAGCGTTCATGATTTTCTCCCTCAAAACATCCCGGTTAGGTCAGGCAATGCCGCCATAGGCAACGCCGGACAAGTCCGACATTTCCCGCTTCCAGGTTGTCAGATCATCCGGACAGAACTCGTTCAGATGCGAATAGCCACAGGCCCTGGCCATCACCTGCATCAATTCAACCGAGGCTTCGAAGAAATTGGTAAGCTGGCGTGCCGATTTTTCGATCTGCAGGCGGCTGACCAGATGTGGCTTCTGGGTGGCGATACCCACCGGGCAGTTGTTGGTGTGACAGGCACGCATGGCGATACAACCGATGGCCTGCATGGCCGAATTGGAAATGGCAACTGCGTCTGCTCCCAGTGCAAGTGCCTTTACAAAATCAGCCGGTTTTCGCAGTCCACCGGTTATCACCAGACTGATGTCATTTCGACCGAGATTGTCGAGGTGACGCCGGGCGCGGGCAAGTGCAGGAATGGTGGGGACGGAGATGTTGTCCCGGAAGATGATCGGTGCAGCGCCTGTGCCGCCGCCGCGCCCATCCAGAATGATGTAGTCGACGCCGACTTCCAGTGCCGCATCGATGTCCTTTTCGATATGCTGGGCGGACAGCTTGTAGCCGATCGGAATACCTCCGGTTCGGGTGCGCACTTCATCAGCGAATTCCCTGATCTGTGCACTTTCCGTCCAGTCCGGAAAGCGCGGAGGCGAGATCGCGTCTGTACCTTCCTTCAATCCACGCACCTCGGCGATCTTGCCCTTGACCTTTGCGCCGGGCAGATGACCGCCGGTTCCCGTCTTGGCACCCTGACCACCCTTGAAGTGGAACGCCTGAACATTGTCGAGCTTGGCCCAGTCAAAACCAAAGCGCGCGGATGCCAGCTCGTAGAAGTAACGGGAATTGGCTTCCTGTTCTTCAGGCAGCATGCCGCCTTCACCTGAACAGATACCGGTTCCTGCAAGTTCCGCTCCACGGGCGAGCGCGACCTTGGCAGGCTCGGACAGGGCGCCGTAGCTCATGTCCGATACGAAAAGCGGGATCTTCAGACGAAGGGGCTTTTGCGCATTCGGTCCGATCACGACATCGGTGCCGACCGGGTCCTCGTCCAGGAGGGGGAAACGCTGCAGCTGGGCCGTCAGGATCTGAATGTCGTCCCAGTCGGGCAACTGGTTGCGTGGCACACCCATGGCGTCAACCCGGCCGTGATGGCCGGTTTTGGTCAGTCCATCCCGAGCGTATTGCTGGATCAGGCCATTATACGGTTCTTCTTCCGTGCCATGACTGGTATCGGCATAAAGGCCGAGATACTGATCGCGCTGGAACGGCTGCGGGTTCTTCTGTGCCCATGCGGCAATCTCGTCTTCGTCGACAAGAACTTCATTGCCTTCAACCCAGCTCTGGAACTTTGGAAGCGCTTCGGAATTGTTGTATTCCGAGACCCCGCTGTCGACCTTGTAGTCCCAATAATGAACGCCGCAGATCAGATTGTCTCCCTGCACATAGCCATCGGACATCAGCGCGCCGCGGTGCAGGCACCGGCCGTAGAAGACCGAGATCTCGTCGTCGAACCGGACAATCACGAGATCGACATCGGCGACCAGTGCATATTGCGGATCCCGGTCCGGCAATTCGCTCAAGGTGGCAACAACTTGTTTTTTCATTTCTTCCCCCGGCTATCGGCTCCGGACATGTCCTGAAGCCCTGGCTGATTCATTGTATTTGCGATGGGTCTAGGCTGGATCGGCAGGGTCCTCCGGTCGCATGGGCGGGACCGCTGCCATTTCAGCTGCGCCCTCCTGATCCGACATTCGGGCCCCGTACCATCTGGCGAAAGGAACTGCCGTGACACCGTGCAGGACGGCACTGATCCAGACAGCGTTGACAGCAAGGTTCAATAGATATTCGCCGATCTCGTGATCTATCTGATCGACGATCAGGAGTGCAAAGAGGGCAGTCGCAAGACCCCGTGGCCCGAACCAGCCGAAAAAGAGTTTCGTGAGCGGTGCGGCATCGGTTCCGGACAACGATATCCAGACGGCAAGCGGGCGCACCACGAAAAGACTGATCAGAATGATTGCCAGACTGGACGCGTCGAGATGCGCGAGGGCTTCCGGCAACACTGCAAGTCCGATCAGGAAAAATGCGCCCCAGGACAGCATCTGCCCTTCGCTTTCGGTGAATTCATAAATGAAGGCACATTGACCCTTGATGACATTGCCGAAACACAGACCGGCGATAAAAGCTGAAATGAAGCCGTTGCCATCTACCATTCCGGCAGAAAGATAGGCTGCGCCCGCCATGGCAATGGCGCCGATGCCTTCGATTGTCGCAGATGTCATCTTGCGGCGTTTTGCAGCGAGGAAAAGTATGCCGCCGACAGTCCCCATGACCCCACCGACGAGTGGTCCGAAGACAAGTTGCTTGGCTCCGAACAGCAGCCAGTTTGTTGCATCCTGATGCATCACTTCCGCGGTCAGGCTCGCGAAGAGCAGGATTACCGGCAGCGCAAGGCCGTCATTAAGTCCGCTTTCGAGCGTAAGTGCGCGCCGCACCCGCTCCGGCACGGCCTCGTTGGAGACGACCGCCTGTCCCAGAGCCGCATCCGTCGGTGCGAGCAGTGCCGCCGCGAGTGCCGCGACAATAAGTGGATAGGTGGTCATGAAGGGCGCTGCTGCAGCCGTTCCGAGAAGAACGGCCAGCGGCAGGCCGATCAGCAGCATTCTGAAAGGCCACTGATGACGTTGCCTGAGCGCTTTCAGGTTGATCTGGGCAGCATCCAGGAACAGCAGAATGATCAGGGCAAGTTCAGCGACGATGTGCAGGAGATGCTCTGCCTCCGCAAGCGGCATCATTCCAGTCATCGCCATCAGATAACCAAAGCCTATGAAGAGGATTGGTGCCGTCAGAATTCCGTTGTTCAGTTTTTTTGCCAGCAGCGTGTAGCAGACCGTAAACATCGCCAGCATCAATAGACCGGTGGCCATTACGTTCTCTCTCCCGAAGTCCACGGCACCATAAGTGCGGGCCACCTCACGCACTTTCAAATCATAAGCAGATGACACTCCCGTGTGGCAATTGTGAATTTACCGGAGGAGGAAAATGTGATCACCGCAATCGATTGGTGTTTCACCGAAGCGGTGCCCTTTTCAGCTGCACCCTGGCAAGTTTCAGAAGTATCCGCTCGGCGTCTTGTGGCCGGGTCGCGATTTCGAGGATCAGCTTTTTGCGCACGGCATCGGCGAAGGTTTCGGCGCTGTCTGCCGTCACGACAAACGCTGCGGGGCCACCGATTATCTCATCGTAAAATCTCTGTTCCAGGTCGTAGGACACAGGCCGACCGGAACAGTACCGACACAGGACCGCAAGTCCGTTTATGACGATGCCGGAGGAAACCACTGTTTCCCTGGCTCCGCGGATCGGCGGGCCATTCCAGTTATTGGCGCTGTCCGCGGACAGATCGATAACCCGTCGCAGGCCCTGATAGGAATTGGTGTCGATAAGTTCCTTGCCCTTCAGGAGCGCTGCACCAATGGCATTGCGTCCATAGGCCTGGCGTGGCGCCTCCATCAGCTTGGCGGCGAATACCTGCGCGGAGGCCGGGCCATCGATCACCGTCCAGTCGACGACAATATCCTGCGAAATCTGGTCGGCCCATTCGACATAGGTGACGACTATCTTGCCGTAAGCGTTGCTGGCGATTGCGTTGAGAACTGAGGGATCCGTGATCGCTTCGGCATATCCGGCGCGCTGAAACCGGATTTCGGCCTCATCAATCGATCCGGTGGCATCGGCAAGCAGGACGAGTTCGAGGTCGAGTTCTTCGGAAACCGACGGATTTACCGAGATCAGGAACCAGGCGACGAAGGCAATTGCGATTCTCATGATACCGTTCCCCACAATCCAGACACCTGCAGGTAGCTAGGGCTGCTGAAGGAAAAGGAAAAAGAATTGAATCGGCTGTGGAACCGGAATTGACACTGACAGTGCGAAAACCTCTCTTTCAGACCGTGCCGAAAAAAGAAACCCGCCCGTTAAGGGCGGGGTGAGGTTGAACCTTCCGGGAGGAGAAGGGGAGTGTCAGGCCACTGCGCGCGCCAGTGCGCATTGCGACCAAAGATCATTGATCGAATCGGCAAGGTGCTCGATATCCGCAGCCGTGTGCAGCGGTGTCGGCGTGAAGCGCAGCCGTTCCGTGCCGACCGGGACAGTCGGATAGTTGATCGGCTGAACGTAAATGCCGTAGGTCTCCAGCAGGATGTCGGAGATCCATTTGCACTTCTTGGCGTCGCCAACCATCACGGGGACGATGTGGCTCGGGTTTTCCATATGCGGAATGCCGCGCTTGTCGAGTGCCGCGCGAACCTGAGCGACCCGGTCCTTGTGTGCCTTGCGCTCGAACGGGCTGTTCTTCAGATGCTTGATGGATTCGGTCGCACCTGCTGCAAGTGCCGGCGGAAGTGCCGTGGTGAAGATGAAGCCGGAGGCGAAGGAGCGGACGAAATCGACGACGGTCCTGCTGCCGGTGATGTAGCCACCCATGACGCCGAAAGCCTTGCCGAGCGTGCCTTCGATAACGGTCAGCCTGTCCATCAGGCCTTCGCGTTCGGCGACACCGCCGCCGCGCGGACCGTACATGCCGACCGCATGAACCTCGTCGAGATAGGTCAGGGCACCCAACTTGTCGGCGACGTCGCAGATTTCCCTGATCGGAGCGATATCGCCGTCCATGGAATAGACGCTTTCGAAGGCGACCATCTTCGGGGCGGACGGATCGTCGGCTGCCATCAGTCGCTCGAGATCTTCATAGTCGTTATGCTTGAAGACCCGCTTTTCACAGCGGGAATGGCGGATGCCTTCGATCATGGACGCGTGGTTCAGGCTGTCCGAGTAGACGATCATGCCCGGAACCTGGGATGCGAGCGTTCCAAGAGCAGCCCAGTTTGAAACGTAGCCGGATGTGAAGATCAGTGCAGCTTCCTTGGCGTGGAGATCTGCAAGTTCACGCTCAAGAAGCACGTGATAGTGGTTGGTTCCTGAAATGTTGCGCGTGCCACCGGCGCCTGCACCGCATTTGGTGATGACATCCTGCATCGCGCCGACGACTTTATCGTGCTGGCCCATCCCGAGATAATCGTTGGAACACCAGACAGTCACGTCCTGTACGGATCCGTCTTCGCGGTAACGGGATGCGCGAGGGAAGTCACCCGCGTGTCGTTCGAGATCGGCAAACACCCGGTAGTTGCCATTGTCATGAAGTTTGCTCAGGCGTTCTTCGAGATACGCATTCACATCCATGATTCCGGTCCTCATATTCGCCGGCTTCTCGTGGCCAGCGCCTCTCCTGGTAACCCGCCTGAGATCGCGTCACGGCGGTTTTGTGCTTCAGGTCCCGTTTCCTCTGACGTCAGACTAGCAGGTACCTTTAAACTATTCAAAACTGCATAATCAGACTAATTGCCTTGATCAAGGTCAAATCCTGTTGATGCGTCCAAACGTCATAGAACCGTTGACCAGGAGCTGCAGGCTCGATCAACAATTGCGGTCGAATGGTCAGCTTTCCTGAAAGCAATGTTTTCAAACACTTGAAGAAGGCTATTGCTTTCACGAACCAAACATGAATACTGATTCATGTTTCATGAATTTGGAGAGCGAACGTGAACAAGCCGGTCGGAAAAACAGTCGCGTCGCAAAAGAGTCCGGTCAATCAGCCGAAAACCGCACGTGGAGAGGCGACCAGAAAGGCGATTCTCGATGCCGCCGAGCGTGTCATCGGCGCGAAAGGCTACAGCGATGCCTCCATCGGTCACATTACCAGCGAGGCCGGGGTCGCCCAAGGCACTTTCTACATCTACTTCAAAACCAAGGAAGAGGTCTTTTCCGAACTGGTTCTGGAGATGGGCCGGCTTGTCCGCCACACAATTTCCGACGCCACACAGGGCATCGAGAACAGGCTGGAAGCGGAAAAGGCCGGGTTGCGGGCATTTCTGGAATTCGTAAAGGCTCATCCCGACCTCTACCGGATCGTTCAGGAAGCCTTGTTCGTAGACCCCGATGCCTACCGCGAGTATTACGGTGCATTTGCAGACGGGTATCGGACGGGCCTGACGGAAGCCGAAGCCGCCGGTCAGATTTCAATCGGTGACCCGGATACGCGCGCCTGGGCGCTCATGGGGATCGCAAGAGCACTTGGTGAACAGCTTGTTGTCTTCAATTCCGATACGCCAATTTCCGAACTGGTTGCCAGCGCCTACGACCTGATTGAAAACGGGATCAAGCCGTGAATGACAGGCCACGACTTGTCGAGACAGAAGAAAGAGCCGGCGCCCTTTGGGTCTGGCTGAACAGGCCTGAGCGCCACAACGCGCTGGTCCCCGACTTGTTGTACGATCTTCAGGACGCAATTGCCGAGGCAGCGTCGCGTGCACCTGTCCCTCTTGTGATTTCAGGGCGTGGGGCAAGCTTTTCGACCGGGGGCGATATTGCCGCATTCCTCCGGCATTCCGGTTCGAAGCAGGAGTTGCTTGACTATTCTGAATTCCTGGTAGGTGCACTGCATTCGGTCATTCTTGACCTTCTGAGTTTCCCGGCGCCCGTCCTGGCTGCGGTGAACGGTCCCGTGACGGGCGGATCAACCGGATTGCTTCTGGCAGCCGACATGAACGCAATGTCCGAAACAGCGTTCCTGCAACCCTATTATTCGGAGGTCGGCTTCGGACCGGATGGTGGCTGGACCGCCCTCTTGCCGAACCTTGTCGGGGCGTCGAAGGCGCTGGAGATCCAGTATCTGAACAAGCGGGTTTTCGCCAATGAGGCATTGGCTCTGGGTCTGACATCCTGCGTGTGCCCGTCGTCCCAACTCGATCAAGCGATCAAGGGTTGGGTTGGCGCAATCGGGCGGGGTTGCCTGCAGACCCATCTGGCAACCCGACGACATGTCTGGAACGTATCCCGTCTTGATGAAGTTCGTGATCGGCTGGATCAGGAAAAGGCGAGCTTTCTCGATCTGATCGCCAGGCCGGAGACAATCACCGGGATGGAGAAATTTGCCGGGAAACGCGGGTGAAACACCTGGAAAATCAATGAACACCGGTGTTGGGAGCACACATGGAGTTTTTGACCGACATGGCCGCAAAACGGGCAGAACTGACGCCCGGTGCCATTGCCTTCGTGGATCATGAGAGTGGGCGTGCCTTCACATTCTGCGAAATCAACAGCCGGGCCAGCCGGCTCGGCAATCTGTTGCTGGCAAGGGGGTTGCAGAAAGGCGATCGTGTTGGTGTGCTCTGTCTCAATCACCCGGATTTTTTTGTGCTTTTGTTTGCCGCTCAAAAGACCGGGGTTCTGCTGGTTCCTCTCAACTGGCGCCAACCGGTCGCGGAGATTGAGCCAGTCCTTTCCGCCGCCGGCATAAAGCTTCTGTTTGCCGATGAGCACTTTGCTGAGAATGCGCAGGAGTTAAGCGACAAATGCGGTATCGCGTTGCTGCCGATTGGCGGCGCAAGCAATGGGGAAAGCGCACTCGACCTCTTGCTGGCCGGCTCAAGCGCCGCGGCGATCGGATGCGGCAAGATTCGATCGGACGCGCCGTGGTATCTGCTCTTCACTTCGGGGACGACCGGTGTGCCCAAGGCTGTCGTCCAGACCGCCGGCATGGCCTATGCCAACATGATCAACTACTGTCAGGCAACGGGCTTGAGCATTGGCGAAAAGGGCATCAATTTCCTGCCGCTGTTCCACACGGCAGGCATCAACCTGCCGACATTGCCGATCTTCCTGAACGGGGGGTGTTCAATCATCCTGCGCAAGTTCGAGCCGGACATCGTGCTTGATCTGATCGACGCCGGCAGCGTTTCAAGTTTCTTCGGTGTTCCCGCCATCTATCAGGCAATGGCGCTGTCTTCCAAAATCGACAGGACGGATTTTTCAAAGATCCGGTCGCTGGGATGTGGTGGTGCGCCGGTGCCCAAACACCTGCTTGCCGATTTTCAGAAGCGTGGTGTCACCATCTGCAATGGCATGGGCATGACTGAAACAGGGCCAACGGTGTTCCTGATGGATCCCGAACATGCTGCGAAAAAGGTCGGGTCCGTGGGAAAGCCACAGATCCTGACCGATGTGCGGCTGGCTGATTCCGAGGGCGAGATCGTCGAAGGACCCGGTGAAGGGGAAGTCCAGTTTCGTGGACCGAACATCACGCCAGGCTATCTGGACAACAAGGCGGCGACTGCTGCAACATTCACAGTTGACGGCTGGCTCAAATCCGGAGACGTCGCCCGGCGTGACGAGGATGGGTACTACTACATCGTCGACCGTATCAAGGACATGTTTATCTCGGGTGGAGAGAACGTTTATCCAGCCGAGGTGGAAAAGGTTCTGGTCGGTCATCCCGCCATTCTCGAGGCAGTCGTTGTCGGCGTTCCGGACGAAAAATGGGGGGAGGTCGGGACTGCCTTCCTGATCCTGCGTCCGGGGGAACGCATTGAGATCGGAAATCTGCCCGGATGGTGCCGGAACCGCCTGGCACCCTACAAGATCCCGAAAAGTTTTGCCGTTGTCGAGGATCTGCCACGCACGGCCGCGGGCAAAGTCCAAAAGACCATGCTCAAAGATCGCATTTCAGCACAAACCCTGCCGGAGGATGCCTGCCCATGAGCCTTGCCGATGTTCTGACGCGCAACGAGTTCACATGGACCCCGCGACAGGCCGATTTCGATGCCTTTGCCAGGATTTCAGGTGACGACAACCCAATCCATGTCGACCCCGCGTTTTCGGCCCGTACCAGGTTCGGGCGAACCGTTTCGCACGGGATGCTTCTCTATGCGCGGGTGTTCGGGCACCTTGAGGCGCTTTATCCCGGACGGAAGCATGATCTGCAGACCCTCATGTTTCCAAATCCATCCTATGCCGACGAAGAACTGGTGCTTTCGTTTGCCGAGAGCCCGGATCAACCTGGCCGGATCATGATCGAGATCAGGCGCAGCGGGGACGGCGCCGTCACGCTTTCGGGCACCTGTGACCTTGGAGACAAGTCATGACCCTGGAAATCGGACAGACAGTGGAACTCGTGCGGACCTATACCGGCCAGGACATGCTGGAATTCGCAATTCTTTCAGGGGCGACAGCGCAGGCTCCGAAAACCGTGCCCGGCCCACTGATCGGCGGATTGTTTTCATATCTTCTTGGTGTCAGGTTACCGGGGCGCGGGACGAACTATCTGAAGCAAAGTCTTGAATTTCTGGCACCCGCACCCGTTGGCAAAGAACTCACCGCTTCGGTGAGGGTCACACGTCTGCGGCCTGAAAAACACCTGGTCGACCTGGAAACCGTTTGCCGGACGTCGGATGGAACACGGATCTGTCAGGGCAGGGCGCTGGTCTATGTCGAGGATGTCGGCAGGGTTTAAGCGAATGATTCATCAAGTTGAGGACCGGTAAATTCATTTAACTAATCGGTTGACTAAATTTGTTGTTTGGGGTAATTCAACTAAATGGTTGAACGAAAGCCTGATGACCAGATGCTCACCGCGATCCTGAAAGCGGTGAGTGATCCGCGCCGGCGTGAATTGCTGACCATTCTGGTGCAGCACGGCCCGACACGGGTCACGGATCTCGCCAGGCATTTCGACGTCAGCCTGAATGCCGTGTCGAAGCATATCAAGGTTCTGGAAGCCGCCGGCCTCGTGCGCCGGCGAACCGAGTGGCGTGAGCATCTGATCGAACCGGACATGGGGCCGGTTCGTGAAATCGATCGCTGGTTCCAGGATCTGCGATCCATCTGGACACAACGCCTCGACGCGCTCGACAATGTACT
>NZ_KI928932.1:27976-118739 GCF_000521215.1 Labrenzia sp. DG1229 | reverse complement strand
CCGGACAAAGTTAGGTTAGTCGGGTAGGAACGGGACCCGGGAARTGGCGACTGCCGGATTTGCGAGGACGTCGATGCGGTGAACCAGTACGCGGCGGTAATGTAAAGTCCGACCAGCCATGGCACTGCAGTTTCCCGAAACCGTATCCCGGCCAGAATACTGGCAAGCAGCCCGAACGTCGCAACAATTTCAGCCACCCACTGCCCGGCCCCGGTCCGCACGGTCGTCGATGCCTGCAACACCGGCAGTTCGAACATCACATGGGCAATCAGCGAACCGCAGATGCCACCGATGATTTGCGCGGTGATATAGCTGAGACCGATCACCAGACCAAGATGCCGTTTGAGCCAGAACACGAAGGTCACCGCCGGGTTGAAATGCGCGCCCGAAATCGGCCCCAGGATCGTGATCAGAACCACAAGGATAGCACCTGTCGGGATCGTGTTGCCGAGCAGGGAAACTGCGACATCGTCCGACAGTCTGTCGGCCATGATTCCTGAACCGACAACCGTGCCGACAAGCATTGCAGTCCCGAGCGCCTCCGCCGCCAGGCGCCGGGACAAACTGAATTCTGACATGAAAAATTTCCCAACTAGTTGAAAGAAGTGCCGATCGCCGCCAGCCTGGATTTGCCGTCTTCGGCCCCGAATACTTCATCGCCAAGCGCGAGCATGTCATTGATGCGCCGTTCCAGCCTTTGGTAGGCCAGATCGAATGCCGCCCCGCGGGTCGCATCGTCCCCTTCGACAGAAGCCGGGTCGGGAATGCCCCAATGCACGACCAGCGGATGACCAGGCCAGACCGGGCAGGCTTCGCCCGCTGCGCTGTCGCAGACAGTGATGATCAGGTCCATTGTCGGGGCATCAACGCCCGCGAATTCTTCCCAGCTTTTCGACCGGAACCCTTCTGTCGACAGGCCATGCCTTTCCAGGCAGGTCAGTGCATCCGGATTGACCGTGCCTCTCGGTGTTGATCCGGCCGAAAAGGAAGCGAATTTGCCCCGGCCGAGATGGCGAACTAATGCTTCACCCAGCACGGACCGGGCGGAATTCGCCGTACATAAAATCAAAGCATTGCGCATTGTTGGAATGTCCGCCTGGATGGTAAAATCAGAGAGCCTTGGCTTTCGAGAACGAACCGGAAGTGAACAGATCGGCGATAGGTGCACAGAGTTCCGGATTACCCCCGCAGCAATCCTGCAGGAGATAGGTCACCAGAAACTGCATTGTCGTCAGATCTGCACTGTAGTGAATGGAGCGCCCGTCGCGTTCTGCCTGTACAAGACCGGCACGCGACAACGCGGCCAGATGGGTCGACAGGGTGTTCGGGCGGACTTCAAGCGCATTTGCGACCGCACCAGCGGTCATGCCTTCTTTACCCGCCTTCACCAACAGGCGAAAAACATCAAGTCGCGTTTCCTGACCAAGGGCAGCCAGCGCACCAAGAGCTTTGTTTTTTTCCATTATTCGAGAATACTCGAAATAACGAACAATACAATTCAAAATATGCACCAGGTGGTGTGCCGGAAAGAAGTTTCGGATGATCGGATCAGGTGGTTTCGCGCGGACCGTTACGGAACACCAGCAACGTGAAACCGAGCAACGCAAGAAACAGCGCAGCTGCCACCCCGAACACGGCCTGGTACCCGCCGAACGGAAAGACAGCGCTCGAGATCGCAAGGCCGATCGTTCCGCCCGAAATCTGTGAAGCCATGGAAACACCCCCGCCCTGCCCGTGTTTGTGTTCCGGCAGCATGGCAAGGATAGCGGCTCTTGTCGGGATCATGACGAAAGGAAACACCGCACCGGACAAGGGCAGAATACACGCTACCAGCAGGAGGTTTTTCCAGGGTGCAACGACCGTTAACAAGATCAGACAGACGCCCAGTCCCGTGATGCCGATGAGAACAAGACTCTTGTAGGACATCTTCTTGGTCATACGCCCGCAAACAAGCGCAGCCGGAGGCTGCAGGATCGGCGACAGCATGACCAGCGCACCAGCCTGCAAGGGACCAAGACCCAACTCGGTCTGTGCGTAAAGAGCGATGAAAACAAACAGGATGATCTTCGAATATTGCGCCATAAGGATGGTGAGGTTACTGCTTGTAAAAACCATGTCTCGAAACAGCTGAACTTCGATCAGCGGTGTTCTCCGGCTGACTTCAACGCGGCAGAACAAGACAAGCAGCGCAACTCCAGCCACCAGAAACCCCGGAATGCGTAGATCTTCCCAGCCCCAGTTGTTGGCCTCCATCAGCGCAAACACCACGCAGAACATGCCCGCTGCAATCAGCAGCAACCCGATCCAGTCCATCCGTTGACCAGTGGGGCGATCGATCTCGCGCCAGGTCAGGGCCACGATCGTACCAACTCCGACCGCAATCAGCGGGTTGATCCAGAAGATCCATCGCCAGGAGACAAGTTCTGTCAGCAATCCGCCTGTTAAAGGTCCAAGTGCCAGAAAAGTTGTGCCGACCGCCCCGCCAACCGCGAGACCAAAGCCACGTTGTTCTTTTGGAAAGGTCATGCCGATCATCGCCACGTAGAGTGGAAAAATGACAGCTGCACCAAGACCCTGCGCTGCGCGAGCTGCAATCAGAATGGAACCGGTTGGCGCAAAACCGCAGACAAGAGAACACACGCTGAAGATTGTCAGGCCGGTCAGAAAGACGCGTAGCGTGCCGAACAGGTCGGCCAGCCGTCCTCCGATCGCAACAAACGCAGCAAACGTCAGAAGGTAGGCATTGACGACCCAGTGGGCTTCGGTATTCGACAGGCCGAATGACTTTTGAATGGTCGGCAGCGCCACCCCGACAACTGTTTCGTCCAGAAGGACGATGCCAAGCACACAGCTGATCGCTCCCAGAAGCCACCATTTGCGATTTTGTTCGCCAATCAGATGCATAAAGGACCCCGGCACAAGTCCGGGAGCCTATCGCAATTCAGGCGGATGAAAAACACTTCCGGTGTCGACAAGGGGCCAGCCCGCTAAGCTGCCTTCGCCGCCAACCGTTTTCTGATGCTCTCGATATCGGCCTGTGGGGTCGCGGCAAACAGCGTCTTGGTATAGTCATGCTGAGGGTTATCGAAGACCTCCTCGCGCGTGCCGTACTCCACCACTTCACCGAAATACATGACCATCACCTTGTCGGCGATGTAACGCACCACGGAAAGGTCATGCGAAATGAACACGTAGGTCAGGCCCATTTCGTCCTGCAAATCCGCAAGAAGGTTGAGGATTTGCGCCTGCACGGAAAGATCGAGTGCGGACACCGGCTCATCGAGCACCAGAAGTTTCGGCTTCATCATGATCGCGCGTGCTATCGCGATACGCTGACGCTGACCACCTGAGAACATGTGTGGATAGCGTCCGTAATGTTCAGGCTGCAATCCGACCTTCTGCAACATCTGCAGCGCAAGGTCCTGTCTTTCCGCTGCCGGCATGCCGGTATTCAAAAGGAGCGGTTCTTCCAGAACGTGACCGATCTTCTGGCGCGGATTGAGCGACCCGTAGGGGTTCTGGAAGACAATCTGCACCTTCTGCCGCATTTCCCGGGAAACACCTGTCTTCGAAATGTCGATAGGCAAACCGTCAATCTCGATGGAGCCGGAAGTCTGTGCGTCTATCATTGTCAACATGCGGGCAAGTGTGGACTTGCCACAGCCGCTTTCGCCGACAACCGCGAGCGTGGAACCGCGCGCGACATCAAGGCTGACGCCCTTGACCGCGGTAAGCGTCGATGCCGGCTTGAACAGGCCACCCTTGATGTCATACGTCCGGTAGACATCGCGGACCTTGAGGATCACATCTTCGGACAAGTCAGAATCCTCCCGCTTCGGCAAAGTCGCTCACGGTCGGCAACCGGTCGCCGGTCGCGTTTTCCGGCAACGCCGAAAGCAACGCCTTGGTGTATGGGTTTTTCGGGTTTTCAAAAAGAGACAGCACGTCTGCCTCCTCCATCTTGCGGCCCTTGTATTGAACGATCACGCGATCGGCCGTCTCAGCAACGACACCCATGTCATGGGTAATCATGATCAGACCCATGCCGCTGTCCTGCTGAAGCTTGACGAGAAGGTCCAGGATCTGTTTCTGGATCGTCACATCAAGCGCTGTTGTCGGCTCGTCCGCGATCAGCAGTTTCGGCGCACAGGCGATCGCCATCGCGATCATCACGCGCTGGCACTGGCCGCCGGACATCTGGTGCGGAAACGCATTGACGCGTCCCCCGGGATCGGGAATGCCGACCGAAGTCATTAGCTCGATGACCCGATCCTTGACCTGTTTGCCCTTCAGGTCCGTATGCGCTTTGAGCGTTTCGCCGAGTTGAAACCCGATCGTAAAACAAGGGTTGAGGCTGGCGATCGGTTCCTGGAAGATCATTGAAATATCTTTTCCAATCACCTTGCGGCGCTCTTTTGCCGACAACGACCTCAGGTCAAGGCCTTCGAAGTCCATCTTGTCTGCGGTAATCGTCGCAGTGTCCGGCAGCAAGCCCATTGTCGCCAGCATGGCAACGGATTTGCCGGAACCCGATTCGCCGACAATCGCCAAGACTTCACCGGCATCGACCAGATAATCGACACCGTCAAGCGCCCTGAACGGACCTTTCGCGGTATCAAATTCAACCTTCAGGTTTCTGATTTCCAGAAGAGACATTGACTTAGCTCCTCTTCAGTTTCGGATCGAGCGCATCCCGCAGGCCGTCTCCGACCAGATTGATGGCAATGACGGTTATCAGGATGGCCAAACCGGGAAATGTCACGACCCACCACGCACTCAGGATGAACTCTCGGGCCTCGGCAAGCATTGTACCCCATTCCGATGCCGGGGGCTGCGCACCCATGCCCAAAAATCCGAGCGCTGCGGCATCAAGGATTGCATTGGAGAACGACAATGTCGCCTGGACGATCAAGGGCGCAACACAGTTCGGCAGGATCGTCTTGAACATCAATCGAATATGGCCGGCACCTGCCAGACGCGCTGCTACGACGTAGTCCCTGGAACGTTCTGACAATACCGCCGCACGTGTCAATCGAACGAAATGCGGCTGCAGAACAAGCGCGATCGCGATCATGGCATTGGTAAGCCCGGGACCCAGAATGGCGACAAGAACCAGCGCGAGAAGGAGTGCAGGAAACGCCAGAATAATATCCATCAGGCGCATGATGAAGGTGTCGACCACTCCGCCGGCATAGCCGGCGATCAAACCTGTCACGATACCTACAGAGAGCGAGATGATGACAACGATGACGCCGATTGACAGTGAATAGGCAGCACCATGCATGAGACGCGATAGAATATCACGCCCGACTGCATCCGTTCCGAGAATGAAAGTCGATTTGCCCCCTTCTTCCCAGAAGGGCGGAACTAGAAAACTGTCCCGATACTGCATGTCTGGATCATGTGGTGAAATCCAGGGAGCAAGCACTGCGATGGCAACCAGCGCAAAAAAGATGATCAATCCGATCACCGCGCCCTTGTTGCGCGAGAAATAGTACCAGAACTCGGCGAGATTGGCCAAGGTCGCGCTTCGACTGGCAGCCTGGACCTTGTCTGCATCGGCACTTGCTGCCGGGGAGGTATTTGTCATTTTCTTACCCTCGGCTCAATTGTGTCGGATGCGCGGATTGATGAGGCCGTACAGCACGTCCACAATCAGATTGACCAGCATTACAATTCCGGCAATCAGCAGGAGACCGCCCTGCACCACGAAATAGTCACGACGGGAAATGCTGTCGAAGAGCCACTTTCCAATTCCAGGCCAAGAGAAAATGGTTTCTGTCAGGATTGCGCCGCCCAACAAAACACCAACCTGAAGACCAATGGTGGTCACAACCGGAATCAGGGCGTTGCGTAGCGCGTGGAGCCCGATAACCGAACGTGGTGCCAGGCCCTTTGCCCGCGCGGTACGTACATAGTCTTCGCCAAGAACTTCCAGCATGGCCGAGCGAGTTTGGCGAGCAATCACGGCCAGCGGGATGGTCGCCAACACAATCGACGGCAGTATGAGATGCCGCACCGCCGAGAGAAAGGCGCCCTTTTCTCCAGACAGCAGACTGTCGATAAGCATGAAACCCGTCACTTGCGGGAAAAAATAAAGGAGCGAAATTCTCCCTGAAACGGGTGTCCATTGAAGGATGCCGGAGAAGAAGATGATCAGCAGCAGGCCCCACCAGAAGATCGGCATCGAATAGCCGACAAGGGCAGTGCCCATGATGGCCTGGTCAGCTATGGAACCGCGTTTCACCGCAGCGAAGATCCCGGCCGGAATTCCGATACAAACTGCCAGAATGATGGCGCAGAGTGCCAACTCGGCAGTGGCCGGGAAGAGCGTCATGAATTCATCCAGCACCGGCTTCTTCGACGAGAACGAAGTGCCCAGGTCACCCTGAAAGATCCCGAGAATATAGTCGAGATATTGTTGCCAGTAGGGCTTGTCAAATCCCAGTTGCTTCATCACCTCGGCCTTGCGTTCCGGTGTGATGCCACGTTCACCCGCCAGAAGTTCAGCTGGATCGCCGGGCAGAAGCCGGATGAAGGTGAAGGCGACGAAGGTGACGCCGATGAATGTCGGGATCAACAGGCCGAGGCGGCCTAGAAGAAAGCGGAGCATGTCAGGTTCCAGATACGAAGAACCAGCGGAAACTGTCACACATCATGAGAGCATCCGCCGGTCAAAATGTCTGAGGCGCCGGCAACGCTGCCAGCGCCTCCCAATTTCAAGCGGATTTACTCCGCAATGTCCACGCCGTCGAACCAATGGCCACCAAGCGGATCCATCACGTAGCCGGTGACCTTGGAGGACATCGGCATGAAGACGACCGAGTGCGCGATCGTGGCCCAAGGAGCTTCTTCCTTGAAGACAACCTGCGCCTCTTCGTAGAGCTTCGTGCGCTCTGCCTTGTCGGTCACGGTCTTGGCTTTCTCGATGAGAGCCTGGAAGTCGTCATTGCACCACTGGGCACGGTTGGAGCCGCCGACGCCATCACAGCCGAGCAGAACGGCCATGAAGTTGTCAGGATCGCCATTGTCACCTGTCCAGCCGAGCAGAACGGCACCGTCACGGTTCTCGTCCTTGGAACGGGAAAGATATTCACCCCATTCATAGGAAACGATCTCGACATTGACACCGACTTTGGCGAAGTCGGCCTGAATAACCTCGGCCATGCGGCGGGCATTCGGATTGTATGGACGCTGAACAGGCATCGCCCAGATCTTCATGTCGAGGTTTTCAACACCGGCTGCCGCCAGCATTTCCTTGGCCAGATCCGGATCGTAGGCGTCGTCCTCAACAGCTTCGTTATAGGACCACATCGTTGGCGGGATCGGGTTTTTCGCTGCCTGGCCGGAGCCCTGGAAAACAGCGTCGAGGATTGCCTGCTTGTTGACCGCGTGGTTCAGCGCCTTGCGGACTTCCTTCTTGTCGAAGGGAGCCACTTTCGTGTTGTAGGCGAGATACCCGACATTCAGGCCCTGCTGTTCCAGAAGGGTCAGGTTACCGTCATCGCGGATGTCGGCAATGTCGGCCGGTGCCGGATACGGCATGACATGACATTCACCCGCTTTCAGCTTCTGCAGGCGAACCGCCGCGTCCGGTGTGATGGCGAAGATCAGGTTGTCGATCTTTTCCTTGCCATTCCAGTAATCCGGGTGAGCCGCATAACGGATCACCGCGTCTTTCTGGTAACCGACAAACGAGAACGGACCGGTTCCCACAGGCTGCTGGTTGAATTGCTCCTTGGAACCGGCTGCCGCCAGTTGATCGGCGTATTCGGCCGAAACGACTGAAGCAAAATCCATGGCCAGGTTGGCGATCATCGGTGCTTCCGGACGGTTCAGCACGAACTTAACGGTGTTATCGTCGACCTTGACAATTTCCTTGATCAGGTCCGGCATGGACATGCCGTTGAAATATTCCCAGGCAGTGCCCGGTGTATATTCATGCCATGCATGGTCTTTGTTCAGCTGGCGCTCGAACGAGAAAACCACATCATCGGCGTTGAAGTCACGTGATGGCGTGAAGAAGCTGGTGGTGTGGAATTTGACGCCCTTACGCAGTTTAAAGGTGTATTCCAATCCGTCTTCGGAAACTTCCCAGCTTTCCGCCAGACCCGGAAGCACTTCGGTCGTGCCGCGCTTGAACTCGACAAGCCGGTTGTAGAGCGGCTTGGAGGACGCGTCGAACGTCGTGCCGGCGGTGTAAAGCGCCGTGTCGAAGCCTTCAGGAGACCCCTCGGAGCAATAAACCAAGGTCTTTGCGGAAGCACCGGTCGCCGCGATCACGGCAAGGCTGGCGCCAAGAAGGGTTGCCTTCAAGGTTTTTTTGAAATTCATCAATCTGTTCTCCCCTTGATGAAGAGCATGGACCTTGCATCATTGAAGTGTGCAAAGGAGTTAAGTCCAAGCCAGCGCAAACTAAGGCGTTTTTTTGGCAGAAAATCAAGCACCAACATCTTTCTAATTTTACCCCGATTTTGAAATATTTTTGCTAGGTAAGTTTTATTGACGTAATTTTTAACACTTTCAGGACCGTTCAAGGAAATGTGATACCGCAGCGTAAGCTTGATGCTGAAGTTTCTAAGTCACTGAAAGACTGAAGGCTCTCAAACATGCGAGAGCCTTCAAAACGTTCAATCCTGATCGGTGCGGGTTCGATCGACTGCATCCTGCCAACCGGCCAGCAATTGTTGTCGGCGCTCCTCGTCCAGCTGCGGTTCGAAGCGTTTTTCAAGCTTCCATTCGGCAGAAAACGCGTCTTCGCCAGGCCAGATGCCAGCCCTGGATCCGGCCAGCCATGCAGCGCCCAGAGCCGTTGTTTCGGGAACGGTCGGACGGTCGACTGGCGCCCCCAGGATGTCTGCCAGAAACTGCATCGTCCAATCGGAGGCCGTCATGCCTCCATCCACCCTCAGAACTGGTTTTTCCGCGTCAGGCCAATCGGCCTGCATGGCTTCGACAAGATCGCTTGTCTGGTAGCCCACGCTTTGCAGGACCGCGCGGGCGATCTCCCTTGGTCCCGTGTTGCGCGTCAGCCCGAACATGGCTCCGCGCGCCTCGGCATCCCAATGCGGCGCGCCCAACCCGACAAATGCAGGAACCAGGAAAACGTCGTGATTCGGATCCGCCTGCTCGGCAAGCGTCTGGGTTTCACCTGCGCTCTCTATGAGACCCAGCCCGTCACGCAGCCATTGAACCGCTGCACCGGCAACAAAGATCGAGCCCTCAAGCGCATATGTCGTCTCGCCGTTCAGACGATAGGCAATGGTCGTCAACATGCGGTTCTTCGACCGCACAGCTGTCTCGCCGGTGTTCATCAGAGCAAAACAACCCGTACCGTAGGTCGACTTCACCATGCCGGGTCTGAAACAGGCCTGCCCGACCGTGGCGGCCTGCTGGTCGCCCGCCACTCCCAAGATGGGCAATGGTCTGCCGAACAGTTCCGCCTCGGTCGTTCCGAAATCGTCGGCGCAGTCCTTCACTTCCGGGAGCAGGTTCATCGGTATGCCGAGCAACCTGCACAGTTCTTCATCCCAGCAGTTTTCATGAATGTTGTAGATCAGCGTGCGTGACGCGTTGGTCGCGTCGGTGACATGAACCTTTCCACCGGTCAGGTGCCATATCAGCCAGGTATCGACGGTGCCGAAGACCAGTTCCCCGCGTTCGGCCCGCGCACGTACCCCGTCGACATTGTCGAGAATCCAGGCGATCTTGGTTCCCGAAAAATAGGGATCGAGCAGCAACCCGGTTTTCGACGTAAATGTGTCTTCCAGGCCCTTTTCGCGCAGGCCGGCGCAGAAATCCGCCGTACGCCGGTCTTGCCAGACGATGGCGTTGTAGACCGGCTCACCTGTCGTCCGGTCCCAGATCAACGTGGTTTCACGTTGGTTGGTGATGCCTATTGCCTCGACGCCCGCACCTTTGTCCGGAGCCCTTTCCATGGCTTCACGGCAAACGCGCAGTGTGCTGGTCCAGATGTCCGAAGGCGAATGTTCCACCCAACCCGACTTCGGGAAATGCTGCGGAAATTCCTGCTGTCCCACGCTGGTCGGGCTGAACCCGCCGTCAAAGACGATCGCGCGGCTTGACGTCGTGCCCTGGTCTATCGCCAAAACGCATCCGGCCATGGCACACCTCCCATTATCTTAAGTTTATTCTAGAAAACTGCCGGGGGACCCGGCAGGTCAGATGGTTTTTCAAACTATGCAGCAGCGCCAGCCTGTTCTGCAAGGTGGCTGGACATATAGCTTTCCAGATCTGCCGCTTCCTGCTGGTTGAGACGCAGGCCCAGTTTTGTCCGCCGCCACAACACATCTTCTGCGGTACGGGCCCATTCCCGGCTCATCAGCCACTTCACTTCCGCTTCATGGAGATTGAACCCGAAGGATTTGCCGAGATCCTCAAGAGATCTGGCATCACCAAGCAACCGCCGGGCGTCCGTGCCGTAAAGACGAATCAGCCGCGTCGCAAAGCGCTTGTCCAGGAAAGCATAGTCCTGCTCGAGACCGGAGACTTCCGTGTCAAAGGCGTCGACGCTGAAATCACCACCAGGCAAAGGTTCGCTTCCGGACCATTGCCCGCGCTTGAACGGCAGAAGACCCTCCAGTTTTGCAAGAACCTGCTCGGCGAGCTTGCGATAGGTCGTGATCTTTCCGCCGAAAACGGACAGGACGGCGGGCGTGTCTACGCCGCCGTCAAGCTCGAGAACATAGTCACGGGTCGCCGCCTTGGCGTCCTTGGCACCGTCATCATAGAGCGGCCGGACACCCGAATAGGTATGAACGACATCCCCGGGTGTGATTTCCTTTTCAAGATACTCACTCGCCGCGGCGCAAAGGTACGAGATTTCGTCTTCCGATATGCGCACGTCACCGAGATCGTCCTGATAATCGACATCGGTTGTACCGATCAGGGTGAAATCCTGCTCGTAGGGAATTGCAAATACAATCCGCCCATCGCCGTTCTGGAAGATAAAGCAACGATCGTGTTCGAACTGGCGCGGCACGATAATGTGGCTGCCCTTGACCAGTCGGATGCCCGACGTGTCGTTTTCCCCGACAACCCCATGCAGGAAATCAGCGACCCAGGGACCAGCAGCATTGACAAGTACGCTGGCCGTGACCGTTTTCTCTTCACCCGTCACAAGGTCCTTCAGCACCACCGACCACTTGTCCCCGTCGCGCCGTGCGCTCACGCACTTTGTCCTTGTGAGGATCTTCGCACCGCGGTCGGCCGCGTCGCGCGCGTTCAGCACAACCAGCCGCGCATCATCGACCCAGCAGTCGGAATATTCAAAACCCCTTTGGAAGAGCTTCTTGAGGCCTTGCGAATAGGGCGCCTGATCGAGACGTACCGTCTTGGTTGCCGGCAACAGCTTCCGTCCACCGAGATGATCGTACATGAACAGCCCGAGACGGAGCAGCCAGGCCGGTCGCAGATCCTTGTGGTGCGGCAGGATGAACCGGAGCGGCCAGGCGATGTGTGGTGCAAGATGCCAGAGGACCTCCCGCTCCTTCAGAGCTTTGCGGACCAGGTTGAACTCATAGTATTCCAGATAGCGCAAGCCGCCGTGAATCAGCTTGGTGGAAGCTGAAGAAGTCGCGCTGGCAAGATCTCCCATCTCGGCCAGCAGGACCGATGCTCCCCGTCCAACCGCATCTCGGGCAATCCCGGTTCCGTTAATTCCACCACCAATAACCAGCAGGTCGTAGTCCGCCGCCATAGGCTTGTCTCCGGCTCGAAATGAAATGCAAGAAATTCAAGAAACGAAAATAAAGCGAAAGGTTGTGAAATTCAATCAACAATTCGATTCTATTCGGCTTCGTTCTCAGGACGGGCTCGGTCCTGCAATACGTTCTTTGGGAAACGGGAGTTTCGAGAGGCTACGCGGTTGGCGCATCTTGTTGTTAATTCACAAAAAAAGGAAATGAATTGACGGAAGCTTCGGGATTTGAAGCCACGGATCTCCGTTTTGATGTTCTCAGCTTCCAGAACGAATGCCAATGGCCACTCAGCCGCACATCCATCCCTGGTTCTCCGTCGAGGGGTCGAACCTCGATTTCCCGATCCAAAATCGGGTGTCCTGCCGGTTAGACGAACGGAGAGAAAACCAAATACGGCGAAAGGGAGGTCGAACGTTTGATTGAAAAATGCATTGCAACTTCTTCCCCTCACACGCCTGAAAGTTGGCCGAAGCGGCGGGATTCGAACCCGAGGAGCCCGGAAAGGGTCCTGCGACTTAGCAAGCCGCAGTCTTAAGCCACCTGGCCACGCTTCCTGTATTCATTACGCCCTGAAAACGAAAAAACCCGCCTCAGAGGCGGGTTAACAGGAACAATGATGACAACGTTTGCTACGAGATTGTCTTCATGTTCAGCCCGCATGAGCTATCGGCCCGGCTGGAGGGCCAGGATTGCGAGCGTTGCGAACTGGACAAAAAAACAAAACATCAAATGCTCCAAATGCCAACGAACAGACAAAGCCCTGCTGCGGCTGGCAGGTCTTTATCCTTTTTTCGCTTCGAGTGTCAACAGGAGTTCTGGTCATTGCCCTGACCGGATTAGATGGACGGATGAGTTTTCGACGTCCTGGCAGACCCGCGTCGCCGTTCCTGAAACCGATACATGACACGCGTGATTAGTGTTCTTCACTCTGCGGCGGCGCATCGTCCGTCGGTTCGCTTTGCTTGACCTTCTTCCTGCGACCTGCATCCGGCACATCGTTTTCCTCCGCGAAGGGAGGTGTTGCCGCGTGATACGTGACTTGCGGGAACGGGATTTCGATGTTTCGTTCGTCGAACACCTGTTTGATGAACTCGTTATAAGCACGTCCGATGCCCCATTGATCTCCGGGATTCGTCTTGATGCGCGCGCGAATGTCGATTGAGCTGGCACCGAAGGCCGTCACGCCGTGCATTTCCAGATCACCGAAAATCTTGGATTTGAAATCGGTCTCCTGCAGTCTCCTGAACGCTTCAAGCATCGCCTCCTTGGCGTAGGCGATATCCGTATCGTAGGACACCCCGATGAGCGCGACGTGAAAGGAATAGCCGCGCATGAAGTTCGACACCATGTCGACGGAGGAAAACGGTATGATGTGTGTCGTGCCGTCCAGGTCCCTGATCCGCACCGATCGGATGGTAATGCCCTCCACCGTTCCGGTAATACCCGCAACCGTGACGACGTCACCTTCATTGATCGCGTTTTCGATCTGTATGAAGGCCCCGGTGATGATGTCCTTGACCAGCGTTTGCGCACCGAAGGAAAAAGCCAGCCCGACAACACCGGCACCGGCGATCAGCGGTCCGATGTTCACACCGATTTCAGACAACGCCAGCAACAGCGCCATGACCATGATGACGATCGTGAACGCGTTCCGGAACAGCTGAAACAGGGTTCGTTCGCGTGCGCTGACAATATACCCGGCGCGTGATTGCAGGCGCAGGTCTACCCATGACATCACCGCCAACCAGACGATGAAGGCGACCAGCACGACGACAATGGCTGAACCGTAGCTGCCTACCAGCCTGATCCCGGCTTCGCTGTACAGCCAGTCAAGCACACTGAGCAGGCCCCAGATGTCCATAAGCAGCAGGATCGTTCCCAGGAACACAACAAAGCGAATGATCTTGAGAAGACGCGGCACGAATGCATTGAGGCGGTACTGAAGCGCAGGCAGTTTTTGATGAATGTCATCGGGCAACCTGATACCGCCCTTGATGGCACGCGTCATGACGAGTGAAATCAGCATGCCGGCCATGATGGTGATGATCGAAAGGCCGGTTGCCCGCAAGATGATCGTGGTCGCATCAAAGGGGCGCGTCACCCAGACGAGGAAGACCGCAATAATGTAGCCATAAGCACCGATGTGCCAAAGTTTGCCGAGATTGGCGAGCGCTCTTTTGGCGAGAACGCTGTGCATGGTCTCCGCGTAAGCCTTGGCGCCTTCGCGAACCTTGACCCGGTTATGCTTGATGAGAACCATCAGGTACATCATTCCCGTGAGGACGACAATGAACCTCAACGCGTTGCCGAGAACAAATGAAACGGCCAAGTTTGCAGCAGGGACTGCGAGGAAAACACCGAAATTGTTCCAGTACATGTAGATCCGCAGTCGCGAGTACCAATAATCGGCGGCTCCGTCTGCAAATGGCAGGAGCCGCAATTCCGGTCTGCGAGGGGCGAAGACGAACCGCAGGGCGACATTCGACATTCCGGTGATGAAGAACGCGTTCAGTGCCAGGCTCTCCTGGATCGTGACACCTGTTTCAAGCCCGCCATACCCGGTCAGAGCAACGAAATAGCCTACCCCCAGTCCAAGCGCGACTGTCAGGCCGTCAATTACGGTCGATACGACCAGAATGAACGCACGCATCAATCCGCCGCCGTACCGTGCACGGACGGCCATTTTCGGATAAATCCGGCGCGCAATGAACTGTCCTATCCAAAACGCTGCGTAGGCACTCGCCAGAACAATTGCGACCTGCAACAGGACATCTTCGACACGGTCCCATTTTATGGGAATGTCTCCACGGAAAATCAGGAGCAATCCCTTGAGTGAGTGGCGCGAGCGGTCAAGAACGACGCCGATCTCATCCGCCAATGCCCGTGTATATTCACCGACACGAATGACGAAACTCTGCCCCGCGGAGCTGGGTTCGTCTGTTTCTGTGTCTGTTGACTGGGTCACCTCACCCTCTTTCGCCTCCGAAGCCGGGCCGGAACCGGGATCGGCGGCGTTTTTTTGCAGCAGCTCGATCAGCTCCTTGCGGCTGTCAGGGTCGTTGAGAACCTTGATGAGCGCTTCACTTGCCTGTTTCACGTCGGCAGTTTCAACCGGGGCTGCGCTTTCGCTCTGACCGGCTGCCGGAGCAGCGGCAAGAAGGATTGCCCCCAGGAGCGTTGCAAGGCACACGCGGAGTAGATTCATGTCCTACCCGTTTCACTTAATGACAGAGGACCGTACCGTTCTCTCGCTCCGACAATAGGAAAGAACCAGACATAAAAGAAAGCCATCCGCTTCACCGTTCAACGGTTTTCATGCTCGGAAAAGAAAAACTGAAACCAGTTTCAGTTATTATTTCATCAAATCAAATAATTCTCTTTTTTTTCTGGATTGCGCAAATCTAGAAAAACTAACGTAAGGTAATTACTTTGAGATTCCACTTTTCGGTAACGTAAAAATAACAATATTGGCTAATTCTTCCTCTTAACGGAGGCAATATGACAAGTTCACTCATCAGGCTCGCGGAGGATGAGACAGTCGAGGCGCGGCAAAAGCTGTTTGCCGAGGTAAGCAAACTCGTCGCAACTGATCTTGACGAAAGATCGGGCCGGGAACTGGAACTTTTCGCCCAGGTAATATTGAAGATCTACAGCACCGGCGCAGCAAACGACCGATTGCTTCTGGCGCAGAAGATTGCACCTTGCGCGCAAAGCCCTGCGGACCTGGTGCACAGGATTGCCAGGGATGAGGTGAATGTCGCGATGCCGGTCCTGGCGGAATGCCCGCTCTTGACCCGGGATGATCTCCTACTCCTGATCGAACAGGTAAGCAGCGCCCACATGCAGGTACTGTCGCGGCGCAAGGACCTGCCAACCGAGGTTTCAGACGTTCTGGCTGCGAAGGGCGATATCTCGGTTCACCGCATACTGGCCGGCAACAAGGAAACGAAGCTGTCGCGCGAAACAATGCTCAAATTTGTCAAGCTTGCAGCGGAAGATGAGGTCCTGAGGGAAGACCTCTCGCTTCGCTCGGACCTTTCTCCTGCCGTGTGTCAGGAGTTGCTGCCGCTTGTCGACGACGAAACCAGAAAGCGTCTGCGCAGCATTATCGAAGGCTCGCTTTCCCAGGAACAGTTGGACCAGATCGCAAGACTGAAAGTCCTTCGCAAGACATTCGGCGACGCTTTGAACAATCCGGACATCGGAATACTGTGGCGCGAAGCCGAACGTTCCGCGGTAACGCTTGACGAACTTATTATCCTGCTGCTGCAGGACGGCCGTTTCAACCACGCGATCGAACTGCTCAGCACAAGAGGCAGGATTGCACAATCCGCACTCAAGGACGCCATGTTCAATGGCAAACGGGATGTCGTGCTCAGAACCGCGGCAAAGGCGGGCTTGAACGTCCCCGCCTTCGCGTTGCTGGCCAAGGCAAGATGCACCCATCTCAAACTGCCTGCCGCGCAGGGTGCGGAATGGACTTCCGCCTATGTCAAACAGATCGCGAATGCAGCCAATGCAAGACAAGGACGCTGCGACGACTTTCAGGCCCGCCGGCGGGACAAGACTGCCAGGGAACCCGGCCGCACCCAGCCGGCATGATATTCCGGTGAACGCTTCAGGCCCGTGTGCAAAGACTCGCCGCAAAGGCTGTCGACAATGTCGCCGCCGCGTAGAACCAGAGGCCCGGAAGAATTGCCGCCGCCGCCAGGCCGCTTGTCTTGGCCGCGAACAGAACCAGCGCAACCAGCATCACGTCAAGCATTGACCATTTGCTGACCATCGACAGCAGGGCAAGCGACCGGGAATTTCCACCCGTCATGGCAGCGATGTGAATCAGCAGAATTTTCGCAGCAGGAAATCCGATCGAGAACAGACCGACGATCGTGGCCAGCGCCATGTCTTCCTGACGCCACAACTCCGTAATCATTTCGATCAGGTTTGGGCGATCTTCCAGAAAATACAGACGTTCAAAACGCATGAGCGGCTGAGTGAGCCCGAGAGCGAAGGAGAACGTGGACAACGGCAAAAGCAATGCCAGAAAAAGTCGCATAGAATGAGCATGCCCCCAGAAGATCGAACGAAACAGTTCACAAACAAGTGTTCATGCCACGGTCGAATTTCAACGAGGCAGCACGCTGAGGGTTTTATTTCAATCTCTCAAAACGACAAAGCCTGATCACCGGTCTTGGCAATCAGGCATTCGAAATACATGCCCGCCTGGGCTCGAGTGACCCGCTAAACCTCTCTGCCCGGGCTACATTTGTTGCTAGCGCAGCCGAACCCGCGCAGCGACTTCGTCAAGCTCATCCTGTTCGGCAATCTCCTGCGCAGTCTTTTCGCGCTGATGATCGCGCTCTTCCAACTGCTCGAACTTCTTGAGTTCTTCGATGGCCTCGCTGAGCTCGTCTTGAGCACGTTGCAACTGGTCATCAAGCTCAAGCGCTGAGTTGCGCAGGTTGTCACGCCGATCCGCTGCGGCCTTTGCGAAAGTCGGATAGGCAAAATGCGTCACGTCGGTGATACCGACACGTTCCTGCTCGGTCGTGATCTGGACATCCAGCTCATCGGCCATTCGATTAAACTCGGCAATCATGCTCTCGATCTGAGCAAGCTGCCGTCGCTTTTCATCAACCTGAAACCGCTTCAAACGGATCAAACTGTCGCGGGTTTTCATAACTCAATACTCCCCTAACCTGGGCAGTCTACCCCTGAGTCATTTCCAAAAGGTTGGCGAGTTGAAAATATCCGTCAGAAAGTGACGTCGCCTCGTCTTTTCCCTGATTCAGGAAGTCATCAATCAGTGTAAACCGATGAATAGCTTCGTCAACGGTCGGGTCTGAACCTTTCCTGTAGGCTCCCAGGCGGATGAGTTCCTCCATATCCGTATAAGTCGACAGCAATTGCCTGGCTTTGCGAAGGACCGGCAGCTGTTCGGGTGGAACGCAACGCGGCATGGTCCGGGAGACAGACTTCAGAACGTTGATCGCCGGATAGCGTCCACGCTCCGCAATCGCCCGTTCCATCACCACATGCCCGTCAAGGATGCCGCGGACCGCGTCGGCCACCGGCTCGTTGTGGTTGTCTCCTTCCACAAGGACGGTGAACAGGCCCGTGATCGAGCCGTCACCCGTTTTGCCGGGACCTGCTCTTTCCAGAAGGCGGGGCAATTCGGTGAAAACAGTCGGCGTATAACCCTTGGACGTCGGAGGTTCGCCAACAGACAGCCCGATCTCGCGCTGGGCCATTGCGAATCGGGTGACTGAATCCATCATGCAAAGGACGTTGCTTCCTTCGTCGCGAAAATGTTCGGCGACCGTCATGGCAAGATATGCCGCCTGACGGCGCATGAGAACACTTTCATCGGAAGTAGCGACAACGACGACGGAGCGCGCAAGTCCGTCCTCACCCAAATCGTCTTCAATGAACTCCTGAACTTCGCGCCCCCGCTCGCCGATAAGGCCTATCACGGCTACGTCGCAGTTTGTGTTGCGCGCCAGCATGGACATCAGGACCGACTTGCCGACGCCCGATCCGGAGAAAATCCCCATACGCTGGCCTTCGCAACAGGTCACGAAGGTGTTTAGCGCCCTTACGCCTAGGTCAAGGGGAGGACCGACCCTCTTGCGCTCCGACGCCGGCGGCGGCGCGCTTCGCAATTTGCGAGGCACTCCCCCGTTCGCAACCTCGCCCTTGCCGTCGATCGGTTCGCCAAGTGCGTTCACCACCCGGCCAAGCCAGGCATTGCCGGGATGCACAACGCTCTCGCGGGAACTGATGACTGCTTTACAGCCCATCCGAACACCTTCGAGACCCGAAAACGGCATGCAAAGCGCATGTCCGTCCCGAAATCCGACCACTTCAGCAGGAACTTTCGGGTTATCCTCACCGCTGTCGATTAAAAGACGCGAGCCGACACTCATTTCGTGAATCGGTCCCGCGATCTCCACGAGGAGCCCCTGAACCGCAGTAACCCGCCCGTAAATCTCGGTCGGCATGTGCGAATCAATCTCCGCGAAAAGCGCCTTCAAGGAAGATTCCTTTCGTAGTTAACGGTTTTGGTAATCTTTCGTTTACGACTCTGGTTAATCTTAACCTTTGGAAGGCTGACAAGCGAGAGCCATTTCGAAGTCAAACCGGCTTTGTCGAAAGGAATCTGAACGGAATCGGTTATGCCGATTTCTTAATGTTCAACATTAAGCTTTATGAATCTGCGTTTTTTATTGGGATTCAACAAGTTGCTGGTTGTTCACAGATTCATTTCGCTGGAGCTTGCCGCTACGAATCATATTTTGTTAACCATTAACCGGTAGCTTTGAGTCGGGGTTAACAACAGTCCTTCGTAGCAGGCACCGACAGAGCCGTTGCGACTTGCCCAGGAAAGGCAGAACAAGGGGATTGGCATGCGTGTATTGTTGATTGAGGATGATAGCGCCACGGCGCAGAGCATCGAGTTGATGCTGAAGTCCGAGAACTTCAACGTCTACACGACAGATCTTGGCGAGGAAGGTATCGACCTCGGCAAACTGTACGATTATGACATTATAATGTTGGATTTGAACCTGCCGGACATGTCCGGATACGAGGTTCTGCGGACACTGCGCGTGTCCAAGGTCAAGACACCGATCCTGATCTTGTCCGGCAACGCGGGCATCGAAGACAAGGTTCGTGGCCTGGGGTTTGGTGCTGACGATTATATGACCAAGCCGTTCCACAAGGACGAACTGGTCGCGCGCATTCATGCGATCGTCCGCCGGTCCAAGGGCCACGCTCAGTCGGTGATCGTAACCGGCGATTTGAAGGTCAATCTGGATACCAAGACCGTGGAAGTTGGGGGCCAGCGCGTCCACCTGACCGGCAAGGAATACCAGATGCTCGAACTTCTTTCGTTGCGCAAGGGCACGACACTCACCAAGGAAATGTTCCTGAACCACCTGTACGGCGGCATGGACGAACCGGAGTTGAAGATCATCGACGTCTTCATCTGTAAACTCCGCAAGAAACTGGCTTCCGCGACCTCCGGAAAGAACTACATCGAAACGGTCTGGGGCCGTGGATACGTTCTGCGTGAACCGGAAGTCGAGGCTGCGGCCTGACACCAAGGCAACTGAAGAATTCGAAAAGCCCCGGTTTTCCGGGGCTTTTCTATTGCATGGAACTCCATGTACCGGTCGATCTCGCCAACCAGGCTCCTTAACGGCGCTGGTGGTGAAGTGTTTCAGGATGGAGACTTATCCTTGGCGCAAGTCGTCTATTCGCTACTTTTGAGGCAGAACAACGATGGCTTCCACTTCGAATAGCATCGGGTCAATTGCGAGTTTCGGAACGGGTATCAGAGTTTGTGCAGGAAGTGTCTCGCCGAACATGTTCCTGACGTTTTCCGTCAAGACTCCAAGCTTCGACGGATCGTGATCGACCACGAAAACAGAGAGTTTCGCAACCTGATCCGGCGATGCGCCCAGCGAATCAAGAACCGTTTTCAGGTTGGCGTAGGCCTGTTGAACCTGCTCTGAAAAGTCAGGTGAATAGGTCCCGTTGGCACTGACACCACCTTGTCCGGAAACAAATGCAAGCCGGGCACCGGCCGGCGCGACCACAGCCACGCTGTAACCATGGTCCGAAGGATCATGAAGCTTGTCCGGATTGACGATGGCGATCTTGTCCTGATTGTTGCCGGCGTCGGCAAGGCTTGGGAATGTGGGCATCATTGTCAGGGGTCCTAGAATTGAGAGAATCGTTGTCAGACGGGACATGCTGGTCTCCTTGACCTGCTGTTCTGCGGTGAGTTTTTCTTCGCTGCCCATAGATATCCACCACCTCCTGACAATTCCTGTCAGTAGCTCTATGCTCATATTCACTCAAACAGGTGTAAGTGATAACCGGAGGATTTGTGTGAGCCGTTCAGATCGTCTTATTCGCCTGATGCAGGTATTGCGACGATTGCCCTCCCCCGTAACAGCATCACGGCTGGCCGAGGAAATGGAGATTTCGGAACGCAGCATATACCGCGACATCCAAAGCCTAAGGTCGTCAGGTGCAATTATCGACGCCGAAGCGGGATATGGTTACACGCTGACGGAAGATCCTTCGCTGCCACCGATGCATTTTGACGCCGACGAGGTGGACGCACTCGCTCTCGGTCTGCAGACCGTATCCAAACTGGGCAATTCCGAATTCACCCATGCGGCACAAAATGCGCTGGTAAAGCTGGAGGCAAGTCTTCCGCAAAACATGCGTCAACGGTTGCGACACGCAACGGTTGGCAGCCATATCATGCGCAATACACCTTTCTCCGAAGCCGACTATTCCGGACTTCGCGAATCAATCTGGAACGAGCAGGCGGTCTTGCTCGAGTATTTGGACTTGAATGATCGATGCTCGAAACGAAAAGTCTGGCCGCTTACCATCTATTTTTTTAATGAAGTACAGGCGTTGATCGCCTGGTGTTGCCTAAGGCAGGACTTTCGCATGTTTCGCCTGGATCGGATCCGCGCGATGGAATTTCTTGACGAGTTCTTTCGTCCGAAACGTGTGGGACTGTTACGCGAGTATTTTGAAAGGGAAAAAGAGTGTGAATGATCTGGAACCGATGGCCGCCACGCAATTGCGACAGATACCGGTCCGGTCATGTATTTGCCAAAACAATTTGCCATCTGGGTGAACACAGGCCAATCAAACTGATCGGTCACTCATTGCAGTCTGTTCCCATCAGTGCCCGTGAAAACGACCGTCTCTTCGGAAAATCCGCCGCAAACGAGAGTGTGGTCCGCGGAGAAATACTCAGCGGACCACATATTCGTTCTGGAAAAGGCGTGGAACCCGCCTATTCCCATTTGTCACTGTCGCCTAGTCTAGAGATGCATCTGGTAAGATGCCGGGACATACCGGAAACCTGCGCCGTCACTGGCCACATAGCCGACCGCAGGGAACGGCATGTGATATCCGACAAACGGAACCTTGTCCGCCGCAAGCATCCCGATGAGCGACTTGCGGGTCGCAGCGGCCGCTTCCTTGTCCATGTCAAAGCGAACTTCCCAGTCTGGGCGCGCCAGCGACCAGACATAGTGATTTGCCGTGTCCGCGGCCAACAGCAACTGCTGGCCACCGTTTTCAAGCATGTAAACGGTGTGTCCAGGCGTATGCCCATGAGCATCCACTGCCGTGATACCGGATGCGACCGATCCGCCACCCTTCAGGAACGTCATCTTTTCAGCCAGCGGCTTGACGTTTTTGGCCATCAGCTTTGTAACGCCATTGGCCTCGGGATCCATGCCTGACCAGAAGTCGTATTCGGTCTGCCCGGTCACATAGCGGGCGTTCGCAAAGGTGGGAGCCCCACCTTCCATCAAGCCGCCGATATGGTCAGGATGCATGTGAGTAATGACGACCACGTCGACCTGTTCCGGCGTGTAACCGGCGCTTTCCAGTGCAGCCCTCATGTTACCGCGAGCGGGACGACCTCCTTCGCCGACCCCGGTATCAAACAGGATCAGTTCACTGCCGGTATTCACGAGTGTCGGCGTAAAGTAGGCCTTGAAGGCGTCTGCCGGGATGAAGTTTTCTGCAGATGTCGATGTAAATGTATCGGCATCGACATTCATGCCGAACGTTTTTTGCGGTTCCTTGACGCTGACCGCACCGTCGAGAAGCGTGTTCACTTCAAGCTCGCCGACGTGGTAGCGCGCAACCGGCGCGGTCATGGCTCCCTGTTTGTCTGCCGCCGCTTGTGCAAGATTTGATGTCATCAGGCTCGCGCCGGCAATTGCACCTCCAGCGCCCAGCAGCGCGGAGCGCCGTGTCAGTTCAACTTTCAATCCCATGTCAATCACTCCGGTAGCCTGTCATGTTTACGGTGGGGGCCAAGGCAGTAAGGTCATCCCGAAAACTGCGCGGATTGACGAACACGTTTCGCCCATCGCTTTGCCCTTGCGGTCAAAGTGGCGCAACGAAGACGAAAGGAAACCCGCTACTTCTTCAAAGACGCGTTATTTCGCGACTTCTTCAAACTTGGCTACCTGAGGAATATTGTATTTTTTACAACAGTTTAAGTTATATATTTTTCATGCTTCTTGAATGACGCGCCTGTTGCAGCCTACTTTGGGCGGTTGAAAACACGAGCCCCGCAATGATCCGCGACAAAAACATACAGATATTCCTTCTTGCCCTGGCTGCCGCCTGGCTTCTCGCTTCGACACAGATCCAGCGCCCCGAAAACTGGTCTCTCGCGGGTCTCTACCTCTATTGGTCCGTTCGAATTCTCCTGGAAGCCGGCCTGTTCGTCGCCTTTCTTGAATTGTTTGCGAGATTGCCCGGTCTCAGGGATCGCTTGTGGCTGAACGCAGTCGTTGCGGCACTTGTCAGCCTCGTTCCCTTTGCTCTTGCGGTAACCGCGCTCGATCTTATCCTGGGATTGCCGGAACTCGGTGAACTTGTAGAATCGGGAACATCTGTCGAAGCTGGCAACTCCGTGAGCGGTCGGACCCATATCGGGTCCTTCCTCCTCGAGCTCGTCTATCTTTCAGACAATCATCTTGTGCTATGCTTCCTGCTTTCAATTCCCTTTTTACAGCTTTCTGGCTCAACGCCGGCAGCAGGCACTGAAGTGGCGGCATCAAACCAGGCGCTGCCGTTTGAACTGAAAAAACGCGATCTTCGAATCGCCACCTCTCCTGCGGACGACAACCGGATAAATTCCGTTCGCCCCGGGGAAATGGGCTTCCAAAGGCACCTGGACATCCCACTCGATGCGCCGGTTCTGCGTGTCGAGGCCCAGGAACACTATGTCCGCCTGGTCACGGTGAGTGAAACGCGCATGGTGCTCTACCGTTTCAACGACATTGTCTCGGAACTGTCCGGCGAGGACGGCATGCAGGTTCATCGCAGCCACTGGGTGACGTTCCAGGCCATGGCTCGGGTTGTCCGCGAGGACGGTCGGACTTGGCTCGAACTGACGGAGGGAACAAAGGTTCCCGTGAGCCGGAAATATGCCGAAAAGGTTCGCAAGAAAATCAGCCAGCTGTCACCGGATACGAAAAAGGCGGTCAATTGACCGCCTTTCAAGAAAACATCTGTCATGAAAGCGCGGTTACCGGCGGAACCCGACACCGCCACCGACAGCCAGTCTCGGACCTGCAGCAGAACCCGTTCCTGCCTGCACGGCCTGCTTCTTCTGAAACAGTCCCCGTTTCCCGGGTACCGGCTTGAACGCATCGGTCAACCCGACCACTGTCTCCGCCGCACCGAGAACCAGAAATCCGTCATCTGGAAGCGTCTTTGCAAGACGGCTCAGAATTTCCGATTTGGTGGCCTGGTCGAAATAGATCAGAACATTCCGGCAAAAAACGATGTCGAACTCTCCCAGATGCGTAAAACTCTCAAGAAGATTGAGTTTCTTCCATTCGATCATTGACCGCATCTCGGCCGTGATTTGCCACATGTCGCCCTTCTGATCGAAGTACTTCAGAAGCATCTGGATCGGAAGGCCGCGCTGGACTTCGAACTGGCTGTAGAGACCGGCTTTTGCCTTTTCCAGTACTTCCAGCGACAGATCCGTCCCGAGAATCCGCGTTCTCCACCCTGGTAGCTTGGAAGCCTCTTCCTTCAGGCATATTCCCAGCGAATAAGGTTCCTGGCCGGTCGAGGCGGCTGCACACCAGATCTTGAGCTGCCGGCGCGATGCCCGCGCCTCCTTCAGGGCGGGCAGCATCGTCTCCTTGAAATGATCAAACGGCGTCTTGTCCCGGAAGAAGAACGACTCGTTGGTTGTCATCGCTTCGATAACATCGGTTTCCAGCGTCCGGTTTGATCCGCGCTGCAACGTCTGTATCACGGCACTCAGGGTCTCCAGTTTCGAGCTTCTGGCAATGGGCAGCAACCGGCTTTCAACCAGATACTGCTTGTCGCTCGAAAGAACCAGTCCGGAGCGCGTCTTGAGAAAGGTCTTGAGGAATTCAAACTCACCTGGAGTCATCGTGTATTCCCCTTCAATACGCGTGATATCTTCGGCCCAATCTGGTTGAGCGGCAGGATTTCACAACAAACCCCGGTTTGTGCCGCAGCACCTGGCATGCCCCAGACGACGCTGGTAGCCTCATCCTGCGTGATCACACTGCCGCCACCGGAAGCAATCGTTTTCACCCCGTCAGCGCCGTCATGTCCCATTCCGGTAAGAATCACCGAAAGAACAGCCGAACCGTAGGCTTTGGCAACGCTGTCGAACAGAGGATCGACTGCCGGTTTGCAGAAGTTGACTGGCGGGTCGTCCGTCAGACGGACTTTCACCGCGCCGGCGTCCTTCTCCAGGATCATGTGTTTACCACCCGGGGCGACGTAGATAGTGCCGGGCTTGAGGACTTCACCATCCTCGCCTTCCTTGGCCGGACGAAGGGCAGCCTTGCCCATATGTTCCGCAAGAATGGAGGTGAATGTCGGCGGCATGTGCTGCGTGATGACGACAGGCACGTCGTTCATAGCCGTGCCGACTTCCTTCATGACGTCCTGAAGCGCCTGTGGACCGCCCGTTGACGAGCCGATCGCAAGAATGCGCGGCCGCACGGAAGAATATGGTCGTGTCTGGAACTTGGGAGCCGCGGCAGCGGCAGGCTGTGCGGCACCACGAAAACTTGCACGCGTATCCGTGGTGGGACGGGCAGAAACAGGCTTGACCGGCTGAGAGCTCTTTCCCGCGCGCGTTTCGGCGCGCATTGTCCGGGCAGGTCCCCGCATGCGAATGGCACGCGCACCAAGCGCCTTTACCTTTTCGATAAGCTCGCGACGGAAATCGATAGATGTCGTGACCTCCGAATTCGATTCGGGCTTTGGCACATAGTCGGCAGCGCCGAGCGAAAGAGCCTTCAGGCTGACCTCCGCATTCCGGCGTGTCAGGGTCGACGCCATGATCACAACCAGGTCCCGCTTTTTCGCCAGCATAAGCGGCAAGGCGGTCATGCCGTCCATTTCCGGCATCTCGATATCGAGTACCACGACGTCCGGATTGCTTTTTTCGATATCTTCTACAGCTAGCTTGCCGTTTCTATGGGAACCGACAACTTTGAGGCCCTTGTCTTCCCCGAGCCAGCGGGTCAGAAGACCGCGAATGACCACAGCATCATCGACAACCATGACCTTGATCGGGTCGCTGCTCGGGCTAGCGCCAGCAGAAACACTTCTTTGCGCGAATGCCATTAATGACCGTCCAACTCAATACTAAATAAGGCCGACTTCCTGAAACTTGGCTTCGACAATTTCCCGGTCGAACGGTTTCATGATGTACTCATTCGCTCCTGCACGGATCGCCCTTGCAATATGTGCAACGTCGTTCTCAGTCGTACAGAACACGACAACCGGGCTTTCCCCGCCATCTTCGGCGCGAAGGCTCGTCAGAAATTCCAGGCCGTCCATCACCGGCATGTTCCAGTCCAGCAGAATGGCGTCAGGCATCGTGCTTCTGCACGCGTCGAGAGCCTGCTGGCCGTCTTCCGCTTCAGTAATCTCGAAGTTCATGTCTTCGAGTATCCTGCGTGCCACCTTACGGATGACACTGGAGTCATCAACTACAAGGCACTGTTTCATCGGGCGTTACTCCACTCATGGGCCGTTCGGCCGTTACGCTGCTACCATCGGTTCGGTAAACATTGCACCAAGAAGACGATCGACATCCAAAATGACCATCAACTGACCATCCAGACGATGAACGCCGCCCGAAATCTCGGCCCAGCGGCGATCCAGGTTCGACGGATTTGGCTCCGAGGAAGCAGCCGGCAACGTCAGCACTTCTCCGACGGTATCGATGACGAGGCCATAGCTCTCAAACTTGTACTCGATGCCGACCGCCATCATCTGTTCGTCTTCCAGCGGCGGCAGATGCAGTCGGCGACGCATGTTGATTGCAGTGACAATGCGTCCGCGCAGATTGAGTACACCCTGGACTTCCGGAGCAGACATTGGAACCCGCGTCACGCTCTCGGGAACGAACACATCATGGACCTGGGAAATCGGCAGGCCGAAAAGTTGACCTCCGATGACCACTGTCACGTACTGGATCATGTCACTGCCGGCGCCGGCGTCCGAATTGAGTTTGTGTTCGAGCACACTCATGCTGCAACTCCCAGTTCGTTGGAGAAGACATCCTTAAGGGCCGCGATCAGGCCGGGACGGTCGAACTTGGCGACATAGTCATCAAAGCCGGCCTGACGGCCGCGCTCGATCGATGCAGGTGTCACCATCGAAGACAATGCCAGGATCGGAATATTCCGGAAGCGAGGATCCCGGCGCAGGGATTCACAGAATTCGAACCCGTTGATTTCCGGCATTTCGATATCGCTGACGATCGCGTGGAACTTGTCACCGTTCTCCAGCAACTCGAAAGCTTGCTGCGGACCGATGCAGGTTGTCACGTCGTAACCCGCCGCTTTCAACACCGGTGTCAGCATGTTGCGGAAGAAAGAACTGTCGTCGACGAAAAGAACTTTTTTCGTCAGCGCCTCGATGTCCATTTCCTTACGCATGAACCAATCTTCGAATGCCTGTGGCAGGTAGTAGCCAAGGTCCAGAATTTCTGTCGCCCGCTCCTTGACCACTGCGGATCCCAGGACGCCAGGACGTTCGGAACCGACTTCGATATTCATGAGGTCCTCGACAATATCGACGATTTCGTCGACGACCAGACCCATGGAACGGCCGGAGTCCGAGAACACCAGCATCGGCTGGGTACCTTCGGTTTTGTGGCCATCCCCGTCGTTGACATAAACCAATGGCATCAGGGAGCCGCGATACTGCACAAGATCCCTGCCGTTTGAGCGTTCGATCTTGGAAACTTCGAATTCCTCCAGGCGCGTGACCAGTGACAAGGGCACCGCCTTTGGCTCCGGTGCACCGGCACGGAACAGCAGAAGCGAAATTGCGTTTTGGCTGGACATTGACTTGCGCTGCAGACCTTCCTGCTCTTCGTCCTCGGATTCAGCGACCGAGCTCGAAGCATGGCTCGCCATTGCACCGGCGATGCCGTTCGGATCAATGATCATGATTACCGAGCCGTCACCGAGGATGGTATTGCCGGAGAACATGTTGAGGTTGCGCAGCATGGAAGACATCGGTTTGACCACGATTTCTTCCGTATGGAAGACGCCGTCGACCACGACACCGAACGTCTGGCTGCCGACCTGCATGACAACAATGAAGCCGTTGTCGGAATCGATCGCCTGATCGACGTCCTCACCTTCATAGATACCCAGAAGCTGGGACAGGTGAACCAGTGGCAAAAGCTTGTTTCGAAGCCTGAGTACCGGCGTGTCCTTGATCCGCTCGATGCGGTGCTCCGAGTTTGTCTGGACGCGGACAAGTTCGACGACGGACAACTGCGGAATTGCGAACCTGTCACCGCTCGCCTCGACGATCAGCGTCGACACGATGGCAAGCGTCAGCGGGATCTTGATGATGAAGCTGGAGCCCTTGCCGGTTGTCGAGCGCAAATCGACGGTGCCGCCGATCAGTTCGATGTTGTTGCGCACAACATCCATGCCGACACCACGTCCGGAAACGCTGGTTACCTCGGCAGCGGTGGAAAAACCTGCGGCGAAAATGAACTTGTGGATCTGGGAATCCGTCATCTTCTCAAATTCGGCTTCCGTGGCCAGACCACGTTCCAGAACCTTGGATTTTACTTTCTCGACATCGATGCCCTTACCGTCGTCGCGGACTTCGATGATGATATGACCGCCTTCATGGTAGGCAGCAAGGGTAATGGTGCCCTTTTCCGGTTTGCCGGCAGCCCGGCGCTCCTCAGGACCTTCCAGACCATGGTCTGCGGAATTCCGGACCATGTGCGTCAGCGGGTCCTTGATCATTTCCAGGACCTGGCGGTCCAGTTCGGTATCCGCACCGATCATTTCCAGTTCGATCGGTTTTTCCAGTTCCTGGCTGAGGTCGCGCACGATGCGCGGCAACTTCTGCCAGGCATTGCCGATCGGCTGCATCCGGGTCGCCATGACCCCTTCCTGCAATTCCGCGGTCACATTGGACAGTCGTTGCAGTGGAACCTTGAATTCGCTGTCTTCGTGACGACGCACGATTTCGAGAAGCTGGTTTCGCGTCAGCACAAGCTCTGAGACCATGGTCATCAGGTGCTCGAGCGTATCTACGGCAACACGGATGCTCTTGTTTGAAACACTGCCACCGGGAGCCTTCTTCTCACCACCTTCAGCACCAGATTTCTGCGCATCGGCTTTCTTCTGAGGTTCAGCTTTGGCTTCGGTCTTCGCGGCAACTGGTGCAGGAGCAGGCTCGTCCACCTCTTCTGCGATGTCCTCGGTCTCGGCAATTTCCACTTCCGCGACCTCGACTTCGATCTCGGTTTGCTGGAACGCGCGTTCCAGCTCATCGAGAGAAACCTCACCGGGGCGCAGCGGGCGTTCAAGGGCCTGATCCGGATCATCGCCATCCGCAGCGTCCGCCTCGGCCGGCGCTTCTTCAGCAGCCTCGGCTTCGGGTTCGGCGCCACTCGCCATTGCGGCATCGGCCTTCGCAGACATATCCTCAAGTTTACCGATCAGTTCGCTGTCGTCCCCTTGCGGCTCTTCACCTTCGGCGGCTTCAAGTTCTGCAAGAATGTCCTTGATCTGGTCGATCGAAATCAGGATCAGCGACACAGCTTCCTGAGTGACAGGCGCGCCGTCGCGGAATTTACCCATAAGGGTTTCAGCCGCATGCGCAATGCCTTCAAGCCGGGGAAGGCCCAGGAAGCCACAGGTACCCTTGATCGTATGCACCAGCCGGAAAATGTTATTCAGAATGGTCGCGTTGTTCGGTTCCTGCTCGAATTTTACGAGTTCAACGTCAACAACATCGAGACTCTCGTTCGTCTCGGTAATAAATTCCCTGAGGAGGTCGTCCATGGCCTGCTCTCACCCGACTTGTTACTGGTTCCGCATCCGGAAACGGATGTCTGGACCGAAAAGTCCATGAGAGTAGGTTGACCTCAAAGAGTTAAGATACGCTGAAACGTATGGAGACTTTTAACTTCGACTTTTAGACCTTCGGGAGGGCCGGTTATTTTTACTTGACTCTTCTTGTTTATTCTATTGTTAATACCATGCCGGATTCACGGGCGAGTAGCAAAGTGTAGATCGGCTGAACGGAGTGGGCATCGACCCTTTCCGGCTCTTCTCCGTCAAGAGTTTCCTTCATTCCCAGCGGGATGCGCGGGTTGAGGCCGTTCGCCAGCAAAGTGAAGGATGGCGATTTAGGATCACCTTCCATCTCAACCTTGATTTCACCGCCGCGCGGAACGCACTGATTGGCGATCAGGATAAGGTTAAGCAGCAGCTTGACATAGTTTTTCGGCATCAGGTGCCTGGAAACTTGCCAAACTAAATCAGATTTTTCGTTTTCCATAAATCCTGTGGCAACGACTTGCGCGTCACCCAGATCTATCTCTGCACCCGCTGAACCGGCAGCCCCGAATGCCAGGCGTGCGAACTGCAATTTTGCGGAAGCCTGACGAGCGCTTTTGCGTATGAGGTCCATCGCGAACTCGCGCATGTCCTCCGAACCTTCTTCGTCGAGGACTTCCAGACCGTTCGTGATTGCACCGACCGGACTGATGATGTCGTGACAAACGCGGCTGGCAACCAAAGCGGCAAGATCCAGAGAGGTAAGCTCTTTAAGTGCGGACATGGCGGTGTAAGGCTCTTCTACAGGGTCCAAGCGAAACTATGATTCGCAATAATTCGCGCAAGCGTTACACATCCTAAAAGCTGCTGCCAAGGCGGTGGCCGACTGCAAGCCGTGTCATCCAGATGAAAGTTGCCGATTTTACCGGTCATCCGAAATACAAGGCGGAAATTGACTACTTTTCCGGCATGCAGCCGACGCTGGCTGAGTTGTCTTGGGCGTCTTTCACAAGTTGCCCGCCATTGACGACGAACAGAAAACGGTTGACGACCGAGTGAAAGAAGACGAGGCGCCCTTCGACGACAGCATAAATGAACGGGCTGCCCGCGGTGGCGAACCCTTCCGACAAGGCATATCCGCCACATCCGGCAAACATGGGAGCGTAAGTTTCCGGATTTCGCTCGAACGCGGCCATATTGCCCTCGTTGACAAAGACCCATTCGGCACCGCCCCAACTGAGCTCGTGCCGGCGATCTCCCTTGCGCGGCTGCCCGTCCACGAAGTAGCTGACAGGATCATTTCCGCCAATTGCATAGCCGGTAATCGGATCGGGGACGAAAAGCTGGGGACGCGCAACGCCTTTTCCGGCAAATATGCCCAGAACAGCCATCACGGCAACAGAAAGACACATCAACGTCGTTTTTTCAGGCCAGCTTTTCATTGATTCGGCTATGAAGAGTACCGAGGCTTGCGCGAATCAGTTTGATTCTATTGCGTTCCAGCGTACGGGCTGAGGCACTTGAAAACAATGCGCCTCATCCGGCAGATGATGAGGAGTCCCAATTAATGGCGAAAAGAGACTGGCAAGTAGCATCCCTGTTGAAAGCTGCGATTTTATGCTTTTGTGTGATTGCCGTTCCAAACTCAGCCATGGCTCAAACGTCCGGCGCAGCACCGATCGACAGTGCACAGACCTACGATGAAGACGAGATCCTGAAAACCGGGCATGAATTTTTCGGTTCGGTCTCCGGTGGTCTGGCCTCTGTTATCGAACGCGCCTTCTCGAGATACGGCGAGCCGAACGGCTACATCCTGGGCGAAGAAGGGTCGGGCGCCTTCGTTGCCGGCGCCCGTTATGGCGAAGGGCACCTCTACACACGCAACGCGGGCAATCACAAGATCTTCTGGCAAGGCCCTTCGCTTGGGTGGGATTTCGGCGCCGACGGTGCGCGGGTCATGATGCTGGTCTACAGGCTTCCGACCGTTGACTCGATTTATGATCGCTTTGCGGGCGTCAATGGGTCTGCTTATCTCGTCGGTGGCGCGGGCATGACCGTTCTGCTCAGAAACGAAACCGTCCTGGTTCCCGTCAAGGCAGGTGTTGGTGCGCGCCTTGGTCTGAACATGGGTTACCTGAAGTTCACTCCCAAACCGACCTGGAATCCTTTTTAATTGGTAAGCTTGGCTCGGCAGAACATGTAACATGCCGATCAGCCAACGGCTCGACAGCTCTTGGCTGCGAGGTCGGTGTCGTCTAATGATTAAGTATCGGCTAGGGAGAACGACCGGGAGCCCGATGTGATTGAAGCGGTAATGTATATTGCACTGGGGTTTTGCACGGCCGGTCTGATCGGCTTGGCAATTCTGCCTGCTTTTTACCGCAGGGCGGCGCGCCTGACCGAGGAAGCACTGCGTGCTGTCAATCCTTCCAGCTACGCCGAAGTCAGAGCCGCTCAGGATCAGGCAAGGGCCCGTCATGCGATCGAGCTCAGGCGGGTGGAGCGTCAACTCGATGACGAACGGTCGAAAGCCGCCAGGCATCACCTGGAAGCCGCGCGGCTACGCACCGAAATTGGCGAACTGAACCGGTCTCACAAATCACAGATATCCGATCTCGAAACGAAATTGGGCTCCCTTCACGGTGACCAGAGAGCCGTCGATCTCCTGACGTCGGAGGTAACCGCGCTCAAGCAGAAGCTGGCGAACTCCGAAAAGGCACTTGCTGAAAGCTGGAAATTGCCCGATGACGGCGAGATTGAAACCAGGATGCCTGAAAAAGACGAAGACGGTAGCGACTGGTTGCCTGCAGCAGACACGATGACCCTGGCGACGATCACGGGCCTGGAAGCCGAAGTGGCCACGCTCAAATCCAGGCTGGCGAAACACGAACCGCTCGTCGCAGAAGAAATTGAACCCTCTGACGGCAAGGCAGCAAAATCGAGGCTGTCGGAGTTGGAAGCTCAACTGGTGGATACGAATTCGAAATACGTGTCGGCGCAAGCGGAAGTAACCCGGCTTTCTCACCTGCTGAGCAGCGCCGGTGCCGGCGGGTCCGAGCCGAAGGAAGATCTGACCGATCAGTTGGAGGAACTAACCAGGGAAAACGCGCAGCAGAGGTCCGAACTGTCCAATAAGGAACGCGCTCTCGAGCGAGCAACCGGACAGGTCGAAAAACTCAAGATCGATCTGGCAAATACCCCGGCCCTTTCCAAGCTCCGTGAAGAATTCCGCGCACTTGCTGCCAAGGTTGCCGGAGCGAATGCAGTTTCGGTCGGCGCGAAAGACGCGAAATCGGGTGAAGGCACAACGCTGCCCGTCGCTGAAGTCGAAACCACCCTTGACGGGCCTGCGAAAAGCGGGGAACCGGAGCCAGGTCAAAAAAAGCGGACGCAGCGTGTCATTGTTCCAGGAGACAAGATAAAGAAGCCTGCGACAATCAAGGTCAGTGTTTCGAAAGTCAGTCTGCCTGACGAAAATTCCCAGGCACCAAAATCTGCCGATATCGCATCAGCGGCAGAAGCGCTTGTCAGCAGGGTCGTCGCCTCCAATCGCACGACGACGCAGAAGGAAAGTGCAGACGACAGCAAAGCGGTGGAAACGACGGATACAAGTACCGGTACAGAACCTGATGCAGAGTCCCAAACAAAATCCGTCAAACAAAAAAAGAAAGATGTGGCTTGATCTTACGGGACAAGGACGGTCTTTTAGGTGAATGTGTCGACACCTGAAGAGCTTTCGATAAATGCTGATTGAACGCCACAACGCAATTCTGGAACTCGCCCGGCAGATGGGACGCGTCAGCGTCGATGATCTTGCAAGACGTTTCGATGTCAGCCCGCAGACAATCCGCAAAGATCTGAACGAACTGTGCGACCGCCGATTGCTTGCCAGAACGCATGGCGGCGCCCTGCTGTCTTCCGGCATCGAGAATGTCGGCTATGAAGCGCGAAGAATTATTTCCAGCAAGGAAAAGGCGGATATCGGCGAAAGCGTTGCGGCACTCATTCCGGACAACACCTCGATATTCATAAATATCGGGACAACCACAGAAGCTGTTGCCCAGGCGCTGCTTCAGCATCGTGGCCTGATGGTGATCACCAACAACATCAATGTCGCCAGCCTTATGCGCGGCTATTCTCAGATTGAAGTTGTTATTGCCGGAGGTGTTCTGCGGCATTCGGACGGCGGTATTGTCGGCGAGGCTGCCGTCGACTTCATGCGGCAATTCAAGGTCGATTTTGCGGTAATCGGTGCGTCTGCGGTCGATCCGGACGGTTCCCTGCTCGACTACGACTATCGCGAGGTCAAGGTCACCAAGACCATCATGGATAATGCGCGCCATGTCATTCTTGCAGCCGACAGCACAAAATTTGAACGCACAGCGCCGGTAAGGGTCGGGCATCTGTCACAGGTAACCACCTTCGTAACCGACTATTGCACCGATCCGAATTTTGCAAAGATCGCCGCCGAAGCAGAAGTAAATCTCATTGAGACCGGGCAGCGGCTGGAAACTGCGCGGCTCTGAACAATGTCGACGCCAACGGCCAGCAGAACTGGCGCTTTTCCATATAACTGCAACCGGGAAAAGAGTGGCACGCCCAACGGGACTCGAACCCGTGTTTCCGCCGTGAAAGGGCGGCGTCCTAGACCGCTAGACGATGGGCGCGCAATACCTGAAAAACTCTGTTTCAGGCCGAGGACCGTGCGTATAAGGCTGCATGAGTGAAGACGCAACCCCTTTTTTCGGTTTTTGGCACCCACCTGTTCACAACAGCTCAGAGCGAGAGCGGACGGCTCGGCACAGGATGGCAGAAGCACAGGGTTACCGCGCAACAAATTCCGTGCGGCCTATCTGTTTTCCCGAAAGCGGGTCAATGCGTAGCAGCGCGGTTTTGCTGCCTTCCCGCACAAGCACCAACATGATGCTTTCGGCGAAAGTCACCTGCAAGACTTCGGCATCGGGCCCGATGACGACAGTCGAAGCAAACGCATCCGAGGGCACGCCGGACTCATTGGTATTGATCTTGTAGAGAATTGCTGCAAAGACAGCGATCAAACCGGCGAACATGATAAGAGTGGATCCGAACAAGAGACGTTTCAATCTCGCCTGAACGCGTTCGGCTGCCGGATCTAGCGGCGCTTCCTTCTGGTCTTCTTCCCGAAAATCAGGTTGTGACATGACAGACAATTCCCTTGAAGATCCTGCCGAATTCGACACGGATTTCAGATTAACAGTTGATGCAGCCGATGCCGGGAAAAGGCTGGATGCGGTTCTGGCAGCGCATATCGACGCGCTTAGCCGCAATAGGATCCAGTCTCTGATCAGGTCAGGAGACGTCACCGTCGGCGGCGCGAAAGTAGTGGAACCTAAATTCCGGGTCAATGAAGGGGATCCACTTGCGCTTTCCCTCCCCGAGCCGGAGGATCCGGAACCGAGGGGCGAAGACATACCGATCGCCGTTGTGTTCGAGGACGAGCATCTCATCGTAGTCGACAAACCAGCCGGTCTTGTCGTGCACCCCGGCGCCGGCAACTGGACAGGCACTCTCGTTAACGCCCTGATCCATCACTGCGGTGACAGTCTGTCCGGCATAGGCGGTGTCAGACGCCCTGGCATTGTTCACAGGATCGACAAGGATACATCTGGCCTGCTGGTTGTTGCGAAAACCGATCAGGCACATCAGGGTCTGGCAGCCCAATTTGCCGACCATGGCCGAACAGGTCCGCTTGAACGCTCCTATGCGGCCCTCGTGTGGGGTGCGCCCTCCAATCTCAAGGGCACGATCGATACAAATCTTGCCCGTTCGCAGTCTAACCGGCAGAAAATGGCCATCGTCAAGACAAGTGGCCGCCATGCGGTAACGCATTGGCAGGTCAGGGAGCGGTTCGGTGCCGCGGACCAACCTGCCCTCGCCTCACTTATGGAATGTCGCCTGGAAACCGGCCGCACCCACCAGATCCGCGTTCATATGACCCATATCGGCCATCCACTGATTGGCGATGATGCCTACGGTTCCGGTTTCAAAACCAAAATCAATCGTCTCGACGAGCCTCTCAAGACCGTGGTTGGAGCTTTCGATCGCCAGGCACTGCATGCAGGCCTGCTCGCATTCGAACATCCGGTTAGTGGGAATACATTACGCTTTGAGAGCCCATATCCGGCTGATTTTGCAAATCTTTTGTTATCATTACAAAATTTTTAGGATGAATTTCTGCAATCTTGCCATGCAATCGGCAATTTCCAACCTATATTAAAAACTCTTGTGTGCCTTTACGGACACGATTATGCGTCCGCCTTTCCTTTGACAGGGCTTGCTTGCGTAAAACTGCGGAGCAGCGGGAGGAAGAGGTCGCAACCTTACGAAAGGGGGTGCATGCAATGGCCCAAAACGTACCTACTCTCACAGCCGGGGAAGGCGGTCTGAGCCGCTATCTGGATGAGATTCGTAAATTTCCAATGCTGCAGCCGCAGGAAGAGTACATGCTCGCCAAGCGGTATAAAGAGCATGAGGACCCTGCAGCTGCCGAACGCCTGGTCAATTCCCACCTACGCCTCGTTGCGAAAATAGCAATGGGATATCGCGGCTATGGACTGCCGATCGGCGAGGTTGTCTCTGAAGGCAATGTCGGTCTGATGCAGGCCGTGAAGCGCTTTGAGCCGGACAAGGGTTTCAGGCTGGCGACTTACGCCATGTGGTGGATCAAGGCGGCAATTCAGGAATATATTCTGCGTTCCTGGTCCCTCGTCAAAATGGGGACCACTGCGAACCAGAAACGCCTGTTCTTCAACCTGCGTCGTCTGAAAGGCAAAATTCAGGCCCTTGATGAAGGCGATCTGAAACCACATCAGGTCAAGGAAATTGCAACTCGCCTCGGTGTTTCGGAAGAGGAAGTGGTGTCAATGAACCGCCGTCTGGGCGGTGATGCCAGCCTGAACGCACCGGTACGCGCGGAAGCCGACGCCGGAGAATGGCAGGACTGGCTTGTCGATGAAAGCGACAGCCAGGAGACCTTGCTGGCAAATCAGGAAGAACTTGATATGCGCCGCAAGCTGCTCAGCGACGCAATGGACGTGCTCAACGAGCGCGAACGGCGCATCTTCCAGGCACGCCGGCTGTCAGAAGACCCGATGACGCTGGAAGACCTCTCCGGTGAATTTGGCGTCAGCCGCGAGCGTGTTCGCCAGATCGAGGTGCGCGCCTTTGAAAAGGTGCAAAAGGCTGTGCGCAACAATGCCCGGGCACAGGAACACCAGCAACCGGTCACCTGACACACGTCACGCACTGGATCGAATTGGAAACGCCGGAGGCATCTCCGGCGTTTTTTGTTGTAAACCCGAGGGCGGCTCGCGCCGCGTCAACCCTGGTGTCTATCGGATCTCGACCGCGTATGTATCCACCGGCACGACTTTGCTGATCAGCCCGGCTTCGGCCATGAATTCTGCAAATCGCTGATAGCGGCCTTCGTCCAGGGAACCGGGACGTTTGGCAAACCGCGGCAGTGTGTCGGCCCAGGCGCGCTTGTTCAATTCGTCATTCAGGTGCGGATAGGCCTCGATGAACGCGTTCCACGCTTCCTCGGGATGATTGGTCAGATAGATCGTCGCTGCTTCAACAGCGGCCAGGAACTTGACGAACCGAGGGTCATCTGTCTGATCCTTGTTCACGACGTAGATCAACTCGTCAAAAATCGGCACACCGTTTTCTTCCGGGAAGAATGCAGTCCCTTCCTTGCCTTCGATTTCGATTTGCGTCAGCTCGAAGTTCCGGTAAGCGCCGATGACTGCGTCGACCTGACCGGACATGAGCGCTGGAGACAAGGCAAAGTTGACGTTGACCAGTTCCACGTCATCCATCGACAGGCCAACGGTTTTCAGCATTTGTCCGAGCATCGCATCTTCAAAACCTGAAACCGAAAACCCGATTGTCTTGCCTTTCAGGTCCTTCAGTTCCTTGATCGGACCGTCTTTCAGAACAATCAGGGAGTTCAGCGGTGTCTCGACAAGCGTTCCGACCCAGGAGACCGGCAGGCCTTCTTCAATATGCGCGTGCAGGGTCGGCTGATAGGAAATCGCGATATCACCCTGTCCGGCAGCCACCAGTTTCGGCGGCATGGCAGGATCGGCGGGCTCGATCAACTCGACATCGAGACCTTCGGCTTCGAAGAACCCCAACGTCTGTGCCGTAATCACCGGTGCGTGATCAGGGTTGGTAAACCAGTCCAGAAGAACCGTCAGTTTTTCAGCTGCCTGAACCGGAGCGCTCGCAAACAGCGCGGCAGCAACAGACAGGGACACCAGTAGTTTTTTCATTCAATCCTCCAGTGTGCGGCAGTCAGACTTCGACCTGCCAGGGAACGAGAATTCGGGTGAGATGTTCAACGGCGTAGCGCATAGCCAGCACCATCAGCGCAAGAAGGATGACGGCAGCAAACAACACGTCCGCATTTCCGCGCGCATTGGCCTGCAGCATGATGAAGGCTAGGCCTCCTTTGGCGCCGGCCCATTCGCCAACGACTGCACCGATTGGCGCAAAGACGGCAGCCACGCGAATACCGGACGCAAATGCCGGCAGCGCTGCTGGTGCACGGAACATCATCAGTTCCTGAAATCGCGACACGCGATAGAGCCTTGCCAGATCCGATAGTCCGGAATCAAGTCGCCGCAACCCGTCATAGACCGTTGAAGTGACGGTAAAAAAGATAACCAGAATGGCCATCACGATTTTGGAAGACATTCCAAAGCCGAGCCAGAGAACCAATACGGGAGCAATAGCGAAGACGGGAAGCGCTTGTGTAACCAGAATAGTCGGCATGATCACACGTCCAGCCAAGGGAAACAGCCAGATGGCAATCGCCAGGACCGAACCGCAAAGGACACCCAGAACAAAGCCGATAACCGTTTCGGAAGCCGTTATACCCGCGTGGTGAAACAGGAAACCGGCGTGTTCGGGAAATGTGAGGATCACCTCCACCGGTCCAGGCAACATGAACGAGGGTGGCTGGAAAGCGGCCACAAGCAACGCCCAGACCGCGAGGACGGCAAAGACGGAAAACAGGAATCTCATGCCCACTTGCAGCAACACCTTCATGCCAACTCTCCGTTGGCACCTGGCGCATAGTGGACATTTTGTGCTGCAGACAATCTTCGCAGATGCGGCGATTGCTGCCCTTGCAGACAAGAACGCATAGGATCTCCCGTCTTCGGACTGGCGCACCGTGCGATGTCTCAAACGCACATAAATGCTCCAGCATTTAGAACGCGATCAACTTGGATGCCCGATCTTCGATCGGTTGTCCGTTGATCTTGCCGAAAATGACAATGGAGATCCGGGAATAGGCTAAGGATTCCGTCCCTTCGCCGGCATGACCCGGATCAGGTTCTAAGGGTTCGGCTCAAAGCCATCTCAGTTCCGTTAACCGGAACACCCCTCGGACCAAGGCGGAACATGCCTTGCCTGAACAAAAAAGGCAACCCGCCGTGCGATAACTTTTTTGGCTGATAGTCTCCGGGACTTAGCCGGCCTGCCAGTCGGTAACTGCCTTTTCGACAGCGACAGCGCCATCGGGTCCCTTTTCAAGGGTAAGGATGCCGCGCTTGCCGTTCTCGTAGAGCATCGGGATATCGATCCAGCCCCGTTCACGCAAAAGATTCAGGTTGCGCTGCTGTTCGTTCGGAAGGTTCGACAAGGCGATCCAGAAGAATCCGGGCTGGACTTTCACGGACGCACCTATCAGGGCATCGCCCCGTGCTTCCTCCGTCGGTTTCATGACGAGGCCCGGAACATTCACAACATCTCCGGCCGCAAAGCTCTCGGGGAAGTCATATTTTATTTCGACAAGATGACTTGCCGGCAAGGACGTGTCGTCATTCGGCTTGATGCGAATGTCGACCTTCACATCCCGTTCCGGAATATCGATTGAAGCAGTCAGCACGGACTGCCGCTGGCCGTCCAGATTGGTTTCCTCTTCAAGGCCCCAGACAACAGCCCCCTGGGACGCGGTTCCCGCGCCACCTGTATCCTCGCCTTCTTCGTAGAGAATTGAGCGCTGCACGCCGTCGCTGGCGGCAAGACCGGCGGACGGCTCTTCCGGAGCAGCCTGTTCCGGCGCAATTGCCGCCAGGTTGTCCTGGGGAACGGCGAGAGGCGCATCATCACCAGTCGCGGAAGGCGACACCACGCCCGACTGCGGCTGAACGGGCGCTTCCGGCGTCGGTTCAATCTGTGGATTTGTCACGATCGCCGGCGCGGAAGGAACCGGCTCCTGTCCCGTGGATTGCGGGGTGATGGTCGTCGTCGTCACGGTTCTCGCGTCAGGCGCGACAACGTCGTCTCCGCCAGCATCCAGGAGACGATCGGTGTTCTTTGAAGACTCGGGATCGTCGGACGTTGTCCCGGAGGATGACGCCACTGGTGCATCTTCGGTCCGACCGGCACCTGTTGCCTGAGATTCACCTGTTTCGGTTTGCTGGCGATTGACGGAAACAAGATCGTCCAACGGAAGAAGGAAATAGGCACCGGCACCCAATAGAACGACGAGGAAAAGAACCCCCAGAGCGATCGGCAGGAAACGGCCGGATGAAGATTTGTTTCTTAGTGCGTCCGATGCCGAAGGGCGTTCGCGCCGCGAACGGCCTTTCGGCGCAGGGGTTGCTTCAGGCGCGTCAGAATAGAGAGACTTCTCGTCGGATGCGTTTTCGCCGGCCTCTTCTGCGAACAATCCGGCGTCATCCGAACTCTTGTCTTCAAATATCGGTTCCTGGCGTGGTTCTGGGACAGGCGCTGAAGCGCCGATGGATGGCTCGACAACCTCCTTGACGGTTTGGACAGCCTGAGTGGCTGCGGTACCAAGAGCCTCTGCTTCCGACAGGGTCTCCTTCAAGGGAGAAGGAACGCCTTCTTCGACGGCCCCATGCGGCTCCGAATACGGTTCAGGCGGTGATTGCTCCCCCTGTTGCGGTTCGGTCAAAACCGGTTCTGCATGTTCCTCGACTGCGGGTTCAGCTGTCTCGGGTTGCTCCACAGCCTCCGGCGACGGCAATTCATCAACTGGAACGGCAGGTTGCGGTGCCCGTGTTTCGACGGGACGGGACGCCGCTACAGTCGCGGGTGTCAAGCCCAGGCTTTCACGCGCTGCTTCCGCTTCGACTTTTCGGATCGCTTCTTCAAGGCGAAGTTGCTCCGCCGTGATTTCAGACGGAGAAAGAGGGGGCTCATACGCCTTGAGCTGATTGACAATAGCATTGCGCGCCCGGCTATAGACACTCCTGCGCGCGGCACCGTTGCTTTCGGGCAAAGACGCGATCGTTTTCTTCAATATTGAATAATAATCAGCCATCTTCCTGCCTACCGGCCATTTGCATGATTCTGTTCTGCTGGCCTGAGGTTCGTAATCACCTCAGGCTTATAGCAAGTTTTTGAAGATTGGCGCCAATTCTTCCTACCTGCTCGAAAACAGAACCCTGCAAAGCTCATTCCTACAACTGTCTATTGGACGGCTTTCAAGCTTGCGTCCAGCATCTCAATAACAGCGCATCGTGATTCGCGAAGCGAACACGCTGCGTAATATTGAGCTTTTTCGTTCACAGATCTCAATCCTGGAAAGGATTCTGCACAAGAATTGTGTCATCACGTTCCGGACTGGTCGACAACAGCGCCACCGGTGCTCCGATCAATTCCTCAACATGGCGGACATATTTGATCGCCTGGGCAGGCAGCTCTGCCCACGTGCGGGCGCCTTCCGTCGACTCCTTCCAGCCAGGCAGCGATTCGTAAATCGGAACAACCCTCTCCTGGGCACCCTGGGATGCCGGCAGATAATCGATCCGTTCGCCGTCAAGTTCATACCCGATACAGATCTTGATTTCATCAAGGCCATCCAGAACATCAAGCTTCGTCAACGCGATACCATTGATGCCGGAAGTGCAGACGGTCTGGCGCACCAGAACCGCGTCGAACCAGCCGCAGCGGCGGCGACGGCCGGTGACAGTGCCGAATTCATGGCCTCGCGTGCCGAGGAATTCGCCGACCTCGTTTTCCTGCTCCGTTGGAAACGGCCCCTCGCCGACGCGGGTCGTATAGGCCTTCGTGATGCCGAGGACGAAATCGACCGAACCAGGGCCTAGACCGCAACCTGTCGCGGCCTGGCCTGCGACCGTGTTTGACGACGTGACGAAGGGATAGGTGCCGTGATCAATATCCAGAAGGGCGCCCTGGGCGCCTTCGAACAGGATGCGCTTGCCCTTGCGGCGAAGATCGTCCAGCAAATACCAGACCTTGTCCATGTAAGGCAGCACCTTGTCCGCCACGCTGGCAAGTTCGTCATAGATTGCCTGCGCGGAAATTTCATCCTGACCCAATCCACGGCGCAGTGCGTTGTGATGCGTCAGCAGGCGATCGATTTTCGCCGGCAGGGTCGTCAGGTTCTTCAAGTCCATCAGACGGATTGCGCGACGGCCGACCTTGTCTTCGTATGCCGGTCCGATACCCCGTTTCGTCGTGCCGATCCGCGTGCCGCTGTTTGAATTCTCACGCAGGGCATCCAGCTCCTGATGGATAGACAGAATGAGCGTCGCGTTCTCGGCAACGCGCAGGGTTTCCGGCGTAACCACGACACCTTGCTTGCCAAGCCGTTCGACTTCTTCTGCAAGTGCGTGCGGGTCGAGCACGACACCATTGCCAATGACCGACAGCTTGCCTTCGCGCGCAACTCCGGACGGCAATAGAGAAAGCTTGTAGCTGACACCATCGATGACAAGCGTGTGTCCGGCGTTGTGTCCGCCCTGGAATCTCACGATGACATCGGCCTGTTCCGACAACCAGTCGACAATCTTGCCTTTGCCTTCGTCACCCCATTGCGAACCGACAACAACCACATTCGCCATCTAGTCTTTGCTCTCCTGAAAGCTGCTTCTGCATCACCTGGACAATCCGGTGTGTCGACACGACAAGCCCCGGCGAAGCTGACCGGGGCAAACGGCGCAGACTATAGACAGGTTTCCCCGTGCATGCGAGTCTTCGGCGCCAAAATATGGTGCGGTCGAACGCATTTAGACACCGCTTATAAGCAGGTCTTTGGCTTTATTTTGGCGGCGCAGGTTTCTCATCCGTTTTCTCACTGCGTGCGAGCCGGTTAATCATTGGTGATGTTCTGAGGAGCCAGACGAATCGACGTCGCTGGTCAGCGGGAACGGCTTCGCGGCGGAACATCCGCATAACGATAAACAGGACCAGCATCAGATGCAGGGTGGCGGTATAAACGAAGAATGCCGCCGGGCCGAAGGAACCCATCAGCAATGATGCGGCAAATGGCCCGATCATCGCCCCAACTCCAAAGGCGAGCATGGTTCCGGCGGCGATATCGATGAATTGGCCCGGCTGGGCATGGTCGTTGGCGTGTGCCGCAGACAGGGAATAAAGTGGCAGCGCGAACCCACCGAAGAAAAAGACACCGACGAAGAGATCTGCCTGCGACACGGATCGGGAGATAAACAGACAGGCAAGTCCGGCGCCGATCGTGAAGACGATCAGCACCAGGCGACGGTCCAGGCGATCGGAGACCCATCCCGCCGGATATTGAAATATCGCCCCGGCAAAAACCCAGATCGCAATGAAGGCAGCGACGGTTTCCAGGCCCAGCCCAATGCTTTCAGCGTAGATTGGCCCGATCATTCGGAAAGCCCCGTTTGTTAGTCCGATCGTGAAAATGCCCACCATGGCGACCGGCGACACGCGCCAGAGCATTAGCGGATTGACGATTTTTGCCGGTGGTGCCGGCGGGTTCCCGCCGCGGGCCAGGGAAATCGGCACAACCGCAAAGCAAAAAAGGACGGCAAGAACCATAAGGATATCGGTGCCTGTCGCCCCGAATGCCGGCAGCATGAACTGCCCACCCATGACAGCTCCGAGGTCAACAATCCTGTATATCGAGAGAATCCGTCCGCGCGATGCGTTGGAGGCCATCGAGTTCAACCAGCTCTCCAGAACCATGGCCGTCCCGCAAAACGCCGCTCCACTGACAAAACGCGCAAGCATCCAGGGCCAGCCGGCCGGCGCAAAGGCGATCGCAAGAACCGCAATCGCACTGACTGAAGCAAGCGCTGCAAACACGCGGATATGACCCGCGCGGGCAATCAGATAGGGGGTGAAGAGCACGCCCGAAATCAAACCCGCATAGTAGAGCGATCCAAGCAGGCCGATAAGGCCGTCAGGCAATCCTTCCACCTTCGCCCGAACCGCAATCATGGTCATCGCAAGACCGTTCGCCGCCAGTAGGCAGGCTGCGGCGATCAGCAGTGGAGCGAGTCGACCGGCAAGAGAGGTTTCTCTGGCTGACTGGGCAATCTGCGTCATGGGAGACAGGCTTTCTGAATGCGCCTGAAGTACAGAAAGGCGTGATGTGCACTTTGCCAGACTGTGAGTTCAGCGCAAGCCGCCAAACCGACCCGAACCTCGCTTTTCGGGTGTCTGCCCCTCTGCTGTCATGGTAATCCGGTTCAGTCTTCAAAATGTCAAGGTAACTCGATGCCTCTTCGAAACTGGGTGATGCTGATCGTACTTGGAACGATTTGGGGCGGTTCATTCTTGTTCGCCAAGGTTGCCGTCGCCGAAATACCACCGTTTGTGCTGGTATTCTTCCGGGTTTCCAGTGCGTGCGCGGTTCTCCTGCTCGTGCTCTGGTATCAGAAACTTCTACGAAAGCTCTCGTTCGAACTTGCAGTCCCCTTTCTGATCATGGGGATCCTGAACAATGCGATCCCGTTTTCACTCCTCTTTCTCGGGCAGACCGAAATCGGTGCAGGACTGGCATCTATCCTGAACGCGACAACACCAATATTCACCGTTGTTGTCGCGGGAGTGCTGGTGAAGCAGGAGACTTTGAGCGCGAACAAGATCGGTGGTGTAATTCTGGGGGTAGTCGGGGTTGCGGTCATGCTGTCAAGCAGCTTGTCCGGTGTCGCCAATGATCCGGTCTGGGCGCAGTTGAGTTGCCTCGGAGCGGCTGTTTCTTATGCCTGCGCGGCAACATACGCACGTCGCTTCAAGGCGGTACAGCCTCAGGTGGCCGCCACCGGCCAGCTTCTTGGCTCAAGCCTGATCATGCTACCGGTCGCGCTTTACTTCGGCGCAGGCTGGACCTTCTCCGGCACGAGCATGACCGCCTGGGCAAATGTCCTGGCACTTGGTGTTTTCGCCACGGCTTTGGCCTATCTCATCTTTTTCCAGCTGCTGAGCGATGTGGGAGCGACCAATGCGTCGCTGGTTACACTGATTGTCCCGGCAAGTGCGCTTTTCTTCGGTTGGCTGATCCTTGGTGAAAATCTCAGCGCACTTCAGCTCGGCGGGTTCGCTATTCTATTGGTCGGGTTGATTGTACTCGACGGACGGATCCTGCGCCGGAGTGGTCGGCAAGTTCCGGAAAAACCTTGAGCAGAAACCTGACCGGCGGGACGTGTCCAGCCGTCAACCGAAAGAACGACCACACATTCCAGGCATTTGAGCTGCTGAAACATTTTGTAACGGACTGGTAGGTCAGGTCTGCCGGGCAGAGCCCGACAAACCCGAGTGCATTGAAAACATGTTTGGCAAGCAAACTAGAATCTCAATGTCTTTACCTGCTTCACGTGGGAAACGGCTTCCAGTCTCGCCATCACGTCGGCCGACACATCATTGTCAATCTCCACGAGGCAGATCGCATCTGCGCCCGGTGCCAGCCGGCCAAGATTGAAAGTTGCGATGTTGACGCCGCTGTCGCCGAGTTCCATCCCCAGGTGGCCGATGAACCCGGGCTTGTCCTCGTTGGTAATGTAAAGCATGTGCTCACCAAGCTCGGCTTCCATGTTGATGCCCTTCACCTGGATGATCCGCGGCTTACCATCCGCAAAGACGGTTCCGGCAACGGACCGTTCCTGGCGTTCTGTGACCACCGTCAAGCGGATATAGGTCTCGTAGGCACCCTGCTTTTCGCGCCGGATTTCCTCAACCTTGATACCGCGATCCTTAGCCAGGATGGGAGCGGAGACCATGTTGACGGTCTGCAACAGGGGTGTCAGCAGTCCGGTAAGCGCTGCGGCCGTCAAGGCCTGCACGTTCATTTCTGCAACAGCACCGGCATATTCGAGCTTGACGCCCTCGATACCTGTTTCGGTCAACTGACCGGCAAAGGAGCCAAGCTGCTCAGCCAACCGGACGAATGGAGCAAGCTTGGGTGCCTCTTCGGCGGTGATCGACGGCATGTTGATCGCATTGCGAACGGCGCCGTCGAGCAGATAATCACACATCTGCTCGGCGACCTGCAGCGCCACGTTTTCCTGGGCTTCGGACGTCGACGCACCCAGATGCGGCGTGGAAACGAAGTTCTTCGCACCAAACAGCACATTGTCCTTCGCAGGTTCCTCGAACAAAGACATCGAAGGCCGCGCCGGCAAGTTTGCCTTCGTCCAGCGCTTTTCGGACAGCAGCTTCATCTGCCAGACCACCCCGGGCACAATTGATCAGGTAGGATCCGGTTCTCATCTTGGCAATCGAGTCGGCGTTGATGATGTTGCGGGTCTTGTCGGTCAGCGGCGTATGCAGCGTGATGAAGTCGGATCGGCCGAAAAGGTCGTCAAGCTCAACCTTCTCGACACCAAGGGAGACTGCTCTTTCCGGTGTCAGAAAGGGATCGTAAGCGATCACCTTCATCCTGAGACCGATGGCCCTGTCCGCGACAATGGAACCGATGTTGCCGCACCCGACGAGCCCGAGGGTCTTGCCGGTAAGTTCACGCCCCATGAAGCGGGATTTTTCCCACTTTCCCGATTGTGTCGAAGCGTCCGCTGCCGGGATCTGCCTCGCCACGGACATCATCATGGAGATCGCATGTTCAGCGGTAGTGATGGCATTGCCGAACGGCGTGTTCATGACGATGATACCGCGCGCCGTCGCATTTGGGATATCGACATTGTCGACGCCGATCCCCGCTCGGCCGACAACCTTCAGATTGTCAGCTGCAGCAATGATTTTCTCCGTCACCTTTGTTGCGGAGCGGATCGCCAGGCCATCATACTGGCCGATGATGTCAAGCAGCCGCTCCTTGTCCTTGCCCACGTCGGGCAGAAAGTCCGCATCGATACCCCGATCCTTGAAGATCTGAACGGCAGCAGGTGAAAGCTTGTCTGAAATGAGTACTTTGGGCGCCATGTGAGCGTCTCCTTGAATGCAAATGCGATCCGGGCAGCAGGCCGCCCGGCAGATTTTCATGAGAGGAGAAAATGCTCAGGCAGCCTGAGACAGATTCGCTTTTTCAGCGGCGTAGGCCCAGTCGAGCCAGGTCGTCAACGCTTTGAGATCACCCGTCTCGATCGTGGCTCCGGCCCAGACACGCAGGCCTGACGGAGCATCCCTGTAAGCGCCGATGTCATAAGCCACCCCTTCCAGATCAAGGCGTGAAGTGATTGCCTTCGCAAAGGCAGCCTGACGGTCATCGTCAAGTGCGAGAATGTCAGGATCGACGACCTTCAGGCAAACCGAAGTGTTGGAACGTGTTTCACGGTCGACGGCAAGAAAGTCCGCCCAGCGGCTTTCGGCAACCCAGTCCGCAAACACGCGCAGGTTAGCATCAGCTCTCGCGCACAATCCGGACAGCCCACCAATACCGTCGGCCCATTTCAGGGCGTCGAGATAATCTTCCACGCAAAGCATCGACGGCGTGTTGATGGTCTCGCCCCTGAAAACGCCCTCAATCAGCTTGCCGGCCTTTGTCAGTCGGAAGATCTTCGGCAGTGGCCAAGACGGCGTATAGGTTTCAAGGCGTTCGACGGCCCGCGGGCTCAAAATCAGGACACCGTGTGCGGCCTCTCCGCCCAGAACCTTCTGCCAGGAGAAAGTAACGACATCCAGTTTGTCAAAGGCAAGGTCCTGCGCAAAGGCGGCGGACGTCGCATCGCAGATCGTCAGCCCCTGCCTGTCGGCCGGTATCCAGTCGCCGTTTGGCACACGCACGCCGGATGTGGTGCCGTTCCAGGTAAAGACAACATCATTGGTGAAATCAACGGTGGACAGGTCCGGCAACTCTCCGTACGGAGCGTCAAGAACTCTCGCATTCTCGAGTTTGAGTTGCTTGATCACGTCGGTCACCCAGCCTGCGCCGAAGCTTTCCCAGGCCAGCATGTCGACACCACGAGCACCGAGCAGCGACCAGAGCGCCATCTCAACGGCGCCAGTATCTGACGCAGGCACGATCCCGATGCGATAGTCTTCCGGGACTTCCAGAATTTTTCGGGTCAGGTTTATCGCTTCGGCCAGCTTGGCCTTGCCGGGTTTCGCTCTGTGAGAGCGGCCCAGCGGAGCATCGGAAAGCCCTTCAAGCGACCAGCCGGGGCGCTTGGAACAGGGACCGGACGAAAAATTGGGATTGGCCGGACGCACGTCCGGCTTGGCGGTAAAATCAGTCATATCTGTCTACCCTCGCAGATAGTTGCCCCTCGTTGGGGAGGGGTGTCCCACCTGCGGGAATAGGACTTTATCCGTGCCCGGTCAATTCAAATCCGGTTCAGACGCAAAAAGGCCGGTCTGAACGACCGGCCTTTTCTAAGGGTGTTTGCGCAGTCCTGATCAGAAGTTGCTCTGGATCGGACCTTGCGGCTCGTAATAGACCGGAGCTGCCGGAGATCTGCGGCCACCAAAATTGTAGCGAATGCCGAGACGGATCTCGTGCGCAGTCAGGTCATCCCATTCAACCCGGGTTTCACCGGTGCCTGCATCATGCAATTTCACGGTTTTCGCATCACCGAGGTCGCGATACTGGTATCCGGCGTCGATTTCCCAGTTGTCGGTCACCGCATATGAAGCACCTGCCATCAGCGCCCATGCGAAATTCCACTGGCTTTGTTGTCCATCATAATCCGTTCGGCCGGTACCGCCGGGATTGATCGAATATGTGTTGTCGGTCCTGAGGTAAGATGCACCGATACCCGCGCCGACGTAAGGCGTGATCCGGTTCCACGTGCCCAGGTCGACATACCCGTTCACCATGAACGTCCAGATGTCGATGTCTGTTGATTCTTCGGAGAACCCGCCTGCGCATGTGCCACAGACTGCATACCCCTTCACCTGTGCAGGGGTTTCATAGTCAAGTGTCAGATCGGTTCGCAGATACCTGTTCCACTTGTAGCCGACACCGACGCCAACCATCCAGGCATTGTCCAACGACTCGCGTTGAAAGCGCAGATCACCGATAACGGGATCGTTGAAGCTTCCGCTCGGGTCATTATAAATTTTGTAGCCGATATCGCCGCGGAGATACAAGCCACCGACGGCGGGCACTTCAGGAATATGCTCAATGACCGGAGCCGGCAGATCCGCGGCATAGCCTGCGGTGGAAAGCGCGACTGCAAAGCCGGTCAAAGACAAACGCTTGAAAAATGAGTTCATGTCCTCGTCCTCTTCCAGTGAGCGTCCGCTTGTCGGGTGCCGGACACATCAAACTTGAAGGCATACTGACGGGAATTCATTAAAGGTCGCTTAACTCTGTTCTTTAACCGAGTTTTTTTACCTTAAGGAACCTTTAACGCGAATTTGCATCTGCAAGTAGTTAAAAAAGCCACCCTTTCGAGGCGGCTTTAATCGAAGATTTTTACTTGAGTTTTGGTCTCAGGCAGCAACGGACGCCACGACGCCGGCTATGTCGTCCACGACCTCATTGACAAGATCCGCATCATCACCTTCTGCCATGACACGGATGAGAGGCTCGGTTCCGGAAGCCCGGATTACCAGCCGGCCTGCGGCTCCGAGGCGGGCTTCCCCCTCCTCGATTGCAGATTTGACCTGATCCTGTTCGAGTGGCTTTCCGCTGCTGTAGCGCACATTTTTCAGGATTTGCGGAACTGGCTCAAAGCGGCGGCAAACTTCGGATACGGGTCTGTCCTGATCCTTCACGCAGGCCAGAACCTGCAACGCTGCGATCAACCCGTCGCCTGTCGTGGCGAAATCCGACAAGACGATGTGGCCGGACTGTTCACCTCCGACGTTAAAGCCGTTGGCACGCATGTGTTCAACCACGTATCGGTCACCAACCTTGGTTCTGGCGAGATCCAGTCCGATGCTGCCCAGATATCGTTCAAGTCCCAGGTTCGACATCACGGTCGCGACGATCCCGGAACCGGAAAGCCTGTCATTGGCATGCCAGGACTGGGCCACAACAGCCATCAATTGGTCGCCGTCAACCTGCTGGCCGTTTTCGTCAACGATGATGACCCGGTCTGCATCCCCGTCGAGGGCAATACCGATATCGGCCCGGACTTCGTGCACCTTTCTGGAAAGAGCATGGGTCGAGGTCGACCCGCACTCCTTGTTGATGTTGAATCCATCCGGTGTTACTCCCATGGAGATGACGTCGGCGCCAAGTTCCCAGAGTGCTTCCGGAGCAACCTTGTAGGCTGCTCCGTTGGCGCAATCGATCACGACGCGAAGACCTTCAAGGCTCATTTCCCGCGGCAGGGTACGCTTTGCGAATTCGATATAGCGCTGTTGCGCGCCGTCTATGCGCTTTGCACGTCCAAGATCGCGCGTTCCCGCAAGACGGGATGTCAGATCGGTCTCGATAAGATCCTCGATCTGCCGTTCGATATCATCGCTGAGCTTGAAACCGTCAGGTCCGAAAAACTTGATGCCGTTGTCATGGAAAGCATTGTGCGACGCTGAAATCATCACACCGAGATCTGTCCGCAGTGACCGGGTCAGCATGGCGACCGCAGGCGTCGGCATCGGGCCAAGCAGGAAGACATCCATCCCGACGGATGTGAATCCTGCAACCATGGCATATTCCAGCATGTAGCCTGACAGACGGGTGTCCTTGCCAATCACGACGCGATGACGATGACCGCCATTCTTGAATGCAAGACCAGCCGCCATGCCGACTTTCAATGCCATCTCGGCGGTCATGGGATAGGAGTTGGCCTGACCACGGATTCCGTCGGTACCGAAAAACTTGCGCATCTATCGAGCCTGTCTGAACGGTTGCGTTGCGCTCTTTTAGCGCAAATGAAATGAAGCGATATTCAAAATATGTGAGCAAATATTACTATTCACTGACGATCCGTGCCATCAGCAAAAAAGCAGCCCGGCAATGCCGGGCTGACTGATCTTGTAACTGCTGACCGAAAGGATCAGGACTGAGGCTGAGGCTCCATTCCGCCACTGGCCTCGTCGCCACCCCGTTTGGCTCCCGCCGTCGGCACTGCAGACGAGCGCCCGATCGGCTGGTCGTCATCGGTGTCCCGCACGGGCGGCTTGCCATCCAGAAGATCCTTGATTTCGTCTCCGGACAGGGTTTCGTATTCCAGAAGACCTTTCGCGATCGTATGGAGCTGGTCCTCGTGGTCACCCAGGATCTTGTTCGCAGTTTCATATCCCTGATTGACGAAGGACTTGATCTCCGCATCAACGATTTTCTGGGTCTCATCGGAGACATTCTGGTTCTTCGCCACCGAATGGCCGAGGAAAACCTCTTCCTGGTTCTCTCCGTAGAGCAGCGGCCCCAGCTTGTCGGACATGCCGAACTGCGTGGCCATTGCACGGGCAAGCTTGGTTGCCATCTGGATATCACCCGTCGCGCCGGAGGTGACCTTTTCGTAGCCGAAGATCATTTCTTCCGCGACCCGTCCACCCATGGCAACGGCAAGGTCGGCCTTGCACTTGGCCCGCGTCAAAGACACCTGGTCCTTTTCCGGAAGACGCATCACCATGCCAAGCGCTCGTCCGCGCGGAATGATAGTGGCCTTATGGATAGGATCGGAGGCGTCCTGATGAAGCGCAACGAGTGCGTGGCCCGCCTCGTGATAGGCTGTCAGCTTCTTCTCTTCCTCGGTCATGACAAGCGTCCGGCGTTCGGCGCCCATCATTACCTTGTCTTTCGCGTCCTCGAATTCGGCCATCGTGACAAGCCGCTTGGACCGGCGCGCCGCCAGGAGAGCCGCCTCGTTGACGAGGTTCATCAGATCAGCACCGGAAAACCCGGGAGTGCCGCGCGCCAGCGTTCTGACGTCAACGTCGGGTGCCAGCGGAACCTTGCGCATATGGACCTTGAGGATTTTCTCGCGGCCGGTGATATCCGGGTTAGGCACAACAATCTGACGATCGAAACGGCCCGGACGCAGCAGCGCCGGATCGAGAACGTCAGGTCGGTTGGTCGCCGCGATGATGATGATGCCTTCGTTCGGCTCGAACCCGTCCATCTCGACCAGCAACTGGTTCAACGTCTGTTCGCGTTCGTCGTTACCCCCGCCGAGGCCGGCGCCGCGGTGACGGCCCACAGCATCGATTTCGTCGATGAAGATGATGCAGGGTGCGTTTTTCTTGGCCTGTTCGAACATGTCGCGAACACGTGATGCGCCCACACCAACGAACATTTCCACGAAATCGGAGCCGGAAATCGTGAAGAACGGAACGTTTGCTTCACCGGCAACAGCACGCGCTGTCAGTGTCTTACCGGTACCGGGAGGACCAACAAGCAGGACGCCGCGCGGAATACGGCCACCCAGGCGCTGGAATTTTTGCGGATCGCGCAGAAACTCGACAATCTCCTGAAGGTCTTCCTTGGCTTCGTCGATGCCCGCAACGTCTTCAAAAGTGATACGTCCGTGCGCCTCGGTCAGCAGTTTGGCCTTCGACTTGCCGAAACCCATCGCCTTGCCGCCCGATCCTTGCATCTGGCGCATCACGAAGATCCAGATACCCAGAATGATCAGCATCGGCAGCCAGGAGAACAGGGCGCTCAGCAATGGAGAATTCTCAGCCGGCGGAGTGGCCTTGATCAGGACACCCTTGCTACGGAGTTCGTCGACATACTGGGCCCCGTCCGGTGCATAGGTCTGGAAGGCTCCACCGCTGCTGTTATACAAACCGGTGATCTTCTGTTCCTGAATCGTCACGGACCTGACTTCGCCATTGTCGACCTGTTTCATGAAATCGGAGTAAGCGATATCATTTGTTGCACCCTGCTGTGCAGGGCTTTGAAACAGCTGGAACAATGCGATCAAAAGCAGGGCGATTATCACCCAAAGAGCAAAGTTGCGAAAATGTGCGTTCATTTCGTTCCCTTAACCGCCCAACGCGTCATACTGCACGCGGTTACAATTCCTCAGAGCGTAGATAGGTCGCCCAAAGCCCGCTGCCAAGGCGGTGCGCCATAATGCGCATATGCGCTGACTAATTTGTTAAGCCCGGACCTCTATCAGAAGATTGACATGAGGAAAACTCTAGATTTCCCCGCAAACGTCCCCGTTGTCCCGACAGCCATCCGATAATTTACCCCGGATCGGCAATCTCGCCAAATCCAAGGTGCGGCTATGGTTATTTTTACCCGCTCGAACAGGAAGCGATGCAGATTGGGTGAAAATGAGACCATCAGGTGACCAGACAACCGGTGAGCAATCAAAAGCCGCTTTTGGCCAGCCTTCCGGCCAGACAAAGTCCGCCGCGCCCGCCGGAGCATGACACAAGGGACCAAGTCGCAATCCGTCCAGATTGTCGATGCTCTGCCGATTAGCTTGCATGGAATAGGCGAAACGATGGTCCCAGATTCCTTCCCTGTCGAATTTGCTGAGCGTCATCGGAGGGGCCCGGCCGGGTTCGCGCCAGCACCAGATCGTTTCGGCACCCGTTTCGAACGTCGTTCCGGAAAGCGATTGGCGGAGATTTTCACCGCAATTCAGGGCAGCATCCAGGGACCGCAGCTTAACCAGGCGCGGCCTCGCCCGAATGCCAGTGACATGTGTCATGATCTCGTTGAGAAGCCGCAAGCGCAGATCATCGGGCAACGCGCCAAAAACCTCTCTGTTCAGTCTCGCAGGTCCTGCCGGATGGAATTCAACCTTCCTCGAAACGATATCCCGAACGGCGAACTCAACTGCATCGCGGGACCGGCGAATGTGTCCTGCGGTCTCCGCCACGCGCTCCACCGACAGGCCCTCTTCTTTCAGCAGGCCCAGGATGTTCCTGAGTCTGCTTCGTTTGTACTTCATGTCGAGATTGGAAGGATCCGTGCACCAGCCCTGGCCGCGTTCGCGCAAACTGGCTTCCAGACACGATTTCCTGACGCTGAGGAAGGGACGCAACAAACGAAGCCCCTCCGGCCCGTCGGGCTCATCGGCAGCCATCGCGCTCAATCCGGAAATGCCGCTTCCGCGTGTCAGTCGGTCGAGGAATGTCTCGGCCTGGTCGTCAAGGTGATGCCCCAGAAGGAGCGCCTCGGCACCAGTCGCCTTCATTCGTCTGGCCATCAAGCAATAGCGGGCCGTTCTCGCCGCCTCCTGGACATTGCTTTGCGGCTTTTCGCCTTCCCATCGGAGCACTGATGCTGCGTATCCGCTTCGTTTCGCGACATCGACCACGAAACGGGCTTCCGCATCACTCTCCTGACGGAGGCCGTGATTGACAACAATGACTTCCGCGCAACCCTTCCAGGAGACCCGCCTGCTCCATTCGCCGAACAGTACCAAGAGACAAAGGGAGTCGGCTCCGCCGGACACCGCAATAGAAAGATTGGAAAAGGAAATTCAGTCCGGAAAAGAGCGCGTCGACGGCATCATCAGGGAGCCCGGGCGACTCGACCGGTTGGTCAGGAACATTGCGCACGGAGGCGTTCGTCCCGCGCTTCTGACAGAACTGCCGGCGCTGCATCAGGATACTTGTTCAGAAGTTCGGAAAATGTCGCACATGCGGCGGCGGACTGCCCAAGTCCACGCAGCGAGACACCCAGCTTCAGAAGGCTGTCCGGGCTTTTGCTGTTACCGGGAAAATCCGTATAGGTTTTCAGGAAGGCATCTGCCGCTCCGCGATAATCCTGTTGCGCCAGAAGACTTTCGCCGAGCCAGTACTGGGCATTGGGAGTGAGATCACTGTCGGGATATGTTTCCAGAAATGTTCTGAAGCCCCGTTCAGCGTTTGAATAATCACCGTTGACCGCAAGCGAATAGGCTTCGTCGTAGTCCGACCTCGGATCTCCGCTTCCAATGATACCTGCGATCGCGTCGTCATCGGTGGCAAGATTTGGGTCGGGTGCAAGGTCAAGGCCGGCCCCGGGGACCGTTTCAAGTCCCTTCGCCAACTGTTCCAGATTGATCGGCCCGTCGGAGGGTAATCCGCCGCCGTTTTCATATCCGCCTGTATCGGACCAGTTTCCGTCGCCGGATCCGTTTGCCGAAAGAGTTGCCAATCCGCCGTCAGGTGTGACCAGATTTCCGCCCTGGGGTGTGCCATCGGCGGCAAGCCCCGGGGCCGTGCTGCCCGGAGCACCGCTTGGCTCAAGCCCGGATCTTTTTCCTGGTGTCCCGCCTTCCAGCTGTTGAAACCGATACTCGTTGTCTTCCTGCATGCGGCGCATCTGATCCTGCATTTCCCGCATCTGGAAGGACAGTTGCTCGATCTGTCCCGTCAGCGCCCGTATCCGTTCTTCCAGCTGACCGATCCTGACGGATGAATCGTCTTTTTTCCGCCCGAACAACTGAGCCTCGGACGGTGTGGCCGCTATGGTCAAAACCAGCGCCAGAAAGATACTTGCAAGTGCCTTGTAATTCTGCATTCGGTCCTCCGGTTCAGAGACTTACGAGCACGCCACTTCGAAACCGCCCTTCAAGCGGGCCAGGTGCACGATTGCTCGTCAGCCCCTCATGCGTGAAGTCTTAACATGCCCGGCTCTGCACTCAAGGGCACAGAGCGCCCGGACTTCGGCTAAATTTTGACAATCTGCCCCGGGTTCCGCAGAAAGCCACATTTTGCTCACCAGAAATGCCGAAGGCCGGACAAATTGCCCGGCCTCTTGTCAAATTCGGGTCTCGGGACCCGAGGATCAGTTCGTGGCGTTGTTCAGCACCGTGACTGCGCGCCGGTTTTGCGACCAGCAACTGCTGTCGTTACAGACCGCCACCGGGCGTTCCTTGCCATAGGAGATCGTCTTGATCCGCGACGCGCTCACGCCCTGCGACACCAGGTAGTCGCGCGCTGCTGCCGCCCGCCGTGCACCCAGAGCAATGTTGTATTGCCGGGTACCGCGCTCATCCGCGTGCCCCTCGACAGTGATCGTATATTGCGAGTAACGGTTGAGCCATTTGGCCTGACCTGCGAGCGTCGATTGCCCCTTGGCATTCAGGACCGACTGATCCTCTTCGAAGAAAACGCGGTCGCCGACATTCACGACAAAGTCCTGACCGGTTCCCGGTTTCACGTTGCTTGAAAGCCCGTCTGGCTTATTCTGGGCGCATGCCGCCACGAAAAGCAGCGCGAAACAGACAGCAATCCAGCGCGCGCCCCGGCCGGCAGTATCTCTATTGAACATTCCCGTCTCCTACATCCCCAGCCCGTCAACCCGACATCCGCTTGTCCGGCTTTAGGTAAACACTTTCTAGCCAAACTTGGTTAAGGCTGTCTTTGCAAACCTGGTTAACAAGGTCTGACCGCGCCACCTGAAGGCGGGCCCATCCATTACGTGATCAGTTGATGAGCGGCGACCAGGACGGATCCGACGCAAAAGCCGGCGTGTCCACGCGCTGCTCGTTGTAGCCAGTCAGATCGACCGTCCAGACCTGTGGCCCACCGGTTGCCCCGGGCGTATCACGGAAAAACACCAGCACGCGCCCATTCGGCGACCAGGCCGGTCCTTCATTATGGTAGCCCTCGGTCAGAATGCGCTCGCCCTTGCCGTCGGGCTTCATGACCCCGATCATGAAACGGCCCTGGTGCTGCTTGGTAAAGGCGATCAAATCTCCGCGAGGCGACCAGACAGGCGTCGAATACCGGCCCGGACCGAAGGAAATTCGCCGCGCCTCGCCGCCATTGGCATTCATGACGTAAAGTTGCTGTGTGCCGCCCCGGTCCGATTCGAACACGATTTGCCGGCTGTCTGGTGAAAACGACGGACTTGTGTCGATCGCCGCCGTGTTCGTCAGGCGTGTTGTCCGCCGAGACCTCAGATCCATCTTGAAGATATTGGCGTTGCCGCCCTGCTGCAGGCTCATGACGACATTTTGCCCGTCAGGAGAAAATCTCGGGGCAAAAGTCATGCCCGGGAAGTTACCGACGATTTCCCTCTGCCCGGTTTCGATGTTCAGCAAATAAACGCTCGGGTCCGCCCCACCGTAGGACATGTAGGTTATTTCCTGGCTGGTCGGTGAAAAGCGCGGGGTCAGAACAAGGTCATCGCCACGGGTCAGGTACCGGACGTTGGCCCCGTCCTGGTCCATGATTGCAAGACGCTTGACGCGTTTGTCTTTCGTTCCAGTTTCATCGACGAAGACGATGCGGGTATCGAAATAGCCCTTTTCACCTGTCAGGCGCTCGTAGATGGCATCCGCGATAATATGCGCAAGCCGGCGCCAGTTTTCCGGCGTTGTGTAGAATTGCTGACCGAGCATCTGCTCCTGCGCGAAGACGTCCCAAAGCCTGAATTCGGCACGAAGTCGTCCATCAGGCTGCTTGGTCACCGTGCCGGTAACCAGCGCCTGCGCACTGATCTGACGCCAGTCGCCGAACCGCGGTGTCGAATTGACGCTCATGTTCTTCTGAATGAAACTTGCCGGATCGAGCGGGTTGAAGAGACCGGAGCGCTTCAGATCGGACGCGATCACACCGGTCATTTCCGATGCAAGTTTGCCGTCCCCACCCTCTGCCGAAAATGCAGGAAGAGCGATAGGCAAAGGTTCGATGTTTCCTTGGGTGATGTCGATTTCGACCAGAGCCGAAGCAGGGGGTGGAGCGAAAACAGCAGCAATGGACACAAGAACAGCAAGCCCGCAGGCCCTGAGGCCAGCCGGATTGGAGAGCGTTTTTAGTATTCCATGCATGAGCACTGAGCTCCCTTGTCGAAAAATCCCTGTCAGGATCTGACTAACCCCCAAGCATTTCCCTTGGGTCGAAATTGATGATCACTTCCTGCCATGCTTCATACTTGGCAATTGGCAGAGAATATGGCTGACACCGCATTATCGCGCGGACTGCGCTGCTCGATGCGGCGCCAAAAGCGGGGTTTCCGTTTGAATTCAGAACCTCCGGACTGCCGGATACCTGGCCATTCTGCGAGAGACTGAACCGGACCCGAACCTTGAGATCCTCCGCTCCTACAGCACCGACCGGCGGGTTCCAGCACTGGGCGACCTGTCCTCTGAGCGCATCGAGTTCCGATTGGCTCATGCGGATGTTCTGCGCACCCTGCCGTGAACCGAGGGCAGCCGGTTCCTCCGACGCATTCCCCTGCTGCGTTGCCGGTTCGACCTTGTTCAACAGCGCGGCGATCTCGGTCGAATCGAAGTCGTCCTTCGGCGGTTCCGGCGCGCGGCGGGGCGGTTTCGGTTTGGATCGCGGAGTGGCACTTGTCACGATCGGCTGCGGCGTGGGAGCAGCTTCCTGCTGGGGCGCCGGTTCGGGAGCAGGCTCCGGCTCGGCAGCCGGCACGGGTTCAGGTGCCGGGGCAGGTTCCGGTTCGGGCGCAGGCTCGGGTTCTGCGACCGGCTCCGGTTCAGGCGTCGGTGTAGGTTCGGGTTCTGGAGAAGGGGTCGGTGGCGTCGGTTGCTGTACCTGGCTTTCACCCGGTTTGTCGGCGGGTTGCGGCGGTTCCTCGGTCTCGGTTTCACTTGGTGCTATCGCAGCGACCTCACGAATTTCCGCCGTCCTCTCGCCGAGGCGCAGCTGCGTGTATTCTTCGACCGGAATCAAGTCCACCGGCAGCGATTCCACTTGCGGGACGGAAAAACTCTCCGCGTCCGGAAAGGCGATCAGGCCCCAGACCAGTATTGCCGAATGACCGGCCAAAGACGCTATGAGACCTGCGCGCATGACGCGTTACGAGTCCCGTTCTTCCAGAGTGACAAGTCCTAAACGTTTGAACCCGGCCGCATTGATGCGGCCCATGAGTTTCATCATTGTGCCGTAGTCGGCATCCTGATCGCCGCGCACGTAAATGCGTTCTTCATAGCCGTTGGCAGCAATTGCCTCGAGTTTGGGAACCACTTCGTCGATGTCGATGGCCGTATCCTGAATGAAGATCTCGCCGGCAGAGCTCACCGAAATGGTTATCGGCTCGGTGTCACCTTCAAGCGCCTTGGCCTGCGTTTCCGGCAAATCGATGGGCACGCCAACCGTCAGCAACGGTGCCGCCACCATGAATATGATCAGAAGGACCAGCATGACATCAACAAAAGGCGTCACGTTGATCTCGGTCATCAGAACAGTGCGCTTTCGCCGCCGTCCGCGCCGTCCGCCACCAGCCTGACCGGAACCGACCTGCATGGACATCGCTCAGCCCCTCTCGTCGATCTGGCGCGAAAGGATCGCTGAAAACTCGTCCGCAAACCCCTCCATGCGCGCGACGGCCTTGCCGACATCGGAAGCAAACTTGTTGTAGGCGATCACGGCCGGAATCGCGGCAAGAAGACCGAGCGCCGTTGCAAACAAGGCTTCGGCGATCCCCGGAGCAACAACGGCAAGGTTCGTGCTTTCCGAGGCCGCAATCGCCTGAAAGGCGGTCATGATCCCCCAGACCGTTCCGAACAGGCCGATAAACGGAGCCGCGGATCCGACGGTCGCCAGGATCAGCAATCGGCTTTCAAGCCGCTCCGCTTCCCTTTGAATGGTCACATCCATCACGCGGTCGATTCGCTGTTGCAGCGATCCGATTGCCGGACGTGGTCCTTCGTGGCTGCGCTTCCACTCGCGCATGGCGGCGACAAACAGCGCAGCCATGGAGTGGTTCACCCGGTTGTGCAGGGTGCCGTAGAGCTCCTCAAGAGACTGACCCGACCAGAATACTGTTTCAAAGCGGCTCATCTGGCGCCGGGTCCGCCCGACCAGCATCACCTTGTCGACAATGATCGCCCAGCACCACACGGATGAGACCAGCAATCCGACCATCACGATCTTGACGACGATGTGCGCTTGCCAGAACAGCGAGAAAAAAGAAATGTCGCCTTCCGGCGCTGCCAATGTCGATTGGACAAGTGTTTCCATAAATTCAATGACCCCTGGGCCGTCTGACGTTGTTGTCTATCCATGTCTCCGGAGACTGAAGCAGCAGTCCGGACTCAAAACGCCAGCTTTCGATATCCAGCCGCCTCTCTGACGTTTGAATTTGTCAAAACTGGGACTTCGCCGAGCAAAGCGAGCTCTTCTTAAAAGGAATCAATTAAGGTTACTGCAAGATTAACGTCGGAATCTGTTTTACAATAATTTACCGAGTTCTTGAGGCCGGTCGGTCGCGCGCTGCCCGCAAATCATTCATCCATCGAGTAAATCGTCCGGAGCATGACGGGCAAGTTTTTCGGAAAGTTTGACAGGCAACCGTGTCGGCCTGCCTTCATTCGTGATCACGGCAACGGTAACAGCGGCGGAAACGAGTAGTTCTTCATCTCTGTAGGCAAGCTGGTCGAGTTTGATTCTGGCGCCCCTGTATTCCGACAGACTGGTGTGAACCTGCAGGATATCGTCGATCCGCGCCGGTTTTTGAAAGTCGAGCGTCATCCCACGGACGGCGAAGGCCAGCGCACTGCCGTGCGCGCCTTCCGCCAGCTCCTTGTGATGAATACCCATCAGGCGAAGAAAATCGGACCGTGCGCGCTCGAAAAACCGCACATAGGCACCGTGATAGACGATACCGGTGAAATCGGTGTCCTCATAGTACACGCGCACTGGGAGCACATGGCCACCTTCTTCCAGGCGACCCGACAGGTCCGGCCATTCCGTCACGGCGCTTTCCTCACAATTGAAAAAATGCAAAAGGCCTCCGGTCTCCTGACCGGAAGGCCCGTCGCATACCTAGGTTCGCAATCAGGCAGCTGCAACCTCGGAAAGGAATTTCTCCACCGAGGCCCGGATCTGTTCGGCCTGTTGCTTCATTTCCAGCGTTGCAGTCAGCATATCACCGACCGCAGTTGAATTTTCCGCAACGCCCTCGTTCAGGGAAGCAACTGTTGTCGCAACGCTGCGCGTTCCATCTGCGGCTTCGGCGACATTTCGGGATATCTCGCCCGTCGCGGATCCCTGCTGCTGTACGGCTTCGGAAATCGTGATGGTGTAGGAATTAACTTCCTCTACAGATTCCGAAACCCGCGCAATTTCTTCAACAGCTTCCGACGTTGAGGCCTGGATCGCCGCAATCTGTGCTGAAATCTCTTCCGTTGCCTTTGCCGTTTGTCCGGCGAGCGATTTCACTTCGGACGCGACAACGGCAAACCCCTTGCCGGCATCGCCTGCGCGCGCCGCCTCGATCGTCGCGTTCAGCGCCAGCAGATTGGTCTGTTCCGCGATTTCCGAGATCAGGGACAACACGTCTCCGATCTTGTTGGCGGCTTCGGCAAGCCCGGAGATCTTGGCATTGGATCCCTGAGCAGCGGCAGTCGTCTGCTCGACAATTGAAGCGGTCGTTTCAACCTGTCGGGAGATCTCCGAAATGGAAGCATTCAACTCTTCCGTTGCCGATGCCACGGCCTCGACGTTGGAAGATGCGTTTTCAGATGTTGAAACAGCCGCCTGGCCCTGTTCGGTCGCAGATGTCGAGCGTTCGTTCAAAGCGGACGACACGTCCTCGACCCTGGAAATATTGGTTTCGACAAGTTCCAGCACGGATTGCGATTCGGCGCGGAAATCAGCGATCAGCGAATCAATCAGCTTTTCACGTTTTTCTCGGGCGATGTGCCCGACCTTGCGTTCCGAGGCGAGGCGCTCCCGTTCGAGGGAATTATCCTTGAAGACCTCGATACACCGCGCCATGCGGCCAATTTCGTCTTGCCGTTCGGTCGCATCCACGGCCACCTCGAGATCCCCATCGGCAATCTTGCTTGCCGCAACCGAAAGGTGCTCCATCGGTGCAAACATGCGCCGCGTTACCCACCAGATGAGGCCGACAACAGGGACGAGACAAAGAAAGCCTGAGATGATTGCGCCGTAAGTGATGCGATCCGCCGCGGCCGCCAGTTCCGTCTGCTTGACAGCTTCAACCACTCCATACGGCGTGTTCTCGAAACTGTTTTGTGCTTCGGCGTACCGGTAATCGCTGCCATTCAGTGCAATGAGGCGGTCTCCTGCAGCGATATCCGCGAGCGAATACACAGCAGCGGCCCCGCCGGCCTGATCCAGTTGCACCAGCATTCCAGACGCGTCGACAAGAAAGATCTGCTCGCTTTCACCGATACCAGTCGGTTCGTTCAGGAGCGCAGCCAACTTTTGCATGTCCGTACTGAAGGCAACAGCGCCGAAGAAGCGGTCCAGATAAAAGACCGGAGCAGCAAGTACCAGCGAAACCTTGCCATCCTTGCCTGCGACGAAACCGGATGAATAGATCTGGCCCGCGGCAAGCGTTTCGGCATTGGCAGCTTCATACAGTTTGCCCATCGCCATCTGGACGGGATTGCCACTGATCTCTTCGTCTTCGACATGGAATGCGAATTCGGGGCCCTTGCGATAGCTGTAGGTAATGAAGCCGTCCGGATTGGCGAGTGCCGCGTCGGAGAAAAGTCCCTGGGAAACAACGTCCTGATAGACCGGGTGAACGACCTTGTGATTGTTCACGTAATAGTTCGATTCCGCCGGTTCCAGGAGCAGATGACGCTCTTGCGGCGGATGCGGATTATCCGTCACGAAGATCTTGCGGAGCGTTTCCTGCTGACCCTCCTTCAGATTCTTCCAGCCGACCATCGTCTTCATGAGACTGTCTTTGGCCTCTTCGAGCGAAACGAAAAACTTCGCACTGTACATGATCTGGTCCAGCGCCAGTTCCAGAACCTTTTGTTTGGCCTTGGTTGCGCTTTGCAGGCTGTTGTCCGCCTGACCGTTCGCCACGTCGCGTGACAGAGTTGACGTAACCGTAACAATAGCCACGCACATCGTCAGTGCGCCAGCCAAGAACATAAGAGCCAGTTTTGATGAAAGCCGCTTACGCATAGTGTCCCCCGCATAGTTAACGGGACAATAGGAAGAGATTCGCCAACAAAGACTTAACCGAGAAGGCGCGTCTCCTGATAATTTTGACGGGTTGCGCGAATTACTTCAGGTGAACCTTCTATTCCGGGTCGGCAAACAGCCCCATCTGGGAAGTTTCGGACCGCTCGGGTACTGCAAGGCCGAGGTGAGCGAAGGCCATTGGCGTCAGAAGACGACCGCGTGGAGTGCGCTGCAAAAACCCGTTCTGGATCAGGTAGGGCTCAACAATTTCCTCGATTGCATCCCTGGGCTCTGACAAAGCCGCCGCAATCGTTTCGATGCCGACCGGTCCGCCGCCGAAATTGACGGCGATTTGCTTGAGATACCTGCGATCAAGTCCGTCGAGGCCGGCGCTGTCCACTTCGAGTTGCAACAGAGCCCTGTCGGCAAGCGCCCTGTCGACCCTTTCAATACCCTCAACGATGGCAAAATCCCGGACCCGCCTGAGCAGGCGGCCGGCGATACGTGGCGTCCCGCGCGATCGCTTGGCAATCTCGCGTGCACCGTCTTCGGCTATGCCGATCTCCATGATCGAAGCACCGCGTTTGACGATATGTTCCAGTTCCTCGATTGTATAGAACTGCAAGCGCACAGGTATACCGAAACGGTCCCTCAACGGGGTGGTGAGAAGCCCGAGGCGCGTTGTTGCGGCAACCAGAGTGAATTTTGCAAGGTCAATCTTGACCGAACGTGCAGCAGGCCCTTCTCCGATGATCAGGTCCAGCTGATAATCCTCCATCGCAGGATAGAGCACTTCCTCCACCGCTGGATTCAAACGATGGATTTCGTCGATGAACAGAACATCCCGTTCTTCAAGATTGGTCAGCAGCGCCGCAAGATCTCCCGATTTTGCTATCACCGGTCCGGAGGTTGCCCGGAAATTGACACCGAGTTCACGCGCCATGATCTGGGCCAGCGTGGTCTTTCCCAGGCCCGGAGGGCCAACGAAGAGCACGTGGTCCAGTGCTTCGCCGCGGGCTTTTGCCGCCCCGATGAAAACCTTCAGGTTGGCACGTGCCTGCGCCTGACCGACAAAATCGTCCAGCACCTGGGGACGCATGGTGCTGTCGATTTCATCGCCGCGGATTTCCGGCGTTATTATACGGCTGTCATCCGACATGGCTTACGACCACAAACAAGAGCACGATGAGCAGGATCGACCAGGCGACCCTGAGCGCATGGAACTTACGAAACTGACTGCGCACAAAAGGGTCGTCCGTATCGATCCGGCGTCCCTTCATGGCAAATTGCCGGTCTCCGACAGACTGGGAGAAGCGGTGATCGAGATACATGATCCCGCCGATGCCAAAGGTTACAAAAACAATCGCAATAACCGTGTAGGTTAAGGCTATCATACAGCCAATTCCTTCAAGCCGAGGCGGATCAGTGTCTCGGTCGATGCGTCCTCGCCAGCCGATTGCATGGCCTTGGCAACAGCCGCACTCGCCTGCGCCTGTGCATAGCCCAGATTTGTCAGCGCGGAAACCGCTTCCGCAACAGGCCGGGCTGCCACGTTTTCCGAAACGCTCTGCGATACAGCGATCGTGCCCTGATCGACACTTGCAAGTCCCGGAGCCTTGTCCTTGAGCTCGGTCAGCAGCCGCTCCGCCACCCGTTTGCCGACACCCGGCGCGCGTGAAATCGTGGCTTTGTCACCCAGCGCAATCGCATTGGCAACCTCGCTCGCCTTGAGAATACCGAGGATTCCGAGCGCAACCTTGGCTCCCACCCCTTGAACCGTCATCAGAATACGGAACCATTCCCGTTCGGATTCGTGCCCGAAACCGTAGAGCCTGATCATGTCCTCGCGCACAATCGTTTCGATGAAGAGCACCGCTGCTTCTCCCGCGCGCGGCAATCCCTGCAGAATACGCGCAGGACAATGAACCTGATAACCGACGCCGTGAACATCGAGGATCACGTGGTCTTCGCCGTAACTGTCGATCGTACCTTTGAGTTTGCCGATCATGCCGCCCCCTGCGCTGCAAGACGCGCCGACGCACTGCCCCGGTGCTGAGCATGGCAGATGGCAATTGCAAGCGCATCCGCGGCATCGTCTGAATTGAAAGTTGCCTTCGGCATGAGGATCTTCACCATGGCCCGGATCTGTTCCTTTTCCGCGTGGCCCGTGCCAACGACGGTTTTCTTGACCAGGTTGGGCGCGTATTCGGCAACCGGCAATCCTGCAAGTGATGGCACGAGCAACGCTATACCGCGCGCCTGTCCAAGCTTCAGTGTCGCTCCCGCATCCTTGTTGACGAAGGTATGCTCGACCGCAGCTTCCATCGGGTCATGCCGACTGACAACCTCGCGGAGCCCGTCGTGCAACTCCACAAGGCGCTCGGCCAGGCTCTTCCTGTTGTCGGAGGTGACCGTACCGGACGCGATGAAAGACAGCCGGTTTCCAGCCGTTACGATCATCCCCCAGCCGGTGCGCCGCAATCCCGGATCAATTCCGAGCAATCGAATCGCATGTGTCATGGAACAAACCGGTAACAAAACTTCCTCGTTGACGCCAGCGAAAGCGCGGCTTACCACCGGAAAGCCTGTCCAAAACCCGCGGGTACGGCTGCGCCGGCAAGACTGGGGACTGTTTCATCCGGGCCTTCGCCGCAAAGCCGCCGACCACAATCATATCCGGTTTTGATGTCGATCTGTAACTATCCGCTGGTGCGCATTCATGCTTGGAATTTTCGACTCTTTCACACCTGAATTGCTGCTGTTCCTTGCATCGGTTCTCTTTGTGGCGGGTTGCGTGAGGGGGTTTTCCGGTTTTGGAGCAGGAATGATTTTCATTCCGGTTGCAACAAGTGTCGTTCCACCCGCCACTGCGGCGGCCACATTTCTGTTCATAGACAGCATCGTAACCCTGCCCCTGCTGATCCGTGCTGTCAGGCACTGCAATTGGGCAACCGTTCTGCCGGCTGCCTTTGGCGCCGTGATTTTCGTTCATCTGGGCGCCTGGCTGCTTGCGAGTACCGACGTCCTGATCTTGCGGTGGACGATCTTTGCAATCGTCACCTGTCTCCTGGCACTGTTGATTTCCGGTTGGCGGTATCACAGGCAGCCTGCAGCAGCGGTTTCATTTGCAACTGGCAGCGTTTCGGGAGTTCTTGGCGGCATTTCACAGGTCTCCGCACCACCCGTGGTCGCAATGTGGCTGTCCAGCTCGAATGATCCGGCAATCGTGAGAGCCAACATGATTGTCTTTTTCACGCTTGCAAGCATCGGGACATTCGTCGCCTACACCTTGAATGGGTTTTTCACGCAGGAAGTTTTTCGCCTGCTGATCATGGCCGTCCCGGTCTATGGCCTGGCGATCTTCGCCGGCGCGCGCGGTTTCAGCAAAGCTGATCCCGCGGTTTATAGAAAAGTCGCCTATGTCCTGATCGCGATGGCAGCGCTGACCAGCATGCCAGCACTCGACCCTCTATTCCGGTAAGTCTCTCCGGGGACCAACTTTTTCGCTCCATTTTGCGCATTTTCCGATCATGAGGCGGTGCAGTTCGTTTTCGAATTCCTCGCGGGTTTCGGTGGTATGCGCCAGCAGGCTCAGGGCAACGATCGCAGCATCAACAGCTTCTTCGCGCACATCATCAACCGAATGGTTCTTGTAAGCACTGCCCGGTGCGTTGGTTACCGACAGAACGGCCTGCGCCAGTTCGCCAGCTTCTTCAGACAGTTTCAGGGCTCGTTCCTGCAACGATTTCGGATCTGTCTTTGTGAGTTCGTAGATTCCGAACATAGAAATTCTCCAGTTTATTCGGAAGTTCAACTTGACCTCCCCTTTTCTTAAGAAGGGGAAGGGAGTTCAGGGTGAGGCTCGCTTGCGGACCCTGAAACAAAAAAAACCCCGGCCAGGCCGGGGTCTTCAAACCGCAATCGCAAAACGTCAGGACGCCAGGGCTTCCATTGTTTCCTCATCGACGTCGAAATTCGAATAGACGTTCTGCACATCATCGTCATCCTCGAGCATGTCGATCAGCTTCAGCAGGGTCTGGGCCTTGTCCGCATCGACCGGCGTCAGGTTCTGTGGCTTCCAGATGATCTTGGTGGAATCCGCTTCACCCAGCGCTTCTTCCAATGCCTTGGCAACATCGTTGAGATCTTCGAACGCCGCATAGATTGTGTGACCGCTTTCGTCGGACTGGACATCTTCAGCGCCTGCTTCGATCGCGGCTTCCAGCACCGCTTCGGCCTCACCGGCTTCCAGCTTGTACACGATCTCGCCGACGCGATCGAACATGAAGGAAACGGATCCGGTTTCTCCGAGCGACCCACTACACTTTGTAAAATAGGAACGGATATTCGACGCGGACCGGTTACGATTGTCGGTCAAGGCCTCAACGACAACGGCAACGCCTGCAGGACCATAGCCTTCGTAGCGGATTTCTTCGTAACTGTCGCCATCGCCGGTCTGGGATTTGTTGATTGCCCGCTGAATGTTGTCCTTCGGCATGGACTGTGCCTTGGCATTCTGCACGGCCAGCCTCAGGCGCGGGTTCGAATCCGGATCCGGGTCGCCCATCTTCGCGGCAACGGTGATTTCCTTGGAAAGCTTGGAGAACGTCTTGGACCGCGCGGCATCCTGACGGCCCTTGCGGTGCATGATGTTCTTGAATTTTGAATGGCCTGCCATGGCTCTTCTCGGTTCTTTGAGGATGGTCTTGACGAAAACTGGGCCGCTTATAGGCAAATTGTCTGCGAAAATCCAGCGGGGAGAAGAAGCTAGGAACTTGATCAGCCGGCTGTGTTCCAGAATGACGGCAGCACCGGTTCCAGCCGGCCGCCGATCCGAAGCGGTTCAATCCGTTCCGCAAGGCCCGTGCGATCGTCAGTTTCGATGGCGATACCGCAAATCGTTGCAACACCTGTGGCGGGTGTGAACCTGGATCCGGGAATCTTGCGCTGAAAGCGGTTGACCGGTTCCTCTTTTTCCATCCCGAGCACACTGTCATAGGACCCGCACATACCAGCATCCGACATGAAGGCCGTCCCTTGCTCCAGGATCTGGTGATCGGCGGTCGGAACATGGGTGTGGGTTCCCACGACCAGGCTAACGCGCCCGTCGAGAAAGTGACCCATCGCCTGTTTTTCGCTTGTAGCTTCCGCATGCATGTCAATGACAATGGCATCGGCCACCTGCCCGAGCGGACACTCGCCGACCACCTTGTCGATGGCGGCGAAGGGATCGTCCATCGCGTCCATGAACACCCTGCCCATGACATTTGCGACCATCACCTGCGCACCGTTGCGCGCGGTGTACAGATGGGCTCCCCGACCCGGGGTGCCGGCCGGATAGTTTACCGGTCGCAACAAGCGATCCTGCCGCTCAATGTAGACGAGCGTGTCTCGCTGATCCCAAACGTGATTGCCGGTTGTAACCACATCCGCGCCAGCATCCAGAACATCCTGCAGGATGGCCTCGGTAATACCGAAGCCTGAAGCCGCGTTTTCGCCGTTGACGATTACGAAATCGAGTCTGTTGGTTTCCACAATTCCCGGAAGCTGCTCGATTACGGCGGTGCGGCCCGTGCGGCCGACCAGATCGCCAAGAAACAAAATACGCATAAACCCTCGCCAGATCAGCCGAACGACCTGTAGCCCTGTTCGGTCAGAATTCCGTGTAAAGGTTTGTCATGCGCTTCTGTCGGCACGCGGTCAACCTCCTGAAGAGAAAAGGCAATGCCGATACACAGAAGAGCCCCGGTCTTCTCAAGCCCCGAAATAGTGGTGTCGTAGTAGGCCCTGCCATATCCGATGCGGTTGCCTGAGGCATCGAAGCCCGCCAGCGGCATAAGGAGGACATCAGGGCGAAGTTCCATCGCGTCCGGCCCCGGTTCGCGGCAGCCGAAACCGGCAGAAACCAGTTCCGTGTCCCTTTCAAGGCTCCTGAAGATCAGGCTGGGCCCCGTCATCACGGGCAGGCTGAGCCTGTGCCCCTTTTGACGCAGTCTGTCGAGAAGAGGCCTGGGATCGATCTCGTCTCGTATCGGCCAGAATCCTGCGATTACCGTCCCTTCTGGAAGCGGCAGGGATTCACTGTGATCGACGAGTTGCAGGCTTTTTTCAATGCGCTCAAGCTCGTCCATAGCCGTGCGGCGGGCCAGTGCCTCTTTTCTGAGTGCATCTTTTTTGGCGGCAGGTGTCGTTACGTCTGTCATGGGCTCTCAAGAAATTCGTTGTCCTGCCCGAACTGCCCCGTTCATAGAGGCAAGCGCAGCCGTCCGACCGTTGGAATTGCAATCCCGGGAAACCTACAATGTAGGTGGGCGCCGTATGCAACGGACCACGGCCCAGAGCAGGGACAGCTCCCGAAGGAATGCGTAAGGCCCCGGGGATAATGTTCCTGACGTATCGGGCAGCCGCAACTTCTGCATATAGACCCGCTCTTCGGCAATTACCAGAGCGGCCTCGATTCCGTCACTGACGAAGTTCTTCTGAATGCGAAACCAGGAACGTTTATGACGGTTCCTGGGTCCGCAGGCTCTTGGTCAGACCGTCGGCAAGGCTTTCGATCCGCGCAGCCGCCGTGTTGACAGCCCTGGATAACTCTTCCTCGTTCTGGCTCATGTTGTCCAGCGCAGCGACCTGTTGCTGCTTTGCGTTCGCCAGATCCTGCTCAAGCGACTTCACTTTGCGTTCAAGTTCCGACAACTGGTCCGTCGCCATGATCCCGGCCATGACCGTCAGGCGTTGGTCGCCGATTTCTCCAAATGAGCCCTTCAGCTCCGATATCCAGCCATCGAATCGGTCTGCCAGCCCCATCAGACGGTCTTCCTCGCCGTCGTCGCAGGCCATGCGAAACGATTTGCCGTTAATCGTTACTGTTATCTGCGTCATCCGTCGTCGGTCTCCCGTGAATCAGCCCCCGTGAGCGTCCAGAACACTCCGGATGGTCTCCATTGCCGATACCAGCCGTCTGGAGACATCCTTGTTGGCTTCTTCAAGCCGCAGTGCGCGGGCTTCGCTCTCGTCAAGCGAAGCTGCCAGCTGCGACCGGTCCTCACCAAGCCTTTGCAGGTCATCTTGAAGAGAATTCAAGGACCTGTCCGCGTCCATGCGTCGCTGAACCGCTGTTTCCAGATGTCCGACAGCCGCATCCAGCCGTTTCACCGCATCGGTGATGCTGGTTTTTCCATGCAGTCTATTTCCGCCATTTTATTAAATTGTCCCGATCTTTTGCGGCGGCCCGCCCTAACTTCCCATTCCCTGTAATTGGAGATTTGGCGCTTTCGCCTCACCTTGCGGCAAAATTGCCTGAAACCGGCGCTGCCCGGCGCGTCCAAGCACGCTTGGTGCTGCGAAAAAGCAAATCCATACTAGACCGTGGAGCTTAGGCAACGCATCTTCCCTCAGTCAATGGCGCCCTTGGCAGAATCCTCAACTCTATAACCTGCGGAAGCGGTTTTTTGTTCCCGCATGCCGATTCGGCAGCTTTATTGACTCGGTGCGCGTTCCTGATATTTGTCTGGCGCCTGAACGGAACTGACAACAGTCAGTGTCTGAGAGATACACCTCGAATTTGCCTTGCCGGACGGTCCGCTCTGGTTAAAGAGGCTCCAAAGCAAGCAACGGGAAGATAATGACCGATCTTGAAAAACACCAGCGCATGGCAAACGCGATCCGCTTTCTTGCCATTGATGCCGTGGAAAAGGCGAAATCCGGTCACCCCGGACTGCCCATGGGCGCAGCCGATATTGCAACAGTCCTGTTTACCCAATTCCTGAAATACGACCCGACCGCTCCGAGTTGGGCCGACCGCGACCGGTTCGTCCTGTCCGCCGGACATGGCTCCATGCTGCTTTACAGCCTGCTTTACCTGCTGGGAAGCGATGACTTTTCGCTGGAGGAGCTGAAAAACTTCCGTCAACTGGGATCGCGCACTGCAGGTCACCCGGAATACGGCCACGGTGCCGGTATCGAAACGACGACCGGCCCATTGGGCCAGGGTTTCGGCAATGCTGTCGGCATGGCGATCGCCGAACGCCTGCAGAGGGATCGGTTCGGCAAGGAGCTTGTCGACCATTATACCTATGTTCTTGCCGGCGACGGCTGCCTGATGGAAGGCATCAGCCAGGAGGCTCTGACGCTTGCCGGCCATCTCAAGCTGAACAAGCTGATCGTTTTCTGGGACGACAACGGCATCTCCATCGACGGCAAGGTTGAGATCACCGACAGTACCAACCAGCAGGAACGGTTCGCCGCCTCCGGCTGGAACACCATCGACATCGACGGTCATGACCCCGAAGCGATCGCCGATGCGATCCGTCAGGCTCAGACCAGCGATCGCCCGACACTGATCGCGGCCAAAACGACCATCGGCTTCGGAGCCCCGACCAAGGCCGGTACGGCGAAGGTTCACGGCGCGCCGCTCGGTGCTGATGAAATTACCGGCACCCGCGATGCCCTGAACTGGCCCCATGAGGCATTCGAAGTTCCGAGTGACATCCTGGACGCCTGGCGCATCGCCGGCCTCAGATCCGCTCATGCCCACAAGGACTGGCAGAAACGATTTGCCGATGCCGATACGGAAACGCGGGCGGATTTCGAACGCCGCAATCGCGGCGACCTTCCCGCCGGTTTTACGCAGGCTGTTCTGGACTACAAGAAGAAGCTTGCCGAGGACCAGCCTACCATGGCGACCCGCAAGGCTTCTGAAGCTGTTCTCGGTGTCATCAATGAAGTGGTTCCGGAGACGATCGGCGGTTCTGCCGATCTGACGGGCTCCAACAATACCAAGACGCCTCAGACGCTGCCGGTGACACCGGACGATTTCTCGGGCCGCTACATCCACTACGGAATCCGCGAACACGGCATGGCCGCCGCCATGAACGGCATGGCGCTTCACGGCGGCATCATTCCATATTCCGGTGGGTTCCTGATCTTCTCGGACTATTGTCGTCCTTCAATTCGCCTTGCAGCCCTGATGAAGCAGCGCGTCATTCACGTCATGACGCACGATTCCATCGGCCTTGGCGAAGACGGGCCGACCCACCAGCCGGTGGAGCATTTCGCCGCTCTTCGGGCAATTCCGGGCCTGACATTCTTCCGTCCGGCCGATATCACCGAGACACTGGAATGCTGGCAGCTGTCGCTTGAAAGCCGGGACGGACCTTCGGTTCTGGCACTCACCAGGCAGAACCTTCCCTCGGTTCGCAAGACCTTCGAGGAAGGCAACCTGTGCGCCAAGGGTGCTTACGTTCTCGCCGACAGTGACGACGAGGCAGCCGTCACGATTTTCGCGTCGGGCTCCGAAATCGAAATCGCTCTCGATGCTCACAAGGAACTGACCGAAGACGGTATTGCCGCTAGGGTCGTTTCCGTCCCATCCTTCGAGTTGTTCGAAGCCCAGTCCGAAGACTACAAGGCTGCGGTCATCGGCTCCGGCGGGGTCAAGATCGCCGTTGAGGCCGGTATCCGCATGGGGTGGGACCGGTTTATCGGAAATGATGGCGTATTCGTCGGCATGTCCGGCTTCGGTGCAAGTGCACCCTACAAGGCTCTTTATGAGCATTTTGGCATCACCAAGGATGCCGTTGTCGCCGCCGCAAGGGAACGGCACGGCGCCTGATAGAAATTAATCCCGGCAGCTCGCGATCCTCCAGAAGCCGCCGGGTCCCCGAGCACGAATGTGCTCTCAAACGCAGCCACCTCTGGTGGCGTACCAATCAGCGTCATACCCTGAAAGGCGCTAGAGATTGCGGGAGTGGAAAATGGTAACCAAGGTAGCAATCAACGGCTTCGGTCGCATCGGTCGGAATGTCCTGCGTGGCATCGTGGAAAGTGGCCGCACGGACATTGAAGTCGTGGCGATCAATGATCTCGGTCCGGTTGAAACCAACGCACATCTGCTGCGCTATGATTCCGTTCATGGCCGTTTTCCGGCACAGGTAAGTGTCGACGGCGATACCATCTCCGTTGGCGGTGGCAAGCCGATCAAGGTAACGGCCATACGCGACCCGAAAGAACTTCCCTGGGGCGAACTCGGAGTGGAAGTCGCTCTGGAATGCACCGGCATCTTCACTGCCAAGGAAAAGGCAGCCATGCATCTGGAGGCAGGCGCGAAACGTGTTCTGGTTTCAGCGCCAGCTGCCGGTGCGGACAAGACCATCGTGTTCGGTGTCAACGACAGTGCGCTGACTACAGACGACCTCGTTGTCTCCAACGCATCCTGCACCACCAACTGCCTCTCGCCGGTTGCCTACGTTCTCAACGAGACCATAGGCATCGAAAAGGGCTTCATGACGACGATCCACTCCTACACCGGTGATCAGCCGACGCTGGACACCATGCACAAGGATCTTTACCGCGCCCGCGCGGCAGCCATGTCCATGATCCCGACTTCCACAGGTGCGGCAAAGGCCGTCGGTCTGGTTCTGCCGGAACTCAATGGCAAACTGGATGGCGTTGCCATCCGCGTTCCCACACCGAATGTTTCCGTCGTTGACCTCAACTTCATCGCCAAGCGAGAAACCACCGTTGAGGAAATCAATGCAGCGATCAAGCAGGCTGCGGACGGCAAACTGAAGGGCATCCTGGGCTACACGGAAGAGCCCCTGGTTTCCATGGACTTCAACCATGACAGCCATTCCTCGGTCTTCCACATGGATCAGACCAAGGTTCTGGACGGCACCTTCGTTCGTATCCTGTCCTGGTATGACAACGAATGGGGCTTCTCCTGCCGCATGGCCGACACCGCCGTGGCGATGTCGAAGCTGATCTAAGCAGTGGATCGGATGCCACGACATCCGTCATAGTGCCAAGGGCGGATGCAGGTCTTCTGCATCCGCCTTTTCATTGTTTGAACTGTTCCCGACAACAGGTGATCCCAATGCCTTTCAAAACTCTCGACGACCTGAACGACATCACCGGCAAGCGCGTCCTGGTCCGTGTCGACCTGAACGTGCCGATGGATGGCGGCAGGATCACCGATACCACGCGCATTGAACGTGTGCTGCCGACCATTCGTGAGCTTTCCAAAAAAGGAGCAAAGGTCATTCTGCTGGCCCATTTCGGCCGGCCGAAGGGCGAACGCGTTGCGGACATGTCTCTTGCTCCGGTGGCACCCGCGGTCGCCGAATTGCTTGGAAAAACGGTCGCATTTGCAGACGATTGCGTCGGCGGCGTGGCAACTGACGCGGTAAACGCGATGTCGGACGGCGGTGTTCTGCTCCTGGAAAACACCCGCTACCACAGGGGCGAAGAGAAGAACGATCCGGACTTTGCCAGGGCCCTGGCTGCAAACGGTGATATCTATGTCAACGACGCCTTTTCAGCCGCGCACCGGGCACACGGCTCGACCGAAGGCATTGCCAGGCTTCTCCCGGCCTATGCGGGCCGAACCATGCAGGCCGAACTGGAAGCGCTCGGGTCTGCACTCGGCGAACCTGTTCGCCCGGTACTTGCCGTTGTCGGCGGTGCGAAGGTCTCCTCGAAGATCGATCTTCTGGAAAACCTTGTTTCCAGGGTCGACATGCTGGTGATTGGTGGTGGCATGGCCAATACCTTCCTGGCTGCAAATGGCACCGATGTCGGCAAATCGCTGTGCGAGCATGATCTGGCCGAAACGGCCAGGAAAATCATGGTGGCTGCCGAGGCGGCAAACTGCGACATCGTGCTGCCCGACGATGCTGTGGTTGCACGGGAATTCAAGGCAGGCGCTGCGAACGAGACAGTTGCGCTTGATGCCATACCCTCCGATGGCATGATCCTCGACGTCGGCGCGGCCTCCATCGAGACCGTCAAAACCAAGATCGACTCGGCGAAAACCCTGGTCTGGAATGGACCTCTGGGAGCATTCGAAATCGAACCGTTCGACAAGGCAACGGTGGCAGCCGCAAAACATGCTGCTGAAAACACCCGTGCCGGCAAGCTCAATTCCGTTGCCGGCGGCGGCGACACGGTCGCGGCGCTGAACCACGCTGGCGCTGCCGAAAGCTTCTCTTATGTCTCCACAGCGGGAGGCGCCTTCCTGGAATGGCTGGAAGGCAAGGAACTTCCAGGCGTCAAGGCACTCGAGACCTGAAGATCCGCAAAGAAGGGGTAAAAGTATGCAGCGCGGTTTTACAAACATTCTCGCCGAGGACGTGGCACAAACCGCGGCTTTCTACGAAACGTTGCTCGGCCTGAAGCCGAAGTTCTCTTCCGACTGGTTCGTCAATCTTGCAGATCCCGACAATCCGGACCTGGAACTCGGAATTCTGCAACGGACAAACGAAATCGTTCCGGTCAGTGCCCGACACGCGCCGGCCGGCGTGATCCTCACCTTTGTCGTGGACGACTGCGACACCATCCATCAGCGGGCGATCGCTTCCAACGCCGACATCGTTGAAGCTCCAACCGATATGCCATACGGGCAACGCCGGATGATTGTCAGGGATCCGGCTGGAACCTTCATTGACATCAGCTCGCTGGTGTAACAAGCTTTTGCCGGATCCAGCCACACGCATGATTAATTTGAAGGCCGAATTAATTGTGTGTGCAATATTTCCCTCAGTGCCTTGTATTTAAATTGATTTAAGCGGTCGCGCCGCTCTTTCCATAACCGAAAATATTGTTAGAACGACCGGAGATTTACGCGCCGCCAAACTGGCCAGTCAATTCAATTCGGCTGGCGGGCGGAACACGGAACCGGATCCTTGGGAGACACTTGATGGCACGTATTACCCTTCGCCAGTTGCTTGATCACGCCGCAGAGAACGATTACGGCGTTCCGGCGTTCAACATCAACAACATGGAGCAGGCCCTTGCGATCATGGCTGCCGCCGATCAGACCGATGCGCCTGTCATCATCCAGGCATCCCGCGGCGCCCGCTCCTACGCTCACGATGTGATGCTCAAGCATATGATGGATGCTGTCGTCGAGATCTATCCTCACATCCCAGTCTGTGTTCACCTCGACCACGGCAATGCACCGCAGACCTGCATGACCGCGATCCAGGCCGGGTTCACATCCGTCATGATGGACGGTTCCCTGGAAGCGGACGGCAAGACCCCGGCCAACTGGGACTATAACGTCGACGTGACCAAAACCGTGACCGACATGGCTCATCTCGGCGGCATCTCCGTGGAAGGAGAACTGGGTGTTCTCGGCTCGCTTGAAACCGGGATGGGCGACAAGGAAGACGGCCATGGTGCAGAAGGCAAGCTCAGCCACGATCAGCTGCTGACCGATCCCGCCGAAGCGGTCAAGTTCGTGCAGGAAACAAAGGTCGACGCACTGGCGATCGCGATGGGAACCAGTCACGGCGCATACAAGTTCACCCGTCAGCCCGACGGCGAAATCCTTGCGATGCATGTGATCGAGGAAATTCACCGCCGCCTGCCGGCCACTCACCTTGTCATGCACGGCTCCTCTTCCGTTCCGCAGGATCTTCAGGACATCATCAACCAGTTCGGCGGTGAAATGCCCCAGACCTGGGGCGTGCCGGTCGAGGAAATTCAGCGCGGCATCAAGAACGGCGTGCGCAAGATCAACATCGACACCGACAACCGGATGGCAATGACCGGCCAGATCCGCCGCGTGCTCAGTGAAAACCCGGGCGAGTTCGACCCGCGCAAATATCTGAAGCCCGCCCGCGAAGCCATGCAGAAGCTGTGCGTCGAGCGTCTGGAGGCTTTCAACACCGCAGGTCAGGCATCCAAAATCACGAAAATCATCACATTGGCCGAAATGGCCGGCCGCTATCAGGATGGCAGCCTGGACCCGAAAATCGGTTGACAGGCACCGTTCTGCCCAATTGATTCACTCACTTTATTGAAAGAGGGGCCTTGCGTCCCTCTTTCGCCGTCTTTAGGGACAAGAAACCCAATAGCAATCCCTTCAGTCAGGATCCCGAACGTGAATCGCCCGCGCCTCTTTCTTGTAACGCCTCCGGAATTCGACATCTCTGACATGGCGGCAAAGCTTGAACAGGCTTTTGCAGGGGGTGATGTTGCATGCGTTCTGATCTACTGGCCAGGCGCCGGAACAAAGGCTGTTCAGGAAGCTGCTGAAAAACTGGTTCCGGTCATCCAGGAAGGGGGCGCAGCCGCTCTCGTCTACGGGGATACCCAGGCGGCAGGTCGCAGCGGTGCGGACGGGGTGCACGTCGACTCCTCCCTGGAGGATATCAAGCTCGCCGTGGAAAGCTTCCAGCCGGATCGGATCGTCGGAACAGGCGGAACCAAGCTCAAGCACGATACGATGGAAGCGGCCGAAACCGGCGTCGACTACATTTTTTTCGGCAAGCTCAGCCTCGATGAAAAGGAAAAAGCTCACGACAAGACGCTCTCCGGCGCCTCATGGTGGGCAGAACTTTTCGAGACGCCTTGCGTCGCGATGGCAGGCAACTCGATGGAGACACTTGCAGAAGTGGCGGAGACCGGCGCGGATTTTGTTGCTCTTAAGGATGCCGTCTGGCAATCAGGTGTAGATGTTTCTTCCGTGGTCGCCGAAGCCAATCGAATACTTGAGGCTCACCCGTTTCCGGAAATGGAGTAAGTTGCCGGGAGCCACCAACCAGGCAGGGAGTAGGATAGATGCCGACCAGAAGCGCCCGTCCTTACGACACATTGCGGACCATGTTCGTGGTAATCTGTGCGTTCCTGCTTGGGCAAACAGTCCTGAATGCGTCCGCTCAGGAGGCAAATTTCGACGCAGTCAATGCTGACGAAAAAACGGCCGCCGAGCCTGCTCTCATCGACGTCACCACGCGGGACAAGACCCTCTTCAGCATCGTCGACGATGGGCCGCCGAAATTTGAGGATAGTGAAACCGCCACAGCCGAGACCGCCTATTCCGCCTTCCAGCGCGGATGGTTTCTGACGGCACTCGGATTGGCCACGCCGCTTGCCGAACAGGGCGACAAGGCGGCTCAGGCCCTGCTTGGTGTCCTCCACGAGAAAGGTCTCGGCATCAGGCTGGACAAATCCAAGGCAGCCGACTGGTACTCCCTGGCCGCCGACGCGGGCGACAGCGGGTCCGCCATGCAGCTGGCACAGTTCTATCTTCTCGGGACAGGTGTTGATGTTGACAAGGCCAAGGCTGCCGATCTTTTCGAACAAGCTGCCGGGGCCGGAAACGCGTCCGCGATCTACAACCTCGCGATCCTCTATCAGGAAGGCGAAGGACGCCCCTTCAACGAAGCCAAGGCCCGCGAACTGCTGGAAGAAGCAGCCGCCATGAACGATCCCGAAGCACAATATGCTCTCGGACTGTCCTTCATTGAATCGCAGACCGGTCTGAACGATCCGGGCCAGGGTGCCTTTTGGCTTGGCCGTGCCGCCCGGCGCGGACATACGTCTGCTCAGGTCTACTATGGCATTCTACGGCACCAGGGCAAAGGTGTGGATCCGGACGAGGCTGAGGCAGCCGACTGGTTCGAGCGGGCCGCGACGGCAGGCAACCCGGTCGCAATGAACCGCCTGGCTCGTGTCTATGCCTATGGCCGCGGACGAGAGCAGGATTTTGCAGCAGCAGCAGGCTGGCATCTTGCTGCCCGCACCAACGGTGTTCCCGACCACAATCTCGACAGGATCGTTGAAACACTCGACGAAAAGACCATGGAAGACGCCCGCAAACTGGCGGAACAGCACGCAGCGACGCTCATGGCACCGACGGAAGATCCAGCGGCTGAATCGCCATAAAATCCACTCCACGCCGGTCAATTGGAGGAGAATTTGCCTTTTTTCCTTGAAACAGCCCGGCTTTTGTGGTGGACAGGCGCGAGCAATTTCTGGCGCCTTGGCTTGAATGCCGGGGACCGCTCTGCTCCAGATCCTAACAATTGATAAAATCGGTCGTTCCATGAAAATCAACGGTAACGAAATCAAGCCTGGTAACGTGCTGCAGCATCAGGACACGCTCTGGGCTGTCGTCAAGGTTCAGCACGTGAAGCCTGGCAAGGGCGGTGCTTTCGCACAGGTCGAGATGAAGAACCTGCTCGACGGCCGCAAACTCAACGAGCGGTTCCGCTCTGAAGACAAGGTCGAGCGCGTCCGCCTCGAGCAAAAGGACTTTCAGTACCTTTACACTCAGGACGACATGCTGATTTTCATGGACACGGAAACCTACGAGCAGCTGGAACTGCAATCGGAATTTGTCGGCGACCGTGCCGCTTTCCTGCAGGATGGCATGATGGTGACGGTGGAGCTGCACGAAGAACGCCCGATCGGGATCACGTTGCCGCAGCATGTCACGCTTGAAATCAGCGAAGCGGATGCGGTCGTAAAGGGACAGACGCAATCGTCTTCCTACAAGCCGGCCCTTATGGAAAACGGTGTCCGTGTCATGGTGCCCCCCTTCATTACCGCCGGTGAGAGGATCATCGTCGATACCGGCACGCTGGAATATGTTCGCCGCGCCGACTGAAGCCGGACATTGAACAAGAAGACCTGGTGCGCCCGGAACTCCGGGCAGCGCCCAACAACAAGTGACAATCTATGGCCCGCACAGCACTCCTCAACGTGATGGTTCAAGCCGCAATCAAGGCCGGACGCAGTCTGGTCCGCGATTTCGGCGAAGTGGAAAATCTTCAGGTCTCCCGCAAGGGACCAGGTGATTTCGTATCGGCTGCCGACCGCCGTGCGGAGGATATCCTGCGTGGTGAACTCTCCAAGGCACACAGGGGATAGGCTGGTGATGGAAGAARRCGGCGTGTCGAGGGCTCCGACGGCCAGCATTGCTGGCACATCGACCCGCTCGACGGAACCACGAATTTCCTGCATGGCATTCCGATTTTCGCCACGTCCATCGCGCTTGAACGAGCCGGTGAGATCGTCGCCGGTGTCATTTTCAATCCGGTGATGGATGAACTCTACACGGCAGAGCGAGGCCGGGGCGCCTATTTGAATGATCGCCGTCTTCGGGTTGCAGGTCGTACGGAATTGCCGGAAATGCTGATCGGTACCGGTATGCCGTTCATCGGACATGGCGATCACGGCCGCGCCCTCCGCGAGCTGCGCTATGTCATGCCCGAGGTCTCCGGCGTCCGTCGTGCCGGTGCCGCCGCTCTCGATCTTGCCTGGACTGCTTCCGGACGGCTCGACGCCTACTGGGAGCATAATCTGAACTCCTGGGACATCGCGGCCGGAATTCTGATGGTGCGCGAAGCCGGCGGTTTTGTCAGCGACCTTCAAGGCAAGAACAAGATGCTGGAATCAGGCGACGTACTGGTTGGCAACGAATACGCCCACAGGCACATGCTCCGCCTTCTGAAACAGGCCGAAGACGCGGCATAGATTGAACGAGGTTTCTTTCAGGTTTGAAACAGCCTTGCCTCGTCATGAACAGCTGGCCGCGGATCCACAAGTCGTCCCTGGTATCAGGCAGGAACGGCGATCCGCGACAGGTTGACGACATGCTGACCGCCGCCGTTTCCACGAGCATCGACTTCCAGTGAAAGGTATTGGCCGGTTCTGTATCTGGATGCCTTGGTCAGCACCTCGAAAAAGGTTGTGCCTTGAGGCTCGGTCAGGAAGGTGTTGAATTCGAACCCTCCGCTTCCGCGATAAAACCCTGTCAACGTTTCGGCGCCAAGGCTTTGGCTCTTGTCCAGTACATACATTTCGACCGGGAATGCAGGCTTCGGAAAACCGCTGATATTGACGATTTCAACATTCACCAACTGACTGCCCTTTTTCTGTGGACCGGTGCCGGGAAAAAAAGTCATGTCGCGGAACCGGTAGGCAAAAATCAGCGTTTTGGTATTGTCGGATCGGACCACTCGACTTTGAATGGCCCCTCTGATCCGGCCGCCTGACCCAGTCGGACCGTTGGTTCCATTCGGCGGCACATAACTTCCCGCATCGAAGGGGATGACTTCGTCATAGATCACCGTACCGCCAAGATCCGTGCGGCTGACATCCTTCACATGAAGAACGTCATAGCCTTCGAAGTCATAGACGGTTTGTGCGGGTCGCGAGATAGTGTTGAAGGGAAAATTACCCGACTGGCAACCGCCAAGTGCCAGTGCTCCGAGAAGAAATGTTCTGCGCTGCATATCAATCAATCCTGAAAAACTTGAGCATAGGAACAGACGGCAATGATTGTCTGTTTCGCGTGAAAGTCACAGTTTCCACTCGTGCGGGCAGAACCTCAAGCTTCAATTCAAGACAGCGTATGGTCATGCGATAGTTGATTGACACGAACTCTGGAGAATTCGTGCGGGCAGGGCGCAATGCCAATGAAACAGCGGGAGCATGCGGTCGGACGTTTGAAATTGACAGCTGAATTCACGCACCCCAATCTGTCGCAAAGGAGCGAGATACATGCCAGAAATTCTGTCCGATGCCCAGATAGCGTCTTACCGTGAAACAGGGTACCTGGTTCTGGAACGTCATCTTCCGGAGACTGTCTTGGCGAAAATTCGCGGCGAGATCAGCCGGTTTGAAACCGAGGCGCGCGGCACGACCGCTTCCAATGACCGTCTGGACCTTGAAGACACTCACACGCCGGACCGGCCGCGCCTGAGACGCATAAAACTGCCCCACAAAATCAGCGACGTCGTGCGTGAATTGATGTTTTCGGACCTAATTCTGGCCCCTGCCCGGGATCTGATCGGGCCTGATCTCAGGTTGCATACGACAAAACTCAACATGAAATCCGCCGGTTACGGCGCTGCCGTCGAGTGGCATCAGGACTATGCCTTCTATCCACACACCAATGATGACATCCTGGCCATCGGCGTCATTATCGACGATATGGAAAGCGAGAACGGCCCGCTGAAGGTCTATCCGGGAAGCCACAGGGGACCTGTCCATGACCACCATGTCAACGGCGTTTTTGCCGGCGCGTTCATCCCTGAGGAAGTCGGGTTGAACCCTTCCGATGCAGTCGAGTTAAAAGGACCGGCGGGGTCGATTTCAATTCATCACGGGCGGATCATCCACGGTTCGGCATTGAACACATCCGAACGCTCGCGGCGCATTCTGTTCTACGAAATGATGGCCGCTGACGCATTTCCCATAATGGGTTCAATGACCAAATGGGACGGGATCGAAGACTACGACACACGGATGCTTTGTGGTGAACCGACGCTCCGGCCACGTCTCAAGGACATCCCGATCCGTATCCCGCAGCCTCAGCCCGATGTGCCGATCTCTATCTATGAAATCCAGAAAGGGCTGAAAAAGCGTGCATTCGACACATGCAAGTGATGACCCGCATTGGGTACGAGACAAAAGGAACAGGCTGTCGCGTCAGGCACCAAATCAATACAAACGATCCAAGAACCGACAGCCTGACCTAGGTGATCCTGACCGCGAGAAGAGGTTTCCGCGATGAAAGCATCGAGCAATCGAGCATCTGCCATTACAACACCAAGCGTAGGGAAGTGAGTGCAATGCTTTGGGTTCGCTCACTGATTACGGGGATTTCCATTCCCTGCCTCATGCTCGGTCTTTTGTTTTTCATTGCCTCACTCACCCCCTCCCTCATCCCTCGTGGGCCATTTGTACAAGGTGTGCTCGGCGGAATAGTCATCGCTATCGGATATTTGCTGGGCAAGATCGTCGACTTGATCTGGCGGGCGGCGGACCTGCCGCGTCTGCGCGGCAGACCGGCCCTCATTGGCAATATCCTGCTGGCCGCCACCGTGATCTTCCTTGCGGTTTGGACGACGACATCCAGCCTCAAATGGCAAAACGAACTGCGGAACAAGATGGGGCTTGAACCTGCGGAAGCCCAACATCTGGCAACCATCCTGCTATGCGCCGCAGCAACGTTCGCGGTTGCGTATGTAATCGGCGCGGTGGTCGCAACCCTGTTCCGATGGATCCGGTCACGTTTCTATCGTTTCATGCCCGCCCGGCGTGCCAATGTCCTCGGCGTGGTAACGGTCGTCCTGATACTGTTCGTCGTCACCCGCGATGGCATTCTGGATCGGGTCGTGACCGGGCTCGACGAGAGTTACGAGGCAGCGCAAAAGCTTTTCGATGCGGCACCGCCGCCACCTGCCGACCCGAACCGGACCGGCTCTACGGCGTCGTTGATCGACTGGCGGGCCATGGGACAGCCCGGCAGGGACTTTGTGACGTCGGGACCGGACGCCGATGCAATTTCGACCTTCACCGGCAAACCGGCGATGGATCCGATCCGGGTCTATGTCGGCCGCGCAGACGGTGATACGCCAGACGAACGTGCGGAACTGGCGCTGGCCGAACTCAAACGTCTCAACGCATTCGAACGCGAGGTATTGATCGTCACAAGTCCGACCGGAACCGGTTGGATGGATCCTGGATCACACGATCCTCTCGAATACATGCATGATGGCAACATCGCGACTGTGAGCGCACAATATTCCTATTTGCAGTCACCGCTTGCTTTGATCCTTGAAACCCGCACGGGGCTTGATCAGGCGACCGCCCTTTTGAAGATCGTGCACAAGTACTGGAAAACGCTGCCTGACGACGACCGCCCCAGGCTTTATGCACATGGCCTGAGCCTTGGTGCATGGTCTTCAATGTATGCGACAAACCTGTTCCGGCTCGTTGACGATCCGATCAACGGCGCCTTCTGGGCGGGTCCACCATTTCCGTCCGACCTTTGGCATTACGTGCAGAATGCGCGGCAACCCGGCAGTCCCTGGATGTTGCCGACGATCGGCGAAGGATCCCTTGTCCGCTACGCGTCGCACTATGCGGATGCGTCCGAAGCCGAAGCCGGATGGGGCCGGATGCGCATTGTGTTCCTGCAATATTCAAGTGACCCCATTGTATTTTACGATCCGTTGTCGCTTTGGCGCGCACCCCCGTGGATGAATGACCCGCCAGCCGAAGATGTATCAGACCATCTGACCTTCATCCCGATTGTCACCCAGTTTCAACTCGCCCTGGACATGGCACTGGCATTCGGTGCTCCGGCCGGCCACGGCCATGCATATTATGCCCAGGACTACATCGTCCCGTGGGTTCAGGTGACTGATCCGGAAGGCTGGACCGCCGAGGATACCGAACGGCTGAAGGCCCATTGTGATCTGGGTTTCCAGAAGGGATGCTCCAACGGGAGATGATGCTGGAACCGAAGGTTCCTGCTTCAGACGGTTTTGCCGCGTCAACCCCACGTCCCTGGCGGTCCTCGCAAGCACCCTGCACTACAGGCTTTCCAGACATTATTGGCCCTTGACCGCGATAAGAGGTTTCCAAGGTGTTAAAAATCACGCTATCAATTACTTACCTCTGCAACAGGTGATTGATTGCGAAATATGGCCCGTGAATTTGACCCCTATAGTCTGTCCAGCCCGAAGGCCTATCTGACCTTCATGATCATCTTTCTGGTGATCGTCGCCTTCATCGCATTCATCCTGTTTCCGCAAATTTCGACCGCCTTCGTAAGCAACCCCGGCCTCAATGGCCTGATCGTTCTGGTTGGCATATTCGGCGTCCTTCTGCTGTTTGGCAGGGTAATCCGGCTGTTTCCGGAAATATCTTGGGTCAACAGTTTCCGGTTGGGCGATCCTGCGCTCGATACCCGCTCGCCCGTTCTGCTGGCCCCGATGGCTGCACTTCTTGGCAACAAGGCTGGCGACATGGCCCTGACGCCGACAACGGCAAGGTCGATCCTCGATTCCATCGGCATGCGCCTCGAGGAATCCCGCGAAATGTCGCGCTACCTGACGGGTCTCCTTGTTTTCCTTGGCCTTCTCGGCACCTTCTGGGGCTTGCTTCAGACCGTGAGCTCGGTCGGCGCGACGATCCAGTCGCTCGACGTCGGCTCAGGCGATGCCAATGTCATCTTCGAGGACCTGAAGGCCGGCCTGGAAGCACCGCTCTCCGGAATGGGCACGGCGTTTTCGTCCTCGCTCTTCGGCCTCACCGGGTCTCTCGTTCTCGGCTTTCTGGATCTTCAGGCCGGTCAGGCTCAGAACCGATTTTACAACGAATTGGAAGACTGGCTTTCCACGGTCACTGACATCGATCCGGAAGACGGCGTCTTCAACGCACCGGACGCACCGGGTGTCGAACAGATACAGTCCTCGATCCAGTCGCTGCAGAAAAGCATTGAGGACGGCGGCAGCAAGAACGCCGCCCAGGCCATGGCCAATCTCGCTGAAGGTATCCAGGGACTGGTCAAGCATGTCCGCTCCGAACAGCAGATGATGCGGGACTGGGCGGAAGCCCAGGGTGAACAGCAGAAACGGATCGAGGGTTTGCTGAATTCCATTTCCGCCGCATTCGATCGCGCGAAGGAGTAACGACCGATGGCCGGAGGACTGCGCGCCCGCCGCCGCGCCCAGACAACGGACTACTGGCCGGGCTTCGTCGATGCGATGGCGACCCTCCTTCTGGTCATTATTTTCCTGCTGTCGATTTTCATGATCGCGCAGTTCTTCCTGTCCCAGCAGCTGTCAGGCCGCGACACGGTCCTGAACCGGCTGAATACACAGATCAGCGAACTGACGGAGTTGCTGGCGCTGGAGCGCGCATCCTCCGGTGAACTTGAAGATACGATCCTCGGCCTGCAGGCGAGCCTGTCCGACTCCGAAGCAGAACAGTCACGACTGTTAGGCCTCCTCGACAGCAGTTCCGGCGCAGCCGATGCAGCCGGCGGGCGCGCCGCTCGGCTGGAAAACCTCCTAGATGACGAACGTCAGGTCAGCCAGGAGGCCCTTGCCCAGGTCGAGTTGCTCAATCAGCAGATCGCAGCTCTTCGCCGTCAGATCGCGGCCGCCAATGCCGCGCTTGAAGCCTCCGAAGCCAAGGAAGAGGAAAGCCAGGCGAAGATTGCAAGCCTTGGCCGCCGTCTCAACGCTGCGCTTGTCCAGCGCGTACAGGAACTGTCACGATACCGGTCCGACTTTTTCGGACGTCTGCGTGAGATCCTGTCCCAGAGGTCTGACATTTCTGTTGTTGGCGACCGGTTCGTGTTCCAGTCCGAAGTTCTGTTCGACTCCGGCTCCGAAGACATCAATCCAGCCGGAGAGCAGGAACTCGAGAAGCTCGCCGAGGCAATCCAGGAACTCAGCGCTCAGATCCCCGACGAAATCAACTGGGTTCTGCGCGTCGACGGCCACACAGACGCCCGCCCGCTTTCCGGCGCGGGCCGCCTGCGCAACAACTGGGAACTCTCCGCGGCCCGGGCAATTTCAGTTGTTCGGTATCTCATTGAAAAAGGTGTTGAACCCAAGCGTCTGGTTGCTGCCGGTTTCGGCGAGTTCCAGCCGCTGGAAGAAGGCGAGACCCCTGACGCGCTCGCAAAGAACCGCCGGATCGAGCTGAAGCTGACCGAGCGATGAGGAGCAGGTGCCCAGTCGGAAGAAACCGTGTCTGGAGATCTGCTGCCTGTGTTGTGTTACCTGCCCGTTTTCGCTGTCAGTCTTCTGTGCAATAGCAATCCGCATAGGCCTGTTTCGTCACTGCGGTCTGCGCACATGAAAAAGCGCGAAAGTTCGAAATGTCGATTGGGTTGGTCGTTCCGGCCGATACGGCATAATATCGGGTAAACAGCGACTTCGCCGCATCGTCCGAATTGATCTTCTGAGCTGTCATCATAAGGCTTCGCGCCGTCATGTCAGGCACAGCGTAGGCAGCAGCAAAAGTATATTCCAGTGCCCAATTCGCGGCTTTGCCTGCCTGTGTCGCCGCAAGATTGGTCAGGTACCAGGTTGCTGCATCCCGAATTGTCCCGTCCTTGCGATCATACAAATACGCCGTGAAGGCGGGATTGTTTCCAAAAATCGGGCTGACGGAAGGGGAAATGTGACTGGCAATTGCCGGCTGATTTTCCTTGTCCGTGAGGATGACAAAGCTGTCCATGTGGGTGTGCCCCGAGAAGGTGAATTTCACCGTATCCGGATATTTCTGCATCAGGGCAATGAAGCCGTTCGAGTATTCCGCTTTCCAGTAAGGCGTAATCCGGTCCGGGCACTTTCCGCCGTGATCGGAAGTTGAATAGGCGTTTATTCCGGGAGGGATATGCATGATGATTTGCGCCTTCCGTCCGCTCGCGTGCACCTGCTGGAGTTCACGGTCAAGCCACGACATCATTGTCCTGCCAGGATTGCCTCCCTTTGTTTCACAGCGGTCGTCATACTTGATGGACCAGAATATGTCGTTCAAAACAATGATGTCGTGTGCCGGCACGGTCGGATGCGCCACCTTGTAGTAACCACCTGCGTCAAAATTTTCGAACGCGCCCGGCTGCCCGCTCAGCCCTTGCCATTGGCGCTTCAAACCCGCGGTGAAATCGCTCCCGGGTGCGATCTTGTAGTCGCCGCAAACCGCATCCGTGTTTCCAAGGGCACCAAAAATTGGCACGTGCGGAAAATGCCTTTCAAGAGCATTGGAAACAAATCGGGCGGTTTTGATCGAAAAACTGTCCAACCCTTTTGCATCCGGACCAGCATGGCGGCGGTAGTTCCGGCCGAACCCGTGACTGAGATAGTCACCGGTATAGAGCACGTAATCAAAAGCAATCCCGGTTTTCGCGGCCGCACGAAGCGCCGAATGGGTCAGGGGATACCCTGCATCCGAACCATAGCCCTGAAAACTCTGTCCCGACCCTTGTGCAAAGATATGCGGCCAGTCTGTTACCGGACTCCGGTCAAGTTCCGGGACCAGGGAGGGTATTGTGAACGGATCAAGGTGAACGTCGGTTACAATCAGGAAGACACCCTGATTTTCCCCGATTTCAAATGGAGGATTGGCAACAGTTTCAGCGGAAAGAGTGCCAGCCGATCCAATGGCAATGAGGGCCGCGACAATTTTGCCGCGCATCTTCCGGTTCCTGCAACATGCCATACTTCAACTCCTGTGGATGCGCTTGCATCAACCTGCATACCCAGACATTTGACTGCACCGGATTACCAAATCCAGACCGGTTGCCGACAGTTCATTGCGTTTTTGAATGCCAATAAGCATGACCAATTAATACGATGTTTTCTATTGTAAATCGTCGTCGCATTTGCGTTAATTTACATTAGTAAAAATGATTATTCCATTTAGAGGGGAGCACTGAACGTGTCTGTATTCGACAAGACACTGGAGCAGTTTCTTGTACTAATCTGCTTGAGTGGCCTGGCAATTATTCTGCGGGGCCGCGGATCAATACTAAAGCAAGAACAAGACGTATTTGCTCGGCTTGTTACCGAGTTTGCACTCCCTTCGCTGATATTTTGCACAATCAGCCTGGAACCGTTCACAGTCAGCCGGCTCCTCCCTGCCTTGTCGATGTTTGTTTCGATTGCTGTGGTGATGCTGGTGGCATGGCTGATCGGACGCGCCATGAAACTCAGTCGGCCTGTGCTCGGGTCACTGATCCTCGTCGCAGGTGTTGGCAGTTCCTCGACGCTTGGTTATTCGATCATTCGCAACGTCTTCAACAACAACCATGAAGTGATGAACCAGGTTGTGACGATGGGCGAGTTCGGCGTCGTACTGCCACTTTTTACTTTCGGCATCATGATCGCCATTTATTTCGGCCGCAAGGAAGATGATGAGGTCAGTTTCAGTGCATCTTTTGTCAGGTTTTTCCGCTCACCGATCTTCCTTGCCACTGTTCTGGGAATCGTATTCTCGCATATGGGCTTCGACCAGAATGCCTGGTTGATGAAGTTCCTCTATTCGCTGCTCAAGGTCATCGCCTCGTCTCTGGATGTCCTGGTCGCCTTTGCTGTTGGACTGATGCTTCGACCAATTGATTTCAAGAAACTTGTCCCCCTCATTGCCGTTGTCGTCGGCCTGAAACTCGTTCTTGAACCGACCCTGGCACTGACCATCGCGGACACACTCAGTCTGCCGAAGATCAATCGCGAATTGCTGGTCATCGAAGCGGCCATGCCATCGGGAACGATTGCTGCAGTCCTGGCAGTCCGCTATGGATGCGACGGTGCTGTGGCATCAACGCTCGTGGTCGCGACATATCTTCTAAGCCTCATTGCCCTGCCGCTGGTATTGACCTTCATCATGTAAAATATGCATGCATAACTGGATTCAAGTGCTGGCAAATACTAAGACACGCAACGTAACGCGCATAAAGAAGTGAGGTCTGGAATGTCCGAATACTACGATCTTGGCACGTTCTCCTGGCAGGTTTCCGGCGGCACCCCCGAAGCGCAGGTCTGGTTCGATCGTGGCCTCATATGGTGTTTCGGATACAATCATGAAGCAGCGATCGCTTGCTTTGAAAAAGCACTTGAGCTCGATCCAGATTGCGCCATGGCGCATTGGGGTATCGCCTATGCGGTCGGACCCAACTACAACATGCCCTGGGTCCTGTTCGATCCGCAAGCCAAGAGCCAGGCACTCGCGCGCGCCTATGACGAGAGCCGGGCTGCTTGCGCCGGCAACCTGTCCCCAGTCGAAAGAGCACTGGCCGAAGCGTTGACGGCGCGCTACCCCCAGCGCGAACCAATCGAGGACCAGAAAGGCTGGGACATGGATTTTGCGAACGCAATGCGTAAGGTCCATGCCGCGCATCCTGACGATTTGAATGTCAGGTCGTTYTTCGTCGAAGCCATCATGAACCTGACCCCGTGGAAAATGTGGGACCTGGCCTCGGGGAGTATCGCGGAGGGCGCCGGTACCGCCGAGGCAATGAAGGTTCTGGAAAGCGCGTTTGCCGAAGCTCCGGCATCCTGGGAGCACCCCGGCCTGTTGCACCTTTATGTCCACTTGATGGAAATGTCCCCGTTTCCGCAACGGGCGTTGCGTGCCGGTGATCAACTGCGGGAGCTGGTACCCGATGCAGGCCACTTGATCCACATGCCGACCCATATCGACGTGCTTTGCGGACAATACAGCAATGTTCTGCACTGGAATCAGAAAGCGATCGAGGCCGACCGTAAATATCTTGAGCTGGAAGGGCCGATGAATTTCTACTCGGCCTACCGGATCCACAACTATCACTTTGCCATTTTCGGCGCGATGTTCCTGGGTCAGTTCGAACCTGCCATGAGCGCTGCAGATGAACTGATCAGAACCGTACCGGAAGAACTCCTGCGAACACCTTCTCCGCCCATGGCGGACTATCTGGAAGGTTACCTGGCAATGAAACAGCACGTACTTGTGCGTTTCGGAAAGTGGCAGGAGATCATCGATCAGGAACTGCCCGCCGACGCCGACCTTTACAGCTGCACCACAGCGATGACCTGTTACGCCAAGGGCGTCGCGCACTCCGCATTGGGCCAGATTCCGGAAGCTGAAGCCGCGCGCGCCCTCTTTCTGGAGGCAAAGGCACGCGTCCCCGATACCCGCCTTGTCCACAACAATACCTTTCGGGATTTGCTGGCCATTGCCGAAGCAATGCTGGATGGAGAGCTCGAGTATCGACGGGGCAATCATGAGGAGGCGTTCGCCCATCTGCGCCGGTCAGTCGCGCTTGACGACGCGTTGCCTTATGACGAGCCCTGGGGCTGGATGCAGCCTACTCGTCACGCATTAGGCGCTCTGTTGCTTGAACAGGGACAGGTTGAAGAGGCGGAAGCGGTCTACAGGGCTGACCTCGGCCTGGATGGCGAACTCAGCCGTGCCTGCCAACATCCAGACAATCCCTGGAGCCTGCATGGCCTGCATGAGTGCCTGAAGCGCCGCGGGGATACCGTGGAAGTAACTTTTGTTGCGCAAAGGCAGGAAATTGCAGCCGCCCGCGCGGATGTGCCGATCACCGCATCCTGTTTCTGCCGGAGAACACACTCCCCGCAATAACGCTGAAGCACTCTCGCAATACGGCTGGCAAGACAGCTGCAGGCGCTTGATGAGCAAAGACATGCCTTTCCGGCCGGAACAGCTGCGTACGATCCAGGCAAGGCCCCGGCTTACGCTGCCTCGCTCCCGGTGCCGCCGGGTGTGAAGCACCGCGTTTCTGGTTTATGCACTATCCGTGTGAGCGATAATCCCGGGGAGCCGTGCCGAACCGCGTTTTGAACATTCGCGTCAGACTCTGCTGGTTCTCGATACCCCATCTGAAAGCAATATCGCTGATCGACTGGCGGGCATAGCGGGCGTCCCTGAGATCGGCGGCGATCCGGCTCAGCCGCATGTCGCGGATCGTCGATGCTATCGACCTCTGGTCACTTTGATAGATTTCCGAAAGGCGGCGCAGCGAAAGCCCCAATTCGGCAGCGAGCGAACGACGGTTGAAATCGGGCCGGTGCAGGTTGGAACGTATTGTGGCGTCCGCGCGCAGCAGGAGTTGCTGTTCCGGCTTGGAGAGCTCGTATTTCGTTTCCTGAAGCGACGCCAGGCCGGTTACGAAAAGGTCGACAACCGTTTCCTGGAGAGACTGTTTCACGG
>NZ_KI928932.1:26186-27391 GCF_000521215.1 Labrenzia sp. DG1229 | reverse complement strand
TGCCGCCCAGCACGCTGCGCCCGGATACACCGATACCGGTGAGAAGATCTGCCTTGGGCAGACGGCTGAGCAGGTCTTCCCGCGGGACCTGCACGACCAGTTGCCGAAACCCATCCGGCAGGTCGAGCCTGTAGCGATCGACACTGCTGTAAAGCGCGAAGTCACCCGGCTGAAGGCTGGCTTCGCGGTCATGCTGGCTGACACTCCCTTCCCGACGCATCTGCAGGCTGATCAGGAAACTCTCCTCACCCGCACGCGCAATGTCCTTCCGTCTGCGCCGGACTGACTGCTGGCTGCCCGAGACAAAGGACGCCGACAGACGGGACAACCGGTTGAGGACGATCTCGCCGTCAAATTCATCCGGGTGGGAACACTCGCAATCGAGGTGGACATAGGCATCGCAGACGGCTTCCCGCCAGAAGGCAAAGCGTTCAACTTGCCGGACGCTGTTGGTGCTCAGCAATATCGCCATCTGTGACGACCTCCTTGGACGATACGACTAGCACAGACCGCCCGATTTGCGAAGTTTTCCGGCCAGTCCGCCCAAAAAGCCGCCTTTTTCCGCACCGAATGCGAAGAGCTCCGAAAGCAGCCATGCCACGCTTGCGGACGATCACACTGCTCTGGAGGAAGCATCATGACAGCACCATTCAAGGCGGCGGCCGTTCAGGCCTCCCCGGTCTTTCTCGACCTGGACGCAAGCGTCGACAAGGCCATCCGTCTGATCGAGGAGGCAGCCGCAAAGGGCGTCAAGCTCATCGCATTCCCCGAGACCTACCTGCCGGGCTACCCCTGGTATATCTGGCTCGACGCAACGGCCATGTACATGCCACTTGTCCCCCGCTACGTCGCCAACTCCATTCAGGAAGGCAGCGAGCAGGACAAACGCCTGGCCCAGGCGGCGAAGGACAACGACATGCATGTCGTCATGGGTCTTTCCTGGAACGTCAACGGGACGCTCTACATGGGCCAATGGCACTATGGTCCGGATGGTGAGATGATTTCGCGGCGGCGCAAGCTGAAACCCACCCATGTGGAACGCACGGTGTTCGGCGAAGGTGACGGCAGCGACATGTCGGTTCACGACACAAACCTTGGCCGGGTCGGCGCACTCTGCTGCTGGGAACATATCCAACCGCTCAACAAATACGCCATGTATTCGCAAAACGAGCAGATCCATGTCGCTGCCTGGCCGAGCTTTTCGC
>NZ_KI928932.1:0-25617 GCF_000521215.1 Labrenzia sp. DG1229 | reverse complement strand
CGTCTCTACGAAGGCGGTGCTTACGCCCTTGGACCTGAAGTCAACGAAGCCGCGAGCAGGATCTACGCTGTCGAAGGCCAGTGTTTCGTCCTTGCGGCCTGCGCCACCGTCTCCGACGAAATGGTTGAATTCCTGTGCGACACGCCCGTGAAGCAGCAACTGCTCAAGAAGGGCGGCGGCCACGCGCGCATCTTCGGCCCGGATGGTTCTCCGCTCGGCGAAAACCTCGCACCCGATGAAGAAGGCCTGGTCATTGCCGAAATCGATCTCAACATGATCGCGATAGGCAAAGCCGCCGCTGACCCTTGCGGTCATTATTCCAGACCGGATGTGTTCCGGCTGATGTTCAACAGGAAACCGAGTCCGCCGGTCATGGCGTTCGACAATGAGGCAGCTCGCTCGGTGGAAATGACCGAGGCCGACGAAGATCGGCTATCCAAATCCGCCGCCGAGTAGACGTCCACATGAACCTGAGCGTGCGGAAACGTTCCGCGCGCTCCATTGCTTCCGGAGGCAAGAATGCTGACCGCAGATAAATTCTACACGAGTGAACAACGCGAACTGCAAAAACGGTTCGACAGCTCCAGGCTGGCAGACACCGTCGTCACCGCAATCGTTCGCGACGAGATCGAAGAGCCGCACATTCCCTTCATCGAAAGCCGGGACTTCTTTTTTCTCTCAACCGTCAGCGCCGAAGGTGAACCGACCGTGAGTTACAAAGGCGGTCCGGTCGGGATCGTGAAGGTTCTGGATGCAAGAACGCTGGTCTTCCCGAGCTATGACGGCAACGGCATGTTCAAGTCCATGGGCAACATCCAGGCCGCGTCCAAGGTTGGTCTGCTGTTTATCGACATGGAAACTCCCAACCGCGTAAGGGTCCAGGGGAACGCGACCCTGTCCGAAACCGATCCTGAACTGGCTCGTTATCCGGGTGCGAACATGATCGTGCGTGTCGCCGTGACATCCTGCTTCCTCAACTGCGCCCGTTACATCCACCGGCACCAGCGCGTTTCGGCCAGCCCGTACGTACCCGACAAAAAGGGCGAACAGCCTCACCCCTCCTGGAAGCGCATCGACCTTGTGCAGGACTCGTTGCCGGAAGACGCTCGCGCGAAAACGCAGACCGAAGGCGGCACGATCACGATGGAGGACTACGCGGAAAAGCTGATAGCCGGGGAATCATGATGAAAATGCGCTGGAACAACTGGCTGATTTCCAGCCATTTTCCTTACCATCCATCTTCGAGTGCAGTATCCACCCGGACTAGCGCTCCGACAGGATGATTATGGTTTTGCAGCACCATCAGGATTTTGTCCGGCAGCATCGCGTAATGCCGTGATGACCTCTTCTCGCGTCAAGTGGCCCATGTCGATCATCACGTCAACAAAGGGCTTTCCTTCTTCTTCAGCTGCCGTGACGATCCCAGCAACTCTCGCATAGCCCAGACTAGGAACAAACACCGTTGCGAGGGCCGAGGAAGCCATTAGATTTTCAAGGGACTGTTCCTGCAAGGCTTCGACGCCTGCAATGCATTTGTCGGCGAAGATCCTGCTTCCTTTTGTCAGAAGATCCATACTGTCGAACAGGCGCGATGCGATGACCGGTTCGAAATGATTGATTTCAAGCTGCCCGCCGAGAGAGGCAAGCGACACCGCTGCATCGTTTCCAATCACCGCGTAGGCCACCTGCTGCATCATCATTGGCAGCACCGGGTTGACTTTGCCCGGCATGATCGAGGAACCCGGCTGGACTGCAGGCAATTTAATCTCGCCGATACCCGATTTGGCACCGGAAGACAGGATGATCAGGTCCAGGCTGATTTTTCCGATCACCTCCGCTGCGATCCGAAACTCGGAAGAAACACGCGCGAAACTGTCGGCGTTCTGCATGCCGTCGAACATGTTTTCGGACGGAAGCAATTCCATCCCGCAATCCTCGGACAAATGACGATAGACCGCTCCCTTGTAGCCCTGTTCTGCTCCAAGCCCTGTTCCAATTGCCGTACCTCCGAGGGGGAGCACCTTCAGATCGACTGTCGCTGATCGAATTTTGTCCCGCGCCCGGAACAGCGCTGCCGCATAACCACCGAACTCCTGGCCGAGTGTCATCGGCTGCGCCGCCTGCATGCAGGTTCGTCCGATCTTCAGAACATCGGCGAATTCGACAGATTTTTCTCTCAACGCCTCGGCAAGATAGCCCAGCGAGGCGATGAGCGCGGACGCTTTCTCAAGAACGGCAAGTTTCACGGCGGACGGAACGACATCATTCGTCGATTGACCGGCGTTGACGTGATCGTTCGGATTGAGCACCTCATGACTGCCTGCCGGATGCCCCATGATCTGAAGCGCGCGGTTTGCGATGACTTCATTCGCGTTCATGTTGATCGACGTGCCGCCTGACCCCTCCAGCAAGTCGACTACAAATTGATCGTGGTGGTGTCCGTCCAGGATTTCATCGCACGCGTTGACAATTGCTTCCCTGAAGGATGGCTCCAGCACACCAATCTCGCAGTTTGCCCGGGCAGCCGCCTTCTTGATTCTGGCAAGCGCGCGAATGAAGGCCGGTTCATTGCCGATCTTCAACGGTGATATGTCAAAATTTTCCGTCGCCCTCAACGTGTTGACACCGTAGAGCGCCGCTGTAGGCAGTTCACGGCTTCCGATACTGTCTGTTTCTATCCGGGTCATGGATCAGCATTCCTGAAAAGTCAGAGATTTATGGTCTTTTCGGGCACCGGGCAGGGCCAGCACACGATTATGCAGAACGATGTAGGCACCAGGTGGCAACAGGCGCAGGGCCAGGAGGGCTTCCGTAACGTTCTGAACTGCATCGGAGCCCCTGACAGCAAACGGCACCATGGCGCCTGTAAAGACGACTGGAACCGGAATTTCCACCATGTTGGCGCAAAGGGCTGCACCGCTGTCCGACATGCTGTCGGTGCCGTGCGTAACCAGGACCGCGTCATGCGACTTGCTCGCCTCGGCAACGGCGGACGCGATGTGATGCCGATCCGTTTCGCGAATTTCCAACGAATCCAGATGCAGGAGATCAATGAAAGTGAACCGGAGATCGTCCACGCGCAATCCGGCGATGATCTCCTTGACCTTCGGTTCAAAGTTGTAAAGCCTCGCCTCGGCGGGGTTATAGCTTTTGGCAATCGTGCCGCCCGTCATCACGACGGCAACAGAGAGCGGTCTCATGCGCAGGTCTGCCCGCGGACGATGTGGCTTGTTCATTTCAAGACTCTTTACCTGGGACGTACCACCAACACTGAACATCTCGCATGGCGCACGATTTTTGCCGCATTGGGACCAAGCAGATAGTCGCCAATATCGGGAAGATGGGACATCAGAACGAAGAGATCCGTCGAAAGGTCATCCGCCGTCCGAAGGATTTCTGAATAAATTGTGCCGGACCTGACAATCCGCTGGATCGTGCCAAAATCCTCAATTTGAGCCATGTCTTCGAGCCGTTCACGGGCAACGGCAAGGACCCGATCCCTCAGGTCGCCGGGCAGCGTAGCCGCGAACGGGAGCGCCTGTGCAGCCTGTGCAATGACTGTTCCCAGTTCGGGAACGACGGTTACGACGGTCAACTCGACATCGTTGCCCTTGGCGTGCTGGCGCAGCTCGGGAAGAACAGCGCTCCAGGAGCGAGGATCTTCAACATCGACAGGGACGAGTATTTTCAGTTTCATGGACTATCCTTTCCTGTCAAAGGCCGGTGACCAGAGATGGCAGCCAGAGCGAGAGGGAAGGAATGAATGTTGTTAGCAGAACCACCGGGAAATAGGCCAGAAACACGAAAACCAGGGTAGGCTTGACCACTTTTGCAAGTGTTGTCTGTCCGATCAGGGTGCCGAAATAAAGGATCGGTGCCGTCGGTGGCGTGATCAGCCCCATACCCAGGTTCACACCGATGATTGCCGCGAAATGAACCGGATGCACACCCGCCTCGGTGACAACCGGCAGCAGCAATGGAGCGGCCAGCAATATGCCGGACACGTCTTCCATGAACATCCCGATCAGGAGCAGAAACGCGTTGACCAGGAGCATCAGAATGATCGGATTTTCCGAAACCATCAGCATGGCCTGCAGAATCTGTTGTGGAACTTCTTCAAGCGTCAATACACGTGCAAGCATGTTTGCGGTGAAGATGACGAGCATCAGAACCGAGGTGACCTGGGCCGATTTCCAGACGACGTCATAAAACGACCTGAACGTCAGCTCGCGGTAAATCAGGAACGCGACGGGTAATGCGTAGATCACGGCTACGGCCGCGGCTTCGGTCGGCGTGGTGATGCCGCCGTAGATGAAGCCGAGAATGATCAGCGGCATAGCCAGTCCGAACCCGGCTTCGCGGGTCCGCTGGAAGACCGTCTTGACTTGTATGTTGAACGGTTGGGCGTCGGAAACCTGAATCTCCATATTCCGCGTCAGGATCATGTTCCAGAAGGAAAACAAGGCGATAAGCAGAAGCGCAGGTAACAGCGGCGCCAGAAAACATGCAGCTATGGATGTTCCGGTGACCCAACCGTACAGGATCATGGTCGCACTGGGAGGGATCAGCAAGGCCAGGACCGCCGAGCAGCTGACGAGCGATGTTGCATACCCCCGGTCGTAGCCCTGTTCAACCATGCGTGGTATCGCGATTGAACCGATCGCGGCAACCGCGGATGAGGCCATGCCGGAGATCGCGCCGAAGATCGCCGTCGTGATGACGGTGACTACTCCCAGACCTGAGCGGTATCGTCCCAGAAAACTGTCCGCAAGTTCGAGCAGACGTTTTGCAATGCCTCCCTGGGTCATGATCCCGCCTGCCAGGATGTAGAGCGGGATCGCCAGCAACACGACCGACGACACCTTGGAGAACCCCGAAGTGATCAAAAAAGTGGTTGAGCCATAGTCGCCGAATATCACCAGAAAGGCAGCAGCGGCAACAAAGGTCAGGGCAACCGGGACACCAAGGATCATCAGCAGCACAAGCAGCGCTACATCCATCAGTATCAGCGTGCTCATTTTATTGCTCCTTGGAAGGCGCGTGCCAGATGGTTGCCCGCAGGCTGTCGAAAAATTCGAGCAGGAAGTAGAAGGCGGTCAGCGAAAGGCCGACGAACATCGTTCCGTAGATCCAGATCATCGGCAGGCGCAGTTCGGTCGACCGGGTCCCCATGCGTTCCGTGAAGACCAGGAGGTCCCAGAGCGAATTCAGGATGTAGAGCGTCAGAACGAAAGCAAGCAGACGGGTGAACGCATGCACGCCAGCCGTGATCCGTCCCTCGCCGAAGATCGTGTCGACCAGGCTTGCGGAAATGTGGCTCCGCTCATGCGTGGCAAACGCTGCCCCGATGAAGTACATGATGACACCGGCAAAACTGGCGAATTCCTCGATCCCGAACAGCGAGTAGTTGAAGACATACCGCGCGACGACCTGAAGAAAGACCGCCAGGGTGAACACCACGGAGCTGACGAACATCACGAATTTCAGGATGTTGAGCTTGAGGATCCATAGCGGGTGCCGGATTTGTGTCTGGCGCTCTTCGAGCATTGACATTCCTCCCCCGAGAAAGCTGGAGCCGGAAACCCGGCTCCGTCCCGTTTCAGTTTGCGTAGTACTGCTGGATGATTTCGTAGAGTTCGTCGCCAATCTCACCCTTCATCTGCGGCCACGCGTCCGCGCGCACGGCATCGGCAAGCTGATCGATTTCCTCACGGCTGTAGGTAACCACGGTAACGCCGCTGTCCTTAAGCTGCTGCAGGTACTTGTTGTCTGCTTCCTCAACAGCGTTGAACCTTTGGGTGGCGAGGTCCTTTGCGATCGCTGAGACCGTTTTCAGGTCTGCTTCGGACAGGCGCGTGAGCGACATCGTCGATCCGAGCAACCAGTTGATCTCGAAGTGATCATTGACCTGCAGCCAGGTATCGACGACACCGTTCCAGTCACGCACGGCATTTTCCGGGACCCCTCCGACCATGCCGTCGATCACGCCGGTCTGTACACCGGTATAGAGCTCGGCCCAGGGCATGGTTGTGGTGGAATAACCAAGGCGCTCCAGCGTTGGTTTGTGGGTCGGAACACCTGATGGCCAGACCCTGATTTTCAGGTCGGAGTGATCCGCGTCGGGATTCTTCGGGTCTGTAACGGGTTTGCCGACCGCCATGCCGCCCAGGCCGAAGGCATATGGAGCCATGACGCTGATCTGCTGCGGCTTGACGAGTTCATCAACGATGTTGAACAGAAAGCCATTGGTGTTCCAGGCTTCCTTGGCACTGTCATAGTCAACTGCGGTATAGGGAAACCATGTGATGGCGAGGCGCGAGTCAAACTTGGTCGATATCGATTGGATGGCCAGATCAACCGCGCCCTGGCTCAGTTGTTCATAGACTTCTTCCCAGTCGCCCAGTTGGCTTGCGGGAAAAATGCGAATATTCACGCGACCGTCAGTTTCGGTTGCAACCCGGCCAGCGAAATGATGAGCCCACTTGTCCATGTCGCTGTCCGGAGGCGACAAATGTGACAGACGGAGCGTCGTTTCTGCTGACGCTGCAAAGGTTGAAAAAGAAACTGCTATTGCTGTTGCTGCCCCCAGAACGGTGCGGCGATTGATCCTCGAAAGCATTGGCGTCCTCCCATTTCAGGTGCCACCCACACGGCGGCAATTGAAAAATGATAAGGGGAGAGATCGTGCTCAAAATTGAACAAATCGGTCTTTTTTCATGATAGGACAGACCTAAATTTTCCACTTGCCACACAAAAATATGGCGGCCGAAGCCGCCAATTCAGTCAGAATTTGCCGCGAGTTGGCTGGGTCCCCGGAATTTGGTGCTCGATCTCCGTTCCCCATGTGTCGGCCATCGTGTAGCCCGACTGATAGGGATCGCTTGGGTCAGCACCCAGCTGCATCATGGCATAAATCCAGGCTCGGCCTGACAGCCGTGGTATCACGGCATTTCTGGTCCCAAGCCGGGTTACCGCCACCACCGATGCCTCGAAGCTGGAGTTTATTGTCGAGCGCATGTCCAGCTTCTGGCCTTCCCTGATTGCACCTTTCTCATGCATCACGGCCAGGCGAGCGGCACTGCCCGTCCCACAAGGGGAACGGTCGACGCGTCCGGGTGGCATGATGGTCGCATTCCTGTAGACGTGTCCTTCCGGGTCGACATCATCGGTAAACATCAGAAATTCGATGCTATTGAACGCGGAGATTTCCGGATGACATACGGTGAGTTGCTCGCGTGCTGCGCGTTTGATACGCGCGCCCAGATCCACCATCTCTCGCGCAACGTCCGGCCCTATCCGGAATCCGAGTTCTCTTGCGCGTGGCATGACGTAGTAGACACCGCCAAATCCGACATCGACGGTGATCGATCCCATCCCGTCGACTTCAACAATTGCATCAAGATGCTCAGCAAATGCAGGAAAAAAATCCAGTGCCACGCGCTCCACGCGGCCATTCCTGCACTGCGCGACCGCCTTGACGAGACCCGCAGCCGTGTCCAGGACAATCGTCGTTTCTGGTTCACACATTGCCAGAATACCGGTCTCCAGCAACACGGTGGCTACGCACATTGCGTTGGATCCGGACATTGCATGAGTGCCGTCGGCCTGCATTGGAATGAAGGCTGCATCCGCTTCGCCATTGCATGGCGGCAGCAACAGGTTTGTGGTCATCTGCGCACATCCGCGCGGTTCATTGTTCACAAACTGGCGCAGTTCGTCGTTCGCCTGCAGGTAGTGCATCTTTTCCAGAACCGAAATGCCTGGAATATCCAGAACTCCTCCCGTCACAACCCTTCCGACTTCGCCTTCCGCATGAGCTCCGACAACTGTTACGGTTTTCTTCCAGCGCATCATTCCTCCTTGCTTTTTCGCAACAAGTGTAGGAACGATCTGGGCGATTAATAGAATATGACAGACATTTCTTGGACACTCGGCAGATTGAGATGGATCTTCTGGCACCTCATCGATCTTCGGAATTTGACCCGGACGTGAGATTTGCGTTTGTGCTCACGCCGGCATTTACACTTCTACCCCTCGCAGGGTTCGTGGATGCCGTGCGACATTCGGCAGATGAGGCCGACAAGAGCCGGCAGATTTTCTGTCATTGGGAGGTACTGGGGAATGACCTGAACCCGGTTCCTTCCAGCACTGGCCTTGCCGTTACACCATGGAAAACCTTCAACGACGCCGCGGACTACGACTATATTGTCGTTGTTGGCGGTCTTCTCGATTATCTGGGTGATATTCCTCCGCAGACCTATGAATTTCTCCGGGACCAGCATTCCCGGGGGGCCAAACTGGTAGGGCTCTGCACAGGGAGTTTTGCCCTCGCATGTACCGGGTTACTCGATGGCCGACGCGCTGCGATCCACGCCCATCATCGCCCGGAATTCGTCGAGATGTTTCCCCATGTCGTACCTGTCGAAAACGAGCTTTATGTCTCTGAGGGCGACATTCTGACATGCCCCGGCGGAACCGCCGCCATTGATCTTGCGGTCGAAATCCTGATTGAGCACTGTGGCCGTTCGCGCGGTATGAAAGGCCTGACAGCACTTGTCGTCGACGAACACAGATCAGCCCACGAAGTCGGGCGCCTCCCCTACCAGGATCTGGAAGAATGCGGAAACTGGCGCGTGGAGCAGGCCGTCAAGATCATGCGTCAGAAACTGCGTGAACCTGACACGACGGAGCACCTGGCGGAAAAACTCGGGTCAACCGTACGGCAGCTGAACCGGGTGTTTCTGCAACACGCCAGCTCGACGCCCCAGGAAGTCTGGCGCGACATGCGGCTTCAGCATGCGCGCTGGCGCCTGATGAATTCAAAACGGACGATAACCCAGATATCGTATGAGTGCGGATTTTCAGACAGCAGCCATTTTTCAAGATGGTTCAAGGCCAGGTTCGGTGAGACGCCCAGGCGATACCGGGAAACGCGGCTTGCAAAACAAAGGTGAATGCCGCGCCGTTTCCTGAAGAGCTTCAGTCTCGTGCAAGTTCCCCACTGAAAGACCATCGGGCGAAAAAGCCTTTCAACAACGATGGATGCTGGTGCTCACAGGACAGCTGCTTTGCAATTCGCTCCATATCCGTTAGGAATTGGGGGAACTTGTTCCCGATCGTGGAGTTGGCTGCAATGAATATCGTCTGAGCAGGACATCAAAATTTGAAACATTGCTCAACGGAGGGGACCCATGTCTTCCAGGTATTCTGCCACGTCTTCAGCGGCCACCGTCACCTATCGTGTAACGACGCTTTCCGAACAACCAGACCTGATAGCTCGGCATCAGACGACAGGAGGCTCCGCGTGGCCTGAATTCATGCTCCATGACCCTGTTGCAATCGCGAACTGGGAAAAAATGATGTCCTATTTCGCCGGCGACCAACTGACCTTGCTTGTCGGGGACAAGATCGCAGCGGTCGTCAACATGGTACCGCTCAAGGTGGAAGCCGATCTCGGTAAGCTCCCCGACAGGGGTGTGGATTGGGGCGTTGAAAAGTCCGTGGCCGACTACGAAAATGGTACACCGCCCAACGCATTGATGGGACTGCAAATCGTTGTTGCGAAGGAATTCAGAGGGAAAAAGTTCAGCGAAACGGCAACCCGGGAAGTGATCGCACACGCCAGACGACGCAAGCTCGAACGCATCGTTTTGCCTGTCAGACCAAACGAAAAACACGCGTTTCCGTTGATCCCGATGGATCAATACATTCATTGGAAAAACCCCGATGGCCTGGCGTTTGACAGCTGGCTTCGCGTTCACATGAGACTGGGCGGCGATTTGATCGGGATATGCCTAAAGTCGATGATCATTCCAGGCACAGTCAGTGAATGGGAGGACTGGACGGGGCAGAAATTTCCAGGGTCAGGCCAGTATATCGTTCCTTTTGCCTTGAACCCGGTCGACGTGGATATTGAGAGAAATCGCGGAATTTACGTCGAGCCGAACGTTTGGGTGGTGCACCACGCATCGGCATGACCACGCAGACCAAATCGCACCGTTTGCAGTTGTTCCAGATCGGCATCCGCCAAATTGGCTGCGACCAGCTGGAATGCCAGGCGGTATCAAGTCAATGAGGCGGATGAGGCAAAAACATCGGCTGACCTGCCTCGTCGTCGCTGGAACTGGAAAAATCAGGACTTCTGTGGTGCAGGCCTGGTTTCCTGCCGCTCAATTGCCGGCGGTTCAAAGGCTTCGATATTCTCATGTTGTCGATAGGTTTCGACTGCGACGAGGCAGGAATGGGCAACCGGTCCCTGTGCCAACTCGGATGTACCTGCATCTCTGGTAACCGTATTGGGGTTTCCATGCCGGCAAAGAATTTTTCCGTTTTTCTGCGGCACGGCATCCAACCAGGCTCCCGTGCTCATTTGAACGACACCGGGCATGATATCTGCGTCCAGCTTTGCGGTTGCCAGGCAGGCGCCACGACAATTGTGAACGCGAACACAATCACCATCGGCAATGCCCGATCTTTCAGCATCTGCGGGATGGATCCGCAGCGGCGCCCGCCCCTTCAGCTTTGCCGAGCGGCTGGTTCGACCCTGGTCCAGCTGTGAATGCAGTTTGTCTGCCGGCTGACTGGAAATCAGGTGATATGGAAAGCGCTTCTCAGCACGGCCGAGCCATTCCCCGGGCTCATACCAGGCGGGGTGCGGCAGCACCGGATTGTCTTCAAAGGCTGCGATGGAGGTAGATGTGATCTCGATCTTGCCACTCGGTGTTTTCAGGGGCGACACCATCGGATCCCAGCGGAAGGCTGCGAACGCGTCCTCCGGCACTTTTGGCCGCTCGGTTTCGTGCCATCCTTTGGCGAGAAAACTGTCATAATCGGGTAAATCAACGCCGCTGTTGAGTGCGTGGGTGCGGCTTTCCGAATAGAGCCATTTCATCCATTCAGAGGCCGACTTGCCGTCGGTAAAGGTCTCTTCGACACCGAGCTCCCGACTGAGACCGCGAAGAATATCATGGTCATTGCGAGCCTTCCCGATCGGGGATACTGCTGCTTTCATGGCAATGACAAAGCGGTCCCTTGGCGTGATCATGATGTCGTCACGTTCCAGCGGCGTTGTGCATGGCAGTACGATATCAGCGCGCTTTGCCAGAGCATTCCAGCAATAATCATGCACCACGACCGTTTCCGGTTTCTGCCAGGCGGCCGACAACCGTGTCAGGTCCTGGTGATGATGAAACGGATTGCCCCCTGCCCAGTAAACCAGCCTGATATCGGGGTAGTGGCGCCGTTCGCCATTGAAACGGTACTCTGAGCCGGGGTTGAGCAGCATGTCGCTGATGCGGGCAACCGGAATGAAGTCGTCAACCGGGTTCTTCAACTGAGGCAAGGCTGCGTAACGGACAGGAAGTCGCTCATTGCCCACGGAGTTGGCAGCACCATAGCCATATGCGACACCGCCACCGGGCAATCCGATCTGTCCCAACATGGCGGCAAGCGCAGTGGCCATCCAGAATGGCTGCTCGCCATGTTCCTGCCGCGTCAACGACCAACTGACCGAGATTATCGTCCTGGTGGCTGACATGCGTTTTGCCAGCAGCCGTATTTCACTCTCGGGTATACGCGCGATCTCCGCCGCCCAAGCCGCCGTTTTTGCAACTCCGTCTGTTGCTCCGGCCAGATATTCGGCAAACTCCTGAAAGCCGGACGTGTATCGCTCGAGAAAAGTGTTGTCGTGCCAGTTGTTACGCATGAGTTCGTGCGCCAGGCCCAGCATGATGGCAACATCGCTTCCTGGACGAGCGGCGAGCCAGGTAGCGCCCAATTCACTGGAAACGTCGCTTCGGATCGGTGAAACATTGACAAAGGATACGCCCGCTTCTTTCGCCTGCCTCAACCCTTCGCGGGTTCGATGATATCCAGTACCGCCTGAGCTGACCTGACTGTTTCTCAACGGCATGCCGCCGAACGCAACAATCAATCCGGTATGCTTGGAAACCGATTGCCATGGCTGCGGTGAGTGAATGAAAGCGGTCGCGTCCCCCAGGACATGGGACAGGATAACTTCACCGGCGGCCAGGGAGTATGAGTTCACCGATCGCGTGTATCCGCCGATGCAGTTCAAGAACCGGTGCAGCTGGCTCTGCGCATGATGGAAACGTCCCGCTGAAGACCACCCGTATGACCCGCCGTATATCGCCTGATTTCCGTTCTCCTCGCGAACCCGGTTCAACTCTTCAGCGACCAGCTTTTCCGCTGTCTCCCAGCTGACCTCGACAAAAGCATCGCGGCCAGTCCGCTCCGCCACGGCGTCGCCGCGATTGTCCAGCCATGCCTTGCGCACCGCGGGTGCCTTGATACGCACCGGATCGTCGATTGCATCAAGGTACCCTTGCCCGATCGGCGACGGATCCGGGTCGTGTTCGAACGGATGCAGCGCCTCTAGCTTCCCGTCTGTGACATCGGCGCGATAAACGCCCCAATGCGCTGCGGTCAAAGGCAAGTGCGTGTGATCGCTCATCGACTAGGCCCTGTTGAAGTTATCGATCATTTCATCCCAGACCGGAACCAGATCGAGCAAGCCGTCCCAGAACGCCTGATCCCGCCGCTGGTCGAAATCATCCAGCGTGGTACCCTGCTGTTCAACCCAGGTGTAGTAGCCAAGATTGAAGATCCTTTCGCGGTCAACGCGTGTCAATTCGATCATGTGATCCGTAGATGCACCCAGAACGGAACGGCCGAATGTTTCAGCAGCTCTCACCGCGTCAAACCCGTCTGCGAAATGTTTCCTTCGGGCTATTTGCAACTCGGTCTGATACATGTCCGCACCGTCCGTCGCTACGGTCAGGACAACGTCACTGTTTCCCAAATTCATGTATTTGGCGTATTTTATCGCGCCGATGATATTTGCAAGTGCCGACAAACCGAAGTTTCCGAGATCCGAGGTCTCTTGCTGCCCCAGGCCGCGGTATCTGGAGAGATAGTCCCGCCCGGCGGTGGTATTGGCCACAAGGCTCAGACCATCGCTTGCACTGTCCGGAACACCGATGACAAAATCTGCATTCATCACATTGTGGATCAACGGCACATGCTTGTCCCCAATGCCCTGAATATTGTGTTCGCCATAACCGTTGTACAAAAGTGTTGGGCATTCAAGAGCTTCGATAGCACCGATCTGACTGCCCAAAGCGGACTTCAGATGATCTCCCGCAGCGATGGTTCCAGCAGATCCTGTTGCAGAAACAAATGCGCGCGCCGTCAGGTTGCCTGAAGCATTTACATGATTGAATATACGTTCCATTGCCGGTCCGGTGACTGAACGATGGATGATGTAGTTTCCGTATTCGGCAAATTGGTTCAGGATCAGATTGTCGGGACTTTTGGCGAGTTCGTGGCAGGCGTCGTAAATCTCCTTGACGTTGCTTTCGGTTCCCGGGGTTCGATAGATATCATTCGGGTCCGCCAGCCAGGCATTCAACCAGTCAAACCGTTCCTGGCTCATCCCTTCCGGCAATACGGCGACAGATCTGCAGCCAAGCAGCTTCGAAATGGCAACTCCGCCGCGGCAATAGTTGCCCGTAGACGGCCAGACGGCCCTGTGACGCGTCGCATCAAATACGCCCGACATAAGCCGCGGGATCAGGCAGCCATAAGCCGCCAGGACCTTGTGGCAATCGATCATCGGAAAACAATTTCCCAACGCGACAACGATCTTGGCCTTCACACCGGTTACACGTTCATCCAGGACAATATGTTCAGGCACCTTGGCAAGGGCCCGGCGATCACGCGCATTGTGCCAGTGGACACGAAAGAGATTCAGCGTATCTGCTGCATCAGGGTCCGCTTTTGACACCACTTGCATTCGCGGGGCGATATATTCAGTCGGATCAGCTAGTTCGGCTATCTTCGGCAATACGATTTCGCGCCCGCGCAGGTGATCCACATTGCGCTGATAGGCGTCACGATCGACAATGGTATCCTCTAGTCCTGGCAACATCGTACCGGCCTTTCATTAGGTTCAGATACCCGGATACACCGGGTGAAATTCAGGTTTGTTCTGTCGGGTCCCGCCGATCGATCCTATCGACGTGATCCGGGGGGCTTGAAATGGTTTCTGGTGAGGACGGAAGCCTCCTCTTTGATCTCTAACGTCCAATCCCGGCTTGCCACAGGTTCCCGCACAAGCGCCGGAAACTCAGCTGGCATCCAGCACGGCATGCAGGAATTGCTTTGTTCTTTCGTTCTGCGGATCTCCGAACAGCTGTTCCGGTGATCCCTGCTCTGCGATTTTTCCTTCGTAGAAAAAGCAGACCCGGTCCGATATCTCGCGCGCAAAGCCCATCTGATGGGTCACCATGATCATCGTCAGGTTGTGTTCACTGTTGAGCGAACGAATAACGTTGAGCACTTCTCCAATCACTTCGGGATCAAGGGCAGACGTGACTTCATCCAGCAGCATCACTTTCGGCCGCATTGCCAGCGCCCGGGCAATGGCAACCCGTTGCTGCTGACCGCCGGATAGGCGCGTGGGATGCTGGTCTTTCTTTTCTCCCATGCCGACCAGTTCCAGCAGATTGAGTGCCCGTTCCTCGGCGTCCTCGCGGCTAAGCCCAAGAACCTGCATGGGAGCTTCCACACAGTTTTGCAACGCTGTCATGTGCGGAAACAAGTTGAATTGCTGGAAGACCATCCCGATTTTCGAACGTCGTTCGTGAAGATACCTCTCGGTGGAAAAGGTCAGACCTCCGGCCTTCGGCATGTGGGTCAACGGCTCTCCGTCGACATAGATGACACCATCATTGATCTTCTCAAGCGTCATCAAGACGCGCAGCACCGTGGTTTTTCCCGAACCGGAAGGTCCTATGATCGACACCATTTCATTTTGCGCGATATCCAGGTCCAGCTTGTCCAGGACCGTAAGGGGCCCATAGCATTTGGTGACACCCGAGAACCGAACCAGTGGGCTGCCTTCCGGAAGCACTTGCGGATGGGTAGTATCCATTGATTGTTCTGCCTTAATGTCTTGTATTGCCTTGCGCACGGGCGACAGCAGCTTCAAGTCGGCGCAGCCCCATCGCTGTGGGAAGAGATATGATCAGGAAGATAAATCCGACCATTGTGTAGGGTTCCAGATATCGATAGGTCTCGGCCCCCAGGGCATTGGCGGTGTGCATGAGTTCAGCAACACCTATGGTGGCCAGCAACGGTGTATCCTTGAATATGCCCACGAGGTAGTTGCCCATGCCGGGAAGAGCGATCGGAAATGCTTGCGGCAGGATCACCCGGCGATATGTGTATCCGGTTGTAAAATTCAGCGCACGACATGCTTCCCACTGGGATTTTGGAACACCCTCCAGTGCGCCGCGATACACTTCCGAAAGATATGTCCCGAAGTGCAACCCGATGGTCAGCATGCCTGCAGTCCACGCAGAGAGTTTGATTCCAAACTGCGGAGCAACGAAAAACACGAAGAACAATTGAACCAGCAATGGAGTTGAACGGACAAATTCAACCAGTTCGCGAACAGGCATGTTTATCAGCCGATAGGGTGTTCGTTGCCCCAACATCAACACCAATCCGAGAACCACGGCAATCGTGTAGCCGACACCTGCAGCAAGCAGGGTGTTACCTGTCGCCCATAGCATCCTCGGCAGAATTTCCCAGGCAAATTCCCAGCGCCATTCCATCAGTGTTTCCTCACGCTTTGCCGATCTTGCGGGCGGCGATCAGTTCAAGCCACCTCAGAAACGGGATCAGCGCAAAGCGCGCCATGGCATAATAGATGATCAAGGCAGTTCCAAAGACCTGGGCCGACAACCAGGTGGTTGCGTTTATCTGTTTGGCAACAAACATCAAATCAACGACCGTGATCAGCGCAACCAGTGCGGTTGCCTTCAACAGCTCGACGGTCAGATTGGCTGCAGGCGGGAGTATGATTGTGTAAATCTGCGGTATGATAATGCGCCGCATGCGACTGAACGGCGACATGTTCAGTGCCAGTGCCGCTTCATATTGCCCGCGCGGCACGGCTTGAATGCCACCACGGACGATCTCCGCCCCATAGGCTCCAAAATTGAGTCCCAGCGCCAGAACTCCGGATATGAATGGCGACAATGTGAGCCCCATCAAGGGCAGGACGTAATAGATCCAGTAGAGTTGAACCAGCAGCGACGTCCCGCGAAAAAACTCGATGTAAACGGTGGCTGCACCCTGTATTGCAAAATGTGAAGACAGCCGCATCAAGCCGAAAACCATGGAGACGGTAACCGCCAGGAGAGTGGCGCACACCATGACCATCACGGTCATGACCGCACCATTTGCGAGTTTCGGCAGGTACTCGACTAGAAATTCCCAATAGCCCATCTGGAACTCCGGCAATATGCGTCAGACGGCTTTGCCGCCTGACGTCATCTGTAGGCGGTTAGCGATTGGCGCAGGCATATTCCGTCGAGGCATCTTCGCCCGGAAGTTGGAACTCGGTGTAGCCATATGGGGCTGTTGCAGCCATCCACTTTTCGCCACCGATCACCTTGGCCATGGCTTCATTGAAGGCGGCCAGGAAGTCTGGGTCAGACTTGCGCATACCTATGCCGACCCAGTTCTGGGTCCATTCCGGCATGTCGGCAGGATCGGTTACGTCATATTTGCCGTCCGACTTTTCGACATGTTCCTTCGCGCCGAAGAATGTTTGCACCGCTACATCGGCGCGGCCCGCGTTCATCGCCGCAAGGATTTCAACTTCCCCTGCAACCAGCATCATTTGGTTTTCAGGCACACCTTCCTTCTTGGCAGCTTCAACAGTATTGAAGCCGGCGCCGGTCACCAGCGTCGCACCGGTCTTGATCACGTCCTGGTAATTATGAATGCCTTGCGGATTGCCGGCCGGAACGAGCATGGCATCACCGAAAAGTCCGATCGGGTCGGTGAAGTTGATGTTTTCGCAGCGGCTTTTGAGAATATACATGCCACCGGTAATGATATCGTAGCGATCGGCTTGAAGACCGGGGATCAGACCGGACCACTCGTTGACGGATGTCTCGTAGTTGGTAATTCCCATTTCCTCCAGCACCACGAGAGTCAGTGCATTGACAAAACCCAAAGGTTCTCCGTCGTCTCCAGGATAGGCCCAGGGAATTGCGGTCGCAAAGCCGAGGCGAATTGGATCACCAGCATTAATACGATCAGTCAACTCATCCGCGAGACTAGAATGCGCAGATGAAAGCAAAATCAACCCCCCAATGGCGGATGCAACCGTAGTCTTGAAAGAAGAAATCATATCTAATCCTCTCTGTTATTTTCGAAAGTCAAATGATCCGACCAACGATTTCGCCGCATTCATTGCGGTCTCATTCTCATTTTATTGAATAGTTTGCTCTTCACATTATCTATTTTCGAACTATCGTGACTTGAATCAGTCAAATAATTGGAAAATCGGATGCCAGACGATCACAGTGAACTATCAAGCGTAGACCGGACTATTCTCAGCATCATACAAAGGGATTCTAATTCCCGGATGGAATCAATTGCGGAAGAAGCCGGGGCATCGATTGCGACCGTGCAACGCAGACTTCGTCATTTTCGGCAAGCCAACATCATCCAGCGTGAAATCGCGGTAGTCGACCCGGAGACCGTCGGCCAGGGAATGACGTTTCTCATCCTTGTCGAACTGGAGCGGGAGCGGATCGATATCCTGGATACGTTTCGCAGAAAGGTCACTTCGGAACAACAGGTCCAACAGTGTTACTACATAACCGGGGATGCGGATTTTGCACTCATTGCCCTGGCAAAGGACATGAATGAGTACCAGAAGCTCATTCAGCGTTTGTTTTTTGACGACACGAATGTGAAGCGATTTCGAACATCAGTGGTCATGGACCGGACCAAGGTCGGCTTGAACGTACCGGTATGAACAAACAACAAGAGACCATGAAGTCAGAAAATTTCTCGAAGTGATCTCTCTGAACCCAACTCGCCTGAACAACACTCTCCTCACGGATATTGTGACGCCAAACGAAACATGATCAAGCCTGCTGCCAAAACATTGTTCTGTGTTGGTCTATTTGCGTCCGGCCTGCAGGTGCCCACGTGCTGCCCGTCATTGTCAACGGCTTGGGTGCTGATGCAGCAGTGGTGCTCGGAGCGTCCAGGCAGCGGAAGCCTTTTCGCGCGACAGGAACGTCCGGCACGGAGTGCACTGTGCACGCCTGCCAAGGGAACAAAGACCCAAACCAGACCTTCAATCGCGCCAAAATCTTGACTTCACTTCCCCTCCATGCCCTTTCACCCTCATGCAAATCGTCAAAGGCCACTGGCAGCTCATTGCGATAACTTGCGTGTTGTTCCTTTTGTGGAACACGCCGGTCGTCATTCCACTCAAGATCCTGGTGGTCTTTCTGCATGAACTCTCCCATGCCGTCGCGACTGTGCTGACCGGCGGGTCGGTGGTGGATCTCTCCGTCTCGCCGCAGCAGGGTGGGCATGTGATCTCCAGAGGCGGCAATCGCTTCATTACGCTCTCGGCCGGCTATCTCGGGTCGCTGCTGATCGGCATCACGCTGCTGATGATCGCGCTTCGAACCAAGGCTGACCGGGCCGTTCTGGCGCTGTTCGGGTGCCTGACGCTGCTGGTCACACTCCTCTACGTGCGGGACTGGTTCGCTCTCTTCTTCTGTGCCGCAACTGGCCTTGGCATGCTCGCAGTTGCCCGCTATCTCAGCCGCCCTGTCAATGACATGATCCTTCGGGTCATCGGGCTTTCCAGCATCATCTATGTGCCCTACGACATTTTCGACGACACGATCCGCCGCTCCGGTGTCCGTTCCGATGCTTACATGCTGGCCGAGGAATTCGGCGGCCCGACCATGTTCTGGGGTGCGCTCTGGCTGGTTCTCAGCCTGGCCGCAATCTTTTGCTGCGTCCGTTACGGGCTGGGCGGGGACAGCAACCTTTCGTTTCGCGACAAGGCTCGGAACTAGGTCCGAGTTTCGCGGGCCGGCCGGTCAAACCGGCATGGAAAGATATGCCTAAAACACACCGTTCCAGAAAATGCACGAAAGCGCCACGAGCAGCCAGAGCCCCATGGTCGCCCAGTAGCCTGCCGGTTCGGTTGCCCGATCATACGCCCGGTGAAACCAGGCCCGCCCGGTCACCAGATCGTAGGAGACCCATATCAGCAACAGGATGCCGAGGATCGTGGTCCAGGCCATGTCAGTGTTCTCCTGTCGGGCTCAAGCTCATTTTCTGCCTGAGGCTTTCATGGAACCATCGGATCGGATCTTCAGCGCCGGGACCGTCAGACAAGGGACCGAATTCGAAACCCGGCATTTCCAGACCGCGCTGAACCTTCTCGCAGATCCAGATGTCCTCGGTCTGAAAATCGTCTGTCTCCAGCGGCGGCCTGGTCCAGTTCTCAGAGGAGATAATTCCGGTTTTCTTGTCAAAGCCCGGTATCTGTGAGCGCTCGTCTCTCAACTGCCACGGCCCGACCCACTGACGCACGTCGAGCCGGGTTCTGTCCGGTGCAACCGGCTTGAGCGCTGTCAGCGACAACCCATGGGGCGTCGGCACGATCAGCGTCGTGGGAAACAGGAAATAGACCCCGCCATATCCGGTTTCCGACGCGCTCTTGAGAATACCGCTGGAACCGGCCTCGTCGCGGATTTTCTGGGGTAGGCGATTCCGGACACCGTTCTCGGTCGCGTACCAGATCATGTGTTCGCCGGCCCGTTCCCAGATATTCTTGTCCGGCGTAGGTCCACCCAGCGTATATTCGTGGAGATAGGCAAGGTGATAGCCATCGATAGCGTTCTCGGCAAAGACCTTCCAGTTGCATTTGAGATCGTAAACCAGCGGAACCGCTTCCTTTACATCACCGACGCAGAGATCGTGCGGCCAGGCCAGTTTCGCAACTGGCGCAATCCAGTCCTCGAAGCGTGCCCCGGCGTTGGGATTGACAAAGATGAACTCCCGAAAAATTCCGAGCGCAGCCGGTTTCAGTCCGAGTTTCGCCCGATCGAGATCGGCAAAACAGCTTTGCCTGTCCGGAACTCCCCTCAATCCGCCGTCGAGACCATAGGTCCAGCGATGATAAGGGCAGACGATCGCGCCGCCTGTGTTCCCGTTCGCAGCATCCAGCAGGGTTGCCCCGCGATGACGGCAGAAATTGTGGAACGCGTTCAAGGTGCCGGACTTGTCGCGAACAACGACGATCGTTGCCGCGCCGATCTCCGCAAGAATGTAGTCTCCGGGTTCGGCAAGGTCCCCGACGGTTCCTGCAAAACCCCAGGAATCGTGAAACAGGGATTGCTGTTCCAGCCTGTGCCGAGCTTCGCTGAAGTAAGCCTCCGGTTTCAGTCGGCAAGTATCAGTCATTGCCTGTCTCCAGCGCTGCGATCAGCAAGTGTGCCGCCTTTCTGGATGACGCCACAAACCGGTCTGAAACGCCGATCGGATAAAGCGCCTCGACGTTGAAATAGATGCCGGAAACCCCGGCAGCAGCAGCTTCCACAAGCCCAGCCGGAGCGTTGGGACAGCCGCGCGCGATCTCCGCTTCCAGACGTTTGACGAAATCTGTGAGCCATTGCTGCAGCTGCGTCGCAAGCACCGCATCATCGGGTGCGGCCGCACTCAGGGCGTTGAAGACCAGAACAAGCTGAGGATTTGCACTGCGAGGATCGAACAGTATCTCCAGGAGTGCTTCCAGCCGATTTCCCTCCGGAAGCGATCCCAACAGATCCTCCATTGCCTCTCTGCTTCGCGCCAAAAACCGCTCGACAAGGGCTTCCTGCAAATCTTCCTTGTTTCCAACATTGTGTCGGATGAGCGGTCTGGCCAGGCCGGCAATCTCTGCCGTCTTGCCGAGTGTTGCGCCTTCCAATCCATAACGCGCAACACACATTTCGAATGCGTCGAGGATCTGTTCCCTGCGATCATCCTTGATTTCAGGTCGCGCCAAAATGCATCTCCATTAGATTTTCAATCTTGACAATCAATCTAGGTGATCGCATTTAATTGTCAAGGTTGATAATTTTGGAGCATGCCCTTGGAAATTCTTCTATCTCCGCTCAGCACTGCATGGCTGGAACAACTGGAAGTCTTCATCGACGACTGGTTCTTTGTGCTCGCCCTCGGCTTCCTGGTCTTTGAACTGATCCGATACCGGATCTTCAGGAAACTGAGCTGGACGCTGATCGGCGACACGTTGACGAATTATGTAACCCTTGCACTTTTCATCGAAATTACGGTTCTGGTGCTCGGAGCCTTCTACGTCGCCGCGTTCTATTACGTCTGGCAGTTCGCGATATTTGATATCGAGGTCAACTGGCTCACGGTGCTGATCTGCATCGTTCTTGCCGATCTCGTCTATTATTGGGAACACCGGTTTCTTCACCGGGTGAACCTTGGCTGGGCGACCCATTCGGTTCATCACTCCTCACCCTTCTTCAATATCTCCGTCGCCTACCGGTTTGGTCCGATGGATTCCTTTTGGCCGGTCTTGTTCCACCTGCCCCTGGTCCTGCTCGGTTTCAATCCGATTGTCGTTCTCTTCGCCGAAGTGATCGTTCAGGTCTACCAGACCGCCCTTCACACAGAAGCCGTCCGCAAACTGCCGCGACCGGTGGAAGCGGTCATGAATACGCCCTCCCATCACCGGGTGCATCACGGTTCAAACGCCGAATATCTCGACAAGAACTATGCCGGCATCTTCATCGTCTGGGATCGCATGTTCGGCACGTTCGCAGAAGAGAAGGAAAGGGTCACCTACGGCCTTGTACATCCGATCAACTCGGTGAACCCGGTCGTCGCGTTTCTACACGGCTTCTACCGCCTCGGACGCGACGTCTGGCAGACGCCGGGCCTCGCCAACAAGGTCGGCATTCTGCTGAACCCACCGGGCTGGCAGCCCAAAGACAAATCCGAAACGCCTTCAAAGTAACGCGAGAAAACCAATGCCAAGCATAAGACAACGAGTGTCAGCGATCTGTATCAGCGCAGCAATCCTCTTGGGTGGCGCCTTCGCCGCCAGCCTTGTTCCCACGGTAGAGGCGCAAGAGAAACAGAACGTCAGCCAGGGCCTGGAGGTAACGGTCGAAGGCGTGCGGAACAGCAAAGGCCTGGTGGTCGTTCTCGTCATGGACAATCGTGACGCATTCAAGGCCTATGATTATGAGACCGCTGTCGGCTACAAGGAATTCCCCGCCTCGACCGGATCGGTTCAGGCCTTCTTTCCAAGGCTCACATCCGGCCCCTATGCGGTTGCCGCCTTCCACGATGAAAACGAAAACCGGGACCTGGACGTGGACGGCCAGGTCCCGAGCGAAGGCTATACCGTGTCGGGTGCAAAGGATGCCTATGACGAACCACCCTTCAAACGGGCGGCCACGAAAGAACGTTTGCAGACCGTCCGGATGTTTTATCTGAACTGAAAACCGGAACTGCATTGCGGCGTTCAGCCCACAGATCGCCGCTCAGCGACCCGTGAAGACGGCAGACCGCTTTTCAAGGAGCGCATCCACCGCTTCCGTGTGATCCTCGGTCTGGTGACAGGCGCCCTGGTATGCCGCGGCCAATTCCAGGAGACCATCGAACCTGGTATTCAGGCCTTCACGCAGCAGCCGTTTTGCCATTCGCAACTGCCTTGGTGGATTTTGCGCGATCCGGTCCGCCAGGCTTGAAGCCTCTGAAAGCAAGTCTTCCGGCTCAACGACTTTCGATGCCAGTCCCCATGCGAGCGCCGTTGCAGCATCCACAGATTCGCCGGTGAAGGTCATTTCAGCGGCGCGCGACAGTCCAACCTGTCGTGGCAGCAACCAGGCGCCTCCGTCGCCGGAAATCAAGCCGACCCGGACGAAATTTTCAGCGAAAGTCGCGCGGGTCGATGCGATGCGGATGTCGCACAGGCAGGTCATGTCGCAACCGGCGCCATAGGCCGGGCCGTTCACGGCTGCGATCAGCGGCACCTCGCAGTCCCAGACTGCTCTGGCAACCCGCTGAATGCCTGCGCGATATCCGTCTTTCGCATCGATCGCATCACCGCCGAAAATCGAACTCTTTTCCTTCATGTGCTTGAGGTTGCCACCCGAGGAAAAGGCCTTGCCGGCGCCGGTGATGATCGCACAGCGAACCGATGCGTCCCGGGTGATTGAACGCATGGCGTCGACGATGGCATCGCAGAGGTCAACATCCGTAAGCGCGTTCCGCGTCTCGGGCATGTTCAGCGTCAGGGTCACGACATGACCCTTCTGATCCATGAGAAGTTTTTCTGTCATTTCATTGGCCCTTTGAATTCAATATCATCCTCGCATCGACCACAGCATAACCGTCATGGCGCAGGATGACCGGGTTCAGGTCGATTTCCCTGATCTCCGGATGGGCGAGTGCCAGTTGGGAAATCTTCATCATCAGGTCGACAAGTGCAATCTTGTCGACTGGCAGCGCACCTCGCACCCCCTCAAGGATCTTGCTCGATTGAATGTCATCGATCATGCCTTCAGCATCGGCCCGGCTCATAGGCAGGGCACGGAACGACACGTCTTTCAGAACTTCGACGAATATGCCGCCCAGACCGAACATCATGACGGGTCCGAACATGGCATCATGCACGACACCGATGATGACCTCGACACCTGAAGCGGCCATCGGCGCAACAAGAACACCGTGCAGGTCCGCCTCCGGATCATGGGCGCGCGCATTCGCCAGAATATCCTTGTAAGCACTGCGCAATTCGTCTTCACCGGAGATCTTCAGCCTGACGCCTCCGGCGTCGGATTTGTGCAGGATATCCTGGCTGACGATTTTCATGGCCATGGGCCCATTTCCAAGATCGACAGGCACCTGCTTGAGATCCGCTTCACATGTGGCGAGCATCTGGGGCGGAACCGAAACGCCATACTGAACGAGCAGGTCCTTGGCCTCATGCTCGTAAAACGCATCGCGGCCTTCGCCAATGACCCCGGAAAGAATGGCCTTGCCTTGCTCTGTCGGACCATCGGGTAAAATGAGAGGGGACAGGGCATTGCGTGCACGGGCACGGGCGTAGTCGATTAGCTCCGAGATGCAGCGCACGGCTGGTTCCGGCCAGACGAAAACAGGCACGCCTGCCTCCTTCAGCACTTCGATGGGTTTTGGCCGGACCGTGTTATAGACACTCTGCACAATCAGCGGTTTGCCGTATTTTTCTGGCAACGCGGCAAGGCGTTGCGAGGTTTCGATTTCATTGTCCAGCAGCGCGGGATTGAAGCGCTCGGCGAAGCCTCCGTACATCCCGATGATCATCAGGATATCGACATTGTCATCCGCAAGAATGATCTCGGCGCATTGCGCGCTGACCGAAGGATCATCGTCCGTGCCGCCGGCAACATCCACCGGGTTCACGCAGGATGCCGCCGTCGGCAGAACATTGTTCAGTTTTGCGACCGTCCCGGTAGACAGTTCCGCCAGCTCAACACCTGCGTCAACCAGAGCATCGACCGTTATCGTCGCGTGGCCGCCGCCATCTGCAAGGATTGCAACCCGGCCGCCTTTTGGCACAGTCAGCTTTGAAAGGCCTTCGGCGATCGAAAGGATCTTGTCTGACTGCTCAACAACGGTGGCTCCGGCCTGGCGCAAAAGGTGCCGGGTCAGGTCGAAACTGGACGCGAGCGAGCCGGTGTGCGAACTGGCTGCAACCTGGCCTGCCTCGGTCCGACCGGACTTGTAGACAACCACCGGCTTCTTCTGTGTCACGCAGCGGCATGTTTCCAGGAATGCCCGGCCGTCCTGAAAGCCTTCCACGTAAAAAACCGATGCCTTGGTGTCGTTGTCTTCACCAAAATATTCCAGATATTCAGCCAGCGTCACGTCCAGCTGATTGCCGACACCAACATAAGAAGAAAAGCCGACACCGCCGCGCCGCTTTGCTTCGGTAACAAAGGCAAGCATCATGTTTCCGGACTGGGAGCAGATGCCGATATTGCCCGGTTCAACATCCTGAACGCCAACCATGTTCATCTTGTTTTGCAGGTTGAAAACACCGTTGGTGTTCGGGCCGATGACACGCACATTGTTCTTGCGCGCAGCCTTCAAGGTCGCCTGCGCGATCGCTTCGCCTTCCGCACCTATCTCCGAAAAACCTGCCGCCAGAATGACCGCTCCGGGGACGTTCTTCTGTCCGCATTGCTCAAGAATGGAGGGCAGCGTTCTGGCCGGTGTGCAGATCAGCACGACATCGACCTGCTCCCTGACCGCCAGAACCGAGGGATAAGCCTTGATGCCAAGAACCTCGGTTTCTTTCGGGTTGATCGGAAAGATCCTGCCTTCATAACCGTCCGCGCGAAGCTTGCGGATTGCCTGGTTTCCGCGCTTGGAAGGGTCTTTCGAGGCACCGACAATCGCAACGGAGCGTGCCTTGAAGATGCTGTTGAGTGCATTGCTCATGAGACTTCGTCCTGCCCTGTTATCTGCCCTTGAAGACCGGCGCACGCTTTTCGGTGAAGGCATCGACACCTTCCCGCCAGTCCTCGGACAACATGCAGGTACGCAATGCGTCCAGTTCGGTCACCAGACGCGAGCCATAGTCCCGTTGCATGGCATTCAGATTCTCTTTTGCGAAACGCATGGAAATAGGAGCTTTCGAGCCGATCTCAGCTGCAAATGATGCAACTCCCGCCTCAAATTCATCGTCGGAAA
>NZ_KI928931.1:152579-179435 GCF_000521215.1 Labrenzia sp. DG1229 | reverse complement strand
TAACCCGCGTACCGGGAACGTTCGGTACGCCAACGGACGTACCCGGGGACGGACCGGAACCGGAACGACGGTAAGAACGGACCGGTTCGAACCCGGAACCGACCGAACCCCGAACTACGGTACCGTCGCCCTAGTCGGACTACGTCCGTATCGTTTGGGCAAGAAGGTTCTGGCCGGATAGCTGACCATCCTCGCCGACTGTGTAGCTGTCGTCGGCCGAAACCGGCGCCGTGTTGTCATGCGATCCTTCAATGGTGATCGTCACCGTTGCCGGTTCGGAGTTCCCCTCCCCGTCGCTGGCGACATAAGAGAAGGTCTCCGTCGCGGTCTCTTCATCACCCAGGTGATCAAAGGCACCGTTCTGGTCATAGGAGAACGTGCCGTCCGCGTTGACGGTCAAAAGAGCGCCGGAGTCCAGCACGATCCGGGAGCCGACCGAAGCGGAAAAGCCGTTGACCGACGCCACCGACAATCCGTCGCCATCGGCATCCGTATCATTGGCAAGAAGGTTCTGGCCGGATAGCTGACCATCCTCGCCGACTGTGTAGCTGTCGTTTTCAGCATCGGGCGCGGAATTCGTGTCCGCCTCGAGCGAATCCAGGATGGACTGGTAGCTGACTGTCTGATCTGCAAACCCAAGCCACTCGACCGTAAACTCCACAAGGTCCACGGCAACGTTGATGACCTGAAGGAACGAGCCGCTCACGGCAAAACTGTAGTCTGAAAAATTGCCGGAGAAGATTGCCGTATCCGTTCCCGATCCACCGAGATACGTGTCATTACCCGCACTGTCGTGGAAGGTATCGTTACCACCATTCCCGCTCAGGGTATTGTCGGCACTGTTGCCATGGAACGTCTCCGCTCCCGCACCACCAATCGCGTTTTCAATGATCGTGCCTTCTGCAATTGTCAGGTTTCCGGTTCTGCCGCCGATGCTTGATACGGACGGTCCAGTTGACTGACTGTCGCTTGGTGCAAGGTTGATTACGGAATTGTTGCCATAGCCCGACAGGTCGAGCGTATCGACGCCACCGCTGTCTACAATTGTTGACGCGGTCTTGTGCGCATAACTCGACCATTGCGCCCAGATATCACTGACATCGGACGTGACCGTCGTGTTGAACCCCCAGGTCGTGTTTTCGGTAAACGCATTCGAGACGCCGAAACCTTGTGACCCGTAGATCGCATCCAGCGCCATCCAGTCGACAGACATCGGTGTTTGCAAAAGCGCACCCGACGCATCTACGTTCGTATTCTCTGTCTGGCTGAAATAAGACATCATCGATGCCTGCCAGCTGTCATTCGCGAAATTGTTGCTGACGCCGAAGGTCGCAGAGCCGTTGTAGTTGCCCTGGTGACCAAGGCCGAGCGCATGACCGATCTCGTGGAAGATCGTTTGCAGCGTGTAGTCGTTGTAGGTCGACGTTCCCCCCGACCAGGAGCTGGCAACATTCACATAGCTCGCCGCAATTGTGCCGCTGCTGTAGTAGCTGTAGTTGGCCCAGGCGCCTGAGGAATTGTCGCTGAAGAAAAAATCGACTTCAGACGTATTCGTCGAGGTCGTTTCTTCAAAATCAATGCCGAGCGTCGCTTCGAACAACTTGAAGGCCTCACGCACCAAAACCTTGCGTTCTTCGGTGATGCCATTGCTGTCGGAGGAAAAGCCGGAAAGATTGTAATGGAGAACACCGTTGTTGGCGTCGGTTCCGGATGTTCCTAGATTATGGGACAATGTCCCTTCCGAATTGGAAACATTCAGTCCCTTGTCCGCCCAGTAGCCGCTGGTCAGATAGTCTGCCATGTCTCCCAGCGTTGACGGCGCGGAAGTCGTACCAGTCGAGCTCAGACCCGCTTCAGAATCCGCATTCAGCGTCACGCTGCTTTCTTCCCGGGCACCACATCCCGGACATGGGCAGGTTTGATCGTGCAGGATAATGCCGTCGTCACCAACCGCAGGAGCAAAGGCTTCGAAAACCGGCGCCGGGCTGTCGCCTTCACCCGGTTGCGCAGCCTGCTCATTGGAAAGGGCATCGTGATCGGTGTCCCCGGTAGCGACCCCCGGTTCAGCTACCGGGGTATTTATTTCCGGCCTCGCAGGTTGGTTGCCTTCACCTTTTTCGTCGGGTTCACCATCAAAGAGTGCATCGAAAAGCGCCTTGAGCGGGCTGTCGTTTCCGGTATCGCTGATGTCAGGATCAACAGAAGAACCGAAAGTGGCGTTTTCCACTTCAGCGACATCAATGTCGGTAGGGTCTTCTCTGCGGGATCGCGCTGTTTTCCAGGCCGGCCCTGATCCGAGAAACTGCATCCACCGTGCGCCGAACGAAGTTGCGCCGGAAGTGGCCGTGTCTTCCGGGTCGATCGCCGGTATCCCCTGAGAAATTTCTGAAGACCACCGCCCCGACTTGAAACTCGCGGCAACGGAAGACCCGAAGACAGCCTGTGGAATGACTGGACCGTTTTTGAACCCAAAATTAAATGCCGGATGCATGAAGCCTCTCAAAACAGGTTTCCCTAGATCCGCAAAATCAAAAATCCTGCAGCAGACGGCCCATACTCTGGGTTACGGAAAGCAAGCTATCCACCAACTCGGGGTATATAAAAAATAGTATTACAAAGTATAATTTTTTAAAATTTGAATTATATTTATGTATATTCTCAAATTTTATAAGTTAACAAGCTGTAAATTATCGAAATACATTCGTTTGAACAAGAGTAAACACTTTGAAGCAAAATCTCTTTCGGGCTGGAACACCCGCATATTTACCACTGATAAAGGTTATGAAAGCGCTTCACCCATTGTTCATTCGATATCTTTCAAAGCATGTCAGAGACAAAAAAAATCAGATAATATTTCATTTTGTTCCGTAGACCCGCTGTTTCGAAGCGCCATACACCCCACTCGGCAACAAAATCGCAATCTCAATCGGTCAGGAAAGGATCGTATTGCATTGCAAATCTCGATTGTATACAAGCGCGCACAATTGTTTTCCGGTACAACTCTGTATCGCAAGACTTCGTTCGCCGATCCCGGCACCTAATCCCGCGAGGCACATCCGTCCATGGCAAAGATCAAAGTTGAAAATCCGGTCGTCGAACTCGATGGCGACGAGATGACACGTATCATCTGGACTTTCATCAAGGACAAGCTGATCCATCCCTATCTCGACATCGATCTGCAATACTACGACCTCTCTATTCAAAAGCGTGACGAAACCGACGACCAGATCACCGTCGACGCTGCAAATGCCATCAAGGAGCACGGGGTTGGGATCAAATGCGCAACCATCACGCCCGATGAAGCCCGCGTCGAGGAATTCGACCTAAAGCGCATGTACCGGTCTCCAAACGGCACGATCCGCAATATCCTGGGAGGCGTGATTTTCCGCGAACCGATCATCATGCAGAACGTCCCTCGCCTGGTTCCCGGTTGGACACAGCCGATCATCGTCGGCCGCCATGCCTTTGGCGATCAATACCGGGCAACTGATTTCACGTTCCCGGGCAAGGGCAAGCTGACAATCAAGTTTGTCGGCGAGGACGGAACCGAAATCGAGCGAGACGTCTATGACGCCCCCTCCTCCGGTGTCGCAATGGCCATGTACAATCTTGATGACTCGATCCGTGATTTCGCCCGCGCGTCACTGAACTACGCGCTGCAACGCAAGGTGCCCTGCTATCTTTCCACCAAGAACACGATTCTCAAGGCCTATGACGGACGTTTCAAGGATCTCTTCCAGGAGATCTACGATGCCGAATTCAAGGATGGATATGCTGATGCGGGTATCTGGTATGAGCATCGCCTGATCGATGACATGGTCGCTTCTGCACTCAAGTGGTCCGGCGGCTATGTCTGGGCTTGCAAGAACTATGATGGCGATGTCCAGTCCGACACAGTTGCGCAAGGGTTCGGTTCTCTCGGTCTGATGACTTCGGTTTTGATGACACCAGACGGCAAGACCGTGGAAGCGGAAGCCGCCCATGGCACGGTTACGCGTCACTATCGCCAACATCAGAAGGGCGAAAACACGTCGACCAATTCGATCGCCTCGATCTTCGCCTGGACCCGTGGCCTTGCCCACCGGGCGAAACTTGACGGCAATGACAATCTGGCCCGTTTTGCCGAGACGCTTGAAAACGTTTGTGTCGAAACCGTTGAATCCAGTTACATGACCAAGGACCTTGCCTTGCTCGTGGGTCCGGATCAGGGCTGGCTGACGACAACGGGTTTTCTCGACAAGATCGACGAAAATCTGGCGAAGGAAATGGCGGATCTCTAGTGCGTAGATCCGCGTCGCAACGTCAAAAGAATGACGGCGCCGGTGGTACGATCACGTCCGCGACATAGTCGCTGACCTTGTCCGGGATCCGGGTGGCGTGGGCTGCAACACCCACCGCCTCCGCACCGGCCTCAATTCCGAAAGTCTCGACAAATTTTGTTCTGGACCCCTCGATTGAAATCGTCGTCCCGTCACCTCCGGTGACCCGAAAGCCAAGTCCTTCCAGCGCCTTGCGCGCGGTGTCACGGACTTCCTGGGGGACCCTGTATTTGTCTATCACGCTGGCGGTCAGCGCCTCCTGTGCATCCAGGATGGACGTTCCGTCGGCTCGTTTGAGCACCACCTGCGCGCCGTAGACTGTGTCGTCGTCCGTCATCGGTCTCCACTTTCAGGACAAATTGCCGGGAAAGGCATGCGCACCGGGGCGCATGCCGATCTTTCCTCAGCCTGCTACAGGCCTTACCTGGAGCGCAAGGTATCTATCATGTCGTTGATAAACTCCTTGGAAAATTCGGGCATGGAGCCCGACGTCACCATTGCCAGCTGTTTCTCACGTGTGGCGTTGAAGAACGTCGCTGCAACGTCGCCCATCGTGTTGATGTATGCCCACTTGGCATCTGCAAGCCCCGCTCCCGTCGCAAGATCAGGACCGCTCGTAGCGGTGTGACCCATTTGAGTTGTGCCCTTTTTGACGTCGCGGGCACTCTTGATCAGGCTGTCCTTTACCTGTGCGGGCGTCAGCGACGCATCCTTTTCAAGGATCAGCGCGCAAATTCCTGCGATCTGCGGACACGCGGCGGAAGTTCCGGAAAACAGTCCCCACCCGTCCGTGTTCGAACCGGTTGAGGGCGCGATGCCATCCAGAGACGCTCCCGACTGGACCGGCAACATCAGGCTCGGCGCTTTGGTTCCGCCGATATTGACCCCTTTGCCGGTCAGCCCGCAAAGGTCGGGCACCTGGCGCCCCGGATACCAGGTTGAATTGAAGCTTGAGGCATAACTTGAAGCTTCAAAATCATTCTCATCGGGCAGGTTCACGTGGACACCACCGACGGATATCACGTCCGGATGGCTTCCCGGGAACCCGAAGTGACCATTGCCGGCCGAAAAACACACGACAACACCCTGGGAGGCCGCATTGGCGACCGCTGCTTCCAGGGGCTTCAGCCAGTTCGGGATCGTGGTCCCGGGCGTATCGACGCTGTAACCCCAACTGTTTGTCAGAATTTGTGGTTTGGGGTTGGCATTCAACGCTGCATTTATCGCCCCGACTGTATCGTTACCCATCTTGGTCATGCGCAATTTACAGTCCGGCGCGCAGGCGAATACGTTGGCACTTTCTCCTGTACCATGCCCGTTGGCGTCGTCGGCTGGATCCGTCGCACCCGGGGCAAGGATCGTGGACAGAAGCCTGTAGCCGCGGGAACTGAAAAACGGATGCCGGTAGTGACCGGTATCGAGCATCCCGACCACAATGTTCTTGCCTGTCACTCCGAGTCGGTGGACCCGGGCCGCTCTCAACACGACGGCAACACCATCGGGGACCATCAGATAGGGGTAAGCATCCTTGTGAACCGATGCGAGCGGCGGGATCGGGTGAGTCGCGAAATAGGTGGGAGGACGTGCAACAACTGCGCCTTCGATCAGCTTGCTGAATTCGTCGGGCGCATTCATGAGGGCTGCCTCCGGCTCCTCGCTTGTCGCCATGAACTCGACAGTCGTCTCCGGACGGATTTCCGCTTTTTGCTTAGTCAGTTTTGCTCCGAAAAAGTCCTTGAAGAGCTTCGCGGCACCGCCGATTGAAATTGTTGTTTCGTTCGATGCGTCTTCAAAAACATGGAACCCCGCCCGGCTCAAGGCGCGCTTTGCATCGCGGACGTCCGAAGGATCGGAGTTGAACTGTTTTACATTGTCGCTGGTGATCGCTTCCTCTGCGTCAAATAATGTCGTCGGGCCAAGCGAGCGAGGTGAGACCGTAGCAATAACCTCATATTCTCCATTACTCATGATAAATGTCCCTATAAAAGTCGTTTTTCCATGAAATATAAGACCTGCAGAAATGATGCAGGAGGGTACAATTATTAACAATACCAGAGAGATCAACACGAACTAGAGAATAAAAGTATTATTCGAGAACAAAATTACTCGAAACTATTATAATTTTATCTTATTAATACAAAAGAACACAACGCAATTACACGTAAGGATAGTCCTGAGTTTTGTTCACCTCGGGAACGTCTGAAAAAAGAAACGTGATTGCTTGGCGAAAACAAACAAGTGCGCCACAACCGGGGAAAATCCAGCGATCAATGGCGCTGAACAGCATTATTCGTCTTGTTCAAGGCACGGAAAGCAATCGCGCTGCGCCCCTCCGGAAAATTAACAAGGTCGAGACCCGTTGTTCAGTCATTTGACGCAAGTTAAGGTCTCTTCTGACCGGTCCATACTCCGGGGACACGCAACATCGACAGAACCACCAGGCTGATGCCGGCCAACAAGAAGAGCGGACACAGATGATCGAATTATTCGGCTCGGACTATTCAGTTTATGTGCGCTCAGCCAGGTTGACGCTTGAGGAAAAGGGCATCGACTACACCCTGTGTCCGATTGATGTCTTCGCACCCGGTGGCCCACCGGATGATTATCTGGCGTTGAATCCCTTCGCGAAAATCCCCACACTCAGGCACGGCACATTCGTCATTTACGAGACCGACGCCATTCTGCGCTATGTTGATGAGCAGTTCGAAGACCCTCCGCTTCAACCTGACGACAATCAGACGCGTGCACGGATGAACCAGATTCTGTCCATCCTGGATGCATATGCCTATTCGACGCTTGTCTGGGAGATCTATGTCGAGCGTGTGGTGAAGCCGCGCGACGGCAGCGCTCCGGACGAGGTCAGGATATCATCGGCAATCGGTCAGTCCCGACGAATTGTCACGGCGCTTGAAGAACTGACGCAGTCCGGGCCGTTTCTTCTCGGCAACCAGTTGACCCTCGCTGACTGTCACGCGGCCTCGATGATGCATCTGTTTCAGCAGGCGGAAGAAGGTGCCCTGCTCCTGAAGAACGCTCCGGGCTTGTCCCGCTGGTTGGAGATGTTCAGCTCAAGAGCAAGTTTTGTGAAGACCGCACCGACTGCCGGCGACTAGATCGCTGTGTGATGACTTGAATGCCACTGATCACTTGGATGTGGGCCAGGAATTTCGGTCGACAAAATACGCCGCGACGTGCTCTTGGATCTTTACTAAGTTTCCGGTCCGAACCTGACAAACAGGCAGGCTGCGCGATCCGGTCTGATCAACTCCTAAGGAACCAAGATTCCGATTGCGGCACTGGCTCGGTGCGCGTTCAATCTCATGTCAATCTCAATAAATCCGACTTAATCCTGTATTGTATTTCATCGGTTTTTTCCAAGCACGCAAACGCTGCTGGAGTAGTTGTCAATGACGATCGCTACCTGTTTCGCCAGTTTTCTTACGATCACCGCCTCGCTCGGATTTGTTTTTGACGATTCGAGCATTTCAATAATGTTGCGAGATAGTGCAACCACTTCGCCGGACTTGTCGAAATAACTGTCGACACCATCGGCCTCCCAACAATCCACCAGTCTTTGAAAACCGGCGATCAACATTTCATTTTTGGAATTGCCGGTATCATCATTAGGCAGAAATTCCTGGATCGAAACCACTTCACCCATCATTCCCTCCTATTGTTCACGAGGTTTTTCGCCCGACCGATTGTCAGGAAGCAATTGTGGGGGGAATCGAAATCCTCGACTCCCCCCGCGCATCAGGCAGCTCTTACTTCAGACAAAAACTTCTCAACCTGTGCCTTGAGTTGTTCGGACTTGCTGCTGAGTTCGGATGCCGTCGCTGTCACCTGTGTCGCGGCCGCTCCGGTTTCGCTGGCGGCTCGGGTCACCTCCAGAATGTTGGAGGTCACTTCACCGGTTCCAGCTGCTGCCTGTTCGACACTAAGGGCAATTTCCTGAGTTGCAGCGGTCTGCTCTTCGACCGCTGCGGCAATTCCGGAAGCGATCTCGTTGATGTCCGCAATCGTCTTGCCGATACTCTGAATTTCGGCTACCGCGCCTTCTGTCTCTGTCTGAATGCTCGCGATTTGCTGACCGATTTCCTCCGTCGCCTTACCTGTCTGACTGGCAAGATCCTTGACCTCAGCTGCAACAACTGCAAATCCCTTGCCTGCCTCCCCGGCGCGGGCTGCCTCGATAGTTGCATTGAGCGCTAGCAGATTGGTTTGCTCCGCAATATCGGAAATCAGTTTGACGACATCGCCAATCTTTTGCGCTGCAATCGCCAATCCCTGAACCTGCTGGTCGGTACTTGTGGCCTGCTCGACGGCCCGTCCTGCAATTTCAGCGGATTGAGACACCTGGCGAGAGATTTCCTGAATTGAACTGCTCAATTCTTCAGTCGCACTCGCCACGGTCTGAACGTTTGCGGAGGCATTTTCTGCAGCATTTGCAACTGTCGACGCCCGGTCGTTCGTGTCACTTGCAATGTTCGACATGGAATGAGCGGTAGATTCCATCTCGGTGGAAGCACCTGCAACTCCACCCAGCAAATCGGAAACACTTGTGTCGAACTCCTGTGTCAGATGCTCGATTGCGCGGGAACGGGCTTCCCGCGTTTCTGCGTCCTGGGTCTCTCGATCGGAAAGTTCATCCGCCTTGATCATGTTTTCCTTGAAGACCTGAACGGCTGCCGCCATCAGGCCGACCTCATCCTTGCGGTTCTGATCCGGAATTTCTGCAGCCTTGTCGCCTTCCGCCAGGGACTTCATGGAGACTGTGATCGAATTGATAGGTTTGGAAATTCCCATCCCGATAAACCAGGCGGCCAGGGAACCAAGAACGATACTGACGGTGACAATCGCAATCGTGACGGTTACCGCAGTTTCAAGGGCGGCCGTTGTTTCGGGGCCTAGCGTATCCTGCTCTTTTTTCACGCCCAGCTTTAACTGCTCCATTTCCGAAGCAACCTTGGGCCCAACCGTATCAAGCGTGCCGGCAATGATGGTATTTCTCTTGAGTATTGTTTCACGAACGTCCTTGAAGGCAGAAACGTACTGCACGAAGAGTTGCTCAGCTTCCTGCGCCAGCTCTCTCCGCTCCGGGTTCTGCAGCGAAGCGATCAGGGTTTCGTAATTCGCGGTAAATTCATCGGATTCCTTGATTGCGCGTTCAAAATCCGCCTGCTTGTTGGAAATCAAGAACTTGCCGGAATACAAACGCATCAACAGCAAATTGCGTTGCACATTTCCTGCATAATAGGCAGCCGTCGCATCATCGTCATCATGCGCGCTTTTCATCACAGCCGTAAGGTCGCGCTCGATTTGCGGTCCAAATACATCGAGTGAGCCAAGAACCAGTTTGTTTCGCTCGTCCTGAAGCGACGTGACTTCACCAAATGCCTGGATGTATGCCTGCATTTCTTCGGAAGCCACTGAAACCGTCTGCTTCTTGGCATCTGAATCGACCAGTTCACCAAGTCTTCCCGCGAGCTCCAGCGTGTTGGCCGCACGTTTTTCCACCGTCGCAATTGCGTCATCGGAACCGTTGATAATGAAGTTCTTGACTGCGAGCCGTGTTTCCAGAAGGTTGGCCTGAACCCGGCCCGCCTGGTTGGCCTGCAACGCAATTGAACGGTATCGCGTGAACTGGTCATTGCCGCTGCTCAGGTTCAGTGCGCCCGTTGCTCCCGTCACGACAAGAAGTAATAGTATTATTCCAAACCCACCGAAAATTTTCAGCGTGACGGGGATGTTCTTGAGCATATTTTTTCCACCTCGGAAATGCGAAAGAGTGACTAACGAACTGAGCGAATCAATAGCGATCGTGTAAGCGCTTACGTAGATGGAGGATAAATTCGCATTTAAGAAATTAACGCATCCTTACGGATTAATTTTTTCAACTTTAGCTAATTAAATTCTCACCTGCACCTGCAAAAAATGACAGGTGACTTTCTACTAGGTGATGAATATCGGCACCTGCTAAACCTTGAATATATATGGCCTAAAGTAGGAGACGCTTCGGCTTCCACGTGATCTTTTTGACAGGGCAACCGACACCCTGGCGCAATCCAATGATGCCCATAGGGTTCGATGACCAACCGATCTGGACCCATTGCACAATTGGATATTCACGTAACAGCTTCAGATGATGTAAGTATTCAAATAACATAGAGAATTTTATTAGTTAAATTATTCGCGAAACAGAATAAAAATTAAATAATACCTGTAAATTTTACATTGAGTCATTGTAATTTTATTATCAAAATCGCATGAGTATTATTGATACGGCCCAGATCAATACAGCTATCATATGCAACAATGCAGCTTTGCCTATCCGCAATCGTAAGCCTGGACTGTATCTTTGTTTATGTCCTGACGGTCCTATTGGAAAATCAAACAATCACTCGGTTTCCAACGCATATTTCAATGCTGCCCGGGCGTGTAGAGCTGTTGTGTCAAAGGAGGGAATGCCGAAATCCTCGGCTGACACCAGAAGTCCGATTTCAGTACAGCCGAAAATGACACCATCCGCCCCGGCTTCGTGTTCCTTTGCAACGATTTCAAGGAGCGTCTGCTTGGAGTCTGCCCAGATCTCTCCCTTGCACAGCTCTTCATAGATGATGCGATGGATTTCAGTTCGGTCGTCCGCATCCGGCACCCGCACGTCAATGCCGTGTACGTCTTTCAAGTGTCCCTTGTAGAAGTCCTGCTCCATCGTGTAACCGGTTGCCAGGAGCAGAGGTGTCTTGCAGCCGTTTTCCGTGATTGAAGGCGCCGTCGCATCGGCAATGTGAAGAAGCGGAATGTTGACAGACGCCTTCACGTCTCCGGCCATCTTGTGCATCGTGTTTGTGCATATGACCAGGCAATCCGCCCCGCCCCGCTCCAATTGACGGGCAGCATTCACCATCATGTCAGTCGCCCTGTCCCAGTCTCCCGATGCCTGTGCAGCCTCGATCTCGGCAAAATCAAAGGACCAGATGAGACATTGCGCCGAATGCAGTCCGCCCAGCTTTTCGCGGGCCATTCTGTTCAGGAACTGATAGTAGGTGACCGTGCTTTCCCAGCTCATTCCGCCAAGCAAACCGATGGTTTTCATGTTAGCCTTTCCGGGTTTTCAGGAAGCTGACTTTTTGATTCTGCAGACGGGGGAAAGCATGCTTGATTCAATCTTGAAGTTCGATTTTTTGATCATTTTTTTCAGAAGCTTACGCGAATTCTCTTGGGTGCCTTCCTCCTGATTTCGATCAGTCTAGGGGCTTCGGCACAATCCGTCTACGAGCCAGGACGCGGGACAGCGGACCGAAGCGGCATTTTGAACGCGATCCGTCCGATGCTTGAAGCGCGCGTCGGACCACCTGTTGAATTTGTCGTTGACTGGATGCGGGCCGGATCAGGCTGGGCCTTTGTCCAGGTCAGTCCACAGCGCCCGGGAGGCGGCGTCATCGACTTGAACAGAACGACATATGCCATGCAGGCGGAATACATGGATGGCCTCATGACATTCGCCCTGCTGCGTTACCAGTACAATCGATGGAACCTGATCGACTTTGCCGTGGGTCCGACCGATGTTTTCTGGCATGGCGATCCACTCTACGCACAGGTGCCGCCAGGCCTGCTGCCATATTGAGTGTCACGTTCCTGGAAAACAGCATCCTGATCCCGGGCGAGCGCTCCCCTCGCGGCAAGTCTCCTAGTGCGCCATGTCTGAGCGCAACAACGGACCCAAGCTCATGAACTCGACAAGCGACACAAAAGACCCTGCCGCTCACTACTGGCATCTTTGGACCGATATTGACGGCGTCACACACCAGTCCCATTGCCGGTTCTCCAATTTTGAACTCCAGAGTTTCGCCCCGCCGGCCAGCGACCTCTGGGTAAAACGCCTTGCAGCCGATCCCGAGGACATCACGATACTGATCCTTCAGCCCGGGACGTTGAGGTGGCACCGCAATCCGAAGCCGCAGTGGATCGTTCCGCTCTCGGGAACCTGGTTCGTTGAGAGCATGGATGGAACCCGTGTGGAAATGGGCCCCGGCATGGCTTCATTTGGTGAAGACCAGCTCTCCAGGCCCGGTGCCAACGAACGGGAGGGACACCTGTCGGGTGTTGTTGGCGATGAACCTTGTGTCTTGTTGTTGATCCAGGTGACTGATACTCCGAGGACAGACGCTGCTTGCAGGCTGGACTGAAATCTGACCGGCCCTCTGAATACAGACTATCGGGCAGGATCCTTGTCCGTTTCATCGTCCTTGTCGAATGAAAGCTCCGGTTCTTCGCTCATCTCGTCGGCAGAAGCATAGACCCCGGCCTGCTGAAGCTCTTCCTCTGCAAGTTCGCCAAGCACCTTCTTGCCGGCAGCGACACGCTCGCGCGCTTCGTCCATGATCTTTTTGGCAAGCGTTTCGTCCCTGTTCATGAGTTCCTGGAGTGTGTCGGATTCAAGCACAAGCAACTGACAGTCCCGGTCGGCCGTTACAGTTGCCGTTCGGCGGCTTTGATTGATGAGAGCCAGTTCTCCAAAGAAACTGCCCTCCCCTAGATAGACCGTTTCATGCGGCAGCTTGATCGCCACCTCACCTTCCGAAATGAAATACATCCGGTCAGCCACGTCGCCTTTTTCGGCAATTACCCCGCCTTTGCGAATTGCCTGTGCCTGCAGGAGTTTTGAAACTTCTGCGATCTCGGTTGCTTTCAGGTCTTCGAACAGCGGGACACGAGCGACCATCGACCAGGTGACAACAAAATCCCTGCTGTGAATTTCGCGCGCGAATGCGGAAGCGATAATTCCCACGGGCAGCGCAATCAGGCCATACCCCATCAGCATGACTACACTGCCAACGATTTTCCCGAGGTTGCTGACCGGTACCACGTCCCCATAGCCCACAGTCGTGATCGTCGTGATTGCCCAGTAGATACCGTGAAGAATGCTACGGAATTTCTCGGGCTGAACGTCATGTTCGACGAGATACATGAGGGTTGCCGACAACAGGATCACGCCGCTGATGATCATGCTTGAGCCCAGAAGTGCCTTTCGCTCACCGACGACCGCCGAAATCAACGATCGGAGCGCCGGTGAATAGCGTGCAAGTTTCAGGAACCTGAGCAATCGAAGGATAACGACGATTGTGAAGGCCTGATTGGGCAGGAAGAGAACGAACAGAAGCGGAAGGGCTCCGATCAGGTCAATGATCGCATCGGGATGAGCCGCATAACGCAGACGAGACCACAACGGACCATAACGGCGGAGCGGCGGGTGCAGATCGGCAACATAGAGCCGCAAAATGTACTCTATGAGGAAGATAAATCCGCTGCCGAGCTGAAGAAACCGCAAATGGTGGCCGAATGTCGTGCGAACCTGAGGCACTGTTTCCAACACCGCCAGACCTATGTTCAGCAAAATCATGAAAATCAGGAAATGACTCAAGGTACGGGCGGCGACCTTTCGTTTGCCCGTGTCCTCAAGCACTTCATAAAGAGCCCGTTTGAAACTTTCGTCCTGCACTGCGCGCTCCGTATTGAAAAATCAGCGATTTCATGAATAGCCGAATATCGTTTCAGGACAAAATCATCCGTTCGGGTCTTCACGCATACCGCGCGAATCCGTGAGAGCCGGTTCCGCGAACGTGATTGGGCAAATTTGTCGCAGGCCCCATTTCTATGGATGTGGGCGACACAACTCGTCAGGAGGGAATTATGACAATTGAAACCAACAAGGTCCGCGCAGCGGAGACGTCACCTCACCACATCGTGCTGAAAATGCTGATCGTGTCGACATTCCTGGCCGCAATCGCGATGGCCGTCACCGCAGCTCTGAACTGACCGGCACTACAGTCCTGATGAAATAAGCGTGCCCAGTTGGCACGCTTTTTCATTTCTCAATGTCATCGATACCAAATCACATTGCGCTCAGGTGAGTCTCGATCGCCGCAATCGCGCTGTCCGCCTTTGCGCCATTCGGTCCCCCGGCCTGTGCCATGTCCGGACGGCCTCCGCCGCCCCGTCCTCCAAGCGCTTCCGATCCGATGCGCACCAGATCCACCGCGTTCACCTTTTCCGTCAGATCCTTGGTGACTGCGGTCACGATCGCCGCCTTGCCATCTTCGGCGACGTTGATCAGTACGATCACCCCTGACCCGAGCTGGGCCTTGGCCTCGTCAGCCATGCCCTTCAAGTCCTTCGGATTGATGCCTTCAACCGTGCGTGCCATCAATTTGAAGGCACCAGCTTCCTTGACCGGTGCAGATCCGTTGCCGCCTCCGCCCATCGCGAGCTTTTTCTTGGCATCAGCAAGTTCCTTTTCCAATCTGCGGCGTTCATCCACAAGCTGGGAGACCCTGGCCGGCACATCATCGGCACCGATCTTCAAAAGTGCCGCGATTGCGCGCATGCGCTTGTCCTGCGCATCAAGATAGGAACGTGCTTCAGCGCCCGTAAGTGCCTCGATCCGGCGCACACCGGCGGCAACTGCACCTTCGGAAACAAGCGTCACCAGTCCGATGTCGCCGGTCCGCTTGACATGGGTACCGCCGCAAAGTTCCAGGGAATAGGGCTTGCCTTCCCGCGACCCGTGCAATGCCGTTCCCATCGAGACAACGCGCACTTCATCACCGTATTTTTCACCGAAAAGCGCCATCGCACCGGCCTCGATGGCATCATCAACCGCCATCAGGCGTGTCTCGACCGGAGCATTCTGCAGGATGATCTCGTTGGCATAGGTCTCGACTGTAGCCAGTTCGCTGTCATCCATCGGCTTGGGGTGAGAGAAGTCGAACCGCAAACGGTCCGGCGAAACCAGAGATCCTTTTTGTGCGACATGCGTACCGAGCACTTCGCGAAGGGCCTCGTGAACAAGGTGTGTCGCGGAATGGTTTGCCCGCACAGCGCTGCGCCGGGCGTGATCGACCTTCAGCTCCAGAGCCAGGCCGGGGACGAGTTCTCCGTCCTCAACCGTGACACTGTGGACAAAAAGACCATCGGCTTTTTTCTGCGTGTTGGTCACAGTAGCTTTCAGACCGGCTGCAAGCATCTCTCCGGTATCACCGACCTGACCACCGCTTTCACCATAGAACGGCGTCTGGTTCAGAACGACGAAGCCGCTTTCACCGGCGGACAGTTTTTCGATTTCCATATCTTCAGAGGCAAGCGCAACAACAACACCTTCCGCGCGCTCGGTCTCGTAGCCGAGAAAATCCGTCGCGCCGTGTTTTTCCTTCAAGGCAAACCAGACGGCCTCGGTAGCGGCCCCTCCGGCCCCGGACCAGGCAGCGCGAGCTTCGGCTTTCTGGCGCTCCATCGCGGCATCAAAACCGTCGGTATCGACGGATATGTCGCGCGCGCGCAGCGCGTCCTGTGTCAGGTCGAGCGGGAAGCCATATGTGTCGTAAAGCTTGAAGGCCGTTTCACCGTCAAGCTGGCCACCGGCCGTCAGATCGTCCGTTGCGGTGTCGAGCAACCCAAGGCCGCGTTCCAGCGTCTTGCGGAACCGGGTCTCTTCCAGCTTCAGCGTTTCGGTGATCAGGTCCTCTGCGCGAGACAGTTCCGGATAGGCACGTCCCATTTCACGCACGAGTGTCGGCACCAGCTTGTGCATGAGGGGTTCAGCCGCACCAAGGAGATGCGCGTGGCGCATCCCCCTTCGCATGATACGGCGCAGCACGTAGCCGCGGCCCTCATTGGAGGGCAATACACCATCAGCGATCAGAAAACTTGTCGAGCGCAGATGATCAGCAATCACCCGATGACTGCCGAGCGCAGCACCGGCAGCTTCGACATTCGTTTCATGTTCCGACGCAGCGATCAGCGCCTTGAACAGGTCGATATCGTAGTTGTTGTGGACGCCCTGCAATATGGTCGCCAGTCTCTCGATACCCATGCCCGTATCAATCGAGGGACGCGGCAGGTCGAGACGTTCATCGCTCGTCTGCTCGTATTGCATGAAGACGAGGTTCCATATCTCGATGAAACGGTCGCCATCCTCCTCGGCGGAACCTGGAGGACCACCCCAGATATGATCGCCGTGGTCGTAAAAGATTTCCGAACACGGACCGCAGGGTCCCGTATCACCCATGGACCAGAAATTGTCCGACGTTGGAATACGGATAATCCTGTCATCGCTGAGGCCGGCAATTTTCTTCCAGAATCCGGCAGCTGCCTCGTCCTGAGAATAAACGGTTACGAGAAGCCGGTCCTCGGGCAACCCGTATTCCTTCGTGATCAGGTTCCAGGCAAGCTCGATTGCTCTTTCCTTGAAGTAGTCTCCAAAGGAGAAATTGCCGAGCATCTCGAAGAACGTGTGGTGACGGGCCGTGTAACCGACATTGTCCAGATCGTTATGCTTCCCGCCGGCGCGGACAACCTTCTGGGCGGTCACAGCGCGCGAATAGGGGCGTGTTTCCAGCCCGGTAAAAACGTTCTTGAACTGGTTCATGCCCGCATTCGCGAACATCAGGGTCGGGTCATTGCGCGGAACCAGCGGTCCGGACTCAACCACTTCGTGATCGTTTTTCTTGAAAAAGTCCAGAAAGGTAGAACGGATTTCATTTACGCCGGTCATTCGGGTCTCACATCAGTGCCTGCCCTTGGTAATTCGGGCCAATTGAAAATCTAAAGGTGCGAAGGCCCCATTTCAGGGTCCGCACCGGAACTGCCTTTTAACTTTGACCTCAAACCCTGTCCAGCAATTGAGCACGTCCTGACAAAGTCAGAGCACTCCATAAGGGCTGGTCCTTTTCCGAGAGACAATGAAAAAGGCTTTCTCCGAAACAGGAGAAAGCCTCTATCAAATCGCGCAAGTCACCGATACTAAGTATGCAAAAACAATATCTTAGCCTTGATCTTCAATCAACTCATCAGCGCTTTCAGCCGCTTCAGGGTCAATGATCGCTTCCGCAATCAGGCCCGCATTTTGGCGGATGGCCAGTTCAATTTCCTCGGCAATTTCCGAATTGTCCTTCAGAAACTGCTTGGCATTCTCCCTGCCCTGACCGAGGCGCTGGCTGTTGTAGGAGAACCAGGAACCGGACTTTTCGACAACATTGCCTTTGACGCCGAGGTCGATGAGTTCACCCATCTTGGAAACGCCTTCGCCATAGACGATATCAAATTCAACCTGCCGGAAGGGAGGGGCAAGCTTGTTCTTGACCACTTTCACACGTGTCTGGTTTCCGACGACCTCGTCACGATCCTTGATCGCGCCTATCCGGCGAATGTCGAGACGGACGGAGGCATAGAACTTCAGCGCATTACCACCTGTTGTGGTTTCGGGAGACCCGAACATCACACCGATCTTCATACGGATCTGGTTGATGAAGACGACCATGCACTTTGACTTGGAAATCGAAGCCGTGAGTTTGCGCAGGGCCTGGCTCATCAGGCGGGCCTGCATGCCCGGCAAACTGTCACCCATCTCACCTTCCAGCTCGGCCTTCGGCGTCAGAGCGGCAACGGAGTCAACGACCAGTACATCGACCGCGCCCGACCGGACCAGCGTGTCGGCGATCTCGAGAGCCTGTTCGCCGGCATCCGGCTGCGATATCAGCAAATTGTCGATATCAACACCAAGCTTGCGGGCATAGAGAGGATCAAGAGCATGCTCTGCATCTATGAAAGCGCAGATACCACCCTCTTTCTGGGCTTCGGCGACAGTATGCAGGGCAAGCGTTGTCTTGCCGGAAGACTCAGGGCCGTAAATCTCGACAACACGGCCGCGCGGCAACCCACCGATCCCGAGTGCAATATCAAGACCCAGGGACCCTGTTGAAACAGATTGAACTTCAACAACCTGTCCCTGCCCCATCCGCATGATGGACCCTTTGCCAAAGGAGCGTTCAATCTGGCTGAGCGCTGCATCCAGCGCTTTTGTCTTATCCATCTGGCTGCTTTCTACGAGACGAAGTGTATTTTGCGACATAGCTTACGCTCCTTATTCCACGACGGACGCGTTGTTTCAATGGATGGGTTTGTACACTATTTGTTCTCATTATACAAGAACCACAAACTGTTTGGTTTTAATATGGAAAATATACTTTGTTTCCAATATGTTCTCATTTTTGCCAATTAAGATACCGTTGCGTTAGAAAAGAATGGAAACATATCGTGATTCTGTCTTCCGGCAGAATCGCGTCACCCGCCGAACAGGTTGCCGCAGTCTGGATGATCTGTTAGCCCGCAGGTTTTCCCGGTTCCGGTCATGAGACCGGCCTGCTCTAAACGGAAGTGCCATACCTGTGTTCTCCACACCCGAATATCGATTGGTTTCCATCGGTGCGGTTCACTACGATACGATCGCACATGCGGTCGCCAAAATTCACCGCGAGACATCGACCCCTGCCCGCTTCAGCGCCAAACCGGGTGGCGTTGCCACCAACATCGCCCGTGCCGTTTCGCAGCTTGGTGTTGAAACGACATTGGTCGGAGCGGTCGGTGGAGACGGTGCAGCTCATATGCTTGAAGATCAGCTGACACGGGAAGGACTTCGTCTGAAGCTGGTGCAGCGCCTGGAATACTCGACAGGACAATATCTCGCTTTCCATGACCCTGGCGGAGAACTTGCCGCGGCCTGCGTCGACGATCGTGTCTTGTCCGAAGCACCGGACGATCTTTTCGACACTCTCCTGGACAAGGAAACAAAAGTTTCGGCGGGACAAGCGCTTTGGTTTCTTGACGCGAACATGTCCGAAGCGATGCTGCTCCGCACCATCGAACGTATCGGCGGTCATTTTGTCATCGCCAACGCCGTCTCGGACGCAAAGGCACCGCGTCTCAGACCCGTTCTGAAGGGTCTCGACTGCCTCACACTCAATAGAAGCGAAGCAGCATCTCTCCTTCACAGGCCTTTCGAGACACCCTCCGAAGCGTTGGCGCTGGCATTGATCGACAGCGGCCTGAAGTCGTTCATCCTGACCGATGGTTGCGGCGACCTGCGGGTATTTTCCCGGGATACGCTGCACAGCTTCGCTCCTCCTACAGCCGAAATCGTGGATGTGACCGGCGCTGGTGACGCCTTGACCGCCGGAACGATCGCAGCACTGGCAAGAGGATATGAACTTCACGATGCGACGCGTTTCGGATTGTCGGCAGCGGCACTGACCCTGAGAACCACCGGTGCACTTGCCGGCGATTTGTCCTGGCAAAATCTCGAACTTTTTGACCAACCGGACAAATTGTAGCCTTGGCGCAACGCCACGATCTCCCTATAAGGCGCTCAACTCGCGTCCCGAACGAATTTGGATGGGACAGCCTCAACAATAAAGGCCTCACAACGTGACCCAACCTTCCAACGCTGCCGCCGTCCAAAACTTGATTGTCTATAGCGACGAAGTCCGCGAGGCCCTGGCATCGGCCAAACCCGTTGTTGCGCTGGAATCGACAATCATCACTCACGGCATGCCGTTTCCCCGCAACGTCGAAACCGCGCGGCAGGTTGAAGCCGATATTCGCGCGGAAGGCGCCGTACCTGCGACAATCGCCATCATGGACGGCAAGCTTCATGTTGGTCTGAGCGATGCGGACCTCGATCGTCTCGCACAGGCGGACGACGTCATGAAGTGTTCACGGGCAGACATGACTTTTGCTTTGGCGACAGGCCGATTTGGAGCTACGACCGTTGCAGCCACGATGATGGCCGCGCACCTCGCCGGCGTGAGGGTTTTTGCAACTGGCGGCATCGGCGGCGTTCACAAGGGCGCCGAAGAAACCTTTGATGTTTCTGCCGATCTCGACGAACTTGCAAGGACGCCTGTCTGTGTTGTCAGTGCGGGAGCAAAAGCGCTGCTCGACATTCCGAAAACACTCGAGGTACTGGAGACGAAAGGCGTTCCTGTAATCGCCTATGGAACAGAAGAGCTTCCGGCTTTCTGGTCCCGCAACAGTGGACTTGTCGCTCCCTATTCATTGAACTCGGCAAGTGAAATCGGCCGGCTTTTGAATATGCGTGCCAAATTCACTGATCACGGCGGCGTACTCATAGCCAATCCGGTTCCGAAAGCTGACGAGATCCCGCGCGATGAAATGTCCGGGTACATTGATGCAGCAATCAAAAAGGCCGAAAGAGAAAAAATCAGGGGCAAGGACGTCACTCCCTTTGTCCTCGGTGCAATTCTTGAGCTGACCGATGGCAGGAGCCTCGACACCAACATCGCCCTGGTGCGTAACAACGCGCGGCTGGCGGCAAAGATCGCTGCCAATCTTGGCTGAAATCCAACCCGGTTTCACAATCGGAGCAGCAGAGACACCTGATCCCTTTTGACAATCCCGGTCGTTCGATATGACGCCGTCGCAATTGTCGCCTGTGGGTTGTGTGCGCGCAGATTGTGACCGGCGGCAAAATTCCTGGCAACCGACGCTAAGCCGTTGACAGAGCGGCGTTAGCCTGCCCTTACTTGCAGCATATGATTGTCAACGGGACGGCAGGGCGAACCTCAGGGAATGTGCCCTCACCATTTGTAAAAGCCGTTTCGCACAGGAGGCTCGAAAATGACTGACGCGTCAACACCGGAAACCACCGGAACGGCAGCAACGCCGGCGGGAAGCTTCTCGCCGCTTCAGTATCTCGATCGCGCATTGTCGACACTGCGCGATATTGGAATTACGCCGGAATCCGAAGCGGACGCACCTATCAACGCGCTTCTTGAACAGATTTCGGAGCTGTCTCCCGACAAGGTGCTGGTCATCTCGCGCACGCTCAGCCAGGCTTCCAATTTCAACGAGGTTGTCCGCACGCAGGTCCAGCAGATGGATATCGGTGAGCGATATGAGGAAATCACCAACGCCTTCAATTCCATCAGGGACGACGCCAAGTCGCTGGTGGATCAGCTGGCAGACGGCAAGATCTCCTTCACGGAAAACCTGTCGAACAAATGGCGCGACATGCGCCGGGGCACCATCTCTGACCGGTTTCAGGATATTCGCGGGACGTACAAGGAAGTCGCCCTTGCGACCAAGGACCAGATCGAGCGCGAGCAGACAATCCTGGACTCATATCGCGACTTTCGCGGCGCCCTGAAACAGGCCGAAGTGACAGCGCTTGAGTTGCTGAACATGGCAACCGAAAAACTGAATGGTAAAAAACACGCGCTGGAAGCCGCTTCCAAGGAAGTGGAAGGCTATACCGGTGACGATCCGGCACAAAAGGCACGGCTGGAGCTCACTCGTGACGAACGCATGCGCGAGATGCAGGACGAGGAAAAGCGCTATCAAATTGCCAAGGACCTTTCCGACAACCTGACCGTGGGCTACAACACCTCGGAAGTGATCATGGCGCGCCTCGTGCAGACCACCAACGCCAAGGAACGCGTTTACGCGCAGTCCGTCAGCTTCTTTTCAACAAACGAATCCGTCCTGACAGCTCTCAACGCCTCCTTTACCGGACTGCAGGGTCTGCACGAGTCCACCGAAACGTTGAATGCCATGAAGGAAGGCATCAACAAGAGCCTCGAAACTCTGGCCGAAATCGGCGACGCCGTGCAAAAAGAAGCCCTCAAGGCGGGCTATGGCCCGACCGTCGCCGCAGCATCAGTGAAAAAACTGGTCGATTCCGTGGTGAATTTCCAGGTCCAGTCTCGCGAGATCATTTCCGAAATGCGGGACATGTCGACCAAGAATTCCGAGGAAATTCGCAACGCGGTCGAAGAAGGCAAGCGCCGGCTGGCAAAACTGACTGCACAGGGTCAGGGTCTCTGATCACGAATGACTTTATCGGGCCGGCAAGCGACCGGCCCGACCGATGCAAGAAGACAGGTATTGATGGCAAGCAGGACTGACAAATCCGACGCGCCTCTCGACGATTTGATGATGGTGATGGACGTGGTGGATACGCTGCGTCACGAAGAAGGTCAGGTTGCGCGGGAGCTCAAGACGGATGAGCGTGACGCCGCGATGGTCGAACGGCTGCGTCATGTGTATGCCTCGCAAGGTATCGAGGTCCCCGAGCACATCCTGAAAGCCGGTGTCGAAGACCTCAAGCGCGACCGCTTCGTCTATTCGCCGCCCAAGACTGGACTTCAGCGCACGCTGGCGATGATCTACATCTCCAGAGGGACCTGGTCCAAGTGGCTTGCGGCAGCCGCCGCCGTGCTTTTTGTGGTCATCGCAGCCTGGTATTTTCTTGTCATCATGCCGCAGCAACGCGCCGAAGCGGAGCTGACCGCGCGGCTTGAAGCTCTTCCAGCGACGTTCACCGAACTCGTGGAGCGCGTCGAGACGCTGACCGAAAATACCGAGGTTGAAGCCGAGGCAAACTCGCTTGCTGCGGATGGCCGGCTTGCGCTGGAGGATGGCAAGAATGAAGCGGCCTTCAAGGCGGAAGCGGATCTGCGCCAACTCGCCGGACGGCTTCAGCAGGTGTTTGAGGTCCAGATCGTCTCGCGCGAGGGCGAACCGACCGGCCTGACACGTATACCGGAAGCCAATCCGAACAGCGAGAATTTCTACATTGTCGTGGAAGCCATCGATCCGGACGGAAATGCTCTCAAGCAGACCATCCAGTCTGAAGAAACGGGTAAGTCCGAATCCGTTGACAAATGGGGCCAACGGGTATCGGAGGCGATCTATGACGCTGTACGGCGCGACAAGATCGAAGACGGCATTGTTCAAAAGGGAGTTCTCGGTCAAAAACGGCGTGGCGAACTCGATGTCAAATGGCGCAGCGGTGTTCAGGACGGAGCGATTACGACATGGTAACGCAGGTTAAGCCGTCATTCTCGCCGGAGGACATCTCATGCTGACAGGACGGCAAACACTCGGCACGATTGAGCAGTCCATGGCAGATCTTCGCCGGGAAGAAGCGGAGCTGAGCAAGCGCATCGAACGTTCGACGCGTTCAGTGACGGATCTTCAGGAACGGCAAAGCGAGGCCTATCGTGACCTCGCCCGATTTCGTCTGGACACTGATGCGGCTGGAACACTTAACACGCGCCTCGACAGTGCCGCTCGTGAGGCAAGACGCCTGCTCGACAAGCGCAGCGACGATTACAAGGTTCTGAGCGAACAGCTTCGCCAGTCTGAATCCGAACGGAACCAGAAACACAGGCAACGCCAGGAGCTGGACACGTCGCGCGACACGGCAGAAAACCAGATGGACGACCTGATGGAAACGGTCGACGGCCGTCTGGAAAACGACGGTGCTTACCTGGCACAGCGCGAAACCGCAGAACAGACTAATGCGACCGCTGAGGCTGCGGCCGAAAAGGCGCGTACAGCCCGGCAGGACCAGGAGCAGAAGGGCAAAGCCTATGATGCCGATCCGCTTTTTGTTTATCTGTGGCAGCGCGGCTACGGGACGCCTGACTACAATCACAGAGGACTGACCAGGTCACTTGACCGTTGGGTTGCCGGACTGATCCGCTATGATGATGCGCGGGCAAACTACTCCATGCTGACAGGCATTCCCGACCGCATGGCAAGACATGCTGAACGTTGCGCCGAGATTGCCGCGCAGGAAGAAGAAAAGCTTGCCGAATTCAGCCGCAATGCCATGACCGATGCTGCAGGCACGGATCTGGTCGGATCTATCGAAGGCTATAGCGACGAGATCGAGCAGATCGACACGGACCTTGAAAAACTTGACCGTCAGATTGAAACACTCGCTGGCGCACTCGCGGAATTCTCCAGCGGCGAGGATGCCGATTTTCAGAAAGCCGAGGAGTTTTTGTCGGAATCCCTGAAGGCCGACGATCTCAATGACCTGTGGCGAGCAGCAATGGACACCCCCTCTCCGGAGGACGAGAAGATCGTCCAGCGCATAGAGGACTTCAGGGAGCGTGTCGAGCAGGTTGCCCGGGAAATCCGGCAGGACCGCGAATTGCAGCGTGACATCAGCCGCCGGAGAGCGGAACTCGCTGATGTCATCAAGCGCTTTCGGTCGAAAGGCTACGGTAGCTGGGAATCGACATTTTCCGATGACAAGCTCACCACGGTTCTGCTCGGCGAACTTGTCAAAGGCGCCATCACAGGTGCCGACTACTGGGCGCGAGCGGAACGATCGCATCGTCGCCGGAAACCGCGCGGCCGCAAGGTCGCCTTTCCCAATGGGTCCGGATTGCCGAAATCCATGGGTGGTTTCGGACGCTCGGGTCGCCGGTCTTCAGGATCTGGCGGACAATTCGGCGGCGGAGGCTTCAAGGGAGGCGGCAGTTTTGGCGGCGGCGGCTTCAACACGGGCGACCAGTTTTAGTTGGAAATCTGCCCGGTCTTTGCCACAAGGTTTCGTTAGCACTCTTGTAGAAGACTTGAGACATGGGACAGGAAGAGATTCTGACTTGTTGTGTCTGAGGTTGGACCTGGACTAAAACACGGTTAATACCGGACCTTTGAAACCCCTTTGGACTGTGGACCACCCGATGCGACATACAGTAATCTTCAGCATTTGCGCCCTAACCCTTGCTGCATGCCAGTCCGGTTCGAACCGGTCGGCCTCTCTCGGTGATCAGCCGAGACTGGATGTTCCCGCAGGGGCCCAGAGCGTGAATATTGCGGCGGACCCGGTTACCGTTCGCGGTGCCCTGGTCTCCAGCGCAAAGGAAAGAGGGACGGTGGTGCTGCAGGATCAACCGAACATGATTGTTTTGGAGCGTCCGATGGCCGGCGAGAACCCCGCTTTGGATTCAGAATTCGGACCTTCCGACAACGGCGACAGGGTGATCCGTATCCGTGTGCGTTTCACCGGAAACCAGTGCCAGACCCTCGCGGTACAGGATCTTGCCGTCATCAACAACGTGCGTACCGCGCTGGAACAGAGTTTCGTCCTGCCGGGCAATCCAAACACGATGCAAAGCCTTCAGGGCCTCAAGTCGAGAGCCGAACAGAGTAGTTCGTGCCCGCCTGTCGCTTCCTGACAATCCGGCTGAACACACGGCATTTCTTGGCATCTTCATTGAATTTTCAGATCTTGCGGTCCATCTGACTGAAGGTGCAACTGGTCCCGGTACGATGGTAACGGGATAAAAGGCTTGCTGAAGCGTTTCACAACGCACAGGGCAGCCATGAGAGATTGCTGATGAGGCTGATCGCCAAAGCTGTCAGTAAGGACTATCTCGATGTGTCGTTCCAGAGCGGCACCAATACCGTTGAAATCGTCGAACGTCCGGGCCGGTGGATGACCGCTGACCGTCTGGAGAAGCTCCGGTCGGACCTGACCGGGATCGCAACGGCTACACTTGAAACCGGAGCACTTGACTACGGAGTGTTGTCAGGCGACCGGGAGCGTCTCGAAAATGCGATCGTAACGCTGGTAAGGCGAACCACGGACGGCAAACCCGTTGCCTTCAACGCTCTCTCATTGATGGACTGCAATCTGTCAGCCTCAAGATGCCGGATCATTCACCTTGGTCTGGTCATGATAGATCCGCAGGAACGGCAGAAAGGGCTTTCCTGGATCCTATACGGACTGACATGTCTCCTGCTCTTCATACGCGGTGGCTTGCGGCCGCTTTATGTCTCCAATGTCACACAGGTCCCGGCAGTGGTCGGCATGGTTTGCGAGACGTTTTCCGAAGTGTGCCCGAGCCCTGAAGAACCAGAACCGAGCGATTTCCGAAAAATCCTGATTGCCCGCGATATCATGCTGAACCACCGTCATGTGTTTGGTGTGGGCGCTGACGCGGATTTCGACGAAAACCGATTTGTCATTCGCAATGCCTATACCGGTGGATCTGACGACTTAGAAAAAAACAATCGAACAAACCACCAGGCATCGTGACGAAAGTTACAACACCTGGTGTCGAAACGAACTCGACTACGATCGTGGAGACGATGTCTTGCAGATTGGTCTGATCGATCTGGCTGCAGCTCAGCGGTACGTGTCGCGCGCGGTTCCCAGAGGATCTTTGATGCAGCTGGTGGCGCTGGGCACCCTGGTATTTGCGCGGCGTGTATTTCTTCCCGCGGCGCATTGGTTCAATTCAGAAAAAGACTACGGTCTACTGCGGGCACGATGACATTCACCTACTCGGAATTCACCACCCGGAACATCGGATTTGTCACCGAAGCCGAACAGCGGTTGTTGAAACAGGCCTGCGTTTTCGTGTGCGGGACAGGCGGAATGGGTGGAGCTGCGATCCAGTCGATCATTCGTGCCGGCGTCGGGAACCTTATCCTCGCGGACCTTGACTCCTTCGAGACGTCAAATCTCAACCGCCAGGTCTTCGCCAATCTTGATCACCTGGACCGGGACAAGGCCGAAGCAACAAGGGCCCAGTGCCTCAACATCAATCCCGATGCCAATATCGACGTCTACGACCAGAACTGGACTCAAAGCGCCACCGAGCTTGTCTCGAAGGCTGACGTGGTCATCAACGGTACCGATGATCTAGCGGCCACGCTCCTGCTCTATCGCACGTCACGAGAACTTGGCCGTGCCGTCATAGATGCTTACGCTTCCCCGCTGCCGTCGATCTATGTAACCCGTCCCGGAAGACCGATGCCGGAGGAGCGTCTTGGTTATCCGACCATTGGAACCGACTGGAATGCGCTCACGAAAGACCAGTGCGATGCGTCTTTCTTCGCCGAAGCCGTCTATGTCATGCTGAACTCCTCATCCAGG
>NZ_KI928931.1:39634-152133 GCF_000521215.1 Labrenzia sp. DG1229 | reverse complement strand
CCAGTAGGCGTTTTTCTTGTGACCATAGAGAAGAACGCCGAGCTCATCGATACCGTCCCGGATTTCATCTTCCTCCAGAACATGAAGCTTGTCCTGTACCTTGCCTGCTGCACCGAAAAGCTCATGCAGGGAAAGAACCGCGTCGTTGGCCGGGTGATAGGCATAGTGGCAGGTCGGCCTGTAGGTGACCTTCCTGCCGTCCTCCAGCGTAAAGAAATCTGCAATCGAAATGGCCTCGTTGTGGGTCACAAGGAAACCGAACTGCGCCCCGGGTGTCGGGCACCATGTGCGCACCCGCGTGTTGGCCCCCGGCTGCTCGAGATAGATCGCCGCATTGCAGCCCTTCTTGTGGCCCTTGGCGTTTGCCGGTTTCCACTTCTCGTGCGTACCCCAGCCAAGCTCGGAGGGCTGGAAGCCTTCGGACAGAAAGCCTTCGACGGACCAGGTGTTCCAGAACACGTTCGGCGGCTTCGGCTCCTTGGCCCGTTGCGTATCGCGCTCGGCAATGTGGATGCCCTTGACGCCGACCTTCTTCATCAGCTTCGCCCAACCCTTGCGGTCGGCTGGCTCCTTGAACTTGATGCCGGTTTCAGTGGCCACGTCGACAAGCGCTTTCTTGACGAACCAGGAAACCATGCCCGGATTTGCGCCGCAGCAGGAGACAGCCGTCGTGCCGCCAGGTTTCTTCTTCTTTTCCTTGCGGACGGTTTCGCGCAATGCGTAGTTCGTGCGATCGGCGGCAGGAGCATTTTCATCAAAGTAGAAGCCGAGCCACGGCTCGACGACGGTGTCGATGTAGAGGACACCGAGTTTCCGGCACAGTTTCATGAGATCAAGCGAAGAGGTGTCGACCGACAGGTTCACAACGAAGCCCTGCCCCTCCCCCTCGGTGACCAGAGGCGTCAGGATGTCCTTGAAGTTGTCCGGTGTCAGAGCAACTTTATGGAATTTGTAGCCCCGATCCGTCACCAGTTTGGCATCCGTGTCGACAGGATCAATCACCGAAAAGCGTGACTTGTCGAATTTGAAGTGACGTTCGATCAGCGGGAGCGTCCCCTTGCCGATGGAACCGAGCCCGATCATGACCACAGGTCCGGTGATCGTTCCGTGAACCGGATATGCACTTGAGCTCACCGTGGCCTTGGGAGCTGCTTTCCCTGCCGGTGCTTTACGCGCTGTCGCAGGTTTTTTCTCGGAAGGTTTGGTAGTCGCCCGTGCGGCCGAGGGTTTTGGTGCACCAGGCCTAGAAGCCACGGGCTTGGCAGTTGCTTTGCGTGCTGCGGCAGGTTTGCTTGCGGCCGGTTTTGCAGGGCTCTTCGGGGTCGCCCTGCTTGCTGCAGGTTTTGCTGCTGCGCTGTTGGGAGCCGCTTTGGCAGTAGCGGGTCTTGCCGCCCTGCTCTTTGGTGCGGCTTTGCTGGCTGCCGCAGGTTTCGCTGCTCCGGACTTCGGAGCTGCCCTACCTGCTACAGGTTTCACTACCGCGGTCTTTGCTGCCGCTTTGGCCGTTGCAGGCTTCGCTGCTCTGGTCTTTGGGGCGGACTTGGCTGCTGCGGGTTTCACCGCCGCACTCTTCGGCGCGGCCTTGCCCACTGCAGGTTTTGCTGCCGTGGTTTTGGCAACAGGTTTTGCCGTCACCGGTTTTGTCGCTTTGGACTTCGAGGCAGGCTTCGCTGTCGACGGTTTTCTGGCCACAGGTTTCGACGCGGCCGCCGCTGGCTTTGCAGCTGCAGTATTGGCCGTGGTTTTTGCTGCCGTCTGTTTTGGTGCTGCGGTTTTGCTGATAGTCTTTGCGGTCGATTGCTTTCTTGCAGCAGCTTTGGATGGTGTTGCATCCGGTTTGGCTGCCGCCGTCTTCGCTGAAGATCTGGACGCGGCAGACTTTCCGGCAGCCTTTGCTTTGGACGAGGCCGCTCCGGATGAGGAGGGCGCTGCTTTTGCACTCTTCGTCGTGGGCGGTTTTGCCGCCGCCGGTTTTGTACCAGATGCCGCAGTTGCAGCCGATCTGGTCCGCGGTTTAGATGTTGCCGGTTTCGTCGCCATCTTGGAGGCTGCAGGCCTGTCAGCGGCAGGTTTGGCCTTCGCGGCACTCGATCTGGAGCGTGTGGACTTGGGAGCCGTTGATTTTGTTGATGAGGCCTTTGCGGTGGTTGGTTTGGCTTCTGCCTGCGTCCGTTTCGTGTTTGCCCTTGTGGCCGGCTTTTTCGGCGTGCCGCCGTTGGATTCGTCGGTCATTTTCTAAACTCCGGTCTTTTCTGCCGCCAATTGTGTCGTCAAAAGGTAGGGCTCAAGAAATAGCTTTTCAAACAGAAGCGCACTTATTGCGCTTTGCTCTAGAAGTGACCCGTTTTTGAATGGAATTCAAGCCTTTGACCCGCATTTTTCTTGATGGAAAATCACCTGTTCTGCCGGGCTTGGCTCGACGCCCCGGGACGGATCTGCTGTTCCGGATGCATTGACCTGGAAGTCCCCTGACGCCTTCAACACACCATTCATTTCTGCAAGCTGTCCGGGCAGAAGTTCCACTCCAAGAAAGCGAAGGTGATCCACTGGTCCTGGCAAGATGACCCGAGCCAGCTTGCCCGACGAAAAACCGAACCGCTCGTAATATGCAGGATCGCCGACAAGAACCACCGACCCGTGACCATGCGTTGACGCCTGGTTGAGCGCGTGGCGCATCAACCGGTCACCGACCCCTCTGCCTCTGAATTCTGACGCAACGGCCAGTGGTCCGAGCAGCAGGCTTGATTGACCGCCCTCGTCCTGCACGGACCAGAGACGAACGGTTCCAGCGAGCTTGCCTGCTTCATCAAGTGCGACATACGCAAACACCGGTATCCTGCCCGCGCGAAGCCGCTCGCACGTTTTCAGGTAACGATCCTCTCCGAAACCGAGGTCAAGCAAAGCCTCGCGGGCGCTGAAGTGTTCCAGCGCCTCGTCAACAATGGTGATCATTTCGGTTCGTCCTAGATGACGTGAGACGCCAATGGCGCAAATCCATTGAAGCCAACCGACGAATAGGTTGTCGTGTAGGCACCACAGGCTTCGATCAGCACCTTGTCGCCGATGGAAAGACTGACCGGCAATTGGTACGGCGTCTTTTCATAAAGAACGTCAACACTGTCGCAGGTCGGTCCGGCCAGAACACACGGTGTCGTCCTGTCGCCGTCGCGAGGCGTGCGGATCGGGTAGCGGATGGCCTCGTCCATGGTCTCGGCAAGACCGTTGAACTTGCCGATGTCGAGATAGACCCAGCGCATGTCGTCCTGAGCGGACTTCCTGGAAATCAGCACCACTTCGGCTTCGATCATGCCGGCGTTGCCGACCATGCCCCGGCCCGGTTCGATAATCGTCGACGGAAGCTGGTTGCCAAAATGCCGGCACAGCGCCTGGAAAATTGCCTCGCCATAGCGCGGCACACCCGGGACGTCTTTCAGGTAGCGGGTCGGGAAACCACCACCCATGTTGACCATTTTCAGCTCGATACCGCGCAGCGCCATTTCGCGGAAGACACCTGCCGCCATGGCGAGAGCGAAATCCCAGGCTTCGAGATTTGCTTGCTGGGAACCGACATGGAAGGAAACCCCGTATGCAGTGAGGCCGTGCCTGTGCGCGTATTCTAGGACGTCGGTCGCCATTTCGGGATCACAACCGAATTTGCGGGAGAGTGGCCACTCGGCACCGACACCGTCACAAAGGACCCGGCAGAAGATTTTCGACCCGGGAGCAGCCCGGGCGATCTTTTCGACTTCTTCAATGCAGTCGACTGCGAAGAGCCGGACGCCATGTTCAAAGGCACGCGCAATGTCCCTCTCCTTCTTGATGGTGTTGCCATAGGAAATACGGTCGGCCGACGCACCGGTCGCCAACACCAGTTCGATTTCACCAACGGAGGCACAATCGAAGGAGGAACCAAGGCTCTCAAGCAGGGAGAGGATTTCCGGTGCAGGGTTCGCTTTCACGGCGTAATAGACCGAAGTGTCCGGCAATGACCTTGCAAAAGCCTGGAAGTTGTCGCTCACGATATCGAGATCGACAACAACGCAGGGTCCGTCGTCGTCGCGTCGGCGCAGGAAGTCGCGGATGCGCTCGCTCATGGGGATCTCCCCTTTCAAATCAGGCCGCAGACACGCAAACTCCGTTTGGCGTGCTGCAGTTCACGTCGCAGGGTGCTGCAATACGCACCGGGCCTCCCCCGGGATGGAACCGGAGGCCGGGTTGACCGCAGCGACGGTTGGGCGATCACGGCATTTGAAATGCACGCGATGCTTTCCCGCGTCGGGAATGCCGTTGATTGGATCGGAGATACCGAGCCGCACGTCGGGCAAGGATGTAACAAGTGCCTCTTCAGTGACGCCGGAGGTTGGATACCCCGGCAGAGACCAAAAAAGCCCTCTTACGTCGTTGCTTTAAGCCGTACGGATCTGCTGCCCGCCCCTTGGCGGTTTTAGTGGCAGCGGCCCCTTAAGAGATGTCTTTAGTAGCATCCCATGAACGACCTCGGGCACGTGCGAATTTGGGCAGGCGCTATATGCGGTAGTTTGGTGTTTCGCGCAAGCGGAAATTGACCGTTGATGCAGATTTTTTCATCAGGACTGAATGACGGCCGGTTTCGGCCAATTCGGCCCCTGGTGGCCGGTCCGGATGCTTCCGGCTGAGAACCGTCCACACCATGCACCAGCCAATCATGATCAAAACGTTTCGAAATGGATTTTCCCGTCCGCGACACCTATGTTTTCCAGATCGTCCTTCAGCTCGGCAAGAAAACCCGCGGGACCGCAAAGGTAAAAATCTGCGTCAGGGACAGGCATCAGCCGGATCAGGAAATCTGCCGAGATCCTGCCGGTTTCATCGTAATCCCTGCCTTGTTCATCGTTAGGAGACGGTCGACTGTAAAGAATGCGGGTTTTGATATTTGCTGCTGCTTCGGCCAGTCGCGCAACCTCGTCGCGGAACGGATGCTGGTCCCCATCCCGGGCGCCATGCACGAACAGGACGTCTCGTTCGCTCTTTTCAGCGGCCAGTTGATGCAACATGCTCAACATCGGTGTGACCCCGATCCCGGCGCTGACAAGAACGAGCGGACCATCACCATCCGACAGCACGAAGTCTCCGGCCGGTTTCCGGCTTTCCAGGATCGTACCGACCTCCAGCCGGTCGTGCAGAAAACCGGATGCCAGTCCACGCGCTTCCCGTTTGACGGAGATCCTGTATCGATCCTCCAGCGGTGAACCGGAAAGCGAGTACGTTCTCTGGACCTTTGTATCAGCATCAGGAACCCTCAACTCGATCGGCAAATGCTGTCCGGCCTTGAAGGAAGCCAACGGTCCGCCGTCGCGCGCTTCGAACACAAAGGACGACACGTCGGCGCTTTCTGCCGTTTTCTCAACGAGGCGCAAGGATCGAGCAGACCCTGCATCCTCCTGCCAGCGCAGTCTGAGTGCTGATGACAGCTCGACAATTTCATCGATCTCCAGCGACACCAGCTGACGCGCGCCGGGAAATCGGACGACTTCTTCTGAACCGAAATCGATCGTCGCCCTGCCCGTTATCTGCAACAGGCTTCCGGTCGAAAAATCAAGGAACAGAAATCCGGCCCGGCCATCGAGCAGGATATTGCCCAGTGTGTTGTAGTGGCGGTTGCCAGCATAATCCGGAAACCGGATTTGCGTGTCGCTCAGCACCTCCACGAAACCCCGGTCGCCGCCACGGTGCGAAACGTCCATACCGTTCGCGACATGGTCGCGTGCGCCATTGTGTCCGGACGCGATGAAAAAAGTGTCTGCCGCCCTGATCCACTCAATCTGGCTTTCGGTGAGTTGCCTGCCGCGTTTGGCGGTCCCGGCCACAGGTTCGGAGGTGAACCAGTAGTCCCGCTCGCGGATGTATTGCGGGCAATTGCCGAAGGATTGTCCCACTTCAAACCTGATCCCCGACGCGCCGTTTCCACCGACCCGTCCATTCACACGGTTCCGGCGGCGGGTCGCCATCTCGATGCCGAGGATACCGATATCGGCTGCAACATCGAATGCATGTTCCAATGCATCCCCGCTGACCGGTTTCGCGTTGATTTCCAGGCTCTCCGGATCCGGGGAAGAAATGAAGCCGGCCTCACCTTCAAGCAATGTTGCCCAAGGGCGACCTGACCGGTCTCGTGCGGAAACAATCAGGAACGGCTGCGCGGCAAAGAAAGTCCGATGCTGGTCCGGCATGAACGGCCGGATTGCCCTTTTTGCCCAGGTCTCGATGTCGCGCTCTCCCATGCGTTCCTGAATGGCGATTTCACCTTCATGAAACGGAGTGGCGTCCTGTTCTCTGACGCCAGGCAAATCTATCGCTTTCATTGGATCATTCCTTTTGTCTTGCCACGAACCTGTTGCCCGGGATTGGCCTTGGTCTGAACCGGCGTCGTCAGTAGCTGACTGTCTGCTCCCGCACGACCTTGCCGTAACCGCCAGCCATCAGGCCGGAAATCGCACCGTTTTGGAGGGAAAGCCGGACATCCAGCAAACTGACAGAAGTCGGTGTCATGTACCTGCCTTGCTCGATCAGGATGCGCGACGCGCTGACCCCGAACCGGTCATGAAGCAAACAGGCGAGCGGTCCTGCCGCCATACCCGTGGCAGCTTCCTCGCGAATGCCGTAGCGCGGTGCGAACATCCTCGTTGTTGCGGTGATCTCTCCCTCCCCCGGCAACGCAAAGGGATAAAAGCCGATCAGATCGAGATCTTCGCTGATGGCCTCGATCAGGTCCTGGTTCTCGGCAATCCGTTCCAGCACGTGCGGGTCTTTCACACCGACCAGCAAGAAACGGTTCCCGGTATCGACAACAACGGGATTTCCACCCGGCAACAAGTCGTCTTGCGTCAGTCCCAGAGCCGTCAGCACATCCTGTTCGCGAACAGCGTCACTGCCCCACTCCAGTTCTCCGAAATACGCAGGGGCAAGTTGCTCCATGAAGGCGGCACCGTGCCTGATCTCGATCGCACGCGGCCCATCAACCGTTTCCTTCGAACTTGCGCCTTCACCTACCCTGCCGAGAGAGGCAAGCAGGGAAAACGTACCGACAGTCGCATGGCCGCAATGGGCAATCCGCCGGGTAGGCGTAAAGAAATCCAGTTTGAAGTCCGCAATGTCCGATCCGGATACGAAAGCCGTTTCTGAAAGACCCGTTCCGGCTGCGATTGCCTGCATGTCTGCTTCGCTGAGATGATCGGCGTCAAGCACAACGCCTGCCGGATTGCCGCCTTCTCCATCTCTGACAAAAGCGTTCACGATCCTGACGTCCACGCTGGAAGCCGGTTTCCTGGCTGTATTGGTCATTTTGTCCGCCACTGGTTTGGATTGTCGAAATGCAATCTTCGGGAAAGAGGCGCATGACCGCCTCTTCCTCGATTGTGCCCGTATCTCCGGATCAGGCGGCCAATCCGGCCTTTGTGGCCTGCATCGGTACAAAGCCCGGCAGCGCTTCGATACGGGCCAGGAGCGCGCGGATATTCGGATAGCCGTCGAGCCCGACATTGCCCTCTGGCGCGTGCGCCGTGTAGCTGTAGATAGCGACATCGGCGACCGACGGCCGGTTTCCGACCAGCCAGTCACGACCATCCAGATGAGCCTCCAGCTGGCCAAAGACACCGGCTGCGATAGTCTTTGCCCGGTCCGCATCAAGCGGCGCACCGAAGACGGTAATCAGGCGGGCTGCCGCCGGTCCATTGGCGATTTCGTTTGCCGCCAGCGAAAGGAAACGCTGCACCTCGGCCTCACCGACCGTGTCTTTCGGCATCCAGTCCGGGGCATATTTACGGGCAAGATAGACAAGGATCGCATTGGAATCGGCGACGACGACTTCCCCGTCTTCCAGAACCGGAACCTTGCCGGCGGGATTGAGGCTCAGGAACGGTTCTTTCTTGTGTTCACCCGACAGCAGGTCAACATCGACAAGCTCATGATTGATGCCGGTCAGGCTGGCAAAAAGCTGCGCCCGGTGCGCGTGACCGGACAGCGGATGACGGTGAATGCGAATGGCATTGGACATTGCGATCTCCATTTGGATGACGTTCGGCGGCACCCGGAGCACCCTGCCCGGTCCGCTGCTCGCAATATGCACCTATTCCAATTCGAAGATAATACTTCAATTCATTCAATGATTATGTATGATTTGAGGATAATATCTGTGAGAGGATCTGACGCCGTGGACAAGATCGAAACCATGCGAGCCTTCGTTGCGGTTGCAGCGGAACAATCCTTTACTGGCGCCGGACGGCGGCTAGGTATCTCGACAAAGCTGGTCAGCAAATATGTTCAGCAACTGGAGAGCCGGCTGCAGACGCAGCTTTTCAACCGGACGACCCGGAGTGTTGCGCTGACGGACGTCGGAAATGCCTATCTGGATCGCTGCCGGTCCATCCTCGAGCAGATTGACGATCTCGATTCACTGGTCAGGGAACGGCAGGGTTCCCTGGCGGGTTCCATACGCATGACCGCCCCTACGGTTTTCGGCAGCACCCGGCTGACGGAAGCCCTTGTGCCGTTCCTGAGACAGCACCGGGATATCGAACTGGACCTGAAACTCACCGACAGCCGTGTGGCCGTCGTCGAGGAAGGTCTCGACCTTGCCATTCGCATCAGTGATCTGAAGGATTCAGCGCTGATCGCCCGCAAACTCTCCGACATGCCGTTGATCCTGTGCGCCTCGCCCGACTACCTGGACAGGCACGGGCGTCCGCAAACGCCGCAGGCCCTGACAACCCATGCCTGCCTGATCTATTCCAACCAGTCGGAGATGAACATCTGGCGGTTTCATGCGCAAGGCTCCGAGCAGATTGTCAGGATCAATGCGACCGTGCAGGCAAATTCGCCCGGCGCTCTGGCCCGCATGGCCATCGGCGGTCTCGGCGTTACCCGTGCACCGCTCTATATCGTTGAAAACGCGCTTGAAAAAGGTGATCTGGAAGAAGTCCTTCCCGATTATCCCTCGAACGATTTTGGCGTATACGCCCTTTATCCGCCCAATCGACACCTGACCCGGCGGATCCGCGCGCTCATCGATCATCTTTCGGCGGAATTCGGCACCCGCTGGCAGCGAACGGCACACATTTAGCGACGTACATGATGTTTCGCCGAGCATACCGATTTCGTGAAACGGCGGGGTATCCCAACCCTGCAAGCGCCCGACATTCAACGTTCAGATCACAAGTTTCCTGGCATGCGCACAAAATTCGGCATGTCTTGTACATGCGGCCGCATATTCACGACACTCAAGTACCGGGGAGTTCATGGCACGGAGTTGCCGTTCGAAACGCACCAAATTTACGAGTTGGGTGGGAAGCGGCCATTCGTTGCAGTCAGATCGAGTGGCCGATTTGCTTGGCTACTCCGCCGGCTAGAGAAGTTCTTCCCGTTGGTTCTGCGGCAACAAGTTGATCTCGAAGAGCCAGGCCGGCCTCGGGAAGTCTATTGTCCGGCGGCAAATTTATCGGAGAGCACAAGCGTTTGAGCAACGGGGGCTCTGGTTTGACACCTGTTTCAGTTTAGTCGGCTGACGGCGTCCGCCAGCACACGCAGGCCGGTTATCAAGTCGGCCTCGTGCGTGTCTTCGGCAAAATCGTGGCTGATCCCGTCTATCGACGGAACAAACAACATCGCTGACGGCATCAGCCGCGCCATGTTTGAAGCGTCGTGCAAGGCGCCTGACGGCATCTCGCGCCATTTACCCGGGGCCTGCGCCTCAGCTGCGGCGTTCAAAGCCGCGCGCAAGTTGACGTCCATTGGAACCGGCTGCAGCGCCTTGATCGGCACAATTTCAGCCTGCATTCCGTGGTCTCCGGCAATCTCGGCAACAAGATCGCGAACAAGAGATTCCATCCGGGCCAGCCGATCGTCATCGACATCGCGCCATTGCACGTCGAACACCACCTCACCAGGCACAATGGAGGGTGCATTGGGCCTAAGTTGTATCCGGCCAATCGTCCAGACTGTGCGCGGTGTTACAATGTTTCGAAGGCGGTCGTTTAGCGCGGCGTTGAATGCCGACAACGCCTGAAACGCATCTCTTCGCTGGTGCATCAGCGTGGTGCCAGCGTGGTTTTGCTGGCCTGTCAGCGTGATCTGCAGTTGCCGGGATCCGACAATACCTGTGACAACACCAATCGCCTCGCCCGCGTCGTGCAGTGTGCTGCCCTGTTCGATATGTAGTTCAATAAAACCCGAGAACTGGTTTTGTGGCACGAACGCCCCTGAAAGATCCGCCATCAAAGACCGCGCATCACGGAAAGAGAACCCGTTCATGTCCGTGAATTCGTCGGCCTCGGCAAGTGTGGTCTTGCCTGAATAAATGCTGGATCCGGTCAGCGCACCAAATCGCCCTTCTTCATCCTGGAAGTTCACGACAGACACTGGCGGACCACCCGCCTCTTTCGCAGCACGCGCGATCTCCAATGCGACGATGACACCCAACGCCCCATCGAGCCAGCCCCCTTCGGGTTGGGTATCGGTGTGAGACCCCAAAAGCATGGATGGAGCATCGGTCAGGCCGAAGACGTTGCCCGCAGGATCCACATGCGGGGTCAGGCCCGTTGCCTCAAACTGTTGGATCAACCACTTTCGGGCAGCCACATCTGGTTCAGAAAACGCCGGACGCACCACTCCCTTGCCCACGCCACTCGCGCCGAAGGAGCGGAGCGTGAGAAGATCTCTCATAAACCTGTCTGGCAGAACGTTCATCTTGACCTTCCCAAACTGAAAACACCCAGAATTTGCCCGACATTCCGCAATTGGAACGTTCTCTTTTGATGCTGTAGCCGATTTGCTCACCTTTCAAGCTACCTGATCCAAAGGCGTGTCATACAGCCAAAGCGCCAAACGGGCCATGGCACCCGCGGTCTTGCAGTCCCCAACGCGCTCTTCCCAGAACTTTCCGGTTACGCGTGGTTGGCGCTGGTATTTCACCCCAGGGAACTTCCCAAACGTGCCCGCATTCCAGTCATTCAGCGGCTGGGGTTCAAAACTCAGGAGCGGAAATTCGTTGCGCGGTTTACAAAGGACTGAGATGCGGACTTTTCGGTCATTCGGTTTGGATAACCATTCCAAGTTAGCGGGGCAGTATTTCCTTGTCGTGCAGTGAAGCCAAGAATTTGTTACTTCAGTTTTATTGATCCTGGGAACACCAACCGACAAGAAGAAGGTGCCCAAGATATCGTGCGCGGTCAAAATGCCAGATTGCAAAGCCGAGAGATGACAATATGACTTCCGAAAGCAAACCGGTTTATCTTTCTGACAAGGATTTGGAAGCTTTAGGCATCCAACCTTCCGAAGTTACCGAAGCCATTGAAGCTGCCCTGATCGCCAAGGCAAACGGAAAGCTTCATACGTCTCCCAAGACAGCCATCTTGCCTGGGGATGGACGGTATGCAATGTCTACTTTGGCGGTGGGAGATGATGGGTTCATTGTGACGAAACAGGTGACTGTGTGCCCTGAAAATCCGGCGAGAGGGCTCCCCGCGATTAACGGCGCAATCATGGTTATGGACGCGCAAACCGGGCTTCTCAGAGCTGTATTGGGGGCGAACTGGATAACCGCAATCAGAACAGCAGCACTGTCAATGGTGGTGGCGCGCAGACTTGCAGACCCTGGTGCCGAGACGGTGGCTTTTGTAGGCGCAGGCGTGCAAGCTCACTCCCATTTACTTGCATTTTCAGAGTTATTTCCCCTGAAAAGAATTCGCGTGTTTGGGCGTGGCAAAGCGAATACTGACAAGCTCTGTGGTTGTGCTCGCGACATGGGCCTCCAAGCTGAAACAGCCACAAATGCGAAGGATGTTTTGCGTGATGCCGATCTGGTGGTGACATCAATAACATTGGACTACACGATTGAACCGTTCATAGATGCCCGATGGCTTAAGCCGACTGCCTTCGCTGCGATTACAGATGCCTGCATTCCGTGGTCTCCAAACAGCATGGCCGCTTTCAAAACTGTTATTGTTGATGACCGAACACAGGAAATTGAAAGTGACAAGCCAATGCTGCCATACCAGCAGATAACCGGCGATTTGACGGAACTTGTGTCAGGGGAAGTCGATGACCGTGCACACCAAAAACCGGCAGCCTTCGCTTTCAGAGGCATTTCACTGGGAGATTACGCAACAGCGGTCCTCGCGCTTCGTCGGGCTGTCGACATACGAAGATTGTGAAGATAGGAAGATAGACGCTGCTCCGCAGAATTCGTTGACCGCTTTGGGCTCAAGGCTGACCTTTACTGCAACTAAATCGGATAGCAGCATTGCGCCCCCATCCTGAACGTTCAGAGTATCTAGCACCGATATTCAAAGCTGCCGTTCGTTGCGCGACGTGCCAAAGTGAAGAGGGGCGGAAAACGGACGTTCGCTGCATAATGCATCAAGGTCGGCAATGCGGACGAAGCGTTCATTTGCTTCCAGCGGTTAGAAATGATTTCTTCTCGCGAGGTCCGCGACAGGTACGGTCCTTAGAAACCAGCGTGTGCAGGTGTCTGGAGTCCAGCGGATGGGCGGCATGACGGCCAGGATAAACCTGCAAAACTGGGGAGAAAAACAATGTTCAAGCGTATCATGGCGCCGGTTGATCTGGCACATGTTGAAAAACTGAGGGCCGCACTCGAATGCGCCGCAGATCTTGCCAAACACTACAGCGCACCTGTTGTGTATGTGGGCGTCACCTCATCCCAACCCAGCCAATTGGCACATAATCCAGAAGAATTCGCACAAAAACTTGGCATATTTGCTGCGGCAGAAGCTGCCAGGTACGGTATAGAAACTGTGGCATATGCCACTATCGCGCACGATCCGACGATCGAGGTTGACGATGCACTGATGCGCGCAATCAACGAAACCGGCGCCGATCTCGTCGTCATGGCAAGCCATGTGCCGAATGTCATTGACCATATCTGGCCGTCTAACGGTGGAAAACTTGCCGCGTACGCGAAATGCTCAGTGATGGTTGTGCGCATTAGACCCCACAAGACAACGCACGAGTAGTCCACAGATGGTCGACGAAACTACAGTTGAGCCTAAGGGTGAAAAAAACTCGAGGCCCATAGTTGGCAAACGCTCGACGGGGATGGGGCAAAACAGCAGAAACCCACATCAGAGACGTCTCAGCACACTTGATCGCAAACCGCGACTTCGGGGGAGCAAGCATGCCAACACGCTCAAGAACAAATTCGGAGCTGACCTTGGCAGTTGTTGCAAGAATGACCGCTTCGGGCGCTGAGCGGGCATTTGCTGCGCCAAGCACCAACGACCGGTTAGGGCCGAAACTGGCCGCGAACTTGTGCTGCGCGAACGTCTGCTTCAATGACTTCTCGGACGGAACCGGACAGTCTCTTCCCGGCCCCGTTCCGGACATTCGTGCGTGTCGCAACGAACGTCCGCTTCGCGCACGACTCGAAAATTGGGTGTACCGCAAGTCTCGCTCTTCTTGAGAGCGCTCTTCCGTGTAGCTTGCAATCGATGTTTGAAGAATTAAATGGAATCAGGAACTGATAGGCGAGTGCTGCCTGTAGGTTGCGTAAACAAAATTGCATACGCAAATTGGTGGGATTTGTTTCGAACAAAATGCCTTTGCAATTGGTCTTTCCATTGAGAAAGCAAACCGTTAGACGCTTCGCTGCAACACAGAAAAAAGAAACACACGGTCATGCGACATCACGGAACGCCCCGACCAGATGATCGGCAAAGGCACGGACCCTGCGGGGCTGTGCCCGGCCGGGTGGAAACAGGATCTGCAGAGGTGAACTCGGTGGTTCGAAATCGGGCAGCAGCGCAATCAGCCGCCCGTTCCGAATATCATCGGCGGAATCGAATTCCGACTTGAGCGCGAGACCGCGCCCTTCCAGTGCCCATTCGCGTACCAGCGCTCCGTCATTGGCGATCAGGTTGCCGGTTACGGTGACGATGTGTTTCACATCGCCCTGCCTGAATTCCCAGGTGTTGTCGATGTTCTGACCGAAACGCATCAGCAGGCAATTTTGATCCTTCAAATCCGCAGGCGTCATTGGTTCTTTTTTGTGCTTCAGGTAGCCAGGTGAAGCGCACAGGATACGTTTGCGCGATGCCACATGCCTGACCCTGAGGGAACTGTCGCTGATTGCCCCGAGGCGAACCGCAAGATCGATGCCGAGCCCCACAATATCAACGTAACCATCCGACAGATGCAGGTCGATCGTGATGGAGGGATGCGCCATCTGAAACTCTGCAATCGCACCGGAGATGATGTTTCGTCCGATATCTTCGGGCGCGCTGATACGGATCAGTCCGGTCAGCGTCTTTGCGCCGGTCCGGATCCTGCTGTCGAGCTCCTCAACATCACTCAGAACCGTGCGCGCACCATCGACGAGTGCCCGCCCCTCTTCCGTCAGGCTGATGGATCGCGTTGTTCGGTTGAGAAGAACAACACCATAGTGGGCTTCAAGTGCCACCAGTCTTTCCGATACAGTCGTCGGTGCAAGGCCTGCCTCGCGCGCGGCTGCAGCCAGACTGCCTTTTTCCACGATCAGCAGGAACAAGGAAATGTTGTCAAGGAGCATTATACGGAGATTCCGGATTATCACTCCGCATCTTGCCCGTTTATCCGAGACCGTCAAGCAATTAATTGAGCTTCAACACCACACAAGGAAACAGACCCATGACCCAACTCACCATCGTCGCCAACATCAAGGCCAATCCGGACAAGATCGAACTCGTCAGAACTGAGCTGCTGAAGCTGATCGAAGCGACCCGTGCGGAGAACGGCTGCATCAACTACGACCTGCACCAGGACAATGAAAACCCGGCTCATTTCATGTTCTATGAAAACTGGGAAACGCGGGACCTTTGGCAAACGCATATGAATGCGCCTCATCTTGCGGACTACATGACGGCGACCGAAGGCGCTGTTGCCGAATTTTCGCTGAACGAAATGACTGTTATCGGCTGACGGTGATGCCGATCCATCTCTCGCGCCCTTGCGGTCTATCAGCCCTCCCAATTGAATCGATCTGAGAAAAACACCATGAAAGCCGTTGCCCTGACTCACTATTTGCCGATTGACGACCCGAATTCGTTTCTGGATGTCGATCTGCCGAAACCCGTGCCGGAGGGACACGACCTGCTCGTTTCGGTGAAGGCTGTCTCCGTCAATCCGGTTGACACCAAGGTGCGTGCACCCAAAGACACAATCGAGGAAACTCCGCGCGTGCTCGGGTGGGATGCCGCCGGCACGGTCGAGGCCGTCGGCTCCGGAGTCACGCTTTTCAAGCCGGGAGACGAAGTATATTACGCAGGTGATATCACTCGCTCCGGATCAAACGCGCAATTCCAGCTGATCGACGAACGCATTGTCGGTCTCAAGCCACGCACCCTGAGTTTTGCCGAGGCGGCTGCTCTCCCGCTGACGACGCTGACAGCCTACGAATCCTTCTTTGACCGGCTGGGCATCGATCGGGACGGTGGCAACGGGGGCGAGAGTATTCTGATCATCGGCGCTGGGGGTGGTGTCGGCTCCATCGGTATTCAGCTGGCAAAGGCGGCCGGCCTCAGGGTCATTGCAACAGCATCTCGTCCCGAGACATCCGCCTGGGTCCGGGAACTTGGAGCTGACGAAGTGGTCAATCACCGGGAGGACATGGTCGGCCAGGTCCGCGCTCTTGGTCATCAATATGTTGACCATATCGCCATCTTCAACGACATGCGGCACTGGGAAACAGCTGCCGAGCTGATCCGGCCGCAGGGCGCTATCGTCACCATCGATGACACGAACCTGCCCATGCCGATGGACAAGATGAAACTGAAGGCGGCAAGTCTCCACTGGGAATTCATGTTCGCAAGGGCAATGTTCCAGACACCGGACATGATCGGGCAACACAAGCTGCTGACCTATGTCGCCCGCGAAATCGACGCGGGGCGGATTCGGACGACGGTCGATACCGTACTCTCGCCGATCAATGCGAAAAACATGCGCAAGGCACATGCCCTTATTGAAACCGGCACCGCAAAGGGCAAGATAGTAGTAGAAGGGTTCTGACACCCGGAGCAGCCGGGTAACCGGCTGCATTTTCCTGCGCGACAGTCTTCCATAACCTGAAGGTATCCAAATGGCAGCTCTTCAACCGCCCGTCTGCGACTTCGACTGGCAGGCTCCGCACTTCAGCCTTCCCGGGACAGACGGCAACACCTACAGCCTCGGCGATCTCGCCGGCGAGAAAAGCACGCTGGTCATGTTTATCTGCAACCACTGTCCCTTTGTGCTGGCCATACTCGACAAGATCATTCGCGATGCCCACGACATGAATGCACACGGGATCGGCGTTGTCGCAATCTGTTCCAACGACCACGTTTCCCACCCTGCGGACAGTTTCGAAAACATGCAGTTATTGGCGGAAAAACACGAATTCCCCTTCCCCTACCTGCATGATGTTGATCAAACTGTTGCCAGAAACTATGACGCGGTCTGCACACCGGATTTCTTCGGTTTCAACAAGGATCTGGGACTGCAGTATCGCGGCCGTCTTGACGCGACGCGGATGGGCACGTCTCCTTCAGACTTGCGCCGCGACCTCTTCGAGGCCATGAAACAGATCGCCGAAACAGGTCAGGGCCCGGACCACCAGGTCCCGTCAATCGGTTGCTCCATCAAGTGGAAATAGGAGATCAGCAAGATGCAGATCCACCAGCTCAATCACGTCAACCTGCGCACGACCCGGCTTGAGACAATGATCTCCTGGTATCAGGATGTTCTCGGTCTCACTCTGGGGCCGCGGCCGGATTTTCCCTTCCCCGGCGCCTGGCTATACGCAGGTGATACGGCGTTCGTGCATTTGGTTGGTATAGACGGCGACCAGGGCACTGGCTCGGAAGTCGAGCTCAAGCTCGAGCATTTCGCATTTTCGGCCACCGGCGCAGAAGAATTCGAAAACCGATTGCGCGAACGCGGCGAAAAATACCAGAAGTCGGAATTGCCGCAAATCAACCTTGTCGCGGTCAATGTCTGGGATCCGGATGGCAATCACATTCACGTTGATTTTCGTATGGACGGGTAACTTCGCCTGAAATTGCCATTGCCGCGATGCTGTCATGCGCTAGCTTCATGACTGGTTCCCTATTGGTTGATATTCCAGTTTCGAGGCCAGACATGATCCGCATACCCATCCTGGCTGCCGCAATGGCAATCGCCGCCACACCCGCGCTTGCCGAGCCGCATCGCTATGAGCTCGACCCGACCCACACCACGATCGCCTTTCTGGTGGATCACCTTGGCTATGCGGATACACTTGGGGCGTTCCTGGAATTCGAGGGAGGTTTTACCTATGACATGGACACCAGGGAACTTTCCAACGTCGAGATCACGGTAAGGACCGCGAGCGTGGAAAGCTTCAATGAAGCCAGGGACAACCATGTGCGCAGCAAGGATTTTCTCAACGTTGAAGCCTTTCCGGTGATGACCTTCAAAGCCGACGGCGGTGCGCCTGCAAACGAGACGTCCGGAACTGTTGAGGGCAATCTGACATTGCTAGGTCAAACACATCCGCTGACGCTTGACATCACGCTCAACAAGGCTGCCAAGTATCCTTTCGGGCACGGAAGGTTCACGCTCGGGATCAGCGCGCGCGGCACCGTTCAGCGCAGCGCCTACGGCATGGCCTATGCCGTCGACAACGGTTTCGTCGGCGACGAAGTCCAGTTGATCATCGAAACAGAGGCGATGCGGGTCGAACAGTGACCAGCCTCAGATTGCCTTGTCCATCAGGGGCTGAAGTGCCGGGTGGATGTTCGGGCTTTCCTCCCGGATGAATTTCAGAAGCGCTCTTTCGTTTTCGTGAAGCACGCCGTCACGGCCGATCCGCTCCACCAGCCAGGAGGCCTCGTCTTCGGTCACGACTTCGTTTGCGGCGATTTCCGCCTCCATCGCAGCTCCCCTTGCCGCCAGCGGGTTGGGAGCGTCAGCATAGGCTTCGCGAATACCGCTGACACCGCCACTGATCATCTTTCTGAAGAACCCGCCGAGACCTCTTTCATAGCCTCCGGGTTGCCTCAACCAGTCCTCACGCGCAAGCGCGTCTTCCCGCGCGGGTGGCGTGAAGCCGGACATGGCCATCAGATGATTGGCAATCGCCTTGGAAAAGAGTTCCGACCAGGCAGGAGCGTTTTCGGCTTCGACCGTGGCATCGTTCAGGTCAAACAACGCTTCCGCTTCAGCCCTGGAAATGGCGATACCGCCGCACCCGGCTCCCGCATAAAGCACGCGGCGCAAGATCTCCACTTCGCCATCGGAAATGACACCCGGTTTCAGATCAGTCCCTGATCGTGTCGCACCTTTGCCCGTGATAACCGAGTCTGCGACCGCCTGCAGGGCGAACTTCTCCAGGCTTTCCGGTGCCTCCCGCGCTTTTTCAAGAACATGCAGGACGGTATCCAGTTCGGTTCGGCTGCAGACATGGCCGTCTGCCGTGATCTGGCCGGTCAGCCAGGACGCGTTGTCTTCCGAAACGTACCCTCGCGGCAGCGCCTGATGCACAAGAATGTCACCAATCGCCTCAGGAAAAAGCTCATACCAGGTGTCTGCATATGTCAGATCGGCATCGTTCAACCTGAAGAGGGCTGCTCCCTCCTCAAGTGAAACCGCCATGTCACCGTAGATAAACCGCCGCAGCGTGATGACATCGGCTTCACTCACCTGCCCTTCCGCGATCTTCGCGGTGGCAAACGCATTCAAATCGGGCTTGGCCATGGTATCCCCCTGAAAATTCATGCCGCGAGTATCGCCGGAATTTCTTGAGATTCCCGTAACGTCACATGATTCCGCAAACAAAAAAGGGAACCGCAAAGCGGCTCCCTTCAGTTTCCCGCACCCGGGGGCATGTTAGCGCGGGAAGAAAATCCGGGCTGGCGGTTGCCTGCGCTCAGCCGCGGTGTTTCTTGCCTTTTTTGCCTTTCTTTCCGCCTTTGAAATCGGCTTTGGTGATGACACCATCCTTGTTCCGGTCGGCGCGTTTCATCAAATTGTCCAGACGCTTGTCGGCTTCTTCCTGCGTGATGCCAAGGCTGCCATCGGCATCGGCACGCTGGAACATGTCGACAATCCGGCCGTCATTGACGGCAAGCCACAGCGGACCGAAATCCTCCAGTGCGAAAGAACCGCTGCCATTGGTGTCGGCCAGTGCATACAGTTCCGCACGCCGTGCGTCGAAGTCCTCGCGCGTCACGGAACCGCTACCGTCGGTGTCGAACAGACCCATGAACATCCGGGCAGGTCCGCCTCGGCCATGATGCTTGCCGCCGTGACTTCTGCGTTCGCCGCGTTCCGCACGTTGCTGGCGCTCGCCATCATTCTCGGCGCCCTGGCTCCGCTGGCCGCGAACCCTTTCCACGGTGCCGTTGCCGTCACGGTCCAGCCGATTGAACATCCGGTTGGCAACAAGGTCGATTTCCGCCTGTGTCACGGTTCCGTCGCCGTCTGTATCCATGAATTGGAACGCGCGAACCATGCGGTCGCTGGAGCGTTCCATGAACTGGGCCTTGAATTCCTCGAGGCTGATTTCACCATTGCCGTCGGTGTCTGCAGCCGCAAATTCCTGACCGCGAATGTCCTCGATCTCGGCCTCGGTGATCACGCCATCCTTGTCGGTGTCAAAGCGTTCGAACAATCGTTCGGCGCGCTGCCCGTGACCGCCACGGCCATGTCCGCGACCCCAGCCCTTGCGCTCGCCTTTATGCGCCATCTGCTGGTCCTGGGTCTGTTGAATCTTTTGCCCCCCGTCCCCGCTCGCAGTTCCGCTTTGAGCGAAGGCGGGCAGGCCGGCGGTCAGCGCGGTTCCCGCGACGCTCGCAGCCAAAGCGGCAATTGCAATCTTTTTGAACGGTTTCATTCCAACAACTCCTTGGTTCGTTGATGAGCACAAGGTAGGTGGCAATTGTCGCAGGAATACCCGTCGAATGAGCCATAAGTGTCGCGATCTGTCCCGCTGGGCGCGGGCGACACACTTTGTTACAAGTTCAATTCGAAACATCGACCGCCTGTTATTATTTTCGCCTTAGAAACAAGAGCATTGCTGCCGTACCGGTTCCGATTGCGGAATTCAGCAAGGCAGCATAATGAATTCGGAAGACGGGAGAAACATGTGAGCGACCCGAGCCCGCACATTCTGGTGGTGGACGATCACCGCGATATTCGAGAAACCCTCGCGCGCTATCTTATCAAGAACGGCCTGCGCGCAACGGCAGCCGAAAACGCCGCACATGCGCGCAAGGCTCTGAAAGCGGCGTCGATTGATCTTGTCGTGCTCGATATCATGATGCCGGGCGAAGACGGGTTGTCGCTCTGCCGTCATCTCGTGGAAACCGGATCAATGCCGGTCATCCTTCTGACTGCCATGGCAGACGACACCGACAGGGTAATCGGCCTCGAGATCGGCGCCGACGACTACGTGACAAAACCGTTCAACCCGCGGGAACTGCTGGCCAGAATTCGTGCTGTTTTGCGCAGAACCGCACTCGTTCCCAAGGAACGCGATCCCATCGAACAGGAACGGCTGCAATTCGACGAATGGTCACTCAACGTGTCCCGCCGCGAACTGACAGACCCTGAAGGCAATGCCATTGCCCTTTCGAGCGGCGAGTACCAGTTGCTGTGCGCCTTCCTGAAACGTCCAAAAATGGTTCTGAACCGGGATCAGCTTCTCGATCTGACTACGGGACGAACGCCCGCCGTCTTTGACAGATCCATTGACAACCAGGTCTCGCGGCTCCGCCGCAAGATCGAGATCGATCCCAAGGACCCCAAGATGATCAAGACCGTTTGGGGAGGCGGTTACATGTTCACTGCCGATGTGAAAGACCGAATTGAATGACGGCTGTTGATCATATGCGCAGGACCCTAGGGTATTTGTGGCCAAGGTCACTTGCATCCCAGCTGATCGTTCTGCTGCTGGCCGCCATTTTCTTCGCCCAGGCCTTGAGCATCTGGATCTTTCACGACGAACGCCGCATCGCTCTCGTTGCGGCGGCGCGCGATAACCTTCTCGCACGTGCGGTATCCATTGCCGAGTTGCTCGAGGATACGCCGCTACCGCTTCAGAGCCGTATCCTGGAAGCCAGCAGCAGCCGTTTCGCCGTCTTCTGGCTCGGAGAAACACCGCTTGCCCGCGACCCAGGACAATCCCGGTTCGAACAGCGTCTTCAGGGGATCCTTTCAAAGCGGCTGCAGCACGACCAGACTGTTCACGTGAACATACATGCAGACGAAAAACGCGGCCCCAAGGTTCGGCGAACCAGGGACAACGATGGCGATGGCTCCTACAGTTGGCGCTATGTTCCGAAGAATGAGCGCCCGCCTAACCTGCGCAAGATAATGAACAAGCCGGAGGACTTTTCTCTGTCCATCCGGATGACCGACGGCCGCTGGCTGAACGTTGCGACAAGCTACCGCCCACCGCCGGGTGCCTACATTCCGCTGCTCGTCCAACTCGGGCTTACCGCGGTCCTGGCCGTTCTTATCATCGGATTTGCCGTACGAAGGGTCACGCGTCCATTGAAAATCCTGTCTGTGTCCGCGGAGAAGTTCGGCCGCGGCGAAGAACAGGAACCGCTGCAATTGAGCGGACCAAGGGAAGTTCAGGCGCTGACGTCTTCCTTCAACAACATGCAGGACCGCCTCACCCGGTTCGTGAAGGATCGCACGCGCATGCTCGCAGCGATCAGCCACGATCTGCGCACGCCGATCACGTCGCTCAGGATCAGGGCGGAATTCATCGACGATGAAGAAAATCGCGAAAAGATGATCGAAACGCTGGACGAGATGGCGACCATGACCGAGGCAACGCTCCGTTTCGCCAGGGATGAAGCACATGCGGAAGGGGCTGAAGAAACCGATTTGGGCGCAATGCTGGAAGGTCTTGCAGGTGACCAGAAGGACCTCGGACATGACTGCGGTCTGAACCTTGAAAAGGATGTCACGCTCACCTGCCGTCCGATCGCACTCAAGCGCGCCTTGCGCAACCTGATCGAAAACGGCATCCGCTATGGCGGCGGTGTCTCGATTTTTGCGGCAACGACGAACGGAGAGGTCGTCATTCGCGTGTCGGACGAAGGTCCCGGCATACCCGATGACCGGCTCAAGGATGTCTTTGAACCCTTTGTCAGACTGGAAGAATCGCGCAACGAGGAAACCGGAGGCATCGGACTTGGCCTCGCAATAGCGCGTTCCATTATCCATGCCCACGGCGGAACGATAACACTGAAGAACGGAACCGAAGCCGGCCTGACCGCCGAAGTAAGGTTGCCGACGCGTTAATGTAGCTATTTGCCTTGTTTCCTCGACAGAAATTCCAGCTGCGCGTCGACGATTTGCCGCCACGCCGGATCAGAAGGCAGATAGACGTGGTTGTTGCTCTCGACCTGAAGAAACTCGGCGCCTGGAATCTCCGACGCCAGCCATCGTCCTTGTGTAACGGGATGAACTGCGTCGGCATTTGCGTGAATGATCAGTGTTGGCACCCTCACCTGCGGTAAACAGGCGGAAACGTCGAACTGATCGAATGCCGCCCTGATTGTTGCAGCGTTCTCCGCCGAGGTCGAGGCGAGCTGAATCTCGACCATGTTGTCCATTTCCTCTTTCGAGGCCCCCGGGCAGAAGACGGAAGTGAAGGCCACCATGAAAGGGCTGTCCGGTTTCCCCCAGCCTGACCGGATCAGCGCCATCAGCGCATTGGCCTCGTCGTTTGCATATTGATGATCACGCCGAGCACGGCCCTGTGCGAAACCGCCATAAAGAACAAGGCGGCTGACCCGCTCGGGATAGGCCGCCGCGAAAACGATAGAAATGGGCACGCCTTGCGATGAAGCAACCAGCGGAAAGGTCTCCAGCCCCGCCGCGTCTACAACCGCCTTGAGATCGGCGACGTAGTCCTCGATCCTTGTGCCCTTGATCTCGGCCTCGGAAAGCCCTGTCCCTCGCTGGTCGTAACGGATGAGGCTGTAGCGGGAACTGAGTTCCTTCAGGTAAGGGCCCCACACCGGGCTCGACCAGTCCTTTTCCAGGTGTGTGAGAAAATGTCCGGCCCTCACCACGGGACTGCCGTCACCCGATCGTGCATAGGCGATGGAAGTTCCGTCCTCCGACCGGACGAAATGAATGGTTTGCATGCGTTTCGCCGACCCTGCGGACGGCGTCACGTTGCAATCTGTCTCTACCGGGGCAACCAGTTCAAGTCCCCGGCGCTGGACGGTCCGGATAACCGCCTGGGACTTGCCATTGTCCCCGACAGCGGTTCTGGCGGCATTGATCCGGGCACTGATCGTTGCCTCCGACACGATCCTCCCATCCCAGACACGCTCGATGATCTTGTCTTTCGAAACGAGTTTGCCGGCATTTTCAACAAGCAGAGAAAGAAGCTCGAACACCTGCGGCTCAACCGGAACAGTCGCTCCAAACCGTTGAAGTTGATAGCTTTCCGTATCCAGGACGCAATCTGCAAATTCGTAGCGCACGCGACCCCCAACGGCAATGTTCGACGGGATCAGCGTACTTGATGAGCACATTCAACGCAATTTGGCAGGTGAAAAATCAAGGAAAACACAAGCTGTTCTAAAGGTTCCCTTCAAGCGGAACCCGTCATGGGCGTCCATTCTGCTTGCATCAGTTCAAGGAGGAAGACCATGACCGGACACTCAACCGACTACCGCACTTTGAACGACGGATCGATTGACCTTGCGTTCTATGACAAACGGGCAAGAGCCATTCGAAGCAACGATGCTTACAACACACTTGGCTTGCTTTTCGGCATCCTCCAGTCCGCATGTTCCTCTTTGCTTTCGAAGTCAGGAGACGCAGTCAGCAATGCGAAACCGACCGCGCAGGGCGCGGACGAGCCCGTCTCACTTGCCGTTTCCTGATTTCCCGATTTTCAGGTCTTTGCGTAAGTCGCCTCGTCGACCGCTTCAAGCCAGTCGGCAACGGCCCCATCGCTTTCCTCCTGGATCGCGAGATGCACCAGGGAGGTTTGCGGACCGGCACCGTGCCAGTGTTTCATGCCGGGTGGAATCCAGACCACGTCACCGGGCAGGATCGGCAGCTTGTCCTGCCCCCAAAGCTGCACGAAACCAGCGCCATCAAGCACATGAAGGGTTTGTCCCAGCGGATGCGTGTGCCAGTGGGTCCGGGCAGCCGGTTCGAAAAACACTCTCAAGGCCCTCACCCGTGCGGGCGCGGGGGCTTCAATCACCGGTTCCTGCCAGACAATTCCGGTGAAATAGTCCGGGTTGGCGCGTTTGCTCGGCCTGGAACCGGCCTTGTAAACGGTCAGAAAGCTCATAAGATCCCTCGCCAGTTACTTGGCAGCATGCGTCGACTTTACCGCATTGCTGCTCTTTGGCCAGTTGATCAGAATGACCCCCAGAATGGCAAGGCAAATTCCGGCGAAGGTTTCCAAATCCAGTCTTTCGGACAAAAACATCACGCCCAGGAAAACCCCGACACCCGCGCGCAGGTACGCCTGGCTTGCGGTGCCCATGGCTCCAAGTGTCGAGAGCAAACGGAAATAGATCAGGAAAGCCAGCGCCGTGCAGGCCAGGCCGAGAACGATCGTAGAAGTCCATCCGACAGCATTCGGTGACAGGGTCCAGGGTTCCTCGGTCAGAAGGCTCAGGGGCACAAGCACCAATGAGGAGCAGACAAGGGTGCCGGTCGCAGGCACGATCGGTGGCAAACCCTTGAAAAGTTGCCCTCGAAGGGCCGCCATGCCGTAAAGCGCGGCGCTGAAAAAGACAGCGAGTTGCGGAACGAGGTTCTGGCCGAGATTGTCCAGTGCTCCGACACCGATGATCAGCACAACTCCGGTGAAACCGAGCAGCGCGCCGGTCAATTGATGCCCTCCCGGAAACTGGCCACGTCGCAGCACAAGATAGGAAAGTGCAAAGACCCAAAGCGGTGATGTGGAATTGAGGACACTGGAAACCGCCGTTCCGGCATATTGCTGTCCCCAGGCCAGAAGCAGCCACGGACCGGTGCTGTTCAAAAGCGACTGGGTGAAGAAGAGCCACCAGCTTCGCCGGTCCAGCGGCAGACCCATGCCCTGAAACGCCATGATCAGCAAGAGCACGGCCGAAGCCAGCACCACGCGTATGGCCATCAGGGTTGCTGGCGGAAACGTCTCAAGTGCAAGACCGATCCACATGTAGGACGAGCCCCACAAAAGGGCGAGAAAACCCAGCAGTGCGTATTCGAAAGACCGGTTCTGCATGATCCGAAACGTCAGCCGTGCACTGCAAGGCTGTCAGAAGGCGCTGCTTCACGGTCATCCATGCCGTAATCCCGAAGAACGTGCGCAACACGCAGCCTGTAGTCCTTGAAATAGCTGGTTCGGCCGATTTGCTGCGCTTTTCTGTGTGCGGTCAGCCTGCGCCATTCATTCAGGGCCTCTTCGTCGCGGAAAAACGAAACGGAGAGCAGTTTTTCAGGGTCGCTCAGGCTCTGGAATCGTTCAACGGAAACAAAGCCATCGATCTCTTCAAGAAGCGGACGTATCTCCGCCGCCGTATCAAGATAGTTTTGCTTTTTGTCCGCATGCGGAATGACTTCGAAAATCACTGCAATCAATTTCCACTCTCCCCTTCGCCATGCGGCGCGGAGGCCAGTGTCAGAAACGTACGGTCTTCCCGCAAGATGAATTTTTCTCTGTTGGCGAATTCATAATTCATTTGTCCGAGAGGATCGGCGGCGAGACGCGCGCGATAGGTTTATAGGCGGCCAGGCTTTCAATGGAATAAACGCCATACGCACGTGTGGTTGATCCTTCGTGTGGCGCGAAGTAGCCGATCAGGTCTGCACCACAGCGTGGGATCGCCTGACCCCAGTTGCGGGCATATTCCTCGAAGGCTTCCCTTTTGGTGGGGTCGATGTGATAGCGGATAAAACATGTGATCATCATCCGGTCCTTTTCGGTTGGTCCTGAAGACGGTTTGTGCCATGGTCTGCGGCGAGAATGCTTCGATGAGGATCGAACCATGAAAGACGGACCAGACATTACTCGCATCGGCGCCCTGATCGGAGATCCGGCCCGCGCCAACATCTTGAGTGCTCTCATGAGCGGCAAGGCACTGACGGCAACGGAATTGGCGGCCGAGGCCGGCATCACCGGCCAGACGGCCAGTTCGCACCTGAAAAAACTGCAGGAAGGCGGGCTGCTGGTTCAGGCGAAGCAGGGCCGTCACCGCTATTTCACGCTTTCAGGTCCCGATGTCGGCACGACACTCGAAGCCCTCATGGGACTTGCTGCCCGCAAGGGGCATCTGCGCACGCGCACTGGGCCTCGCGATCCGGCCATGCGAACGTCCCGTGTCTGTTATGATCACCTTGCCGGCGATATGGCGGTCAGGATCTTCGACAGTTTGCAGTCGCGCGATTTTTTGAAAATCACACAGGACAAGGGAGGTTTGGGCCTTACAGCCAGTGGCGAAGATTTTGTCACCGGCTTCGGTGTCGATCTCGCGGGTCTCAGGCTGTCGCGCCGTCCGATCTGCAGGGCCTGTCTTGACTGGAGCGAACGGCGTAACCATCTAGCAGGATCACTCGGAGCAGCGCTCCTGGTCCGGTTCCAGGAAGAAGGCTGGCTTCGGCGCGAAAAAAACAGCCGTGTGGTCCACATTTCTCCAAATGGCCACGAAAACCTAAACAGGCTTTTTCCTTCAAGCCTCGACTAGAATCCATTCGGCTCCACGAACTACGTGTGACCGGTTTCAGTCAATTCTGTAACTCACTTGGGATTCAATTCTAACGTGCCTCACCAGGTCGACAACAAGAAACGGGTTGCCCTTGTCATCAAGGCCTACCCGGTTGCGCTGATTTTGATCAGCCTCGCGCTGAGTCTGGCGGTCTTCGGGATCGGTACCGTGTCGATAGCCTTACCCTCGCACGAAATCCTTGTTTCACTCGTCATTGCAGGTCTGATGCTTGTCTTGAACCACACCTGGTTGATGACAAGCACCGAGTTGACGAGGCTTAAGTACAACATTCGCGCAACGCCTGAAGAATGGAAAACCAGCGGCTTCACCAGGGAAGATGTCACGCAAGACGGGTTCGCCGAACTGGAACGGCATCACAATGCCCACAGAAATGCAACGGAGAACACCACGTTGTTTGCCCTCTTGGCTTTCGTATTTTCGCTGGTGTCTCCATCTGCCATGGCGGCAGGCTTCTGGCTGATCGGATTTGCGCTGGGACGGCTCGGCCACACGTTCAGCTTTTTGACCGGAAAGAGCGGTGCGCGCGGATTGTTCATGAGCCTCAGTCTGCTTTCCCTTTATGGGATCGCCGGGTACCTGGCGATCAGCTTGCTGATTTAAAGCGTTTATGCAGAAGGGGGTGACGCTTGTCTGGTTTGAAACCGGGAGCGACAAATCATCTGAAAGTTTTTTTGCTTGGTCAGGAACCTGATTGAGAGCAACCAGAATTCGGGAGACGCCAAACGTCTCCCGAAACCTTGGGATTGCTTCCCGCCAGGATCGAAGCAACCTCGCGGGTCACGCAGCGACGAGGCCTCTGTAGGCGTCCTGGCGGTGCTGAACCAGAAGAATTCTGGTCGTGTGCACAGTCTTTTTCTGTCATTTGTGGTCCGCGAATCGAAATCCCCGTCCACCTGATAAATCTCATTCTAGCGCACTGCGTGCACATTACAAGAACGCACCTTTTCATTGATCGAGGAACCGCCTGATTGATCTCCCAGACCGTTCTGTTTGCTCACAAAAAACAAGGAAGCCTCCCGTAGTCTCTCCACGGGAGGCTTCTCATCGACACGTAATCAGGGCGAGCAATTCTACTCCGCAGCTTCCATGCGAGCCGGATCGTAGTTCAGTATCGGCGCCAACCATCGTTCTGCCAGGCGGAGGTCCCACCCCTTTCGTGCAGCATAGTCTTCGACCTGGTCCCTTTCGATCTTGCCGACGCCAAAATAGTGGCTGTCCGCGTGGGCAAGATAAATCCCGGAAACCGACGACCCTGGAAGCATCGCCCGGCTTTCCGTCAGCTGGATTCCAGTGAGCCTTTCCGCATCGAGAAGACGGAACAGGGTATCCTTTTCAGTGTGGTCCGGCTGGGCCGGATAGCCAGCCGCCGGACGAATGCCCTGATAATTCTCGGCAATGATTTCCTCGGCCGAAAGAGTTTCCTCTGTCGCGTAACCCCACACGTCCTTGCGAACGATCTGATGCAGTTTTTCCGCAAAGGCTTCAGCGAGCCGGTCTGCGAGCGCCTGGGACAGGATCTTGTTGTAGTCGTCGCTTTCGCGGGCATACCGGGCCGCGAGTTCGTCTTCTCCGTGCCCCGCTGTTACCGCGAACCCGCCAAGCCAGTCGCCAACACCGCTCTCCTGAGGCGCAACGAAATCACTGAGTGCAACATTGGCCCGCCCGCCTGTAGCGCGGGACATTTGCTGCCGCAACGTATGGAACGTAGCCAGTTCTGCAGACCTGCTTTCATCGGTAAAGAGGCGTATGTCGTCCCCGACCGCGTTGGCCGGCCAGATACTGGCAACACCGCGTGCCGTCAAAAGCTTCTTTTCAACGATCTCATCCAGCATCCGTCGTGCATCGTCGTAAAGCGCTCTGGCCGCCGGACCATATCTGTTGTCCGTGAGGACGCCCGGATACCGCCCCTTGATCTCCCAGGTCGCAAAGAACGGCGTCCAGTCAATCACCGGCACGAGCTCTTCAAGCGGAAAATCGTCAAACACGGTACGTCCCGGCTTTCTGGGTGCGATGGGTGGCTTGCCTTCAAAGTCGCACTTGAAGGCATTTTCCCGGGCCGTCACGATAGAAGCGCGCTTTTGCGTCCCCCGGCTGGCGGCATGTTTTTCGGCAACGTCGGCATACTCCGTGCGTACATCGGCAAAATACGGTTCGCGCGCGCCTTCGCTCATCAGCTTGGTCGCAACACCGACCGCCCGCCCGGCATCGGTTACGTAGATAGCCTGTCCTCGCGCGTAGTTCGGGTGGATCTTCACGGCAGTGTGGATTTTCGATGTCGTCGCACCGCCAATCAACAGCGGCAGTTCCATGTTTTCGCGCTCCAGTTCGGCCGCGACATGGCACATCTCATCGAGCGAAGGAGTGATCAGCCCGCTCAAGCCGATCATGTCCACCTTTTCCTCTTTTGCCGTTTCCAGGATTTTGGCAGCCGATACCATCACGCCGAGATCGATGACCTCGAAATTGTTGCACTGGAGCACGACGCCGACGATGTTCTTGCCGATGTCATGCACATCGCCTTTCACGGTCGCCATCAGGATCTTGCCTGCAGACGAATATCCCGTCAGACCAAGTTCCGCCTTCTCCTTTTCCATGAAAGGCATCAGATACGCGACGGCCTTTTTCATCACGCGCGCGGACTTCACCACCTGCGGCAGGAACATCTGGCCGGAGCCGAACAGGTCGCCGACCACGTTCATTCCGTCCATCAGCGGCCCTTCGATCACATGCAGTGGACGATCGAATGCCTGACGGGCTTCCTCCGTGTCCTCGACAACGTAGTCATCAATGCCATGAACTAGTGCGTGCTCCATGCGCTTGGCAACACCCCAGGTGCGCCACGTGAGATCGGCTTCCCTTTTCTTTCCGCCTTCGCCTTTCCAGCGTTCGGCCGCATCAAGCATCCTGTCCGTCGCGTCGTCACGGCGGTTCAGCACGACGTCTTCGCAATGATCGCGAAGATCGGCACTGAGGTCATTGTAGACCGCAAGCTGGCCTGCGTTGACGATTGCCATATCCATGCCGCGCTGAATGGCGTGGTACAGGAACACGGAGTGCATTGCTTCGCGCACCGCCTCATTGCCGCGGAAAGAGAACGACAGGTTCGACACACCACCCGAAACATGGGCATGGGGCAGATTTTCGCGTATCCAGCCGGTCGCCTCGATGAAATCGACACCGTAGTTGTTGTGTTCCTCGATCCCGGTCGCAACGGCGAAAATATTGGGATCGAAGATAATGTCTTCCGGCGGGAAACCGACGACGCCGGTCAGCAGTTCATAAGAGCGGGCACAGATTTCTGTCTTTCTTTCAAAGGTATCCGCCTGCCCCTTCACGTCAAAAGCCATCACGACAACGGCAGCGCCATACCGGCGGATCAACCGGGCCTGTTCGATGAACGCGTCTTCGCCCTCTTTCATGGAGATCGAATTGACGACACCCTTGCCCTGGATGCATTTCAGCCCCGCCTCGATGACGCTCCACTTGGAACTGTCGATCATGACCGGAACCCTTGCGATATCCGGCTCGGCGGCAACAAGATTGAGAAACGTCACCATCGCTTCTTCTGAATCCAGAAGACCTTCATCCATGTTCACATCGATGATCTGGGCTCCACTTTCGACCTGTTGCCGCGCAACATCGAGTGCCGTTGCATAATCGCCTTCCTTGATGAGCCGCCGGAAACGGGCCGAACCGGTGACGTTGGTCCGTTCACCGATATTGACGAAATTGGTTTCCTTGGTCAGCACAAACGGTTCGAGCCCGGACAGGCGCATATGCCGCGCGATTTCCGGAATTGGACGCGGTGTCTTGTCGGCAACGGCATCGGCAATTGCCCTGACATGGGCAGGTGTCGTGCCGCAGCACCCGCCAACAACGTTGACGAGGCCGGCTGACGAGAATTCCTCAAGCAACCCGGCCATATGCTCGGGGCTCTCGTCATACTCGCCGAATTCGTTCGGCAATCCCGCATTCGGGTAGGCGCAGACAAGCGTATCGGCGACCCGGCCAAGCTCATCGACATGTGCGCGCATTTCCTTCGCTCCGAGAGCGCAGTTGAGACCGACGGTGAAGGGTTCTGCATGACGGACCGAATTCCAGAAGGCTTCAGGCGTTTGCCCGGAGAGTGTGCGGCCGGACAGATCGGTGATCGTGCCTGAGATCATTACCGGCAAGATCCTGCCGATTTCCTCAAAAACCTCGTCGATGGCAAACAGGGCCGCTTTGGCGTTGAGCGTGTCGAAAATCGTCTCGACCAGAAGAATGTCCGCACCTCCGGCGATCAGGCCACGCGCTGCCTCAGCATAGGAAATCCTGAGATCGTCAAACGAAACGGCCCGGTAACCTGGATCATTGACATCCGGCGAGATCGATGCCGTCCGATTGGTTGGCCCCAGCGCTCCAGCAACAAAACGGGGGCGCGCCGGGTCCTTCTTCGTGACGATATCGCAGGCTTCGCGAGCAAGTCTGGCGCTCTCCAGGTTAAGTTCGTAAGCAAGCTCCTCCATGCCGTAGTCGGCCTGGGCAATCGTCGTGGAGGAGAACGTGTTGGTCTCGATGATGTCCGCCCCTGCCTCCAGATAGTCGATATGGATCTTCCGGATCGCATCGGGTTGGGTCAGGCTCAGAAGGTCGTTATTGCCCTTGACGTCACTCGGCCAGTCGGTAAAGCGTTCGCCGCGATATCCGGCTTCGTCCAGTTTCAGGTCCTGGATTTCGGTCCCCATTGCTCCGTCAAGCACGAGGATACGGGTCTTGGCGAGGTCGCGAAGTCGCACTAGGGCGTCGGACTTGATCACGGGTATTTCCTTCCGGACAGTCGAGTTAATTTTGGATCGGCACTCAACGTGAAAGTGCCTCTTGAATTGCCGGGCGAGCTGTCCCTCCTGTTTCAGGAACAGCTTTTCTCGCGGTGTTCGGTTTGACCGATTGCCCTACGCGAGGCCCCATCCCCACAAGCAAAAAGGGAGTTTTGCAGAGCCTTGGCCAGTTGCCCCCAGTTACCGTGCAACGCCAGACTTACACAGTTGCCGCATTCGGAAGCCGAGCCCTTTGTCGTCAAGGCTCAGCTTGAGGGTCTTCCTGGATCTTCAGGCTGCCATGTTCTCCGGTGCTTGCTGTCCCATGCCGAGCATGTGGCAGATCGCGTAGGTCAGATCAGCCCTGTTCATGGTGTAGAAATGAAAGTCGTTGATGCCTCGGTCGACTAGATCCATGACCTGTTCGCAGGCAATCGCTACGCCAACGAGTTTCCGTGTTTCAGGGTCGTTGTGAAGGCCGGCAAACCTGCGGGCGAGCCATGACGGGATACTGGTGCCGCACTTGGCCGAAAACACCATGGTCTGCTCGAAATTATGGATTGGCAGAATGCCGGGAATCACCGGCACGTTGATACCAGCCGCCGCGATCCGATCCAGATAATCATCGAACATGTCATTGTCGAAGAAGTACTGGGTAATTATCCGGTCCGCACCTGCATCAACCTTGCGTTTCAGGTTGTCGATTTCACTCTGCCAGCTGCCGCTTTCAGGGTGTTTTTCAGGATATCCGGAAACGGAAATATCGAAATCGGCGATTTTCTTGATCCCGGCCACAAGATCGGAAGCATAGGCGTAGCCGTCCTCCCGGGGCACATAGCGACTGCCGATGCCCTCCAGCGGATCCCCGCGCAGCGCAACCAGATTGCGCACACCCAGTTTCCAGTAATCCTCGATGATGGCATCGACTTCTTCGCGAGACGCGCCCACGCAGGTGAGATGGGCAGCAGGGCTGAGGTCAGTTTCCCCCAGGATACGCTCGACTGTCTTGTGGGTCCGCTCCCGTGTCGAGCCACCAGCGCCGTATGTTACGGAAACAAAGGACGGGCTGAGCGGTTCCAGCCGCTTGACCGTGCCCCAGAGCGTTTCAGCCATTTTGTCGGACTTCGGAGGGAAGAACTCAAAGGACGCCGTAATTGGCGATAGAGCGGCCTGGTGTGAGCGGCGGTTCGAAAATTCAGACATGTCAGGCGACCTCTCGGGACGTGTCGCGCGCGGGCCAATCGGTGACAATGCGTCGATCACGGGCAAGCCAAAGCGTAACGGTTAGGTTGTTTTTTGTGTCGTCTCCCGGAACCAGGTCGGTGACCTGTTCCAGATCGAGTTCTAGAGCTTCCAGCCAGCGCTCCATCTGGTCATGGGCAAAGCCGAGCCGGCGGTGGGCATGGTTGTCGCGCAGGAACTCCAGTTCATGCGGTGCGAAATCGATGATCATGAGACGGCCTCCGGGCCGCAGGGCGCGTGCAGCTTCGGCAAGTGCCCGCGCCGGCTCATCGAGAAAGTGCAGAACCTGATGGATCGCGACAACGTCGAAAGACCGCGGCGGTACATTCAGGGCATAGACGTCGCCATGGCGTACCTGTGCGTTGCCAAGTTTTGATTTTGCCAGATTTGCCCGTGCCACCGCCAGCATGTCGTGCGACGCATCAATACCAAGTGCAGAGGTATACTGCTCCGAAAAGACTTCCAGCAGCCGGCCCGTACCCGTTCCCAGATCCAGAAACGACTGGAACGGCGTATCCCCGAGCGCCGATTGCATCGCTGTTTCCACGTCATCTTCCGACACGTGCAGGGAGCGTTCCCTGTCCCAGGTGAGCGCACGCGCGGCGAAGTAGGAAGCAGCTTCCTCCGCCTTGGCCTTGCGAATGGCCCGGAAACGTTCCTGATCGGCGGCAAGAACGGGATCTTCTCTGGAAATACGTTCAACCAGTCCCCTGGCAAGTTCGCCTTCAGGACCATCAGCCAGGCGATAGTACACCCACGACCCTTCAGGAAATCGTTGTATCAGATCCGCTTCGGCAAGAAGCTTCAGATGGCGTGAGATGCGCGGCTGGCTCTGTCCGAGGATCGCTGTCGCATCTTTCACAGTCAACTCGCTTTCGGCCAGCAATGCGATAAGGCGCAATCGTGTGGCTTCGCCGACAGCCCTGAGGGCGGCAAGCGTATCTTCCACGGAAAGCGTCGGTTCGTCGGTCATGCGTAGTAGCTTATGCCTTGTCAGCATCAATGTCGATATAAAGATATCTTTATATGAACTTGAAAGCAGATGCAAGCGGCACAAGCGAATCCGACGCGAATTGGCGATAACACGGCACGGGATGATGTCCGCGACGTCTCTCAACCCTTTGACTTAAGTCCATGATGCGGCCAATCATGGGTTTTCAATGCGCTTGAGACTGGCAACGACACGAGGCTGCGGGCCCTCTGGCGTGCGTCATTCAAGGTGTCGATTGATCGGAAGTGTATGTTTGCAGATCGCCCGGGTTTTTACCGCGAGTTCAATCCGCCTTGTAATGCCCGACTTTCAAATAACTGCAAGCAAGACTGGCCGCCTACACGCGGCATCCTCGAATGAAGGCAGACCAATGGACCACAGTGATTGGCAGATCATCCTCGACCAGCCTGCGAAGTCTCCACAGCTTGGTTTTGACCGGTACGCAAACGCATTTGCCGACATCGTGCATAACAGTCCACCCCGATTCGCAATCGGCATTTTCGGTGGATGGGGGTCTGGAAAGACCACCCTGATGGAGCGCATACGACACAAGCTGAAACCGAACAAGAATATCGTCAAGGTGGACTTCAGCGCGTGGCGCTATGAAAAGGAAGATCACCTGATCATTCCCTTGCTCGATTCAATTCAGGCCGCTCTCGACAAATGGCTCGAGGATCAGGGTGGAAATGACGAAAAAATCGAAACTCTGATCAAAACGATCGGCCAGGTCGCCTACTCAATCACAGCCGGCCTTTCTTTTAAGGCCGGGCTGGGAGATGCCCTTTCAATTTCTGTCGATGCCAACAAGATGTTGATGTCGGCGAAGAACATCAAGGAAGAGGAAGAAAAGGCAAGCGTTCCGAAATCGTCTTATTTCGCCAGTTTTCGCGCTTTGAGTCTGGCATTTGAAACCTTCGCGAAAGACAACCCCGCACGGCGGATTGTGGTGTTCATAGACGACCTGGACCGCTGCCTGCCGAAAGGCGCGCTCTCTGTTCTGGAATCCATGAAACTGTTTTTCGATCTTGACGGTTTCGTTTTTATTGTCGGTCTCGACAAGGATGTTATCGCCTGGAGCATTGACAGCATATACAAGACCGCGTCTCGGGAAGGTGACACGGACGTCCCACTCACCCGTCCGATAGAAGGTGCCGATTACATCAAGAAGATTTTCCAGGTCCCGTTCGAACTGCGACCGGTAAGCAGCGACAATGTTGAAGATCTCGTGAATTCCATGGCCCTTGAGGCGAGGCTGCCGCAAACACAGAAAGACGTCCTCATTGACGATATTCTCCCTCATCTGCGCTATCTCGTCTCGGCAGGCGGCGGGATCAACCCGCGGGACGTGAAACGCTACATCAACAATTTTACAATGGCGTCAAAGACGAGCGACCCTGCCAAGGCATTCGACAGCAACGTTTTTCTGACGCTCCAGACCCTGGCCACGATACCGGAGTGGCAATTCGTATATGACGCCTTCCGGGGCAGTCGAGACATGTTCAGGCTTGCGCTGGATCACTACCTGTCGGACGCCAAGGATGCGCGTGAAGCACTGAGGGGCTATGATCCGGCCTTTTCCGCACTTCCACCTCTCCTGGAAGAATACCTTCGCGCACCCAATCTCGGAAATCCCCTCGTGAAGACGGAAACACTGGCGGACTATCTTGAAATCGGAGCCTCTTCACTGGAAAGCTCCGAAGACCTGATCCGCGAGGATTTTGCCCGGGCAATCGCAAACTTGCGTTCTTTGCGCATTGAAATCATTGACCTGCCGCTTGATCCGCCACCCGAAAACAGCGAGCTCACCGAGCTTTCCGAGAAATTCTCACACGTCCACAGCGGCATGGCGAGCAATCTACCGACTTGGGAATTTCAGAAACTGCAGGCTGACATTCTCGAAGTCGACAGACTGCTTGGCTTCCGTTTCCCGGAAGAAACCGCTCAGGACACGTCGGGAAGCCGCCTTCCGGAGAACTGGAAGGAAGACCTGGGAAAGGCGTTCCTGCGCATTTTGACCGCCATCTCATACTACGTGAACGTTGTCCGACGGCGACCGGAGCAATTCACGAATACCATGTCGTGATCTCTTCCGGCGGCTGCAAGCTGTACAAATCCGATTGCGCTAACTCCGCGCAAGCATGTGATCAAAATTGCCGTCCTGAACGCAGGCAGGAAGGTCGGCTGGCGGAATGATCTGCGTCCCGACGAGTTCCCGCTCATAAAGTTCTCGGATATCGCTGGTATCGACCGTCTGTCCATGAACGACCGAGTCCAGCTTGGTCTTGAAAGCCTCAAGACCGCCCATGGAGGAAAAATGCCATCCTGCATCGGGAATGATTTTCACCGGTCTGCCAATACCCGACAGATTGTGGTTCCGTATTCTGAGAAATGGCTGTGTCGCGAAATCCGGAATATACGACTTCTTGGTCATCCGTGCCTTTGTTCGGCGCAATTGCTGAGGCGTCGTCAAATATTTCTTCTCGATCATGCGCGATCCGAGCAGCCAGTTCTTGCCGGGAACGATGCGATCCAGATGATGCTTGTGCAGACTTTGCTCGAATACCAGCAATCTGCCCCTGTAAAGTCGCTCCGCCGTGACCTTCGCAAGGGTCGGGGCACGAACGATTTCGTCGACATCCGACAACAATATCAGATCGTCGGGATCACAGCTCTCCAAAGCATGTGAAATGCAGTTTCGCTGGTAGTTCTCGCGTTCCCAATCCTTTTTCCGGCGGTTCTTGTAGACACCGAGCGCAGGTGGAAGCTCGTCAGGGAACCGAACCTGCAGATCGATGATCTTGTCGGCCCACGGTGCAAAACGGTCTCTGTTTTCATCAAAATAGAACGGCTTCGGTGATCCGCGCTGTGTCTGATCGGCTTCAACGAGAACAAACCTGTCAACACAGTCGCCCATTTCGCGCAGGCGGATTTCCAGGAGATCAAATTCGTTGTGAAAGACAAAACAGTCATAAAGCATCATCTTTAAAGTTCCAGTCCCGCCCGTTACACGCTTTTCCAGAGCCTGAATTTTGCCCGCAGGATCTTTTCCTGCACATATCGTTTTGCCTTGAAACTCGCTGGCAGACGCAAGTCTTCCGCCGAATAGGTTCCAGACAGAAAAGCGCTGTCGAATCGCTTCATCACCGCCTCCGGCCTGTAGGGATCGACTGACCGGCTGGCAAGATCGCTATCCATCGGGTTGGGGGCATAGTCTGTCAGAAGGTGAAGAAGATCCCTGCGCGTGTGGTAATTCCAATCATGCTCGGGAGTGAGAAAGACATGGTTCTGGTCCATCCCACCTGCCCAGCTGAAGACAGGTTTGCCGAAGTTCAGAAATTCGGCGATTGCGAGGCCAAAGCTCTCGCCGATTTTCTTTGCGTTCAGGCCAACGTCACAGCTGTTGATGAACCGGGACTTTTCCATCGGATTGACAACCGGAGGCAGAAACACGGCGCGTGGATGATCAAGAAACTTTTCCGTATTGACGAAAAGGAAGTGCAGATTTGACCTGCGTTCGAGCGCTTCGGCGACGGCGTCGTGAACAAATGGAATATTGAACTGGTCATACCCGCCATATCGTCCAACAACAAATGCATCGTCCGGAATTCCGAGCTCGGAACGCAAGTCCGCGTTTGCTGATGGCAGGTCCACTATATGCGGCACGGCCGGAGCTCGACCGCCCGTCATCCAGTTCGAAAGCCAGTCTGAGACATAGGCATAGACATCGCCATGAGGTTCGAAATGCCGGAAAACCGCGTGGACACCAATCCGGTTGGCGCTGATATTCAGGGGTCGATTGCGCCCGTCCCGGATGAAGTAGCAAAAATCCAGCTTGAAAGGGTCGCTGACGTCACGTCCGTCCTGTTCCAGCGGGACCGGCACCATTTGCAGTGATTTGCGGAACTTTTCGACGACCGCCGGATCGCTGTGGCTATCGCTGTAAAAAACGATGGCCTCGTGACCCAATATGTCCTGAACACCGAGGGCATAGTCAAAGAGCGCAACGCTCATCCCGCGCTCGTTTATGGCTCCTGCCTGAAATCCGATCCGCATTCCGGTCCTGCTTGTAATCTTTGGCCGGACCGATATCGGATTTCAGCCGCAAGGTCCATGGATTTGCATCCAGCTGAACAAAGCGCACCAGAATATGCGCATTTTTCAACTTGCAGATTTAGAGCTGATCGGTATTGGCGTCTCCGTTCGCATCGTCGGGATCGAATATCCCGGCCGCACCACCGGCTGCCGCAGCATGAGCTGTGGCCTGCAGGGCGGATTGTGATACCGTCGGCGACCCTTGTCTGTCTGCGCCTTCATCCTGACCTGCGACACGCACCGTCACCTGGCGGTGCGCGAATTTGATGCCGTTCTTTTCAAAAAGATCCTGCAGACCCGCATAGACGATCTTGCGAAGTTCGAATTGCTTGCCCGGCTTTGTCGTGAATTTCACGCGCGCGATCATGGCCGAGTCTTCCATGGACATGATCCCTTGAGATTTCAGGGGAGCCAGGAACATCGGTCCGTAATACTCGTCATCAAGCAGCTCTTTGCCGAAATTCTTGATGATTTTTCGCATCTTCTCGACATCCGTGTCGTAGGTGACCCGGAACGCCAGCTTCATGACAGCCCAGTCGCGCGAGAAGTTCTCGACTTGCTGGATTTCTCCGAAAGGGATCGTCGTCAAGGCACCACGAGTGGTGGCGCAATTGCATCGATCGGATCGAAATCTTCTCCACGACCCCTTTGGCACTGCCGATATCGATGTATTCTCCCTTCCTGAAAGCGTCGTCGAGCAGATAGAATGCGCCTGAGAAAATATCGCGGATGAGCGTTTGGGCTCCAAAACCGATCGCAAGACCGACGACACCGGCACCTGCGAAGAGCGGCGCAATATTCACGCCGAGTTCTGACAGCACCACCATCGCTGCAATCACCACGATGGTAATCAGCAGGAAATTTCTGAAGATCGGCAGAAGTGTTGCAATTCGGCTTTCCCCGGTTCCACCGACTTCAACCTCTTCGTCCTGATCGGCTGGTGCTTCCTTGGCAATCTGGCGGTCGATAACGATCTTGACCGCCTCGTAAGCCATGTAACCAAGGAACATGACCAGCAGAACTTCCACGAACGACCCGATGAGTGAACTGCTGCCCGCAAGAGGGACACCCCACATCGACGCCAGCAGATCCAACGATCCGAAAAGCACGATAATCGCGGCGCCTCGGTCGAAAAGGTCCCGGAACGGAGATCTGAGCGCTTCCCTGTCGGCTGCCTCAGCGCGCGCCTGCGCCATCGCGCTTTCGGGATCTTCGTTACCGCCTTCGTTTTCTTCCGTACGCTTGATGTCTTCCGCAATCTTTGACTGCGCATCGGCAGTATCCAGGCGCGGCAGCAGCACCTTGTCGATGATCAGGATCAGAATTCCGTAGACGATCGCCGCGAGCAGCATGACCTGAAGCGGAGCACCGACAAGCCCGGTTGCATCCGGCAGATCCAGAAGTATCCGGACCGCGGAAATGCCCCAGGCAATCGCAAAGTAAATGATGGCGATGAAGTGCCAGATATTTGCCAGAATCTTACGCCAGATTGGTGGATCAATTTCCACCTCGCCGCGGATCAGACCGGCGATCGTCTTTCTGTAGGCGATCGAAATTCCGATCAGAATGATCATAGACAGGGCCGATGCGCCGATCAGCGCAATCTTGTGGGCATCCAGTGAAAGCCCTAGTCGTTCCATCCAAAGGCAGAACCCGACGGAAAACAGCGAAACGGCACTGCCTGCCAGAAGAGCCCGATACAAGCTGCCGGCTTCTTCACTGGACAGGTTGATCAAACGGTGACTGTCGGCATCCGGAGCAAGCAAATTCAGAAAAATTATGCGAAAAACCAGAAACGCCGCAATCACGCTGAATATGACAAGCGCGGTCTGGTTGGCCGCCTGCAGGCCCGTTCCAACCGTCAGGTAAACGACAACGGCGGCAGCAAAAAACAGCGCGACACCGACGATCATCAAAAGCGCGCGCAACAGCAGATAGGTGATCTTGTCGGATCGACTGTAGACATCCGCCTTGTACATATTGGCAAACTGACGGCGGCCCCAGCGCGCAAGAAGTGTCATGGCGAGAACACCAAAGATGACCCCTGCCGCAATGTCGATAAGGGCAACCGGGATCCACCCCAGGCCTCGGTCTTCCCCCTCTGCCTTGAGCGTCGTGAGCATCGTTTCGTGAATGACGGGAATTTCCTTCAGGATGTCCTTGAAGACGTCGCGCGCTGAAATGGCCTGGTCGACAAACACGTCGACTTCCTGAACGAACCCTGCTCCTTCGCCCTCATCTGCCGAGACGCTTTGCTCAGCCGGCGTCTCCTCCGAGGCTGCCTTTGACCCGTCCGCATCGGATTTATCAGCATCATCGCCCGCAGCCATGCCTGTGATGACGCCGGTCAATCCCTGTGCCTGCACCGTCGGCTGACCGAAACCTGCCCCCGACACCAGGAGAAACAGCGCTATCGCGGTGGAGACGCAAAGGCGCCCCATGGAAAACCGAAACAGCCAGTGTTGGGAATGGTTGAGTTGTGCTTGCATTTCAGCCCCATACGAGTCGCGTTTTTTGCCTTGCCCCTGTTAAGCACGGTTCCGGCGAATTTAAAAGAAAGCCGGTCACCTGCATCAATGAGGCAGACGAGACAAAGGCCCGGCAGCAAACCGGGCCTTTGTCTCGTACTCATGGGGAAAGAAAAAAGATCAGCTCAGTACGTTCTGGTTCCAGTGCGCCATCTTGCGTTTTGCTTCCGCGACCGTCAGCCGGCCGAATTGCGCCACTGCTGCACTGCGAACTTCAGGGGTAAGGCGGTGGCGCCATGGCCCGATCGCAAGGAGTGCGCCAACTGATATTGCAGAAAAACCGCACGCCTTGGCAAGAACGATGAACGGCTCGGGATTGGGGCTCACCATGCAATGGCTGATTTCCTCCACATCACCGCGCACCAACAGGGCGATTGTAGCAACGGCTTCGGCGAAACGATCTTCGGACGCGAAGCGACGCAATGCCGCTTCGTTCACCATTCCACGTTTTGCAAGCAACAACACCCGGGCTTTGGCAGTTTCAAAATCATATCGGCCAAGCCAGTAATTGTTGGACATGTGCTGCGCAGCTATGTCGGCAGCTTCATCAACAAGTTCGGCTTCTTCGGTGCGACCCGATTCGTGCAGTTTTCTGCGGACTTCTTCGCTGGCGATCGTGACCAGACTTGCGATGTGCGCTTCTGCGAGGTCGCCACGGTCGCTCAGAAAGTTTTGAAGCGTGGCGTCTGAAGCTGCATCACTGATCAGCGAATGAATGGAATTGTCGGAAAGGTTCGCACCATCGTTGCTGGCGACCTTGCGCTTCACATTCAGGTCACCTTGCTGCACCAGGACATCGGTCACATTTTCGGAGAGAGCCTCGCGTTGTGCAATCGCGTAGCAATGAGAGTTTCCGCGCTTTTCGGCGATCTTGATCAGGTCTTCGTCGCTCAAAATGGTCGAGCGGACCAGGATCGGCTCGGCGACCTCGATATCGTCATCGGCAAGCCGGCGAATGGTATCCAGAGGTCCGCGTCTGAGACCGGACATCTGGTCGGCAACATATCGCCGAACCTCCGCCTCCACCATGTCCACGAGGCGAAACAGGACCGAATCGTAAATTCCGACCTGTTCATCCGAGCAACGCTCTGACGTCAGCGCAAAGAGGGCTGCAACGTGCCGGGCCAGTTCCGCCTTGCGGGCGTTTCCAGCTTCCCCGGTAAGCTCCGAAAAGTTCACCAGTTCTGTTTTCAACGCTTCACTCATGCTTTGATACCAATTCTCAAATTTGTCCTTGGGCGTCGGTATCGAAAATGGCGAGGAGAATTAAAGAAGCCCCCAAAACCTTTGTCTGAAATGTAATTGTCTTTGTGAAAAATTTACCGAAAATTATAATTTGTTGACCGCCGTCGATATTAAGAATCTGAAAAATATAAAGAAATTGGCGCCGACCTCCCATGACCGCAGCGATGCATACAAAGGAAAAAAATTGTAAATTCGTTCGAAAAAAGTTTGATGCATCTGCGAATTTGTCCAGGATCCAGGAGGCTTTTCATGATTTCGTAAACCCTTTTGGATTTGCGTTTCACGTTACTTCTGCATTCCGCAGTTGTTTCGCCTTTGGATCTCTCGACACGCCTTGTCGTCCTCGCGCCTTCATTTTCCTCAATGATCGAATTGATGGGTTTCAAGAATGATAATTTAATTTAAAAATATTTTCCTTTCTTTATTGAATATCGCCGCTCGCTCCCCAATAAAATAAGAGAACATTTTTTTATGGAGGAGACAATGTCCAAGGTAATTCCGTTTTCAACGTCACATCGTGGCAAATCCATTCCCCCGGACAGGCCCGTGACCTCAGTACTCGAAATGTTGGTTGCGTGGTTCGCGTTCCGCCGACGCCGCAGATCCCTGGGCCTCATCCCGGAAGAGTTGTTGGACGACATCGTTGCGGACGAAGACGCCAGAACGTGGGAAAAAATCCGCCGCGTGCCCACACGCTTCGACGCCCAAACCTGGTTTTGAGACAGTCATCGGCTTGATTCCGGACCAGCAATCGATTTGCCACCGAAAAAACCGGCGCACGAAGCGCCGGTTCAGATACGCGATCCCGTTGGGTCAGTTACTCAGCCGCTTCCAGAAACTCGTTCGCAGTTTCACTGCGGTCGCCGCCGCCGCTTCCGCTCGAATTCAGCTGATCCAGGAGAACGCGCCGCTTTTCAGCGGCCTTCTTGAGATTGGCTTCCTTCACAGGCCCGAATCCCCGGACCAGGTCCGGAACACGTGCCAGCTCGACCAGCAGACCGTAGTTTCCATCCGGTAACCGGTTCAGGATCTCCGCGATGTCGGACCTGTACTGAGAAATCAGGTCACGTTCAGCCTTGCGCTCAGCTGTCCCGCCAAAGGGGTCATACCACTTGCCCCGCGCTGCCTTGAACTTTGCAAGCAGACCGAAGACTTTGAGAATCCAGGGACCAAAGGCAATCTTCTCCGGGCGGCCGGTTTTCGGATCCTTGCGGTGCGCCAGCATGGGCGGTGCAAGATGAACCCTGATCTTTCTCGGATTCTCGAAGCGCTGTGCGACCTTCTGCTTGAAGGAAGGATCAGAATAAAGCCGGGCGACTTCATACTCATCCTTGTAGGCAAGAACCTTGAAGAGCATGTCGGCAACTGTCTGAGACAACCGCAAGGTACCAGTTCCGTGTTCTTCGTCAGCGGCCTTCACCTTCTCAACAAGGTCGCGATAACCGGCTGCATACGCCGCATCCTGGTAGGAAACGAGTTCTCTTTCATTCAACGCGATTTTCTCGCTCACTGTGAGAACCTGCTGTTTTGCCTCCGATGGCAGTGCTTTCAGCAGCTTTTCCGGCTCTGCCGCAAGGACCCGTCCGGCCCGGAAAGCCTTGATGTTGTTGGCAACAGCCGCGCCGTTCAGCTCAAGAGCTGTTTCAATTGCATGACCGGAAATCGGTAACGCACCGTTCTGGTAGGCCATGCCGACGAGCAGCATGTTGGCGTAGATGGCATCGCCCAGAAGCTTTTCGGCAATTTCCGCCGCGTTCATCGCCAGATAGCTGCCAGAGGCTTCGCGCAGAGCCGTATCCATGCGTTTTTCGTCAAAGGACAGCGTCTGCTTGAGAACGAACTCCGCTGTCGGTGCCACTTTGGTGTTGGCAACCGTGAGTGTGTGGCCCCGGCGCGCCAGAGCCAGTTGATCCGCGTTGGTGGCAACCACCATATCACTGGCGATCAGAAGATCCAGGCTTGCCGTCGGCACGCGCGGGCCCTCGATTGATTTGTCGCTGGCGGCAAAGCGGACATGTGATGTTACCGGCCCGCCCTTTTGCGCAAGCCCGGTCATGTCCAGCGTCGACGCCTGCTTGCCATCAACGTGAGCCGCCATGGCGAGAACCGCACTGATTGTAGTTACACCCATCCCGCCGATACCGGCAACAAGAGCATTCCGGGTTTCCTTCAGAGAGGCAAGCACCGGCTGAGGCAACTCTGCGGCCAGAAAGTCGATATCGATATCGGCCTTCTTGGGCTTTCTAAGGGCTGCGCCATCGATTTCCACAAAGGACGGACAGAACCCCTTGATGCAGGAAAAGTCCTTGTTGCAGCTTGATTGGTTGATCACCCGCTTTTCGCCGAAAGGCGTCGGCAGCGGTTCAACAGAAAGACAATTCGACTGAACCGAACAGTCTCCGCACCCTTCACAGACCCGGTCGTTGATGAATAGCCGCTTGTCGGGATCCGGAAACTGGCCGCGCTTGCGCCGGCGACGCTTCTCCGCAGCGCAGGTCTGGTCGTAGACGATTACCGACACACCCTTGAACGACTGAAAGTCCTGCTGGACATCCATCAGTTCATCCCGGTGGTGGATTTTCGTTCCAGGTGCGACGGGTGTCCAGGTACCGAATGCCTCCGGGTTTTCGGAAACCACGGCGATCCGTTCAACGCCTTCCGCCTCCAGCTGCCGGGTAATCTGGGGAACGGTCAACTGACCGTCGACTTTCTGTCCACCGGTCATCGCAACGGCGTCGTTGTAAAGGATCTTGTATGTTATCGGCACCTTCGACGCGAGTGCCTGGCGGATCGCAAGGATGCCGGAATGGAAATACGTTCCGTCGCCGACATTGGCAAACACATGGCTGTCACCGGAGAATGGCTGTTGCCCGACCCACAGAACACCCTCGCCGCCCATTGCGATCTGGCCTTCCGTCGTCCGGCCAGCCATTTCGGTCATCGCGTGACAGCCGATGCCCGGCATGGAGCGCGATCCTTCGGGTGTCTTGGTCGATGTTGAATGCGGACAGCCTGAACAGAAATACGGAATACGGGCAGCCCGTTCGGCATGCCCCTGCGCCCACATGACCTGCTTGGTCATCCGGTTGGCCACGGCGCCCATTTCTTCCGAAACAACTTCCTGGGGCAACCAGGTCATCAGCCCCTTGATCAATTCGGCCACCGAAAGTTCCAGCACATCAGACAGGAACGGTGCACCGTCCGGGCGCCGTTTGCCCCACACTTCCGGACGGCTCATTTCCGGCCAGTGATAGGAGATATCCTTGATCTGAGTTTCCATGAAGGCGCGCTTGTGTTCAACAACAAGCAAACGTTCTGCTCCGCGCGCAAACTCCCGTAGCCCAAGTGGTTCAAGCGGCCACGTCATCGCAACCTTGTAAACCGCCAGACCAAGAGACCTGGCGAAGTCTTCGGTGATACCCATCAGGTGAAGGGCCTGCAACAGGTCGCGGTAGGCCTTGCCGGCGGCAACGATGCCAAGTTTGACCTGGCCTCGTGTGCCGAAGGTCACGCGGTCGAGGCCGTTGGTGCGAACATAATTCTGGGCTGCCGGAATGCGGAGGTCCCGGACCAGCCGCTCGGTTTCCAAACGGTTGCCAAGCAACAGATCGCGATTCTGGCGATAGTCCTTGCGCGGATCACCGTCCAGCGGACGCATAAGCCGCAACCGGTCCTGTGAAACATTGATTGTCGCAGAGGCGTCCATTGTGTCGGCAACACAGATCAGTGCGGTCCACAGACTGGTAAACCTCGACATTTCCAGCCCATGAAGGCCGTAATCCAGCACATCCTGAATATCTGCGGGATTGAGGACCGGAATTTCGGCATGTTCGAAGAAAAATTCACTCTGTGCCGGAAGGATCGACGACTTGGCAAGATGGTCGTCTCCGGCTAGTGCAAGGACACCGCCATTCCGGTCCGTTCCCGATGCATTCGCCTGGCGCAGGACGTCGCCAGCCCGGTCCACACCGGGGGCCTTTCCGTACCAGATGCCGAAGACACCGTCATATTCGGTCGGCCTGCCAACACCACCCTCGCCTCGAAGTTTCTGGCTGCCCCAGACCGCGGTAGCCCCGAGTTCCTCATTGACACCAGGCTTGAAGACGACGTCGGACGCGTCGAGATGGCTTTGTGCTCGCATCAGTTCAGTATCGTATCCGGCAAGCGGAGAACCTCGATAACCGGAAATGAAGCCTCCGGTCTTCAGACCTGCCCGATGGTTCAGGCGCGCCTGATCGAGCGCAAGTCTGACCAGCGCCTGAATTCCTGTCAGATACACCTGTCCTTCGCTCGCAACATATTTGTCTTCCAGCGAAACGGTTGGCATACGTACATTCATCCGGCGTCCTCCTGAAACGTCGATTCTGACGGCCACGTCCCCGCTGCAGCCTCTGTCAGATAAATATCATCCTTTTCTTGGGCAAATTCTGTGCTATCGTCACGGGTAATCACCCAGAGACCGCATAAAATTTCCCCAAATAGGCAATGACCGACAAATATCTTCTCGACCCGTCTGACATACGTGTTCTCCGAGTCTTGCAGCGCGATGCATCGCTGTCGATTGCGGAAGTGGCAAAAGAAGCCGGAATGAGCCAGACGCCTTGCTGGCGCAGGATCAAACGGCTGAAGGAACAAGGAATAATCCGACAGATCACGGCCATTATCGACCGGGAGTCGGTGGGCCTTGGTTTTGTCGCCTATTCCTTCGTCAAGCTCGCGGTTCCCAGCCGGGACAACATGGAAACCTTCGACAAGCTGGTGCATCACTGGCCCGAAGTCGTGACCTGCGAACGGATCACGGGAGCTGTTGACTATCTGATCAAGGTCGTGACCGACGACATCAAGACCTATGACAATTTTCTGAGATTGAAGCTGCTGGACAACACACTGGTATCGGACGTGCAGTCGCGGATCGTCGTCAATACGGTCAAGGATACCGTTGCACTGCCGCTCAGGGAAAACTAGGGTCATCCGAGCTCAACGGGCGGCATCGATTCGCATCCGTTGAGACGATGCCCGTGAAATCACGCTTAGTCGATTTCGACCCTTATCACTTCGCCGGATCGGGGATCGACCTTGATTTCCAGTTTGCTGCCATCCAGCAGAACATCGACGTCGATGCGGTTGTTCTTCACTTCGATCTCGCGAATGTCGTAGCCGCTGGTCTCGAGCTTTTGCGCTATTTCCGAAACCGAGGTACCGACCGTGTCCCCGGTCTGGATTTGTGCGATCGCGACAGCACCGGTTCCAATCAGGATGGAAGACGCCAGAAGACCGGTTTGCACACCGCGACAGGTTTTTGAATGAGACATGTTCTACTCCAGGATCGTGACGGCAAATGCCGGCTACCCAAAGCGAAATGGGTATTTGAAGAAGACTTGCAAATTAAAGATATTCCATCAATCGCGAGCGCTTGGCACAAACAGGCGGACGTGACTGTCTCAGGCCTGAACCTGAAGAAGCCGGGATCTGCGTTCACTTTGCCCGTTGTTCGTTGCTCCATCGGCCAGAACGGCTCCATAGAGAAGCTCGTCCAGGAAAAGAGAGAGGAGTTGCGGACGCCCGCTCACACCTGCCTTCCGGTAAATCGCGTTGCACTGCGCCTTCACAGTCCCTTCTGCAGTCTTTCGAATACCTGCAATTTCAGCGATGGAAAAACCCTTGAGGCACAGCATTGCAACGTCACATTCGGACGGTGTCAGCGCCCATTTCTCGAAATGTTCTTCAAGCATGCCGGCAAATTCGCCTGACGCCACCTTTACCTGGTTTTCCAGGCGCTTTTGCCTGGTCATCACCCTTCTGACTTCCAGGCCAGACGCAACAAGACTGACAAGCAACACCGAAACAACCAGATTTTCGAGAATGTCGGTATTGATCACCGTGCCTGGGGTTTCCCCCCAGAACAGATCGGCAAATTCTTCACCCACAAGGAACAGGACGCAAACCGCCTGCAAGCCGACGAGCAGCCATGGCCAAGTGGTTTTCAAACGTTCCAAGGATGGCATGCACATTCCCTTTCACTTTTGTTTCCGAACAGAACCTGTTCACCGGTTAGTACTATACCAATTTCTTCGAGTGCAGGTTTGCAAGTGCCCCGACCGGTGGAACCAGGCTGGTCCGGTCGGGGCCGATGCGAACGCTAGTCAGAGATCAGTCGTCGTCTTTGTCGCCGTCTTCGTCATCCTCAAGTTCCACTTCCAGAACCAAGCCGGAACTGGCGTCGACAACAACTTCCATCTCCTGGCCATCCAGAGTGACTTCAGCCTCCAGTTTGCCGTCTTCCGTTTCGACTTCCTCAACGGCGTAACCCTGGCTTGTCAGAGCCGAGCGAACTTCATCTTCCGTCGTGCCGAGATTGTCACCGAGAGAAACGGCAGCCGCGGCAACACCCATGCTGGCGAGCAGGCCCGAGACAGAAAAAATCGTGAGAGCTGAAGAGGTGAAGGTCTTTTTCATCGTGTACATTCCTTGTCCTGATTGGAGGTCAGATCACCGGTAAACAACTCACCGGCTTGACCCGATTTGGATCCGGGAATGTTGTTTTCGCCATTGGCCTAAGGCTTATAAACCCCTGAATGAACCAAAGTTTATGCGCATAAACCGGGGGGGCATGGCGGGTTTATGCGACCCGTTGAGGCTCAGATCGGAAACCGCGCCGGCGAAAACGCCGTCAAGTCCTGCACACCTTCCTTGCCGGCAATCTGCTCCGCCAGAAGCCGCCCGGTTACGGGGCCGAGTGTGAAACCGTCGTGGCCATGACCGAAGTTCAGCCAGAGGCCGGACGTTTTCGCCGACTGGCCGCAGACGGGAAGCGAGTCAGGTAGACAAGGACGGGATCCCAGCCAGGGCTGGTCTTGAAGCGCTTGTCCAAGCGGAAACAATTCAGATGCACGCCGTTTCGTCAGTTTGATAATATTCGGATTTGGCGGCGCATCGCGTTCAACCAGTTCGACGCCGGTGGTCAGTCGAATGCCGTTGTCGGTCGGTGTCAGGGCGAATCCATTTTCGACATCGACAACGGGTCTGGAAAGTGAGGCTCCGGTTCGGGGCTGAAAATGCATGTGGTAACCGCGCTTCGAGACGAGCGGATAATTTTCTCCCAGCTCCGCAAGCAGATCCGACGACCAGGCGCCCAGCGCAACAACGACATTGGGCGCAGTGATGGTTCCGCGCTCGCTGTCCAGGCTCCAGTCTCCTCGCCCCTTTTCCAGTTTTCGTGCGTCGCCGCGTATGGAATGCCCGCCGTCCTGAACAAACCCGCGCCAGAACGCGTCGACAACCGCTCCCGGATTGGAAACGGAGCAGCTCTCGGTCCAGTGGACAGCCTTGAATATCATGTTGTTCAGGCCCGGCTCGAGCACATTGGTCTCTTCTGTTGAAAGTTCCTCGTAAGCAACCCCGAACACGCGCGCATAGTGGCGTTCTATCTCGCTTTGACGAAAGGAGCCTTCGCCTCTGTAAAGATGCAGCCAGCCACCCTTGCGGTAGTATCTGTCCGCCAGCGTCGAGGCGGCAAGGTCAAGATGATCCTGCGCGGCAAGTGCTCTCAGCGGAGCAATCGCTCTCGAATAGGTTTCGATACCGCGGCCACTGCTTGCGGCGTGGTACTGGCGCAGCCAGGGAAACAGTCTGACGAGCGTGGAAAAATCATAGGAAACGGCACTCGATTGCCCAAGCATTATTCCGATCAGCTGCGAGGGGCGAGACGGGATCGCATGCGGGACAAATCCATTGCACTGGACGATCCCTGCATTCCCGAACGACGCTTCCACGCCGGGATGCTTCCGGTCGATCAGAGCGACATCAAGACCCAGCCGGCGCAAATGAATTGCCGTCGATACCCCGACTATTCCGGCACCCAGAACCAGAACGTCGAACGATCTGAGTTGACCTGCCTGTCTTGTCATGCCCATGCCAGCGACTTGTCGGGCGGCCAATGTGTCTGGCATCAGCGTCCCGGTTCCTATAAATAGCGCAAGGCACCTGCCTCACCTCGCAGTTTCAGGAGTAACACTAGATGATTCGACTGCTAGGGGCAGGTTTGGCATTCACTGGCCGTCACGGAACCGCTGCCCTTGCCGTGACTGTCTTTGTCGGCATGGCCCTTCCAGCGTTGTCGGCCTATCTGCGACCTTATCTGGCAGTTGCCGTATTCCTGCTCCTGACGCTCGCGTTCCTGCGCGTCGACCAGGTCGCCATCAGGAGTCGATTGAAACGGCCCACGATCCTGATCGCCGCTCTGTTGTGGATGATGCTCGGAGCGCCTCTCCTGACGTATTTCCTGATAAGATATACTGGCCTGTCGGCTCTTGGCCCTGACGTTGCCCTGGCCCTTTACATCTCGACCGCAGCGCCCCCGGTGATGGCCGCCCCAGCCTTCATTTACCTGCTCGGCCTCGACGGGACGCTGAGCCTGGCGGTTTCGGTCGCCGCCGTGATAGTCACGCCGCTCACCGCCCCCTTTATCGGAAGCCTGATGCTCGGCCAGGCCCTTCCCCTGAGTGTCGCAAGCCTTGCTGTGCAGCTGTCACTGTTGCTTGCCGGCGCGTTCATTGTTTCGGCGATAGTGAGAAAACTTGTTGGAAAGGACCGCCTGCTGCGCGGTGCGCATCACATCGGTGGATTGAATGTACTTCTCCTGCTCTTTTTCGCAATTGCCGCCATGGACGGTGTTGCTGCGAGTTTTGCCTCCAAGCCGCTCTACACGCTGGCCATCACCGCACTCACCTTCTGTCTTGCGCTTGTTCAGATAGGGCTTTCCCTTGTCCTGTTCGCACCGGCAACCCGGGAAGATGCCTATGCGATTGCCCATACATGCGGCACGCGCAACATGGGCCTGATGGTAGCCGCCTTTGGCGGCACACTGCCGGAATTCACCTGGCTTTGGTTCGCCGTCGGACAATTCCCGATTTACCTGCTGCCGATGATCCTCAAACCTTTTGTCCGGGTGTACTGCCGCCTGAACGTGAATTCTGTGACATCACAGACCTGAATTCGCCGTTAGTTGTGTTTTAGTCTCGGCGAACAGGTCGGTGCCGAAGGAGAACGCAATGCCACTACTGTTTTTGCTTGCAAGAAATGCCATCAGGTCGATCCCGGGCCTGCTTCCCGCTGTGTTTCTAGCTGGCTCGCTTGCCAATCCGGCCGATGCGGGAGACACCGCCGAGGCAGAGATCTTCGGGTTTTCCAGTCACGGCGATTTTTTTGCCTTCGAGCAATACGGAACACAGGATGGATCCGGTTTCCCTTATTCTGAGATCTTTGTCCTGGACGTTATCGGCGACACCTGGGTCAAGCCTTCCCCCTTTCGCCGCCTTGACGAGGTGGACGAGGCAAACGGTTACGACGAAAATCAGGTTCTGAATGAAACACGGGATCGCAACCAGGAGGCCGCCAGGTCGTTGCTGCAGGACAAGGGTATTTTCGGCAAGGGAAAAACCGTCGCTTTCAATCCACCGACCGAGTTGACCTCCAACCCTTACAAGATGGTTGTCGCGCCCAGGCTTCCGCTCGTTTCCGGTGAAACCTCGATCGAACTCACGCTAACCGAATACCCGTTGAAGAACTCCGAATGTGCCGGCTATGACGTCAACACAAAGGGATTCCGGCTGACTATGGTGAATAACGGCGTTACTCGAACTCTGAACGACGATACTTCCGTACCCGACAGCCGCCGCTGCCCCTTTGCCTACCGGATCGAGCGTTTTTTCACCTACTATCCTGAGCAGGCCCCCCCGGTGTTCGCCATCTTGATACAGATGGAAAGCCTTGGCTTTGAAGGCCCGGACCGGAGATATCTGGCAATCACAGGACGACTGTGAAAACGCTCCGGTTCCTGCGCGCAATTCCGATCGCATATACGTCTCCAAGCAAGTCACCCGATGGCCAGGGCCTGAATGGCACATTGGTCAAGGTTGTCTTCAAATCCAGGGACAACGCAATTGACTAGTCGCCACCTTCCGTTCAGCGCCGGAAAACAATTGAATCTGTCGCCCGGCCATGTTAGCCGCGCAGGCAACTTGGCCGGTGCGGTTTCTCAGGCACTCCGGCAGCACATATTCGGGAGCCTCTCATGCCGCGCGACATCAAAATCGCCCCTTCCATCCTCGCCTCGGACTTTTCCAAACTGGGCCAGGAAGTTCGCGATGTCATTGATGCTGGTGCCGACTGGATTCACCTCGACGTTATGGATGGTCACTTTGTCCCGAACATCACATTCGGTGCAGACGTCATTTCGAAGCTCCGCCCTCACACCGACCGTGTTTTCGACACACACCTGATGATCGAGCCCGTCGATCCTTACCTGGAGGCTTTTGCCAAAGCCGGATCAGACATCATCACAATCCACGCGGAAGCCACAACTCATCTGGACCGGACATTGCAGGCCATTCGCGACCTGGGAAAGAAGGCCGGCGTGTCGCTCAATCCCTCGACCCCGGAAACTGTTCTGGAATACGTAATGGACCGCCTGGACCTGATCCTTGTGATGACGGTCAATCCAGGCTTCGGAGGCCAGAAATTCATTCATTCGCAGATCGAAAAGACCCGCCGTATCCGGGACATGATCGGAGATCGTCCGATCGACCTCGAGATCGATGGTGGTGTAACACCGGAAACGGCACCGCTGGTCACTGCCGCCGGTGCCAACGTGCTTGTGGCTGGCTCCGCCATCTTCAAGGGCAGCACCGTCGAAAGCTACGCATCCAACATTTCGGCCATCCGCAGCGCTGCCGCATCGTGACGAACGACAATTGTCTCAACAGACAGAGTTAAGACTTTGGTGACCATTTCAGGCAGGTGCCGGAATTATTCTTTCAGTTTATATGTTTTGAAAGCCTGTTCAGACAAGCTCGCGCGCTTGACACCTCGATACTTCGAGAACGACGCCGGGCGAAAATGTTGCGCAAGAGAAATTTATCCAGCCTTCTGATTGATCGCGGCCTTTATTCGATAGCCGAAGCCATGCGGAACCGTGCATTGCGAAAAAACGGCTTCACGCACATATGTGTTCCAATCAACGACGTCATCGGAATGCGTCTGTTCAGCACTGGAAGTTTTGAACAAACGCAGTTGGATGGTGTCCTCGATTATCTTGACGAATCCCCTCCCGACACGAACGCAATTTTTCTCGACGTTGGTGGCAACATCGGCGTGTATTCCATTTTGCTTCGGGACTATTTCGCGCAGGTCTACTCGTTTGAACCGAACCCCGTCACCTACGAAATACTGAAAGCGAATTGTGTTCTGACAGGCGCGAGAAACATCAAGGCAATAAACAAGGCGCTCTCGAACGAAGAAGGACAGGTTCCGATCTTTGTCCCGCAAAACGGGAACCTGGGTTGGGCAACACTCGATGCGCAGCACCATGACATCGCGGTTGACCGAACCGACATAGAATGCACAACGCTGGATTCCTTCGTGAAATCCCGCGATATCAATGCCAGGAACATCAGGTTGATCAAGATTGATGTCGAGGGCCACGAGACGAGCGTCATCAAAGGCGGCGCGTCGACCCTTTCCGAATTCAGGATACCCTTGCTCTGTGAAATACTCAGCGACAGAAAGGGGATTGAATTGATCTCCTTTCTTGAAAAACTGGGTTACAACAAATTCGAAGTATTCAAGCGCGACATACGGAATGTGTTTTCAACGACCGTTCGGCGCGAAAAGCTGGATCCATCGAAAACAGACAAGGCAGCACTTGTACTGGCGACGTAAGACCCGGCGATGCCGTTTCACACTGGCCGCCTTAAACCGGTGTTTGTACTATCATCCATTGCTGATCCAGTGAACTTCCCTTTCACAAAGCCAAATCCCGTCTTCCCGTAAAGACCTTCCCTCGGCTAAGGTTTGGCCTGATGCTCGGGAACAGGTTGTGGGGGACACATTGGCACATATGCATCGCAGTATCGGATTGCTGAGTCTGACCTTTGTCGCCATTAGCGGCATTCTCGGCTCCGGTTGGCTGTTCGCCCCCCTTCTCGCGGCCCAGGCGGCAGGTCCCTCAGCCCTGATTGCATGGGTGATCGGCGGCTTTGCCATGCTGCTTCTCGCAGCAACCTTCGCTGAAATAGCGGCGATCCTGCCGGTTGCGGGAGGTATCGGGCGCGTGCCGCATTTCTCGCACGGTTCGGTAGTCTCAATGACAATGGGCTGGACGGCCTGGATCGGTTACAACACCACCGCAACCATCGAAGTCGAAGCGGTTCTGCGATATTCAAAGACCCTCGCTCCCTGGCTCTACTTGCCGGACGGCAAGATGTCCGCCGGCGGTCTGGCGGTCGCCTGCTTGCTGCTACTGGTGTTCACGGTGGTGAATGCATTCGGCGTAAAATTCTTTGCGCGCATCAACACGGCACTGACGTGGGTGAAAATCGTCGTTCCGGCGCTGCTTGCTGCCGTTATCCTCACATCCGAATTCCGCTACGCCAATTTCAGCGACTACGGCGGTTTCGCACCGGAGGGCTTAAAAGGCATATTGTCGGCCATTTCCACCGGAGGCGTGATATTCGCCCTTATCGGCTTCAGGCACGTTATCGACATGGCCGGTGAAGCCCGCAATCCGAAAGTCAATGTGCCGCTCGCCCTTGTTCTGAGCCTTGTTATCAGCCTGGTCATCTACGGGGGGCTGCAACTGGCCTTCTTGGGTGCCCTGGATCATTCCGATCTGGAAAAAGGCTGGCCGGAACTTCATTTTTCCGGTGATCTCGGCCCGATGGCCTCGCTTGCGACCGCGGTCGGCGCGCTCTGGATCGTCAGCATCCTGGACACCAGCGCCCGAATATCCAGTTTTGCTTCTGGCCTGGTCTCCGTCGGCTCCAATGCCCGCCTCGGACTGGCGATGGCACAAAACGGCCTCTTCCCGAAATTCATGGAAACGCTGTCTGAACGTGGCGTACCCCTGTTTGCTCTTTTCGTGAACTTCGTTGTCGCCGCCATTTTCTTTGTGCTGCTGCCCTTCAAGGAAGTGCTTGCGCTGAACACGTCGTCCATCGTGTTGTCTTTTGTTGTCGGCCCCATCGCGGTTCTCGCATTCCGGCGCCTGCTGCCGGACACGCCAAGAGCCTTTGTATTACCTGCAGCTCCAGTGACCGGCTGTCTTGCATTCGTCGTCGCCAGTCTGATCATCTACTGGAGTGGCTGGGACACGATGATCCACCTCGGGATTTGTCTCCTGGTCGGGCTTGTGCTCCTGGTGGTGAGGAATTCACAGGGCGGCTTCGACAGCCTCGACTGGCGCGAGGCGATGTGGCTTGCGCCCTATCTTGCCGGTCTCGTTCTTCTGTCCTACCTCGGATCCTTTGGCGGCGGGTCCGACATTATCCCGCTCGGGCCGGATATTCTTGCCGTGGCTGTCCTTGCTACAGGTGTCTATTTCCTGGCAAACCGTCTCAGTCTGCCAAAGGGCAAGTTCGACCGCTATCTTGCGGAAGAGGAGCTCGATGAGATCGGCGAGTATGACACCGTCGAAGACGCTCCCGTGGAGAAGCCTGAGTTCAAACGCGATTGAACCGGTCTAGATCCCCTTTTGCGGATTTGTCCTGTCCGAGCCTGATGAAACTCGACATAACTCTAGCTGAGGAAGGCTGTCGGTCGCGGGACGACATCAGCAATTGAGAGTTTTTCTCTCAAACCGCCGGGATAGAGATCCAGTCCCTTGGCCTCAAGCTCTGCCAATGACACCCACTTGGCCAGTCCATCCGTCTCGTCGCTCTCCTCAAAGGTCATACTGTCCCTTCGGTAAAAGCTGTTGTCGGCAAAGTGGGCATGACACAGGAAAACGATCTCATGTCCCTGCACGCCATGGTGTTCATAGAGATTTTCAAGGACGAAATAGTTCTCGAGCAGTGTCAACCGCGCACCGAGTTCTTCCAGAAATTCCCTTTGCAGGGCGTCTCGCCAGGGCTCCCCGAACTCGATGGTTCCGCCAAGCGGTCGCATTCCGGTTACGCGACCGGTGTCGTCTTGGACGTCGGACAGGAGCAACGCATCATCTTGCCAGATCAGGGCAAGCGCCTTGACCCGAATTGTGTTTGCGGGGCGCCAGATCGGCATAAAGATCTCCAGGTGAAGGCTGTATTCCGGGAACCATCGACATAAATTTCACGTTGTTTGTGCTGCTCGCAAGCAAAAAGCGCTTCGCCGCATTGAAGGCCGCGCGCCCCTCTGCTATTCCGCAGCCAGAAATTCCCTGAAAAAGAGGTTCTGCCCGCGATGATTCCGCGCTATTCCCGCCCCGACATGGTTTCAATCTGGTCTCCGGAATCCAAATTCCGCATCTGGTTCGAGATCGAGGCTCATGCCTGCGATGCGCTTGCCGAGCTCGGCGTCATCCCGAAGGAAGCGGCGGCGACGATCTGGGAAAAGGGCGGCAATGCCACTTTCGACATCGATCGCATCGACGAGATCGAGCGCGAGACCAAGCACGATGTCATCGCCTTTTTGACGCATCTGGCTGAAATCGTCGGTCCGGACGCCCGCTTTGTCCACCAGGGCATGACGTCATCGGATGTTCTCGACACGTGCTTCAATGTCCAGCTGGTCAAGGCTACCGATCTTCTGCTCGACGACATGGACGCTTTGCTGGCAGCGCTCAAACGGCGCGCGATGGAACACAAGGACACCGTCTGCATCGGACGGTCCCATGGTATTCACGCCGAGCCGGTCACTTTCGGACTGAAGATGGCCGAGGCCTATGCCGAGTTCGACCGCAGCAGAACCCGTTTGCTTGCTGCACGCGAGGAAATCGCGACCTGTGCGATCTCCGGTGCCGTCGGCACGTTTGCGAATATCGACCCGCGTGTTGAAGAACATGTCGCTAAAGCCATGGGCCTTGCCGCCGAACCCGTCTCCACCCAGGTTATCCCGCGCGACCGGCACGCGATGTACTTCGCAACGCTTGGCGTCATCGCATCCTCCATCGAGCGGGTTGCGACAGAAGTTCGCCACCTTCAGCGTACGGAAGTCCTTGAAGCCGAGGAGTTTTTCTCCAAGGGGCAGAAAGGATCTTCGGCGATGCCGCACAAACGCAACCCGATCCTGACCGAGAACCTGACAGGCCTGGCGCGTCTCGTGCGTGGCTATGCGATCCCTGCCATGGAAAACGTCGCCCTCTGGCACGAACGCGATATCTCGCATTCTTCCGTCGAACGCATGATCGGCCCTGACGCCACGGTGACGCTGGATTTTGCCCTCGTCCGCCTGACGGGTGTTATCGACAAGCTGATGGTCTATCCGGAACGAATGGTCGGCAACATGGACCGTCTCGGAGGTCTTGTTCACTCGCAACGCATCCTGCTGGCTCTGACGCAGGCAGGCTCCTTGCGTGAGGACGCCTATCGGCTCGTCCAGCGCAATGCCATGAAGGTCTGGGACAGCTACCAGGTCGCCGGCTCGGCTTCGGTGGATTTCCTGACCGAACTGCTCGCAGACGAGGATGTGCGCAAATATCTGTCCGAACAGGAAATCCGCGACCGTTTCGATCTTGGCTATCACACCAAGAACGTGGACGCGATTTTCAATCGCGTATTTGGTGAGAGCTGAAGCGTTCCTGGTGGCTTGTTGTTGTCTCGCCCGGTTCCATCCCGGACCTGATCCGGGACCAAGGACAGCAGCCGGAAGTTGATCCCGGGAAGAGACCGGAATCGTGCTGCAAAGCCGGTTTTGACCCGTTTGACAGGGCCGATACCTCATTGATTTTGACGTTGGTTGGCCGGAGCATTTGATGAAGATCGCAGTTGTGTCCGACATTCACGGCAATCTCCTGGCGCTGGAGGCTGTACTGGACAACCTCAAGAGGGAAAGCCCGGACGTGGTCGTCAATCTCGGTGATTGTGTTGCCGGGCCGCTCTGGCCGGAAGAAACAGCCACGATCCTGCGCGAGAAGAACTGGCCGACGGTGCGTGGAAACCACGACAGGTTCGTTACTGACGATCCGGCAGAATCAATGGGTCCGACCGATCGGTTTGCCGCCGAAAGGCTGTCGCCGGAAAACATGGCGTGGCTAAAAACGGTCCAGCCGACGATCCGACTGACGAAAGAGGTCTTCCTGTGTCATGGGACCCCGGATGATGACGACCGTTACCTGAGCGAACTGGTTGAGGGTCCGAAGGGACATCTACCAGGTGAAGCGGCGCTTCTTGAAGACCTCAAAGGGGAGAAGTCTCCGATCATCTGCTGCGGACATACACACATTCCGCGGGTTATCAGTCTTCCATCCACCGGCCAGACCATCGTCAACCCCGGAAGTGTCGGCCTTCCATCTTATGACGAAAACCATCCGCTTCGAAAAACCATGGCCATGGGAAATCCACAGGCACGCTATGCGATCATGACAAAAACGGCGGACAACTGGACCTTTGAAGACAAGATGGTTGACTATGACTGGGAAACGGCAAGCCGGGAGGCGGACAGGAACGGACGCCCCGGATGGGCCCGGGCACTGAAGCTCGGATTCTTCGGCCCACTCTCCTGACCGGACAAAATCAAGGGTTCATCATGAAAATTTCTGAGACGGACATCCTGCTCATCCCCGGCTACGGCAAACCTCTTCCGGGGCACTGGATCCTGCGCTGGAGCGACAAGATGGCGACTGCCCGTGTCGTCAAGCAGGCAGAACTTCACGCTCCCGAAAAGAACGAGTGGCTGGAAACCCTTGTCAAAGAAGTCGAAGCCGCCGAACGCCCCGTCGTTCTGGTGGCCCATTCCCTGGGCTGCGTCCTGGTTGCTCACGGAACACATGTGCTTAAGGACAAGGTCAAGGGCGCTTATCTCGTGGCGCCTTCAGACTGGGACCGCGACGGACTGGTCAAGGAATTCGACGGCGGTGACTTCAAGCCCATCCCGCGCGAACCGCTGCCCTTCCCTGCCCACGTCGTTGCCAGCAGAAACGACCCCTATTGTGATCATGAGCGCGCTCAGGACCTGGCGACCGCATGGGGTGCGACCTTTCAGGACGCCGGCGAAGCAGGTCACATCAATCTTGAAAGCGGCCACGGCCCCTGGCCTGAGGGCATGATGTCCTTCGCCCATTTCATGAAACGTCTGGGCTGACCCGTACTCAACGGTGCCTTGTCAATGCTGTGCCGAAGTGTTCGGTCCCATCATGGAGCCAATGCGCGCGGCAACGAAATAGCTGACCGGCATGGCAACCAGCGCCCCGGCAGCCGCGCAACCGACGAGCAAAAACGCGCTGAAATCACCGACGCCATAAATGGTAAGCGGCACCAGTGCTCCAATGCCGGCAAGCGTTGGCCCGACGATGATGAACATGATAATCGCCAGTTTCCACATATTGGTCTCCTATCAGGAAGGCGGCGGTAGTCCGTCCGGATCCTGGGGCACCGCCCCGGCTCCAGTACCGTCGCAAATGCGATGACTTGTTATGTTCGGTATTCTGAAACTTAACGCATTGACCAAAATCAACACCTGCTCCCGTCGGTTGCAAAACGCGTCTGCCGGCATTTCTTCCAGGCGACCGGGGCCTCATGCGGGAAACCTGGTTCCATTCATCGTGAAGTCATTCCTGCTGTTTCAATCTGTGTTGTTGATGCGTCCCGGCCTTCTGTTGGCGAGCGCCATGCCGGCAAACAGCAGGGCGATGGAAATTGCGAACAAGCCACTGATCCTTTCGCCAAAGACAAGTGCGCCTGCGCCAACGCCCGACAATGTGGCGAAATACCCAACCTGGCTGAAACCAACCCCGTCGGTGTGCCGGTAGAGCTCGAAGGTCAGGAAGTAGCTGAGAGCCGTCACCAACATCAGCACGATCAGATAGAGACCGAGCGAAGACACCACCTCGAGCGGCAGCGCAAATGCGCCCGCAGTATAAGCAACCGGAACCAGCAGGACGACCTGGGACCCCAGCGTCCCGGCGGCAAGAAACAGGGGTTGACCGCCTGTCGGATAGGCCTTGTCACGGAATACGTTTGTGATGGCGAGAAAAACCGGAACGCTCATGGCAAATGCCCAGGCCGACAGCGAAAAGGCCGAGCCGCCGAGGCCTTGTGAGGTCGCGAGAAAAACGCCGGCCAAACCGGCAAACAGTCCGAGCGCTCGGGAGGGCGGCAACAGACGGCGTTCGAAAATAGAGGCCGCAAGAAACGTCAGCAGGGGAGAAAGCGTCACTGCCATCGTGAAAAGTCCGGCCGGCACTTCCCTCAGGGCACTGTAACCAAGGGTCTGTGGCACACTGATGCCCAAAACACCGCCAATGACGTAATAGCGACAATGTGCTGCGGAAAATTGTCCGGCGAGCCTGCCGCCGCCTTGCAATAGCACAGCCAACGACAAGAGAACCGCAGCTCCGGTAACCTGCCAATAGAAAGTCACGAACGGTGCAATACCTTGCAAGACAACGTATTTGGCCAGGACGAAATTCCCGCCGACAAGTGTGCCGATGGCGACAGTCAGCGCGCTTGCTTTCCAGGAATGAAAGTCGCGTCCCCTCCCACCCGCTCCAGGATTCGCTTTGCGCATGGCTGGCTCCCGTTTTTCTGTATGAAACTTCGTGAACCCACAGGTAATCCTCACCGTTATTTGCAACAATCACGGCCTCATGCAAATGTTTGTTGCATGGTGGACAACAAACTCAATTCTCCCCTGGATGCCGAGGTTTTTGCCGCGGTTGCAGAGATCGGCAGTTTTTCGAACGCGGCCGATTTCCTTGGACTTTCAAAATCTGCTGTCAGCAGGCGGGTCAGTGCACTTGAAGGGAAATTGTCGGTGCGGCTTCTGGAGCGTACGACACGGCATTTGCGACTGACGGAAGCCGGCCAGCACTACCTTGCCCATTCCCTGCTGGCGCTAGAGCACTTGAGGGAGGCGGAGGCCTCTGCACGGTTGCATAGCAAGGAAATCGTCGGAACGCTGAAGGTGCTCGCACCGATGTCTTTCGGCAAGCTGCATGTCGCACCGCACATGTCGGGCTTTCTCACTACCAACCCTGGACTTTCAGTCGATCTTCATCTGGACGACCGGAAAGTAAATCCCCATGATCTCGGTTGTGATCTTGCCCTTCAGGTGGGCGACCTTCCCGAATCGGGTCTCATCTGCCGGACACTGGCACCGCTCGGAAGTATCGTGTGTGCAGCGCACTCATATATTGAAAAGGTATCGCCGGTCACCGTTCCAGCAGACCTGATCGATCACAACTGCATTTTATTTTCCTATTCGGACAACAAGGAAGACTGGCAGTTCAAATCGGAACTCGGCCAGGAGACGGTTGCCGTTTCCGGCAACTTTCAGGTCAATAACAGCGAAGCCCTGTGCGAAGCCGCCCTGCAGGGCCTTGGAATCGCCCGCCTGCCGACCTTCATCGCCGGACCCTATCTGAAATCCGGGAAACTGGCACGGCTGCTGGCAATGCATGACATGCCGTCCAAGACACTCTATGCGGTGCACGGTGCCAGGAGGCTTTTGCCGAAGAAAATCCGGGTTTTTATCGACTATTTTTCGGCCCTTTATGGCCCTGGGCGCCCCTATTGGGAAACTCTGGACCAAACGGATCTAAACAAACACGAAACTCAGTAACCAGCCTTTGAGCCAGGTCCCGCAAGTGCCACCGCCCCCGCCTCTTTCAAGGACACCCGCGCAGAATGGTCGATAAAGACGGTGTCGATCCCGTAGGACATCAGCCGGTAACCCTGCGCAACTGCCTCTTCAACCTTTTCGGCACTGAGACAGAAAATTCCGGCGATCTTTCCGGCGGCAATTGTTTTCCTGGCAATATCAGCGCAGGCGCGGGCTGTCTCCGGACCGTTCGGATCGAGAGCGCTCCCCTTCGAAAGGGACAGCGACAGATCGCTCGGTCCGACAAAGATACCATCCAGCTCCGGTACCGACAGGATGTCGTCAAGTGCATCGACGGCCTCCTGCGTCTCGATCATCGCAAGGGCAAGCGTCCGGGCATTAGCATTCACGAGATACTCGTCGTCGGTCTGACCCGCGAGTGTGGCAGCACGGCGCGGTGACCAGCTCCGTTCGCCCATTGGCGGGTACTTCATCGCGCGGGCAAACTGCTCTGCCTCTTCCCTGGAATTGATCATCGGGGCGATGATGCATTCCGCCCCCATGTCGATCAGCCGGCCGGCAAGTGCATTGTCTGCAACGGGAATGCGTGCAATCCGGTGCGCTCCACCAAGTGCGATCAGTCCGAGGGAATCGACAGCCGCATCGAAATCGAACATGCCGTGTTGCATGTCCAGCGTGACCGCCTCGTATCCTGCGCGCGCAAACAGCTCCGGAACCATGGGCGCGGACAACAGGCACCACCCGGTCACGACCGGTTGTCCGGAACGCAGCTTGTCGGCAAGAATGGAATTGTCTGTCACGATCGATCTCCCTCAGTCTGCCGCCATCAAAACGGCAGAGAACGCAAGTCGCAAGTGTGCGTGTCATCAATTCCGTTCGTTCGCTGTCGAGGTAGAACGATTGGCCAAAAAACTGAATTCAAAACTCAGTTCGTTGTTAACACGCTGGCTGCTTGATTGAATTCACTGTTTCCGTTCCCGCAACGGAGAAGCGAGCCTCCTGCCCTTGACAAAAACGCCCACCGTTTCCGGCGGGCGTTAGAATTCCAAAATGACGATCGAAAGCTGTTTCAGCCTTCGTTCTGGAGCTGCTCGATGGCGGTTGCCATCAGTTCGTCCATGTTGCGGCGAATCTGATGGTCGGACTGGTCGATGTTGTTGGTATCGAAGTCTCCGCGGATCTTGCGAAAGACATCCTCATCGCCCGGCTCTTCGAAATCCGCCCGGACAACTTCCTTGGCGTATTCCCCGGCTTTTTCGCCTTCATAGCCCAGCAGTCCGGCGGCCCACTGGCCCAAAAGCTTGTTGCGGCGCGCGGTCGCCTTGAACCGCAGCTCCTCGTCATGCGCGAATTTGCTTTCAAATCCCTGTTCGCGCTTGTCGAATGTGCTCATACTCTTCGTCTCCTGAACTGCGCTTATGCACTGTACCCCATATGGGGATTCTTTGGCCTCTTGCATATCCCCGCCAGCCCGCCAAATCAACGCAGTAGATACACACTTGCGTCAAAAGCATGATAAAGCTGCGTTTATCGGAGGTTGGACACGCGGATACGACCGGGTCTTGCACGCGTCGGTCGTCCAAAAAAACATAAGATTGTACTTTTGTCGCGCTTCGGGTAAGTTCCGCGCCGCAAATCGGGGAATGCAGCCTTCTTGACACCTGCCGGTTGACGGGAAAATGTCCCGCAGGAAATTCGACTAGGTTGGCAAGTCCCGTCCCAAGGTTTCACGAAAAACACGGTATAGCTCATGAACCGCCGCCGGCGCATTTATGAAGGTAAAGGCAAGATTCTCTATGAAGGTCCGGAACCGGGAACCCTGGTCCAGCACTTCAAGGATGATGCGACCGCCTTCAACAACAAGAAACACGAGATAATTGACGGCAAGGGTGTGCTCAACAACCGCATATCCGAGTACATTTTCAATCACCTGAATGCCATCGGCATCCCGACACATTTCATCCGCCGCATGAACATGCGCGAGCAGCTGATCCGGGAAGTTGAAATCATTCCGCTGGAAGTCGTCGTGCGCAATGTTGCCGCCGGTTCGATCGCCAAGCGTCTGGGCCTGGAAGAAGGCACACAACTGCCGCGGTCCATCATCGAGTTCTACTACAAGAACGACGAACTCGACGATCCTATGGTCGCCGAGGAGCACATAACCGCCTTCGGCTGGGCAACACCGCAGGAGCTTGATGACATGATGGCGCTCGCCATCCGCGTCAACGATTTTCTGTCCGGTCTTTTCCTGGGCGTCGGCATCCGCCTCGTCGACTTCAAGATCGAGTGCGGCCGCCTTTTTGAAGGCGACATGATGCGGATCGTCGTTGCGGACGAGATTTCTCCCGACAGCTGCCGGCTGTGGGATATCGAGACCAACGACAAGATGGACAAGGACCGATTTCGCCGGGATCTCGGAGGTATGCTTGAAGCCTACCAGGAAGTTGCAAAGCGTCTCGGCATCATGATCGGCAACGAACGCCCGCCCAACTCGGGTCCGACATTGGTGCAGTAAAGACACAACAGCAGCACAATCAGAAGGTGAATTGCGCGGCCTGATTGTAATTGGTAAAAATGCTGATTAAGACGCCTCCTTGGAAATCAAGGGGGCGTTATCTTCATGAAATTACGGAACTTTACGAAGACAGGACTGATGATCCTGTTATGCGGATTGCTGGCGGCCTGCCAGACAAGCGGGTTGAAACCCGGCAGCATCCAGACGAATTATGCACCGAGTGGTTGGACCAAAAAAACGAAGAATGGAGTGACGGGCTACATTTGCCAGCCTCCCGTTTGCAAGTCAGACCGTGCAATTGGTTACGGTCCGATCAGGGTGAGCGGAAATTTCGAAAAGGAAATCAAGGAAAACGATATTTCTGCAGAATTGTTCAATGCGGTTGCGAACGTCTACAACGTCGCTGCAAAGGGCAAAACCAGAATGTCGATTACCCGAAGGGTCGTGACCAATACTTACGCCGGCTTCGACTTCAGCGGCTACATTCATGACAGAAAGGGACGCGTCTGGCTCAAGGGGCGCTTTGTTGTTCAGGAAAACCGGGGATCGGTGATATTCTCGGGCGCGCGCTCGCGAAGCGTCGCCAATACATATTTCAACAGATACATTCGCAACACGACGATCCGCCGGCTGCCGTAAACCACGGCTTTTGTGCGCATTGCTCTTTCGCTTCAGGGGCTCCTCGTGTATGGGGAGCCCCAAACTGTTTGTCGCTGCACCCAGTGCAGACCATTGCGGGAAGCCAATCATGAAAGCACGCGTCATCGTCACCTTGAAAAACGGCGTACTCGATCCCCAGGGAAAGGCCATTGAGGGAGCGCTCGGCGGCCTCGGTTTCGGCGATGTTGGCTCCGTGCGCCAGGGCAAGGTGTTCGACGTCGAGTTGGCTGGCGCAGACATGAGCACCGCCAAAGAGAAACTGGAACAGATGTGCGAAAAGCTGCTGGCCAATACGGTTATTGAAAACTACGCGATCGAAATCGACTGAATTCAGGGACTGGACAATGGACGAGGACACCCGCAAGGCCATATCCTTCATGGCGATCAAGGCGGCGATATTCATCCTGGTACCAGCCCTTGCGGCGCTAGTTGCCGTTCTTGTCCTGCTATAGAAAAACGGGATCACCCCATGAAGACCGCCGTCATCGTTTTCCCAGGTTCCAACCGTGACCATGACATGTTTCACGCCCTGGAACTGATCACCGGCTCGCGTCCCCAGAGTGTGTGGCATGCTGAAAGCACCTTGCCTGATGTCGATCTGGTGGTCGTTCCGGGTGGTTTTTCCTACGGCGACTATCTGCGCTCCGGTGCCATTGCCGCGCGCTCGCCCATTTTGAAGGACCTCGTTGCCAAGGCCGACAATGGTGTTTCCGTTCTTGGCGTGTGCAACGGCTTCCAGATCCTGACTGAAGCAGGTCTGTTGCCAGGGGCATTGATGCGCAATGCGGGTATTACTTTCGTTTGCAAGGAAGTGATGATGGAGACAGTCAACAACGCGACCCGTTTCTCCTCCAAATTCACCAAGGGTCAGGTCTGGCGCTGCCCTGTTGCTCACCATGACGGCAACTACTTCGCCGATGCAGAAACACTCAGGCGCATTGAGGACAACGGCCAGGTCGTCTTCCGCTATGCCGACGGCACCAATCCCAACGGCTCGCTCAACGATATCGCCGGGATCACCAATGACAACGGCAATGTCCTAGGCATGATGCCCCATCCGGAAAACCTGGTGGAAGCGCTCCACGGTGGCCTTGACGGGCGACTGCTGTTTGAAAGCCTGGCTACTCAGGCAGCCTGATTTTTTTGCCCTGGGAGGAGACTTTGAAGGAACTCAAGCTGGACAAGGAAGTCAGGTCTCGTCTCACCTCACAGATCCGGAACTACATGGACGAGGAACTCGAGATCGAAGTCGGCAACATGGATGCGGAGTTCCTGATCGACTTTCTGAGCAGCTCGCTCGGCGCTCACTTCTACAATCTCGGCCTGAAAGACGCGCAGGCGCTGTTCTCCCGCAAGGCCGACGATATTACCGACGAAATCTACGCACTGGAACGCAAGGTGGAAGACCGGTGCTGAAACATCAAGCGGCCTGCTTTCGTTTCTGCTTCGGTGGATAGCCGAATCGTCTGGAAAAGGCCCTTGAAAAGGCTGCCGGGCTCGAAAAGCCGCAAATCGTTGCAACCGATTTGACCTGACGGCCCCCTTCAAGTTCCGCGCGGGCAATGTCCAGCCGCCAGTTTGACAGGTATCCCATCGGTGTTGCGCCGACCAGGTCCTTGAATGTCACGGCGAACTGGGTCCGGGACATGCCTGCCGTTTCCGCCAGCCTTTCAAGTGTCCAGGCCTCGCCGGGCGCTTCATGGACTGCGACCAGGGCTGCGGCCACCCGCGGATGCGCCAGCCCGTTCAACAGACCGGTATTGGCCTTGCCCTCTTCCATTGCGTGACGCAGCAACCGGATCACCACCACTTCGCACAGGCGTTCAAAAGCCGCCTGCCCACCGCAACGGGGCATCGTGGCTTCTTCGATCAAGGGGGTCACAACGGCTGTCAGATAAGGCTCTTCCGATAGCGGAACGGAAATACAGGCCGGCAATGCATTGATCAGTTGCTTGCCGATCCCCGATATTGCGATGTTGGCGGCCACCAAGGGCGCTTCTCCAATCACCGGCGCACTTTCGGGAAAGTGCTGTGTTTCTTCTTCCTCCAGCAAGGGGCAATACACCAGCCTGTGTCCGCCGGACGGGTCTGAATAGATGACCAGATTGGCCATACCCCTACCTGGCTCGTCCGTCATTGCATTGGCAACCTGAACCCGCAATCTGTCGATGAGAGAAGACAGCCGGTCGAGTTTACCGCTGAATGACGTTCGATAGGCAACCGGCACTTCCGTACTCCTGATCATCTTTTCGGGATGTTTCTTCTTTGTTCGTTCGCTATTTTAAGCCCATCACAAGGCAAAAGTGAAGCCTTGCTCCAATCAGTATGAGGAAAAAGATGCTAGTCCCACGCCAGCAGGTTCCCGGCCTGACCGTTGAAACCCTTACTTCAGGCACATTTGATCTCGCAAAGGACGGTGCGGAGTTTGCCACGCTCGTCGTCTTTTATCGCGGTCTCCATTGCCCGATCTGTGCCACATACCTGAAAGAACTTGGCCGGTTGACACCGGATTTTGCCGCCAAGGGCGTCAAGACGGTTGCAATATCTTCCGACGACAAGGATCGCGCCCAGCAGATGGCCGATAAGGTCGGACACGAGGCGCTGCGCTTCGGATATGGCCTGTCCCTTTCGGTCGCCAAGGAATGGGGTCTTTACATTTCGACGAGCCGTGGCACCACGTCCATCGGCATCGAGGAACCTGCCCTCTTCTCAGAACCGGGCGTTTTCCTGGTGAGGGGTGACGGCACTCTCTACTTCGCTTCCGTACAGACGATGCCTTTCGTCCGCCCGCATTTCCAGGAAATGATCGGTGCGCTCGACTTCGTCCAAAAGAACGATTACCCGGCCCGCGGCGAATATACCGGCGCGGTCTGAGTGTCGTATCCCGGACCGGGATCCCACTCCCGGTCCGGGAAATGAAAATACCGGTTTGAACCAGTTTTTTCCGAAATCAGAACGCTTCCGGCCAAGGCGCTGCACCGACACAGGTTAGCGGCTACTGTCCCAGAACGGCCGACAGGCTTCCCGGCGCGCTGCCTCCAGCGTCAGATTGAGATCATCCAGTTCCCTGTCCGTCAATTCCAGGAGTTGCCGGCGCGTCCGGTACAATTGCGCCCAGGACACCAGCTTGTTCCAGACAATCCAGCCAAATCGGCGCCGGCGCCACTGTTCGGGAAACTCACTGACTCGTATTGTCACCATTGAATTCATTTCGACACCTGATTCTCGGGTACAATTTGCTTTGATTGAGAAATTGTTACGGTTCAATTATATGAATTGACTCTTCTGCGGGTGCAATATACTAAATTGTCACCATGACAAATTGGCTGCCAAGCATCCCCGAAGGCCACGGTCCGCTCTACATTCGTCTTGCCGACTGCATCGCCGAGGAAATCGCGACAGGTAAACTTGCTGCAGGTGCAAAGCTGCCGCCCCAGCGAAACCTGGCGTATGATCTTGGTGTAACCGTCGGCACAGTCGGTCGCGCCTATGCGGTCGTCCGTCAACGTGGACTGGTCAGCGGAGAAGTCGGCCGGGGAACATACGTCCTCGGCACCCATGAAGGTGAAGCGCTCGCAGAAGGGACCAAGTCACCGATCAACTCGCTATCAAACTCTGGCAACGGAACCGGATCTTCCGTTCCTGCCGAGGTTTCCTGGGTTCAGGGCGCGATGAAAACTCCCAAGGACATCGCGTTCGCAGGCACACGTGTTTCGGTTCCGTCCCCCGAAGCCATCCGTTTTGACAGCACATCCGCACCGGAGGTCGGTCAGGCACGGGCGATCCGTGAGCTGACTGCCGAGATCACCCGCGATGCTCCTTATGATATTGCCAGTTACACGCGGTCCGTACCTGAACGCTGGCGGGAGGCTGGGCGTGTCTGGTTGTCCCGGGGCGACTGGCAGCCACCGGAAGGCTCTATCGTCCCGACAACGGGCGCCCAGGCAGCGATCATGGCGATAATAACGGCCACAACAGCACCTGGAGACCAGGTCGCGTTCGAAGACCTCACCTACAGCTCGATTGCGCGCGGTTCGGCACTTACCGGACGCAGACCCGTGCAGATAACAAGTGATGACGAGGGTCCTCTTCCGGACGATCTCGCACGTGTCTGCGCACAGCGTCATCCGAAGATACTGTTCGTCATGCCGACGATGCACAATCCGACAACCAGGCTGATGGGCGTTGAAAGACGCATCGAACTGGTGGAAGTCGCCCGCCGGCACAATCTCTGGATCATCGAGGACGAAGTCTACGGATCATTGCGCAATACCGGCCTGGCCCCGTTTGCAGAACTCGCTCCGGAGCGCACTTTTCATGTCGGGTCCCTGTCCAAGGCCGTCACGGCAGGGGTACGCGGCGGCTGGGTCTCCAGTCCCGTTTCTCACGCCCAGCGGATCTACACGGCGCACAAGATGCTGACAGGTGGAATATCGTTTCTGCTTTCGGAACTGTCGGCGCGCCTTGTCCTCAGCGGAGCCGCCGACACCTTGCGCAAGGGGGTGCTGGAGGAAATCGCCGCCCGTCACGGTCTGGTCCAGCAACTACTCGACCCATTCGAGCATGCTTCGGCGGCCGATGCCCCGTTTTTCTGGCTCAAGGTTCCCGAGCCCTGGCTTTCGGGCACCTTCAAGGCCGCGGCCGCAGCCTTCAACACGCTTGTTGACGACGAGGACGAATTCAAGTCGGGACGCTCCGGCAGGGTCTATCATCGCGTGCGCGTCGGCATTACAAATCCACTGACACGGGAAGAAACGGCCAAGGGCCTTGAAATATTGAGAAATCTTCTGGAAGACAGCGGTGCCGGTTACGACAGCTTTGAATAGACAGGCCCCTCACCAAGTCCTGGTCGCAATCAGCTCTTCACTGTTCTTGTGCCACGGACGCGTCTGATTTTCAGTCAAACTGCCTCGCCGTCAAACCCGCAATATCCGGTCATTGGACTAATCCCGCAGTCTACTGGCTGCCGCTGTGTGCCCTTGCTGTTAAGCATAGTTAAACTTTTAGTTATTTTGACAATGATTACCTTTACAACCCCGATACAACCAATTACTCTACGCTAAGTTCATTTTGAAAAACTTATTTCGACAAACTTATCAAAACAGCGCCATGTGAATACAATGGAACCTCGTGATGAAGTCATTGTTTTATTTAAGAAAATACTCAACTCTCAAGGCAAGAATTTAGAGAAACGAAATTCTCCCATGCAACCGAATGATCAAATTTCAGCATCAAAAGAATTGACGGCGGAACGGCTATTGTTGCGCATCATGAAGCTTGAACACACCGTTCAGGAACTCAGGCAGCAAAGCACCTTCAAGGACAAGGAAATCCGGCGACTTGAAAGCCGTGTCCGCGAATGGCAGCAGATTACCTTGAAAATCCAGTCGCGGGTTTCCAATCAACCCTGACACGCCTCGACGAAAGCGGATTTCACCGTTGGCTGGCTGCCCGGAAGATCTAAGCGGCCTGCTCGAGTTTTCTTTGAGACAAACTTTCCCCGTTCCTCTCCCAATTCGGCACGCAATCTGCTAAACGGCGGCAACATTGCCCGACCGCGGCTGCTCGGCCCTGAGACAGCAGCCCAAAACACTGGAACGTCATGATCCCGAACGACATCAAGATCACGCCCGACCTGATTGCTTCCCATGGCCTGAAACCGGATGAATACGAGCGCATTCTGGAATTGATCGGCCGGGAGCCGACCTTTACCGAACTCGGTATATTCTCCGCCATGTGGAACGAGCATTGCTCGTATAAGTCTTCCAAGAAATGGCTGAAAACCTTGCCTACTGAGGGACCGCGCGTGCTGCAGGGACCGGGCGAGAATGCTGGCGTCGTCGACATCGGAGACGGCCAGGCGGTAGTCTTCAAGATGGAAAGCCACAACCACCCGTCCTATATCGAGCCCTACCAGGGCGCAGCGACCGGTGTCGGCGGCATCCTTCGCGATGTCTTCACAATGGGCGCCAGACCGGTTGCGGCAATGAACGCTTTGCGATTCGGTGATCCGGATCATCCTCGCACACGGCATCTCGTTTCCGGCGTCGTTTCCGGCGTCGGAGGTTATGGCAACTCCTTTGGTGTCCCGACTGTCGGTGGCGAAGTCGAGTTTCATGCCCGCTACAACGGCAACTGCCTGGTGAATGCATTTGCTGCCGGCCTTGCCAAATCGGACGCCATCTTCCTGTCGGAGGCAAAGGGCATCGGCCTGCCGGTGGTTTACCTCGGCGCAAAGACCGGTCGTGACGGCGTCGGCGGCGCGACCATGGCCTCCGCCGAATTCGACGACACGATCGAGGAAAAGCGCCCCACGGTTCAGGTTGGCGATCCTTTCACTGAAAAATGTCTTCTTGAAGCCTGCCTGGAACTCATGGAGACAGGTGCTGTAATCGCGATTCAGGACATGGGTGCTGCCGGCCTCACCTGCTCGGCTGTCGAAATGGGTGCAAAGGGCGGCCTCGGCATTGAGCTCGACCTCGACAAGGTGCCGGTCCGCGAGGAGCGCATGAGCGCCTATGAGATGATGCTGTCGGAAAGCCAGGAACGCATGCTGATGGTGCTGCGCCCGGCCATGGAAAACGAGGCGGAAGCAATCTTCAGGAAATGGGGCCTCGACTTCGCCATTGTCGGTGTGACCACGGACACGCTTCAGTTCGTCGTCAAACATCAGGGCGATGTCGTCGCCGACCTGCCGATCAAGAAACTCGGAGACGAGGCGCCGGAATACGACCGGCCCTGGACAGAACCCAGGAAATTGCCCGTCCTTGCTGCGAGCGACGTTGAAGAGCCCGCCGACTACGCCTGTGCGCTGAAAACGCTTGTCAGCAGCGCAAATGGCGCGTCCCGCCGTTGGGTTTATGAACAATATGACACGCTGATCCAGGGTAACTCGGCAGCTACTCCAGGCGGCGACGCCGGTGTCATTCGCGTTGACGGCACACGCAAGGGCCTCGCCTTTTCCGTTGACGTGACACCGCGTTACTGCGAGGCAGATCCGTTCGAGGGCGGCAAACAGGCAGTTGCCGAGGTATGGCGCAACCTGACAGCCGTGGGATCGGAACCGCTTGCGGCAACCGACAACCTCAACTTCGGCAACCCTGAAAAACCTGAGATCATGGGTCAGTTCGTTGGCTGTATCAAAGGCATCGGTGAAGCCTGCAGTGCGCTCGATTTCCCGATCGTGTCGGGCAACGTGTCGCTTTACAATGAGACGCACGGCGAAGCGATCCTGCCGACCCCTGCGATCGGCGGCGTCGGGTTGCTTCCGGATGTGACGGTGCGCGCGGGTGCGGCCTTTGCACAGGAAGGTGATGCGATCCTGCTGATCGGCGGCCCTGGTACGCATCTGGGTGCGTCCCAGTATCTTGTCGATATCCTCGGCCGCGAGGAAGGTGCCCCGCCTCCGGTTGATCTGGCTGCCGAAAAACGCCGGGGAACAATCGTGCGTCAGTTGATCGGCGCGGCCCGGCTAACCGGTGTCCACGACATATCCTCAGGTGGTCTGGGTGTTGCCTTGGCTGAAATGGCAATGGCCGGCGATATCGGCGCGAATGTCGCAATCGACAGCCCGGCCCATGCGGCTCTCTTCGGCGAAGATCAGGGCCGCTATGTTCTGACCGTTTCTCCGGACAAGGTCGATGCCGTGATGGAAGACGTTCTGGACGCTGGAATCGACATTCAACAAATTGGAAAAACGGGCGGCAAGGATTTGAATGTTGAAGGCATTCTCACCATATCCGTTGCAAACTTGCGCAAAGCACACGAAGATTGGTTCCCGAGTTATATGGCTGTTGCCTGAGGCACGTGCCTTTGAGGAACTTGAAATGAGGACTGACGTACAATGCCAATGAACGCAAACGAGATCGAGACCCTGATCAAGGAGGCGCTGCCCGACGCTCAGGTGGAGATCCGCGATTTGGCTGGCGACGGCGATCACTATGCGGCAAATGTCGTCTCGGAGTCCTTCCGTGGCAAAAGCCGCGTGCAGCAGCATCAGATGGTTTATGAAGCCTTGAAGGGCAACATGGGTGGCGCCCTGCATGCGCTTGCCCTGCAGACAAAGGCTCCTGACTGATCTGACACGATTGTCACATTGCCGCGCATATCGCACGGCCTCTTGAACTTCTGCCGTTTTGAAACACATATGCGGTCAAAGAAACAGGAAATTGGATGGTTTGGCTTCTCTTCACGGTTTTGGTGATCATGCTGGTCATGGAACTGCGCATCTGGAGGGCTGTGGCAAACCTGATTTATCGCACCGGCCGCAACTCACTCGCGCCCGCGAAACACAAGGATAGAAATCCATGAGCATCCAGGACTGGATCAAGAACGAAGTCGACACCAACGACGTGGTGCTGTTCATGAAGGGCACACCGAATTTTCCGCAATGCGGGTTCTCCGGACAGGTAATCCAGATACTCGATTATGTCGGCGCGGCCTATAAGGGTATCAACGTCCTGGAAGACGACGAGTTGCGAAATGGCATCAAGGAATTCACCAACTGGCCGACCATTCCCCAGCTTTACGTGAAGGGCGAGTTTGTCGGCGGCTGTGACATCATCCGCGAAATGTTCCAGAACAAGGAATTGCAGGGCCTGCTCACCGACAAGGGCATCGAGACCGCTCAGCAATCCGCCTGACGCGCGGACTCAATTTCTGAACTTTTGACGTCAAGGGGCGGTTTTTCCGCCCCTTTTCGGTTTTCAGATGAGCATCTTCACAACGGCAGGCATGCAGTAATCCCAAACAGGAGTTCCAAAGGACCAGATTTCAATGTCCTGCCCCCAGGCCCGGGATACGCGTGGCCGGCACAGCAGTCGAAAAAAGGCGCGGGATATTTGAATGCTGTGCCTGGTTCGATCGGAACCAAAGATCAAATGCCTTGTTCCCGCCCCGCCTCGTGGTCCTGGGCACCCGGACTTTGACACTCTCTATTTCCGCATGATCACGAGCGAACGAGATACTCGCGATGTCAAAATCGGCCAGAATTATCGGTTATCCAACGTTAAGCCGAATCAAATCTGGCTAAAATAGGGCACAGGCTCGGCAATTCACCGCGAATCGCCTAACATGAATAACAGGTGAATGCGGATTTCAGAGTCAGTACAGGTGCGTTCCGCCATTCTCCGACCATATCGCAGGGCCCGACATGAAGACGGGCCGGGAAATGGGACCGGGGACAATGAACAAGTTTGCTATTGCAACCACCTCTGCTTTCGCTCTGGCTCTGGCCGGTTTTGGAATCGTCGTATCCGGCGGCCCCGGAACCGACAGCGAATTGCGTCGCGTCGATTGTCAGGCGATCACCATGTTTACACCAGCCCAGAGAAAGAGTGCCGAAGAGCTTTGCGCCAACTATGGCGGCGTGGCCGAAACCGGGGCTGAGCCGAGCAAGTCCGGCCTGGTGATTCTGGTTCGAAATCAGCCCATGGGTGGTTTCCTGGGAGAAAAAACAGTTCGCTAGGCTGCCTGTTTTGCCAGCGCTTATTGACGCTCGGTCGTATCCGGAGTGATTGCGAACGCTTCGACTGGCTCCGATACATTGCGCAGACTTAAACTGCCGAGACTCTCTGCGGGAAAATCGGTAACCCTTGCCACTTCTTCGGAAACGACAATTGATTTGCCGTTGATCTTGCCGTGGTCGCCCAGACGGGCGGCAACGTTGGCGGCACTGCCGATCACCGTAAAATCCAGCCTCTCCTTAGAGCCGACATTGCCGTAAGTCACGTCGCCGTAAGCAACGCCGATGGCGCAGGAGAGCGAAGTGTCCTCCATCTCCGGGTCAGGCTCCGCCAGCGCAGCGACAATTTCCTCCGCGCTCGCAACCGCCTGACTGCAGGCCTTCGCGTGCCCGGAACTGGCAGGAAAGATGGCGAGCACCGCATCACCGATAAATTTCAGGACTTCACCATCGTGAGCATTGACGATATCTGTCGAAGTTTCAAAGAAGCGGTTGAGCACGGCGACATACCTGTCACGCCCGAGTTCGGTTTCCAGCCGCGTTGAATGGCGCAGATCGCAAAACAGGATCGCCGCATCGATGACATCCCCGTCACCGCGGCGGATTTCGCCGCCCAGAACACGTGCGCCGGTGCGCTTGCCAAGATAGGTCTCCAGCAGCGTCGTTGCGTTGGAGGTCAGTGCGAATACCTCAAACAGTCGGCTGATCAGGGCGGAGCATTCGAAAATCAGGCCGAGATTGGCCGTGGTAAACCCGTTGGGGTGATCGGAAGCAAGCGTCAACACGTTAATGCGCCCGTCAGAAAAAGGCAGTGGCATCGCGACATAGTCGGTTACGCCCTGCTCCTTCAGATCTTCCATGATCGGGAAATTGAACTCATCCGGATTGGTGTCGAGTTTCTGCCTAACCCCTCCCAGACCGTCGGCGACATGCTGGAATGGGCTCTCCTTGAAGATCGGGCTTTCCAGGATTTCATAAGAGGGGTAACGGCTGGTCACCTCGTCCTCGTCCCGGAGCCAGAGGCAGTTCTGCCCGGCAATCATCGGGTGAAGGGACCAGATGAGTATGCTCATCCGGCTGACCGCAATGCCATCTTCAACCAGCTTGCTGCCCAGGGCGGCCAAAAGCTCTTCGGGAGATTTTGCCAACCAGGCTTCCCGAAGCAGCCAGTCGACGACCGGTCCGGAAATATTACCGGCCGGAAGATCATCGATCGCGGCACCCTGGTGCTCGATCCGGGTCGCGACCCCCGGCATGAAGGCAAAGCACCCATCGACGGCCTGCCCTTCCGGCAAGGCCTTGGGGTAATGCCAGGCGCCGTTTTCCGATAGGTCTTCACCAATGCGAACATGGCTATAGGAAGCCGTACCCTTGAACGGGCAGAAGGTTTTATGTGCCGGAGCTGGTTCCAGCTCGGCCAGAATGTCCTCTCCCGGAAAATAGACTACAGGGGAAAGCCGGGTCTCGTACATGACACGCGCTCTTGTTGAGCGTGCAATCATCTGGTCGCCCCGCCAGGCGATCACTTCGCCCGACAGTGGCTCCACCACGATCCCGTAGTCGTTCGAGGTCTGTTGTATGCGCACGGTCATGGCGAAGAGATAGGTAAACGGACGGCAACTGTCCAGCCGATTGACATCGATGCCGGATCGAAAGGCTGGCGGCGGTTGAAGGGCCTATTCAGAAAACCAGCCGTCCCAAGCCTCCCAGTTATTGACAAGATTGGCAATCATCGCATACCCGGTTCCGTCGCAGTGCATCCGGTCGCCCCGGGTCAGACTGCTCATGTAATCCCGATTGGCCAGCAGCGGCGCCTGAAGATCGAAATAGGGAACATTCAGTTTTTCGGCACATGTCTTGAACCGTTCGTTCAGTGCTGTGGCGGCATCTTGCGAAAACGAAACCTCCAGCCCCTCACTCGGTTTCATGGGCGAACAAGCCTCGTTCGCCGGCGGCAAACCGACCCACAGGACCGGATAGAGATCTGAAACTTCCTTCAAGAAGGCTTCCGCTTCTTCCACCGTTTCATCTTCCTCGATCTGACGGCCTTCCCCGGTCACAACACCAATATCGTTTATGCCGAACTGGACGACGACCCGGTTGTCGGCAGTCTCGGAAAAGCGGGCCTCACATTCTGCTTTCCAGCGGGCGCGAACCTCCGCCGTCGTTTCTCCGCGGATGCCGAGATCATGGAAGGACAATCGGTGGTCCCAGGAAAACCGTCGCTCGCACAGGCGGCCGGTCCAGCCAAGACAGCGTTCATCCCCTGTTCCATTGATGTAGCTGTCGCCGACGAAGCAGATGCGAAGATCCCGCATGAAGTTCTCCCAGAATTCATTCGGTCTAACCTCACCTGATATGAGCGGCAGGTCCAGTCTGCGTGCAAAATTATTGTGTTAGCGCTGCCTTAAAATTTCTGGCGACACATCATCCGCAACGCATTCGGCACTTTTCTCAACCCGTGATGGACTTCAATTCCAGGAAGTCCTCCAGGCCGAATTCGCCATATTCGCGTCCATTGCCCGATTGCTTGTAACCGCCGAAGGGAACATCCCAGTCCGGAGCTGCGCCGTTGATGTAAACGCTGCCCGCGCGCAGTTTCCGGGAGACCCGTTTGGCTCGCTCGGGATTTCCGGTCTGAACATAGGCTGCCAGGCCGTAGGGCGTGTCGTTGGCCATTTCAACGGCCTCATCTTCCGTTTCGAACGGGATCATCACCAGCACTGGCCCGAAGATTTCATTGCGGGCCACGGACATCTGGTTGGTGACATCGGCAAAGACCGTCGGCTTGACGAAATAACCCTTTTCAAAACCCGACGGTCTGCCTGGTCCTCCGGCCACAAGGCGCGCACCGTCGGTGATCCCTCGTTCGATATGCCCCTGGATACGCTCATATTGCAGTTCACTGATCACCGGGCCGATATGATCGCCCTCCTCGGCCGGATCGCCGACCGTGGTCTCCGCGGCAATCCGCTCCGCTGCCGTGACCGCATCCTCATAAACACTCCTTTCAACCAGCAACCGGGTCGGAGCATCGCAGGATTGGCCGGAATTGGAAAAGCAGCTTTCCAAAGAAAAACGGATTGCCGTTTCAAGATCGGCATCGGCAAAGAGCAGGTTGGGTGACTTGCCTCCGAGTTCCAGCGCCACCCGTTTGACGGTCGGGGCCGCGTTCTGTGTCACTGCAACACCTGCCCGCGTCGACCCGGTAAAGGACATCATGTCGATACCCGGATGAGCGGACATCGCCGCCCCGACGCCCGGGCCATCGCCATTGACCAGATTGAAAACACCCGCGGAAGATCCGGCCTCGTGCAGGATCTCGGCAAAAAGCAACGCTGAAAGCGGCGCGATCTCACTCGGTTTCAGCACCATGGTGCATCCTGCGGCAAGCGCGGGTGCAACCTTTGCGGCAACCTGGTTGATCGGCCAGTTCCATGGGGTGATCAGACCGCAAACCCCGATGGGTTCGTGCCGGAGCATGCTTCCGCCGCGCGGGCTCGGACGCTCGAATTCGTGCGTTTTCAATGCTTCAAGTGTCGCCTGCAGATGGCCGGTTCCCGATGGTGTCTGCTGTTCCCTTGCGAAATCGACTGGCGCGCCCATTTCCAACCGGATGGCTTCGTCCATCTCATCCGAACGGCGTTCGTAGATTTCGATGATCCGCTCCAGCAGCCCAGCCCTTTCGTCAACACGCGTTTCCGACCACGACCGAAACGCCGCTGTCGCCGCATCGACTGCCCGGTCCACATCGCCGGCACTTCCGAGAGAAATGACTGCGACAGGTTCCTCCGTCGCTGGATTGATCACCTGGTGGTCCCGCGCTTCCACCGGATCGACCCAATGTCCGCCGATATGGAATTTCCGTTTTTCGATCATCGGCCTGCCGCCTCCCGAATATCCGGCACGATGGCGTCATCGCGCTTCGGCACGACTTCATATCCGGCTTCTTCCGGTTCGTCGTCAGACATTTCCGGAGGGAAACCGGGCGCATGAACAGCCAGGCCGGTCGCTTCCTCCAGCCTTCGGATGATGTTGGGAGACAGCTCCCGTGGACCATAGCGCCCGATGGCGTCTGCAAACAGCTTGTTGAGCAAGGGCGACAGTTCCAGCGGAACGTCATGCGCTTCGGCGATTGACTGGAACAGTCCGATGTCCTTGGCGACCAGGTCCATCGTGAAGGATATGTCGCGCGAACCGTTCAGGATCACCTGGCTTTCGGTTTCATGCACGAAGGAATTCCCCGACGAGATGCGGATCGCCTCGTAGGACGTGTTGAGATCCATACCCGCAGCCTTGCAGGTAACCAGCGCCTCGGCGAGCGAGACCAGGTTTGCGGTCGCAAGATAATTGGTCACCACTTTCAGGACCGATGCGGAACCGATTTCCCCGGTGTGCAGCACGCGGCGCCCGAGAACCGTCAGCAGTGGCAGGGCCTTTTCGAACGTGGCGCGGGTGCTGCCGGCAAAAATGGAGATGTTGCCGGTTGCCGCGCGATGACAACCGCCCGATACCGGACATTCGATCGCCTCGCCGCCCCGTGCGATGACAAGATCGGCCAGCCGCCGTGTTTCGTTTGAATCGGTGGTCGACATTTCGGCCCAGATCTTGCCGGGGCCCATGCCTTCCAGGATCCCGTCGTGTCCCTCGACCACAGCCGAACAGGCCGCCGGACTGGGCAGGCAGGTAATGACGATGTCACAGACCTGCGTCAATTGCCTCGGGCTCTGACCACGATTGGCACCTGATGCCACGAATTGGTCCATCAAACCCGGATCCAGATCCAGAACTGTCAGGTCGTAGCCGTTGCGCAGGATGCTGCCCGCCAGTTTTCCGCCGACATTTCCAAGACCGATGAATCCGATATGCATTGCAAGCTCCTCCCGAGACGCGAATTGTTTCACTCACATCACTTTGCGCCTCACTGAAAGAGAAGAGAAACGATATAATAATTGGACATTACGTGGTTTTTTTTATTAATTGGAGCAATGCAAGCTCTACCCAACCTGCTCTGGCTCAGAAGCTTCGAAGCCTCCAGCCGCTTGGGCAGCTTCACCGCTGCCGGCAACGAGCTCGGATTGACCCAGGCAGCCGTCAGCAATCACATCAGCGCACTCGAACAACAACTTGGCCATCAGCTCTTTGAACGAACCACGCGCAAGGTGGATCTGACAGCCAGCGGGCGCGCCTATCTGCCCGCCGTCAGAAAGGCGCTCCAGGACCTGGCCGTCTCGACGGAGGGACTGTTCGGCAACCGCAGCTCAGGATCGGTCACAATCCGCGCACCGATCTCCGAAGGGACGTTGATCATTGGTCCCGCCCTCGCCGATTTTCAGCAGGAGCATCCGGGGGTCAATGTCAGGCTGCTCTCCGCTATCTGGGCCGACACGGTTTTGGAAACAGGGATCGATATCGAAATCCGGCTTGGGTCGGGCAACTGGCCTGGCGTTCGCGCCGAATCTCTCGGATCGGAGTTCATTGTGCCGGTGTGCCATCCCGCTCTCGCGAAGAAACTCAAGAAGCCGAGTGACCTGACTGACGTCGCCCGAATTCACACGCTCGGTTTTGACGACCATTGGGCAAGGTATTTTGAAGCGCTCGGTCTCGATACACCGCATCTGTCCACCAGCATCACTGTTGACACTTCCCTCGCGGCGGTGGAATGGGCATCCTCGAAAGGCGGCGTTGCCTTGCTGCTCGAGCGTGTTGCCTCGAGGCTGGTCTCAAGTGGACGCCTGACCATCCCGTTCGAGACGAAAATTCCATCCGCCCAGACACACTTTCTTCTGCACTGGGAAGCTTCGGGGCCTCAGAAACCGGCGGCACAGACGGTTGAGGTGTGGCTGAGACAGCTGTTTGCGACCCCCGAATAGCGTTTTGCAGGCGAACCTGTCTCATTCCGCCGCGAACAGCTTCGCCGTCATCGCAAGGCTGGCGCCGCAGGGTTCCTCTGCCTCCCCGCCAGGGTCTTCTGCCGCGCTCTCCGCAGGCCGCAGGTTGGCGAAGTCGTAAAGTGACCTGTCCAGGAGATGAGAAGGTCTCGTATGGCCGAGAGCACGCGCCATGACGCCGAGGCGTCCGGGTGTCGCTTTTTCCCAGCCCTGGAGCATGCGCTTGACCTCCTCACGCTGCAGCCCGTCCTGAGAACCGCAGAGATTGCAGGGAATGATCGGAAATTGCATGCCATTGGCAAAGCGAGCGATGTCGCTCTCTGCGCAATAGGCCAGCGGACGCAGAACCAGAAGATCACCTTCGTCGTTGATCAGCTTCGGCGGCATCGACGCCAGACGGCCACCGTGGAAGAGGTTCATGAAGAAGGTTTCCAGGATGTCTTCCCGGTGATGGCCGAGAACGATCGCCTCGCAGCCCTGCTCCCGCGCAATCCGGTAAAGAATCCCCCGGCGCAACCGAGAACACAACGAACAATAGGTCCGGTGCTCAGGAATCTTGTCGGTGACAATGGAATAGGTGTCTTCGCGCACGATGATGTGCTCGATGCCGTTGTCTTCGAAGAATTTCGGCAGAATGTCGGTCGGAAAACCCGGTTGTGCCTGGTCCAGATTGCAGGCGATCAGTTCAACCGGCAGAAGCCCGCGCCATTTCAGCTCGATCAGGACCGACAGAAGTGTGTAGCTGTCCTTGCCTCCGGACAGACAGACCAGCCACTTCGGCCTGCTTTCAGGCGATGCATCCCCGGGCATCATGCCGTAGTCACCGATCGCCTCGCGCGATTGCCGCAGCAGCCGCTTGCGCAGTTTCTTGAATTCGACGCTGGAAGGCGCATTGCGCAGGAGAGACGGTACGTCCGCATCGGTGCTGTCGGCGATATCGTTCACACACTTAACCTAGTTCAAATTGGCTTCGCATCGACGCGAGGGTTTAAAGGAACCTAAAGGGTTTGAAAAGGTCTGCCACCGCATCGCAACGCGCCGTACATCCACCGATCAAACAAATTCGGGTGTTTTGCACGGCCACCTACGGAAACCGGGGCAATACCAAAATCACTCGAAGTTGCCCGCAGCGCCACAATTAAACCAACCACACATCCAATCATGCACCTTATGATATTGCCAGCTTACATAGGTGCGTTCGTTTTATTGATTGCAATGCGAACGATTGATATTCGAGCCCCATAACGCATGCCCCGTCTAGTAATCACTATCCGGGCCTGGCTTACCTGGTTATGCGTCGTTGGCCTTATCCTGATTTGCATGTTCTACTTCAGCCTGCCGGATTTCTTCACAGCTACACCTCTTTTTCTCTTCCCCCTTTTTTTCCTTGTTGTTCAACTTGTTCGTGTGCGTCCCACCTATGGAATAGCGACTTCGATCATACTCGCCATACCCGCACTGCCTCTCCTGTGGGATCTGGATCAAACACGCGGTTTTGGTCTCATGCTTGCCCTCGCTCACATGGATTTTCCTCCAATCATCATTTCAACCGTGTTCTTCTGGGCAATCACCGCCCCTCTGTTTTTGCTTGAAACCGGGCACTATGCAGAAAACAGGCTTCTCTCCCGCTCGGTGCAAAAACGTGGTTTTCAGCTCGCATCATTTTCCGTGGCAACTGCCTTGGTCTCCTGGTGGTTTCTGATCACGCTTTTGCACTTTCAAGCGGAGAAACAAGCCATGGGAAGAATTTGGTGTTTGCAGGACGGCACCGGGTTCAGAACAACAAAATCGGTTGATCTTGCACCTCATGCTCTGCTTTTCGGAAACCGGCACGAAAAGATCAAGCGCCCTTATCTGTTGCTTCATATTGATGGAAAGGGCTGGGATCACCACTGGAGTTTCCTGTCCCTGAACTTCGTTGAGCACGAAGATCCGTGGCTTTTTCAACAAGCGCGAAACTTAAATCGCGATCCGGATACAGATTTCAGATGCGGTTCAGGTTGACCGGCAGGGGCCACGTCAATCCCCGTCGGTCAACTCAGCCTGCAGCGTGTTGCTGTCTTTGCCGCCCGACAAACACACCAGCTAATTGTGCCTGATTTCGTGTGTCGCACTTTCCGGCAGCATGCCGAAATCTTCAAATGCCTCACGCGCCTGGCACAACAATCGACCAAGCGGTTTCTTGAACTCGACGCTGGAGAATAAATTGCGCAGGAGCGCCGGAACATCCGTATCGGTACTGTCGGCAATGTCGTTCACTCGGCGGGTCCGGGTTCGAGAAGTGCTGGTGATGCGTGCAGCTGAACGGGCCGGAACTGGAAAGACCTGACGGTTTCAGGAGTCCGGTATTTGCTGAAATATGCACCCCGACGCCTTCCCCTTTTACACGACCAAAATTACTGCCTTTCCGCACGCAAGAATCCGGAAATCGGCAGGAACGTCGCAAACGGTGAATTTCTTGAATTTTGCTGCTCCCGCAAGACTCGTGACATCTTCACTCGTCAGGGTCGCAAAAGAAGCAATTGTTCACCGTTAGTCATCCCGGACGACCATTGGGAGATCCGGGAACCAGCAAGCACTGATGTTTCCACTTGATTTATAGCGCTTGTGTTTCGCCGATCCCGGTCCAGGCTCCGCCAAACCGGGATGACAATTCACAATCGGTTCCGAGCCTTTTTCACCAGCCCAGAGCGAAGTTCCAATGAGAGGGGGCGAGCAAAAAAATGCATTGCGGCTTACGGCTTGAACCGTATCTTGCACAGGCGCGGCGCGAGTTTCTGGCTGGACAGGCCACCTCGCGCCGCTCCCTTTCTTCAGACCGCGCGATACCGTTGTGCGACCGTGTCAAATGCGAACCGCGTATCGACTCCCCTGATCTCCGCAATCAGATCGAAATTGTCGCTGCCGGTTGAGGAATAGCCTTCATCGACGTAAAGCTGGCCAAGTCCGTCCGCCGCGATGCTGCCCCACCAGCGATATCGTGAGCCGCCAACCGGGCCGGCAATCTCGATTGCCTGACCGGCAAGCGACGAGATGCGGAACATGATCGCCATTTTCGACAAGATCCCGTCCGCATCGGCCCTTACCGGCTGCGCCGATACCAGGGCCTGCTGCAAGGTAAATGTCGAATGAGAGGCGACCAGCTCAGGACTGATATCAATAAGTGCCCTGACTTCGAGCGGCCGCCACCGTTCCACTTCTCGCCGGAAGGCAACGGATCGCCTGTTGCCACCCACTCCGAACAATGCCCCTGACAAAGCCGGTAAGTCCGGCCGATTGCCGATGCGCTGTGTTGCCGGACGACCCGCAGCATCCTGCTGAGGAGAACCGGTCGTTCTGAGCGCGTTGCGCAATTCATCCGGTGTGAAGACAGGCAGGTTGCGGGCGCGCGCCATGCCCTGAAGGCATGCAAGGGCGCCGGTCACGATCGGTGATGCGCTCGAGGTTCCTGAAAAGGTGTCCGTGTACCACAGGTCCTCGTCACCACCTCCCTGCAGGTCGCCGTAGCCGCATGTCGTGACTTCGCGCCCCCAGCCCTGGGCATCGACGATCGACCCGTAGTTGGAAAAGCCGAGCCTGGATCTGTCAGGACCGTGGTTGCGCCCGTGTGTGCCGGGAGGAGGTGCACCGGCTCCTACCACAATCGCTCCCGAATCACGATTGGCCCGCCGGAAAGGATTGGTCCATCCTGCCGGAAAACCGAAGCCGGGCGTTTCGTAAAGCGCGTCGTCAAGATCTTCGGCCCCGTTCCCGGCCGCTTCCACAATGATGATGCCACGCCTGGAGGCATTCAAAATGGCAGCGAAATCATCCGGCCACCACTCGACCGCGATGTAACCTCGCTGATCAGGCCTCAGCCGGAAATTGTGCCGTGGTCCCGGTCTGTGCATTTCCAGAAGCAGGATATCCCCGGCGTTCAACCGGGCAGCAGCATGATTGATCGCACCCGCCGAGCCCAGTGTTCTGTGCGACACCGCCGTACAGATCGCCTCTGGTGAAATGCCTGTCACGCCGAAGGGATTGACGTCACCTCCGTATTCACCCAGAACCGCCGTCCCGTGGTTACGCCAGCCAACGTCGTTGAATTCCACACCGCCAACAACCCCGCCCTGCCGTTCGATCAGGTCCTCATGGCTGAAGCGCCAGGCGCCTTCGATATCCGTAATGTGAATGCCGGTCCCACGTCCGCCAGCCTGGTTCCAGGCCCAGCGCGCATCGATACCCGCAGGTGCGGGATCCAGATAGATCTGCCTCGCGACGAAGTCCGGAGTTGCAGGTGGTGGAACATCCGGCACCGCCACCATCTCATTCAGCGAGGCAACATCGACAGCCTCTTCCGGCAACTCGACCGGGGGTTTCACGAACACCCCGTCGAAAAGATCGTTGTCCAGTAGCTCCTTTTGAAGATCTTMAATATCCGCGTCCGGCGCCGACAGCTTGTAAAAACCGGAGAGGTTTTCCAGAGGAGCCATCGCAAAGGGAGCCTGGGCGGCCACTGCTGCTTCCACCCTTTCTTCCGAAGGGCCGAACAGAGGTGTAGCGATGCAATTGTGCTTCTTCAGAGCTTTTTCAGCCTTTGTGGTTTTTGCCCCGGCAAGCGAGCGCATCGCAGCGCCTGCCATGCGCAAACCCACATCGGATTTCGCGACAGCGATGAGTTCCGGCTGACGTGATTGTGGTGCAGTTACTTTCCTGGTCTTCCGGGCCATTGGCTTTCCTCCTGAATAGGAGACGCGCCGACCGGTATTATTATGGAAGCCCGAGTTCCGGCTTCACATCAACGGATAAAACTCCGTCGATTGTCTTGACACTCTCAGCAAATTCACCGGCCCGCTCGTCTAAAATGAACGTCACGAAAAAACTGCCGCTCGCATCGGAATTGGGCGTTGCCAGATCAATATTGGAACGCGCGTTAAAATCCCGGCTTTTTGCTGCCAGCACCGAGCCCGTGCTTTCTGACGGATCGCTTTTTTGCAAGTCGGAAAAAAGCAGGGCAGACATGAGGACAACGACTTCAGTCAATGACGAAACTTTCTGAAATCAACGAACGACAAGCGCTCAAGTCGGCGTCAACTTTGTGGCGGAAATTCGATCAACAAGGCAGAAAAATGGCATAAAAATCAAATTCAACCTAAACAACAACCGGAAGATGACGCAGAGGAACATTAGCTAAATCATCTAAATTTTATAAAACGATAGCCAAAACGTCAATAATAGGAATAACTACAAGATGTAATAGAAATTCAAATCCGAATTAAACAACGACAGATTGCATCATTAGTTGCAACGTTTTTTATCCAGTCAGGACAATGCGGTCTTTAGATAGTCCGCCTCGAACTCATATCCGGGGTCGGTCGCGCGCAAGAGGACGTTCGCAATGACGGTTACACTGGACATACAGCAGCCCCAGCCTTTCGATCTGGTCGGGTCGACAATCATGATCGCCGGAAACGCTGCAGCATTTGAAGGAACATTGAGCATTCGCGTTTCTGAAGGTCACGATGAATACGCTTCCTTCACAAATGTCGGATCCCTTGGATTGAAGCAATTTCAGGCCTCAATAGATATTCCGGACACCAACACATTCCAGCTGAATCGGCTATTCCTGACACTGGCAGACGATTCAGGCAACGAGAACGGTCCATCCGTCGTGATCCCGGTTCTCTTTGGTCCTCGGATCCTGCCAGGTTACGGTGGCTGGCAGCCCTACACGGTCAAGTCCGGCGATACTTTGAGCCAGATTGCGCAACAACAATACGGCAATTCAGACTATCAGCCGATTTTCGAGGCCAACCGACATATCCTGAGTGATCCGAACGTGATCTTCCCCGGCCAACTGCTTCGCATCCCGCGAAACGACATCTGACCTGCTGTTGCGACAGCAGCCCGACCGATCTCTATCGGTCGGGTTTCGTCCGTCCGCGTCAGCTGCAGCAGCCACCGCTCTTCGAATTTGAAGCGTCCGCAGCTTCCTCGTTTTCATTCGCTCCCCGTCCGAGCCAGGTCCGCTCCGAGAGGTAGAAATCGGAAAACCTTTCGACGAAATCCTGAGGAACAGACTTTTCTGCGATGCCGGTCTTCAGCAGCGCTGTTTGCCAGGCCTTGACCTTCGGGAAATCTTCCAGCATGTCGTAACCGCTGGCCTTTTCCACGATTGCCGAACGGTGCAGCAACGGCAGCCAGGCCAGGTCGACATTTCCCACAGTATCGCCTGCAAAATAAGGGCCGTCGCCTAACTGCTTTTCTGCACGATCGAACGATTTGCCGAGTTTCGAAATCCGTTCATTCAACACATTCCGGTCGGCGCTCTGCATTGTGCTGCACTGGACCAGATAGTGCTTGGAAGCCTGATAACTCCACGCCCGGTGGATCGCCCGCGTTTCCGGGGAAAGGCCATCCTGCAGCGCTTCGGAGATTTCGTCGATATATTCTACGATTGCATCGGATTCAAAAAGGGGTATCCCCTCTTCCGTAATCAGGAGCGGGACCTGCCCGACCGGCGAAATTTCCAGGAACCAGTCCGGTTTGTTTTTGAGATCTATATATTCAATCTCGTAAGGCATTTCTTTCGCTTCGAGCATGGCAGTGACCCGCTGCACAAAGGGACAGATTTTGAAACTGACAATCTTGATCATGGTGACGATCCTTTTCTTGAGGTGTTCGACCTGTTAGACGTTGACCGTGTGAAAAAAGACGAAGCTGCCAGGCAAAAAAATTACAACACATTGGAAAACAACATTAAAATTTGAATACGGAGATGATCATGACGGCAGTCACGAACCGCGCTGACCCGGAATCCTCCCCGGATTTCAATGCCGTGTGGACCGAATATCGTTCAGTACTTTCCGCATTTCTTCACTCGAGGATTTCAAATCCCTCTGACGCGGAAGAAGTGCTCCAGGAGATCCTTCTCAAGACCCACGGCAGCCTGGGCACACTCAAGGACGGAAGCAGCCTGAAATCCTGGCTGTTCCAGATCGCCAACAACACCATCATCGATTTTTATCGCATGAAGAAGAACGATCGATCATTGCCGGCTGTGGACCTCTGGTACGAAGCCATGGAGGGTGACGAACGGCACATTCTTGAAGATTGTGTGGCGCCCTTCATCGACGCTCTGCCCGAAGAGGCGGGACAGCTGTTGCGCAGGATCGAACTGGAAGGTGTTTCCCAGAAGGACACCGCCGAACAGCTCGGAATCAGCTATTCCACTCTCAAATCCCGCGTTCAGAGCAGCCGTGCCAAGCTTCTGGCGTTGTTTCAGAATTGCTGCGACTTTTCACTTGATAGCCGTGGAAACATTGTCGGCTATCAGAGCAAAGCGTCTGTGTGTGGCGATTGCAACTCTGACTGAGACACCGCGTCCTCACATTCCAGGAAAATATGGTCCCATGCCCCTGCCCCGGATATCTGCCCTGTCCCTCAATGTTTCCAACCCTTCAGGCCTTTCCCGGTTCTACTGTGATGTCCTCGGCATGAACTTGCTCGCGAATGCCGGAGGAGCTGTCTCACTTGGATACGCAGGCGAAGACGCTCGACTGGAATTGGTGCGCCGCAACCAGTCCGCTCCCTATCAACCCGACCGGAACGACCGCTACTGGAAGATTGCCATCACGCTGCCGGACCTTGACGTCGCATTTGCCCAGCTACGCAGCGCCGGTATCGACGTCACTGAACCGGCGCAGTTTCGCGACATCGCCTACATGAGCCATCTCGCCGACCCTGAAGGTCATGTCATCGAGCTGATCCAGCACACCTTTCACGGAAAACCAAAGACGAAACAAGGCAATGTGGAACTTCCCCTCGGCGGAGGGGCCCGCATTGGACTGATCACTCTGCGGACTGATGACATCGAGACGGAACTCATGAACTGCCACGACACGCTCGGCATGAGATACTTGTCCCGGCAGGATCTGGCAGATCTTGGATTTTGCCTCTATTTCCTTGCCTATACCGAAGACACACCACCGGACACAGACGTCAATGCTGTCGAAAACCGCGAATGGCTCTGGCAACGACCCTATACGGTTCTTGAATTCCAGCACCTGTTCACTGGCGAAATTCGGCAAAAGAAAGCCGAAGAACGCGGCGCCTCTTCTGTTCTGATTGATGAACCGGGTGGAGAGAGAAAAACAGTTCGCTAGTTGCAGAAAATGACCAGGTGCAAGAAAGTCGGATAGTCGTCTGACCTGAAATGGCGCAGCATTCGCTTACAAAATTACGTGTAACTATCTTTTTTGCAACTTTTCATTCCGCCTACAGATCCTTTGCAATGCGGAAATGCGCACGTGCCTGAGTACTCTTGATCTCACTCTGTTGAAGGATTTCGCTGCCGCTGATGAGCCTTAATGGTCTGCGCATGCGGTCGGACGAGCTCGGCAACCGTCATCTTCTCAAGCTCGGCATTGAAGACCAGCTTTGCTGCCTCGAGCGCATTCCCGGTTGCCTTGTTGGCCGCCCGTTCCAGCAGACATGACGGGTTGTCGGACGACGGCCCGACCGCAAAAAGCTGCGGTGAACCGAGAGCTGCGTAAACGTCCGCCAAGGATATCTCCGTGAGGGATCTGACCAGATACCAGCCACCACCATGTCCCTTGTTTGATGAAACGAGACCGGCCTCTCTGAGCCCTCCCATGACCCGCCGGACCAGTGCCGGATTGGTCATGAGCATCCGCCCGATCTGATCGGAGGTCACGGGATCCTCGGTCTGATCAAGGTGCAACAGGACATGAAGCACTCTTGGCAGGCGGCTGTCGGTCGGCAACGGTTTCTCCTTTTGATCAGCATACATGACACTACAATTTGCAACAAACAAAGTTACAAGATATTGACATTTCATTTCATGAAACTTATCAAGTTACATGAAATGACTCCCATTCCCGTTTTTGGAGTTCCCGATGTCACTTGTTCTCGCAAATCCCGGACATGGCGCGCAGCCTCGGCTCGCGGTCGCCTCCCTGTTTCTGGGAGCTTTCATGAACATACTGGACGTAACAATTGTAAACCTCGCCCTGCCCGCAATCCGAAACGAGTTTGATGCCACAACGTCTCAACTGGAATGGGTATTGATCGCCTACATACTTATGTTTGCATCAGGCCTGTTACCCTTCGGCCGGTTCGGAGATTCCTTTGGCCGCAAGCGAATTTTCAACTTCGGCGTTGCAGGGTTTTTGGTAAGTTCGCTTGCCTGCGGCCTTGCACCTGATATCGAATTGCTAATTGCCGCCCGGGCCCTCCAGGGCCTGACCGCCTCGATGATGGTCCCGCAAGTTCTCGCAATTGTGCACGTAATGTTTGCGCCACAAGAAAAGGCAAAACTCATCGGGCTGTACGGTACGGTCAGTGCCCTCGGCGCGGTTGCTGGTCCACTGATTGGCGGCACAATGATCTCGGCCAATGTGGCCGGATTGGAGTGGCGGCCGATCTTTCTGATGAACGTTCCCTTGGGTCTCGTGTGTCTCGCGGGTGCGTTGCGTTTCGTCCCTGACATCGAACCTTGCGGCTACATCAAACCGGACTGGAGCGGATCACTCCTGTTTGCACTTGCCATCGCTGCCCTCACATTTCCGCTGACTGAGGGGCGACAATTTGGATGGCCCTGGTGGTGTTTCGCCCTTCTAGGCTTGTCGGTCGTTCTTGCACTGATTTTCATCCAACTGCAATTGCATCGTACCCGCTGTGGGCTTCCGCAAATATTGCCGGCAAACCTCATGAAGGACCGGTTTTTCGTGCGCAGTCTTGTCATCGTCACCATCTTTTTCTCCGGCATAGCCGGAGTTCACTTCATGCTGGCGATATTTCTGCAGTCAGGGGTCGGACTTTCGGCACTCCAATCCGGACTGGCGACGGCACCCCACCCGGTTGGCGTTATGGTCGCCTCCACACTCACCAGCCGGTTAAGTCAAAGATGGCTTGGGGCCCGCATCGCCTTCGGCGTTTTCGTGTTGCTCGCAGGCATGACGATGGCAAGAACCGTTCTGGGCACCAATTCGATGTCGATCACAGCCGTTGATCTTTTATTGCCTATGTTGACCGTCGGACTGGGAACGGGCACGGCCATTGCCGCGATGTTCCAAAGTACACTGTCCCGTGTCTCCCCAACTGATGCAGGCGCAGGATCCGGTGTTTTGCAGGCTTTTCAGCAAGTGGGCATCGCAATCGGCATCGGCGTCGTCGGACAGATCTTCTTTGCGGGTCTCGAGCAGAGCCTGGACCCGGCAGACTATGTCCATGCTGCACAAAACGCCCTCCTGTTCCCGATCGGCATCTACCTGTTGCTTGCCGCCACCTGCCTCTGCATTGCCTGCATGAAAGAAGACAATACATGATGAAGCCGCAAAACCACCAAACCCCCCAGGACTTCTGGGAAGAACTTTACAAAAGGTCCTCCGCCCATACGAGGGGAAAACCGTCTGCGGCGCTGGCCAGATTTGCCGTGGATCGACAGCCGGGCACCGCCCTCGATCTCGGCTGCGCCAAGGGAGACGATGCTGTTTGGCTGGCAAAACATGGCTGGCAGGTCATTGCGGTTGATATTTCGGAAACCGTACTGTCTTACGCACGGAGGAACGCGAATTCTGAGCAGATTGGTGACCGGATCGAACTACAGCATCATGATCTTGCAGTTTCTTTCCCGGAAAACAGGTATGATCTCGTTTCGGCAATGTTTCTGCAGGCGCCATTCGACTTTCCACGAGAACGGGTTCTGAAACACGCGGCGCTTTGCTTGAATTCCGGCGGTCTTTTCATCGCTGCCACTCACGGCTCGCGACCATCATGGTCATGGGACAAATCAACCGCGCCCTTCCCCACCCCGCACCAGTGCCTGAAGGCACTTGGCCTGAATATGTCCGGTTGGAAGGAGATTTTCGTCGGCAATGAGGACCGCAACGCAACAGGCCCTGAAGGTCAAAAGGGCACAGTAACAGACACGATCGTTTGTCTGGAAAGGAGATAAAGGATGCTCTTCAATCACCAAAGAAAAAGCCCGCCGAATGGGCGGGCTTTCCATGAACCATATTCGGCACTGATTAGCGCGAATAGAACTCGACAACCAGGTTCGGTTCCATCTGCACCGGGTACGGCACGTCGGAAAAACCCGGGATACGGTTGTAGGTCGCTGACATTTTGGAATGATCGGCATCGACATAGTCCGGCACATCGCGTTCTGCTGACTGGATAGCTTCCAGCACCAGTCCGAGCTGCTTGGACTTTTCGCGCACTTCGATGACATCGCCCGGGCGCAACTGGTAGCTCGGGATGTTCACGCGCTTGCCGTTGACCTTGATGTGGCCGTGGTTGATGAACTGACGGGCCGCAAATACGGTCGGGACAAACTTGGCACGGTAGATGACCGCGTCGAGGCGACGCTCCAGCAGGCCGATCAGGTTTTCGGAAGTATCACCTTTCAGGCGCGATGCTTCGGAATAGACCTTGCGGAACTGCTTTTCGGAGATGTTGCCGTAATAACCCTTCAGCTTCTGCTTGGCGCGGAGCTGAACACCGAAGTCGGACAGTTTGCCCTTGCGGCGCTGGCCATGCTGGCCCGGGCCGTATTCACGCCTGTTGGCCGGACTCTTCGGACGACCCCAGATGTTTTCGCCCATCCGGCGGTCGAGTTTGTACTTAACGCTGTGGCGCTTTGACATCGCGGTTTCCTTTGAATTCGCGTTGTTGTTCTAAAAGGAAACGCGCCCTCCTTTATCGTCGCAGAAATTGTTAAGCTTCTGCTCGGATCGACAGGGACCCAGCTAGACGGCGCCGGCTGAATACCCACGGGTGCGTAGACCCGGAAGGTCTGAACCTGCCGGATCGCGCGGAGATACAGTGTGCACTCCAAAATGTCAACGCCGGCATCTCTTTTTGCGCCGCCGCCAGGAGTGGAAACCAGTTGTTTCCGGCAAACGGACGACACAACCATGTGCCGGACAACTCGCGCCGGACCTTGTTTGAAACAGGTTTCCGGAAACTCCGCGTTTGCAGCAGTTGCGATTCGGACTGCTGCGCATTGCTCGGCACCAATTCCGCAGCCTAAGTGAAAACACGTAGGGACTGGCAGAAATTCGCCAAATTTGCGTGGAATCCGATGATATCACTACACGAATTGCTTCAAAAGTTCACATTCGCGGAAAAACAATGCATACATTTAGAAAATGTTAATTGCAGCTTTTCACTATGCAATCCGCGCCACAACTATGGATAATAATACCAGTGGCCACAGTGAGCATCATTCCCATCCATTCAGCATCAAACTGGAAGCCCGACTTGGACTAAGGATCAAGCATGTCATCGCAACGCAATTCAGAACAAGAGACTGGCAAGGACAGTGCGCAACCGCATTCGCGGTCTCGCGACGCCATTCTTGAGGGTCTGGATTACGCGCTTCAGCCGATTGCCGACATTGGTACGGGCGTCGTCTATGGTTACGAAGCACGGCTGGATAATGGCGACTGTGAAGACGCATCCACAATTGATGAACTGTTCGATGCTGCGTATACAGAAGGATTCCTGCCCGATCTGGAAGCAGGTCTGTTCGCAAAGGCTCTGAGCCGTTTCGGAAAGCTCCGTACGGCGCAGGGCACCAAGCTTTTTTTCAGAATTGACGGACGCGATCTCGGTCTGCAGGCGGATCCACGCATGCATCTGGCAGAGTTCGTTGCCGCGGCCGGTTTGCAGAACAATCAGGTCTGCATCGAATTTTCCGAACGCCAGCAGCACTCCATCACCGACGTAACGCAGCACGCCATCAGCGACCTGCGTCAGATGGGATTTCTCGTCGCATTGGATAATTTCGGACGTGGATCGTCGGAACTGCGCCTGTTGCACGACGTTTCTCCGGATTACGTCAAGATCGGCCGGTTTTTCCTGAACGGGGTCGACAGCGATCCGCGCCGGAACCTGTTCGTCACAACCGTTGCCAATCTTGCGCATGTTCTTGGTGCACGCGTGATTGCTTCAGGGGTCGAGACCGAGCGGGAATTCAAGGCGTGCAGGAAAATTGGCTGTGACCTGATCCAGGGCTCCTTTGTTGCCCGGCCCTTTCAAAAGGCGGCTTCGGCAAAGCTGTTCTACGATCATGTCCGGGAGCCGGGCGCAGGACACAAAAGGCGCGCGGAACAGGACAGGATTCGGAACGAATTGCTGCAGCTTCCGACTATCCGGTTCGGTGCAACCATGACCGAACTGCTCGACATGGTCGTTCACAACCAGGAAGGAAACGTCATTCCCGTCCTGGACGAAAACCAGGAACCGCGCGGCCTGATCCACGAACGCGATCTGAAGGCGTATCTTTATGCCGGTGGCAAAGACGATGACGCCGAAACTCGGATCGCACTGGATTTTCCCCTGCGCTCCTTCGTACGCGCCTGCCCGATCGCCGACATAGATTCCAACGCCGACATGCTGCTGGTGACCTTTGCCTCCTCGATCAACTCCGATGGCATTATCATAACGGAGAATTTCCGCTACGCCGGTTTCCTTTCGGCCACGTCTCTGCTGAAGATCATTCACGAAAAACGCCTTCAGGAAGCCCAGGACCAGAACCCGCTGACCCGTCTGCCGGGAAACGGTGCGATCTCGCGTTATATTTCGGAGACTGCCCGGAAAGGCACACATGATCGTCATCTGTGTTACCTGGACTTCGACAACTTCAAGCCGTTCAACGATACATACGGCTATCGCCAGGGGGACCGGGCGATCATCCTGTTCAGCGAATTGCTGCAGCGGCATATCTCCGGGTCTGGAACATTTCACGGGCATATCGGTGGCGACGATTTCTTCGCCGGATTTCAAAACACCGACCAGACGGATGTGGCCACCCGCATGCTCGCCCTCAAACGTGCCTTTCGTGTCGATGTGGAGAGCTTTTACGAAACGGGACACAGGGAACTGGGTTACATCGAGGCGCAGGACCGCTTTGGAACAACCCGCCAGTTTCCACTGTTGCAATGCTCGATTTCGATCCTGAGCCTGCCTAGAGGCATGGTCGTTCATCCCGACACGCTGAACGACGAGATCAGCGATTTGAAACTGGAAGCAAAGCGGACCGACGACGGAATTGTCGTCAAGAATCTGGCGGCCTAGACACCGTTTGCCGCGCTGAGCGTCAGGCCGAAACCTGCCAGCAACCGTGAAAGACCCGGATCCCCGGGATTTGACGTGAAGAGAGCTCGATCCGGATCATTCGACGGACTGCTTGAAGCTTTTGCTCCAAGCACACGAACAAGCTGACGCGCAATTGCTTCTGCGGGATCAAGCCAGTCGACTGGCCAGGGTGCAATCCTGCGGAAACGGTTTGCCAGAAACGGATAATGCGTGCAGGCCAGCACGACAATATCGGTCCGGCGCCCATCGTGATCCAGAAAACAACCCGAAATCTCGTTGAGCAGTTCCTCGTTCGAAACAGTCTCACCACGCAAGTGGCGTTCGGAAAATTCCGCAAGGTTATCCGAACCGACAAGACGCACATGGCATTGCTTGGCAAAGCTGTCGATCAGGCTTCTGGTATACGTCCTGCGCACAGTCCCAGGTGTTGCCAGAACCGAAATGAGACCGGAAGACGTTCGTTCTGCCGCTGGCTTGATCGCTGGCACGGTGCCGACAAAGGGCACATGCGGGTAGGTCTTGCGAAGCGCTTCGCCTGCCAGCGTAAAGGCCGTGTTGCAGGCAATGACGATCGCCTTGGGTCGGTGAATGGCGATCAGATCACCGAAAAGCGAAAGCATGCGCTCCTTGAGATCCGCTTCCGGCCAGCGGCCAATCGGAAAGGCCGCATCATCGGCGACATAAAGCAGGGTTTCATAGGGAAGCAGGTAGCGCGCTTCACGTAGCACCGTGAGCCCGCCAAGGCCTGAATCGAAAATCAGAACCGGACCGTTCGAGCCCAAATGCCCTCTCCTACTCTTGACCGCCGTCAGTGCTGCGCTCCTTGCGCACCCGTGTTTGCCGTTTTTCCAGTGACGCGACAACACCGCGCAACGCCCTGACTTCCTGTTCCGTCAGCTCCGCCTTCTGGAAAATGTTGCGAAGCGTGCGCACCATATGCGGGCGCCGCTCCGGCGGGCGGAAAAATGTCGCTTCGTCGAGCGCACCTTCCAGATGCTCGAAAAACCGCAGGAGATCGTCTTTTTTCGCTGGCGGATGTTCTTCTTCGGACAGGATGAACGGCAACGCGCCGGATGTTGCCGTCTTCCGCCATTCATAGGCGCACACCAGCACGGCCTGAGCAATGTTCAGGGAGGCGAAATCGGGGTCAACGGGCAGCGTGACAATCTCGTCGGCCAGCGCGACTTCCTCATTGTTGAGACCCCAGCGCTCGCGTCCGAAGAGATACCCGGTAGCGTGACCCCCTTCTCCGATTTCAACCGATTTCATTGCAGCTTCGTCAGGCCCGCGCACGGGTTTCGGCACTTCGCGGGACCGCGCGGTCGTTGCAAAGACGAACTGCAGGTCGGCGATCGCCGCCTCAACGCTGTCAAAAACCTGCACCTTGTCGATCACATGGTCTGCCCGGCTTGCCGCAGCACGCGCCTTTTCACTCGGCCAGCCATCGCGCGGGTTGACAATCCGAAGGTCGACCAGACCGAAATTCGCCATTGCCCGCGCTGCGGTTCCGATGTTTTCACCCAGCTGCGGCTCGCACAGGATCACTGCTGGCGGCCGGGCAGTCACCGTCCTGGCTTCGTCCCTGATTTTTGCGTTTTTGCTCATGATGCCGGGGTTTAGCTCGTCTTCCTGAAAATGAAAAGCTGGCCGCGTTCGATTTCAACGCCGGAATGAACGCCTTGCCACATCCCGAAACGCTTTCGTCTTGCGCCCCGCCCGGCTTTCCGGCGCAGAGACAAACCAGACAGGTGCTTCGGGAGAATGAAGGCATCCGGGCAGAATTTCGACCAGGATACCATTGTCGAGTTCGTCCTTGACGGCCATGCGGGATTTGATCGCAAGGCCGAGTCCTTCGACCGCACCGGCTGTCAGCATGTCTGAATTGGAAACAGCAACACTGCGGCTCACCGCAAAGGAACGTTTTCGGCTTCGTGCGTCATTTACATCGAAACGTGTCTGCCAGGGAAGACAGACCCAGGGTGCATCTTTGAGGTCCTCCACGGATTTCGGTTCTCCCGAGTTCGACAAAAGATCCGGGGATGCACAGATGATCCGCTCGTTGTCGCTGAGCTTCTGGGCAACGAGGGAACTGTCATCCAGCTGGCCAACCCTGATTGCGCAATCCTGACCCTCCTCAACCAGCGGCACAAAACGATCGACGGCCAGGAACTCGATTGTGAGATCAGGATGGATCTCACGAAATTCGCGCATCTCCGGCATGATAAAGCGCGACAGGATCCAGGGCGACATCGTCACACGCAGATGGCCGCGCAGGGATGCAGTTCCACTGCCGACATCGAGTTCCGCCTGTTGCAGGTCCTCCAGAACGGTATCCACGCGCTCCAGGAATACCTGCCCCTCGTCCGTCAGGCGAAACGTGCGGCTGTTGCGGTGAAATAGGGTCACTTTCAGAACCCGTTCCAGCTTTGCGATACGGTGGCTGGTCGTTGCTGTCGAGATACCGAGATGTCTTGCGGCGGACGTGATGCCACCGGTTTTGGCAACCGAGACAAAGGTCTGCAGATCCGGAATACTGTACATTCGAATTTTTCTAACGCTGGTTTTGAAATTCAAGGAGTTCTGTTCGAAATCTAGAACAATTAAACCTTCCTGATCAACATCTGGAGGACCCCATGAAACGCTTTTTGGCTGCAGTCGGCATCAGCGCCGCGCTCGCTTTTCCGGCAACCGCAGACGGACTGGAAACCTATCTCAGCTTTGACAAGTCAATGCCGCCGGGAAACCTGGCGATTGCTCCGGACGGACGAATGTTCATGTCCGTCCATGAATTCTATGGTCCCGAACTGCGCGTCGTCGAAGTCCTGAAGGATGGGTCGACCCGGCCCTATCCAACTGAAAGCTGGGCACATGCGCCAAAGGAAGACGGCAATGGCCTCAACGGTGTTCTCGGCCTGCGTGCGGACCGTGACGGCATATTATGGATGCTCGACGGCCAGGGCGAAAACCAGACGGGTCGCATCGTCGGCTGGAACACGAAGACCGAGCAGCTGCACGCAATCCACTATATCGGTGCACCGGTTTCCCGGCCGACCTCCTTCCTGAACGATCTGGCCGTCGACCGGGATCATGAGGCGATCTACATTTCCGACACCGGTGACGGCGTGAATTCCGCGCTCATCGTCGTCGACCTTGAAACGGGCCGCGCCCGTCGTGTTCTGGAGGGCTCCGAATTCACAACGCCTGAAGACACACCCATGGTGATCGACGGACGTGAAATCCTGCTCGGCGGCAATCCGGCAAAGATCGGCGTGAACCCGATCACGGTCGACCCGACCAATACCTGGGTCTATTTCGCGCCGATGACCGCAAGTGCGATGTATCGGGTCAGGACATCCGATCTTCTCGATGAAGAGTTGGGCGATGAGGACCTTGCCACGCGCGTCGAACGTTATGGTGACAAGCCGATCTCCGATGGCTCCACGGTCGACACCGGAGGCAATGTCTACATCACGGCGATGACGGACAACGCCATTGGCGTGACCAAGCCGGATGGCAGTTACGAGGTTCTGTTCCAATCCGAAGAAGACCTGCCCTGGCCGGACGGGTTCTCGATCGGTGCAGACGGCTATGTCTATGCGACCATCAACGAACTGCACCGCTCGCCGGTATTGAACGGCGGCGAGGACGCCTCGCTGGGGACCTACCGGATTGTCCGTTTCCCAGCCCTGAGCGACGCCGTCAGCGGGCGCTAGAACCGGCCGCTTTCCGAACCTGTAGACCGTCCGGCAAGACACCCATACGTCTTGCCGGGCTCGGCTTTCATGATTTCGGCATCTCCCGGACCGGCACGATCACCTGCGTCCTGTCGAAACCCTTGAGTTCGAAGGACGGCGCTCCGGCTTTTGATAGTCCGGCCAGATCCGCAACCCGCTCAGAGACAACTGTTTGACCATCGACAAGGACCGCAGAGGCGAGCAAGCGCGCGGCAAGGTTCACCGTCGGCCCTATGGCCGTGAAATCCAGCCGGTCGGACGCTCCGATATTGCCGTATTGCAGCGGTCCGATATGGACGGCAGCCCGGAAAGGAGGAACGGTCTCGGAAAAGACCGGCGTCCACGCACCGCCAGAGGCAACGCTGAGCGCCTCCAGGGCACGTTCGCAAGCCGTTCTCTCGTCAACATCATCGGAAATCGGAAAAATCGCGAGCAGGCCGTCGCCCATGAATTTCAGGATCTCGCCACCACCTTCGACAATCGGCGGTACAAGACAGTCGTAGAAGAGATTGAGACGTGCAAGGACCTCTTCGGCAGACGCATCGTTGGAGAAACGCGTGAACGAGACCAGGTCGGCAAAGACGACGCAGGCGGAAATCTCCTCTATGTCGCCGCGATGCACGCGGCCCGACAGGATCCTGTTGCCGCTGTCCCGGCCCACATAGGCGGACAGGAGGTTGGCGGCGTTGAGACGCAGCATGTAAGTTTCGGCCAGACGGGCGAGTGGCAGGCGGACCTTTTCGAGCGCCGCTATCATCTCTTCGTCAAAGCCGCCATCGGCCTTCGTCGCCCAACTGACCAGATGCGTTTCACCGGTCGTGAAGAAGAGCGGCTGAACGACATAGTCGGTAACGCCTTCCTCGCGGAACTGCTTCAGAATGAGAAAATCATCCGGACTGCCCGGATCGCAGAGTTTTCGACGCAAGGGCTTGCCCGTTCGCAGAACTGTAGGTAGCGGGTTGTCGTGGTATTCGGCCCCGTCAAAGGCCTTGAGGTCCGCATCGGACTGGTCAACCCCCTCGCCTTTCAGCCATCGGAACCGGCGTCCCTGAAGGTTGGGATGGAGCGTATAGATAAAAAGCGCAAACCGCTCGACGGGTACACCGGCCGCCAGCAACCCTTCACAGATCCCGGAGACGATCTCCCGCGCATCCGCACTCGGTCGCGCACCATCGAGCATCCACAAGAACAGATCTTCGAGTTTTTGTGTGTTTGGCATCGACCGCTCCAGGTGACGCAACCTCCGCGAAACTCATTTAGTCATCCCGGCGCAGCGATGCCAAGGCCGAAAACCGAAACGCGCAGCACCCGCCTCTGGCCGCCGACACCGGTATTTCCCGGACCAAGCATCACTGCACTGCTGTGCCCGAAGGGAAAAGGGTCGGCATTTTTGTCTTCAGTTTGATAAAATAACCTTCACCAAGCTTGTCTTCGCCGCGAAGGCTAGGGTCAACTAAATACGGATCCACCGTTTCAATCCGAAACCCCACGGAATACTGGTTCCCGGCTCGCGCTGCGCTTGGCCGGGACGACAACTGAAACAAAAACCGCCCTCCATTGCCGTCCCGGATTTGATCCGGGACCTTCACTCAGCACTAAATTGACCCCGGTTCAAGGCAGGGGCGGCTCCACTTGAGCAATTCGTCATCCCTGCAAACACACACGGCTCTTCTGCTGCATCTGAATGGGATTGACTTTCAATTTGCTTTGGTCCGAAAAATTCACATCCTTCCTCCACGCAAAGAACGCTAGACGCATCGCTTAATCTTGGTTTGATCAGTGAATTTTGACACATCAAAAACAATGAAATTCGAAATACCAAGAAGCCAAAGAATCGCGAATTTCTTAGTTTATCTGTCTCTGACGCTTTTAAGCGTCTTCATTTTGACTGCAGAGTATTATGGCTGGAACAAGGGTGCATCCAAAGCTGTATTCGCGTTTGGTGTCTTGATATTGGGCGTGAGCAGCAGCGTCGCCGCAATCAATCGATTGTTGAATATTCCCAAACTGACGATAGAAGTCGGCCCTGCAGGAATATTGGACAAACGGATCTGCAAGTATCCAATTCCCTGGTCCGAAATCGTCAACATATCCAGGCTGGAACAGTATGATCAGTACATGATGATGCTTGAAGTCACGAAAAACTTCGAAGAAACGCAAATCAATTCAGTGCATCATCTGATCATGAAATTTTATAACAGGCGAATGGGTGGAAAAGGAAGGTGTATCAATCCGATGGAGTTTCACGTCGGCCATTATACATTCAACAAAATTGTGCAGACTTACGCGAAGGCATACAACTGCCCCGCCGTTCGATAGCAAATCGATATTGGACACACAACGCAGCCTCCGGAAACTTTGAGGAAGACAAAATAGCCCATGGAACTCGAATACGCGCAAAACCGCCTTTCACTCTTAAAATGGTTCTTCCGCGTGTTTTTGATTATCTCGATTCTTGCGACGCCTGTTCTCACCATGGAAGCGATGAACGGTGAGCGCGCCGCCTGGGACCTGGCGGCCGGTCCGATTGGTATTCTTGTTTTCATCTATTTTTCCATGCGCGTACGCAAAATGAACAAGCAAGTCGGACCGGTCGTATCCGTAACCGGGGAAGGGATAATGCTGAGGGAGCTTGGGAAAAATCCAATCCCCTGGACTTCCATCGCAAGTATTTCCTCACTCCGAATGTGGATAGTCATCTCGCTGAAGAAAGGGGAAATCGAAAAACTCAACTTCGGAAAACTTGGGCTGCTTTTTCGACGGTTAGGCCCATTTACAGACAATTCAGTTTTCCTGAGTCCCGCGCTGTACAGCGTTTCAGAAACTGTTCTCCGAGAGGAGATTAAAAAACAGGCGCGCGCCGCATGCGGTGAGGCAATACGCCTGGATCTCTAACCCCTCCCCGATTGCCTTTTCCCCCCCGTTTGCTAGAACGTGCCCGATCAACGGTCTTTGTCTTTAGAAGGGCTGGCTTTTGATTGCGTACAATTGTATACGCTGGTCGAAATTCCGTCCGGGGACGCCGAAAAGTCCTCGCCGACCCCACTTCGAACACTGGGAAATGTGAGCATCATGGCCGATATCATCTACACCAAGGTCGACGAAGCGCCCGAACTGGCAAGCGCCTCGTTCCTGCCCATCATCCGCACCTTCACCAAGGCGGCCGGGCTCACCATCGGCACCCGGGACATTTCTCTCGCAGGCCGCATCCTGGCGAATTTCCCCGAGTATCTGACCGACACTCAGAAACAGTCCGATGCTCTTGCGGAACTTGGCCAGATGGTGAAGCAGCCGGACGCCAACGTCATCAAGCTGCCGAACATCTCCGCTTCCCAGCCTCAGCTGAATGCGGCGATCGCCGAACTCCAGTCGCAAGGCTATAAGCTGCCCGATTATCCGTCTGACCCGGCGAACGAGGAAGAAAAGACGATCAAGTCGAAATACGACGCCATCAAGGGCTCCGCCGTAAACCCGGTTCTGCGCGAAGGCAATTCCGACCGCCGCGCACCCAAGGCGGTCAAGGAATATGCCAAGAAGAACCCCCACCGCATGGGGGCATGGGCGACATCTTCAAAAACACATGTCGCCACGATGGGTGAAAATGACTTCCGCTCGAACGAAAGGTCGGTCACGGTCCCGGCCGTTTCCACCGGTGCCGCCAAGATCGAGTTCGACGCAAAAGGTGGCGACCTGACGGTACTGAAAACAGACTGGACGCTGGAAGAAGGCGACGTCATCGACGCGACCTACATGAGCGTCAAGGCGCTGAAAGCATTTCTTGAAAAGGAAATCCAGGACGCAAAGGCCCAGGGTGTCCTGTTCTCGCTGCACCTCAAGGCCACCATGATGAAGGTCTCCGACCCGATCCTCTTCGGCCATTGCGTCAAGGCCTTCCTGAAGGACGTCTTTGAAAAACACGCCGCCACCTTTGCCGAACTCGGTGTCAACCCGGATCTCGGTGTCGGCGACCTGGAAGCCAAGGTCGCGACGCTGCCGGCGGACAAGCGCGCCGAGGTTGAAGCCGATATCAAGGCAGCACTCGACAACGGCCCGGACCTCTACATGGTGAACTCCGACAAGGGCATCACCAACCTGCATGTGTCTTCTGACGTCATCATCGACGCTTCCATGCCGGCGCTGATCCGCGCCGGTGGCAAGGGCTGGGGCCCGGACGGCAAGGAACAAGACGCCAAATGCGTCATTCCGGACAGCTCTTACGCTGGCGTCTATTCCGCCGTCATCGATTTCTGCCGTGAAAACGGTGCGCTAGATCCATCCAAGATGGGGACAGTGCCGAATGTCGGCCTGATGGCCCAGAAGGCCGAGGAATACGGTTCTCACCCGCAGACCTTCAAGGCGCCTGCCGACGGGACCATCCGCATTGTTGATGAAGCCGGCAACACGCTGATTTCACACGAAGTCGAGGAAGGTGATGTCTGGCGCGCGTGCCGCACAAAGGATGCGCCGATCCGTGACTGGGTCAAGCTCGGCGTCTCCCGCTCGCGTCTTTCCGGCATGCCGGGCATCTTCTGGCTCAACGAGAACCGCGCCCATGACGCGGAGCTGATCAAGAAGGTCAACACCTACCTGCCGGAGCACGACACGTCCGGTCTGGACCTGAAAATCATGGCTCCGACGGAAGCGGCAAAATACACCACCGAACGCATTGCCCGCGGCGAGGACACGATTGCAATTACCGGCAATGTCCTGCGCGATTACCTGACCGACCTTTATCCGATCCTGGAAGTCGGCACGTCGGCGAAAATGCTGTCGATCGTCCCGCTGATGAACGGTGGTGGCCTGTTCGAGACCGGTGCCGGTGGCTCCGCACCCAAGCACGTCCAGCAGCTTCAGGAGGAAAATTACCTCCGCTGGGATTCACTCGGTGAATTCTGTGCCCTCGGCGCGTCGCTCGAACATCTCGCCAATGCCAAGGACAACGCCAAGGCACAGGTCCTGGGCAGATGCTCTCGATACGGCGATTGAAGGCCTGCTCGACAACGGCAAGTCGCCCGCGCGCCGCGTCGGCGGCCTCGACAACCGGGGCAGTCATTTCTACATCGCGCTCTATTGGGCAAAGGCGCTTGCCGCCCAGGACAAGGACGCGGAGCTGAAGGCTCACTTCACACCGATTGCCGAGGCGCTTTCCTCCAACGAAGACAAGATCGTCGGCGAACTCAACAGCGTCCAGGGCTCTTCGGCAGATACCGGCGGCTACTACCACGCGCCGCAGGCGAAGGTCGACGCAGTGATGCGCCCGAGCGCAACGCTGAACGGCATTATCGGCTAAGCAACAAAACATGATTGCGATCTCGAGGGGCGGAATTTTCCGCCCCTTTGTTTTGTAGGATGAAGTTTGAAAATCCTGCACATCGTGGACAGTCACAACTCGCGTCGTCCCGGATCTTCGCTCCGCCGCGTCCGGGGTCACCCCTGAAGGACAAGGTGAACAACGGTGTTTCTGCGCGTCCCCGGGGATTGGTGACAGCACTGTCTCGAAGGATGAGCTCAAAATCGGGAAGACTACAGCCCTTTGTCGACTGCCGGACATGGGTTGGAGGCCATCAGCACGAAACCATCATATTCGCTCCGCAGCCACGTCCGCCCCCATGCGCCGCATCTGGCCCGGTGTCTGGTTAAACTGGCGCTTGAAGGCGCGGTTGAAGGCAGCTTCCGAGGCGTAGCCGATATTCTCCGCGATATCGATGAGCGGCAAGTCGGTGTCGTGGATATTCCGGCGGGCCTTTTCCATGCGCCAATGCGTGACATAGGCAAGCGGCGTCATGCCGACGAGATCGGTAAAGCGTTCGGCGAACACGGTACGTGACATGCCGGCCTCGCGTGCCAGCGTTTCCACGGTCCAGGGCTGTTCGGGAGCCAGGTGGATCTGGGACATCGACCGCCCCAGTTTCGGGTTGAGCACTGCGGCAAGGCATCCTGCCCTGTCACCCTGCTGGTCGACAAATGTACGCACCACCTGGATGAAGATGATTTCCGTCAGCCTGTGGACGATGGCGTCGGAGCCGGGCATGGTCGCGCGCACTTCGCTGGCAACGAACCGCATCACCGTTTCCAGCCAGAAGGCGTTCATCGTCTGCGTATTGGGAACATGAATGACCTGCGGCAGCGCTTCCAGGATCGGATGAACCGAGCCGTCCTCGAACTCGAAGTGCCCGCAAAAGAGCTTGCAGCTCTGCTCTTCTTCCGGGCCACCGAAATACAGCGCGCCTTCCCCGGTATAGCCGGTCTCCTGAAGCACCCGGTCGACGGAAGTGGGTTCCCGGCCAAGCTCGTCGCACAGGACATGGGCTGCACCGTGCGGAATAACCACCAGGTCTCCAGTCGCAAGATAGATGGGCGAAGCATAGCCCTCAACCTTGAGCCAACAGGCTCCACGCATGGCCATGTGGAACCGGGCAACATTGCCGAACGCCGGTACCTGCACTGCCCAGGGCGGTGAGAAGTTGGTGTGAAAATAGATCGATCCACGCAGCTTCAGCGCGTCAAGGATCTGGCTAAGGGCGTCATGTCTCATGCGTTTCCATCTTCGGTAAGGTCTCCCCCTGTTGTGCGCGATTTGCACACCTCTCGCAAGTCTCCCGGACGATCAGTCAATTTTCAGGGACTTTCGTGCATGGATCAATCGGATGGAGCGGATCATCTTAAGCCACGAGAGGCACACGCCTCCAACCAGCCTTTATCCAGGAGCCTGACATGAACATTCGCTTTGTCACCAAAACCATCCATGCCTATCTGGACTATCCCGTCGCGCTCGGCCTGATTGCCTTGCCGGTGGTCCTCAATCTCGGCCAGTCCAACCCGCTCGCTTTCTGGCTGTCGGTTGTCACCGGCGTTGCGGCACTGATCCTGACCATGTTGACCGATCACGAAACCGGCCTGATCCGGGTCGTGCCCTATTCGTTTCACCTGATCGTCGATTTTGCGGTCGGTGTCGTCTTCCTGGCGGCTCCGTTCGCCCTCGGCTTCAAGGGCATCGACTTCGCCTACTACGTCGTCAATGCCCTCGCCGTTCTGACCGTCGTCTCCCTTCACAAGCCGGAAGCCGCCGAACCGCAGGTCGCATAAAATGTGATGACCTCACCTGTGATCAACGCCTTCCCGGCATCCGAACCCGAAAAGCACCGGCTCCTGCCGGTGTTTTCTTTTTGCGTAACAAGCCGGACGATCAGCAAATTCTGGAGGGGTTTTGAGCATGGATCAATCAGCATTCTGAACGCAAAGTACACATGGCTGGTGCAAAGACCGGCCGAACGACTTAAAGATCCAGATTAGGAGAATTCAATATGTCCCTGTCCAAGACACTTGTCGCCGCAACGCTTCTGAGCATTGCGAACCTGTCCAGCCCGGCCTTTTCGGCTGACGAATACAACACATCCAGCGGCCTTACGGCTGCAGGTGCCCCGCTTGGTATGCATGGTGTCGATCCCGTCACTTTCGTCAATCTCGGCAACCGGATTGACGGCGCAGCCCGTCACACAGCGGTTCACGACGGCGTGGCCTATTATTTCTCCTCCAAGGAGACCATGGACAAGTTCACCGCAAAGCCGGCTGCGTACTTGCCGCAGAACGGCGGCTTCTGCACGTTCGGCGTTTCGGTTGGCAAGAAGTTCGACGGCGATCCCCAGTTTGCCGCCATCGTCGACAACAAGCTCTATCTCTTCCTGAACGAGGATATCTTCCGTGAATTCCAGAAGGATGAGGCAGGAACCATCGCCAAGGCCGAGGAAAACTGGAAAAAGATCCGCACAACCGCCGCCAAGGATCTTTGATCGGCCTTGACCGCGACTGCGATGTGTCGAGTCCCTCCCTGACGATATCAGGCGCGCCCAATGGCGCGCCTGATCTTTTTTCGTCCCCGGGCATGTCCAGCTGGCTCGAGCTCGTTGCACAACCACAACACTCGCCAGCGAACTGTCCGCTCACAAGGCTCGCGGGTTGTGGTTTGCGTGGTCAAGGCTTATGTGACTGCCACCGCATCATGCGGCACAATGACTTTTGAAGACGGGACAGAAAGACATGACAATCATGTTGCGCGCGCCCAGGACGGCGGCAAACCTCTACTGATCCGCGCTCGCGGTGCGGTGGAGGCTATCCGGTGCAAGACCGACTTGCACCCGATGCATTTTCCTGTTTTCAAAAGGGTTCCCAAATGGGCACTTCTCAAAAGGAAGGGCTAGCGTCTTCAAGTGATGCTGCGCCCATCCATCGTTTCTATTCCAGGACCACCTGGATCGAAGGCGCGGCTGAAGAACAGCTCGATCTTGTCTCCAGGTTGGCCGGTGTGTCGCATGTCGCCGCGTTTCCGGACCTCCACCCAGGCAAATACGGCCCGGTCGGCAGCGCAATTCTGGCTGACCGCATCTATCCTCAGCTGATCGGCAACGATATCGGCTGTGGCATGAGCCTGTTTGCGCTCGACCTGCCGGCCCGCAAACTGCGGCTCGACAAGGCCGCACAGAAAATCCGTGTGCTTGAAGAACCGTGGCAAGGAGACCCCGGCGCTTGTCTTGCAGCTGAAGGCCTGCCGCCTGATCTTCATCCGGTCGCGCTTGGGACCATTGGCGGCGGCAACCATTTCTGTGAATTGCAGGAGCTCGGCAGCTTGTCCGACGATTGCCTGCTCGCGGGCCCGGATACCAGGAAAGGCGACCTGATGCTGCTGGTGCACTCCGGGTCCAGATCACTTGGCATGGCCGTGTTCGGTACGGTTCTGGAGAGTTTTTCCGGGCTGGACCTCGACAGCACCGTCGGACGGACCTACCTGGCAGCGCACAACGACGCGGTTCGCTGGGCGAGCCTCAATAGAAGGCTGATTGCCGAAAGAGCCGCGCGTGCGCTCCGCTCGGACCTTCGGCTGGTTGCGGACGCACCCCACAACCTGATTGAGGAGCAACATGACGGGCTTCTGCACAGGAAGGGCGCGGCAAAAGCCGACATGCCGCTGGTTCCGCTCGCCGGATCCCGGGATGCCCTTAGCTATCTGCTGGTGCCGAAGGCCAACAAGCCGGAGGCACTCGCCTCGCTTGCCCACGGCTCGGGCCGAAAATATGATCGCCGGTCGATGGCCGGTCGCGCCGGAACAACCCGTTCCGACCGGGACGGATTGATCCGGACATCGTTTGGTGGACACGTCATCTGCGAGGATCGCCAGCTCCTCATCGAGGAAGCACCGAACGCGTACAAGGATCCTAACCAGGTGCTGGACGACCTGCGGACGTCCGATTTGGCACAATCTGTTGCAACGCTGAAACCGCTGTTGACGTTCAAGAAGGCGGTGAACCGGGAACTTGCAGCCGCGCGGCGGGACAAACACGGTCGCCTGAAGGACAGGAGGGCGATGCGATGAGCACTTCCAGTCGAAAGCACGTCCTGGTGACAAGCGGTGATGGTCCCCGTGAATGCCGCAGGGCCGTTACCCATGTTCTTCGTCAAATGGAAGACGAGGCAAGGCGAGCCGACCTGCGGTTCAGTTCAGATATGTCAGGTGGCTGCGACGGTACGGATCCGTCATCCGCGCTGGTTACACTGTCCGGAAACCAGATACCGGAATTCACGAACACCTGGATCGGCACAGTCCAATGGATCTGTAAAAGCCCCTTCCGCGCACATCACAGACGGCAGAACTGGTATGTCGGCGTGTTTTCGGTCGACAATTCGGACCTGCCGGAGATCGATCTGGAGACCAGTGCGCTCAGGATCGAGACCTTCCGCTCCGGTGGTCCCGGTGGTCAGCACCAGAACACCACCGACAGTGGTGTCCGGGTCACCCACCTGCCGACCAGACTGGTTGCCGTCTCCACCGACGAACGCTCCCAACACAGAAACCGTAGAGTCGCCCTTGACCGGCTGGTGGCACGGTTCATCCTCAGGCGAGAGGAGAGCCTTGCGCGGGACCGGTCGGCGCAGAACCAGTTGCACAGGTTGCTGGAGCGCGGCAATCCCGTCAGGGTCTTCAAGAGTGAACGTTTTGCCGAAATGAAAAATCAGGCTGGAGGCCGCAGATGAGGTTAGCAGCAAAGGAACGCCTGGCCTTCGACGCCCTGCTTCTGGCAATTGCATCGGCTTTCAGCGCGGAAGGAAGACCGGGCGGTGACGCAGCCGCAGTCAGGCTTAGAGCTGCGTCGAAGCGGCCTTTTTACGCAAGGCCTGCACGAGACCACCCCGGTGCACTGCTTCGGCAGGTATGTGCGCTCGACAACGCCATCGACTGCGCAAGGCTTGTGCTCGGATGCGCGGCCAGTCTCGACTGGGAACACTGGCAAGGCACCGGGCTTGCCGCCGACGTTTCAAACAGCCTCTACACCACGGAGTTGCTCGGTCCGGACGGGCATGTCCGGGACGACGGGGTTCGTGTTGGCCTTCTCGTCTCCGAGGCCGGGACCGACTACCCGCCTTCCAGCCACGCCGCGGAAGAAACATACTTCGTGATCGGCGGGAAGGCCGAGTGGGTTCTCGAAGGCGCGCCATATGGGCAGGTGCCGCCCGGGTCTTTAGTTCATCATCCGGCCTGGGCAGTACACGGACGCAGAACATTGTCCGAACCGTTTCTCGGTGCATGGCGCTGGAGTGGAAATCTTGACCTGGCGAGCTTTGGGGTTGTTCGCCGGTAGAATTGCCGTTGTTGTCGCAGCCGCTGATTTTTTCACATGTGAAAATGCCGCTTTTGCGATCTCCCTGCCGAGAGAAATTCGAATAGAGTGCCGATGTCACCAAAAGAGTCAAAGCACACATCAGAGGCCCGCATGACGTCTGAAAAACTGCGAAGAAAAAAAGCCGCAACAAAAGCGATCCTCTTCGACAAGGACGGCACCCTGCTCGACTTCGACGCCACCTGGACACCTGCCTACGAAGAAGCGGCAAGACTGGCTTCGAGAGGTGTGACAACCGACGCAGACCGGTTTCTTCAGTTGACCGGACTGGATCTTGCAACGCGCAGATCGGAGGCCGGGTCGCTGCTTGCTGCGGGCAATTCTGAAGAAATTGCAGAAGCCTGGATTGCCGGTGGTGCTGATTTCAGTCTTGACGACCTGACCAACGACCTCGACCGGATTTTTGTGTCAAAGATGCATGATGCCGCGCCTCTGCCTGGCATTCGAGAGGCAGTGGATGCGCTCCTGGCGCGTGGCTTCAGGCTGGGGGTCGCTTCAAGTGACAGCGAAGCTGCAATCCGCGCCTTTCTGGAGGGCACGAACCTTGCACCGAAGTTCGACTTCGTGACAGGGTATGACACAGGTCACGGTCCCAAACCTGAACCCGGCATGGTGCATGGATTTGCCGACGCGATCGGCGTTCCCACATCCGGAATTGCAGTCATCGGCGACAACACCCACGACATCGAAATGGCTCATGCTGCCGGTGCCGGCCTGACGATCGGGGTTCTGACGGGAACGAGCGCACGGCAGGAACTTGCACCGCATGCGGATGTTGTTCTGGAAAGTGCAGCCGACCTGATCGGATTTTTCCCCTGAACCGATACCACCAGTGCCATCGCCAAAAAAAGGGCGGCCCGTTGCCGCCCTTTCCCGTATTTGAAAACAGCCTGCGTGTCAGGCAGCAGGTTGGTGAAGACGGCTGTTGAACGCCATCGTTCTTGTAAATGGTGCCAATGTCTTGGCTCCTGCAAGAACGGCCAGGTCCAGAAGGGGCTCACCCAGAACGACCAGCATGTAGGCAATTCCGAAGGTCCCGACTGACGCCAGGTTTTCTGCGCCGAAACCCTGTCCGTAAAATGCCCAGAAGGCGACCCAGGCGACAACACCCCCCTGATAGGTCGTCGACAGCGCCAGGGCCTGCGCATAGGAGACATCCACATAGGCCGTTTTTTCAGGGATGATTTTCTTTGCCAGCAGGCTCACGGCCCAGAGCGGCACGATCAGAGTTGTGACGTTGATGCCGTATTGCGGCAGATCGAACGGAGCGATGAGGAAACCCTGCAGGGCAAGGCCGGCGGCCAGGCCGATCGCCGCGGGTCCCGCACCGAACATCAGGAACAGGGTTGCGCCAAGAATGAAGTGCACCTCGGACACTCCAACCGGGTAATGCGGCAGCAACTCGAAAAAACTGAAGACCAGAAGCGAGGTAATCAGGGAACGGACGGCAAGACCGGAAACACCACTTTTGCGCACCGTATCAAGCGCGAGTTTTCCGAGAAGACCGAAGGAAGCGGCAGCCGTGCCATAGCTTAGTACGATTTTGACACCATCAACGATGCCAGGTTCGATATGCATGTTTTTCTCCTTTGCGCACCCTCCGTGCGCGAGAGGTTTCATGAAATGGTCGGATCGACCGTTTGGATGGCAGGTTTCCTGGCTTACGGGTCCTTGCGCAGCCCGCCTTCCCGGCCTTTTCGCCCAGTGGCATGTCGGGCTTTGCTCGCCGCTCACAGTTGCGGGGGCAGCCACGGTCTAGGCCCCTGTTGGGTACGCCTCACCGTGTTCCCATTTCATCCACCTTTACGTTCGTATCGGCGGAACCATCCATAAGCGAGGATTGCCTCTTTCCAGGAACAGGTGCAAGCGCATTTTTGCCGTGAGCCGTCGAAATGCGGCATCGTCACATATTTTCCACGGGCGTTGCCCGGTCATGTCTTGAACAACGCAGGTTGATGCGAATTTGACCCATGACGGAAGTCACGGGAGCGGACCTGACCACCCTTCCATCACGCAAAAAGGCAGACAGGAGATCCACCTGTCTGCCCGGTCCACGGCATCGCATTGCCGATAAACGGATCAAACCATAAGGGTCATATCGTCAAGTATGACGCCATAGTTGGACGTTACAACGACCTCATCAACTTCATCGAAGATCTCATCGGACAGGGAAAGTGTCTTTTCCCTGTTTGCTCGAATTCGGAAGTCTTCCACACCGATGAGTTCACCATCCAGATAGCCTTCTACGGTGACGGTCGCCTTGCGCCAGCCCAAAGCCGTGAAGGTTGCCTCTTCGAAATCGAAGCTTTCGCCGTCGGCGCGCGCAAATGACAGGCTGTCACCATAGCTGCGTCCTGCGTAACCTCCTTCCGAGACACCCCGAGTGCGGGCCGTCACGTAGGTGTTGGTAAAGACGAATTCATCTTCTTCGTCAAACCAGCGACACGGAGAACCGCCTTCGAAACCGATGTGGGTCTCCACAGGTGACGTTCCCTCGCCATTGATGGTGATTTCCACTTCGGCTGTGTCGGTTCCACCATTGCCGTCGGCAGCGTCATAGACAAAGACATCGGTTGCCGTTTCACCGTCGGAAAGATGGTTAAATGCTCCTTTCGGATCATAGCTGAACGTGCCATCGCTCGCGAATGTGATGATGGCGCCTGAGGCGAGAACTGCAGTGCCGTCGGATCGTCCGGCAACGGTCTGCAAGGATATCTCGCCACCGTCCGGATCATTGTCGTTGCCCAGGAGGTTACCGCTGACAACACCGGCCTCGCCTGTAGCGAAACTGTCATCTGCCGCGACGGGCCCTTGATTTCCTCCGGACGGTCCTTCCGTCTGCGTCACCAGTGAGATGTCGTCGACATAAAAGGGTTTGTCCCTTCGGCTGCTCACCACGACTTCATCGACGCTGTCGAACCTTTCATCCAGTTCAAGTTCGTAGGTGCCCTTTGAGTTCATGCGAACATTCATCGATCCGACAAGAACACCGTCATCATAGGCTTCAACGGTCACGCGCGCCCGGCGGGTCACGGATTGGAGCAGTATGCCGTCCAGGTCGAAATCGGAGCCACCTGCCGAAATCGTGAAGCCTGATGTCGCCCCGGACAGGTTGCCTGCCAATTGACCATCCGTCGTGACGTTGATCCCCGTTAACGAAAATCCTGCCTCGCCCATATATTCACCAGGCGCAAGACCTTCGAAATCGATGACCACCGGTTTGTCGGTGCCCGGAACCGGAAGCGGGTCCTCACCGGGTGTTGTCTCACCGTCAATGGTAAGGTTCACTGTCGCTGTATCAAAGCCACCGTTACCGTCCGAGACCTGATAGGTGAAGCTGTCGGCGCCCTTCTCACCGGCGTCGAGTTCGTCAAACGCGCCATTCGGATCATAGTCAAATGTTCCGTCGGCATTCACCGTCAGCAGCGCCCCGGAATCCAGCACGATCTGGGAACCGACCGAAGCGGAAGAGCCATTGACCGAGGCAACCGACAGGCCATCACCATCTGCATCCGTATCATTGGCAAGAAGGTTCTGGCCGGATAGCTGACCATCCTCGCCGACTGTGTAGCTGTCGTCGGCCGAAACCGGCGCCGTGTTGTCATGCGATCCTTCAATGGTGATCGTCACCGTTGCCGGTTCGGAGTTCACCTCGCCGTCGCTGGCGACATACGAAAAGGTCTCCGTCGCGGTCTCTTCATCACCCAGGTGATCAAAGGCACCGTTCTGGTCATAGGAGAACGTGCCGTCGGCGTTGACGGTCAGCAACGCACCGGAATCGAGCACGATCCGGGAGCCGACCGAAGCGGAAGAGCCGTTGACCGACGCCACCGACAGGTCGTCGCCATCGGCATCCGTATCGTTGGCAAGAAGGTTCTGGCCGGATAGCTGACCATCCTCGCCGACTGTGTAGCTGTCGTCGGCCGAAACCGGCGCCGTGTTGTCATGCGATCCTTCAATGGTGATCGTCACCGTTGCCGGTTCGGAGTTCACCTCGCCGTCGCTGGCAACATACGAGAAGGTCTCCGTCCCGGTTTCTTCATCACCCAGGTGATCAAAGGCACCGTTCTGGTCATAGGAGAACGTGCCGTCGGCGTTGACGGTCAGCAACGCACCGGAATCGAGCACGATCTGGGAGCCGACCGAAGCGGAAGAGCCGTTGACCGACGCCACCGACAATCCGTCGCCATCGGCATCCGTATCGTTGGCAAGAAGGTTCTGGCCGGATAGCTGACCATCCTCGCCGACTGTGTAGCTGTCGTTCGGTCCGAAACCGGCGCCGTGTTGTCATG
>NZ_KI928931.1:16718-39149 GCF_000521215.1 Labrenzia sp. DG1229 | reverse complement strand
CCGTCCAGGTAACGTCGGCGGTTGTTGCGGGAATGGTCTGGGCGCTGGAGAACCCGGAAGCCGGCATCGTTGAGACCGACGAGATGGACTACAGGCGTTGCCTTGAAATCCAGATGCCTTATCTCGGGCCGGTCAAGGGCTATTATACCGACTGGACCCCCCTGGAGGGACGGCCGGGGTTCTTCAAGGAAGACCTGGACAAGAAGGATCCATGGCAGTTCCGGAATATTCTGGTGAGATGATCCCGCCCGGTGAAACTGCGCAATCCCGGAGATGATCCGGGAGCAACTGCTTTGAAACATGCCCCGGCATCAACGCCGGGGTTTTGGTTTTGATTGAAGAATTTCCTGATGCATGCTGGGGTATTGAATCTTGTGCATATCAGTTGATGCTCAGGCGTCAAAACCAATCTGATTGGAAAGCCTTTCGCATCCACCACCGCATGAATTTTGGTCGTTAGTCCGCCTCGGGACCGTCCCAGATTGCGGTCAGCAGCATTCTTAATACTGGCTACGTGCTGATGCGCTCGAACGGTCGTGCGGTCGATCATCTTAAAATCAGCGCCGGCGTAACGCGAGATGACAGCCAGGGCGTGATCCCAAACGCCTGCATGACGCCATCGAATGAAACGAGTGTAGCAGGTGGTGCAGGGCCCCCGGCACCCAGGCATTCATGCCGCTGAGCTCCTGAATGTAAAAACCCGAAAAAAACCATTCAAGACACGTCTGTCGTTTATTCGACGTACGCCAAGAGTTGTGCGGGGAGGTATTTGTTGAGCCAATTGCCAGCCAAGGTCAGAGAACGCGTATCTCCTTTTCAAGGTTTCTCATCCCACGCAGATTTACGTCGAAATGATACAGCGCACTTGACATTTTAGTATATACTGAAATAATAACGAGCATGCCTCCACACAAAGCAACATCAGACGTGTTTAATGCCATAGCGGACCCCAACCGCAGGGCACTGCTAGGGTTTCTCGCCCATGAAGCCAAACCAGTCGGAGAGTGTGTTGATGAACTCGGGATCACGTACTCGGCTGTATCGCAACATCTAAGTGTTTTGCGCGAAGTCGGATTGGTAGAGAGCGAGTCTCGCGGGAGACAACGGCTTTACCGTTCACGATTTGAGCCTTTGCAAGCGGTCCATGACTGGACGGCCCTCTACCGGCCATTCTGGCAAAACCGCCTCAAGGGGCTTGGTGAATACTTGAACAGAAAAGATAGCGAAGGGCAGGAATGAGCCAAGTTCTCAATCTGAAACTCGAAGAATTCTACCCGCAGCCATTGGAAAGCGTGTGGCAGGCACTAACTGATCCTGCTGCAATTTCCGACTGGCTGATGCCATGTGATTTTCAGCCAGTTGTCGGTCACAAGTTTACCATTCGCGGAAATGCCACCGAGAATTGGCGCGGCTTTACGCATTGTGAAGTACTTACGCTCGAAGCACCTACATTGATGGAATGGTCGTGGGAAAGCGCTGACGTTGAAGAACCTACGCGACTCTCCTTTGCGCTTCAGTCTTTCGAAGGTGGCACCAAGCTCTCACTGAATCACACCGGCATAACCACGCACGATGATATCGCAAGCCTATCCCAGGGATGGCCGCGAAAACTTCGTCAGCTCAATGAGTACTTCATCGATCTCATAAATGAATAGGGATTTTGAACAATGTCCGGATACAACAAAACCGTCGAATTCGACGCATCCGTCGAGGCGACCTATACAGCTATCACAAGCGGAGTTGTTAAGTGGTGGACGACTGGATCAAGTGACGCGTCGGAACTCGGGACGGTCTTTACCACCCGGTTTGGAGAAACATACAACCACATCAAAGTCGCCAGCTTGATACCCAACACACTGGTTGTGTGGGACATTCTGGAACACTATCACGCAAATGAGACCTTGAAGCGGGACGACGAATGGACTGGCACAAGAATATTGTGGAATCTCACAAAAATAGACGGAAACAGAACGCGGCTTGAATTCACCCATGAAGGGCTCATTGAAAGCCTGGAGTGCTGGGAAATATGCGAAGAGGGATGGAACTTCTTTCTTCTGGAAAGTCTAAAATCTTACCTTGAAAAAGGCGAAGGGAAACCATTTCAGCACGAACAATCAGACGCTCTTGTTGCACTGAGCGTTGAGTTTTAGAAGGGCCTACTCTGCCGAACCAACAATCGTACATAATGAACCGACCCGGGTTTTCCGGAGGCCATTTGGTTTAAGTTATGCGGCCACTGCCGTTTGCTCCAGCGTGGCGTAATAATGCTCCTCCGCTTCAGCCGGAGGGATGTTTCCTATGGGCTCCAGAAGTCGCCTGTGGTTGAACCAGTCGACCCATTCGAGTGTTGCGAACTCGACGGCTTCGAAGTTCCGCCAGGGCCCACGCCGATGAATGACCTCGGCCTTGTAAAGCCCGTTGATCGTTTCGGCGAGAGCATTGTCGTAGCTATCGCCGACACTTCCGACCGAAGGTTCAATACCTGCCTCCGCCAGTCGCTCGGAATAGCGAATGGACACGTATTGAACTCCCCTGTCGGAGTGGTGCACGAGGCCGCCGCCGTGAGCGGGACGCCGATCATGAAGCGCTTGCTCCAAGGCATCGAGAACGAACGTCGCATGCGCTGTCCGGCTGACGCGCCATCCGACGATACGCCGGGCGAACGCGTCGATGACGAAGGCGACATAGACGAAGCCCTGCCAAGTGGCCACGTAGGTGTAATCCGAAACCCAGAGCCTGTTCGGCGCTGGAGCCCTGAACTGGCGGTTCACCCGGTCGAGTGGACTGGGTGCCGACTTGTCCGGGAACGTCGTTTTGACCGGTTTGCCCCGGATGATCCCCTGAAGCCCCATGGACCTCATGAGCCGGGACACGGTGCAACGGGCGACATCAAAGCCCTCCCGCTGCAATTGCCGCCAGATCTTGCGCACGCCATAAACTCGGAAGTTCTCTTCGAAGACACGGCGGATTTCGATCTTCAGGGCGATATCGCGGCGGGCGCGGACTGAAAGCCGGTCCACGTCGTCACGCTTGGCGACATTTTCGTAATAAGTCGACAGGGCAATCGGCAGAACTCTGCAAATCGGCTCGACCCCGAACACACCTCGGTGCTCTTCGATGAAGGAAATCATCGCTTCAATGGGCGGTCGAGCTCCGCCTCACTGCCCGGCAGGCGTTTGCTTGCAAACGCCGAGAGGGGGCAAAATAAGCAGACGCCTTGCGCAGGATCTCATTGGCCTGACGAAGCTCACGGTTCTCCCGCTCCAGGGCCTTCATCTTCTCGGCCATCTCCGTCGGGATGCCGGCGCGCGCTCCACTATCAACCTCGGATCTCTTGACCCATTCGTTCAGTGTGTGTGCCGAGCAGCCGATCTTGGCTGCTATCGAAACGATCGCCTGCCAGCGAGACCCGTGCTGGCTCTCATTATCCAGCACAAGGCGAACCGCTCGGTTGCGTACTTCAGGGGAAAACTTGTTCGTCGTTTTGCTCATCGTGCTCCATCCTACTCAGGAGTTGGAGCCTCCGGCAAACCCGGAGCGGTTCACATGGCTGCCCGTATCAACACGCAAAGTATCGCCTCCGATGGTGACAATCCCCTTGCCAGCTACCACGACCCAATGCTCTGATCGGTGGTTGTGGTACTGCAAGGACAGGCGTTGACCGGGGTTTACCTCAATCGTTTTTAACGTGAAGTTCGGAGCAGCCTCGACCACTTTCCATCGCCCCCAAGGGCGGTCATCAGATTGTCCAGCTTGGTAAACTTTTTGGGTCAAATTGGGGTCCTCTTTGGAATGAGTCATGATCTAGGCAGCAACCAGGCGGGCCAGATTGGCATCAAACTGAACGCTGACGTCATCGCCTTGAGCAAAGGGTTTATTAACTACGCCGCTGATGACGAACAGTTCTCCTAACGGACTGTCGACCGTGTATTGGATCTCTTTTCCCAGATACGCTGCGTAACTCACCACACCTTTGACTCCGGGCTCATCGGCACTGTGAAGACGCAGGTGGTGCGGGCGCAGCACCATTTTGGCAGCCCCTTTGTTCAAACCACCGGCAGGCACCTGATAGGTTAATCCATCCATTCGAACGCTTGCTATTCCATCAGTCACACCGCCGACGTCACAGGCGGCCAAATTGGCGTCACCAATGAAGTCTGCGATAAATTCGGACTTGGGCGCTTCATAGAGGTCGCCCGGGGTTCCTTCCTGAGCAATCTCGGCGTTTTTCATGACAATGATACGATCAGATACGGCCATGGCTTCCTCCTGATCATGTGTTACATAAACAGCGGTCAGGCCAAGCCGTTGCTGAATCTGGCGGATTTCCTCGCGAACATGACGGCGCAGTTTTGCGTCCAGGTTTGAAAGCGGTTCGTCCAGCAGAAGGACCTCTGGTTCCAACACAATCGCCCGCGCGACGGCGACGCGCTGCTGTTGACCACCAGAGAGTTCGCTGGGCAGACGGTCTCCGAACCCAGCCAATCCTACCAATTCTAACCCATGGTCGGCCTTCTGCGCCGCCTCTGCCTTAGGCATCGATTTGACGGTTAAACCGTAGGCGACATTTTGGCGTACAGTCATGTGGGGAAACAACGCGTAAGACTGAAACACCATCGACACTTTGCGGTAGGTGGCGGTTAGATGGGTGACGTCTTCGCCACCGATCAGAATTTTCCCCTCCGTCGCCATCTCTAGCCCCGCGACAAGGCGCAGAGTTGTTGTTTTCCCGCATCCGCTTGGCCCCAAAAGGGTTACAAGCTGGCCGGGGTCAATTTTGAGATCGAGGCGTTTGAGCGCAGTTACAGCGCCATACTTTTTGACCACGCCATCGAAATGCACAGAACCTTGTGTCAGTGTTGTCATGTTGATCTCCTTGGTCGCCCGATGTCAGGCCGGTTGTTGAACACGGTCCGTCCGGCGAAGACGCCGTGTCCCGATCAGAAGTTGAAGCAATAGGATAGCGGCCAGCATCGTGATGATTAGAACAGCCGAATAGGCAATCGCGATGCCAAATTCGCCGTTCTCAACACGCCCGACAATGAACGAAGTCGCCATGTTGTGTTTGGCGCTGACCAAGAAGATGACCGCGCTGACTGAAGTGATGGCCCGCACAAAACTATAGGTCAGAGCAGCCAAAATCGCAGGCCCCATCAGTGGCAGGATCACCCGGCGCACAGTCGTGAAACTATTGGCCCCAAGTGTGATAGAGGCCTCGTCCAGGCTATTGTCCAACTGAGACATTGCTGCGATCCCGCCACGTACGCCTACAGGCATGTTGCGGAACACAAAGACGATGATCAGAATGATTGAAGTGCCTGTCAGCTCAATTGGAGGAAAGTTGAAAGCCATGATGTAGCTGACACCAATAACCGTGCCCGGAATGGCAAAGCTGAGCATGGTCGAGAACTCGAACGCATCCTTACCGACGAATTTCTGGCGCACCAAAAGATAAGCGGTCGAAAGCCCTACCAGCGCTGTAAGGGGGGCGGCGATCGTCGAGATGGTCAATGTGGTGAAATAGCTGTCCCAGGCAACACCTGAGAACCGCCAACCATTGGAAAAATCCATTCCGAAGGCGCGCACGTAGTGGGCGAAGGTGAAGGTATGATCATATCCCCAAAGTTTCACGAAGCTGCCAAAGACGATCATCGAGTAGACGACAAAAGTCAGGGCCGCCCAGGGCAACGCCGTTGCATAACAGGCAGTACGCACCAGCGGGCTGAGTGCCGCGTTTTGACCTGAATCCGCTTTTCCAGTGATGGTTGCGTAGGATTTCTTGCCGACCCAACTCCGTTGGATCAAAAATGCCGACAATGTTAACGTCAGAAGGGCAATGGCAAGAATTGCAGCCTTGGCAGGATCAGCGACTGAACCAACGATGGCAAAGTAAATCTCGGTTGAAAGCACGCCGAAATTACCGCCCAAAACCAGTGGATTGCCAAAGTCTGCAAGGCTTTCAATGAAACCCAACAGGAATGCGTTGGCCAGTCCTGGACGCATCAATGGCAGGGACACGTAACGGAAGGTTTGCCAGCGATCCGCGTCAAGTGTCTGAGACGCCTCTTCCATCGACGGGCTGACGCCCTGAACAACACCGATGAGCACAAGGAAGGCAATCGGAGTGAAAGAGAGTAGTTGGGCAAAGTACACACCCCAAAATCCGTAGAGCCAGCGGGTTTTTTCCATGCCAAATAGATCGGCGGCCAGCTCTGTGATAGTTCCGTTGCGTCCAAATAGCAGGATCAACGCAAGACCTATGACGAAGGGAGGTGTGATGATTGGTATGATGGTCAGAACACGCAATACCTTTTTCGCTCTGAAATCTGTGCGCGTGAAAATCAACGCGAATGAAAGGCCCAGCAACGTTGTGCCTGCGCCCGTCAGTGTCGCCAAGAATAGCGAATTGATCGCAGTGCCACAGGATCGCGACCCGATGACACACCCAAGTCCCCAAAGGTCGCTGTCAAAGAACCGTGGGAAAAACTCTGTCAGAGAATATCCACCCTGCACTTCGAAAGCCCGCACAAGGATGTGGGACACGGGATAGAAAACGAACACGGCCACAAGCGCGATTATCAGACCGATCATGCTCACAACAAAGGCGTCGCCCTGTCCTTTGCCAGTTTGTGAAAGGGCATTGGTCAGGACAAACAAGAGCGCGATCACCACCACTCCGGCACCAATTCCAAATCCGGGCTGCCCGCCCATGACGGTTTCTCCGGTCAGAAAGGTTTCAAACAACCTCGGCCCCGCACGAACAATAACCAAACCTTGCAATGCCGTCAGGAAAAGCCCGGCAGCAGCGGCCCAAAGCGTGAGTTTCGACCTTTGGACGGGAGTCTGAATCTTGAGTTGGATCGCGGCGGCCGCCAACCCCGCCAAAAGTGGCGCTAGCAACCACCAAAAGCCGCCCTGCATCACCAGCATTAGCCCGGTTGAGGGTGCGTCATCCCGCATCCAATCAAATGAGGTAAAGCCCCTGTCCGTCATATGCCAAGGCAACAGGACAAAGCCTACCAGCCCGACAAATAGCCAAAGAAAAATAGTTCGTTTCATGTCATGCCCACGTGTTCAGTTTGCGGTGCCCAACAACAGGCACCGCAGGGAGGGTCCATTCGCTGGCCGCAGCCAGACGGTCAGACTATTCTCATTCTTGTGGGTTCGGATCGCCGACTTCTTCGTCCCAACGTGCCAGCAAACGGGCACGCGTCTCGCTCGACCCGTAGGTTGCAAAGTCGTAGTCGATCAGTTTGATCGAGGCGAGGTCAGGCGATTCCGGAGCCACTTCAGCATTGGAATTCGATGGAACCTGAAACGACTGAACTTCAGGTGCACGCGACTGAACGTCAGCCCGGAGTGCGAATTCCACCCATGCCTGTGCGCCCTCAAAATTGCGTGCGCCTTCGATGATGCTGACAGCGCCAACTTCATAGCCGGTGCCCTCGCAAGGAGCCACGATTTCCAGCGGAAATCCGGATGCGGCCAGTTTGACCATATCGTGCATGAACCCAATAGAAACACCCGTCTCACCACGTGCAGCTGCTTTGGAAGGGGCGGAACCGGATTTGGTATAGGAATTTACATTCGCGCCAACAGCAGCCAGCCGGGTGAAGGCTTCATCTTCACCAAAAAGCTGAACGAATGTAGCTAATTCGGTGTAGGCCGTACCTGAGCTGTTGGGATTTGCGACCTGAATTTCGCCAGCAAAGCGTGGATCCGCAAGGTCTGCCCAGCAGGCCGGTGGTGCGATGCCTTTCTCGTCCAGAATCTCTGAATTGTAGGCAATCCCTAGGGCTCCCGCATAAATTCCCACGGTCCGCGCTTCCGAAATGTCTGACATGTTGCGCGCCCAACCAAGCAATTCGTCAGTTGAGACACCAGACGGCTGGGTCAGGCCTTCTTCAGCGGCGATGAGATGCGGATCACCGGTACCACCCCACCAAACATCAATTTTGGGGTTGCCGGCTTCGGCACGAACCTGCGCCAATGTTTCACCGGTCGATTTGCGGACCATCAAAACATCGGTGTCTGGGTTTTCCGCTTCGAATGCAGCAACCATCAAGTCACACCAGTCTTGCTCGGCGCTACAGACCACGTTCAGTTCATCTGCCAGAGCAGCGCTTGCCATCGCAGATGTCGCCATCAGTATCGCGGCGGATATCACGTTCGTTCGTTTCATTTGGTTTCCTCCCAAAATTGTCGGTGCTGGCTCGCTTGAACGGCGATTTACCAGTGAGACGAAACTAATCTGACCTTGCGCAAAACCTCAGGCTTACTCAATTAACAATGCTACAGACGGACCTCTTTCAAGTTAACAAAATTACAGGGTTGGCCGGAACTTGTAATATTCGTAACGCAAATCAGACAGACGAGTGCGCTCTTAGGGGCTATTGTGAAGGTGAACTTACGGAGCAATGGCAAAAATGAATCGGCCGCGGATTGGAATTGTTGACGATGAAGCAGGGGTGCGTGAGGCTCTGACGGCGCTTATGATCGACAACGAATTTGACCCGGTGCCCATGAAAAGTAGTGCCGATTTTGATGCACTGGGAACGTCACCAAATCTGGACCTAGTGCTGATTGACCTCAAATTGCAGGGGGAGTCCGGGCTTTCGTTAGCACAGAAGATCAGAAATACCCAAGACCTACCAATTGTGATGCTGACTGGCGCGGGGGATGAAACGGATAAGATCATCGGTCTGGAAGTTGGTGCTGATGACTATCTTTTGAAACCGTTTAATCCACGCGAGCTGATCGCACGTATCCGTGCGGTTTTACGTCGCTACAATGTGTCACTGGCCGCTGAACACCTTAGCGCTGATGTTAGCAACCAGTTTGGTTTTGGACACCTGATTGTTGATCGCGCACAGCGGATCGTCAGTACGATAGATGGCGTTGAAATTGCCATGACCAATGCCGAATACAGATTGCTGGACTACTTCCTAAAACGCCCAAACGAGATAATTCCGCGTGTTGAGTTTCTTGCCGAAATCGGCAGCGATCTGACACGCTATATGGATCGCACGGTAGACGTATTGATACTACGACTGCGCAGAAAAATCGAAGAAAACCCGTCCAAACCGATCCACCTTCAGACCCGTCGCGGCCAGGGCTACATCTTTGTTACGGACACGCCGGGCAATGACGGATGAGATGGCTGCCGTTTCAAAGTGTAAGAGCGCGCCTATGGGCGGCGCTGCTGCTTTTGTCGTTGGCTGTCATCATAATCAGCGCGGTGACATGGTTTTCATTAGAAAAAGTGGACAGGCGGCTACAGGATTTGCACCGCCAAACTCTCGGTCAGGTAGCGCAGGCGCTTGAGTTGTCGAAAAGGTCGACGGATCTGGCAACATCCGCCCCATATTTGTTGAACCAGCGGTCTAACTTTCTGATCAATCAGGAAGGTCAGAAGTTGATAATAGCGTTGGATCAGGTGCGCATTGAATGGCCGACACTTGAATTTGGGGCTGGCGACGCCGGAAACGATGCTGTTGCAGAAGCCACCGAACGGCTGACTGCTGGCGTTACCGATCTGATTGGTGCTTCTTCGGCATTGGATTCGATCCAGTCAGAGTTGCGGGCACTTGTTGCCAATCTTGGCGGTCTGCGGGAACGGGCTGCTGCAAAAATCGCCAACCCGGCAGTAGATGACCAAGAGCGGCTGGTCTGGTGGATCTTGCAAAGCATGACGTCGGACGCCCTCAGCGCCGCATTCGCGGGAAATCTTATTGGAGTGGGTGAAGAACGCCGGTACTATCTCAGCCAGCGCCGAGGCCTAATTTCGCCCCAGCTAACCGAGGAGCAGGTCACATTTCTGAGCCATCTTGATCGGATCGTCGACACAGAAACCGGGGTTTTTGAACTCCGCCGACAAGAGCTTTCCACAAATCTGAACGCTCAAAACGCTCTGTTCCGCATTCGTCATGACGCAAGTGAGATCAGCGCGTCAGCAAGTCAATTTGCGGCAAACGCAGAGCAATATCTCGCAGCAGAGCGCTCATCGTCTTCTTCGACGATCCAGTTGACCAAACTCGTCGTCGCGATAATCGCTTTGGCAAGCTTGTCGCTGGCCTTGATTTCCGCTCTCTATGTCTCACGGTATGTGACGAAAAACATGGCGCGCATTTCAACCGCGATGGTTCAGCTTGCCAGCGGTGACAGAGGCAGCGACCTGCCGCGCAAATTCAACAATCGAGACGAGATCGGTGACTTGTTCCGCTCGTTCCGCAGCTTCCGAGCAAACGCACTAAGGCTGGACCGGTCAAACCGACAGTTGGATCAACAAAACACATTGTTCCAGAAGGTATTCACAAATATTTCGGACGGGATTGCCATTACGGACGCCTCCGGGCGGATCACCGCACAGAATCCGGCAATAGAGAGCATTCTGGAGATTGAGTCCGGAGCGAGTGCAACTGGAACATTCGTAGGATTGCTTGGCCAAGGCCGCTTCGGAGAAGCAGCAAAACTGCAAGGTCTTTCAGGCGACCATCGTGGCCATTTAGAACTGCGTAGTGACGACGGAAAAATAATTGAACTTCGGGCGAGTAGATTGCCTGACGATGGTCGCGTTTGGCTTTGTGCAGATGTAACAGAGCGAAGAAAGCTGGCAGAGCGTTTAGCGCAGATTGATCGGGTCGAAACTCTGGGCAAGGTTGCAGGAGATACAGCCCATGATTTTGGCAATATCCTGTCTACGATCAACACGCATGTTCATCTGCTTGATGCCAGAGGAGACGAAAGTTCAAAGGCCACGCTCGTCGCGCTCAACAATGCGATTGAATACGGATCTTCGCTAACGCAGCGACTTTTGGCCTTTGCAAAAAAGCAGCATCTCGCTCCGGAAACAACGGATTTGAACACACTTGTCGCTGGTATGGTCGACCTCGTTGAAATCAGCCTTAAACCGAAGGTGAGCTTCCATGTTCAATATGAAGATAACCCAATTCAGGTCCTTGTGGATCCGGGGCAACTCGAAAGCTCGCTCCTGAACCTCGTGCTCAACGCCAATCAGGCCATCGGTGGTGAGGGTCGGATATCGATGGAATTGGGCGTCACGGCGGACAGTTCAGCTTACATCGTGATCGCGGATACAGGACCGGGTATGCCGCCGGACGTTTTGAATCGAGTATTGGAACCATTTTATACAACCAGAACAGATGATGGAGGGACGGGTTTAGGTTTACCCATCGCCTACGGATTTTTCCGGCAATCAGGCGGAGACCTGAGCGTACTAAGCGAGCTTGGAAAAGGAACTCAGATAAATATTTCGCTGCCACTGGCAGAAACAGTCGAGCAGACCATACCAGACTATCAGGGCAAAACCGCACTGCTTGTCGAGGACAATGTTGAATCGCGAGCACATGCATATCGGATCTTGAAGGCATGCGGGATCGCTATCTCTGAGGCTGCCAACGGTCAGGATGCCATGGCGGCTATGAAAAACTGTACATTCGATCTGATCGTCACAGATCTGGATCTAGGCTGTGGAATCGGCGGTTGGGAACTGGTCGATCACTTTCACCATCTGTATCCAGACAACCACGCCGTCGTCGTATCAGGACATCTTCCTGAGCTTCAGGCGAACCATGCAAAGGCCTATACGAAACTTCATTGCCTTTCCAAACCTCTCAACCTGGTTGCGTTGTCTTCAGTTCTAGTGACGGCATTCGGAGAACGCTAAGGCTGCATTTTCGACGATGTATTGCAACGCCCGCTTATTCTCTTTTCCGTCCTTTAGTGACGCACGCAGCATTATGTATTAATGGACTCTCTGCCGCCATTCTCTGCGAAGTGCGGCGACTGCAGATATGAGCCCTGAGCCGCCTTTCCCAAGCTACTTGATCTCTGCGGGTGCAGTCGGCCGCTTTCAGCACTTTGCGGACCTTCAACGAACGTCCGCAAAACAGGTTGAACCAGAGTTAGGCTGCCGTCGCGAATTGGACTTCGCCGTCATGTAGGAAGCATCGCTTATTGAAAAGCGACAAATCAACGGGGTTTGGTAACCGTATGTCCTCAATACTTGGCATGTCAGTGGAAGATAGCTCAAAAGCGCGGTCAATCTGTGAGATCATGACAACAATCGCGCCACGTTTGATGGCAAATTCCTTAAGCACTTGGACTTGCTCTTCAAGCGGAGGATTGCTTCGTTTTTGATCCAAAAGCTGCAAGTAGTCGATAACTGCGAGTGCATGATCCGGCGCATTGCTTAGGCGTTCAATGATATGCGCTGCGCAGATATCGTCCGAGGTATCAACAACGATTGAACGGTCATGCTCCTTTGGGTCGAAGCCAAGTTTTTCAAACCGATCCCAGACATCCGTTTCATTGTAGTCCAATGAGAAAACATAGCCCGTGCGATTGTTCCTCTCTGCCAATGCAGTCAGCTCTAATCCAAGAAGGGTCTTACCGTGGCCGGGGCGCGCACCGATCAGCGTCATATCGCCTGGATTGAGCTGGCTCATGATTTCCTTGGCTGGTGTCGTTTTGGAGTAGCTGGACGCCAAGTGGCTCCAGTCCCTGAATCCCTCTTTGGTGGCAATTTTGTTGAGTGCCGCGTGGAGCCTGATGTCATTGTCGCGTGCTAGCAATTTTGCTTGACGCTTAAGCGTGTAGATTGGTGATGATAGTCTCATCTTGAACCTCCCTTTACGAGCGGTCTCCGCAATCCCTCCTTATGCGCTTGCTCGAACAGGTTAGGTTCGAAGTGGTATCGCTCCGCATGTCAAATGCTGCCCCAGTGGAGGGGGGAGGCCCGAGCAAGGCCACCATCAGAAGTTACCCTGATCGCTTGGAAAACTCAATTGGGTTTCGGTAATTCGCTGCACGCCGACGAATGCTCAAATTGGGCTCTCAACCCGGTTTCGCCGCTTGCAGCGCGAACGTCGGCCCCTGAGATGCGAGCGACCGCGCGCCGAATAAGACGGCAGAGGATCAAAGGTTTGGTCCAATTTGCCGATGGCAGGTTCCGTTGCGCCTTCACCGCGGTGCTTGCTGCATGAGCATTGGGCCGGTCTGAGCCCTGAGCGGAAGTGTCAAAATCTCGCTGCGCGCGCACGAAGCGCAAATTCTGCCGCGCTCGCATTGTCGGTGCCTCTGCAAGGCGGCGTGAAAACCGGCCGTTCAAAGGACATGCAGCGAGGATCGTGGGGGCAACTCACAGGTCGCGGACAAAGCGGTCAAAGGTTGACATAATTCTGGCGGAAAGTTCTGTGTCAATCTAATGCAGTTCAGAGAAGGCAGCGAGATAGTGGGAATCCGTAATGTGCAAGTTAGTTTTTGTGTTCTTGATGGTGTTTTGCGCTTCATCAGCTTCGGCGCAATCAGTGGTGGGTTCTTTCGAAAAACAGGGAATGAAAATCTCGCTGCTCTTCGATGGTCGCTGGGGCGTAGTTGAAGAGAGTGAAGTTGAATGCGGAAATATGCCTCATGTCTACGTATGTATTGAGTAAGCAAATCAGTTTTTGGAAAAAGAAGAACTCGCGCCAATAGACGTTGACCTAAGAGGACATTCATTTGCCGATGCGGGTGTCTTTGCCGGGCGAACTTGGGGAGAAAACTCAAGCAACCTTCTTGAAATTGCAAGAAGTTTTGCCAAAGACTTGTCTTCAGGATACAAAGTTCCAGCCAACCGCGTTAGACTACTTTCAACTGAAACTGGCACAATCGGAAACTACCAGTTTTTCCGTTACGAATTTCTCAGTGATTTGGAAAATGGTCCGCTATGGTCCACCATAACTCGAATAAAAGATGGTAGTCGAACTGCTGATGTTGGGACCCATGTTTTCGGTGAGATGTGGACAACGAGTCCTGAGATGCTTGTTGTTCGGAAGGACTTTCATAGCCGCCTGTTAGAAAACTTGCCATTGGATTGGGTGAATGAGTGAAGCGCAGAAATAGCATACTTTCAGCCCGGAAATCTTACCAACTAGTGAAAGACCTACGTGCCCTAAATTGGTAGCTGTGGGCTGAGGGTGTGCGAATACTCCGGCCCATGGGCTCTCTCGTAGCGCTCGTTTTCGGCACCTGTGCAAAAGCTCTCTCAGAAGTGCGAGAGAACGCACATAGAGGCTGTTTTCGGCGTATTTCGCCGGACAGTCAGAGTTTTCACACAGCCTCGGCTCTTCGCCGCCTACTGCCCGTGCAGCAATTTGCTGATCGACGGCTTTCCGCGACCCGCCATTCGCGCAGGTGGTAGAATCAGGCGTCAGCACGGTGCTGATGTCTGGGCCTGGCGGGAGGATTGGAGGGCAAACCATGCCAAGAGTCCAACTTCCCGCAGTCACACCGAAACGCAGAGTCTGGAACAAGGGCCGGATCATCGGCCAGAAACGACCCCTGCTTCCCAAACAGGTCTGGGCCATACGCGCGCGGCTTGAACTTGCGGGCTATCGTCGTGACCTGGCCCTGTTCAACGTAGCGATTGATAGCAAGCTCAGAGGGTGCGACCTGGTCAAACTCGCTGTGGCCGATCTGGTCAAAGACGATCGCGTCCGGGAACGGGTTTCGGTGATCCAGAGCAAAACCAGGAAACCTGTTCAGTTCGAGCTGACGGAAAACACCCGAGATACGGTTCTCGCGTGGGTCAAATCACCTGAGATGATTGGTTGCAGTTTCATGTTTCCGAGCCGTTTCCATGACCGGCCCCATATCTCAACGCGTCAGTATAGTCGACTTGTCCGAGATTGGGTGACAGCGATTGGACTGGAACCCAGCGGTTACGGCACTCATTCGCTGCGCCGGACCAAGGCAGCGGAGATCTACCGGAAAACCGGAAATCTCAGAGCGGTTCAACTCCTGCTGGGGCACACAAAGGTTGACAGCACTGTCAGATATCTTGGCGTCGAACTCGAAGATGCCCTGAGCATTGCTGAGCAAATCGACATTTGAACCATGTTGGTGGGCGACAATTGCCGTCCGCCAATCCGGACCGGACATACGGTCGAGCTGCAAAAGTTGACCGGACTGAGCCCATTTTACCGGATGCTGCGCCCAGAACGAATGTCGGCTGTCATGTTTACGCACTATACGGTATTTGAGAATTGCCGAGGCCATCCCGCAAAGACGGGCGAGTTTTACCATTATTTATCAGGAAAAATTATTGATGAGCCGTGTTGAACGTCTTGCTCTCTATGTTGCACTGACCGCCTTAACTGCTTTCGCTATTGATGGCGTGCTGCCAACAATGCCTATGATAGAAAGTGCTTTTGACGCTGAATCTTCGTTCTCAGGCGCTCAAATCATTACTACCTTCGTGTTGGGCATGGTTGTCGGAGAATTGGTGATTGGCCCCATCAGCGATGCTTTGGGACGCCGCCCCGCCGTGATTGCCGGGCTTATTGTGTTCGTCATTGGCACTGTGGTCGCCGCCACCGCAGATAACTTTGCGGCGGTGATAATTGGGAGATTCATTCAGGGCATAGGCGTCACAGGACCAAAAATCGGGACACGTGCAATGATCCGCGACCGGTATGAAGGCGCAGACATGGCCAAGATCATGTCGGTGATTTTCACGTTGCTTGTCGTTGTGCCTATGATTGCACCTGCATTGGGTGCACTGATCGCGGCAGTCGCTGGATGGCGGGGTGTGTTCTGGTCGTATCTGATGTTGGCGGCGGGACTGGGCGCATGGCTGTGGCTGCGCCATCCCGAGACGCTGCCGGTGGAGAAGCGCGTGCCCTTAAGTCCGCGCAGGTTGTGGCAAAATTTCCGAAAAATGCTGTTTCGCATGAACGTAATGCCCATTGTCATAGCAACCGGTTTCGTCTTTGGCGCACAACTTACCTATTTTGCGGTGGCCGCGAACCTCTTTGGCGCGGTTTATGGTGTCTCGGCAATGATGCCCGTGTTCTTCGCACTTCTGGCAACGGGTACTGCGTTGGCTCTTATGTTGAACGTTTGGGTGGTCGGGCGCACGGGGATGGAGGCTCCTATCTTTGCAGGGATATTGGTATTGGGACTGTCGGGGACGGGGCTATTGGTCGCTGCCGTACTTTACGGTGGCCATCCTCCACTAGCTATTCTGCTTGGGCTAACTTGGTTTGGTTTCTTTGCCCTTGGCCTTTTGTTTGGCAACCTCAATGCGTTTGCAATGCGCCCGCTCGGAGATTTGGCAGGTCTGGGATCGTCCTTCATTGCATCAGTTTCCAGCCTGGTAGCGTTTGTCTTTGCGTCAGTTGTCGAAACGGTCGTTGGCGCTCCGGTTTGGGCTCTCGCGTGGGCGTTCACCCTCGCCGCGCCACTGTCCGCCTTTTTCATCTTGCTCGCAATTCCAGCCTGCTCTCGAAAGCAGTTTTATCAAAATATCCGCAACCGGAAGTGATCCGCCAAACAATGCCAGACTCATTCGGAAGCAAAGCTTTGTAATTAATCAAAGCAGACACCCGCGCAGCCGCAGCGAAAGAGTAATATGTCCCGCATTGCACCATTTTGTCACTAGGCACTTAAATTTGAGACAACGCCTTTAACAATTTCAAAGGGTTGCGCAGGCACCTAATTTGAGACTGGGCAGTTTAATTGAGATTTTCACTTGTACTTTGTCCCTTTATTTGAGACATTCGCTCCGAAGTCCATTCGGTGCCGAATTGCCATGACCGACCCTCTCTCCGACGAGATTGACGAAGACCTATGGAACGAGGCGTCAGGCCGCGCCGATGCAATCCGCAGCTTCCTGAAGGACAATCCCGGCCGGGCATCAGCAGCCGACATTGCACGTCTCGCCAAGGAGCTTGATCTCAGTCGGGCATCCGTTTTTCGGCTGATCAAACTGTTTCGCGAGGGCGGAACGGTGATGTCCCTGGTGGACAGGAAGCGCGGACGGCCCATCGGCCATCGGACGCTGGAAACCGCGCGCGAAGAAATTGTTCATGCTGCAATAGACAAATACTATCTAAAGCGGACCAGACCGTCGATTTCACAGCTGGTGCGGGATGTTCGGACGGACTGCCTGTCGGCAGGCCTAAAACCGCCGCATCGACGCACGATCGTAGCGCGGCTTGAGGATGTCGATCTTCGCAAACGCGCCCGGCGCCGGGGCGAGAGCAAGATCGAGAAGGCGGCCACTGCCGTTCCCGGAACCTTCCAACCTGCCCGCCCACTTGAGGTGGTGCAGATTGACCATACAAAAGCCGACGTCTTTGTCGTCGACGAGGATACGGGTGAGCCGGTGGGACGCCCTTGGTTGACGCTGGCGATGGATGTCTACAGCCGCATAGTGACAGGGTTCTACCTTACTATGGATGCGCCGTCCCGCCTGTCGACCAGCCTCTGCCTGCTGCATTCGGTCTTCGACAAAGCTGCCTGGTTGAAAGAGCGCGACATTATGGAAGCGTGGCCCGTGGCAGGTCTTCCAGACCTAGTCCACGTCGACAACGGCGCTGATTTCCGTAGCCGGGCGTTCAAGCGTGGATGTGACGACGCCGGCATCGCCATTAACTGGCGGCCACCGGGCACGCCGCGGTTCGGCGGGCATATTGAGCGGCTGATCGGCACGCAGATGGGACGGCTGCATCTCCTGCCTGGGACGACGTTCAGCAACGAGCAGGATCTGGGCGACTATGACCCGAAGCGCCACGCGGCTCTGACATTGCGCGAGCTTGAACGGTACATCGCGCTCGACATTGTAGGTTCCTATCATCAATCAATCCACGGCACCCTCGGTCGTCCTCCACTGGCGGTCTGGCGGGAACTCGAAGGAGATATCCCGCTCCGGCTACCGGAAGATCGGCTGCGGTTCTGGCTCGCCTTCCTGCCCGGGCAGGAGCGGACCCTGCGGCCGACGGGCATTCATCTCTTCGGCTTGCGCTATTGGTCGGCCGCCCTGAGCGCCGATGTGGGGCGGACGAAACGACGCCTGCTCGTCAAATACGATCCGCGCGACATGTCGCGCGTGTTCGTGCGTCGGCCGTCCGGCAACTTCGTAGAGGCCCGCTATGCCGACCTGACGCTGCCGCAGGTCACCCTGTATGAGGCCGCCACCGCCCGCCGCGCTCTGCGAGAGAAAGGTCGACGGGAGGTCGGCACCCGTGCAATCGTCAGGACCGTTCTTGAGCAACGAGAGCTTGTCAAAGCAGCGGCCAAGAGGACTGCTGCAGCAAAGCGTGGTCAGTCGCGCACGCAACCTCGACCAGATAACAGGGAACTGGGCACGCTCCGCGGTATCGACTCCAGCAAACCGATCCCGTTTGTTGAGGATTGAATCTAAGCTGGAGCAACCATGACCGACACTATCCCTCACCTGACCGCCAATGCGGCAGCACTGCTTGCTGAACCGAAAGCCGGACGAGTACGCGCCATGCGATCGCGCCGATGGGTACTTTACCCGCGCGCCAAGCAAGCGCTTGACCGGCTGGATGCGCTCCTCGAGCATCCACGGGGTACACGCATGCCCTCAATCGCGATCTATGGCGACAGCGGCATGGGCAAGACCATGATCATGAAAAGGTTCCGGGACCAGCACCCGCCACGGTTCGATCCGTCGACAGGAGCGCTGACGACACCGGTTCTTGCCATGGAAATGGTCAGCAGACCGGGCGAACGACGCTTCTACGGTGAACTTCTGACCCTTCTCGGAGCACCGCAACGGCCTCGCGCCGATATCACCCAGATGGAACAGGCAGCTCTGCGGATCATGGAAGCGATCGGCGTGCAGGTGCTGGTGATCGACGAGGTCCACAACATCCTTGCCGGAACCTTCCGCGAGCAGCGCATCGTCCTGAACACCCTGCGTTTCCTCAGCAATCGCCTTCAAATCTCGCTGGTCTGTTTTGGCGTCAACGACGCGAGAGAGGCCATCGGCGGAGATGTTCAGCTCGCGCGTCGGTTCGAACAGTTCACATTGGGCCGATGGGCGGCAAACGAGGAATTTGAAACCCTTGTGGCGTCGATCCTGCGTAATACGCCGCTTCATCGCCCCTCGGTGCTGACCGCGAAATCACTAAGGCGCATCCTGCAAATCACGGACGGCATTACCGCCAATATCTTCCACATGATCAACAACCTCGCAATCGAGGCGGTGGAGGATGGCAGTGAACGTATCACCGACAGTGCCGTCGAGACTTGGGCGCCGGACTTCGACGTAGAGGCGGTCTATGCATGATTACACGCCTTCCCGTTGCACTGCCGCCCTTTGCGGGCGAACTTCTCTCGTCCTGGATTACCCGCCACGCTGCCTTTTATGGTGTTCCGGCACTGACCATGCTGCGCCATTGCCTGCCCGAAGCCGTCTCGCTGCGCATAGCCGATCGAACACTGAGCCGGGACCAGGCGACCCGACTTGCAGAGTTGTTCTCGACGGATGCCAAGACCGTGCGCCGAATGACCTTCTCCAATGCCCAGAGCTCTGCACATCGATTCATCGCCAAGGAGCCAATCCAGAGATGCCACAGCTGTGAACACGGGACCTCCGCTTCAGGACCGGTCCTGCGAAGCCAGTTGCAAGGATGGCGGATCACCTGCACCCATTGCGGACGGCCGTTTCACGACTTTGCTCGATACGACGATGACCGCCCCTTCCATCAATATCATGCCGCCGCACTTCGTGGCGAGAAGCTGTTAGACGATGATGCAGAACGCGACATCCAAACCTGGACGTCACCGCTAGAACTTGCCCGTCTCCTACTAATGCGTCGGGTCCCTTGGCCATTTCCCCAAAACGCCGAACTCTGGCGCTACAGGGTGCTCGGTGCCATTATCCCCGACCTCGACGACGTCATTGCCAGAGAAGCATCGTTCCCGCCCTCACCCAAGAACCCAATCCTGCCGCTCCACATTCGACCAGCCCTTCTGGCTGGCGTCGCCATCGTGGAGCGGGCCGGTCCAGAAATGCTGAAAATGCTCCAGGCCCATACATTCGGACACAACAGAAACCGGTTCATCGAAGCAACCGACCATCTGATCAACCCACCGTTTGGGCTGCCAAGTCCGCGCCAGATGCAGTTAATTTGAGACTGAAAGCAAAGCAAATCTCAAATTAAATGCCTAGCCGATCAAAAACCGCCGCAATCTTACATTTAAGTGCCAAGTGACACCTCGATCCGTCGCTGCCGGTGAAAGTGAAGTTTGAGGCCGGCCGGATCTCCGAGATCGGCCAGACAAGCATCATCAGAAGACGGATCTTCGGCATCTTCGATGAATACGTGGATGTCGCCGTTGGCGCCAAGGCGCTCGCTTATCAACTCCTTAAAGTCGCCGACGGTTGCCGCGTCTTCAAGCTCCAGGTGTTGGATGTCATCAAGGTCTTCGCCTTGATAAAAAATGTCAATTTGGGTCATTTTCCATTCTCCGGGGAACTAAAGAGTGAGGCACCATTGCCCACCTACGTCCCTTCGAATGGTTAATCGTTTGCTGATGGCCCAAACCGGAAGCACGGATCCAAAAAAGTTAAGATTGGTTCAATGGTCCGCCCGGTGTCGCAGCGCATATGAAAAAATGAGGACACCTTGGGCAGGAAATCGGATCTGTGTCTGGAGGAAACTGTCCCGCTACGATCCGATCCAGCATCTTAACGGAAGATGTGGCGCGGTTTGAAATGACGCGGTCAGTTGTTGGAATTGGCTCGCTGACGTTGTCGGTGAGATGTAACGCCTCAACGAGTACATCTGCACCAAACTCAGCCTCCGCTGCCAATTTGTAAAGGGCGTATTCAAGACGGGAATACTCATCACTGCGACAATAGCCCGTGCGCACTCTGCGAACTGAAACGGTTCCGTCTTGTTGTCTGGATATTTCGCTTGGCTCGACAAATACGGTTCCGCTGGAAAGTTCAACCGGCAAGCGCTTAGCTTCAAGAAACTCCCTTCCGTCACCGGCGGCAAGAAGATTACGAATGAAGCGGGATGCCAGTTGACGGTACGCGGTCGCATAGGCGTGTCCGACGGGACCTCGTTGCTGCCAGATCATATCAAATTCGCTTTCTGCCGCTGTAAGCGAAGGCGCGCCCGACAGACGTTCCACTTTGAGCCAGCGCATTAGATCGTAGATACAGTCATGGGTTTTTGAAAACGCGGTCATTTTTCGGGCGCTGCCAAGGCCCATCACATGCGTATAAAAGAAGCGGCGCGGACATCGTTCATAGGCCGTCAAACGGCTTTCCGTCATTCTCCAAGTGTCCGACCAGCTGATGTTGATCATGTTCGGATCGTCGGTGATAGATGGACCGCTCAATTGGTCCGGATTATCGATTTGGTTTACCAGATGCCGCGGAAGCCAGCTGAGAAATTGGGATTCACTGCGATTGTTTCCGTTCGGCTGCTTTTTCGGCAAATAGAGATTTAGATATTTTTGAGCACGCGAAATCGCGACAAAAAACAAGCACTCTTCTTCTGTGGCATGGGCTCGCTTGGCGAACTCTTTTGCGGAGAGAATCTCAGACCCTTCAACCATGCCATCTGGCGGCGGGCAGCGTTGACCGCGATTGCTGGATGGGAAACTAGCGACCGTCAGCCCGGGAATATGGACGGCCTCAAATTCAAGACCCTTACTGCCGTGGACTGTCATCAACCGGACGGCATTCATGTGCAATGCGGCATCGGGAACTTGCCGGAGGTCCCGTTCTTCGGCAAGCAAAACCATTTGCCGGATGCGGGCGAGCGTGCGCTCGATCGGCAAACCGTCTTTGATGGGGACTTCGTCCCGCAAGAAGTTCAGAAACTGCCAGATTGCGACACCTTTCATCTGGCCTGAGATCGTCATCGAAGTTGCTATGTCGCGCGCGTGGTTTGTTTTATCCAGAAGATATGATGCGAGAAACTCCCAAGCCGTACTGGTGTTTTTTAGATCAGTCAGATCTTCAACAAGTTGCGCTAACCCAGTACGGCCAGCAACGGAGAGCACAACATCGGCCTGAAGTACTGCGAGACTTTCAAGTGTAGAAATTTGGTCATCTCTGATGGTTTTGGCGATCTGATAGACGTCCTGAAGCGTCAACGCGTAGCGGGGCAAGGCGCCAACACGCACCATGGCGTCGCCAAAAGGGTCGATCGCAAGGTTGAGCAAAGCCAGGAGGTCGCGAATTTCTTCACGCTCAAACAAGCTTCCAAGGTGAAGGACCGGGATACCCCGCGCTTCCAGACCGGCAGCTATTTCGTTTAGCCTCTTGTTTGTCCGACACAGCACCGCTTGATCGCGATAGGTAATTCCTGAGCCCTTCAGGTCTTCGATGCGGGCCGCGATCCCCTCAATCTCGTCGTCGGGCTTTTCAAACCGACGAATTTCCGTAGCCGTCGGTCCAGGGCCGTTATTCGCATAAAGACTTAGGGGCAACATGCCGTGTGACGCACCCATTCTAGGAGCCGTTGCCACGAAGCTGTCGACGATCTGTTCACTGGAGCGATAGTTGATTTCCAGATTATCGATCACTGGCTCATCATAATCCTCGGAAAATTTGACCATATTCGCCGAGGACGCGCCGCGAAATCGATAGATGGACTG
>NZ_KI928931.1:12483-15929 GCF_000521215.1 Labrenzia sp. DG1229 | reverse complement strand
CGTCACCGACAACCCACAGCCGTTTTGCATCTCCCGAAACAAGCTTAACGAGCCTCGCGCTGGCCCGGTTGACGTCCTGGTACTCGTCAACAAGAACGTGCCTATGTCGAAGCTGTAGCTCGGCATTCACGACCGCATTTGCATCGAGCAACAGTGCCGGCCGCATCACCAGATCCCCAAAATCTATCGCGCCGCGCGTTGAGAGCGTCTTTTCGTAAAGATCGTAGACATCCGCGACTTCGAGACATTTTTCGGCGGCCTTGATATGCTCATCATCGCCGATAGCCTGCGCTTCACTGAGCATGGCATCTGAAAGCACGCGATAGCGATCGGGCGTAACCAACTCATCCTTGGCGCGCGATATCGCATCCAGAATATCGCGCAGGACAAGCGTTGGGTCCCACAGATTGCGATAATGCACCAATGGAAGGGTTGGCAGGAGTTCCTCCAAGACCCCGATCACATCGCTTCGGTCGAAGAGAATGGGCGCAGCTGGAAGGTTTAACTCGCGATAAAACCGTCGCACCACATCCAGTCCAAAGGCGTGAAAGGTTCCGACCCAGACTTTGGCCGCACCTTCAGGAACGGCCTGCTCAAGACGCTCTGACAATTCTCCCGCTGCTCGGTTCGAGAATGTAAGAACCAGAATGGAGGCAGGATCGACACCATCTTCGATCAAGGCAACAATTCGCTTAATCAGCGTTCTCGTTTTACCTGTGCCGGGGCCAGCCTGAAGAAGATAAGGTGAATCGCGATGCTCGACGGCCCTGTCTTGTGATTTGTCTGGCTTAGGAATGTAGGCTGCAGAGTTGGCCTCGCTTGCCGGTTGATCGGGCGGGAGCAAGAGCGCGTCGAACAACTGTTGGCGAACGACCGCGAGAGGAAGACCCGTCGCTTCAACCATTGCCACTGCAGACATTTTTTCCTCAACGAAGAGGTGTCGCGCAAATTGCCGGGGAAAGACGAACTCTCTGGCAAAGACATTGGCTTGCAACTCCTGACGTTCGCGCACTCCGTAGCTCTCTACACGCTGCAATCCAACCGCTGCAGCTTCTGTTGTTTGTGATGCATCCACATCGGTGGAGTTGCAATTCAGGGAACCCGCATGAAGCTGATCGTGTCCGATTTCGTGTGCAACAAGAAGTGCGCGGCTTGCAGGTTCCCCAGAATTTTCACAGCTGATCAGGCCGGCTTGATCATCAAATCGTGCTCGTGCGCCCTTCAACCCGGGATCGTCCGGTTCAAGCCAGACTAGATCTAGGTCAAGGTCGTCCAAGGCCTCGATCGCATATATCACAAATGCAAGCGGATTGAGCGGATCGCCCCCTGCATCGAGTGTAGCCTGATGCAGTTCACAGGCAGCACGGCGTATCGGTTCGAATCTGTCCATCCTATTTCAAGCTCATTAGATATCGTATCTGATCATCGGTCAGACCAGAACTTTCGACCGCTTCATCGAAGCTCTGTTGAAGGTCGTGATTTGGCCTGTCATCTGCCTTGAAAAACTGTGTACCCATAGCAGGTCTGTGACCTGACCCGTTGAGGTAGGTTAACAGCTGATCAAGTCTGATTTTCAAACATTCAGAAGTGAGTTCCAAATACCGAAGCGGAATCGTGTCCGGTCTGATCTGTCGATCCCGCAGCTTCAGAGCAAATACCTTATTTGCATGTATTGAACGGGCAAACTGACCAAAACTCTTCCGATCCATGGCCGCGAAGGGGTCAAGCGATTTTACCTCAGGAGCCACGCGTGAAGTTCCGTCATCCGCCTTAGATGAACTGTCACGCAGAAAGAGTTCGTTTTCAAAGTTGCTGAGAGCGCGGGAAACCAGCGGTGACACCTCATCTTGGACATCCACTGCTTCTTCATTCCGATCTGAATTGATGAGCATATCGATTGCCAACTCTACGGCGAAATCGGTGATTTCTGCCGCAAAGTCTGGATATTCACTGACGATATTTTCAACAAGTTGGGCGTCAGGAAGCCTGTTCGCCTCCATCAAATCAAAGATGGCATCCTGTAGAAACTGTTCAGATTGGGTTGTGCTCGGGGTCATGTGCTTTCCTTTAGGCTTTTCAGTCTTTCAATCGCATTTTTTTTGCGAGTTCTGATTGTACGAGACGAAACGCCTAGTTTACTCCCAGCCTCCTCTTCGGTCAGGCCAATGATCTTGGTTTGAATCAATGCGTTTCGTTCATCCTTTGGCAAGGCGTTGAGTTGTCTATAGATGTCTCGTGCGATCATCTGGTCTTCGGGCGATGGCGCATATATGCCATTTGCGTCAGCCGTGGTCTGGCAACTTGCGACTTTTTCGAAGGCGGCTTCCAAATCGGCAACATCAACCGCAGTAGCGTCGGTTGGAAGAGAAGCATTGCGATTGACGGCGGTCGTCTCGCGCCGGATCGCGTCGATCCGTAACGATCTGAATTGCATATTGAAACGCCATTCAAAAAGATCGAGACGATCCGGCACCTTTCCCGTCCCGTCCCGCGCCAACCGTTTACCAAGTTCTGCCAAGGCGTCTTCTCTAATCTTGTCGGCGTTGGGCAGTGAGTTATCGACCCTTCGGAGCAGGTTGGCTTCGCATCTCCTAAACAGCGCTTTGATAGCGGCATCGAGGACGGGTCTGTCATTCTCTCTGCGGGCTTTGCGTATCAAGTGGACCAAGGTTTCGGATGCCAGATAGGCTGGTTCTTTTCGATCGAAGACATCCAAGCGCTTTTTCAGTTCGTCCAGTTCAATCTTGTTCACTTCGTCGATTTGGCAATCGACATGAGGCATCCGAACATAGAGCTCACCACGTTCACCCTCCTTGTCGGGTTTTTTTCTTTTTGTTAGCGGTATTGCCATGCTGTCCCCTCAGGGTTTGCTCGATGTCCCGTCGCGCGTGTTTCTGTACCTTCTTCCCTCTAATCGTTTGCACCTACGCAAATCCGGAAATATTTCTTTCGCCAAAGTGAAGTTTTTCAGAATTATCATTTTTCTCGGTCAAACGTAGCTGTTGGAAATAAAGGCTGATCGGTGCTTCCAAGCCGCTATCCGAACCATCGGACGGAGACGACTTAATGAGATAGCCGCGCGCCAGCTTTTGTTTGACCAGATCGGAAAGGGCAGATTCAGCTTCGGTTTTTGACGCATACCAATCGTGGCGATGCCGCCCCCAAGTTCCAAAGCGGCCCCACTGCCGGTGGACGCCGGTCTGACCAAAGAGGTCTTTGGTCAGCTCTACAGAATAGAACCGGTTCATATTAAGTGTGGGATCAACACGGCGCATATCAATTTGCATCGACCTCCACCTCACTCATTGGAACATAGTCGATTGATACTCGTTCAAGCCGAGGCTCCTTCTGCTCAAGACCCCATCGGCGCTCCGTATAGAATACAAGTGCCTTCCGTGTTCTGGCCTCCAACACGTCTGCGGTGAACCCGAATTCAATGCGAACCA
>NZ_KI928931.1:9503-12101 GCF_000521215.1 Labrenzia sp. DG1229 | reverse complement strand
AATTCAATGCGAACCACGTGTTGTTGGGCCTCGGTTAATCTAGAATGCGGTTTGAGCTTCAAAATAGCCCAGGTGAACCAATCATCATCACGGGGCACAGTATCTGCTGACTTGGTTTCTGAAAAAGAACGATCTGGGTCAATGCGAGCGGGATGGAAATCACGGAAGTCCTCACGCTCAAAGCACCAGGCACGCACATGCAGTCTCACCCCGTCGGAAGCGAAACGCACGGGCACGATCCAACGCGTCATCGGCTCCGGGTCTCGCATCGATTGATAAACGATCTTCGTTGCCACTTTGGCCCTGAAGGCTCGGTAGAGCGGGCGTAAGACACGCATGTCCTGGATGCGTTGCAAATCCGGCAATCTATAGAATGCGGAAGAGGCATCTCCAGCCAAGAGTTGCTCTAACTCCATCGAAGACGCCTTGCCAGTGAGCCGTTCAAAGCTGTCATGGGCAAGGTACTGACGCGACGACGGATCATAGTGCAATGCGTCCTTTGGCGCATCAGCGAGGTAAGCGCGAAAATCAAGCGCAGCCTGTGCATTGGAAATACCAAACTGTGCAATCAATGAAGCACGGGTTGCTGCACCGTCCCAGAAAAACAGTCTGTCGAGGTATTCCAAGCGCGCACGTTGGGCATGTTTGAGGTCTTCGAAGGCCATGGTTGAAATCTAACTTGACTCTTTGGGTTTGTCCATATATTTTTTACATGTGTAGAAATTAACGGTATAAAATGAAAATTCTTCATACGGCAGATTGGCACTTGGGACGTTCGCTCCGCGGTGTGTCGCTGCTTGACGATCAAGCCCACGTTCTGGATCAGATCTTTAAAACGATTGTGTCACGGAACATCGACGTCCTGATTGTCGCTGGCGACATCTATGACAAGGCATCGCCTCCGGAAGCAGCTGTTAAGCTCTACAGTGATTTCATCGAACGCGTATATGAAGAGACAGAAGCGGCAATTGTGGTGATTGCGGGGAACCATGATTCTGGCCAACGTCTGGGCGCAGTTACCAAACTCTTAGACAAGACGCGTATCCTGATCAGAGGCCCCCTTGAGAAAAACGAACTGCCACTCCTGCTCGAGGACGAGCATGGTCCTGTGGCGTTTTCCGCTTTGCCATACGGAGAGATTTACGCCGCGCGACGTGTCTTCGGGGATGAGACCATACGGACGCCGGAAGATGTGCTCCGCCATCAGGTAGACGCGGCGAGACAACAAAAACCAAAGGGTGTGCGATGGGTCATCGTCGCCCATGCCTTTGTCACCGACTGCCAACCTAGTGAAAGTGAGCGTCGCTTAGCCGTTGGAACAGTGGAAATGGTTTCGCAAGCGATTTTCGATGGCGCTGACTATGTGGCCTTGGGACATCTTCACCGACCACAGATGGCCGGAAGCGAGACCATTCGCTACAGCGGATCGCCCCTCGCCTTTGGCTTTGATGAGGCGGACACGTTAAAATCCATGACGATCTTTGACCTGAAGGCCGATGGTGTCGTCACCAATCTCGAGCAGATCGAGTTCGAGCCGCTGCGCCGAGTCCGGGAAGTTAAGGGATTGCTGGCTGACTTGGTTGCAGATGCGCAGGCCGCTCCCAGCGACGATCTGATTTGTGCAATCCTACTCGACGAAGGGGCCCTTGTAGAGCCTGCGGCGCAGCTGCGGCCATTTTACCCCAACATTCTGCAGACTTTGCGCGAAAAAAAGAAAGACCTAGTGATCTCCACAGCCGGACGCGCGCAATCCAAGCTCGATGATCCAGTTGGCGTCATCTCGGAGTTTGTCGCCTATGTACGTGGCGAGACGCCGAGTGAGGCAGAACAAGGTGTCGTTGTAAAATTGCTCGATGAGCCCATCAGGGAGGAGGTCTGATGCGCCCGATCCGGTTGACCATGACCGCGTTTGGACCTTATGCGGGGACCGAGGTCGTTGATTTCACGACGGCGATGGATGCCGGCATTTTTGGAATCTACGGAGATACCGGTGCGGGTAAGACAACCATTTTCGATGGCATGTCGTTTGCGCTTTTTGGCGAGTCGTCAGGCGCTGAGCGATCCGCAGAAGACATGATCTCACACCATGCCAGTGCGACTGCACTTACCGAGGTCGAGCTGGTCTTCGATCTGGGAGAAGAGCGCTATATCGTCCATAGGGTGCCCAGCCAGATGCGTGCTGCAAGCCGGGGAACCGGTACCGCCCACCAGTCGCATGAGGCCTATTTGTTCAAAGCGACGGGTATGGCACTCGATGAAATTGCAGCCGAACAACGCGGGGACGTCCTTGCCGAGAAGAAAGTCAAATCTGTCGACGGGATGATTGAAGAGTTGTTGGGTTACAATGCCGATCAGTTTCGGCAAATCGTTCTATTGCCGCAAGGGGAGTTCCGCAAGATCCTGACAGCAAGCTCAGATGAGCGCTCCCCCATTCTGAAACGTCTTTTTGATGTGCGGCTCTATGAGGGCTTTGTAGAGAAGATCAAACGGCAAGCCGCCGGCCTTCGCCAGGAAATCCATGATGAAAGGCTCAAGCGCGATACATTGCTCAATGACGAGAGCGAGGAAGCGTTTCGCACAGATATTGACAAGGATAAG
>NZ_KI928931.1:0-8994 GCF_000521215.1 Labrenzia sp. DG1229 | reverse complement strand
ACCGCCATCGGCGCGCTTAGNTACCCGAATCAAGGCATTGGNGAAAACGCTTGCTGGAACACCGAAAGGTGCTAACGGCGGCAGAGGCTCTGGCCGACAAGTTTTCAAATCTGGAGGACGCCAAGCGCGCAAAGCTGCTCTTGAGGCTCAACTTCAAGAAATCGAGTTGTTGCGGTCACGGTCGAAGCAGGCGCGGGTTGCGGAGAAACTTGTGCCATTGGAGCAGGCTGAAACAGGCGCGCGCGATGACCATGCTGAGGCGATCGAGACGCATGGTGAGGCCGAGCAGACGTTTACCGAAGCAGAAACCGCGCGCAGTGCCGCCCAAAAATGGCATTTGCCCGGACGACCGAAGATGCGGCGCAGCGGGACGCCGCCACCACGAAAGTGCAGGAGCTCGAGAGATGGAAGGCAACACTTGATCAAACAGAAGGGCTTAAAAAGTCGCTGACCGACAAGGCTGAGGCAGTGACACTCGCAACGACAAAAGAGAGCGCTGCAAACCGGACGACCCAAGAAGTTGGCAAGCAATTGGATGCGCTTCGGGCTTTGCAGAAACTGCAACCCGATCATGACAAGGCCGTCAATGATGCTGCGACCCGTTTGGCGGCCCTGCAACGCGAAGCTGAGATCCTTGGCGAATACGAAAAGGTAGTCACCCGACGGGATCAGCAGAAGGAAATTGTCGCCAGCTTGATCGAAGCCCATCAGGAATCGACGTCACATCTTCAAACTTGTGAGACCGTTTTTGCGGGTGCAGAGCAGGATTTGACGGATATTCAATCCCTGCACGTGGCCCGCAAACTTCAGGAAGGGGAGCCCTGCCCGGCCTGCGGTTCGCTTGATCATCCGGCGCCAGCAACCGGCGATCCTTCGCGCCAAGGCCGTCACGAAGCGTTTGAGACAGCGCAAGAGTCGCTTGAGCTGGCGAAAGCAGCAGAACAGGAAGCCAAGGGTGCCCGGAACGCGGCACAGGCCTTGTTAGAGGAGCGGCAGAACACTCTGTCCGATCTTGCGCAGCCGACCCGCAATCGCGAAGCGTTGCTCCCTATCTTGACAGAAGAGACCGACAAAAACGCCGAACTCGCTTCCGACAATCGGTTCGTCGATCTGGTGGATCGGCTTTTGGAAGCGGAAGCCGCCTCATCCACTGCCACACAGCTCCTGGAGGGAGCTAAGCAAGCATTGGCGGACCGAAGGTCTGAACTGTCGAATGCGCAGACGCAACTTGATGCAATGTTGCGCGAAGTCCCCGAGCCGCATCGACAGTCCGATCTTTTGACGAGCTCACTTGAGAGCGCAATTTCTGAGCGCGACCGCTTATCGAATGCACATCAGACGGCGCTGGAGACTGACAAGGAAACCGCTGTGGCGCTTGCGACGGCAGAGCAGCGCCGTAAAGGTGCGAAAACCGCACTTAGTCGCGCGAGCAGCGCTTTGGACAAGGCCAGCAAGGCACTCGCCAATGGGCTGTCTGCCGCGCACCTCAGCGCTGAGATGTTTCAATCCGCAAAAGCCGATGTTGATCAGATCGATGATTTGGAAGCCACGATCAAAACGCATGAGCAGAGTCGTGCAGCAAATGCTGATCGGCTAAAACGCCTTAAGGAAGAAATTGGTGAGCGCGAACGCCCGGATGTTGATACTTTGAAGGCCAAGGTATCGACCTCTGAAACGGAATTGGAAACCGACCAGAACGAGCGTACGCGGCTTCAAACCGAACTGACCCGCAAGCAGGGCGTCTTGGAAACCGTCGCAAAGATATCCGAGGCACTGAAATCCCTGGAAGACCGCTATGCGCCTCTTGGCGAGATTTCCAATCTTGTGACTGGGAATAATGATCGCAAAGTGCGCCTTCCAGACTTCGCCATCGCGGCGATGTTCGACGAAGTATTGGTCGCTGCCAATCTCAGGCTCGGGCCGATGTCGAACAATCGTTATCAGCTTCACAGGCCGGAGGAAATCGCAGGCGGCGTCAGCAAACGCGGTCTCGATATCGCAGTCCATGATGCCAATACGGAGAAGTCGCGGTCCACCAAGACACTTTCGGGTGGCGAAGGGTTTCAAGCCTCATTGGCACTGGCCCTCGGATTGTCGGACGTTGTTCAGCAGAACAGTGGTGGGATCAAACTCGATGCGATCTTCATCGATGAAGGGTTCGGCACCCTTGATGACGAGACTTTGAACACCGCGCTCGAAACCCTCCACTCCCTGACGAACGAAATGCGGGCCGTGGGTCTGATTTCCCATACTGAGCAGGTCAAGACATTGATCACGGCTGGCTTCGACATTGAGGTAACGCCGTCGGGTTCGCACATTCACGCGCGTGCTGAGGCGATGTAGATTTGACATGCCAAACGCAGATCAAATACCTCAGAAAACTGATCTGGATGTGACCTAATGCGGTTTGCACTTCATAATGACTTGCGCATTGAAGCAACGCCCCGGGCGAACGGCACATGTCCCGGATGTGGTGCAGAGCTGATTGCCCGATGCGGAACCAAGAAAGTTTGGCACTGGGCTCACAAAGGCCAGCGGCACTGTGATCACTGGTGGGAAAACGAAACGCAATGGCACCGCGATTGGAAGAATAACTTCCCTGCGGAATGGCAAGAGATTGCTGCCCGTGACGAGCATGGAGAACTACACATCGCTGATATCAAGACACCCAAAGGCTTGGTTGTTGAGTTTCAGCATTCCTACATCAAACCGGAGGAAGCTCGGACACGGACTAAATTTCATCAACCTATGTTCTGGATCGTCGATGGGATGCGTCGCAAAACCGACTACAAGCAGTTTATGAATGCACAGTCGGACGGGGTTAAGCATCCGACGAAAGACGGGTTGGTCCAACAACTCTGGGTCTATGATTCAAGGCTGCTGAAGGAATGGATTCATGTCGGCGTGATAGTCGCGTTCGACTTTGGTGAAGAAACCGTGTGGGTTCTCCGGCGCATCAAAAACGACTGGGTCTATGGTTTTGAATATCCAAAACCAAAGCTGGTCGAGCACATATCCGAAAGCACCGCTATCCCAGACGTCTTGTTTGGCAAGCCTAAGCCGCCGGCTCGGCGAGCTGTGCGCTATCGTCGCCGACGAGCCAGATTCTGAGCATGACCGGTTAGGCCTCATTTGCTCGCTAGGCGGTCAACGGTGCTTTGCTCCCGATGATGATATCGATCCGATTTCCAACTCCGGCAAATCCCGTAAACTCTGTAGATCAAACATCGCCAGAAACTCCGGCGTCGTCACAAAAGTATGGGGCGCACCGCGTCGCGGTGCCCTTGGCCCATCTGCAATCAGCCTTAGATATCGCAGCCGGGCAATAAGATCGCGACTGACCTCTTTGCCAAAGATGTCAGCCAGGCCCGCCCGATCTATAGGCTGATGGTAGGCGATGGCACAGAGAACCGCCATCTCCATCTCGTTGAACTCGGCCCGTGGGTTACCCAGATCGGCGGCGGCTTTGATCGCGTCGGCGAACCGGGTCTTTGTTCGAAACATCCATCCGTTTGCAACTTGAACCAGCTCATACGGACGCGGCTTGAGCTCCGCTTGGATGTCATCAATCAACATCTCGATTGATGCGGACTTGCCGACGAGCTTTTGAAGATCATCACGGGACACCGGTGAGGCGCTTGCGAACAGCACGGCTTCAATCCGCCCCATCCATTCTCGCCAACGCAAATCAGCTGGCAGGTCGTCCAGCTTCCGATCAAACAGGACATCTTCCGCGTGGGGCTGTATTTGCTCAGCAAGCGCGCTCATGGGCATACCCCATAAAGGCGGAACGTTGGACGTCCGGTGAGTTCTTTTACGACACCGAGTTCTACCAGGCGATCGCATAGCCGGCGGGCAGCGCGTCCGGTCATGGGCGTGCGGGTTCCGCGTATGTGAGGCGAAAGCATGCCGGATGGTGCGACGGCGTCTTCAGCCAGGAACAGCGCAACGGCATCCTCTGATCCACGAGTCCGGAGTTTGGGGGCAACGGAGCGAAGTGTTTCGGCGCGGGCGGTCAGTTGGTTTGCCAGTTGGAACGTTGATTGCGCACTCTTGGCGATCGCGACCTGGATAGCGGTGTCCGCCTCACACTTCCCTTCTTTGGCCCGATCTCGCAGGTCCCGCAGATTGGTTTTCGTCAAATGAAGTGCGGTGAGTGGATAGAGGCGATCCCAGCCAAGAGACTTTGCAATGACGACATCCTGCAGAAGGCATGCCAGCCGCTCAGCCCGATCATCAGCCTCGAGTACGTTGCGCACGATCTCAACTGCGGAGGCCATTGGCCCGAACAGGATGGAGGTCGTCATGGCTGCCTCAAGCCACTCGGCAATCCGATCATCGCAGTTTGCAAACGCCGCAACGATGTCGATCCAATTCTTGTCTCCGAGACGCAGGCGCCCTGCTCTGCGCCAGTAATCCAGGACATCGCCATCGGGGCCCCAGTGCCGCACGCCATCCTTGTCTGGCGGCGTGAGATGATAGGCATCTCGGATATCAGCCTCCTGGGACAGGCGCCCCTCCAACTTGGACGTCGCAACTGCTGCTTTCAAGGCAAGCGTGTTTGCAAGCAAAGCTTTAGGGATTGAATCACCCGACTGGTGTAGGATCATGTCGAGCATCGCAAAGGCCGCACCCGACAAAAAAGCAACGTTCTGAGGTGTTTCAGCCGACCGCGACGTGACCCAGCCCGGCAGATTCGGTAGGGTAATTTGGTCCTTCGAGATGGCCGTAGACTGATAGGTCATGGCACAATACTATCCCATCACGGCGCTTTTGCCCACAATATTGTGTAATAACCGCCCCAGTTTTAACATCTTTTCTATGTCCAATAATGTTGCATTATCGGACGTAAAAGGATAGCCTCCTGATATGCCAACGAAACCAAGCCAAATCACCGAGAAATCGAGCTCAGAGGCCGCTGCCCCGTCAAACCTTACTCAGGACGACGAGAATGATCTTCTAACCGAGAACGCCATCAACGTTCTAAGCTCGGCAGATGGATTCGAAGCAAAGATTCACATTGAGCCAGGACTGACGCATGTGGAGCTTGGCTGGCCACATGAGGCATCCTCCGATGCCGACGACATCAATATTCCAGAGGGGGTTGCTGCCTCTGGTTCGCTCGAACGATTGGTCGATACTGCAAGAGGCTACGCAGAGCAGGCAACGGCAGAGAACACCAGTAAGGCTTACAAGAAGGATTGGGCGAGTTTCTCGAGTTGGTGTCGGCGCCGCGGCGCTGAACATTTGATCCCGGATCCTCAGCTGATCGGACTTTACATCACAGAGATGGCAGCGCCCCAGGACGGGTCCCCTGCCCTCTCCGTCTCCACGATCGAGCGCCGCCTGTCTGGTCTGTCCTGGAACTACCAGCAACGCGGTCAACGCCTCGATCGAAAGGATCGCCACATCGCAACGGTCCTCGCCGGCATTCGCCGCAAACATGGTAAGCCACCTGTGCAGAAGGAACCGATCTCGCCGGAAGAGCTTTTAGAGATGGTCTCCCGGCTCTCCTTCGGACTGAGAGACATGCGCGATCGCGCCATTTTGCTTCTGGGCTATGCCGCAGGCCTCAGGCGTTCAGAAATCGTCGGGCTTGATGTCAATCGCGACGATACCGACGAGGGCAAGGGCTGGGTGGAGATCGAAGAAGGCGGCGCGGTCATTATTCAGAAAACCAAAACCGGTTGGAAGGAGGCCGAGGTTGCGCGCGGATCGTCGGAACAATCTTGTCCAGTGCATGCACTCGAGCAATGGCTGCACTTTGCCAAGATCGATCACGGTCCAATTTTTCGCCGCGTGTTACGGGACAATTCCGGTGTCCAGGTGAATCGCTTGTCAGACAAACATGTCGCCCGCCTGATCAAGAAAACGATGCTGGAGGCCGGGATCCGGCCTGATCTTCCGGATGCGGACAGGCCGAAACTGTTCTCTGGCCACTCTCTTCGAGCAGGACTCGCCTCCTATGCCGAAGTCGACGAGCGGCATGTTCAGAAGCAGCTTGGACACGCCTCCCCTCAAATGACGCGGCGTTATCAGCGGCGGAGAGACCGGTTCCGTGTGAACCTGACCAAGGCGGCCGGACTATAGAGAGTAAAGGTTGGGAGAAAACTAAAGTATATGCTCTGGCCCCGAACCACTGCTTTGAAGGGTCATTGATGAACGCTTTCAGTTTCAGCGCCTTTCCACATCTAAATCGTGATGATACGAACAGCCATGTCTAAATCAGTCGTACTTCGCGGATATCGCTATAGTGTTTACAATCGCATTGCACGCATAGTGCTGCAAGAGAAGGGCGTCGACTACAAGATCGAGGAAATCAATCCTTTCGCTTCCGATGTTCCGGCTGACTACCTTGAGCGACAACCGTTTTGTCGTGTTCCAGTGCTTAGCCACGGGACCTTCGATGTTTTTGAGACCTGTGCAATTGCTCGCTATGTGGACGCCGCCTTTGACGGTGCTAAACTCGTACCTGTCGCAGCTAGAGCTCTGGCCAGGGCGACCCAAGTTATCTCGATTGTAGACAGCTATGGATATCGCCCGATGGTCCGTCAGGTTTTTGCGCAACGCGTTTTTGCCCCCCTAGAGGGTCACCAGGCCGATGAAACCGAGATTGCGGCGGGGCTCGATGCCTCTCAGGTTGTTTTGGATGCATTGAACAAAATTGCGGTTGAGCGGCTTGTCCTGGATGGCCGGAATTTTACAATCGCTGACTGCCATCTTGCACCAATGGTCGCATACTTTGTCCAAGCGCCAGAAGGAGCAGATGCGCTGAGCCGACGCTCAGAACTTGCCCAGTGGTGGGCGAGTGTGTCGAAACGAACAAGCGTTCGGATGACTGATCCAGGCCTTCCAACCCGCGGAAATCCTTGAGGCTGTCGCAAGCGCCATGTCGGGCTTATTTTGCGCGATCTAAGCTTGAAAACACGACGCTAGGCGACGCACGGCAGTTTTTGAAGTCTATCGACGGAATCCCTGACTTTGCAGCAATCCAGTCGCAGGTCGCAGCCTGGCGGTAGAAATTTCCGTCTCCGAAGACCAATCGGTACAGGGCATCATTGTCAGGCCGCGCTTACCCGCGATTTGACCGGCTTACCCTTCTTCATCGGGATCTCGGCCGTTGTGCCATCAGGCATTTCGGCGAGGAGCCGCAGATGGCCGCCCATGCCGGAAACATAGCGTTCCAGCGTTCCGATTTTAGCGCCGATGAGCTCAGCATTCTCGAAACGTGAGACCTCGCCTTGGGTCAACCCGGTCGTTTCAGCCAGGTCCTTCTGGGTGATGGACAGTGCTTTGCGGATTTCAGCAAGATGCAGCTCTGAAGCCAGCTCGCCGGCCAGCGCTTCGATACGCTCGCGGCGGTCCTGCGGCAGCGCGCGAATACGATCCCCGGCATTCACAAAGGCTGTTTTCTTGAGCTTTGCCATCGATCTTCCTTTCATTCCGCATCGAGCCAATCGTCAAAGCGCTAGTCAGCCGTTGCAATGAGGCTCTTGTAAAACCGTTTCTGGTTCTTGCCTTGCTTGTTGCCGCCAACCAGGACGACAGCGTTTCTCTCTTCATCGAACGCGAACCTCCAGACGCCCTGCTCTTTCACGCGTATTTCCTTCATGTTGGCGTGGTCAGAGCCGGCCAGAGTATCGACATAAGGCCGCCCCAACTGGGGTCCATATTGCTCCAGCAGAAGAATTACCGCATCGAGCTTGTCACAAACCTCATCAGGCAATGTTTCGCGTTCTTCGACGAAGTCCGGATGTTCAAGTACGGCCCACGTCATGACAGGAATATAGCTTCTAACTGATATCGGTTCAAGCAGATATTCTTGCGCTTTGATTCAAATTCAATCAATTTCGTTCTCCAACGGCTTTTGAAGCCTTACCAAGCTCATGCCCTGACCTCGCTCAATCTGCCATAGAAACTGCGGTCGAGGTGCAATTCTCCCGCCTGGGCCTTTTCAACGAGGCCCCTGAGATAGCCACCTGGGGATTTAACAACGCCGTCGGTGTGTTTATCGAAGATCAGAGCGACGGATGCGGCCGCAATCGCGGGTCCAAGGACCTTGTTTGCCACGTTCCAGGCATCCTCGGAGATGCCAGCCATGGGCCTCAGCGTGGCCGCGGCCCTGTGGACGTCGTTCCAATCCTTCAGATAGCCTTGAACTCCACGCGCCATCTCAGCAAAATGCGGACAGGCCGCCATTAGCATCGGTATATCCACCTCAGATCCTCGCTTTTTGCCGTGTGTGCTCCAGTTGATATCCAAATCAACCTCTTCTGTTCCTTCAACACGCTCTGGCGGTTCTAATTTGGGCGATGCCGGCTCCGCGTGCTTTGTTTCAAAGCGATTACTAGATACAGGATCAGGTTGTTTTGTAGTTAGTATGTGGGCCTCATCTTTGAGACTCGTGGGTGCCATTTTTCTTGAAAAAGGAACAACCTTGGCTTCGGAGTGGGCCTCCTGTGACGGCTTTGAAGCATAGGATTCCTCTGGCCAATCAAAAGCGGCCTCGAATGCCTGCTCTACCCGTTCCCTGAAGGCCTTAAACCAATCCAGGATGTCCAGAAGCTTGTCTGGGCCCATGGAGCGCTTGGGAAGGCTCTCGAGCAGGGTGGCGAACTCTTCTCGAAGATCGCTCCAGGGCCCCTTGAGGCGGCTCTCCAGCGCTTTATCGATCTTGGCCCGGATCATACGTCGCGTCACGGTGATCGTGTTGCGCAGGGACGTGCAGAACTCGCGTTCTTCCTGCAATCGGGCGTAAAGGGCTTCAAACTCCTCTGTACGCGCTGCAAGCGGCGCCAGGTCGAAGCCATAGGCCTCAATGATTACCCCGTCGTCATCCCGCCTGCCCCATCTCTTGCCGTTTGGACTGTCTTTCATCCAGATTATGCCGGCTTCGCACAGGCGACGCACATGGCGTCTGAGCGTCGCCAACGAAAATCCGGTCTGTTCCATCAGGAAGTTGTTGGAAGCCCAGACGATGGGCCGCCTGCCCTG
>NZ_KI928930.1:381831-386519 GCF_000521215.1 Labrenzia sp. DG1229 | reverse complement strand
CTCACCCCGSCCGACGTCTATACCGGGCGTGGCCAGACCATCCTGCTCGAACGAGAAAAGATCAAAAGGAGGACCATGAAACAACGACGCTTGCAGCACGACAAATCCGCTGCTTAACTGAAATCCAGATGCGCCAGACCCTCCTTTAGTCAGGCCGTTTGATGTCTCAATTTACCTGATGACGGACAGACCGTCGCATGCTCATGAATGGCGCGATGGCCGGGGGCGCAGTTGCGATGCTTCCGACAGCAGCTCATGCTTCATACGAGCAATCTGTGTTGTTGGCAGCGTTTCAGGAATTCTATGGTCTGCAAATGGCGTATCGGGCACACTACGAAACCTACGTTTATGTAGATATTCCAGACTTCCCTCGCTATGACCGGTTCAACGCACTCTGGGAATTTCTTTGGAAGGCGGAGGCGGGCAGTTTACTCGACGTTACAGTCAAGGCCGCCTTTGCTGAAGCGGTACAATACGACTCAATTGAAGGAGAAGCTGCCAGGGACGCTTGCAAGGCAGCTGAGAAATATCTTTGCGATTCTGGATTACTGCCAGACCCGATCACATTTACGCCTGCGGAATTTGCCGAACTGGAGCGTTTGAACGCGATTGGTGAAATTAGGGAATTAGCGCTTCGAGAAAAGTGCCTCGAAGAAAAGCGAAGGGCGGAAGAAAGAAAAAAACCGAAACTTCAATTCTCCTAAAGGTCAAGAAAATTGGGCCATGGGAATTGTGTCTCTCTTTCGCGACTTGAGTTCTGGCCAAAAGACGCTCGCCTTTATCCATATCAAACGCGACATGGGTGTTCTTGATTGAACGACAAGCACTGCCTTCAATTCTGAGGGCAGTGCAGTATTCACGCCCCTAAACTGAAGTTTACCCCCAAACAAACGTTTCGGATTTACGTGATTCCTTAGAGATATTATATTGTATCCAATGTGAATTGGAGTGCTTTCAATGCGAACAGCAAAGTACACGGAGAACTTTCCACTTACGCTTACGCGTTGGCAGCGTGAGCAGTTAACCAAGGCCGCTCAAGAGCGCGACATGTCGTGTGCGAAGTTGGTGCGGGTAGCGCTGGGCAAATACTTGTCTGAGCCGTCGAGTGCCGCGCAGCGATAACGGATAAGGGGGCAGATTAGCAAAATGTCATTTATCTTTGGCGGGGAAGGTCTCCCCAAAACCCAGCAAGAAATAACGCGCATGCGTGCCATCGCTAACGCTCTGCGCAAACGCCGCACGCCAAAGAACTTTGGCGAAGGGCTGACTGCCCTTGGCGAAGGTGTCGCGTCCGGTCTCTATATGCAGCAGGCGAACAATGCCGAAAAAGCAGGTCGGGAAGGCGCAAGCGACGCATTCAACTCGATCTTGTCCGCATTGGGTGGTGGTGGCTCTGAAGCGGCTTCGGTGCCGTCTGGCAGCGGCGTTTCTTACTCTGGGAACATCCCGGCAGACGATCTTGAGACAGATCCGGTCAATCGTCGTATCAGTCAGGGCTTTTCAGCGTTTGGCGGTGAAGGTGGATCGAACTACGCGGATGCCATTGCATCGATCGAGAGTGCTGGAAGTGGTGACTATGCCGCTGTTGGGCCTCAGACCGGTAAAGGTCGTGCATATGGCCGGTATCAGGTCATGGACTTCAATGTTGGTCCGTGGACTGAAAAGCATCACGGTCAACGTCTCTCTCCTGAAGAGTTTCTTGCAAGCCCGGAAGCGCAGGACGCGGTTTTCAACGGTGAATTCGGGTCCTACGTTCAGAAATACGGCAACCCGCAAGATGCTGCGTCCATGTGGTTTACCGGAAAGCCTGCCGAACAAGGGGCAAACCGTGCCGATGTGAACGGCATGACCGGAAGCCGCTATGTGGACAAATTCACAAAGGCTCTAGGCACGCAAACGGCTTCCCTGAATCCTTCGATCATGCCGGAAGAACCTGCAATTGATCCAAAGGCCGTTCTCGCACAGCGCCTGACGAAAATGCAGGGACAGGGCGTGTCAGCCAATCCCATGGCGGAAGAGCCTCAGCTTGCCCAAGCCGCTCCATCACAGGGTGTGCAGCGTGTTGCCCAGGCACAGCAGGGCATGGATCAGCAGACGATGCAGATCATCGAGGCAATCAACAACCCGTATATGCAGCCGGGTCAAAAGGCTGTCCTGGGCGCAATGCTCAAGCAGCGCATGCAGTCGAATGATCCGCTTCATCAGATGCAGCTTGAGAAAGGTCAGCTTGAGCTTGACCGGCTCAAAGAACCACCGCTGCCGGATAGCGTAAGGGCATTGGACGAAAGAGCAGTTCGCGCTGGGCTTGAACGCGGAACCGAAAAGTACAACGAATTCATGCTTTCGGGTGGCAAGTCCGGCGTAACCGTAAATGTGGGTGGTGGCCCCGAACTTGGTAAGCTCTCAACAGACTACGGCTATATCCGCGACCCGGAGACCAGAGAGCCAGTTATCGATCCCGAAACCGGCCTTCCGACAGCCGCACCGGTTCCCGGCTCGCTGGCAGCTCAGAAGCAGCAAACGGCAAACCAGAAAGACGAAATCAAGTCTGGTCAGGCGAAGGTTTCGACGCGCGTTGTGTCTAGTGCGGCGATGCGAGCACGTGAGGCGGCGGGGCAACGAGACTTCGGCCCATATGGGCAAAGCCTTGTCCAGCACCTTCCCTGGACTGATAGCGCGGAAGTTTCGCGACAAGTCGAGGTTCTGAAATCAAACGCCAAGATCGAAAACCTTCAAGCCATGCGCGCAGCGTCTCAAACTGGTGGCGCGCTGGGCAACGTAACGGAGAAAGAAAGCGCTATGCTAGCTGACAAAGCAGGTGCGCTTGACGCTTCGAGCCCGAACTTCCTGCGTGATCTTGATGATTACGAGCTGACACTGTTGCAGGTGATCCACGGTCCTGAAGCTGGGCAGCAGATATTCAATAGCTCGCGACAGGCTGAGCCAGAGTTGAGCGTTGACGACCTCCTCCAAAAGTACGGGGGCCAATAATGGTGGATCTGAATCAACTGGAAACTGCTCTGCGAAACGCTCACAAGGCTGGTGACGTTCCCGCAGCGCGGAAGCTTGCAGCCGAACTGAAACACTTTCGTCAGGCGTCTTCCAATTCATCTCCCGATATTCCTGACGGTATGGTTTTCAATCCAGAGACCGGGCAATACGTTGATACGGCAGCCGCTGCTGAGCGTCAAAATCAAGGCGTCATGGGCCAGCTTAGCACAGCGGGTGCCGTAGCGATGGAAGGTGTCCCAATCGCCGGTGCATACATGCGCGATATTGCTGGTATGGGTGATCCAGTTAAAAGGGAAATCGCTTCAAGGCGAATGGACCAGTTCTCCGAAGAGCGTCCGCTCACGTCTACCGGCCTTCAAGTTGCCGGTGCAGTGGCCGGTGTTGTTCCGGCTGTTGCCGCAGCGCCCGCCGCGTTTGGTGCTGGTAGCGGTGGCCTTCTTGCAAACAGTTTGGCGTCAGGAGCCTCTGGAGGTGTAATAGGTGCAGCCGATGCCGCCGCAAGATCTGACGGTGACTTGAAAAGAACCGCAGGTGGCGCAGGAGTCGGTTTTGGCTTGGGTGTGCTTGGACCTTCAATTGCTTCGGGAGCGAATTCCGTCGCAAACAAAATAGCCAAGGCAATTTCAAGCAAATCGAACAAGGCTGCACGCGGTGCTGACGGGCTCATTTCAAAGGCCCTTGCTGCTGATGGAATGACTATCGATGATGCCGCCGCCCGCCTGAATTCGATGGGGCCTGATGCACTTCCTGCCGATCTTCCGCAACTCCAACAGTATGCAGAAGGATTTGCCGCGATTCCCGGCAATCCCCAAAAGCAAATCGCTGATGTTCTTAGAAGTCGTGTAACCGGCTCGGGCGATAGAATCACGTCATCTGTAGATAAGGCGCTCGGACAGCCTGTTAACACCCTGAAATCAGCAGATGACATTATTGCACAACGCAGTGCTGTTTCTGGTCCGCTGTATGAGGCAGCTAGTTCTAAACCAGTTCCGTTTTCGAAAGAGCTCGAAGACCTGTTGACGCGCCCTGCAATGAAGCAAGCGCTGGGCCGCGCTCAGACGTTGGCGGCAAACGAAGGCATTCCTTCCCAACAGTGGTTTATCAATATCGCGGATGATGGTTCAGCATCGGTTCGAAACGTCCCCGATGTTCGCCAACTCGATTATACCAAGCGCGCACTTGATGACATGATCACAAGCGCGGGCGCTCATACGAATGAAGGTCGCATTCTTGTCGGCTTGAAAAAGCAACTCACAGGTATCGTTGACGATGCCGTTCCAGAGTACACGCAAGCTCGTCAAGCCTTCGCTGGTCCATCTGGGGTACTGGAGGCAATGGAGGGTGGCAAGGCCGTCTTCAAGAACAGCCAAACACCCGAACAGATCCGCCGCACTATGGCCGGAATGAATGAAAGCGAGCGTGAAGCTTACACCCAGGGTGCGCGTGCAGCGATTGCCGATATCATGGGGACTGCTCGCAACGACGCGAACGCAGCCAAAGCACTCTTTGATCGCGGCTTTAACAAGGAGAAGCTCTCTATCCTTGTTGGCGAAACTGAGGCGGCGCAAATGCTGAAACAGCTGGATCTTGAGCGCACCTTTACGCAAACGCGCAATCAGGTAACGGGCAACTCCCGCACAGCCGCAAGGCAGCAAATTATCAAACAGCTAAACCGG
>NZ_KI928930.1:355906-381310 GCF_000521215.1 Labrenzia sp. DG1229 | reverse complement strand
CTAACCGGAAAATCAGAACGGCCTGGAGCTGTGCGAAGTGCGATGAACTTTAATATGGGGGATGCGGTTGCAACGGTGGGGGAACGTGCAGCCCGCGCATTCAATGCGCCAGGTCTTGAGCGTCGAAATGAAGCGCTTGTGAGGGCCTTACTGGACCGTGCCGACTTCTCGCGCGCGCAATCCAGAATTAACGCGCCTTTCGAGGCTGCACTGGCTCCAGAACGTGATGCAATCGTGCGCGCGCTTATGGCAACGCAAGGGGTTAACCCTTGAATATGATCAACATTCCACCCGCTGATAATGCCAACGGGAAAATGATACCTGCAAGGTGCACAAGTCGAGGTTTCTCCCCACGCTTTTCAGAGAGATTGGCATGGTAAAACCCATAGAGGCACATAACCGTGAGGCTGTTTCCCAGAAGCACGGCGACAATAGTTTTCCAAAAAGCAACGTCATCCATCGCTCAACCATACAGCGAAACACGGATCGAGAAAAGCGAGAGCAACCATGATTGAGCAAGATGAACAGCAAAAGCAGGCGATGAAAGTCAAGCTTGATAATTTCAGTCGCATCATGGGCATTCAGGCTACGGTTGTGCGTCGTGAGTTCCTAGAGCTCGCAATTCAAAGCAAGCAGGAAGGCGACCCCAGGGACATAGCTGATCGGTTCCTTGACTACGTTTTAGGCAACTATATCGGCCCTCGTTGCGAAGTCCTTGAGACGATGGCCGTGATGGAAAGCGCTGGAAACGACGGCGATGCAGATGTTTGCGCCCCTGCAGACACTCCATTGAATTAAATCAGGAGAATTCGATGAGTGCGACCCTGAGGCGACTTTCAAAGCTAGAAAACAAGCTAAATGGAAAGGGTGGATTGCCGACACGTGTGTTTCGCATCGTCAGCGGCGGTCAGTCAGATGACGAAATCCATGGTTGGCTCAGTGATCAGGGCTATCAGTTCAATCCGCATTCGGATCGTTTGATCAATCGGAGATTAGCGGTCGTGGGTGAGCGCGGCCCGCTAGTTAGTAAATCCTCCCTAAAGCTCTTATCAGTGAGCGAGGCAGTTTGATGACAAGCATTTCAAACAGGCTCGCCAAACTGGAAAAGCGTATCATCGGAGACGATGGCCGTCCGTCGCATTTCATCCTATTGACCGTTGGAAGGCAGTCTAAGGACGAAATAGACCGGTTCCTCAGCGATCAAGAATATGACGTTGACGACGACACGATGCTGATAAAGCTGTGCGCAGTTGAGCCAAGTCCAAACGGACCCGTGGATTCCGACATTCCTCTGGAGATCATTTCAAGCAGTCTGGAAACCTCTCATGCCTAAAACAGGCGGTGCCCGCGCTGGTGCCGGTCGCCCTCCAGGGGTCACGAACAAAAAGAGTGCGGAAATCCTTGCAGAAGCGGTAAGGCAGGGCGTGACACCGGTTGAGTACATGCTATCGATAATGCGCAATGAGACCGCCGACGCGAAGGATCGTGCGTGGGCAGCTGAGAAGGCCGCGCCGTACATTCACGCGCGCCCCGCACCGATGGCAAACCGCATTGAAATCGATCTGCCGGACACATCAACAATTGACGGAATCAAAGACGCGATGGCAGCGATTACCAAAGCTGTGTCTGCAGGCAAGATTGCACCGTCAGAAGCCCAAGGAGCTGTTTCCATCCTTGAGGCTCAGCGTAAGGCGATTGAGACGGGTGAGATCTTGGAACGACTAGAAAAGCTGGAGGCAAATGCTTTGAATGGGTAGGTCGCAATGAAAATATAGGCTCAGATTTCGCCAAATTGGCGGCTTGCACTCATAGCAACTGACCTTCTTATGCTCGTCTCAGAACTCATAGATTGTGAATGCGCTGCACTGTCTAATCGCATCGGTCTTGACGAAATGTTTCAAGTAGATTCTTATCATGGAATCAGTTTGTGAATAGTCTTGGGGACGTGGTGCCTGGAACGAACCCAAAATATCCGAATCCAACCATAGTTGAAGCTCTGTGTCAGATTCACTTCGAGCAAAGCGGTGGTTCTGAGGTATTCGATATATCCAAACCACTTGATTTTTACTCAGCGGTTGGGACTTCGTTCCCACACTTGAAAACAGCTTCCGACAAGATTGTCGAAGTAATCTCGGATAGTGCTGGGCAAACTGGTTTTCGGGAAATATTCAACCAAAGACTTCAGTTTTATTCTGAGGATCAGAAGAGCCTGATACAACTTGGTGAAGGCGGAAGTATTCTTACTTTCAATGTGTTAAAGCCTTATCCAGGTTGGGAAACTATGCTTGGTTCTCTCGAGAAGCATTGGGTGCCGATGTGCAATGTTGTTAGGCCCAAAGCCATCCAGCGAATTGGACTTCGGTACATCAATCGAGTGGATTTCTTTGATGCTGAAAAAAAGCTCTCTGCTTGGCTGAAACCTAACAGATATCTACCTGAAGCGCTGATCGCGTCAGCTGAGCCATTTGAGTACCGGTCTTCCTTGAGGATTGAAGATCATCGCGACGTTGTTATAAATATCAATTCAATTAAGCGACCGGAGATGGGTTTCGTATTTGATATTGATGTGATTTGGCGAAAGTCGATTGGCATTGAATTAGCCGGTTTAAAAGAAGTATTAACTACTCTTCATAATGATGAATGGGAGGTTTTCAATTCCTCCATCACCGAAAAGTACAATTTACTACTTCAAAATAAACATATGAATACAGCTTAACTTAAGGGATGAGGAAAATGGAACGCGAGTTTGCCATTACAATCGACGAGTCAGCTGTTGTTAGCAGAATTGATTACTCGGTGACAGCTGCCACATTGTCAGGGCCAGACGAATTTGACGCTGCAGAAAACCTCGAAAGCGTCTTAGAATCTGTGCTGACCAACACACCTGAACCTCAGTATCTACAATACGCCGCAGCTCAGGCGATCCAGCGGCTAACAAGTCGTGCAGACGAATCTCCGGAGGCTTGGGCCGAAGATGCTGCCAAGGTCTTTTTTGCTGATCTGGAAGTCGAAGATCGGTAAGGCGAGTCGCTATGACTGGCCTCAGGGAATGTCCAGATAATTGGGAATACTCTGACCATCCAAGAAAATCGGAGCTCTATGGGCGTGCGCAACAATTATTGCTGCAATTGAGGCGCCTTCGACCTGACCAGCAATTAGAAGCCGCGAAAGATACACGACCCTACCATAATAGCTATTTTGAAAGCTTTACGCCTGAGGGCTTTGAGTATTTTGCCGGGCACTATCGAGGCGAAGACTTCAGGTGCCTCAATACATATCGTGTTGTTATCCGGCAAGATCCCAGGGTTGGACACCCTCCCGCCCTTGTTCCGCGAAATATGGACCGCCTTAGTCAGGATATTGAGAGAGCCATTGGAAAACTGGATCTCCGGGTCCCAGAAGCTGGAAACTTGCTCGCTGATGTGAACACCTTTTTAGGTTACGCGCGAGTAGCTACAGCGATTTTTGTATACTTTCTCGAAATCCACCCTTACGCCAACGGAAATGGCCACATGGCAAGAGCCATCTTGCTACTCCTCTTTGCAAGACACCAAGTCTATCCGAGAGGATGGAAAATCGATCCAAGGCCAGCCGACCCTCCATATTCAAATCTGATAAGCATGTACAGGAATGGCAATAAGGACCCACTGGTCAATTACATTATTAGCCATATTTGATGACAACCAAAATACTATGATTTCCCCATGAAGTAGATGTACAGGCTGAGTGCCAAAAGCTTCGAACAACTCGAACGCTAATTTGAGAGCGCATTATGGAGTTTGTCAGGTCCTAGAGGGAGCGTCTGAACAAGTTTCCACAGTCCCAAGTGAGCGATGCGCGCACTTCGAAAGTAGGCAAAAAAATGGGCATGTCATTTATTAATATAAATAATTTCATAATTAACAAGTATTTATAGAAATAATTCGACGGACCCTCTCTCCGCCATTTTCCAAAAAAACTTGCGCTTCCGAACCCACTTACCGGGGGCAGAACAAAAAACGTCACGTTTTTCGTAGTCAGTTTTAAGGCATACAAATAAATGATCGGGCACATGTTGGGCGGCCTGATATGCTCGTAAGCCGCATTACTACTATGCTGGACATTGCTGACTTCTGCATTGCTGTGATCAATGTCCGCACGTTCGCAAACTCCAAATTTACTGGAACCCTTCAACTACCGCGAAGAAATCGGCCCATCCCGTTTCTTGTCCGACAGGAACTTCGCTCTCATCTCTCCTGTTAAAGTGCTCAGGAGTTAACCAATCGATGTTTAGAGGAAGTGCCGCCGCGCACAGCTGCTCGACTTGTTGGCCGGTTATCTCAGTGCCGATTAATTTCGGTAGAATGTCCAATCCATCGGCCATGCCGGACAACTTAGCTATGATAGATCCTAGCTCCGCTTGCTTTGCATCTTCTGGAAAAGCAACAATAAGTGCATTGATTTGGGCCAAGTCTTGATCTCGTTGCCCTCCGCAAGCCCATTTGACGGCCAAGGGCTGCAGAACGAATTCGAATCCGAAAAACACGTTGCTCGGATATTGATTTTGAGGTGACGCCGCTGAACCAGCTAAACTCAAGCAGGTAAACAGCCCCCCTATGAGGGACGACACAACAAGTGAAAGCAAAGCGTCTCCCTTCCGCAGAGAACGTGTTGGCACATTCTGCACATTTATCGGCTGATAGGTAGATGCTAACCGAGAAAGTCGAGATTCATTTACTGCGCGGCGTCGATCGAACCGGGCTCGAATCTTCCGTTTGACCTTCGGATTGCCAATCCATAGCGGACGTGACCAATTCGATCTCATCTCGATTTTGGTCTTCGAAAAAATTCGGCAAGGGACTGAACATCGCTTCCCAGTTTCCCAGGTCTTTGAACATAACATTACAAAGGTTCGGGCTTTCTCCCAGAATGCCCGCCATGTTTCACATACTCTGCTGCTTTGAGAAAGCGACTGCGGAACTGACAGACCGGCCTGTCACCGACAGGTTCTTTCAAGGTCCGACGCTCAATCAGGACCCTGCCAAGCCAGGCTATTGCACGATATTGCAACAGCGCCTGCCTGATATGCATCTCGGGTTTGTTCCCGACTTTTTCCCGCGATTGAACCTTCAACATCGGAAGCGTCCGCCAAGGAAAAACCCCAAGCTTTTCGTCCCAGGAGAACAGCGCCTGACTTTCAGATTTCAGGATCAAGGCCATGCCCCCCACAACGGCGCAGGACCGTCGGGAGCGCGCGGCAAATGCCTTTCTGTTCCTTGCCGGCATTCGGGCTTAACCTCTACGTGGTGCAATCGATCCGGAAAGCGGTCCGATCAACGACGTGATCAGAGGAGCCGTTCCATTTGTCGTCGCGATTTCGTGATAATTTGCCTCGTTATCACACTTGCCGGCCCTGCCCTCCGGCTTCCGTTTCTTCTCCAGTTCATTTCAAGGAACATCCATGAAACTGAAAGACAAAAACGTCATCATCACGGGCGGGGCTGGCGGCATCGGTGCGGCCCTGGCCAGACAGTTTGCAGAAGAAGGCGCAAGGGTCGCCTTGGCGGACCTGGACGAGTCCGGAGCCGAGGCAACGGCGTCGCAAATTGGCGGCCTTGGACTTGGCTGCGATGTCACCAAGGAGACCGATGTCCAGGCCGTCGTTGCTGCTGTCGAGAGACAATTCGGACCGGTGGACCTGTTCTGTTCAAATGCGGGCATCTGCCTGAGTGAACCGTCTCACTCTGCCTCCGCCGGCAACGATGTCTGGAACAGGAGCTGGAATATTCACGTGATGGCCCACGTATATGCTGCCCGTGCAGTGCTGCCCGGCATGATCGAACGAGGTGAAGGCTATATTCTTCAGATGGCTTCCGCCGCCGGATTGCTGAGCCAGATCGGAAACGCGGCCTATTCGGCAACGAAGCACGCAGCGGTCGGTTTTGCGGAATCTCTTGCCATCACGCATGGTGCAGACGGTATCAAGGTATCTGTCATCTGCCCCCAATATGTGGCAACGCCGATGCTGGGCTATGGGGACGAAAATGCCGGTAGCGATCTGCCGGGCGTGATTTCTCCGCAAGCCCTGGCGGAGACAGTCGTTCAGGGTGTTGATAAAGAAGCTTTCCTCATTTTGCCTCATCCTGACGTCGCGAAGTACATCCAGTTCAAGTCCGGCGACTACGACAAGTGGCTGGGAGCCATGCGCAAGCTGCGCGGCAGCATTCTGGACCGGGCCGGCACAACCGAGATCGAAGCCATGCATAAACTGGTTTGAACCAATGTTCGCCGGTGCATGCCAGGCAGCGCAGGCAATCCCGGCCAGCTTCCGATTGGACGGCGAGGAGCAGATGAAGCTGCCGTCAAAGAAGATCAATCCTCAATTGAGGACACACACTGCGACCCGGCCGTTTCAATCATTCCAAATTAGGCCGTCCATGCAATCGACCTCTCCGGGCATGGCCGGCCGAAGGGAAAGAGCAAACCCGGCATCCATACCTGTGGAACCAGGGTCACCACGTTTTCCAGAGTTTTGAACCCGCCGAGCGTCTGTCTCGTCGGACATTCGATGGGCAGCACAGTTGCCCCGGAGGCATGGCTGTTGTACCGGGAGCTGGTGACGCCGCTCTGCCTGGTCACCGGAACAATCGGGATCAGCAATCGCCGGATTTCGTTGTTAAATCAGCGCGACCAGTTTTCCAGATCTTCGGCAAAACCTGTCACCGCTGCCTCGAGCAGAGCCTTGCCGTGTTCCGCTGTTGCAAGCGCCGAATGAGATCCCACGCGCCCGTCCGGGAAAGCGCGGCGGTGTTCGTCAGGCGGGCCGTGCCGGTCACCCGCATGGTTCCTGATGTATTCCGCCGACAATTTCTGGGGCGGCGCCGATGCGGCACCCGGAGGCAAAACGCGATGGGTAGCCTGGGTGATCGCAACTTCCGATGGCGTTGCATGCATGCCCTCCCAATCGCCGTAGAGGTCCTTTCGGAGCTTGCCCACGGCCTCAAAATCCCACCAGGAGCGGATTCGGATATCCAGGCTTTCAACGACTTCGACCTCACCGGCTACCTGGCCAACCGGTTCCAGATTCGCGCCATGGCCGTTCAGGAAATAGAACCTTTGAAACCCTTGACCGTGCAGGCACGAAACGATCTCTGACACCATTGCCTTGAATGTCGCAACCGACACTGAAATTGTTCCCGGAAACGCCGTGTTGAAGGGCGCAGGCGTCAAGGCGAGCGTGGGCGCGACAAGTGTTGAGGTTCGCTCTCCGGCATGTCGGGCGATGGTCTGGGCACACAGTGCGTCCGTACCGATCAGGCCCATGGGGCCGTGCTGTTCGGTCGAGCCGACAGGCAGGATGATGGTCCGGCTGCGTTCGAGATACGTTTCCACCTCAAGCCAGCTGCAAAGATCAAGCCTCATCTGGTTGCCATCCATGCCTTTAGGCGTGGCCCATATTGCGCAAGCTCATCGGAAACAGCCTTGTGCGCATTCAGGCCCTGGAGGTAGCGCTGCATGCGGGAACTCAGGACGGGAGCCGTCCGGAAATGCTCCGTCAGTTCGTTTATCCACCGGCAGGTGACCGGCATACCGCAATCAGCAAGCGTCAGCCGGGGTGTGGTCTCCGGGAGCAGTGTTTCCATTTGAGCCAGTCTTTCGGCCAGGGCATCCCACTTTTCAGAAACAGCCTGGTCATCGGGACCGCGCCCGATCATCGGAAAGAGCGCACGCAAGGCCGGTTCAAGCCGGGTGTCGTGAAATCTTGACCGTTCGCGAATTCGGGCGCGCTCAAGGCTGTCGCCCGGCAACATCTCGGGCGCGGGCCACACTTCATTGATGTATTCGGCAATTGCTTCGGAGTCGCTCAGCAAATGTCCGTCATGCTCCAGGGCGGGCAGACTGCCGCCGGGAACGAGATCTTTGTAGGTTTGAGACCCGTAGCCACCTGGCGGAGGTACTTCTTCCCAAACCAGTTCCTTGTGACGGAGCGCGATGCGAAGCTTGGCGCAGTAAAGGCTCACGGGGATGGCGAACAGCTTTAACATGTAAGGTGGCGGGGCATTCCGGTTCGAATGCCCCTCTCCGCATTATCGGTGTTCAAGACCTATTCCTTGAGGCGCCACTTCTTGCCCAGGGCATCAAAGAACCCGCGCTCTTCCTTCAGGGCAATCCAGGTGTTTACATAGTTGATCCATACTTGGTCGCCCTGTGGCAGCAGCATTGCAATTGGGGTCGGCGCTTTGGGTGCGCTCACCGGCACGATCATCATTTGCGGGTACTTTTCAACGAGCTTGAGTGCTTCGACGTTGGATGTGATATGCGCGTCGGCGCGTCCCGCCAGCACTTCCTGGAAATCACGTGCCGGCGCTTCGACGATCTGATGCTGCGCATCGGGGAAGAAGTCCTTGACCTGCTTTTCCTGGGTGGTGCCGAGCGTTGCCGCGACGGTTACATCGCTCTTGTTGAGATCGTCCCAGTCCTTGAACTTGTCCGCACTCGTTTCAAGGATGAGCGGAACAGTTGCCAGCGAGAAATAGGACGTGGAATATCCGGCCGCCTTCGCCCGTGCGGGAGAAACAGACGCCGATCCGGTGAGGTGATATTTGCCTGCGGTGACACCGCTGACCAGCGTTTTCCAGTCCGCCGGAACGAACTCGACCTCGACATTGAGATCCTTTGCCAGCTCAGTCATGACGTCGATGTCATAACCGGTGTAGGTGTTGTTCGCGACGTCTTTCATCGTCATGGGGTTCCAGTCGCCGGTGGTGCCGACCTTAAGAACACCGTTGTTCAGAATGTCGTTGAGCGCTGATTGAGCCGTTGCCGGAAGGGTGGCAAGTGCCAGAAAGCAAAGCGTGGCTGTTGTCTTGATCAGTTTCATGCCGTTCTCCTCTCAGGATGAGGTAATGGTCCGTTGTGCACTGCAGTTTGCCAGTTGATAAATTTATTGCACTACACTCAAATACATGACTAACTAATGGTCAAGACTTCCTTTTGTGCAATGTTGAATTTGTCCGCGAAGGCCATGATCAAAGTTGAAAATGTTTCGAAGACATTCGGTGACTTTCACGCCCTGAAAAACGTTTCCCTTGAAGTGCTTACGGGCGAAAAGGTGGTGGTGTGCGGACCATCCGGCTCCGGCAAGTCAACGTTGATACGATGCATAAACGGGCTTGAACGGCACGATGAGGGCCTGATTGAAGTCGCGGACAACAGACTGACACATACAAGCTCGAGTTTGCGTGCAGTACGTTCCTCGGTCGGAATGGTCTTTCAACAATTCAATTTGTTTCCGCACCTCACCGTCAAGCAGAATTTGACGCTCGGACCGGTCAGAACCCGAAAGCTGTCGCAACCGGACGCCGACAAACTCGCCATGGCGTATCTGGAGCGAGTTCGCATTCCCGAACAGGCTGACAAGTTTCCCCGGCAGCTCTCCGGTGGCCAACAGCAGCGGGTTGCCATTGCCCGATCGCTATGTATGGAACCGCAAATCATGTTGTTCGATGAGCCGACATCCGCACTCGACCCGGAAATGATCAACGAGGTGCTTGATGTCATGTCCGAGCTCGCGGGAAGCGGAATGACGATGATTTGCGTCACTCACGAAATGGGCTTTGCGAAACGCGTCGCCGACACAATGGTGTTCATGGATCATGGCGAGATCGTCGAAAAGGCACCGCCTGAACAGTTCTTCAGCAATCCCGGCACAGAACGGTGCCGGGACTTTCTTTCAAAAATTCTCGCGCATTGAGACAGAAAGAGGGCCAGATGTCATTCTGCCGACTTGCAGGTCTTTGCTGCCTGACCCTGTTGCTCACGGGCTGCTCCGGGAATTGGGGCTGGTATGTTGTTGATCCGACGGTGCCTGCAGGATGGATCAATCTCAAGTTTCTTCTGAGCGGGCTTTACTACACGCTCCTTCTGTCTTTCACGGCGATCGTGATTTCCATCGTCATTGGCCTTGCTGTGGCGTTGCCGGCATTGTCTGCCAATCGGGCGCTCAGGCGGTTCAACAGGATCTACGTGGAACTGGTCAGAGCCGTGCCAATTCTGGTTTTGATCCTCTGGGTCTATTACGGACTGCCTCAAATGACAGGGTTGTCCATCACTGTTTTCTGGGCAGGCGTGATCGCGCTTGCCCTTTCCGACAGCGCGTTTGAGGCCGAAATCTTTCGCGCAGGCATTCAGTCAATCGACAAGGGCCAGTACGAGGCCGCACACTCCATTTCGCTCAGCTACACAGACATGATGATGTACGTCATTCTTCCGCAGGCAGTTCGCCGGATACTTCCGGCGCTTGGGAACCAGCTGGTTTACATGCTGAAAATGTCTTCACTCGTCTCTGTGATCGGGATGCAGGAACTGACCCGAAAAGCGAACGAACTGGTCGTCGTTGAGTACCGGCCCCTGGAAATTTATACGGTGCTTGTACTCGAGTACCTTGTCCTGATTTTGATCGTTTCCGCCGGTGTCCGCTGGCTGGAGCGTAAACTGCAGTCAGATCAACGCGGTTAGGAGATACCATGGCAGCCTGGATCGATATGATCTCCGACGAGGACGCAGATGCCGAATTGACGGAAGTGCTTCAGCTAGCGCGAACACCGCATGGCACGGTCGACAATGTGATGCGCGTGCATTCCCTGCGTCCCAATTCAATGAAGGGCCATGTCATCCTCTACCGGGCCGCGCTGCACGATGACGCCAACACGCTGCCCGAATGGCTTCAGGAAACCATTTCATCATATGTTTCGATCCTGAACGGCTGCCCGTATTCGCTTGCCAATCATTGGGCAAATGCGCGCCATCTGATCGGCGACGACGCACGGGCGGATCAAATTGAAAAGGCTCTCACTGCTCGGCAGCCCGAAGATGCATTTTCAGGCCTCGAACTGGAGCTGTTGAATTACACCGAAAAGCTTACGCTGCGCCCGGCCGACATGACCAAATCGGATGTTGTCGCCCTGCGTGACCTCGGCGCGGACGACGGCCAGATCCTGGAGGCCAACCAGATCATCGGCTATTTCAATTATGTGAACAGGCATCTGAACGGCCTCGGGGTCACGACAGACGGAGATACCGTCGGATATTACGCATCGAAGTAGTTGCATATGGATAAAATTTTTGCATAGAATGCAATAATTCTTCTAATGACAGGCGGAAACATGGTCTACGCTGAAGCCAAACCGATGGACTCGAACGAGATCCCGGTCATTGATATCACTTCCCTGCGAGACGGAACCGATCCGCATTCGGTGGCCAAAGATCTGCACGCGGCCAGTACCGGTCTAGGATTCATCTATATCAGCGGTCATGGCATTCCGGAGACCTGCATCTCGGCAGCCCGCAACCTTGCCTTCGACTTTTTTCGAAGCCCACCGGAGCAGAAAGAAACCGTACGTGTGTCCGCCAGCCATCGCGGATGGCTGGCTTCGGGTGGCGCCAAAATGGGCGACAAGTTGAAGGCGGACCTGAAGGAGAGCTTCGTTTGGGGCATGCAAGATGAAAACGGCGACACCGTTGCCGATCATCCGCTCAGAGGCCGCAACCAGTGGCCCGAGTTCCTTCCGGATGTCGAACCGGCGGCCATGGACTATTTCCGCCAGGCGCATGAGGTGGCACATCATCTGATGCGTGGCTTCGCGCTCGGTCTCGGACTTGAAGAGGGATTTTTCCTCAAAACAGCCTCACGTCCGTTGAGCAGGGCCTCGTTCGTCTACTATCCGGCCCAACCGGAAGACATGGGTGTCGACCAGTTCGGCGTTGGTCCCCACACCGATTTCGGCGTCATGACACTTTTGTGCCAGGACGCTGTCGGCGGTCTCCAGATCGAGAACATTGACGGCGAATGGCTGCAGGCTCCACCCATCGAGGGAACCCTGATCGTCAACGTTGCCGATCTTCTTGCCCGGTGGACCGGCGGCGCCTACAAGTCAACACCGCACAGGGTCGTGAACAGCTCCGGTCGGGAACGTCTTTCGCTGGTGCTGGCATTCGATCCGAACCCCGAAACCGTCATTGATGCGCGGCAAATTTTCGGGGTCGGTCATATGCCTGCCGAAAGCGCCACGACCTGCGGAGAGTACCTTCAGTGGCGGTTTGACCGCGCCTTCGCCTACCGGAAAACCGAGTGAATATGAACAATGACATCGACGGTGCAATCGGCGCCGCACTCAAGGATTTCAGACTTCGAAACGGATTTTCCGCCAGGCATCTTGCCGCACTGTCCGGCGTTTCCGGCGCGATGATAAGCCGGATCGAAAGCGGACAGGTCTCACCGTCGATTTCAACGCTGAGCGCGCTGGCCACTGCGCTTAAAATCCCTTTGGTGAGCCTGTTTCGTGAAACAACATCGAACTACACGGATTACACGTTTGTTGAAAACGGTGCAGGCCTCAAATCGACGCGTATCGTCGATGAACATGTTCATGAATACGAAAACCTCGCAATTCATCTTCGGCGTGATCTGCAGTTCGGCGCCCGTATCGTGACACTAAAACGCCAGGAGGCCATTCCGCCGGTCTACGTGGGCAATGGTGTTGTCTTCGTTCACGCGCTCGAGGGAGAGGCCGTGTACGGCTACGGGAAACAGGAATTCACTTTGCGGGCGGGAGACAGCATTTGCGTCGACGCCGAGATGCGTCATGGAATCCTGTCAGTGCACACACCTGAATTCAGATTCCTGACAGTGCAGGCCGAGGTGCAGCGATGAGGACACCTTTCAAAACGAAAGGCGTCCAAAACCTTCTGCAGAATTGCATGAAGGTGAAGGCCGGTGACTTCGTTCTGATTGTTTGCGAGAATCCGGCGCTCGGCTGGTACGACACAGCGGCTGCCGGCCTTATCAAGACCGCTCTTGAGGAGTCCGGGTGCCGTGTATCGACAATTCTTGTCGGCGCCCCTGACGACACACTCCCGGCGGACTATGAAGACCAGTTGGCTGCACACGATACGATTGTTTTTCTCGCCCGTATCGGTGATCAGGACAGGTTTGCCGACAAGCTGCCCGGCAAAAATGTTGCCATGCTCTATGTGCGGAACCAGAAGTCACTGAAATCCGCCTACGCGGCAACAAACCATGATGCCATGGTTGCGATGAAGACGTCAGTCGACGCGGTGGCACGAGCTTCGGAACGCGTGTCGATCAGCTGTCCCCTGGGCACGCGCCTGGAAGGCCGGGTTGAGATGGAGGATGTTGTTGATGGAGAAGTCTCGGTCAAGAGATTTCCCCTCTGCGTACCGCAGCCAGTCCTTACACGTTCGATCAGCGGTCAGGTGGCGCTGAAGCGCTGGCTGACACCCACCGGTTCGCGATCTTATTCACCCGCATCTGTGCGTATCGACGGTGTTGTTATGGCGCATGTCGACCGGGGGCGAATTGTAGGATTTGAGGGTGACCGGCACAGCGTCAAGACAATTGAAGACCACTATTTCAAGGTAGCGGATCAATTTGATCTCGATAAGGATGCCATTCACTCGTGGCATGCCGGCATTCATCCGGCATGTTTCTACGAAGGCAATATCGATGATGATCCTGACCGTTGGTCAAACAATATTTTCGGGAATCCGCGCTTTCTGCACTTTCACACATGCGGAAGCTCGCCTCCGGGCGAAATCTGCTGGATGGTTCTGGATCCGACAATTGCCTTCGATGGCAAGGCACTGTGGCGCGATGGATGCCTGCAGCCGCAAAATTTTGAGCAAACTGCCGCAGTTGTGAATGCAAGGCCGGAATTGTCGACACTTCTTGCAGAACACCCGCTTCCGGTCGGCCTATCACAATAGTATTGGACACCGACCGTTCTTGCCGGACATCTACTCGATCGCCAACGAGTAACGGCTTGCGGGAGCATGGCGAAAAACGGTCGAAAAACAAGTTGAGGGCGCGATCCAGTCATGCGCCCTTTCCGGGACGTAGAACCTGAGGTGACGTTTGAATTTGGGAGCCTTTGTACAAATGCAGGACGCGCACCCCCTTCCGTTTTTCCTCTGATCAATCAGATCACCGAAACAGAAATCGACAAGGCCTCATGATCGATTTGTGTCAGTGTTCCATTTCGCTGTAGCAGGATTCGATCCGTTCGACTTCACCCGAACATCCCAGGATCACCGAGATTCTCTGATGGTAAGATTGCGGTTGGGGAGGACAAGACAGGCCAGAACATTCACACTGGCAGGCCCGGCGTGATCCTCCCCCACGGAAGTGGTCCGCCATCGTGACTATTCAGCCTGAAGACACGGGAATTGCCTGTAGCGGTGACGCGGGCACAGCCCTGCCAACAAAAGTGACGGTGTTTTTGAAGCGGGCTCATATCCAGTGAAGCGTCGAGCGCACCTCGCCCGTTGGCAGAAGCTGTATTCGTCTCAAGCCACCTTTTGTGGGCGTTCGATTGTGTTCGGGCAGTGGATGCTCATGAACCAGCTGCAGACATGTTGAAGGACCGAGAAGAAATTTGACGCCGGTGCGTTCAGCCTCCGATGCGGAATGAAGATGACCGCTTGCAACCGCGCGAACATTCCCGGCGCCGTTGACGACATCCAGGAATGCGTCGGCATCTGCAAGTGTGCAATCGGGGTCCGCACAGGTTGAAAGCGGCGGATGATGGAGACCTACCAGGATGTGCCCGTCCCACTCCCTTGCCAACTCGCCGAGTGCCAAAAGTTCAGCTTCACCCAATAGCCCGCCTTGCTCGCCCAAATTGGAATCGAGCACGACAATTCGCCAATTCCCTGCATCAATGCAGCGTCTTTCGATTCCGTTTTGCTGCAGTTTTGCGCCGAGCATCGCCGGATCATCATGATTTCCGGGTGAGACCAGCAGCGGTCTTTCGAGCCGCGCCAGTTGATCGAGCGCTTTTTCGTATGCCGCTTCATCGGCATTTTCCAGCAGGTCACCGGTGTGCAGGACCAGATCAAACCCGAGATCCGAGACGCTTTCCAGGATGCGTTCAAAGGTTTCATCCGTTGTCAATCCGTTCAGCATCGCTGCGGCATCAGCCAGCGATTTCGGCGGGACAGACGGTGCTGTTTCAGGAGCCAGATGGGTGTCTGTTATGTGCAGCACCTCAGTTATCCGGCCCGGATCGATTTCCACTTTCAAATGTCGGTCCCCCTTGTTCGGATTGGCTGAGAGCCAGGTCGGCACCGCCGTGACGGCAAGACACGCGGATCATGGCATGAGGTTCCATGTCCGATCCAGTCCACTGCTGACGCCTCGTCGTCACATTGGTTGCGGCCGTCGGTGAAACTGCTGCGCCAATGATCGAAGTCGGTCACGTTGCAAATTTAAAGGTCGTATTCCAGATCAAATGCGTGCACATACTGCACAGTGAGAATTGCGGCCGGTGCCAATTCAACCGGTTGCGCTCGAACAGGGTTCATACGGACAAATGCAATTTCCCGAACCCTGCCGATGGAACAAGCCCGGACGATCTTGACGCCAGTTCCTGAAACACCAGTCAAATTCGACCTGAAACTCCCAGTTTGCAAGAGGTGATCATGTCCAAACCAGACCGCAAGGAAAGCGACTCGTTCGGTGCTCTGGATATTCCGGGTGACAAATACTACGGCGCGCAGACAGCCCGCTCGCTCATCAACTTTCCGATCGGCGGTGAAACCATGCCGCTGCCGCTGGTGCATGCACTCGGGATCATCAAACAGGCCGCGGCACGGGTGAACAAGGACCAGGGCAAGCTGGCACCGGATCTGGCGGCGGCCATTGATCAGGCCGCCGGCGAGGTTGCCACCGGAAAGTTTGACGACAATTTCCCGCTGGTTGTCTGGCAGACCGGGTCGGGCACGCAATCGAACATGAATGCAAATGAAGTGATCGCCAACAGGGCGATTGAAATACTTGGCGGCAAGATCGGGTCGAAGACACCTGTGCACCCCAACGATCATTGCAACATGAGCCAGTCGTCCAACGACACGTTTCCAACCGCAATGCACATTTCCGCCGCTCGTGAAATACAAAATTCACTCCTGCCCGCCCTTGCCCATCTCAAGGCGGCCCTGAGCGCGAAGTCGGAAGAATGGGCGGATATCGTCAAGATCGGGCGAACCCACACCCAGGATGCGACGCCGCTCACGCTTGGTCAGGAATTCGGCGGCTATGCCGCTCAGATCGAAAAAGGAATCGGCCGCGTAGGCGAAGCATCTGACGGCCTTTATGAACTTGCGCAGGGGGGGACGGCCGTTGGCACCGGCCTCAACACCAAAAAGGGCTTCGCCGAGAAATTTGCCGCAGAAGTCGCAAGCATTACCGGCCTGCCTTTCCGGACCGCACCGAACAAGTTCGAGGCACTCGCAGCACACGATGCCTATGTCTATGCGCATGGCGCGCTCAACACCGTTGCGACGTCCCTTTTCAAGATCGCAAACGACATCCGGCTGCTGGGGTCCGGACCGCGCTCCGGGCTGGGTGAACTGTCACTACCCGAAAACGAGCCCGGGTCGTCCATAATGCCGGGCAAGGTCAACCCGACCCAGTGCGAAGCCATGACCATGGTGTGCACACAGGTCTTCGGTAACGAGACGACGATGTCCATTGCCGGCAGCCAGGGCCATTTCGAACTGAACGTCTACAAGCCCGTCATGGCCTACGCGATGCTGCAATCGATCCGGTTGCTGTCGGACGCATGCATCAGCTTTACCGATCGCTGCGTTGCAGGCATCACGGCAAACGAAGACAACATCAAGGCCCTGATGGAGCGATCGCTGATGCTGGTGACTGCACTGGCACCTGCCATCGGATATGACAAGGCAACCGAGATCGCGAAAACCGCACACAAGAACGGCACGTCGCTGCGGCAAGAGGCTCTCAACCTGGGTTATGTCACCGCTGAGGAATTTGACCGGCTCGTCCGCCCGGACCACATGATCTCCCCCGGTTAAAGCCTTGTTGAACCTTGCTGAATTGGGGCGAACCTTATCCGACAGCCAGCAAGACCCATTCCATCAGCATTGTTTCGAAGCTGCGGGTTGGACCGGGAACCAAATGGCACGTTAAATTGATACACACAGCCTACTGGACGTGTTGCCATACATGTTTCCACAAACTGTCGCTGTGGGATGCGGAAAGAAAATGTCCGGCTCCCTCAACTGGCAGAACCAGCGCATCCGGCCGGTCTGACACCACCTCCCTGACATCTTCAAGATCGGTCAGGGGATCTTCGGTTCCGTGCAGAACCAGGAGCCTTGCCTTGCTTTGACCTGGAAGCCGAAGGCGCTGCAGCGCGAAGGAATAGTCTTCGGCAATTCCGGACACCGATGTCTGGTACAATTCGGAAAACCATCCATGCACGGGCGATGCATTGCCCTTGCCTTCCAATACATCCAAGTCCGACGCACTTGCGCTGAACATGCGATGCAATATCCATCGTGATCGGTTTTCGTCAGGGTAGTGAGCGCTGAATTCCAGTGTCACCGAACGCGCAAGACTTTCTGTTTCGATCAACCGCCGATATGCGTTGTAAAGGTTGCTCGCAATGCCTTCCTTGTCCGGATTTGCGTGCGCAAGATTTGTTGAGACGAGTATCAGTTTATCGACCAGGTCCGGGAAGCGACTTGTAAATTCAAGCGACAGGGCACTGCCAAAGGATTGCCCCAGAAGAAACCTCTGACCTGAGGGCATGTTTCGCATCAGGAATTCAAGGTCCTTCAGGCTGGCTTCCACATGGTGCGTTTTTGCCCGGAGCCCCAGAACAGGGCGTGCATCGAGATATCCGCGGCGCACCGGGATAACCAGACGGATGCCATGGGTGCACAAATCCTCCAGCGCGCCGGAAATCAGCATACCGAACATCATTCCATGACAAACGAGCACGGGGATTCCGGTCTCGGGCCCAATCTCGATCACGTAGATCTTTTCGCCATCGTCTCTGCTTTGTACCAGGAGTGATGCGCCCTGCTTGATATGGTCCGCCAGAAATCCCTCGATGACCTTTGCCTGCTGCGATACGTCGTTGGAGAGATTCAGAACATGCACCATCTGCCCCAGCAGTATGCGCACCAGATCCAGTTGGCCATTGCACTGCATCTTTGCAGACGCACTTTTGATGTGCGCGCGTTTGGTTTCTATCCCGACATCGTCGAGTTCAGATGCTTCGCGAAGCGATAAACCGCCCAGCAACTGAAAGGCCACACGTCGCTCTGATGCTGTCAGTCCGCGCCCGCTGTTGAAGTGCATGACGACTGAATCGAATGTTTCCTGATTGATCCTGAAACCGCGGACGAATGGCGTAGATCCGGAGTGGGTTGGTGCATCATGCACAGGCAGGAACCATAAAAACGTGTTTGTGTCTCGCTGGTACAGGACCCGCCCTGCCTCCGCGCCACCGTCAGCCACGACATTTGCCATTTCGCCGAGGACAAGATCGCTCGAGGGCTCGCTGATGAAACGGGTCAGGTAATCCGACAACGTGGTGGAACCACCACGCAGAAACCGGCCGGACCTGGTGAAATCGGCCCACTTCAGGGTTGGATTAACCTCGTGTTGCTCCGACTTCAATCTTCTCAGGGCTTCGTCGGAGGCAGCTTGCACCAGGTCATCCGGAAGAACGGAAAACACTCGCTGGAATTCTGAATGCAAATTACCCGGCAATTTAAAATACCTTGCTTACAATCTCTCACTTAACAACTTTCACGTTTTTTCACCGATTGCTTTACCCATTTGGGTAACGCGAAGGCTTATTCGGGAAACTACCCTAACACTGTTCATTTCAAAACTTGCGCAAGTTCCGGGAGTATCCAATGAACCAATTCTTCATTGCTGCCTCTGCGGTCGTGGCATGGGCGAGCGTCGCTCAGGCAGCACCGGTTACAGCTGCAGAGTTGACATTCGACAATACCGCATTTATCGGCATCGCGTTTGTCGTGTCCCAAAGGGATGAATTCCTTTCTTTGTGCCACCTTCAAAGATAATTATGCGCTTTAAGCTGCCGAGGCTCTCTCCGAGAAATGCACATTTTCTCACGATGGATGTCGTGAGGTCGCAGAAGTTCGAGCGAATTCCAAATTGGAACTTGCTTTCAATTGTCCGAAACTCCCAGTTCAATCCCTCAGCTCATCGATGTGCCAACGCACGCTGTTGGTCTCAAAAAACTTACCTATCAACAACAGCACGCTTCTTGCTCTCCGGTCGCCACGCGAAGTTGACCTTCCGGTGGAGATACGCAATACGGACTTTATAAATTCCGCGCATTACGTGTCGCGAAAGGCCTCGAACCGAAATTTCGAACCGGCATCAGATTTGACCGCGTTTTTTTCAACAAGCTATCTCGACAAATCGTCGAACAAAAAGACCGAAGGCAGAACATGACACAGTGGAAAGGTCTCATTCTTGCGGGTGGAACAGGCTCACGACTTTTTCCTGTTACCAAGGTCGTGAACAAACATCTGCTTCCGGTCTACGACAAGCCGATGATCTACTACCCGCTATCCACGCTGATGCTGGGTGGGATCCGCGATTTCGTATTACTGTGTGCTCCTGACAGTATCAGTCAGTTTCAAGCATTGCTCGGGGACGGATCGCACTGGGGAATAACGATCGAATACGTTTCCCAAATTTCACCCAAGGGGATTGCCGATGGCTTCATCCAGGCGGAGAACCAACTCAAGGATCACAACGTTGCACTGATCCTGGGCGACAATATTTTCTTCGGGACGGGATTACCCGGTCAGATCAAACAGGCCATGTCCCAGGAACAAGGTGCAACAATATTCGGCTATGAAGTCACTGACACAAGCCAGTTCGGCGTTGTCGAGGTTGACGAAACGGGGAAACCGGTTTCGATCCGCGAAAAACCGAAATCCTCCAATTCGAAGCTGGCTGTCCCGGGGCTTTACTTTTACGATTCGAACGTCATCGATATTGCAAAGAAACTCTCGCCGTCACAACGCGGCGAGCTGGAGATAAGCGACCTGAACCGTGTTTACCTGGCAGACGGAGAACTCAAGCTGATGAGCCTCGGACGCGGAACCGCCTGGCTGGATGGCGGCACAACGAGTGATCTCTTCGAAGCAAGCCAGTTCATCAAAACAATGGAAAACAGAACGGGAATGAAAATCGCCTGCCTGGAAGAAATTGCGTTCAGAATGAATTTCGTCTCGCGTCAGCAACTTACCGATCTCATTGATGCAGAGCAAAACAAGAACGAATACTACGCTTATGTAAAAGACCTCATTTCGTGACGACAACTCAATTCGAAAAGATGAACAAGAGTGAAAAGTGGCTGCTGATCGTCAATGCAGCGCTTTCGGTTACCATTGTTGTTGTATTTTTCTATTTTGTTCCAAATGGACTGGATACAACGGATGCTGCCTTTAACATATTAAACGCCAAATACCCTCACCTGGACCCCGCCAACGTTTCAAGTTACGAACTCTATACAAGTTTTCTACTTCAAGTCAGTCAGTACAATGTTCTGGTATTCAGACTCATTGCCATATCACTATTTTTCATCGTTTCACTGATTTTAATCTATCAGGTGGCCGGATATTTCCTCGGCAATCTGGCGTCCGATCATCGAGCCCTCCTGTTTTCTTCCCTGCTGCCTGCGGCAGCGAGTGGCCTGGTTGCATTTTACAGGATCCGGTCCCTGTCGCCCTCCTACAACTGGCTCGACATGATCGGGATCATGCTGGCAGCAATAGGTTTGATCAAGGCCGCGACCTGTTGCAGGAACCATCAAGATAATATTGGCCTAGAAAAATCCGTTGTTTCGCAACTGGCGATTTGCGCCGTTCTGGTGGGACTCGGCGGCGTTTTGTCCTTTTTGGCAAAACCAACATCTGCGGCACTGCTCGCCGTTTCTGCTGTTTTCTGGGTTTCGGCGTCAGACCTTCGTCACAGGATCATTCTTTTCTCGTCAATTGCATTTGTCTCCGCGGTTACCTTTCTGACCGGCCATGTATTCTTGTTTGAAGGTGGACCGGCGATGTATTTCGCGAAGTTGCAGGAGGGCCTGGTCTATGCTCAGGTTCTGGGTGGAGGGAACGAGGTCGGTACGATCTTCGAAAACCTCTACGAGGATCTTGTCCATATCCTTCGCAAATCTGTCAACAAGCTCCGCATCACGTCGATAGTTGCCGTCATCATCGTTTTGACATTCTTCGTGTTCCGCCGTTTCTCGTTTCGAAAATATTTTGCCTACAGTTTCGCCGCTGTGAGCATCCTTGCCTTTGCCGAGTTCTTTCTCCGTTTTGGGGTCGATCAGAACACGACGGGCTTCGAGCTCTTTTCACTCGCGGCGGTGATAGGCCTTTTTGTATTGTTGAGCTTCGGCAAGTTTCTCATTCTTCGCGAAATCAGGTTTGAGGCGCTGGACCTGCGTTTCTTGTTGCTGGCAGCGTTCCTGGTAATGCTGTCTATTTCCTACACTTTCGGGACCAACACGGGTGCCGTCGACAAGATGATCGAAGCCTTTCTGATGTTCGGTATCTGTTTCATTGTCTGTGCGGAATATGCTCGGGTCCGGTTTGCCCAGATCGGCAGCACAGCTGCCGCAGGCCTTGTCGTTTCTCTATTCGGCTGCCTGATACTCTACGACACGGTGCGCCAGCCACATCGTCTCCAGTTCCCGTTGACCGAACAAACCGTCCCGGTTTCTTTTTTCGGTCTGAATGGCGGGCTCAAGGTTGACCGGCTGACGGCAAGCTACGTCAACGGGCTGCAACAGACAGCCGTCGACAATGGCTGGAAACCGGGCATGTTTCTGGTCGACTTGAGCGGCCGATCACCAGGGGCATCGGTTTTTCTGGGTGCGGAATTTCTAACAAAGCCATGGCTCCTGGGCGGATATCCCGGGTCTTCCAACTTTGCCGTCAAGGCCCTTTCCGAAGCTCCCCGCTCCGACCTGGAAGCCGCCTGGATTTTGACCGCACCGAAAGGAAGGATCCAAATTCCAGCCGACGCTCTTGCAAGGCTGGATCTTGAATTTCCATCCGGTTATCAGCAGGTCGGCGGTTTTCTGAGCAACAGTGGCGAATTCCAGCTGCTCTGGCGGCCAACACATCATCGCAAAACACCAAAATAGATCCAGTTTTACTGCTGAACGACATTGGAGTTTCCGGCAAAATAACATTTTTGAGACCGTTAGCTTGGTGACCAGGCCAATGACAATCCGCTGCGACGTCCGTATGGCGTAACCGCTGTTTGAGCCGCCGAAAAGCTGACCCGTTTGAGAATTCGGTTATCCGGTCGCCGCCGCAGACACGAACCACTTCCGCACGCGTTCTGCATTTTCACTGAGAGGACGGGATTTCGACCAGACGAGGCAAAATCCCATTCCAGTCCGCCAGCTCCAGTCCATTCGGGCATTAAGCAGATTCTTCCTGACCAGCGGACGAGCCAGATGGTTCCACCCGAATGCAATGCCTTCACCGGAAATGGCGGCATTCAGAACCAGGGCGTAGTCATTCAGCCGCAAGCCTGAAGGCGGGATCGCAACATTGCATCCCTGCGCATCGAACCAGTCCTTCCAGCTGGGGCGCTCTCGGACGGGTTCTTCCAGATGGATCAGCGTATGACCGAGAATATCCTCCTTGTGCCGGAGCGCAGTGGCCGACATCAGGGAGGGACTGGCGATCGGGTAGATAGTCTCCTCCTCGATCAGCGCGGCGTTACATCCTGGCCAACGCCCGTCGCCCCGTCGTATCGCCAGCGTGATCCCGCCATCGTCTATATCCGGCTCGCGGTCGCTGGATTGCAGGCGAAGGTCGATATTCGGGTGCAGATCACGCAAGGTCCTCAGACGCGGCATCATCCAGTAGGTGTTGAAGGCGGTCGAGGCACAGAGAGTGACGATAGCGTTCCTGGCTCCTGCCTGGACTGCATGCGCCGCTTCAAGGATCTGATGCAATCCCTTGGACGTTTCCGCATAGAACCTGGCTCCGGCCGGTGTCAGCTCCACCTTCTTGTGCGACCGTCGGAAGAGTGGAGCGCCGAGAGCCTGCTCAAGCCGTTTGACCGCCGCACTGACCGCTGGCTGCTGGACATTCAGTTCTGCAGCCGCCCGGGTGAATGAGCCATGTCTGGCAGCCGCCTCGAAAATGAGAACGTAGCGCGGAGAACCGACGATCTTCCAGAGATTCTGCATAACTTCAGTTTATGCATAGAATGACATTTTTCAATCGTCACAGCATACCTCGAAAACGATAGTTTCACAGGATCGGTCCAGTGAAAGGTGACAGGATGGCGAGACGTTCGCGCGCGGCGCGCGGCCGCGTTGAAAACGCACAGGCAGCAGCCCCGTTTGTCAAACGTGTGCTTCCCTATTTCGATCTCCTCGACGAAGAGCGGCTGGTCGCCCTGGAAGCTCAGGTCGACTGGATCTTCGAGGATGTCGGCGTTGCCTTTCGCGACGATCCGGAAGCGGTGCGGATCTGGAGGAACGCCGGTGCGAAAGTCGAAGGCGACATCGTGCGTGCAGACGCGGCCTGGATCCGCTCGCTTTGTGCCCTTGCTCCCCGCGAATTCACGCAGTTGGCACGTGATCCGAAAAAGTCCGTCGTTATCGGTGGTGACAACCAGGTGTTTGCACCAGTCTATGGATCCCCTTTTGTCCGCGATCTGGAAGATGGGCGCCGATACGGTGATCTCGCGAGTTTTGAGAAGCTCGTGAAGCTCACCTATATGCATCCCTACCTGCACCATGGTGGTTTCGTCACGTGCGAACCGTGTGATGTGCCGGTATCCAAACGCCATCTCGACATGCTGTTCGCGCATATGACGCTCAGCGACAAACCACACCTTGGCGCAATCACCGAAATGTGCCGTGCCAGGGACAGTGTCGACATGGCTGAAATCGTCTTCGGCCAGGAGGTCATGGCGCAAAACTGCGTAATCATGGGTAACGTCAACACCAACTCGCCGCTCCTGGTGGACAAGGTGGCAAGCGAGGCGGTGCGTGCCTATTGCGGACGCGGTCAGGGTATTGTCGTCGTGCCGTTCATATTGTCCGGTGCGATGGGACCGGTTTCGACAGCAGCCTCGGTCTGCCAGGCAATGGCCGAAGCGATGATTGTCTGCGCCTTTTCGCAGATTGTGTGGCCCGGTGCACCATTCGTACTTGGAAATTTTCTCAGCTCCATGAGCCTCAAAAGCGGGGCACCGACCTTCGGCATGCCTGAACCTGTCGTGTCGAATTATGTCATCGGCCAGCTAGCACGGCGTGCCGGCCTGCCACTCAGGTGTGGAGGCTCGTTGACCGCATCTAAGATCGAGGACGCACAAGCCGCCTATGAAAGCGCCGACTCAATGCATTCCACCATGCTGGCAGGAGCCAATTTCGTGCTGCACGCCGCCGGTTGGCTCGAAGGTGGTCTGTGTACCGGATTTGAAAAGCTGATCATGGATGCCGATCGTCTCGGGTCATATCAGAAGGTCCTCTCGGGTGGCCTCGACACCTCGGAGGAAGCCTTCGCGAGGGATGCCTACGGCGAGGTTGGACCCGGTGGTCATTTTCTTGGATCGGCTCACACGATGCGGAACTACCAGACGGCGTTTTACGAGCCGAAGCTTTCCGACAGTGAAAATGTCGAGAGCTGGGAGGAAGGCGGCTCGAAGGACATGCGCCAACGCGCCTTCGGGCGCTGGCAGGCCATGCTCGCCGACTACCAGCCACCGAAGATGGACGAGGCGACGTGCGAGGAACTGGAAGCATTTGTTGCCAGGCGGAAGGAGGAGTTGCCCGATGCCTGGTATTAGGATCACCGGCCTGAAGGCGACGCCCGTCAATATCCCGCTGGAAAAACCGATGTGGTGGACCGGAGGACATTATCCCGGCACGTCAAAGACCGTGATCGAGGTCGAAACCGATCAGGGCCTGGTCGGCCTTGGAGAAGCGCCGTCGGTCGATGTGCTTTCGACCATCAGGGAAATGGGTGAACGGCTGATCGGAGAAGATCCGCTGGACATTGCCGGATGCGAGAGCCTTTGCGTGCCGCCCTGGCAGATCGTGCAGAACACGGACGACAGTTCCGTGGTCAAGGCATTCGGTGCCATCGAAATCGCCCTGTGGGACCTGCGCGGCAAAGTGGCGGGCGAACCGCTCTATCGCCTGCTTGGCGGTGCTGTGCGCAAGAACATCCCCTTCACGGAATACTTCGCCTTTCGCGAGGGCGGAGAAATGCGTCCGGAGGAGATCGCCGACTATTGCGTCCGCATGCGCGAGGAACACGGTGCCACCATGTTCGAAGGCAAGCTGATACTGGGTGACCCGAGCCTGGAAATCGAGACCGTCAAGCGATTGCGTGCCGCACTCGGGCCGCAAGACATGATCAGGCTGGACAGCAACATGCAGTGGTCGCTGCCGACTGCGATCCGGATCTTCCGCGAAATCGAACCCTGCGACATCCGCAACTACGAGGACCCGGTCGCCACATTCGGGGAGATGGCCGAACTCCGCAGGCATTCCTCCATCCGGA
>NZ_KI928930.1:305571-355448 GCF_000521215.1 Labrenzia sp. DG1229 | reverse complement strand
CCCATCCGGATATCGACGCATGCTCCGGACATCCGTCGCGCCGTCGCACTTGGCGCACCGGACTACATTGTCACCAATTTCGCAGTGCTTGGCGGTATCTCCAGGACTGTCCGCTTTATCGGCGCCTGCGAAGCCATGGGTGTCGGCTTCTGGTGCTATTCCGGTGATGCCGGGATCGCGACCGCCGGCTATCTGCATATGTCTGCGGCCATGCCCTGGATAACCGAGCCGAGTCAATCCCTGTTCCGCTGGCAGGTCGGTGACGTCATCGAGGGTGGCCCGTTCCGGCAGACCAACAATGTGATCGCCGTTCCCGAAGGACCCGGGCTTGGTGTCACACTGGACCGTGATGCCTTGGCGCACTGGCATCGGCACCTGCTCGAAAACGGGCCACTCGACCATTTTCGCGACCCCGCACTGCCTGGCCGGTTCAGGCGACTGCCACTCAATTGAGGAGATCCGAGATGCCCGAGATCCAGAAAGACGAATCCGGTGGCGGCAAGAAACTGCCAAGTCACGCGCGGGTCGTCGTGATCGGCGGCGGGGTCGTCGGCTGCTCGATCCTGTTTCACCTGGCGAAGTTCGGCTGGAAGGATGTCGTGCTCCTGGAACGTGACGAGCTGACCTCCGGATCCTCCTGGCACGCGGCAGGACAGATTCATACCATCAGTTCCGACCCGAACATCTCGCGCTTGCAGTCCTACACAATTGATCTCTACCGGGAAATCGAGGAGATCTCCGGGCACAGCGTCGGACTTCACATCACCGGTGGGTTCTACCTGGCATCGACCAGGGACTGGTACGACTATCTCAAGCGTGAACGATCCAAGGCGCGCTACATGGGCCTCTCCCAGGAATTCATCAGTCCCGAGGAAGTTGCAAAACGCCATCCGCTGATCGACCCGAAACACTACCATGCGGCACTCTGGGACGATCAGGACGGTGATCTCGACCCGTCAGGCGCGACCTATGCCTTCGCCAAGGCAGCGCGACATCACGGCGCCGGTATTTTACCCATACGCCGGCAACCGCAACGACACAGCGCACGGACGGATCCTGGGATGTGACCACTCCCAAAGGCGTCATCAACGCCGAACATATCGTCAATTGCGGTGGCCTGTGGGCTCGGGAAGTCGGCATCATGCAAGGCGTGCACCTGCCGGTGCAGCCCATGGAGCACCACTATCTGATCACCGAAACGATCCCGGAGATCGAGGAAAGGATGAAGCAGGGCGAGCCAGGGCGACTGCCTGCCGGGATCGACTATGAAGCCAATATCTATTTCCGTCAGGAGCGTCACGGCATGCTGCTCGGGACCTATGAACCGAAGGGCACTCCCTGGAAGGTTGACGGAACCCCCTTGAGCTTCGGTCATGAATTGCTGCCGCCGGATATCGATCGTGTTGCGGACCGTCTCGAAATGTCCTTCGAGCGTATTCCGGCCATGGGCAATGCCGGCATCAAGAACATCGTCAATGGTCCCTTCACTTTCGGCCCCGATGGCAATCCGATGATCGGTCCCGTACCGGGCATGCGCAACTACTGGTGCGCCGTCGGCGTCATGGCGGGGTTCTGCCAGGGTGGCGGTGTCGGCCTGACCATGGCGGAGTGGATGATCGACGGCGAACCTTCGATCGATGTCTGGGCAATGGATGTCGCCCGCTTCGGCGACTTTGCAACACCTGACTGGGGAACCGTCAAATCGACCGAGAATTACGAACGCCGTTTCGTCATGACATTTCCGAACGAGACGCTGCCCAGGGGGCGCCGTCAGAAGACGACTGCACTGTTCGACCGACTGGTTGCCAAAGGCGCCGTGATGGGACAGGGCTTCGGTCTGGAAAATGCGCTCTGGTTCGCCGACGGGCCTGAGGATGCGCAAGAGGACCCAACCTTTCAGCGCAATCGCAGTCACGATTATGTTGCCCGGGAAGTGAATGCCGTGCGCAAGGCGGTCGGCGGGATCGAGATCGCCAATTTCGCCAAGCATGAATTCAAGGGAAGCGGTACGCGTGCCTATCTTGACCGCGTTCTGGCAGGCCATGTACCCAAGCCGGGCCGGTTGACGCTGACGCCGATGCTGACCGAAGCCGGCCGGCTTTACGGCGACCTGACTGTAGCTTGCCTCGAGGAAGGGCACTTCATGCTGTTCGGATCGGGAGCAATGCAGGAAGCGCATCGACGGTGGTTCGAGCGTGATCTGCCGGAGGATGTGTCCTATGCCAACGTGTCCGACGACTGGCACGGCGTCGCATTGTCAGGGCCGATTTCCCGCGAGTTGCTGCGACGGCTGATGCGTGAAGACATTTCGGCGGAAGCCTTCAGGTTCCGTGATGTACGCCAGAGCTTTGTCGCCGGCGTACCGGCCATTCTCAACCGGATCAGCTTTTCAGGCGAACTCGGCTACGAGATCTATTGCCGCCCTCAATACCTGCTCCGTCTCGCCGAATCCATCGAGGCTGCCGGCGCTGATCTCGGCTATCGCTGGTACGGCGCGCGTGCCCTCATGTCGATGCGCCTGGAAAAGAGCTGGGGCGTGTGGACGCAAGACTATCGGCCCGATTTCAACGCCGTCGAAAGCGGCATGGACATTTTCATCAACTGGAAAAAGGACTTCGTCGGCAAGAAAGCGACGCAAGCTTTCCGCGACGAGGGTGTCAAGCGGAAGCTCGTGACCATGACGATCGATGTCGACGGGATAGACGTGTCGACTGATGAGGCGATCCTGAAGGACGGTATTGCAGTCGGATATGTGTCTTCCGGCGGTTTTGCGCACCATGTCCAGCGTTCGATGGCAATGGGCTATGTTTCCACGGAATACAGCACGCCGGGGACTTCTCTGCAGGTAGAAATTCTAGGAGAGTTCTTCGACGCAGAAATCCTGGGATCTCCGATCTATGACGCGAACGGGGCAAACATGCGCGCCTAGCGCACTCGCTTGACAATTCCCTGCAGCATGCGGGTCAAAGCCGCCGTGTTTCCTTGAGGCGCTTTTGCTGCCCGAGGCTCACACGCGCGTCCGGGCGACGACACTGGCGTCGATCTGGCGTTCCGGCTTTCTGTGTTTTCGGCAATGCATTCGGGCATTCCGTACATGGCTTACATGCCGGTTACATTAGATACAAATGATACAAACTAAATGTTGGAAGTGAGTATTTCTGTTCCTAAGTTGAAGGAGTATCAAAACTTCTTTTAACGCCTCGCCTTGTAGATATTTGGAAGATTATTTGATCATCATACGCCATCTGATCTGAACGGTTACGTAGATCCGGCGGCAATTTGCAACATTTTTCCGGGATACCCGCCATGCCGATCTATTCCTCAATCGGGATCACTGCCTCTGTTGGCCGAAGTGGCCAGAACCGCGCGCCGGACGTTGTCGCTGTCCAGCAACGGCTCAACGACCTCATGCACTCACCGCGCATTCCGCTCGTGGTGGACGGCCAGTCCGGTTCAAAGACCCGAGGGATGATCAAGGACTTTCAGAAATCCGTGCTCGGCTTTCGCTGGCCCGATGCCCGCGTCGATCCAGCGGCAAAAACGATCATCGCGCTGAACGATCCATCTTCGGAAGGTGTATGGGCCCAGATGTCCATCCCAGAGTTTCCGCCCGATCCAGGCCCCCAGCCTGAGGAAGACGATGAAAAGGGCAAGGGCGGAGCCATCACCAAGCAAGACGTCATTGACAGCACGATCGACAAGATCAAGGCAACACAGAGTATTACCTCCCAGGAAGAAACCTACTACCGGCAGATCCTGGAAGACATCTGGAAAGCCAACAAGGGCGCCTATACGGATGGTGGCGCCGGCCTGACGGTCGAACAGCGCGAGAAGCTGATCACGATCGGACTGAATGGCTTCAAGATCGTGAAAATGTCGCTCACATTCGCGGCTGCCGGCTCTGCCGCCGCCACCGTATTCGGATACATGAGCATGCTGGCACCCTTCCTGATGGTCTATGGATTCTATCGTGCACTTGGCCACGCCATGGATTCCGGCGCACGGGTCTACGGAGGTATCAGCATGGCCTACTACACGACCTATTGGGTCTTCGGCGGCATGAAGCCGGTGAGCTGTCCGACATTCGTCAAGCGCAACGAAGAAGCTCCCGAACAATGGCGGACGGATCCCGACAAGCTTGAAACCCACTGGCGCAAGGGGCAGAAGGATGCCAGGCGCGGCCTGGAGGAATATTGCAAGAGCGTCGCTGCCAAGACCGGTACAACACAGGCGGAAGCAGAGGCTGTCTTCAAGGCTGCGCTACGCATCGGCAAACCATCCATGCTTGCCCGCGCCCTGCTTACGGATATCTCCAAGAAGGCGCGCGCCGAGGGTGACCACAACGTCGCCAACGTACTGAAGCTGTTTGCCGATGAACTGATCTATCCGAAGTGAGGAGAGCCGGATGATTCACGCCATCTGGTGGACGGATTGGCCGCCTTGCGTGAAGACCCGCTGATTGTGCGGGGTCACGCCGAAGCGGTTCTGATAGGTACGAATGAAATGGGATGGAGACTCGTAGCCGCAGGCCAGAGCGATTTCCGAAATCGACTGTTCGGTCTGAAGGAGCAGGTTCCGGGCCTTGGTGAGCTTCTGGTTTATCGCATATTTCTTCGGCGACATCTTCAGATGCTTCTGGAACAGTCTTTCCAGTTGTCGTGTTGAAATACCGATACGGCGTGCGATCTCGGAGGTCGGCATGAAATACGGTGCGCTTTCATTGAGCAACCGGATCGCCTCGGCAATGTGCGGATTTCGGATACCGTAGCGCGCCTGCACAGATATCTGCTGAGTGGCATGTGCCGGACGAACACCCGAATAGACCATCTGGTCGGCGATCGCCATGGCGAGATCCATCCCGTGCGTTTCTCCGATCAGGTGCAGCATCAGGTCTGTCGCTGCTGTCCCGCCGGAGGCAGTAACGAAGGTTTCATCGGCAACAAACACATTGCGCACCAGCTCGACTTCGGGAAAATTCTCCTGAAAACTGTCATGGAAAGCCCAGTGCATTGCTGCACGCCTGCCATCCAGAAGGCCTGCCTTGGCCAGGACAAATGCCCCGGAACAGATCGCACCGATCCGGGTTCCGCGGGACCGTTCCCGGCGAATGAAGGACAGAACGTCCGCAGAAGCCCTTTCCCCGACATTCAAACCCGAAATCAGAAAAAGGCTGCTTCTTGACGGCAATGGTTCAAGACCCTGATCAACCAGGGTGACAGTTCGGTTTGAACAGGTCGCGCTTTCTCCCGAAGGCGACACCAGCTGCCAACGATACAACTCCTTGCCTGAAAGAAGGTTGGCAATCCTGAGTGGCTCGACCGCGCAGGAGAAAGCAATGTGGGAAAAATCATCAAGCAAAAGAAAGGTGACGTCGATTGTGCGGGACATGTCGCTTTTCTCCGGCCTCTGTCGCCTCGTGCTCATGAAGGCGGCAGATGCGTTTGTATAATTATTGTGTTGCTATTGTATTCATCATGTATACAAGCAGGTCAACAAAAATCGAAACGGAGCGGTTCCATGCCCAACGTGCGCGGCACAGCCAAATCGGTTGCCTATGAGGATCTGAAGCGCGAAATACTAACGCTTGAGCGCCAGCCGGGCAGTGCTTTGGAGGAGAGTGAGCTGTGCGACCGATACGGCCTGTCGCGAACACCTTTGCGCGAGGTGCTGCAGCAGCTCTCGGGGGAAGGCTATGTCACGCTGCAGCTGAACCGAGGTGCACGTGTCTCCGACATGTCGCATTACACACTGCGAGACTTCTTTCTCGCAGCGCCACTGATCTACAGTGCCGTCCTGCGGCTTGCCGTTCAAAATGCCAGGCCTTCGCAGATCCAAGATCTCAAAAGCGCGCAGGAAGCCTTCCGGACCGCCTTGAGAACAGGCGATACAACGGACCGTGCGCTCACCAACGACAAGTTCCACCGGATCACCGGGCAAATGGCGGACAACAGCTACCTCCTGGCGAGCCTTGACCGGCTCCTGATCGATCACACACGCATAGCCATGACGTTTTTTCGTCCGAAATCCGGTGCGAAGGATGACCGGCTTGCCCTTGCCTGCCAGCAGCATGACGAAATGATCGCCTGCATCGAAAACGGTGACGAGGACCGGGCAAGTGATCTGGCGCTGGAACACTGGGCCCTGTCGCGCGACCAGATCGAATTGTTCGTGATGCCTGACGGGCTGGAAGCACCTCTCGGCGCACCGCTGGGTGCAACGGCGAAACAGACATCCGCATGAGGAACACATGACACCCAAAATGGCTTTCGAAGGCATTTATACGCCTGTGGTCACCCCTTATGACGACGGCGGCAACGTCGTGTGGAGCGCCTTGGAACGAGTGATCGATCATCTGGTGGACAGTGGCGTACAGGGTCTGATTTCCGGCGGTTCGACCGGCGAAAACTATGCCCAGACGGTAGAAGAACGTCTCGAACTCGCCCGGTTCACGAAGGACAAACTCGCCGGACGCCTCCCTCTCATTGTCGGCACCGGCACCATGCGGACGCCGGATTCGATCGCCCTGGCCGAAGGGAGTGCGGGAATGGGTGCAGATGCCCTTCTTGTTGCAACCCCGCCCTACGCAGTGCCCACGGAGCGGGAAAACGCCTTGAATGTGCTGGCCATCGACAGGGCGGCGGACCTGCCGATCATGCTCTACAACTACCCGGGTCGGATGGGCGTCAACATGGGCGAGGAATTTCTCGACCGCGTCGGCCGCTCGCGCAACGTCTGCGCGATCAAGGAAAGCTCAGGCGACATCAACCGGGTACACCTTCTGGCACGAGATTATCCGCACATCCAGATGTCCTGCGGCATGGACGACCAGGCATTGGAGTTTTTTGCCTGGGGTGCGCGCAGCTGGGTCTGTGCCGGATCGAACTTCCTGCCGCACGAACATGTCGCGCTCTACAAGGCCTGTGCTGTCGAAGGCGACTTTTCCAAGGGTCGAAGGATCATGTCGGCGATGATGCCGTTGATGCGTGTCCTCGAGCAGGGTGGAAAGTTCATTCAATGCGTCAAGCACGGTGTTGAAATGACCGGCCTCGAGGCAGGTCCGCCACGCCCGCCGCTGAAAGCGCTCAACAAGGACGACAAGCGGCAGCTGGAACAGGTCGTCCGGGTTCTGAAATCCACAATTGAAGACATTACGGCGGGAGCATGAGCATGACGGATCTTCTGACGCGCGAGGAATACAAATCGCTCGCGGCCAAACTTGCTCTGCCGACCAGCGCTTTCATTGACGGCAGCTACCGGCCCGCGCATTCCGGCAAGACATTTTCAACCTTCAATCCCGCGACGGGCGACACCCTTGCTGAGGTCGCGGCCTGCGGCGCCGAGGACGTCGAATTCGCCGTTGTGAAGGCACGCGAAGCCTTTGACGACGGACGCTGGTCGAAACTGCATCCATCGGAACGCAAGGACATCCTGATCCGCTTTGCCAAACTGCTGACCCGCAACCGGCGAGAGCTTGCGGTGATGGAAAGCCTCGACAGCGGCAAGACAATATTCGACTGCGAGACTGTCGATGTTCCCGAAACGATCAGCTGCCTAAAGTGGCATGCGGAAGCCATCGACAAGATCTATGATCAGGTTTCGCCGGCTTCCGACGATCATATCGCCATGATCGTGCGCGAACCGGTCGGTGTCGTCGGCCTTGTTCTTCCCTGGAACTTCCCGCTGCTGATGCTTGCCTGGAAGATCGGACCGGCACTGGCAGCAGGGTGTTCGGTCGTGGTGAAGCCGGCTGAAGAAACCTCGCTGACTGCCTTGCGCGTTGCCGAACTTGCAATGGAAGCCGGTATTCCGCGCGGTGTCTTGAATATTGTTCCAGGTACCGGCCCCGAAGTCGGCGAACCGCTCGGCCGGCACATGGATGTCGACATGATTTCCTTCACCGGTTCGACCGAGACCGGACGGCAGTTTCTGCGGTATGCGGCGGACAGCAACCTGAAGGAAGTGGTTCTGGAAATGGGAGGCAAGAACCCGAGCGTCGTTTTGAGGGATGCTGAAAATCTCGACCGCGTTGCCGCCCACGTGGTCAATGGTGCGTTCTGGAACATGGGCGAAAACTGCTCGGCAAGCTCACGCCTGATCGTCGAGGAGGAGATCAAGGACGCACTGCTGGAGCGGATATTCGCACATGCCCGGGAGTGGACCATGGGCGACCCGCTTGATCCCGAGCACCGGGTCGGGGCACTGGTGTCATCGGATCACTTCGGCAAGGTCTGTTCCTATCTGGAGACCGGGGCGACCGTACTGATGGGCGGCAAGGCGCATGACGGTGCCTTTGTCGAACCGACCATTCTGGAAGCCTCGAATGAGTCACGCGTTGCGCAGGAAGAAATCTTTGGCCCTGTTCTGAATGTCATGTCCGTCAAGGGGTTCGACGAGGCAATCGAGCTGGCGAACTCCACCGAATACGGACTGGCCGCTTCGATCTTCACAGCCAATGCGAAAAAGGCCCTGCGCGGCGCGCGTGCCATTCGCGCAGGAACCGTCACCGTCAACTGCTTCGGTGAAGGCGATATCGCGACACCGTTCGGCGGCTTCAAACAGTCCGGCTTTGGCGGCCGTGACAACAGCCTAGCTGCCCACGACCAGTACACGCAGATCAAAACGATCTGGCTGGACCTGTCCGACGACGAGGACGAGGCCGTCGGATGAAATCTACCTGGTCCGCCAAGACGTTGCCGGACTTGCCAGGACCCGCGGCCTGGAACCGGATACTGGCGGACCAACCCGCGCCACAGACCCTGGCGGGCTCGACAACCGCCGATGTTGTCGTCATCGGCGCGGGTTTTGCGGGGTTGTCTGCAGCAAGGCGCCTGACGCAGATTGATCCTGCCCTGAAAATTGCCGTTCTGGATGCCTGCCGAATTGCGGAAAGTTCCGCCGGCCGGAATTCAGGCTTCATGATCGATTTGCCGCACGAGCTGAATTCGGAAGATTATGCAGGTGCGGGTGATGACCAGGCGATCACATCCTTGAACCGGCAGGCGATCGCTTTTGCCGGCGACGCGGTTGAAGACTACGGCATCAATCCGAATTTCTTTGATCGTGCAGGCAAGATCAACGGTGCTGCCAGCGCCAAGGCTGTCCAGCACAACGAAAGCTATGCAACGCATCTCCATGATCTCGGCGAGGCCTTTGACATGCTGGATGCTGCACAGATGACGGAGATCACCGGGAGCCGTCACTATCTTTCCGGGCTCTATACGCCCGGCACCGTCATGCTTCAGCCCGCGGGGTATGTTCGCGGGCTGGTAGACGGGTTGCGGCGTGTCGGTATCCGCATTTTCGAACATAGTCCCGTACATCGTTTTTTGCGCCAGGGAACCGCGTGGAAGGTCGTTACGCCCGAAGGCGACATTGCAACACAGAAGATAATACTGACCGTGAACGGCCACCTGGAAAGCTTCGGCTTTGAACGCGACCGGCTGATGCAACTCTTCCTGTTTGCGGTCATGACGCCGGAACTGGACGCCGACGCCGCTTCCAGGCTGGGCGGCTCCCCGAGATGGGGCGTGACGCCTTCGGATCCGATGGGAACGACAATGCGCCGCATCGATACTGCTCAGGGCGGCAACCGGATCGTGACGCGCACCTGCGCGCTTCTGAAATCGAACATGCGTCCTGAGCCGAAAAGCCTGGAGCGGGCGGCAGGCGTGATGCAGCGGAAATTCGATCAACGGTTTCCGCAGCTTGCAGGAATGGAAATGGAATACCGGTGGGCTGGGCATCTGTGCCTCAGTCTCAATTCGGTGGCTGTCATGCGGGAACTGGAAGACAGTGTTTTTTCCGGCTGTGTACAGAACGGCCTCGGCACAGCGCGCGGAACCCTTACCGGAATTGGCGCTGCAGATCTTGCCTTTGGTGTTTCCAGTGAAATCACCCGCCACTTTGGCACGGAGGCTTCGCCGACGAAACTGCCGCCGCAGCCCTTCCGCGAGATCGGAGCCAACATGGTCCTGCGCTGGAAGGAATGGCGGGCGGCGGCAGAGTAGATCGATTAAGCGGTTCGGAAATACCACTCGAAAAGGTAACCGGACAAAAGCGACCCGATCACCGCCAGCACCAGGTACAGCAGAAACGGCTTCAGCCGCAGAACCGGGAAAATCGCAAGTGCGCCCCAGATACTGACCACCCCTCCTGCAACCAGAAACGCCATTGCGGCACCTGCTGCCATGCCGTTGTCCAGAAGGGCGCGGGTCAAGGGCAGAGCCGCATAGCCGTCAATGTATGCCGGTGCTCCGACAAAGACCGCCATGGGTATCGACCACCAATTGTCATTTCCGACATAGGTCGCAAGCGCTCCGGGCGTGAGGGCTGTATTGAGTGCATATTCGGCAAAAAAGGCCGGTATCAGACAGATCAGGATGAGGCGCGTTGTCGAATATGCCTGCCTTTTCAGGATGGCAGTTCTTTCACTGTCCCGCCAGACATACGGATTGAAACCGTTTTCCTGTCCGCAGGCACAGGCGGAAGATGAAACTGTCAGTCTGTTGTTTCTCAAAGCAGTAATGCCGCTTTGTTGTCGAAAAACCAGCGACGTCACCAGGCCGCCAAGCAGACCCATGCCGAAGGCTGCCAGCGTCTTGCCGATCGCAAACGGCATTCCAAGTGTTGCCGCTGTTGTCGCCAGCATCGCCGGATCAGTGATCGGTGACGACAGCCAGAATGCCATCACGGGTGCCAGCGGAACGCCGGCTCCCAGAAGTCCCGCCATAAGCGGAAGCACGGTGACGCCACAGACCGGCGTAATTGCCCCGATCAACGATGCCATAAGAATGGAGCGACCGTGATTTCCCTCGAACGCAAGCCTTATCTTGCCGTCTGCGCCGCTGGCGATGATCCACGCCGTCAGCGCAATTCCCGGAACCACAAGTGGCGAGACGGCAACAATGCCAAGGATCGAGAATTTGAAACCTTCCCAGAAAAACCCCGGCCAGATGGCAACTGGCAGGATCATCAGAGCGATGCAACCAGCCAGTCGAAGCGACCGGATCCTGATTGCGGTCAATGCAGTGTCACGGACATCCATTTTTTGCTCCTATCGTTTGTGGTTGCACGATAGAAGCAAATCATTCATAAGAAAAACGAATATCTTTAATTTCTGATATTGGTAAAACAGATGCAACATCTCGACAGTGATCTCTTGCGCACTTTTCTTGCCGTTGCCGAAACGGGCAGCATCACGGAGGGCGGGCTGAGGATCGGAAGGTCTCAGTCCGCGATAAGCCTCCAGATGGCGCGGCTCGAGCAGATTGTCGACCAACCGGTGTTCCACAGAACCGGCCGCGGTGTCACATTAACGGATGCGGGAAAACAATTGTTTCCGGTGGCAAGAGAGGTAACTGCAAGGCTGGATGCAACGCTGCGCGATCTCACGTCCACGTCCCTGAGCGGGACATTGCGGCTTGGAATCCCGGACGATCACGGCAGGACAAAACTGACGCAGATCGTCGGAAGATTCGTTCAGGCGAACCCGCAGGTTCAGCTTGACGTCACCTGCTCATTGAGCCCGGAATTTCCGTCAATGCTGTCCAGCGGCAGACTTGATCTCGCTGTCTACGAGGTCCAAAACCCCTCTTCAAGCGAAGAGGTCGTATTCGAGGACACCACGCACTGGGTCAGCAGCAAGCACAGGAACCTTCTGGAGACAGATCCTCTGCCGGTGGCGTTGTTCGACCGTGCCTGCTGGTGGCGGGACGCGGCAATCAAATCCCTTTCCGCGAGTGACAAAGCCTTCCGCGTTGCCTATTCCAGCCAGAGCGTGGCAGGAGTAAAGGCGGCAGTAGAGGCAGGTGTCGCTGTCGGTCTGCTCGGTCGTTCCTCGATCGACGGTTCGATGACGATCCTCGACGAGGTTCACGGATTTACGCCAACTCCTTCATCCAAACTTGTTGTCGGTGTCGGTGAACAACAGGATGCGAACCTGATCAATTCTATGAAATCAGCTATTCGTGCAGTGTACCAACGTCAGCCGGAGACCATAATCTAGAGTGCATCCATCGCATGTTGAATCAATTGATGGACAGACTTCAAGAGAACTGCTTCGGCTCAGGGAAGGCTCAAGCGGGTCATTCGCCCGCCATCCACGACATAAGTCTGCCCCGTGACAAATCCGTTCTCCTCAGCAGCGAGGAATGCAACAAGGGCGGCCACTTCTGCCGGTTTTCCGGTTCGTCCAACCGGATGGAGAGAACCGACATTCCGCCTGAAGGCGTCCGGATCCGGCATCGCGTTGATGAAATCGAGATTGAGGTCGGTATCGATCCAGCCCGGCGCGACGGCATTGCACTTGATGCCATGCTTGCCATGATCAACAGCCACCGCGCGCGTCAATCCATGCAGCCCGGCTTTCGACGCGGAATAGGCCGCGTGATGCTCATTGCAGCCGATGCCTTCGATGGATCCCACATTCACGATGGCACCGCGGCTTTTTCTGAGATGCGGCAGCGCGTGCTTGATCAGCAGGAACGGAGCTGTGAGATTGACATTTAGAGAGCGTTGCCAGTCGTCAAGATCCATCTCTTCGATGACGGCTTCCTGCATGATCCCCGCATTGTTGACGAGCACATCCAATCGGCCTGCGCGCGCGGCAATTTCACTGACAACGCGTTCGGGGATAGCCAAATCTGCAAAATCCGCCGGCACATGTTCGAAGTCAGGATCGTCACCTCGCTGTGCGGTGAACACCCGGGCGCCCTCGTCGCGCAGCCGCATGGCAATTGCCCTGCCGATCCCGCTGCGCCCTCCGGTAACGATGGCGACCTTGCCTTCGAACCGATTCATGAGACCGACTTTCCGCCATTGACCTCGACAAGGGATCCACACATGTAGCGGGCTGCGTCGGACGCAAGAAACAACACGACCTCTGCAATATCGGCGGGCTTGGCGACCCGTCCGAGTGGAACAGTCTTGCCGAGTTCCTCGATTGCCGATTGCGGCTCAAAACCGCGTTGTTCGAAACCGGAACGCAACATCGGCGTGTCGACTTCGTTCGGGCAAACCGCATTGATCCTGATCCCCTGATGGGCATGATCATGACCCATACACCGGGTCAGAGAGGCAATCGCGGCCTTTGTCATGCAATAAAGCGCGTGGTTCGGACCGGCGTGCACGCCCCAACACGATGCAAGATTGACGATCGCGCCGCCACCGGATGAAGCCATAATCGGAATGCCTGCACGACAGATTCGGAAAGGTGCCTCCACATTGACACCGACCGAAAGCGTCCAATCGGCATCACTGGTTTCAGTCACCGGCCCCCTGGAAATTACGCCCGCGTTGTTGATGATGATATCGAGACCGCCGAGTGCCTCCGCCGTTACCTCCGGCAGCCTGTCGGCGTAAGCTGCATCCAACAGATTCCCGGCGAATAACACATCGGCATCAACGCCATCGCAGTTTCGGTCAGCGGCAGCCACTCTTGCACCCTCGGCCCGTAGCATCTTCGTGATTACCTGACCGATGCCGCCTGCGGCTCCGGTCACCAGAGCACGCTTTTCTGAAAATCGCATGTGAGATCTCCCGGTCAGAACGAGGCGATGGGTGCACCGAACAGTGCTTCGTTCACCTCAATGCCAAGTCCGGCGCCCTGCGGCAATCGGATGTGGCCTTCGCGAATTTTCACGCCTTCACTTGTCGTATAGGGCGTTTCGATCATGGGTGCGGCAAGCCAGACACCTTCAAGGAGCGACGGCTTCACAGTGGCGGCTATGTGGGTACAGGCGGCCGCGATGATGTCACCACCCCAGGAATCATCGCATGTATGGGGCAGATTGAATGCTTCACAGACATCCCTGAATGCGGCCATCTGCTGCAAACCTCCGATCCGCGTTACCTTCATGCCGAAACCGTCTACCAGCCCGCGTCCTGCGGCTTGGATTGCGGTGGCAAGATCGACGCCGCTTTCATCCATGTAAATGCCGTGGGAAACCTGCGGCCGGATCTTTTCCAGATCCTCGATCCTGTTGCAGGGTTGCTCCATCACGAACGGAATGTCCTGGCATTCCCGGCTCACACGCAGCGCGTCGCGTGTTGTCCATCCCCGGTTGCCGTCGATGGCGAGCCGCATGCCCGACGCTGAAACCGTTTCCCAGACCTTGCGGATCGTTTCGATATCGAGTTCCACGGGACGGCCGCCGACCTTGATCTGCAGACGCGGGTATCCCTCATCCCGTTTTTGCGCTGCCAGCCTTGCGATGTCGTCGGGCGCCCCGACACCTGTCGCGTAGTAAGACGGCAATCGTTCCCGTGTCGCCCCGCCCAGCAGATCGGCAACCCGGATATCGTAGTGTCTTGCCAACAGATCATGGATGGCAATGTCGACTGCTGCCTTGGCATAATTGTGCCCGTTGAGCTGACCATGCATGAGCCTGTTGATTGTCAGCGGCTGGATCTCTTTGCTGATCAATGCCGGGGCCAATTGCCTGAGCGCTGCCTGCGCGCCGCGCGCATGTGCCTCGGCATATGTCGGTCCAACCGGGCATGTCTCACCCCAGCCGACTTTGCCGTTGTCGGCAACGAGCTTGACCAATGTCGATTCCAGAGCCCAGACCTCTGCATTGGCCATCGTGTATGGCCCGTTCTTCACCGGAAGATCGTGGCGAAATATCTCGACCGATTTGATTTTCATCTGGCATTCCGAAATTCAGTGAAGACAACGGGAAGGACAAGACGCCTCCCCCGGCGACGGTCAGTAGTCCTGGTTCAGGGCGTCTTCCGCCGGAATTTCGCGCTCGCGGCGGGCAATATAATCGAGCAATGCCTCGTTTCTGGCGTCATCGAGTTTCGGCTCCTGATATTCGGACAAAAGCTTTCTGGCCTGTTTCAGGGCCCGCTCGGTAATCTCGACTTCCCCTTCTGCCTTCCATTGTTCGATCGAATTGTTGTCGAACATGTCCGGCATGAAGAAAGCCCGCTGGAAGTTCTCCTGGGTGTGGGGATGGCCAAGGTAGTGACCGCCCGGGCCGACATCACGCACCGCGGCGAGTGCCTCGTCGAAATCGTCCCAGCGAGGCCCCTCCGCCATGCGATAGACCATCGCGCACTGTTCGGCATCAACGATGAACTTGGCAACGCAGCAATGCATGCCGGCCTCGTTCCAGCCCGCCGCATGCCAGATGTAGTTGGCACCTGCATGGATGACCGCGTTCAGGGTTGTGGCGCTTTCGTATCCGGCCTGCGCGTCGAAGGTTTTCGCACCGCCGAGTGATCCCGAGCTGCGCCACGGGACGTCATAGTACCGGGCCAGTTGCCCGATGAGAAAATTCATCAGGCTGATTTCAGGCGTACCGGCCATCGGAGCGCCGGATCTCATGGAGACCGTCGACAGGTAGTGCCCGTATATTGCAGGCGCACCTTTGCGGATCACCTGGGTATAGGCGAGTGCGCTGAGAGCCTCCGCGTTGAGCTGCGCCACCGCCGGAACGACAGATGCTGGTGTATTGGCGCCACCAAGCACAAAGGGTGAGCAAAGAACGGGCTGGTTCCGCTTGCTGAAGGCCCGCATGGCGCCGAGCATGGTCTCGTCCCAGACAAGCGGTGAGTTTCCGTTACAGTTTCCGGTCGTGACCGGATGATTTTCCAGATATTCCTCGCCGAACAGGATCGCGCACATGTCCATGACGTCTTCCGCATTCTTCGGACTGGTCGTCATGCCCATGAATGTCTTGTCAGAATGTTTCATCGAGGAATAGGTGATACGGAGGTGGCGGTGGCTGATAGGGTGGTCGTAAGGTTCCACGATGTGGTGTGCACTGGAGTGGATCGCCGGAAGCATGTGACTCAGCTTGTGAAACATGGCCAGGTCATCCAGCATCGGATTGCGCCGGACGCCGTCCAGGTCACGCAGGAAGGGTGCACCGGTCATCGGAACGAAGATCGTTCGATTGCCACCTACGGGAACGTTCTTCTTCGGGTTGCGGGCGTGATAGGTGAAACTGGAGGGAATGGTCCTGATCAGTTCGCGTACATGCTCGCGGTCAAGATAAACCCTCTCTCCATCGACCCTGGCGCCGGCCTTCTTCCAATCGTCCAGAGCGATCGGATCACGAAAGATGATGCCGACATCCTCCAAGATCGACATCGACGCGTCGTCGAGTTTCCGGATCTGATCTTCATCGAGTGGTTCGCACAGCGGCAGGTTCCGGGCAAGTCCGGGTAGCATGTCGTGGTCGGGAGCGGTCCGAAGGGCCCTGCGGCCTGCCCGGCCACCGCTACGGCTGCGAGCTGCAACACTCATGAATGTCTCCGAATTCTGGTCTGCTTTGACTCCAGCCTGCTCGTTCGGAGCCGCATTTTCCTGTCCGAAACCGAACACGGGGCGCATTTTCCGACATTGCCGCATTATTCGGCGATCAACAGGAACTCCTCCCGGCCGAAAACGCATCATCCTCGATTGCGCAAGCTCCTCAGATCCACCCCGCGATGTGCCTTGAAGCTTCGGATCAGGGTCGAGGCACCGGCAAAACCGCAGCGCAGTGCAATATCGTTCAGGGACAGATCGCTAAAGAGGACAAGCTGCCTTGCCCGGTCAAGGCGCATGAGCAGGTAGTATTTCCCTGGAGGCATCTGCAGTTTCTCGATAACGAGGCGATGGAGCGATCGCTCGGACATGTTCACGGCACGGGCAATGTCGGCGATCGTCATCGTCTGCTCCAACGCTTCGGACATCACCCGGATTATCCGCTTCAGCTGGTGCGGTGCGCTCGATGCCAGCGTCAGATCGAAACCGGAAGCGCCTGACCGGCGTGCGTTGTCGTGAAGGAACATCGCCCCTGCATCGAAGGCAGCAGCCTGACCAAACCGGTCACCGATATAGTTGAGGATCAGGTCGAGTGCGGCAGACGCGCTGCCACATGTCCAGAAGCGGCCATCCTTGACGAAACGGTCAGACAGGACACGCACCTTGGGAAAGGTCTCGGCGAACTCGTCGAGCAACTGCCAGTGAAGGGTTGCCGAACGTCCGTCGAGACAGCCCAACATTGCAAGTTTCCAGGCGCCTGTGTCCGCGGCGATGATCGTGCAGTCCCGAGTGAGTGAAGAAAGGTAACGGCGAAGCGCTATCAGCGCATTGCCCTCACGAAACTTGTCTCCCGAGATCAGAAACACGAGATCCGCGGGCCCGGCATCTGCGAGGCGAGTGTCCGGAGAGACCTTGATCCCACTCGAACTGCTGACTTCGGTGTCTGCCTCTGTCGCGATCTTCCAGCAGATCTCCGCTCCGGCGCGGTCCCGCACGACCCGCAGAGGCTCCAGCAGACAGGCCAATACCATGTTCGAGAAGGACCCGGAGAGCAGAATTGTCACATTGAAGTCAGGCATTGGCAGATAAGGACAGCTTTTTGGCAGAATCGGCACAGCTTTGTTCCCCCGCTTAAATAATCTGTTTCCCGAGGAGAACAAGTCGGAGGGCTTATCGTGCAGGAAAGGCCGCTTTCGCACATCAGGGTGCTTGATTTCGGGCACTACCTGGCTGGGCCACTGGTCGGAATGATGCTTTCCGATCTTGGCGCCGAAGTGATCCGGATCGATCCACCCGGAGGCCCGCGATGGAAGGCCCCGGTCTTCGACATGATTTCCAGGGGTAAGCGGGCGCTGACGCTCGATCTCAAATCGGAAGAAGGCCGTCTAACGGCTCTGAAGTTGACAGCGAGATCAGATGTTGTCATCGACAATTTTCGCCCCGGCGTGATGGCAAGGCTTGGCGTTGGCCCCTCATCTCTGCGCCGCGCCAATCCGGCGATCATCTCCTTGTCGCTGCCAGGATTTGCATCCTCAGATCCGGAATTGCGGGAGATTGCTGCCTGGGAAGCCGTGATCGCGGCAAGAACCGGTCAGTTTACGGATATGGGACTTAACCGCCGTCTGATGGGCATCAACCCGTCCTTTACACCGCTCGGACTGGCGTCCGCCTACGGCGCGGCATTCGGAGCAATGTCGGTCCTGTTCGCGCTTCGCGCGCGGGAGCAACTGGGCGGTGATCATATCGAAGTGCCACTCGCATCGGCGCTGTTCGAAGGGCTGGTCTATAACAGCGAGCAGATCGAGGACTATCCGGATCGCTACAAGTCGCCACGCGAACTGGAATTGGAACGCCGCGAGCGGCTTGGACTGCCTAACAATCTGAGTTATCCGGAACTTTCGGAGTTTCTCGACCCCTTTTATCGCACCTACATGTGCGCGGACGGGCGCGGCTTTTATGTGGTTGCCTGCTCGATCGTGACGCATCCGGTCCGGGTCCTGGAACTCCTGGGTCTGCAGGAGCTGTTGAAGGATCTGCCGGATTTCGACGTTTACCTCGATAGAAGCGACTGGCCATCGGACTGGGCCCTTCGAAATTATCCCGTCGGGACGCAAGATCGCGGCAGGATCTCGGATGCCATGAAAGCAGCGTTCCTGACCCGGCCCTCGCATGAATGGGAAACGCTGTTTGGTGCCGCGAAAGCGCCTGCAACCACACAGCGCAGCACCCGGGAATGGCTGAAGGACCCACACGCGCTTCAGTCCGGTCTGGTCCTGGAAGTCGACGACCCACGCCATGGCAAAATGCGTCAGATGGGAAACATCTGCTGGCTATCTTGTGATGGCGAAGCGGTCAACAAGCGGCCTGGTCCATTGCCAGACGACATGCGCCCTGCCCTGCCTGAGCTTCTGTTGGAACCTCGAAGAACGCAGCAGGAATCGAAAGTTGGCGGCTGGCTGGACGGGCTCAGAGTTCTTGATCTGACAAACGTGATTGCAGGGCCGACCATCGGCTCGACGGTCGCGCGCTTTGGCGCGGAGGTCACCCTTGTTCAACCGGTCTCGCCATCCGTTGATCCGTGGAATGCAGTCGTGTTCGGGCTTCAGGCGCAACGTGGCAAACGAAGCATCCTGTTGAACCTGCGCACGGCCGAAGGCCAAAGCGCGCTTTGGAAACTGGTGTCGGAGGCAGATGTCGTGACAATGAACGGAACGGACGAGCAGCGTCTGTCTCTTGGTTTGAGCGAAGAGCGGTTGGCCGAGATCAATCCAAAGCTGATACTCGTTCAACTGGACGCCTTCGGCGCACCACTTCGCGGTCCGAAATCGGACCATCTCGGTTATGATGATCTGGCCCAGGCGGCTACAGGCGTCATGACCCGATTTGGCGGTGGTCCGGATACGCCGGAAGAACACGCACATTTCGGCACGATTGACGTCCTTGCGGGTTTTTGCGGTTGTGCGGCGCTCGGAGCCGCCCTGGAACGGTTGCGTGTAACTGGCTGTGGCGGCATTGCCAGGGCGTCGCTCGCTTCTGCCGGTGAATTGATCCAGGCCCAATTCATGTACGATTTCAACGGCCGGGCGCCCTTTGATGAACCTTCGGGTCGTCATGTGCGCGGATGGGGACCGTTCTACAGGTGCTATCAGGCAGCAGACGGCTGGATGTTCTTTGCGGCCCCTACGTTACAGCAGAGCAGTCTGAACCACGTTCCTGAATTTCATGACCTGCTCAATGCTCAAGAAAACGACCTTGAGGAGACACTGACTACTCGCTTTGTGCAGCAACCGATAAAGTACTGGGCTGAACGTTTTTCAGGAACGGCGGCGGCCGTTGTGCCCCTAAGCTCTCTTCATGCAACGCGAAAGGCAGCGCTCAAGAAGGAGAGTGAGGGTGAGACCGACATTCGTTCCGGTACCTTCTGCGCGATCCGTCATGACGCGCACCCCATGGGGCGATGGGTTGACCTTGTTGCTCCCAATGCCGTCCGCCCTGAACAGGCACAGGTTGTTGTTCCCGGCCCGGCTCCCAAATACGGGGCTCATACAAGGGATATCCTCTCAGAACTGGGTTATGAGACACGGGAAATCGACGCGATGATCGCCAACGGCTCCGCCGCAGAACAATGGTCGGAAAAATATCTTCCGGAATAGTTTCATGAAGGATGAGAAATGCCTGTCGACATGCTCAAAAGCCCCATGGGAACAGTGCCGATGCTGATTCAACGCTCACAACACTCCCGTGTGAACCGCAACAATTTTCTAGCCACAATTGACGGGAAGCGGCTGAAATCTTGGAAGATAATGATGCTAAAAGTTAAATAATGTTAATTTCAGGGTCATTGCAAGATGTTACCAAAGTATTCAATAATATTAACAGCTCGACACGTACTCAGAATGTGTGCCGCTGCCCAAAACTGAAGCAACTGGTCAAATCCTGTGCCGCAACGCGAAAAAATTGGATTTAGTCAAGATAAAAAAAATGAAAGGAATAATTTCGTCCAAAGGGTAGCGGAATCGGCAGTGTTCGTGTTTTGCTGATTATATGTCGCATATGAGCTTTGCAAATACCGGAAAAATGCTGAAGCTACATTTGGGAAACTCGCAGGCCTTGTGCCTGAAAAAAATCCATAAGGGGAGTAAGTATGACAAAATCCAAAAACCCGGAGTTACTGAACAATCTTGAGAAAGCGGCCCGTACCGGCGGCATCTCCAAACGTGAGTTCCTGCAATACTCCATGCTCGCAGGCGTAACGGCCTCCACTGCAACCGGACTTTGGACTTCGCAAGCCAAGGCACAACCCAAGCGCGGCGGAACGTTCCGCTACGGCGTGCACGACGGCAACACGAGCGACAACCACGATCCAGGCACATATCAGAGTGTCTATTCCATTCAGCTGGCGCACACACATCGCAGTTATCTAACGGAAATCACGGAAGAAAACGGCCTTGGCCCCGACATGGCAACCGGCTGGGAAGCAACTCCGGACGCCAAGACCTGGACGTTCGAGCTCGACACCGATGCCGTATTCCACGATGGGCGTAAATTTACTGCAAACGACGCCGTTGCTTCGTTGAATCACCATCGCGGCGAGAAATCGACATCGGCTGCCAAGGCTCTCCTCGATAGTGTCGTCGACATCAAGGTAGATGGTGACAAGCACATCGTGATCGAGCTCGACCAGGGCTTCGCCGATCTGCCGTGGATCATGACCGACTACCATCTCGTCATGCTGCCGGCAAAGGACGATGGATCGGTGGATTGGGAAAGCGGTGTCGGCGCCGGCCCCTACAAGATCGAACAGAACGAATTCGGCATTGGAACGACCCTTGTCCGTCACGACGGCTGGCACCGCGAGGGAGCGTGGTTCGACCGGATTGACATGACCGTCCTGAACGACCCGAACGCCCGCCAGACCGCACTCGTAACCGGTGATGTGGATGCGATTTCATCCGTGGACCTGAAGACCATGGCGCTGCTGCAGCGTCATCCGGATGTTGAACTCGACAACATTCCTTCGGGATCGGCGATCACACTGCCAATGTTCTGCGATGTTGCACCGTTCGACAATGTCGACGTACGCATGGCGCTGAAGCTGGCGATCGACCGCGAGGAAATCGTCGAGAAGATCGTTTTCGGCACCGGCATCCCGGGCAACGATTTCCATGTCTCGCCGAACATGCCTTACTTCCCGTCCGATATCCCGCAGCGCACATACGATCCTGAAAAGGCCAAATGGCACTTGAAGCAGGCTGGTATGGAAAATCTTTCGGTCAGCCTGTCCGCCGCGGACAGCGTGTTGCCGGGTGCGGTGGACATGATCGTGCTCTACTCTGAACAGGCGAAGAAAGCCGGCATCGACATCAAACCGGTACGCGAGGCAAACGACGGTTACTGGTCGGATGTCTGGCTCAAGAAGCCCTGGGTGTTCGTCAAGTGGGGTGCACGCCCGACACCGGACAACATGTTCACGCTCGCCTACAAGGATGACGCGGCCTGGAACGAGGCGCACTGGAAGAATGCGCGCTTCAACGAACTGCTGCTTCAGGCCAAGGCGGAACTCGACGAAACAAGACGCGGCGAGATGTATCACGAAATGTGCTCGCTCGCGCGTGACGACGGCGGCACCATCATCCCGATGTTCGTCAACTTCGTCTACGCTCGCCGCAAGAACGTCAAGCACGGCCCGAGTGTTGCCTCGTCCTGGGAGACGGATGGCGCACGGGGAACACACCGCTGGTGGTTCGAAGGCTGATATCTGAGATCGCGGCGGGCCTGGCTCGCCGCTTTCAACATGGGGCCGCCCTTTGGAGGGCGGCGCCGCACTAGACTGTCGGGTATTTCAAAAAGACAAATTCAGGATCTGTTCGAGATCCGCACCCGACACGAATCCGGTCAATTGGGGTACCGGGCGTCTTTATTCTGGAGGGACAAATGGGGGACATCCTACAGCTGGTCATAAAGAGACTTGGCTTAGGTGTGGTCACTCTTCTGGTGATCTCAATCCTGATTTTCTTCGCGGTTGAGCTGCTGCCGGGCGATATTGCCCAGGCCGTTTTGGGGCAAGCAGCAACACCTGAAACCGTGACCGCATTACGCGAAAAAATGGGCCTCGATCAGCCCGCGATCTTGCGATATTTCCAATGGCTCGGAGGTGCCCTCACCGGTGATTTCGGTGTTTCGCTCATATCAGGCGAACGCGTCAGTGAAGCGATCAGCGGCCGCTTTATCAACACGCTTTTTCTTGCGACATATGCAGCCGTCATAGCTGTACCGATCTCGATCATTCTCGGTGTCATCGTGGCTTTGCTGCGCAACACGCTGTTCGACCGTGTCGCCAATGTCGTGACCTTGACATCCATCAGTTCTCCGGAATTCTTCCTCGGCTACATCCTGATCCTGTACCTGGCCGTGAAGACCAACTATTTCCCTGCCATCGCCAGTCTCAGTACAGACATGAGTTTCGGCGAACTGCTTCACCGGACCTTCCTTCCGGCGTTGACGCTGGTTCTGGTCGTAACCGCACACATGATGCGGATGACCCGAGCCGCAATCATCAACCTCCTTGCATCGCCATATATCGAAATGGCCCGGCTGAAAGGCGTGCCGCCCTGGAAGGTGATCGTCAAACACGCGCTTCCCAACGCCTGGGCACCGATCATCAATGTGGTTGCACTGAACCTTGCCTACCTGATTACCGGTGTGGTTCTGGTGGAAGTTGTCTTCGTCTATCCGGGTGTCGGCCAGCTCCTCGTCGACGCTGTTTCCAAACGCGACTTCCCGATTGTCCAGGCATGTTGCCTCATCTTCGCGGCGACCTTCATCCTGCTCAACCTGGCAGCAGATGTCGGATCAATCTTGACCAATCCGCGTTTGCGGCATCCGAAGTGAGGGCAGCGATATGAGTACATTCGTAATCGGATACTATGCGCTGCTGATTGGGGCCTCCTGTCTCGCAGCCTACTTCAAGAAAAGACAACTGTTCCTGTTGATCTTTTCCCTCACACTCATTTCCTTCGTCACCGGGATCGTTGGTGGTGTTGGTGCCTTGCGTTTCATCACGGTCGCGGCTGGTCTCCTGGCACTGGCAGCCGGGGTTTCCTACGCTTTCCGTGAGTTTTTGATCATCATCGCGTCGGACGGTATTGCAAAGGAACTTCGCACGGCTCCGCTGACCGCCGCATTCGGCATGTTCGTGATCTTCACCTACGCCATTGCAGGAACCTTCGCGCCTATCATTGCCCCTTTTGGCGAAGCAGAGGTCATTTCCTCCGCCTTCGCGCCGGCGGATGAAAACATGTTGCTCGGAGCAGACCAGCTCGGGCGCGACATGTTCAGCCGGCTGATCTATGGTGCACGCAACACCGTCGGCCTTGCCTTGGTGGCAACCAGTCTTGCCTTCATCCTCGGAGCGCTGACAGGTCTGCTCGCCGCGACCAAGGGTGGTTGGTTCGACCAGTTGATGGGCCGGGTCGCGGATGTGATCATGTCGGTTCCGTCGCTGATCTTCGCTCTGCTGATGCTGAGTATCTTCGGCACAAGCCTGTTCGTGATTGTCATCATCGTCGCCTTGATCTATTCCCCGCGTGTTTTCCGTCTGACGCGAGCCGTCGCGGGCAACGTCGTCGTGATGGATTATATCGAGGCTGCAAAACTGCGCGGAGAAGGCAACTGGTACCTGATCCGAAGGGAAATCCTGCCGAATTCGACCGCTCCACTGGTCGCTGAATTCGGCCTGGAATTCTGCTTCGTATTCCTCCTGATAGCGGGTCTCTCCTTCCTTGGTCTCGGTATTCAGCCGCCGACCGCGGATTGGGGCTCCATGGTTCGCGAAAACGCCACGCTGATTTCGTTTGGCGAACTGACACCACTCATTCCGGCAGCTGCTATCGCGTTGCTGACGGTTTCGGTTAACTTCGTCGTTGACTGGATGCTTTTCCGGTCCTCCGGCCTTAAGGAGGTTTGAGCATGGTCCCTAAAAAAGATGTGCTTCTTGAAGTCAAGGACCTTCGGATCGAAGGTTATTCGGATGAGCAATGGATCGAGATCGTTCATGGTGTCGATCTCACCCTTCACAAAGGCGAGGTTCTCGGTCTGATCGGGGAGTCAGGTGCCGGCAAATCCACCATCGGTCTCGCCGCGATGGGATTTGCCAGGGACGGTTGCCGGATTTCCGGCGGTTCCATCGAGTTCGACGGCATGGAACTGACCACGACACCGGAAGGCGATTTGCGTGCGTTGCGCGGGTCAAGGATCGCCTATGTGGCGCAATCCGCTGCCGCTTCCTTCAATCCGGCTCACCGGATCATCGATCAGCATACCGAAGCCCCGATCCAGTATCGCATTCAAAAGCGCGTGGAGGCGCAAGAGGATGCGATGGAGCTTTACCACCGCCTCCGGCTTCCCAATCCGGATGAAATCGGCTTCCGGTATCCCCACCAGGTTTCAGGCGGACAGCTGCAGCGCGCCATGACTGCCATGGCAATGGCATGCCGTCCCGACCTGATCATTTTCGACGAGCCGACAACAGCCCTGGACGTGACGACCCAGATCGAGGTTCTTGCCGCGATCAGGGACATTGTCGACCAGTTCAATACAGCCGCGATCTATATAACGCACGACCTCGCGGTCGTTGCGCAGATGGCTGATACGATCAAGGTCTTGCTGAAAGGCGAGGAAGTCGAAGAAGCGCCTACGGAGCAGATGCTGGATGCGCCGAGCGAAGACTACACCAAGAGCCTTTGGGCGGTGCGCAGTTTCAAGCGTCCCCAGAAGGAACGCCCGGCGGAGGCCGATTCAATACCTATTGTCTCCGTCAAGAACGTGGATGCAGCCTATGGCAAGATCAAGGTGCTTGATGATGTCTCTTTCGACATCTACCCGGGCATGACAGTCGCGGTCGTGGGCGAATCCGGATCCGGGAAGTCGACGACCGCACGGTGTATTACAGGCCTGCTGCCACCGACGAAAGGCGAGATCCAGTTCAATGGTGAATCCTTGCCGCCTCGATATCAGGACCGCACAAAGGATCAATTGCGCCAGGCGCAGATGATCTACCAGATGGCGGACACAGCGCTGAATCCAAAGATCAAGATCAGCGAGATTATCGGGCGCCCGGCGCAATTTTATCGTGGCGTGCGCGGAGCGGAGTTGAAGAACCGTGTCGACGAACTTCTGGACCTGATCGAACTGGACCCGGCGAAGTTCTACAACCGTTACCCGCCGGAGCTTTCCGGCGGTCAAAAGCAGCGTGTCGGAATTGCGCGCGCGCTGGCGGCGGATCCGTCTTTCATCATTTGCGACGAAGTGACAAGCGCGCTCGACCAGCTTGTCGCGGAAGGTATCCTGAAACTACTCGACAAATTGCAGAAAGACTTCAATCTGGCCTACATGTTCATCACCCACGATCTGGCGACCGTGCGCTCGATTGCCGACGAGGTGGTCGTGATGCAAAGGGGCAAGGTTGTTGAGCAGGGGGCAAAGGACGAAATGTTCACCCCGCCACACCATCCCTATACGGATCTTCTGCTGTCCTCGGTGCCCGAAATGGACCCCAACTGGCTGACGACCTTGCTGGAGGAGAGGGGAACCGACTCCATCGGCGAAGCCGCGAATGTCTAGGACCACAAAATGAAAAACCCCGGGACACTGGTCCCGGGGTTTTTTCGATCTCTTCATTGAACAGGCAGGCGTTTGCCTAGCCGACCATCAGATAGCCGGACAGAGCCATTACACCGACGATTACGGCGTATACGCCGACCAGACCCTGCCAGGATCCGCTCTGCTCTTTGTACTCACGAATTAGTTCATCACGGGTCATGTCGACCTCCTGTCGCCCGGGCAATGTCCGGGATGATGGTGTTTCCATTTGAGGCGACACTTAAGCGACAGAGATTAATAATTCAATGACCCAAACATTAAATCGCACTAACATTTCTGCATATCTACTCTGCTTCACATTCACCCAGCGGGTAGCTTCGACGGGAATTCAGACGTGATCAGGTACGAATCAAGCAGGTTCGGGACTTTGTTTGAAGGTCTCCCCCAAGGGTCCAACGGACAGGACACCTGAAGATCGCACCCGATTTCCCAAACGGAAAGACAATCACGTCATGCCGATGGAGATCCTATTTTTCGGACTTCGATTTGTACGTTTCAAAAACCGAAGCCGTATCGAACTGATTGGGCAATTCGTCGACAGTCGTGTCATAAACGGATCTGCCAGCTTCGAACAATGGTGCAAAAACACCCTTTTCTTCAATATCTTCACCAATAATCCGCAGATCTTTTTCAAACATCTTCAGACTTGCGGAAGGCGGATCGTATGTGCCGTTGATCATCAAGGGCATGCGCAGGTCTGACATGCGAGACTGCCCCGCACCAGACGACAGCAATCGATAGACCGTGTCGCGCTCCAGACCGAGTGCATCGGCATAGTTCAGCGTTTCAGCCGCTGCGACGTTGTGAATTGCAACGGCATGATTTGCGACGAATTTCAGTTTCGTTCCGTTTCCGAAGTCTCCGACATACATCACCATGCGCGTGAATTTTTCCAGAAGTGGGCGGACATCCGCGACCGCCTCTTCTGGTCCGGACGCCATCATCACGAGGTCGGCTTCAGCAGCCTGGGCACCCGTTCCGCTGACGGGACAATCCAACAGGATCGCGCCGGGTTTTTCCAGAAGTGATCTGGCCGCTTCCTTGTCAGCCACGGAAAATGTTCCGGTCTCGACAACGACCTGCCCCGGGCGGAGTCCAGTTACCAACTTCTCGCAGACCGAAGCGAGCACATGCGGCGCGGCCAGCGCAAGAACGATTGCGTCACAATCTGAAACCCAGTCACCGAGCGTTTCGAATACCGAACCACCCTCCTCCGCCAGTTTGGCTCGCGCAGTTTCAGACGGGTCGACACCAAATACCGTTTCACCGGATCGAATGAGATTGCGGGCGTATGCGCTCCCCATAATTCCGAGACCGATCACTCCAACCACCACAGTCGTTCCTCCTCGTCTGCATCGGAGAGTTCAAATGAGCCAGACCCGGGCTGAGCGGCAGCCCTCTGGCGGTATCCCTCAGGACATTCCTGGCAGTAACGGGTATTCCCAATCCCGTACAAACAGCGGTTCGGGCAGTCGGAAAAGTTCATTGCCCTGCCATGCACCGACATCCAGCGAAGGCAATTCATCTGCGAATGTTTTCACCTTGTCACCATCTGGCAATTGTAACGTCACCCTGGCAGCATTCATTGCATTGTCCAGTTTCAATCCCTCCGGGCGACCATGAAGCGCCTTTGAGAACCGCGGAACCTCACCCGAAGATCTGGAACCAAGCGGGTACCCGGCAGACAGGAGTTCAAGTGGAAACGCCGGATGCCCGACCATGTCGTTGTCAACTGTAATGTCCAGTTCCGCCCAGGCCTTGGTAAATCTCTTTTTCTCCATGGACCTGATGGCTTCCCAATCCGAAGACGGGTCATGACGTGCCTGCCAGTCCTTGCCAAATGGATTGACCTTGTTGAGTGAAATCGACAGCGCGTCCGCGTTGTATCCAATGACATTGTTGAGGTGGTGAAAATTGCGTATTCGCTTTTTCTTGAATATCGGATTGCGCACGAACCAGGTGTTATGCACGACATAATGCGGACCGACCGCTTCGTGGTTTGTTCCGAATTTGAAGAGGCGACCTGTCGACGGATCCTCCGGGTCGGGCCCCGGACGCTCACGGCTCCAGCCGAGATTTCCATAGATGTAGAAAAAGCCGGATTGCTCCGGTTCGAGAGAAAAGGGAGCGTAGCAATCGACGAACTTGTTGTGTCTGACTGTCCAGTTGAAGGCATAGTTCTCAGGTTCGACCGCATTGTCGCGAATGCGGACAAACCAGTTGTCGCAGATCATCACATTCCTTGAATGACGATGCCGAGTGTCCTTCGACACCTGATTGAAAAAATGGATGCCGTTGAAAGCGTCCAAGATGCAGTTGTTGCGCAGGATGACATATCCGGCAATGGTCCATGCCCGGAAAAAATCACCGTCATAGGCGCGTGAATCGTCCGGCTGGACGAATTCGCCTGTTACACTGGCATCGGAATGAATCTGGTTGAAATGCGTCTTTCGCCAGAGATGACAACCGTCGACCTCCCTTTCATCCTTCAGGTATCCGCTGTCCCTGATGGACCGGACTTGAGTGTCTCCATGACAACCAAGGTCCTGGATCCAGTCGCAGTTTTCAATCAGGAGGTGGCGTGTATCGGCTCCCGTTGCCCCGATGGCAAAGGTTCCGCCACGGAAATGTACGCCCCTGATCGTTATGTGCTGACAATTCTCGATATAGATCGCGGTCGGCCAGCAGTTTTCGAATGTGAGGTCTTCCAACACGATCCACTGACAGTCGCGCAGGACAAGATGAGCGTTGTCGGCCATGAAATAGAGGCCGGGATAATTTCCGGCCGCTTCATGCGCACGCGCCAGTCTGTTGGCCTGAACATTGAATTCTTCGAAGGTTTCCCCGGTGCCGAAAATCGTCGGCGACCGTTTGGCCGTCAACTTGTTCAAATCCGGAGCAACCGGTCTTGCTCCCCGTATGCAAACGGGTCTTTCGCGCGTGCCGTTGATGCCGCTGATCGCAACCGGGTCGGTAAAACACGCGGCTTCAAGAGCCAGCACATCGCCGGGTCCCAATTCCCTGACGGCAGCGTGAATGTCCATATTCCCCCCAACATCCCAATTCAAAAAATACTGAAGATCCACTTCGTAAACAGCGCGAAACGTGACAGCCCGGTTTGGGTGCAACATTCAGACAGCCGCATTCCGATACACGCACTCAGATACACGCAATCAGGCACGCGCATCCTACCACAACCCAGACCTGTCCTCGAACCGGCAGTTTATGGTTCTCTGGTCGCCATGACACGTTTTGGTGCAGGTGAATCCGGCGTAATCGACTTGACAAGAGGCGAAATTTCTATTTAGTTCGGTTACAGAACGAACTAATTGAGAGAGCCAGTGGCCGATCCTTCCAATATATCCAGGCGAATGTCCTTGAGCGCGGTGGTTCAGGCAATCGCGAGCTTCGGCCCCATCTCCCGGGCGAGCGTTTCGAAAATCACGGGCCTTTCCAAACAGACGGTCTCGGAAATCGTCGGGAACCTGGAAGTTGAAGGCTGGGTCAGAACCGTCGGCCAGACGGAAGGCCATATCGGGCGCCGGGCAGTCGTTTACGAAATCGTACCGGACGCCGCCTCGGTCGCGAGTGTGGACCTTGGCGGCACGAAGATCCGTGTCGCGATCTGCAACCTGACCGGAGCCGTAGTCAACGAACTGGAGGAACCGACTGACAAGTCCGGCGGCGAGGCCGTCATCAGGCATGTCACCGATCTGGTTCAAAGAGCGGCCGGCGGTGCGAAGCTCAACTCGAAACTGCCGCGTGTTGCCGTCATCGGTGTGCCGGGTGTCCCTGATCCCGGCACGGGACAGATCAGGATGGCCCCCAACATTCCCGGTCTCGATTGTATCGATGCGCCCGGCCTGTGGCGGAGCCAACTCGGAATCGAGGTTTTCGTCGAAAACGACGTGAACCTGGCGGCGCTCGGAGAACACTGGCTTACAAAACGCGGCGAGAAAGACGACCTTGTCTACGTTTCCGTTGGCACCGGGATCGGCGCAGGGATCGTTGTTGGCGGGCAGCTTCACAGAGGCGCCAGCGGCGCTGCGGGAGAAATTGGCTACCTGCCTTTCGGTGCCGATCCGTTTGAGCCGGAAAGCCTGAAAACCGGTGCGCTTGAACGCGTCGCGGCAACCCATGCCATCACCGAGATGTATCGGAAGAAAAGTGGCAGAACCCTGAGTGTTCCAGAGATATTCGAGGCCGCCAACGAGGAAGACGCGCACGCACAGGAGACGTTGGACCAGACATCGAGACAGATCGCGCGCGTCACCGCCGCCCTCACCGCCGTGATGGATCCCTCCTGCATCGTGATTGGTGGCTCCATCGGAGCGCGGGAAGAGCTTTTCAACCGCGTTCGAAAATACTTGCCGATGTGTTTTCCACGTCCCGTGCTGATCGAGAAATCAACACTTGGAAACCATGCGGCGCTTGCAGGCGGTGCATCGGTTGCCCTTTCCCGATTGCACCTTTCACTGTTCGCCGAAGGTTTGAAGGGTGTTGAAATTTCAGTCCCGCCGCCCTCCGTCGAAACCTTCAAGAAGGGCGTCGCGTGATGGCCCAGGATCTCCTTTCCCGACTTGTGTCCCATCAGGACCGGGACGCAGACCTGCAACTGCTTCAGCAGGCCATCGCTGTTGAGAGTGTGACAGGAAACGAAAGCGCCTTTGCACTTTTCCTGAAATCACATCTGGAAATACTCGGACTTGAAACCGGATCCGGAGAGTTTCTGCCCGGCCGATTGAACGTCTGGGGCCAAACCGGGAAGACCGGCGGTGAGGGCCCTAAACTGATGTTCGTCGGCCACACGGACACGGTTCATGTGCGCGGCTGGGAAGAAAACTGGCAAGGCAATCCCCAGCAGGATCCCTTTTCCGGCGCATTGATCGGTAACGAAATCTGGGGCCGCGGTGCGTGCGACCTGAAGGGCGGTATTTGTTCTGCGCTGAGCGCGGTCAGACTGTTGCAGCGCGCAGGTTATCGACCGGCCGGCGGTCTGTCATTTGCATTCATTGGCGATGAAGAAAGCGGCGAGCCGGACACCGGGGTCTCTGCCGGCGCCCATGACCTCGTGAAGCGTGTCACTTCGGGCGACATTGACCGGCCCGATTTTGCAATCTACCTCGAACCGACCAAGCTAGGTGTTTATACCGCCCAGATAGGATTTTTCATTGCCGACGTTACGGTTTCCGGCAAGTCGGCCTATTTTGGAACACCGGAACTCGGGACCGACGCCTTGAAGGCAACCCATTCGGTTCTGGAATGTCTTTGGGCACACGAAGACGACCTGGCGGCCGGTCCGAAACATGATCTTCTGGGTGCCTCTTCCATTCTCGTAACGGAGATACAAGGTGGCGGCTACATCGCTGTTCCCGGGTCGTGCCGATTTTCCCTGATCCGGAAACTCCGACCCGGTGAAGACCTCGATGTTGCCGTGAGCGCATTTGAGAACGTTGTCCGATCTGCTCCGGTCGCAGACGGCATCACGATTGATATTCGATATCCCGCCGGCCGGGATCACAGATATGGCGGCTCGCCTGTCGAGATCCCGCAAGATGATCCGACCGCAATCCGTCTTTCAGACAGCATTCGCCGGACGACTGATCACGGAGGAGCCATCGGGGGAGCACCTTACTGGTCGGAAATGCCGTTTCTTGTCAACGAGATCGGATGTCCGGCCGTTTATTGCGCACCGGGCGATATCAGCCTGGCGCATACATTCGAAGAGCGCATCGACGTGGAGAGCTATCTGACAGCCGTCAGGGCTTTCGCGCTGTTCGTGGCCGACTATTGCGGCCTGGAAGAAGCACGATAAACACCAAAACCAGAGGGTTACCAATGAGACTGACTGAAAAAAATCTGGCTTCATCCGCCCTTCTCGGGCTGTTGAGCTTCGCCTCCTTGTCCGGTTTTTCCCTGGCTGAAACCATTGGACCGAACAACGAAAGTGCAACTCCCTCCTCCGCTGTCATCGTCGCGGATGACAATGTGGACGCCATTCGGTCGGGCAACTACAAGGCCGCGCTCCTGTGGCACGACCAGTCGGACTTCGTGAACGCCGTCACCGCAGGTGCCAGTGACGAGTTCAAGCGCCTCGGAATTGAAGTCGTGGCGACCGCCAGTGCAGGTTTCGTACGCTGCGAAGCAACGCAGTGACATCGAAACTTCGCTCGCAAAAGAACCGGACATCATCCTGTCTCTACCGCTTGATCCGGTTACGTCCGCAGCGGCATTCAAGGAAGCCCGCGACAGTGGTGTTTCGCTTGTCTTTCTGTCCAACCTGCCCTCCGGGTACGAACATCCAAGGGATTATGCAGCCATCGTCACCGACGACCTGTTCCAGATGGGCAAGCAGGCGGCCGACGCTCTTGCGTCATCAATGAACGGCAAGGGAACCGTCGGCTGGATCTATCACGATGCCGACTACTACGTGACCAATCAGCGGGACAACGCCTTCAAGACAACGATCGAAAATGACTATCCGGACATTTCAATTGTCGCCGAACAGGGTATCAGCGACCCGGCCCGTGCCGAGGAAATCGCCAATGCGATGCTTTTGAAAAACCCGGACCTTGGTGGCATCTACGTTACCTGGGCAGGACCGGCAGAAGGCGTGCTGGCGGCCTTGCGGGCGAACGGCAACAAGAGCACGAAGATCGTGACACTCGACCTATCCGAGCCGGTTGCCGTCGACATGGTCCGCGGCGGTAACGTCGCTGCAATCGTCGCAGACGAGGCTTACGAACTCGGACGCGCCATGGCCGCCTCCGCTGCCCTGCGTCTTGTCGGCACTGATGTGCCGCCCTTCGTTGTCGCACCGGCAATAACGGTCACTGCCGACACGGTTGCCGAAGGCTGGAAAAAATCCCTGAACATCGATCCGCCGGCAAGCGTTTCCTCCGCGAATTAACCCGGCCAAGCGGCGGGCAGCCTGCTGCCCGCCGGTTTATTCGGTCATCCTTCGCTTTCAATCATTCGGGCAAGAAGCAAAGATGTCGACCGTCGATCCTCAGAAAACCGGCAAAACGAGACTGCGATGACCTCCTCCCTTTCGCTGCTGCGGCGACTGGATCTGCAGAGATCCGTAATCTATGTGGGCTTTCTGGCCATCTTCCTGTTCTTTGCGGCAACGCTCTACGACGATGGCTTTCTGACCTCGCGCAATCTGACAAACATCGTGCTACAGACCGCACCCGCCACGATCATGGCCATCGGTCTGGTATTTGCCCTGTCCGCAGGCGAGATCGATCTGAGTTTCGGATCGGTCGTGGCTGTCTCGGCCCTGTCCGCCGCGGTTGTCATGCAGAGCTTCCCGATGGTTGTCGGCATCCTCGCCGGACTTGGCGCAGGCGCGCTGATTGGAGCGATGAACGGCATTCTGGTTGCCTATCTTCGCCTGCCATCCTTTCTGGTCACACTGGCCACGATGGGCCTGTTTGCCGGCATTGCACGCTCAATGACGGACCTGCGTTCCATTCCTGTACTGAACGACACATTCACCGGCATCTTCGGATCCGGGAAACTGTTTTCCATACCCTCGCTCGTACTCTGGACCATTTTTGCGGTTGCGATCGGACACATCGTCTATCGCAGCACGCGGTTCGGTGCTCATGTGCTCGCAACAGGCGACAATGCCCGGGCCGCGCAAGTTTCCGGGATCAAGGTTCCGCGGATCCGCCTGGGTGTACTGACGCTTTGCGGTACCATGGCCGGGCTGGCGGGGCTGCTTTATGCCGGCCGCCTTCAGGCGGCGAAATACACACTCGGCGAGAGCGACCTGATGACCGTGATTGCCGCTGTCATTGTCGGCGGTACGGCGCTGAACGGCGGCAAGGGGTCGATCATCGGCGCGTTGCTCGGCTCGCTTCTGATGGGGATGCTCAACAACGGACTGATCCTCATGGGTCTTGATGTTTCCGACCAGATGATCGTCCGCGGACTGATCATCCTGATCGCGGTCGCCGTTTCGCTGCGCGACACCAGCCGGTAACTCGGAGAAGACAGATGTTTCTTGACGTTTTATCCGCCGCAATCCGGCATTCATTGAAGCCGCGATGAAACTTCATCAGGCAGGACGAATTCCGGCAAATGCCTATGTACTCGATCTTGATGCGGTCGAACGCAACGCGCGCCTTTTTCAACATGAGGCGCAAAAACATGGCCTGAAGACCTTCGCCATGACCAAGCAGGTCGGACGCCATTCCGGCTTCTGCCAGGCAGTCATGCGCGGCGGTATCGACCGGGCTGTCGCCGTCGACATGGCCTGCGCGCTTGCCTGTGACCGGGCCGGTCTCAAAACAGGCCATCTGGGACATCTCGTGCAGATTCCCCGACATGAAGCCGCATATGCCGGCGCCAATCTGCAACCGGATTACTGGACCGTCTTTTCAGACACCAAAGCCGGAGAAGCTGCCTCGGCAGCACACTCGGCAGGCCGTGAGCAAGATCTGCTGGCGCGAATCCAGACCGAAGGCGACACGTTTTATCGTGGCCATGAGGGCGGGTTTGCGGCTGAAGACATTATCGCGATAGCAGAGCAGCTCGATGCGATGGAAGGTACTCGCTTTGCGGGCATCACGACCTTTCCAGCGCTGCTGTTCGATCTCGAGACCCGCAAGGTAAAACAGACACCGAACCTGGCAACGCTCGGCCGGGCAGCAGATGCCCTTGCGAAGACCGGCAGGACCGGTATCGAGATCAATGCACCCGGCACGACCTCCTCTGCCGTGGTCGCGGCGCTGGCGGCATCGGGTGCGACCCAGTGCGAACCGGGCAACGGGCTCCACGGCACAACCCCTCTGCATGCGGTCGAGGACCTGCCGGAGGATCCCGCCGTTCTCTATCTTTCCGAAGTCTCCCACCATCATGGCGGCAAATCCTATTGCTTTGGCGGCGGTCTTTATATTGATCCCGTTTTTCCGGAGTATCAGGTACGGGCGATCGTCGGTTCGGAACCGACATCGGACCGGTCTGCGCTACGCGAGGTCGAGGTCCCCGATTATTCCGCGATCGACTACTATGCGATGATCGACGCCACCGGCCCGAGACCGCCGGAGCCTGGTGACACGGTCATATTCGGTTTTCGCGGCCAGGCCTTTGTCACACGCGCGCTCGTGGTCGGCCTTTCAGGTGTCGCATCGGGCAATCCCGCCGTCACGACAATCGAAAACAGTTTTGGGGATCAGGTCTCATGGCCGGGAGCATTTCGTCCGTGAGCTCGCCAGACCCCGTCCTTGCGCTCGCCAACATTCACAAGGCCTTCGGCGGCATCGTCGCGATAGAGGACTTTTCGCTCGATCTGCATGCGGGCGAAATCGTCGCGCTTGTCGGTGATAACGGTGCCGGCAAGTCGACGCTGGTCAAGATTGTTTCAGGTGTGCACCGCCCGACCTCCGGTGAGATCCGCCTGGATGGCGATCCCGTCTCCTTTTCAGACGCCAGTTCCGCGCGCAGCCTGGGGATCGAGGTGGTCTATCAGGACCTTGCCCTTGCGGACCAGCAGCCTGTCTACATGAACATGTTCCTCGGCCGGGAACTGATCAAGCCGCCATTCGGTCTGCTCGACAGGAAACGCATGCACCGCGAATGCCAGCAACTGGTCGATGAACTGGACGTACGTATCCCGTCCGCAGGGTCCGTCATCCGGGATCTCAGCGGCGGTCAGCGGCAGGGAATAGCAATTGCGCGCGCCACGCACTGGGCAAGCAAGCTGGTGCTGCTGGACGAGCCAACCGCGGCCCTTGGTGTCGCGGAAACCGCGAAGGTGGAGGAACAGGTTGCCTCGCTGAAGGAAAAGAACCTCGCCATTTTGATCATCAGCCACAGCCTAGATCAGGTCTTCCGCCTTGCTGACCGGATTTGCGTCTTGAGACGTGGACAACAGATCGGTGTGCGCGAAACTGCCAAAACCGACAAGAACGAGATCGTCTCCATGATAACAGGTGTCTCGGGAAAATCCTGATCACGGTCGGTTGGCATCCGGCCGGCAATGCCGACGATCAAATCGGATTTTGATTGCTGGAGTAACTCCGCTCAAGTTCGATGAGACGCTGTTTGCGCCAGAGCCCACCGCCATACCCGGTCAGCGATCCGTCCGCTCCAAGCACCCTGTGGCACGGCACTACAATTGCGATCTGGTTCGCACCGTTGGCTCTGGCAACCGCGCGCACGGCTTCGGGTCTTCCAAGCTCTCTTGCGAGTTCTGAATAGCTCCTTGTGCCTCCGGCCGGAATCTTCAGGAGTTCGCGCCAGACATCCCGCGTGAATGTCGAGCCGTGAAGCGCAAGCTTCGTTTCAAAGGCGCCGGAACTGCCGTCGAAAAACAGTCGCAGTTCATCCTGAATCTGGTCGGTTACTTCGGTGCGCCCGAAGCCGATATTGCCTTTTGCGAAACCCTGGAGCTTTCTGAATTCCGCCGGCAGGGCCCTGCGGTCCAGAAACTCCAGAAGATGCAGCTGTGTTCTGTCCGTCACTGCAATCAGCGGACCGAGCGGAGATGGCACCCAATCGGCAAACAGCATGGGGTCTTGCGAAAATGTCCCAGGCGCCTGCCCCAGTATCCTGGCAAAGGCCTCGCGAAAGGCGCTTGGCGATTCAAAGCCAGCTGTGATCTGCGCATCGATGACCTTGCCACCCTCGGCCAATGTCGAAAAACCCTCCTGCAATCGCCGCTGTCGGGCCATTTCCAGAAAAGTCATGCCGAAATGGCGCTTGAAGGCCCGCCGTACCGTGGACGGATCCAATCCCATCCGGACAATATCCGGCTCGCCCCAACGATAACCCGGCTTTCCTTCCAGGGCTTCTATCAGGGGCTTTACGACCGGGTCCGCACTTGCTTCCGGTGTTGTCGGCTTGCACCGCTTGCACGGGCGGAACCCGGCATCGATACATTCGGCGACAGTTTCGTAAAAAGTGCAGTTTTCGCGCTTCGGTTTGCGGGCCGGGCAAGTCAACCGGCAAAAGATGCCGGTAGACGCCACACAGACATAAACACGCCCGTCATAGGACGGGTCGCGATTGAGGAGCGCTTCATACAGCGTGTCGAAATCGGATCGGATCATCAGCATGACCTGACAATAGTTTGTCCAGCGGAATGGTGCAGCCGGAAATCGGGCGTCTATTCAGGGCTTGCACATCGTCAACGATACACCTGATCCTCGGCGGGGAACTTGCGATCCTTGACCTCATCCGAATAGGCTTTCACCGCCGCCTCGATCTGGCCACCAAGATTACCATAGACCTTGACGAATTTTGGCGGTGCCGGATTGAGACCAAGCATATCCTCCAGCACAAGGATCTGGCCATCACAGTCTGCGGATGCGCCTATACCGATGGTCGGGATCGAAATTTCCCTGGTGATCTGCGCGGCAAGCGGTTCAACCATACCTTCCAGGACGACCGAAAATGCACCTGCTTCGGTAACAGCTGATGCATCCTCGAAATGCTGATCCCAGTCATCCTCGTGCCTCCCTTGCGTCTTGAAACCGCCTATGACGTGGACCGACTGCGGCGTCAGGCCGATATGAGCCATCACAGGGATACCGCGTTCAGTGAGGAAGCGAATGGTTTCAGCCATGCGGACACCACCTTCCAGCTTTACCGCGCCGCATTGGGTCTCTTTCATGACGCGTGCCGCGTTGCGGAAAGCTTCCGAAGGACTTTCCTCGTAAGTGCCAAAGGGCATGTCGACAACAACGAGCGCTTTCTTGGTGCCGCGGACGACCGCCTTGCCGTGCATGATCATCAGATCAAGCGTGACACCGACCGTCGATTCCATTCCATGCATTACCATCCCGAGGCTGTCGCCAACGAGAATGAAATCGGCGTAGTTGTCGACGATGGCCGCTGTATGCGCATGATAGGACGTCAACGAGACGATGGGATCTCCGCCCTTGCGTTTCGCGATCTGCGGCGCGGTCAGGCGGCGGACAGGTTTTTGAACACTCATTAAAAGTCCCTTCAGCTTCAGGTCGCCGGCGCAATGACGCGCTGATCAATCAGGAGAACAGGTCCGAAACGTACTGCCAGAAGCACGACAGCCGGACGATCCAACGCGCCTGACAATTCACCCAGGGTCTCGGCGTCACGGATGTCGACGCTTTTGACCTCCGCGGATGGAGCTTGCGCAAGTCCGGACCTGACAACGGCCTCCAGTTCGGCAATCGCGGGCCCTGTTTTTGCAAGCTCCTGTGCCCGATCGAGTGCGCGATTGAGCATGACGGCTTCCGACCGGTGATCTTCCGAAAGACGAACATTCCGGGAAGACATTGCCAGACCATCGTTTTCGCGCACGGTCGGGTGGCCGATGATTTCCAGCGGCATGTCGAGGTCACGTACCATCTGACGGATAAGTGTGAGTTGCTGGTAGTCCTTCTCGCCGAAGACGGCGATGTCAGGTGCAACGATATTGAACAGCTTGGTCACGACAGTCGAGACCCCACGAAAGTGCCCGGGACGCAGGGCTCCTTGCAGGATTCCTGACAAGCCCGGCACGTCAACATGAGTTCCGCCGCCCTCGCCGTACATTTCCTTCTCGCTAGGCAGAAACACTGCGTGCACCCCCTCCGCTGCCAGAAGGTCGAGATCTTGTTTCTCGTCGCGTGGATAGCTCGCCAGATCTTCATTGGGACCGAACTGAATAGGGTTCACGAATATACTCGCAACGACCCGGTCTGCCTTCTGGACCGCAATACGAACCAGACCAAGATGCCCTTCGTGCAAGTATCCCATTGTCGGCACGAGTCCGACCGTCTTTCCCACCCGTTTCCAATTTCGCACGTTTTCGCGCATATCCGCCTTTGTCCGGCAGATTATCATTGTTTGCCCTCCCAGACCTTCAGTTCCCGCCAAGATCCCGCTTACTTCGCAGGTGCAACATAGGCCGACGATCGATCAAGGTCCAGTAGCCAAAGAGAGACGGCAAGGCGTCTTCATTGCCGGATGAGAAAGCCAATGCGGGTCGGTCCGGACAACGCCCAATCCCTGAATGCACTCAGAAAGAAACGAACGATCATCTCGGTGCTTCAATTTGAAATTTGTGCGGATTGACCTGCTTGCAACACCCAATCGACACTCCGCAGATAGTCGTCCCGGGTCAGACTATGATTTGACGGCGCGGCAACTGCGGAAAAAACAAAGCCATGTGTATAGTCAACCAGCAGATTGAGCAGCACGTCCTGCTCGTCGCCGTTGTTGAGCAATCTGGTGTTTTTCCTGATCTCTTCCGTGACCGTAACGATCTCGCCGCTCATCAAGGATGGATCGTTCAGGATGCAGCGCACAACGTTCGCATTTTCCAAGGCGCGGGTGCAGTAAGACGAGAGAATGTGTCTGAGGCGTTCTTCCGGGGTATTGCCTTCGATATGAGTAAGGGTACCCTCGAAGGCGTTTCCTACCAGCGCAGCAATCAAACTCCTGTGGCTGCCGACGTGGTACTTGATCGCCATCGCTGTCACGTTCAACGCATCGGCCAATCGCCGAAAAGACACCGCTTCCAAGCCTTGTTCATTGAGCAATGGAAGCGCGGTCGCAAGTATATGTTCCCTGGAAATCGAGCGACTTCCCTTCTGCGGACGTCCTACGGGCCTGCCAGACGGCATGGCTCAAATCACCACGTAGTACATATGGATCAATCCCGACTTGAACCGGTCCACGCTTTCGAGTCTCAGGTCGATGTCACGGTCCAGTTCTCCGAACATGCGGATACCTTCACCAATGAGAACAGGAGCGATCGCAATTCTCATGTCTGCAATCAGGCCTTCGCGCATGAACGATCGGATGATAGCGCCTCCGTCCACATAGACCCGGCCAATACCACGCTCACCGAGACACGACATAAGGTCGGCCGGTGAGAGTCGGCTCACCTCGACCTTGGACTTAACGTCTTCCGGGATCTCATCATCGGCAAGTGATCCACTCAATACGATGACCGGTTTCTGATACGGCCATTCGCCAAATCCCAGAACCGTCCTGAAGGAACCGGAGCCCATTACGATGATATCGATGCTGTCTTGAAAAGCGGCAAATCCGTAATCTTCACCTTCGGTGTCGAGCTTCATCAACCAATCGAGGGTGTGATCCTTTCGCGCGACAAAACCGTCAAGCGACATTGCCATCATTGTGTGACCGGTTGGCACTAATTTCTCCATTTTTATACATCGTATAATTATTATGGCAACAATGGTCAACCTCACCCCGAAAGGTTGTTTCATCATTTCTCTTCAGTCTGGCGAGGATGAGGACGCTGAACTGCGGCGCTGCCCAATCGCCCCCCTGCGGACGACGACGACAATTGATCGGCACCTCAGATTGCTGTCAGAACCGCGCGATCATCGCACCCCTATCCGCAGAACTCCGATCCGCAGCACTCGGCGCAACATGATTGGCGACGGAGACCGATGGCCCAATGACGCAATGGTCCGCGCCATCCGACCATTGTTAACCCGTCCGCGCAATATGCGGTTCGCCGGCTCCTGCCTCGTTACCGGTTTGTCTGGGAAATTGTGCCAATGCGCTCAACATCAGCCAGTCCGGCAATGCCCTGCGATAGGCCGTCGAGCCAGACACGGACACCTGGCCGCTGGCAATTTCGCTGCGCAGATCTCGTATGCCGCGCCAGGCTTCGACAAATCGCCTGATATCCGAAGAGATGGCGACATCCACCTCAAGACCGGGATACTTCAGGCACATGTCGACGTGACCGTCCTCAACCACAAGCCAAAAGCGGCTCAAGCCCTTGTGCGTCCCGGAAAAGGCAAACTCCATGACGATACGGTGCGCAGGCATGGCCTCGACATTCAACCTTGTGTGCATGCTCCATGCCAGGAAAGCCGGATCAAGATCTTCGGTTTCCATATCCCGCGACCATTTCTGACCCCATACGGCAAGGCTCATGATGATCGGATCGAGTTCACGCCCGGCTTCCGTCAATTCGTATGAAAATCCCCGGCCGTTTTCCAGGGCCCGGCGCGTAATCAAACCGGCATGCTCCAGACTGGACAACCGCTGACTGAGCAAAGTGGCCGAGATCTTCGGAACACCACGATGAATTTCATTGAAGCGTGTGCATCCGTCAATCACCCGGCTAATCACCAGCAAAGTCCAGCGTTCACAGAGGACTTCAGCAGCCAGGGCGAGCGGGCAGTATTGTCCATAACCTTTGTACGGCATCCGGCACTCCTCACATCCTGCAACAGAACTGAAAGAGTACGGCGCACCCCGAATTCGGACAACTCCGGAATCTGTAGTTACTTCACATTCATGAGTTTTTTGTGCCGGAAATTCGCGACAGACTTCTGCCGACAGTGAATGGCAACGAATGGCAAATGGCATCATGGGAAAACCTCGACTGAACTTGCTTGCAGCGCGTCTCGGCTCTGATGCCGTTTTTCCAGGCAATCCGGAATTTGATGAAAGACGACACGTCTGGAACGCCGCAATTGACCGCAAACCGATAGCAATTGTGCCGGCCCGCCACCCGGAAGATGTCTCCTGTGCCGTCAAAACGGCAGCAGAGCGGGGACTGGCCGTGTGCGTGAAAGGCGGCGGCCACAATATCGCAGGTTCAGCGGTAGCAAATGGCGCACTGATGATCGACATGTCGGCGCTGAACAGCGTCCGGATCAATTCAGTTGACCGGACTGCGCGCGTGTGCGGCGGTGCAACGTGGAGGCAGTTTGATGCAGCTGCACAAACACAGGGCCTGGCGACACCCGGTGGCGTTGTTTCGTCGACCGGCGTAGCCGGACTTACTCTTGGCGGTGGCTTCGGCTGGCTGGCCAGGCTGCACGGGCTAGCTGTCGACAATCTTCTGTCCGCCGAAATCGTTCTTGCCAACGGATCAATCGTGACGTGTTCAAGCGACGAGAACACCGACCTCTTCTGGGCCATTCGCGGTGGTGGGGGCAATTTCGGGATCGTAACCGAATTTACGTTCCAGCTTCACGCACTCGACTCAACTGTCCTTTTCGGACCCACTTTCTTTGCCCTGAAAGATGCAAGGACGGTTCTGGCAGCCTACGCCGAACACGCCCCGATGCTGCCCCGCGAAGCCTGTGTCTGGGCCAACCTGATGACAGCGCCTGCAACACCTGCCCTACCGAACAATCTTCATGGGGCGAAATTGCTGACACTGATGCAGTTTTTCACAGGACCACCCGAAGCGGGATACAGCGTCGTGCGGCGTCTTTACGGCGGCGTCGAGCCGATCGGCAGCGCCTTTGCGCCACGCGCTTACACGGAGGCGCAAAGTTTTCTCGACCAAACCTACGAGTTTGGTGCGCGAAACTACTGGCGCACACACAATCATCGTGCGCTGACGCCCTCGTTGATCGACACACTGGTCGATATGGCACCAGAACTGCCGACCCCGGAATCAGAGCTGCTTATCTGTCTTCTGGGCGGTGCCATCGCGGACGCCGGTAACAACACGACCGCGTTTCCTCACCGCGATATTCCCTTCGTTTCAACACCTGGAGTTCGCTGGCGCGACCCCTCGACAGACACTGCCATGACCGGATGGCTGAAATCCGCCTCGAGACGAATCGCTGACCATGCAGTTCCCGGTTCTTACGTGAATTTCATCGCCGAACCTTCTGGGCACGCCGCCAGTGCATATGGCGGCAACCTCGATCGACTCACGTCGATCAAGCGCCGGTACGACCCGCATAACCTTTTCAGGTCCAACCAGAATATTGCGCCGAACGCTTCGACCGACGAGCCGTGAGCACCAGGAAGTCGAAAAGAATTCAACCGCAAAAGAAAGGAAACACGCGATGGCCAAACGCCTCAGATTTTTCCGACAGATCTTTTTGGCCGGCACCTGTGCCGCTTGCCTTGGATCCCCTTCCCTCGCTGTAGACGGGGCAATTGCCTCGCGACCTGTCGAACATATGGCGACGGCGGAAACCCCGGCGGTGCACATCCTGGATGCAGAAGCCCGGCTGTTGCGCAGCACCGACGGAGCAACGATGACCATGCGCACATCCGACCTCACGCCGGGCCACGTGACCACTGCGTGGTGGGTGATCATGACGAAGCCGGAGAACTGTTCGGCGTCTCCCTGCACAGCGGAAGATGTCATCGGCCGGGCCGTAGAGGTCGGAACGCAGATTGTATACGCGGACGGGGTCGTCAACCAGCCGGACGGAACCGCTGCCTTTGCGGCCTTTCTGCCCTCCGGTGATGTCAAAGACGGGTGGTTCGACCAGAGTTTCGACGCGCCGTCAAAGGCGGAGATTCACCTGGTTCTGAATGACCACGGTCCGCTGATCCCAGAGATTTCGGCATCGATGCTGACAAGTTATCGCGGCGGGTGCAGAGGCGACAGCCTGCCGCCTCCCTTCCCCGACACTGCAAAGGCAGACGGGATTGAAGGACCCAACGAGTGTCGCCTGATCCAGGACGCCATTTTTGCGGCACCGGCGTCCCGCGCAAATTAGCCGCCATTTTCACGAAAAGGAATTTACATATGTTCAAGCGACTTATCACCTTTGCTTCGATATTGATGCTTTACTCCGGCGTTGCCCAGGCGATTCCTGTCAACCCTGGTGACACGATCCGTGGCAGTTATGCGTTTCCCACATTCGGAGCAATGGAACTGGAGCCGACCTCATTTCTGCTCAGGCTGTTCTCTGCGGATTTGTTTGGCGGTGCCGACGCAGTTGGGATTCGTATTCTGGACGAAGGCCTCAATCCGCTGCTTTTCACGACTTTGGATGCGGACGGTTCCGCGCTTGATCCAACGATAGGGATCCCGGTAAGTCTCTCGGATTTCCTTCCGGGCGTCCTTGGACCAGGCGACCCGGCAAGGATACCCCGCTCAGGCTTCGTTGATATTACAGGCCTTGCAGGATCATTTGATGTCTCTTCCCTCTCTCTGTTCGGCACGGAGGTTTTTGGCGCAGTCGGCATTCTGCGGCAGGCGCGTGTGGATGAGTTTTATGCCGTCACGACACCAACCACCGTGCCGCTGCCAGCTGCGGGCTTCCTGTTGGCAGGCGCCGTCACAGGTCTGTTCGGCTTCCGGGTCGGCAAAACCCGCCGCGATCAGCCGGGACATTCAAATGCCGATCGGCTGATCTGAGTATTCGGGCGTCTTCCCAAGGCACGTCCCCAACCGGAAACAGCAAGATCGTGGGAGCGGCGACAGCTTCTGGACAGCATTGCCGCTCCCATTCCACTCATCACGCGATTCAAGTTCGGGACAGGATTGCCAGACATCCAGAACCCGGGGGCTGGTCAAATGCGTTGCGGCGGTCAAGAATAGTCGCACGACCGGCAGAACAACATCCAAGTGCGAACACTGGTTCTGAGACACGTAGTGGACTTTGCGTTCAAGATCGCCAAACGCCGTGCCGGTCAGATAGATGCCGAAAGCCAACGCCGCATTGGTTCAAACAAGAGGTTCCCATGTCCGACCGCATAAATCCCGACACTCTCTATAACAGCGTTCAATGGGGGTTTTCCCATGCTGCTGTGTCTGAACCCGGACGCCTGTTGCACCTCGCCGGACAAGTCGCCTGGGACAAGGACTGTCAACTTGTGGGTGGCGATGATTTGAATGCTCAGGCCCGGCAGTGCCTGGCAAATCTCAAGACCGTGCTCGCCGATCAGGGCCTCGGTCCGCAACACCTGATCCGTCTTCGGACCTATGTCGTGAACCACACGCCGGAAAAACTCGAACCGGTTGGCACGGCCCTTGGAGAATTTTGGGGAGACGTCACGCCGGCTCCCAATACCTGGCTTGGTGTTCAGTCCCTGGCACTGCCCGAATTTCTGGTCGAAATCGAAGGCACGGCAGTGTTGCCGTAAGTCGCGACATTGACGGCGATGCTCGCAGGTCTCCAGTTCGCCTCGCAAACATGGACTGAAAACGCTGCTGCTTGCGCAATTTCAGGTCATGGCGTTTTCATGTTTGTTTACCCAACACCCGAATTCGCAACCAGCGAGCCCGCAACCATTGGCGGTCATTGCATGAAGCGGTTCTGGAACCAGTCACGCGTTACATCATTTGCCGGCAAAAGAGTTTCGATCCGCAAGTCATCAAGCGTCGCGTCCGCACTCATGCCGATCGTCGCGATGAGCGAAAACAACTCCAGCTCGGCTCCCTCGATCCGAAACAGGATTGTCAGCACAGGCGCACTCACACCTGAACTGGGATGAGACAAAAGTTCATCCACTCCGTCGAACGACCTTAACTCGGCGAAAAGCGCATGTGCCTCTCGGTCATGGGGACGGCGTGTGATTTCCAGCTCCAGCAACCTCAGCAGCGCTCGGGCGGTCTCTTGCCAATTCACGATGCGCTCTCGCAGCGGCCCGGGTGCGAGAATCTCGCGCAACAGATTGCGGTCGCCGCGCGCGCCTGCCAGCGCAAAGAACCTTTGTGCGGCTTCGTTCGCTTTCAACAAATTCCAGATCCGGTCGATTGAAACTGCCGGAAAGGGTTCATGTCCTTTGAGAACGTGGTCAACGGAAGCCTCAACTGCCCTTTGAATGGAGCCGTTCCAGCCATTGCGCGATGACTTGGCGGCGAACCCCGCCGAGAGCAGCATGGCATCGACTTCTGCCGCGGGCATTTGCAGCGCTTCTGCCAATTGCACAATTGCAAAACGACTGGGATTGGATCTTCCCGTTTCCAGAAAACTGATGTGGCGTTGCGACATGCCAGATTGCAGCGACAACTCCAATTGTGAAAGCCTGCGCCGCAGTCGCCAATTCTTCAAAAACCCAGGAAATGTCGGTTCGTTCATGTTCGGATTGTAGCTCATTTCCCTTTCCTGACCGAAAACTGCACACAGGTCTATTACCTCCAATGTAATTGAGAAGAATTTTCTTCAACAGCAGGATTGCCGGCGATCGATAACTGACGAGCGAGACTTCACCATGAAAAACTCAGGAACCGCCCGCATCTTTCTCGGGCTCAACGCGGCCTTTTCGCTGATTACCGGAGCGAACCTGCTATTCCTGCCGGGCTTTGCCGCCGAAATCCTGTTCCTTGACGCCGCCGGATGGCAGAACCTCACCTTGCGCATTCTGGGTGCAGGGTTGATCGTGTTCGCACTCGATCTGACCCTGATGGCGACGGACCGCTTCGTTGCCAAGGGTCAGGTGCTGCTGGTCACCGCAATGGATACCGGCTGGGTTCTGGCCAGCATCTTGCTGATGGCGTTTGGTGGCCAACTGTTTTCGGGGACTGGACTGCTGGCGATCGTCGCCGTGGCTGTTTTCGTCGCGATTTTCGCAATCGGCCAATTTCTTGGTGCCCGTAAAATTGTTGCCCCTCTCAGCCAGTCCACCGTGAAGTCCTCCGGCGACAAACTTTTCGCCAAGGTCAGTCGAACAGTCGATGCGCCCAGGAATATTGTCTGGAAAGTCATGACAGACCATCCCCGCTACGCCGATGTGGCCGACAACATATCCAAGGTCGAGGTTGTCGCAGGAAATGGTGAAGGCATGCAGCGCAGGTGTTACGGCCTAAAGGGAGAAAACTGGCTCGAAACCTGCGATCTGTTCGATGAAGGTCACGCGTTCGGGTTTCGCATACACACAGAGGCGGACGATTACCCTTATCCGATTTCGAAACTCCACGGAGCATGGTCGGTCGTGCCACAGGAGAATGGCTCGACGTTCACGATCGACATCGAAGCCACGCCAAAGGGCAACCTTCTCATGAGGACATTGTTCAAAACAGCGGCAAAGCGCCAGTTCAAGACGGTACTCGCCGATCTTGCCGATGCCTGGGCGGACCGCATGGAACGCGAAGCCAGAGCGTGACGGGCACTCGCGATTTGGCGCCGGAGGTCGGCATCGATTGTGACCGGGACGCGGTCGCAACACCCGACCTTATGGGTCACAACACCGGAACTGCTTACACATGGCAGCCGTCTTGAAACAGTGCAGGCCGGTTAGCCGGCCGCACCTGCTTCATCTTCATCAAAAGGCGCCGTCATAAGCCCGGCGTGAAATGCGGCAGGCGAGTACCGTGAAGCCATCCCGCTCCAGAGCTTGCGCGGCTTCCCGCTGCAAGTCGTCGGCACTGTCGATCCAGACACCGTGACCGCCATAGGCCTGGGCAACGGCGGGGAAATCGGTCTCGCCGAAATCGACACCCACGTTCGGACGCTGGCTTCCGCGCTGTTTCAATTCAATCAGTGCCAGGCTGGTGTCGACGAGCACGCAGATGATGACCGGAATATTGAGATCCCGAAGGGTCGAAAGCTCGCCCAGGCACATCTCCAGACCGGCATCGCCGACAAAGGCGACGACGGGTGAAGCGCCTTCGACAAGCCGGTGCCCCATGGCCAGTGGAACGGCACATCCCATTGTGCACAAGGCGGAGGATTGCAGCATCTGACGCGGCAACGGGCATCGCCAGATCTGGCTGGCCAGGATCCTGTGCGCTCCGCTGTCCGCCGTTGCCACGGTGTCGGCCGGCATGACATCGCGAAGGGTGTGAAAGACGGTTCCCGGTCCCCAGCCGTCCTTCTCCGGCGCAAATGCAGCGTCCAGTTCCTGTCGGACTTTCGCCGGTTCACCACTTTCCCATGAGCGGCGCTCCGGATCTCTTGCTACGCCCAGCACGTCCAGAACGGGCGCAATAGCGCTTCGCAATGTTGCCGATACGCTGTGCATGCCGTGCGTTCTGAGAACCGGGGTCACATCGATCACATTTGCGTCCGCGTTCCATGGGTCGCGCCAGTTGATACGCATCTCGATCGGATCATAGCCAAGCAGAAGAATGCAGTCGCTCTCGTTTATCAGCGGCAGCAGATGTCCGTCCGCCTTCGGTGAAAGCCCCGCACCGCCGAGTGCAAGCGAATGATTTTCATCGAGCAGACCCTTGCCCTTGTAACTCGTGACCAAAGGCACACGGAACTTCCGGCAGAACTCGCTGATCCCGGCTGAAGCGCCTTCATTGACCGCATCAACACCGGCAATCGCAATCGGCCGTTCCGCCTTTGCAAACAGATCGATGGCCGTTTCGAGATCGGATCCCGCAGCGGGCGCGGATCCGACCGGTGTTGATCGGAATGTGTTTGACCATTCTTCCTCGGTCTCCATTTCGGCGACCCGGATCGGGACATCGATATGGACCGGACCCGGCTGTCCATCGAGTGCGATGGCAAGAGCCTTTTCCATCATCACATCCAGCGCACCGAGACGCGCAGAAAAACTTGCCTTGACGATCGGGCGCAACAGTTGCTGATGGTCGAACACCTGGTGGGTATAGCTCTCCGCCTCGCCGTGATCCACACACCCCGTCAGGAAGACTAGAGGAACACAGTCCTGCCATGCATTGGCAATGACATTGACGGCATTCGCCGCACCCGGACCGAGCGTCGCCAGAAGCACGCCCGGCGCGCCATCGGCATGCCAGCCGCCTTCGGCCATGAACCCACCGGCGTTTTCGTGTTTCACCAGCACGAAATTCATCCCAACCTGGTCCAGGGACTGCATCAGGGCCAGAACCTCGCCACCGGGAATTCCGAAAGCATGTCGGCAGCCGGCGGCAAATAGCTTGCCGGCAATAACGTCCGCGCCCGTTGTCATTTGGCTGTTTGGTCCTTTTTGTCAGATGAGCTTCCAAGATCCAGAATGCCCTTGGCACAAAGGTCTTTCAAAACTTCTTCGGTCAAGCCGAGATGCCGCTGGAGAACGTCCGCAGTGTCGGCTCCGAGCATCGGTGGAGCCCTGTCATAGCTAACCGGTGTCTTTTCCAGATTGATGGGCGATCCGATCAGATCGACAGAACCGCTGAGCGGGTGCGGCAGCGTGATCCGCATGTTCCTTTCCAGGATATGCGGATCGGAAAACACCTGACCGAGATTGTTTACAGGTCCGCAAGGCACACTCGCTGCCTCCAGGAGCGCGATCCACTCTGCGGCAGTCCTTTCGATCGTCAGACGGCGGATCAATGGCACCAGCTGCTTCCGGTTGCGGACCCGGTCAGCATTCCTTGCATAGAGCGGGTCATCCGCCAGTTCAGGCGCTCCTGCAACTTCGCAGAACTTCCTGAATTGGGTGTCATTGCCAACGGCAATGATGAATGACTGATCGCTTGCGGGAAACGTTTCGTAAGGAACAATAGTCGGATGCCCGTTGCCAAGCCGGCCTGGCACATCACCAGAGACAAGAAACCCGGCACCCTGATTGATCAGCCAGGAAACCTGCGCATCCAGGAGCGAGATATCGATATGCTGGCCTTCACCCGACCCATTCCGGTGATTGAGGGCGGCAAGGATGGAAACCGCCGCGTACATGCCGCACATCACATCCGCAATGCCGACCCCGCATTTGGTCTCCGTGCCGCCTTCATCGTCCGGAAATCCGGTCAGAGACATAATCCCGCCCATGCCCTGGATCAGAAAGTCGTACCCGGCGCGATGCGCATAGGGTCCGGTTTGTCCGAAGCCGGTGATCGAACAATAGATCAGACCAGGATTGATTTTCCGGATCGTGTCGTAGTCGAGCCCTCGCCGCTTCAGGTCGCCCACCTTGAAATTCTCAAGAAGGATGTCCGCCCTGGCTGCGAGATCCGCGACAAGTTTCTGGCCGTCGGCGCTGGCGAGATCGATGGCGACTGACGACTTGTTCCGGTTGGACGACAGATAGTAGGCGCTTTCGGCGGTCTCGTTCCCATCAGTATCCTTCAAAAACGGCGGACCCCAGCCACGTGTGTCGTCACCGCGGCCGGGTCGTTCGATCTTGATGATCTCCGCACCGAGATCACCGAGGACCTGCGAACAGGTTGGCCCGGCCAATATGCGGGACAAATCGAGGACAACGAGACCGGAAAGAGCTCCGGATGCGCTGGTGGGCTGGGACACGCAACACCTTCAGACTGACAAGATCCGGGGAAATGGGCACATAGCCCCTTTGCCGTCAACTCCGGTCTGCATGCACGATGAACACCTTGCCTCACTTTCCTGTTAAGGTAATGTGAAAACTTAACTTTTCCGATCCC
>NZ_KI928930.1:304129-305102 GCF_000521215.1 Labrenzia sp. DG1229 | reverse complement strand
TAACTTTTCCGATCCCAACCCTTGATGGTACCGAGCTCGTTCCAGGCACGCTTGATCCACTTGGCTTCCACGCTGTGTCCGCCGGTATGAAGGCATAGCTCGAAAAGCCCTTCTTCCGGTGCCCAGCGCTCGCATTCCAGATTACCGTCGGAAAGCTTTTGAGATTGCTCTTCCACCAGCCCGTTCTGGCGCCGCCAGACATCGAAGCTTTCAAATACGTCACCCTGTTTCCACTTGCCACCCCCCAGCCAGCGCCCCGCGAGCGGAACAACCGTGTCGCTGGTTCCATGAACGTGGAAAAGGTACGGATTCTCTGCGGGGCAAGTGTCCGGAAGCGGTTCCCAGAATGCGCCGGCGATTGGCGCGTAACCCGAAAAACGATCGGAATCTTCGCAGGCAATATACCAGGTCATGAAGCCGCCGGAAGAAAATCCCGAAAGCATCGTCCGGTCCCTGTCGATGCCGAAGCGGTTTTCCAGGTCAGACAGGACCGTGTCAAAAAACACCGGCTCGTCGCGCAGATTTCTGGGAGCGGTCGGAAATGACCATGTACCGTTGACGCCCTGAACCGCCACAAAGGCCACCCCGAGGTCGTCCGCCATGCGCTGGAAGCCCTTGTTGCGGATAGCGTTGACCGCCTTGCCACGGTGGCCGTGCAGGTAAAAAATCGCACCGAGCGGTGAACCGTCATCCAGGTTCTCAGGCAGGTGGATATAATATTCCCCGTTGTCGACGTTGCACGGGATCTCTTCGCCACATCCGGACTGGTCATCAGCCGACGCGGGCCCTGCCACAAGCGCGGAGGCCAAAAGGGCGGCGCGGACCGCAGATGGATACTTTTCAAAAAACAAGACCGGCTCCTGTGACACGCTTCTTCGTCTGCCCAGCGCGGAAAGACTGCCAGAAGAGAATGGTTTTTCCGGTCCGTTTGTCCAGCCTGGCGTCATCACAAGTCAGCGAGACACAAACACCT
>NZ_KI928930.1:279734-303188 GCF_000521215.1 Labrenzia sp. DG1229 | reverse complement strand
TACCGACGTCGTCGACCGAACGAAGTACGTAAGGGACCGACGGAGGTACGATAATCTGAACAACCCGTACGCCCTCGGTTGGTAATAGACCAAAACTAAAAAGACTGACGAAACAAAAGTACTCGCAGAACCGGTTTATCAGCCGCCATCAATTGTGCCTCGTTTTTCAGTCGGAATGTTGCACGCGATATCACACCGAACATCAAATCGCTAAAATACAGTTTTCAAGCATTCGTGTAATTCTTACACGAAGTTGCTGCAAACAAGCTGTTTATTCCTCTGCTTTCTGCCACTAAGTTTGCGCCAAGTTCAACAAGGACCGGTCGGGTCCATATAACTCGGGAACACTCTATGTTTGATTTGTCAGGACAGGTTGCCATGGTGACAGGTGCCAGCCGCGGTATCGGTGAAGCTGCGGCACGGAGTTTGGCAAGATACGGCGCCAAGGTCGCCCTGGCGGCACGGTCAGGTGACGATATCGCGCGGATCGCGGCGGATATCAACGAAAATGGCGGCGAAGCAATTGCCATCACATGCAATGTTGCTGACTATCACGACGTGGAAAGCGCGATCGCGCAATGCGTGGAGACATTCGGCACAATCGACATCCTCGTCAACAATGCCGGCGTCATCGAACCCATCACCAGAATTGAGGAGTCCGACCCTGACGCATGGGGCACAGTGATCGACGTCAATGTGAAGGGTGTCTACCACGGGCTTCGCGCCGCCGCGCCGCATATGCTTGAAAAGGGCGCAGGCACGATCATCAATATCAGTTCGGGTGCCGCAACCGGTGCCCTGGAGGGTTGGAGCCACTATTGTTCGTCAAAGGCAGCAGCGCTCTCGCTGACCCGTTGCGGGGAAAAGGAATTCGGAGAAAAGGGATTGCGCATCATCGGCCTCAGCCCCGGTACCGTCGCAACCCAGATGCAGGTCGACATCAAGGCGTCCGGCATCAATCCGGTCAGCCAGCTGGACCCTTCCGTACACATCCCCGCCGAATGGGTCGGTGAAGCCATCTGCTGGCTCAGCACGGAGGCTGGCGACACCTATCGCGGTATCGACTGTTCCTTGCGGGACGAAGATGTGCGCAAAGCCGCCGGACTGGTCTGACACGCTTGTTTCCGGCCACCCCCAAAACAAAAGAGGGCCGCATAGCGGCCCTCCCATGAGATCGACGTAGACCCCAGGTCCGGATCAAATCCCGGCGAAACTGTCCGATACCAGAGGCTGCTCCAGCACCGTTCGATTCCACCCAGATCCCCGGGCCACGTTCCGATACTCATTAGACATGGGCACACCTCCTTTCGGTTGTTAACGACATGAACAGTGTCGCGCCTGAAATGTGGCATCACAAGGTTAAACGCGCCTCATCCCCAATAAGAAACGCAAATTCAATGCAGTGTGTTACCGTGATGCAACAGCGTTTTCAGCGATGGTCCGGAAAACACCATCGAGCTCTGCCGCGAGTTCGCGGAGCGCGTCGCCACCCTCCTCCATGTAAGGCGCGAAAACGAAGCCGGGCGTTTTCCATGACAGGGTTGCCGTGCCATCACTGTTCTCCGTCACGTAAAATCGTATCGGTGCCTCAATACCGGCGGCAACGGAAGCTTCGAGCATTCTGATCGCATAATCATTGCGATAGACACCCATCACCCTGTTGCCCGGGATCGTAAGACCGCGGCCCTTAGCGCCACCGGAAGCGCTGGCCTGGGTGACCAGAAGCATCTTTTCCGCCTTGATGGCCGACTTCAGATCGTCGACGAGCGTCTGATACGGCTTTTCCGTGGGCATCACCCGCCAGCCATCCCGGACAGGGACGCTGTCGGACAAAACCATTCCGGTCATACACAACAATAGAAAAACGCAACCAACCAGCACCCGCATGTCCTGTCTCCCGTGACCAGGCAGTGAAATGAGCTGCAAGTTACCGCGGACGAACTCACGCGGCCCTCACAATCGGGTGTTTGTCCGAGGTCTTCAGATCATCCCATGCCGAGCTTAAGTCTCAATCGGGTTCCCAACAGACTGCCGAGAAACCCGAAAAGCAACCAAAGCCAGCCATGAAGGGATCCGGAGACAAGCCCGCCCAGATACGCACCGATGTTGCAGCCATAGGCAAGACGTGCACCGTAGCCCATGAGCAGTCCACCTGCGATCGCAGTCCACAGGTCTCGGCGGCTGAGGCGCCAGACCGGAGCAAACCGGCCCGCCAGCGCGGCAGCGACCATGGCCCCGAGAATGACGCCGAAATCCATAACGGACGTCGTGTCCCTGAGGACCGAGTTTTCAAGTGCACTGCGTTGCCACGTCCAGTAGGGCCAGGTATCGACAGGAACGCCGATGGCATGGAAGAACTTGCCACCCCAAAGCGCAAAGGCCGACGTGATCCCCCAGGGCCGGCCGACCACGACAAATGTTGCGATGCCGACGACCGCCAGCATGACTGCACCCAGCATCGGTGACCACGGCCCTGTCAGGAACGATCCCGTCGCTCGTGATGTGGCAAGGTCGCCATGCGCACCTCGTTCGATCCGGATCGTAACAATCGCCAGCACACCAAGTACGCAGGCCGTTAGTAGAAAGGCTCCGTGAGGCCCCAATTCCCTAATCAGAGAGATGGCGGGCAACTTCGGCAGACGCCCCCAGAGGTGCAGATGCGCCGTTGCCAGAACAGACCCCAGGACAAAGGCTGCAAGCGTGATCATCATGCGGGTGGAGCCGCCACCTGCCGTAAAGAGCGTACCGGATCCGCAACCACCACCAAGCTGCATGCCCAGCCCGAACATGAAAGCTCCAATGGCGGCCGCCACACCGAATGGAAACACGAAACCACCGGTGGGCCAGCCAAGCTGACTGCCCCAGGCAATCAACGGAAAGGAGACCACGCTCGTCAGAAGAATGAGAACGAATTGAGCCCTGAGGCCCGCACCACGCTTTTCGGTCACGATCCGGCGCCAGGCAGCCGTGAAACCGAAGCTCGCGTGGTAAAGAGAGAGCCCCGCAATACCGCCGATCAACACTGCGACAGCCTGTCGCATGCCGGCTTCGTTGTATGCGCCGATTGCGATCACGGCCAAAAGACCGGTCGCAACCGCTATGACCGTGCCTTGAGACTTCGCAATGGTAACCGCCATTAATTCCGCTTCCTGTCCGGTCCGATACCGGTTTCGTCGACTGTGCCTGACTGCCGAAATTTTGACCTTTACCCTTGCATTAACCGCCATATGTTCACAATCCAAGGGTCGTTTGGCGCACTACACATTGCCAACACCTTTTTGTGTTTTGCAGTTCATGAGAATGCTGCGGATTTTTAGCGGTAAGTATTCATTCGGTTGACTGCCGCCATCCGCTTCAGAAAGTGCGATGTGCGACAGTCGCCAGCATGGGAAACAAAAAGGCCAGACATGCGTCTCAGCGATCAATTTGGGTATGATCTCACTCTTTCCGACCAAGACGCTTTGGCGGCCTGGAACGCGACTGTCCTGGCCTTTCTGGCGCACGGCAAAACAACACCGGAACATCTTGAAAGATGCCTGAGCCTCAGTCCGGATTTCGCTCTTGGCCATGCGGCCCGCGGACTGTTCTGTCTTTTGCTCGGCCGCAAGGAACTTTTGAGAACGTCGCAGGAATGCCTGGCAATCGCCAAGACCTCGGCACAAAACACTCCGGTCACCGAGCGTGAACTGGCCTTTATCGATGCGCTGGACGCCTGGATGCAGGGTTTCCCCTCAAGGTCCGCGGACATCCTCGACGCGATGCTTGTGCGCGCTCCCGAAGACGCGTTTCTGATGAAAGTCATCCACGCTATCCGTTTTGTGCTCGGCGATGCCGTCGGGATGCGCCAGTCCATTGAACGTGTCTTTTCCGCATACGACGAAAAGCATCCGGCTTACGGCTATCTTCTTGGCTGCCGTGCGTTTTCGCTTGAGGAGACCGGCGATTACCGCCTGGCAGAGGCTTCTGGCCGCAGGGGATTGGAATTCGCGCGTGACGATGCCTGGGGTCTGCATGCGGTCGCGCACGTTCACGACATGACCGGCCGCTCCGAAGAAGGTGCCGGCTGGCTTGAAAACCATCCGGACGGCTGGGCTCACTGCAACAATTTCGGTTATCACGTCTGGTGGCATCTCGCGTTGATGTATCTCGACCAGGGCGAAGCCGACAAGGCGCTTGCGCTTTATGATGCCGACATTCGCAAAGACAAGACAGACGACTACCGGGATATTTCCAATGCGGCTTCGCTGCTGGTACGTCTTGAACTGGAAGGGGTTGATGTCGGCGCCCGCTGGGAAGAGATTGCCCAGCTCTCCGACAAGCGCGCCGAAGACGGCTGTAATGTGTTTGCCGACCTCCACTACCTGCTGGCGCTGCTGAATGGTGGACGCCGCATGGGTTCCGACAGGCTGCTGAACGGCCTGAAAGAACGCGCGCAGAGTGAAACGGATATCGGCCGGATTTCCGCCGAAGCCGGACTGCCGACAGGCCTCGGGCTGGAGCAATACCGCAAAGGCAATTACGCCTCCGCGTTTTCGCTGTTGACGTCTGCCCGTGACAATCTTCATACGATCGGCGGCTCACATGCACAGCGGGACGTTTTCGAACGCATCACCATCGACGCAGGATTGCGGGCAGGCTTTTCGTCAGAAGCTGAAACGCTTATCAAGAGCCGCAGCAGCAAGCGCGGCGCACTTGACCGTTTTGCCGAACAGCGGCTTGAGATCTGCGGAAAGATGCAGCGGGCCGAGCAGGTGATGGAAGACGAGAACCTGAGAGCTGCGAACTCGGTCTAGACGCATCACCCGGGATCTGTTTGACCGAAATACTCTGGATTTGACGTGAACGTACATACTCAAACGAAACGTCCGCGCGACCCGCGACTCGACTTCTTTCGCGGAATCGGCATGTTCATCATATTCATCGCCCACGTGCCCTGGAACTGGTGGACGCTGTGGATCCCGGCACGTTTCGGTTTTTCAGACGCGACTGAAATTTTCGTATTCTGTTCCGGGATGGCCTCCGCCCTGGCATTTGGAAAAACCTTCGATGTCTACGGATGGGGTATTGGCGCTGCCAGGATCGCGCAAAGAATGTGGCAGGTCTACTGGGCATTCATCGGACAGTTTCTGGTCGTTGCGGTCGGACTGGTGATGGTCCACGAAAGCGGGTTCCTGAATGACTGCTGCGGCCTGACGCAGGACTATGTCAATTCACTGAACCTCTGGCATCTTTACAACAAGACGGAGATTGCCCTGCCGGGTCTGATGACGATGACCTGGGTACCCAACTACTTCGACATCCTGCCAATGTATGTGGTGATCCTGGCGCTGATGCCGGCCATCATGCTGATTTCACGTTACTCGGTGCCCGGTGCATTCGCCTTTTCAATCGGTCTGTGGCTGGCCTCACAATTCGGTTTGCTCGACCTTCCGGCAGAACCCTGGTCGGACCGCAAGTGGTTCTTCAACCCCTTCGCATGGCAGATGCTCTTCTTCACCGGATTTGCATTCATGCGCGGCTGGATCCCGGCACCGCCTGTCAGCCGAAATCTCGTGCTGTTTGCCCTTGCAATCCTCGTGATCACGGTGCCTTTCGCATATTTCCGCGTCTACAGCGCGAACCACCTGGACCTCGTCTGGGCAAAGGAAGTGCGCGAGGCCATCAGACCGCTCTGGGTCAAGACCGAATTCGGCATTCTTCGCTACATGCATTTCCTTGCCCTTGCCTATGTCGCCTGGGTTGCCGCGGGTGAACATGGCAAACGCCTTCTTGGACACGGCGTGCTGTGGGGCGGGTTTGTACGTGTTGTCCAGAAGGTCGGTCAGCAGTCGCTTGCCGTCTTCATGGCGAGCCTCGTGATTGCACAGACCGTGGCCATCCTGCGGGACATGGCATGGGCCCGCGGTGAGTGGCTGGCGCAGGTGTTCACCAATTTCGGCGGCTTCCTTGCGCTGATTGCCGTCGCCTATGTGGTGTCCTGGTACAAGAGCCAGCCCTGGCGGAAACCGCCGTCAATCTCCAATCCTCCATCGAGCACGGTCCCGGGTTCTTCACCCAGGGAAGGTGGCAACCAAACCACCGAGCACGCACGGTCGGAGGCAAAAGAGCCCGCCCTTACCTGATTAGAACCCGCCTATCTTGAGAGCCGTTCTCCAGGCGTCCCCTCAGGATGGGCGGACAGGAAAGTGAACCAACGGAGACCGAACCGTCGGGCGTACCGATGTTCTCAATAGATGCAGACACTCATGCCGCGTTTTATCGGCATGTTTCCTGTTCGCCGCTACTCAACGTTCTTCATACAGGGGGCCCATAATGCTCCGTAATTCTCCAACACTGGTCATCTCTGCCAGGGCCCTGTTGAAACTCTGAAGAATCCGCTCTCCCGCCTGATCATCGGAACAAATGAAACCGTCGGGCGTTTGTTCGAAGGCATCCCCGTTTCGTATCAGTTCAGCGGGCGCATGCTGATCTTCGAACTCAAGCGGAAAATCCGGGCTTATGGAAAAAATGAAATCGACCCGCTCCATACGCAGCATATTTGCCAAATTGCGGTTTGACGAAACATAGATGTCGACATCCAGACCCATCTGCTGCGCCAAACGTCTGGTTTCCTCGAAATCCAGAGCAGCGACCGCGTAGTCTCCCGCCACAATCTCTTCAATTGCCATTCGGGGATAATTCAGCGAGAAAAACTGATAACTGAAATAATTTACCAACACGCTCGAGGTGCCGACGTCTGTCACCCCACGAAATCCGATCGGGTAGACACAGGAATAATTGCCGCGTTCGAATTCCTTTATCGCCCTGTTCATGGGCAAATATTCGACAAGGACCTCAAGTTCAGACTTTTCCAGCACCCTTGTGAGCACACGATCATACAAGCCTGAACTGTCCCGTTCCGCGACGTTTGGAATCTCCATTACAACAATTTGCTCCATTGCACTCAATGGAGACGAAAGCAACACCAGAACAAATACAACCAAAGCGACAGATTTCATATAGCACCCACCGAAACCTTCGTTTAATTGTCAAAATTAACAGGAAATAGATCGTCTTAATTCAAATAATATCACGGAATTTCTGAATTTTTCTTATATTCTATTTCTCAAAATGGAAAATTCAAATCTGTCTTCTATGAATTTTACGAATAACCTGCTGAGGCGTGCGACTTTCCTGCTCAAAGCATCGGCAACTCTCACCTAACAGCCAGTCGTGACCCTGTTCAGGTCAAGGAACTTCTTGGCGAACAAAAAAACACCGGCCCAAGGACCGGTGTTTCTGTCTATCGGTGCTGCTCAATGTAGTGACGCCATTTCCAGCTCTGCCTCAAAGGCATTGGCGACAGCGGCTTCGCGGCTGTCTGCCAGCAGGATCGGCGTGCCGTCTGCATTTTGCAGGGCATACAGCGTCACATTGTCATGCAATGGCGGGACGTCGGGAAACATTTCCTTCAGATCGACTGCCTTGATCGGCTTGATATAGGCGATATCACCGGTACCGAGTTCGGTCAGTTCGTCCGCCGACATGAATTCGGACAAAATAGTCTGGTCAGCCCAGTCAGGGCCATTGGGATCGTGCATCAGTCTTTCTCCATTCTTGTAGCCAACGAGGGTCTATTCGCCGCTGGAGATTTCTATTTTTCTTATCACGCGCTCCGGTTCCGGACGTGCCAGATCGATGGACAGAAGCCCATCCTTCAGGTCTGCGCCGAGAATATCAATTCCTTCAGCCAGAACAAAGGCCCGCTGGAACTGCCGGGCTGCGATGCCGCGGTGCAGATATTCGCGAGACTTGTCGTCCACCTGCCTGCCTCGTATCACCAGTTGGCTCTCTTCCACCGAAACGTCGAGCTGTTCCCTGGTAAATCCGGCGACCGCAAGGGTGATCCGGATTACATCGCCCTGGCCTTCCACTTTCGGAAGTCTTTCGATGTTATAGGGCGGATAGCCGTCATTGGCGGCCTTGGAAACGCGATCGAGCACACGTTCGATATCGTCGAACCCGAGCATAAACGGGCTGGAAAACGCTGACATGCGTGACATCCTCAAAGTCCTTGTCGAAGCGACCTTGCACCCGGACCCTTAGAGAGGCATCCAGGCTGGAACCAAGAGGTTCCATTCACGATTAAATATGGAGCCTAGTTAATTTTGATTCAAGGAGCGCGCAATTTTCCGCCAATTACGAGGTTGTTTTGATGGAAAACTAGAACTCCGAACATAATATCGGGTCAGTTTTCAACAGTTTTGCCAGTGCCGCCAAGGCCTGACGCACAGCCGGCTCATGCCTTTCGTCCTGGTGCATGACCAGCCAGCGCTCCGTCTGCAGACTGTCGATCGGGTCGGAAATCCGTTGCAAATCTGCAAAAGCCTCGCCGACAAACATCGGCAGCAGCATTCGTGCGGTTCCCTGGCGGACAAGCGACAAAGCATGGGCCGCCCTGTTCACGGTAACGACCACCTGGTCGCCATGGTTTTCCCTGATCCAGCTTCCCGTCGGAAAGTGCGCCTCGTCCTCGACGACGCCTATCCAGCCCGGATTTACGTCTTTGGCAATTGATTGAGACTGATAGACCGCATATCTGACGGTACCGATCTTCCGGCCTGCCAACCATTCCTGTTTCGGTCTCCGGCTCCTGATGCCGATATCGATCTGTCGGCGGGCGACATCCCGATTGCGGGGGTCAGCCAGAAATTCCGGCACCCAGGGGTCGTCGGGAGACCAGAATTCGGAGATATTGTCCAGAAGCAAGCGTGCGGTCCAGTCGCCCGCAGAAATGCGAACGCGGCGTTTGGTCCTGCCACTTTGCCGCCATTTGGAAATGGACCTTGCCACCTCGTCCATGTCCTCAAGCTGAAGCACCAGTTCCCGCCCTGCCGGTGTAAGCTGGTAGCCGCGCGCCTCGCGTTCCACAAGCCTTACATTCATGCTGCGCTCCAACGACGAAACCCGCCTGCCCAGTGTCGCTGAACTGAGACCGGTTTTTTCTGCTGCGCCTGCAAGCCCACCGGCTTTCGCCACCGCGAGAAACAGGCGCAGGTCCTCCCAATCCAGACTTTGTTTCATTTTTGAAACCTTAATTTCAATTGAAAAACATGCAGATAAACTCAACTCGTGAGAAGTTCCGTGTCAACTCATTCATGAAAATCAAATATGAGAGGATATTGCAAATGCCAATTCCCTATTCTCTTTTGAATGTTGGTGAACCGGACTGCGACGCTGGTCTCGCATGGAACGATCCGCGCCGGAAACTTTATCCGCACCATGCAGAGTTCTGGCCGGATGAGATTCCGGAGCATGTTTGCTTTGAAATGCAGGCGATCAAGCTCAGAAAGCAAAAACAGAAAGAATGGTTGCGCTCCTTCTTCCGATTCCGCTGGCTATCGGCCGCAATTGCATTTTGTAAAGATCCGCGGTGGCCGAACCCGATATTCGAAAACCCCATGAACCTGCAAAAGCGGCCCGGCGACCCGGAACGGCGCTAAACAGCTTGGGTGCCCTGGAACAAGCCAGGCACTTCGCTGTTCGTCAGGCAGCGCGCTTCGGCGCGCCGCCTGAGGTTCCATTCCGTTTGGCATTATTTCAGCAAATGGCTGCCGTGCGGGTTGTCGATGACCATTTTCCAGGACCCATCCGGCTGTCTGCGCAAGACCGCGATGGACAGGCCCTCGCCCTTTATCGCGCTGCCATCGCGATCAGTGCCCGACATTTGCCACGGCGCAATGTGGATGGCGATGTCTCCCTCCACGATCACCTCATGTCCGGAGTAGGAAAACCTGGGTGAGATGGCTGCAGATCGTTCAAAGATTGTCTTTGCCGTTTCACCGTCCGATACCGGATTTCCAGGCTCAAACATGATGGTCTGATTGGGCTCGTAAGTCCGCATGACCGTATCAAGGTCTCCGGCTTCGAAGGCGCTTGTCATCTTCTGAACAAGCGTCAGAACATCCTGCTGGTCCTGGTTCATTTTTTCAGATCCTTCTGCATAGGTCAGCGTCGAAAAGGTTGAGAAAGCGGCCGCGCAAACGGCCGTCAGAGCGCGCGTTCGTAGTTGCATGTTTCCATTCCTCATGATCAGGCAATGCGGTGCCAGCCCCGCTTGATGCCAAGCTGGTTAAACGATCTAGTTGTCTGGCGGATCTGTTCGCTTAGAAGCCTAGAGGCTCGGCGACAGAATTCGGGTCAATTGTGTGCGGATGTCTTGTGGGCACTTGTGATGCGGCACGGCGCGTTGAAGCTTGAAAGACCTGAGATCCTCAATCACGGCTTCGACCTGTTGCTTTGTCTCAGTGTAACTGAGGGAAGACCCGATCGAATTGGGATGATTGCCTCGTACCACCCGTCCGGCCTTCATGGCAGCTGGAAGACGTCTGGGGCAGCTGCACTTCGCCTCGATACTCACAAGTCCGCAGTGACGGGACGTGAAAGCGATAACTTCCGACCGGGCACGGGACAACCGTTTGCGATAGGCAGATGGCGCGAGTTCCAGTATCTCCGACGCTTCCGCGTGGTCCAACTCGAAAACATCGCCCAACACATAGGCGAGGCGAAGGTCCATCGTAAGACAAAGCAGCATCGCCATGGTGCAGGACACCCTCAACTCGTTCAGCAGCAGAGCCTGGTCAGGCGCTTCGGGTGGATCAGCGACGAGACCCGTTTCAAGGTCGGCGGCAAACATCCCGAATGTGAGCCCCATATCTCGGTCACGCAGCTTTTTTGCCGACAGGATATGGCGAACGGCGACCTGGTAAGCCCAGGTCGAAAAGGCGCTTTCACCTCTAAATGTCGACAGCTTGGTCAGGATCTGGACGAGAATTTCCTGTGTGGCTTCGCTCGCATCCTCAGGGTTCACCAGCACACGCCGGGCGAGGTTGTAGATCCGGTCCTGTATGCCGACAAGCACCTTTTCAAGGGCTTGCCGGTCACCTTCCTGAGCGGCTGTTACCATCTCCAGCGATACATTGCCTGTTGTCATCTCATGTTCCCGTCATCTGACACTTCATAGTGTTAGAGGGGCCGGAGCAGAATGTGTGACATATTTTTTTGATCGCTCCGAAGCTTGCGCGATCGGATTTGACACGCCACTGTTGCGCATCCCGTCTTCCCGTGCTGTTCAGACACGAGTTTCAAATGACCCGCGACGAATTTGACGTCTTTTGCAGTGAATTGCCTGCCACCTCCCATGTGATCCAGTGGGGTAACGCTTCTGTCTGGAAAGTCGGCGGCAAGATTTTCGCGATTTGCTCCCGCTGGGGCGACGGCGACCATCAGCGGATCGGCTTCAAGTGTTCCGATATCTCCTATGCGCTCCTGATCCAGCAGGAAGGAATGATCCCGGCACCCTATCTTGCGCGCGCGAAGTGGGTCCAAATGGAACGGGCAGGTGCACTCTCGGATCAGGACCTGAAGGCCTATATCGTGGCCGCCCACAAGATTATCGCGGGCAAGCTCACGAAAAAAGTCCGGAAAGAACTCGGCCTTGCAGATTGACTTCTCCGGAAAATGGCGCTCGCTGTCATTCCTGATGATTGCCGAGGTCGCCGGCATGAGCCTGTGGTTCATGTCAGCTGCGATCCTGCCGGATCTCACGCGGGAATTTGCAATCTCCGAAACACGGCAGGCAGCGCTTTCAAGTGCTGTCCAGATCGGGTTTGTCGTCGGTGCACTCGCGTCGGCGCTCCTGGGTCTTGCCGACCGGATCGACCCTCGGCGACTGTTTGCCTTTTGCGCTATCACGGCGGCGCTTTTCAATGCGAGTCTTCTGGTTGTTGAACCCGGCGGCTCGGTCTCGATCTTTGCACGGTTCGCGACAGGTGCCCTGCTCGCCGGTGTCTATCCGGTCGGCATGAAAATCGCCGTCGGCTGGGGTCAGAAGGACCGGGGTTTTCTCGTCGGCACACTTGTGGGTGCCCTCACCCTTGGCTCCGCCGCACCGCACCTCCTGGCGCTTCTGGGCGGAGCAGACTGGCGCTGGAGCCTGATCGTTGCCTCCATCGCGTCCGCTGCCGGTGGGGGCCTCTGCCTGTTTGCAGCGCTCGGTCCCTTTCATGCCAAGGCACCGCGCGATGAGAATCCAAGCGATCCTTACCGCCTGGACCGACCGGAAAATCCGCTATGCCTATGCAGGATATCTCGGTCACATGTGGGAGCTCTATGCCATGTGGGCCTGGATCGGCGTTGCGCTGACGCTGTCGTTCTCCGCACACATGCCCGAGAGCGATGCTGTTTCCCTGTCCCGCCTGATCGCCTTTCTGACGATTGCGGCCGGCGGCGTCGCCAGTGTCATTGCCGGCGTTGTCGCCGATCGGGTCGGCAAGGCAAATATCGCGATCCTCGCCATGACGATCAGCGGATTGGCTGCCATTGCCTCAGCGATCACCTTTGGCGGCCCCGTCTGGCTGACCATCCTGTGCGTGCTCGTCTGGGGCGCCGCGATCCTCCCGGACTCTGCCCAGTTCTCCGCGCTCGTCGCCGACTATGCTCCGCCCGAACAGGCCGGCAGCCTGATGAGTTTCCAAACTGCGCTTGGCTTCGCGCTCACATTCTTCACCGTTCAACTGACGCCATTGGGTGCAGAGCTGATCGGTTGGCCGGGTGTCTTTGCGTTGATGGCGATTGGTCCGGCACTCGGGATCGCGGGGATGGTGAGGCTGAAGCGGATCAGCTGAAATGAGAAAAACCAATCACAAACCAGCAATTATTATTCTTGTTTTTCTTGTAATTCTCTATTTTATTTACGTTGAATTTGACTTTGGTTCAAAATTTTCAAACAATAAATTGGCGGGAGCTTTAATTTTTATTTTCTTATACCATTTTTTCTCCTATTTTTCTAGAAAAAGACAGCGCGGTGATCGCTCTTATATGCTGGAAGTTGTTGTTTGCGCGGCTGGCTGGCTTGTTTATTTTTTGCTTTTGAACCAATTTCCAGAACAGAAATTTCTAACGTTCGCCTACGGTTTTCAAATCTTCTTTTCCATTTATTTGGGACTGGTCTTTTTTGCCAAGTTTATGCTCAAGATTGCAGGCGAAGAAGATCGATTCTAGGTCGCTCATATCATGAGTTTCGGCCATTGGGTGGTATTGCCCGATGCGCTACCACCGCTAGCAGTTCTGGGAAGCTGGTTGCTGAACCAGTTCAGCAGACTTTCCGAGCAGCCGGCCATCTCTTCGTTTCATACCGTCGTTCCCCGGTTCCGGATCTTACTCGCGTTCGTCCGGGGTGACGGTTGCGAGTTGAAATCTTGAGCTTTCAGAATACCAGGATCTTTCCTTTTCCTTGTCATCCCTGCCTGCGCGGGGATGACAAAAGAGACAGTCCCCGGCCCTATGAAATCTCCAAATCTGCCTCATCATCGTTATCCCGGCCAAGCGCAGTGCGTGCCGGGATCTATTCAATCAAAATTGCCAACCAGGCAAGCAGGTCCCGGAATTTCGTTGCGCTGCGTCCGGGACGGATTTAGATGCGTCCATACTCCTCGTCTACTCCATCATCAGGTCAAACTCCGAAAACCCGAAATCCTTGCCGTTAATCCTGAGGCCGATGGCCTGGGTGCCGCCGTAGTAGACCCGTGTCGTGATCGGCCTGATGCCGTGGTCGCGGGAGAGGGACAGCATCTCGCCGGGTTCAAGTTTCATTTTCGTCCACTTGAAGACCTTTGGCGCCAGCGTCCCGTTCGCTTTCTTGAAATGGACAAGATAGTCGATCACGAGATCCTGAGCCTTCTTGCCTGTCGAGCTTAGTTCGACATCAAATGAAACCGCATCGCCATAGGTCACCTGGGGCGTTTTGACGTTCGGTCCGCCCACTGTGATCTCCGGCGGCTTGAGCCCGAAGGCTGTCAGAGTTGCCGGATGCCCCTGCTTGACCAGGGATCGACAGGCGTGACGCACAAGCTTCTCGCGGTTCCTGTCTGCGCCCTTCAGCCAGCGCCTTGCGATATCCGCGACAAGATCAGGATGATCCTTGGCGATATCGTTGAGGTGATTGGCGACGGAGCGGCGGACATATTCCTCGGGGTCATCCTTCAGCGCCTCCAGAAGCGGCAGGGTCGGAGACGGATCTGCAACCAGCTTCTTCAGCCGCATGCCCCAGGGCAGACGCGGCCGCGTTCCCTCGGACACAAGACGGCGGACATGGACGCTGTCGTCCTTCACCCAGGGCGTCATGATTGACAGGGCCTTGTCCTGGTCCTGGTCGAGGAACGGGCGCACCTCGAATTCAGCGGTCGCGCGCTTGGTCATTTCCTTCAAAAGCGCGAACGACTTCTCGAAGTCCCCAAGACCATGATCGGCAACCACCATCCCGAGCGGCATCATGCCCCAGCCGCGGATGCCCTTGTCATCGCTCGCCCGATCCACATCCTCATTTTCAAGCGGATGGAGAATGGAGCGCAAAATGTGGAACTTCGCATCGAGGGTTTCCGGCAGAATTTTGCCGGTTTCATCGGCGATCAGCCGGGCCCTCTGCTTCAGCTCAAGCTGATCAAGCCCGGAGAGAATTGCAGCTTCATATGCTGCGCGGTCAAAAGTCTGGAGATGGCGTTCGATATGCATTCCGAGGCACTGCACGAGGTCCGGCGAGATCTTGTTTTTGAAAGGTTCCATCAGTCATTCCCTGTGCCTGCTTCAACGTTGCCCCTGTGTGCCAGTTGTGGTGTGCCGGTCCTAGCCTGTTCCTGCCATCCTCCTGACAAGCACTGTCAGGAGGATGGCAAAGAAAAAAGCCACTCCGGTCGCCCGGAGTGGCTCTTTGGGAAGGGCCGCCCCCACATTTGCTGCCCTTCCCTTTTCAGCATGGTTGTCAGTCGATCCGACGACCCGTGCTTGAATCGAAGAAATGAACGTCCTTTGCATCAGCGTGCAGATGCATTTTTTCACCCGGCTCATGGCGAGCGTGGCTTGACACCCTGACGACAATTTCCGGCCCGCCGTCCGGGAAGCTTGCATAGACGAAGCTTTCCGCGCCAACCGGCTCGAGCACGTCGACACTGACTTCCAGGTTGACGCCGTCACCGGACGAAGGACCATCGACCACTTGCAGATGCTCAGGACGAATGCCGACAATATAGCTGTCTTTGCCCTTCGCGTTGGAACCTGACAATCCGGCTCCATTTTCAAGAGACAATCCGTCTCCATCTGCCTTGACATTCAGAAGGTTCATCGCCGGTGAACCGATGAAGCTCGCGACAAAGGTGGATGCCGGCTTGTCGTAGACTTCAATCGGCGCACCGATCTGCTCGATATTGCCACCGTTGAGAACCACGAGCCGGTCCGCAAGCGTCATGGCTTCCAGCTGGTCGTGGGTGACATAGACACTCGTGGTGCCGAGCGACTGCTGCAGACGCTTGATTTCGACACGCATCTGGACGCGAAGCTTGGCATCCAGATTGGAAAGCGGTTCGTCGAACAGAAATGCGGCCGGTTCGCGCACGATCGCGCGGCCCATGGCGACGCGCTGCCGCTGGCCACCGGACAATGCCCTCGGCCTTCGTTCGAGGTAATCACCTATCTCCAGGATGCGGGCCGCTTCCTTCACGCGGCGGTCGATCTCCTCCTTCGCCATGCCCCGGTTCTTCAAGCCATAGGCCAGGTTGTTGTAGACACTCATATGGGGATAGAGCGCGTAGTTCTGGAACACCATGGCAATGTCGCGGTCGGCCGGGTCGACCTTGTTCACGAGCCGGTCACCGATCTTGATTTCACCGGTGGTGATGTCTTCCAGTCCCGCGATCATGCGCAGCAGAGTGGATTTGCCGCAGCCGGACGGGCCGACCAGCACAATGAATTCACTGTCGGCAATGTCAATGGAGACGCCTTTGACCGCCTCCACATCGCCGGCATACACCTTCCGGACGGTGTCGAGAGTAATCGTTGCCATTTATAACCTCACTTATCGCTCTCGACGAGCCCTTTGACGAACCAGCTTTGGAAGATCACCACGATGAGTACAGGTGGCAACATGGCCAGGATCGCCAGCGCCATTGCCTCGTTGAAAGCCGGGATCTGCGCACCCACCCAGACCTGAAGGATCTGCTTGATGCCACGAACCAGCGTGAACAGGCTTTCGTCCGTGGTAATCAGGGTGGGCCAGAGATACTGGTTCCAACCAAAGACGAACATGATGATGAAGATGGCCGCGATCATTGTCTTGGACAGCGGCACCAGTATGTCCTTGAAGAATTTCCACGGTCCTGCGCCATCGATACGGGCAGCTTCCAGGAGCTCATCGGGAACGGACATGAAAAACTGCCGGAAGAAGAACGTACCGGTCGCTGATGCGATCAATGGCACGATCAGGCCGGAATAGGTGTTCACCATGCCAAGCGACTGAACGATCTCGTAGGACGGCAGAATGCGAACCTCAAGCGGCAGCAACAGTGTGGCGAAGATGATCCAGAAGCAGACCGAGGCAAACGGAAAACGGAAATAGACGATCGCATAAGCGGCGAGCATCGAAATGACAATCTTGCCGATGGCAAAGCCGAAGCCGAGGATCATCGAGTTTTTCAGCATCACGAATCCGTTGACTTCCTGGGTGAAGCCGCCGGCCTGGAACAGCACGGTTTCGTAGTTTTCAAGAAACTTGTCACCCGGAAGAAACTGAACGCCGCCCTTGTAGATCGCGATCGCGTCGTGCGTGCTTGTCATGAAGGTCAGCACCACCGGTGCAACCATGAAGAAGACACCTGTCAGAAGGATCAGATGGTCCGAAATCTTGAGTTTGTACATATCCGCCCCCTACGTGTAGTGCACGCGCCGCTCGATGAGGCGGAACTGAATGATTGTGAGGATGAACACCAGCGCCATCAGGATGACGGACTGCGCGGAAGACCCGCCAAGGTCATTGCCCCGGAAACCATCCAGATAGACCTTGTAGACCAGTGTCACCGGGTTGTTGCCCGGCTCGTTCTTCACGATGACGTCGACGATGCCGAACGTATCGAAGAAGGCGTATGTGATGTTGATGATCAACAGGAAGAAGCCGGTCGGCGCCAACAGAGGGAAGGTCACTGTCCAGAACCGGCGGAAACCGGAACGGCAGTCGATGCTCGCAGCTTCCTGAACCGACTTGGAAATGCCCTGCAGTCCTGACAGGAAAAAGATGAAGTTGACCGGAATCTGCTTCCAGACCGCGGTCACGATCATTGCAAAACTGGTGTCGAAATAATTCACGCCGATCTGCATTTTCCAGCCGAACATGGCGAAGAGATCGACCATCGGGCCCACATGCTGGTCAAACAGCAGAACCCCGATCAGGCCGGCAACCGGAGGCGCAACTGCATAAACCCACATCAGCAGCGTCTTGTATGTCGACGCCCCGCGCAAGACCTTGTCCGCCTTGACCGCCAGCAGCAGGGCAAAGCCGAGTGACAGGAAGGTCACGAAAAAAGTGAAGACAGCCGTAAAACGCGCCACCCGGCCATAGTCGGTCGAGGTCAGCATGTCGGTGAAATTGTCCAGTCCGACAAAGGTCGAACCGAAGCCGAACGGGTCCTCCAGATAGAAGGACGACTGTATGGCTTCCGCAGCCGGCCAGAGGAAGAAGATCGTCACGATGGCGAGCTGCGGCAGCAACAGCATGTACGGCACCATTCGGGACTGAAACTGAACTTTTTTCATTGCGTCACCGGAAAAGGAGGAAGCGGACCATCAGTAAAACAGCTGGCCCGCGTCCTCACAAGGAAAAGGGGGCGCAAGGCGCGCCCCCAATAAGGGGTCGTTCAGACCGGCTTAGTTGCCGGTTGTCTTTGAAAAACGCTCCAGAAGCTTATTGCCGTCCGCTTCAATGGTTGCAAAAGCATCTTCAACCGTGGTTTCGCCAGACATGAGCTTCCCGTATTCGCGGTTCATGACGTCGCGGATCTGGACGTAAAAGCCCATGCGGTAGCCCTTGGTCCATTCGCCGCCCGGCAAGGTCAGCTGCTTGATGCCGACTTCGGCAGCCGGAGTGCTTTCGTAGTAACCGTCCTTCTTGGCCATGTCGTAAGCGGCGTTGGTGATCGGCACATAGCCGGTTTCCTTGTGCCACATGTACTGGACTTCCGGAGATGTCAGGTACTCGAAGAACGATGCAACGCATTTGTTTTCCTCGTCCGACTTGCCGGACATGGAGAACAGGGCCGCACCACCGATGAAGGTTCCGGTACCCGCGCCGTCAACTGCATCCCAGTAAGGCAGGTAGGTTGCGGAGAACGGGAAGTCGACAGTCTTGGAGATACCGCCGAAGGACCCAGAAGAGCCGAGCCACATTGCGACCTTGCCTTCGTTGAACGGTGTCTGGTTGTCGCCCCAGCCGGTACCGTAGTAACCGAACAGGCCGTCATCCAGCCAGCCCTTGACCGCAGAGAAGTGGTTCTTGATCGGCTCACCGAACACCAGCGTGGTGTCCTTGGAACCGTCGTAACCGTTGTTGTTGGTCGCGAACTGCAGGTTGTGACGGGACTTGAAGTTTTCGGTGAAGATCCACGGCAGGTGAGACTGCGCAAGCGGTACGTAACCGGCTTCCTTCAGCTTCGGAGCGATTTCCTGAAACTCTTCCCAGGTCTTCGGAGCTTCAACACCGGCCTTTTTCAGGGCGTCGACATTGTAGTAGAGGATCGGGGTGGAAGAGTTGAACGGCATACCGATCATCTTGCCGTCGCTGTCGGCATAGAAGTAGCGAACACCGTCGATGTAGTCTTCGATGTCAAAGCCAACACCGGCGTTTTCCAGGATATCCTGAGCCGGGATAACAGCGCCCTTTGCACCGATGATGGTCGCCGCACCCGCGTCAAAAACCTGCAGGATGTTCGGCTGTTCACCGGCGCGGAATGCCGCGATACCTGCCGTCAGGGTCTCTTCGTAGGTACCTTTGAAGACCGGAGTAATCTTGCATGCGTCCTGGTCAGCGTTGTAGCCGTTGGCGATGTCGACGACGACTTCGCCCAGACGTCCACCCATTGCGTGCCACCAGGCAATGTCGGTTGCGGCATAAGAAGCGGTGGAAGTGCCCAAAAGGGCGGCCGCAGCGACGAAGCTGGCGACAGTCTTACGATAAGCCATGTTCATTTGCTCCCATCTCGAAGGGCAATGTGCCCCGGTCAGCAGTTGGTTTTCCTGGTGCCGAAATGGCTTGGCCGGCACCTGAAACGATAACGCCTGCGTTTCGTATTGTTTTCATATGAACGTTGTATGACGCTCATATGAACATTTAAACACGCCTAAGTCGCGTCCGCAAACAGGAATAATGTTATTTTGCAGATACTCACCAGATCGCTGGCCGCGAGGACAGTTTTCGTTGGCATTCCGGAGAAAAGTACCCCTGCGGCACTCTCAACTTCGCGCGTTCCGGGCGGTTGTATGCTCCCTTTTTCACACCGCAACCCGGAGAAAGATTAGTCGGCTCATGTCTGGCTTCGACGCCGCCGATATGGAATTGTGGCGACACACGACGAACTCCGTGATTTTACCCGAGTTAAGGCGTTTTTCCGAGTCGTGACTTCATCGTGGCAGCGTTCGGGTCCCGAAGTCCGTCTTTGACCCGGCCTTCATTGCACCTTTGCAGCGGGACGTTATATTCGAACCCCGATCATGTTTGAGACAGAGCAGCTCCCCTGAATCCATGTCCACGCCCTTCTCCTCCGTCTTTCCGTTGAAAAGAGCCCGTGCCCACGAGGTCTGCGGTGAAAGCTGCCTGGTCTTTGCCGCGATCACGGCCGGGGAGGCGACCGGCCCGGTGGTCTGGGTATCGGAACGCTGGCGTCCGGTGGTCAATCCGGAAGGCCTTGCGCCCTATTGCGATCCGGGCCGGCTTCTGGTCACCCGGGCAGACAGCCAGCTGAATGTTCTGGCCAGTGCCGAAACGGCGCTGCGCTCCGGCGCTGTCGGCCTCGTCGTCGTCGAAATCACCAGCCCGATCGGCCTGACTGAAGGCAGGCGACTGCAGCTTGCCGCCGAAACCGGTGGCACCACGGCGCTGCTGCTGATCCCGGAAGGCGGCGGCAGCAACGCAGCGGAGACCAGATGGCACTGCACAGGCTTCCCAATCCCTGCCGTCCCTTCCCAGCATGGCCTTCCTCAGCATGACCCTCGTGAAAATGACCACGACTCGACTCGCTGGCGGTGGTCCCTTATAAAGAACAAAATAGGAACATTGTCGGAATGGGTGGTCCGTTGGGATGCAGCGGCGCGTCGTGTCATTGTGGTTTCCGAGGCTGGCAGCTGAGCGTTCGCTCCGCGCCAATCCTGTTGACGCGCCCTTTGCCCTGACCCTTTTCGACCGTAATTCTGAACGCGTCTACGACCTGTGCCCGCGCGCGGAAGGTGCCGGTCTGAACCGGGGCATGACGCTGGTCCATGCCAGGAGCTTCTGCCCCGGTCTTCTGACCCGGCCCGCCGATCCCAAGGCAGACCAACGGTTCCTGCACCTGCTCGCCCGGTGGGCGACCCGCTATTGCCCCTGGGTCGGGCTCGACGGACCCAACGGGCTCTTTCTCGACATCACCGGCTCTGCGCATCTCATGGGTGGCGAGGAACCGCTTCTGGACGATATCCGCGCCCGCCTTGCCCGGGCCGGGCTCACCGCCCGGCTGGGTCTTGCCTCTACGCCGGGGACCGCCTGGGCGCTTGCCCGTTTTGCCGAGGGCATTGCCCAGCCTGGCGAGAACCTTGCCCGCATCGGCCCCCTGCCGCTGGCTGCACTGCGTCTTGCCGACCAGACCTGCACCAGCCTGGAACGGCTCGGCATCGCCACCATCTCCGATCTCTACAATCTGCCGCGGGCAACCGTTGCAAGGCGCTACGACCCGGAAGTGCTGCGCCGTCTCGATCAGGCGCTCGGCGCCATTGCGGAGCAGATTTCCCCCCTGAAGGAAGGTCTCAGCTTCGCCGTACGCATGACCTTGCCCGAACCGGTCGGTCTTCTCGACGACGTGATGGCCGGGGCAGAACGGCTGATCGGTCATCTGTGCGAGCGATTGGATACGGCCCAGAAGGGCGCGCGCAGCCTGAAACTGACCTTCCGCCGGGTGGACCAGGAGAACCAGTCGGTCGAATTGCGCCTCGCCCGGCCGATGCGTGACGGCGACCGGATCCTTGCTCTTTTCGAACGCGGGGTGAGCGCGGTCGATGCCGGTTACGGCATCGACATGATCCGCCTGGAGGCCACCCAGGTGGAAGAGCTCGGTCCACGCCAGCTGACCCCGTCGCAGACGCTGGAAAAAGACAGTCTCGCGGACCTCATCACCCAGCTCGGAAACCGGATCGGGCTGGAAAACATCCTGCGTTTTGCTCCTGTCGACAGTCATATTCCGGAACGCAGCTTCAAGCTGATACCGGCTGCCTACAGCATGCCGGTCCGCGCCTGGCCCTACCGGCGCCCGCGCCCGTTGCGCCTGTTTCCACCCGAGCCGATCACCGGTTCCGGCGCCACTCCGCCCGGCCGCTTCCGCTGGCGCGGCCGGGCGCTGACGACACTTCAGGCAGAGGGTCCGGAACGGATCACCCCTGCCTGGTGGGAGGGTGACGACGACTGGACAAGGGGCCTGCGCGACTACTGGCGTGTTGCCACCGGCCAGGGCCAGCGCCTGTGGCTGTTCCACACGCCGCAGAACCCGGGCTGGTACGTACAGGGAGAGTTCGGCTGATGTCCGCTGATGCTTCTCCGCACGAACACCGCTACCCCGGTCCTGAGCCGGGATCACTACGGAAGTGGTCTCCAGAATGGTCCCGACTCAAGGCCGGGGCGGCATATCAGAGGCGGCCCCGCCTTCCTGCAGTCATCCCCGACTTGATCGAGGATGACCCAGGAAGGAACGTGGAGGCCGCCCGATGACCTCCCACGTCCTGCCGGACAGCCTGCACTGGGACATTCCCCGTCATGCGGAGCTGACCGTTACCTCCAACTTCACTTTCCTGCGCGGGGCGTCCCACCCGGAGGAACTGGTGACGCGGGCTGCCGAACTCGGACTTGAGGCGATTGCCATCACCGACCGGAATTCGCTTGCAGGGGTTGTCCGGGCCTATTCGGCGCTGAAGGAGATCAGGCGCGCGGCGAACGAGGAAGGCGTGCCGGTACGCTCCCACTCGCAGATCGATGCCTCTTCCCGGCAACAGATAAACGGGATCCCGCCCCTGCCCGTGCCGCAAGTCCTGAAACTGCCGCGGCTGATCGTCGGCGCACGCCTGGTGCTTATGGACAGTTCGGTCGATTTCGTCGCCCTGCCGACCAACCGGGCAGCCTATGAACGGCTCAGCCAACTGCTCACCCTCGGCAAGCGGCGAGCGGAAAAGGGCGACTGCCATCTGGAATTTCAGGACGTCGTGAAGTTCTCCGAAGGCCTGCTCTTCATCGCACTGCCCCAGGGAGACCATACACGGAATGCATTTTCTGAGACGGCTAAGGATCATATCCGTACCCTTCGCCAGGAAGTGCCGGGCCATGTTTTCCTGGGTGCCGCGCCGCGCTATGACGGCACCGACCAGGCCTGGTTCCGTACCTGCGCGAAAGCTGCCCATTCGCTGGCAACGCCGATGGTTGCGGTCGGTGATGTCCTGATGCACCATGCCGGACGACGGCGGCTTGCCGATGTGCTGACCTGCCTGCGCGAAGGCTGCACCATCGACGAGATCGGTATCCGCGCGCTGCCCAATGGCGAGCGGCGGCTGAAATCGGCTACTGACATGACCCGTCTCTACCGCCACCATCCGGCGGCCCTCCGGCGGACGATCGAGATCGCGACCCGCTGCAGTTTTGACCTTTCCGAGCTGTCTTATGAATATCCGGACGAGATCACCGACGGGGAGAACCCGCAGGACCGGTTGGAGCGGTTGACCTTCGAGGGTCTGGAGATGCGTTATCCCACCGGTGTTCCGGAACATGCGCAAAAGCTGGCGCGAAAGGAACTGAGGCTGATCGCCAAGCTCAAGTTCGCCGCCTATTTCCTGACCGTTCACGACATCATCGGCTTTGCCCGCAGCCGGCATATCCTGTGCCAGGGGCGCGGTTCGGCAGCCAATTCCATCATCTGCTATGCGCTCGGCATCACCGATGTCGGCCCGGAAACCATCACCATGGTGTCGGAGCGCTTCATCTCCGAACACCGGGGCGAACCCCCGGATATCGATGTCGACTTCGAACATGAGCGGCGCGAAGAAGTGATCCAGTATGTCTATGAGAAATACGGACGCCACCGGGCCGGCCTCTGCGCCACGGTGATCCATTTCCGCACCCGCGCGGCGATCCGCGAAGTCGGCAAGGTGATGGGGCTCAATGCCGATGTCACTGCCGCCCTTTCCGGCCAGATCTGGGGCAGTTCCAACAGCGGGCCGGACGATGCGCGCATGAAGGAACTGGGGCTGGATCTTACCAACCGGCGCGTGATCCAGACCATCGAGCTGATCCGCGAGATCATCGGTTTCCCCCGCCATCTCAGCCAGCATGTCGGTGGCTTCGTGATCACGCAAGGGCGGCTCGACGCG
>NZ_KI928930.1:198525-279244 GCF_000521215.1 Labrenzia sp. DG1229 | reverse complement strand
AGTGGGACAAGGACGATATCGACGCGCTCGGCATCCTCAAGGTCGACATGCTCAGCCTCGGCATGCTGACCTGCATCCGCAAGTGCTTCGGCCTGATCGACACCCATCACGACCAGGAATTCACACTCGGCACCGTGCCCCAGCACGACGCCCACACCTATGACATGCTGTGCAAGGCCGATGCGATCGGCGTCTTCCAGGTGGAAAGCCGGGCGCAGATGAATTTCCTGCCGCGCATGCGCCCGCGCGAATTCTACGATCTCGTCATCGAGGTGGCGATCGTCCGCCCAGGCCCGATCCAGGGCGGCATGGTGCACCCCTATATCAACCGCCGCCAGGGCAAGGAGCCGGTCTCCTTCCCTTCAAAGGAGTTGGAGGAAGTGCTCGGCAAGACGCTCGGCGTGCCACTTTTTCAGGAACAGGCCATGCAGATCGCGGTCGTTGCCGCCGGTTTCACCCCGTCGGAAGCCGACAAGCTGCGCCGGTCCATGGCGACCTTCCGGCGGATGGGCACGATCGGCCAACTCAGGGAGAAATTCCTCTCCGGCATGCTCGAGCGCGGTTATGAGCTGGAGTTCGCCCAGAACTGCTTCAGCCAGATCGAAGGCTTCGGCGAATACGGTTTTCCGGAAAGCCATGCGGCGGCCTTTGCCATGCTTGCCTATGTCTCGGCCTATCTCAAATGCCACTTCCCGGCCGAGTTCGCCTGTGCGCTTTTGAATTCCCAGCCGATGGGCTTTTATGCACCGGCGCAGATCGTGCGCGATGCGCGCGAACATCAGGTCGAGATCCGGCCGATCTGCGTCAACACGAGCCGCTGGGACAACACGCTGGAACGGCGCAGCGACGGTGCGCTCGCGCTGCGGCTCGGCTTCCGCCAGATCAAGGGCATGCGCGAGGAAGACGCGGACTGGATCGTGGCAGCGCGCGGCAACGGCTATCCCGATACCGAAACCCTGTGGCTGCGAACCGGCGTACCGCCCGCAACGCTGGAGCGCCTTGCCGAAGCCGACGCCTTTGCCGGCATGGGGCTCAGCCGCCGGGATGCGCTCTGGCAGGTGAAGACCATCCGCAGTCCGAAGCCGCTGCCGCTTTTCAACGACCCGATCGACGGCGAGGCGATCTTCGAGCCCGATGTCCTTCTGCCACAGATGCATCTCGGCCAGGAGGTGGTGGAGGATTATCTGTCCACCCGCCTCACCCTGCGTGCCCATCCGATGGAGCTGTTGCGTCCGCATATTCCAGGTCTCACGCCGCACGACCGGCTGGCGCGGCTCACCCCATACGAGGCGCGGCGCGTCTCCGTCTCGGGCCTCGTCATCACCCGCCAGCGCCCCGGCACGGCCTCGGGCGTCATCTTCATAACGCTGGAGGACGAGACCGGTGTTTCCAACGTGGTCGTCTGGCCGAAGATGTATGAAAAATACCGCGCCGCCGTCATCGGCGGGCGGCTGTTGAAAGTCACCGGACGGCTGGAGCGCGAGGGCATCGTGGTACACCTGATTGCCGATCATATCGAGGACTGTTCCAACCGCCTCGCCCTTCTCGGCCATCCCAATGACGAGGTGCTGGGGCAGATGACAGCCAAGACAGACGAGGTTCCCGTCCACCTCAAGTCAGACGCGCCGAAACCCAGAGCGATGCATCCGCGGGACCAGGCGAAGAAACTGTTCCCGAGCCGGGATTTTCATTGAGGAGTGGATCTAAACTTAACAAAGAAGACTTGTAAACAAGAGAAAGCAATAACGATTTCTGAACGAAGAACTCGATAACTCGAATATTTGGAGAGCCACTCTTTCACTCCAAGAAAAACACCTGATTCAAGCCAAAGTCACCCAAAACTCGCTTGAAAACTAGTCGCCGTGAGTGCCACATGTGCTTCCAGTGGCGGTCGAATTTCAAAGGCTTTTGGAATTCTCGCAAACTCATAAAGACGGAACAGATACCAGTCGTCCCGGCGAGCATCAGCTACCTCCAATTCATTTCGAGAAATGTGAAATGGCGTGCGCTCCCAGCCGTTGGTTGTTTTGACCTCAATTAGCCGGTCGCGGCCTTCCGGCGTGAAACTGAGAATATCAAACCCAGCACCATCACCATCTTGTTCCGAGATCCAGCGGACGCGTTTGGCTAAGTCGGCTCGACCCTGCAGGTGAAGCTGCCGGCGCTCGCGATGAAACACCAGTTCTTCGCCGGCGCGCCCCAACGCGCGGTTTCGCTCATCACGCCCAGCTACATCAAACTGGCGCGCAACGGCTAGCAGTTTGTCCGTTTCTTCAGGGGGCGGAGCGTTCCGCAACGTCGGTGCCGCACCAACAAACAACTCGGCTGCTTCTGAAAATACGTTCTGCTCGGATATGCTGCGCGCCGGTTCCCAGTGCGGCTGCCGTGCAAGCCAGCGGGAAATCGCTTCGGCGAGCGACATCTGAAAATTGAAACGGGGCTGGTAACCCTCGATCATGGGTAAGCCAAAGGCCTTGATTGCCGCTGATACATTGCAAAGCTTAAACTCTATCGAACCGCGACTGCGACCTATCTGTTCCTGAAGTAGTCGGTTGTGAGCGGCCTTGACGTAGGAACGACCAGCGAGCTCATCAGTGAGCATTGAAAAATATGAGCCGACAACGGCATCATTCTCTGCGTCCGACCAATCAGTTGAAACCATGACAATAACAATAAAACAAACAGGTAATTGTGTCATGCAAAACAACAACTTTTGCGCCCAACATCGACGGATCAGTATTCGCGGTGTTATGAAACTGACCACGTAGGACGACGCAATTTTCGGGATATTCGTGTTTTCTTGGAGATGGACGGCGGCTCCCGAACCGCTCGAGACCTCCGATCAGCGTCAACAATCAGACCAGACCAGACGCTCGCTTCCTGAGTGCCTCGATCGGTTCATCATTGAAGTCACAGGTCTCCAGAACACTCTTCATCAGGTCCGGTTCAACACCGATCCACTGCTCCACACCCGACAGGGCACTTTCACGGCAGGCCGGATTGGCCAGCGCCAGCTGAAATCGCATAACATCAGCGCAAGCCGGTGCAATGCCTGTCTTCCCTGCCGTCTGCGGTCCCAGCGGTGCAATGTCCCAGAACATCGCACAAGCCATATTCAGGTATTGCCCCGGCTCCAGGGAATGCTGCAAAACCGGATCACAATGAGGGTCGAACAGCTCCGCAAATAGGGTCTTCAAACCGCCCGTCAGCGAAAGCCGGGTTTCAATCGGAACGGCCACATCCGTCAGCAGGCGCAGACAATCGGAACTCGAGCTGTCACAAAACCGCCAAGCCGCATATCCAAGGCGCTCGGGTTCCGGTGTGCAAAAGCGAACCAGGCCGGACGGGTCAGACAGCAGGCCGGAAACATCCTGCAAAAGCGTTTCTTCCGGCAATGCAACTTCCCGGGTCGGCTCGCTGGACAACAATTCGAAAAAGGTCGGATTCAGATGAGACATGGGGGCAAACTCCATGCGGATTTATTCCATGTGTTTGACAATCAGGCAATACTTGCCATGCGCGGGTCAGCCGGCTTGACCCTCCACGCTGCTAGGCAGCGAAGATTGGTGTTCGTGCCCAAATGTCACTGTTCAGGAATTCCTGCGTCAGTGGAATTTGAAGGCACAATTCGAAGCATTTTACTCCTCTCCAAGTTTGACAGCGCAGACATTGGCGGCGCGCAGGGCTGAATCGATAGCTTCCTGATGGCCGGGATCCGCCCCGCCGAAACACTCGGTTACATATTGGCGTGCTGCGGCGCAGTTTTCGTTACGGTTCTTGTATTCCATCAATGTTGCCCGTTGGCTCGGGAGCACGCCAACACAGGAACGCCTGACATCACAAGTCGGGTGGACATGCGACTGCCGGTGCCTGCATTCCGCGACAGAACACAGATCCAGGTTAACGTCGTTGCAGCTGGCCAGCCCGGGCGCTGGAGCGCCAAAACCAGTCAGGAACACTGTTGCAATCATGACCGAATATTTCATCGAATCCTCCTTCGGTTCCAGGGGTGAGTGGTGAGTTGGATGGTCAGGTGAAGGTGAAGCCTCCATCTGAATAGGTCGCCGTCACCGGCGTGTCTTCGGATATGGCTGTCGTGCTGAGATGAATGAGGGCAACATTCTGGAAAAACCCCCACCCCCGCGAGCGTGCCGACAAAAAGGTGGATCCTGTCAACAAGCTGAAAACAGCCGATTTCTCCGTTCAAAACGGTCCGGATAGAATTGGCGACCGGACTGCCAGGCAATTTGTTGCCATTCACCGTGCAATCGCGCGCCAGACCAAAGGCCAGGCCCGAATGCGCGTTGCTGTTGCACATGTAATAGGAATTCAGATCCGTGCCTGCCGGTCGCTGACCGGCTCCAAAACCGCTCGTCGTATAGGGATAGACAACACCTGGGCTGACCGGACGGACCGAGTTTGACTGGACGATTTCCGCCCCGGATGAAGGTTGGCCGGATTGATAGATCGCGACATCCCGTTCCCAGGTCACGGTGGTGTTCTGAACCGGTGCGAATGTCACCCAGACAACTTTTCCCGCCTGAACGTTGACGATATCTGGCGTGTCGTCGCCGTCTCCGTGACCAATCTCCGGACCTTCAACCAATTCGCCGGTTTCGCCTTCGGCCTTAACCCCTCCACTAAACGCACCTGATGCCACTTCCTGAACCAGAGCCACTTTCTGGCCGGCTGAAACAAGTGCTTTCACGTCCTGAATGTCGATCCTGATATCAAGCTGGTACATGGCCCGGTCTCACCTTATGAGAGCGAAGCCAGCGCCCTCGGGACTACATCCCGAAGACGCTGCTTCAGCGGTTTCAGCCAAAGCTCGTGAAGGTGAATTCGTTCAGTGCATCATCAAAGCCCAAAAGCGCTTTCGATTTCTGGCTGGTCAATTGCACTGGTAGTGCCGTGTCGGCGATCTGTGACAAGACCACACCATTGTTCTGGATTGAAGAAACCCAGATCGAGATGTTCTCGATTGCGGTGAAGCTTGCATGCTGATTGTAAGGCACCCGAACCGCATTCAAAGCGGACATGGTGGTCTTGCCACTCACCGTCGCCTCTTGCGCCAGTCCCATGGTCCAGGGCTTTGGCGATTCCTGAAAATTCTTGGTTTCAAATGCCGTTCCGGTGTCGGCTGGCGCGGAACTGAATGTGGATGCGGTCCCATATGTATATAGCTGACCGGATTGAATCGCTGCATCCGTGTAGGAGGTCATGTCGATGGTCGCACCGCCCTTGGCCTCACTTGTGGACGCGTAAAGGTAGTAGTCTTCGGTCCAGGTCACGGTAATATGCTGCGCCGGTTCAAAGGAAATCCAGGCAGTCGCCAGATTGCCGCCGACCAGAGACGTCGTAACCGTCTTGGCGATACTGATGGTTTCTCCCCTAATCTGCTCCAGCCCTGTTGAATCGATTGAAATATCCAATGAGTATGTGGTCATGTGACGCTCCACTGTTGCATTGTTGACGCGCACTGCGTTTGCGTACGCGGCGACCGACGATTTCCTGGTGGGAAAATTTCGACCAAGGCAGTCAGCCGCCGCACAACCGATAATAGGTTTTTGCCGTAGCGTTATCTATTTAAGGTTGTTGATCGCAGATCAAAGAATCGCGGATTTTGACCGTCAGGAAATTTCTCTTCAGAAACAGGCTTACGTTCGTGAAATGGGCAGATCATCCACATTCAGGACGATGCCAGGAAAACGCCGACTATTTGGGTGACTCCGGCACTTCACGCACAAGACTGAGCAAGACATTTGTGAACCTTTTGGGTCGCACGCGAAGCAGAAGGATGAGTTCCTGTTCCAATTCCGAAAGACCGGTGTTCTTGTGTGCCTCGGGAATACCGCGCCCCAGCAGAAGCCAGTCGAGAGACGTATCCAGTACGGTGGCGAAACGGCAAATGTTGTCGATGGAAAAATTCCGCCCATACCGCCACTTTGAAACCGCACCCGGCGACACATTGAGTTCCTCGGCAAGCGAAAGGAGTTTGGGTTGCCCCGAAATCTTGATCGCATATCGGATACGCTTGCCGCGCTCTTCGGACGCATCGGTGTAAGGCATTGACAGCACTCCAAAAATGACAGGAGTAATCAACCTAGAATAGTTGCTTTTATTTTTTATACTTTTACATGCACCACAGACCCGACCTGCACGGTGTCTTGCCCAACAGATCGAAAAGTGAAAAGCAACGTTGAGGTTCAGGCATGATTACGCGCTGCCGGAAACCTGACCAGAGACGCCAATGCAGGCCTGATTTTTCTTTCAGTGCAGCGCGTGCGGCGAACACTTTTGCCATTCCAGCTCCTGCGCCCTGTGCACATTCCGCCTGAGACACTATTTCCTTTCTTGTCGCTCACATGACGATGGTATCGTCCGGCGATACTGAAATGAAACGGAGTGAGTATGCCGATCCCAAGACTCCCACCACCACTCAGGTTCCTGGAACGCGTGCGTAAGATGCGGGAAGAGGAAAGGCAGCAAGCCCGTTCAAATCCATTTCTGGCGCAGGCGCTCGAGAAGGAAAAAATAGAAGGCCATCGACTTGCGATCATCGCCCGTACGGTCGCGCTGGGTCTGGTCGGCCTCCTGCTGCCGTTTCTGAACTTCAGCCCGAGCGTCCTTTACTATGAAGCAACACTCTTGCTTTTCATCGCGCTCGGCTGGCTGCAGCTGCGTATGGCAAGTGTCGGCTACTCAAAGGCGGAGCTTTTGCTGATCTTTGCCGATGTTGGTCTTCTGACGCTCCTTTTCACCACGCCGAACCCGTTCTTCAGCCAGGACATCCCAACCGCCTTCATGTACCGGTTCGATAATTTCATCTACTTCTTCATGTTTCTTGCCCTCGGTACACTGGCTTATTCCTATCGGACCGTTTGGGCCATGGGCACATGGGTCGCCCTGCTATGGCTGATCGGTCTAGGGGGCGTCTCGTGGCTCGGTCAAACAATTCCGGACCTCAGTGAAGCTGCCGCGATTGCATTCGACGACCATCCCCTCATTCGGGAGGAAATGGATCCGAACAGCATCCAGCCGGGTGTCCGTGTCCAGGAGATACTGGTCTTTCTGATCGTCGCGGGCATTCTGGCTCTGAAGGGCTGGCGCTCCAACCAGCTTGTGATGCGGCAGGCGAACATCGCCGCTGAACGCGCGAACCTGTCACGGTACTTTCCGTCCAGTCTTGTCGATGTGCTGGCCGCGACCGACCGTGATATCGGCGCGGTCCGAACCCAGGAAGTGGCTGTCCTGTTCACCGATATCGTCGGTTTCACGCAATTCGCGGAGCAGCATACTCCGGAAGAAGTGATGGACCTGCTGCGCCACTATCACGCCTTTGTCGAACGCTCGATTTTCCAGAACGGGGGCACGCTCGACAAGTATCTGGGAGACGGCGTCATGGCGACATTCGGCACACCTGAAACCAAACCCGGTGATGCCGCCAATGCGCTGAAAGCCGCCATGCAACTCATCGAGGAAACCGAAAGCTTCAACAAGGAACTCGAGACCCGTGGCATCACTCCGATCAGTGTTTCAATCGGCGTTCATTTCGGTCCGGTCATCCTGGGCGACATCGGCCCCTCCAGGCGCCTGGAATTTGCAGTTGTCGGTGACACGGTCAACGTCGCCAGCCGGTTGGAGGCATCAACCCGGGAACTCGGATGCAAATGTGTGGTCAGCGAAGAACTGATACGTCAGGCCGCGCTCTCCGAAGGCAAGGACCATCCCGAGAAGGCCTTTTCTGCAAGGGACCCGATCAAACTGCGCGGCCGCCAGAACTCGATTAACGTCTGGACGGTGTGACTGTCCGGGCCGACACCAGACGCAAAATGTATGCGTGGTGCATCAAGATCCTTCCGGCAGAGCTGCAAGCCAGTCCAGACCCTGGCCCACCCATTCCGCGGGGATGGAATGACCGCGCTGGTGCAGACAGAGTTCAAGCACCCTCCCGCTCTCGCTTTCATCCCACCGCTCACAGGAAAGACGATTGTCGCCGCTTTCCACCTTTCGACTTGTGCGCGCAGCCCTGTTTGCCCGTGCAAGTATGTCAAATCCTTCCTCTATCGGCATGGAATTGTAGATGCCGACCTCGTCGAACGCGACAACACCGTCGGAAAGCCCATGGATATGGCGCAGATTGACGGCACCTGTCGGGCAGGCTTCAGGATTGGACCGCCAGAAACCGCCTGCAATGGGCGCATAGGCACGGAACAGATCTCCGGTATAGCAGGCAACATTCCACACCATCGATGCGCCACGTGAAAAACCTGAGGCCAAGGTCCGCCTTTCGTCAACCGGCCAGCGTTTGCGGACATCCTCCATGACAGTGCGAATGTAAGCTGCCTCGTCCCGGCCGCGCTCCGCGCGTCCCTGGCCGATCTGCCGCCAGTACCCCTTTTCAGCGAACGGGGCCACAAACAGGGCGCCCCGGTCAGTTGCGCCGCGCACCATGGCGCGGTTGCGGAAGGTTGCCTCTGGCGAACTGTTCCAGCCATGAAAATAGACCACCAGCGAAAGCGGTCTCTTTTGGTCCCAATCCTCCGGCAAGGCTGCCAGATAGTACCCACCCGGCACCTCACACCTTGTTTCAGGGCCACAGGCCTTTGCCGCAGCAGGAATGGCAAATAGCAGGAGCATAATTGCAACCACACGCATCGAAACACCTCGCGAACAGATTTCGCGATCATTTGCGCTCGCCCGCACATCTGCAATGAACATGTGCGTGAAGCCGCACGAGGCAATTTCTGACCGGGCGATCAGCATGACAAACCGGCCACCGAGATCAGGGATTGTTTTCCTCATCCAGTTCCGCTCGAGTCCGGAACACACTCAGAAACAGCAGCGGCACGCCGCAGGCCAGAACCCAAATCGCCGCCATGCTTTCATCGTCCAGAATCAAGGTTCTGATATCCTTGAAGGCGATGGGACACACAATAAAAACCACTCCGAGCAGGACGTAGTAGAGCGACCCTGTCAGGCGGCCCCAAAGATAGATCACGCTTCCCCAGATTGCCCAGCTGGCGATCGTGACCACGAAGCTGAATTTCTCCGAAATCCCGCCATCTGTCGCCAGTCCATCCATAATGAATACGGCCTTCATCGACGCGATGATCGACAAGACCAGCAGAACGTTTGCAACTCCGAACAGAAGATCACCGGCATCGAGCTTCGAGCCGTCTCCCTTGATGTATTTCAGGGATTTCAGCACCGTTTGCGCCACAGAGAGAATATTGCCGACGATCGGAATTGATTTAACCGCGTTCACCGAGAGGCGATACAGTCTTCTCAGGTACACGACGTGCCGGTCACGGATTAGGCCGCGCCACCAGGGAAGGCCTTTTTCGAAACTCCGGCTTTGCGAAACAGAGACGGCAACCCCAAATCCAACCGCGAACAGGAATTGCAGGCTGAGTTGATGCAGGGCGAATACATCGTCGATCACCAGGTCGGAGCCGCTTTCAAGGTTTTCCAGATCTGATCTGCCTGCCGGTGCGAATTCCTTGACCTCGTACAGCACACGGCCACTGAAGTCTTCCACGGCCAACAGCAGATAGAAGCACAGGCCCGCCGTCATGACAGCGGCAACCAACCTGACAAACGAATTGCCAATCGCCTCGGAAAACCCGACCAGCACGAGGACAATCGCTGCCGTCAAAATCGTGGGTAGCCAGAGTTCGTGAAACACCAGGTAACTCGTATCGAAATTCATCCACACGGCAAAAGTGGCAACAATGGCAACCCAGCTGACCCGGGTTGGATTGCCCTGCCCCTTGCGCACGAAATGCATCAGGACCGCATATGCGATCACGGCGGCAAGCCAGCGCAGCGACATACCGACCTCTCCGTCGCGAGGATCCAGCAGATAAGCCGAGACGCCGAGGATGACGACAACAAGCCCCTGCACAAGGAAAAAGCGTTGATCCGACTGACGTCCGTGCCTGGCCCAGACTTCATAAACAATTATGGCGCCCACAATGACAGCAAGCACGAGGTAGATCTGTGCCGAGGGACCGTCTTCACGATCGATCTCCCCAAACAACACGATCGCGACTCCGGCGAGCAATCCAACAGCGCTGGAAAGATCCTTGCGATGAGCCAGATAAATGAGAGCCGACACAAGACAGATCAGGTAGACCACGACCGGAAGGAGCGTTCCTTCTTCCTGCCAGAAGACAACAAGAAACAGGGCGAGGTAAATCCCGATGGCATTAAGGCAGCCAGCCGGAAAAACCTTTGCTTCAATGGCACAGAGGACCAGCACAAATCCGGACACGAGGAAGAAGGCTGACGGCGTCGGCCAACTGTAGCCCGCTGCTTCAAGCCCCAGGATACCGACCATCAGAAAACAGAAAATCGCCGCTGCGTATCTTGTGCGATCCGCCAGCTCCAGCCGATCTCCCCTGAAACGGAAATAGGCGATCAGAACGACAGCTGTTGCCGGCAGCAGGACACTTGCCACCAGGAAAACAGTCTCATCCGTCTGACTCAGGATAAGTGTGGCAATCATGCTGCCGTGAAACCCCAGAAACGGCAGGAGGACTTCGGTGACGAACCTGTCGAGCTTGAGAGCACGCAGTTGGATTGTCCTGGTATCGAGACTGCCGATTGCAGAAATAATCTGTTTCATAACCGTCTCCACTACGATGCGTGAACGGATCGACCGAAAAATCAAAAATGTCTTCGGTTACAACAGTTGAAAAATTCAGATTAACTCACAGACGATCGCGTTGATAGTTGCTTGGCAACAATAAAACTCCTGATTGCAGCAAGGTTGCAGCTCCGACCAAGAATTCTGGTTTGACCCGATCGGCATTTGTCTTTGCCGGACTGCACGCGGACACGAGTGCCTGATCGCTATCTATCGCTCGGATATCAGCAAGTTGGCACCAAGAGCGATCAACACTGATCCGGCGGCCCTGCGCATCCAGCGGCCCGCTGACCGGGATTTTCGAAACAGTCCAGCAATCTGGTCCGCAAAAATCACACAGCCTGCCTCGGCGAATGAAAAGAACAAATTGGCCGCTACTCCCAAAAGAATGATCTGCAGCCAGACCGGATAGGTCGCCCCCTGGTCCGTGAATTGCGGCAGGAAAGCAATAAAGAATACAGCTGATTTGGGGTTGGTGACTTCAACAACAAAGCTCTCTCGGAGCGCCTTGAAATGCATTGCTGGTTCAGAATGGCTTTCAGGACCGGAAGAGATCTCTTCAGCCATAAGAAAGCGAATGCCCATCCAGAAAAGAAACAGGGCACCGACAATCTTCAGCGCGAGATAGGCGACTGGAACGGCTTCAAAGAAAAAAGCTCAGGCCGAAGGCCGTTGCGATAATGTGAACATAGCTCGCCAAATGTGTTCCAAGAGCAGAGAACCAGCCAGCATTCCGGCTTCGCCCGACAGTCTGGGCAGCGATGTAGAGCATTCCGGGGCCCGGAGTGATCGAGAGCAACAGGACTGTGACCACGAACGGAAGCAGAAATTCACCACCCGGCATCTTCAACCTCCTCGAACGTCACCACGGCACCATATGGATCAGGTTGCAAAAACAACCGAAAGAGCTGCTTCGCGGCAAAGAAAACCGCGCATCCTCCGACACCCTTCATCAGGGTGTCATTGGACTGGACGGCACGGGAGGCAGACCGTCGTAACCACCCCTGACAGACTGATCGAACTGAACGACCGAACCGGTCATCATGCCGCTGTCCTCCGACGCCAGAAACGCGACGGCCTTTGCCACTTCGCCGGGCTCCAGCAAGCGTGCGAACGGCAACGTTGCGGCTTGTTTTTCCATAAAGTGGGGATCACCGGTCTCCGACACCTGCAAGGCACGCTCATTGTCGGAATTCATCCAGCCGATATCCAGTTGATTGACCCGGATCCGGTTTCTCATCAGGGCAAATCCGGCATTCCGGGTGAGTGTGGCAAGCGCTCCCTTGGAGGCACAATAAGGCGCGATGAAAGGCTGTCCCGCAAGAGACGAGGCCGATCCGATATTGACAATGCTTCCGGCAAGCTTTTCGCGGATCATCAGCTTGACGGTCTCCTGCATGAGAAAGAAAGGTGCCCTGACGTTGACGGCAAAAATCCGGTCAAACAATTCGGGGGACGTATCAAGCAGATTACCACGGTCTGTCAGGCCGGCGGCGTTGACCAGGATATCCGCCCGGCCGAAGACGTCATCTGCAGCCTTGACGACGGCAACACAATCGGACACTTCCGCGAGGTCGGCAGGGACGAACCTGACCGGAACGCCGGTGTCACGGGTAATGTCGGCCGCGACCGCTTCGCCTTTCGAAATATTGCGTCCACATGTAATCAGGCCGGAGACACCGGCGTCCGCGAACAATCGGCCAATCGCAGCGCCAAGGCCTTGCGTTCCACCCGTGACAATTGCGACCTTGCCGTCAAGCCTGTTCATTTTGGATCCCTCAAGTTTTGCGAAATCAGCCGGGTTTGTAGTCCCGGTCTGCTTCCGGATCTTCCGACGAGAAGGGCAGAGTATCAAGCTGCGTCCAGACCGCCGGATCGATGTCCTGGCTCGCCCATTTGAGCGTCTGCGCGACCCGCGCCGCTTTCGATACACCCACGATCGTCGATGTGACACGCGGATCGCGCATCGAGAACTGGAGTGCCAGTGCACCCGGGTCAATTCCGGCACTTGCACAAATATCCTCGATCGCCTTCACCGGCTTCATCGCCGTTTCCGTTGCCGGCTGGTAGGTGATGCGCGGCATCTGGACGCTGCCCTTGGCGAGAACGCCGCCCGCGTAAGGGGCCGCGTTCAGGATGGCGATCCCCCTGGAATGGGCGTAGTCGAACATTTCATGTGCCGAACGGTTCAATACGGTGAAGCGATTATGGCTGATAAGTGCATCAAAAGGCCGTTCGCGGAGAATTGGCAACATGACGTCAATTCTTCCCATGGCAAGTCCCACTGCCGATGCGATGCCTTCCTCCTTGAGCTTGAACAATTCGTCCAGCGCGCCTCCCGTTCCGATGATTTCACCCAGGTCTCTTGCGTGTTCAGGATCATGCAAGTGCAGCAAGGGAACATGGTCCAACCCCAGCCGCGAAAGGCTTTCATCGATCGACCGGCGAACACGCGCGGCATCGAAACGTCCCGTTTCCATGTCGCGGTCGAGTTTGGTCGACAGAACAAACCCTTCAGGCAAGCCGCCGCGTTCCCGCAAGGCTGCGCCTATCCGTTCTTCACTGCGCCCGAAGCCATAATTGTTTGACGTGTCCAGAAAGTTCACGGGACCATCGAATATTGCTCTCAAGGTGTCACGCGCACGGGCCTCGTCGACTTCGTAGCCATAGGTATCGGGCATGTTGCTCAGGCCGGAGGCGCCGAAACATAGCGGCGTGACCCTCAGGTCCGATTTGCCAACTGATCGTTTTTCCACAATGCCTCCAATGCCTCGGATCCCAACCGTGATATCCACGGAAAGATGGTCAAGAACCAACCGTAACTGACAGAATGGTTCGCCGAAACCGTCTCACCGCCAGAATCCCGCCAGGTCGCGTTCACACGCCGGACAAAGGCTACGATCATCGCGCATCCGATTGCCGCTGCACGCCATGTGGCTCAAGAGAAAGGGGCGGTACGAGTATTCGCACCGCCCCGATCCTTGTTGTCCTGGCAGACCTTACTGGACGCAGCTGTCGATGTTTTTGTTGTCGCAAACGTCGAGGCCCGTGAAAATCGGATCGTCAACCGACTTGCCTTCGGCAATTTCCTTCAAGATATACATGGCCTTGTAGCCCATCTCGTAAGGACGCTGGCCAACCAGCCCGTTGCCAAGACCGTCCTTGGTTTGCTCAAGCTGCATCGGCAGAGTGTCCGCGACCACGATCGTCATGTCACCGGAATCCATTTTTGCCTTATAGGGCTCAGCTGCCTTGCGGTAGGCATTGTCGAACCACTGCGTAAAGGCGCCCGTCGACAGGAATGCTGTCAAATCCGGGTTTGCCGCTAGGATATCCGTCATGCCTTGCACGGCAACATTGCCGTCATCATTGGTGATGAGCGGGCATCCGGAAATCTCGGTCCAGCCACCGTCGCCAGCGAGCGCGGACCCGGGAGGTGTCCCCGTATCCGTGCCAGACAGTGTATCGCGGGCACCTTTCAGACGCTCGTTGTGGTTTGCTGCAGCAGCCCCACCCGTCTGCAGGCAGACCGTGCCACCGTCTGGATGTCGCGCCTGGATCAGTTTCGCCAGGTTCACACCGATATCGTAGTTGTTTGTACCGACATAGGTTGTGCGCAGGCTCTTGTCCTTATCAAGCAGGTCCGAGTCCCAGGTCATGACGGGTATGCCTGCGTCTGCCGCAGCTTTGAGAACCTTCGCCATGGCGGGTGCATTCGAAGGTGCAACCGCAATTCCATCAACACCTTTGGTGATGAGATCCTGCACGATCTGAATCTGTTCCAGCTCGGTATGTTCACCCGGCCCGATATATTCACAGGTAACGTCGGCAAGTTCTTCCTGGGCCTTGTAGCAGCCATCACGTGCGAGATCGAAGAACGGATTATTCATCGCCTTGGGCACAAGCGCGAATGTATAGTCCGCCATTGCCATTGAGGGGGCCAGAATGGCCGCCATGGCGGTTAAGGTCAGTAGTTTCTTCATATTCTCCTCCCTGGATTTTGAAGAAATTGAGGGGCTTCAACTTCGCCCTCTGCTTCGGATCTGTTCCAGGAGCACTGCAAGTATCAGGAACAGGCCAACGAAGAATTGCTGCCAGAGCGCCGGAATACCGGCCAAAAGCAGTGAATTGCGAATGAGTTCGACCAATGCGGCTCCGATTGGAGCACCAAGGGCATAGACGACACCGCCCATGAGATTGGCGCCACCGATCACGCTGGCGGCGATCACATTGAGCTCATAGGTCACACCCATGCCGTTGGTGGCCGAGCCGGTGTAACCGATGAACATGAATGCCGCGAGACCCGTGCACATGGAACACACCATGTATACCGAGACGATCATCCGCTCGACCGGAATGCCCGAGAGCTTTGCCGCCTGCGCGTTTCCGCCGATGGCAATCACCCATCTGCCCCAGGTGGAATATCTCCAGACCCACCAGAATCCCGCCGTCATCAGTATCAGCACCCAGACCACATTCGGAACGCCCAGCATGCTTTCGCCGCCAATCCACTCGAACAGTTCCATGTCGGGACCGAATTCGTAGATCATCTTGTTGTTTGAGATGACCATCGCAATGGACCTGGCCATCGCGAGCATGCCGAGGGTGACCACGAAGGGCGCCATCTTCAGATAGGCAATCAGAACGCCGTTGATCGCGCCAACGGCCGCGGCCGTCAGCATGCAAACGACAAAGCCCACCTCAATCCCCCAACCCGCCTGCATGGTCAGGCCCAGTGTAATGGCACACAGACCGAGCAGCGAACCAACGGAAAGGTCGATACCAGCCGTGCAGATAACCGCTGACATGCCGAGTGCCATGATGCCGAAGAAGGCGAAGTTACGGGTAATGTTGAACATGTTGCGTTCAGTCATGAACGCGTCGGAGACAAAGGTCATCACGAAACCGATTGCCAGGATCGCCAGAAAAACCCAAAACGGCTGTGTCCTGATCATCGAGCCGAAGCCTGACACTTCCTGGCGGGACGTGATGCTGTCGTCGATGGCGGCATGATCCATTTCGTTCAAGGTGTCCACCGGACCACGGCCCGGATGCCGTCGTTGTTTCTGATCTGTCAGTTCTTCGGTCATGCCGCTTCGATCGCCCCCGTGATTAGCCCGGTCACTTCCTCGGGGCTCGTTTCCTTGATGTGCTTGTCGGCTACTTTCGTACCCCGGCGAAGAACGGCGACACGGTCGCACACATCGAAAACATCCGGCATCCTGTGAGACACCAGAATGACCGCATGGCCGGTATCCTTCAGGCGTTTGATGAGCGCCAGAACTTCTGCAACCTGGCGAACCGATATGGCAGCCGTGGGCTCATCCATCAGGACCAGTTTCGGATCCGACAAGCGTGTCCTGGCGATGGCAACGGCCTGCCGTTGTCCACCAGACATCTGACGAACAAGATCTCTTGGCCGGGTTTCCGATTTCAACTCCGAAAACAGTTCCCCGGCACGCTTGTACATTGCCCCGTGGTCGAGCCACGAAAACGGGCCGATTCTCTTCTTCGCCTCCCGACCGAGAAACACATTTGCCGCGGCCGTCAGGTTGTCGCACAGCGCCAGATCCTGATAAACGATCTCAATTCCCGCATATCTCGCATCAATTGGTTTGTGAAATTCGACCGACTTGTCCTCGATCCGGATTTCACCGCTCGTCGGTTTGAAATTTCCCGCGATGATTTTCATCAGGGTCGACTTGCCCGCACCATTATCCCCCATCAGGCCGACCGCTTCCCCCGGATCGATCGACAGGTCCACCCCGTTCAGCGCGTGAATCGCACCAAAACTCTTCGTGATGCCGTTCAGATTTAGAAGCCCCAACGATTTCCTCCCTCAAATTGCCTGCGGCACATAGTCGGACGTCGCAACAGGCAAGACATTACGGAGCATTTCAATCGATTTAACAAGCCCTTCCTCAGAGTTTAGCAAGACATCTTCGTGCTCAATACTCAGCCAACCGTCATATTTTGCCATTCGCAATCGATAGCAAAATTGTCGCCACCACTCTTCCCCGTGGCCAAATCCCAGCGTTATGTAACTCCAGCTACGGGAGACGATATCCGTAAGGCTGCCGTTTTCAAGGAGGCTCCTTGTGGCCTGTACCTGCGGGTTCAACATCGTGTCTTTCGCATGCACGTGATAAATCGCGTCCCCGAGTGCTTCCGCCGCGACGAGTGGATCGGCACCCATCCAGAAAAGATGCGAAGGATCGAGATTGACCCCGATAACAGGCCCGACCGCTTCGCGAAGTTTTTCCGCGGAGGAAACATTGAAGACACACTGGTTGCCGTGCAGTTCAAGGGCGATACGCCCGACACCATGCACTTTGGCCAAGTCGACGATTTCACTCCAGAATGGAATGAGAACATCGTTCCACTGATAATCAAGGATGGTCCGGGTTTCCGGTGGCCAACTGGAAACGATCCAGTTGGGCGTCGTGTCGCCCGGTGCTCCCGCCGGCAATCCCGACATGGCGCAAATAGTCGTAATGCCCAGGTCGCCAGCTATTCGGATCGTATCCTTCAGGCACTCGGCCTGTGACGTGTCCACCGGATGCAGGGGATTGCCATTTGCATTGAGACAGATGATTTCCAGTCCCCGTTCGTCAAACGCCCTGCGAAAAGCCTTGCGGGCATCAGTGCCGGATTTCATGGCATCCAGATCAAAATGTGGAGCGGTTGACCAGCCGCCCGTGTTTATTTCAACACCGCTAACGCCAAGACGAACCGCCGTTTCGAGAAGTTCCTGAAAGCCCAACCCGCCAAGGCTGTCCGATACAAAGCCGAGCTTCATGCCGCGTCTCCCGTTTTGGTGTACAGTGCCGGCCGCTCGACCAGCTTGACTGCGGCCTTGTTGCCTGAAGTGAGAGCACTTGCTCCGGCCTCTGCAATCACGGCTGCGCAATAGCCATCCCAGGCATCGGCAGCCTGGATCACGGGCTGACCGGACTTGACCGAGGCAATCCAGGCCTTGTTCTGCAGCCGGTAGGCCTCGCGAAATCGTGGGCGCCAATCAGCGGCGTAAACCGTTCCGGCCGACAGGTTCTGGTCGATGCGTGTCTGAAATTGAGTCTGAAGCGATACCGAGCCCTCGGTGCCCACGAGCTCGCACCTGACGTCATAACCGTAACCTGCATTGTTGTTTACCTCGACGGTAACGAGCTGACCGCATGTTGTTTCGATGACCATGACAACCGGCTTGCAGGCACCATCGGTGTCGAGTGCCGGTTCAAAGGCCGAAATCGCCGAAATATTCGTGCCCAGAACATATCTGATGATGTCGAACTCATGCGGCGCGGAATTTGTTACCGCCATCAGTCCGCTGAAATTTGGCGGCGCGGAAACATTTCGATGAAGGTTGTGCATCATGACTGCGGCACCGATCCGGCCCGAATGCATTGCCGACTTCATTTCGACATAGGATGGATCGAAACGGCGCATAAAGCCCACATGCACCAGCTGTTGACCAAGTGCGCATTCAGCCTCGAGAACCATCAGAGCCTCATCCACGGTCTGTGCCAGTGGTTTTTCGCAAAGCACAGGCTTGCGTAGATGAAGGGATGCAAGCGTCAACTCAGCATGCGTGGGGTCGGGGCTGGCGATCAGCACCGCATCGACGTCGTTGCGCCTGATTGTTTCGAGCGGGTCCGTGCTGACGTCCTTGGCCGAATACGCGTCCGCGATGCGAATTGCCGTGTCTTTCGAGGCATCGCAGACGACCTGAAGCGTTGCTCCTGGCACATCACCTGAAATGATGCTGGCATGATCCGCCCCCATCACTCCAGCTCCAATCAAGGCAACTCGAACCGACACTTGCCCTTCGCCACCTCAACAGGTGACGTCCTCCCGTTTTGTTTCAATCAGTATGTGAGTGGAAAATTCGTTTTTAAAGCGGGTTGAACGATGAATATTGATGTGAAATCCATCACTGATTGGATATTTCGCTTGATTTCAGCAATGGATTGGGTCTGAGGAGTTTTTCTGATGTATTTCACATCAGAATAAGAGAGAACAGTGATGACACGAACCAAATCGGCTCATAGCTGGAAAGGACCGACGATCCAGGAGATTGCCGATCTGTCCGGTTTGGGAGTTGCAACAGTAGACAGGACTCTGAATGGACGGGCGGGCGTCCGGAATGAAACGAGGGCGCGCGTTCAAGCGGCGCTTTTCAAGCTTCAGCATTCCGCCAGTTCATCCGGCGATTTGAACATTACGCTTCTGTGCGAGTCCGGAAAGACCTTCAACAGTGCGGTCAGCGAGGCAGTAATCGTTACCAATCGATCCAAGCCTGGTGTTTCAGTGTCCGGCATATTTGCCGAAACCAACCAGTCCGACCCTCAAAGTCTGGCAGGCAGGATTATCGATGCCGGCAAAAACAGCGATGGCCTTGTCCTGATTGCCAGGGAGCATCCGGCAATCAATCACGCGGTTCGGACAGTCTGCCGGGATGGTGTACCGGTTGTCTGCCTCACCACGGATCTTCCGAGTTCACGTCGAAATGCCTATGTCGGAAACGATCAGCACGCCGCCGGAAGTGTCGCGGCTCAATTGATCGGTCAGTCGCTGACGAAATCCCGGCAAAGGATCCTTATCGTGATGAGTGTCGCTTTCCGATGTCAGCAAGAACGGGAAATGGGTTTTCGGCGCGTCTTGAGATCGACCTATCCTCACCTGCGTATCGAAGAAAGAGTAATCGCCGACGATGCAACCGAGACAACCTGTTCTCAGCTATTGCAACATTTCGAAGCACACGGGTTACCCCCTGCCATTTACAATGTTGCGGGTGCAAACCGCGGTGTTGCCCAGGCACTCGAAGTGGCAGCGGTTGCGGAAAAGACCATTTTTGTCGGTCACGAACTGACCGTCAATTCTCAGCAACTGCTCGTGTCAGGAATCATGGATTACGTGATTTCACACGACTTCGAAGCAGAAGTTCAGGCAGCGGCTCACTGGATCAAGACATTTCACGAAGGTGTCGATACAGACGTCCGTCCGACACAGATCCTTGTTCACACCAGATACAATTGCAGTCTCTAGGTTGAACAGATCAGTTCTGCTCACGTCTCAAGGCGGGTGGCAGACATGAAAACGCCGGCTTCAATAAACCCGGTGCAGGGTGAAGAAAACTCACGGGAGGTCGCCAGAATGAGCGTTTCCATAGTAGATGCAAAAGCCGAACACCCGGCTCGGCCAATCGCCGATCTTATCTGGACCGTCGACAAACCGCTCATGACGTTTCTCTTCGGCACAAGAGACCGCTGGCGCCGCGTCTTTGCCTGCGACTGGCCGGAAAGCAAAGGTATCGTGTGCCACAAGCAAATGACTCTTGCCGTTCGAAATGAAGAAATTCTGGGTGTCCTGATATCTCACACACTGGAAGAATTCGACGAACATTTCATCCATACGCGCCTAAGGGAGGGCCGGAACGAAGGTGCGGAGTTTCACAAGCATCTGAACCATGCGTTTGACATGATGGCTCAGCTTTTTCCGCACGGGCTCGAAGGGTCCTATTTCGTGTTTGATCTGACAATCTCGTCAAAAGCCCGCCGTCTCGGAATTGGTCGACAATTGCTTGATGTTGCAAAATCAAAGGCGAAGGAAGCGAACTGCGACCGAGTTTGCCTTGACGTTGCGGCTGACAACGACGCGGTGCAATTTTACAATCGGATGGGAATGCAAGTTGCAGTCGAGACACGGATTCCGGAACTGGCGGACCGACACGGTGTGTGAACGCATTTGCACATGGTTCTGCCCGTCCGGGAAAGCGCCGAATTGCGAATTATCGCATAAATCTCCTCCTCCGATTAGCTGGGTTCGACCACCCGTCAAGCTCGTAAAATTGAATGAAATGCACAAAGATGCATGTTGACCGCTACTGACCGACCAGCAATATTAGGATCCATCTAACCAAAGGGAAAACAAGAAAAAATCAAAACGGACGCACCTGCAAGGCAGTTCAGTTCAAAAAATTAATTCCGAGAAACGGGCAATCATTTGAAATGCTAAGACACTGTATTGCCATTCCTGTTGCTGTGCTTCTGCTGCTCACACAGCTTTCCCCGGTGCTGGGCGGAACGACTGAAGTGCTGAGACCGGAGCCCGTGGAAGGGAACCTCTCGCGTATTGCGCTCGTCATCGGCAACAATGACTACGAGTACGTTACCGATCTCGACAACCCGATCAACGATGCCACGTCTGTCGGCGAAAAACTCAGGGGTTTGGGATTTGCCGTTCACCTCGGGCTGGATCTGGATATCTTTGGCCTGTCCGAACTGATCGACAATTTCCTGAGTCGGATTGAGGACGGCTCCGAAGTTGTCGTTTTCTATGCCGGACACGGATTGGAGGTCCAGGGATCCAACTACCTTCTTCCGATCGACGTGCCCGCACTGAGCGTGGATGGAGAAAGGAAACTACGGCACCGGGCCATCAACCTGACCACCTTGTTGCTGGACCTGGAAGCAAGTGGCGCAAATGTGTCCCTGGTTATCCTTGACTCCTGCCGCGAAAACCCCTTCCAGTCAAACGGAACGCGCAGCCTGGGAGCAGCACGTGGAATGGGAGACCTGGGCACGCCTCCTGATGGCCTGTTCGTGATTTATTCCGCCGGTGCCAATCAACTTGCGCTGGATAACCTCGGTCCCGGCGACGCCAATCCCAACGGCCTGTTCACCCGGCATTTCCTGAGGCTGCTGGACGAACCTCAACTCGGCATTCGGGACATGATGCTCCGGCTGAGAACCGTTGTTCGCGAAGAAGCCTCCCAGGTCCGCCACAAACAAACACCGGCCTATTATGATCAGCTGATCGGAGAGTTTAAGCTGAACCAGCGGCAAAAACCTGCTGTCGCACAGTCACAACCGGTTGTTCAGGAAGACCGTGTTTCCACAAAGACCAATGTTGCCGACATTTCTTCTCCTTCTGCGATTGCAATCCGAAATCCGGAAGAAGAATCATGTTTCCTGGAAGCAACGCGTGAATTCGGACTGGAAACCACAGCATCGACCCGCGGCTACCATGATTTTGTCAAGCTGTTCGAACAATGCGTTGGCAACGAGGATGCAGGCCTGTCACAAGCAGAACTGACTGAAGAAATCACATTGTGCGATCACCTTGCCGCGTCGCCCGATGATCCGATGCGCCCTGCAGGCGTGGCTGGTGTCTATTTTGGCGATATCGACGGCCCGGAAGCCGCAGAGGCATGTTCGCAAGCCGTTGCCGATCATCCGGACAAACCCCGGTTCCTGTTTCAGCACGCCAGAGCACTCGACTACCTGGATCGCGATGCAGAGGCCATTGATCTTTATGCAGGCGCGGCGGCGGCCGGGTCAGCAGCCTCGATGAACAATCTGGGCCTGATGTACCTCAATGGTGAAGGAACGGCGAAAGACCTTGGGAGGGCAAGAGAGCTGTTCACTCAGGCGGCGACCCTCGGTCACAGCGATGCCATGGTCGAGCTCGGATTGATGCACGACCGGGGTCAGGCGGCGGACATGACGCGCGCTGACGAGTTCGACTGGTATCGCAAGGCCGCAAATCTCGGCAACAGGGCCGCGATCAACAACATAGGCGTCATGTACCGTGATGGACAGGGCGTGGCGCAAGATGCCGAAGAAGCGGTCAAATGGTTCACCCGGGCTGCAAACCTCAACTTTCTCAAGGCGATGAGAAACCTCGCCGATCTTTATGTTTCCGGGGTAGGAATACCGCTAAATCCCGTAGAAGCACTGAAATGGTACCGGCTGGCCGCTGATTACGGCAGCACGGATGCCATGGTCGATATCGGAATTCTTTATGAGAACGGAACCGGCGTTCCGCAGGACAACGCCCAGGCATTCATCTGGTACGAAAAAGCCGCGAACCTGGGCAATTCATACGGCCTCAACAATATCGGGATCCTCTACAGGGACGGCATTGGCGTGAAAGAAGATCCCAAAGAGGCACTGTCCTGGTTCCTGAAGTCGGCAGCTGACGGCAATGAAGAGGGAATGTATAACGCCGCTGATCTCTACGAGAGCGGAACCGGTACGCAGCGTGACTATGCCAAGGCGTTGGACTGGTATCGGAAGGCAGCTGAAAAGGGCAACAGCGCGGCAATGGTCAATATCGGTCTCATGATCTACGAGGGCAAGGGAACAGACCCGGACCCCAGAGAAGAAATGGACTGGTATCAAAAAGCCGCGTCACTCGGAAACCGGGCGGCGATGAACAACATCGGCGTCATGCATCGTGAAGGTGAAGGTGTGGTTCCGGATTTTGTCAAGGCACGCGAATGGTTTCAAAAGAGCGCCGATGAAGGCTTTCCGCTCGCGATGTACAATCTTGCGGAATATTACGCAGGCTCCCGGTACAAAGAGCAAAGTTATGAAATAGCTGCGTTCTGGATGGAAATGTCGCTTCGTTCCGGCTCTGAGCGGGCATTGAACGAGTTGTCGGACAATGCGCAAGCCTGGCCTTCGGACTTTCGCAAAACGTTTCAGGAACGATTGCTCAACACCGGGTTCTACAGCGGGGCGATTGACGGAGCCTTCGGCAGACAGACCATGACAGCTGTCAACCGGATCTTCGACGCGGGAGGTTGAACCCGTTTTGCCGGCACATCCGGCTCGGGAGCCTGAAGACTCTTCGCATCGACATGGCGCGATTATCGCCTGGGTGAAACGGCAATTCTTCGCAAACCGATCCCGGCAGCAACGGCAATGACCTGCATAACTCGACAGCACCTGCCCGACGAAACGCGACTGCGGCTGGTTGAATATTTCCGCTCAGACCGCTCTATGATTGCAAATGAACCATCTTTTTCTACCAGAACCCGAAATGCGATCTCACTTGATCGAGGCCATATTGTAATTATTACTTATCTCATTGAAAGTCTATAAACGCTTTCACCATCGTAATGATGATTGTTTATGTTTATCTAACATGTTCGCTTTACAATCGAATACACGGTTGCGAGGCAAAATGGATTTCTCGGTACTTACAAAAAACTTCATGGAGCTAACTGGCGACGCCGTTGCCATCGGGCATCTCGCGCCCGGTGCGAAATCCGCGTGTCTTGTCCATGTAAACAAGGCATTCATTGAGCTGTTTGGCTACGCCTCAAACGACATTCTCGGGCGGGCAATGGACAGCTTTCACGATGGTGAAACCCTGCTTCCACCCGGCGCGAGCTTCAATCCCGAAACAATCGTCCCTCGACAGGCTTTTCTGAAAGAGATCAGTTTCGTGCGCTTTGACGGCACGCCGGTCCGCACGAGTGTTTCGATCATCCTCACTCCGAACCCGGACGAGGGAGGGCTCTTTGTCTGTGCAGCATACCGCAGTCATGCCGACAACGAACTGTCGGAAATGACCAACACAGGCACCGCGGGAATTGTCGTTCCAACCGAAAAAGCAAGTTCCCCAATCGGTGAAAACGAAGCATCCGCAAACCGTTTGCTCTTTGCGATAGATGACTATTCCGAGCCGGTGGCAGTTTATGACAAGGACAAGCGTCTTTGCTTTTGGAACAAGGCATTCGCGGCCTCGATGACGGACAGACCGCATGAAATCAAGACAGGATTGACTGTCGGGGAACTTTTGAGGGTCGGTCTTAAAAACAGGAAATTTCCCGCGGCCCGGGGTCAGGAAGAGGACTGGCTGAACCAACAACTTTCAGACCTGTCGGATGCAGTACCAGCCTCGGACGTGGAAATTGACGGGAACGTTCACCAGCGTATCGTGCGCAGCCGGGCGCAAAACGGCGATTTGCTCGTCATGCGCTTCGATACCACCGAAATCGTTCGCCAAAGAATGGCTGCCGACCGCGTTCATGCGCGCCTCGTGGCGGCGCTGAATGCCTACCCGGACCCGATCGTGATCTACGACAAGGACCTGAACCTGGTCTGCTGGAACGACGGCTATGCTGCTTCAATGACAGATGATCCCGCTGATCTTTTCGAAGGGATGCATCTGAAAGAGGTGCTACACACGGCCATTCGCCACGGGCGTTACCCTGATGCCATCGGAAAAGAGGACGCCTGGGTAAGGAGCATCATGGCGGCCGACGCACTCGACCGTGACTGGCAGGATGTCGAACTGGACGGAGATATCCATCATCGCCTGCTGAGGTCCCGCTCGTCCAATGGTGACTACGTCGTGATCCGGTTGAACTCCACGGAGCTTGTGCGTCAGAAACGGGCAGCCGAAGCCACGCAGGCAAGGCTGATTGCAGCCCTGAACGCATATCCGGCACCTTTCGTCATATATGACGCCGACGACTGCCTTGTCGTCTGCAACGACGCCTACCGCATGTCGATGGCCAACAATCCGGATGACCTGGAAGCCGGAATGCACCGCACGCACGTGGCCCGTATTGCAATACGGGCCGGAAAAATTGCCAACGCGACGGGCCGCGAAGAGGAGTGGATGTCCAATGAGCACCAAAGCGTTGACGTCAGCAAACCGACGCAGGACCTCGAGCTTCCCGGAGATGTTCATCATAGAATTCTGAGGTCGCGCGTGGAAAATGGCGATCTGGTCATTTTGCGTATCGACACAACAGAACTTGTTCGCCAGCGCCGCGCCGTGGAGGAATACTCCCGGAAACTCGAGACCGCGAACCAGGAAATTACCTACAAGGCATTGCATGATGACCTGACCGGTCTTGGCAACCGTCGATTTCTTTCACTGAAATTCGATGAGATGGTCAGACGACGAAGCGTCGAGGGAGGAGAAATCGCAGCCCTTCACATCGACCTCGACCGGTTCAAACAGATCAACGACACGATGGGCCACCTGGCGGGCGACGAGGTGCTTCTGGACATTTCCATGCGCATTCGTGACCAAGCCGCCCCCGAAGACATTGTGGCGCGCATCGGCGGAGATGAGTTTGTTGTCCTGCTGCGCGTTTCGATTGACGGAGATCGGCCGGAGAAACTTGCAAACATTCTGCTCGCGACACTGTCACGCCCCATGCGTATCAAAGACAAGGTGTGCCGTGTGGGTGCGTCCATCGGCTTGGCACGAACACCGCTCGCCGAGGTCGACCAACTGCTGACAAATTCCGACGTGGCACTTTACAAGGCAAAGCGGCGTGGCCGCGGTCAGCTCGGAATTTTCGATCGGTCGGATCTTGAAGAATTGCGGCACACCAAGGAAGTGGCGGACGACCTGCTTCTTGCCATTGAAAACGGTGATTTCGAGCCGTTTTATCAGCCTCAGGTAGATGCGGTGACCGGGCAGATTGTCGGCATTGAAGCGCTGGCACGATGGCGTCATCCTGACAAGGGCGTTTTGGCGCCAGCGGCCTTTCTGTCGGTCGCAACGGACTTGAATGTCGCTGCCGATATAGATCGGATCATTTTTGAAAAGGCGATTGCCGAATGTGAACACGCATTCGGCGCGATGCCCCGCCCGCTGTCGTTGTCATTCAATGTCAGCGAAAACCGGGTCAACGATGGCGAAATCGACGCGATCCGCCGGCAGGTTCAGGCATATTCGGGCCAGATCAGCTTCGAGCTTCTTGAAACGATTTTCCTGGAGGAACAGGATGACGAATTCCTTTTCCGGCTCAATCAACTGCGAGACCTCGGGATCGGTATCGAGGTAGACGACTTTGGAAGCGGCAGGGCGTCGGTGGTCGCCTTGCAACGGATCAATCCGGAGCGGCTGAAGATCGACCGCCGCCTTGTTTCACTTGTTTCCGAGGGCAGTGGTGGTCTTCGACTGCTCCGATCGATCATCGAGATTGGTCATGCCCTTGAAATGGGTGTCACGGCCGAAGGCGTTGAAACGCGAGAGCAGGCCGAGATCCTCGCCAAGCTGGGATGTGATCGACTGCAAGGTTTCCACTTCGCAAAGCCCATGGCTTTTCCTGATTTGATCGAGTTTCTGGAACTTCAACGCAGTTCCGTGGCGAGCGTTCAGGAGGAACACCAGGCAAAAGCTTCTTCGCAAACAACCTGAATTCGTTTGCAGTTGATTTCTTGCTTCACACCTTGCCAACTCGCCTCAAGGCCAATCGTTCTCGGTTTAGCGTATAAATTCCGGTCGCGACAATGATCAGAGCCCCGAGCCAGGTCCAGGCATCGGGAAGCTGACCGAAGACGAGATAGCCGTAGATCGTGCCCCAGATCAAAAGCGAATACTGCAGAGGGGCGACAACGACGGCCTGGGCGGCGTCGAGGGCCAGGATGACCAGGGTTTCCCCGAAGGCTGCCAGAACTGCCATCGCGACCAACAGTGCGATTTCAATGGCCGTGTCCGGCGTTTCCCAGACGAACAGCATTGGCACAGTCAACAGCGCGCAGGACACGATGGCCGTGTAGGCGACTGTCGTCGCCGCACCGTCGCCTCCTGCAAGAATGCGTGACAGTATCTGTCGCAGTGCGAATGCGGAGGCGGCGATCACCAGCAGGCCGGCGGCCGGATGCAGGACACCGAGGCCGGGCCGGATCACGATCAGCGTACCGACAAAACCGATGATGACCGCCGTCCACCTGCGAATACCGACCGGCTCGCGCAGAACCAGTGCCCCCAACACGGTCACCATGAAAGGCGCAACAAATGTAATGGCGACCGCATCGGCGAGCGGAACGAACTTAACCCCGATTATGAAGAGGGTCGCGGAAACAGCCGCAAGCGCGCCGCGCCCAATCTGCAGTTTCGGATTGGCAGAGACAAGGACGGACCGGCCTCTCAGGCCGACGAGAATGAACACCCCAATCAGCAAACCCAACTGACGGCACCAAACGATCTGAAACGGATGGATCGTGTCAGTTAGAAACTTCGCCATTGTATCCACGGCAGAAAACATGAACATGCCGGTCGCCATCAGTGCGATGCCGCGCATGGTGTCGGCATGCCCCGGTCCAGGACCCGATTGTAGTGTGCTTGATGTGGTTGTGATCTCGCGTCTCCATTGACCGGTCCGATCAATGGGCCGTCACGCAGTGTTATCCGCGCAAACGGTTTTCGTCCATGGCAACCTGCAAGAAGTGACCTCCGGCCTTCGCTCAGGACTTCTCGGGATGCCCCGGGAATTGTCTTGCACCATCACAGATTTCATACCAAGCGGGTTTTTGCGAAACGAATTCATGAAAGGCGTTACGAACAATCGGGTCGTCATCCAGACAATGCGCGTTGATCGGAAAGGATTTTTCGGCAGAAAGCGGCTCCCCCAGAGAGGTCCCGCACCGGCGGCAAAAGGACCGGACATAGGTGAATGGCGTATCAGGCATCAAACATTGAATGTCCGCCTCGCCGCTTATCAGTTCGAATTGCTCCCGACTGACGAACACGAAGGGAGTTGCACCCAGTTTCCGGCAGCGGGAACAATGACACGTTCCCATCATCGCCGGCATTCCCTCAATGGTGAAACGGACTGAACCGCAACAACAACTACCTGACAATTTCATGACCTGTTCTCCAGCGGGGTGGCGTTGCAGATCATTTAGCGACACTATGCTGACAGCGTGTTGTCAGCATAGTGTCAGCAGTATTTAGTGCGAGGGTATATGAGGCGCGGCGACCGGCTGTTCGAACTGATCGAGATCCTGCGACGGGCGCGGCAACCGATCTCTGCCTCTGCAATTGCGGCGGAACTGGAAGTCTGCAAGCGTACGGTCTACCGCGACGTGGCAGCGCTCATTGCGCAGCGGGTGCCCATCCGGGGAGAGGCAGGCGTCGGATATGTTCTGGAGGCCGGATTTCACATGCCGCCATTGATGCTGACCCAGGACGAGATAGAAGCGGCAGTCCTTGGCGCGCAGTGGGTGCGGACACGCGGGGAAGCTGACATGCAACGGGCCGCGGAACGCCTCGTTGCAAAGATCGAGGCGATCGCACCGGGCAATCTTCACAGTTTCTTTGCACATCCTGCGACCGGTGTTGCACCGGTTGATCCGCCCGAGGAGATACTCTGTTCCTCCGAAATCAGGGCGGCCATCCGGCAACAAAAGAAAATCCGGCTGGAGTACAGGGACGACAGGAGCCAGACAACCGACCGGATCATCTGGCCGCTTTTGCTCGGATACAGGGATCAGGGCCGGATCATAGCTGCCTGGTGTGAATTGCGGGAAGGTTTTCGATACTTCCGGACGGAGCGGATAACGCGTGCGGAAATTCTGGAAGAAAGCGTGCCGAGGCGACTGGATCTGCTGCGTGCCGAATGGCATGTGGCAATGGCTGAAGAACGTCAGAATTTTTCAACTTCATAACTTGAGGGAGCATTCCACTCGCCATCCGAAGAAGATTGAACTCAAAACAACATGCTATCCGCCGCACATGACACTTCGTCACATGCAGCGGACAGCTGTCTCTGTGGCCTATCCCCGCAACCGGTGATGCAGGATGATCGGGACAGCCAGTTCCTCCTCGTCGGAAAGGTGCCGGTCGAGAAAATTTTCTATTGTCCCGGCCAGACCATGAAGCCGGCCTGTTTCCTCGTGGGCCTGGTTTTCATCCAGCTGGATCAGTTTGATCGCGCGGTTGGCCGTTCTCGTGAAGCTGTCCAGTACGTGATCAAGTTCCTGATGGTCCTTTTCAAGGATCTCAAGTCCCCTGTCGAACCTGGGGTCGGCGGCCGACAGCTCCGGGAAATAATTCTTGTCTTCCCAGGTATGGTGGCCGTGCAGGTTTGCGACAAGCGCGTTGCCAAAGTAGGAAAAGCGTCCGGCAAAATCGTCGGATGCACGGGATTTCTCCAGATAGAGTTCCGTTTCCCGGCGCACGAGTTCGCCAAGCCGGCGGAACATCTCATGTGCTCCGAGCCAGTGCCTGGTTTTTTCCCTGAAGCCCGGATGCGCTTCCCAGCTGTCGCGGGGATATTCGTCCAGAAGGACACGCATGGTCGCGGGCATGTCTTGCGTTCGGATGTCGAATTCCTGTGTCATCGCCATCTCCTTTCCGCAGCTATATCGGATCGGAGGCCGGACAATTCCAGACGGCGAACTGCAATGCCGTTATGCGTCAGACGGTTGGCGGAGGTTCTTGCCAATCCTCACATGCGGGACGCACAATACAACAAACTGGTTTCCAACCGGTCGCAACATCAATTGGTTTTGCCTGACCAGGCTGCGGCTCAATTCACGGAAGTGGCCTTCATCGGTTCGAATCCGTGAGCGTCGCGTTTCGAACGTCATTGGCGTAATTGCATTTCAAAGCGAATTGGGGGTGTGACATGCCGTTCTACAGCCACCTGAAGAAAAGTTTTTCGAGGGGCTCGGAAAAAGAAGAGCAGCGAAAGCGCACGATCCGGGGAATTCGACGACTTCGGGACGCCTTGGCCGATCATTTCCCAGAGGGCACCGACCGGACAAAAACGCTGCGTATCGGCACCTGGAACATCCGCGAGTTCGGCAACACCAAATATGGCGGCCGCGACAGCTACGAGCCGCTTTACTACATGGCAGAGATCATCTCGAACTTCGACATTGCCGCCATTCAGGAAGTGCGCGACAACATGAAGGAGTTTCTGTACCTGCTGGACATTATGGGACCGGACTGGAGCTACATTGCCACCGATGTGACCGACGGCGGTGCCGGCAATGGCGAGCGGATGGTATTCGCCTATAACAAGAACAGGGTCCATTTCCGTAACATTGCCGGCGAATTGACGTTACCTGAAGGCGAGAAGGTCCTTGCCAGTTTCGGAGAACGCATCCGGCTGGAAAACGGCATTGCGCTGCAAATGCCGGCAGGTGCCGATCTTTCCGGAATTTATGATGCAAGATCCAACAAGAAGAGCAGCGGGTCGATCAGGCTCGCTCAGGATGTCGAGATCCCGCTGCCCGATGGAACGTCACTTGTGCTGCCCGACGGGAGCGCCCTGGCAGTTACGCGCGGCACGGAGGTGACAAGACCGCCGGGAACACGCGGTCAGGTGAATGTCAGAGTTCCGCAAGGCAGGGTCGAGGGCGAGGACTTCAGGTTACGCTTTCCCGGCGAGGCACTTGACCAGAGTTTCAAGCAATTCGCCCGGACACCCTATATCGTCAGTTTCCAGGCAGGCTGGCTGAAGATCGACCTTGCCACCGTACATATCTACTTCGGTGACAATGAAGACGAGAGACTTCTCGCGCAGCGCAAACGTGAAATTCTGCAGCTCACCGCATCTCTCGGCGACAGGGCCTCGAAGGAACTGAAAAAGAACCCCGACAATTCCGTGATCACGGCTGTCCTCGGCGATTTCAACATTATCAGCCCGCAGCACCAAACAATGGAAGCCCTGGAGCAAAACGGATTTGTCGTCCCCGAGAAAATTCGTGCGATTCCGGGGTCGAATGTCGACAAGTCCAAAGCCTACGATCAGATCGCCTTTTGGGAACCGCGCCGCAATCGCGGTTACGCGCGCGTGGAAGTGCTGGATGCGAACGTCTTCGATTTCTTCGAACATGTCTACCGCCTGGACGAGCGCGACATTTACCAACCGGAACGCACCGAGGGCTCCTACAAAACCTGGCGAACCTACAAGATGAGTGACCATCTTCCGATGTGGGTCGAACTGGCCAGCGATTTTTCCGATGCTTATATCGATGTCTGCGAAGCCACCGAACCTGCGGATTGAGAAAGCCGGATGCCAAAAGGTGTCAATCGGTCAGCTACCAGAGATCTTGATGCGGCGGCCGTTGCCGTGAATGTCCTGCGAGGACCTGACGTCCATTCACCCCCCGCGACGGGGTTTTCTGGTCACGAGAAAGATCGCGATGAGGATAGCGCCGAGAGCCGCAAGCTGGTGCGTCATGATCGTCTCGGAAAGAACAGTTGCGCCTATCAGCGCGCCGCCGACTGGGACCGCGAAGTTGACCTGTGACATCCGCGTCGCGCCGAGGCGCGGCACGAGCTGGAAATAAATCAGAGTCGCAAGTGCAGTCGAAAACAACCCGAGATAAACGACAGCCCCAACTGCAGTCGCAGTCAGCTCGACATCAGTCGGGTTTGTCCCCGAAAGGCCCATCATGCCGATCATTGCACCGGCAGCCACAATCGTGGAGCCTGTTGCCATTTCCAATGGCGGACGTTTCACAAATCGCCTGACGTAGATTGTTGTCACACCGTAACAGAGCGCCGCTGCGAGGATTGACAATTGCGCTGGAAGATCGCCGCCAAGATCTGTCAGCGCGCCCGGCCCGACAAGAAGAATGATACCGGCAACCCCACATACCAGCCCAAGGACAATTCGGCGCGTCAGATGTTCGTCGGCAAATACGATCGATGCCATGAATACCGTCGTCACAGGGGCGATACCCATGAGGATGGAAGCCAGGGCACTGTCGACAGTCTGCTCCCCATACGAAATCAGCAGAAACGGAATGGCACTGCCCATCAGGCCGCTGACGGCATAGTGCTTCCAGTCGTCCGGTTGCCGCGACAAAGACCTCCTGTTCATCTTCAGGATCGCATAAAGGACAAGTGCGCCGATCGAAAGTCGACCGGCGACGAGAATGACCGGATCAAATGATTGAACGCCAACCTTGATCGCCGTGTAGGAGGAGCTCCACAGGGCGGCGAGGACAATCCAGAGAATGATGTCGGTGGGGCTTGCTTTTTCTTTCAATGCTTCGCTCCGGTCTGCTACTATAATCGTAGCATATATTGCTACTCTTTTCGTAGCAATAGAAATCGGAGACGGCATGGCAGAAACAAAGACCGACCTCAAGATCCCCAGACCCGGAACCCCTGTGCGCGGTTCAAAATCCGGACAACCGATCATGGTGCTGTTCGACCTGATAGGACGACGCTGGTCCATGGGCATCCTGTGGAATCTCAGCGATGGAAGTCGCACGTTCCGGGACCTGCAGGAGAGGTGCGGATCTGCTTCCCCAAGTGTTCTGAACACGCGCCTGAAGGAGCTTCGTGCTGCGGGCCTGATCTACAACGCAGAGAAAGGGTACGCTCTGACGATGGACGGACAGCAGCTTTTTGAGAGGCTGGAGCCCCTTGGTGACTGGGCCACGGGTTGGGTTGAAAAACTGCAATAAGGGGCAAAGAAGCATCAGTCCTTGTGAAAACCAATTCACGAAGTTCTAAATTTTTTATTCCGCCTTGTTCTGAACACTGTTTTCGTATAGGCACGTGCAATCGATTTTGCTTGTTGGACTTTGTGACTGCGCAGTCTTCTGCGACCTGAACGATCTTCCCTATCAACGTCGACCTAACCGCTGCATCGTGCAAATTGTGCTTTGCGCATAACCCACGACCGATTGAAAGGAAATCGTAATGACCATCGGTACCGTAAAATTCTTCAATGCGACCAAAGGCTTCGGCTTCATCCAGCCGGAAGACGGCTCTTCTGACGTTTTCGTCCATATCTCTGCTGTTGAGCGTGCAGGCATCCAGTCTCTCGTTGAAGGCCAGAAGATCAGCTTCGAAGTTGTTCAGGATCGCCGCTCGGGCAAATCTGCCGCGGACAATCTTCAGGAAGTCTGATTTCTCGTCTTGATCCCTGGCCACGCGCGTGGTCGCAGGGATGCGAAGATGTTTGGAAAGGCCGGGAAATTTCCCGGCCTTTCTGGTTTCTGCCGCCGACAAAGGAGCAATCATGCCTTCCGACGATGCCATGCGACCGAAAAGGGAGTCCGCCGAAAGCAAGGCGGAGACAACCAAACGCGTCTCGCAGGAACTAACGCGAGCAGCGACCGAACGGCGAGAAGCCAAGACTGCAAAGCTCAGAGCTGCGCGGCTCGCGCAGGAGGAAAGCCAGCCGGAACAGCCGATCGCAAAAAGCCGCCGCAAGACGTCTGACACCAGCGGCAGCAAATAAGATCCACCTGAACGGGTCCTTTTTTGTCCGCTGTCTTCGTGCCCGGTACGTGTGTTGGCCCAATCGACCGCGGCGGCAATCAGGACGCCGATATTTGCCGGATCAACACACGATACTATCTTTCGATCGGCATTCCGACCATGCTGCCCCATTCCGTCCAGGAACCGTCGTAAACGCGGACATTTTCAAATCCCAGCAACTCGGTCATCGTGAAGCTCGCAAGAGTCGCCCGATGTGCCAGACGGCAGTAGGAAATAACGGGCGTGTCAGGCGACCCGACGTGCTTATCAAGCATCTCTCGTATCTCCGCATCACACCTGAAGGTGGTATTCCTGTTGAGCAAACTGTCGAAGGGCAAGTGTTTCGCTCCCGGAATACGTCCGTAACGTTCCGCGCCCACATCGGGCTTACCCGGCAGTCCGACCCGTTCACCGGAATATTCCTCCATCGACCTGTGATCGAGGATCACTGTGTCCGCCCTACTGATCGCTGCCAGCACGTCATCGCGACCTGCCCGCATGTGTCCAGACCTCTCCGCCCCTTGATACCGAGCGGAGTTTAGGTTCGGCTCATCCTGTGTGAGCGGCCGACCTTCCGCCAACCACTTGACTTTGCCGCCGTCGAGCATCCTGACGTCAGCATGTCCAAGCAACTTGAATACCCACCAGGCATACGTTCCGAACTGGACCGGCGCACCATAGAACACCACGATGGATTGCACCGATATTCCAGCCGCACCGAGACGCGCCGCGAATTCGGCGTTTGAGGGGAATTCGCGTTCGAACTGATCCCAAAGTGCTGTCTTCCAATTCCATCCAAGCGCCCCTGGTATATGACCTGCTTCATAATCTCGTCGTCCATCCCAATTGATTTCAATCAGGCAGACCCTCGGGTCGGACAGGTTCCGCGCAATCCATTCCGTGCCGACCAAAGACGTCATCACAAGCTACTCCGCAGTATTCCAGCTATCTGGGTTGTCTGGTCGACAATGGCACAGAGCCCGGTATCAAGCGGAATCCTTTCGGTCCAGCTTGAAGCCGAGTTTGACGCCGACCTGGAAATGACCGACAGACCCGTCGCTGTTCACGTGACCGCGGATTTCCGTGACTTCGAACCACTCGAGATTGCGAATGCTTGTGCTGGCGGCGCTTATGGCATTGCGCACCGCCTGATCGATCGACTCTGGCGATGAGCCGTAAACTTCCGTTACCGGATAGACGTGGTCCATGTTTTCCTCCCTGAAACGTTCAAATTGGCTGTAGCAGCGCGCAGAAGCGGTGCTGCCATCTGATCGTGACACATGCCGGGACGCTTGTCAGGCAAGGGACTGCGCCACGTGGATGTTTGGCGGAGAGAGCAGCAATCCGGCAGTTCGAACCCATCGAGTTCCGAACCGTACGAAGTCGCAGGGAATTTGACCTGTGTTGCCTGACCGGAATTCGGCCAACGGAGAAATCCTAGAGGAAGTCCACCTTTCCGGTGGTGATGTCATAAACACCGGCAACGGACATCAGTTTGCCGGAGCCATGCAAGCCGGCCAGAACAGGCTCCGACGCTGCGGCTTTTTGAGCATTCAGCCTCGCATTTTGGCTGATGGCCGCTGACAGAAGATCCACCGGCTTTTCAGGCAAGACGTCGTAAACCGCCGGGCGAATGGCGTCGACCAGGCTGGGCAGGTGACCCGCTGGAAGTTCCCTGTCCTTTACGGATCTGATTGTCGCATCGACTGCACCGCAAGAGGAATGTCCGAGGACGACGATAACCTGAACACCAAGGACAGCTGCGCCGAATTCCAGACTGGCCAGGCCGTCTTCGTTGATGAAATTTCCTGCAACGCGAACAACGAAGATGTCACCCAGTCCCTGATCGAAAATGATTTCCGGGGCAACGCGAGAGTCGGAACAGGCAACAACGGCGGCAAAGGGTTTTTGACCTGCCGAACGCCTGGCTCTGTCGACAGAATGATCGGTGTTTACCGGAGCATTGGCGACATAACGGTCGTTGCCTTCCTTGAGCCGTTGCAGCGCTTCGCGGGGTGTTGCCGGTGGCGTGGTGCCTGTCGCGGTTTCAGTCGCTTGCGCAAGAGCTGCCGGTGATAACAACGCCCCGGCGCCTGCAATACCAGCCGCAAACATACCCCTGCGGCTGATGCCGACTTCAGCACTGCTCTTGCACATAGAATTATTCCTTTCGAATCGCGGCGACAAGTCGTCGCCGCCTGGTACTCAATTGCCTCATTGACCTGTCCAGATGGGCGGCCTGAAGAAGAAGCAACGCGACCGAGCGGTCGCGCTCGTGACGGTTCTCGCAGGCACAACCATAAAGGTGTACGAATTTAGAAATTATTGCGAAGGCCGGTACAAGAACCACTTCTCGGCCAGGGATCTCAAGTCGTGCAATTTGCGTCCGTTGAAGAAATGGTTCCCGGCGCTAAAAAAGCAAAATTAAATTTGCTTAATCCAGGCGTGTTTCAAATATCAGTCAACAGGTGCCGAAGGCTCCGGTGAATTGACACTTCAACAGAGCCTCGTCTTGGTTTGTTTGTCGATCGTCGCGGTTGTCAAAACACCTGCATTCGTGCAGGCGCGCAAGTCCGGATGGAACCGCGCGCCAGAGGCCCGGCACAAGGCGCCGAATGTTGAACGGTTTCAGGTCCCCAGTTGCGTCCCGATGCCGTAACCGGATCTGTTTCAATTTGGCCTGAGGCCTATTGCTCGACCAGTTGCATGGATTTCACAACCCAGGAGCCGTTCTCAAGGCGCATTTGCGCCGACCCGACCAGTCCCTCGATCGGCAGACTGAATTTGACGGTTCCACCGGCGTTGTCGAGCGCCAGCATCGAGACGATCAGATTTGCCCTTGCAGGATCGGGCGCCGTTCCGCGTTTCAGGAAAACAGATGGAACACCGAGGTCGATTCCGGCAAACGCCTCGACGCCGACGCCTTCCGGCAGATTGACCTGCAGCGGAAATCTTTCGTCAATTTCGGGATGCATGAAAGCCTGCACTCTCGGATCACCAATAACGACCTGGAGTGCTTTTGATTGGTTCGTCACAACAGAGTCTCCTTTTGCGGAAGGCATTTCGGTTACAATGGACGCCCAGATGGATATACCGGCAACGAGGCATCTCGATACAAAGCGCGCCGCGGGTCTCATCCTTCCGTGTTCCGTCCATAAACCGCCTGTTCGAAGAGCTCTCCCTCTTCGCCTGGATAATCGACCCCGTCCTGGTCATCGCCCCAGTGCACCAGCTCATGCAGAATGGTAACGCCGACGCGCGGCATGCGCTGGCCGGCCGCATTTCTCGTAAATGCCAAGTGAGCCGGTGTACCGTTTTCATAGGCAGTCACCAGGATCTCGTTCAAACGGATTTCGTTCGAGCTGCTATTCGGCGTGAATTCACCGTTGATGAATGATCCCGCTGGAGACGCAATTGCAGTGATGTTGAGTGTCGGCTGATTTCCCCATGCCAGAGCACGGCGCAAGGTCGTACTGTTCATTTGCGCATACCTGCGGAATGCGCGCCGCATCGATGCAATGTTGGCAATGGAGGGTAAACTTCTGCGGACATACCGCGTGAATCTTGGATATCTGGTCTGGTCGGCGGCACTGATAATCATTTTGCTTCCTTCTCAAATGATCGCTCACACAACACGCCGCAAACTATAAATTCGATTTGAGTGCAAAACTGTGATGTTTTGCACACAATTCACATTCTTGCTTCTCTTCTTTCGATAACAACTTAAATAGAGTTTATTTTTATTCAATTCTTACTTCAAGAGAGAAATAGTAACTCAATATTTTCTTACGATATCAGGATTGATGCCACTTTAACTGAATGCGGAAAGCCTCGGCAGGGAAAAATCAAAGAAGTTATGGACGGTTTATTGAACGCAGTATGCGACGGATGGACAACTGGCAAATTGTTGTTAGCCCCGCCCACCATTGCTGAAACTGCACTTTTCCCGCATTCTTCTTCAGTCCTCGAGTATAACATGCGGGACAAAGCGGGAGAGATCCTGAGTAATCGGATGACGATCCTCACGGATGCAGATGCCCGAGGCAAGACCTCCCACGATCCAGGAACCGATCATGACATAGTCCTCGCCAAACTTCGGCGGTTCCCGGTAGGCCTGCAGTATATGCCCTTCTTCGCCATAGTGACCCGGGGTCGACAATTCGGTGTCGTCCACACCACGTATTGTGATGTTGGCGCCTTCCCGGCTGTAAAAGGGTTTTCGAACATGCGGCATGTCCAGTATCGTCTTGTCGGCCACCTCTTCGAAACAGGCTGGTAGTAGATTTGGATGACCGGGAAACATTTCCCATAGCAACGGCAAAATCGCTTTGTTCGAAAGGACAGCTTTCCAGGGCGGTTCTATCAGCTGTACAGGCGCACCCGGCAAATATGGTCCGTATTCCTCGCGGAACATGTCCTCGTACGGGTAGAGTTTGAACAGTGCGTCAATAACGTGCTCATCGTTGTCCGCAAACCGCCCATCGGCGTCAACGCCTATTTCCTCGACGGCGACAAAGTGTGGATTCAAACCAGCCTGACGAGCACAATCTTCCAGATAGCGAACGGTTGCCCGGTCTTCATCCTGATCCCTGGTCGACGCAAAGTGAATATGAAAGCCGGGAGCAAACATGGCCGAAAACCGCTCAATGAGCCTTTCCTGTACCGAATTGAACTGGTCGGCTTCAGTCGGCAGCTCGCCGGCAGAAATCTGATCCTCCAGCCACATCCACTGGAAAAAACCGGTTTCGTAAAGCGCCGTCGGTGTGTCGGCATTGAACTCCAGCAATTTCGCAGGGCCACTACCGTCATAGAAAAAGTCAAACCTTCCGTAGAGCGAAGGTTCCGAGGATTCCCAGGAGGCTTTGATCCAGCCGTGATACTCTTTCGGGATGGCAATCTTTGTCAGGAGTTGTTCATCTCGGACGACACGGTCCACCAGATCCAGGCACATGCGGTACAGATCCTGGGAAGGATCTTCCAGATCTTCCTCAATTTCAGAAAGAGAAAGCACGTAGGCCCGGCTTTCGTCCCAATATGGTGCACCATACATGGTGTGAAAGCCGAACCCGAGCCGTTCAGCCTTTTCTTTCCAACCTGGTCTTTCCGGAACTGATATCCGTTTCATGTGATGGCGATCAGGTCATCAAAGTTTTTCAAGCAATGCTCTCACGTCGTTTCTACCCGGGTTTTCCAAAGCCTTGATCTTGGCTTCAAGATCGGCTCCGCTTTCCAGCCGGGCTTCTTCGTCTGCTGCTTCCAGGATGGCCTGTTGCTCAGCCTGGCGCTGCTCAAGACGCGCCAAGCTGTCAACAGCGCCAGCAAGTTTGCCATCGGAAGCAGTAGTATTCGTGGATGCTGCTTTTTGCGCCTTGATCAGTGCTTCATTCGCCTTTGCACTTTCCATCTTGCGCTGCAGAGTTTCGATTTTGCTTTCCGACTGCCGAATGGAACTGTCCATCCGTTCTTCGGTCGCTTTGTATTGGTCGAACAGCGCCTGATCCGCCTCTACCTTGTCACGCAGCTTCAAAATGCTCTCGACAATCTCAATTGCCAACGGCTCATCGCCTTGCGACTTAGCAGTGCGGGCAGCATCTGTTCGACGCTCGATTTCCCCCAACAATTCCGAAACGGACTTTTCCTTGAGCTTCCGGTTGGCAGACATGCGCGCCTTTTCATCCTTGGCAGCTGCAATCGCCTGCCGGGCCTCGCGAACCTCTTGCTCAAGGATCGTCATCAAGTTCGCATCCTGAACGGCCTCAGCCGCATTGCTGGCATGGCCTTTGAAAGCCGTGATCAATTTGCCCCAAACACTCATGTCTCAACTATCCCGTTCCAACCAATCAGCAGATCTCAAACGACACCGGACCTCGGACCGACATCCGCAGCCAGTTCCAGAGCACTATTGGCGATTGTGCGCAGTTCCGTCTCCACCGAGTTCAGTGCCGAGCGGACCGACATTGCTCCAAAGAGTTCATAATACTCCTTGCCGTCGACTTCATCGATAGATAGAGCGCAAAGCGGCAGCAGTTTTTTGTGATTGCGAAGCATCATGGCTTCAAACGCAGCCGGATCATCCTGTAGATCTCTTGGCCACAAGACGGTTGTCGTCAGGATCTGCGTCTCACCGATTGTCAGAAACAGCGCGATTTCGCCCGCAGAACGAAGTTGCACTTCCAGAACATCAGGCTGGGACTCGCTCAATGCGCAATGGACTTCGTTTTCCGCGAACGAAGCGGACCGTTCGAGGGCCTCTTTCAGTTCGTGCAATGTCCATGGGATTTGCCGCGCGCTCATTCTTTGGCCTCCAGTTAATGGCCAGGCCTTCAACCCAGCATCGAACAAGTAGAAGTGATGCTGGCCGGTTTCAAGCGATTTTTCGCCAAGGAGGTTCGATTTGACAAGCCTCCGCCCTCTGGTCAAATTACCAATGCGATTCAACCGGGGGCAGAATCCATCCGTGCCAATATTACAGCTACTTATTTCGCGAGTTTATCAGCATGTTCTTGAGCTGAAGCTCTGGCTACTGACAACGCTGATCTGCGCTTATCTGGTCATCTCGTGGGCGCTGTTTCTGCTTGCGGGCGAGACCGGCCTGACTGGTAATCCGCTCACATTCATCTATTTCGCCGCGACCACGGCATCGACTGTCGGTTATGGCGATCTGTCGCCGGAGACCGAAGCCGGACGCATGGTTGCAGCTTTCTGGTTTTTCCCGGTGCCTTGTTGATTTTCTCAGCTGTTCTTGGCCGGCTGACAGGTGTCCTAGTCGAAGGAGTGAGACGTATGGCCGACGGAAACGGTAACTTTGAACGCGTGCAAGGCGCCACCGTCATTGTCGGATACCATCGCGACAAGACCCCTCTCATGGTGGAGAACCTGATTGCCGGACAGGATGGCGATGAAAAAATCATTCTTCTGGCAACCTCCAAAAACATCGAAATCCCGGAGGGCGTCCGGTTGATCCGTGCCGAACGGCTTGATGCTCTCCAGTCTCTAAAACGCGCCGCAATTACCGGGGCACAGAAAGTCCTGGTCTATGCAAGCACCGACGCCGAGACCTTCAATACCTGCCTTGCCATCCGGGAATTGAACAGCAAAGTTCATATCGCCGCCTATTTCGAAGACCGGGACACCGCACGCCGTTCCGGCAAACTTGCGAACATTGAGCCGGTTGTTTCGAACGCCTGCGAATCCCTTGTTCGTGCTGCGCAAGACCCTGGCTCCGGGCAGATACTCATGGCTCTTTCAACCGCTGGATTCGGGGCTACAATATATTCTGCTATTGTCGAAGCCGATAAACCGACCGGAACGTCCATGCTTGAGCAATCGTTGCGCGGATCCGACGGCACACTGATTGCGGTCTCCCAACCAGACGACAAGGAATTTGTGTTCCGGCCATTTCCAAAGGAACTCAATTCGGGAGGCTCAATATATTATCTTGCCAACAAGCGACTGAATGCCGACGACATTTCCAATGGCCTGGAGGGATCAAATGTTCGGATCACTGTTTAAGCGGTCAAAGGATTGGCAACCATCTGAGATCCTGGGTCTCACAATCGGGCGCGGCATCACATTCGATCCAATTGCTCTTCGATTGCTGCCGGATGAAACCCTCATGGAAAAACCCGACACCACGCTGATGATCGCTGCGCAGGGACACTGTGACCTTGGCGAGCAATCGCATATGCATCGCTTTTATCCGGATGACGATCGGTTCCTGATCCAGTTCCAGGGTGGTGACGGCGATGCCGACGATCGCGTTGACGAAATCATGCTTTGGTACTTTTATGATGTTCAGTATCCTTCCGGCGAGGCGGAATGGAGCCAAAGCAAGAACAACATCCGCCAGAAAAACTACACCTTGTCACGAGATGGGGAGAATGTCCGTTTCGAGCGCGCATGGTTTGACACTTCGACCGCGCCTGAAGACCCGATGACCTATTGGGAAGAAATTTGCGACGACCGCTCCGGTGGGGGACGGCGCCGAATTTTCCAGACTGCAATGTTGTTCGCCCGCCAGCTTAAAGACGGCCGGGACGAAATGTTACTCATCAACATGGAAGAACCTGAAAATGCGGAGCGGAGCGTCGCATTCATGATCGGGTTTCCGCTCGAACGGCACAATTTTTCTGTCTAAGTCACATTACCGGAGATCAAAATGGCCGACCTACAGGCATCTCTATCAGGCATCGTTCCCTTCATCGCGTATTTCATTGCCGCAATCGTCATGCTGCTGGTTTTCATGAAAATTTACACCATCATGACGCCCCACGACGAGATGGCGCTGATCAAGGACAACAACGTGGCAGCGTCGCTGGTCTTCAGTGCCGCCTTTGTCGGCTTTTCACTACCGCTCGCAAGCGCCGCCGCCAACTCGGTCAATTTCGTCGACTTCATTATCTGGGGCATCATCGCCTGTGTTGCACAGTTGATCGCCTATCAGGTTTTCCGACGCTTCTACCCCAAGATCACTTCCCGTATCGAAAAAGGTGAAATTGCCATCAGCACGAAGCTCGCAGCGATCTCCATTACTGTGGGATTGCTCAACGCTGCTTGTATTACGTATTGATCGAATTCGAATTGGCTCACACGGAGGCCAGCACAATGCCCCTTCTGCTTACCAATTTCATCAGGCCGATTTGACGGTCAGGAGATCTTCTATGAAACGATCCAAATCGATCAAACTGGTTGTCATGGCAACGACGACAGCAACGCTAGCGGGCTGTTCGCAGGAACCCGACCTGGAGGGTCGCGTATACAAGACCGAGTCCGAGTGTGTGGCAGACAGCTATATCTCAGATGAAGTCTGCGTTAGCGCCCTGAAAACCGGTATCAACATTCACGAGAATTCTGGTCCACGATACGAATCAATGAGGCTTTGCAGCGACCAGCACGGCAACAGTGCCTGTGTCGGGGAATCTTCCAACGGCAGATCGTATTTTTCACCGATTCCGGCAGGATACTTCCTTGCGGGCGCATTGACGGGTGCAATCACGAACGATCTTCTTCGTTCAAATGTTCGCCCGGTTTACCCGGAACGCGGCAGCAAGCGTTACTATACTTCAGGCGGTTACTATGTCGGAAGTTACGGCGGCGGAAGCTGGCGGACATATAATGACGCAGTCAAATCGCCTCCAAAACCAGCCAAAGTGCAGACACGTACGTCCGTCGCCTCGCGCGGTGGGTTCGGCAGTCGTTCCAGTTCCGGATCGAGGGGCGGCTAATTCGCCTGTCGCCGAACATCGGACAAGCATGGCGGCCGGGAAACAGTCCTCTAACTGGCAGAAATTCACATGATCGCCCTGGTGTGAATGTGCATTATGCGTATCGTGGCCAATTGAACCTCGTAAAAGAAACTGCAGATCTCGGTCACAGACGGGTTCTGCTCGCCACTATCCGGACTTTGGGTGGTGCGATCGAAACTGACCCTGAACGGGTCCAAGGCGGTCACTTGCTCATGGACCCAGCTTTAGAGCCGGGCCAGCATCGTGTCTTCACAGGGAACGTGCGGGGCGTTCCACTGGTTGGAAAAACAGGTCAGCCTGATTTTCGAAAAACCTTCAGGGCTGCGCATTGCGCGACGCTGCGTGGATTTCGGGCGGGTGCCGGACGATGCGCGCCGGCCTGTAGAGTATTCCTAGAAAATCGGTGGCGCGAACTGAAAGACGCGCCAGACAAAAGAGACGCGATTGCGGCATCCGCACTTTTCGAACATGGACTTCATTTGTGACTTGATCGTCTCTGGACTGACGTCGAGTTCGAGAGCGATTTCCTTGTTGGTCAGTCCTTTGAGGACAAAGTCGACCAGCCGATGTTCGGCAACAGTCAACCTGTAGGCACCGGCAACGACGTCCGATTTTATCTTCATGGGTTTCTGCGGATCGATCAGGGTGACGAGCGCTCCGGCCAGATTTCGCTCCAGTTCCATTTCGGCGTCCCTGAGCGGAGAAACGACTGCGACCAAAGCTGCTTTGCTGCTCTTGCGAGCGATCTGAATGATCCGCCCGGCTTCATCATTTTCGCCGACAGCGGTTCCGGCCAGGCATCTGGCGGCATCTTTCAATGCCGCCTCCGCATCCGCCGCAAAGCATGAGACGACCTTGTCCAACCCAACGGACAATCCATCACCTTCGGCAAGGACCTGTGACGCAGCGCTGTTCTTGAGAATGATTTCCCCGGTTTCGGTCAAAATGAGTACTCCCGTGTCAATCTTGTCGAGAACAGCCAGGGCAGCGTTGTACCGGCGCCGAAGCTCGACTGTGAACCGGTTCAGTTCAACGGCCTTCGATAGATGCGGTCCAAGCTTGTTCACAACCTCTGCCGCCTGTTGCGGGATCGCCGCATCACACTGCCGGCCGTACAGAAAAATTGCACCCCGGAAGGTATTTGGATCATCGGAAAGGTTCACCAAGGCGCGACGCAAATACCCGGCCCGGAGCCCGAGACCGACTTCAGGTCGGGCTAGATAGCTTTCGTCCAGTAGCCAGATGTCCGTGTCAAGCACGACTTCAAACGGATCCGCACGGTGAGTGGCTCCAAGGCCTTCCTGATCATAGTTCGACCCTCGACCGTCTGCCAGGAGTTGATTGTATTCTGAGAGGATATCGGCGGCGGTGTGAAGTGCGGAATTGGTTTCGTTCAACGCAAAATTCACCTGGCTCAAATTCGAGAACTCGTAGAGCATCGCTCCACTGGCTCCCATTGATCGGGCACACATGTCGAGCGCGTTGCGCCAATTGTCATTCGAAAAAGCAGCATCGTAAACAGATATGAGCGTGTCCGGGGTTATCGTTCCCGAAAATGATTGTCCCTTCATCGGCCCCTTTCTGATATCGAAAACATTTCGAGATCCAACACCGTCTATTCAGGAGGTTTTTTCAATAAAATCATGCGACTTAACTTACATACATTCGTATAATCACAAAATTTCGTCAATTTTCACTCAGTTTTAGCTCCAATAAATACACTCAGTTTCTATCTGGAATTTTTGAGAATTCACGTTTACCGGAACACCGGTTACTCCCAACCATACGGGGCTTGGAGTATTACTACGGCGAAGGAGACGGAGCACGTCTGACTGCGCGGCCGGTACCGGAACCTGCAAAGGCTTCGGAAAGGGGGTGCCCGGTGCTTTCCGCCCAGGCACGTGCGCCAGGCCTGCTGCGCCGACAATGCCGCAGTCATGAACACCCAGACAAACCCGGCGACCACGCGATGTCAGCCAAGCCCCAGGAACCACTGAATGATGAACGCATTCGCCAGATCGACGAAAAATGCGGAAATCAGCGGCAATACGATGAAAGCAAGCGGCGACGGGCCGTAGCGCTGCGTCACCGCTTTCATGTTCGCAATTGCCGTGGGGGTCGCGCCGAGTGCGAAGCCGGCGAAACCGGCCGACAGAACGGCTGCAAAATAATTGCGTCCCATGACCCTGAAAACGACCAGCACAATGAAAACGGTCGCCGCGACCGCCTGCAGCAGCATCGTCACGGCAAGTACTCCGGCGCTTCCGGCAAGTGTCCAGAGCTCCATGCTCATCAGCGACATGGACAGGAACACCGAAAGACTGAACTCGTTAATCAGATCCATCGACTGGGTCCCGGCCGGAGCCCGGGCTTTCCTGAAAACTAGTGGAACAATATTCGACAGGAGAATGCCCGAGATCAGGCATGGTACAAACAACGGCAGCTTCAGTCCGGCAGCCAAGAGGCTTTCATGGGTTGAATAGCCGATCACGATCGCAACATGGATCCAGAGGATGCAGCGCATGATTTCAACATGATTGATCGCCGACCGGGTCTCGTCAGTCGCCGCCGCCTCATGCGTTTCGCCGGCCTGATCCCCGTCCGACGCGGTCAAGCTGTTTTTCGTGATCAGGTACTTTGCAATCGGACCACCGAGTATGCTTGCCAGAATTAGCCCGACGGTTGCGGAGGCAATGCCGAGCTCGGCTGCACCGGCCACTCCGTACTGGGAGGCAATCGTGGGACCCCAGGCAATCGCCGTTCCGTGGCCACCGATCAGGGAAGCTGTGCCCAGAAGGACGCCGGACTGGGACGGCAGCCCGAAAAGCAGCGCTCCGGCTGCACCAACACCATTTTGAACGAACATGAACACCAGGGTCAGTGCGAGCATGACCGCGAGGATCGGCCCACCGCGTGCCAGATCGGAAACACGCGCATTCAGCCCAACCGTTGTGAAAAAGTAGACGAGCAGAAAATCACGAACCGCGAGGTCGTATTCAATCGTGCGACCGGTCGCGACGACGATCACAAGAGCGCAGAACGCGGCCGCCAGACCACCGCTCACGGGTTCGGGAATGCTGTAGGAGGAGAGTATCGAAAACCGCTTGGTGAGCTTTGCTCCGAGGAAATAGACGATGATGCCCAACGTGAACGCTGCGAAACTGTCAATGACAATCGGATCGGCAGCGGCGGTCGCATCCATGAATTTCTCCAATATCCGGCAATCTGGCAACACGGGACGGGCAAACATTTCGCGCCCGGAAGCCCTTGAAAACACATCGTAAGCTGAAAAGCATTGTCAAACCAAGCGTGTTGTGGGTTCTCGTCGCCGTGGTGAGACGAACAGATTGCGTCAGTTTCGCGGGGCACCCCTCAGGATGTGATTGCGCTTGCAACCCGCTCGGCGGACTCCAACGCTCCCTCAAGAAATCCACCGTTTTCGGGTGCCGTTTCCGTTCCTGCAAACCGTAACCGTCCGGACCATGGGTCAATCGCAAGTTCGATTTCCTGATATTGTGGATGAACAGATATGTCCGCAGTATCGAGTGGTGTCGCCGTTCGTTTCTCACCTGCCCAATTCAAGAAATGCAAGCGTACGGGTTCGGCCGCCTGCGAACCAAACAAATCGGTCAACTGGGCGACGGCGTCGCGAAGAAGTTGCTTTTCATCGATGCGCTGCCCGCCGTGACCAGGTGCAACAAAACCAAACAGGGCAGCTTCTCCAACCGCCCCTTCGTCGGCGCTGGCATCATGAAGTTCAAAGAGCGGACCCCGATGACTGATTGCGTCCCCTGATAGGCTTTCTTGGCGCCAGAAGGCCCTCTCGTAGATTGCCACAATCTTTGCGTGACCGGCCATCCATGTCGGCACGTTGGTCATCAAAGAGACAATTTCGGCAGGAAGCGCGGGAGAAAACTCCACATGCATTGCGGCAAGGCGCGGCGGCAGCGCCATGACAATCCGGTCTGCAGTCTTCGTAAATGGTCCAGATGAATTTTCGCCGGTCAATCGAAGCCCGGCTTGAAGCGCTTCGATACGCGTGACGGAATGCTCCAGATAAAGGGTCTCTTGCGGCAGTCTGGCTGCCAGTTTTTCGGTGAGCTGTGCGAGACCACCAGGTATTCGCAATGCATCGCCCATCGTCGCGAACTCAAGATCACGCCGCACATGGCCATTCTGGTCCTGAAACACGAGATTGCCCGCCGAATGCTGTCGCATCAAAGGCAGTCCGAGTTCCGACACGAGGTTCAGCATTCGCCTGTTGTGCGGCCAGATCCAGGCCGGCCCCAGATCGTAGCGCAAATTGCCCCCGGCTTGTCCCGGCAGGGACACAATTCGTCCTCCGACCCGGTTCCTTGCTTCAAGGAGCGTGACCTCGTGTCCTTCCTCTGACAGCAACCGGCCAACGGAAAGGCCGCTCAGTCCGGCTCCGACAATCGCGATCTTCTGTTTCTTTCCTGTCACCGGATTGCCTTTCTGTCACTCAGGGCCGAGGGGTCGAGACATGGTCCAGGTGACCGGTCTTGATCCAGATACGCGCACCCTCCTGCCCCGCCTCAAGCTGGACATGCTCCTGTACCGGTCGGCGAAGCCACGACCAGGGTGCGAGCCATTCGCCGTCTACCGAAACGGTTCCCGACAGAACCAGCAACTCTGCACCACCCGGTGCCTCCACTTGTGCCTTTGTACCCCCGGCCCAGGTCTCGATCCTGACTGCCTCACGAGCATCTTCAAAAAGGGGAGAAACACCGACACCAGGTCGGGCTGGGTCCGTAACCGCTCCGAGCTTGTTGGTATCGATGCGAACGTGACTGCGATCGTCCGGATCGAACTGCCACAGCTTGACGAATATCACTGCGCCTTGCGGAGCGCTCGGCGTATGGCTCGAGCCGGGAGGATTTCGGATATAGGAGCCAGCTGGAAATGCGCCGTGCTCGTCTTCGAACACACCTTCCAGCACAATGAATTCTTCGCCACCATCGTGCATATGCGCCGAGAAGGCGCTGCCTTGCGCGTAGCGCACGATTGTGGTCGCCCGTGCCACCTCATCCCCGATCCGGTCGAGCATCATCCGTTCGACACCCGGCATGGGTGACGCCACCCAGTGGTGATCATTCGGTGTGATCCGGACGCTTCGGTCGAATTCGGCATTCACTTCCATGTTTCTTCTCCAACAGGCATTGCTTGCTGCTTGCTGTAACAGCCAATCAGCGAAAAATTTCTGGTCGGTGCCTTTGCGCAACAAATATTCTATCTATTGGTAGATAGATGAAATCATTCCTCTGCTTCTGCAATTCACGAACGCGTGATCCCACGAACGCCGGCTCCTGTTTGCAACGGATCATCGGTGACCGGACAGTCAAAACCTTGACCCACATCAACGCATAATGGTCAACGATCCGCCACCTTACTTTCCAACATTTGAAACTAGTGAGAGGCAGGAATGGCTGTAGCTGATTGGGAAAAGTTCATCACCCAGACCGATGGCCGGATGGCGGAAGTCCGGAAAGGCGCACCTGACGCTGCAAAGGGATTTGCTGCCCTTGCAGCAGGAGCGATGAAAGACGGTGCGCTCGATGCAAAGACCAAGGAACTTATTGCGCTGGCAATCGGTATCACCGCCCGCTGCGATGGATGCCTTGCCTACCATGCCCGCGCTTCCGCACAACTTGGGGCCAGCCGGGAGGAAATCCTGGAGGTCATCGGCGTTGCAATCTACATGGGCGGCGGCCCATCAATGATCTATGGATCGGAAGCCCTGGCTGTTTTCGACGGCCTGACGGCATCAGACTGAAGCAACTGCCCCGAATACCAGAGACACCATGACCGCAATTCTCAACGGGGCCCTGAGCCGGGGAAACCAGGTCGGAGCCTCGCCGCGCCGTGTCGCCTGCAGGTCAAGAAAAAACACCAGTGCAAATGCTCCCACCAGCAAAAGCAGCCCCCAAAAGACCGGCAAAAGCAAGGCGCCCCATCCGACAAGTGACGGAACCACACTGAGACCGAGACGTCTGGTCAGGACATCGGTCGGATCTGCAGATCCTGTTGCAAGACCCCACTGGATACCGCCGAGGAAAGAAAGGATTACTGCTCCATAGCAGACCAGCACCTGAGCCGCCCATGACGCTCCGGGTTGCGGACCGAGCAGTGCAAGCAGTGCACAAGCAAGGAATGGAACAACACCGGCACCACCGAGCCATTTTCCCGGGGACGGGACAAAAGCTCCGTTGGAAGTGCATCGCAATGCGGCGGATTGCGGATTCATCGATTGCATTTTCCACTGGTCAGAACAATGGACGGCATTGCCGGTATTTCAACTTCAGGCGCAAAAACTCGAACAACATACCCAGTTCCCGGGCTTGCAGATGGCGAGCCCCTGCGCTCAGCCGCGGCGTCCGAGATACGTGAAACGATGGCTCCCGGATCTTCGACAACGCCGGATCAAGACAATAGACGCGGCAATTGAGCAGCCGTTGTCCCGCTCTCCGCAATGTGGCTTCATTCTGCTCATAAAAGTGTGATTGGCCTTAGAGACAATCTCCGAATGAAACTGCCCGCCATCAACGATCATTCTATCTGGAGACGAACATGCTGAATGTTGCTTTCAAATCACTCCTCCTTGCCCTGTTTTTCACGTCGTCGGCCATCGTCGCAAAAGCTGCCGACACCGGTCTTGTGAAAGTTTCGAGCCCGCACTCGGTCGAACAGACCGCCGACAATCTCGTTGCCGCGGTTGAAAAGGCGGGGGCGAAAGTTTTTGCGCGCGTTGACCATGCTGCCGGCGGAAAAAGCGTCGACATGGAAATTCCGGCAAACGAGGTTGTGATCTTCGGCAATCCGAAACTTGGAACACCGGTGATCCGGGACGCGCCTGAAGCGGGACTCGACCTGCCGATACGCGTGGCAATCATCGAAACCGACAACGGCACGATCCTCGTTTATCACGCTCCCGCATCCCTTGCGGCCGCACATGGCCTGCTGGCCGACCATCCCAGCATCGGAAAGATGACCGGTGCTCTGAAAAAGCTGACGGCGAAAGCGTCAGAGTAGGCCGCCGGCCAATAGCTCCGGCTCATGACCGCGGCGGTATCGTTGGAAGATCGCTGATCAAGAACACCGATGCCGCCCTTTCGCCTGATCGTGCGTGATGTGCCGGTTCCTTTTCGGCTGACCAGATCAAACATCTGAAGTCTGCATGGGTGTCTTGGATCTGACCCGAGACCTTGGGCGGGCTCACGCGCACCAAAATTCCCAAACGGGAACCCGCCCCGCTACTCGCTCAAAACCGCTTCAAAGCCTTCGAATTTGGGGTGACCTGCATATAGGTGCCTGTTCCCGCCCGCATTCTTGTGAGCTTCGCGAAAATGCTCCGACTTCGTCCAGTTGACGAAATCTTCCCGGCTGCTCCAGATCGTGTGGGTCGCATAAAGGGTCGTTCCGTCGTCTTCGTCGAAAGCCCCCTTCAGCAAATGAAACTTTTGAAAACCAGGCACATCGGACAGCCTGGATTCGCGTTCCCGCCACACCGTTTCAAAAGCCTCCTCCTGGCCTTTCAGAATAGAGAACCGGTTCATCGCCAAATACATGATCTGCTCCAGATGCGTCTTTTCTCACCTGTCACGGGACAGGAGTCGCGCATAACTTGAAGTAGGTATTCAAGTTTTTCAAGGCGTTTGACGTTCTTTCCACGCAGCCAGGAAAAACAGAACGGGCCTGCAACGAACTTCTTCACGCGACTGTGATCAACAATTCAGCATGATGAACAAACCATTCCGGCGACCAACCGTAAACATCCGCGATGGGGCGCAAGTAGGGAGCGCAAAAAATGCCTACAAACACGATCCTCGATATTGCAAGTGGAAGTTCCGATTTTGAAATTCTGACAGCGGCACTCGGTGCCTTTCCAGATCTCGCGAATGCGGCAGGTGACAAGAACGCAAGCCTCACAGTGTTCGCGCCAACCGACCAGGCGTTTCTGAATCTGGCGAATGCGCTCGATCCAAGCGTGGGTCCGGACGAAACAAAAGTCGTGCCGGCACTGATTGCCGCTTCGGAGCTGCTTTCACCTTCAGACGATCCAACCTCCTTCCTAAAGTCGGTTCTGACCTATCATATCGCCGGGGATGCTCTGGATGGCAGCGCCGTTGCGGGTTCCAATACCGTTGAAACCCTCTCGGGCGAAACAATCAAGCCGGACAGCTCACACGGTGGCCTCTCGCTTGGCGACAAGGACCCCGGCTTTGCCGATCCCACGGTGACCAACCCGGCAGGTTCGGAGAACGGCATTGTCGCAGAAAACGGCATCATTCATGTCATCGACAATGTCCTTCTGCCCTATGACATTACCTTCGCCAAAGGCGGGTTCCTGTTTACAGGACGTGGCCCTGACGCAGTCATCGGTTCAGATCACTTCGACTTCATCTCTCTTGGCAAAGGTGACGACATTGCCAACGGACTTGGTGGACATGACATCATTTTCGGTGGACGCGGATCGGACCTGGTCAAGGGTGGTGACGGCAACGACTACCTGTTCGGCGGTCGTGGAAAGGACACACTGGAAGGGGGCGCCGACAACGACTACCTGAATGGAGGGCGCGGCAAGGACACTCTGGTCGGGGAGGAAGGCAACGACTTCCTGGTCGGCGGCCGTTCTGCCGACAGTTTCGTCTTCAATCCTTTCCGTGAAGGAGAAGGCCACGACGTGGTTGCGGACTTCAACACCAAGCGCGACAAGCTGGTGCTCGATCTGAGGGACGGCGATCCGGTCGTTCTGGATGCGATCGCCGCAACCGGCGATCCGGGACTTCAATTCACCGACCTTCTTGAATTCGATACAGATCCTGTCACAGATGGCCTGCAGGCCGCCGTATCCCTCGGCGCTTCCGGAGATGGTGATCTGCTGATCACGCATCTGACGGGAACGATCGAACTCAACGGGATCCCCTCCGATGTCGACCCGGCAGCTCTTCTGCCGGCGATCGAGTTCCTCGTGAACGACGATCCTTTCAGCGTCTGAGAAATGCACCGCTGAATGTCCGGTATGTATTGCAGCATCGGCCGGCCTCAACAGAACCGGCCGATGCACGTTCCGAGCGCATTTCAGCGTCTGTGTGCACCGGTGTATGCGCCTTCACCGGCACCTGAAAAATGATCGCGCTGGTATGCCGCACACCGGTAATTCGCAATGCGGCACTGCACGCTGTAGCATCAGGAACCGGCACCCAGTCCGGAAGACATTTTCCCGAAGGAAGACCAACCATGTTGTCGCGACTTGGCAAGCTGTCCGATCCTCTCGGATTTGCAGCCGGATTTGCGGTTCTGTTCGGAGTTCTGACAATCCTGTCCGGCGGCACCGCTCTATTTTCGAGTGAAGACATCCGATCGAATTTCGGAGATGTGGTTCAGACTGTCCTGTGGTTCAACTTTGTTTCGGGGATTTGGTACGTACTTACAGGCCTCGGGCTTTGGGTTCGCAGATACTGGGCAGTTCAATCTTCTGTCCTGCTGTTGCTGGCGATCCTGGCGGTTTTCGCGTATCTCGGCGTGCATATCATGGATGGTGGAGCCTTCGAAATGCGCACTGTCATGGCGATGACGTTCCGCGCCTTCTGCTGGTCACTGATCAGCATTATCGCGGTCAAACTGATCCCACACCGTTGAAGCTTCCAATCCTTGCCGGCTAGTGAAACCTTGCAGATTTTACAAGGACCCCGTGACTTGCCTTCGAGGAAATTGCAGCTGTCGCCAATCTCTGGCTCCGGTTTGAAATCCGGCTACAGGGAAGAGGACAGGAGCCCCTGTTCCGGCACCGGGAAATTCCGGCTGCCGGACCAATATCCGCTTGCCTATTCCCTACGGTCGAGGCCCCTCTCCAACCCGGGCGCGTGGACGGGTGCCACTGGCAATTCCCACACAGAGGACAATCTCGTTTGAACGCGGTGCGTCGGCGATGCTGAGCGTCATTGTATCAATGAAATTGAAAGCCCAGGCTTCGTCCTTGTGGCCTAGCGGCAGGTCGATCGTTGCACCTGCGGCGGCGACCTTCACATTGGAAGGCATCAGCGCCTTGCCACCGCCAATTGCGGCGCGAACGGGTTTGCCCAGTCCCGGATGCAAGAGCGCGGCACCATGTTCAGCGGCGCCTCCAATCCCGACGATTGCCGCCTTGCCGTAGCCGGTCGGCGCGCTGCCCAATCGTTCCATGATTTTTCCGGCAAGCCTTTCGCCGAGTTCCGCACCCATTTCAAACAACATGGAAAGATCGTCCGCATCGGTGTCGGTGAAAGGGTTTTGAAGAACGGCAAGTGCTGCCATACGCTTCAAGGGATCGCAGTCCACTCCGAATTCATCGGTTTCGACGATCTCTTCGATCACAAGCGTTTTTCGAATGTTCATCCAATTCCCTTCCTCGAGGTATCTGGTCCGTCTCTCAGCCGCACAAATCGGAACAGCAGTGCGGCAGGAACAACGAGCGCAAACAGGACCATGCCGAACGCGAGCGCAGCACCTGCGGTTCCTGCCCGCTCGTAGATCCATCCGGCGACAGGCGGTCCGACCGCCATGATCGCATAGTAAACCGTGAAAAAGACGCCCATGCCAAACGCCCGCCGCGCAGGTGGGACGGCTTCGCCGGCAAGTGCCATGATGACACCGGCGGGCGCCATGCCGACAAGCCCGAAGAGGAGACTTGCAGCGAGCCCGGCACCGGACGTGCCGACCAGCCACAGAGCCGCAACGGCGCTCACCATGCAAACGATCAGAATGAGATCACGATGGCCGAAGCGGTCGACGATCTGGCCGCAAATCGCTCCCGAGACGATCATGATCCAGCTGGCGATGCTCACCAGCGCCGCGGCCCGCAGCGGAGAATGGCCAAGCTCTTCCAGCATCCGCGGTCCAAAGGAGAGATAGGCAACATAACCGGCGTTGAAGACCCCCCACGCTGTTCCCGCGAGCAGGACCAGTTGCATTTCCCGACCGTTCAACCTGCCGGAGCTGCGGCCAGATGCGACGGTCCGTCCCGGCGGGGGCCGATAAAAGGCCAGGACACCGACCGCAGCGAGCCCGCAATACATGGAGGCTGCAAAAAACGGCACGCGCCAGTCGAAGAGATCCGCCAGAAAGACATGCCCCACCTGCCCCATGGCAATACCGAAAGGCCAACTCATGACGAGGATACTCATCGCGGTTGAAATTTCCCGGCCTTCGAACCAGTCGGCGATCATCTTGGTGAAGTAGAGCGTTGCAAACAGAAACCCTGCGCCGGCAAGTAACCTGCCAACACCGATTGTGACGGGTCCCGGCCCAAGTCCGCTCACGAGGCCACCGAGGGCGAGCGCGCCCAGGCCGGCGACCGCAAGCATTCGGTCAGAGAGAAACCGCCCCGATGCCCCGGCCGGCAAGGCCAGCAACAGGCCAGGGGCCATGAAAAGGCCAATCAGTATCCCGACTTCCGAATAGTCCAGTTCAAATGCCGTGACGAGGTCGCCGCCTACGGATACGGCCGTTTGAAACTGAAATCCGAGGGCAATGCGCGCGAAGAACAGCAGCGCCAGCATTCGCCAACGCATCACACCGCCCCTGTCACGTGAGCGGAACCTGTGTTCTTCGCGATAAACTCGCGCCGGCGGGCATGGTACCGGTCCGTTGAAACCCTTTGTCTGGTCATTGCATTTCCCCTCACTACCCAAGCTTAGGGACGTCTCGCAAGCCGCGGTATCGTGCAGATGCAGTATATTGTCCGGTGTCTTGCTGTATTCGGCTACACAACATGCGGTATTGCTGCCACATTGGAGTGACGCAGGATGAGCAGGAAAATGTTGGAGGCGATGTTGCGTGCAGCCTGAAAAGAGTTTGAGCCCGCGTGAATTGGAAATCGCCCGTTGCTATGCGCACGGGGAAACCTATCACGCGATTGCCGAACGGCTTCATATTGCACCCTCAACCGTGCGAACGCATCTGGCCGCGATCTACCGCAAACTGGAAGTTTCCTCCAAGCTGGAATTGCATTCGCGCCTTGAAGGCAAAGGCCGGCAACCAATGAACCAGAGCGACCATGCCGCAGTGATTTCCGAACTGGCGCTCAGCCTGGAAGAAGCAATCGGGCGGGAGAAAGCGCTCAGCGAGGTGCTGAGGATCATCAGCAGGTCGCGCGGTGACATTGACGATGTGATGGCCGCAATCCTGGGTCACGCTCTGGTACTATGCGATGCGGAATTCGGGATACTCTTCGAATATCGCCGCGACAGACGGTTCTCGGCCAGGTTCTCGCGCGGCATTCCCGCAGCGTTCCAGGACTGGCTTGAAGCGCAAGGCATTTTTACCGTTAGTGCGGAAACCGGACTGGGACGAATGGAAACGGTGCAGGACATTGTCAATATTGTGGATGTCCGCTCGGAAGAGCTCTATCGCACGGACGATCCATTACGTGCCGCAACAGCCGGTCTTGGCGGCGCCCGATCTTTCGTTGCCATTCCGATGCTCTCCGGCGACAGCCTGGTCGGTGCCTTCACAATCTACAGGCAGCAGGTCAGACCCTTCAATGCGCAGGTGACGGCACTGGCCCAGACCTTTGCCGATCAGAGTGTCATTGCGCTCGACAACGCGCGCATGATCAGCGAACTGAGGGCCGTCACCCAGGTGGAGTGACCCACTCTTTCACGGACCTCCAATGCCTCTTAACGAGCGCTCTCCTGCAGATTGGCATATGTCAGACCAGCGATGACACCGCGCAGTTCCGCAAGTCCTTTCAACCTGCCGATCGCGGGGTAGCCGGGTTGCGCCCGGCGGGACAGATCATCGAGAATGTCCTGTCCATGATCGGGCCGGAAGGGAATGGAATTGTCTTCGCGTCCTTCCGTTGTCCGGCGTTTTTCTTCATCAAGGACCGCAGCGATCAATGCGGGCATATCGACACTTCCCGCCAGATGTTCCGCCTCGTGAAACGAACCGATTGTTTTGTCATGTTCTAGGGCGACGTTGCGCAGGTGCAGGAAATGCACGTGAGCGCCAAGCCTGCGCATGATGCCGGGAAGATCGTTGTCACCACGCGCACCGAGTGAACCCGAGCAGAGTGTTATTCCATTTGCCGGCAAATCAACAGCCGCAACGAGCCGTGCGTAGTCGGACTCGGTCGACATGATGCGCGGCAGACCCATAAGACTGAACGGCGGATCGTCCGGATGGCAGCAGAGTCTCAGTCCCAGAGATTGCGCATGCGGGACGACCTGTTCCAGGAAGTCCGCCTGGTGCCGACAGAGGGCGGAATGATCATAGGGTTTGTAGGCCTCAAGGTGGCCGCGGATATCTTCCAGCGTCAATTCGTCGTTTCCACCCGGCAGGCCGCAGATGATATTGCGCACGAGCGCGTCCCTGGCACTATCATCCGCATCCATGAAACGTTGCCCCGCGACCTCGATCACCTCGGCAGGAAAGCTGTCTTCCGCGCCAGGGCGCTTCAACAGGTATAGATCGAACATGGCAAAATCGATCAGGTCGAAACGCATGCAGGTGGCCTTTGTCGGCACGGTGTAAGCAAGATCCGTCCGTGTCCAGTCAAGGAGTGGCATGAAATTGTAGCAGACGGTTCGAATGCCCGCTTCTGCGAGATGAGTGAGGCTGGTCTTGTAGGCTTCGACATTATCCCGCCAGGGTCCGGTCTGTCGTTTGATGTCTTCCGATACCGGCAGGCTTTCCACCACTTCCCACTCCAGGGATACAGGCAAATGCGCAACCTGTTCACGGATCAGGGCCTGGCGCGCGGCGATTTCCCCGGGCGTCCAGACATCTCCCACCGCAACATGGTGCAAAGAGGTGACCACGCCGCCTGCCCCCGCCTGGGCGACGTCGTCCAGTGAAACCTGATCCGCCGGACCGAACCATCTCCATGTCTCGCGCAACCCTGCTCCCTCCTGTAGCCTTGAATAAGTATGTGACTCATTTTTTGAATGCTTCACCGCCACTTGTCAAATTTTTGTTGACTAGTATGGCAGTATGGTAGATAACGACGCTGGGAGGACTTCTCGTGTTGAACGAAGTCGTAATCGATACGTGGCTTGACGATACCGTTGCGATCGCACCGCAAGTGCGACGCATCATGCGTGAGCGTATTGTCAAGAATGACCTCCCGCCGGGCAGCAAACTGTCCGAGGCAGAGATCGCCAAGAGCTATGGCATCAGCCGGCAACCGGTCCGCGAAGCTTTCATCAAACTGGCCGAGGAGGGTCTTCTCCTGATCCGGCCACAACGCAGCACACTTGTCACCAAGATCGACTACCCGACCGTTCTGCAATCGCGGTTCGTTCGGGAAGCCGTCGAGGCTGACATCGTGCGGTTGCTCGCACAGGATCCACAGCCGGCACTGGTTCAGGAGTTGCGTTCGCAATTGCGGAACCAGGCCAAGATCGGCAAAACGTCCTCCGCGGACTTCATCAATGAAGACGAGATATTCCACCGCACCCTTGCAGAGGCTGCCGGAAAGGACGTCGCGTGGCAATTCGTGGAAGGGTTGAAGAGCCAGATGGACCGGGTCAGGTTCCTGAGCTTCGAACTCTTTCCAATCGCCACGCTGATCAAACAGCACACGGCCATTGTCGATCAGATCGAAACAGGCAACCCGGACACAGCCTCCCGGGCGATGCGTGAACATCTGAACGAGATCCTCAAAACTCTGCCCCAGATCATTCAGAGAAATCAGATCTATTTTGATCGCTGCGAGGATCTGGCGACTGATGGATCACCATTCAACAGGGAGTGACGGAACATGGCATTCAGATTTAAGACTTTCCTCGCGGCATGCGTCGTATCGCAGTTCGCTGCAGGTGCTGCAATGGCGCAGGAAACGACATTGAAGCTGGGTCACCTGGCAAACGAGCAGAATGCCTGGCACAAGGCAGCGGTCAAATTCGGTGAGGAGCTTTCGGCGCTGACCGACGGGCGGATCGCAGTCGAGGTCTATCCGAACGAGTCGCTCGGCAAGGAAATCGACCTGATCAATGGCATGCAGCTTGGCACGGTCGACATGACAATCACCGGCGAAAGCCTGCAGAACTGGGCTCCGATGGCAGCGCTTCTCGCAGTGCCATACGCATATGCATCGACCGAGCATATGGACGAAATCGCCTCCGGTGATATCGGCGACAAGATCAAGGCACAAATTGTCGAAAAAGCGCAGATCAGGCCAATTGCCTATTTCGCGCGCGGACCACGCAATCTCACGTCAAACCGGGCCATCCCGTCTCCGGATCAGCTTGAGAGTCTGAAGATGCGCGTTCCCAACGTGCCACTCTTCGTTGACGTTTGGAAAGCCCTTGGGGCCGCGCCGACACCCATGGCCTTTTCGGAAGTGTTCACAAGCTTGCAGAACGGAACCATCGGGGCTCAGGAAAACCCGCTCGCCCTGATCCGTTCGGCGAATTTCAACGAGGTCCAGTCACATGTGAACCTGACCCAGCACGTCAGATCCTGGATCTACCTGACGATTGCTGAATCGACCTGGCAAAACCTCAGCCCCGAAGACCAGGCAAACGTTCTTGAAGCGGCGAAACGCGCCCAGGCTTTTGAACGAGGACTTCTTGAGGCCAGCCTCGCAGAAGACCGCGCCTATCTGGAAGACAAGGGAATGACCTTTGTCGAGGTCGATGGAGCAGCCTATGCAGCAGCGGCGAAGGACGCAGTTCTGGCGAACGTGAACGACGAGGTCAAACCGATCGTGGAAGATCTCTTCAACAGTCAGAAGTAGTCCCTCCCCAACTTGCCCGCCGCCGGGATTACCTGGCGGCGGGTCTTTATCCAGGTCAATTCATGAAGGTCATTCTCCAAGTCCATCGAAGCCTCGAGCTTCTCTGCCGCATAGGGGTGTTTGTTGCCTTCATGGTTCTGATCATGGCGGTGCTCACCCAGGTGCTGGGGCGAACGATCGGCGACTCTCCCGTCTGGACAGAAGAACTTACCCGGTTTGCGTTGATCTACATGACGGCGCTTGGTGTCGGATTGGGTCTGATGAGCGGAGACCTGGTGAATGTCGACATCGTCTGCGACACCCTTCCCGATCCCTGGCCGCGTATTCTGCGTCTGGTCGCCTCTCTGGCAACTGCGTTTCTTGCGGCCATCTTGCTGCCCGGTGCCTGGAAATACGTGCAAATCGGGTTACTCCAGAAATCTCCGGCAATGGGCCTACAGATGTCCTTTATCCATTTCAGCGTATTTCTTCTTTTTCTTCTCCTGTTTGCCTTTGCAATGGTTCGAGCCGTTCTGACGCTGTTGTCGGCTGATGATTCTCAAATGAATCGGGAGACCTGAGCGTGGAGGTCTTTGTTCTGTTTGCCGTATTCGTGGGATCGCTCGTAATCGGCATCCCCGTTGCCATCGCCCTCGGACTTTCGTCCCTAAGCTATCTGCTGGTCTCCGGCATTCCGCTGGTTGTCATCCCGCAAAAGGTCTACGCGGGGATAGACGTTTTTGTCCTCCTGAGTATTCCGGGTTTCATTCTTGCCGGAAACCTGATGAACAATGGCGGCATCACCGAACGCATCATCCGGTTTGCGAATGCTCTGGTCGGCTGGGTCCGGGGCGGACTCGGCCTGACCAATATCGGCGCCTCCATGCTCTTCGGAGGCATTACCGGAACGGCCGTCGCGGATGCTGCCTCCATTGGTGGTGTCATGATACCGGGCATGAAAAAAGCCGGTTATCCGGCTGACTTTTCCGCAGCCGTCACGGCCGCCTCCTCCACGGTCGGCCCGATCATTCCACCGAGTGTCCCGATGATCATCGTCGGAGCGCTCAGCGGAATTTCAGTTGGCCAGATGTTCATGGCAGGCGCCGTTCCGGGGCTTTTGATGGGGCTTGCGATGATGATCACCTGCTACGTGATCGCTCGTCGGAAGAACTTTCCCCGTGAACCCTGGCGCGGCGCAAGGGAACTTGTGCGCTCCCTGGGAAGCGCTTTCTGGGCGATCGCCATGACCGGCATCATCATCTACGGGCTCCTGAGCGGCATCGCCACACCCACCGAAACCGCAGTTGTCGCAAGTGTTTACGCGTTCATTGTCGGAGCGTTCGTCTACCGCGAACTGCCGCTGAAAAAAGTACCGAAGATCATCGTGGACAGCGCCGTTTCGGCAGCCTCGATCCTGGCTCTTGTCGGACTGGCGAACGTATTCGGCTGGATCCTCGTCTCGGAACGGATACCTCAGGCCATCGCCAGCGCCGTATTGTCGATTACAGACAATCCCATTCTCGTTATCCTGATCATCAACCTGCTCCTGCTCTTTGTCGGCATGTTCATGGAAACGATTGCCGCGTTGATCATCCTCTTCGTGCCCCTGCTTTCTCTCGCGCAGGCAGTCGGTATTGAACCCCTGCATTTTGCGACATTCGCGGTGCTCAACCTGATGATCGGCCTGACGACACCACCGGTCGGAGTTTGCCTGTTTGTCTGCGCGGGCATCGCCCGGTTACCGCTGACACCGGTGGTCAAGGCAATCCTTCCCTTCCTATTGAGCAATATCATCGTTCTCTTGCTGGTGTCATTCATCCCGGCCCTGGCAACCTGGTTGCCGAACCTCATCTTCCAATAGGATCCACCATGATGTCTCGCGCCTGTGTCCTGCATGGAATCCGTGACCTGAGGCTTGAAAAGCATCCTGAACCGCAATCGGGACCCGGAGAAATAAAGGTCGATATTCTTGCCGGCGGTATCTGCGGCTCAGACCTTCACTATTACCATGATGGCGGCTTCGGCCCTGTGCGTGTGAGAGAACCTATCGCCATGGGTCACGAGGCAGCCGGTCGTGTTGTTGGGGTCGGTGAAGGAGTCGGAGCGCTTCGAACTGGCGATCTTGTTGCCATCAATCCAAGCCAACCGTGCGGGAACTGCAAGTTCTGCAAGGCAGGAGAAGAGGTTCATTGCCTGGAAATGCGGTTCATGGGATCGGCTTACCGACTTCCGCACGAACAAGGCCTCTTTCGCGAACGGGTTGTCGTGCCTGCGCGACAGGCATTCCGTTACCGGAACAAGGTTTCGGCCCGCAAGGCCGCCTGCGCAGAACCTCTGGCAGTTTGCCTGCATGCCTGCGCGCAAGCGCCCGACCTCAAGGGTCAACGGGTTCTTGTAACAGGAGCGGGACCCATTGGCGCGTTGTGCGTTGCCGTGGCGAAAGACGCTGGAGCCTCCGAAATTGCCGTCACGGATCTGCAGGCGATGCCGCTTGCCGTGGCAAGACAAATGGGTGCGAACAAAACCATTGACCTGAGCACTGATCCTGATGGCCTTGATCCATACAAGACCGACAAGGGACAGTTCGATGTTGCCTTTGAATGTTCCGCGTCAGCTGCTGCGATCAAGGACGCCATGCTCAGCCTGAGACCGCGTGGAACGCTCGTAACCGTCGGGGTTGCGGGAGACACGCCCATGCCGCTCAACCTGATTGTCAGCAAGGAGATAACGGTCAGGGGAACACACCGATTTCACGCGGAATTCGCAGCCGCGGTCAAGGCAATCGATGAGGGAACAATAGACGTTGGACCGATCATCAGCCCTTCCTATCCGCTTGAACAGGCGGTTGAAGCATTTGACCTTGCCGGTGACAGGGAGCGTGCCATGAAGGTTCATATCGTGTTCAATGGTTACAGCGCGGATTAGGTCGCCGGACCTTCCATTGCCGCAGGTCCGGGCGGCTCCAGGTTGCCACATACCCAGTACTTTCCCTCCGGTGTGCTTCCCGGACGCGTTTGCAGGGAACTGTCAGCCTGTGGTGGTTTTCCGTTGCCTCAACGAGACACCACTCACCTCAATCTGTTGCGGCAGATCCGGATCCACCAGTCGCTGCATCAGAAGGTTCAGCGTAATATCGCAAAGATCCTTGCGGCTTTGAACGATTGTGGTCAGGTCATACGACTTCCAGGATGCCTGAACTATGTCGTCGTAGCCAATCACCTGCATATCCTCCGGCACCCTGATGCCGTGTTCATGGCGCAATCCGTCGAGGACGCCCAATGCAAGATAATCGGCCGTACAGAAGACTCCGTCGATTTCGCTCTTCACGCGGTTGACGTAAGCGGATGCCGCCAGGCCACCATCATAGGATTGAGTTCCCCAGGCAATGCGAACCACCGGGATGCCGGCATCATTGGCCGCCTGTTCGAACGCGAGTGCCCGACCGTTCACCGAATAAGACGATCTCTCCGGTGTCACGACGGCGAGTTTCCGGCAACCGCACGAGATGAGATGATCGAATGCCAACCTTCCACCACCCTCGAAGTCGGTCACGACGCGATCGACCGGGGCACCTGGATCGCGCTTGTTGACCACGACAAGCGGCACGCCGTTTTCAAGGCATTCGCGGCAGATTTCTTCAGGTGGCGTGTCGGACGTCACGATGACACCGGCAACGCTGTATTGAAGCAGGGAGCCGATAAGATCGGCAACGTCGGTCGAGGGGTCTCCCCTGAGAAGAATGGGGCGCAGTCCCATTTCCAAAAGGCCTTGCGACAAAAGATCGATCTGCTCACCCCTGAAGGGGTTGTCAAGGTCCGCGGCGACCACACCGACCAGATCGGATTTCTGCTTGTGCAACGAGCGCGCCAGAACATTGACCCGATAGCCGAGTTCTGTCGCGGCCTTCGTCACTTTTTCGCGTGTTTCCTCAGAGACGCTGGCACCGTCGGTAAAGGTTCGCGACACGGCGGAACGTGAAACGCCAGCAAGCCGGGCGACATCGAAGGAATTGACCTGTTTCTTCGAACTCCCTCGATCAGCCATCGCTTTTTCCGTCCTTGTCCGTTTGAATGAACATCTTCCGGACAAGAAACGGTTCATTCACGTTGAGAAGATCCGGTTGAAGCTGAACGAGCTCCGAAAGGACGTTAAGGTCGTCACCCATATAGGCAAGCATAACCTTGCGCCCTGCAGCCCGAACCGATGCAACGTCCCCAGGGTTCGCGTTCCGGGCATTGAATTCGACGATATCGGCGTCATAAGCCGACAGGCAGTCCTCCAGCGTTTCGTAGTCCTCCGGCCGAACCATGAGACGTGCGTTCGGGTAAGCTTTACGGATTTGCTTCATTCGGCTCTGATCGAACGACCAGAAGAAAACCTGTTCAGGCGACAGTTTGCAGAGAACCTCCTCGGCCGTCTTCAAAGCGTCAGCCTGCTTGATCTCGACATATAGTTTCCGGTTGCCTTTCGCGGCAAACAAAACGAATTCCGAAAGCGTGGGCAGTCGTGTTCCCTTGAAAAAGGCATCGAACCAATTGCCTGCATCCAGCTTCTGAAGTTCACTCAGGTTGCGGCCAGCCAGCGACCCCGTCCCGGTTGTCGTGCGCTCAAGGGTTTCGTCGTGATGGAGGACCAGGTTCCCGTCGCGCGTTTCACGTACATCGATCTCCACGTAGTCAAAGCCACCATCCCAGGCGGCCCTGGCACTGGCACCCGTGTTTTCAGGGGCAATCCTGCAAGCTCCCCGGTGGCAAACGATTTCAGGAACATGCAAAGGATTGGATGTGTAAGGACGGACCATTTCCGGCTTATCGGAACAAATGCCGAGTATGGGCATCTGAACCAGCTTGGCCAGCACATCTGCTCGTTCTTCATGCCAGGTCACGACAGGCAACCCGAGCGAATTTGCTTTCCGGAAGAATGTATCGTCAAGAAGCCTGTCAGGCCTGTCGCTCGCGTGCTCCCAGCACGGGTGAACAAGCTCTGCCCCGCACACGCTGGCGATTGCAAACGGATCACGGCCGAGACCGACGAGGATCGAGACCGGATACGGGCAACCGCCTGCAATCAATTCGGCGCAATATTCCGGCGTGTTGGCACCGACAATGACCCGTTCGATTCGGTTTTCTACGAGGCTTTCGATCGCCAGGGAAGCGGCATGACCCTCTTTTGCATCCAGATAAATTCCCGCGCCCAGTTCCGCAGCCAACCTGGCCACCTCAGAAAACCGGGGGGCCTGACGTCCCGCAGAGGCCGTCATTTCAAAGAGCTCTTCTGCGGTCACATCGCAGAGCAGGCTGTCAACGCCGCAGGTCTTTCTCAGATCCTCGTCGTGGAACGCGACCGGTACACCATCCTTTGTCAGGCGGACATCGACTTCCCACATGTCCGCGCCAAGCTCATGTGCAACCCTGAAAGCACGCATCGTGTTGTCAAAGGCATGGGCACTGGCTCCGCGATGCGCGATCACCAAAGGCCAGCCGCAGCGGTCTTGAACCCAGGTCTTTCCAGGCAGAAAGGATGTCATCGGAGACCCTTCAAAGCCTGTTGCCAGCGGCATCGAAGGCCAGAATCCGGTCTCCGGCGATCCCCCAGTTCACGTTGTCTCCCAATTTGAAACTGCCGCCTTGCGACTGGATCGACCGCAGTACCGAGCCGTTTTCCAGCGTAACGTCATAAAGCTCTTCACGGCCTTGCGTTTCCACGAAGCTGATCCTGCCTTTGATCTTTAGATCATTGTCGGGCTGAAAAAATTCCGGCCGAATTCCAAAACGTACCGCAGCGCCATGATCCGGCAAGTTGATTGCGACAGGAACAGGAAGCGTAACCTCGGAATTGGCCAGACGCATTCCCCCCTCCGCCGCGACACCTTCCAGAAAGGCAATCGGCGGATTGCCAAGGAAACCTGCAACAAAATCCGAGGAAGGATCCTCATACATCTCCTTGGGAGACGAGAGCTGCATGATTTTCCCCTGGTCCATGATCGCGATCCGGTCGCACATGGACATCGCCTCGACCTGGTCATGCGTGACAAGCACGGCCGTGATCCCCGTCTGTTGCTGGATTCGGCGGATTTCGGAGCGCATTTCAAGACGCAGTTTTGCGTCCAGATTGGCAAGCGGCTCATCCAGCAGGAGAATGTCGGGCTCGCGCACCAGAGCACGTGCAAGAGCGACGCGCTGCTGCTGGCCTCCGGATAGCTCAGCAGGTTTGCGGTGGAGCAGTTCGCCGATGTGAACGAGATCCGCAATCTCCTTGACCTTCCGTTCAATGTCTGCCCGGGAATCCCTTCGCACCTTCAGCGGAAATGCGATGTTGTCGAAGACATTCATGTGCGGGTAAAGCGCGTAATTCTGGAACACGACGCCGACATTGCGCTGTTGTGAGGATATCCGGGTGACATCGCGCTCGCCAAACAAGAGGCGCCCCGAATTCATCCGGTGGATGCCGCAGATTGCGAACAGCGTCGTCGACTTGCCGCAACCGGACGGACCAAGCAGCGCCAGCATTTCCCCGCTGTTGATCTCCAGGGACATGTCTTCGATCACGGTCGTTGTCCCGAAGCTCTTGGTGAAATTTTCGATCGAGATACGCATCAGCCCTTCGTGCCTCCGCCATAGATGTTCATGAGTTTGTTCTGGAAAACCAGATAGATGATGATGACCGGCAGCGCGTAGAAAAGGCCGACGGCCTTGAAGAGATTGAAGTCCGCCTGCGTTCCGCCATCGAGAAGCATGGTTGCCAGATACGTGGACAGCACCTGCGCATCATTACCTGGTGCAAGCACCATCGGCAGGATGAATTCGGACCAGCCTGACAGAAACGAGAAGATCAAGATCGCCAACAACCCGGGCTGGACCTGGGGCAGGATCAGTTTCCACCACACAGTGAACCGGCTCGCCCCGTCCTGGACACCGGCCATTTCGATTTCCCAGGGAACAGTGTCGTAAAAGCCCTTCATTACCCAGATGCCGAAGGGCAATTCCAGGGCTGCCTTGACGACGATGACCCCGATCAGGGTGTTGTAGAGACCAAGCAACTGCAGGATCAGGAATATCGCGATGATCAGCGTGACGGTCGGAAAGGCGTGAAGCACGATCAGACCGCCGAGAAAGAACCCGCGCGCCGGGAACGCCAGGCGAGACAGGGCATAACCGGCAGTAACCGAAATAGCGGTAACGGCAAGAGATGTGAACAGGGCGAAATTGAAGGTGTTCAGGGTCACGCCCCAGATGCCCCAGCTGCCGTTGTCGAGATCGGTCCACAGGAAGCGGAAATGGTGCAGGGTGACACCATTCGGGAACATGGTTCCCGGAACCTTTGTCGTAAACGCATCCACCAGCAAGAAGGTAAGCATGATCAGGAGCGGAGCGGAGAAGACAAACAGCACCAGAAGAACTGGCCAGTTTCGGAAGTTCTGCCTCATGTCTTTATCCCTCGATCCGCGGTTTTATGAGCAAGTTGCGGAAATTGAACAGCCGCAGATAGGCAAGGCTCGCCATCAGGCCGATGACGACCAGGAGCAGGGCATAGGTCGCACCCAACCCGTATTGCAGGTTGCCGCCGTAGTTGTTGAGGGCCGTGTGGAAAGCCGCCAGGGCCCAAACTTCTGTCGCCCCTCCCGGACCACCATCGGTCGCAAGGTAGATGTACTCGAACGACGTCAGCAGCGACATGGTCTGATAGGACGTAATGAAGAGGATCGGCCAACGGAGCTGCGGCAAGATGATGTGCCAGATCTGCTGCAGCCGATTGGCACCATCAACTTCCGAGGCGTAGAGCATGGAGGACGGGATCGCACGGATAGCGGAGGAAAACACGATCATTCCCATTGATGCACCGACAAATCCGTTGATCAGGACAATTGTCGTCCAGGCGTGAAACTCTGTGTCCAGCATCCAGTTCTTTGGCGCCACACCGAAGCTGGACAGCACCGTGGAGATGAACCCGGTGTCCCAGGTGAACCAGCGCCACATCACGATATAAAGAACAGGCGGAAGTATGCGTGGAAGAAACCAGATCGCCCGAAAGGTGGACGCCTGCCCCGCCGGCAAATAGAAAGTTGCAATTGCCAGGAACAGCCCGAAAAGCACGTTGAACGACAGGGTGAACACCACATAGATCCCGGTGTTCTTTGCGTATTGCCACGTGGATTCCAATGACAACAGGAAGCCAAAATTTTCCGCTGTCCAGACCCAACCCGTATAGGCGACCTTCGTGATCAAAGGGCGATCGGCCTGCGGGATCTTCGCTTCCTCAAGTGCCGCTTCAAATGCGGGCAAGGTGGGGAAGCGCTCGTTCATCATGGACCGCTTGAACAGTTCAGCCGCGGCCTTGCGGTCCCGCGTTTTCCGGATCGGGTTTGAGCGTAAGCCTTTCAGCGCGCGTTCGATATCGCGTCGCTTGGTAAAGACCTCGCCAGCGTGCAATTTGCCGAATTCATCCGCAGTCGGCTGACCAAACTCCGCAGCCAAGGCCTCCAGTCCCCCGGCATCCACCCGGTAACCGGCGCCTTCGATCTGATCCAGCGTGTTTGCAGGAAGCCCCGCATCCGCAAGCGCCCGCAATCCGCTGGCGTTGAGGACATATTCCCCGCCCTTCACACCCGTTGCAGTGCTCATGTTGGTGAACGCAAAAAAGCCTGTCAGCACCACCGGCACCATGAAGAACAACAGGACGACGATGAGTGCAGGAGACAGAAAGGCCAAACCCAGCCAGCTCGAGCGTTGCATAAGATGCTCCCGTTTGAGGCCGGACAGGGCGGTTGCCGCCCCGTCCGCTTGCTGATTAGGTGATGGGCTTAGCGGACGATCAATTCATCGCCGAGTGTGGCTTTCATTTGAACTTCAACCTCGGCAACCGCCTCGGCCGGAGTTTTTGTGCCGGTCCAGGCCGCTTCAAGTCCCTTGAACAAAGCTTCCGAGTACGCGCCGTAGTTGACGTGGTTCGGTTGAGAGTTCGCGTGGGCAAGCAGGCGGTCAGTCGCTTCGTCAGCCCAGCGGTTGTTCGAATAGAGCTCGATGTTGGACTGCTGCCTGGAAATACCGAGGTGATTGGATTTGATCGCGTGCAGCGTATTGAGGCGCGGCTCGGAAGCTATTTTCACGAGATTGGCCGCGATTTCTTCTGCCTCGTCATCCGCATTGTCGGTGATGAGATAGACCAACGGGTGCGTAATGGTGTTGGCGCGCCCATTTTCAGTGCCGGCCGGGATCAGGGAAAACTCGATCGTGTTCCAGAAATCCTCGTTGCCTTCCTGGGCATAGCGGCCATAGTGCCAGGTGCCGCCATGCCAGATGGCGGCCTTGCCATTGGCGACCTCGTTGTACCATTGGCCCCAATCTGTTCCGAGATGGTTCTTACGGGTTATTCCGGCATCAACAGCATCGACGAAGAACTGGTAGAATTCTTCCATCGCCTTCTTGTCGAGGACCAGCTTGCCGCTATCCGGATCAAGAAGCTGCCCGCCGAAAGACTGGTAGAATTGCGCGTAGTCTGGACCGTTGGAAACGCGTGGGTAAAAGCCGTAGCCTTCCTCCACGACGTTCATGTCAACGGCCTTCTTGGCGTCTTCGAGAACATTCTGCAGCGTGTACTCACCAGCTTCAACCCTGGCCGGAATTGCAGCAATATCTTCGTCGCTGTAGCCGATCTTTTTCAAGGTGTCTTTCCAGAAGAAAAACGGACGGCTTTCCGCATCCTGCGGCAGACCCCACTGCACATCATCGAATGCCGCGATTTCCATAATGTTGGGATAGATGTCGCTGAGCGGCCAGGCATCGATGTCGAGATATTCTTCGACCGGTACGATGTAGCCGGCTTCCGACCAGGGTGCGATATCGAGATGGGAGGTAACGACGATATTCGGCGCAGTACCTGCTTCGGCTGCCAGCGTAACCGCCTGCTTGAATTCCTGCCAGTTACCGAATTGTCCCTTGGATTCAACGGTAATATTAAGGTCTTCGCCGAGGATCGCAGCTTCGCGCTCCAGAATGTCGGCAGCCATTTCAATGGCTTCCCAGCGATACGCATCGCTGTCGTTGGACCCCCCGGACCATACGGTGATTGTCAGATCTTTTGCGAAGGCTTCGCCGGCAACGGTCGCTGCTGTGAGAGCCAGAACGGCAGCCGCAGTGGACTGGCGCAGTTTGGAAACAAGAGTAGTCATCAATCTCACCTGCTTTCTGTCTTGCGCCGCCTCCCTGAGGAATTCACAGCGCAGGATAGGATCTTTGCACAGGTGTGCAAGACGATCAATACCGACGAGTCATTACGGCTGTATGACACTTTCGAACAATTTGGGATGCCAGGCCTTTGAAGACCAAAATCATTGCAGAAGCCAGAAGACCCCGTGTCCCCGAAGTTTCACTAACAGCACAGAAACCCGTTCACCCGGCCTCAGAAAAAACCTTGGAAGGTCCACTTTACATTTCTTTACAAAAGCGAAGAACGGCAGAAACCGAAGCGATCCAATTCTAGATTGCCAGGGGACGCAAAAGACAGACCGACCGATTGCCGGAATGCGCTGAACAGGTTCCGCCCCTGCCTTTGCCGGCGAAGTCCAAAAGGAACCGGTGATGTCCAAAAGGAAAAAGACTGCATGTAGCTGATCTTCGACCCGGAACGGAACGCGGCCAGTTTGTGACTTCGTTGATGGCCAGACATTTCACTTCAAGATTACTTCAACCCACAGGAGCCTTCCATGCTTAACAAACTTGAGAACTCCCGCCTGAGATCAAGCACAGCGAAAGCGGGGCGTGTCGTCGCGGCTTGCGTCATCTGTGCCGGCATTCTGTCCGGAACCGCATTGGCCGTGACCAGCGCTCCACAAACAGCGGGGATCGGTAATCTGGTCGCGTCCGGCGCTGTCGCGGCCGGTCTTGCGGACCTCCCGAGCGTTCAGACCGTGGGCTGGCGCCGAGGTGGAGGTGGTCCGGGCATGCTGCACCGGATGAGCGACGACGACATCAAGGAACGACTGACGCGCGTCGTGCGCCATGTCGCCATCGAGATCGACGCCACGCCGGAGCAGCAGACAGAGATCGTCAGCATCGTGACGCCGGTCGCGCTCGGGATGAAGGAAAATCACCGGGAATTCGCGAGTGTTTCGGAAGATCTGCGCGCACTACTACTGGCACAGGAAATCGATCGCGTTGCAATCGAGGCGCTGCGCGCTGAAAAACTGGCCGTGGCGGATGAGATCAGCAAGACGTTGACCGCGATGATCGTCGACGTTGCTGCGGTGCTCACGCCCGAGCAGAGAGCACAACTCGACGAGCGTATCGAGGAATTCCGTGCTATGGGTCGACGTTTCCGCCATCGCTGAACCTATCTGAGCCTTGCCAAGAATGCCCCAGCAGATTCTCCTGATTGAGGATGACAACCGACTTGCCGAGATGGTCCGGGACTATCTCGGCGCCTCGGGGTTCAAGGTCACGATTGCCGCTAACGGCCAGAAAGGTCTGGACCAGCAAAAACGACAGCAATTCGACGCCATCCTGCTGGATATCATGCTGCCCGACATCGACGGTCTGGAAGTCTGCCGCAAGCTGCGGGCGAACGACCGAACCCCGATCCTGATGCTCACGGCGAAAGGTGAGCCGATGGACCGGATAATCGGACTGGAACTCGGCGCGGACGATTACCTGCCAAAGCCGTTCGAACCACGAGAACTGCTTGCCCGCCTGAAAGCGGTGTTGCGCCGCGGTCGCAGTGGAACGGACACCAGAATATTGCGCTTCGGCAGGCTTGAAATTGACTCCTTTGCGATGGAAGCAAGGGTCGACGGCCACGTCTGCAACCTGACTGCGCACCAGTTCCAGATTTTGGAAGTTCTTGCAAGCCGTGCCGGCCGTGTACTTTCCCGAGACACGATAATGAATGCACTCAAGGGCGAGAACCTTGCAGCCTTCGACCGCTCGATCGATGTGCATGTTTCGCGCATTCGTGCGGAAATCGAGGACGACCCCAACAAACCCCGCCGGCTTATCACCGTGCGAGGTGCCGGGTATGTCTTCGCCCGGTCGCAGGAATAGGAGCGCGACATGCGTCGCCTTTTCACATCGATCCTGATGCGCCGGCTCTATCTCCAGATCTATGCGACCATCGTTGCAAGTCTTGTGCTGGTGGTGATCCTGTCAGGCATATTGTGGGAGGTTGTGGGCCGGGACCGTCATAACCGGAACATCCTGGACACGGTCAGTCGATTCGTTGCACTGACACTGCCAGCAGCCGACGCAAGTATCGCCGACCAGCGGCGCACGATCGAAGGACTTGGCGGGGAACTCGACATCGCCTTGTCGCTGTTCGACAAAAACGGCCAGCTGATCGCAGCATTCGGTGAAGCCGACCTGCCCCCGGAACGACATGCGGGCAAGACCGGCTGGTTCCGGACACGCGGCGGACCTGTTCTTTCCCTGATGCTCCCGGACGGCCGCCAGCTGATTGCCGATGCACACGACGGAGCCCCGCTCGGTACACTCTTGAACTTGTTACTTACCCTGGTACTCGTCGCCGTCAGCGTGGGGATAGGCGTCTATCCGATTTCCCGCCGTCTGGCGAAACGTCTCGAAACCCTGAGCCAGGGCGTTGAGCGCATCGGCTCCGGAGATCTCCACGCACGTGTTGACGTGCAGGGTCAGGACGAAGTCGCTCAGCTTGCCCTTAAATTCAACGCAGCGGCTGACAAGATCGAAAAGCTGGTTACAGCACACCGGCTCCTGCTTGCCAACGCATCGCATGAATTGAGAACGCCGCTCGCGCGTATCAAACTCGGTCTCGAAATGGAGCAGACAGACCAGACGGCGAAACGGCGAAACGCGCTCCAGCGGGACATTGCCGAACTTGACGCCCTGATCGACGAGATCCTTGTCATGAGCCGTCTCGACGGAGGCGCCTCGATGGGCCAGACCGAACCGGTCGACCTTCTCGCATTGATCGCCGAGGAATGCGCACGTTTCGAAAATTGCTCGTATTCCGGACGTGCGCCCGAAATCGTCGGCGACCCGCGGCTTTTGCATCGCATGCTCGGAAATCTTCTGGAAAACGGGTTCAAACATGGCAAACCGCCGGTGACGATCAGCCTCTCCGTATCAGGCAATATCGTCAAGATCGACGTGATCGACTGCGGTAACGGCATCGCGGAACAAGACAGGGAAAATGTCTTCCAGCCTTTTTTTCGCGCCTCCGACAAGCAGAATGTGGACGGCTACGGTCTTGGCCTGCCCCTTGTGCGCAAGATCGCCGAAGCACATGGTGGCACAGCCTTCGTCGTCACCGGCCTGGAGGGGGCTTCCGTGCTCCGCGTCAGCCTGCCGCTGGTGTCCGACGCAAACTGACGACCGTCATGGAGTATCTGCCTGCATCACGAATATGATTGTCGAACAGCCATCGCGACGCTATCCACTCTCACAACTGTTGATGTTCCGTTCTCATCTATCAAGAAAGCTGATTAGGTATGGCCAGGGCCTGAAAATCCAATACCATCCAGGCGGAACAGAACAAAAAGGCGATTGCCGATGAATACCCACGACCCGGCGTTTAACAGCTCGGACCCGCTCTGTCAGATGAGTGCTCGCGAGCTTGCCGAAGCCTATCGCCGGCAATCCGTTTCTCCCGTCGAGGTCGTCAGGGCATGTCTTGCGAGAGCCGAGGAAATCGATCCCGTCTTCAATGCCTTCTCGTTCATCGATCACGCCAGAGCGCTGGATGCTGCGAAAGCCTCGGAAAACCGCTGGTCAAATGGAGCACCGCTTTCAGAGGTCGACGGCATCCCCGCAACGATCAAGGACATTGTCTGGGTCAAGGACTGGCAGGTGCGGTACGGAAGCTCTGTTACAAGTGACGCTCCTGCGATCGAGGATGCGCCGAGCGTTCAGCTGATGCGAAATGCAGGTGTCATCTTCCTCGCGCAGACAACCACACCGGAATTCGGCTGGAAAGCGGTCACCGACAGCAAAGCGTTCGGGATCACCCGCAATCCCTACAACAAGGATATGACCGCAGGTGGATCATCCGGAGGCGCGGCCGTTGCGGCGGCACTTGGCGCCGGTGTCTTTCACCTGGGGACCGACGGTGGCGGTTCAATCAGAATTCCATCAGCCTTTTGCGGCCTCACCGGGCTGAAACCGACATTCACACGGGTTCCTGCCTATCCGGCCAGTGCATTTGGTACCGTTGCTCATATAGGCCCGATGTGCCGCAACGCTGCAGACGCCTTTGCCATGCTCAAGTCGATGTCGGGCCGGGATCGGCGAGACTGGTACCAGGGAGAGGCGGCGCTCGCACCACTGAAACTGGTGCCGGTGTCGCTCAAGGGACTGCGCATCGGTTACTGGTCGACACCACCGGCCGGCACTCTGGATCCGGAAATCGCGGCGATTGTCGACCGGCAACTGAAATCACTGGAGGCGGAAGGGGCAATCGTCGAGCCATTCGAACTGCCTGGCAGGAACCTTCTTGACATGTTCCACGTGCACTGGTTTTCCGGTGCCGCCGCACGTCTTTCCCCTTTTGGTGCCTCGGACCGCGCCCGGATCGATCCGGGTCTGGTGGAGATAGCGGACACCGGTGCTGCGTTCGACGCCCGGCGTCTAGTCGGAGCGCAGGTCGAAAGAGCTGACTTCGGTGCAAGAATGGATCAGGCGCTTGCCGACCATGATTTCATCCTGTCGCCGGCGGTCACAATTCCGGCGTTCGAAGCCGGGCTGGAAGTCCCGCCAGGTTCAGGCCTGGAACGCTGGACGGAATGGGCCAGCTTCAGTTTCCCGATCAACCTGACGCAACAGCCCGCGGGCGTTCTTCCCTGCGGCAAGACGCATAGAGGGTTACCCGTAGCACTTCAGGTCATCGGCGCACGCGGGGCGGATGCGAGTGTTCTCTCGTTCATTGCAAAACTAGAAGAGTCCCTGGATATGTGATCTGCAATAAAACGCCAGACGAGGAAATACAGACTTTCATTTTCTGGACTCAATGACCGTTATTTCGACTGTCCTTGCCTGGACTGATTGAACCTGCCGCCGGTTGCGTCGCACCGAAAACCGCGAGCAAGGCACCAGCCATGTAGATACTCACCCCCACAAGTGTCGCTCCCGAATAGTCGACCCGTCTTTCCAGCAATTGCATCAAAAACACCATTACCGGGCCAAGGGCCGTCATGGCAGCTATCACCGACGCATGGAGGAGCGGGATCGCTCTTTGAACCAGATAAAGGGGGAAGGCAATGACGGCCAATCCGATCAGGACAACCAAGGCAAAATCCGCGGCTAGGGTGTGATCTCCCTTATTGTCCAGACCTGCCGCGAGCGCGATCAGGGCAAGACACGTATACAGCAAGAAACGAAGCCCGAATTGTGCCAACGGACCCACGCCATGACCATTCAGGCGTACGGAAAAAAGAATGACAAAGGCCGTGCAGGTGCCCGAAAGCGCAGACAAGACAACCCCAGCCACACCCATGACCCAGCCTCCACGCACAAATCCGGAGAAGCCCAAAACCGTTATCGCAGCGAGAAACAAGATCGCCAGGAAAATCAGGATGTTGCCCAGATCAACCGACTTCCGCCTGAAGGACGACGCCTCCGGCAAACCAATCAGTTTCGCCAGAACCGTACCCATCGGGACCATGCCCGAAAAGATCGTGAATACAATCGCCGGTTCGATGAGCTGAACTGCCAGGAAATAGGTGCACCACGTCACCGCTGCGAACAGATTGAGTGCGAGTACAATTCTCCACGCCCTCAATGACACTGCAAGTTCATCAGGCCGGAAAATGGCAGTCATCAAGGTGCAGCCGACAACAGAAATGCCGAAGACCCACGCCCCAACCAAAAACGAGTCGACTTTCTGGAAAACCGCCCCGAGATAAACTGCCTGAAAGGCCTCCAGGGAAACGAAGACGAGACAATACACAAGTCCAATCCTTGCAGTGGACGACATTTGCAACTCCGGCTGTTCGATGGGTCAGCTATGCAAGCACGGAATGTGACCGACCACGTAATTCGTATTTGAAATCATGGATGGATATTGTAAAAAAGCGATATTTCCGCATTTTGGCATGAGCTGAAGTTATGAATAAATTACGCCATTCGCTCCCGCCGCTTTCCCGCCTAAAACCTTTCGAAGCTGCTGTGCGCCTTGAAAGTTTTTCACGGGCCGCAGACGAGCTCGGCATGACCCAAACAGCAGTCAGCAAGCAAATTGCCCAACTCGAACATGAGCTCGGAACGGCACTTTTCGAGCGCCGGAACAGAGCGGTCTTTGTCACGAACGAGGGACGCAGGCTTGGCCAGGTCGTGGGCCACGCTCTCACTGATATCGCCGAGGAGATGGCGCTGCTGAGAGGCGACGGGCGGTCAGAGGAGCTGGTTCTGCATTGCCAGCTATGCGAAGCCTTTTACTGGCTGATGCCACGGCTTGCACGTTTTCATGAGCGCCATCCCGGGATTGAACTGAGAGTTGTAAGCTCGCTCAATCCGATCACCGAAGCACAAGAACATTTCGACGTGGCCGTTCAAACAACCGGCCGTCCATCCGGCACTGCAAGGCTGGCATTTACGGCATCGGACGACATATTTCCAGTTTGTGCGCCTAAGCTCCTGAAGAAGCAGAACCGGAGATTGAAACCCCGGGAACTCGCTGCCTATCCGCTGCTGTCACATCGGGTCATTCCCCAGGACTGGATGGACTGGTCAGACTGGTTCGAAGCCATTGAAGTAAAGGAGCCCAAGCGCCCGCGTGTTGTTCAGTTCGACAGCTACCCGGTTGCCCTTCAGGCAGCCGTTGCAGGCCAGGGTATCGCACTCGGCTGGCGCCGAACGACGCAGTCGATRATTGAAGAAAACAAACTCATCAGACCCTGCATGGAATTTGTAACACGGCCCACTGAAATCTCGGTTTATCGCGGACCAACCCGTGCGTCCCATTCCGACACCGGCAAGCTGCTGACCTGGCTTTCGGATGAACTTTCATAAGTGAGTATCCAGTTCGTCAAACTGGTGCGCCGAGGCCGGAGACACCCGAAGGAACCGGCATCATGCATAGGAGCAGGACTTTGACGTCGACAGATTTGCCTTCACGAGTGCCTCGGCGAACGTGACCGCGCAGGCGACGCCGTCAACTACCGGAACGCCGAACTCCCGAGACAGTTGCGTCATCAGATCGCTCATGCCGGCGCATCCCAGGACAATGGCTTCCGCCCGGTCCTGCTCGATGGCGCATCGGACTTCCGCCCGGATCTTGTCGAGCGTCCCAGGGTCCATTTCCTCAAGCTTCAGGACCGGAACGTCGGTCGCACGCACCCTGACGCACCTTCGGTCCAAACCGTACCGCATCAGGTTGGCTTCCAGGCCGGGTAAAGACCTGGACATAGTGGTGATGACGCTGAACTTCGGACTGATCATCGCCGCCGCGTGGTAGGCGGCCTCGCCGACGCCGATCACCGGTGCGGTGGTGAGACAGCGCACAGCATCCACGCCGGTGTCGTCGAAACAGGCAACGACAATCGCGTCGACATCCGGATGGCGAGCGACCTCGGACAACAGGCCGGGCACGCAGGTGGACACATCCAGAAAGCCCTGAATGCTGGCGGGCCCTTCTTTCGAATTTGTCGCAATGATCTCGGTTTCTGGATGTACGGCGGCGCGCGCCACCGCTTCAATCTTTCGGGTCATCGATTGTGTCGTGTTTGGATTGACCACAAGTATTTTCATGGCAGCATCACACTTCCCCGCCGAGATAGGCGGCCTTGATCCGAGGATCAGTTAACAGCTCTTTGGAGTTTCCGGAGATAACGACGTTGCCCGTCGTGAGCGCATACGCCCTGTTCGAGATCGACAATGCCATGCGAGAATTCTGTTCAACCAGCAGAACCGAAACGCCTTCGTCACGATTGATTGCGACGATGGAACGGGCGATATCCTGAACGAGCTTCGGTGCAATGCCCAGGGATGGTTCATCGAGCAGCAAGAGACGCGGTTTTGCCATCAACGCCCGCCCGATCACCATCATCTGCTGTTCGCCACCGGAAAGTGTTCCGGCACTTTGCGCATATCGCTCCCTTAGCCGAGGGAACCGTTCAAGCACCGAATCGAGCGTATCCCGGATACCGGACCTGTCGGTGCGCGTGAAGGCGCCCATCATCAGGTTATCCTTGACCGACATGAGAGGAAACACACGCCGGCCTTCAGGCACCATGGCGATCCCCCTGGCAACGATATCAGCGGCGTTGGTTCCGTCGATCTGTTCCCCTTCGAAGGCAATCGATCCGGACCTGATCTTTGCCAGCCCGGTAATCGCGCGCAGGATTGAGCTTTTTCCGGCGCCGTTGGAACCGATCAACGCGATGGTCTCGCCCTGTTCCAGGTCGATCGATACGCCCTTGAGCGCATAAACGTGATCGTAGTAAAGCTCAACATTTGCGAAATCCAACATCTTGGCCATGGCTCAGATTCCGATCTCGTCATCAGCGCTGCCCAGATAGGCTTCGATGACCTTTTGATTGTTCTGGATTTCCGTTGGAGTTCCTTCGGCGATCATTTCGCCGAAGTTCAGCACTATGATCCGATCGGAGATGCTCATCACGGCAGGCATGTCGTGTTCAACAAGCAAAACCGTCACACCGCGGTCATCGCGCACCTTGCGCACCAGCTGAACCATTCGCATGGTTTCGTCGTGGTTCATCCCGGCAAAAGGCTCATCCAGCAGCAGCACTTTGGGGTCTGTTGCGAGACCAATCGCAAGTCCAAGCGCGCGCAGATTGCCCTGTGGAAGGTTGGACGCCAGTTCGTTGCGTATCGCGGAGATACCGAGAAAGTCGATCAGGTCGTCTGCATAACGGCCAAAACTCTCCACGTCCTCGCGAGCGGATTTCGTGCCCCAGAAGTATCCGGCAAGAGAGGCCTTCGCGCGCAGGTGCTGTGCAACCACTATACTCTCGCGCACCGTCATCGACTTGAAAATGGTTGTTTCCTGGAAGGTGCGCACCACGCCCATCCTGGCGACAGTATGAGGCTTCAGGTTGGAGATGCGCTCGCCCCGGTACAGGACCTCGCCGGACGATGTGGGAAGGAATGACGAGATCATTTTGAACAAGGTGCTCTTGCCCGCCCCGTTCGGGCCAATGACGGACAGGATCTCGTTTTCATTCACACTGAAAGATATGTTGTTGTTGGCCGTCAGGCCACCGAACTTCCTGGTCACGTGGCGAACTTCGAGAAGATTGCTCATCTGCCTGCAACTCCCTTGCCGCGTAACCTGAGGCTCAGCAGACCGTTAGGCAGGAAGAGCATCAGGATGATGAGCATTCCGGAGTAGACAAGCAGCTGATACCGCCCGAGTTCGAACAGAAGATCCCAACCGAAGTAAAGAACAAGCGTTCCCAGCATCGGACCGAACACATAGCCCAGGCCGCCCAGGAAACAGTTCAGCATGAAATTCACGCTGTCGGTGACCTGAAAGCTGGAGGGATAGACCGATTGTGCGATCGATCCGAACATTGCCCCACCGATACCGCCAAGGAAGGAGGAAATCGCAAAGACAATGACGCGAATATGGGCGATGTTGACCCCGATCGAGCTGGCCAGTTCCTCGTTTTGCTGCATCGAGCGGCACAGATGGCCGAGCCGTGAATTCACCAAGCGGTACATTGCGGCAAAGGTCAGCACCATAAGCGCGCAGGATGTGTAGTAGAAGGCGAGCCGCGGATTTTCCAGACCGGCAAAGTCCGGAATTACCGTCAGTCCAAACACCGAAATCTCTCCCGGCAACGGAATGGACGTGATCCCCTTTGCACCATTAGTGACCGGCAGTGCGAGGGCCGTGAGTGTAACGACCTGGGTCAGCACAAGCGTGATCATCGCGAAATAGACACCGCGCAGCCTGAGGATCGGCACACCGATCAAAACCGATACTACGGCGGCAAACAATCCCGCCAGAGGCAATGACAACCAGAACGAAAAGCCGGCCTTCGTGACCAGGATCGCTGACACGTAGGCCCCTATCAGGGCGAACGCACCCTGACCGATATTGATGCGGCCGATGTAGAAGGTCAGCCAGACACCGGCACTCGCAATCGACAGCAAGGCGACCGAGGTCAGGGTGTAGTAAAAGTCGGTTCTTCCTGAAGCCGCGATATAGGACGGGACAAGAACAAAGACGGCGATCAGAAACACCAGTAGTCCCGTCCATTGGATCATCGACAGTCTCGGCATTGGCTTACCCCCAGGGCTTGCCCATCAGTCCCTGCGGACGGATGGCCAGAAAGATCATCAAGGACACGAAGATCAGCAGATAGGTGATATCGCCGTATTGCGAGAGTACCGCCAGGCCTATCGCCTCCATGAAACCCAGGATGATACCGCCGGCGATCGCGCCGGAAATCACGCCGGCGCCGCCGATCAYCACCATCATGAAAGCCTTGATAGAGGTTGGTCCACCCATGCCGAGATTGACACCTGTGATCGTCACCAGCAGACCGCCGACCAGGCCGGCCAGCATTGCTCCGATGGCAAATCCGATCATGGAATAACGTTCGACGTTCACACCCATCAGCTGTGCTGCGGTCCTGTCCTGCGCGAGTGCGCGCAACGCCCGCCCGGTCTTGGAATACTGCATGAAGACGATGAACCCGACGATCGACAATATCGCCAGAAAGCAGATCAGTATCCGGTCATAGGGCATGATGATCCGGAAATCCCAGTTCAGGACGCCATTCACGATCTTGGGAACGCCGCGTTGCTTTTCGCCGAAGACCAGCAGGATGATGGCGTCGAAAAAGAACGCCAGCCCTGCCGCCAACAACATCGTGCTTTCTTCGCGTGAGGAACGTCTTATGACAGGTGCAAACAGAAATTTTTCGATCAGCGCGCCCAGCACGGCCAGCGTAACGCAGGACGCCAGCAGCGCGACCACGAATGGCCAGCCGAGCTGCCCGTAGAATGTATAGGTGACGAAGCCGCCGAGGACATACATCTGCCCGTGAGCGAAATTCAGCACGTTCATCAAGGCGAAAATCAACGTCAGGCCAAGGGCGATCATCGCGTATTGCGCACCCAGGTATATGCCATTTGCTAGAATCTGTTCCATGAGAGTCCCGTGAAAGGTTCCGGTGTCCCGGGCCGCAGGATCGGCCCGGGAAAAACGCTGGTCCAGCTCAAAACCCGAGCAGAGAGACCGGTTTAGTCGACTTCAGCGACAAAGAGCGTTTTGAACTCACCATCCTGGTAGACATTCACCACGAGAGGAACAGCAACCTGGCGCTTCTGACCGAACGAAGATGTACCGACATAGCGCAGCTTTGCATCGCCCTTCATGTAGGGGTTAGACGCTTCGAACGTGTCCATGGTTGCCTGGAACTTCTTGACGTCATCAATCGCGGCCGGATCCGCCTTGAGCGTTTCCAGAATATATTCCAGAGCATAGACCTTGGTGTTCGACTCATCGTTATATTCGCCGAACATTTTCGTATAGCGTTCGACAAATTCCTTCATCGCATCCGATGCGATTTCCGGCGTGGATGCACCACCGACAGAAATAAATCCGTTGGCCAGTTCCCCGGCACCCTCCCGCAGAACAGTCGCGTCCTGAGCGGTTTCAGTTGAGATGAGCCCCTGGAAGCCGAGCTCGCGCGCTGAACGGATCAGCTGCGGGGCGTTGGCAGGTGACACACCGGACAGAACCAGTAGATCGGGCTGAGTACGGATGACGGGGGTCAGAACCGGCGTAAAATCGGTCGTGTCGACCTGGTAGGTGACATTGTCGGAAACGACTTCCAGACCAAGAGCTTCAGCTGCGGCCACGCCTCCGTCACGCTGGCTGAGCGGGTCGGACTCGTTCGCCGCAATGAATGCGACGGTGTTCACACCTTCCTTTTCCTTGAGGTGTTTGTAGATCGCAGGTCCCGACTGATAGTTTGCGACCATCCCCAGAACCGCGTTGGACGCCGGTGCGGTGTAGAGTTCTTTTGGAAAGGCGTAAGGGAAATACATGATCCCCTTGGCTTCAGCGACCGGACGGACCGCCGCAGCGCCATCATCCACGTTGGGTCCCACGACATAGTGGATGCCTTCCTGCGCCATTTTTTCCATGCCGGCGATTGCGCGCTTGGGATCCTTCTGATCATCAAAGGAAACGATCTCGATGTCGTAAGTGGTGTCACCGATCGTGTAGCCACCCGTTTCGTTGATCCACGCAGCCCGGGTTTCCATCGAACGCTGATTTGAAATGCCCCAAGCGGCCGCCGGACCGCTCGTCACTCCCACGAAACCGATTTTCAGGACCGGATTTTCCGCGAGCGCAATCGATGTTGTCGTCGCAAGGACGGCGGCCATGAGCGATGCG
>NZ_KI928930.1:98777-197950 GCF_000521215.1 Labrenzia sp. DG1229 | reverse complement strand
CGATGCGCCAAAAAAGTGTCTTCTCTTCATTTGTTCCTCCCAACAAAAAAACCAGATGCTCGACTCCTCCTGCCGAACTTTGCCGAAATTGAGTGCTTCTCGTGGTTCGACTCCTACTGTTATAAATCGTTAACGATTATTATCAACGTTTTTAATTCACTTCGTTAACAAAGAGAATGGAAAGCGTTGACTTTGATATGCGAGAAATCCTATCTATAGGACGGTAATTCACATTGAGCAGTCCATCGGCATGCCATCTAACTCATTGAAAAACATGGAAAATAATTCGACAGAACCAGACGAGCATCTGATTGTGAATCGAATTTACGCCGCAGTCATGGAACAGCGGCTTGCACCGAACACAAAATTGAGCGAACCAAAACTGTGTGAGAGTTTTGGCGTCGGGCGGATGCGGGTCCGACGCGCCCTGCTGCTCCTGGCGAGCCAGGGTATCGTGGACCTTCAGTCGAACAAGGGAGCGTATGTGGCGTGCCCCACACCGGGGGAAGCCGACGAAGTCTTTTCCGCTCGAAAACTCATCGAAGCCGGGATCGTGCGAGATCTGGCGAAAAGGTCAGACGAAACCGCTATTGCCGGGCTTCGGCACCATATCGAGAAGGAAGACCGTGCACGTGAGGTTGGTGAACGGCACGAGATCATCCGGCTGTCAGGAGAATTTCATGTCGAACTCGCAAACGCTTATGGCAACAGCGTCCTGAACAAGACCATTCGGGAACTGATTACCAGAACGTCGCTGATTGTCGGCCTGTTCGGCACCAACCGGAGCGCCACGTGTCCGGAAAACGAACACGCCCAGATCCTCGACGCCATTACGGCCGGGGAAACCGAGCGAGCTGCCGAACTCGTTTGTCATCACCTTGAACACATTCAGGCCGGCCTCAATCTCCAACACCAGCAGCCCAACGAAGACGATCTGGTCGCCATTCTGGGTTCGCGGTGACCTCTTCTCAGCAGACCCTCTAGTGACCGTTGTGCAAATCTTTCGGGAGATGTGTTTTTTCAACCGGTCTGACCGCCCATAGACACAGAACACGACGACCTTGCGACGCCCTCGCTGCAAAACATCGGCAAGACAAAGACTTTCTGAATTCACCGGATCCTGACACGCTGCGCAGGCCGTGGGCAGCACGTTGATCAGTGATATGCAGTCAACCAGAAACCGGAAAGAAAGAAATGGTGGAGCCAAGGGGAATCGAACCCCTGACCTCTTCGCTGCCAGCGAAGCGCTCTCCCAGCTGAGCTATGGCCCCATGTTCCATGTATCGGCCGGTTTGGGTCTCCGGCGCTGATGGAGGCGGAACATAGTCACACCGCCTTCCAAGATCAAGCACAATTTTGTGTGAAAATTTCCGCCCGGCGCATAAAGGTCCGGGCGGAATAAAAGTGCTGTCCGGTCAGCCTGTTACTGATCGGCATCGTCTTCAATTTCGACACGAAGAGCGGGAACGGAATCCTCGTCTTCGTCTTCATCTTCGAGGAAAACGTCGTCATCGCTTTCTTCGCTCTCGATTTCGACGTCGTCGTCGTCGCCTTCTATGTCCGGCACGTCTTCAGAGCCTTCCGCTTCCGCATCAGCCTCTTCAAGGCTCACGACTTCCGGAGCCGCCGCATCGTCTTCCTCTTCTTCTTTTACCGGCTTTTCTTCCACCTTGGCCGCCTTGACCGCACGCGTTGTCGTGACGATTTCAAAGATGGTGCCGCATTTCGGACAGGTAATCGGATCCCGAAGAAGGTCGTAGTATTTGGCGCCGCAGCTCGGGCAAAGCCGCTTGGTGCCAAGTTCAGGTTTTGCCACTGTGCTCACCCTTCAATTGTTAAATGGCTGACTTGAATAAGTGGGCAGCCCCATAGCGTCAAGCTCAACCGGTGTCAAAGGCAAAACGGACGAAAAATGCCGTTCGCCCCATTCTTCTGCACGTTGCGGCTCAAATATCAAGCGCCTGAAAAAAGTTCTCGCCAACAAATCTCATCTTGGTTCGGCAGATGACAAGCACGGCGAAAAGTCGGGTTGATGAAAAGAGACACACAACCCGAAACACGCCGCAATCGACCTAACCCGCAACCTGCCGCGGCTCCCGAGCAAAAATTACGTCAGCTCAAGGCTGGAGCGGCACGGTGTTTTGTGACGGCATTCGCCTCGATAAACTCGAAAGATGACGAGGCAGCATCCACATGATAGGACGTGTCACCTTTTTGAAAACATCCAAGTTCCGGACATTGAAAATGTCACATGATTCTGCGCCCTCTCCCCTCTCGTCGAGCACGGGCAGCTCCCTGACCGGTACAATCCGCGTACCGGGCGACAAATCCATATCCCACAGATCCTTGATGTTCGGAGCGCTTGCCGTCGGCCGTACAACCGTCAAAGGCCTCCTGGAATCGGAAGACGTACTGGCCACCGCAAATGCGATGCGCGCCGTGGGTGCCATCATCGAGCAGCTCGATGACGGGTCCTACTCGGTTGACGGCATCGGTCTCGGCAGTCTGCTGGAACCTGAGCAAGTGATCGATTTCGGCAATGCCGGCACCGGTGTGCGCCTGACCATGGGTATCTTTGGCAGTCACAACATCGCCGCGACCTTTGTCGGTGATGCGTCGCTTTACAAACGACCCATGGGACGCGTTCTCAATCCGCTGCGCGATATGGGCACCAATGTGATCGCGCGCGATGGCGACCGCCTGCCGGCGTCCATTCGCGGTGCCGAAACCGCCCTGCCGATCACATACCGGGTACCGATGCCTTCCGCGCAGGTCAAATCGGCAGTTCTGCTTGCCGGCCTCAACGCACCGGGCGAAACAACGGTGATAGAACCGATCCCCACGCGCGATCATACGGAAAAGATGCTGAAGGGTTTTGGCGCAGACATCACCGTTTCCCACAACGAAAACGGTGAGAGGGTCATCAAATTGAAGGGACAACCCGAGTTGAGGCCCCAGGATATCGACGTGCCCGGCGATCCATCCTCTGCGGGCTTTCCCCTGGTTGCCGCACTGATCGTACCGGGTTCTGACGTCACGATCGAAAATGTCCTCCTGAACGGGCACCGGACCGGCCTGATCACCACCTTGGTCGAGATGGGCGGAGACATCGAGATCATCAACCGCCGGGAAAACGGCGGTGAAGAGGTCGGCGACCTCCGGGTGAAAGCCAGCAGATTGAATGGCGTTACGGTGCCGGCGGATCGTGCTCCGTCGATGATTGACGAATACCCCGTGCTTGCGGTTGCCGCCGCATTTGCCGAAGGCGACACATTCATGCCGGGCCTCGACGAATTGCGCGTCAAGGAATCCGATCGTCTTGCTGCGGTTGCCCGTGGACTGGAGGTCAACGGGGTTCCGTGCATAGAGACCGAGGATACGCTGACCGTGAAGGGTGGTGCCGACAATATCGGCGGAGGCACCGTCAAGACCCATCTTGACCACAGGATCGCGATGGCGTTTCTGGTTCTGGGCATGGCATCTCATCGACCGGTTACCGTTGACGACGGCGCCGTGATTGCAACGAGTTTCCCCACCTTCACCTCACTCTTTGAGGAACTGGGGGCCGACATTTCGGCAAATGCCAGCGAGGCTGCATGATCATCGCGATTGACGGGCCCGCGGCCTCTGGAAAGGGCACCCTGGCCCGGCGGCTGGCCGATCATTTCGGCCTTCGCCATCTCGATACAGGATTGACCTACCGCGCCGTCGCGGCAGCGCTGCTGGCAAATGGGCTCCCTCTCGGCGACGAGGGTGTTGCCATCGAGATCGCCCAGAACCTCGACCTTGCACAGATGGACAAGAGTATTCTCGCCGCTCATGAAATCGGTGAGGCCGCTTCGCGCATTGCGGTTCTCGGCGGTTTGCGCGAAGAACTGGTGAACCTGCAGCGCCGATTTGCCCAAACGCCTCCCGGTGCCGTTCTGGACGGACGTGATATCGGCACCGTTGTCTGCCCGGACGCGACCGTCAAGCTGTTCGTTACCGCTGCACCGGAAGCCCGCGCACGCCGTCGAACAGACGAAATGATCTCCAACGGCAAGGATGCCGGCTACACTTCCGTGCTCGACGATCTGAAGCGCCGGGACGAGCGCGACAGCCAGAGAACCGTCGCGCCGATGAAACAAGCTGACGATGCGGTCTTGCTTGATACGACAGAAATGGATATAGAGACCGCGTTCCAGGCGGCTGTGGATATCGTGTCCCGCGCCAAGGGTGCTTAAACGAACGTGGGGTCCGTCGGCAGGTGTGCCCCTTTTCGTGCATCCGGAGCAACCGGCCCTGAGGGCCAGCAGTTCTTGTTAAGAACGACAGTAATTTCGGCAGGACGCTGCATATCTGCGTCCTGTGACGAGACTGGATTTTCCGTCTTCCGCCTCCGCCGGCCCGCTTTCGAGCGGCAGGATCAGCGGAAACCGCGATCCCGGGAGACGGACAATCCGGAGTGCAACACCAACCCGCCGGCGGTGCGCCCACAGGCGCTCAGGAGAATAAATGACCGATTTCAATCCCTCTACCGAGGATTTTGCAGCTCTACTCGAAGAGTCTTTCGTCCAGAACGACCTTTATGAAGGTGCCGTCGTCAAAGGCACCGTTGTCGCCATCGAAAAGGACCTTGCCGTCATCGACGTCGGCCTGAAGGTTGAAGGCCGCGTGCCGCTGAAGGAATTCGGCGCCAAGGGCCGTGACGGCGAAATGGGCGTTGGCACGGAAGTTGAAGTTTACCTGGAGCGTGTCGAGAACGCTCTCGGCGAAGCCGTTCTGTCGCGCGAAAAAGCCCGCCGCGAAGAAAGCTGGGTTCGCCTGGAAGTCGCTTTCGAAGCCAACGAGAAAGTCAACGGCCAGATCTTCAATCAGGTCAAGGGCGGTTTCACCGTCGACCTGGATGGCGCAGTTGCGTTCCTGCCGCGTTCTCAGGTGGACATCCGTCCGGTGCGCGACGTGACCCCGCTGATGCATACGCCGCAGCCGTTCCAGATCCTGAAAATGGACAAGCGTCGCGGCAACATCGTCGTGTCACGCCGTGTCGTTCTGGAAGAGACCCGCGCCGAACAGCGTTCGGAACTGGTCCAGAGCCTGGAAGAAGGTCATACCGTGGAAGGTGTGGTCAAGAACATCACCGACTACGGTGCGTTCGTCGACCTTGGCGGTATCGATGGACTGTTGCACGTCACCGACATCGCGTGGCGCCGCATCAACCATCCGTCGGAAGTTCTCACCATCGGCCAGACCGTCAAGGTGCAGATCATCCGCGTCAACCAGGAAACACACCGCATAAGCCTCGGCATGAAGCAGCTTGAAACCGATCCCTGGGATGGCATCGAAGCCAAGTACCCGATCGAGGCCAAGTTCACCGGCCGCGTGACCAACATCACCGACTACGGTGCATTCGTCGAGCTGGAGCCGGGCATCGAAGGCCTGATCCACGTTTCGGAAATGTCCTGGACCAAGAAGAACGTCCATCCGGGCAAGATCGTTTCCACTTCCCAGGAAGTCGAAGTGATGATCCTGGAAGTCGATCCGGTCAAGCGCCGCATCTCGCTCGGTCTCAAGCAGACCCTGCAGAATCCGTGGGATGCCTTTGCAGAGCAATTCCCGGTCGGCACCAACGTCGAAGGCGAAGTCAAGAACAAGACCGAATTCGGATTGTTCATCGGCCTCGACGGCGACGTGGACGGCATGGTTCACCTTTCCGATCTCGACTGGAACCGTCCGGGCGAGCAGGTCATCGAAGAGTACAAGAAGGGCGACATGGTCAAGGCTGTCGTTCTGGATGTCGATGTCGACAAGGAGCGTATCTCCCTCGGCATCAAGCAGCTCACCGGCGACCCGATGGAAACCGGTGCAGGCGGCGAACTCCGCAAGAACTCTGTGGTTACCTGTGAAGTCACCGAAATCAAGGATGGCGGTCTGGACGTCAAGATCGCAGACAGCGACCTGACAGCCTTCATCCGCCGCGCTGACCTGTCCCGTGACCGCGAAGAGCAGCGTCCCGATAGATACTCCGTCGGTGACAAGTTCGACGCTCGTATCACCCAGTTCGACAAGAAGACCCGCCGGGTCACCGTGTCGATCAAGGCGCTCGAAATCGCAGAAGAGAAGGAAGCTGTCGCACAGTACGGTTCTTCCGACTCCGGCGCGTCCCTCGGCGACATTCTGGGTGCTGCCCTGAAGCAGCAGTCCGACGACTAGAAACTCCACTTCTCCAGTCGAGAATGGTACAGAAAAGCCCGGCAGAAATGCCGGGCTTTTTTTGTTTCAAGCAACAGCCATTTGTTCAGCCGTGCAGGAAACTCCTCCTGTTTCCCTGACGCAATCAGTGTGGCACATGTCGGCTAATCGGCACTCCTGCCTTAAATCAACCCGCTCTTCTTTTTTGCCCATCACTCTGATTTTACCGAATATTCCAAGCTTCGCTTTCATCTATTGACTTATATGCTAATTAGTTATATCTATTCTGAGTATAAGGAGTTTGTCATGCCCTTTCCCAAACCGTCTGTTGCGGTAGACCTTGCGTTGATCACGGTCGCAGATGGCAAATTGCACTGCATGCTGATGGTGCGAAATGACGCAGACACGGTCGGGGGTGACTGGGCGATCCCTGGTGGTTTCGTTCACATAAAAGAGGCAATCGAGGACACCGCCATGCGTGTTCTTCGAGACAAGGTCGGCGTGATTGACGTCTATCTCGAGCAGCTATTCACCTATGGCGCTCCGGACCGGGACCCGCGCGAACGCGTCATAAGTGTCACGCATTTTGCCCTGGTTCCATTCGAAAACCTGAGCCGGCTGGTCAAGGCCAACAAGGATCTGATCCTTGCTCAAGTGCTCACCGACTGGAAGGACGACACTGTGGGCAATGCCTGTGCCTTGACTGACACACACGGCGAACTGTCCCTCGCATTTGACCACGCGCACATACTCGGTGACGTGGTCAAACGGCTGAGAGGCAAACTGGATTACACGAGCGTGGCTCTTGAACTGCTTCCCCCGGTTTTCACCTTGCGACAGGCGCAGGAGATCTACGAGGCCATCCTCGACCGTCCGCTTACCAAGCCGGCATTCAGACGAAAACTGCTCGACCGAAAGATCATAAAACCAACTGGCAAACGTGAAACCGGGTCTGCATTCAGACCGGCAGAACTCTACACACGGATCTAGGAAGGATCTGGAAATGGCCCAGATACAAAGATACCCGTTCCTGCGTCACATTCGTGCCGACGCCTCCAGCCAAGTCCAACAATTCCACAAAGGAAGGCGCGTGCGCTCAGGCAAGGGACTGTCCTTCTGGTTCCTGCCGGCAAGAACGTCACTCAGTGAAATACCGATGGATGACCGCACTCTTCCCTTCCTGCTGAAAGGGCAATCCAGGGATTATCAGGACCTGACTGTACAAGGCAGCATCATCTGGCGTGTCGCGAACGCAGAAGTTCTCGGAGACCGCATCGATTTCACCATCGACCTGAAAAAGGGCCTGCTGCTGGGGCAACCTATCGATCAGATCAATGACCTGATCGGCTCGCTCGGCAGACGCTACATTTCCGCCTACGTCAAATCCAACACGGTGCGGGACCTTCTGGAGGCAGGTGTGGAACCACTGCAACTTGCCTTGAGCAACGGGTTTGCAGAAGACGATACCATGGCGGCAATGGGTGTTGAGATCGTCGGCGTCGGTGTGGATGACGTGTCTCCCAGTTCCGCGCTGGCCCGCGCCCTGCAGACGCCCACATTCGAAGACCTCCAGCAAAGAGCGGACGAAGCGACTTTTGCCAGACGTGCACTTGCCGTGGAGAAAGAACGGGCGATTGCAGAAAACGAGCTGAGCACAAAAATTGAACTGGAGACCCAGCGCAAGCAGTTGATCGCGCGTGAAGATGAAAATGCCAGGTTCCAGGCCGAAGCCCAGGCCGCTGCATTGAAAATCGATGCAAATGCCGAAGCCGGCCGGATCCGGACCATCGATCAGGCGCGCACCGACATGGAAAAGGAACGGATGGCGGTCTATGCCGATCTTCCTCCCATGGTGATGTTTGCAATGGCAGCTCAAGAGTTTGCCGGCAAACTGCAGAACATCGACAGCCTGACGGTGACCCCCGACATGCTGTCGAATGTGATCGGCCAGGTTCAGGGCGCCATGAAAGCGAACCCGGTGCGTGATGAGGCAAGGTCATGAGCAGCCTGGCACCCCGCGTTGTCCTCGTGACCCGGCAATCGGAGTATCAGGCGCTGCTGGCTGCTCATGGAACGCGGGGACAGGCCGCCTTTTTTCTGCGGAGCCGGGACCAGGACATCGATGAGGTGGAAGCGGTACACACTACGCTGCAGTCGGCGATTCAGCAAACAAAGACAGCCGTGCCGAATGACTGGTCGGTTGCCAGTGTCGAGCGTGACGACCTGGATCGGTTCCTGTTCACGGACAACGACATCGTCATGGCCATCGGACAGGATGGGCTGGTTGCCAATCTGGCAAAATACTGTTCCGGCCAACCTGTGGTAGGCGTCATGCCGGGGCAGTCCGGTTCGGAGGGAATTCTGACAAGAGTTCTCCCGGGCGAGGTTGCCCCACTGCTCAGGTTGATAGAACACAATGACGCTCCAATCGAGCGCAGAACGATGGTGTCCGCCAGAGCCGGCGGGGGTGAAACACTGTGTGCGCTCAACGAGCTCTTTATCGGCCACCGCAGCCATCAGTCAGCCCGCTATTTCATTCGCTCGGCTGGGCAGGAAGAATACCAGTCGTCTTCCGGCGTAATCGTTTCCACCGGGACAGGTGCAACAGGATGGGCGAAATCCATCATGACATCGACGCGCCAGCTGTTTGAGATACTGCCAACAGATCCAACAGCGCTCTATTTTGCCCGCGAGCCGTGGCCGAGCCATCTCAGCGGCTGTGAAATGCGGGCCGGAGCCATTCGCGAAGGTTCCGTTTTGCAAATGACCTCACGTATCAACGATGGCGGTGTCATCTTTGCCGACGGTATCGAACAGGATTTCATGCGTTTCGACTGGGGCCGCCGGGTGACCATTTCGATCGCTGACAAGACACTGAACCTGGTCTCCAGTCTGCACGAGAACCTTCCAGCGCATTAGCCCACGACGGGCACAGATCCGGCTGGACAGCACTTGAAGAATGTGAAGGTATGGGCAGTCGACATTGACCATCATGGTGCGGAGCAATCATGCGCCTGTTTCCTTTCCTAATTCTGACGTCACTCTCCTTGTCCTCGGCATCGGCGGAGATCATTCGCTCAACCGAAAAGTGGCAGGTCAAACCCGACTTTGAAAAAAGCAGCAATGCGCGTGAGTCGATCAGCGGGGCTGACTGCGTTCCAGACGGAGGTTTGTGCCTGGCAGCCAATGACGAAAGGAATTATGCGCAGTTTTTCAAGCTGAAGAAAAACAGGCTCGACCCGGACAAGAAAGGCGTTATCCGGCTGCTGCCGAAAAAGGTCGACGGCAAGAAAATGGGCGAGATCGATGCGGAAGGTGTGGTCTTTGTGCCTTCCAGCGGCGGCAAGGCACCGTCCTATTTCTATGTTACCGGTTCGCACGGGCTTTCCCGAGGCGGTGAGTTCCAGCAGTCTCGCTTCACACTGTTCCGATTTCCGGTCAAGACCAGGTCCGGCAAGCCGACTTTCAAGTACAACGACAAGAAGGTGGCACCGGAAGTCGAGCGAACCATGCTCCTGGCCGAAACGATCAGGTCCAATCCCGATCTTGCGCCTTATGCAGACCAGAGGCTGGACAGAAATGGTGTGACCATCGAGGGGATTTCGGAGCTGGACGGCGACATGCTGTTCGGTCTCAGAAGTCCCTGTCTTGCCAATCACGCCCTGATCCTGCGAGTGCCCTCCGAAGAGTTGTTCAAGGAGACACCGCCCACATCAACAACTGCCAGGGTCAAGCTGGGCGACAATGTCGGCGTGCGAGACCTGACCCGTGTAAAAGATGGCCTTCTCATTCTGGCAGGAAGAAGTGACGACCGCCGCGGATCTGAAGATTTCACTTGCGGCGAAGAACGCGCCCCACCTTCACCGTCGCCGTCTCTCTGGTTCTGGAGCGGAAAATCAGGCGATGAGGCACAGCCTCTGGGCGCGCTTCCGGGCGTCGATGTAAATGCGAGTGCAGAGACACTGCTGTTGCTTGAAGAAACCGACACGACTTATCGCGTACTGGTGCTGTTCGACGGCGAGAAAAACGGGGCACCGGTCGAGTTCATAATCGGCAGATAGGTCTCTGTCGGAACGCGCCGACATGCCGATCAATGGTCTTCAATACAGCGGGCAAGAGGTCCGATTTCTGTTGCAGAGGGCTTGCGCTCCGGTCGTTTTTCAATTGTATCGGAGTGACGCTCAAACTCTCTCCAAGCGGTCTATTTCATGCACCCCCTCGATCTGTGCCGGATAGCTGGCACCGTCTTTTTCGCTGTTACCCTGATCGTCGCCGGTGACACCTGCGGCAAGCTGCTGACTGCAGGCGGTGTCGATCCGTTTGTCGTCGCCTTTTCCCGCTTTGTCATCGGCGCCCTTGCGCTGTGGCCGATTGCGCGCATCCGGCTGCACGAGCTGAGTGCCTACAAGGACTGGCGTGTTGTTCTGCGGGCTGTCTTCATCACCTGTGCGATCTGCTCCATTTTGACGGCACTCAAGACCGAACCAATCGCGAATGTCTTCGGAGCCTTCTTCGTCGGGCCGGTTATCTCCTACATTCTGGCAGTCATTTTTCTTGCCGAAAAACCGTCGTCGACACACACCATTCTGCTCGTCCTGGGTTTTTGCGGGGTCCTGCTGGTGGTCAAGCCCGGTTTCGGTGCTTCCGCCGGCATTCTTTTCGCTGTCCTGGCCGGCATCTGCTATGGCTGTTATCTCTTCATGACCAAATTGCTGGCCGGCGCGATGCGGCCAAGTCTTCTTCTCATGTCGCAGTTGCTGATCGGCTCTGTCCTGTTGATACCGTTCGGTCTGAGTTCGGGCCTGCCGGAACAAAGCTTCAATTTCTGGGTCCTGATCATTTTGAGCGCATTGGGGTCTGCCGCCGGCAACTACGCCCTGGTCGTGGCGAACAAGATGGCCGATGCCAGCCTTGTCGCGCCACTCGTCTACAGCAAGCTCATCTCTGCGACCCTGCTCGGTATTCTGGTCTTCGGCGACTGGCCGGACACGGTTGCATTCATGGGTCTGACGCTGATCATCCTGTCGGGCCTTGGATCCCTCGCGGCCAGGAGACGCCTGCCCGGCAAGGCAGTGCCCGGTTAGGTCTGCAATCAAGTGCAGGAACGACATGCTCTGCCGAAATCCACTTCATCGGCGACCCCTGACCGATGTCAGAAGGGCAGATCTTCGGTTTCGAAATAATTCAGGACAGCCTGGATTGCGTTGTAGCCCAGAGAACTCTTGCGCACATAGATACCGGCTTCCCTGCGCGGCATGCCATGAAGGCTCGGACGGATCATAAGCCCTTCGCTTTCAATGCGATGCGCAAGTTGGAGCGGTGCCGACATGACAAACCCGCCTTCCTTGACCAGTTGCAATCCGGTCGCAAACGACGTTGTTCGAATGTCGATTATGGACTCCACGGCGTCTTCGGGCGCGCAGTGTTCCTGAATACGGCTTTCCGTTTCAGGATCAACCACGAAACTGACCCACCGATAGCCGCGCAGATTGGATGGATCAATGTGCGTGCCCTGGGCGTTCGGGTCATCGGCCCGCACAACAATACCGTGTTCAACACTGGTTATGTATCTGACAAGTATCGCATCATCTAATTGTTCTTTCGGAATGATGCCCAGATAGATATCGAGTTCTCCCGCACTTAACGGCTGTGCGATGTCGTGCCCCGTGTCCGTTTTGACCTCCAGCTTCAAGGCAGGAAACTGCTTTATCAAGGCCGCGAACAGGCGCGCGACGCTGTTAAGGTGGAACACCGGCCCCGCGCCAACCCTGAGAACCGGAAGTCCCGCAGTGGTAATGGTCGAAACCTCCTCCAGACACTGCCGGTATTCATGCTGAATGCGCTCCGCCCGCTTCAGGAATACCTTGCCCGCCGCCGTCAGTCTCATGCCTCGCCTGTCCCGCTCGAACAACGTCGCACCGACCTCGTGCTCAAGATTGGCAATGCGTTTGGTCACCGAAGGCTGCGTCAAGGCCAGTTCGTCGCAGGCAGCGGTCAGAGAGTGATGACGGGCAACCGCCAAAAACGCTGTCAGGTTCTTGTCCATCTAACATTCTTTTTTTGAATGATAAGTATCAATAAATCGATTTTACAGAATACCTCTTTTCGATCAAGGTCTACGAAGTTCGCTCAACAACCAGCTTTGGGAGGAGCAATGCGGACCGTTTTTGTCCTGTTCGATTCACTCAACCGCCTTGCGCTCGGCGCCTACGGCGGTACCGCCGTTGAAACACCCAATTTCGACCGGTTCGCCCAACGGGCCGTCACGTTCGACAAGCATTATGTCGGAAGTCTTCCTTGCATGCCGGCGCGCCGGGACATGCATACGGGCCGGCTCAATTTCATGCACAGGCATTGGGGTCCGCTTGAACCATTTGACGATTCCTTTGCGAAAATCCTGAGCAGCGGCGGTGTCTATTCCCACCTGATCTCCGATCATCTCCACTATTTCGAGGACGGCGGTTGGGGGTATGCCAATGCCTTCGACAGCTGGGATTTCATCCGGGGTCAGGAATATGACGCGCTGAAAGCCCTGGCGGCACCACCGGTCGAAAGGTACCGTCAAAAATTCGATCCGCGTCACTATCCGATGCCGCCCCCTTCAAACGGCAGCATGACCAGAGGCAATACGGACAAGACCTCCTGGAAAAGGTCACGGGCCGCAATAACTCATGATTTTCTAACGGAAGAAGCCGATTTTCCGACCGCCAAATGCTTTGCCGCAGCATTCGAGTTTCTCGACTTGAATGCAGATGCGGACGACTGGTTCCTGCAGCTTGAATGCTTTGATCCACACGAACCCTTCGTCGCGCCGGAGCGTTTCAAGGAGGCTTACAAAAGCGGCTACAATGGCAAGATCCTGGATTGGCCGCATTACGAAAAGGTCAGCAATTCCAGCCAGGAAATTGCAGAAATTCGCGGCAACTACGCCGCACTGGTTGCCATGTGCGACGAATATTTCGGAAAACTTCTGGATCATTTCGATGCGCATGGCCTGTGGGACGACACCTGCCTGATCCTGACCACCGATCACGGTTTTCTTTTGTCGGAGCATGAGTGGTGGGGCAAGAACAGGATGCCCTACTATGAGGAAATCTCTCACATTCCACTCATGATCCGGCACCCCGGGCACGCGGACCAATCCGGTTCGCGGCGCAAGAACCTGACGCAAACACCGGATCTCATGCCGACCATCCTGGAGATCCACAATTGTCAGGTTCCTCCCAGCGTGACCGGTGCATCCTTGAAGCCCCTGCTGGGCGATGATGCATCGGTTCACGAAAGTCTTGCCCTTGGCATGTTCGCCGGCCCGGTTTGCGTGACCGACGGGAAATACAGCTACTTCCGCTATCCGGACGACCTGTCCGGTGAAAATCTCAATCTCTACACGCTGATGCCGACACATCTGTCGTCGCATTTCGAAATAAGCGAACTGAAGACGAGCGTACTGGCCGGGCCGTTTGATTTCACCAAGGGTGCGCCGCTCCTGAAAATCAAGCTCGACCCGAAGAACACCCAGGTCGGCAATGACGGGCAGACGCTCGAAGATTGTATTTCAGCCCTTTATGACCTGGAACGCGATCCCGGTCAGACAACCCCTGTGCCGGATGAAGCCGTCATCAGACGCCTGACGGACCGGATTACCTACCACTTCATTCAACATGATGCTCCGAAGGAACTCTACGCACATTTCGGTCTGGAAACAGACCGGGAGGCCCACCAGGGCACCGCGGGACCGGGCATCGAAAGAGCAATATAGGAGGAGGACAACGTGAAACTTTCAAGGCCATTGAAGACCCTTGCCGCCGCGACGATGCTCATCGCCGCATCCACCAGCGCATCCATCGCCGAGTTTCCCGAGCGGACGGTCGAATTGATCCATCCCTGGGGACCGGGAAATGCCATGTCGGTGAGCCAGTTGATCGCCAAGGCCATGGGTGAAGAACTCGGTGTCGACATGCCCGTGATTTCAACACCGGGTGCCGCGGGCACGAAGGGGCAAAAAACAGCGATGTCGCGGCCTGCCGACGGCTATACGGTGTTTGACGGCTATGTTGCGCCCCTCGTTTTGCAGCCCGTACTCGGGAATGCCGACTGGACGTATAGCGACTTCAAGCCACTCCATTCGGCGGTTTCGAACGCGTTTGCGATTGGCGGGCGTACCGACGAAACACGCTGGTCCAATTTCGAGGAGATGATGGAATACGGCCGGGAACATCCGGGCGAACTTCGCTATTCTTCGGGCTCGCGAAACAACCTGCCTCACATGGTGATTGCGAAAGTGCTGCAGTCCTATGGCGTGGTCGCCCAGAACATCCCCTACACGCAGGACGGAAATGCGGTCAAGGACCTGAAGTCCGGCGTCCTCGATTTCTCCTTCATCAATGTCGGCAACTACATTCAGGACAAGCCGGCTTTCAACATCATGCTGGTACTGTCCGAGCTTCCCGGCGCCAAGGCCTCGTATGACGGCGCGCCCAGCATTGCGGATCTCGACATCGATCTCGGCCTGTCCGGTCTGGCACCGATGGGATGGACCTGGTGGATCGTTCACAAGGACACACCGGACGAAGTCACCGGCAAACTGCGCGCTGCAATGGATGCCGCCATGCAGAGGCCGGACGTTCGCGAGGCAATCGAAAAGGTCGGGTTCGTTCCCCTGGACTGGGATCACACCCAGTATGACGAGGTCGTCGGACCGGTGTCCGACCAGCTTTCCGCAATGGGCAATGCCCTGAAATGGGAAGAAGATGAGCTGAAGAAACTGCGATAAGGTGACAGCGACGATGACTTCGAGAACCCTTACCCTGATGGTTACAGTTTTCTTCGCGATCATCGTCGCGATCGTCTTTCAGCAAATTCATACATCCATGCAAGAACAGGGGATCGCCAGCGGCGGTCCCTATGACAACGCGGCCGCCTATCCGCGCGCCGTTGCCCTGGCCATCGCTGTGCTGGTCATCGTTCAGATCCTGATTGAATTCGGGACCGGCCAGCGCGAGAGGATCGTTGTCGATCCGCATGGCTTCAAGAGAGCAGTCGGCCTGCTGGCCGTTTTCGCAATCTATCTGGGTTGCCTTGGCTGGCTCGGCTATCACCTGACGACCACTCCAATGGTGTTTGCAATAATGATCATCTGCGGCGCGCGTCAGTTCGGAAAGATGCTGCTTGCCGCGCTTATCATGTCTTTCGGCTTCGCCTTCATTTTCGAGAAATTTCTCAATGTCGTGCTGCCGGGTGGCGTTCTCAGCCTGAACATACCCTGGTAGGCCGATGCTCTTTGAATCCCTGCTTGCTGGTTTCCAGCTCTTTCTGACCCCTCTGGCAATCGGCCTGACCTTCATCGGCATCCTGATCGGACTGCTTGTTGGTGCAATGCCCGGGCTGGGCCCGCTCATGGGCATTATCCTGCTACTGCCGGTGGCGATCGGACTGCCTCCAGTCGCGGCAATGGGCTTCCTCATTGCGATCTTCGTCGGCGGTTCCTGCGGCGGGTCGATCTCCGCAATTCTTCTGCGTATTCCGGGAACGCCACTGGCGGCCGCAACGCTTTTCGACGGCTATCCGATGGCGCAGAAAGGACGGGCGGCCGATGCGATCGGCATTGCCATCTCCGCTTCGGCAATCGGCGGCCTGATCGGCGGGGCCGTGCTGATCGTGGCCTCGCCGCTTTTGGCAAGGTTTGCCAGCGGCTTTGCCCCTCCCGAATACGCCATGCTTGCGGTAACCGGCCTGTTTGCCATCGCGATCATTTCCGGCGGGTCACTCATCAAGGGATTGGTCTCGGGTTGTTTCGGGTTGTTGCTGGCAACCATTGGCACCGATGAATTCTCAACAGGTTACCGTTTCACATTCGGCTCACACCACATGCTCAATGGCTTTCACATCGTTGCGGTCGTTGTGGGTTTGTTTGCAATTTCCGAAATGGTCCACCAGATCGTCGGCGACGACCTTCTGAAGAAGCCGGACATCAAGGTGGAGCGCCCCGGTTTCGGATCGCTGCTGACAACAATGCGGCACTGGGTCAATCTGCTCAGATCTTCCGGCATCGGCGTCTTTTTCGGTGCGTTGCCTGGCGCTGGCGGTGTCATCAGCTCGTTCAGCGCGTATGCAATTGCGAAAGCTGCGGCGAAACCGGACGAGAGATACGGAGAAGGTGCCGAGGGCGGTGTTGTCGCCACCGAAAGCGCCAACAACGCAACGGTCGGTGGAACGCTGGTACCTACGCTGGCACTTGGCATCCCCGGCGACGCCTCGTCCGCAATGTTGCTAGGAGCATTGCTGATACTCGGCTTTGTGCCGGGTCCGATCCTGTTCGAACAGGAGCCTCAATTCGTGGGCGGGATCTTCCTTGTCTACATGGCGTCAAACGTCTTCTTGCTCATCGCGGGCATTCTTGCGACACCGTTCTTCGTCTATGTGTTACGGATCCCGAAATTCTATCTGATACCGATCATCCTCATCCTGTGCTCGATTGGCACTTTTGCCCTGCAGGCGTCCGTTTTCGACCTCATGGTGATGTTCGGATTTGGACTGGTCGGCATCCTGTTTCGCGCTGCAAACTATCCTTTGGCTCCAATCGTCATCGGTATCATCCTGGGACCGATCCTGGAAAACAACCTGCGGCGCGCCCTGCTCATTTCCAGAGAAGGCTACTGGATTTTCCTCGATCGCCCGGTGTCGGCAACCCTGGTGTGCGTGAACGTTCTGCTTTTGACCGGAGCGCTCTATTTCGCTTTCCGAAACCGTAAAAGGCTGTTTTCCCGACAGGAAAGCTGACCAGGAGGAGCGTCAGGAAGACTTGAGGCCATAATTGGCAACGGCGCCCAGCACCTCATCGATCTCACCCTTTGACAGGATGTGGGGAGTGCCGATCGATTGGCTGACGATGAAGGCACGCGCAAGGACTTCAAGTTCTTCCATCCGCCAGAGCGCCTTTTCAAGCGTCTCACCGACGACGACCGCGCCATGATTGGCCATGAGGCAGCCGTGGCGTGACGCCATCGCACCGGTGACATAATCCGCCAGGTCCTGGCTTCCGAATAGCGCATAGTCCGCCAAAGGCACGGTGTCGCCGCCGAAAATCGCAATCATGTAGTGGCACGCAGGAATTTCCGATCGATTGATCGAGAGCGCGGTGCAGTGCACAGGATGCGCATGCACCACGGCGTGCATGTCGGGTTTGCCCCGGAGCAATGCCTGATGAAACTGCCACTCGGTGGATGGCGGATACGGACCCTTGTTCTTCCCTTGACCCTTCAGGGAAATCGAAACGAGCATGTCAGGTGTCATTCTGTCATAAGGAATACCCGAGGGCGTGATTATCATCCTTTTGCCGACCCGGGCGGAGATGTTTCCCGATGTTCCCTGATTTATGCCCCTGGTGTTCATTTCCTTGCAGGTATCGATGATCGCCTGGCGCAATTCCGGAGTATCTTTGTAGGGAGCCTTAAGCATTGTCGTCCGCCAGTTTCAGTAATTCGGCCGCAGTCTGGGAGCAGGTGGCCACATGCGTGGCATATCCTCCGCGAATGGCTGCCAACATCGGTTCAGCCCGATCCGGGCCGGATCCGACCAGGAGCCCGATTTCCTTGTTGCGCATCTGATCGAGCGTGACCGCAATCATGCGGTCCTCGATGTCCCGATCAAGACCATTGCCATTGTGATCGATCAGCCGGCCACAGATGACCCCAATGGCGCCGTCAGCAGCGCAGGCGTCGATATCTGCCCTGTCGAGAAGACCCGTGTGGACAACATGGCTGTCGTCCCCACACGTGCCGCAGGCAAAAATCGTCTTGTTGCAATTCGCAACAGCCTCCAATTGTGCCTGAATGACCGGTTCCTGTTTCAGCCGCTCGACAAGCTTCCTGTCCGACAGGACCAGCGGAACATGCAGATTGACGCAGTGGGCGCCATACCGTCTTGCAAGGGTTGCCGAACAGGTTTCCGCGGCAAAGCCAAGCGCTGCCGGACGCGAGCCGACCAGCTGGACAACGGTCAGGTCTTCCAGGGTAATGCGCGGCGCTGCCTCGGCGACCCTGTAAACAGTCTCGCCCCAGGCAACTCCTAGCCGGTCGCCCGGTTCCAGCAGGCTCGGCAACCAGTCGGCTACCGCACGGGTCACGCGCTCCAGAGACTGTTCCGCGCCATCAGGCGAAGATGGAATGACCACTGCATCCCCTAGCCCGAACCGGTCGACAAGACGACGAGCCAAGTCCTGATTTCGGAATACATCGGTGTCGAGCGAGATGCGGACATAATCCCGTTTTCGGGCTTCCGCCAGATAATTGACCACCGTGGCCCGTGAAATTCCGAGACGTTCGGCAATCTCGTTCTGGTTCATTCCATCCTGATAGTAACACCAGGTGACCTCGACAATCGCGTCCTCCTGCGTGCGTGCGCGCGCGGCCGCTCCACGCGCATTGCCCCTGGATTCCGTTAGTCGAGACTTGGACGGGCCAGGGCTCATGCGCTCCTGGCAACCTTCGCCAGGTCAGGAAAAAGCCCGGCGAGCCCGTCGGCACTCGCCTCGCACACACCACGCTCGGTGATAAGGCCTGTTACCAGATGGTTCGGCGTTACGTCGAAAGCCGGATTCCCACCGGGCGTACCATGCGGAGTAACCTGCACCTGCCCGATCCTCCCATCCTCGGTCAGCCCCTGGACGTGAGTTACCTCACGTTCCAGTCTCTCCTCGATCGGAATTTCGGCAACCCCGTCCTCCACGGTCCAGTCAATCGTCGGCGAAGGCAGTGCGACGTAAAACGGAACATCATTTGCCTTTGCCGCAAGCGCCTTCAGATATGTGCCGATCTTGTTGCAGACATCTCCACGACGGGTGGTACGATCTGTTCCGGTAATGACAAGGTCGACCTGGCCGTGCTGCATCAGGTGCCCGCCCGCGTTGTCGGTTATGTATGTGTGCGCAATCCCGTGACTGCCGAGTTCCCAGGACGTCAGGGCGCCCTGGTTCCGCGGACGTGTTTCGTCAACCCAGACATGGATCGCAATATTTTCGTCATGCGCCTGATACATCGGGCTCGTTGCGGTTCCCCAGTCGACTGTGGCGATCCAACCCGCATTGCAATGAGTGAGTATTCGGACAGGTTCGCCATCGGGTTTTCCGGACGCGATCCTGCGGATAATTTCCAGTCCGTTCTGGCCAATGCGGTAATTGATGTCCACGTCTTCGTCGGAAATCTCGTGAGCGAGCTGCAATGCCGCTGCCGCACGATCGCCTTCGGGTAGCGCCTTCAGTTTTGCGCGGCAGCGATTGAGCGCCCAGCGCAGATTGATGGCTGTCGGACGGGTCTTGTCCAGGTACTCCCAGGCCTTGTCGAGATTTTCGTCGGACGGATCCGACCCGGCGGCCAGGGCCATGCCATAGGCGGCGGTGGCGCCGATCAGCGGCGCACCGCGCACGCGCATTTCAACGATCGCGTCAGCAAAATCCTGAAGCGTGTTGACCTGCTGCACCCGAAACTCGTGCGGTAGCCAGCGCTGATCAATTATTTGCAGCGCGTCCTTGTCCTCATCCCACCAAAGCGAGCGGTAATGGGTTCCGTTGACCTTCATAGGATGTCCTTCTTGTTGACCTGGCGTGCAAGCGTCAGCAATTCTTCCACGGACCCGAGGGTGCCGGCGTTCCGGATCAGGTCCGCGCCCATCTGGAGATTGCGCGCTTCCAACGCTGCCCTTACTTCCTTGTCCTCGATTTCTTCGAAATCGGCGTTATGGGCAAGGGAAAGCGTGCGGCGATGCATCTCGATACCGCAAAAGCCGAGGGCTTCGGCCCAGATCTCCGCAAGAAGGTCTGCACACGCCTCCTCTGACTGATGCCCCTGCCCTTCAAACAAGGCTACCGGGTAGAGCATGCCGGTGCGTTCGGTTTTCCAGAGATGATCGAATTCTTCCTCGAATGTGTTCACCGTTTCCGCGATGACGGACAGGAGCCATTCCTGATAGTCGTCCAGACCGGCTGCTTCCCTGTGCGCCGGCTGGCTGAAATAGGCCATGAGGAAGTTCGCCAGAAGCATGCCGATATCGAAACCCATCGGGCCGTACTGGACGAATTCGGGGTCGATAATGCGACTTTGCGTTCCGGTGGACATGATCGACCCGCTGTGAAGGTCGCCGTGCACCATTGTTTCGGTGTTCGAGGCGAATTTCATCATCAGGCGTTGCACTTTCGCCTTCAGGCGCGCATCGGACCGCAAGCCAGAAACGACCAGGTCGAGACCGTCGGTGTGATGGTTCATTTCCGCATCGTGATATGGATCGGTAAAAACCAGCGCCTCGGTGATTGCCGGAATTTCAACATTGCCGGCAAACAGGCCGACGTCCTTTTTCTTGTCGGGACTCTTCATGGAAAGCTCGGACCCGCGAAATGCCGTGCGGGCACAGAACCTGCCGAGAAAGTCACCAAGCCCCTCGACCTTTTCACCCTCGATCAGTTTCCGGCGCAGAATCTTGTGCGGCGCCAGGAATTCCATGACGATCAGCGCCTGCGATTCGTCGAAATAGTGGATCTCCGGAACGGATCCGGGGTCCCTTTCCGACTGCCGCACCAGGGCATGGTTTTCAAAAAAGGCGCGGTAAAGCGGTAATGGCCAGCTGTCCCCGACGAGGCGGACATATGGCAAAGCCTGCTTGACGATGACGGTGCCTTCCGGGCCTTCTACAATGAAAACCAGATTCAGATTGCCGTCGCCAACTTCGCGCACAATCCAACCTGCCGGATCGGATCCGATCCGTTCAGCAACGGCGTCAATCGAGCCAAGACGGGCTCCGAGCGTTTCCGGCGTCAAAGGCTGATACTGGTCCGGCGTATCCATGACTGTGATCATTCCTCCCTGTTTCCGTCCCGATAATGATCAAGATTGTTCAAAAGTCAACTTGGTTGACAAATGACTATATTGCATGTTGTAACACTATCCAACGGGAGTGGAGCTCGTGAAATTTTGGGAGGAACGGTGAAAAACGTCACCTGCAAACTCCGCGGTCTGGAAAAGTCCTTCGGGCAGAATCACGTTCTCAAGGGCATCGATCTGGATTTGCGGTCCGGCGAAGTAACGGCATTGATGGGAGCCAACGGTGCGGGCAAGTCGACGCTCGTAAAGGTGCTGTGTGGCTATCACTTTGCCGATGCCGGCAACATTGAGCTAGGCGGCGAACCGTTCTCCCCGACCGACGCGGCGGACGCCATTTCAAAAGGCGTGGTTACTGTGCACCAATCCATCGACGACGGCGTGATCCCGGACCTGGATGTTGCGACGAACCTGACTCTCGACCGATTGACGGAACCCGGCGTCGGTTTGTTCGTCAATGACAGGAAGCTGCGCCGCCAGGCACGCGACGTCGCCGAAAGCATGGGTCTGACGATGGATGTACGCATGCGTGTCGCCGACCTGGATGTTGCCGACCGTCAGATGATCGCCATCGCACGCGCCATGGCACGGGCACCGAAACTGCTCATTCTCGACGAGCCCACTTCATCCCTGTCGTCATCGGAGGCAGAACGCCTGTTCGCGCTGATCGACAGACTGCGCGCGGAAGGTGTGGCTATCCTTTATATTTCCCACCGCATGTCGGACATCCGTCGGGTGGCCGACCGGATCATTTCCATGCGCGACGGGGCCATTTCGGGCCTGTTTGAGACCGAACCGCTCGACTATGTCGGCGCGGTCAATGCCATGCTCGGACACCAGATGACCGAAGTGGATATCGATCCAGTCGAAGGCGGTGAACCTGTTTTGCGGATCGAAGGCCTGAAGCTTTTCGACGACAGCCGGGAAATCGACTTCGAAGCCCGGGAGGGCGAGGTTGTCGCGTTTACTGGACTGCTCGGCTCCGGCAAGACCCGTCTGGCTGAAATCATCTACGGACTTTCAGAGCCCGTGGCAGGGCGTCTCCTTCTCGACGACAAGGACTACCATCCGCGCGGGGCGGGCGATGCGGTTTCAAAAGGCGTGTTCATGTCTCCCAAGGACCGTAGCGTGAATGCCGTCGTCCCCGATTTCGATATCGCCAACAACATGACAGTGCCGTTCCTCAATGCCTTCAGCGGTCTTTCGTTTTTGAACGACAAGGCGCAACGTCGTTCCACGGACGATATGATCGACAAGATCGGTGTCGTCTGCCAGGCCAATTCCGATGGCATCGACACGCTGTCGGGCGGCAATCAGCAAAAGGTCATGATCGGGCGATGGCTTCTCAAGGCCTCCAGGGTCCTGTTGCTCGACGAACCCTTTCAGGGTGTCGACATAGGCGCACGGCGCGACATCGGGCGGTATATCCGGCAAACGGCAAACGGGCGGACAACTCTGGTGTTCGTTGCCGAGATCGACGAAGCACTGGAAATAGCAGACCGGATCGTCGTTCTTAACGAAGCGGCAATTGCCGGTGAACACAAAAACAAGAACGTGGACCTGAACAGCCTGGTTGCGGAGGTGTCCGGCCCCGGTGAGCGGCTGGCTCTCGCAGGATGATATTTGAAAAATGAACAAGAACGCACTCGATTATGCCATCAAATACGGCTTCCTGCTCCTGCTCGGCGGGCTCGCACTCTTCTTTTCGCTTTACGCAAGCGGCTTTGCCAGCCCGCGCTCTGCCGTCTTCATTCTGCAGTCCGTCGCCATCACCGGCATTCTGGCATTGGGCGTGACCTGTACGCTTGTTGTCGGCGGATTTGATCTTTCCATCGGCTCGGTTGCGACCTCCGCCCTGATGCTGTCGGCCTACACGATGGTCATTCTCGAACAATCCGCCTTCGTGGCCGTTGCAGTGTGCCTTCTCATGGGCGCCCTCGTCGGACTGGTGAACGGTCTTCTGATCGTCAAGATGCGGGTCCCGGACCTGCTCGCAACGCTTGGCATGATGTTCCTTCTGATCGGCTTGCAGCGCATTCCGACGCAGGGCAATTCCATCGCAACCGGCATGAGTCTTGAAGACGGATCCGTTGCCGAGGGCACATTTTCGGCAGCGTTCCTGTGGCTTGGCCGCCATCGGTTCGACCTGTTCCTGGATCGACTGGTTCCCGTGCCGGTCGTGGTTTTCCTGCTGATTGCCCTACTGATCTGGCTGTTTCTCGGCTACACCCGGCACGGTCGGCTGATGTACGCGATCGGCTCCAACGAACGGGCGGCAGGCCTCGTCGGCACGAATGTCCATCGTTACAAGATCGTTGCCTACATGATTTCCGGAATGCTGGCGTCCGTCGGAGGCATCCTTCTGGCTGCACGCCTCGGGCGCGGCGACATCGCCTCCGGAAACAACCTTCTGCTCGACAGCGTGGCCGCCGCCCTGATTGGATTTGCAGTTCTGGGCGCGGCACGTCCGAACGCGTTCGGGACGGCCGCCGGCGCGCTCTTTGTCGGAATTCTTCTGCAAGGCCTGACCATGATGAATGCCCCGTACTACATGCAGGATTTTGTAAAGGGGGCCGTTCTGGTCGCGGCCCTCGTTTTCACGTTCTACCTGTCCTCGCGACGCGGCGGCAGGAGAACAGCGTGACGCCCGCAAGGCGCCGTTCATATTGGGAGGAAACAATATGCTCAGACGTGACTTGATGAAAATGGCCCTTGTGGCCGGACTTAGCTTCACTGGAGGCAGCGCATTCGCTGCGGATATGCCGGCTCCTTTCGACAAGCCGGAAGAGGTAAAGATCGCGCTCGTCCGTTATCTCTCAACCGGTGACTTCTTCCAATCCTACCTGTCAGGTGTCGAAAAACAGGCCGAAGCCCTCGGCGTCGATCTGCGGGTCTTCGACAGCCGTCAGGACGCCGCGCTTCAGGCCGACATGGTGGATCAGGCAATCGCGCTCGGTGTCGACGGGATCGTCATCCAGCACGGGCTGACAGAGTCCATGAAACCTGCCGCACAACGTGCCGTCGATGCCGGCATCAAGGTTGTCGCCTTTGACGTGAATGTCGAAAACGATGCCATTCCACAGGTCGAACAATCCGACTACATGCTCGGCAAGCTGGCCCTTGAACAGGCCATCAAGGACAACGGTGATACCTTTACTGCGGGATATGTCTATGTTCCCGGTATCGCACCGCTTGATCGCCGGGATGTTGCCTGGAAAGAAGTCAAGAAAGACAACCCGGGCATCAAGGAAGCGGCCATGTTCGGCACGCTCGACAACCCGATCGCCAATTCCGTTGCCAACCAGGCGCGGTCCGTGTTGCAGGCGAACCCGACGATCAACGTGGTGTTCGCGCCCTATGATGAGTTTGCAAAAGGCGTGAAAATCGCGGTTGACGAAGCCGGCCTGAGCCAGGATATCAAGATCTATTCCGCAGATGTCTCAACGGCCGACATTTCCGCAATGCGCGAACCGGACTCCGCGTGGGCAGCAACGGTCGCCACCAACCCTGCCGTGGTTGGCGAAGTCAGTGTCCGTACACTCGCCCTGATGCTCGCCGGTGAAGACCCGGGCAAGCAGGTCATCGTTCCGCCAACCCTGATCACCCAGGACTTCCTCAATGAACAGGATGTGCGCAACATGGGAGATCTTGGCGAAAAGATGCCCCAATTCCAGCACGCGGACGTTTCCGTCGCCGAGTGGATCCCGCTGCCGAAACGCTGAGTTGGACGTCCTGAATCATGAAACCCGGCACCTGGTGCCGGGTTTTGTTTTGCCTGGCGGTATTGACGTCTACAATCACATGACGCCTGGTCTGCACCCCTCGTCAGTTTGAACCGCTGTCAAAGCCTGTCTTTCGTTTCAGCCGCTCGAAGCCCAACCTGCCTAGATTTCATGTACGTTCGTTTTGTTTGCAACGCTCCCCATCCAACGCTCGACGCCGAATTCGGCATGTTTGCGTTGCGTGATGAAGTCGACTTCACCCGAATGAAGGGGAGTATTCAGAAGCCGCATGAAGAAGTGTTTTACTGGTTCAGCGCGAACGGTGGCGGAGGATTGCGCCGACCTAATTTGAAAGGGAAACTCAGAACGCCAGAAATCAGGATTGAAGACTCGAGTAAACTTGTTCGCAGATATGCGCACAGCCGGAATCCGGCCGGATTCCCCGGACATGTTCATACCAAGCTCTGAAATTCAAACCCTGTTTCCCGAGTGACCCAACTGGTCTTTACATTCCAATTCAATTCTTTACGCTCAATTTCATACGTCGAGTACCCGCTTGGTTCACGCGGTCTCAAATCTCACTCCAGACAGAATTGCGAACCCCATCATGACCGAGGCCAAGAGCGGCGACACGGTACAACTACACTACAAGGGCACGCTGGACGACGGCTCAGTTTTCGATAGCTCGGAAGGGCGCGAACCACTGGAATTCACGGTCGGCTCAGGTCAGATCATTCCAGGTCTCGACCGTGAGATTCCTGGAATGAAGGTTGGCGACGAAAAAACCGTGCGCATCGAACCGGAAGACGCCTATGGACCTTCCGACCCAGCAGCAAGGCAAACGGTGCCGCGCGCTACGATACCTGCCAACATCCCGCTGGAAGTCGGACTGCAACTGCAGGCGCAGACCGAGAACGGCCAGACAATGTCCGTCACCGTCGTCGAAATCTCCGACGACGAAGTCGTGATGGACGCAAATCATCCGCTGGCAGGAAAAGCGCTGACATTCGAGATTCAGCTGACGGGGATCAGCTGACTTCGATGCATGAATGGCATATGAAAAAGTTCGACCAAACAGCAAGGCCCGCCATCAGGCGGGCTTTCTTATGCGTAGTTTGCCGACGCCCACGCTAGTCCGCCGGGATGACCTCGGGAGTGGCTTGATTTTCCTTCACCAGCGTCTCTTCCATGAACACCACAAAGATGACAAGGCCGACCGCCGCCGTCGCCGCGAGGCTTAAGAAGCCGACCGTGTAGCTGGTGTATTGCACGACATATTCGGCAACTATGTTGCTGAGGGATGCCCCGATCCCGATCAGCATTGCCAGAACACCCTGGGCGAAATTGAACCGCCCCGTCCCGACGGTGATATCGGCCAGAACCAGGAGAAACACCATTGCGAAGATGCCGTTGGCGACGCCGTCCAGTGCCTGAATGGCAACGAGCGCGTAGGTATTGTCGAACTGGCTGAACAGAATTCCTCTGATCGGAAGCACAAGAAACGCAATCAACAACAAAGGCTTGCGCCCCCAGACGTCTGCTTTTTTTCCGCAGAAGATCGCCATGACGATCATCACCAGTTGCGCGGCAATCACACAGGCCGCCGTAAAGGCAACTCCATGTTCGGCGTCACTGTTGGACGACAGTTTCTGGCTGACCAATGGCAACATGGAGGCATTGGCAGAATGAAACAGAAAGATACAGATCGCGAAAACAAACAGCCGCTTGTCTTCGAAAAGGCTCATGATGCCTTCCGGGTTTTTTTCACCCGCGTTTTCCTCCGCGACACCGCCACGGGCCAGGTCGTGATCAATCTCATCCTTATTGATCAAAAGCGCGCAGACAATCATGCCGCAGGCCATGGCCGCCACAAGCCAGAAAACCCCGAGCGCTGACCAGGTCAAGGCAAGAATGGCCGCAAGAATCGCCGCAATCATGTTGCCGGCATGGTTCCACGCCTGATTGGCGCTGGTTTGCCTGGTGAAATAGGCATGCCCAACCAGCCCCAGGGTAACGGCGGCAATCAGGGGGCCAAGAAAGGCCGACGCCGAGCCGATCAGAATCTGTGCCGTATAGACCGCAAAAGCATCATTGAACGCCAGAATGCCGATCGTGCTGCATGCAATCGCTATGGCACAGCAAATCAACAACGATCGCTTCCACTTGACGGTGTCGACGATGGCACCGGCCGGTGATTGCATGACGACCGTTGCAATACTCCCGGCAGCGAGCGCGATGCCGATCGAGCCGGGCGACCAGTGTTGAAGGGTAAGAAGATAGATTGCGAGATAAGGGCCGATCCCGCCCACGACATCTCCGGCGAAGAAATTCACGCCGAGCAACGATTTATTCAACTGCATGACTTTCGCCCCGGAACCGGTATGAGATTTTACGTAGTACAGGACTATCACAAACGGAAATTTAATTTTGCATTTATATCCTTGCAAAAATAGACTAACGACCATCTTCAATAGAATAACCATGAGAAATAGTTAGATGCCTTTAAGTTTAATTGTATCTATATTTGTGTTTTTCATGATTGCGATCCGGCAATGGCTGCCAGACTGGCTTAAGATCTGGATGATCATGACAATCGGCGCAGTTATCGTGCTTGTTACAGGTAATATTTCGCCTTCAGAAGCACTGAGTGCCGTGGATTGGGATGTAATTGCCTACCTGTTTGGTGTTTTCGCGATCTCTCACGCCCTGTTTGCTTCCGGGATATCGGAAAAGGTCAGCAACTGGATATGCGCCGACTCACGTTCCATCCCGCAGATCCTGTTCTTCTTCATCTTGTTCGTGACCGCCATCTCGGCAGTTCTGACCAACGATGCCGCCGCGGCGATCGGAACACCAATCGCCATTGCCATCGCGGCGAGCCTCGGCATTTCGGCAGCACTGCCATTGATAGCCCTTTGTGTTTCCGTGACAGTCGGAAGCATGTTTTCGCCTGTCGGCAACCCCCAGAACCTGCTGATCGTCGCAGACGGACACTTCAACAATCCGGTTGGCGTCTTTCTCGAGTGGCTCGCCGTTCCGGCTCTGATTTCACTCGTCTTCACGCTGTTGTGGTTCTGGTTCTGCTTCAAGAGAGCGCCGAAGGGAGGAGCTCCGGAACATGTCACTCCGGACGAACAAACAATGCGCCGCTGGCCCGCGCTTCTTGCCACGGGTCTGTTGTGTGTACTTGTTCTGACGGACAGCATCGCCCATGACAGCGACTGGCTGCCGGATCTGCCGCTCGGTGCACTGAGCCTGATTGCGGCAATCCCGCTGTTTGTATTTTCATCGCAACGGGTTCAACTGGTAAAGGAAATTGACTGGCACACGCTGATCTTCTTCATTTCCATGTTCATTGTGACCGGCGCCGTGCTGAAATCGGGTGCCTTGCAGGAATGGCTCAGCCCCTGGCACGACCAGCTGGGCGACCCCCTTCTGGTCACGTCCATATCGTTTTTCGGCAGTCAGGTTTTCTCAAATGTCCCGTTGGTGGAAATTTATCTGAACCTTCTGCAGGACCACGATGTTCCAACGTTGATGCTTTTGTCCGGTATTTCAACGCTTGCCGGCAATCTGTTCATTTTGAGCGCAGCCAGCAACGTCATCATTGTTCAGCAAAGCGAAAAGCACGGCGTGACCCCCTTCCAGTTCTGGCAATTCACGCGCTATGTCCTGCCGGTTACCGTCGTATCCCTGCTCGTCTGTTATCTCTGGGTCGCATTTCTGGTCTCCGTTTCCGAGTGAGACAAGATGCCGGATAAGTCGTGAATTATTGCCACCCTTGCCCGAAACCGCCGCAATCTGATGCCAAAGTCGGATTAAGCGATTGCAATTTCCACGCTACTCACCCTATGTATGCTATTGGTTTTCATAGGATCTTAGTCGGAGCAAACTGTTCATGCCTGTAGATGTTGACGCGCTGGTGGATAGACGACGTTTGCGGCGCAAAGTGACCTTCTGGCGCGTCGCGACATTCATCGTGATCGCAGGAGCTCTTGTCGCAGGCCTCGCCTACGTCTCCGGTGTTTCCGGCCTGTCCAAGCGGTCGGCACATATCGCGCGTATTCCAATTGAAGGCGTGATCATCGAAAACCGTAAAACATTGCAGATGATCGAGAAGATCAGCAAGGCCGATGCGGTCAAGGGCGTCGTGATATCCATCAATTCGCCAGGAGGCAGCACCACCGGCGGCGAAGCGCTTTACCTGGCGTTGCGTGACCTGGCCGAAAAGAAACCGGTGGTCGCCGAGATCCGCACGATCGGAACGTCCGCTGGCTACATGGTTGCCCTGGCGGCTGATCACATCGTTGCGCGCTACAACACGATTACCGGCTCGATCGGCGTGCTGTTTCAATTCGGCAACCTTGAAAAGCTTCTGGAGACAGTCGGCGTTCAAATGGAGGCGGTCAAGAGTGCACCTTTGAAAGCCGAACCTGATTTCTATTCGGAAGCAAGTCCGCAGGCGCGCGCCATGCTGCAGTCTCTTGTAAATGACTCTTATGAATGGTTCGTCGGACTGGTCGCCGAAAGACGAAAGCTGGACCCCGCGACGGCGAAACAACTTGCCAACGGTCGCGTCCTGACCGGCCACTCCGCGCTGGAAAACAAGCTGGTTGATGCCATCGGTGGCGAAGACAAAGCTGTCGAATGGCTGGTCGCGGAAAAGGGTGTGACCAAGGATCTTCCGGTCGTCACCTGGACGACAAATGAAAATCTTGACGAGTTGCCGTTTTCCTCCCGGATCTCCCGTGAATTCGGAAAAGGCATCGGATCTGCCATCATAAACCCGTTAAATGACGCTAAGGGGCTGATTCCTCGAGGCCTTACGCTTGACGGGCTCGTATCCGTTTGGCAGGCTTCTGACGCGGCAGAACAAAAACCGTAAGCCAGGGGGCTCTCCATGATCAAATCTGAGCTGGTTCAGCATATCGCAGAACAGAATCCGCATCTCTACCAGCGGGATGTCGAGAATATCGTCAATGCGATCCTGGATGAAATCACGGAGGCGCTCATGCGCGGAGACCGTGTCGAGCTTCGCGGCTTCGGAGCGTTTTCCGTAAAGAACCGCCCGGCACGCATCGGGCGCAATCCCCGCACCGGACAAAAAGTGGAAGTGGACGAGAAACACGTTCCCTTCTTCAAAACCGGTAAGGAAATGCGTATACGTTTGAATGACGGTGTTGATCACGGCGACGACTGAATCCGGTTCGCACGATCACCCGTTTCAATTCGAGTTCCATACTGACCATTCCGGGAGACCGCTGTGACCCGTTTCATCAAGAATGTGATCCTGTTTGCGATCGCGGTGGTTCTGGTCCCCTTGTCCGTGGCCAACAGGCATACGGTTTCCCTGTCACTGAATCCGTTCGACCCTCAGGACCCCAGACTGACAATTCCCGATGTTCCGTTGTTCTGGGTGATTTTCGCCAGCCTGGGCGTCGGTATTATTGTCGGCGGACTTGGAGCCTGGGCGAGACAGGGCCGGTGGCGCAAGGAAGCGCGGGTCAAGCGGCGCGAAGCCGACAAATGGCATAAGGAAGCCGATCAGCTGCGCGAGATGTCCGCTGCAAATCAACCTGCCACAGGTGTCAAGGGATTGCCGAGACCGGGCAATCGATCTGCGGCCTAGAATCTGCTGATGAATGCGAATTATCTCAAGCGATGAGATCGATGCCTGTCTTGAGGATCGGGATGTTCTCGAGACACTTCGACGGGCGTTCCGTTCGAATGTTGTCGCGCCAGTTGCTCCGGATTTAAGGATCGACCGGCTTGACCAACTGGCGGGGCACCTCACTCTCCAACCCGCATGGACGAACTTTGCCGATCAAAATGATGTGACACGCGGATATATCGGCTGCAGCCTGAATCTGGACCTTCCTGAGAACAAGGGTTTCGCTTCCAACCTCTATCTTCTCTATTCAGGGACAGGCGGCCAGCCGATAGCGCTCGTTGACGGCATGCGCATGAGAACCTGGCGAACCGCCGGTGTTCATGCGCTCGCAGCATCCTACCTGTCGCGCGAGGATGCACGACGGTTGCTCGTGATCGGTGACGACCTTCGCCTGCCACGTCTACTTTCAGCCTATGCGACAGTTCGGAACCTGACATCCATCCTGTTCGCCGGAACATCGCCCGAAGTTCGCAAGAAAGCCTCGAACCAGCCGGAACTTGGCAATGTTCATTTCGGGGTAACCTCCGAAATTCATGCGGCACAAGAAGGCGCAGACATTATCTGCGTGGCAGGTCCCGACAACAGCACCGGCAGCTATGACACCCTGACCTATCTTGATCCGCCGGTCGGATGTCACGTCGATATCCTGGATCCTTCAGCTACGCTTTCCTCCGAGTTGCTTCAAGAGTCCCGACTGTTTTCGTCCGATCTTACGGCGCCCGCGCGTGCAGAACTGGAGTGGGCGGCAGACCTTTCGGATCTGGCCAAGGGATCAAAGGCAGGCAGGCGCTACTATGGCCAAAGAACGCTTTTTCTCCCCGGAACGCGGACAGGTCTGGCGGACTTTGCAATCGCCACACACATTTTTTTGAGATCCTGAGATCTGGAATATTCCCCGACAATTCCCACATAAGTGCGCAGTGGAGGATGATTCATCAAAGCGGATACCTGGGGGCCTGCCGAAACAACCGGCAGCCGGGAATACGCTTTGCCAACGCCGTTTTGCAAAGGAGCAGAACATGCTGACGACCCTTGCCTATTCGGCAAGCCTTCCAGCGATTGCGATCGGTCTGATCTTTTACGTTTCAGCCACGTCGGGGCTTGTCTATTAAGCCAAACGAAAGCCGGTTCCCAGGGAACCGGCTTTGTTGTTTCTTCCCAAACATCATCCAGTCATTTCCGCCGGGGTCATCCATCCCATGACGGCGCCGCCGGCGTCTTTGAGGATAGCTATCCGGCCGATGCCTTCCACATCGAACGGTGGTCTGAGAACCTCTCCACCATGAGCGACTGCCAGTTCGAGGCGTTCATCGACATTGTCGACGGCAATGTAGGACATCCAGTGTTCGGGAACACCATCGAAGTGAGGACCTTCCATCAGGAACATGCCTCCGACGTGTTTGTCACCAAGGTTTGCAACCACATAAGTGCTGCCACCTTCCATCGGCATTTCCGCAAACGTCCACCCAATGGACTTGCCGTAAAACGCTCTGGCTTTTTCCGTGTCCCTGGTCATCAGTTCATTCCAGTAAAAAATACCGTGTTCAACCATCACGACCTCCACTTGGCAACAAATACGATGGTCAACAGGCTAGCGCCATTGAGGCGCCAAGGCCATGGCCCAATGCATGAATGGAAATGAACCTAACCGTCGCGCCTCGTCCCATATCCCGGCAACGTCCATCCGCGCAGGATCGCGCCACCACGCAGGATCAGGGCCACAGCTGCCGCCAGACATGCCGCGACGATCTGCGGTGTACCCAATGCCGCCAAAAGCACGAAGCTGCCAGCGCCGCCAAAAGCCGCGCTGACATAGATTTCAGGCTTGACGATGGAAGACGCCTCGCCTGCGATCGTATCGCGGATTATTCCGCCAAACGTCGCCGTCACCACTCCCATCAGCACCGCCACAAGCACCGTGTCTCCGACGGACATGGCCTTGGCAGCCCCCATGACCGAGTAAGCCGAAATCCCGATCGCGTCGGCCCAGCGCAGTGGTTTGTTCAAACGCTCAATCAGATGCGCAAAAAACCAGACGACGATGCTGACGAACAGACAGACGAGGACATAGGCTTCGTTCTCGACCCAGAAAACCGGGACTCCCAGCAAGAGGTCCCGCAAGGTGCCTCCACCGATGCCTGTTACCGTCGCGAAAAACAGTAGTGCAATAAAATCAAGCTGTTTGCGGGAGGCAACAATGCCGCCGGTTGCCGCGAAAACGGCCACTCCCAGGTAATCGAGCAGCTGAAGCAGCATCGTGTTCTCCAACAAAAAAGCCGCTTCAACGCCAGTCGAAAGCGGCTTTCAAGAAAAGAGTCAAAAGGGATTGCCGTCAAGCGCTCTTGTCGACGGTCTGGCCCGCATCGCCGTTTCCTTCGGACTGTGGCTGCGGCACTTCCTTGGGACCGCCCTTGGATACGCCGACCATTGCCGGGCGCAGAACACGCTCACCGATGACGTAGCCTGCCTGCATGACCTGAACAACTGTATTGTTCGGCACTTCGGTGTTCGGCACTTCAAACATGGCCTGGTGGAAGTTCGGGTCGAATTTCTGACCTTCCGGATCCAGCTTTTTCACACCATTCTTTTCGAGCTGGTTGAGCAGATCACGTTCAATCATTTCGACGCCGTCGATCAGGGCCGCAACGCCGGCGTCAGCGTTCTTCCGGTCGTCTTCCGGCAGCGCTTCGAGCGCCCGGCGCAGGTTGTCGGATACCGTCAGCATGTCACGCGCAAAGCCCGATACGGCATATTGCCTTGCATCCTTGACTTCCTTTTCGGTCCGCCGGCGCAGATTTTCCATCTCCGCCATGGTCCGCAGGGCCCGATCCTTCAGATCTGCGTTCTCGGACTTCAGAACCTCTGTCGGATCAACCGCGTCTGCTTCTGCCGTTTCCGGGCTCGATGCCGCGGCTTCGGTCTCCGGAGTTACGCCTGACGGCTGTTCTTCCGGGGTTTTGTTCTCGTCACTCATGAATGTTCCGTTTGGCTCAAACTGTTTGCGGATGCTTATACGACCGGTTGCAGAGATTTCAAAGCAAATCGGCGGACACGCCGTTGCCTGTCCGCCGGATGCGTTCATCTGCTCCGCTGCCGGAGCAACCGCAGCAAATCCAGATTAGATTGCGCTCTTGATCCAGTCAGACAGTTTGCCCTTCGGAGCGGCTCCCACCTGGGTTGCCATGGGCTCGCCATCCTTGAACAGGATCAGCATCGGAATGGAACGGACGCCATACTTCATGGCCATGTCCTGGTTCTCGTCGATGTTGAGCTTGGTGATTTTCACCGCCCCGTTCATCTCCTCGGAGATTTCCTCAAGGGCCGGTGCAATCATTTTACACGGACCGCACCATTCGGCCCAGAAGTCTACGACAACAGGATCTTCTGATTTCAGAACTTCGGCTTCGAAGGAAGCATCGGTAACTTGGGTGGTCGCCATATCAAGATCTCGTGGTTCGATGTCTCACGCCTACCCTATGTAAACGTGTCAGTTGGCCCGAACGTAGGTAGCGCCACGCCCCTCGTCAAGCCGCGCTGCCGTCTGGCTTCAGCGAGGCGAGGGTTCTGTCGAGAATATCGCCGGGAATCTCCATCAACGACGGACCTGAGGTCCACAAGAGATATGCCCGGACGTCACGACCGGGGAAAATCTGGCACAGCAACTCCCTGTAAACACTTAGCTGCGCCCGATATTCGAGCGGAACCGCATCCGTTGTAGAAGGTGGGTAGAGGTTCGTCTTGTAATCCACAATCACAACCCGTTTATCCTCCACCAACAACCGGTCAATCTGCCCTGAGACCTCCACTTCCGTGCCATCGGCGGCGCGAATCGTTCCAACAAGAGGAACTTCTGCCTGCGCATCGCCTTCGAAAAGCGGCGCGAAGGCTTCGCCCTGCACGATGGCGACCACTTCTTTCAGAAGCTTCTTCCTGTTCCCGGAAAACTGTGGTTTCAACGCTTGCTTCAGGAACCTTTCGGCAGCTGAAATGCGCTCATCAACTGGAACACCGGGCAGAAGTTCCAGCAACCGGTGCACAAGACGTCCGCGTTCCAGCGGCCAGGAGGCCGGTTCCGTGCCTGCCAGCAACCGGGAGGCCGCCGGAACAGGAACGACACCGTCCTTTTCCTCCATCTCCTCGAAGGCTTTTGAGGGTTGCAGCCGTTTTTTCTTCGGCAATGGTGAAACGGTTTCTGTCAACCAGCCGGGCAGGCTTGCCGGACGATCTTCCGGCTGCTGTTCCAGAACCGGTGTTTCTTCCGAAACATCCAGCGCATTGTCCGATGCGCTTTTTTGCCAACGCCAGGCGACAACATTCCCTGACGGGTCGCTCAATTCCCGTGCCTCAGGTTTCAGAGCCCGCTCGACAAGCGAATACCAGCATTCTTCATGAGCCCCCCGTTTCGGCTCCCAGCCGCACACAATCAGTCGATCCTCGGCGCGGGTCAGTGCGACGTAAAGCAGGCGCCGGTACTCCTGGGCCTGAGCCTCGCGCAGGGTCTCAACCGCCTCGTCGTGCCAGGGTGTCCGGCTGGCTTTCGGCGGCAGCCAGATCAATGCGGGAGGCAGCAATTCGTTTGCCAGTCGTTCGCGTGGCAAAAAAGAGGGGTCATGGATGACGCTGACGGGCGCAGCACCGGGGTCAACGAGCACGACAATCTTTGCTTCCAGCCCCTTGGAGCCGTGAACCGTCATGATCCTGACCATGCCCTTGGTGTTGGTCAGCTCTCTCTTGATTTCCGTCGGAGCAGCAGCCATCCAGGCAAGAAACCCTTCCAGGCCTGGCGTCCCGGCCTGTTCATAGGCGATCGTCAGAGCCAGAAACTCGTCCAGAACATCATCCACTTCGACGCCAAGCCTGGCGCGGAACGCCTTGCGGCCGCCATCGCTCCCCAGAAGCCGGGAGTAGAATTCATAAGGCGGAACGAAGTCGGCACGGGCCCGCCAATCTTCCAGCCGGGTCCTCACGGCATGCCATTGCGGGGACGTTTCCGACCGCTTCACCAGCATCTGCCATAATGTACCGGGACGAATTTTCGCCGGCGTTTCCCTGGCTATTTCGAACAGGTTTTCGTCCGTCAGACCGAACAGCGGGCACTTCAGCACAGCGGCCAGAGACAGATCGTCCTCAGGCAACAACATGAACCGCCCGAGCGCAGCAAGGTCCTGAACCGCTATGTGGTCCGTCAGAACCAGGCGGTCACTGCCGGCCGCGGGAACATTCAGTTCCTTGAGTTCCCGGTTGAGCGCTTCGACAAACGGCCCCCGCTTGCGCACCAGGATCATTACTTCTCCCGGATCCGCTGTGCCTTCGCGCATCCAGCCGGCGATCTGCGCTGCAATTCGCCTTGCAACCTTCAGCATCGGGCTACCGGACCCGACATGATCGACCGGTAACCGCCAGTCCTCGGGTTCCTCGATGTCAGCTTCCACCTCGAGAGGCCAGAGATCCACTATTCCGGGATCCCGCCTGATGGCTTCATGTACCGGAGCACTGACCTCCTGAGACAAACCACGATGGGCGGATTCCTCCTGAAAGACCCTGTCAACGGCACCGAGCACGTCGGGTGTCGAACGAAAGGACAATTGCAGATTGACCGAATGAAATTCCTGCTCCGCAGCATCTGCCTGCTTCGAAAATGCGCGCCGCATGGCATCGAAATAGGCCGGGACAGCGCCCTGGAAGGAATAGATCGACTGTTTTTCATCACCGACCGCAAAGAGTGTTCTGGTCCGTTCATGCGCCCCGGCTCCAACAAAAAATTCAGAGGCGAGCGAAGTGACCACGTCCCATTGCCGCGGGCTGGTATCCTGTGCTTCATCGACGAGAATATGATCAAGCCCCTGGTCGAGCTTGTACTGGACCCATTGTGCAGCATCCGATTTCTGCAGCAGGGTTGCCGTCTTGACGACCAGATCCTCAAAATCGAGAAAGCCTCGTGCTGTCTTGGCACGTTCATAGTGCCGTATCACGGCATCTGCCAACCGGAGCAGAGACGAAGTCCCCTCGAACGTGGCGATTTTTCGGCGTTCCTCCAAAAGCAAAAGCAACCGCGACTGCTCGGCAACCAGCGCTTCCATCACCTCGGGGAAACTGGCAGCCACCTTTTTGGTCGCGAGCGATTTTCGAGGATCCAGTTTCGATGTCAAAAAGACCGGCAGCCACGCCTCACGGAAATTTTCTGGGTCTTTCTGACGGGCAGCCTCAACGAGTGCTTCGGCACGCGCCTGATCTGTCTTGGGCCCCGTTCTCAAGGCTTCCGCGTAACTCAGGCAGGTGTTCCGATCGAACGGACAGCCGGTCATGAAACGCGCGTCGAATTCGTCAAGCCGGTCGGACCCGTCAACACCCAAAAGCCCTGCAAGTTCTTCAAGAGCGTCGTCAAGGCTGCCTGCGTCAACCGTCCAGCGGCGGAACGCATCACGGCTCTGGATCAGTTCCTCCAGCGCCTTCTGTGCGCCGCCATCGCTCATGAGCGATATGACGGAAGCAAGTGCCTGGCCAAGGGGACTGGCCGGTTCAGATTCCGCCCGGTGAAGTACGGTCCCGCGCGCTTCTGCCATCAGTTCAGCGGCAACCCGGTCGTCAAGCACTGAAAAATGCCCGGCAACGTTTGCTTCCAACGGGAACTGGTGAAGCAAGGCTTCGCAAAATCCGTGGATCGTCTGGATCTTCAGACCACCTGGTGTTTCCAGCGCCCGCGCAAACAACCGACGCGCCATTGCCAGCCGCGCAGCATCGGGCTTGCGCCCCTCAATGTCCCGAAGCTCGGCGGCGAGCGTTTCATCGGGCATGGTCACCCAGGCTCCGAGGTTGCCGAAGACGCGGTTCGCCATTTCCGCCGCCGCAGCCTTTGTGAACGTCAGCGCCAGAATGCGGCTCGGGTCTGTCCCGTCCAGTAACAGCCGGACCACCCGGCGCGACAGCACGAATGTCTTTCCGGAACCGGCATTGGCGCTCACCCATACCGATGCGCGCGGACGAGAGGCAAGGTCCTGGCGTTTTCTGGTCAGTTCGGGAACCTGAATGCCGCTCATGTCGGTTCCTCGCCTCCCAACGCCCATTCCTGGGTGCGTGCCAGGTGATCGTAGTCACCATCCATCGCCCTTCCCCGCATGACCCGGGCACGGGAGAGGTAACCGGTTTCCGGATTGCAATAGTAGGCGATCAATTGTTCCAGGCGTTGCCAGGCATCCTCAACGAGGTCTTCCAAGGATGTTTCCCTGGGATTGCGTGAAACCGGATCAGCGCCGTCTTTCAGCTGCAGATAGAGCAGTTCCGAGATCTGCTTTCCCGATGGAACATCCTTGAACCCGGACCTCCTGATCATGGCAGCTTCCAGTGGCAACTGGGGAGACAACAGCGCATCGACCTGTTTCTGGGACGGGACCTGCCCTGTCTTGTAGTCAATGACAGCCAGGTCTCCGGTTGTCAGAAGATCGATACGGTCCGCGCGTCCCCGCAGCCGGAAATCGAACCCCGGCAGCGTGAGTTCCACACCGCCACCAATCTCCAGAAACCGTTCATCGACCGCTTTCGAACGCCGTTCCTCAAAGGCCACAAATCCTGTCGCAATCTTCTGGAACCGTGGCCACCACAGCGCCCGAACGGCCGGAAAGGCATCGAGAGGCTCGAATAGTTTTTCGCCGATCTCCTTGAGGGCTGCAACGGCGCTGTCATCAAACGGTCCCGACCAGGTCGCGAGAAACTCGGCAAGGGCATCGTGGATCAGGGTTCCCTTGTCGGCCGCTCCCGGTTCGCCGCCGATGGGATCCACCGCCTGCAGTTCCAGGACGTGACGGGCATAGATCGCATAGGGATCGCGGATCAGTCGCTCGATCTCCGTAATCGACAGCGATTTCGGTCTTGCGCCGAGAGCGGGAGCTGGAACGGGCCGTTTTGCCGGGCGAACCGGACCATCCGGCTGGTCCAGAAGACCGGCCAGTTTTGCGTATGTACTTCCGCGCTGCTCCATCGAACGGGTTGCGTCGGGACCTGCGAGCGTCGTCAGTCGCTGCAGCCAGCGGGAAGCGACCGTGGGGGCGCCGTCAGAGCGTGCGGCTCGAGACAGGAGTACCCGTCTTGCTCCGAGCCCCTGAGCGAAATCATGGGCCGCAGCACCAAGTCGCCTTTCCGGCGGCTCCAGACCGATGTCCCGCTTCATGGGTCTGCTCAACCAGGGATCATTGCGGGTTCGTTGCGGCCAGATACCTTCATTGAGCCCGCCCAGGATCACGAAATCAAATGTCTGAAGACGCGCCTCCATCGGACCGAGTATCTGTACCCTCTGATCTCCCGGAAGCCTTCGGCGCACCGCCTGTCCCGCCATCAATGCAGGCAACACGGTCGGCCATTCGCCGGGTGGCACCTCCAGGCCGCTCGATCCACCTTCAAGAAGATCGCTCAGAAACTGTGCGAGGCCCTCACCCGCCTCTCCCGCATATAGCTCCTCAAAAGAACTGGCGTCGTCCGTCGCCACGGCCTGGATGACCTCAATATGCAGCCGTGCAAGGTCCGTGACCGAGATCGATTCAGTGCTTCCGCTGAGATCTTCCAATGGTGCGAGGGCGACCGTGAGCCTGTCGACCAGGTCGACAATCACATCCCAGTCCGCTTCGTGCACTTTCTTCCAGCGCGGTATGTGTGTGTTGTCCACGTCCTCGCGGCTGGCTTCGACCGCAGCACGCAAACCGCCGGTTCCGGGTTTTGCACGCGGACCACGGATGACGCCGCGTTCCAATGCACGCGCGGCGGAACGGATATCCTTGAACGGCAAACCGAAACGTGCGAGCGGGTGCTTGAGCAACGCCAGAAGGTCGATCGGTTCACATCCATTCAAGGCAAGCTTTGCTGCAAGGACCGACAAGATCGCCGGAGCAGTCTGGTCGAGCGGACGCCCGGCACTGTCATCCACCTGGATGTTCCATCGTGACAGTTCTGCCGCGACACGGCGGGTCAGCATCCTGTCCGGCGAAATCAACGCCGAAATTTCATTCCGCTCAATCGCTTCACGCAAGGCAATCGACAGGCTCAGGGCTTCATCCGCTTCGTTGCGCGCCACCAGAATTGCCACATCCCCGAGAGCTTCTGCACGATCGGAAGGTTCCGTTTCCTCAAGAAAGCCGGTCCAGGCGTCTGAGGTATCGGCGGGCCGCAAGGCTTCGGACACAAGAGTTTCCCTGAGTCCCCTGGCACGATCGGGAATCTCCCCGAGAGTTGCGACATCAGGACGGGAAACACCGAGCCGGTCGAGCAGTTGCTTGAGCGAATATTGCGGATGAGACGGCAAGGTCGCCATGCCCATGCCGATCCGCGCGGCATTTGTCGATGCCCCGGCGCTACGTTGCCCGAGCGTTGCCCAGGACCTGTTATCGAGATGCTGATCAAGCCCCGGAAGCACGATGACGCCCTGCTTCAATCCGGCAACAACTTTCAAAAGTTCTGCAGTCGCAGGCACTGATCCGGTGACCCCGGCGACGATGACGGGGTTTCCAGGTGCTGCCTTTGCAAGACGCTGAGCTTCCCGCCGTATCAGCGCGGACCTGCGCGCCTTCGGATCCATCTGCCCCCGTTCGGCAAGGTGGGCCGGCCAGGCTTCCTGCACGATCTTCAGAAAATCCAGCGTGATCTGCCAATAGCGCGCAAAATCCTCCGGAACGAGCGCGGTCAGTTCACTCCAGTCCGCCTCCTCGGTCTCAACCTCGTCCATCAGTGACAGCAGATCTGCGGCGAGCCAGGCGGCATCCGCAGTGGAAGCGGGAACACCCAGGGGTTCGTCCAGACGCAAGCTCAGCGCTTCCCGGCGCAGGGTTCCCTTCCAGGCCTTGACGAGCCGGGTCATTGCCAGGTGACGCTCAAGCAGGGGCATCGCCGGCGGCAGGGGCGCAAGATCGATGTCAGCTGTGAGGCTCTGAGCGTCTTCATCCGCATCGCCAACGGGCCTGATAACAGGCAGAAGCACCGGCTTTCCACCGAACTTCTTCTGAAAGACCTGCGGAAGCAGCCGTGCAGAGCGCCGCGTCGGCAGATACAGTGTCACCGAAGGCAAAAGGTGTGGATTGTCCAAGGGACAAAATCCCGGAACCAGGGCGCCTTCAACAAGCTTGTCGACGAGAGTTTCGAGGAAGGGAACAGATGGCGGAACGGAAAAGAGACGCGCGCGCTCGGCCATCCTAAAACCCTTTTGAAGAATACGGAGCCGCTCGACCCGGTCTTCGGTTGTGCCGACACAATCGGCTTGCATCAGTTCGCACGTGTTTTGAAGTGCAAAGTTGTCCGCCTTCCAACTGGCGAAGCATCTGACCGGCGTTCCATTGGGTGCCGGATGATTTGCGCGCGGTCCGTGATGTGGCCCGGTTGAAAACCAGCAGCATGCGATGTTGCCCGGCAGGCCTGAAACTCGACCCATCTCCCTTGCTGCGGAGCAGTCCCGGCACTCGGCATCGAACGTCGCTCCGTGCCTCGGATATGAGCCGATCTGGATCCATCAAGAGGCTCCGTGTTCTTCTATTGGGCTCCCGGCCAAACCCTCACAAACGAAATTGAATCGGTGAATGTAGATTTGCCTTGATACAAGGCGCAAGCTTGCAGGAAACCACCCGATTTTCAAGAGCTTGCGACGCTGATGCCAGGCTAATCCACCTCATCGCCAGGCGGCACCAAGACGGCTTTGATCTGCTTTGCCAGGCGGTTCGGCTGGCAGAAGCATTGCTCATTGCGCCTTTCCCGGTCGAATTTTGCTGTTTCCAGCACTACCTCGACCTCGTTTGTGAGCGCACTGCCTAGGCGGCGCTTCCACCAACCGCATATTCCGCAGCCCTGATTGCATCCGGTGTGCCTATGTGAAGCCACAACCCTTCCATCTGAACGCCGAACAGGCGCCCTGATTCGATTGCCCGGTCAAACAGGATATTCATCGAGAACGGTCCTTCCGGCGCGCCCTCGAAAAACCGCGGATGCAGGATCGCCGCACCTGCATAGGCAAAGGGTGTCACGCCTTTTTCCAACCGCCTGGTAAGACTGCCGTCTTTCGACATTTCGAAGTCTCCCCGGCCGGCGTACCCGACGGACTTGACGGTTTCGGCGACCAAAAGAAGCGCATCCATGCGGTCCTCGTCCCAGGCATCAACCATGTGTTCCAGGTTCGGTTTGACGCCTTCAATCCAGTAGCAGGTGTCGGCATTCAACTGGAAGAACGGATCTGCACCAAGAAGCGGGAGCGCATTCTTGATGCCGCCACCGGTTTCCAGCAATTGCTCGCGTTCATCGGAGATGAGGATTTCCATGTCACTGCGGCGACGCACGTGAACTTCAACAAGATCGGCAAGGTAATGCACGTTGACCACGCATGTCCTTACTCCTGCCGCGGCCAGCCGGTCCATACCATGGTCAATCAGCGCCTGGCCATTGACTTCGATCAGCGGCTTGGGCGTGGTCGCGGTCAGTGGCCGCATCCTCTTGCCGAGGCCTGCGGCCAGGATCATTGCTTTTGATGGGCGGAAGCGCTGTTGATTCATTTTTTCACTCGAATGATTGTGCCCGGCATCGCACGACCTGTTTTTCAGTGCCGGAAACGTCTGTACCAGTCTTTCAAGCCTGACATACCCGGCCTTTCAAGAACGCGATCCAGATAGCCTATCATGCGCGGCAAATGGCTCAAATAAGCCGGCTTGGCATCACGTCGCGCCAGCCTGACGAAGATCCCGAGGATCTTCGAAACACGCTGAACCGCCAGTACCGAATAGGCGTCTGAAAAGCTGGCCCTGTCGAACCCCGGAGACTGCTTCTCCATCCCGGAGACATAAGCATCATACAGACTGGTTTCCAGCTCGATACTCATTTCGGTTCGAGCGTCCAGTAAAAGAGAGGCAACATCATAGGCGACGGGCCCGATCACCGTATCCTGCAAATCGATCAATCCGATCCTGTCGATGCCGCCGGCCGCTTCCTGCCACAACAAATTGGGTGAATGGAAGTCCCGAAGCACCCATCCCCTTTGCGCACCGGAAATACGATCCAGGTTATGCTGCCAAAGAGCAGCAAATTCCGCACGCAAGCACGCATCGACAGGATGTCCCGAGATTTCAGGGACATACCAGTCCACGAACAGAGCGGCTTCCGCAACGAGCGCCGCATCCGAGTAGTGAGGAACCTCATAGGTTCCTCCCTCCTTCAGCCGGACGCTCTCTGGCCAACTTTGCCGGTGGAGGTGAACAAGGATTTCGACAGCAATTCGGTAGCGCGCAGGATCCGGACGGCCATCGACCACGATCGTCTCGCTGCCGAAGTCCTCGGAAAGGACGAGGCCATTTTCAAGGTCGACCGAAAGGGTTTCCGGCGCCCTGATACCCCGCCGGCGCAGCTCCGAACCGATCGCAAGAACGGAGCGGCAGTCCTGCGCCAGATGGACACGGGTCATGTATGCCCTGACGTCTTCCGAAACGGTACCTTCCCGAAAAGGCCAGCGCATCAGAACAGATCTTCCGGATATCGATGCGATGCTTTCGAACGTCCGCAAGGAGGCATCTCCGGCCAGAAACCGGCGGTTGGCACTACCGAGACCTGCATTTTCCAGGAAATCTCGAACACCGAGCGTCTGCTCGATGCGCTGCTGCCAGTCCGGGTTTTCGGAATGGAAAACGAACCGCCTGTTGTCCGTCTCTTCATCCGGCTGGACATTCTGTATCCACAAGGCATCCCGGGGGAGCAGGCTTTCCGCCCTTTCGGGCCACTCGATCAGTGCGGCTCCTGTTTCCAGAAGATCTTCAAGACCGAGTTCTTCCAGCTCTTCCGGTTCTTCAAGACGATAGAGATCGAAGTGTGACAGGTCGAATCGCGGCAAGTCATAAGTCTGCACCAGCGTGAAAGTCGGGCTTGGAACTTCCAGACCCGCGTCTGCCGCTAATGTTCTTATCAAGGCACGTGCAAAAGTGGATTTGCCGGCTCCCAGGTCTCCGGAAAGGCACAGAACATCCCCCGCCTTCAGGATCATGGCGACGTCATCCGCCAACTGCCCTGTTTCAGTTTCGCCGGATGTCTCCAGTGTCAGGAATGATGCAGGCAATTGCCGCAGCCGGTGCTCTGCCATGGGCCGTCCTGTCTATTCGGCAGCGACCTGGTCCGCCAATTCAGGGCGCGCCGGAAACACGCACGTGACGGTTGTCCCTTTACCTTCTGCGGATTCGATATCAACTGTACCGCCATGAAGTTCAACAAAGCTCTTCACGATGGCCAATCCAAGACCGGCACCCTGCCTGCGGCTGCCGGTGTCGTGGCCGACAAAGCGATTGAAGACCTGGGCGAGAATTTCGGCCGGTATGCCATAGCCGTGGTCCTGCACCACGAAGGAAACCTTGTCATCCTCCCGGTTGCAGCTCACATCGACGACGCCGTTTTCTTCCGAATAGCGAACAGCATTGGCAATCAGGTTGAACAGGACCTGCCGGAGCCTTTTCTCATCGGCAACGATGACGCCGATGTTTTCAGGCACATTGGTCCGGAGATTTATCTTTGCTTCGGCAATTCGGTCTTTCAGGCCTTCGACGGCTGCCGATACGGTGGAAGCAACATCGACCTCACCCAGATCGAGTTCCATGATACCGGCATCAAGCGTCGCCAGGTCGAGAATGTCATTGATGATTGCAAGAAGGGCCGACGAAGACGACTGAATATATTCGGCATATTCACCCTGCTTTTCGGAAAGTTCTCCGAACTTCGGATCCGACAGCAGTTGGGCAAATCCGATGATGTTGGTCAGCGGTGAGCGCAGTTCGTAGGAAACGTGCTGGATAAAGGCGTTCTTGATCTGATCGGCCTGCTGCAGCGCCTCGTTTTTCTCAAGCAGGGCGCGTTCGACATTCACGCTGTCCGTCACGTCGACGAAGGTTACCAGCGTGCCGCCATCCGGCAACGGGACAGTGGCATAGTCAAGAACATCGCCATTATGGCGTTCCAGACGGCTGACCTTGTGCGTGCGATTGTCGAGGAGGCCCGTGACATTTCCAGCCAGCTGTTCCCAGGCGTCTTCTTCCGTTTCGCTGAGTGTACAGGCCGAGACGACTTCGTTGACGTGCGGCAGCTCAGCCAGCTGGTCTTCCTCGAGCTGCCAGATCCGGCCGAATGCCGGATTCCAGAGACGCAGACGCCCATCGGACCCGAACACTGCAACGGCTTCGGACAGATTATCGAGGGTTTCACCCTGAACCCGGGTCAGTGCGTTGTACCTGCTTTCCAGGTCAAGCCGCTCGGTGAAGTTTTCATAGATATAAGTGACGCCGCCCTGCGGATGGGGGTTCGCAATGACACGCAAGGTGCGGCCATCGGGCAAATGCCACCAGCTTTCGCGCGCCTCCAGTGATTGATAGCTTTTCAGCATCTTGTTGCGCCAGACCCGGTAATCGGCCTGTTCGGGCAGTTTGCGCGAGGCACGAAGCGCATCCAGAACAGTGCTGTCTTCAGGACGGCTCTCCAGGAAGGCATCATCCAGGTCCCAGAGCTGGCGAAATGCGGCATTGTAAAACTGCAGCTTGCGATCGCTGCCGTAAATTGCGACCGCAGCGGCAAGCTGGTCCAGCGTGCGGCCATGAAATTCCTCGGCCCTGCCAAGTTCCTTGCGCGCTTGTTCAAGCTCACTGATGTCAACGGCAATACCGGCACCGCCGACACTCGCGTTGACATCGGTGACTTCAAACACGCATCGGTCGCCGGAAGCGACAATGGGAATGCGTGCCGAGAAGCAACCATCTTCGGTGCGCTGCACAGCCATGGCTGTACGTGCTGCAGCGTCCAGGAATGTCGCGCCTTCCCTGATTGCACTTTCCGCATCGGTCATCTCAACGGCTTCGGCGTATGCGGCATTGGCCCAGATCAGTTTGCCCTCCGCATCCCGTTGCCAGGCCGGAGCGGGCATGGCGTCCAGCAACGCGTGCAGCATATGGAGCTCGCCGGAAATTCTGGCGTTGCGTGCGGACAGTTCCGCCTGCATCTGCCGTTCGCCGGTCAGATCGCGCAAACGCAGGACAACCGCGCCACCGGTGGTGCGCCCCAGGGCCTCCACATAAGTGCCCGTGTGCGTCTTCAGTGTTGCGGCAAAGGCCTCACCCGTACGAAACAGCATATCCAGATGCCGCTCGAGATCGCCGGCACATTTGGTCGTGAGCCAGCTTCCAAATGCAAGGAGCTGCGCAGGAGGCCGCGGCACACCCGATTTTTCCGGAAGAATGCCCCAGATCTGCGGGACGGCACCGTTGCCGGTCCAGACGATCACACGCTGCTCATCCGTGTTGAGCATGGCTTCCAGCCGATCGATCCGGAATTTCAGGTCGCTCTTTTCCTTTTCAAGCGATGCAGTTACCTGAGCGGACTGCTTGCGATGCCTGACAAGGGAGACAGCCGCGGTTACGGCAAAGGCGCACATGCCACCGACCGCGCCCACGAGGATCATTGCACCAGGATTAATCGCAGCAGTGGTATCGGCGAGCATGTTCGCTGCCGCCGGACCCGACATAAGTCCGCAGCCCGCCAGAGCCGTGCTGCCGAGCTTCAACGATTTCAGACTCCGATCTCGCCACGCCGCGCTTTTGAGCGCGCCGTCCTTGCTGCCTTTCGGCATATTATGATCCCCTTACGCCGCCTATCCCGCCTTGCGGGAGCAGCCCCCGGATTCTGGGAGCAAATCAAAGGCATCCGCCTCTTGGCCCCTGATTCGCCTAAACCATAACCTTTTTGAGAATCACGCAGAAGAGTCCGTAACCGAAAAGTTAACAGAACCCTTCAAATTGAAGGGTTCTGCATTTTTTTGTTCACATGGCCGAATCGTGGCGATTACCACATGTAGTGGGCCAGTAATGTGAAATCAGTATTTGTAGTGCTCTGCCTTGAACGGACCAGCCTTATTAATCCCCAGATAATCAGATTGATTGTCCGTCAATTCAGTTAACGTGACACCCAGTTTTTCAAGGTGCAGACGGGCAACCTTTTCATCCAGGTGCTTCGGCAGAACATACACTTCGTTCTTGTACTGATCGCCCTTGGAGTAGAGCTCGATCTGCGCCAGAACCTGATTGGTGAAACTCGCGGACATCACGAAGCTCGGATGACCGGTCGCGTTGCCGAGGTTTACCAGGCGGCCCTGGGACAAGAGGATCATCCGCTTGCCGTCCGGAAATTCGTACATGTCGACCTGGTCCTTGACCGGGCGGCATTTGGTGTTCTTCAGGGCGGCAACCTGAATTTCATTGTCGAAGTGGCCAATGTTGCAGACGATGGCCATGTCCTTCATGCCACGCATGTGGTCGAAGGTGATTATGTCCTTGTTGCCTGTCGCGGTGACGTAGATGTCGCCTTCCGGCAACGCCTGTTCCATGGTCTTGACCTCAAAGCCGTCCATGGAAGCCTGCAGTGCACAGATCGGGTCGATTTCAGTAACGACGACCCGGGCGCCAGCGCCTGCCAGCGATTGCGCGGAGCCCTTGCCGACATCGCCATAACCGCAAACAACGGCAACCTTACCGGACATCATCACGTCAGTGCCACGCCGAATTCCGTCGACGAGAGATTCACGGCAACCGTAACGGTTGTCGAACTTGGACTTGGTGACACTGTCGTTGACATTGATCGCCGGGAACGGCAGCGCGCCCTTCTTCTGCATTTCGTAAAGACGCAGAACCCCGGTGGTGGTTTCTTCCGAAACACCCTGGATCAGCTCTTTCTGCTTCGTGAACCAGCCCGGATGAGAGGCCATGCGCTTCTTGATCTGAGCGAAGAGGCACTCTTCTTCCTCGGATGTCGGGTTCTCGATGATGTCGGTTTCACCAGCTTCAACGCGTGCACCCATCAGGATGTAAAGCGTTGCATCGCCACCATCGTCCAGGATCATGTTGGCGCCATCGGGGAAATCGAAGATCTTGTCGGCATAATCCCAGTATTCTTCCAGCGTCTCGCCCTTGATAGCGAAAACCGGAATACCTGCCGCTGCAATCGCGGCTGCTGCCTGATCCTGAGTGGAATAGATGTTACAGGACGCCCAACGGACTTCGGCGCCCAGAGCAACCAACGTCTCGATCAGCACTGCTGTCTGAATGGTCATATGCAGAGAGCCGGCAATGCGTGCGCCTTTCAGCGGCTTGGTTTCGCCGAATTCTGCTCGGCATGCCATCAGGCCCGGCATTTCGTGTTCGGCGATTTCGATCTCTGTGCGGCCCCAGTCTGCGAGCCCGATGTCTTTGACGATGTAGTCAGTCATGAAAATGTCCTGCTGTTGGATCCAGCTATGTGCGCCGGCCTTGTGAAAGCAGCTGCCCTGTTTCCGATCAGTCAACATCACGGGTTGGGCCGCCACCAGCCGGATTCCGGTTCAAGCCGGAAGCCGTTGGGTGCGGTTATAACGCCCGAATCCACTTCTCGCAATAAAGATATAAAGAATTCTTTATATGATTTTTCCGACCGCGCTTTACCGCTGATAAAGATCTTCCCTGGAAGGCGGCAGTCCGGAAGGCCCTTTCGTGCGGCGGGAGGCGACGGTTTGGAAGATTCCGATGGACCCGCGCTCAAAACCGAGAGAAACACCGCACAGATAAGCCAGCCAGAGACGGTATTTCTGTTCACCTATGTCCGCGATTGCCGCGTCCCTGACCGCCATCAGGTTTTCGGCCCAAAGACGCGTGGTGCGGGCATAGTGTTCACGCCAGGCCTCCACGTCGTGAACTTCAAATCCGTGCGATTCCAGATTTGTCAGTGTCCAGCCGATATGGTCCACTTCCCCACCAGGGAAGATATAACGTACCAATGCTTGGTACTCCGGTTTCTTCCGGCGGAATTTCTTCAGGTCCTTCTTGCCGCGCCGAGTGATCGCGTGGTGCAGATATATCCCCCGCGGCTTGAGCAGCCGGTGCACGCTCTGGAAATAGTTGTCGTAATTGTCCAGACCGACAGCTTCGAACATGCCGATTGAGGAAATCTTGTCGAACCGCTCGCCCTTCATGTCGCGGTAATCGATCAACTCCACCGAGACCTTGTCCCCAAGACCGCGCTCCGCGATCCTTTCCCGCGCAAGTTTGAGCTGTTCTTCGGCAAGGGTCACACCGACCGCCGTCACGCCATAGTGTTCCGCCGCATGGCAGATCAGGGCACCCCAACCGCAACCGATGTCGAGCATCCGGTCGCCAGGCTTCAGGCGAAGTTTCCTGCAAATCATGTCCAGCTTGTCTTTCTGGGCTGTTGCCAGATCATTGGACCAATCGCGGAAATAGGCGCATGTGTAGACCATCTCGGGGTCAAGAAAGAGTCTATAGAATTCATTTGAGACGTCGTAGTGAAAGGCGATGTCGTCTTTCCGGCTGCCTGAGCTTCTGTCGGCCACCGTGCCGGCGTCCAGACCCTCTTCCTGTTGCCGGGCGCCGGCGTCCTTCGCGCCCAGTAGCAGCGGCACCGCGTTTTTCAGTAGCAACATCTTGTTCAGCCGCTTGCGCAGTTCCCGGCTTTTGATCTTCGGCCTTCTCTCGGCGAAATCGAAGATTGTTCCGCCGCGCGGGTCGATCTCTCCGGTGGAATAAAGATCGACGACGGTCTTGATACCCGGACTGCGAAGCAGTCTGGTGAGGGCTTTGGGTGCAAGCGCAATCCGAAGTCCGTCGGCGGCCGCATCCGCTGGAACGAGAGATCCGTCCCACAATTCGAACGCAAACTGCAGATCCAGTGCCTGATGAAGATGAGACAGCACGGATCGCGCCGCTGAAATCGTCCGGTCACCGGATTGGCTTGCCATAACATTCCCCACCAAATTTACGGCATATGATCCGCGTCATGACACCCTTGCGAACCGGCGCGCGGGTTCTTCCCTGGAAACGAACGATCCAGGTTCTGGACATCAATCCGTTTCGCCAAATCCGCTTTCAACCAGTTCCGAAATCGCGTCGAGCGCGGCCTGCGCTTCCTGGCCGCTGACGCAAACCCTGATGCAGCAGCCCGGACTGGCCGCCAGCATCATCAGACCCATGATCGACGTTCCGCCAACCGTCTGTCCGTCCTTCGACACCTGAACATCAGCCTCGAAGGTCTCGACAAGCTTGACCATCTTGGCAGATGCCCGGGCATGCAGTCCGCGCTGGTTGACGATGGTCAGGTCTTTTTCAAACAAATTCTGTGCCGTCATAATCGTTTTTAGTTTTGTCCCGACAGCACCTGGCTTGCAACTGAAATGTATTTTTGTCCGGCCTGACGAGCCTCATCGACGGCGTCTGCCAGTTCCCTGTCTGCACGTACACTGGCAAGCTTGATAAGCATCGGCAGGTTCACCCCGGCAACAACTTCCACGGATTTGCCATCCATGACGGAAATGGCCAGATTGGAAGGCGTTCCGCCGAACATGTCCGTCAGCAGAACAACACCGTTACCGGAATTGGCTGCCTCCACGGCGGACAAAATGTCCTGCCGCCTCTGTTCCATGTCGTCGTCAGGACCGATGGAAATTGTTTCGATCTGCTCCTGGGGACCGACAACATGCTCCAGCGCCGCCTTGAATTCTTCAGCGAGGCGTCCGTGCGTAACAAGTACAAGTCCGATCATTCAGTCTTCAGCCTGACTATCGTGTGCATTTGGCTCTTAGGCAGAGCCGGGCGTCTATCAGTCTGATGCACTCTCTTCAACCGTTAATCCAGTTGCAAGCAAAAAACGCATCGATACCCTAAATGTAATCCGGAGAGGCCGGAAAGAGCGTTCGCAATCCCCAGCGCAGCAACCTCAGACTGAGGTCCGGCCTGTTTGCCGGGCAAATCAGCGCGGGGAGCGAGACAGTCTCAAGGTTCTGCCACGTGACGATGTTGTCCGGCAGGCGTTCCATTGTCCCGATCGGACGCAAACTGACAGCAAGGTGCACCTTCGCCGCCGGCATCGCCTCCGTTGCCAGCACTCCTGCCCCGCGCACTTCCATCAAGCCCAGAATACTTCCCGGCGCCCTGGCAACAAGCTGCCCCCGCTCTGCCGACAGGACGACACGGTCGTCGGCAATCAGGACACCCAGATTGCCGCTGATCCTTGCGGCAGTGATCAGCATGTCGGTCAGTTCCGACTTGCCACTGCCGGATTCTCCCTGGATGAGGATACCGTGCGTTCCGACAACAAGGCAGTTGGCGTGAACGGATTGCCCGGTCACTTGGCGGTTCCCGCTGGAAGATAAATCGTGAACCGGGCGCCTGCGATCTTCGACCTACCATCCGCGCCCTGTTCCTTGCGGTTGGTCGCGGACAAAGTGCCACCATGCGCTTCGATTATCTGTCTTGAGATGGAAAGCCCGAGCCCGGAGTTGTTACCAAAGCCCTCGCCGTCGGGGCGGTCCGTATAAAAGCGCTCGAATATGCGTTCGGTGTTTTCCGCACGAATTCCGGACCCGTCGTCATCGACAGTAACCCTGATCCGTCGGCCCTCGCGGGCGAGATCGATCCGCACCGTCCCACTGGTTGGAGAGAAGGACCGCGCGTTGTCGAGAAGATTGCTCATCACTTGTCCAAGCCGGATGTCGTGTCCCTGGACCCGATAGGGTTTGGAACCTGGCGCATCCGCGACAGTCAGTTTCACCTTGGCTTCTTCGGAACCGGTATGCTGGTTTGCCGCATCCGCCATGTTTCGCAGAAGTTCGGCCAGATCGATTGTCTCGGACTGAATGCGTGCAAGCTCCGCATCAAGACGCGAAGCGTCTGAAATGTCACTGATCAACCGGTCTAGGCGGCGAACGTCATGCTGGATCACTTCCATCAGCCGGTCCTGAGAGGATTTTGTTCTTGCAAGCGGCAAGGTTTCAACGGCACTTCTCAATGATGTCAGCGGGTTCTTGAGTTCATGGGCGACATCCGCGGCAAAACGCTCGATCGCATCGATCTTGTTGTAAAGCGCGTTGGTCATTTCCCGGAACGAACGGGCGAGATGGCCGATTTCGTCCTGGCGTTCCGAGAATTCCGGGATTTCCTCGCGGGAATTGGATCCGCGGCGTACACGGTCAGCAGCGGCAGCCAACCTGCGAACCGGCCCGGCGATCGTACCTGCCAAAAGGATCGACAACAGGATGGTTACTGTTGCCGCGAACAGAAACACGCGGATAATGGCGATCCGCTCTGCCCGAACAATCGCGTCGATGTCCCCCCCCTGTGTCGACAGAAGCAAAGCGCCAAGAACGGCGCGAAAGCGCTGGATCGGAACAGCAACTGAAACGATCAGTTCACCTCGCTGCGAAATCCGCGTCACACTGGCCGGTGATCCGGCCAGTGCTGCCTCCACCTCCGGATAGGCACGCCCGTCGCCACCACCGACTTCCTGGTAGAGCGGCAAGTCCCCCTGCCGAAGCCAGCGTTTGGTCCATTGCCAGGCCGAATCCCAAAACCCGGTCTCCTGCGCCGTCGGCGGCGGCAGGTCGAAGCGAAGGATCTGCGCGCTGGAATAGAGGTGGCGGGAGTCGAGGATCAGAATGCCTTCCGGATCGTATATCCGGGCCCGGGTCTTGGTCGGGGAAATCAAGCGCCGCAGCACGGGGCCGACCCGTTCGGGGTTGATCGGGAAATCGAGACTGTCCAGATCATCGACCGTGGGTGTGATGCTTTCCCCCGCCTGCAATTGCAGCAACCGCTCCGGATCAACCGTGATCGTTCCGGTGTCAACCGTCGCCGACGCGGCAATCGCACCGGCAATGATCTCACCCTGTGTCAGCAGGCTCTGAACCCGGGCGTCGATCAACCCCGCGCGAAACTGGTTCAGATAGAGGATGCCGATCACGAGGGCGAGCAGGCCGACGAGATTGATCGCAATGATCCGGCGCGTCAGCGACGACAGGACGTAGGTTCCGAAAATGCGGCCCAACTGGTTCAGAAGACGGCGCCGGATCCGCTTGTTGCCAAGCCGGCGCAGGCGGGAGCGCTCCGAACCGTTGGCGGGATCGGAGTCGACAATGCTCTCAGCGCTCTCGCTTTCAACCGCCATCTGCCCGCTATCTTAATGGCTGCTTCAGACTTCCCGGAAGCGGTACCCAACCCCATAAAGTGTTTCGATCATGTCGAAGTCGTCGTCAACAACCTTGAACTTTTTCCGCAGACGCTTGATGTGGCTGTCGATTGTCCGGTCGTCCACGTAGACCTGGTCATCATAAGCTGCGTCCATAAGCGCATTGCGGCTTTTCACGACCCCGGGACGCTGCGCCAGGGCAGACAGGATCAGGAATTCGGTGACTGTCAGCGTTACGGGCTTGTTGTTCCACGTGCAGGTGTGTCGTTCCTGATCCATGACGAGCTGACCACGCTCAAGCAGTTTGTCCGCGTCTTCTCGCGGAGCACTGGCATCTTTCGGCTGTGCCCGGCGCAGAACCGCACGCACACGCTCGACCAGAAGACGCTGGGAAAACGGTTTGCGAATAAAATCGTCTGCACCCATTTTCAAACCGAACAATTCATCGATCTCGTCATCCTTGGACGTCAGAAAGATGACCGGCAGATCCGAGTTCTGGCGCAATCGGCGCAGTAACTCCATGCCGTCCATGCGCGGCATCTTGATATCGAATATTGCCAATTGCGGAGGGTCGCTCTGCAGCCCATCAAGCGCAGACGTTCCGTCCGTGTAGGTCTGGACGCGGTAGCCTTCCGTCTCAAGCGCAATCGACACCGAAGTCAAAATGTTGCGGTCGTCATCGACCAGAGCAATTGTCGGCATACTTTATTTTCCATTTCCGGCAGCGCACGACAGTACGCATCGGTATTACTTACTGTATCACACAGCCTTTGGCCTGCTAAATGCGCATAAATTAAGGCAAACCCTATCTTCAGGCGTTCCAAAAACCTTCAGACCGGGTCCCAATCTGCTTGATGAGGGCTTGAACACCGAAATACAAGGTCTCTTTTGGACGCTTTGTACGTTAACCACTCGCGAACACGAAAATCGTTAACAGGATGCGCGATTTAAGTGCGAATATTTTCGTATCGTGCTTCAAGTCGAATATTTCGAAGGTTTCGTTTATTACTTTGTATTCCAAATTAATCATCCGGCACTTTGCGCAGCATTTTAATCGATTAAACAATGACATAGCACCTTTGGTAGTCTTGCTGCCGTTCAGTCATTCTACTAGGTTCGCAGCCCTCACAGCCGGAAAAGTCTTCTTGGTCTGTCTCCGGCGACGGAATTGCACCCATCACGAGGACTGCGGGAACATGCAAGAAACAGGTGTCAGGAACCCTTCCAGTGGCAGCGAATCCTTCGGCTTCAAGGGGCTGAAGGCGCTCTATTGGAACCAGAACGAGCCTGCCCTTTACGAACATTCCCTGTCCCGCGGTGAAGCCCGGCTTGCAGCAGGCGGTGCGCTCGTTGCCGAAACCGGCATTCACACCGGAAGGTCTCCGAAAGACAAATTCGTAGTTCTCGACAAAGAGACCAGGAATACCGTCTGGTGGGACAACAACGCCCAGATTTCAAAGTCACAATTCGATGTCCTTTTGGACGATTTCCTGGAGCATGCGGAAGGTCTCGAGCTGTTTGCACAGGACCTGTATGGCGGAGCGGATCCAAAGCACCGCCTGCCTGTGCGGGTCTATACGCAATATGCCTGGCACTCTCTGTTCATCCGCAACTTGCTGCTGCGGCCAGAGGCTGCGGAGCTTTCTGCCTTCGCCCCGGAAATGACGATCGTAGACCTGCCGAGCTTCAAGGCCGATCCCGCGCGGCACGGATGCCGGAGCGAAACGATCATCGCCTGCGACCTGACCCGAAAGATCGTCCTCATCGGCGGGACGTCCTATGCCGGCGAGATGAAAAAATCGGTTTTCACAATGCTGAACCACCTTCTGCCGGCGAAAGGCATCATGTCGATGCATTGTTCCGCAAATGTCGGCGACGCTGGTGACACAGCCGTCTTTTTCGGTCTGTCGGGAACAGGCAAGACAACGCTCTCCGCTGACCCTGACCGGACGCTGATCGGCGACGACGAACATGGCTGGAGCGAAGGCGGCGTCTTCAATTTCGAGGGTGGCTGCTACGCCAAGACGATCAAACTTTCCGCCGAAGCGGAACCCGAGATCTACTCGACAACGCAACGGTTCGGCACAGTGCTGGAAAACGTGGTGCTGGATGAAAATCGCATCCCGGATTTCGACGACGGTTCAAAAACCGAAAATACCCGTGCCGCCTACCCGATCCATTTCATCTCAAACGCCAGTGCGACGGGTTACGCGCCGATACCGAAGACGATCATCATGCTGACCGCGGATGCGTTCGGCGTGATGCCTCCTCTTGCCCGGCTGACGCCCGCGCAGGCGATGTATCACTTTCTGTCCGGATATACTGCCAAAGTAGCTGGCACCGAAAAGGGTGTCACGGAACCACAAGCAACTTTCTCTACCTGCTTTGGTGCTCCGTTCCTGCCGCGACATCCGTCCGAATACGGAAATCTGCTGAAAGAACTGATCGCAAAACACAATGTGGATTGCTGGCTGGTCAATACCGGCTGGACCGGCGGAGCACACGGTACCGGCCACCGCATGCCTATCAAGGCAACCCGCACGTTGCTCCAGGCTGCCCTTTCGGGAGACCTCAAAGATGCAGAATTCCGCACGGATGCGAATTTCGGCTTTGAAGTCCCTGTCGCTGTTCCGGGTGTCGAGGCAAATATCCTGACACCGCGCGAAACCTGGAGCGACAGGAAGGCCTACGATCTGCAGGCAGCCAGTCTCGTCCAGATGTTCGTCGACAACTTCGAGACATTTGAGGCCCATGTGGACGGAACCGTTCGAAACGCGGCTCCCTGTCTTCAGTCAGCCGCCGAGTAGAGACTAAAAACCAACTGATCAAATGGATCGGCATCTGAGGCGTCAGGTGCCGTTTCTGTTTTGTAGAGCTTTCATCTGCTTCAAAAAATTCTATATTCGAAACGGGCAGACATTCTTCGGGGATCAAGCAATGACGCATGCACATAGCCGGCAAATCGCTGATGTGTTGAAAGCTGCGGAAGACTGGAGCAAATCCGGCCGTGACGTGGCGATCGCAACCGTTGTCGAAACGTGGGGATCGGCACCGCGTCCGGTCGGCTCTCATCTCGTCATCGATGCCGAGGGCAATTTCGAGGGTTCCGTTTCGGGTGGATGTGTCGAAGGCGCCGTGGTTGCAGAAGCCGTTGAAGTCATTGAAACCGGAAAACCGACAACGCTGGAATTCGGTGTCGCCGATGAAACGGCCTGGCGCGTCGGCCTTTCTTGCGGCGGCCGCATCCGTGTCTATGTCGAACCCGTCAACTGATTGAGATTTCGCCTTGCCGACAACTGAAACGCTTCTCGCCTTTTTCGCAGCAACCGCGCTTTTCGCCTATATGCCCGGACCTGCACTTCTCTATACAGCCGCGCAGACTGTCTCACGCGGTCAGCGCGCCGGTTTCATGGCAGCCGCAGGTATACACCTGGGTTGCTACGTGCACGTTCTTGCAGCAGCGTTCGGCCTATCGGCAGTATTTGCGGTCGTTCCAAGCCTCTACTTTGCTCTCAAACTTGCCGGAGGCCTGTATCTGGTGTTTCTCGGTGTCCAGATGATCCGGACAAAGGTCTCGAACGGCACCGTACCCACCCTGCCGCAAAAATCGTCACGAAGAGCCTTTGTGGACAGCATCCTCGTCGAGGTGCTCAACCCGAAGGTTGCCGTCTTTTTCATTGCGTTTCTTCCCCAGTTCGTCAGTCCGGAGGCCAGCCTTCCCATATGGGCGCAATTTCTCGTTTTGGGAACGGTCGTCAATCTGGCATTCACATCCGCAGATATCGTGACCGTGCTTTTTGCCTCCCAGGTCAAGAAAAAGCTCGCCAGAACGTCCCGGTTCCAGGACCTGACCCGCTGGATAGGCGGCTCGCTTCTGGTCGGGCTTGGTCTGAAGCTGGCAACGGACCGGACCTGACGTCATGGATCTTTCTCTGCTCCAACAATTGAATGAGGAACGCGCCGCGCGCCGCGCAGCCATTCTCGTGACCCGGCTTGACGACGGCTCCCAGAGGCTGGTGCGCAGAAGCGAGACCTACTCCGCCGATCCTTTGGAGGAGGAATTCGCAAAACGCTTCCGGTCGGGCAAATCCGGAACCGTCGCGACAGATACCGGCGATGTTTTTCTGACCGTTTCCGTGCCGTCTCCAAGACTTGTCGTTATCGGCGCCGTCCACATTACCCAGGCGCTGGTACCCATGGCCGAGATCGCCGGTCTGGATGTCACGGTCATCGATCCCCGTACCGCCTTTGCAACGGAAGAGCGTTTTCCCGGATGCACCCTTAGGCCGGATTGGCCTGAAGAGGTTCTGAAGCACACGCCTCTGGATGCATATACAGCGGTTGCTGCCGTTACACATGATCCCAAGATTGACGACTTCCCGCTGACAGAAGCGCTCAAAACCGAATGTTTTTACATCGGAGCCCTGGGCAGCCGGAAGACTCACGGCAAACGATTGGAACGTTTCACGGCAGAAGGCTTGGATCCTGCGCTTTTCGAACGGATCGACGCACCGATCGGCCTGGATATCGGGGCTGCATCTCCTCAAGAAATCGCAGTCGCTGTTCTTGGCTCAATCATCAGCGCGCTGCGCAAGGCACCGGAGCCAGGTTTATGAAGTTCGGCCCTGTTCCGCTGAACGAAGCAACAGGATGCATCCTTGCTCACAAAACGAGGCTCCCTGGCCGGGTCCTAAAAAAGGGGCATGTTTTAACGGAACAAGATTGCCGCGAACTGTCGTCAACCGGAGAATCGAGCCTCACGGTCGCACAGCTGGAAGTCGGCGATGTCGGCGAGGATGAAGCAGCAAGGCGTCTGGGTCTGGCTGCGAAGGGTCCCGGTATCAGCGAAGACACAGCCTTTACCGGCCGCATGAACCTCTATGCGGACACGGACGGCATTCTGGTCGTGAACAGCGCGGCAGTCACCGCTGCCAATCGGATTGATCCGGCCATAACCTTCGCAACCCTGCCGAACCACAGCAAGGTTTCCGGCGATCGGATGATCGCCACCGCCAAGATCATTTCATTTGCCGTTTCAAACGTGTCCCTGACCCATGCGGAAGCTGCCATTCGCGAGGCCGTAGGTGTTGCAGCGTTCAAACCCAGAAAGATCGGTCTTGTCGCGACGGAATTGCCACATCTGAAACCGGTGACGATGGACAAGACCCGCAGGGTTCTGGAAGACAGACTGCGACCGAGCGGCAGTTCCATTCTTGCGGAAAAACGTGTCCCTCACTATGAGGAGCCTGTTGCGTCCGCCATGAAAACGCTTGCGGAAGAGGGCGCCGACTTTCTGATCCTGTTCGGTGCTTCCGCCGTCGTCGACCGTTACGATATTCTTCCTGCGGCCGTCGAGCGTGCAGGTGGATCCGTGACGCATCTTGGCATGCCGGTCGATCCGGGCAATCTGCTTATGCTTGCGGAATTCGGCGGGCTCCCCGTTCTGGGTGCTCCCGGCTGCGCCAGGAGCCCCAAGGAGAATGGTTTCGACTGGGTTCTCGACCGATTGCTTGCCGATGTGGCGACCGAACCGGACGACATCACCGCAATGGGCGTAGGAGGCCTCCTGATGGAAATCGGAACGCGTCCACAACCCCGCGAAACCAAGCGACAATCGGCAACTGCGAAAATCGCAGCGATTGTTCTCGGTGCAGGAAAATCAACACGCATGGGTGGCCCGAACAAGTTGCTTGCAGAACTCAATGGCAAGTCTCTTGTTCGTCACGTGGGTGAAGCTGCGTGTGGCGTCGGATTGTCGCAGACAATCCTCGTGACCGGACATCTTGCGGAAAAGGTTGGCAGCCAGGTCGCAGACCTGGATATCGCAATCGTTCACAATCCGGATTTTGCAGACGGCATGGCCAGTTCCATCCGCACCGGAATGAAGGCGCTGGCCGACGACACCCAGGCTGTTCTCATTCTGCTCGGTGACATGCCCGGGATCACAACTGAAGATATCGGGCAACTGATTGCCACCTATCAGGACAACGATAACAACCTGATTGTGACAGCGACCGCAAATGGCAAACGCGGCAACCCGGTCCTTTGGGACCGGCGGTTTTTTGACACCCTCAACGGTCTTCGAGGTGATGTCGGGGCGCGACATATCATTGCGGACAATCCGGGTTTTGTCGCCGAAGTGGAGCTTGGAATCGCAGCACGTCTGGACCTCGACACGCCTCAGGCACTTCGCGAAGCGGGTGGCTCGTTCCCGGACGACGTCAACTGATCGCACTCATCTTTGTGCGCACTGCAATATTCGTTATCTTAAATTAACCTGCTATGCGCTGAGTGCAGGCCGGAAATGTCAGGTATTCTATTGCATTTTTGTGACATGCCGCTTATGTAATGCCTGCGCTTGCTGAAGGGCACCTGTTACAGGTTGGACAACGGATGACGTCCCGAGCGCCGATTACATCCGATTTCTTACGAAAGCTGTTCGGATCCTCCCCTCCCGAGGATGCTCGAGCGCTTTTGTTGCTTGGTTGAAAAGGAAGAACAAATGGCTGACATGACTCTCCCGCGTCCGGGCTGCTGCAAATGGGCAGAAGGCGAAGCTGGAAACTACACATTCCCGTGCAACACTCGTGTTGAGCCGGGTGTATCCTACTGCGCTGAACATAGCGCAATCGTGTATATTCCGCCGGAAGAGCGTCGTCGCAATCGTTCCGGTGGCGGAGGCATGAGCCTTTCTTTCCGCCGCGCGGCGTAATCAATAAATCTGCTCGCATTGAACAAGCAGAATATTTGTGGAATTTTCCACATTCCCTGGAACCCGGCTTCGTGCCGGGTTTTTTGTTGGAATCCAATTAGGCGATACTGGTAATTCTCTCTAGGCTGCAAAGCACAATTAGTATTGGCAGTCTCTCATTGCTTTGTACTGCTCCTTGTGTTTTTGGAACTCGAACCTCAAAGATATCAATATTCGCTCGAAAAAATTCAACCTGCCCGGAAAGGGAGTATTCTTAGTACTTTCCAACTTCGAATGCGAAAATATTAACTGCATCAATGCAACTATTTGGTTTTATTCCCTTTAGATATTTCAATTCTGGGTTTATTGCACACACTTTGAAAAAATCTCGATACTAAGTCTCTGGCTTGGATCCGTTGCATTTCAATCACGGAGTTGACGCCGCCTATGACGCTTGCGCAGGTTCAAATTGAGACAGAAAGACTGGAAGCTCTTCACAGGCTTGCACTCCTTCACTCAGAGCACCTGCACGAATTCGACGCCGCAGTTTCGAACGCGTCATATTTGTTTGACTGTCCGATGGCCGTGATTTCGATTGTCGATGCAGAAGAAATCTGGTTCAAGGCCGCTTTTGGTCTCGATGCGACAGAAACGCATCGGGAAAACTCCTTTTGCGGGCATACCATCCTTTCAGATGATGTTCTGATTGTGCCGGACGCACAGGCAGACAGCAGATTTTGCGACATCCCGCTTGTCACCGGAGACGTCGGCGCCCGATTTTATGCCGGTTGTCCAGTTACTGTAGACGACAAACATCGTATCGGAACGATCTGCGTCATAGATACAAAACCCCGCAGTGTGAGCGAGGAGCAAATCGCTCAGCTGCGCAACCTGGCAAAGATCGTCGAAGGTCTCATCAAGGCCCACAAGGCAGGCCTGGAAACCAGGGAAGCGCTACAAGAAGCGCAACTCGAGCAGGACAGAGCACGCCGGAACCAGGACCTGCTCAAGGAAATCACCCTTGTTTCGGGCGTAGGCGGTTGGGAGTACGACCCCAAAACGGACGCAATGACCTGGACAGCAAAGACCCGGGAAATTCATGAGGTCGGGCCAGACATTCAACCGAACTTGAACGCCGCGTTGAGCTTTTATCCATCCGACAGCCGCAAAGCGCTAAGAGCAGCATTCGAGACTGCCTTCGAAACCGGTTGCGGCTGGGATCTTGAGCTCAATCTTGTCACCGCCGGGGATCGGCAAATCTGGGTCCGGGTTGTCGGAAATCCCGTATTCGAAGGAGGGTCGGTTCGCCGCATCATCGGCGCGCTCCAGGACATTTCAGACAGCAAACGCAAGCAGGAGGAAGTCCGGACCTCCGAGGTCATCCAGCGAACAACGCTCGAAGCACTTCAGGAAGGTATTCTTCTCGTAAGCCCATCGGGTAGGATTCAGTCGTCAAACAAGGCTGCCTCGCAACTTCTGGGTTATCCGGAAACCACCTTGGTCGGATCCAGTGTCCACGACCTTCAGCTGGCTTTTCAAGACGAAACCGATGCCGGCAGCCATCGCGTGAGCCCGCTGGTTCTAGCCGTGACCGACCCGGGACAGGATCTGGATCTCGAAGTTCAACTTACGGAAGCCGGATCCGGACAGGTCCGATGGCTCCGGATCAATGCCAGGCCTGTCGACGAAAACAGTGTTCACGGCCCGGATTGCGTGGTCGTGTCGCTTACCGACATCACAAAGGTCAAACAGCAATCTGACACACTACAGGGGTTTTTCGACAATTTCCCCGGCGGCCTGGTTCACTACGACACGCAGCTTCAACTCACCTTCTGGAATGAAGAATTTGCCCGCCTGCTTAACTTGCCACACGGTTTTCTCGACCAGCGGCCCAACTTGCGACAGGTCATCAGGTATCTTGCAGACCGTGGAGACTATGGCCCAGGTGACCCGGCACTGATTGCCGGCGAGAGGCTGGACAGGTACGGCGCCGGCAACCGGCACGCCTACGAGCGCAGAACCAGCGACGGCAAGGTTCTCGAAGTGCGCGGTACACCGCTTCCAGGCGGCGGAAGCGTATCGAGTTTTCTTGACATCACCAGACGCAAACGCATGGAAGAGCAGCTCGTTGAAAAGGAACAGCTTGCCAGCAATCGCCTCTTTGAAATGGAGGCGGTGATCGCCAACATGCGGCAGGGTGTCAGTGTCTTTGACGGCGAGGGCCGCATCACACTCTGGAATACCGATTTCCAGGAACTTTTCGGAAAACCGGACGGCGAGATCCGAAAGGGCATGACACTGGTCGAAATGCTTCAGCTGGAGAAGGAACGGGGAGAATTTCACGACGATCCCTATGCCTTTTACGCTGCCTTGAGAGAAAGACTGGACGCCGGCGAGGTCATCAAGACCAACTTCAAACACCCCAATGGCACGATTATCAGTATCGTGCGCACACCGCTTCCAGACGGGGGTTGGGTGGGTATGCATGAGGACGTGACGTCGCGGGAAAAAGCGACCGAGGAAATCACATATGCCGCCCATCACGACACGCTCACGGGGCTGGCCAATCGAACGCTTTTCAACCTCAAGCTTGAAGACGCAATCGCCAGGACAGAACACCACGATGAAACAAGCGACCTTCTGATGATTGATCTTGATCACTTCAAACCGGTGAACGACACATACGGCCACGATGTCGGCGATGATCTTCTGCTTCAGGCTGCGGTGCGCCTCAATGAGTGCGTGCGAACGAAGGACACCGTCGCACGACTGGGCGGAGATGAATTTGCGATCATCGTCCGCAACACTGCCGGCGACCGGGATCTGGCTTCCAGGATTGCGGAGCGTGTTGTCGAAAAACTGAAGAAGCCCTACCACATCAACGGTAACATCGTCGAAATCAGTGCAAGCGTGGGTATTGCATCCATTTCCGGCGAGCAAGTCGCGAGCCCGATCCTAAAGATGGCTGATCTTGCCCTTTATGCCGTCAAGAATGAAGGCCGCGACGGCTACAGGCATTTCGAAGAAAACGCTGTGGAAACAGATTGAATGCGTGACGTCTGCACCTTGTGTTCAATTGTTGGTGTCCGGCAATTCCATTTCCGCTAAAAATGCCTTGTTATCAATATCTTATAAAATCTCTCAGGCACGTTGTGCCATCCTCCAACAATGCCGGGAATGTTCAAAACTTAATCATTTGTTGCGCTTCTTGGCCTAGTGTCATTTCCGATCCGACGGGCACATACCCAATGGAGATTCCTGTGGGAGACGGGACGCAGCATGGATACCGTGAGGCCAGACAACGAAGAAGAGCGAATTGAGACCTTGCACGAACTTCAGATCCTCGGGTCTGAGCGTCTGCCTGAATTCGATTCCGTCGTTGAAGCCCTTGCAGCCATATTCGATTGCCCGATAGCCCTGGTGTCCCTCGTTTCGGAAGATGAGCAGTGGTTCAAGGCCAGATGCGGACTGGATGTTGAAGGCACGCCACGGGATATTTCATTCTGCCAGCATGCCATTCTTTCCGACGAGCTTTTCATCGTCGAAGACACCCATGCCGACCAGCGGTTCAAGAACAATCCACTCGTGACCGGGCCTCCCAATATCCGCTTCTACGCCGGATGCCCCCTTTCCATCGATGGCCGAAACCGGTTGGGCACGCTGTGCGCCATTGACCGTGTTCCACGCAGTCCCTCCCGGCTGCAACTCAATCAATTACGCAGACTGGGCAAGGTCGTCGAAGGCCTGATCAAGTCGCATGAGATTCGCCGGGAGAAAGATGCAGCTCTCGCGCAGGCCGAGCAGGAACACGAACTGGCCGTTCACAAGAATGATCTCCTTGAAGAAATTACAAGTGTATCCGGCGTCGGTGGTTGGGAACTCTGCGTTCGTACCAAGACACTGACATGGACTGACAAAACGAAGGAGATTCATGAGGTGCCCGCGGACTTTCGTCCGACCGTGGATTTTGCATTGTCGTTCTATCCTCCTGACAGCCGCCACATCATTTCAAAGGCAGTCGAGGACGCGATCGGGCATGGCGTCAGCTGGGATGCAGAACTGCCTTTTGTTACTGCAAAGGGTCGAAATATCTGGGTCCGTGCCGCCGGAAGGCCCATCATCAAAGACGGTGAAGTCATCCGTATCGTCGGTGCTCTTCAGGACGTTACTGTTCGGAAAAAGACCGAACAGTCCATCCGTTGCTCCGAATCCATGCACCGGGCCACCTTGCATACATTGTCGGAAGGTGTCCTTCTTCTCAGCCGTTCCGGGCGCATCCGATCGATCAACAAGGCCGGTGAAGACCTTCTGGGCTATTCGCATGAAGAGGTTGTCGACACCAGGTTCAAGGACCTCGACCTTGAGTTCCGGTTTGAAGACAAAGCGTTCAACACACCGGAAGACCTGTTCCGGCAAATCGCCAACGGTTCCGATCATGTCAACGGCACAGTTGTTCATGTTACCAGGCGAGACGAAACCGGAGGTGCCTGGCTCAGGATCAATGCAGCATCCATTGGAGAAACCAACGAGTTCGGTCTGGACGGTATCGTCGTTTCGTTAACGGACATCACGGAAACAAAGACGCAGAGAGATACCCTGCAAGCGATCTTCGACAATTTTCCTGGCGGAATGGTCTATTTCGATGAAGCCTTGCGTCTGCAGAATTATAATGACGCCTTCCAAAATGCCTTCAAGCTTCCAAAGGAGTTGCTGTCCCGGAAACCTCACCTCAAAGACACGATGATGTATGCCGCACGCCAGGAACAGCGCGTTGCCAGCAACGCAGAGAAGGTGGTCGAGGAGAGATACAACCCTTTCATGAGCGGAAAGCCTGTTCAACTCGAACGGGTGACTGCAGACGGGACCGTTCTGGATGTCAGATCCACGCCTTTGCCGAATGGCGGTATCGTGTTCAGTCTTCTGGATATTTCAGACCACAAACGGCGGGAGCAGACAATCCGGCAGTCGGAGGTTGTTCAACGGGCAACCCTGGAAGCCCTGAGTGAGGGCATTCTTCTGCTGTCGCGGGAAGGTGTTATCGAATCCGCAAATCCCGTTGCGGAAAAACTGCTTGGCTTTGATGACAACGGTTTGACGGGTGTTCGAATTGACGAACTCGCTCTCTCAGTCACCCTGGAGTCTTCAGAAGTCAGCAACAACAGCGACCCACTCAAACTGGCAGTCCATGATCCAGACGCCGTTACGGATCTCGTCGCGAGCCTGCGCACCTCCTATCGCCATGGTTTGACCTGGCTTCGCATAAACGCGAGGCCGATCGATCCGCTTGGCGAGAATGGTCTGGACGGTGTTGTCGTATCGATCGCCGACATCACGGAAACAAAGGAGCAAGCCGACACGCTCCAGGCTATCTTCGACAATTTCCCAGGCGGATTTGCATATTATGACGAGAATTTTCAATTGGGGGCAGCAAACTCGGAATTCGGGCGCCTCCTTGGTTATCCGCAGGATTTCGTCGATCAGAAACTTCATTTGCTTGACTACCTGAAATACAACGCGGAACGAGGTGACTATGGAGAGGGCGACTCCGAGCAACTCGCTCTCGACAAGTTTCATTCCTACGACCGAAACCAATCCCACAGCTATGTTCGCGGTAGCGCAAGCGGTTCGTTTCTGGAAATCAGAGGGACACCGTTGCCTTCAGGCGGTTTTGTCTACAATTTCTTTGATGTAACAGACCGCAAGAGAATGGAAAGCCAGCTGGCGGAGAGCGAACGTGCTTCGCGCAGCCGGTCTCTGGAGCTTGAAGCCATTCTGGCCAACATGAGGCAAGGCGTCAGCGTCTTCGACAAGGACGGCCGCCTCAGACTCTGGAACAAGCAGTACATCGATATCTTCGACAAGCCCGAGGACGACGTCAGAGAAGGCGTTACCCTTGTCAACCTGATTGAGGCAGAGAAAGCCCGCGGAGAATTCGAAGGAGACGTGATCGAACACGTCAGGGATCTGCTCATTCAGCTCTCGGCGGGAGAAGTCGTTCGCTCCAAATTCCGGCATCCTGGCGGAAAGTTCATCAGCGCGGTTCATGCGCCGCTGCCTGGAGGCGGCTGGATCGGAACGCATGAGGACGTCACGAAGAGTGAGTTGGCCGTTCAAAAAATCGAGTATGCAGCACATCACGACACACTGACAGGGCTGGCCAATAGAACACTCTTCAATTCCCGGCTCGAGGAAACTCTGGAGGAATTGGTCCAAGGCTCGGAAAGCGCCCTGATGCTGCTTGATCTGGACAAATTCAAGCCGGTGAACGACACGTATGGTCACGACGCAGGCGATGCTTTGCTCAAACAGGTCAGTGAACGGCTGAAAGCGTGCGTGAGGTCCACTGATCTCGTGGCCAGGTTGGGGGGGGACGAATTCGGTATCATTCTCAACAGCGCGTCACGGACGGTTGCAGAAGTCATTGCAAGCCGGATCGTTCACAAATTGCAGGGTGCGTTTTCCATAAAGGAACATATGATCCGAATTGGAGTGAGTGTCGGTATCTCGCCGATCTCCGGCCCCCTTTCGGATGCCAATGCAATTATCAAGAACGCTGACGTCGCGCTTTATGACGTTAAAAACAGCGGTAGAAACGATTTCAGATTCTTCGAACTTCCTGAAGAACCTGGTGCGTTGAACGCGTAAGCATTTTTTCCAGACGAGATTTTGCAGCTGAATCAAAAAACGCGGCCCGTTTCCGGTCCGCGTTCTGGAAGATGTGAAGCGCAGGGCTCCCGTCAGACCTGTTTCAGGGCCTCGGCAACATCCTTGAGCCTGCGAAGTGTCCGGTCTGCCTTCTGCCTGGTCATGTCGTCCTTGGCGTCTGCAGCGTCTTCTTCCGCGTTCTTAATCGCGAGATCGAGTTGTTCGCGGCTGATCTCCGCGACCGGAACAGCCTGCTCGGCAAGTACCGTCAACCTGCCGCCTGACACATCGGCAAAGCCGCCGCGCACGAAGTATTCCGTCCAGGAATCGCCGTCGTTCCGGACCTTCAGAATGCCCGGCGCAATGCTGGACATGAACAGGCTATGGTCCTTCAGAACGCCGAACTCGCCTTCAGCGCCGGGAACAACGACCTCTGCCACCTGTTCGGAGAGGAGCTGGCGCTCCGGCGAGACCAACTCAAACTGGAAAAGTTCAGCCATTTGGCGTCTTCCTTGTCAGTCTACGTTTCAGATGGCCAGGCCATCAAAAATCAGGAATACCGGACGCTCGAGCGGGCGTCCGGCCAAATCTCGGATCAGGCAGCTTCCGCAGCCAGTTTCTGAGCTTTCTCAATCGCTTCTTCCATGGAACCCACCATGTAGAATGCAGCTTCCGGCAGGTGATCGTATTCACCGTCAACGAGGCCCTTGAAGCCTTTGATCGTGTCTTCCAGAGCAACCAGCTTGCCCGGAGAACCGGTGAACACCTCTGCGACGAAGAACGGCTGAGACAGGAAGCGCTCAATCTTACGGGCACGGGCCACGGTCAGTTTGTCTTCTTCTGACAGTTCGTCCATGCCCAGGATGGCGATGATGTCCTGAAGGGCCTTGTAGCGCTGCAGCGTACCTTGAACGGCACGAGCCGTGTCGTAGTGCACTTCACCGATGATGCGGGCATCCAGCATGCGGGACGTGGAGTCCAGCGGATCCACAGCCGGATAGATGCCTTTTTCCGCAATCCCGCGGTTCAGAACCGTCGTTGCGTCCAAGTGAGCAAAGGTCGAGGCCGGTGCAGGGTCGGTCAAGTCATCGGCCGGAACGTACACTGCCTGAACCGACGTGATCGAGCCCTTGTTCGTGGTCGTGATGCGTTCCTGCATCGTACCCATGTCTGTCGCAAGTGTCGGCTGGTAGCCCACAGCAGACGGGATACGGCCAAGAAGCGCGGACACTTCGGAACCGGCCTGGGTGAAGCGGAAAATGTTGTCAACAAAGAACAGAACGTCCTGACCGGCATCACGGAAGTGCTCCGCAACCGTCAGACCGGTCAACGCAACGCGCGCGCGCGCTCCGGGAGGCTCGTTCATCTGGCCGTATACGAGAGCAGCCTTGGAGCCTTCGCCGCCGCCTTCCTTGTTCACGCCGGATTCGATCATTTCCCAGTAAAGGTCATTGCCCTCACGAGTTCGCTCGCCAACACCAGCGAACACGGAATAACCACCGTGAGCCTTGGCGACGTTGTTGATCAATTCCATGATCAGAACAGTCTTGCCAACGCCGGCACCGCCGAACAGGCCGATCTTGCCGCCCTTTGCGTAAGGGGCAAGAAGGTCGACGACCTTGATGCCCGTCACCAGGATTTCAGCTTCGGTGGACTGTTCGATGAACGATGGCGCTTCCTGGTGGATGCCGCGCTTGTCGGTGTGTGGAATTTCACCGGCTTCGTCAACCGGCTCGCCGATAACATTCATGATACGGCCCAGCGTGCCATCGCCAACTGGCACCGCAATCGGTGACCCGGTGTCGACGACGTCCTGTCCGCGCACCAGACCCTCGGTGGAGTCCATTGCGATGGTGCGTACCGTGTTCTCGCCGAGGTGCTGTGCCACCTCAAGAACCAGGCGTACACCCTGGTTGTCCGCTTCCAGAGCGTTCAGGATCAACGGCAGGTGGTCATCGAACTTGACGTCGACAACGGCGCCGATGACCTGGGTGATCCGTCCGACCTGTTTGTCAGCCATGTCCCTAATCCTCGTCTCGATCCCGTTAGATCAACTTGCCCTGTGCGGCTTCGCAACAAGGCGGAAGAGTTGATCGATACTAATTCTAGTCCGGCACTCTGCGCCCTGACGGGCGCAAAACGCTTTAGAGCGCTTCCGCACCCGAGATAATTTCAATCAATTCCGTCGTAATCTGCGCCTGACGCCGGCGATTGTAGTTGATCGTCAGTTTGTCGATCATGTCACCGGCATTGCGGGTCGCATTGTCCATCGCGGACATGCGGGCACCCTGTTCGGAAGCAGCATTTTCCAGAAGAGCCCGGAAAATCTGGACGGAAATGTTACGCGGCAGCAGATCCTCAAGGATTTCCGCTTCATCCGGCTCATATTCGTAAACCGGCTGGGCACCGCTACGGTCCTCAGTCTCGTCGGTTTCGAAACTGGCCGGGATCAACTGCTTTGCCGTCGGCTCTTGTGCAATCACCGACCTGAACGTCGAATAAAACAACGTGCAGACGTCGAATTCGCCGTCAGCAAACATGGAGAGAACCTCTTTGCCGATCTCATCAGCATTGACAAACCCCACATTCTTTACGCTGCGCAGATCGATCGTCTTGATCACATGCTGGCCGAGTTCGCGCTTGAGGGCATCGAAACCCTTCTTGCCGACACAGATGATCTTGACCGTCTTGCCGGCCGCGATCAGGCTGCGCGCCTTTTCACGAGCCAGTTTGGCAATGTTCGTGTTGAAGCCTCCGCAAAGCCCGCGTTCGGCAGTAGCGACAACCAGGAGATGGACCTGGTCACTGCCCGTACCGGACATCAGTTTCGGAGCGTCATCGCGACCCTCGAATGCTTCCGCGAGGTTGGCCAGCACGGCTCCCATGCGTTCCGCATAGGGGCGCGCGGCCTCTGCAGCTTCCTGTGCACGACGCAGTTTCGCCGCGGCCACCATTTGCATGGCCTTGGTGATTTTCTGCGTCGCCTTCACGGAAGCGATGCGGTTTCGTAAGTCCTTCAGGCTCGGCATGGCCGCCCCTGCTCCTTATCCCGGCGTGTCGTCTTAAGCGAAGTTCTTGGCGAACGCATCGATGGCAGCTTTCAGCTTGCCAGTCAGTTCGTCGTCGAGAGCCTTCTTGTCCCAGATTGCATCCAGCAGATCCTGATGCTCACCGCGAAGGAACAGAAGCAGACCTTCTTCGAAGTCCTTCACCCGGTCAACCGCAAAACCATCCAGATAACCATTCACGCCGGCATAGATCACCGCGACCTGTTCCTGCGTTTTCAATGGCGAAAACTGCGGCTGCTTCAGAAGCTCGGTCAGACGTGCACCACGGTTCAGCAAACGCTGCGTGGTGGCATCGAGGTCGGAACCGAACTGTGCGAAGGCCGCCATTTCACGGTACTGCGCGAGTTCGCCCTTAACCGGGCCCGCAACCTGCTTCATCGCCTTGATCTGAGCAGAAGAGCCCACGCGGGAGACCGACAGACCGACGTTCACCGCCGGGCGGATACCCTGATAGAAGAGGTCCGTTTCAAGGAAGATCTGACCGTCGGTGATCGAGATCACGTTGGTCGGAATGAACGCTGACACGTCATTGCCCTGGGTTTCAATGACCGGCAGCGCGGTCAATGAGCCACTGCCATGCTCTTCGTTCAGCTTCGCAGCACGTTCCAGAAGACGGGAGTGCAGATAGAAAACGTCGCCCGGGAAAGCTTCACGTCCCGGCGGGCGGCGCAGAAGCAGGGACATCTGACGATAGGCCACGGCCTGTTTGGTCAGATCGTCGTAGCCGATAACGGCGTGCATGGAATTGTCACGGAAGAACTCGCCCATCGCGCAGCCGGCAAACGGTGCCAGGAACTGCAGCGGAGCCGCGTCGGACGCGGTCGCGGCGATGACGATGGAGTAATCCATGGCACCGTTGTCTTCCAGAACCTTGACGAACTGGGCAACGGTGGACCGCTTCTGACCGACGGCAACGTAGATGCAGTACAGCTTGGCGTCTTCGTCATCGAATGCGTGCAGCGGCTTCTGGTTCAGGAAAGTGTCCAGAATGATTGCAGTCTTGCCGGTCTGACGGTCGCCGATGACAAGCTCACGCTGACCACGTCCGATCGGGATCAGGGCGTCAATGGCTTTGAGGCCAGTCGACATCGGCTCGTGCACGGATTTCCGCGGCAGGATGCCCGGCGCCTTTACGTCAACGCGGCGCTTTTCCGTGGCCTCGATCGGGCCCTTGCCGTCAATCGGGTTGCCGAGCGGGTCAACAACACGGCCGAGCAGGCCCTTGCCGACCGGGACTTCCACGATGGCGCCGGTCCGCTTGACGGTGTCGCCTTCCTTGATGTCACGGTCAGAACCGAAGATAACGATACCGACATTGTCTGATTCCAGGTTAAGGGCCATGCCCTTGATGCCACCTGGAAACTCGACCATTTCACCAGCCTGAACCTTGTCCAGACCATAAACACGGGCGATACCGTCACCGACGGAGAGCACCTGACCAACTTCAGAAACTTCGGCTTCCTGGCCAAAGCTCTTGATCTGGTCCTTGAGGATTGCGGAGATTTCCGCGGCCCGAATATCCATCAGCCGACCTCTTTCATCGCGAACTTGAGTGAATTGAGCTTGGTACGCAGTGATGTGTCAATCATGCGGGAACCGACCTTGACCACGAGGCCACCGATCAGGGCAGGATCGACTTTCGCTGCGATGTTTACGGTTTTGCCCGTCGAAGCAGACAATGCTTCCTTCAGGGCTGCGACATGCTCGTCTGAAAGGACAGTTGCAGAAGTGACTTCTGCAGTTTCCTCACCACGTTTTTCTGCGAGCAGGGCGTGGAACGACTTGATCATGTCGGGGAGAACGAAGAGGCGCCGGTTACGGGCGGCCAGCTTCACGAAATTTGCGGCGAGGCCCGTGATGCCTGCCTTGTCAAGAAGTGCGGTGAGCGCTGTAAGCTGCTCTTCAGCACTGAATGCCGGGCTCTTCACAAGACGATCGAGATCTTCGCTTTCGGCAAGCATGCCTTGGAAAGCAGTGAGATCCCGTTCCACGTCAGCCGTAGTGCCGTCACCCTCCGCGAGGTCGAGAAGGGCGGACGCATAACGCTGTGCCACGCCGGATACGAGAGATACGTTGTCAGTCACCAGGTCCGTGCTCTCTGACGTTTTTCAAGCCCGCAAAACGGCAAGCGCTCGCAAGGCATTGAAAATAATGAATGATTTCGAGGTCAGAAGGTATGACGGTTAAACCGTTCCCCCAAAGCCGCGCCTCAATTAGCACAGGGTTTCCCAGTGTGCAACTTCGCCAAAAGACTGTTCTGAAGGAATCTTGGGTGTTTTTTGCTGCATGGCGATAAAAAGTCATTCCAGGCGAGGCCACTCAACCTTCCGAAATAAACCTGGGCGAGTGTCCGGCTACGCCTGCTCGCAAGGCCGGAACACGTTGCAATTTCATGAGAATTCCGGTTCCGGGAACGGTGCGGCGAGCTGTGCACAGTCACATGAAATGCTGAGGATCGATATCGATCTGGACGCGCAGACCTTTTGTTGGTTTCGGACCCTGATTCAACCAGCGCCGCAGGTAAGACTGGAGATCGAACTGGCGCGGCGCCATGGTCAGCAGCCGATAACGGTGCCTGCCGCGTACCATCGCGAGAGCGGCTTCCGCGGGGCCCAGCAGGGTGACTGCTTCATCGGGAGGCGCTGCCCGGGCCAGCGCACGGGCATAGCCTTCGGCAAAAATCTTGTCCGGTCCCGACACGACAACGGCCGCCAATCGGCCGAACGGAGGCAGGCCCGCGACCCGTCTCGCCTCGATCTCGGCCTGGTAAAAGGCATGCTTGTCGCCCGATAGCAGCCCCTTGATGACGGGGTGGTCCGCATTATAGGTCTGAAGCAGTCCCTGGCCGCCTCCAGTCACCCTCCCCGCGCGGCCGGTCACCTGCGCAAGAAGCTGAAAGGTTTTTTCCGCGGCGCGCGGATCGCCATGCGCCAGACCCAGATCGGCGTCGATGACCCCGACCAGTTTCATCTTGGGGAAATTGTGACCTTTCGCGACCAGTTGTGTCCCGATGATGATATCGGCGCCGCCCTCCTCGACAATCTTCATCTCCCGCTTCAACCGTTCCGGCCCACCCGGCAGATCGGAAGACAGCACCAGGGTGCGCGCCTGCGGGAAGAGGTCGGAGACTTCTTCGGCAACACGTTCGACGCCCGGTCCGCAGGCAACAAGGCTGTTGGCGCTCTGGCACGAGGGACAATTGTCCGGAACCGGTTCAAAATGACCGCAATGGTGACAGACGAGTTTTTTCTGAAACCGGTGCTCAACCAGCCAGGCACTGCAATGGGCGCACTGAAACCTGTGGCCACAGGTGCGACATAAGGTCAGAGGGGCGTATCCGCGCCGGTTCAGAAACAGGAGAGACTGGTCGCCTGCGGCAAATGTATCCTTGATGGCATGGACAAGCCGTGGCGCAAGCCATCTGCCCCGCTCCGGCCCATCCAGGCGCATGTCGATCGCCTGCAGATCCGGCAGTGCCGCGCCCGATGCCCGTTCAGGCAGTTCATAAAGAGCGTATCTGCCGATTTCCGCGTTCACGTGACTTTCGACCGATGGCGTCGCGGAGGCGAGCACGACCGGGAACCCCGAAATGTGCCCACGAACGACAGCCATGTCCCGCGCACTGTAGGGAACACGATCGTCCTGCTTGAAGGCTGCGTCGTGTTCCTCGTCGACAATGATCAGGCCCAGTTCCCGGAATGGCAGGAACAGGGAAGATCTCGCGCCTATCACCACGCGCACGTCTCCCGACGCCACGCCGCGCCAGACGCGTGCCCGATTCTTCGGAGTGATCTCCGAATGCCATTCAGCCGGATAGACACCGAATCGCTGCTCATAGCGGCGCAGGAACTGCTCCGTGAGAGCGATTTCCGGCAGAAGGACCAGAGCCTGTCTCTCCCGCCGCAAGGCCTCCGCAATCGCCTCGAAATAAACCTCCGTCTTTCCTGACCCCGTGACACCGTCGATGAGCGTCACGCCGGGTCCCTTGTCGAAGGTGCTGACGATGCCGGCAGCAACCGCTTCCTGGGCGTCCGTCAGTTTCTTGCGGGCATAGTCGAGCTGGGGTTTCGGCGGTGGTGGCGCCGCCGGCATGGACACGACTTCGAGCACGTTCTGCTGAATCAGTCCGTCGATCACCGACGGCGACACGCCGGCGGCATGGGCCAGACCGCTCCTGGTCCAGGCAAATCCGTCTTCCATGGTTTCCATTACCCTCCGGCGGGCGGACGTCTGCCTGTCCGGTTCAGCACCTTCGATCCGGCGCACGCCGGCAACCGGAGGCTCCGGTTCCAGCGCCTCTTCCGAACGCAGGACCATGCGCAGCACCATTCCGGGTGCTCCCAGGGTCCAGTTTGCCACCCAGTCGACGAACCGGCGCAGATCTTCATCCAGCGGCGGGGTCTGGTCGTAAATCCGGGTAATGGATTTCAGTTTTTTCGGATTGATCGCGGCATCCGGTTCAATGTCCCAGACCGCGCCGACGACTTCCCGCGGACCGAGCGGCACCCTGACGATTGTTCCGGGAACGACCGACTGTCCCGGAGGGACCTTATAGGTATAGGCCCTCGGCACCGCGACCGGCACCAGGACACTGGCAATGGTTTCCTGAAAGTCTGGGTCGTCAAACAGCACTTATATTCAGGTCCCTGTACCTTCGATTTTGAAAGGAGCCGGAGGGCGTTTGCAATATGGCAAGAAGGTACAGACGTTTGCCTGTGGCCGGTGGGCAATCAAGACGAAAGGGCGTTGAGGTACGTACCGCAGAAAAATCGTCCACCGGAGAATCAGGGGTTCTTCTTGTCATCATCCTAGGGTAAAGAGGGCGCGACCAACCACGCAACCGTTTTGCACAAGACGGGACGAGCGCATCCGGCGGCCGAACGGGCGCCTCACCGGGAGACAACACGTATGAAATTCTTTGTCGACACAGCCGACACAGCCGAGATCAAGGAACTGGAATCCACCGGACTTCTCGACGGCGTTACCACCAACCCATCTCTCATCGCCAAGTCGGGCCGCGAATTCAAGGAAGTGATTGCCGAAATCTGCGCGATCACCAAGGGCGACGTCTCCGCCGAGGTCGCCGCGACCGACTTTGACGGCATGATCAAGGAAGCTCATGTCCTGCGAGCCATCGCCGACAACGTCGTCATCAAGCTGCCGCTGACATTTGATGGCCTGAAAGCGTGCAAGCAGTTGACGGAAGAAGGCACCAAAACCAACGTCACCTTGTGCTTTTCAGCGAACCAGGCGCTGCTCGCCGCAAAAGCCGGCGCGACCTATATCTCTCCCTTCATCGGCCGCCTGGACGACCTCAATATCGACGGCCTGGAGCTGATCCGCGAGATCCGCGTGATCTATGACAATTACGGGTTCGAGACGGAAATCCTTGCGGCGTCAATTCGCACCGCAAACCATGTCAAGGATTGTGCACTCATCGGCGCGGACGTCACAACGGTTCCGCCAGCGACCCTGAAAGGCCTCGTCAAGCATCCGCTGACGGACAAGGGCCTCGATGCATTTCTGGCCGATTGGGCCAAGACCGGCCAGAGCGTTCTCTGACGGCTCATATACAAATCATTGTTTTTGGACGGCCCGGTTTCCGGGTTGTCTTTCTTCCGACGCAGCAAACCACAGTTGCAAACATGGTTGTGTCAACGTTAACAATACGCTAACTAGTGATGGTGTGCTTCAAACGAGCCCGATAAAAAACTTTCGAATTTCGTATCTACAATTTTGGGGGACGACAATGAAAAAATTGCTTGGAACTGCAACGGTACTGGCTGCCATCATGGCAACAAGCAGCGTATCAGCGGCTACTTTGTTTTATGACAGCTTCAACAGGGCAAACAGCAACAATCCCGGCAACGGCTGGACTCAGCTTGAAGACGACAACAACGACGTTGGAGTTTTCGGCAACGCCCTGAGACTAAGAGACTTTCTGCCTGGAAACCCGGATGCAGCGGCTGCCAGCAAGACCATCGACGCGACAGGCTATACCAATATTCAAGTCGAGTTTCGCTGGAGGGGATTCAGCAGTGTTGAGACAGGTGACGACTTTTACCTTTCCTGGGCTGAAAGCCCCGCACCGGCGATGAGCAACGAAGGCGCGTGGAACGAGGTATTTAACGGGAACACAGGCGGCGGGACCTGGCTCACCAATCTGATCTCGATCAGCCCTGGCGCCGACAATTCCATTTTCAACCTGATGTTCTGGTCGGATGTTGGTACCAGCAGCGAAGGCTACAAGGTCGACTGGGTCCGGGTCACCGGTGATGCGATTACGCCTGTACCGCTTCCCGCTGCATTGCCGCTGCTCGCTGGTGGCATCGGCCTGCTTGGTTTTGCCGGATGGCGTCGACGCAAGACAGGCTAACCGCAGTTAGTGACGACGAATTCAAAGCGGCTTTCGAGCCGCTTTTTTTGTTTTCTGGGCCAATTCGGAGATTATCCGATAAGATTGCCGTCGTGCAAAGACTGCCCGGACAGGAAATATTCCCATGAAGAAGTTCATTGCTACCAGCCTGGTTCTGCTGACCCTCCCGGCGTCAGCAGGAGAACTGATCGGAGGTACGAATACCTATATCTCCGAAGCCCGGACCTGGAAGACCGGCGAGTATGCCGGCTACTACGTTTACGACAGCAAGGGTGCGACAGTCTGGGAGAAAGGGCCGCTTCCGGATGGTGCTGTCGAATGCCACGGTGCCGGCTTCTGGACGCCCAAGGAGATACTGGGAGACGGCATCTGCATCTTTGGCACGTCTCCTGATCGCTGGACAGTCGCCCATGAGTTGACACCCGGCAGCAATCTGTGGAACGCGCAGGACAAGAACCCCTTTCAGAGGCAGGGTGTCTGGCACGTGGTCCATGGTACTGGCCGCTATGTCGGCATGACGGGTAAAGGGACATATGTCAGCAACGAACTCGCCGACGGCCGCAAGACCACATGGTTCGAGGGCGACGTCGAGTTTGCCAATTAAAGCTGCCCTCGACAGATGTCATTGTGGATTGCGAGCTATGCTGCCGGAACGCATCGCGGGACGGCAATCGGTCTGAAATCCGATCCAAATTCTCTGTGAGGCCCATTAACCAATCGGAACCGGCTATCGCGTTAGTGTTCCTCATGAGCAAGACCGCCCCCGATACGTCAGACCTTCTTGTGACCGCGAAACCGGACCTCAATCACCGGGTCGGACTTTGGCTCGATCACCTGTCCGACGAGCGGCGGCTGTCGGACCAGACGCTGGTTGCCTATGAACGGGATCTGCGGCAGTTCCTTCGTTTTTTGACCGGGCATCTCGGCGGGGCACCGTCGCTGAAAGACCTTGCCGAGCTGCGCCCATCGGATTTTCGCGGCTTTCTGGCCTCCCGGCGCAGGACCGGAGCCCAGAGCCGGTCGCTTGCACGCGGGCTTGCCGGAATTCGTTCCTTCCTGAAATTCCTGGAGCGGCGCGGAGAAGTGAATGCTGCGGCGTCCGCCGCTGTCCGGCCGCCACGCCAGGCAAAATCGTTGCCCAAACCCGTTTCCTCGCGCGACGCGATCGATGTGACAAGCGGTGATTTCGCGCTGGAAAGTGCCGCCTGGATCGAAGCACGCAACGCGGCTGTCCTGACCCTTCTTTACGGCTGCGGACTTCGAATTTCCGAAGCCCTGTCGCTGACCGGTGGCATGGCACCTGGCCCGGGCACGAAGACCCTGCGCATCGTCGGCAAGGGCCGCAAGGAGCGCATCGTACCGATCCTGCCGGCGGTCTGCGAAGCCATCGCCCAATATCAAAAGCTCTGCCCCTACGCCATCAGTCCGGAAGGTCCGCTGTTTCTGGGAGCACGCGGAGGAGCCCTCAATCCGCGCATGATCCAGCTCGCCATGGAAAAACTGCGTGGCGCGCTGGGTCTGCCGGACAGCGCGACGCCACACGCCTTGCGCCATTCCTTTGCCACACATCTCCTGGCCGGCGGCGGCGACCTCAGGACGATCCAGGAATTGCTCGGCCACGCGAGCCTGTCCTCGACGCAGATCTATACCGAGGTCGACAGCACACATCTGCTGGCAGCCTATGACAAGGCCCATCCGAGACGATGAACACCCTCCGTTTTCAGTCAGGGCGCGGCAACTCATAGACAGTGCGGGTTTCGCCGTCAGGAAAGATCTCGCGAGCGATCTCCGTGCCATTCAGTTTCTGGACCAGTCGCTTTGCTGCGATATTGTCATCACTCATGTGCGTTTCGGCGCACGGCCAGCCATAGTGATCATAGGCGTGGCGAATGGCGGTGCGCGAAGCTTCGACGGCAATGCCGCGGCCACGGGCCTCCGGCATCAGCCACCATGTCAATTCACGCCTCGGCCAGCCTTCCGGCCAGACGAATCCGCAACCACCGACAGGCTCCCCGCTGTTACCGGGCACAATCATCCACATGCCGTAGCCACGCAATTGCCAGTGTCCGAGATGAGAGGCCAAGACCCGCCACGCCTGATCAGGCCGAAGCGGACCACCGTAAAATCGTGACGCCTCCCGGTTGGAAAAAACGACTTGTAAACTTCAAAGTCGCTATCCTCTGGTGGGCGCAGCACAAGCTGCTCCGTGGTAAGTGAGTGCATGACCGGGTTATGTCCGATTGATTGCGAATCGCCGAATGTGACCAGTATATCGCCGGCGGGTTCGCAGGGCACCTGCATCCAGCCATGGCGCTGAACTGGAAAAGGCGCCGCAGACATGCACCGCTAGAGAGCCTTTTCTGGAGAGCGTCAATGCGTATGTTGATCCTGGTCGCCGGAATATTCCTGCTTCTCGTTGCACCGTCCCAGGCGCAGCGGGTCTACTGTCCGCTTCCCGAAGACGGGACCTGGGTCTTTTCGGACGCCAAGCCCAAGGAGATCAGCCGGATCGAAGTGGAAAGCAAGTGCGAGAACGAACAGGTTTTCGTTCGTGTCAGGGCATTCACATCCTGTATCCCGCGTGACTGCAAGTGGGGCTGGACCAAGGCAGACCTTCGTTCCGATGGCGCAATAGACGTTCTTCTGATCGGTTTTCTGAGCAGCAAGCAGATTACAGTGAAGGCGTTCGGGGACATGCTCGACGCACATGTCGTCAACGTCGTCAACGACTTGTCCGAGCCTCGTACCGAAAAGACCTACAATCTTAACAGAAGGTAAATCGGCCGATCTTAACCTTGGTATCAATCTCCACCCGGTTTTTCCTTGTCCGATTTCATTTTTGCTTTACCCTACGTGTTACTGCGCTTGTCCCGCGCAGCAACAGACGGAGGCTCATCATGCGTCTGATCAACACAGCCATAGCAGGTTTCGCCCTGACAGCATTCGCCATTGCTCCGGCAAGCGCGTGTTCCTGGGGAAAGACAGCCAAGGCCGACGAGAACATGTCTGTCGCGGACACGACTTTCGTTCCGGAAGTCAATGCCGATGTCGCCATCGCGACCAACGATCTCAGCGATGAGATCACGCAGGAAGAGATCATCCTGCCGGTTCCTGCAGAGGAACCAACTGAGTAATCCAAGTTTCTTTTGCTCCAATCAGTCTCCCGCTGCTTCGGCAGCGGTTTTTTTTTGCGCAAGGCCAACCTGCACAAAATCTGCTGAAAGTTTCCTTCATTGCGCCTCTTCCGGACTGGATAGTACTGAAAAGCCAAACGCAATTACGATGGCAAACCAAGGGGCTTCATGATTTCCAGGCGAAATTTCCTGCAAGGCTTGGGCATCGCAGCCCTCAGCACCATGTCGACCGCCGCCTACGCAGTCGGCATCGAACCTTTCCGTCTACGGGTCCAACGCCACTATCTGACACCCCCGAATTGGCCCAAAGACCTGCACCTCACGGCCGCGCTCATCGCAGACCCGCATATCTGTGACCCCTGGATGGGTCTCGACCGGGTCCGTTTTATTGTCGAGCGAACCAATGAGTTGAAACCGGACATCATCCTGATGCTGGGGGACTACGTCGCTGATCACAAAATGCAATACGGTCCGATTCCACCACAGGCCTGGGCGGACCAATTCGGAAACCTTTCCGCGCCGCTCGGCACACATGCCATCCTGGGAAACCACGACTGGTGGGATGACGAGGAGGCACAATTGTCCGGAAGCGGCCCAACGAAATACGGACAGGCCCTTCTCAACGCGGGTGTTCCTCTTTATCAAAATCGAGCGGTCCGCCTTGAAAAGGACGGCCATCCATTCTGGGTGGCAGGCCTGGAAGACCAGATGGCACTCGGTCCGAACCTAAAGCTGAAGCGGAAGGCTATGCAGGGTCTCGACGACCTGTCCGCCACCCTTGCACAAATTACCGATGATGCACCCGTCCTTCTGATGGCACACGAACCCGACATATTCGACGACGTTCCTTCCCGCGTCAGCCTGACCGTGAGCGGGCACACCCATGGCGGCCAGATCAACTGTTTCGGTTACCGGCCAGGATACCCGGCCAGGCACGGCAAAAAGTACCCTTATGGGCACTATGTCGAGTTCTCGGGTTCGAAGCTGATCCGGCACCTTGGTCTTTCGGCCGAGCCCCGGAACCTTGTTGTTTCCGGCGGTCTCGGCTGCTCTCTGCTGCCCGTCAGAATAGGCGTTCCACCTGAAGTGACCCTCGTGCATCTCGGCAATACTGAACCCGGGGCATCTGCCTGATGCTTCGGGTCTGTCTAATCAGGAGCGTTCCGTGGATATCAGGGTGTCGTGCCTGAATTCCCGAATTCCCTGGCTCAGGATCTGAACCGCAGAGCTTACGAAAAGCGCAGCCATCAGGCCGGCAACCACGAGGTCCGGCCAGGCAGTCGCCGTGCCCCAGACACCCATCGCAGCGATCATGACCGCAACATTGCCGATCGCGTCATTGCGCGAACAGAGCCAGACCGACCGCACATTGGCATCACCATCCTTGTAGCGCACCAGCAGCATCACACTGGCAAGATTGACCGCCAGCGCGAGAAACCCGACAGAACCCATCACGGCGGCCTGAGGCACGCCAAGAACAAAAACCTGGTGAATTGTTGTTCCTGCGACCCACAAACCCATCAGCAGCAGGCTGACACCCTTTGCAAGCGCCGCCACAGCGCGGGTCTTCAAAGACGCGCCGATCACGGCCATCGAAATTCCGTAGGTCACGGCATCACCGAAGAAATCGAGAGCATCCGCCTGCAGCGCCTTTGATCCTGCCGCCTGACCCGCCCCCATTTCAACGATGAACATGGCCGCATTCAAACCGATCACGAGCCAAAGACGGCGGCGGTAGTCTTTCGACATGCCGTCAAAAGTTCCGTGAGAGTGTCCGCAGCAGGCGCCCATTTCTTTCTCCGCAAAGTGTCTTGATTTCTTCCTTGCAGAGTCTTCTAATCCCTATAGCGACTAGAGCTTCAAGAGGTTTTTGATGAATTTTTCAATCGGCGAACTGTCAAAACAGACCGGTGTGAAAGTACCGACCATCCGGTACTATGAAAAAGAGGGCCTGATTGACCCGCCTGTGCGCACCGAAGGCAATCAGAGGCGGTACCGGGAAACCGATCGTGAGCGTCTCCGTTTCATCAGGCACAGCCGGGATCTCGGTCTTCCCATGCCGGCGATCCGCGACCTGATTGAACTCAGCCAGCACCCTGACAAGCCCTGTCACGAAGCGGACCGGATTGCGGCCGACCAGCTCAAGTCGATACGCGAGCGCATTGTTCATCTGAAAAAACTCGAGGTGGAACTCGCCCGGATAGCTACGAGTTGCCAAGGCGATCATACGGTGACCCAGTGCAATGTGCTCAAGGCATTCGGCGATCACAGCCAGTGCCTGGACAATCACTGACGCGGAAGATGATCAGATGCTCCAATTCGACGAACAGACTACAAGGCTTCTGGAGGAGGCCTATCTGGGGGCGGATTTTTCCAGACGCAGACGCGCCTCATTCGATGCCTTGCGACCAAGACCAGGTGATATCATTGCCGATATCGGCTGCGGCAACGGACTGCTGACGCTCGAACTTTCCCGCACCATCGGAGACGCAGGAAAAGTTCTCGGAATCGACCCGAGTGAAGACATGCATGACGCTGCCGTCAAGCGCTGTGCACAGTGTTCAAATGTCGAGATCCTGCGCGGCACCGCCACGGAGCTGCCGCTTGGTCGAAATTCCGCAGACAAGGCGGTTTCGTTGCAGGTGTTCGAATATCTGGACGATCTTGCCGGCGCCATAGCCGAGGTTAAGCGCATTCTGAAGCCCGGCGGCCAGTTGGTTGTCGGTGACATGCACTGGGATACCACGGCCTGGTTCAGCGACAAGCCGGAGCGCATGAAACTGATGCTCGACACCTGGGACAAACATCTCGTGGAACGTTGCGTCCCCGCCGTGTTGCCGCCCATCTTGCGTGATGCCGGTTTCCGGGTCGACGACGTGACTGCAATCCCGTTCAACAGCACCGAATTGCATCCCGACGGTATGCCGAACATGATGATCCATCTCATGAAACAATATGTTGTCAGGAAGGGCACGGTGTCGGAGGACGACGCGAATGACTGGGCCGAGGAACAGGTTCAGCTCTCCAAATCAGGACGCTTCTTTTTCTCGATAACCCACTTTGTCATCACGGCTTCGAAGCCGGGTTGAGATTTCCTCAGTTTGCCGGAAGCGTAAACACGCGATCAGAAGCGTAGTCAGTCACCATGATCCGGTCTTCATCCCGCTGAAGGCGAAGCATGGTCCATCGTTCCGCCGGAAGGCGGCAGGAATGCCGGCCCATGACACAGGAAAGCTGGGGCAATCGCCGGTAGTCGATATCGTCGGCGAGCGCTTTGGCAATTGCCGTGTGTCCCTTGAGATAGGCAAACAGCGTATAAGGGCTCAGATACCAGACCTCACCGGCTTTCAATTCGTTCAATTCCTCTGCGCGCGCCAGCGGGAACTCCCGACCCCATGTCCATGAAACAGCTTCGCGGGTCTGATGATCGAGATAGTGATGCGCCATGGTCTCGTCGATGAAGACCCGGTTGTCTGCATCGATATCGTTCCAGTAGTCCCGGGTTGCTGCAGCCCGGCCGGGCGCACGATCGGAGAGGACATAAAAAGCCAGGAAGTTGGCCGTGAGGACGAGGAATACCAGCGTGTAAAGCACGTACGCGGTTCGCTGGAACCTTTTCCTCGTGACTGCATCGAGCGCCACCAGAAAAACCATACCCGCGGCGAGATTGCGTACCAGAACCTTGTCGTGAAGAATTGCAGCAAGTCCCTGACCGACGGACAATATCAGGCAGATAAGCGCAGCAGGACGCGACCATCTTGTCAGCACAGCTCCGACAACGGCATATATCGCCGCCCTGCCAAGCGACTCATCATTGATCCCGTGTCCGGTCGACCTTGCTGCATGGAAGACGATCTGGTCGACGAACTCGCGATACTGAAAGTCGATGCTGAGCGAAAAGATCACCATTCCCAGAGCAAGCGCGATAGCATTTTCGAAGATCAATGCAACAATCTTTGCTTCCCGGAACGCGAACCTCCAGATGTCGTGAACAACAATAGCGCCCAGGCCCCAGGCAAAGAGAGCTGGTGAGGCCAGTGGTGCAAAGACCAAGGCCAGTTTCGCCAGTGTCCTGAGACAGGATACCTGAAAATCCGCCGTTCCGGCGTCCTTCTGTCTTGCAGCCCAGAACAACAGGGAGAGGCCCAACATCCAGAAGACGCAGGCAGTGACCTCAAGCCGGAACCCGGTCACGACATAAGTCGGGACAAGTAACAGCGGCGCGATCAACGCAGCTTTCGGCAATCTGATGGTCAGGCACAGAGCCGTGAAAGCAAGCGTCGTCAGCAGGAAGCAAAGATACTCATAAGCAACAACGCTTTGTCTGCTGACACCGAACTGATCCAGGAACAAGCCGGAAAGGATCAGATGGAAGCGGGTATAAAGGTGATAGTTTTCAAGTCCGGGAAACTGAACTGCAAGCAGTGGATTGCGTGATTTCCCGTCGCGGCATATTCCGCCGCCCAGGGTATGAAAAAGAGATCATCCACATGCGCAATCGTGTGATCCGGCCAGAAAAAGACAGGTGCCGCGAGACCAGCCAACAGCAGCCAAAGGCAGGCATGCAGTATCGTGAAGCTGCTTGGCGTCGTCATTTCGCACGATAGCCCCCCGGCTTTGCGATCCCTTGTCCGCGAGGCCTATCCGCACCGGCATCGCAACTCCAGCCAATACAAGCAACGGGCGCCGCAGCCAATGTTGCCCGCAGCGCCCGAATTCAGTCATTTATTAGCGCGTTTGCACACTCAGGAGTGAATTGGCTTTGCAAAGGTGGCAAGGGCGGCTTCCTTGACCGCTTCGGACATGGTCGGGTGCGCGTGACACGTTCTCCCCAGATCTTCCGAAGAGCCACCGAATTCCATCAGAACCGCTGCTTCATGGATCATCTCGCCCGCGCCGAAGCCGACGATGTGAACACCGAGGACCCTGTCGGTCGCGGCATCTGCCAGTACCTTCACAAAACCGTCGGTGTGATTCATGGCACGAGCCCGGCCGTTGGCGGAGAAGTTGAATTTGCCGGACTTGTACGCGACACCTCCTGCCTTCAGTTCTTCTTCGGTCTTGCCGACAGAGGCCACCTCCGGCTGGGTGTAAACTACCCCCGGAATGACATCGTAGTTCACGTGTCCGGCCTGGCCTGCGAGAATTTCGGCAATCGCCACGCCTTCGTCTTCTGCCTTGTGCGCCAGCATCGGTCCGGCAACCACGTCGCCAATTGCATAGATACCGTCGACATTCGTCTTGTAGTGCGCGTCGATCTGCACGCGGCCACGATCATCAAGAGCGACACCTGCTGCCTCAAGTCCAAGGCCTTCCGTGTAGGGACGGCGACCGATGGCGACCAGGACAATGTCGGCCTCGATCTCCTTAGCGTCTCCACCCTTTGCCGGCTCGACGCTGACAGAAAGGCCCTTGCCCTTTTTCGTGACACCGGTGACTTTCGATGACAATTTGAACGTCATGCCCTGCTTTTTCAGCATCCGCTGGAAGTTCTTGGAAACATCGCCATCCATCGGACCAAGGATCTTGTCCATGAATTCGACCACGATGACCTCTGATCCGAGCCGGTTCCAAACGGATCCCAGTTCCAGGCCGATGACACCGCCACCCACGACAACCAGTTTGCCCGGAACCTTCTCAAGTTCCAGAGCCCCGGTAGACGACACAATCTGCTTTTCGTCAATCTCGACACCGGGCAGCGGCATGACATCGGAGCCGGTCGCGATCACGACATTCCTTGTTTCCAAGATGGACGCACTGCCGCCGTCGGCGGTGACCTCCACCTTGCCGGCCCCAAGGACCTTGCCGGTACCGGTGTGAACGTCGATCTTGTTCTTCTTCATCAGGAAGGCGACACCGCTGACGTTGGCATCCACGGTGTCGGTCTTGTGCTCCATCATGCCGGGAAGATCGACCTTCGGCTTCGAGACCTTGATGCCGAGCTTCTCAAAACCGTGGCCTGCTTCCTCGAACATCTCGGACGCATAAAGGAGCGCCTTGGAGGGAATGCAGCCGATATTGAGGCAGGTGCCGCCAAGGGTTGCGCGTTTTTCGACAACGGCGGTTTTCAGACCAAGCTGAGCCGCCTTGATCGCACATACATAGCCGCCCGGGCCGGTTCCGATGACGACAAGATCATATTGGGACATTTTGGTCGCCTTTGCCTCTTTCAGTTTCAGATCCAGTTTGCCGGATCAAGGTAGGATTGCCCGGCCTCCGGACACGTCCAGGATGGCTCCGGTCGTGTAGCTGGACTGGTCGGACATGAGCCAGATGATTGCATCCGCCACTTCATCGGCGGTTCCCGCGCGTTTCATGGGAAGTTTCGATTGCACTTGAGCCACCCTGTCAGGCAGCCCCCCGGACGCATGCAGTTCCGTGTCGATGATGCCGGGCCGAACGGCGTTCACCCGGATGCCTTCGTCGGCAACTTCCAACGCCAGGCCCACCGTCATCGTGTCGATCGCGCCCTTGGAGGCAGCGTAATCGACATATTGCGCTGGCGATCCCAGTTTGGAGCCCGCCGAGGCCAGATTGACGATCGAGCCACCCTGCCCGCCGTGTTTCGTCGACATGCGTTTCACTGCCTCTCGGGCACACAGAAAGGAACCGACCACGTTGATCGTGAAAATCCGGTTGAGGCGCTCGACACTCATTTCGTCGACGCGTTGGGAGACGTCGACCACACCGGCATTGTTGACCAGTCCTGCAAGGCGGCCGTGCTTGTCCGCTTCTTCGAAAAGACGGAGGATATCGGCCTCGCTGCCGACATCACCCTGCACAGCGACAGCCTTACCGCCCTGTTGCTCGATTTCGGCAACAACCGCATCGGCAGCCGCCTTGTTGGCCGTGTAGTTGACAACAACCGTTTGCCCCGGACTACCGAGTTTCCGGCTCACGCTGGCGCCAATTCCCCGGCTTCCGCCCGTTACGATGAACACACTGTCAGACATCTACTCTCCAGAACCTGCTTGATTGGGCCCAAGCCGCCGATTTGAAACCCGTCACTGCTCCGCGATAGCCAGCCTGAGGCCGAACCCGGCAAAGGTGGCCGCAATCGTCCGCCGCATCCAGACCATCACCCGGTCGCTTTTCAGAACCTTTTCTCCGACCAGTGATGCAAACAGCCCATAGCCGAGAAAGACCACAAAGGTCATGGCCATGAAGACGCCTCCGAGCATCAGCATGTCCAGCGTCGGGTTCGCTGCAGAGGGACTGACGAATTGCGGCAAAAACGCCATAAAGAAGACGGTCAGTTTCGGATTGAGAATATTGATCAGGAAGGCGGTTCGTGCCGTCGCGACGAAGCTCTTGCGCACTCCCTTGTCCGCCTTCAGGTCAACAGGACCGCTGTCATTCAGTGTCTTCCAGGCCAGATAAAGCAGGTAGGCGACACCAGCATATTTCACCACCTGAAAGACGACGGCGCTGGTATGCATGAGAGCAGCCAGCCCGACGACGGACGCCAGGATCGCCGGAACGATCCCGATCGTGCAGCCGACGGTGGCGGCAAGCGCGGCCTGACGGCCCTTGCCCAGCCCGACGGCGACCGTGTAGACGACTCCGGTCCCGGGGACCAGAACGACGATCAGGGCGGTAATCAGAAATTCCAGACTCATTTCGGTCCCCAGATTTTCCCGGCTCTTGTCAGACGTGGTTCTTTGTCTGGCCTTTGAGATAGTAGAAGATCGCAAGCCAGATCGCCGCCAGGATTGTGCCAATAATCGCAGCGGACACAATCCCTTCGTAAAAGCCGCGCGTTGCGAACCCTGCTGCAATCAGGCTGTAATAAACCACCGTGAACCCGAGGTTAGCCAGGGCAGCACGCAAGATACGGCGGCTCTGCAGCCAAATCTCGACCGCAAGCCACGACGCCAGCCCTGCTATCACAGCACCAAAAACCGAGTGCAACGTGACGGAGGAAGCGCCCACACCCAGTGTTGCGACCAAATTCCATGTGGTTCCCAGCGCGATATAGGCCAAGAACCCAAGTATCAACCAGATTGGAATTGGCCTGCCGAACATTTGCGGTGTCCCTTAAAGATCCAGAACCAGACGCTGAGGATCTTCCAGACTTTCCTTGACGCGGACCAGGAAGGTCACGGCTTCCTTGCCGTCCACGATCCGATGGTCATAGGACAGCGCCAGATACATCATCGGACGGATCACCACCTGACCATTCACGGCCATCGGCCGTTCCTGGATCTTGTGCATGCCCAGGATACCCGACTGGGGAGCGTTCAGGATCGGAGACGACATCAGCGAACCATAAACACCGCCATTGGAGATGGTGAAAGTGCCGCCGGTCATGTCAGCCATGCCGAGCTTGCCGTCGCGCGCCTTGCGACCGAGATTGCCGATCTCCTTTTCGACTTCGGCTATCGACATCTGGTCGGCGTCACGGACAACCGGAACCACGAGGCCCTTTGGTGTGCCGACGGCAACGCCGATATGGCAGAAATTCTTGTAAATGATGTCCGTGCCGTCGATCTCGGCGTTAACGGCCGGGATCTCTTTCAGCGCATGGGTGACCGCCTTGGTGAAGAAGCCCATGAAGCCGAGCTTTACGCCGTGCTTCTTTTCGAAGAGGTCCTTGTATTCCTTTCGAAGATCCATGACCGGGCCCATGTCCACCTCATTGTAGGTGGTCAGCATTGCGGCCGTGTTCTGTGCATCCTTCAGCCGGCGCGCGATGGTCTGGCGCAGCTTGGTCATGCGCACGCGCTCTTCACGTCCTTCATCATCAGCTGCAGCCGGACCCCGGGCGACCTGTGTCGCGGCCGAAGCGGATGCAGTGGCGGTCGCGCCGGACGCAATCGCACCAATGACATCTTCCTTCAGAACCTGACCGCGCTTGCCGGAGCCAGCCACCTGACCGGCGGCAAGATTGTTTTCCGCCATCATCTTCTGTGCTGACGGCGCTGCTGGCATCGAGGTACCTGACGCTGCGGGCGCTGGCGCCGAAGCAGTTGCAACCGGGGCGGCCGCAGCTGCAGCACCCGAGGGATCGATCTGGCAGAGCAGCACTCCCGGCTCTACCGTGGCACCTGTCTCCGCCGCGATTTTCACGACGGTTCCACCGACAGGGGCCGGAACTTCCTGGGCCGCCTTGTCTGTTTCAAGTTCGACAAGCGTATCGTCCACCTTGACGACGTCACCGACCTTGACACTCCATTCGCCGACTTCAGCCTCGGTGACCGATTCACCTGCGCTCGGCGTGATCACGTCCACCAGTTCCGCCTTTGCTGCGGGAGCTGCCTCCTCCTTGGGCGGAGCAGGTGCTGCGGCAGCCGGTGCAGCCGCAGCTCCGTCGCCTTCTGCGATCTGTCCGAGAAGCGCACCGACCTCAACGGTGTCGCCTTCGTTGACCACGATGCTTTCAAGCGTCCCGGCAGTCGGGGCCGGCACTTCAACGGTCACCTTGTCGGTTTCCAGTTCCACGAGCGGCTCGTCCTGACTGACGGCGTCGCCCGGTTTCTTGAACCATTGTGCAATAGTTGCTTCAGAAACGGATTCACCCAGAGTGGGCACGCGAATTTCGGTTGCCATGGTCGCCTTCTCTTAAAATTACCCGGCCAAATTTCGGAAGGGGCCCTTGAGCCCCCCTCAAGATCAGTTTCCTAGAGACTCTTCAAGGAATTGCTGCATTTGCGCGAGATGCACTGACATCAGGCCCGTCGCGGTCGATGCCATCGCGGAACGACCGGCATAGCGCGGGCGCCGGTGCTTGGCGTCGATCTGTTCCAGGACCCATTCGATATAGGGCTCAACGAAAAACCAGCTGCCCATGTTCTTGGGTTCTTCCTGACACCAGACCATTTCGGCCTGAGGGAAGCGGGCAAGCTCGAGCATCAACGCCTTCTTGGGGAACGGATACAGCTGCTCAACACGCATCAGGTAGACGTCATCGACGCCGCGTTTCTCGCGTTCTTCAAACAGGTCGTAGTAGACCTTGCCGGAGCACATCACGACCCGGCGGATCTTGTCGTCCGACACAAGCTTGCCGTCCGAACTCAGATTGGGACCCCAATCATCCCAAAGCAGACGGTGGAATGTTGTGTCCGGACCGAGTTCGTCGATCCTGGAGACCGCTTTCTTGTGGCGCAGAAGCGATTTCGGCGTCATCAGGATCAACGGCTTGCGGATGTCGCGGCGCAACTGACGACGCAGGATATGGAAATAATTCGACGGGGTCGAACAATTGGCAACCTGCATGTTGTCTTCCGCGCAGAGTTGCAGATACCGCTCGAGTCGGGCAGACGAGTGTTCCGGCCCCTGGCCTTCATAGCCGTGCGGCAGAAGGCAGACGAGGCCGGACATGCGCAGCCACTTGCGTTCCCCTGACGAAATGAACTGGTCGAACAGGACCTGTGCCCCGTTGGCGAAATCGCCGAATTGCGCTTCCCACATGGTCAAAGCGCGCGGCTCTGCCAGTGAATAACCGTACTCGAACCCGAGCACCGCCTCTTCGGAGAGCATCGAGTTTATGACCTCGTAGCGCTGCTGGTCCGGCGAAACATGGTTGAGCGGGATATAGCGGCTTTCGTCTTCCTGGTCGTAGAGGACCGAATGACGCTGGGAGAACGTGCCGCGCTCACAATCCTGGCCCGACAGGCGTACCGGATGGCCTTCCTTCAGCAATGAGCCGAAGGCAAGCGCTTCCGCAGTTGCCCAGTCAATCCCCTCGCCGGTCTCGATCATGCGTTCACGCTGCTTCATGAAGCGTGCGATGGTGCGGTGGATGTTGAAGCTTTCCGGCACGTGGGTCAGGGCCCGTCCGATCTCCTTGATTTCGGCGATCGTTAGGCCGGTTTCGCCGCGGCGAGGGTCTTCCTCATCGCGGGCCCTCTTCATGCCCGCCCACTTGCCGTCGAGCCAATCGGCCTTGTTCGGCTTGAATGCCTGACCGGAATCGAATTCGCCATCCAGGTGCGCACGCCAGTCCGCCTTCATCCGGTCAACGTCTTCCTGACTGAGCACACCTTCCTTGATCAGGCGCTCGGAATAGCGCTGCAGCGTCGTCTCGTGCTTGCGGATCTTGCGATACATGATCGGCTGCGTGAACGCGGGCTCGTCGCCCTCGTTGTGACCGAAGCGGCGATAGCAGATGATATCGATGACCACCGGACGCTGGAATGTCTGGCGGTATTCAATTGCGATCTTGGCTGCGAACACGACCGCTTCCGGGTCGTCCGCATTGACGTGGAAAATCGGCGACTCGATCACTTTCGCCATATCGGACGGATAGGGCGAGGACCGCGAGAAACGCGGATTGGTGGTAAAGCCGATCTGGTTGTTGATGATGACGTGGACCGAACCGCCGGTACGATGGCCGCGCAACGCGGACAGGCCGAAACATTCCGCTACGACACCCTGGCCGGCGAATGCCGCATCGCCGTGCAACAGCAGAGGCAAGACGGTGTTACGTTCGACTGCGGTGGTCTCGATGAATTTGCCGTTCTCGTCGGCCGCAAGCTGGTCCTGCTTTGCACGCGCCTTGCCGAGCACGACCGGATTGACGATTTCCAGGTGAGACGGGTTCGCTGTGAGCGACAGGTGAACGTTGTTGCCGTCAAATGTTCGGTCGGATGATGCACCGAGGTGATATTTCACATCGCCGGAGCCTTCCACCTCGTCAGGTGCATAGGAACCGCCCTTGAATTCGTGAAAGATGGCGCGATGCGGTTTGCGCATCACCTGGGAAAGCACGTTCAGCCGGCCACGGTGCGCCATGCCGAAAACAATGTCCTTGAGCCCCATCTGGCCACCGCGCTTGATGATCTGCTCAAGTGCGGGGATCAGGGCTTCGCCACCATCCAGGCCGAAACGCTTGGTGCCGGTGTATTTGACATCCAGGAATTTCTCGAAGCCTTCCGCCTCGACCAGCTTGTTGAGGATTGCCTTCTTGCCCTCGGAGGTAAAGGCTACCTGCTTGTCCGGTCCCTCGATGCGTTCCTGGATCCAGGCTTTGGCCGCCGGGTCGGAAATATGCATGAACTCGACACCAAGTGTCGAGCAATAGGTCCGTTTCAGAATATCCATCATCTCGCGGATTGTGGCGTATTCCAGACCCAGAACATGGTCGATGAAGATCTTGTGGTCCCAGTCGGCTTCCGTGAAGCCGTAGGATGAGGGATGCAGCTCTTCGTGATCGCCCTTGCCGGCAAGACCCAGCGGATCGAGATCGGCGTGAAGATGGCCGCGCATGCGGTAGGCCCGGATCATCATCAGGGCACGAACCGAATCCCGGGTCGATTGATGAACCTCGGCGTCGGAAACAGGCTCGCCCCTGGCCTCGGCCTTTTTCTTGAGCTTGTCACCGAGCTGCTGTTCGATCGGTGCCCAGTTGCCGTCAAAGGCATTGACGAGATCGCCATTGGCTTCGATCGGCCAGTCCTTGCGCTTCCAGGGAGCACCGCGCGCTTCCTTGAGCACCGCTTCCTTTTCATCCTGGAAGGCCGCAAAGAAGTCCTGCCACTCGGCATCAACCGAGTTCGGATCCGTCTTGTACTGGGCATAGAGGTCTTCGATATAGGATGCGTTGGCGCCGTAAAGCAACGACGTCAGTGCGAATACGTTGTTCGCTTCCTGCCGTGCCATGTCCTTTAGCGGAGGGCTGCTCCGCCCTTTTTGTTATGGCGGGCCGAAAATAGACCCGCGGCCGGTTCCCTACAAAGACCGGAGAATCACCGGCCCCTCGAAAAGTATTACGACACTTTGTCGCGCCGTAACCTATCCTTTAACCATGCAGCAGGAAACGTAAACAGTTTCCGTCACCTGCTGCATAGAATTCTTGTGATTTCAGCCTTTCAAGGCTTCCAGAAGCGTCTCGCCAAGCTTGGCGGGAGACGGTGACACCCTGATGCCGGCTGCTTCCATCGCCGCGGTCTTGTCTTCCGCGCCGCCCTTGCCGCCGGAAATCACGGCTCCTGCATGGCCCATCGTGCGTCCCGGAGGCGCCGTCCGGCCCGCGATGAAACCGGCCGTCGGTTTCTTGCGGCCTTTCTTTGCCTCATCGATCAGGAACTGAGCTGCATCTTCTTCGGCTGATCCACCGATCTCACCGATCATGATGATCGATTCGGTTTCATCGTCGGCCAGGAACATTTCCAGGACGTCGATGAACTCGGTTCCCTTGACCGGGTCACCACCGATACCGACGGCCGTCGTCTGGCCGAGGCCGGCATTGGTGGTCTGGAAGACGGCTTCATAGGTGAGCGTGCCGGAGCGCGACACGACACCGACAGAACCCTTCTTGAAGATGGAGCCCGGCATGATGCCGATCTTGCACTCTTCCGGCGTCAGGATGCCCGGGCAGTTCGGGCCGAGAAGACGTGAACTGGACTTGTCCAGCTTCGCCTTGACCTTGACCATGTCGGCAACCGGGATGCCTTCGGTAATACAGACGATGAACGGGACTTCCGCATCGATCGCCTCGATGATCGCGGCACCTGCACCTGCCGGCGGCACATAGATCACGGAAGCGTCCGCACCGGTTGCCTCCCTGGCTTCACCAACACTGGCGAAGATCGGCAATTGCGCGGCACTTTCGACAGAGCCCCAGGTTTCGCCGCCCTTTTTCGGGTGAACGCCGGCGACCATCTTGGTGCCGTAATATTCAAGCGCCTGTTCCGTATGGAACGTACCGGTCTTGCCGGTCAGGCCCTGAACAATGATTTTCGTGTCTTTATTTACGAGGATGGACATGTATTCGATTTCCTCAGTTCGAAAGCACTGGCCTAATGTTCTTGATCGGAAGACGGGAAGATTTGTTCAATTCGAACTATTTGGATCAACTCATCGTCTTCAAGTGCGCATGAAAAACCAGGTCTTTTTTCCGTAAGCGGATAGTTCACCTGTACGGATCTGCTGCTTGATCCGGAGCGAACATTGTAGCCGTACTCGTCACCCTTGACGCCTACTCCACCATATTCAAGGATCGCCTTTGCGCATGCATTCAGCTCTTGTTGCGTTGGCGATACTACGCCTTCGCTACACGCAGAAAACAGGGTGCCGGCGACACATACGGTGAGCAACCGCTCGGGAGAAAACATCAGCCCTTGACCGCTTTCACGATTTTCTGGGCGGCGTCGTCGAGATCATCGGCGGCAATTACATTCAGACCGCTTTCGTTGATGATCTTCTTGCCGAGTTCCACGTTGGTGCCTTCCAGGCGGACAACGAGCGGAACCTGAAGACCGACTTCCTTGACGGCCGCCACCACGCCTTCCGCGATCACGTCGCAACGCATGATGCCGCCGAAGATATTGACCAGGATGCCCTTCACGTTCGGATCGGACGTGATGATCTTGAAGGCCGCGGTCACCTTCTCCTTGGAGGCACCGCCACCGACATCAAGGAAGTTCGCCGGCTCGGCGCCGTACAGCTTGATGATGTCCATGGTCGCCATGGCTAACCCGGCCCCGTTGACCATGCAGCCGATGTCGCCGTCGAGCGCGACGTAGGCAAGATCGTGTTTGGACGCCTCGATCTCTTTTGCATCTTCTTCGGTGATGTCGCGCTAGTTCCATGATGTCCGGATGACGGAACATGGCGTTGCCGTCAAAGGATACCTTGGCATCGAGGACGCGCAAACGTCCGTCCTTCATGACGATCAAAGGGTTCACTTCCAGAAGGCTCATGTCCTTTTCGACAAAGGCCTTGTGCAGGATCGGGAACAGGGTCATGCCGTCCTGGCGCGCCGCGCCGTCCAATGCCAGCGCGTCGCAGAGCCTGGCGGCATCTGCTTCGGTCACGCCGGATTCCGGGTCGATCGGCAAAGTGATGATCTTTTCGGGGGTCTCTTCGGCAACCGCCTCAATGTCCATGCCACCTTCGGTGGAAACGACAAAGGCCGGACGTCCGACCGTGCGGTCCACGAGAATGGAGAGATATAGCTCGCGCTCGATGTCTGCACCGTCCTCGATATAGAGACGGTTGACGACCTTGCCTGCTTCGCCGGTCTGCTTGGTGACAAGCGTGTTGCCGAGCATGTCCTTTGCGTGCGCGGTGACTTCGTCCAGAGAGAAAGCCAGCCGGACACCGCCCTTGGCATCTGCCGGCAGTTCCTTGAACTTGCCCTTGCCACGGCCGCCGGCATGGATCTGTGTCTTGACGACCCAGAGCGGACCGGGAAGTTGCTTTGCTGCGGCTTCCGCCTCATCGGCGGAGAATATGGCGACGCCGTCGGCGACCGGAGCGCCGAAATCCTTCAGCACAGCCTTTGCCTGGTATTCATGAATGTTCATGTGTTTCCCCCGTTGTCGGAGGACCGTTCTATCCAGGGTTGAAAAGAACGATCGCTGCTTACCCGAGACAGTCGACGCTTAGGCGAGCGCCGGCTGAATTTTCTTACAGGCTTCGACCAGACCGTCGACCGAACCGACCGACTTTTCGAAGTTGGCCTTCTCCTCGCCCAGAAGGTCGATTTCGATGATGCGTTCGACACCGCCGGCCCCAATGACAACCGGGACGCCGACATATGTGTCTTTCAGGCCATACTGGCCGTCGAGGGCGGCCGCGCATGGCAGGACACGTTTCTTGTCCTTCAGATAGCTTTCCGCCATCGCGATGGCGGAAGCCGCCGGGGCGTAGAAAGCCGAACCGGTTTTCAAAAGGCCGACGATCTCGGCGCCGCCATCACGTGTGCGCTGAACGATTTCGTCCAGACGCTCGGCGGTGCACCAGCCCATCTTGACCAGATCCGGCAGCGGGATACCGGCAATTGTCGAATAGCGGGTCAACGGCACCATCGTGTCGCCGTGACCGCCCAGAACGAATGCCGTCACGTCTTCAACGGAAACGTTGAACTCCTCCGCAAGGAAATACCGGAAGCGGGCGCTGTCGAGCACACCGGCCATGCCAACGACCTTGTTCTTCGGCAGCCCGGAGAATTTCTGCAGGGCCCAGACCATTGCATCCAGCGGGTTGGTGATGCAGATGACGAACGCATCAGGCGCATGTTTGGCAATGCCGGCACCGACCTGCTCCATGACCTTCAGGTTGATTTCCAGAAGATCGTCACGGCTCATGCCCGGCTTGCGCGGTACGCCCGCAGTCACGATGACCACGTCCGATCCGCTGATCGCTTCATAGCCGTTTGCGCCTGCCAACTTGGCATCGAAGCCGTCGACCGGGGAAGACTCTGCAAGATCCAGAGCCTTGCCCTGCGGTACACCTTCCGCGATATCGAAGAGAACGATGTCTCCCAGTTCCTTCAAACCTGCCAGATGAGCGAGCGTGCCACCGATCTGACCTGAGCCGATCAAGGCAATTTTGTTCCGCGCCATATCGAAAGTTTCCCTTTACGTAAGATGGAACTACATGCCATCCGCTGATGACTGAAGATGGCACTACCCCCTTTGCCGCCCCTGCGCAAGTTCGCCAAAAGAATATTGCGTTTGGGGCAGCAAAATTTCTCAATTCCTCTCGCCTGCGTAATTCTCCTATACGGAATGCAGACCTAAGCGTGTATTTCCCGTCTCTCACCCGCAAGGTAGGCTTCGGAGCGCATTTCAATCAAACGCGAGCTCGTCCGGTCGAATTCGAAAGCTTCCGTGCCATCTTCCGATGTGTAAAGTTCCAGGGGCTCCGCCTCAGCGGACACCACTATCCTGATGCCGTTATCGTAAAGCGTGTCGATCAGGTTGATGAAACGTTTGGCCTCGTTCCGACGTGCCTTCGACAGGACCGGGATGTCCTCGATGAAAACCGTGCTGTACGCATTGGCGATCCGAAGATAGTCGCTTGCGCCCAGGGGCTGCATGCAAAGGTCGTCAAAGCTGAAACGGGCCGCGCCGGACGCAACACAGGGAACCGGAATTTTCCGTCCCTTGTTTTCAAGTTCTTCGGCATGCGATTTCATACCGTGCGTCAGCTTTGTCCAGAGGCGATCCATCTCCGTGTCCGCCTGCTGTCCCAGCGGCGTTACATAGACCGGGGCTCCTGCCAGCTTTTCCAGCCGGTAGTCGGTCGGCGAGTCCAGGTGAAGAACCTCGACCTGCGACTTCAGCATGGTGATGAAGGCAATGAAGAGCTGACGGTTCAGTCCGTCCTTGTAAAGGTTCGACGGATTGACATTGGAGGTCGCGACAACAATCACGCCTTTTTCGAATAGCTGAGTGAACAGGCGGCCCAGGATCATTGCGTCGGCGATATCCGTCACGGAAAACTCGTCGAACAGCAACAGCCTGGTTTCGGCAGCAATCTGGTTGGCCACCGGAAGTATGGGGTCATCCCCCTTGACCTCACCGCGTTTGTGAGCCTGCCGATGTTCATGGATGCGCTCGTGTACATCCGTCATGAATTCGTGAAAATGGACCCGGCGCTTCCGCTGGATGACGGTCACCTCGTAATACAGGTCCATCAGCATGGTCTTGCCCCGGCCGACACCACCCCACATGTAAAGGCCCTTCACCGCAGACCACAGCTGGTTCTTCTTCTTGGCGAACAACCAGCCGAGCGAGCTTTTCTTCGAAGCAAGCCGTGTTTCCGCAAGCCGGGTGTTGAGCAGGTCGAGATGCCGGACGGCTTCCCGCTGAACGGGATCCTCCTTGATCTCGCCGGACGCGATCAGGGCATCGTAGCGGGCACTCAAGGCGCGGTTGACCGGCAATTCCATCTTCAAGAGCGCGGCTCCCTCCATGAGAATTCATGGGGCTATGGCCAAGGAATGGCCTCGTCTGTCAACTCGGCGAATAAGGTCATCAGACCACAGATGCAAGTCAAGTTATGGTTTAAAACTGTTACACTGCTTCACGCCGGCGCCTATTCAACCGATTGAAAGCTAACAATTTCAAAACAAATGGCTATTAAGCTTTTTTCTCATGACCCAGACTGGATCAAACAGGCCGGATTGCTGATTTTCGACCCGTCGCGCCTGCTCGGAGATAATGCGTCGAGAATCGATCATGTCGGATCCACTGCTGTTCCCGGACTTACAGCCAAACCAAAGCTCCACATCGACATTACGCTTCGCCCGGATATCGAACCGGTTTCGCTTTGCCCTCCGTTTTACGTTCGCAGCTACGCGAATCCCGGATTTGTTCGCCGGGAGGGCGAAATTCAGCCCACCAGACCGGCCGGCCGGAGAATGTTTCCATGCCCGCCCGGCGAACGTTCGACACTTATGGCGCACAGGCTCTGCCTGTGCCGGGCCGGGCACACAGCTCCGAAACACCGGCGCGATTTCAGAGATGCGCTCAGACGCGATCCAGTGATCGCTGCAAACTATCAGCAACTCAAGCAGGAGTTGGTAGCAAGGTTTGGTCCTGCAGAAGGCCGGGAGCGCTACAACTCGGGAAAAACGTCATTCATCACGAATGTGCTCAGCCAACGCTGCACTTGATCTGTGAACAATAAAAACGCCCGCAACCGGCAAGCCGGATGCGGGCGAACTGCACAGGGAGGGGACACTGTGCTGGAGGAAACTACCTCAAAAGCAACGTCGACTTCCGGCCACTTTGCAGTTCCTGCAGATAAAGCAGTTGTGCAACCAGATAACACTCGGACTGATCATCCAGGTTTGCCTTGCGGCCTCGACCGTCCGTCAGGAGCCATGCGTTTCCGGGTTTGACGACATCACATTCGATCGGCGCCGCCGGATCAAATCCGGCCCTTTCGATCAATTCCGGGCCAACGCGTGAATCATCCTCGGCATCGAGACCTTTCATCTCGAGCCGCAATCCCCGGTAAGCTCGTGACACTGCGAGTGTGGCGACGATAGCAGTGACGACACTGTCACCCTCCATTGCCGCAAACCGCAGGACACCGCCCTGCTGGGGTATCGAACTGCTCGAGCACGGTGTGTTCTGGACTTCTCCCAGAAGCTCCCATTCCGACCTGAGTGTCACGGTCGCAGGCTGTCGAAGTGCTGCCATCTCCTTCGCAAGCCGCTTTTCAGCAGCCCGTTTCGGATTTTTGGAGAGTCTTTCGGTGACAGAAGCCCGCGCGACAGCGACCGTTCCTCCGATCCGCAATCGTCTGAAAACGATAACATCGCGCATCAGGTCGGTGCGCTCGACGCGCCATCCCGCATCAAGCCAGGAATTCTGGTGAACCAGACTGCCGCCCGAATTTGCCCACCACGTCCGGTGCTCCCGCGCGCTTTTCGGCAGGCATGTACCTAGAATTTCTTCCAGTTCGTTGAGCTTGGGAGCCCAGACGACATCTTCAAGACGGGACAGGTGTTCGCGTAAAGGATCGTATTTTGACATTTGCACAGCCTTTCCGATAGCAATGCAAACATACACCTATTACGCGCAGTGTCCAGCAAAAATACTGAGGGTGTTTAACGGTAAAGTGAAATGGGAGAGCCAACCGAGGTTTGACCGTTAAACTTCCCGGGTTCGCTGGAATAAAGTTGTGCCACGATCACACCGGATCCGTCCTTAAGAACCACCTGGTTACCGTTCAGGTCCCACGCCGAGATCCCTGACAGAGTTGGCGTACTACAACCTCTGGTGTTAGCCCGGTAGCCGCCAGACCAGGTTGTCAGCGTCATGAAAGCCATGCAGTTGTCACCGGCTGAAGCGAGCTTCCAGCCACCCAGAAGATCCGTACGGCCGACTTGTTGTGCATTGCCCGGAGCCGAGACCGGATTGCTCGCCAGATCAGCAGGCGCTCCCGTTCCATCCGTCGTTGTTCCGACGGGCGGCGCGGCATTCGGGTCAAGTGGTGCAAGTGAGCCTGCCCCTACCGGTGTTGTCGGCGTTGCCGGCAAAGGCGCCGCATAGTTCGGACCTCCGGAAAGCCTCTGGCATCCCGCCGCCAGAACCACCATTCCCAAAACCAAAACCAGTTTTCCCGCGCGCATCATGACGAATCAATCCCTCACCATCGTCCTATTTGGAGGCATCTCTTAGCCTACAATTTGTTTAAAATCCAAAACACTGCAAAATTGCGTGTACTTTGCCAGTCACGCAACATTCCACACAGATGATTTCCCCAACCCGTTTGATGGTGCGATCAAAAAGTCTATCGCAGAGCGAATTTCCTGAAAGCTCTCGACACAGGCACCGAATGTTTCCTTTTCGGCAGACGCGCCGACAATATTCCACCAATGGCTGGAGGTGGTAGTTTTCCAAAGTGGCGGCAACGTGACGGGAGCCATTTCGGTGAGATAAATGACCCGGTCCGGAATGATGGCATGCGGCATCAGGAATACATCGACGGATTTGGGCGCAAGGCCACTTGCATCAACTCCGCAGGGTGACAACAACCTCTTCACGTGCCGGCTCAGGCAGACTGCAGGATTTGTGCCTGCGGAAAATGCCCTCATCAGGCCCCTTGCCCTGAAATTCAGATAAGCTTCGGCCAGCGGCCCCAGAAAAGCGTTGTCCGGGCACAGAAACAGGACTGTCGTCTTTGTCACCAGCAATTCCCCAACTCGGCAAACGCGAATCATTTCACCTTCTGCGCCTCCGCATAAACGGACGACGGGATAAGAATGTGACAAAGCCTGTGTCCAGGTGATTTTCATGAGGATTTCTCGACCGCGCGGCACATCTGCAAGGGTGATCCGGCAGCGCCGCTCCCAATCTTTTTCTCACAATCGCGCAAATCTGACCTATTTGAAAAGGTGACACGTTCAACAAGGACCCAAACATGCCGATTGCCATCTGGTGCATTCTCGCCGCCGCAATTCTTCCTGTCCTGTCGATTTTTCCAGCCAAGCTCAGCAAGGATTACGACAACGAGAACCCGAAGAATCCGGATTTTTGGCGCGACGGCTTCCGCGCCCGCGCACAAGCAGCCCAGGTCAACGGGTTCGAGGCTTTTCCGTTTTTTGCGATTGCCGTATTCGTCGCCATGAGCCAGGGCGCATCGCTCTACTGGATCGACCAG
>NZ_KI928930.1:0-97407 GCF_000521215.1 Labrenzia sp. DG1229 | reverse complement strand
AAACCCTCATTGACGGCAGAGATGCAGTTGTCCTGTTTCCGACCGGAGCCGGGAAGTCACTTTGCTATCAGATCCCGGCGCTGTGCAGACGCGGTGTTGGAATTGTCGTCTCTCCGCTGATCGCTCTCATGAAGGATCAGGTCGGCGCCCTTTGTGCCGCCGGCGTCCGTGCAGCCGCGCTCAACTCGACCCTGTCAGGTGAAGATCAGGCGGCTTTGAGAGAAGAGTTGCGCCGCGGCGAAATCGACCTTCTCTACGTGACACCCGAGCGCCTCGGCAACGAGAGCTTCCGCAGGTTTCTGGATACGCTCGACATAGCACTCTTTGCGATCGACGAGGCGCATTGCGTCAGTCAGTGGGGGCACGATTTCCGCCCTGAATACATGTCGCTGTCGTGCCTTTCCGAAAGGTACCCCGGCGTCCCCAGGGTCGCGCTCACCGCGACCGCCGACCCACATACGCAAGAGGACATCCTTTCAAGGCTGAAACTGGAAGAGGCAAAGGTATTCGTTACAAGTTTCGACCGGCCCAACATCCGCTATGAAATTGTCGAACGATCGAACCAGCGCCAGCAGTTGCTGGACTTCCTCGCGAAGCACAAGGGTGAAAGCGGCATCGTCTACTGCCTGTCGCGTGCCAAGGTGGAAGACATCGCCGCTTGGCTGTCTGCCAAGGGAACAAGAGCGTTGCCCTATCATGCCGGTTTGCCGGCAGACCAGCGGGCTGCCAACCAGGATGCATTTCTCCTGGAAGAGGGTTTATGCCTTGTTGCAACCGTTGCCTTCGGCATGGGGATCGACAAGCCGGATGTGCGCTATGTCGCGCATCTTGACCTGCCCTCCTCCGTCGAAGCCTACTATCAGGAAACGGGTCGGGCAGGACGCGACGGAGCGCCTTCAGAAGCCTTCATGGCCTACGGCATGGCGGATCTGGTGCAGCGGCGACGCATGATCGCGGAAGGCGACGCTCCGGACGAGGTCAAGCGGGCGGAAAATACGAAGCTGAACGCGCTGCTGGGCATCTGCGAGACGGTAGGATGCCGCAGGCAGGCGCTTCTGGCTCATTTCGGGGAAACCTATCCGCAACCCTGCGGCAATTGTGATACGTGCCTCTCACCGGTAGAGACCTGGGACGGGACGGAGGCGACCCGAAAACTTATGTCCGCAATCTACCGCACGGGTCAGCGTTTCGGCACGGGTCACGTGATTGACGTTCTGCTCGGCAAGTCCAATGAAAAGGTCTCCCGGTTCGGACACGAAAACCTGTCTGTCTTCGGTATCGGCCAGGATCTGTCGCAAAAGACATGGCAATCGATCGCACGACAGTTGGTCGCGGCGGGTTTTGTTGATGTGGACCATGCCCAGTTCGGAGCGCTTGTGCTGACTGAAAGCGCGCGGCCGGTCTTGCGCGGTGACAAAAACATTGCCCTGCGCAAGGACAGAAGCGCTGCCGGACTGAAACAGACGCGTTCTTCACGATCGGCATCCGTCGCGGACGAACTCGAGGACGAGGACAAGCTGCTTTTTCAGCGATTACGGCGTCTCCGGACACAGATCGCGCGGGACCAGAATGTTCCTCCATACGTCGTCTTTCCCGATGCGACGCTCGCCGGGATAGCGGCTGCCAGACCGGTCAATGCCGACGCACTTTTGGGCATCTCGGGTGTCGGTCAGTCCAAGCTTGAGAAATACGGTGAAGCTTTCATGGACCTGGTGGAGGCTTTTGAAGCCGGCGTATGATTTTGTTAACCTTAATCAATTCTTGAGATTTCAGCCCGCATTCTTCTCCGCAAAAGTTGTGTGCGGAGCTGATACATGCGGATATGGATTGCCTGCCTGGCTGTTCTACAAATTTTGGTCTGCGGACAGATTGCCGCGGTTCACGCGGCCGACCTGTTGAATGACGGAATTCCGACTGCCGATGAACTGAGACTTCGACCACAGACCTGGTCGGGCTTCAGCGGTGTCGCCTTTGCCGGTGGCGGAGTGGTTTCCGGCCGGGACGGGGTTGGATGGGACCTGACCATGCACTCCGGACTCCTTGGTGCCGCGGCCGGCTACGACGCCCAGTTCGACCGGATCATCCTGGGTGGGCATCTGGAGGGCTTCTTTTCGAACTTTCAAAAAACGACCGACAGCGGCAATGTCCGGCAGTCCGCGGAATGGATCGCTTCCATCACCGGGCGGCTCGGCTACGACGCCGGCCGGTTCATGCCTTACCTGACGGGCGGCCTCGGGGTTGCCAAATACAAGTTTGAACAAACCCGCCCCCGGGAGGTGATCGATCTTCTTGCATACGACTATGCCGTCACCTCGCCCGATAGTTTTTCAGGTGGAACCGTGACCGACACCAGGATGCTTTATGGACCTGTTGTCGGAGCGGGCGTCGAAACCAGTCTGACGGACAATCTGTTTCTGCGCCTCGACTACAAGCATTTTCATTTTCTCGACCGGGAATTCCGCTTTCAAAACGGGCAGCCGTTCGAAGCCGGTGCAACGGCCGACATCGTTGATCTCGGTATTGGCTTTCGCTTCTGATCAAAGGGGGCTGATCCAACGACCGGAGCGATCCGACACCGCTGGTGAACAATCGAACCGTTGCACATGGTTCTTGCCGTCGATGGGGTCGTATTTCGACACGGATCAACAAAACCCGCCAGCATGCTGGCGGGCTATTCACATTCAAGAAATCGAAAGTCGTTTAAGAACCTGCTTTGGGCAATCCCTTGTAAGCCTCGCCACTCCACACGGACTTTACTCTCGCGTCGCGGCCACAGGCCTTGCGGTAGCCTTTGTAAGCGTCAGCCCTGGTAACATAGCCAAACCGCGTCAGCGTCCTGACATCGCTTTTGTAATAAGCCTGATGGTAATCTTCTGCCGGCCAGAACACAGCCGCCCCCTCGACAGGCGTAACGACCTTCCCGCCAAGAGACTTGTTGGCCTTGTCGATTTCCGCTTTCGCCGCCTCGGCCTGTTTTTCATCCAGGGGATGAATGGCAGTGGAATAGCCGAAACCGCGGTCACAGAACTGGCCGCCTGCGTCCGTGACGTCAACCGTGCGCAGAAAAATACCTACAAGGTCGCCATAACTGATCTTGGTCTCGTCGAAGTCAACCTGGACGACTTCCCTGTGTCCGCCGCGCTCGTAGTTCTTGTAGGTCGGGTTTTGTGTCTTGCCGCCGGCATAACCGGACACGACGTCACGGACGCCAGGCAGTTTTTCAAGATCCGATTCAACACACCAGAAACAGCCTCCGGCAAATACGGCTGTTTCCGCCTGTGCCGGTGCAAATGGTGCAGCAACGGAAAGAGCGGCTACGAGAGAAAGCGGTAGAAGTCGCATCATGACAGTCCTCCATGAGTTGCCGGTAGAGGTAACGCATCCGTGCGCCAAGGCAACTCAACTCCGTTTCCCTGCCTCGCACATCCGTGTGAGCAAATCGTGACCTGTCCGGCTCCGGTCAGGTGTCCCACTCGATTGCCCCTTCCTCGAACCCGGGCAATTGAGGATGGACCACGCAGAAACGGTGACCGCTGGTGGCCTGCATCACCGTCCAGCGATCCAGCTTGCGGACAATCGTTGCACCAAGGGTTTCGAGCCGCTCGACTTCCCTGTCGGGATTATCTGCTTCGATGTCCAGGTGAACGCGAGGTGTGTGTTCGACCAGCTGCAACAAGATGCCGATTTCACCTTCCTTGCCAAAGAGACGGCGATAACGCGGGCTTTTCGGTTCATCCTCTATGGTTCTGCCGAGCGCACCCGCCCAGAATGCGGCATGGTCGTCGATGTTCCCTCCCTGGCAATCGATCACCAGATCTCCCAAGCGACTCTTGTGCATGCGATCCTCCAACATATTTCATGAGAACAAATATCGAACAAAACGAGGCGGACCGCAAGGCCCGCCACGCTCCCGTCGCATCTTTTCGGCTCAGGCCGGTTCGGTTGCCGAACGGTCGCCCGGTTTTTCCTCGCCGGACCAATCAATCTTCTGGGTGACGAACATTGTGATCGCCAGTGCGATGAACCCAATGACAGACCCGATCAGCAGCGCGTAGTCCTGCTCGCGCATCAAGGCAAACAGGACGCCGAAGATACTTGCCAGAACCGCGAGCATCACAAGACCCGCAGTGCGGCTTTTCAGCGAAGTACCGACATAGACAGCATTGAGCACGGTCGCCGCACCCGCAGCGGTCAGATACGCCAGCGCGTAACCGACATGTTCGGCGAATGCGAGCAGCATGACATAGAAAATAATCAGGGAAAGGCCGACCAGTGCATACTGGATCCAGTGAAAGCGCCATCCGGACCGCATCTCCAGAACAAAGACGGCAAGGAAAGTCAGACTGATAAACCCGATCGCGTATTTCAGCGACCTGGAAATCGTCTGGTAGAAATTGACCGGTTCCACGAACTTGACACCAAGGAGCTTGTCCTGAAGCGGAATATTGCCGGTTTCCAGCATCTTCGGAATCCCACGCGCGAGATAGGGAATGGTCCAGGCGGCGTCAAAACCACTGTCGGTAATGGTTCGCGTCTCGGGTAGAAACGCGCCCGTGAAGCCGGGGTGCGGCCAATCGGATTGGAGCGCCACCTTGGTAGTCTGTCCCGCGGGAGCGAAATAAATTGCAGTCGAACCGTTGAGCTGCAGGGGAATGTCAAAGGCAAAACCCCTTTGCCAGGTTCCGGGCGGCACTGAAGCATTGATCCCCGATGCCTTGAAGGAGCGGTAAGCATCCCGGTCGCTCGTCATTTTCAAGGGACCGGATCCCGGCTCGAACGGAATGGATCGTTTCCCGTCGAGCCCAAGAGCGATCTCACTCTTGAGCGCCCGGACGTCCCCGATACCGATGACCAGAACCGCCTTGTCCGCGGCAACGTCGATCGTGCCGCCATGCTTCGGTTCGAACATATCGTCTGCAGGTGCGGAAAACACTCCGCTCAGATTGAGCCGGCCGTTGTAAACCGGAAGCGCATAAATGGATTTCCTGCGTTCTTCAACGGTGATGTCGCCGGATACATTGAGACGCTGCGGGAAGAGCACGGCTGTCCGGCGCACCGTTTCGGTCTTCAATTTGTCGCTCGGCCCGGTGGTGTAGGTCTCCGTAAACGGAATCACCAGATAGGGACCGTTGATCTCCTGGGTTCCGCCCCAGGATCTGGCGATGTCTCGTGCGACTTCGGTTGCCCTGTGCGAACGTTCTTCAACCAGCACCCAGACAAAAATACTGGGAACGAGCAGCAGGAAGGTGAGCAGACCGATCAGCACGAATTTTACCGCGGGTGAGTTCAGGAAAGTCAAAAACCTGGGCGCACTGGATCGCTGCGTTGCCGCTGAACCATCCGGCGCATTGTGGCTTAGATCGTCAGTCATCAATAATCCCTCTGCCAAGCGGGTGCGAAACGGAAACGGCACCCGTCAATCGGCGAGACCCTCGCATTGCACTTGGGAGATTGCCGGGCGAAACCGGGCAGGGACTTCTGGGATTTTGTGCAAATTTCGTGCAGGTATTCGGTTCGTTTCCAATTGTCAGAATTCGATGATCCCACGATCGATTAACGCATTCGTCAGACCGACCTCGTCCGGATATCCTACAGAGACGTTGAAGACGCGCGTCCGGCCAACCTGTTCCTCGAAGTCGCTGTGCGTGTGCCCAAAGCACCAGAATTCGGGCTGGAAGCGCAGAAGCAGATCGCGCAGGTCTGAGGCATAACAGAAACTCAATTTATCGTCGCTGCGCGCAGCTTCAAGAAGAGGGGAATGATGCGTGACGACTGCTGTGCGACCATGTTCGGTGGTTGCCAACTGCGCTTCGAGCCATGCACGATGATTATCATGCACTCGCCTTGTGTCCTCCGGCCGGATTCTGCGATATTTCGATGCCGCGAGACGGATGTATCGATAGTCATTCATTTGCCCAGAGGCTGCCGTGACATTTTTCCAATAGTTGCCACCCTGCTCGAAATCGGTCCACAGCGTACACAGTAACAGCCGGAAATCGCCGATTTCGATAACCCGTTTCTGTGCAAACTGCGCACCTGAAGCCTCGGCAATCTGCTTCAACCTTTCATCACCGTCGAGTCTGAAGTCGTAGTAATCGTGATTGCCGGGCAGGATGACGATTTTGCTCCGGTCGATAAACTCGGCCAGGGTATCAATGGCCTTTCGCCATCGGATCTTCGGTTTGTTTGTCAGATCACCTGCAACGATCAGTGCATCCAGTTCTCTAAAGTCGGATCTGGTAAACGGCACATGTCCGGCCGCCTGCCAGAAATCGAGATGCAGATCTCCCAGTACGCGAAGCCGGCCATATTTACTTGGAATGCGTAGCAAAGCTTCTTCACCCAGAGCTGCATAAATGCGTAAAGACTATTCAGGGCACAGTTCCGAAGACCAGTGCCGCCAAAATATGTCAATCTCGGCCCGATGGCCGTCACTATCCCGGCCCGCAGATGACCACGATTCGAACGATTCGTACTTCGAGAGCATAAACTCCGACAGAACTGGGTCGACCTTTTCCGTACCCATTTCAGAACTCCTAGCCTTGCGCTCCAGAAGAGCGTCGACTTTTTCTGACACAAGATCCGGAAAGGCGACTTCCCGTTGCAGTTCCCGAAAGTTCATTGGCGCAATGGCCCTCCCCGGGTGTTCAGAAAGCCACATGAGGGCCGTCAGCGGGCGAAGAATGTAGAGTGTTTTTTTCAGCGAGACTTCGCCCTTGAGAAAGTTCAACCTTTGCAACTGTGTCCTGGCAAGGTGGTAATAGTGCTTGCCTATAAGCTGGCGGCTGCACACTTCATCCGCAAGTTCCAACGCCGCAACACGGAATGCTTCGTTCACCTGATAGGAGAACACCGATTTCAGCCATTCCACAATAACCGCGTTGCCTGAGTGCATCAGGCGCAGCGCTTTACCCAGATCCCAGCCGTTAATGTCGAACACCGGCGTCAAGGGCTCCTCAATCACGTCTCGGACCGGAAACAGCGTGAATGTTTGTTCGAGCGGTCGGACAAAGATGAACCGGCAGTCATAGTCACTATCCGGCGATGGAAAACCCCAAGCACGACTGCCGCTTTCAATCGCAAGCGGAATGGAAATGTTGGCTCTGTTTTCCAGTTCCGTCAGCCGAGTACGTATTTCGGCTACGATTTTCGGGTTCAATCTGCTCTCCATAATAAGAAAGGGCTGTCTCGTGAGACAGCCCTTTCAAGTAGCAACTTTCAACCGAAACTCAAACCCGGCGTTCCACCATCATCTTCTTGATTTCGGCGATCGCCTTAGCAGGGTTGAGCCCCTTCGGGCACGCCTCCGAACAGTTCATGATGGTGTGACAGCGGTAGAGGCGGAAAGGGTCTTCCAGATTGTCCAGACGCTCACCCGTCGCCTCGTCACGGCTGTCGATCAGCCAGCGATAGGCCTGAAGCAAGATCGCCGGGCCGAGATACCGGTCGCCATTCCACCAGTAGCTCGGACACGAAGTGGAGCAGCAGGCGCAGAGGATGCATTCGTAGAGGCCATCCAGTTTGACACGGTCATCATGGGACTGGAGCCATTCCTTTTCCGGTGCAGGTGAAACGGTTTTGAGCCAGGGCTCGATGGAGCGGTGCTGGGCATAGAAACGGGTAAGATCCGGCACCAGATCCTTGACCACGGCCATATGCGGCAGCGGGTAGATCTTGACCACGTCGCCGGCGATCTCGTCCATGCCCTTGGTACAGGCCAGGGTGTTGGTGCCGTCGATATTCATGGCGCAGGAGCCGCAGATGCCTTCGCGGCAGGAGCGCCGGAACGTCAGCGTCGGGTCGACCTTGTCCTTGATGTAGATAAGCCCGTCCAGCACCATCGGACCACAGTCGTCGGCATCGATGAAATAGGTATCGACCCGAGGATTTCGTCCATCGTCCGGGTTCCAGCGGTAGATCCGGTATTCGCGCAGGTTGGTTGCCCCTTCCGGCTTGTCCCATACCTTGCCTTCCGTCACCGTGGAGTTCCGGGGAAGCGTCAGCTGAACCATCTCGTTACTGCTCCGCGTTGGGCCCTCAATTCGCGTCAAGGCGCATTCGGGCCGGTATTTCTTCTCGCTCAGCCCTTGAGTTCGAAGATCATGTTGTCATCGGTCCGGCCCGTTACCTCATAGCCGCGGCTTGCCAGTTCGGGCAGGCAATCCTCGGACCAGTAGGGCCGGCAATTCGTTTCAAGAAGGATCACGCGGGGCCATAACTGCCTGTCCGCGTGCCTCAGGAAAGGCAGCACCACCCGGTCCTCAAAACCTTCCACGTCAACTTTCAGGATGTCGATCCCCGTAACGCCATGCTGGTCGGCAATCGCCGTCAGGGGCCGTACCTTCACATAGGTCGGCTCCCAGTTTCCTGCCCACTCGCCAGTGGTCAGGTCCTTGACGAAGGTGGCGAACCCGCAATTGCTCGGCTCGAGCCAGAGCGGGAGCGTGTCATCCTGGGCCCCTACCGCGGAATGGACCACCGTCACGCTGTCCAGATCATTGGCCGTGACATTGAAGCTCAGCTTGTGAGCCGTCTGCGGATTGGCCTCGATCGCCAGCACATTTGCCCCGCGTCTTGCCGCGAAAACCGAATAGGAGCCAATGTTGGCACCAACATCGACGAAGACCGTTCCCTCTCCCAGATGCGGTTCGAGCAATTCATGCTCCGCGCGCTCCGGCAATCTGCCCTTGGCGAGCATCTTGCGGTCGTCATAGTTTTCGCCTGGATAGATCCGGAACTTGAGACCCTCGGCCTCCAGATCGTATGGACCCTTGAAAATATGCGCAACGAAGGCGCGGATGCGCTTGCGCAACCCGCGGGAAAGGTCGTGACGGTCGGCAAGGCGCCAGGCGGCACGGACCATGCGTTCGGCAGGATAGGTGCCAAACGGGCTTCTGGTGTCCAGTTCTGTTGCGGCCTGGCTCACGAACCGGTCTCCCTAGTAGACACGCGCTTTCGGCGCGATCTTTTTCGGGTCGATGCCGCCTTCCTCGAACGTGGTCAGCGGGTCGGTAACGACCGGACGGTAGTCAAGTTTCACATCGCCCGCCTCGTTGACCCAGACAAGCGTGTGCTTGCGCCAGTTCTCATCGTCACGGCCGGAGAACGGACCATCCTTATAGTCCTCGCGTGCATGGGCACCGCGGCTTTCCTTCCTGGCTTCCGCGCCGTAGACGGTGGTGATCGCGTTTGCCATCAGGTTTTCCAGTTCCAGCGTTTCCACCAGATCGGAATTCCAGATCAGCGAACGGTCAGACACCTTGAGATCCTTCATTTCACCCCAGATCGCGCTAAGCCGCTGGCAACCGGCTTCAAGGCTTTCCTGAGTGCGGAACACGGCAGCGTCTTCCTGCATCGCGTGCTGCATCTTGTCCCGCAATTTGGCTGTCGGGATCGAGCCGTTTGCATTCCGCAGCGAGTCGAACCGGTCCATGATCTTGTCACAGGAGGCTTCGCTGGGGGCGGGGGTCGCCTCCTTCGGGTCGACCACTTCTCCAGCCTTGATCGCAGCTGCACGGCCGAACACCACCAGATCGATGAGGGAATTCGACCCAAGACGGTTGGCACCGTGAACAGACGCACAACCGGCTTCGCCGACCGCCATCAGGCCTTCCTGGATGCGGTCGGGATTCTTGCCGTCGGCGTTGAGCACCTCTCCCCAGTAGTTGGTCGGTACGCCGCCCATGTTGTAGTGAACCGTCGGCAGCACCGGGATCGGGTCCTTGGTCACGTCGACACCAGCGAAAATACGTGCACTTTCGGAAATGCCCGGCAAGCGTTCCGCCAGCAGAGCAGGGTCCAGATGATCGAGATGCAGGAAGATATGATCACCCTTCTTGCCGACGCCGCGGTTTTCCCGGATTTCCATGGTCATGCAGCGCGAAACGACATCACGGGATGCAAGATCCTTGGCCGAGGGAGCGTAGCGTTCCATGAAACGCTCGCCTTCGGAGTTGACCAGATAGCCACCCTCCCCGCGCGCACCTTCCGTAATGAGGCAACCGGAACCGTAAATGCCTGTCGGATGGAACTGGACGAATTCCATATCCTGAAGCGGAAGGCCGGCACGGGCGACCATGCCTCCACCGTCACCGGTGCAGGTGTGCGCAGACGTCGCGGAGAAAAAGGCGCGGCCATAGCCTCCTGTTGCCAGAACCACCATCTTGGCGGCGAAGCGGTGCATGGTGCCGTCATCAAGGTTCCAGGCGATCACGCCCTGGCAGACGCCATCGTCGGACATGATCAGGTCGAGCGCGAAATACTCGATGTAGAATTCGGCGTTGTGTCGCAGGGACTGGCCGTAGAGCGTGTGAAGGATTGCGTGGCCGGTCCGGTCGGCCGCCGCGCAGGTGCGCTGTACAGGAGGACCTTCGCCGTAATTTTGCATATGGCCGCCGAACGGGCGCTGGTAGATCTTGCCTTCCTCTGTGCGCGAAAACGGAACGCCGTAGTGTTCCAGCTCATAGACCGCCTTTGGTGCTTCCCGGGCAAGATACTCCATGGCGTCGGTATCGCCGAGCCAGTCCGACCCCTTCACGGTGTCGTACATGTGCCATTCCCAGCAGTCCGGCGTCATGTTGGTCAAAGAGGCCGCAATCCCGCCCTGGGCCGCCACTGTGTGAGATCGCGTCGGAAAGACCTTGGTGATGCAGGCCGTGCGCAATCCCTGCTCCGCCATGCCGAGTGTCGCGCGCAGGCCGGCGCCACCCGCACCGATAACAACCACATCATAGGTGTGGTCGACAAATTCATACGTTTTGGCCATGCGGGTTAGCCTCCAAAGCCAATCTTGAGCACTGCGAAGATGCAGCCGAAACCGATAAAGGCGCAGAAAAAGGTGTTTGCCATCAGCGTCAGAAACTTGAGGCCTTCACCATGGATGTAATCCTCGATGATCACCTGCATGCCAAGCTTCATGTGATAAACGCCGGACAGGATCACCAGAAGAAGGATGATCGAAACGAGCGGGTTCCGGAGTGTCTCAACGACATCGCCATGGGTGGACCCTTGCATCGCAATCACCAGGATCACGAAGAATGAAATCAGGAACACATTGGCGACGGCCGTCACACGCTGTTTCCAGAAGTGATCCGTCCCTTCCTTGGCTGAGCCGAGGCCGCGAACCTTGTTGAGAGGGGTGCGCATATCCGTCATGACACTCTCCTTATCGAACCATATAACCGATGATCCAAAGGATCAGCGTGAGAGAAACGGAACCGATGATGGTGGCTTTTGCCAGCCACTCGCGGGCTTCCTTGCCGAACCCGGCACCCATGTCCCAGATGAAATGACGCAACCCGCCGAGCATGTGATGCACCAGCGCCCAGGTAAAGCCGAACAGGATCAGCCTGCCGAGAATCGAGCCGTAGATTTCGTTGACGAAATCAAAATAGGAGGGACCTGCAGCGGCGGCGATCAGCCACCACGCCAGCAGGATTGTTCCGAAATAGAGCGCTGCTCCGGTGATACGGTGCAGGATGGACATGACCATCGTCAGAATGGGCTTGTAGATCTGAAGATGGGGCGATAGCGGGCGGTTGCCTCGCAAATCGGCGTTCGACATGGAATTCCTCTCCCGTACGACGCAACCTCACGTTTACGCAAACGTAAGGAAATCAGAGCGTTATATAGAACGGTTCTAGCGCCAAGAAGGCGTCGCGTCAAAACATCAAAAAGGTGAATCTGCGACGTCACTTTCCCCAACGGTGCACTTAAATCGTTAAAAACCGCGAAAACTCTTGTCGCAGTGCACAACATCAAAGAACTTTCCAGACAATCAAATTTGGGTAACTCTCGGGTACGTCATCGCAATTCCGGTGACCTTGTCCGGATTTCCGGCCTGATTTGGAGGCAAGTAGAATGAAAAAAGCGATTGCTGAATTTGTCGGTACTTTCACCCTCGTGCTCTTTGGTTGCGGCGCAGCGGTCATCGCGGGAATGGGTACCGGTGCGACATCAATTGACGTGCTTGGAATTGCGTTTGCATTTGGACTTTCCATTGTCGCAATGGCTTACGGCATCGGAATGATCTCGGGTTGCCACATCAATCCGGCTGTCAGCCTCGGGGTCCATCTGGCCGGACGCATGTCCGCCGGAGAGATGGTCACGTACTGGATCGCCCAGGTGCTCGGAGCCCTTGCAGGGGCTGCGGTCCTGGCCATCATCCTGAGCGGCAAGGCCAGCGGCTGGGACGGCGGCCTTGGCCAGAATGGATGGGGGGCCGGATATCTCGGCGAATATAACTTGCTGTCCGCGCTTGTCTTTGAGGTTGTCGCGACCTTTCTGTTTCTTGTCTGCATTCTGGGCGTTACGCAGAAAGGCGCGCCTTCCCATCTCGCCGGACTGGCCATCGGCCTGACGCTTGTCGTCATTCACATTGTCGGCATCAACGTCACCGGCGTATCAGTGAACCCGGCGCGATCCCTCGGCCCTGCAATCATAGGCGCCGGAAGCAATCCCGGAGCGCTGGCCCAGGTCTGGCTGTTCATCATCGCCCCGCTCATCGGCGGAGCTGCTGCAGGAATTCTATTCAAGACCGGCCTGCTTTCAGCCGAATCGGAAGACTGACCACCATCCCTGCGAATTGGCAGCCGGAAGCTGTTCCGGCTGCCGCAAGCCCCAGGTCCCACTTATCCGAAAACGGACCAACCGGTGCGTTTTGCGAACATTTCCATTGCCTCGGTTCCCAGCTTGGAGTTGCCGTAGCGGTTGAGGCCCGGCGACCAGACGGCAATCGACGCCCGGCCGGGTGCGATCACCAGTATTCCGCCACCAACGCCGCTCTTGCCGGGAAGCCCCACGCGAAATGCGAAGTCGCCCGAACCGTCATAGTGACCGCAGGTCATCATCATCGCGTTGATACGACGCCGCCGCAGTGACGCAACCAGCGGCGGCATGTTTGCTGATTCGATCAGAAACCGGCCTGCCATGGCCAATTGCCGGCAACTCATTTCAATGCCGCACTGGTGACAATAGGTCCCCAGAACCTTGTCGACGGAAGACCGCAGGTTGCCGCAAGAAGCCAGATAATGTGCAAGGGAGAAATTCCGGTGCCCGGTGGTCAACTCCGATTGCGCAACTTTTTCATTGATGTGGATGCTGTCATCGTCGGCGGCCGCACGGATGAACCCCAGCAATTCACCAAGCGCTTCGCGAGGATTGGACCCGGCAAGGTAGGTATCCGTCGTCACGAGGGCACCTGCATTGATGAAGGGATTGCGCGGTATCCCGTCTTCACGCTCCAGCAGGAGAATCGAATCGAAGGAAAGACCGGAAGGTTCCCGTCCGACTCGATACCAAAGCTGATCTCCGACGCGGCCAAGCGCAAGAGCAAGTGCGAACACCTTTGAAACGGACTGGATGGAAAACGGAACTTCAGCGTCACCCGCTGTCAAGAGACGGCCGTCCTCAAACGCGACGGCGATTCCGAACTGGTCGGGATTCACTCCGGCCAGTTCAGGGATGTAGGTTGCGACCTCACCCTTGTCCGGACTGGCTTCCGCAACTTTGGCGATTTCAGACAGCAGTTCCTGCATGGGCCCCTCCGGTCAGCCTCGATCCTGAAAACGCCGACCTGCGGCCCGCAGTTCGTCAGATAGCAGCGCCGGATGCAAGTTTCTTGTAAAGATGCAGCATGAAAATGGTCGCGAATATCGGTGTGACAAGGTTCAGGATCGGCACCGCCAGAAGGCAGGCAATGACAAGACCGCCAAGGAAAACCGTCCCCCCTCGCGCCTTTCGGAAAGCTCTTGCTTCGGCTGGAGGCATGTACCGCATGGCCGCAAACTCGAAGAATTCACGACCGAGAAGGTAGCCATTGACCACAAAGAACGCGACGAGATTGATACCCGGCACCAGGAGCAACAGCAGCGCAAACAGGTTGCCGAGAATGACCACGCCGGTGAACTTGATTGTCTGCACCAGGGACTTGGAGAGAGGCAGGGCATTGCCGGGACGATCACCAGGATAGTCCTTCACGTCGACAATGTCGGCAATATCGTCCTGAAAGAGGCCTGCCAGCAGCGCCGAGATCGGCGCGATCAGAAAACCGAGCACAAAGACAGCACCGATACCGGTCAGGATGGAAATCGACCATTCCGTCCAGCTGATCCATGCGCTGCCGTCCCCCCACTCGTTTGCAGCAACACCCAGGAAATGCCCGACGATTCCCTGCAGGGTGATCCAGATTAAGATCAGGATTGCGAGCGTAAATCCCAGCATTTTCCAGAAAATTGCCCGGAATTGTTGTTCGAAAACCTCGGACATGGCACGGGAAGCGGCTTGAAACATGAAACCCCTGTCAGAATAGACACTGTTGGATGGGAGATAGGAGATGAACCGATTTATCGCAAGGTTGCCTGGGACCGCATCCCCGACAATCACCTGCCGTTACCGCCCGACATTTCCGCGCCGAGATCCGGCCTTTGGCTCCGCTCGCATTCGACAAGCTCGAGAACGGCCCTCGCAATGTAGATGTCCTGGACCGACAAACCCGAACTGTCAAAGACAGTGATCTCATCGTCGTCAGTCCGCCCGGGTGCGCGACCACACAACACGTCTCCAATCGCGGCAAGGTGCAAGTATTCAGCTGCATGCTGAAACTCTCCGATGCTGCGCGATTGACCGGGCAGGTCGCAAAAGAGGCTGGCATGTTCGAATAATCCTGGAGGGAGTTCCTGCTTGCCGGAAGTGTCTGACCCCATTGATGCGACATGTGATCCGGGCTTTACCCAGTCCGCCTCAAACAACGGTTCGCAGGAGGAGGTTGCTGTGACGACAATATCCGCCCGGCGACAAGCTTCCTCGGCCGAGCATACGGCTGCCTCCAGGCCCGCCCGCCGGAGGCCGGTTGCAAATCCCGCACCTTTTTCCCGGTTTCTTGCAACAACAAGAACATGCGTGATCCCGCGTATGCGCGACAAGGCTTGAACCTCGAACCCGGCCTGATGGCCTGCTCCAAATATCGCGAGGGTCGATGCATCTTTCCTCGCCAGAATATCGGCAGCAACGGCGTCGGCTGCAGCAGTGCGGAAAGCATTTAGGTGCCCAGCCTCAACCGCCGCGCCGATGCGTCCGGTATCCTGGTCAAACAAGAAGATAATCGAGTTGTGCCGCGGAACACCCAGTCTGTCATTGCCCGGCCAATAGGAACCGACCTTTAGACCTGCAATCTCGGCGACTGCGCAGGACTTGATCGCATAGACGTTGTTCGGGTCACTGCCATGACCAATCACGACCGGAAAGGTTGCCGTCTCGCTATCGGCGGCGGCTATGAGCGCGTTTCGAACAGCTTCGTAAGCCATTTCATGTGAGGCCAGTCGGGAGGACACTTCTTCCGGCACATGTTTCATGATCTTCACCTCACCAACCGCTGAACCGCTGCCATGTTTTCAATGACACGCCCGAACCGGCGGGCAGGACGTTGTAGACGCCGAAGTTGCCGGCGGTCGCGCAGGCATGCACCGGCAATATTCTGAGCAATGTACCAACAGGCAATTCCGGCAGTGCGGAACTGCTGCCGGGCCGCACGGAAACAATTCCATGTTCCTGATTGGCCTTGATTACAATCAGATCGGAATAGGGTTTGCCGGATGGGTCACACACCAGCCCCAATCCCTGATCGACCTGCTGCCTGGAAGTTCCCTTGTCCTGCGACAGCGCCATCCAGCCTGCGTCCGTGATGATCCAGCCCTTGTCGCGTTGATGTCCGACAACGGTGGTCAGGACAGACAGCGCAATGTCATCGATCGTGCAAACGCCGATGCCAGCCTGGAAAAGGTCGAAGAATACATAGACGCCGGCGCGGACTTCGGTGACGCCGGTGAGATCTTGCGCTGCATGAGCCGTCGGCGTCGACCCAACACTGACGACCGGGCACGGCAAACCTGCCGATCTTAGGGTTTCAGCTGCAAGAACGGCTGCTCGCCGCTCCCTTTCGGCAAAATCTGAATGTGCCTCGTGACCACTCACTTCATAGCTTTCACCAGCATGTGTCAGAACGCCCCGGAGTTCGGCAGCTCCCTCATCAAGGATGCGGCCCACCTCCACAAGCGCCGGGTCGCCTGGATCAATTCCACTTCTATGGCCATCACAATCGAGTTCGATCAAGGCCGGAATGGATTTGCCGGCTTGCCGAGAGGCCTCTGACACAGCCCTTGCCTGCTCCGCACTGTCGAGAATGACTGAAAGATCGCAGCCCCTTTCACGAATCTCTGCCACACGCCTGAGTTTTTGCGGGGTAATTCCGACGGCATAGACAATGTCCCTGACACCGGCGGCGGCAAACACCTCGGCCTCGGCCAATGTGGATACCGTCGCAGGTCCCGTTCCTCCCGCGAGCAGCGCTTTGGCAACGTCAATGGATTTTGCCGTTTTCAGGTGAGGCCGCAGCAACGCTCCCTTACCGGAAACATGAGTTTCCAATCTTTGGATGTTTCTCCGCATTCGGCTCTCGTCCAAAAGAAGAGTGGGCGTTTGCAGGTCGGACAAGGGGCCGTGTTCCGTCATGAATGACTTCCTCGTGGGACAGGTGACGGAGGCCAGACTACAATTTCACCGCCCATAGTTTCCATTAATCATTTCTTTATTTTATGATAAGCTTTCTCTTAATGTTGGAAACCAAAGATCTTCGTTTCTTTTCGGTTGTTGCCGCGTCCAGTTCCCTGGCTGCGGCGGCCCGGGCCCTTGATGTCACACCGCCGGCCGTATCCCAGCGCCTTGCACAAATCGAGACGCGAATAGGCCTGCAACTTGTTGAGCGCGGTCGCGGTCATCTCACATTGACTACAATCGGCGATGCGCTGGCTCAACGCGCTGTAATTGTGCTTGATGAAATCGCAAACATAAACGAAGAGATCCTTGCCCACAGAGACTGGATCTCCGGGCCTGTGCACGTGATCGCGCCTTTCGGCTTCGGTCGAGCGCATGTTGCACCTGTGCTGTCACAACTGGCGCAAGACCACCCGGACGTTTCCCTGAACCTCACCTTGAGTGATGCACCCTATCGGGAAATCGCCTCAAGTAACTGGGACCTTCTCATCCATGTGGGTCAGCTGAGGGACTCCTCGCACATTCAGCGAAAGCTGGCCTCGAACCGGCGGTTTCTGGTCGCCTCGCCGGCGTATCTGGAAAAATGGGGAACACCCGAACATCCCAAAGATCTTTCCTCGCATAGATGCGGCGTGGTTCGAGAAGACTTGGCAGACGTCACCATGTGGAGTTTTTCCGAGGTTGACGGACCGGAGCATTCCGTTCGGATCCACCCGGTTTTCGCCAGCAATGACGGTGGAGTGATCAAGTCCTGGGCACTCGATGACCTGGGAATAATCCAGAGATCGGAGTGGAATGTTGCAAGAGAAATTGACCAGGGCCAGCTCATCCAGCTGTTGCCGGACTTCCGGCTGCCAAACGCCGATATCGTCGCCCTTCTCAGCCCCAGAACCCTTCGGACCGCCCGCGTCGATCACGCATTGACATGCCTTGTCGACGCTTATTCATCGCATCCCTGGAACGCGTCCGCGAGCAATGAGCGCTAAAACCGCGTGCGCGCCTTCAGTGCCTGGGCAAGCGTGCCTTCGTCGAGGTAATCGAGCTCGCCGCCGACCGGAACGCCGTGGGCCAGCTTGGTGACATTCACACCAAGTGGTGACAGCTGATCCATGATGTAATGAGCCGTGGTCTGGCCTTCGACCGTTGCGCTGATCGCCAGGATGACTTCACTGAAATCCCCGGAACCGCAGCGATCGACGAGCGCGGTCAGGTTGAGGTCTTCCGGGCCAACGCCGTCGAGCGGGGACAGCGTACCGCCAAGGACATGATAGCGCGCCTTGACAGCACCGGCGCGTTCCAGCGCCCAGAGGTCGGCAACATCCTCCACGACAACAAGCACAGAGCTGTCACGTTTTGGATCCGCGCAGATGGTGCAAGGATCGCACGTGTCTACGGTGCCACATGTGGAGCAAATACCTATTTCACTGACCGCGACACCCATGGCATCAGCCAGCGGAACCAGCAATTGCTCCTTTTTCTTGATCAGATGAAGAGCCGCGCGACGGGCTGAGCGCGGGCCAAGACCGGGCAGCTTCGTCAGAAGCTGGATCAACCGCTCGATTTCCGGTCCCGCTACACTCTTTTGCACCATCCGCCGCCTCCCCAAACGGTTGTCAGAAAGGAAGCTTCATGCCTGCAGGAAGCCCAAGCCCACCCATCAGTTCCTGGGTCTTTTCCTGGATTGCCATCTCGATCTTCGCGCGAGCGTCGGTGTGGGCGGCCATGATCAGGTCTTCAAGGATTTCGCCTTCATCCTCTTTCAGGAGCGACGGGTCGATCTTGAGGCCTTTCAGGTCGCTTTTACCGTTGAGCGTGACCCTGACAAGACCGGCACCCGCGACACCTTCTGCCTCGATCTCGACGATCTGTTCCTGCAGCGAGCCCATCTGCTCCTGCATTTCCTTGGCCTGCTTCATCATCTTGAGGAAGTCCATGGGATCTCTCCTTGAGTAACCGGCTGTTCCGGATCGATATCTTTCATCTGGGGATAGCGTTTAGAAGAACAATAGGGGAATTACCACCCCTGTTCCCATTGTGCCCCGGCCCGCTACGGCTTTTTGAAACAGAGAAAAAAGATCCTGGCGATAAAATAGAGACCCAGACAAAAGAAGCCGCAGACAATTCCGAGAACAATCAGGAATTTCGTGAAATCTTCAATTCCGCTTTTGGAGATTGCAAACATTGCGAGGAAGCAGGTTATTCCTGTCAGGAAAAACAGGATGATGTTCCGTTTTATTTTTTCCTCTCTCACTTTATCCGCACCGGAGCTGCTGCTCTCGTCAATCGTCTTCATCGTCACCCAACGCTTCGTTCAGCAGCGGATCCGCCACCATCGGATCCGACATGGCGGCCTCGTCTTCCTCAGTCACCTGTACCTTGACGTCAACAACTCGGGCGCCCGGAAACTGCGCAAGCAAGGCGGCCACGGTCGGGTGGGACTTGGCATCGGACAAAAGTTGCTGCTGGTTGGCTTCCTGTTCCTCATGGATCGTTGGACGGCCGTGCTCGCGCGATACGACGACAAACCATCTTTGTCCGGTCCATTCCAGCAGTTTGCGACCGAATTCGCCTGCGATATCGGCAGGAGCATCATCCGTTGGCTGGATCTCGATCTTGCCGGGTTCGAACTTTACCAGACGCATTTGCCGCTGGATCGCGACTTTCATCGGGATATCGCGTTTTTCCGTAAGCCAGCGCCACACAATCGTGAAGGGTCTTGAGGGAATAGGCCGGCTGTTGGGGAACCTCCTCCCGAGGCCTGGCGTCGGGCGCCATCTGCAGACCGGGCATGCCCCCCTGGATTGTGGCAAGCTGTGGCCTGACTGCGCCCTGCATTGCAGGTCCATTGCCTTCGGTTCCGGAAGTCTCACCAGCGGAAGAGCGCGGCATTCCGACCGCGATAGCCTGGGCGCCACCGCCGGACGGACCTGCTGCCGTGTTACCACCACCTGATTGGGTCGGTCCGTTCGCGAAGGGGTTCTGGCCGTTTTTGACCTGCGCCAGCAAATCACCGGGATCGGGTAGATCCGCCGCATAGGCGAGGCGCACCAAAACCATGTCGGCAGCTGCCAGCGGTTTGGAAGAGGCCTGAACTTCCTGAACACCCTTCAGCAGGATCTGCCATGCCCTGGACAGAAGACGAACCGAGATTGCATCGGCGAATTCCCGTCCACGTGCTCTTTCCGCCTCGGTGACAGACGCTTCGTCTGCCGATTTCGGTGCCACCTTCATCCGTGTCACAAGGTGGGTGAAGTCTGCAAGGTCTGTCAGAACGATCGCAGGATCGGCGCCCACCTCATACTGTGCCTGAAGCTCCGCAAGCGCGTCTTCGATCCGTCCTGCCATCAGATGTCCGAACAGATCGATCACCCGCGCCCTGTCGGCAAGACCGAGCATCTGCCGAAGGTCGTCAGCTTCAATCGCGCCGGTTCCGTGCGCCATCGCCTGATCGAGCAACGACAGGGAATCGCGTGCAGAGCCTTCTCCCGCCCTGGCGATCAGCAACAGGGCGTCATCGGAAATCGCGATGCCTTCGGCATCTGAAATACGGCGCAGCAATCCAATCAGTTTCGACTGTTCTATCCGCCTGAGGTCAAACCTTTGACAGCGCGACAGCACCGTAATCGGAACTTTGCGGATTTCGGTTGTTGCAAATATAAACTTCACATGCTCCGGTGGCTCTTCCAGCGTCTTCAAAAGACCATTGAAGGCGGCGTTCGAAAGCATGTGCACTTCGTCTATGATATAGACCTTGTATCGCGCCGTTGCCGGGCGATAGCGTGCGGCATCGATGATTTCGCGAATGTCGCTGATGCCTGTATGAGACGCCGCGTCCATCTCGATGACATCGACATGGCGGCCTTCCATGATCGCCTTGCAGTGCGCCCCTTCCCGGTCAAGCCTGACCGTGGGTCTGTCGGCTTCACCCGGAACTTCGTAATTGAGGCCACGCGCCAGTATCCGGGCGGTTGTCGTCTTTCCGACCCCGCGAACACCGGTCAGCATCCAAGCCTGTGCGATGCGACCCGTTTCGAAGGCATTTTCCAGCGTCTGGACCATCGGCTCCTGACCGACCAGGTCTTCGAAGGTTTTCGGCCGGTATTTGCGCGCCAGAACGCGGTACGCGCCGTCCAGGCCCTGTGGGCCGGATTCAGCATTGCCGGTCGTGCCCGGCGCCGGCGCGCCTTCATTCGGAAAACCTGACTCATCCATGAGCCGCACCATACCGACTTTTTCGAAAATGGGGACGGGCTTTTGAAAGTTTTTCTGTGAACTCTGGAAGGGTCTATGCGTTCATCGACCCTACTGTCCCGCCGATTTCAAACCTGTCGGGTAACAGGAACATTTGTCTGGCATTCTCGCTGGAGACACGCTCCTTCGAGTACCAGGCGTCCATCAGAGAGCGCGAGAAAAGGTCCGGGTTCTTTTCCAGAAACTCATCGAAATTCGCGTGCGGGGTACCTTCCATGCGTTCAGCCAGCAATCCAAGAAAGGCGAGTGTTACAGTTGTGTTGAATTTACCGGCAGCGCCTGCCTTTGCAGCAATCTCCTTCAACGCGCTGCCATAGCGCGCGGCCGCCTCGAGAAAGTCGTATCTTTGAAGCATCTGGCAGGCGACGCCTATGTGATCACGGTGTGTGAAGGACCTCGCGTCCAGGATACGTGCTTCGAACAGATCAGTCAGGTCGCTGTAGTTTCCCGGTTCAGCTTTCATCGGTCCGATCCTTCAGTTTGTGACTGTCCGAGGCGCCCAGATCGAGGTCGTAAACGCTTTTCAGCTGTTCGATCTTGCGGAGCGTCTCTTCGGTAAACGGCGGTTTGTTTTCAAAGCAATGCAGCGCCAGACCTTCAATCAGATCGCCCAATGACATGTCCAAGTGCTCTGCGAGGCCTTTGAGTACCTTCAACAGCCGTTTCTCGAGACGGACACCCGTCTGGATACGTTCAACGGATTTGTTCATGATTGTTACATTGGTACCCAGGTAACATTTTGTCAAGCAATACCGTCTTCGCGCAAGTCCTGGCGATGCACGCAAAAAACACCGCACGATGCCGGGCGGTGTTCGAAACAGGACAATTAACGAAGGGTGGGAGGCTGGCACGATGACCCGTGCCGAGGCTCGTTAGGGCTGCTTCCTTCCGGATCTGACCCGGTTGGCGAGTGGCTCGTCCACCACCAACCTCCCGAGCGTCTTATATCAGAAACAGCATGGGGTTTGGCAAGAGGCTCGTTGAGTTTTTTATTTGCACCGAATGATTGGCATTCATGGTCGCAAACTGGCCAGTTTCAGGCCAAAGGCCATGAAAACCAGACCGGTAACACCTTTCAACCAGCGCTGGAACGACGGACTGCCGGCGGCCTTTGACATGCGCGCAAGCAACATGACCATCGCGCCGAACCAGGCCACATTGATCAACGCGTGGATGCCGACCAGCGTAAACGCAGCGGACATGGCGCCGTCTCCGACCGGAATGAATTGGGGAAACGCAGCCAGGTAAAACATGGAAACTTTGGGGTTCAAGGCATTGGTCAGGAAACCTTCACCGAAAGCCCGCGCCAGCGTGCGGCGGTGTCTTGCGGGACGTGACGAGGGTGCAAGTACCTTTCCTGAAAATGCATCCCGCAGTGCCTTCAAACCGATCCAAATCAAATACGCCGCACCGATCATCTTGACGACAAAGAAAGCGTCAGCGGAGTGGACCAGGATCATTGATATGCCGAGAACCGACAAGGTTCCGTGCAAAAAGAAGGCAGCAACGAAGCCACCGATATTCGAAACCGCGGCCAAACGACCCGAAGTCGGAACGGTCTTGGCAATCAGCACGCCGTTCGGGCCGGGTGACAGCACCAAAAGACCCGCAACAACAGCAAAACTCAATATTGTATCCAATGGCATGACACTATCCGGAACAGAGGAATGAAAGGCGGGATAGGCGGTTCTGGAAAACCGGTTCGCATCTGTCGCAATCTACCCATATGCTGGGTAAAAGCAATCTGAGCGATACCCCCGGTCGAGCGTTTCCTCGATCAATATTACCGGATCACGTTTCATGTCTTCATTCGCCCTCAATCCCCGTCTGGAAGGTGACAGTCTTTTTGTCGCCGACTTGCCGCTGTCAATGCTCCGGCTGATGAAGGATGCCAACTACCCCTGGCTGCTGCTCGTCCCCCGGAAATCCGACCTCGTTGAAATCATAGATCTGGATGAAGCGGAACAGGGGCAGTTGATGCAGGAGATCGCGCTGGTGAGCAAGCTCCTGAGAACCGTGTCGAATTGTGAAAAACTCAACATCGGAGCACTCGGCAACCAGGTCTCTCAGCTGCATGTCCATGTCATCGCCCGTTTCCGGGACGATGCGGCGTGGCCAGGTCCTGTCTGGGGCGTTGTGCCTCCCCGCGAATACGATCCGGAGAGCGCTGACAATCTGATCGATCATCTTCAGGACACCCTGGCCGACGCAATTCGCTAGGCCTTGCTGGACAGTCTCATCATGCCGCCCTAGGGTACGGCCCAGACGATGACCCGCCAGATTTTCCAGGGATCCCAACATGAATCCAGCAGCAGCCAGTCTCCAGGCAATGGAGATGAGCTTTATTGCAAATACCCTCGATCGGCAATCAGAACGGCGCGGGAACACAAGATACATCAATGAATTACTTGAACGGCCGGGCACACGGATCGTTCTGTCCACCGACAAGACGCTCGTCTTCAAGGCCGCATCGGACCCGGAAATCGGGCACGACCTGGCTTCGGCACTGGCACTTGGCGCGGCTGCCGATGAAATGGTGTTTCTCGGCCTGAGACCGAAGAACGGTCAGGCCATGTTCGCCACTACCGTGCCACACGACGATGAGGAACTTGCCGAGCGAGCAGATCTGAATGTGCAGGACCTCAGGACGCTGGCGCTTCAAAACGCATTTTCCGACGAAGACCTGAGCGCCCTTGCCCAGGCGCGGGCGCTGATCCACTGGCATCGAACCCACCGGCGTTGCTCCAGTTGCGGCGAAAAATCCGTCATGGCCGAAGCCGGTTACCGGCGCGACTGTCCTTCCTGCGGTACACCGCATTTTCCACGTACCGATCCTTGCGTGATCATGCTGATTACCCACCAGGACCGTGCCCTGCTTGGCCGTCCCGCCCGCTTGCCTGAGGGCATCTACACGACGCTGGCAGGTTTCATGGAGCCAGGCGAAACCATCGAAGGGGCGGTTCGCCGGGAAGTCTTCGAGGAAAGCAGAATTGAGGTGGGAGATGTCAATCTTGTTTCCAACCAGCCGTGGCCGTTTCCCGCAAACCTGATGCTTGGGTGTATTGGCACGGCAACATCATTCGATATCGAGATCGCGGATGATGAACTGGAAGCCTGCAAATGGTGCGACAGGGCTGAAGTCAGGCAGATGCTCGACGGAACCCACCCGAAGGCCACAGGATACCGCCGTCGATCTCGATTGCCTACGAATTGATCATGGGATGGCTGGAAGGCTCCGCGTCATGACCTGGTGCATCTATCTGACCCATCCGGAAGTCGCCATCGATCCCGCTGTTCCCGTGCCGGAATGGGGGCTTTCTCCACTCGGACAGGAACGGGCAGCAAAGGCAAAGGATCTTCCATTCGCGCAGGAGATCGGCGCCGTCGTAACGAGCGCGGAAAAAAAGGCCATCGAAACGGCACGGTTTTTTACCGGCAAACTGGAGCTTCCGCTCCACACCCGAGAAGACCTTCATGAAAACGACCGTTCGGCGACCGGCTTTCTGCCGCCGGATGAATTCGAGCAGGTTGCAAACCGGTTCTTTGCCCAGCCACGTGTTTCGGTTCGTGGTTGGGAACGCGCAGAGGATGCGCAAAACCGGATCGTCGGCGGTATCCGGGACGTACTGTCCGGCATGGACAGGAATACACCGGTTCTTTTTACCGGCCATGGCGCCGCCGGCACGCTGCTCATGTGCCATCTCATGGGCCTTCCCATTTCCCGGACACACGACCAGAAACGCGGCGGATGCTGGTACCGGTTCGAAAAAGACTGGCTCACCACGCAAACCGGGAGCAATTTAAGCTGGATTGAGGTTTGAGGCCGTCGGCGTTGCCGCTGGATCGTGATAGGCTTCCATCAGAAAATGAATCTCTGGAGCCTGCCGTGATCCGTGGTCTGACATTTGTCCTTGCCGCAATGCTGTTTGCATTCATCTCCCAGCCGAAATCTGCAAACGCCGGAAAGTACGATGCCCAGTTCCGGCAGTTCCTGAATTCCGACGTTATCCCTGCCGCGCGCCGGGCGGGTGTCTCGCAGGCAACTCTTGACCGTGAACTCGCCGGCCTTACGCCCGATACATCGCTTCCCGGTCTTGTCGGACCCGGAGGCAAAGGCGCGCCTCCCAAGATCAACTTCCAGGCGGAATTCAGTTCACCCCAGCGCTATTTCCGGAACAGCCAGTTCAACTCTCTTGTACCCGGCGGCCGCCGCCTCATGAAGCAACACGCTGCGACGCTGAAAAAGATTGAAGCCCGGTACGGTGTTCCCAAGCGCATCATTCTGGCGATCTGGGCCAGGGAGTCCGGCTACGGCGGCGCCAAAATTCCACATGACGCCCTCCGCGTCCTGGCCACTCAGGCCTTCATGGGTCAGCGTGCCGATTTCTTCAAGGGCGAACTGATCGCCGCTCTGAAGATCCTGCAAAAGGGGGACGTGTCACGCCGCTCGATGAAGAGTTCCTGGGGCGGCGCCATGGGACAACCCCAGTTTCTGCCCTCTTCCTATCTGAAATACGCTGTCGATTTCGATGGCGACGGCAAGCGCAATATCTGGACATCCGAAGTCGACACAATGGCCTCGATCGCCAACTACCTTTCTGCACATGGATGGGTAAAAGGACGCGACTGGGGCTATGAAGTGCTTTTGCCGGAAACCCTGTCCTGCACGCGTGAAGGACCGGACAACCGCCAGAAATTCTCGGCCTTCGTCAAAGAAGGCGTGAAACGGGTCAGCGGCAAGCCGTTTCCGAGCCAGGAGCTCGGCCAGCCAGGCAATGTACTCCTGCCCGCAGGCCGCTACGGCCCGGCGTTCATAGCGACCGAAAACTTCTATGTCCTGAAGGAGTACAACGAGAGCGACACCTACGCGCTCTTTGTCGGTCACCTTGCGGACCGATACAGCGGCAACAAGGCCTTCGTGGCCGACTGGAAACCGATGAAGGATACGACAAGGGGGGCGGTACGCAACCTGCAGGTCCGTCTTGAAGGACTTGGCCATGACGTTGGCGGTGCTGACGGCCTGATCGGCTTCAAGACACGGCGTTCAATTGGCAAGGACCAGGAGAAGAACGGATTCTTCGCGACGTGCTGGGTCGGGTGACAGGAAAAATCCAAGGAACTTCTATATTGCCTTAACAAAAGGCGTGTTTACTTTTCAATCATTTGGTAATTCAGAATATGTAGTGTGCGGTAATCTGCTCCAAACATCTGCGATACGGGATGTCAATGAGACAATTACGGCAACAGTCCATTGGGTCCGCTGCGCTCGTGTTTGCCGGAGCACTCATTCTTGCGCTTTCATTCTTTGCCGTTTCCCTTTGGGAGTTCAGCCGCACTGAAGCTGATGATCGCGCCCGGATCGTCCAGCTTTCCGAAGCCTTTGTGAAACAATATGCAAACTCTCACTCTGAGGGAATGCCGTTGCCGGCTGCCTTCCGCCGCATGGGATTGGAGAATTTTCTACAATCAAGGCTGGGAGAAACAACGCACGCTCCGATGAAAATTCGAGTTCCCGGCCTTCCGGGTCGCGAACTTGGCCTCAGCGAAAACAGCCCTCATGTTGCCGAACAAATTTCGCAAATTGCCGTAAACAACGATGCGGCCATCCTCGAAGAACTTCGTGTCGAAAACTCGAAAGTCATAGGCCGGTCCATCTTCCCGACATTCGCCTCGTCGGAGGTTTGTGTTTCCTGTCACAACCGTGAACTCGGTGAAAACGTCTACAAGGCCGGAGACGTCATGGGGGCATTTGTCGTCGAATCCGACCTCACAGGCTACGTCGCCAGAAGCCTTGCCTATTCTGGCGTTGCATTCGGCCTCCTGATACTTGGCTACCAGTTGCTCGCGATCCGCGAAAACCGTCGAACCCGCTCTATTGTAGAACTTGAAGGTCAGGTCAAGCTGGAACGGCAGAGACGGGAAGCCGAGGCTCATTCCAACTTCGTGCTGTCACACGATTCGCTCACCGGTCTTGCCAGACGTTCGGTTTTCATGGACAGGCTTCAGGTACTGTGCTCGGAGCATCTTGAAACCGGGTTCTTTCTTGCCCTGGTCGACCTCGACGATTTCAAGTCGATCAACGACACCATGGGCCACGATGCCGGGGATGCATTGCTGGTTGCCGTCGGAACGCGACTAAGGCAAATCGCCGTCCAAAGCGGCGGCCTGGCCGCGCGCTTCGGAGGCGATGAGTTCGCTTTGATTGTCCCGCAGTCCGATCGGTTTCCGTCCATGCATTCTCTCGGGTCGAGGATCGTCGAATTCTTGCGCTGCGAAGTGAACCATAACGGTTTCTCAATCCATCCCAGTTGCTCGGTCGGCCTTTCTGCTTGCGGGTTGGGGTACCTTGAGGCCACGACCGGATTGCTGAAATATGCCGACGCAGCACTTTATGCGGCGAAGGACGGCGGCAAGAACCAATACTGTCAATTCAATGATCATATCCTCAGGGACCTGAACCGGCGCACGCTCATAACGAAAGCTCTTGCACAGGCTATCCAGCACGACGAGTTGCAGGTCGCATTTCAGCCAAAAATCTGTCTTGCAAGCGGAAGACCTGTCGAATTTGAGGCCCTTGCCCGGTGGAATCTGGATTCAAAATGCGTGTCTCCAAGCGAATTCGTCAGGGTCGCGGAAGAAACCGGCTCCATTCTCGACCTGGACCTCGCCACTCTCACGAAGGGCGCCCGTTTCGCCGCGACTGCCTCCAGCCAGATCAGCGCCCCCGTCAGGATCAGCTCGAATGTCTCTGCGCTTGGCTTCCGCACACCTCACATAGCCGAGAAGATTGTCCAGTGCCTGAAACAGGCCGGCCTGCCTCCCAGCCACCTGACGATCGAAGTCACCGAAAGCGTTCTTGTCGAAAATGTTGCTTCCGCGAACGAAAGCCTGAGCAGCCTGCGCGCCAGCGGTGTCCGCATCGCGCTCGACGATTTCGGGGTCGGGTATTCTTCGCTGCGCTATTTGCAACAGCTGGTCTTCGACGAAATAAAAATCGATCGGTCGTTCTTGCAGGACATCACCACAGACAACGAAAAGCACTTTTTGTTCCTGAAAATTGTCGAGATGGCAAAAGGTCTGAACAAGGAAGTCGTCGTTGAAGGCATTGAGACCCGTGCTCAACTCGACCTGGCCCAACTGACCGGAGCACGATTGGGCCAGGGCTACTTTTTCTCGGAGCCGATGGGTCAGGAAGAATGTCTTGACTATCTGCAACGATCGATCGGTCAACAGACCCGTTCCCGACTTGGCTGAAGCCTGCCGGTGCCTTCAAGACGGACCTGCCGGTTGATGGCTCCGGACGTGTTCCAACCTATCAGGTCAAGGCCTCGCGAATGGTCAACGAAAGCCCTGAATCATCCTCATTTTGAATGATCGAGCCGACTCTCGTTCCCGGTGATGGCATACGTTTTGCGATTTTAAAACTTTTTGCTTTTAATTATTATTGTTTTACGATAATTAATCACCATCATTCAGAGATAGAGAATTCCAGATGCTTAAATTGATGTTTCATCGCGCGACACGGTCGGCGCGCACCGGATCCCTGTTGATTGCCGCAAGCTTTACTGTTCTTTTTGCGTCTCCGGTTCACAGCAGCGAACTGGACAAATTCAATCCCGCAACAACTGACCCCGAACTGTTCCGGATTGCGGTCCGCCATTCAGAACGACTCAAGGTTCCCGAAAAAGGGGTCAAAATGCTGGTTGTGATGACGGACAGAAAAAATGGTCGTGTCCTCAAAGAGAAGAAAGTCTTTTTGCAAAAGACGACGGCCACAGCAGACGCTGCGAAGTTGGCAAACAGCCTGAATGGAAAGGTCTCGATCTACCGGATACCGGATCGCCAGATCAGCAAGATAAGGGCACTGCAGGCAAAATTCCTGACATTGCCTGAAACGCGGCGGGACGAAATCACCGGTTCGCTGTCCATCGACGTTACCGGCTGCAAGCTTGACCCGGATGATACGGGTCAAATGCTGATTTCCACGTTCCTGAAGTCTTCCGAGTTTTCCGACTATGTTGCTCTTGTGACAGATTATGACCTGCGCAACGTGCCGTCAGGCGACTTGGCGACAAATGCCGACCCGGTTCGACCCTGCCGCTGATCCACACATTCCAGGCCCGACGGTTCAGACGATCAGAAACACGGACTACCCTTGTTTGCCAACGTATCCCGCCGAATTGCAGCCCCTGAAAAAACACCCAACCACGGTATCGATCAATGCCTTTCTCGCATTTAAAAACCGGAAAGGTCCTGAGGATCCTTCTCCTGTTTCCCCTCCTGGGACTATTGGCTGCGGCCTGCAGTCATGTTCCGTTGTCCACCATGGTCAAATTAAGAGATTTCGATCTGCTCAAGACCGAACCGGACGGCATCCGTGTGGCGGTCCGGTATCCAGACAGTATCAAAATTCCCGAGGGCGCCGCCGGAATGCACCTTACGGTCAGGACGAAAACAGACGGCGTGCTGGTGCTGGAGGAAAAAGTCGCTTTCGAGGAACTGACATCAAATGCCGAAAAGGCAGAACTCAGCGCGGAACTAAAAGACGGCATGCGGATCGGCATTTACCGTATTCCGCCTGAAAACATCGCGTTTTTCAGAAGCTTTCAGGAGTTCATGCTCTCGAAGTCAAAAGCGGAACGCGACACGATGGAAGGAAACATGTCGGTCAGCGTGTCAGGATGCCGTGTCTCCCGGCAATTGCCGGGAAAAATTCCGGTGAGCACCTATCTCAAGACGTCAGAACTCGGAAGCTATGTCCCGTTGACGCGGGATGTCGACCTGGTGGAAGTCATGGCCGATGCACCGGACGCAGACGTACCGGGTCTCCTCCCTTGTGACAAACCGGAACTGCCGAGATGAATTGAGCGATCATGTCAGGCGTTCACCACGCCTTCCGGAGCAGTCTCCAGCCGGAATGCGGCTGCCATCAGCGCCTTGGTATAGTCGGTCTGCGGCGCGTCGAAAATCTGTTCCGAGGGACCGGACTCCACGACCTTGCCCTGCCGCATCACGATCACCTCGTTGGCAAGGGCGCGTACCACCTTGAGGTCGTGCGAGATGAACAGATAAGCAAGGCCATGCGCTTTCTGAAGGTCCCTGAGCAGATCGACGACCTGAGCCTGAACACTCATGTCGAGCGCAGATGTGGGTTCATCCAGCATCACGAATTTCGGCTCCAGAACCATAGCCCGCGCAATCGAAATGCGCTGGCGCTGGCCACCGGAAAATTCATGCGGATACCGGTTGCGGGTGGACGCGTCCAGTCCGACTTCCTCGAGTGTTGCGGCAACCTTGCGGTCCCGTTCTTCAGCCGAAATACGCGGGAAGTGCACCTTGAGACCTTCGCCGACAATATCGGCGACCGACATGCGGGGTGACAGCGCTCCGAACGGGTCCTGAAACACGATTTGCATGTCGCGCCGCAGCGGGCGCATCTCCTTCCAGGAATTTTCCTGGATGTCCTGACCGCTGAAGGAAATACGGCCGGTTGAGGAAATCATTCTAAGGATGGCAAGACCGAGTGTCGTCTTGCCGGACCCGCTTTCGCCGACAATGCCGAGCGTCTGGCCCTGCCTCACCTTCACGTCGATGCCGTCGACCGCCTTGATATGGTCGACTGTCTTGCGCAACAGTCCCCGCTTGACCGGAAACCAGACCTTCAAATCATCCGCCTGCACGACGATCGGTTTGGAATTGTCTGTTGCCGGCGGCTCGCCTTTCGGCTCAGCGGCAAGCAGGTGTTTTGTGTAGTCGTGTTGCGGGCGTTCGAAAATGTCGGCGACCGGCCCCTGTTCGACGATCTTGCCGTCGGTCATCACACAGACGCGGTCCGAGAATTTCCTCACGATGCCCAGGTCGTGCGTGATGAACAGCATGGCCATGCCCTGCTGGCGCTGGATCTGCTTCAGAAGCTCCAGGATCTGCGCCTGGACGGTAACGTCGAGCGCCGTTGTCGGTTCATCGGCAATCAGTAGCTCCGGTTCATTAGCGAGCGCCATCGCAATCATGACGCGTTGACGCTGACCGCCGGAAAGCTGGTGCGGAAACGACTTGAGTCTCTTTTCCGGTTCGCGGATGCCGACCTGATTGAGCAGTTCCAGCACCCGCTGGCGCGCCTGCGTCTCACCCATGCCACGGTGTATCTTCAGAATTTCCGATATCTGCCGTTCGACCGAATGAAGCGGATTGAGCGATGTCATCGGCTCCTGAAAAATCATCGAAACCGCGTTGCCGCGGATCTTGCGCATTTCGCTGTCGTCTGCCTCCAGCATGTCCTGACCGTTCATCAGGATTTCACCTGTCGGGTGTGACGCCGAGGGATAGGGAAGCAGTTTCAGGACCGAAAGTGCAGTCACGGACTTTCCGGATCCGCTTTCACCGACGAGAGCAACTGTCTCGCCTTTTTTGATATCGAATGAAATCCGGTCGACTGCCAGCGTTTTTTCGTCGCCCTGGGTAAAGGCGACCGACAGGTCTTTTACGGAAACGAGGGCCTTGTCAGTCATGTTCACCCTCTCAAGCCAACGTTTTGCGTGGATCGAACGCATCGCGCACAGCCTCACCGATAAAGATCAGCAGACTGAGCATCAAGGAGATCACCACAAAGCCGGAAATGCCTAGCCAGGGTGCGCTCAGGTTGTTCTTGCCCTGCGCCATCATTTCGCCGAGGGAGGCCGAACCCGCCGGAAGGCCGAAGCCGAGAAAGTCGAGTGCGGTCAGCGTGGAGATCGATCCATTCAAAATGAAGGGCATGAAGGTGAGCGTTGCGACCATGGCGTTGGGCAGCAGATGCCGCCACATGATGACCGGATTGGAGACACCCAGTGCACGCGCCGCCGCAATGTATTCGAAGTTTCTTCCCCTGAGGAATTCAGCCCGAACGACACCAACGAGCGCAACCCACGAAAATGCCAGCAGGATCAGGAACAGCGTCCAGAACCCGGGTATGAAAAACGAGGATACGATCATGATCAGGTAAAGGGAGGGCACTGCGGTCCAGATTTCTATGAACCGCTGTGAGAGAAGATCGATCAGGCCGCCGTAGTAGCCCTGTACCGCTCCTGCCGCGATGCCGATGACTGATGATGCAAGTGTCAGGACAAGCCCGAAAAGCACCGACACCCTGAAACCGTAGATCACGCGGGCAAGCACATCGCGCGCCTGGTCATCCGTTCCAAGCCAGTTCCAGTTTCCGATGATGCAGTTCGGATCATCCGCGCCCAGCGGGTACTGCTTGCAGCGGGCTTCCTTGTCCATCATCCAGGACGGACGCGTTGGCGCCGTGTCGGGTATTTCCCGATTGACTGTTCTGTAGTTGTAGCGCACCGGCGGCCAGATCATCCAACCGTCCTCGTTGATCAGGTCCTGGATAAAGGGATCCCGATAGTCGGTCACCGCCAATGCCAGCTCATCGTCATAAAACCTGTCTTCGGGGTAGTCGATCACTGTCGGGAACAGGAAATCGCCCTTGAAATAGACCAGCACCGGCCGATCGTTCGCCAGAAAATCCGCAAAAAGCGTCAGGACGAACAGAACCAGAAAAATCCAAAGCGACCAGTAGCCGCGCTTGTTTGCCTTGAAGTTTGCCAGACGCCGCTGGTTGATGGGCGACATGCGCATCTTCACCGGTGGTGGAACCGTTTCCYSCGGCAAGGGATTGTAGACGTCGTATCCGGCGGTTTCCAACTCGTCCCGAGCTTGCGAATCCATGGATCAGACCTCCCTGCTCTCAAAGTCGATCCGGGGATCGATCCAGGTGTAGGTAAGGTCTGAAATCAGACCGATGACCAGAGCCATCAGACCGAAAATGTAGGCAATCGCAAAAACCACCGCGTAATCACGACCCAGAACGGACTCAAACCCGAGGAGACCAAGCCCATCCAACGCAAAGACCGTCTCGATCAACAGGGAACCGGCAAAGAAGGCGGAGATAAATGCCCCCGGAAAACCGGCGACGATGATCAGCATGGCATTTCTGAAGACGTGGCCGTAGAGAACCTGTTTTTCCGTCAGCCCCTTTGCGCGTGCCGTGACCACATACTGCTTTCTGATCTCATCAAGAAACGAGTTTTTCGTCAAAAGGGTCGTCGTTGCGAAAGCGGACAGTACCATCGCTGTCAACGGCAACACCAGGTGCCACAGATAGTCCACGATCCGCTCGGGCCAGGACAGTTCCGACCAATTGTCGGATACAAGCCCCCTTAACGGGAACAAATCCCAGAAAGTTCCTCCGGCGAACAGAACGATCAGCAGGATCGCAAAAAGGAAGCCGGGAATGGCGTATCCCACAACGATCACGCCCGATGTCCAGACATCGAAGCGCGATCCGTCACTCACCGCCTTTCGAATGCCGAGCGGGATTGAAACGATGTAGGAAATGAAAGTGATCCATAAGCCAAGGGACACCGAAACCGGGAGTTTTTCCTTGATCAGTTCCAGAATATCTATGTCCCGGAAATAACTCTCACCGAAGTCAAAACGGGCATAATTCCAGAGCATGGTCAAAAAACGCTCCAGAGGTGGTTTGTCAAACCCGAATTGCTTTTCAAGCTGCGCGATGAACTCCGGATCAAGGCCTTGCGCGCCACGGTATTTGGACGTGACGCTGTCTGCCGCCGACCCTGAACCGCCCGAGGCATCATTGCCGGTACCGGCGAAATCGCTGCCACCGCCGCCAATACGTGAACTGGCAGATACGTCGGTCCCCTGCAATTGCGCGATGACACGTTCGACCGGACCGCCTGGAGCGAATTGAATAATCACGAAATTGACCGCCATGATCCCGACCAGCGTCGGTATCATCAACAGCAATCGGCGAAGGATATAGGCGCCCATGGGGTTTGTGCGTTCCCTTTTCTTTGGCCTTCTGAAGCGGGCTCAGGTCATCCTGGCAGATTAACCGGCTTTGCCGAGTTTTTCCGCTTTTTCCTGATCTATCCACCACAGATCTTCAACGGGAAAATCGTAGCGTGGCGGCTCGGCGGGATATCCGAACATATCCCACAAGGCGACCGTGTGGATCGGTTTGGTCCATTGCGGCACCCAGTAGTGTCCGGATCTGAGCACACGGTCGAGAGCTCTGGCCGCAACGTTCATGTCCTCGCGCGTCTGCGCTTCGAGCGCCTTGTCCAGAAGCGCGTCGATCACCGGATCGGAGATCCCGGCAATGTTACTGGTTCCTGGAATCTTTGCCGCTTCCGATCCCCAAAATGTCCTGATCGTCTCCGACAGCGTCGGTGTAAGCGAATACCGGCGCGAACAGATGTCGAAATCGTAGTCGTTCAGGCGGGACTGGTATTGGGCCGCATCAACGAGCCGGAACGTGGCCTTGATCCCCAGTCTTTCGAGGTTCTTGATGTATGGCAGTATGATGCGTTCGAATGACGGCGAGTTGTTGAGGAACTCGATGGTCAACTGGTTGCCGTCGGGTCCGATCAGCTCACTGCCCTGCCTTTCAAAGCCCGCCTGCTTGAACAACCTGCCGGCTTCGCGCAGCAGGCTTCGGTCACTTCCCGAACCGTTGCTGACCGGCTGAATGTAGGCCTCGCCGAAAACGCTTTCAGGGAGCTGATCGCGAAATGGATCCAAGAGTTCCAGCTCTTCCGGCCCGGGCATTCCTTCCGCCTTCATCTCGGAATTTTCAAAGAATGACTGGGTCCGCTGATAAACACCGAAGAACAGGTTCTTGTTCGACCATTCGAAATCGAATGCGTAGCTGAGCGCCTGCCGGACATCCGGATCCTTGAATTTTTCGCGCCGCGTGTTGATGAACCATCCCTGTGCACCGGAGGGGCGGCCGTCGGGAAACTCCCGTTTGACGACGCGGCCTTCCTCAAAAGCGGGAAAATTGTATTCGGACGCCCAGATCTTCGAAAAGAATTCTTCGCGGTAGTTCATCTCGCCTTTCTTGAAGGCTTCGAAGGACACCTGGCGATCGCGGTAGAAATCAATGCGGACGATGTCGAAATTCTTCTGACCCTTCAGGACCGGCAGGTCGTTGCCCCAATAGTCGGGAAAGCGCTGATACTCGACATAGCGGCCGACAGCGTGCTTGCCGACCTTGTAGGCGCCTGAAGACAGCGGAGCCGTCAGGGTGCTCTGGCTGAAGTCGTAACGCGTATAATATCTCTTGGAGAATATGGGCAAGGCAGCTACGAAAAGCGGCATCTGGCGCGACTGATTTCCGGTGAAATGAACCGCCACACGGTACTCGTCCAGAACCTCCGTATCCTGAAGCTCCTGAATGTTCTGACTGATCTGGGGGTGCCCGTCACCCTTCAGCAACATCAGCGAAAACGCGACATCCTCGGCGGTCAGCTTGGAGCCGTCGTGAAATCTGGCTTCAGGCCGCAGGTTGAATATGTAGGTGTTGCCGTCTTCGGAAATCTCGACGGTTTCGGCGACCAGTCCGTACATTGCGTCCGGCTCGTCGAAAGCTCGCACCATGAGTGTGTCGAAACACAGTTCCATGCGCGGCGGCGCATCTCCTCTGAGGATAAAGGAATTGAAGGTGTTGTAGGTCAGCGGATTCTGATTGTATCCCCATGACGGTGCCGTAAAGATGAATTTTCCACCTTGAGGGGCTTCCGGGTTGGCATAGTCGAAATGCGTAAAGTCCGGACCGTATTTCAGATCACCGAACACGGAGAGACCATGACGGGCGTTGCCGGTCTCGGTTCCGGATGCCAGCCGGGTCACACCCGGCACAAACGGGACGGATGCGGCAACGGCAGCGGCTCCGGTCAGTTTCAGGAGCTGCCGGCGCGAGGGCGTAGACGTGTTGCTCATCTGGCCGCTCCCGTCTTGTCGGCCAACGCCTGATCGTACCACCAGATATCCGGAAACCCTGTGCTGAATTCCGGCATTTCCTGCGGGTGCGCGAAGCGATTCCAGCGGGCTGTCCTGGTTTCATCGGTGTAGAACTGAGGTACCAGATAGTGGTTCCACAGCAGCACCCGGTCCAATGCATGGGTCGCCGCGACTAGCGTCTCGCGATCCTCGGCAAAAATGATCTTGTCGATCAGATGATCCACTGCCGGGTTCTTGATGCCCATGTAGTTCGCCGAACTCGGATTGTCGGCTGCCTCCGATCCCCAGTACTCACGCTGCTCGTTGCCGGGCGATAGCGACTGAGCGATTGCCAGTGTCGTGGCATCGAAATCCCGGCTGCGAATGCGGTTGATGAATTGGGACGGGTCGACAATGCGCAGGATCGGCTTCACCCCGATCGCTTCCAGGTTCTTGGCATAGGGCAACAAGGTGCGTTCGCTTCCCTTGTCACGATAGAGAAACTCGATGCTTAGCTGTTCACCTGTCGCCGGATCGATCATCTTGCGATCCTTCAGCTCGTACCCCGCCTTGCGGAACAGGTTGACTGCCTCACGCAGATTGGTCCTGACCTTGCGTGGATCGCCACCAACCGGGTTCCTGAACTCCTCGGTGAAGACTTCCGGCGGAACCGTAGGTCCCTGACTTCCTCGAGAATTTCCAGCTCCTTGCCTTCAGGCAGGCCCGACGCGGCAAGTTCCGTGCCGGAATAATAGGAATTGACGCGCTTCAGAAGGTTTGCAGAGACGATCTTGTTGGTTGTTTCAAAGTCATAGGCGTAGTTCAGCGCCCGGCGAACATCCGGATCTCGAAACTTGTCGCGACGCAGGTTCAGGAAGAAGCCCTGCATGACACCGGAGGATTTGTCCGGAAAAACTTCCTTGACCACCCGGCCATCCTCGATCGCAGGAAAGTTGTAGCGTTTTGCCCACTGACTGGAACTGCGCTCGACGTGATAGTCGTACTGATCGCCCTTGAAGGCTTCAAACTGAACGGAATCATCCAGGAAAACGATGTAACGGATCTCGTCGAAATTGCCGGTTCCGACCCTGATCGGCAGATCCTTGCCCCAGTAGTCCTCTACCCGTTCATAGGTCACACTTCTGTTCGGCGAAAACCCCTTGATCCGGTACTGGCCGGATCCGAGAGGCGTTTCAAGGGATCCCTTGGAAATATCGCGTTTTTCACCCTTTTCATTTGTACCTTCCCACCAATGTTTCGGCAGAATGAACAGTTGCCCCATGATCTTCGGCAATTCCCGATTGCCGATTGTATCGAACGTGAACCTGACAACACCGTCATCAACAGTCTCAGCACTTGTCACGTTTTGAAAATAAAATTTTCTTTGCGGGTTGAGTTCTATCCATTTTTCGAACGACCAGATCACGTCTTCGGCCGTCACAGGCTCGCCATCGTGCCATTTGGCCTCGGGATTGAGCCGATATTCCACCCATGAATAGTCGTCCGGAAACCTGACGGCATCTGCAAGCGCGCCGTATTGGGCGCTGATGTCGTCTTCATCCAGAGAGGGCTCCATAAGGTTCTCGTAAATATTCTGGATGCCTGGAGCAATGTTACCCTTGGGTGGAACGATGTTAAACGTGTCGAACCCGCCGCGGCTGGCAAGGCGCACCGACCCAGCCTTGGGTGCGTCAGGGTTGACGTAATCGAAATGTGGAACGTCGGCTGCGTATTTGGGAGTACCGTTCAGGGCCGATGCATGATGCCATTCCGGATCTTCCGCTTTTGCCGGCAAACCGGCCAGGGCCGTGACAGATAAAACACCCGCGAAAACTGCTATTGCAGCCGTCGCTTTCCATGCGCGCCGTCCAATCACTATCGGTTTCTCCGTGCCGTTCCATCTCACTGCCCCCAAATTTATAGGGCCGCTTTGAGACCAGTGTAGGGACCGGTCGGTCAAACGTCACGCGCTGGTTTCCATTATGACAGAAATTTAACCGGCTTGGGGAACGCCGTCTTCGCGAATGTCAGCTGATGCCTGCTTGGATTTGGCCTTCTGAGCGTACATGCGTCCGTCTGCTACACGCAGCAGATCCTCGACTGACATCGCGTCCTTTGGAAAGCTGGCACTTCCGATACTCGCCCTTACGTCAATGAAAGTTCCCGAGAACTCGAAATCCTTCGAAACGCGTTCCGACAAGCGCGTCACAAAAGCCTCTCTTTCAAGCCGCCGCATGCTCCCGGGTGTCAGGACGATAAACTCATCACCGCCAACTCTTGCAACGGTATCATATTGCCGCGTCTGGCTCTGCAACCGGTCACCGATCGCTATCAGCAGCTGATCGCCAACCGAGTGGCCGTAGTTGTCGTTGACCGGCTTGAAAGCATCCAGGTCCACGTAAAATATCTCGAATCCGACACCGGATCGCTCACACATGGCCACAAGTTGATACATGCGCTCTTCAAGAAGGCGCCGGTTGGCAAGCCCCGTCAGCGGATCGTGCAGTGCCATTGATCTGACCTTGTAGATCTCACTGATCAGAAGGAATGCCATCACACCGAATATCAACGAGATCAGACTGCCGACAAACTGTGTGATCCAGACTTGCTTGCCCGTACTCGACCAGCCTTCCTTGGGGTAACCCAGAAGTTTCCAGTTCAGTCCTCCGGGCAGAAACAGCGGAAGTGAAACAAAATCCGTCCCTTCGGGCGGCAGATTTCCGAACAGGACCTTGGAGGCCGCGTCACCTGTGTCGCCATCAACGATAGACAAGCTGGTTCCGTTTACCACCGCATTGATGCCCGAGGCCTGCATCAGCGTTTCTTCGTCGAGAGCGAGCGTGGCAACACCCCAATAGCTGCGATCCTTCAGAGGCTCGTCCGGAAATGCCGCGGGATAGATCGGAATCCGTATCAGGAGCGCGCGGCCGCCCTGCACAAGCTGCAACGGGCCGCTGATTACGGTTTCTCTCGAATTCATGGCCCGTTCGACCACCGGCCACTGCGAAGCGTTCGACCGGTAGTCCAGGCCAAGCGCTGCCTGGTTCGGCTCCATCGGGTATACAGCGCGGACAATGTTGCCAGGAGCCAGCCCAATCGACCTGATTGCGGGATTTTCCGCGATCAACTCATTCGCGATGTTCTGATAGTCAGCGGGCACAAATGGCCTGTCGTTGAACTCTGCAAGGAAAGCCCTGAACCCCAGACCATGCGCAACAATGCGGCTGATTTCGCCTTCCAGCCGCGCCCGCGCCTCGGATAATTCGGTTCTGACAGTCTGCTTGTGCTGGGAAACAAGTTCGTTGCGAACCAGAAGACCGACATGGGCGGTTACGGCTATGCCTGTCAGAAAACAAATGATCGCTACAACGGAGGCCACCCAGGCTCCATTGGACGTGAATGCAAATTTTCCCGTCAGCCGTCTGCCCATATGGCCCCTGTCCGACGTCAGCCGAGACGTCACCCCACTACGGAACCCGAACTTCGTTAAATTTTCTTATAATCCAAACAAAAAGCCGGGTTGTTCACCCGGCTTTCCAGATTCTTCGCTGGCATTCAACCGGCTTGCTATTCCGCCGGCAGCGGCTTCGGCGCACCTGATTGCTCCCTGAGATAGGCAATCATGTTGGCACGGTCTTCAGGTTTGCGAAGTCCGGCAAAACCCATCGACGTGCCATTTATGTACTTTTTCGGCGCTGCCAGGAAGTTGTCCAGAGACTCGTATGTCCATTCGGCGTTTTCATCACCGTAAGAGGTCATGGCCGAGGAATAACGGAAACCCTCGTGGCCACCAGGCTTGCGACCCACGATGTCCCAAAGGGCCGGACCGACCTTGTTGGCGCCACCATCATCAAACGAGTGACACGCAGTGCATTTCTTTGCAACATTCGCCCCGTCCGTGGCAGACGCAGCGATCAAGCGCTCTGAAATCGGCACGACGTCCGGCTCTGCTTCCACAGTCGACGTTGCATCCGGTGAAGACTCCAGCACGATCTCGTAGCCCGGCTTGCCGGGGATCGTCGGGTGAAAGATGATGTCGGATACGATCCCAACACCCATTGTCAGAATAAGAACCATCAGAACCGCACCAGCGGCCTTGTTCAGCGTGAAGGAATCCATTCTCTCCGGCTCCAAGCTCATACGCGCCCGGGCCCGCAGCCATGGCAACGGACCCTATCAGCTTCTATAAAGTCGCCGGAACCTACAAATTTTTTGACCTTGCTGTCCATAGCTTTAAAAGGACAACAGATACGACAAACGGACGCGGCAGGTCTTTTTCACACGAAATACAGTCTGACCGGCCAAATGGAGACCCGATTGACTTCAGCACTGGTGATAATTCCGGCACGACTCGCAGCTTCCCGCCTGCCACGGAAAATTCTTGCCGACATCTGCGGAAAGCCAATGATCGTGCGCGTTCTCGAGCAAGCGCAACAATCTGATATCGGTCCAGTGGCGGTTGCCTGCGATGACAAGGAGATCGCAGATGCCGTCATGGATCATGGCGGCCGGGCTGTCATGACCAGAACCGATCACGTTTCAGGTTCTGACCGTATTCAGGAGGCCGCCGGCCTTCTGGATCCTGAAAACCGCTTCGACGTCATCCTGAATGTGCAGGGTGATGTGCCGCTCATCGAGCCGAACGCGATTCGCGCTGCCTTCGTCCCTCTGGCAATACCGGACGTCGCGATTGGCACGATAATGACTGAAATTACCGATCCGAGGTTCCGGCAGGATCCCAGTTTCGTGAAGGCCGTCACGACACCCAACGGTCAAGGACAATACAAGGCGCTCTATTTCACGCGCACAACGGCACCGGGCGGCGACGGTCCACTCTTCCAGCACATCGGGATCTATGCCTACCGCAGAACCGCGCTCGATCGTTTCGTGAAACTTGCCCCGTCGCCACTCGAGCTTCGCGAGAAGCTGGAACAGTTGCGCGCTCTTGAAGCGGGCATGCGGATTGACGTGTCAGTCATTGACAGCGCCCCCATGGATGTGAACACACCTGAAGACCTGGAACGTGCCCGTGCGGCCTACCAGACCCTATGAACCAGATTGCCGAAAATGCGAACAGATCGATGACAGACAGAAAGAGAATTGTATTTCAGGGAGAAACCGGGGCCAATTCCCACATGGCGTGCCGCAGCGTTTACCCCGACTATGAGGCGATCCCCTGTGCGACCTTCGAAGACTGCTTTTCCTCGATGGCGGACGGTTCTGCAGATCTTGCCATGATTCCGATCGAAAACTCGGTTGCCGGTCGCGTTGCCGATATTCACCACCTTCTTCCCAAGTCAAATCTGCATATTATCGGCGAATATTTCATGCCGATTCGCTTTCAGCTCATGGCGACCAGGGGAACGAACCTGGAAACGCTTGAAAAAGTCCAGAGCCATATCCACGCACTCGGGCAGTGCCGGAATATCATCCGGGAACTTGGCCTGAAGGCCGTCGTCGGAGGCGATACGGCAGGATCGGCCCGCCAGGTCGCGGAACTCGACGATCCGACAGTGGCTGCGCTCGCGCCCGAAATGGCGGCGGAAATCTATGGCCTTGATATCTTGCGCAGGGACGTTGAGGACGCGGCTCACAACACGACCCGCTTCGTGATCCTGTCGCGTGAGAAGCTTGAAGCAGCACATAACGGTCAATCGGTCATCTCGACATTCATCTTCCGGGTTCGCAACGTACCGGCTGCGCTCTACAAGGCACTCGGAGGGTTTGCAACCAATGGTGTCAACATGACAAAGCTGGAATCCTACCAGCTGGAAGGACAGTTTTTCGCTTCCATGTTCTATGCCGACGTGGAAGGTCACCCCGAAGACCCTGCGGTGAGCCTCGCAATGGAAGAACTTGCCTTCTTCTGCGCCGAACTCAACGTTCTCGGCGTCTACCGTGCCAGTCCGTTCCGCGACAAGATCAAGGAACCGGAAGCCAATCGCGCCCTGCGACCCAATCCCCATTCCTGAGACTGCACCGGCAGTCGAAAACAGAGGTATTCATGACCGAAGTGAAATTTGATGCGCTATGCATCGGCAATGCTATCTGCGACGTGTTCGCCCATGTCGAGGAAGACTTCCTTGTCCGGGAAAACCTGGTCAAGGGCTCGATGCGCCTGATCGACACGGAAGAAGCCGTGCGGCTTTTCGACAAGATGGGCCAGACCGTGCGCATTTCCGGTGGGAGCGCCGGCAACACGGCAGCGGGCATTGCCTCTCTCGGCGGCAACCCCGCCTATTTCGGAAAGGTTGCTCAAGACGAACTCGGTGACAGCTATTCTCACGACATGAATGGCACCGGCGTTTATTTCAACACACCCCGGCTGATCGACGGCAACCCGACCGCCCGCTCCATGATCCTGATAACGCCCGACGGCGAACGGACCATGAATACCTATCTCGGTGCCTGCGTCGAATTCGGCACCTCGGACGTCGACGAGAACGTCGTGGCGGCTTCCGCAGTTACCTACATGGAAGGATATCTGTGGGACCCGGAAGAAGCGAAGAAGGCATTCCTGAAAGCCGCTGACGTCGCCCATGCAAATGGTCGCAAGGTTGCAATCACTCTCTCCGATTCATTTTGTGTCGACCGGTATCGAAGCGAATTCCAGGCGCTTCTGACAGACAAGGTGGTCGATCTGATGTTCGCAAACGAACACGAACTCAAGGCGCTCTACGAGACCGGGGATCTGGACACTGCGATTTCGGCGGCACGGGAGTCAGGTGCCTTGACCGCCCTTACGCTCGGGGAAAACGGGGCAATGGCTTTTGACCGGAACGAAACGGTGAAAGTATCCGCGCGGGAGGTCGACAATGTGGTGGACCTGACCGGAGCCGGCGACCTTTTCGCGTCCGGTTTCCTGTTCGGCCTGGCTCGGGACTACAAGCTCGGCGATGCTGCGGAACTCGGTTGCCTGTGTGCTGCAAACGTGATCAGCCATGTCGGCGCCCGGCCGGAAAAACCACTGAAGAACGTCGCCGCACAGAGCGGTTTCGAAGTCTGACACAAAAAAAAAGGCGGTCGCAACGACCGCCTTTTTTTCCGAATTTTCCAGTTCAGATCAGTCCGCAAGATCCTGGACACTCAGCACACCGCCATTTTCATCAATGCGGTAGACGATCGGTGTCCCGGTTCCAAGTTCGCGCTTGAGAATTTCCTCGGGACTCAGATTTTCCAGTTCCATGATCAGCGACCGGAGAGAATTGCCGTGGGCGGACACGAGCGTGCGTTTGCCCTCCAGCACCCTGGGAAGGATTTCAGACTTGTAGTAGGGCAGAACCCGTTCCGCGGTCATTTTCAGGCTTTCACCACCCGGAGGCGGGACATCGTAGGACCGCCGCCAGATGTGAACTTGTTCCTCGCCGAACTCCTCGCGGGCCTGGTCCTTGTTCTTGCCCGTCAGGTCACCGTAGTCGCGCTCGTTCAGGGCCTGGTCCTTGAGTGTTTCCAGGCCGGTCTGGCCGAGCTCTTCCAGCATGATGTCCAGCGTTCTTTGTGCACGCGAAAGAACGGACGTGAACGCAATATCGAATGTCAGCTTCAGGTCCTTGAGTTGCTGGCCGGCCTTGTGGGCTTCCGCAACTCCCTGCTCCGTCAAGCCAGGGTCTTTCCAGCCGGTGAAAAGGTTCTTCAAATTCCATTCGCTCTGTCCGTGACGGACAAGCACAAGAAGGCGCTCCATGCCTTACTCCCTAAATTCACTGTTATGCGTTGAGGCCGAGGACATCGGCCATCGAATAAAATCCGGGTTTCTGGTCAAATCCCCACAACGCCGCCTTCGCGGCACCGCGCGCAAACAACTGCCGGTCTTCCGAACGATGGGTCAATTCGATGCGCTCGCCTTCGCCGGCGAAGATGACGGAATGTTCGCCAATGACCGAACCGCCACGCAACGTCGCAAAGCCGATGTCCCCGGTCTTTCTCGGATCCATAATACCGTCGCGGGAGCGGACAGAATGAGACGAGAGGTCTATTCCGCGCCCGTCAGCTGCTGCCTGCCCCAGCAGGAGGGCCGTTCCCGACGGTGCATCGACCTTGTGTTTGTGATGCATTTCCAGGACTTCAATGTCAAAGTCGGAGTCCAGCGCAGCAGCGGCCTTGCGCACAAGGCTCGCAAGCAGATTCACGCCCAGGCTCATGTTGCCCGACTTGACGATGCGTGCATGCCGGGCTGCTGCTTTCAAAGGCTCGTCCTCGCCTTCAGACCAGCCTGTGGTGCCGATGACATGCACAATCCTTGCCTGCGCCGACAGCTCGGCGAACCAGAGGCTCGCCTTGGGCGTGGTAAAATCCAGAACACCGTCCGAATGCGCGAAAGCCGCCAGCGGATCATCCGATATGGGAACACCGAGATTGCCGACCCCGGCGAGTTCTCCGACGTCCTGACCCAGAAATTCAGAGCCTTCCCGCTCCACACCGGCGACGACTTCGGCTCCTGCCATGTCCGTCACAGCCCGTGTCAACGCGCGGCCCATCCGACCGCCTGCACCTACGACAACCAAGCGCATTTGCCTCATGCCAGTCCTCTTGTTCGACGTTTGCCCGCGGGTATAGCAGCTTCGACAACAGAGGCAAATGCGTGTTGTTCACCTGCATCGGGGACAGGGTCCGCGAGAAGCCGGTGAATGAGAAGAACCGCAAGACAACACTGAACGAACAAGACGCAGCGGCATGCTCTGACACGCGCAGATCAGTGTATCAATTTGCACGAAGCAAAATATTGTCAGGTACTTTTTACAGATCAATTTTCTTCAAAGGGATACAGTGGAAAGAAACAACTTGAGTGCAAAACACCTTGAAGTCGTGTTGCAGCCTCGAACCGAATGACATTCGAAAAAACTTATCCAACGCAGAATCCCGATGCGGTTCTTTTTTCAATCAGGGTCGCCGAACCGGCAAAGCCGATGCCCAACAGCGGGCGCCGTGTGAAGATTACCGTCACTTATCGGGGGCAGGAAGTCTCTGACTACTGGCGCCGCAGTCTTTTGTCGTTCGAAGCAAGACTTCGGAACAGGATATTCCTCACAGAGTTATCTCAAGCGGCTTCCAATCGACATATTGAAAATCGACCGGTCCTTCGTCATGGATATCGAGAAAGATCCGGATGATCAGGCTCTCGTGGAAGCCATCGTCTCTATGGCGGCGAAACTCGACATCAAGGTTATCTGCGAAGGAGCGGAAACCCGCCAGCAGTGCGACATACTCGCAAACATGGGCTGCAGGTACATTCAGGGCTTTTATCTCGCCCGGCCGATGCCGGAGCACGAGTTTCTGGAGTTTGTATCAAACAAGGCCTATGGGGACAATCTCGCGCAAAAAGCCGGGTAACCAGAGTCCTTTCCAAAGGCAAATCCAACAAAAGACGCGCGGGAGAAGCTCTCCCGCGCGTCTTTTTTTCATAGAATTGTCGCTTATTCGGCAGCGTCGTCTTTCGGTATTTCCTTACCGGTTTCCTGATCGACAACCTTCATGGAAAGGCGAACCTTGCCGCGCTCGTCAAAGCCCATCAGCTTGACCCAGACCTTGTCGCCTTCCTTGACAACATCAGTGACCTTGCCAACTTTCCGCGGAGCAAGCTGGGAAATATGCACCAGGCCGTCCTTAGCACCGAAGAAGTTGACGAATGCGCCGAAGTCAACGCACTTGACGACCGTGCCTTCGTAGATCACGCCCACTTCCGGCTCAGCCGCGATGGAGTTGATCCAGTTGATCGCCGCCTTGATGGCCTTGCCATCGGCAGACGCGATCTTCACGGTACCATCATCTTCGATATTGACCTTCGCACCGGTCTTTTCGACGATTTCACGAATGACCTTACCGCCGGAGCCGATGACTTCACGGATCTTGTCTACCGGGATCTTCATCATTTCGATACGCGGTGCGTGTTCGCCGAGTTCCGAGCGGGCTTCCGTGATCGCCTTGGCCATTTCACCAAGAATATGGATACGGCCGTCCTTGGCCTGACCCAGAGCGACTTTCATGATCTCTTCGGTGATACCGTCGATCTTGATGTCCATCTGGAGCGACGTGATACCGTCTTCAGTACCGGCCACCTTGAAGTCCATGTCTCCAAGGTGATCTTCATCACCAAGAATGTCGGACAGAACAGCAAAACGGTCACCGTCCTTGATCAGGCCCATCGCAATACCAGCGACCGGCGCCTTGAGCGGCACACCGGCATCCATCAGTGCAAGAGAAGTACCGCAAACGGTTGCCATTGACGAAGAACCGTTGGATTCGGTGATTTCCGAAACAACGCGAAGCGTGTACGGGAAATCGTGGTGCTGCGGCAGCATCGGATTAATCGCACGCCACGCCAGTTTGCCGTGGCCGATTTCACGGCGCCCCGGCGAACCCATACGGCCGGTTTCACCGACGGAATAGGGAGGGAAATTGTAATGCAGCATGAAATGGGATTTCACGGTGCCTTCGAGCAGATCGATGAATTGCTCGTCTTCGCCTGTCCCTAGTGTTGCGACCACAAGGCCCTGGGTCTCACCACGGGTAAACAGGGAGGATCCATGCGCTCTGGGCAGGATACCGACTTCCGAAGAGATTGCACGGACCGTGGAAAGGTCGCGACCATCGATACGCGTGCTGGTGTCGAGGATTGCGCCACGAACGATCTCTGCTTCCATCTTCTTGAACTGTTCGCCAAGAACGGTGGTCTCAGGTGCTTCACCCTCGGCGGCGTTCGTGATCAGTGCTTCAACTACCTTTGCCTTGGCAGCATCTACAGCATTTTTGCGGTCGGTCTTTGACGTGATCTTGTAGGCTGCCGAGAGCTCTTCAGCCGCAAGCGACTTGACCTTGTCAAAGAGCGCGGAGTGATCCGGAATGGACAGCTCACGGGGTTCCTTGGCCGCGGTTTCGGCCAGCTTGATGATCGCATCGATGACGGTCTGGAAACCCTTGTGACCAAACATCACCGCGCCGAGCATGGTGTCTTCGTCCAGTTCGCTGGCTTCCGACTCAACCATGAGAACGGCGTCATTGGTGCCGGCAACGACAAGGTCCAGTGCGCTTTCCGGCATGTCATCCACGGGCGGGTTCAGAACGTACTCGCCGTCGATAAAGCCGACGCGTGCGCCGCCGATCGGTCCCATGAAAGGAACGCCGGACAAGGTCAGCGCGGCTGAAGCTGCAACCAATGCCAGGATGTCCGGTGCGTTTTCCATGTCATGGGACAAAACGGTGATCACGACCTGGGTGTCGTTCTTGTAGCCGTCTGCAAACAGCGGACGGATCGGACGGTCGATCAGGCGGGAAGTGAGCGTTTCATGCTCCGACGGGCGGCCTTCACGCTTGAAGTAGCCGCCCGGAATCTTACCGGCGGCGAAGGCCTTTTCCTGGTAATTCACGGTCAGCGGAAAGAAATCCTGTCCGGCGCGCGGTGCCTTTGCGGAAACGACAGTCGCCAGTACCTTGGTTTCGCCATAGGTCGCCATGACGGCGCCATCGGCCTGACGAGCAACCTTGCCTGTTTCAAGTATCAGCGGCCGTCCGCCCCACTCGACTTCCACACGATGAATATCAAACATCATCTGTCCTTACGTATTTGCCTGCCCAGTGCTGCTTTCGGTACAGCATCGCGAACAGGCACTTTCCCGGTCGGCCCCGGATGGGCCGGTTACCGGCGGACAAGTCATGGGCAAGACAACGGGCTGCTTTCAAAGATTGAAACCGAAAGTGGCCGGTAATCCTGCCCCATGACATGTCACGAAGCTTCTGTAGAGCGTTTGCGGTCGATTGGAAACGCGCTACTTTTCTTAATGCATTTCCGAACTGCAAAACCGGCATCCGCCTTTGCAGGAAACGCTTTCGTTTTTTGCCGCGTTTCCGGACCGCAAAACCGGTATTCACTTTTGCTGGAAACGCTGTGAATCAAAACGCGGTGGGAACATGCCCACCGCGATTCGTTTTTCAGACCTTAGCGGCGGATGCCAAGACGCTCGATAAGCGACTTGTAGCGTTCCTCGCTCTTGCCGCGCGCATAGTCCAGAAGGGACCGGCGCTGCGCAACCATCTTCAGAAGGCCGCGGCGGGAATGGTTATCCTTGCCATGCCCTTTGAAATGTTCGGTCAGGTTGTTGATGCGCTCGGTCAGGATCGCTACCTGGACTTCCGGAGAGCCGGTATCGCCTTCCTTTGTCGCAAATTCCTTCATGAGCTCAGCTTTACGCTCTGATGTAATCGACATCGCTCTTCCTTTCAAAGAGTGGTGGCCCGTTGACCGGACACGTTGAACCGCCGGATCTCCGGCCAGATCCGAATGTTTCCAGAGCCGAGATGTCGTTCAGCAAAGGATCCTTCCGGACGTACTGGACCTTAGTGTCCAATGGCGGCGGTATATGGCAGAAAACACGGGGAAAAGCTAGGGAAATCTTTGAACACAGTGACCAATCGCAACACATTGTCCTGGAACTGCGGTGCGGTAAGTTATTCCTGCAATTTCGCCTCAATTTCAATCGGCGAAAATTCTTGAGCCCCCCAGAAGACCCGTGAAGCACATCGTCAATGGTTGCCTGCCCACGTTCATGATTGAATTGAATATCTAACCTGCCGAATTCGAACATCGGCATGTCGTGTGTGTTGTTTTTTATGCTCCTGCAAGGTAGTCCGGAGAGCACTGCGAACGACGCCAGATCTTTCTTCAGCAACAACCGCCTCAAGCAAACTCGCAGTCATTGCAGCCATGTCCGTAACTAACTGATAATTCCTGTTGCTTCTGATTGTAACGCTACAAGTGAAACACGCGCGTAGGCTGGAAGCGCCCCTTGTCGATCGAGCCGATGGCAACCGGAACATTCGCATGGCTGGCAAAAGCGACGTCCGAATTCAATGGCGCCTCGCGGCCGCGCAACAGCACCGCCATACCTTTCCGGATTTTCGCAGCATCATCCTGTGAAACAGGTACTTCGACAAGCTCGTCCATGGCCTCGCGCACGGGCAGGACAAACTCATTCACCAGGGCATGCACCCCGGCCCCGTCTTCCTGCTCCTCGGCCATCGCAAGAATTTCGTCGAGCTTGACGAGATCCTGTTCACCAAAAGGACCGACAAGGAGACGGCGAAGTTCGGTAACGTGCCCGTGTGTCCCCAGACGCTGCCCCAGATCACGCGCCAGTGCACGTACATAGGTGCCTTTGCCGCATTCTGCTTCGAACACCGCGCGGTCCTCATCAGGGCAGTCGACAAGATCCAGGCGATGCACATCGATCGGGCGGGCCTCGAGCACGACCTCCGCACCGTCGCGCGCAAGATCATAGGCGCGTTCACCGGCAATCTTGATCGCCGAAAACTTCGGCGGGACCTGCATGATCGTCCCGGTAAAGTCGGCAAGTACAGCTGCGATGGCATCCGCTCCCGGCCGGTTATCCGACGTCGCAATCACTTCACCTTCGGTGTCGTCCGTATCGGTCTCGGCACCCCAGGTCACTTCAAAGCGGTAGACCTTGCGGCCATCCATGACGAACGGAACCGTCTTGGTTGCCTCACCGAAGGCAACAGGTAGCAATCCCGACGCGCGCGGATCGAGCGTACCCGCGTGGCCGACTTTCTGCGGCGAGAAAATCCGCTTGATCTTGCCGAGCGCTTCATTCGAGGTGATGCCGAACGGCTTATCCAGCGCCAGCCAGCCGTTGATGGGGTTCTTTGTTCTTTTGACTTGTTTCTGGCGTGCCATGTGTTCGCTTCAAAAACCGGTGAATTGTTCAGGCAGGCATGCCCAACTTGCGTTTGTCATTCCCGTTGCCGGTTTGTCATCCCGGTTCGAACCTCGCGAGAGACCGGGATCCAATAACACCTGTTTCAACGAGGTCAGAAAACCCAAGGATGGAAGGTGTTTACCGGATCTTGGCCTGCACAGGGATGAGAGGCTGCACAGCTGCAGCCACATTCGACAAATCAGTCTTCAGCGATCTCGTCGCTTCCCAGATCCCGCGAGACCCCGGGCGAGTGCAGCAGTGTTCCGATACGATCGTCGTCATCGAAGCGGGTGTCGAGTACGAAACGCAGGTCCGGCATGTATTTCATGGTCAGCCTGCGGGAAACCTGCCCGCGCAAATACTTGGCGCTCCGATTGAGTGCCTTTTCAACTTTTTCCGCGTTCTTGCCACCCAGCGGCATGACGAGACACGTCGCCACTCTCAGGTCAGGCGTCATGCGCACTTCCGGAATGGTAACGATAGCGCCTTCCAGATCCGGATCGGAGAATTCGCCGCGTGTCAGAATATCGGACAGTTCCTTGCGCACCGTCTCGCCAACCTTGAGCTGGCGCTGAGACGGGCCACGGTTGTCCTGACCGTGATGTCTAGCCATTTTCTTTGTCCTGTTTGCCGTCATTCCAGACACGTGCAGCCAGGCTGCAGGGTATTGCGGAAACCGGCCTATGCTGCGCCAAAGGCGCGGCTAATTAAAAAAGAGCGCGCTTTCGCGCGCCCTCAATTCTGGTTTCCGGATCGGTATGCGGCAAGAGCCGCGCCTTTCCGGAATGAAAAGCGTCTCCTTCGGTGTCAGAGCGTTCTTGCGATCTGCTCGACACGGAAACACTCGATGATGTCGCCCGGGCGCATGTCCTGGTACTTGACGAAGTTCATGCCGCATTCCTGACCGGATTCGACTGTCTTGACCTCGTCCTTGAAACGCTTGAGCGTACCGAGTTCGCCCTCGTGGATAACCACGTTGTCGCGGATAAGGCGAACATTTGCACCACGTTCAACGACACCCTCGGTGACCAGACAACCCGCCACCTTGCCGACTTTGGAAATATGGAAGATCTCCTTGATCTCCGCATTTCCGAGGAAGGTTTCGCGGCGTTCCGGAGACAACAGTCCGGACATGGCAGCCTTGATGTCGTCCACCAGATCGTAGATCACATTGTAGTAGCGAACCTCGATACCGTCGCGGGACGCCGCCTCGCGAGCCTGCTTGTTGGCGCGCACGTTGAACCCGAGGATCGGTGCATTGGAGGCCGCGGCCAGCGTAATGTCGCTTTCCGTGATCCCGCCAACACCGGACAGAAGGATACGCGCACCAACTTCCTCGGTACCGAGTTCGTGTAGCGCATGTGCTATCGCTTCCGCCGATCCCTGCACGTCTGCTTTCAGAACCAGCGGGAATTCCTTGCGGCCGGTCTCCTGAAGACGGTTCATCATCTGCTCAAGAGAGCCGCGGGCGCCGGAGGCGACCACAGAGGCCTTCTCACGGATCTGACGCAGACGGTAGTCGGTGATTTCGCGGGCGCGAGCCTCGTTTTCAACAACGGCCACCTGATCACCTGCGGCAGGTGTTCCCTGGAACCCGAGAACCTCGACCGGCTTGGCCGGACCCGCTTCCTTCACCTGTTTGCCATTCTCGTCGAGCATTGCCCTGACGCGGCCCCACTCGGAGCCGGCTACGAGAATGTCACCAGGCTTGAGCGTACCCTTTTGAACCAGCACCGTCGCCACCGGTCCGCGGCCGCGGTCGAGCTGGGCTTCAATGACGATACCCTCGGCTTTGCGTTCAGGGTTGGCCTGGAGTTCCAGAACCTCAGCCTGCAACAGGATCATTTCAAGCAACTTGTCGAGATTGGTTCCATTGAGAGCGGAAACCTCGACATCGATGATGTCACCGCCCATGGATTCCGTGACGAGTTCCTCGCTCAGCAGTTCCGTGCGCACACGGTTCGGATCGGCTCCGGGCTTGTCGATCTTGTTGATCGCAACAATGATCGGTGCTTCGGCCGCCTTGGCGTGCGCAATCGCTTCCTTGGTCTGCGGCATGACGCCGTCATCGGCAGCCACTACCAGAATGACGATATCGGTCGATTTCGCACCGCGGGCACGCATCTGCGAAAAGGCAGCGTGGCCCGGCGTATCGATGAAGGTGATCTTCTGACCATCCTGATCGACCTGATAGGCACCGATATGCTGCGTGATGCCACCGGCTTCACCTGTAACGACCTTGGATTTGCGGATCGCGTCGAGCAGCGATGTCTTGCCGTGGTCGACGTGGCCCATGATCGTCACGACCGGCGGACGTGATTGCAGTGTTGATGTATCATCTTCCTGTGTGAAGAGACCCTCTTCAACATCCGCCTCGGACACGCGCTTGACCGTATGGCCCATCTCTTCCGCGATCAGTTCGGCCGTATCGGCGTCGATCACGTCGTTGATCTTGAGCATCTGACCCTGCTTCATCAGCAGTTTGATCACATCCACGGCACGCTCAGCCATACGGTTGGCGAGTTCCTGGATTGTAATTGCTTCTGGCAGTGTGACCTCGCGCGAAATTTTTTCGCGAACAACCTGCTGCTGACCGCGCTTGGCCTTTTCCTGGCGGCGGCGCATCGACGCAAGAGAGCGTGCACGCTGTCCGTCATCGCCTCCCGTTGCCGCGGAAATCGTAAGTTTCGAACGGCGGCGGTCATCACCAGCGCGCGGGCGCGTGGTCGGCGTCGGCGCTTGCTTGGGCCGTTTGACGGAGCGCAGGCCTTTGTTGGCACGATCGTCTTCCGGTGCCGCAGGCTGTGCTTCGGGCTTGGGACGCGGCGACGGCGCGGTCTTGCGCTTGCCCATGTCATCCAGGCTACGCGGTTTGTTGCCGTTGGATGGAGAAGGTCTGCGCTGAGGTTCCCTGCCTGCTGCTGCCGCTTTTTGGGCATCAGCACCGGCTGGTTGGCGTTGCTCGGCTTCACCAGGAGCTTCAGCGCTTGCTGGCTCCGCCTTGGCCTTTTCCTCGGCATGACGCGCTTCTTCAGCCTCGCGCAGTGCACGCTCTTGCGCCTCTACCTTGGCACGCTCTTCTTCTTCCGCCTGGCGCTGTGCAGCTTCCACCGCCCTGCGCTTTTCGTCCTCTTCGCGCTGCTTGCGCTCGACAACTTCCCGTTCCTTGGCCATCTGAAGCGCAGCAGCACGGGCCGCGGCTTCTTCCTTGGTCAAGGTGCGCAGCACGTTACCGTTGCCCTTCTGGCGCTGACCAGAGGCCGCGCGGCGGGCCTGCTTGGCCGCTTGCGGGTCGGGTTGATGCGGCTTGCGCGGAGCTTCGGAGGGTTTTTCAAGACGCTGTGTCGTCGGCGCGGGCGCTTCCGGTTTCGGGTCCTGACCCGGAATTACAACACGGCGCTTCTTCTTCTCCACGACGACGGCCTTCGACCGGCCATGCGAAAAAGATTGCCGAACAGTTCCCTGATCGCCACCCCCACGCTTAAGGCCAAGAGTCTTGCCACGCTCAACGCTGATAGTTTTGTCGCCCGGATTTTTCGTATCGCTCATATTGCCTTCAGTCCTGCGCAACCGCCCTGCTATGCGTTGCTCTGTTCGTCGCTTGCTGCGGAATACCCGCGAAAACGCTCCATGTCACGCACTCGTGCCAGAAAGTTTTCACTCGCTTGTCCCGCAAGCAGTGCAGCATGTATCACATTTGACCGGCCCAATGCCAAATCCAATTGGGTCGAATCGAACAAACGGACGATTTGGCATCCGTTTGCCAGTTCTTCTCTACCGGCAGCTACTGCCGCCAGCTTGCGTATTCCATCCCCGGCAGCATCCGAGGCATGGATCAGCCCGACAACGGCGTCCCGCCGCAAGGCTGCTTCAACCTTTGCGTAGCCAGTGACGAGTTCGCCGGCCTTGCGCGTCATGGAAAGCGCCTGTAGCGCCACCCTTTGAAGAAGCGCATCCACGCGATCCGCCAGTCCGGTTTCGATCAGGGCCTCACTCTTGAACCCCCGGCCGAACACCTTCTTCCGGCTTTTCTCGGCAGCAGCGACACTTTCCATTGTCGCCGTTACCCAAACACCGCGCCCCGGGAGCGTCCGCTTCAGGTCCGGCACCACCTGCCCTTCGGGGTCAAGCACGAACCGGATCAGCGAACTAACGGGTTGAACCTCCCTTGTCACGGCACATTGCCGCTCGGTGGGTTCATTCTTCCTCGGCACGCAGCCACTCCTTCAGATCAATCGACCGTTGTCCGGTTTCGTTCAGCAAACAGCCGATCGACACAAATTCCCCAAATAGGTCACCGTCGCTTTCAGCCGTTCAGAATAGCGCCGCTCGGCGCTTCTTCTTCGGGCAACTCGACGACCTCTTCCACGTCCTCTTCGATTTCTTCCGCTTCGGCTGCCATTGCCGCGAGCTCTTCCTCGGTAATCCAGCCAGCTGCAAGACGCGCCGCCATTACCATGTTTTCTGCATCAACGCGAGACACGTCGGAACCGGACAACGCTCCTTCAAAACGTTTGGTTTCGCCATCCTTGCGTTCTGTCCAGCCGACCAGATCGTCTGCCGCACAACCGGCGAGGTCTTCCATCGACTTGATGTCTTCCTTGCCGAGGGCGACAAGCATCGCTGTCGTAAGACCGTCAATCGAACGGAGTTCGTCAGACACTCCCAGTTCGATCCGCTCTTCATCAAGCTTGGCTTCCAATTCGCCGAGATAGTCGCGCGCGCGCGCCTGGATCTCAACGGCAGTATCATCGTCGAAGCCCTCGATCATGGAAATTTCCTCAATCTCCACATATGCGACTTCTTCAACGGACGTGAAGCCTTCGGTTGCCAGCAACTGGCCAACCATCTCGTCCACGTTGAGCGCTTCCATGAAGAGCTGTGAGCGTTCCAGGAATTCTTTCTGGCGCCGGTCCGACTCTTCCTGCTCGGTCATGATGTCGATCGCCCAACCTGTCAACTGGGAGGCGAGACGCACATTTTGACCACGGCGACCGATCGCAAGCGACAATTGGTCATCGGGTACGACAACTTCAATACGCTCGGCATCTTCATCCAGAACAACCTTTGCGACTTCCGCAGGCTGAAGCGCATTGACAATGAATGTCGCCGCTTCATCGTTCCAGGGAATGATATCGATTTTCTCGCCCTGCAGTTCTCCGACGACCGCCTGAACGCGGCTACCGCGCATACCAACACAGGCTCCGACAGGGTCGATGGAAGAGTCCTTCGAGATCACCGCGATCTTCGCGCGCGACCCTGGATCGCGGGCAACCGACTTGATCTCGATAACGCCGTCATAAATTTCCGGCACTTCCTGCGCAAACAGCTTTGCCATGAATTGCGGGTGGGTGCGGGAGAGGAATATCTGCGGCCCGCGCTGTTCGCGGCGCACATCATAAATGAATGCGCGAATGCGATCACCGGTCCGGAAAATCTCACGCGGGATCAGTTCATCGCGGCGCACGATGCCTTCGCCTCGACCCAGATCGACAATGACGTTGCCGTATTCGGCACGTTTCACAACACCGTTGATGACGTCGCCGACGCGGTCCTTGAATTCATCGAACTGACGGTCGCGCTCGGCCTCGCGCACTTTCTGAACAATCACCTGTTTGGCGGATTGTGCGGCAATACGACCAAAATCGAGCGGCGGCAGCGGTTCGGCGATGAAATCACCAAGACTGGCTTCCGGGTTCCGCACCAGTGCATCGGCGAGCGAAATATCGGTCGACACATTTTCAACCGCCTCGACGACCTGCAGCAGTCGCTGCAACCGGATCTCACCGGTCTTCGGATTGATCTCAGCGCGCACTTCGGTTTCCGTGCCGTAGCGGGAGCGGGCTGCCTTCTGGATCGCATCTTCCATCGCGTTGATCACGATCATCCGGTCGATCGACTTTTCCCGGGCGACCGCATCAGCAATTTGCAGCAGTTCCAGCCGGTTCGCGCTGATTGCCATATTCCACTCCTCTTGCGCCAGGTTCGTGCCTTGGTCTTTTTGGCGCGTTTCTTTTCGCCGCTAAGCCGGATGCCTAATTGGGCGCGTTGTCCTGTGTCAGGTCATCTTCCTGGCCTCGGGCTGCGAGCGCAGCCTTTTCCGCCTGAAGAGCCGCGGTAATCAATTCGTCGGTGAGAACAAGCTTGGCCTCTCCGATGTTCTCCAATGGCAGAGACACCGTTTCGTCCTCACCTTCGCGCGCGTCGGGCAGGCGAACTTTCGCCGCTCCGGCCGCCGCGCCGAGCAAGGTTCCCCGGAAACGCTTCCGGCCATCAAGCATGACGGCCATTTCCACTTTCAACTCATGCCCGGACCAGCGATCAAAGTCGCCGGCACGCACGAGCGGGCGGTCAATTCCAGGAGAAGAAACTTCCAGATGATAGGCCCGATTGATCGGGTCCTCGACATCAAGTGCAGGGGACACGGCACGGCTGACTGATTCACAATCCTCGACCGTCATCGTGCCATCCGGGCGTTCAGCCATGATCTGAAGCGTGCAACCATTGGCCGCGCTGATCTTGGTGCGCACAAGACGAAAGCCGAGATCCTCGATCACCGGCTCAATAATTGCGGCAACACGGGCATCAAGGCCCTGTTCCGTAACAATTCTCGGTTCGTGTGCGCTCACACTTGGCTCCTGTCAAAACCGTTTCCGGTCATTAGCATCAGATGCGCCGTTCATCGGTCTACATAAGGCTATCCTGCTTGGTTCGTATGTTCCCGGCCTGTGCTTAAGCAAAAAAGAGCGGGTCCCCGGCGGGCCCACTCTCAAAACGCTCTGATTAAGCCGTTTGAGGTGAAACACGGGCTGTATAACGCCAAAGGCAGTCTGAAAGCAAGTCTCCTGCATCGAATCCGCAAAAGAACTTTTCCGGTCTCTGGGCGCGGGCAGTTTCCCGGGAGTTTTCGCGCTACGTCAAGTGCGCAGGAAAGTCAGATAGCGCCCTACACGGCCCTCGCGGATCGCCTTGGCTTCATACCGGGTTCCCGGCCAACCGTGCCAAGGCGTTTTCCAATCGTTTGCGGTTTCGGCACTCCAAATGAAAGCGTGGTGATCCCGGCAGTGGCGCAAGGTCCAGTCGATATAGGTGTCGATGTCACTGGCAAAGCGAAATTCACTTCCATGTTTCAACACGCGGGCGTAGCGGTCCAGATTCTGCGGGTTGATGAACCTGCGCTTCCAATGCCGCTTCTTTGGCCAGGGATCCGGGTAAAGCTGATAGGCGAGGTCCAGCGACGATTGAGGGAGCCAATCCAGCACATTGACGGCATCGTCATCATAAAACCTGACGTTTTGCAGGCCTTCCTCGACCACCGCAACAACCGCTTTTGCCATGCTGCCGACAAACGGCTCGATACCGATAAACCCCGTTTCGGGGCTAGTGCGGGCTCTGTGCAGCAGATGCTCTCCGCCGCCGAAACCTACTTCGAGACAGGTATCCTTTACATCTGCCTCAAACAGGTCCTCGAGATCTGCAGGGGCAGAACGGTCCAGATCGAGGATCAGGCGCGGCAGCTCATTTTCCATAAGCGCCTCGCGGCGCGGGCTCAACGGCTTACCCTTGCGGCGGCCGAAAAAAGAACCTTCGTAGCGGTCGGTCATCTCAATACAAGCAGTGTCTTAAAGCAGCAGATCGCCGGCACGGCACCGGCGATCTGATTGTTCAGGATCTCGAAGTGTCTTGAAGGGACTTACCCTGCAAGCGGACGCAGAGTGTCAACAAGATCCGTTTTTTCCCAAGAGAACCCACCGTCGGCATCCGGCTGACGGCCAAAATGGCCGTAAGCAGCAGTGCGCTCATAAATCGGTTTGTTCAGGTTCAGATGCTCCCGAATTCCACGTGGACTCAAACCCATGACATCGCGAAGCGTTGCCTCCAGTCTGGCTTCGTCGCAGCGGCCCGTTCCGTGCAGATCGACATAGACCGAAAGCGGTTCGGACACGCCAATCGCGTAGGACAACTGAATTGTGCAGCGGTCAGCCAGATCAGCAGCGACAACGTTTTTCGCAAGGTAGCGCGCAGCATAGGCTGCGGACCTGTCAACCTTTGTCGGGTCCTTGCCGGAAAAGGCACCGCCGCCATGCGGTGCGGCCCCGCCATACGTGTCGACGATGATCTTGCGGCCGGTAAGTCCGGCATCACCATCGGGTCCGCCGATGACGAAAGCGCCCGTCGGGTTCACGTGCCAGGCAGTTTCACCTGTAATCCAGCCGTCAGGAAGCGCTGTGCGAATATAGGGCTCAACAATCCTGCGAACATCTTCAGATGTCAGCGCCGGATCCAGGTGCTGTGTCGATAGAACAATCGATGTTGCCGCAACAGGTACACCGTTCTCGTAGCGAACCGTTACCTGACTTTTTGCATCCGGGCCGAGAACCGGCTCCTTGCCGGACTTTCGTGCATCAGCCAGAAGACTCAGGATTCTGTGGGAATAGAGGATCGGAGCCGGCATCAGTTCTTCGGTCTCGCGGCAAGCGTATCCGAACATGATGCCCTGGTCGCCAGCACCTTCATCCTTGTTGCCACCAGCATCGACACCTTGCGCGATGTGTGCCGATTGTGCATGGAGATGAACCGCGACATCGCAGTTCTCCCAATGGAAGCCATCCTGCTCATATCCGATATCCTTGACGGCCATACGGGCAAGATGAGCGATGTAATCGTTGGTAATGCTTGCCGGACCGCGCGTCTCACCGGCAACCACGATGCGATTGGTGGTTGCCAGGGTTTCACAGGCAACGCGCGCTTCAGGCATTTCCTTAAGATATGCATCCACAACTGCATCTGAAATGCGGTCGCAGACTTTGTCCGGATGTCCTTCGGACACGGATTCAGATGTAAACAGGTAATTCTGACGTGCCATTGGCGATCGTCCTTCTGGGAATGAATATAGCTGAAGCGGCAAATGACATCGCCGCTTCAGGTGCATCAATCTTAGAAGTTTTTCGCTGCGTCAAGCGTATTGTGCAAATTTCTCAGTCGTCACCGCCAAGAGAACGCACAAGATCGACGATCCGGCGTCGCACCTTGGGATCTTCAATACGTACAAAAGCTTTGTTCAGTGACAGACCTTCGGACGATGACAGAAAATCAACCACATAGGATGTGGGCTGCGTCTCTCCGAAGCCTTCCGCTTCCTCAGGTGTCCCCGGTGCATCCTCGAAGAAGAAGGAAACCGGCACTTTCAGAACAGTCGCAATGTGCTGCAGGCGGCTGGCACCAATACGGTTGGTGCCTTTTTCGTATTTTTGTATCTGCTGGAAGGTGATGCCTAGGCTTTCACCCAGTTTTTCCTGACTCATGCCGAGCATCATCCGCCTGAGGCGAACACGGCTGCCGACGTGTATGTCAATTGGATTTGGTGATTTCTTACTGGGCATTTACGTCGCTCTTTCTTTTTCTCTTGGCGAATGTCCGCTCGTTTTCGTCTGTACAAGCATCTCCAAGTCCTCCCACGAGACCCAAGAGAAAAAAGCGAGCCCGCAACCCCTCACTTGCACATGAATCAACCTTCAATCGGCGATTTCACGGTTGTATCACACTTTAATCACTCAACTCAAACAAAAAAAATCAATTTTTACGCGAGTAGCGGTTGTATTTTGAAGTACCCGCAAATACCACAAGTGTTATTGAAATAAACAACACTGGAAGATCGCCAAAACTGCCGTAGAGGGTTTTGCCAAAACTCTGTGGAAGCTTTGCATCGACAACACCTCGCTCGAATATTACCAACTCGTTAACAACAGCACCCCTGCCATCAACAACCGCCGAAATACCCGTATTTGCGGCTCTTACAAGAGGAAGTCCCGTTTCGACGGCCCTCATGCGCGCCTGGGCAAAGTGCTGGTAAGGACCTGGTGTCCGGCCAAACCACGCGTCGTTGGTCACATTCAACAGGAAGGACGGTTTTCCGTCTTCTCCTGCGCCAACACCCGGAAAAATCGCTTCATAGCAAATCAAGGGTAGAAAACTGAAACCATCGGAAGTAGATAGCACACGCTGCTGATAGCCGGCTTCGAAGCCATCCATCGGACCTGCGAGATTGGTAATTCCGATACTTTCCAGCAACGGTTTGAGCGGAACAAATTCCCCAAATGGAACCAGGCGGACCTTGTCGTAAAGGCCTTTTACCGTGCCATCGCCACCTACGACAAAGACACTATTGAAATATTCAGTGCCCTCAGCCCCTGTCTCCGCCCGAACGGCGCCGGTTACGAGTTCCGTGTTCTCGCCGAGCGCCAGACCGATGCGAAAGAGAGCACCCGGTTCCTGCGTCAGGAGGAAGGGAAGGGCCGATTCGGGCCAGACGACCAGTCGCGGCTGACCGACCCGCGCGTCACCGCCAAGCGGCGCTTCGGTCATGTCGAGATAGGTTTGAAAAATCTCTTCCTTGAGGTCCGGTCGCCACTTGTCCTTCTGATCGATCGCGGGCTGTACAATTCGGATATCAAGCGCGGTGTTCTGCGGCTCAACCGACCAGACCCGCAGCGACCCATAGACCATGACGACAACAAAAGCCGCCGCTGCAACCAAGATGGCGTTGATGCGCTTGTGAAACGGTTTTGCATCGGCAAGAACCGCGGGAGCGGCGCCAATTGCAATGACCAGAAAGGTCAACCCGTAGATGCCGAACAGACTTGCGGCCTGAACAAGTACCAGATAGTCCGAAATGCCGTAGCCAAATGCATTCCACGGAAATCCCGTCAGAAAATGACCACGACCCCAGTCTGCCAGCGTCAGACAGGCTGCGAGTAACAGTATGCGGCTGAACCGATCGCTCCAGAAAACAGCCGCAACGGCGACACCTGCGGCCGTGAACAGCGCCAGCCCCGCCGGCATCGCGATGACAGCGAAAGGCATGAGCCAGGCAAAACGATCGGCTTCCACGAGAAAGGCAGCGCCGATCCACCAAAGGCCGGACAGGAAATATCCGAAGCCGAACAACCAGCCCAGCGCGAACCCGGCCCATGCTCTTGACCGCCTTTGCTCGCTTCCCGGTTCCAGCGCGCCATCCAGCATCCACACCAGACCCGGCAAAGTGATCAGCAACACCGGGGAAACATCGTAGGGCGGCAGGGCGAAAGCGGTGAGTGCGCCGCAAATCAGGCAAAGGAAACGTCGCGGCCATCCCCAAGCCAGCAAAAAAGTGTTGGGAAAGACAGACAGTTTTTGCGCTAACCAGTTCATTGACACCGATCCCCAAGCCAAGCATGGAGACTTGTCGGCTCAGCGCGGACCGGTCAAGCGCTAATATCCCGCGGGCTGACCTGTGCTATCGGAAACTGGCTTTGCTCAGGTGCTGCTGTCGGGGGACGCCGACCGCTCTGACGCTGCCTCGGCACTCGCGCCCGATGGTGCCTCGCCCTGAACCGCACCCGTTTTTTTTGGCCTCCGCCTCAGATCCTGAGGTCTCGGCTCGGCGCGTCTTCGCCTGATCTTCAGGCGCTTGATGCGTCTCGGATCCGCGTCCATTACCTCGAACTCGAAGCCAGGAACTTCCCCGGGCACGAACAAGAGTTCGCCGCGCACCGGCACCCGGCCGATTGTGACATACAGCAGGCCTCCAAGCGTATCGACATCTTCGGAAATTTCACCGTCGTTCAGATGTGTTCCAAGAGCCTTGTCGAGGTCTTCGAGCGGTAATCTGGGATCGGCGATCCAGACACCTTCTTCTGCGGAGGCAAGCATGGCCTCCTCGTCTTCATCATGTTCGTCTTCAATATCGCCGACGACTTCCTCCACAAGGTCCTCCAGCGAAACGAGACCGTCGGTACCACCATATTCGTCGATAACAACGGCCATCTGGATACGGCCTGCCTGCATTTTCGCCATCAGATCGGTTGCCGGCATTGATGGCGGTACAAACAGGAGGTTCCTCAAGAGGTCCGTTTCCTTCAGCGTGACTGAAAGATCGACGCAGGACAGATCCAGATCCGGCGCATTGTGGCCCTTGCGGGCCATGCCGTTTTCGAGGAGCTCGCGCTCCGTTTCCTTGGCGCCACCATTTTCCACAGCAGTTGCAATGCGCCTGCTTGCTCCCTGCTCGGCAATAAACGCCATAAGGTCCTTGATGTGAACCATGCCGCGCGGATCATCCAGCGTCTCCTCATAGACCGGCATGCGCGAATGGCCACTCTTTTGAAAAAGCTCCATCAGTCGGCTGAGGCTTGTGTCAAGATCTACCGCATCGATATCGGCCCGCGGGATCATGACATCGTCGACCCGCAACTCACGCAGCCGCAAGATGTTGCCGAGTAGAAGGCGTTCTTCCGGAGAGAAAGCAGCGTCGCCGCTTCCTTCGCGCGCCAACTCGTCCTGGAGGTTTTCGCGAAGGCTCGAGGACTGGCGCCCCAAGCGCAATACGCGTTTGAATTTGTCGAGGAAGGCCGCAGTCCGCTGCGGCTTCATCTGTTGCGGATCTTCTCCATCCGGAGATTGTCCAGCCTCGGTGGCCTTGGGCTCGCCCGCCGGACTTTGCGGTTCAACTGCGCTCATCATCTATCAATACAAGAACTTTGTGCCCCATGATGCCATCTATTCGCCGTCTCCCACAAGAGGACTGTCGGCGTAAGGGTCATCAATGTCTATCGACGCCAGAATGGTTTTCTCAAGACTTTCCATCAATTCGGCTTCGTCACTTTCCTGATGATCATAGTCGAAAAGATGAAGCAAACCATGAACGGTCAAATGGGAAATGTGATCGGAGAATTCAACTCCCATCTCCTTTGCTTCGAGTGAAATGGTCTCGTAGCCGAAAACAATATCACCCAGAAGCGGCCCGTAGGCATCACCTTTCGGATCACTGCCCGGAAATGACAGAACATTTGTCGGCTTGTTCTTGTTCCGCCATTGACCATTCAGTTTGCGGATCGCGGTATCGTCCGTGAAAAGCAGCGAGACTTCGGTGTGTTTCAATACCTGCAGATCAGCACTCGCAAATGCCGCGCCTATTGCGCGCACGGCAAGAGGCTCAAGTTCTTCCTGTGCAGGCCAATCACCGGCCTCTATCGACAAGTCGACCTCAAATCCCTCGGGCAGCGCTTCTGTCATATCGGCTCAGCCATTTCAGGATGCTGCCACCTTGGGTGATCGGGATGTTGTCTTGTCGCTGCCGGTTTCGCGCCGGCGATCCGCGTATTGCCGCTCACGGGCCTGGGATTCCTCGCGCGACGCGTTGTCGTAGGCTGTCACGATCCTGCCGACGAGTTCGTGACGGACAACATCCGTTTCGTTGAAGCGGATATGGGAGACTGCCTGAATATCGGTCAACAGGCCAAGTGCCTCCCGAAGACCCGATTTCTGGCCGGTCGGCAGGTCGATCTGACTGGGATCGCCGGTAACGATCATTTTCGAACCTTCGCCGAGGCGGGTCAGAAACATCTTCATCTGCATCGACGTCGTGTTCTGAGCCTCGTCCAGCAGAACGACAGCGTTCGACAAAGTACGTCCACGCATGAATGCGAGCGGCGCGACTTCGATCATGCCGGACTGGAGTCCACGATCGACCTTTTCCGCAGGCATCATCTCGTAAAGTGCATCGTAGATCGGCCGCAGGTACGGATCGACCTTGTCTTTCATTTCGCCAGGAAGGAACCCAAGACGCTCGCCTGCTTCCACTGCCGGGCGGGACAGGATCAGACGCGCGACGTCACCACGCTCGAGCAGGGCCGCAGCATAGGCAACAGCCAGGAAGGTCTTGCCAGTTCCGGCAGGGCCTGTACCGAAAATCAGATCGGCCCGGTCCATGGAACGGATATAGGCGTCCTGTGTCGGGGTCCGCGCCACGATCGTCTTGCGCCTGGTGGCGATCTGGGCAAAGGCGAGCCGCGACTTCGGCTCCAGGGTCGGCAATGGCAGCTGTGCCTCGGCTGCTGCAGCCATCCGAAGAGCCCCGTCCACATCACCTGGATGAATTTCCTGACCCTGCAAAAGCCGTTGATACAACGCCTCAAGCGCGGTACGCGCCTGGGCGCAGCCGGCCTGGGAACCTTTCAGCGTTACCTGATTGCCCCTGGCGATAGCGTCGACGCCGACCCGCTGTTCGATCAGCGCGAGATTCTGGTCGAACTGACCGAAGAGGTCCCCAATCAGACGGTTGTCTTCAAATGCAAGAACGATGTGCGTCGTGTCGGACGCCGAACCGGCGGATGCAGCTTGATCCGTTTGCTTGCGGGAAGAAGAGCTGTCGCGCGTCAAATGACGTCTCCTTTAGAGCGTAGCCGGGACAAACCGGGATTCGCATGATCATCTTGCCCGGCAATCAATTGCCCGAACAGCGAATTAGATCCGATCTCAACGATTTCCACCGCTTGTATGCTGCCGATCAAGTCTTCCGCTGCATCCAGTTGCACGGGCTGCAGCCAGGGCGACTTGCCGACAATCTGGCCTGGATTGCGGCCCTTCTTTTCGAGAAGGACATCGCAGACCATTCCGCGACGCGACGCGTTGAAGGCTTTCTGCTGCCCGGATATCAGCGCCTGAAGCTCGGCGAGCCGGGCAGATTTCACATCTTCGGGCACCTGATTGTCCATAGTTGCTCCTGGTGTTCCAGGACGTTGGCTGTACTTGAACGAAAATGCAGAGCCGTACTCGACGCGGCGGATCAGATCCATTGTGTCTGCGAAGTCCTGTTCCGTTTCGTCCGGGAAACCGACGATGAAATCGCCCGAAAGTGCGATGTCCGGAGCGGCTTCACGAATCCGGTCGATCAGCCGGAAATACTCGTCTCTGGTATGGCGGCGGTTCATGGATTTCAGGATCTTGTCGGAGCCGGACTGTACGGGAAGATGCAGATAGGGCATCAGGCTTTTCAGATCCCGATGCGCCAGGATCAGATCATCATCCATGTCCCGTGGGTGGCTCGTGGTGTAGCGAAGCCGGTCCAGGCCGTCGATATCCGCAAGCCGGCGCAACAAACGCCCAAGTCCCCAGATCGATCCATCCTTTGCCTCGCCATGGTAGGCGTTCACATTCTGGCCCAGCAAGGTGACTTCGCGCACGCCCCCCGCCGCCATGCGTTCGGCTTCAGCGACAATCTGCTCGACGGATCGTGAAACTTCAGCACCCCTGGTGTAAGGCACGACACAGAAGGTACAGAACTTGTCGCATCCCTCCTGGACCGTCAAAAAAGCCGCGGGCGGGCGTTTCATGACCGGTCTTTCCGCACGTGCCGACAGGTGATCGAACTTCGCATCGATATCGAATTCGGTTTCCACGACCTTGTTGCCGTTTCGCGCCTTCGACAAGAGACCGGGCAGCTGATGATAGCTCTGCGGCCCGACCACCAGATCAACGATCGGCGCGCGCCGGGATATTTCCTCGCCTTCCGCCTGCGCGACGCATCCGGCGACACCGACCATCATGCCCTTGCCGTGCCGGGCGCGTTCTTCCTTCACTTTCCGGATCCGGCCCAGTTCCGAATAGACCTTTTCGGCAGCCTTCTCGCGGATGTGACACGTGTTGAGGATGACGAGGTCCGCGTCTTCCATGTCGTCCGTCGCCTCAAATCCTTCAGGCGCCAGTACGTCGGTCATCCGCTCGCTGTCATAAACATTCATCTGACAGCCGTAGGTTCGCACGAACACCTTTCGTGTGTTCGTGCCTTTCACTGTCTGGTCTTGTGCGGTGGAAACGGCGGAAGGTGTCGTTTCTTGTTCTGCTTCCGGACGGCTTGTCATTCGCTCCTCGTGGCCTTGATCAGTCGGCCGACATGTCTTGATGGCAGGTGCCCGGACTTGCGCCGGTATAGCGGGCGATCGGAAAAATTCCGTTCGCTTCGTCCTTCAAACAGTCACTGCTGCGGACGGCACTCAAAATCAGGCGCCAGCTTTAACGGGTTTTTCGTCGTTTGAGAAGAACTCGTGGGGTTCGATTTCGCCAGAATCTGCACTCTCGACCGGTTTTTGCAGCAAAGAAGAGATTGTCATCGCGCGAACTTCGTTTTCCAGACGCAGTGTGAGTTCCTTGCGGTCCGTGGTTTTGCCAACAAGAACCGGCTCTCCCCAGGACACGATAACATCCAGAGCACCGCGCGAGAATATTCCCCAAAGGTGGCCAGGAAGTTCCATATCACCGTACCAGGCCACATGCGGCCGGTGTGCCCGGCCCATAGGAAGTCCGTAAAAACCCTGGTAGGCAATCGAAAGAGGTTGGACCCAGACGCTGGTTTCGTTGTCTTCTCCAATTGCTCGCGTCGCCGCGCCCAGCAAAGCGGAGCGGAAGGGCAGCACGCAATTGCCGTCGTTCGACGTTCCCTCCGCAAACAGAACCATCGCGTCGCCTTCCGCCATGCGTTCGGCGATCACGTCCGCAACCTGGCCCGTCTCGCTCCGTTTCGTGCGATTGACGAAAACGGTCTGTTGAAGCTTTGCGAGCAGACCGAAGATCGGCCAGCCGGACACTTCCGACTTTGCGATGAAGGAAAGCGGGATCAGCGAACCGATAACGGCAATATCAACCCACGAGGCGTGATTTGCCGTGATGAGCAGCGGGCGGTCCGTTGACGGAGCTCCGATCTGCCTGATCTTGATCCCGACCAGGCGCGTGGCGATCCGGTGCCAGATCTGGGGAAGCTTTTTCCTGGCGCGAAGCTTGAGCTTCAGCGATATCCACTGCAGCGGGATCAGGACCAGCGAGACGAGCGCCAGAACGAAAATTGTCCAGGCCGCCTTGACTTTAGCCATCACCTTTTTCACCTTTTGAAGCCTCCAGTGGAACACCATAGAGTTCCAGCCGGTGATCGACCAGCTTGTAACCGAGCTTCTTGGCGATGAATTCCTGTAGCGCCTCGATTTCCTCGCTCCGGAATTCAATCACCCGACCGCTGCGCAGATCGATCAGATGGTCGTGATGCTCGTCCGGCACCGTCTCGTAGCGTGACCGACCGTCCCGGAAGTCGTGTCGCTCGATCATTCCGGCGTCTTCAAAAAGCTTGACGGTACGATAGACGGTCGAAATGGATATTCCCTTGTCGATCGCGACAGACCGGCGGTAGAGTTCCTCGACATCAGGGTGGTCGTCGGAAGCATCCTCGATGACCGTGGCTATGATGCGGCGCTGCTCGGTCATGCGCATACCCTTTGCCACGCACATTTCCGCCAGCGTTGTTTGCCGCTCATCCGTCATTGGTTCGTCGCCTGCTGATTGACCGGAATTTTCGTAATACAGCGCTTAGCGAAGATCGATGCGCATGACAAGCGCCGTGCCGTCGCCGCCACTCTCGCTGTAATAGCCTTTTCTCTGGCCAACCTGCTTGAAGCCGAGGCTGCGATAGAGCAGCAATGCGGAGTTGTTCGCCGCGTCCACTTCCAAAAACAGATGACTACAGCGTTCGCCGTAAAGCCTGAACAGGCCGGCTTCCATCAGTTTTTTGCCGATGCCCCGCCCGCGCTGTCTTGGATGCACGGCAATAGTGATCACCTCTGCTTCATCGGCCACCGTGCGCAAAATGAGGAATCCCAGCGGAGCGCGCGTGCCGTATGGACTGGCACGACGGGCGACCAGGATCGCAACACCCTCCTGCGCCTTCATGCGCGCAAGTTCTTCGGAATTCCACTTGTTCGGAAACGAGGCAGCGTGGATATCGGCTATCTTCGGCAGATCCTCGTCCAGCGCTTCTTCAACGACCGGCGGCTGGGCCCAGAACCACCAGAAACTCATTGCCGTTCAATCCTTCCTCTGGTCTGCGGCGTAGCATCGGGTGGTCGCAGATATAGCGGTGACGGTGTGGAAACGACCGGATCAGCAACGAGGCCGAGTTCGGCAACCTCCCGTATTGCCGCATACTCCATCCTCGAGATGATCTGATCCTGCGGCAGATCCAGCGCCTGAGCGATTTTTTCTGCGGCCGACCCCGCCAACCTTATGCTCCGTGGCAGTGTTGCCGCAAGATCGTCAAGTGTTCGCACGGCAGCGTCGCCAGACTTGTCCCCTGAAGACGTAAATTCCTGACAGTATACCTCGTTTCCCTTGCCAGTCAGCGCCACGAGCAGCGGCGCACCGTTATCCGCCGGCGCGTTGGAACGCGCGATTGCGGCAAGCGTGGTGATGCCTACGACCGGCTTGCTGAGGACGAGACCGAAACCTCGGGCGACAGCAAGCCCGACACGCAGTCCCGTGAAACTTCCCGGCCCGACCGTAACGACCACACGATCCAGATCGGAAAAGGCTGTGGACGTCTCTGCCATGACCTCGCCGATCATGTCCATCAGCACCTCGGCATGCCCACGACCGATTTCCTCACTACAGGCTTCGAAACATGCAGTCTCTGCACCGTTGTCGAGAACTGCGGCAGCGCAATTGGCGAGTGCTGTATCGATGGCAAGAACACGCATGTCGGCCTGGCTCAAGGGTTTTTGTCCTTCTTGCCACTACCGCGGCGAGGCGCTCGAGTCGAGCCGAGCTTTGGACCTAAGTCCAATTGAGGGCTTGCGTTCCGGAAAGAATGCGGTATCGAAATGCAAAAGGCCCGGCATGAAGGCCGGGCCTTTGAAAAAACCGGGAAAATCCGATCAGATCGGCCGGACTTCCTCGACTTCCGGTACAAAGTGGCGCAACAGATTTTGAATTCCGTGCTGTAGCGTTGCCGTCGAGGACGGGCATCCCGCACAAGCACCGCGCATCGACAGATACACGATTCCTTCCTTGAAGCCCTTGAAGGTGATGTCACCGCCATCCTGGGCAACGGCCGGGCGAACACGTGTTTCAAGAAGCTCCTTGATCGTGTTTACGGTCTCTTCCGCACCTTCATCGAAAAATTCACCTTCCTCGATGTCTTCCACCTGTCCGGCGGCCATGACAGGTTGCCCTGACATGAATTGCTCCATGATGACGCCGAGAATGGCGGGCTTCATGTGCTGCCAGTCCGTGTCGTCTTTCGTTACCGTCACGAAGTCGTGGCCGAAAAACACTGCGGCTACGCCCGGCACATCGAAGAGCCTTTCCGCGAGCGGAGACACTCCGGCATCTGCACGTGTACGGAAGTCATAAGTACCTTCCGGCAGGACGACCCGTCCTGGCAGGAATTTCAATGTGGCCGGATTTGGAGTTGCTTCGGTTTGAATGAACATGATCTTTGTCCCTGCGTTTGATCAACGCGTCCAAGGTCTGGTGTCCTGCGCCTCTCGTCCATCGCAAAACACCGATGGATTGTTGTAACCCATCTGGCAGCAGTTTGGAATAGTTAAAAACTAGATAGGTCCTGATCCTTCCAGATCAAGTTCCTAAGGTGATTTCACTTCGTTCATGGCGCCCAAGCTAGGCAAGAGCGGCGATCGAGTCGTCGTCCAGATTGCCCGGTACGATGGTCACCGGGATCGGAAACGTGCCGGCTGCCTTGCCCGCAATGGAAGACACCAGTGGTCCGGGGCCCTCCGACCCTGTGCTGGCAGCCAGTACAAGGATTGCGATGTCGGCATCCGCCTCGATCAGTTCCAGGATTTCTTCCGAATTGGTGCCTTCGCGAACGACTGTTTCCGGTTCCGTTCTGGCCACCGACCTGACGCGCTCGGCAGCCTTTGCAAGCGTTGATTCCGCTTTTTCCAGCGCTTCAGCCCGCATGATGTCCTCGACACCAAGCCAGTGCTGGAAGTCACCCTGTGCAATCATGAACACGAGCGTGACCACCCCACCGGTTCGCGCTGCACGCTTTGCGGCATAGACAATTGCCCTGTCGCATTCGGGCGTTTCGTCGACCACGACCAGAAATTTCCGGCGATGGCCTTCCTCGTTACTTTTCCGTATCGCTACCATAAACGCATGCTGCCATCGGTGCGCGCGCATCGCAAGCGGCGAAATCGTCGCTTGCGTCAACCGTGGCGTTACAGAATAAACTTCGACAGATCGACGTTCTTTGCCAGGTCGCCGATGTTTTCCTTCACGAATTCCGCGGTAATCTCAATAGCTTCTCCCGATCTGTCGGGGGCCGTGAAGGAAATTTCGTCAAGTATACGCTCCATGACGGTCTGGAGGCGGCGCGCACCGATGTTTTCAACAGATGCATTGAGATCAACCGCGACGGACGCAATTTCCTCAATCGCCTCTTCGGTGAAAGCGAGCTTGACTTCTTCCGTCTCCATCAAGGCAACATATTGCTTGATCAGGCTGGCCTCGGGCTCCGTCAGGATTGCACGGAAGTCATCCTTGTCAAGCGCACGCAATTCGACCCGGATCGGCAGACGTCCCTGCAATTCCGGCAACAGGTCGGACGGCTTGGCGACATGGAAGGCACCGGATGCAATGAACAGGATATGGTCGGTCTTCACCGGGCCGTGTTTCGTGGAAACGACCGTTCCCTCGATCAGGGGCAGAAGATCCCGCTGCACGCCTTCGCGCGACACATCCGCACCGGCGCGGCCTTCACGTGCACATATCTTGTCGATCTCGTCCAGGAAAACGATGCCTGAGTTTTCGACAAGCGCAATCGCCTCTTCAACGACCTTGTCTTCGTCAAGCAGTTTGTCGGATTCCTCGTTGATCAGAAGTTCATAGCTTTCGCGAACGGTCGTCCGCTTGGTCTTTGTCTGGCCACCGAACGCCTTGCCGAGAATGTCCGACATGTTCATGACGCCGACGCTTGCGCCGGGCATCCCTGGCAATTCGAAACTCGGCATCTGAGCCTGAGCGCGGACCTCGACTTCGATTTCCTTGTCGTCCATTTCGCCGTCGCGCAGTTTCGTTCGGAAACTCTCTCGGGTAGTCGGGCTTGCACTCGATCCGACCAGCGCATCCAGAACCCGTTCTTCCGCCAAGACATGGGCCTTGGCCTTCACCTCGTCGCGCTTTTTGTCCCGGATGAGGGTAATGCCCGCTTCCACAAGATCGCGAACAATCTGCTCCACATCACGGCCAACATAGCCGACCTCGGTGAATTTCGTCGCTTCCACCTTGGAAAAAGGCGCGTTCGCAAGCTTGGCAAGACGACGCGAAATCTCTGTCTTGCCGACCCCGGTCGGTCCAATCATGAGAATATTCTTCGGCAGAACCTCTTCCCGCATCTGGCCCTGCAACTGCTGACGGCGCCAACGGTTGCGCAAGGCAATCGCCACCGCCCGCTTGGCGTCCTTCTGGCCAACAATGTAGCGATCGAGTTCGGAAACGATCTCGCGCGGAGAAAAATCGGTCATTTTTTACGATACGCCTTCCGTATTCATGTGTTCCATAAGCAAGCTGTCATCCGTTTTGCCCAGAAGATCCGGTATCTCCCGAAATCCGGCCTTACGATAAGCCTTTACCGCTCTCTGATTGGCCGGGTCCGGAACGATGATGATCCGGTCATAGCCATCCTGGCGCAGTTTCCGGACGAACGCCTGCAATACTCTTGTTCCAATTCCCTTTGACAGGTCTTCCTCATCGGCAATGGAGAGGTCAACCCCAACAGCTTCATGTGGCAGCAAATTGAGCCAGGGATAATCCTTGGCAAAGACCGTTTCCAACTGGTCCTTCACGTACCAGGCCTGAATGTAACCCTTGTCCAGGCCATCAAGTCGGAAGATGAAAGGCAGCGTTGTATCGCGCCCTTCGACCATCTCCCTGACATATCCGGCTTCCTCGATCGGTTCTCCCCACCATTTACGCCAATGCGGTCTTGCCATCCAGCTTTCAAGTGTCGGCAAATCCTCATGGGTGACGGGACGAAACGTGATCATGGCCGGCTAGTCGGTGACTTCAAGCATTTCCAAGGTTACGCTTGAGTTGGTGTAAACACAGATCTCGGCGGCAACAGCCATCGCCTTGCGGGCAATGGTTTCCGCGTCGAAATCGGTATCGGCGAGTGCCCTGCCCGCGGCCAGTGCATAGTTACCACCGGATCCGATACCCATTATGCCTCCTTCAGGCTCGAGTACGTCACCTGTCCCGGTAAGTACCAGTGACACGTTCTTGTCTGCCACCAGCATCATCGCTTCCAGGCGCCGCAAGTACCGGTCCGTCCGCCAATCCTTGGCGAGTTCGACACAGGCGCGCATCAGTTGTCCGGGATATTGTTCCAGCTTCGCTTCCAGACGCTCGAACAAGGTGAAGGCGTCTGCGGTCGCACCGGCAAACCCGGCGATCACTTCGCCCTTGGCCAGTGGTCTCACCTTTCGGGCGGAATGCTTGATCACGGTCTGTCCGAGGGACACCTGTCCGTCCCCTGCAATGACGACCCTGTCGCCCTTGCGTACCATCATGATCGTCGTCCCGTGCCATTGAGCCGGTTCGCGCGTTTCGCTCATTCAGTCCTCTTGGGTTCTTGATTGCTGCTCGGTTTCATCAATGCTGCCGCCCTATGTAGGCGGCATTTCCGGCTTTTCCAAGCCATCAGTTTGCTGCAAGACACATCGCAACAAATCAGGCGTGACGTTTTTCTAGTGCGACATCTCGATTCTCGCTGCCCGCAGAAGCGCCTCGACAAGTTTGTTGAGCTGACCGCTGACCCTTTCTTCGGCCAACTCGTCCTTGTCGTCGAATGAGGTCATTGCCTTCGGAACGGACACCATCTGCGGCAGCACCAGTGCACCCAGTCCGACTTCCAGGATTGTTCGCATGCCGATCAGACCGCGCATGCCGCCGAATCCGCCCGGAGAGGCTGCGCCGAGCGCGAACACGCTGTTCCTGTAAGGTTCGCCCGGTTCCTTGACCCGGCTGATCCAGTCGAGTGTATTTTTCAGGAGGGGTGTCACACCGGCATTGTATTCGGGGCAAGACAGAAAAATTCCGTCATGCCCGAGAAAGAGCCGCTGAAGCTTTTTGGCATTTTCGGGTACACCAGTCGCTTCTTCCAGGTCTCCGTCATAGATCGGCAAGGGATAGTCTTTCAGCGAAAGATGCGTGACCTCGGCGTCCAGGATTGCAAGCCGCTTGGCGACGAGCGCAGCAAGTTTTCCGTTATGTGATCCGCTCCGCACGGACCCGGAGCAAACAAGTATCTTTGGACTGCGCATCAACAGACCCTTTCAGCCGTAGACAGGACAATTCGGTCTTATTGATATGACAAAAACCAACACTTTTGCCAGTGTTTCCACGACAAGGACGAGCAAGCGGGCACAATTGGCATGCCCGCCTGCCCCCGATCAGAACAGGCTTGCAATAAACCCAGGGATGCTCTTGACGGCATATGTCCAGTCGTCCTTTCGCCACCTGGACATTTCATAGGCCGAATCGCCAAGATCTTCTCCCATGTCCGCAAACAGTTTTGTCGGCCCCTGTTTCATGCGGTCGACCAGACGGCTCAAGCGGGCGATATCGATGTCGCCTGTCTGAATAAGGTGGACAGCTCCAAGAACCAGGGTCGTCATGCTGTCGACGCCCGAAGCGCCAAGGCCGATCGGGTCGCAGGCACGGATTACCTGAAAAACCTTGCTGTTCTTGACTGATCCCGGGGCAATTGCCTCGACAAGGCTCTGCAGACCCTCCACCATGCCGGCCCAGGGAATGGCCTTGCCCATGAAGTGCTTGTAAAGCTCGGAGGTGCCATAAAGATAATCACCCTGCTCGAACTTGTCCGCGACTTCGATCAGGGTAATGACCTGTCCCGCAGCACCGGCCTTGCTGCCAAGGTTCCCCAGTAACCTGCCGAATTTCGACGCCGGTGTCCCGATCGCGTCCAGGGCTCCGAACTGGCGCCCTTTCATTCCGGAAATGGCCTTCATCACGTCCCGCGCTTCGGAAACGGAAAAGCCCCACTTGCGCAATTGCGACCAGGCGGCAATGACCTTGCGTGCGTCCTCGGCACGCCCGACCGTACCAAGAAATTTCTTCATGTCGGGAATGCTCTTGTCGATCAGCTCCCGTCTGAACTCGTCAAAGGCATCGCTGTCACCGAGTTTGGCCGCTTCCTTCGCCAACATTTTTTCAGCCGGGGTCAGGCGATCGTCACGCAACGTATCATTGGCAACGGCGGATGGATGAGCTGCGGGCGGGATGCACATCCGCTGCCAGACCGAGGCCGAGTTCGGGTCGTTGAGCGCATGAATGGTCCGTTTGGCCCGATCCACGCGGCCGTCGGGATAACGCAGCCGGACGACACTCGACTGAAAGTCCTTGATTGTTCCTATGGTCTTCGAGCCGACTTTTCCGTCGACCGACAATTCCTTGCGCGAAGATCCCATGAGAGCGTTCAACCGGGTCTGAACCGCCCTGACATCCAACTGTTCATTCGTTCCGAACCGGCCTACAGAGCCGCCAATACCGATGCATGAATTGATCATTTGAAAATTGTCCAATCATAAAAAAACAATGCCAAGCATTCCTTATTCACGAACACCGCTGAAAGGACCTGTGACTCACGTCACCGTGAATGCAAATGAGACTGCAATTCACACGGAAGCAGAGAATTTCGACACGGTGTTGGCGCAACGGCAAACGGGAAACCGCTCGCACAAACAACGGACTAAAGTGAATAGGCAACCGATGTGAAGACCGGTCGCCATCAAAATGATATTTCAGAAATGAATGTGCTTGGGCACCAGGGTACTGGTGAGCACAGACCTCAGTGCCCTTTGCGATAAACCCATACCCGTGCCGGCGGCAGGTTTTTCCAGACCCATTCGGAACTGTAGACCGATACCGCCCGGTTATCCGGTTTGATCGGCGCAACCAGTCCATATGAGAACTGGATAAAGGGTGCGCCCGGCTTCAGCAGATGAAAAGCTTCGTCCAGCAAGGCCCGGCGGACCGGCTCCGATCGCGTGAGCAGCGGAAGCGACGAAACAATTCCATCCAGAGTGTGTTTGACCTGCGTCTCGCCGGCGAGAAACCCTTTCGGCTTGCGGAGCGTCTTTGTCAACGTGTAGGCATCGCCCTGCTGAATGGGCAACCCGGGATATCTGAGACTCAAGAGTTCACAAAACTCTTCGCTGTACTCAATCAGATTGAGGTGTTTGTGCGTGAAACCGCGATCAATCAGAGCCTTCGTAACAACACCGGTTCCTGGTCCCAGCTCAACAACCCGTGAGTGGGGTCGCGGGGTCAGGTATGACGCCATTTTGGTCGCCAGATCGGATCCTGACGGTGAGACCGCACCGGTTCGCAGGGGATTTTGTGCCCAGGACCGGATGAACTTCATCTCATCCAGAACCTTCGTGCGCACGGCATTGGCCTTGCCAAGCTTCTCCCGAAGACGTTCGACGCGAATACTGTTGCGTTTCAGCATGTTACCTCACCAACCCCCAGGGAATCGAATATAGGGGCAATTGTAAGGATTTGCTATATCCTGAGGTACAGAATGCACAGTCACGCGCCCAGATTGTCAATGAAATCCTTCACTTTCGAAAAGAACCCCGCCGATTCGGGATGGTTTTCGCCAGAGGATTCCGTTTCGAATTCCGCAAGAAGTTCTCTTTGCCGGCGCGTCAGGTTCGTCGGTGTTTCAACCGTTACCTGAATGTACATGTCGCCATGCTGGCTGGAACGCATGACCGGCATGCCCTTGCCGCGCAGACGAAACTGTTTTCCGGTCTGGGTTCCTTCGGGCACTTTGACGCGGCTTGTGCTTCCCTGAACGGTGGGAACATCGAATTGACCGCCAAGTGTTGCCGTACTCATGGATATCGGAACGCGGCAATAAAGGTCTGCACCGTCGCGCTGGAACAGGTCGTGCGGCTTGATTGTCAGGAAGATATAAAGGTCTCCCGCAGGGCCACCTCGGACCCCGGCTTCTCCTTCGCCAGCGAGACGAATACGGGTACCGTCCTCGATGCCGGCCGGTATGTTCACCGACAATGTCCGGTCCTGCGTCTTGCGGCCAGCCCCGCCGCAACTTTCACAAGGATCCGAAATGACCTGACCGCGGCCCTGACAGCTGGGACAGGTGCGTTCAAGCGTGAAGAACCCCTGTGCCGCGCGGACACGCCCTGCTCCGCCACATGTTCGGCATGTGGTCGGGCTCGTGCCCGGCTTGGCGCCGGAGCCGGAACAGGTGTCGCAGGTGGTGCTTGTCGGCACCTCGATTTCCACGGTCTTCCCGGAAAATGCATCTTCCAGCGTAATGTCGAGATTGTATCGAAGATCGGCGCCGCGTTCGCGGCCACCGGAGCGGCGCCCGCCGCCCATGCCGAAAAATTCCTCGAAGATGTCGGACATGGTTGACGAAAAGTCGTGCGCCCCGGCACCACCACCACCGCCGAACCCGCCGTTTTCGAAAGCGGCATGCCCGAACCGGTCATATGCAGCACGCTTCTGGCCGTCTTTCAGCGTGTCGTAAGCCTCGTTGACTTCCTTGAAACGGGTTTCGGCATCTGCATCCCCGGGGTTCCGGTCGGGATGGTATTGCATCGCCATCTTGCGGTAAGCGCTTTTGAGCGCCTTTTCATCCGCCTCGCGAGATACCCCCAGTACCTCGTAGAAATCACGTTTGGACATCAAGAGCTCTCGGTCTTGTTGTTGCGCCACCGGCGGCCAGGATATCTCCGGCGCCCAGGACGGCGAAAGCGCCGGACACGAGAACCCGTTTTACCGGGTAATCAAGCGACCGGCGCCAGACTTGAACAGCCAGCCGGACATCCGGTTGGCTGCAGTTTCGTGGTTTAAGCGGACTTCTTGTCGTCTTCGTCTTTGACTTCTTCGAAATCCGCGTCGACAACGTCATCCTCGGCTTCGGAAGCGGCTTCCTCGCCACCTTCGGCTTCGGCGTCAGCCTGGGCTGCCTGATACATGGCTTCCCCGAGCTTCATCGACGCTTCCGCAAGAGCCTGCGTCTTGGCCTTGATGTCTTCCAGGTCCTCGCCTTCAAGCGTGGACTTCAGTTCTTCCAGAGCGCTTTCGATCGCGGCCTTGTCTTCCTCGGAAACCTTGTCGCCGTAATCCTTGAGCGACTTGTCCGTGGAATGCACCAGGGATTCACCCTGGTTCCTGGCTTCGACAAGTTCCTTGCGTTTCTTGTCTTCATCCGCGTGGGATTCCGCGTCCTTGATCATCTGGTCGATGTCAGTGTCGCTGAGACCACCGGACGCCTGGATACGGATCTGCTGCTCCTTGCCGGTACCCTTGTCCTTTGCGGACACGTTAACGATACCGTTGGCATCGATGTCGAAGGTGACTTCGATCTGAGGTACGCCGCGCGGTGCCGGAGGAAGGCCGACCAAGTCGAACTGGCCAAGGACCTTGTTGTCCGCGGCCATTTCACGCTCACCCTGGAAAACACGGATGGTCACAGCCGTCTGATTGTCTTCAGCCGTAGAGAACACCTGGCCTTTTTTGGTCGGGATCGTCGTGTTGCGGTCGATCAGACGGGTGAAGACACCACCAAGCGTCTCAATACCCAGCGACAGCGGCGTGACGTCGAGCAGGAGAACGTCCTTGACGTCGCCCTGAAGAACGCCGGCCTGGATCGCAGCACCCATGGCCACGACTTCGTCGGGGTTCACACCCTTGTGCGGCTCTTTGCCGAAGAAGGCCTTAACGGTCTCCTGGATCTTAGGCATACGGGTCATGCCGCCGACCAGAACCACTTCGTCGATATCACCGGCAGCCAGACCTGCGTCCTTCAGAGCCGCCTTCATCGGATTGCTGGTCCGCTTGACCAGATCCTCGACCAGCGCTTCGAATTTCGCACGTGTCAGCTTGAGCGTCAGGTGTTTCGGACCGGATGCGTCAGCCGTAATGAACGGCAGGTTGATTTCGGTCTGAGACGAAGAGGACAGCTCGATCTTTGCCTTTTCGGCGGCCTCTTTCAGACGCTGCAGGGCCAGCTTGTCGTTTTTCAGGTCAATGCCCTGGTCCTTCTTGAACTCAGCGGCAAGATAGTCGACGAGAACCATGTCGAAATCTTCACCACCGAGGAATGTATCGCCGTTGGTGGACTTCACTTCAAAGACACCGTCGCCGATTTCCAGGATGGAAACGTCGAACGTACCACCACCAAGGTCGTAAACCGCGATGGTCTTGCCGTCGTTCTTTTCCAGTCCGTAGGCAAGGGCTGCCGCGGTCGGCTCGTTGATGATGCGCAGCACTTCCAGACCGGCAATCTTGCCTGCATCCTTGGTGGCCTGACGCTGGGCGTCGTTGAAATACGCCGGAACGGTAATGACCGCCTGGGTTACCGTTTCACCGAGATAGCTCTCGGCGGTTTCCTTCATCTTCTGCAAGATGAAAGCGGAAACCTGGGACGGCGAGTACTTGTCGCCGTTGGCTTCCACCCACGCGTCGCCGTTGTCGGCCTTGACGATTTCGAACGGGACAAGTTTCTTGTCCTTGCCGACGGTCGGGTCGTCGTAACGGCGACCGATCAGCCGCTTGACCGCAAACAGCGTGTTTGTCGGATTGGTGACTGCCTGGCGTTTCGCCGGCTGGCCTACCAGCCGTTCACCATCGTCGGAAAACGCCACCATCGATGGAGTGGTACGGGCGCCTTCTGCGTTTTCGATAACTTTTGGTTCCTTGCCGTCCATGACGGCGACGCACGAATTGGTCGTGCCGAGGTCGATACCAATGACCTTTGCCATATGTGCCTCTCTTTCTAGCAAACCGGATAGACCCGTGAAGGCGTCAATCCGGCTCCTCTCACTTGGGTTCCGGGAAAAACCCGGACATCACGCCAGAGCGAATGCTCAGGATTTAGCGCGAAGCTTGACCGCTATATAGGTGGATGAAACTTTGCCTGCAAGACATCTGTCCACTGACAATTGCCTGACATGGCGGATAATTCTTCCCAGATGGTTACTGTTCGGGTGTCGATAGCAAATCCAGAACCATTTGCAAGCGTTTCTCCCGGTTTTCGGAAATGCTTTAAACTTTTGACCTAGGGTCTCGATAAAAATCGGGCTTTGCCCTGCCAAAGGAGGCTGCCGTGAATGATCCTGAACTCTGGAATCGTATCCATAGCTGCCATCCCGACGTCGTGGAGGCCGACCTTCCCTTCTCGAAGCGGCTGGCCCGCGACAACAACTGGACACATGATTACACACTCAGGGTGATAACCGAATATCTTCGATTTGCGTATCTGAGCCGGATGAAGGCCGGAATGGTGACCCCAAGCGACGAGGTGGATCAGGCCTGGCACCTGCACCTCACCTATACGCGCCATTACTGGGGGCCGTTCAAGGGCGCGCTCGGCGGTGCGCTTCATCACATGCCGACCAAGGGCGGCGCCGACCAGTCCGCGCTTTTTAGCGATGCCTATCAAAAGACTCTGGAGCTTTACCAGACCGAATTCGGCAATCCACCGCCTGAAGACATCTGGCCACCAGCGGACATCCGGTTCGGCAGGGCACCACATTTCAAGCGAATCAATTCGAAAGATGTCTGGCTCCTCCCAAAACCGCGACTTTCAATGATAATTGCAACAATTCTACGCGCCACCGGAAGACTATCCGGACGGACAAAGGTTGCTGTCCTTGCCCTGACGGCTTTCGCTTTGGGCACAGGTCTTGCGCTTGCTCACGGCACGGCCGCAGGCGACAATTTTTTCGAACGTTTGCGCAATATGGTCTGGCACTGGGCCATGCAGCACATAATGGAATTTCTTGCCGCGAGCGTCTTGCTCACCTTTTTACTGATTGCCATCTTCAACATCACGACCGGCAAAACTTCCCAAGGTAGAAGATCTTCTCGCGGAGGTTCGGGCTGCGGCAGCAGTCATGGCCCCCACGACAGCAGTGACAACAGTGGAAGCTCCGGCAACTCTGGTTGCGGTTCGGGATGTAGCGGTTGTGGTGGTGGCGGAGATTGAAGCGCTACGGTATTGAAGTCGTATGCAGGACATTCCGATCAACGGCCTGACCGGCCTTGCCTATCATCCCGGATATTTTGACCGCACAGCTCAGCAACACCTTCTGGAGCAAATCCGCTCGATTGTTACCGCAGCACCGCTCTACCAACCGGTGATGCCAAAGACAGGCAAGCCCTTTTCAGTGAAAATGAGCAATTGTGGTCCGCTCGGCTGGGTTTCGGATATCAACGGCTACCGCTACCAGGAAAGCCATACAGCAACGGGAGACGCCTGGCCGGAGATCCCGGCCAGCCTGCTGGCGCTATGGCTTGATCTTGCACCCGATGCGCCGCCTCCCGAGGCCTGCCTGATCAATTTCTATGAAACAAGTGCAAAGATGGGCCTTCATCAGGACCGGGATGAGCAGACCTTCGCTGCTCCGGTCATTTCCGTCTCGCTCGGCGACACAGCAACATTCCGGGTCGGCGGCCTTAAGCGGACCGGCCCCACCAAGTCTTTCCGGCTTCAGTCGGGAGACGTCGTGGTTTTGGGCGGTGACGCCCGCCTTGCCTATCACGGTATCGACCGCGTCCTCAAAGGAACGTCGACGTTGCTGAAGAACGGCGGGCGAATCAACCTGACGCTCAGACGAGTAACAGAGCCATAGTCAAAGCTCATTCATGACCAAAAGAGGAGCCAAATTCATTGATACGCGGCGAATTTATCAATGTCCTGTTTGTATGTAGCCGTAACAGGTGGCGAAGCCCGACCGCAGAAACCCTTTTCAGGTCGTTTCCCGGCATTCGTGCACGCTCTTGCGGAACAAGCAAGGCTGCGCGCAAGCAGGTACAGAACGCCGACATTGACTGGGCAGATCTCGTCATTGTGATGGAGGATGAGCACACCTCGAGACTCAAAGCCCGCTTTCGTCAATCCCTGAATTCCGAATTCATTTATGTGCTCGATATCCCGGATGAGTACCAATTCATGGATCCCGATCTCGTGGATGTTCTTGAGCAGACCGTAACTCCCATCCTCATGGCTGCACTCAAACAAGACTGATCAGTCCTGCAACCGCGATCACGATATTGGCCAGGAGGCATGTGACGAACGCAATTGTGCGCGGACCGCCTGCGATCCTGCCAATCCCGCCATAGTAAAATGCCCAGAACAAGATGCGTGCGAGGAGATAGATCCCGGATACCGAATTGACGACAATTGGTGAAGCGCCAGCTGCCACCGCAACAAGCGCAGCTGCAAGAAATGCGGGGAAACTTTCCGCAGAATTCTGATAGGTCCTGACAGCTCTGAAACTCAGCTTCGAATGATCGAACTGAAGCGGCATGCCCGGCGTCTGCTCCTCTTTGGCAAACGCCAGCGGGGCAGTCAGAAAGCTCTGGATCAGAACGACCAGGGCCAACGCGCCGAGAACGAGAAATGTTGGCTTGTAGGCGTTGATGTAAGGGATTGCTTCGAACAGGTTTTCCATATCGCGGTCCGGTTTGATTTCAAAAAAGACAAACCGTTCTTGCCACTTTTCTATTTATGTTAAAGAACATTTTTTTGAGCTTCACTAGAGTGAGACGTCACGCTTTGGAGGTTTGATTGCCTTATAGTGCCCAACACAAGTCGGCGACACGGAACCGGATCGTGGAATGTGCCCGTATCCTGTTTAACCGACATGGATTTTCGGAGGTTTCCATAGACACGATAATGGCGGAAGCCGGCCTGACACGGGGCGGGTTCTACAACCATTTCAGGAACAAGGAAGAGCTCTACGCGGAAGCGGTCGCCTCGTTTCTGAACGGACGGGGGAAGACCTGGCGGGACGAAGCCGGTGTCGATCCGGCAAATGGCGGCCCGCAAACCGTTCGCGACATGATAGAAAGCTATCTTTCAGACAAGCATCTCGGGGATCTTGAAGGGCAGTGCCCGATGATCGCACTGCCGTCTGATGTCGCACGTGCAACGTCCGAAGTCCGGACCGCCTACGAAGCCTTGTTGCGGGCCATGATCTGGCTTTTTGAACACAATCTGCCCGACAGGGCCGACAAACGCGAAAAAGCCATTGGTTTGGCTGCGACCTGCATCGGCGGCATGGTTTTGTCACGGACGATTGACGACAGGGAACTTGCTGAAGAAATCCGAACGATTTCGAAAAAGATTGCTCTCGATCACATCGAAACGTGCTAGCGGAACGACGAGCGGGCGGCTTCACACGCCACTCTGCTCAACCCTATACCCGTCTCGACGGGTAAGCCGGATCCACCGTTCATATCGCGAGATATGTCAGCACCAATGCACAGGCTGCAATCACCCACAGGGCGATGCGTCCGGATCGGGTGTGACGGGCTTCCGCCCTGCCGATTGATTCAGCCGTTTCCCGGTCGAACCGCAAGCCGTCTCTTGTCATTCTTTCAAGCGCTTCCGACATGTGCCCGATCCTGTCGGCGAAGATCGGCAAGTCGTTCGCGGCTCGTGTCAGGGCCGAAACAACATCCCCGGCATCACGCAACTTGCCGACCGGACCCAGATGCTCCTTTATCCAGCTGCCGACGACCGGTTCGGCGGTCCGCCACATATCGAGGTTCGGATTGAGTGAGCGAGCGACGCCCTCGACAACGACCATCGTCTTTTGAAGCATGATCAACTGCGTCTGGGTACGCATGTCGAAGAGTTCGGTCACCTCGAACAACTGGGTCAAAAGGCGCGCCATGGAGATTTCGCTGGCGTCGTGACCGTGGATGGGTTCTCCGATGGCCCGGATGGCCTGGGCAAACATGTCGACATCCTGATCAGCCGGGACGTAACCAGCCTCGAAATGAACTTCGGCAACGCGCCTGTAGTTACGCGTGATGAAACCGAACAGGATCTCGGCCAGAAAGCGACGCTCACGCTTGTTCAGCCGGCCGGTGATGCCAAAATCGACGGCGACAAGCGTACCATCCGGGTGAACGAACAGGTTGCCCTGGTGCATGTCCGCGTGAAAAAAGCCATCACGCAGGGTATGACGCAGGAAACTCTGGATAACGGCGGCACCGAGCGCTTCCAGATCGTGTCCGTCCTCGATCAACCCGTCGACGTCCGACATCTTGCGGCCGTCGATCCATTCCATGGTCAGGACGCCCTTTGCCGTGTGCATCCAGTTAACGGATGGAACGCGGAAACCGGGATCATCTGACGTGTTTTCCGCCATTTCGGAAAGAGCCGCCGCCTCGAGACGAAAATCCATTTCAATCGCGACCGACTGTGCCAGCGTGTCGACGATAGCCACGGGGCGGAGCCTGCGGGACGGAGCGTGGAACCGTTCGGCCAGCCTTGCGACCAGGTAGTAGCTCTGCAGGTCACGCTGAAACCGGCGGGCAACGCCGGGGCGCAGAATCTTCACTGCAACCTTTTCTTCCGACCCGTCCTTTTGCCTGATAATGGCGGGATGAACCTGTGCGATGGACGCTGCAGCGACGGCCTCACCGAATTCATGAAAGATTTCGTCGACCGGGCGCCCGAGTTGCTCGCGAACGGCAGCTCTTGCCGCCTCGTGATCGAAAGCCGGAAGCCGGTCCTGCAGCGCAGACAATTCCCGTGCCGCATCCTTGCCGACCACATCCGCCCTTGTCGCAAGAAACTGGCCGAGCTTGACGTAGGAGGGGCCAAGCTTGTTGAGTGCATCCGACAGGCGAAGTTCCGCGCTCTTGTCCTTGACCGACCCGCGCTCCAGCAGACGGGCCATTGCGATGCCAATGCGCGGCCCGGCCGGGAGGTCCGGCAAGGCAACGAGACCGAACACGCCTTCGCGCGCCATCACAAATCCCGCCCGCACCAGACGGAAAACAGACATTACCGGAAGCGTCATCGATCAGAATTTCCAGCCATGATGCAAGGCGGCAATCCCACCTGAATAATTGCGATACCCCACGCGCTCGAACCCGGCCTCGCGGATCATTTCAACAAAACGTTCCTGACCCGGAAATTTGCGAATCGATTCCACCAGGTACTGATATGGGTCTGCGTCGCCGGTCACCCACTTGCCGATCGGCGGGATCGCGTTGAAGGAAAAAGTGTCATAGACCTTGTCCAGGACAGGGACGTCCACTTCGGAAAACTCAAGGCAGAGAAAACGGCCGCCGCGCTTCAAAACCCGGTGGGCTTCGCCAAGGGCTTTCGGGATATCCGGAACGTTGCGAATCCCGAACGCAATTGTATAGGCGTCGAAACTCTTGTCGGGAAACGGCAGCTCCTCAGCATTGCCCTGCGAAAAGGTTATCAGATCGGAGAGGCCCGCCTTGGCAGCTCGGTCCCGTCCGACGGACAGCATGGATTCGTTGATGTCGCAAACCACCGCCTCGACGGCTTCGTTCGACCGGCGTACCACCCTGGTGGCAATATCACCGGTGCCACCGGCGACATCGAGAAGACGCCAGCCGGACGCCGACGATTTGGGCGGTGCCAGATAGGACACCATTGCGTCTTTCCACACCCTGTGGAAACCACCTGACATGAGATCGTTCATCAGATCGTAGCGGTCTGCAACCTTGTGAAAGACGTCATCCACCAGCAACTGCTTCTGTCCCTCGGCAACCCTGGTGAAGCCAAAGCTGGTCGGCATGTCCTCGGGCGCGCGGCCCGATATCCCCGGCTGTCCCTGGGTCTGTTGCGTCATGAATGCGCCTCCTGGCGGATACTTGTCTTGAATTCACTTCAAATCGCGCCGGACAATAGTACAAGCACCCGACAAGCGCTATCTTTGCCAGCCTTCAAAGCCATATGCCGCAGGCCTATAGCGCGCAAAAGAAACAGAAACCAGTGTGGAGCGATCCGTAAATGCCTGAATTGCCGGAAGTTGAAACGGTCAAACGGGGACTTGCTCCGACTTTCGAAGGTGCAAAAATCGTCTCCGTCGATCAGAACCGCCCGGACCTCAGGTTTGCGTTCCCCGACCGGTTCGCAAGCCGCCTTGCCGGGCAACGGGTCGCTGCCCTGTCAAGGCGCTCAAAGTATCTTCTGGCTGACATCGACAGTGGTGATGTTCTCGTCATGCACCTTGGAATGTCCGGATCATTCCGGATCGAGAACGAAACAGTGCAACATTCACCCGGTGATTTTGCACGTGAAAGAAACAAGAACCCGAAACACGATCACGTGGTGTTTCACCTGAATACGAGTGAAAATGCCACTGCACGCATCATATACAATGATCCGCGCAGGTTTGGCTTCATGACCCTGATCCCCCGCCCACAGCTGGACGGACACGCATATTTCAAGGACCTCGGAATGGAGCCGCTTGGAAACGACCTCAGCGGCGAAACCCTGGCTCGCCTGTTTGAAGGCCGCAAGTCACCGCTCAAGGCAGCACTCCTGAACCAGAAGCTTATCGCCGGGCTCGGAAACATTTATGTGTGCGAAGCGCTGTGGCGCAGCGGCCTCAGTCCGGAACGTGTCGCAGGTACCCTGACGAAGACGTCCGGAATGCCGACAAAAAAGGCAGAGGAACTCGCAATCCACATTCGCGAGACCCTTCATGATGCCATCCGTGCAGGCGGTTCTTCGCTGCGCGATCATACCCGGGCAGACGGTACTCTCGGTTACTTCCAACATTCCTTCGCCGTTTACGATCGAGAAGGCGAAGCCTGCCGGAAAAAGGGCTGCAAAGGCACGATTGCACGTCTCGTCCAATCCAATCGCTCCACCTTTCATTGCCCGGCTTGCCAGTGCTGAAAGACAAGGCTGAACGCCGGTCACCTCCTTTTTGCCAACCTTGCCAGACGTGCCCCGGGTCGGCTAGGCATGTCGCGTCTATTTGATATGTGCTGGCACTGGGAGCAGGCGAAATGGGATACAAGAACATCCGCGTTGAAAAACGTGGCAAAGTCGGTCTGATCACGCTCGACCGGCCTGAGGCGCTGAATGCGCTGAATTCGGAGTTGATTGCGGAACTTGGAACTGCATTGGACGGGTACGACGCCGATGAGAGAATCGGTTGCGTGGTGGTCACCGGTTCAGAGAAAGCCTTTGCCGCGGGTGCGGATATCAAGGAAATGCTGCCGCATGACTTTTCATCCGCCTATCAGACCGATCTGATCACCCCGTTCGACCGGGTTTCCAGAAACCGCAAGCCGATCATTGCCGCCGTTGCCGGCTACGCGCTCGGGGGCGGATGCGAACTGGCAATGCTGTGCGATTTCATCATTGCCGCAGACACGGCCAAATTCGGCCAACCGGAAATCACGCTTGGCGTGATACCAGGCGCTGGCGGCACACAAAGGCTCACGCGGTTTGTCGGCAAGTCGAAAGCCATGGAGATGGTTCTGACAGGCCGCATGATGGATGCCGAAGAAGCCGAACGCAGCGGCCTTGTCAGCCGGATTGTCCCGGCAGACGATCTGCTTGAGGAAACGCTGAAAGCGGCGGAGAAAATCGCAGAGTTCTCGTTGCCTGTCGTCATGATGGCAAAAGAGAGCGTCGATCGGGCCTACGAAACAACTCTTTCCGAGGGTGTCCGGTTCGAACGACGCGTTTTCCAGGCAATGTTTGCACTGGAAGATCAGAAAGAAGGCATGACCGCCTTTTCCGAGAAGCGTACCCCCCAGTTCCGCAACAAATAAACTTATCGGTATCAACGATAAGCCGTTGACGGCGGGCCCAAGCGCGATTATAAGCGGCGCCCAATCGGTGGCGGACTTCTGCCGCCGTTATTATTTGATCGGGTCTTACTGCCTTCGCGCCTTTTTCCCGATTGCCACCGGACACTAGTCCCATTTACCGATCAGGATTGAGCCCATGGCCAACACACCATCGGCCAAGAAGGCGGCCCGCAAGATTGCCCGCCGGACGGCCACGAACAAATCTCGCCGGAGCCGCATGCGCACCCACCTGCGTCAGGTCGAAGAAGCGATTGCTTCCGGTGACCAGACTGCCGCCAATGAGGCCTTCAAGTCAGCGCAGCCGGAAATCATGCGCGCAGCTACCAAAGGCGTTCTGCATGCCAACACGGCATCCCGGAAGATTTCCCGCCTGAATGCTCGCATCAAGGCACTTGGCGCATAGTTTTGGCGTCAGATAAGTGTTATGAAAGCCCGGCAGTACTGCCGGGTTTTTTTTAGCCATGCAATTTTGTGGATGACGAGATTTGACAACCGGCGCAGGCAATATCGTCAATTTTACCGCCCTTCATGCTGTCACGGAAAACCTAACAATTTCAAGATGTTATACACATGTAGGTGTTCCAAAAGGTAATCGAACCGGATTCGATACGAGTCAAGCTATTCCTTCTGAAAATTTTTTTGAAAATGTTGTTTTCGAGTTGCGACGGCGCACCAAAATGCAAAAAGTCATTGCCGCAGAAAGCGTTTGCTCGATCGCCCGCAATGCGCAAAAAACTCTCACCTGCGGCCAAAAACCTGACATATCCGGAATTCGTCAAGAGACGCTGTTGCCCCCGTCATCTTCGTCTGTATATTAAGGATGCGGCTGGCGACGAAGACCAGCATACGACTTGAAAATGGTGCTTGGATCAAAAATGAATAAGTCTAAAAGATGTATAGCTGAGCACGTAGCACCAAGACCTTGGACTGGATACATGATTGTATTCGACCGTCAGGGCAGTTAGCTCCAATCTGGACTAATTCTCTTTCCCGGAATTCTTGATAATACTTTTACTCGATAGCCCACGGCTATTGAAGGGGGCAGATTGTGCGAAGTGAGGGTGGCTACGCTGGGAATGTGACATCGCAGGAAGCTTTCACCGAGCTTTCCGGCGAAGAGACTTCGGTGCTTGTTGACGTGCGCACCCAGGCAGAATGGGCATTTGTCGGCCTGCCGGACCTGCGACCGATTGGCAAGGAACCGATGTTGGTGGAATGGCAGAGTTTTCCACCTTCCGGTCCGAATCCAGAGTTTGGCGCAGCGGTTTCAGACCTTTTGGCAAAAAAAGGACTTGACCAGAGCGCGCCAATCTACTTTCTGTGCCGCTCCGGCGCACGGAGCCAGGCAGCAGCCATTGCCCTGACGCAAGCCGGCTATACAAATTGCTTCAATATCTCTGATGGTTTCGAAGGGCCGCTCGATGCAGACGGTCACCGCGGAACCCGGTCCGGATGGAAAGCTGCCGGACTGCCTTGGACTCAAAGTTAGTTACCCTGCAACCAGACAGGGGCGAGGTGGCGGAACTATTTCGGCTGCCAGCAATATAACCGTCCCAAATGGGACAAAATAATGCTGCACAAGCAGCGAGGTGTCGAAGAGCAGCTGTGGCGGACTGTTCTTCTTGTTTACAGGAGGCAAATGACATGCAGGTTCAGGAGGCAGGCGGCTCCGAACAGTGGAAGCGCGTAAAGAAGCAGCTTCGCGCAGAATTGGGCGATGATGTGTTTACCAGTTGGTTTGCGCGCGTAGACCTCGAGGAACATCAGGACGGCACTGTGCGCCTGTCCGTTCCAACACGATTTCTCAAACAGTGGATCCAGAACAACTACAACGACCAGCTTATGGGACTGTGGCAGCGCGAATGCGACAATGTTCATCGCATCGAACTGACCGTGCGCGGTGCCATTCGCCCCCGTCAGACCCCGGTTGCGCAGCCGAGCTTGGCCACAACGGCAGGAATGAAACCGGCTACGGCAGACGCACGTGTCGATGTACTCTCGGATGCATCCCAGGTTACCCGGGCACAGGCAGCCACTGCAGCACTCGGTCGCGGCGACACGGGCACCGACAGCGCGCGTGACGTTCTGCAAGGGGCAGCGCTGGATCCCAAATACACGTTCGATACATTTGTCGAAGGCGAATCCAACAATCTGGCACTGGCTGCGGCCCGTCAGGTTGCTGCTGGAGGCGCCGTCACTTTCAATCCGCTTTACCTGCATGCTTCCGTCGGTCTCGGAAAAACCCATCTCATGCAGGCCGTCGCGGCAAAGGCACGCGCCAACGGTCACAAGGTGCTGTACCTGACTGCCGAGCATTTCATGTACAAGTTCGTCGCGGCGCTGAAGTCCCAGTCTGCACTGGCTTTCAAGGACACGTTGCGCACTATTGATCTCCTCCTGATCGATGACATGCAGTTTCTGCACGGCAAGCAAGTGCAGCAGGAATTCTGTCACACCCTGAACGCACTTATCGACGGTGCGCGTCAGGTCATCGTTGCCGCCGACCGCGCGCCTTCCGAACTCGATACGCTTGATGACCGCGTCCGCTCCCGTCTTTCGGGCGGGCTTGTCGTCGGCATTCAGGAACCTGACTTCGCTCTGCGCCGGAATATTCTCACCTCGCGCGTCGAGACGGCGCAAAGGTCATATCCGCAATTTGATGTGCCCGAAGGTGTTCTGGACTACGTGGCGCGTCACGTCGCTTCATCCGGACGCGATCTGGAAGGCGCCCTCAACCGCCTGATCGCACACAATCAATTGACCAATCAGCCGATCACACAGGAAATGGCGGAATTGACCCTGCGCGATCTGGTTCGCTCCAGCGAACCACGCCGCGTCAAGATCGAAGATATCCAGCGCGTTGTTTCCAAGCACTACAACGTCACAAAGGCTGATCTTCTATCTGCCCGCCGCACCCGCACAATCGTGCGTCCTCGCCAGATCGCTATGTACCTTGCCAAGGTCATGACACCACGCTCGCTTCCGGAAATCGGGCGTCGTTTCGGCAACCGGGACCACACAACTGTTCTTCATGCCGTGCGCAAAATCGAGGAAATGGCGCGGGGCGACTATGCTCTTGCCCAGGAGCTTGAGCTGCTCAAGCGGATGCTGGATGCATAAGGTCTAATTTAGACTATTTTCGATCAAATTTGGGGGCGTTCCGGGCGGGCGCCCTCTTGCTTTTGGCGGCGGTTAAGGGCAGTGTCTTCCCCCCGCTCCCAAAGGAGCCTGAATGTCCAGTTTGGTCAGGCCTCTCTGCCTGACTCTTCACGAGTATGGAAGAAGCGTATGAAAGCGACCCTCGAGCGGACCGATCTCCTCAAGTCCTTGACCCATGTTCATCGTGTGGTCGAGCGCCGGAATACAATTCCCATCCTGTCCAATGTGTTGCTGCGCGCCGACGGCGGCGCCATCAACCTCAAGGCCACGGACCTGGACCTCGAAATCGTTGAATCGGTGCCCGCCATGATCGAAATGCCGGGCGCGACAACCGTCCCGGCGCACATGTTCTACGATATCGTTCGGAAGCTGCCGGAAGGCTCGCAGGTCGTCCTGGAAACCACCAGCGACAATGCGACTCTGGAGATCCGGGCCGGGCGTTCCAAATTCACATTGCAGATGTTGCCGGAGACCGATTTTCCGGACCTCACCGCCGGCGATTTCAGTCATGGGTTTGCGCTTACCGGAGCCGATACCCGCAAGCTTATTGATACCACCCAATTCGCGATTTCCACGGAAGAAACGCGCTACTATCTGAACGGCATCTACCTCCACACGGTCGATGCGGCCAGCGGCCAGCACTTCCGCGCTGTTGCGACTGACGGCCACCGCCTGGCGCAGGCAGAGGTTCCCGCTCCCCAGGGGGCATCGGGAATGCCGGGCATCATCGTGCCCCGCAAAACCGTCGGCGAGATCCAGAAACTTCTGGAAGACCCGGAAGCCAATGTCCAGATCGAACTCTCCGAGACCAAGATCAGACTGACCACGGGATCCGTTATCCTGACCTCGAAACTGATAGACGGCACGTTCCCCGACTACGGACGGGTCATTCCACAAGGCAACGACAAGGAAATGCGCGTTGACCGCGACGAGTTCAAGGAAGCTGTCGATCGAGTATCGACGATTTCGTCGGAACGCGGGCGAGCAGTCAAACTGTCGCTGAGCGAAGGCCGCATGGTTTTGACCGTGAACAACCCGGATTCGGGAAGTGCAACAGAGGAAGTGGCCGTCGAGTTCGATGCCGAACCGCTCGAAATAGGCTTCAATTCCCGCTACCTGCTCGACATAGCCAACCAGCTCAGCAGTGACACCGCGCTGTTCCGGCTGGCGGATTCCGGTTCGCCGACACTTATTCAGGACAACACGGTCGAAGATTGCCTGTTCGTTCTCATGCCGATGCGCGTCTGATTTCCGCAGAGGCTGCCAGACAAAGCGGAAGTGGGTAGATGAGTGAATTCCGGACGGCGAGGCTGACCCGGCTGTCTCTGACCGACTTCCGCAACCACACAACTCTTTCGTTTCCCGTGTCCGGGAAGATGGCAGCCTTTGTCGGTGCCAACGGGGTTGGCAAAACCAATATTCTTGAGGCAATTTCCTTCCTGACAGCCGGCAGAGGTCTGCGTCGTGCTGCCCTGGCCGACATTGCCCGCTCGGCCGGCGACGGGAGCTGGAGCGTCGCAGCCGCTGTTGAACTCGACGGGCTGGAGACCAGAATCGGGACAGGGATCAGTGCCGGATCACCGGGCCGCAAGGTGCGGATCGACGGCGAAGACGTGCGTGGATCGGAAACTCTGCTGGACTATATGCGTGTCCTCTGGCTCGTTCCAGCCATGGATGGCCTGTTCACCGGATCCGGATCGGCCCGCCGCCGGTTTCTCGACCGCCTGACACTCGCCATCGATCCGACACACGGACGCAGGGTCGGCGATTTCGAAAATGCCCTGCGGCAGCGAAACCGGTTGCTGGATCAGGGCGGCACAGACGCCTATCTGAGTGCTCTTGAACAACAGGTTGCCGAACTCGGTACGGCCGTCTCCATCGCGCGGCAGGAAACGGTCGGCCTGCTTGAGCAGATGATCCGCGAGGGCACAGACGAGGCTCTGCCGTTTCCACGGGCAAGTCTGGTACTGGAAGGTGCATTCGAGGCTGAAACAATCGGCCTGAGCGCTGCAGACCGCGAGGAACACTATCGGCATGCCCTGGTCGACGGCCGTGCCCGTGATCGCGCGGCAGGACGAACCCTCAACGGTCCGCACCTGAGTGATTTGAAAGTCCGTCACGCTGCCAAGGACATGCCCGCGGCCCGTTCCTCGACCGGTGAACAGAAAGCTCTTCTGATCGGGCTCATTCTCGCCCACGCGGAACTGACGGCAAAAGTAAGTGGAATGACACCGGTTCTGCTGCTCGACGAAGTGGCCGCACACCTCGATCCTTCCCGCCGCGCCGCCTTGTTTTCCAGATTGGCATCGCTCGGCGGTCAGGTGTTTATGACCGGGACGGACGAGGCTCTTTTCGAAGCATTGCCGCGCGATGCCGAGATCTTCGAGATTGACGCAGGCGAAAGTCATCTGATCCGGCCGGGCCAGACCTCATAAATCCGCCTGAATCTTATGGTTTTCCACCAGAATCGCTTCGCTGGCTTCCCTACAGCCTGCGCGTGGTTGAACGCCCCGGGGAACGCCGTATAACGGGGTGAGAAAAGATAAACCGATTGGTGATTGATTCGCATGAGCGACACGTCCACGTCAGAGCCTGTTCCGACCCCTGAATCCGACAATGGCACCGAATATGGAGCGGACTCCATCAAGGTACTCAAAGGGCTGGATGCCGTGCGCAAGCGGCCGGGAATGTATATCGGCGATACCGACGACGGATCGGGATTGCACCACATGGTGTACGAGGTGGTCGACAACGCGATCGATGAAGCGCTCGCAGGTCACGCCGACCATGTGACCGTAACACTCAATCCGGACGGTTCCGTCACTGTTTCCGACAATGGCCGCGGCATCCCGACAGATGTTCACTCGGAAGAGGGCGTGTCGGCGGCGGAGGTCATCATGACCCAGTTGCATGCCGGTGGAAAATTCGACCAGAACTCCTACAAGGTCTCCGGCGGTCTGCACGGTGTGGGCGTTTCGGTGGTCAACGCACTCTCCACAAAACTGGAATTGCGCATCTGGCGCAACGACCAGGAACACGCCATGATTTTCGCCCATGGCGAGGCACAAAGTCCGCTGAAAATCGTCGGGCCTGCGAACGGGCGAAAGGGAACCGAAGTCACGTTCCTGCCGTCCACCGAGACCTTCAGCAAAACCGAATTCGACTTCAGCACGCTGGAGCACAGGCTGCGCGAACTTGCTTTTCTCAATTCCGGTGTCCGCATCATCCTGACGGACAAGCGCGGCGTTGAGGATGTGGTCGAGGAGCTGCTCTACGAAGGCGGTCTTGAGGCCTTCGTGCGCTACCTTGATCGCGCCAAGCACCCGTTGATCGAAGAACCGATCAACATGAAGGCCGAAAAAGACGGTATTACCGTCGAGACGGCGATGTGGTGGAATGACAGCTATCACGAGCAGGTGCTGTGTTTCACCAACAACATTCCCCAACGCGACGGCGGCACACACCTTGCCGGATTCCGCGCTGCACTGACACGCCAGGTCACGGGCTATGCTGAATCAACCGGCCTGATGAAAAAGGAAAAGGTTTCGCTTTCCGGCGATGACTGCCGTGAGGGACTGACCTGCGTCCTGTCCGTGAAGGTTCCCGATCCGAAGTTCTCATCGCAGACCAAGGACAAACTGGTTTCCTCCGAGGTCCGGCCCGTTGTCGAAAATCTGATTTCACAAATCGTCAGCGAGTGGCTGGAAGAAAATCCCGCGCCGGCCAGGGCGATCGTTTCGAAGGTGGTTGAAGCCGCTTCCGCCCGTGAAGCCGCTCGCAAGGCACGTGAACTGACGCGCCGCAAGGGTGCGCTTGATGTTGCGTCCCTGCCCGGCAAGCTCGCCGACTGTCAGGAACGCGACGCATCCAAGGCCGAACTCTTCCTGGTGGAGGGCGATTCGGCGGGTGGTTCGGCCAAGCAGGGCCGGCACAGGAAAAACCAGGCTGTCCTGCCACTGCGCGGCAAGATTCTCAACGTCGAGCGCGCCCGTTTTGACAAGATGCTGTCGTCCAACGAGATCGGGACCCTGATCACGGCTCTGGGAACCGGTATCGGCAAAGAAGAATTCAACATCGAAAAGCTGCGCTACCACAAGATCATCATCATGACCGATGCTGACGTCGACGGCGCTCACATCCGCACCCTTCTCCTCACCTTCTTCTTCCGGCAGATGCCCGAGCTGATTGAAAACGGATATGTCTATATCGCTCAGCCGCCGCTCTACAAGGTGAAGCGCGGCCAGTCGGAACAGTACCTCAAGGACCAGCTCGCGCTTGAGGACTATCTTATCGCACAGGGCCTTGACGATACCTCCCTGACGCTCGCCAGTGGCGAGGTCAGGACAGGGCGGGATTTGCGGTCCGTTGTGGAAACAGCCCGCAAGATCGCGGAAATATTCGACGGACTGCATTCGCGGTATAACCGCGACGTTGTTGAACAGGCGGCAATCGCCGGTGCCCTGAACGCCGAGATCCTTGAAGACCGTTCCAAGGCGGAGGAAGCGGCGGCCTATATCGCGCGGCGCATGGACATTCTGGCCGATGAATTCGAACGGGGTTGGGCCGGTGAAGCCAGGGACGACGGCAGCCTCGTGTTCCGGCGCATGGTCCGAGGCGTGGAAGAAGTCGCAACCATTGATGCGGCACTGCTGGATTCCGCAGATGCCCGCCGGCTCGCGACCTATGCAGACCACTTGAGCGAAGTCTACGGCAAGGCCGCGGTGCTTCGACGCAAGGATGTTCCGACCGAAATTCGCGGACCTCGTGCGCTCCTGGATCATGTCTACACATTCGGCCAGAAGGGTATTTCGCTGCAGCGCTACAAGGGCCTCGGCGAGATGATTGCGTGTCTCAGTCTGGGAAACAACGCTCGATCCCAATGTCCGGTCGTTGTTGCAGGTCAAGGTGAAGGAAGCAGACGATGCCGACGACATCTTCACAAAGCTGATGGGCGACGAGGTCGAGCCGCGCCGCGAGTTCATTCAGGACAACGCGCTCACGGTAGCCAATCTTGACGTCTGATCCATTGCAGGGAAGCGCATTTCTTTTCACCGCGCGCATAAAATGTCGTGAAGCGGCGGGCTGGCATTAACCTGTCTTCATAAATTACAACAACTTAGGCGGAATCTGACATTCTGTCTGAGTTGTGGGACAGGAGCCTCACCTCGTCCTGAAACGGGTTTTCGGATTTCGAATCGGTCCGGAAAATCAGGCTCCTGCCATTACCCGTCATTCGATGATCAAGCGCCTGTTTCGACCCAAACCAGGCCTTGAGGTTACCGAACTCAACACCCGCTTTATTCGCTTTGCACCAGCCATTTAGTACGACAGGGGCGAAAATTCTGTTTGACGTACACGAGCGATCAGAGTGTCGAAGCCAGGAGAATTGGGCGCGAACAAAGGCTCGCTCCAGGTCCAGCCGAAATCCGCCTGCTTCCCAAAAGATGTCAGGCCAGCTTTGAAGTTTGTTTGTCACATTGATCTGAGGGGGCGCCATCCCCTCATCAGACAGGATGTTTCCGGGAAGCTATGGTTTGTTCTCTTTTGAGAAAGATGACTCAATCGATCAGGGATCGGACAAGTGCGTTCGACTGATCGAGACGTTCGGCGATCGTGCGAATGAAGTGGCTGTTGAGTGCGTGGGCCAGTTCCGGCTGCAAGCGGGCAATCTGCAATAAATCGTGGTGACTGAGCCGCCAGAGAACCGCGTCGGTTTCTGCTATTGCAGAAGCTGTTCGGGCGCGCTGCAAGAAGAATGACATCTCGCCAACAATCGTGCCCGGACCCAGTGTACGCAAGTGCACTGGCTGTTCATTCCGGTTCTCGAGCTGAACTCTGACAAAACCACTTTCGATGAAATAGATATCTGCCCCCACTTCGCCTTGCCTGATAAGGCGGTTTTGCGCCTTGTACGTGATTTTTTCCAGGTATGGCCGCATGGCTTCAAACGCGTGCGGATCGCCCAGATCACGCGCGAGTCGATCGGCAAACCACTGGGCGTGCTGTGCGCAGGGGCGGTTCTCCCATTCATGCAGCAGACAGTTTTCGCACCATGCAACGGCTTGGTCTGTCTCATCGAAATGCAAAACGGCTGAACCATGCATGCCTCCCAAAATCAGCCTGTTCAACCTTTGGGACAGGGCCGGTTTGAGCCCGCTAACGATCAGCCTGCCGTCCTTTTCGCGAACCATCCCGCAAATCCTGGTCAAACTCTGAATGGCGGAGGAGTCAAAGCCCGTAACATCCCGGCAATCCAGAACCAAAAACCGAACGTCCGAGGTCTCGAAACACCGCCGCGCACGATGATACACCTGCTGCACACTTCCAAAAAAGATGAACCCCTGAAGCCTCAACACTTGTATTTTCGAGCCGTTTTTCCGCAGATAGGCCTGGTCATCGGGATGATGCTCCACGCGACTTTGATAGGTTTCACCGCTGATGGCGTATTTCACAACCTCAACGCGTGCATATTCCAGCACAAAGAGCGCCGCTGCCGCGAAAACGCCCACCAACACACCCTCCAAAAGCCCGACATTGATAATCAGCGCGACGATAAGCAAGACGATGAGGTACTCACGGCGCGATACTTTGGCGTAGATGCCGATCAGCCATTGATAGAGCAAGCCGCCGCCGATCCAGAGCAGAAGGCCGCCAAAAAGCGGGATTGGAATGAAGCTGAGCAGGGTCGCCCCATAGAGCAGAATGGCTATACAAACGGCCGCCACCAGCAGACCCGTGATGCGATAGGACGCGCCGAGATGATGTGCCAAAATCGTCAGGCCCAACCCCTGAAACCCTGCGGCCCCTCCCCCTGCACCGGCGAGCACATTCGCAAGGCCAGCGGCGCGCAACTCGCGGTCCAGATCAACGTCGCGGCGCACAGATAATTCGATGCCGCTGGACGCAAAGAGCAGCGCCGCGCCGCTGATCGCCAGCAGGGCGCTGATTTTCGGAAGCTCCGACCAGATCGCCGTCCAATCGGCCTGCGCCAGCGGGTTGCCGTGAAATGGCAGGGTGATGCTGCCGCCCTGCGCAGGTGCAAAGAACCAGCCTTGGCCTTGCAGTTCGGCCATTGGCAGGCCGAGCATCCAGACCGCCACATGGAACACCACCAGGAAGGCTGCAATGGTGAGCGGCAGGACCATCGGGCTTCCGCTGCGCCGCGCGGCAAGATCCACGACAAGCGCGAAGGCGACAGCGGGGAGCCATTTGATCAGGTTTGCGGTCTCAAACAGCGTGGGCAGGGTCTGTGCCGAGAGAGGGGTGCCAAGGATGACCGCCATGGCTCCGGAGGCGATCAGCCAGCCCATACCAGCCAGAAACCCGGCCAGCACCGGATACGGAATAAAGCGGATCAGCCCGCCCAGGCCGAACACTCCCATCGCAAGGAGCGCAGCACCGGTGACGGTTGTTGCCAGTCCGATCATCACGATGATGGTGGCCAGGATTTCGGCTTCGCTGTGTGCCGCGGACATGGTGCCGTGGATTGAAGCCGCGATGACAGCCAGCGTGACGACCGTCACCTCTTGCGTCACCGACAGCATTCCCGGGCACGAACTGAAGAGTGCGATCACCACGCTCAGCACGATGGTGCCAAGAAGGCAAATGCCGATTGCCAGTGTGATGTGCGCGCTCAGCACCGAAGCAAACAGCAGCGCCGCCGCAGAGATGGCAAACATCGCGGTGAGCACACCGCAGATCAGCCCGGCGGAGAGGATGGCCAGCAGGTCGGTCAGCCAGTGTGCGCCAGCGACTGAGGGGCTGCTGGTCTCCTCTGCGAAAGCCTCCGCGTGGGCGTGATCGTCCATGGGGCGCGATACGGCATCAAAGATGCCGTCCTTCTGAGATTTGCCGGTATCAGCGAGCCTTGTCTGTCTTGCGCCGCGCTTGAACCAATCCGAGCCCGGCGAGCCCGGCAAGCAACAAAAGCCCACCCGCAGGAAGGGGAACGGCGGTGATCTGCGACGGGGTGAAACGGGCAAAGACAATTTCGTCGATATTGGATGTATCAGCAGTGACTTTTGTGCTCGTGTCAGAATTTGTCGAAACTGCATCATCCCCGCCCAACACACCAAAATTGAAAAAGGCGATTGTTCCTGCACTCATAAGCCCCGGTTGGAACTCATACGGAATGTTGATCCAACCAAGGTTAAAAAAGTTTGTTTCAACGCCGGCAGTCAGTGCAGGATCACTGTCGAAATCTCCCAGGGGTCCATCGAGAAAAACTGTGTTCATGAGACTTGTGGCCGCTGCAATGGCCAGAGTGCGCGTCGAGAAATCAAAGTCGGATGCGCTGGTGCACCCGTTAAACAGCGCCACGCAGGTGCCATCGACAAATTCAACATCATAAAACGTGCCATTGACATCGACGTTTCTGGCGCCAAACAATTGGCCACCGACAACGTTCAACTGCACGGTGGCCGCGAGGCCCGATGTGGCTGTCAGTGCAACCAGAGCGGCGGCGATGGCAAGTGACCTGATGGTCATATCTATGTTTCCTTGTGAAAGGTCCTGATTGACAGGCCTTTGGGACGTTCGGGCGCAGCAGGACGCCGACCCCTTGACCACTCGGTACGAGGGCGTGCGCTACGTCGAAGGCATGGCCTGCGCCCGCCTTACGGTAGTTCTCGTCCCAGTTGAAGTGGGTGGCGATTGCGGGCATCAAAGATGCCGTCCTTCAGCG
>NZ_KI928929.1:11157-18773 GCF_000521215.1 Labrenzia sp. DG1229 | reverse complement strand
GCCGCCTGTTCTAAACGTCGCGACAACCCGTTTTCGATGCTGCTCGACCCAACTGCCGACGAATTTCATTGTGTCGAAGGTCTGCGTATCGTGTGGTGCTTATAACCGCGCGGCGATATTGTCAGCTGTTAACAGCCTTTTGCAGATGCCGTTGAAGCAGTGCTATCATGAGAGCCTGAACAATCTCACCCCGGCYGACGTCTATACCGGGCGYGGCCAGACCATCCTGCTCGAACGRGAAAAGATCAAAAGGAGGACCATGAAACAACGACGCTTGCAGCACGACAAATCCGCTGCTTAACTGAAATCCAGATGCGCCAGACCCTCCTTTAGTCAGGCCGTTTGATGTCTCAATTTACCTGATGACGGACAGGCTCGACGCATTGTTGTCAGAGGATGTTGAAGGCCGCCTCAGCCGGTTTATCTGGTTGCGCCAATTCGAGGTGGGCAAGAACTCTGCCGACATCAACCGCCTTTTGGATCGTCTGGAAATTCTACAACAGTTAGAACTTCCGTCCGACCTTTTCGACGACGTTCCGCCGCATCGGATCACCAGCCTGCGTCGCCAGGGAGAGCGCTACTTCACCGATGGTCTGAGGGACATCACCAGCGACCGGCGTTTAGCCATTCTTGCCGTCTGTGTCTTCGAATGGAAGGCGGCCATCGCCGATGCGATTGTGGAGGCTCATGATAGGATCGTCGGTAAAACTTGGCGAGATGTCAAGAGGCTGTGCGATGCCCGGTTTGCGGACTCAAAGACGGCATTGCAAACCACCCTGCGGGGTTTCTCGAACTTGGGCGCAGCGCTGATTGAAGCGAACGGCGATGGTGCGCCCCTCGAAGATGCTATTGTTTCTATCGGCGGCTGGAATGTCCTTGAGCAGCTTGTCGCCACGGCAGCGCAGTTAACCGACACCATGGCGGCCGAGCCCTTAGCCCATGTATCCCAGGGCTTTTATCGCTTCAGACGCTATGCTCCACGTATGATAAGGGCGCTGGACATAAAGGGTGCACCCATTTCTGAGCCGTTGATTGAAGCTGCGCAGATCATTGGGGATGGTAAGAGCAATTCAGATCACCCAACGACATTTTTGCGGCGCAATTCCAAATGGCACCGCCACCTTCAGGCTCAGGATGCCGGGGATCACAAACTATGGGAAGTCGCCGTCCTTTCTCACATGCGCGATGCCTTTAGGTCAGGTGATATCTGGTTGCCTCACTCGCGGCGATATGCCGATCTTAAACAGGCATTGGTCCCGCTGGCTGCCGTGCAGAATACACCACGCCTGTGTGTTCCCTTTGAGCCGATGGAATGGTTGGAAGATCGCAAAACGCGGATGACGGACGGTCTGAACAGGCTGGCCAAAGCAGCCAGAGACGGTGCCATACCAGGCGGCTCAATCGAAAATGGAACTCTCAAACTCGACCGACTGTCAGCGGATGTTCCGGCAGAGGCGGACCAGCTCGTCCTTGATCTCTACCGCCGCCTTCCTGATGTGCGCGTCACCGACATGCTGCTCGAAGTAGACCAGGTCACGAGCTTCACCGATGCCTTCACGCATCTTCGAACCGGCGCACCATGTACCGACAAGATTGGATTGCTGAACGTCCTGCTCGCGGAAGGTCTCAACCTTGGTCTAAGCAAAATGGCAGAGGCCTCCAATACCCATGAGTATTTCCAGCTTTCGCGCCTGTCGCGATGGCATATCGAGAGCGACGCCATCAATCGCGCATTGGCCATGGTGGTTGAGGCGCAGTCCGCATTACCGATGGCACGGTTCTGGGGCGCAGGCGTGACTGCTTCCAGCGACGGTCAATTCTTCCCAACGACCCGCCAAGGGGAGGCCATGAATCTTATCAATGCGAAATACGGCAACGATCCAGGGCTGAAGGCTTACACCCATGTCTCGGATCAATTCAGCCCCTTTGCAACACAGGACATCCCAGCGACAGTCAGCGAAGCGCCCTATATTCTCGACGGTCTTTTGATGAACCCGACAGGTAGAAAAATCCGGGAGCAATATGCGGATACGGGCGGCTTCACGGATCACGTTTTTGCTGTTACTTCACTTCTGGCCTATCGGTTCATCCCGCGTATTCGCGATCTGCCGTCCAAACGTCTGTATGTCTTCGATCCAGCATCTACACCGAAAGAACTGAAGGGATTGGTTGGTGGCAAAATCAGAGAAAACACGATCATTGAAAACTGGCCAGATATCCTAAGAAGTGCGGCCACCATGGTTGCAGGCATCATACCGCCCAGCCAGCTCCTGCGAAAGTTTGCGGCCTATCCCCGCCAGCATGAGTTGGCGGTAGCCCTTCGGGAAATAGGTCGTATCGAGCGCACGCTCTTCATCATTGACTGGTTACTTGATGCCGACATGCAGCGGCGCGCCCAGATTGGCCTGAACAAAGGCGAGGCGCATCATGCCTTGAAAAACGCGCTGCGTATTGGGCGTCAGGGTGAAATCCGTGATCGAACCGCCGAAGGACAGCACTACCGCATGGCGGGTCTCAATCTGCTCGCCGCAATCATTATCTTTTGGAATACTGACCAGCTGGGGAAAGCTGTTCAGCAGAGGAAAAAGGCCGGATTGGACTGCGCTCCTGAACTTCTGTCGCACATCTCACCGCTCGGATGGGCGCATATCTTGCTCACAGGAGAATATCGATGGCCAAAATCGTGACCAAAAGAGCTTATGATACGATTCCGCCCCCAGCCGGACTCGACCCCTATCCGGCAGGCCCGTCGCTCCGACAGACCCAACCGGGTCCGCAGATGCGCGACGGCTTCGCGCTTCACGACGGGCCTCACCATTTTTTTGCCAGCAGCTCCTTCATCGCCGCCGCATCGAGCATCTGTTCTGCCAACAGCTTCTTCAGCTTGGCGTTCTCGTCCTCAAGCGCCTTCAGCCGTTTGGCATCCGACACCGTCATGCCGCCGAACTTTGCCTTCCACGCGTAGAAGGTGCCTTCCGACATGCCGTGCTTGCGGCAAAGATCGGCACACTTCGCGCCGGCCTCATGCTCGGTCAGAATCCCGATGATCTGCTCTTCCGTGTATCTCGATCGTTTCATTGTCCCTCCCTTCGTTGGGCCGGACTCTAATCCCAGATGGAGGAAAAATCCCGTGGCAGGTCACGCTGTGCTGATGCCATGCTTGCGGCTCACCACAGCCGTTGGGACACCGCCCTCCTGCTCTTTGATCATCCCGATGATCTGCTCTTCTAAAAACCGTGACTTCTTCGTAAGCGGGGCGTCGGCCCCACCTTTTCCTCATCGATTTAATTTGCGAGTCCGTGCCTCATGGATTTGAGGGAGTTTCTTCATGGAGGCTATGAGCGAGTTTCTCGTTGATGCGATGCGCGGACCTAGGGGGCAACGACGTTGGCCTGATGAGCTTAAGGCGCGGATTGTTGCAGAGACGTTGGTTGAGGGCGCGACGGTCAAGGGCGTGGCCGGGCGCTACGACATGGTGCCGAGCCATTTGTCAGATTGGCGGCGTATGGCTCGGGAGGGCAAGTTGGTCCTTCCGAATCTGGAAGGCGTGTCCTTTGTTCGTAACCACCCCATTGTTACCGCGGCGATTTCGCTTTGATGCGCGCGGCGAGATCGGTGTCGTCCACGAAGTCATCAAGGAACTCATGCCAGTTCTTTTTGGTGATACGAGCGGCGCGGATCATGTCCGTCAGCTCTTCGATCCCGTAATCGGTCAGTGCGGTGACTGTTTCGTCGGGTCCGACGTAAACGCTGACGATGTTTCCATAGGTCAGGTTGTCGTCGTTGTAGATGATCGCTTCGAGAAGTTCGGCATCCTCGCCCAACATTTTGGCGACGTAGTCGATGCTGCAGACATGGGTCACCGCAGCCATCAGGTGGCCTGTGAATGGGCAGCGGCCAGCGGCACCCAATTCCACGGCAGCAGTTCATCCAGCCGGTTGATCTTGTGATCGTGGATACGGTCGAGGATGTCTGCCAGATAGGCCAGTGGGTCGAGACCATTCAGCTTGGCGGTTTCAATAACGGTCATTGCACGCGCGAGCGTTTCCGCACCGGTATCGGCGCCCGCGAAGAGCCAGTTTTTCCGTCCTATTCCAATCGGGCGCAGGGCGCGTTCAGCGGGATTGTTGTCGATGGCCACACGCCCGTCAGACAGAAACAGGCTGAAAGCGTCCTGCCGGGCGAGACCGTAGCGGAAGGCTTTGGCCAGATCGCTTTTGCCCGGGATGCGCAGGAGCTGCTGTTCGGACCAGGCAAAGAATGCCTCGACCTTTGGTCGGCTCAGCTTTTGCCGCGCCGCATAGCGGACATCAGCGGGCTGACCGTTGATGTCGCGCTCGACATCGTAGAACTTACCGATCCGGTCGAGAGCCTCACGGGCGATCTCGGACTTGGTCGAGGTCCAGAAGTCATGGAAGTCGCGCCGCAGGTGGGCCCAGCAGGCCGCCTCGCGCAAGCGCGGTTTGCCATGGGGTTCAGGCGCATAGAGCTTGGCATAGCCCTTGTAGCCATCGGCCTGAAGGATGCCGCGCGCATCGGATAGGTGGTCAAGAACGTGCTCTTCCTTCCAGTCTGGCGCAAAGCGATAGACAGCACCCGGTGGCGATGACCCCGCCCAAGGGCGTTGATCGCGCACATAGGCCCAGATGCGGCCTTGTTTGACACCCTTGCCAAGTCCCTTGTCGCGCAAAGAGCGATCCAGCACCCGGATGGGTGTGTCGTCCGCATGCAGCAGGTCGCTGGCCATGATGTCGGCTTCGATCTGCTCAATCAGTGGTGACAGAGTCTTCATGGCACGGCCGCACCAGCCGACAAGCGTGCTTTCGGGAATGTCCGCCCCCATGCGGGCGAAGATCTCATGCTGGCGATAGAGGGGAAGGTGATCGTCGAACTTCGAGACCAGAACATGTGCCAGCAGGTTTGGCCCCGCCATACTTCCCGGGATCGGGCGGCTGGGGGCTGGCTCCTGCACCATCCGCTCACAACGGCGGCAGGACTTCTTGATCCGGGCGATCTGGATCACCTTCATCTGGGCGGCGATCATGTCCAGCAATTCACTGACATCCTCACCCACCACGCGCAGATCGCCGCCACAGTCCGGGCAACAGGCACCGGGGTCCAGTTCACGACGCTCGCGCGGGGTCGCATCCGAGACACGTGGCCGACGCCGCAAAGCGGGCGCATCGGCAGCTTCCGGTGACGGCTCATCCTGCCCTTCGTTGATGGGCGCGTCATCGTCTTCGGCCACGGCGACCAATAGGTCTTCGAGGGCCAGTTCGAGCTGCTCGATCTCGCGCTCGATCTTTTCCGAGGACTTGCCAAAGGCCAGTTTCTGGAGCTTGGCGATCCGCAGACGAAGCGCCTGAACCAGCTGGTCGTGAACCCGCAACGTGGCCGATATCTTGGCATTCTCCGCTTGCAAAGCCGCGATCATCGCCTTCAAGATGGCGGGATCATCGGGCAGGTTTTCAGCGGGTTTCGACATGCGCTTGACTACCAAAAATCAGGCAAGAGAACCATATAAATAAGGTAAGCTGGACGAAAAAATCATCCGACCCGCGCCGGTGGAGCACCCCAATCAGGACGTCGCCAGTCGATCCCCTCCCACAACATCGCAAGCTGCGCAGATGTCATCCGCACCGCGCCATCCTTGGCGCTCGGCCAAGGGAAACGGCCCCGCTCAAGCACCTTGTAATAGAGGCAAAACCCTTGCCCATCCCAAAACAGAAGCTTGATCCGGTCACCCCGACGGCCTCGAAACGCAAACACCGCGCCACTCGTCGGCTTTTGTCGCAAGACATCCTGGGTCAGCGCCGCCAGCCCTGCAATCCCCTTGCGCATATCCGTGACACCGCAGGCCAGATACACACGCACTCCGGTGCCCGGGCCGATCATGCAGCGTCAACCACACGGATCAGCGCCGACAGCGCAGCAGGATCAATCGTGCTTTCAAAATGCAAACTGCGCCCGCCACGCAGGCGCAATTCAACAGCAACTGGAGGCGGTAGCTCAGCGACCGGGGCCTGCGCCACCGGCACTCCTGCAGTCACGGGCATGTCCAGCGGCAAGAAAAGCGCCCCGGCATCGGGCGACCACAAGCCTTTCTTCTTCAGCTCATGTCGCCACGCGTAAATTTGTTGTCGCTTAATCTCATGGCGCTGCGCAACCTGCGTCACGCTCGCCCCGGCAATCCCAACCGACGCGACAATCTCAAGCTTGTCGTCGTCATGCCAAAAGCGCCGCCGCTCCACCCCAAGAATTTCACCACGCATCCCAGACCCCGCATAAGAGACGTCGCTAATGACGTCATTAGCGACGTCTCTTAGATCATCCCACGAGCATCAGGCAGGCGGTGACAATGGCGTGGTTACCTTTGTTCCGGTAACGATTGAGGAACCGGCCCTGTCGTTGTCAGACCTAACTGAGGTTGAGGCGCAAGTTGAGATCGGAGTGATCGATGTGTTGAAGGGCGACGTGACGATCCGCCTTTCTGCGGACACGCCCGCCGCGCGGGTTGCCGAGATCGCGGCGGCACTGTGATCCATCCTTCGCATGGCGTGCAGATATTTGTTGCAACCAAACCTGTCGACTTCCGCAAGGGGCATGACGGATTGGCTGCCCTTGTGCAAAGCCATCTCAAAAAGAAGCCTTTTGATGGTGCGGTCTATGTGTTCCGTGCCAAACGCGCCGACCGGCTGAAGATGATCTGGTGGGATGGCACTGGTCTGGTGATGGCCTACAAACGGCTTGAGCAAAATGCGTTCAAATGGCCCACCATTAAAGACGGTGTTTTGCGGCTTGACGCTGCCCAGTTTGAAGCCTTGTTTGCGGGTCTGGACTGGCGTCGTGTGACCGCTTTAGAGGTCCGTCCACCGGCTGCGGCAGAATGACTCGGACGGCGCTTTGCACAGGCGGGCCGCCTCTGATTTTGGTAGTTGGCGAGCATGGCTTCTGCTGCTGATCTTCCTGACGATATTGACGCACTCAAGGCCATTATCATGGCCTCACAGGCGACGATGGCTGAGCAAGACGGCATCATTGAGCGCAAAGAAGACCGCATCATCCGGCTTGAGAAGCTACTCGCGGACTTCAAGCGCGCCCTATACGGCGCAAAGTCCGAGAAGGGCCACCCAGATCAATATCACCTCGCCCTCGAAGATATCGAGACGGCCATGGCCGTTGTTCATGCTGAGGATGAAGCGATTGATCCACCCAAGACGGCAGGCGCGACAAAGCCAGCCAAAGGGCGCGGTGTTCTGCCAAAGCACCTCCCGCGGATCGAGGAAGTCATAGCACCTGATGTCACCTGTGGCTGTGGAGCCGAGCGCCACATCATTGGTGAAGATGTCAGCGAACGGCTGGATATCGTGCCTGCACAGTTCCGCGTTATCGTCACGCGGCGTCCCAAGTATGCATGTCGCTCATGCGAAGCTGGGATCGTGCAAGCCCCCGCAAAACCGCGCCTCATCGAAGGCGGCATGCCAACGGAAGCGAGCATCGCCAGCGTCATCGTGTCAAAGTACGCAGACCACCTACCGCTTTATCGCCAGTCCCAAATTTACGCGCGGCAGGGCGTCGATATCGACCGATCTACCTTGGCGTTTTGGGTGGGCAAA
>NZ_KI928929.1:0-10716 GCF_000521215.1 Labrenzia sp. DG1229 | reverse complement strand
TTTGGGTGGGCAAAGCGGCACATGAGTTGAAGCCCGTCCATGATGCCTTGCTGGCGCATCTCAAACAGTCATCGAAGCTGTTTATGGATGAGACGCCTGCACCAGTTCTCGACCCTGGGCGCGGCAAAGCAAAGAAGGGATATTTCTGGGCACTCGCCCGTGATGACCGCGCTTGGAACGGGCCGGAGCCACCGGGCGTGGCTTTTACTTACGCACCCGGACGTTCCGGTAAATACGCATCTGAGATATTGCAAGGATTTGGCGGCATTCTACAGGTGGACGGCTATGCCGGGTACAACCGCGTGCTTGATCTGCGCGATAATCAACCGATCCATTTGGCATATTGCTGGGCGCACGCGCGTCGCAAGCTCTATGAACTGACCCATAACAATGTGGCCCCTATCGCAGAGGACGGCCTTAAACAGATTGCGTCCCTCTACCGGATCGAAGCACAGGCGCGTGGCACATCTGCCCAAGAACGCATGGCCATCCGTCAGCAAAAGTCCGAACCCATCATCAAGGCGTTCAAAATCTGGCTGGATCACGCCCGTGGCCAAGTCTCTGCCAAGTCACCAACAGGCGAGGCCCTAAAATACATCGCCAAATACTGGGACGGGCTGACCCTGTTCCTGACCGATGGCCGCATCGAGATGGACAGCAACGCCGTCGAACGCACCATCCGCCCCATTGCCCTACAAAGAAAGAATGCCCTATTTGCCGGTCACGAAGCGGGTGCGCAAAACTGGGCAATGCTCGCGTCACTCATCGAGACCTGCAAACTGAACCAGGTTGAGCCGCACACATACCTAACCGGCGTTCTCACAGCTATCGTCAATGGCCATAAACAAAAAGACATCGATCAACTTCTACCGTGGAATTACACTGCATAGGTGGGATCAACGAGCCGCTTACAGTTCTTCATATTCCGTCTCCAATGCTTGGGACAGATCCTACTCAAAAGTGGAGGAGGTTTAAGGTCTCAGGTCAGGTTCTGCCAGCGAACAGAGCGAACCCTATGCAGCGAACTTTAGATTCACATGACTAGGGGAAACAGGTATTTTCCTACAAATTCGGCTACCATTTCATAAACCCCAGTTCTGCAAGCGATATATTATGCTGAGAATTCGTTGGATTTTGCATACAGCTTTAAAATACGAAGAAAGGCGCGGGCAGCCCATGGCAATTTATTTTCCTGAGGTGTGAACACGTACCCATTATACACTATGTTGGCCGTGAGCCTGCGTATAACAACTCCCTCAATCAAAGAATGACTTAGAGGGAAAGGATTTATTATTGCAATTCCAGAGTTAAAAGAGGCAAATCTCACAGCTGACTGGAAAGTAGAAGACTCAGCAATTATATCTACCTCTATGCCAGATTCGGTTATGTGCCGCTCGAACAAGGATCGCTGTATATGAGGATACGTTGGGAGGATTATACGCTGGCCATTTAGGTCACACATCGAAATTACCTTCTTCTTGGACAACTTGTGCTTCTCAGGAATCGCACATGCAGCGGAGTTCGTAGAGAAGGTAGAAATCTTTACGCCAGCTCTAGTTTGCTCCACGTTGGATACTCCAATATCAAAGTTGCCCGCAGATATTTCCTTAAGAAGCACTTCGGCGCCAGCTACCTCTAATGTAATTAGCATATTTGGGTGATTTTCCTGAAAACCACTGATCAGTCGAGGCAAGAACTCGTGAGCGTAGGTATCACTTGAAATTATCCGAAGCTGCTCATTCTTCTTTGCGCTTACATTCTCTAACTCATCCAATGCGCTGAATAGACTATCCAAGCGTGCATCCAAACTCACGGCTTCTTGTGTGGGAACAAGACGTCCCGACTCCCTCTCAAATAGAAGTGTACCAAGCCTTTCCTCAAGCTTGGCCAAGTCGCGACTCACCGAAGGTTGAGATCGGCCCAACAGTCTTGCTGCTCCAGCAGTCGTACCATCTGTAAGTACAGCCCGTAGAGCACGGTACTCCTGTACCGAATGGTAGCCATTCTTCGCACCAGCCAAGTCACGCCCCCACTTGGATGCATAGCTCTATTCACCAATGAATAGAAAATCATGTTGTATATGCGAATTCGTATTGGCATGCTTGCACCGGCGTCGTCAAGTGCGGAGCCGCAGGAGGATCTTTGCTGTTGGAAGTTACTCAGGTATTCGATGGGCACAATGATGTGCTGTCTGCGCTTGAACGTTTCGGCGTAGATGAGGCTGTTCAGCTGTTTGAATTTGGATGTGACACTGCGCTCGACTTAGTGAAGGCACAACGAGGTGGTTTCGCTGGAGGGCTGTTCGCGGTTTACGTGCCAGACGATCGCAATCCTGCAAATCTCGAGACACTCCGCGAGGCAACCTATCACATTCCGAATCCGAAACCAATTCATTGGACGGACGCCTTGGCGCGCATCAAGGGTCAGGTGGCTCTTCTTCTCGAGCTAAAGTCTCGTGGGCTACTGAAACTGTGTTTGTGCAGTGCGGACATTCGCCAGGCAATGAACTCGAACCGGCTCGCAGCTGTCTTGCACGTCGAGGGCGCCGACTTAATTGATCCCGAGTTACATGTTCTAGAACTTCTATATGCTGCAGGCATGCGCTCCCTAGGGTTAGTTTGGAACCGACCAACCATATTTGCACAAGGCGTGCCTTACAGTTTCCCATCATCTCCGAACATTGGCGACGGCTTATCAAAATTGGGAAGACAGCTCGTTCTTCGGTGCAACCAACTTGGTATCATCGTCGACCTTTCGCACATAAATGAAGCGGGATTCTGGGATGTTGCTGAAGTCACGAGTCATCCGCTCGTGGCGAGCCACTCTAACTCACACGCAATTTGCCCACACGCGCGCAATTTGACAGACAATCAATTAAGAGCAATCGCGTCTACTAATGGAATTGTGGGAATAAATTTTTCAGTCTCATTCTTGAGGGACGATGGCAGAAAACTTTCCGACGTTCCAATTGATCAAGTACTACGTCACTTTGATCACCTACTCGGAATACTGGGTGAAGACTGTATTGGTCTGGGATCCGATTATGATGGAACTATCACACCTCGGGAGATCGCAGACGTAAGTACGTTGCCAAAGCTCATTAACGCCATGCAAAAACACGGTTACGGAGACGAACTTGTGGAGAAGATCTGCAGGGCCAATTGGCTGCGGGTCCTGAAAACTACCTGGGAAGAATGCGGCTCTAACCAACCAACAGTGGAGATTCGAAATGAATAGACTACTAGAGCGCCTAGCAATTGGCTTGATCGCCTGCACGGGAATAACAGCGAACATAAAAATGGTGTCCGCAGAAACGCCCCCAGACGTACTTGTCATTGCGGACCGAATCGACAGTCTAATTACACTCGATCCTGCGGAAAGCTACGAATTCACTGGTTCGGATATTATCCGAAATGTTTATCAAAAACTAATCAACTACTACCCCGACGACCTGGAGAGTGGATATCAGCCGGAGATTGCCGAAAGCTGGACTGTCAGTTCCGACGGAAGAACAATAACGTTCACTATACGAGATGACATCAAATTTCACTCCGGTAATCCAGTCACATCAGAGGACGCTGCGTTCTCCCTCCAAAGAGCTGTAATTCTCAACAAGACGCCTTCTTCGACTCTTACGCAACTTGGATTTACGCCTGAGAATGTCCGTCAAACAATTCTCGCGGATGACGATAAGCTAATGATAACAACAGACCGCCCATACGCAGTCTCGTTTGTACTCAATTGCCTCACCGCAAGTATTGGAAGCATTGTGGATCGCGAAACTGTTATGTCCCATGAAGTCGATGGCGATATGGGAAATAGTTGGCTGAAGATAAACACGGCGGGCTCGGGTGCCTACAGCGTTCAGAGCTGGAAGCCCAACGAAAGTGTAACATTGCAGGCAAATGACGGATACTCTCACGGCGCACCGCCAATGAAGAGGGTGGTTCTGGTTCATACTCAAGAGAGCGCTACACAACGACTTCAGCTCCAGCGCGGGGATGTGGATATCGCACGCAATCTAACTCCTGATGATATAGCCGGTATAGAAAGCGAGAATGGTATTAAGGTCGAGGAGGAACTTAAGGGTGGACTAATGTATGTTTCTCTAAACCAAAACCATCCAATCCTGGCCAAGCCTGAAGTACGTAAAGCTATCAAGTATCTCATTGACTATGATGCTATGCAAGATAGCTTCCTAAAGGGCCAGTATCGGGTCCATCAAAACTTCATACCTACGAGCTTTCTGGGAGCCGTGGATGATAACCCCTTCGAATTGAACGTGGAAAAGGCCAGAGAGTTGCTGGAATCCGTCGGAGTCGGCGAGCTTGAAATTGAGATCGGTGTGCGAGACGTCCAGGATCGTATGGAGATTGCTCAATCACTACAGAACACATTCGCGCAAGCTGGAATTCTCTTAGAAATTTCAGTAGCTACAGCCAAAGTCAATTTGGGCCGCTATCGCGCACGCGAGCTCGATGTATACATTGGTGCCTGGGGACCCAGCTACCCAGACCCGCACACCAATGCAGGTACGTTTGCCTACAACCCAGACAATTCCTTAGAAGCAAATGCTACGGGACGGTTGACGTGGAGAAACGCATGGGATGCGGCCGGGCTTACCGAAAAGGTTGAGAGAGCGCTCACTGAAAATGATCGAGAGATGAGGATTGAAATGTACCAGGATATTCAGTCCGGGTTCCGGGACACCTCCCCTTTTGCCATCATGTTCCAGCAATCCGCTCAAACGGCAATGCGCGACAACGTAAACGGATTCTCAACTGGCCAAGCCGTGACATACGCAGCTTTTTGGCAAGTGACCAAATGAGCGAAACTCGGACCATCCAATGGACGCAGCGCCGAAAGGCGCTGCTCCACTCACCGATTACGACCAGCATCTCCAAGCTGTTGAGGGTTTCGGTTACACTTCTTGGGCTTTTACTTATCACATTCCTAATTGGCCGAGTCATGCCGATTGACCCCGTCTTAGCCGTTGTGGGCGAACAAGCTTCAAAGGAAACGTACGAGCAAACCTACATCGATATGGGCCTCGACAAACCTGTGATAGTTCAATTCTACTACTACCTTTCAGATGTATTACAGGGTAACTTCGGGGCGTCCCTGTTGACCGCTCGGCCTGTGTTAGATGATCTCCTACGTGTATTTCCCGCAACCTTGGAACTGTCTACGATCGCAATTGCCATCGGAGTTCTACTTGGCGTACCGCTCGGCATTGTTTCAGCGATAAAACCTGGCACATGGATTGACGTAACCGTAAGGATAATCGCACTTATGGGGTACTCAGCGCCAATTTTTTGGCTCGGGATGATCGGTCTTCTTGTCTTCTATGGTGAGTTGGGCTGGGTAGGCGGACCAGGGAGACTGGATATTGTGTATATGGACACCATTCCAAACGTAACGGGCGCAATACTGGTCGATAGCTTGCTAGCGCGCGATACCGCGACGTTCAAGAATGCACTTGCACATATTATTCTTCCAGCTTCTGTTCTTGGATATTATTCACTCGCTTACATTTGCCGCATGACGCGATCATTTATGCTCAACGAACTCAATTCAGAGTATGTGCTTACGGCACGCGCAAAAGGAGTTCGAGAGACAACCATTATCCGACGCCATGTGTTCAGGAATATTCGAGTCCCCCTAGTTACGGTCATTGCTCTTAGCTACGGCAATCTACTTGAAGGTGCCGTACTGACAGAGTTCGTGTTTAGTTGGCCCGGTATTGGTAGCTATATCACTACTGCTCTTTTATCAGCAGATATGAATGCTGTTCTAGGTGGCACCTTTCTGGTTGGCGCAGTATTTATTCTTCTGAATTTAAGCTCCGACTTTCTGTATCGCTATTTGGACCCAAGGACACGGTAGATGGCCACAGTTTACGAACTTCTAGATTGGCTTCAGAGTGACCAGCCTTCATCTCGTACGCAAGCGAGGGTCTCTGCAGCCTATAAACTGTGCATCTTGCTAGGCAAAAATCGTTTAGCGATGTTTGGCATTCTTATAATTGCCTGCCTTGTACTAATTTCCTGTTTTGCTCCCGTTATTGCCCCAATGGACCCTTACTCGCAGAATTTGCAGGCAAGGCTAAGTCCACCGCTGACCGAAGGCCATTTGCTTGGTACGGACAGCTTAGGGCGGGATATTCTGTCCAGGCTCATCTACGGCTCGAGAATTACTTTGCTAGTCGTTGCTCTAGTTATTGCAATTGCGCCAGTCTTTGGCCTGCTGATTGGCACCGTCGCGGGCTACGTGGGTGGGTGGGTCGATAGTTTTCTCATGGGGCTAACAGACATTTTCCTCGCTTTCCCAAGATTGGTTCTAGCGTTGGCGTTTGTTGCTGCCGTTGGAGCCGGCATTGAGAACGCGGTATTGGCCATTTCACTCACGGCATGGCCACCTTATGCCCGCATCGCTCGAGCCGAAACCTTAACCATCAGATCGTCGGAATTCATTGCGGCTATCAAACTTCAGGGAGCGAGGCCCTTGAGAATTGTTGTTCTCCACGTTTGGCCACTATGTATTTCATCGCTCATTGTAAGAGTTACACTGGACATGGCGGGGATCATACTAACTGCGGCGGGACTAGGTTTCTTGGGTCTAGGCGCACAGCCCCCCAGTCCCGAATGGGGAGCCATGATTTCAGAGGGACGCAGATTTATTTTGGACAGTTGGTGGGTCGCAACTTTCCCAGGGCTCGCAATTTTCTTCGTGTCACTAGGTTTCAATCTACTCGGTGACGGGCTCCGCGATGTAATCGACCCAAAGGCACACAAATCATGACGTTACTTAAGGTCGAAGACTTGCAGGTCAGGTTTCCCACTCACAATGGCGTCGTCGACGCCGTTAAAGGAGTCTCGTTTACACTTGGCCGGGAACGACTAGGTCTGGTCGGTGAGAGCGGCTCAGGTAAGACGGCAATCGGCAGGGCCATCCTCCGACTGATACGACCACCTGGAGAAATAAGCGCGAACCGTATCAGCCTTGGTGACAGTGATTTACTTACCATGTCAGAACGCGAGTTCGGGCAAGTACGCGGCCGACAGATCTCTATGGTGCTGCAAGATGCTCGATATTCATTGAACCCAGTGCTGAGTGTGGGAGAACAAATATCCGAAGCATTCTTGTCGCATTCAAGAATTAGCAAGTCCGACGCTTTTATCAGGTCCCTAGATCTACTTCGGAGCGTTTCAATTTCCAATGCGGAGAGAGTATTGAGTGCATATCCACACGAATTGTCTGGTGGAATGGCACAACGAATCATGATCGCAATGATGGTTGCCCCACAGCCGCAGATTCTCATTGCCGATGAACCGACATCAGCCTTAGACGTATCCGTCCAGAGGAAGGTATTGAGATTAATTGATGATTTGGTCAAGGATCGCGGTATGGGATTACTATTTATTAGTCACGATCTAAACTTGGTTTCCGAGTATTGCGATCGAATCATGGTTATGTACAGAGGCGCTATTGTTGACGAGTGCCGTGCAAATGAGCTTAATAGGGCGGTGCATCCGTATACTCAGGGATTGCTGAAATGCATGCCAAGATTCGAGAGCCCCGTGCAACGTCTACAGACACTGGATCGCGATCCGTCATGGGGCATAGGTTCGGATTCAATCGAGAAGATCGATCATGTTACGAGTTGAAAATCTTGGTGTTTGGTTTGGAGGGCGTGAAGTACATATACACGCTGTCAAAGAGGTTTCGTTTCAGGTTACCACGGGATCCAGTTTTGGCTTAATAGGTGAAAGTGGGTCCGGAAAATCAACGATCTTGCGCGCAATAGTTGGCCTAATTCGAAACCTCTCCGGTGAAATCGAAATAGACGGAAGTCAGTTATGTGTCGCTCGATCAAAGGACTTTTACAAGGCCGTGCAAATGGTCTTTCAAGATCCATACGGTTCTCTGCATCCACGTCAGACTGTTGATCGGGTTCTCGCTGAGACATTGCATTTGCATGAGTTCACCGACTCCGAGAAGCGAATACAAAAACTATTGGATGACGTAGGTCTTGGACAAGAATTCCGATTTCGCTACCCGCATCAACTATCAGGTGGACAAAGACAGCGAGTTTCCATTGCTAGGGCCCTCGCACCGGAACCAAGGCTTTTGTTACTCGACGAACCAACTTCTGCTTTGGATGTATCGGTGCAGGCAGAGATTCTCAACCTGCTTAGCGACCTGCGTGAGTCAAGAGGCTTAACATACTTACTAGTCTCACATGACATTCCTGTAGTGGCTCATATGTGCGATGTAGTGGGTTTCATGAAGCATGGTAAGCTTGTCGAGACTGTTTCGACGGCGGAGCTCCGAAGAGGCAACATGCTGCACGATTATTCACGTGACCTGTTGTTGGCATCAGGGTACGAATACAAATCGCAGCCGGGCCCCTTATCCGAATTTAATCAGCAATAAGGGGAGTACGGTTCTTGACCATGCGTAACTTATCATTTGACGAACCGCCAGTTCCGGCAGATCTGCTTCTTGAACTTTCGCGCTACGCAGGGAATGTGACCGCTGATAAGTATATGAGCGGTGACTTATTTGAGAAGCTCGAGTCGAGAATCGCAGACATCCTGGCAAAGCCATCTGCAGTTTGGATGCCCAGTGGGAAACTTGCTCAGATGGCCACCCTACGCACATTGGCGGATCGCGCGAAGTGCGTAAGGATAGCGATGCACCCACGTTCTCATTTCGAAGAGTATGAGGCAAAAGCGTACTCGGAGCTGTGGGGTTTGAAAAGCTTAGCGCTAGGCGACTATGATCGAGCTACGGAAGCTCGTGATTTGGAGGCAATAGTTGAGGAAGTTGGTGCAGTAACTATTGAGCTGCCATTGCGGAGACTTGGCGGATTGATGCCCTCCTGGCAGGAGCTAAACAATATCTCTTTGGTGGCAAAACGAAGAGGAATCTACTTGCACCTTGATGGGGCCCGTCTGTGGGAGAGCCAGCCGTATTACGGTAGAGCGCACTCGGAAATCTCGCACCTGTTTGACACCGTGTATGTGGCCTTCGACAAGGGCTTTGGGGGGTTGTCCGGTGGTGCATTGGTCGGCCCAACATGGGTGATAGAGCAAACAAAGATTTGGCAGCGGAGGGCTGGAGGTCGGGCTTTAAGATCTTTTCCTGTTCTGTTGTCTGCTCTGCAATCTCTTGATAGTCGGCTCCCTTTGATGTCAGAATTTCACAAGAAAGCGGTAGAAGTTGCGAACTGCTTCGTAAAGTATAACGAATTCTCGATTTCTCCTTTTCCGCCTCAAGCAAACAGTTTTAATGTTACCTTCCGATCCAGAAGTGAGGACGCAATTTTGGCCGGCAAGGTCGTCAAAGATACTTGCGGCATTTCTATTTTCAATGATCTTCTGACATGTGCGGATCAGAACAACTCTAGCTTCGAGGTCACAATTAGAGGTGCAGGCCTCTCCATCGACTTGGAAGAACTATCGCGCGCCATTCAAGTGTTCCACGAAAGTTTATTCAACTAGCTAAAGGGGTCTGCGTGACTAGTCTTTTGAATCGGGTGCAGATTTGTTCGCCACCGTTTCTCCCTTCCGGAGAGCATCGTGGTGACGCCGATCCGGTCCGCGCCGCCTCTTCTTCGAGGGATGATCATTGGGTTTTCCCCGCCACAATGTCCGGGGGCGTTCCCTGGAACCAACAAGCACAGCAAGAAAAGGTTTAGGAGTGACAAGGATTGCTTTCATCGGCGGGGGCAACATTTCCACCGCGATCATTGCAGGCATAAAAGCAGGTGATATCGGCTCGCGTCCTATCATCGTCACCGATCCAAATGCCGATACGCGAGAGCGGCTTCGGCTGGAGTATGGTGTTCGGACGACCGACGATATTGTGGATGCCGTGACCCAAGTCGACACCGTCCTACTTGCCGTAAAGCCGCAGATCATTCCTGCCGTTGCTGCGGAGATCGTTTCGAAAACCAGCCTGAAGAATAAGCTGTTGGTGAGTGTGACGGCGGGCGCATCGGTTGCGACGCTGGAGCTGTAGATATGCCGTTACTCGCGAGACATTTCTTTTAATCTCTCAGTTTTTGGGAAAAGGAGATGTTCATGAGCAAGGACCAACGAGAGATTCAGCGCAAACTTCGCATTCTTCGGCACGCTGATGAGATCGGCCACGTCGCCAAGACCTGTCGGTATTTTGGGATTGGCCGCGCCAGTTTTTATCGTTGGCGTAATGCCTATGCTGAGCGAGGCGAAGCTGGCCTGATAAATGCGCCGCCCATCCCCAAATGGCATGCCAATCGGACACCGCCTGAGCGCGAGGAAAAGGTGCTGTATCTTCGCCGCAAATACCATCTCGGCCCAATGCGGATCGTTTGGTATCTGGAGCGCTATCACGCCATCAGGATGTCTGACGCGACCGTCTCACGCATCCTGCGCCGCCATGGATTGAACCGCCTTCCACGCGGCACCCGCATACGCAAGGTTCACACCAAACGATATCAGAAACAAGTTCCCGGACACCATATTCAGATGGACGTTAAGTTCCTGATGTCACTTGGCACTTAAATGTAAGATTGCGGCGGTTTTTGATCGGCTAGGCATTTAATTTGAGATTTGCTTTGCTTTCAGTCTCAAATTAACTGCATCTGGCGCGGACTTGGCAGCCCAAACGGTGGGTTGATCAGATGGTCGGTTGCTTCGATGAACCGGTTTCTGTTGTGTCCGAATGTAT
>NZ_KI928928.1:4912-14053 GCF_000521215.1 Labrenzia sp. DG1229 | reverse complement strand
TTTTTTAGTTAGGGCCCGGCCCAAACCGACTTCTAGACCTCCAAAGACCGGTCGGAGCTCGGCGTCAATGTCGATTTGTTTCCGTTCCAGGTCAAAACCCAACCTAACCGCAAAGACCCGCCGAAAACAAGCGACTGCCGCGTGCTTGCCGACATCTGTCAGGACATCCAGGGCAGCGGATATCTCGGCACTCTGGAACAAAGCGCGCTGCGCGTCGGCACATCAACGATCACGATCCAGCGCTGGCGCTCGCGGTTCTTTGAGACCGGTCTTCTCAATCAACACAATCGCAACGGCCTTTATTCCGTTGATCCCAAAGTCGCAACTTTTGAAGGCGCCAAACGGGAAGGTGATCAAACCCAACCCAAAAGGCACCGGCATATTTACCTTCTAGGCGGGCTGGATCGATGCGCGCCGAATTCAGCGAATTTACCTACGGCTTCTCCCTCGTCTCTGAACTGGCCACCTCGCTTGGCTGCCAAGCTGTTCCCATCTTTCCCAGCCTCAAAATGGAAGGCCAAACCTGCGGTGGTTATGATGTTGAGATGGATTTCGGTGCCATACCGTTCTTTCTGCAATTCAAGCTTGCCGAACACCTCAAGACCAATAACGCCAAAGAGGCGAAGCTGTCAGCGGGCACGCTCAACGCACCCTATCGCCGCTTTCCGATCACCAGCTCGGTCACATCCAAACAGCATGAAATGCTGGTGGGCCTCAACGCGCAGCACGACCACGTCTACTATTGCGCCCCGAACTTCTATCTGAATGCGGACCTCAATCACCTCTGGCAGCACGGCTTCGTCTCAGACCACTCCGTCTTTGTGAACCCCTCAAACATTGGTCCGATCACTGACGGTGCGCGCCACGCGGTGTGCTACAATCAAGCGTCGCTGTCTTCCGGCACGTGCTATCTCTTCTCAACGCCAAAGCCCGTAACAGCGCATGCGATTACAAACCTGCAGACCCAGTTGGACGAAGCCTTGCGCCTCTCCGACATCCCGATACGCGCGCTCATCCCAAAGTGGCTTTCAGGGTTGTCAGAGGCTCGGGCGCAGGCGCAGGAGTTGCACCGCAAACGGGTCGTTGCCATCCACGAAGCACGCGAGGAGGCGCGGGCCCGTGACCGGGAGACTGGTTTCATTGATGAAGATGAGCTGGAATATCTCGCTCTAAGAAGGCCAGACACACTCACCCGCGTTATCGAACCACAAGAAGACCTGCCAATTATACCCAGGCCAGGCACCGCGGACGCAAAACCCGAAGATCCCGATCGCGAACGGCTCAGCGAATTTGCAAGGCGTGTCGCGTCCGAGTTCCACGCTCAGACATTCGTTTTGCAAAGGTAGTCCTGTCTCCGCTCCCCACACGTCTTTTATCGGTCTATCTCGAGATTGCGGTCTGCGGGTTCTCTTTCGCCAAAGCGCATTTCTTCCTGGGCCGTGATGTCTTCTTGACGGGCGATTGCCTCTTCGTCATCAAAAATCTCGCGCAGCTTCGTGGTCCAGGTCGCCGGGTCTTCCGCGGCTCGCAACTCATCAGATTGCGAGTAACGCACCAACACCCGGTAGATGTATCGTCCGATCCCGCTGACCAGAACGTAGACACCCTTCTTGTGCAGAAGCGGTCCCAGTTCTGTCTGAAAATCCGTGCGATGCATGGCCGGCTCCCGCTTCTCATCGCGTATCCATTTCAAGCGACCACTGCCGTCCGTGTCCTGACGCCGGGTGATCAAGATCGAGTTGCCAAACTGATCCTCAAGGCGACGCGCGGTTTGGCCGACATTGATCTTGGCAATCACTTTTGTGCCAATCAGGGACTCGATCTGATCCGCCACCTGTTGGGAATACTTGGCGACTAGCTGCTCCAATCCCTGAATGCCAAGCACCACGGCGAGACCCTTGGAGCGGCCCGTTTCCAGCATCGCCTCAAATCGGTGGACCTTGGGCAGCTGCGCGAATTCATCGACAAAGAGCCAGACCCTTCGGTCCTTGTTCTCGCCAAAGGACATGTCGGAAACCGTTGACGACATCACCGTCAGAAACGCGGAAATCCAACCTTCGGATTGATCCTGAAACCGCCCCGATCGTTGCAGGATCAAGGTTCGGTCTTTTGTCTCTTCGTCCAAAAGCCAGGTGCGCAGTGAGAACGCTTGACGCTGTGCGCCATCGGCCCGCCATCCATAGGCGAGCATCCGAACCGCCCCCAGACCGGCGGCCATGGTCGAGATCGTTGCGGCCACCTGTCGGTAGTCCGCATTCAGATAGATCATCGCATCGCGGTGATAGCGCTTGGCAAATGTCTGCAATGTCTCGAGAGGCAGCTGCGTGGTTTCCATAAGCTCCCACCATGTCCATTGGCGGGGCTTGGTCTTCATCAGGGTGATGATGCAAAGAGCCAGGATGGTGCGCGCGGAGTCGGAAAAAAACCGATCCTTGCTTTCAGGAATGATGCGGTTGGCGACTTCAATCGCATCCTCCTCGACGACCAAATCATTGGCAATGTCCCAGATGATGGACCGCTTATCGTGAGGTGCCAGGATCAGTGGCTCTGACTTTATCTTTGATCCTTCGGGCTTTGAATACGCCATACGCGTATAGTCGCCCTTGAAATCAAAGATGACCGCCTTGTCACCGCGATCCATGACCGACCGCAGGAGCGGCAATATGGTCTGGGTCTTGCCTCCGCCGATCGCGCCGTAGATCAGGAAATGGTTCACTTCGCGCAGACGGCTCAACTGAAACGGACCAAACCATGACAGGCCTGGCGCGTCTTTTTTAATCTCTGCACGCGTCGCGGACCCGAGTTCTTTCTCGCCCGCAACCGACAAACCCGTCTTCACGATGAGAGGTCTGATACGCAAACCCCATTCCCAGATCAGCCAGAAAAAGGCACCGATAGAGAGCAGGATGAGTGCCGCGAACGTCGTCGCGCCGAGATAGAACTGATGTGCAGATTGCGGGCTCAACGTAGCGCGTATGACCTCACAATAGTCCTGATCAAACGGGTTCAGACAGGCCTTGATATAGAGCCATTGCATCGGAACCGGCACACCAGCTGCCGTCACATAAGCCAGCTTCAAAAACACATACCAGCCGAAGACAAGCGCGGTCAAAGCCGATCCAGCGGAAACTAAAATCAACAACCTGTAGGGCGCATCCTCCGGTTTGCGGATCATGGCGCGTGCTCCGCGGTTCCCACTTCAGTGTTGTCATCGTTGCTGTGATGCTTCTGCTCCGGGACGGTTTTGGTGGTGCCGACCACATGCGCTGAAAGGACCTCGACGATCTTACTGTGTGCAAGATCGCCCGCACCGGCCGCGATGACCGCATCGCCAAGTTCCAGTCTCTTGCGCGTCTCTTTTCGGCGTTTGGAATGTTTGATGCGTTGCATGCTCTGGTCCGCTTTCACCAACTGTGCGTCAACGAGCCTGACCAGGCGAAGGGGCGGGGCGCCCCCGAAATCGCTCAGCAATCGCTTTGAACTCCTTCAGCAAATCCGCGTCCGAAATTTCCAACATCGTGAGCTCCGCCTTTGCAGCGATCTTGCCGATATGGGCGGCCTGTGCCTCGAGGGCTTCCAGGCGTCGGTTTTTGAGCGCCTCGATTTCCTTGTCGATGTCTGCGACGGATTTGGATTTGCGCGCCATTTGTAGTGCGCCTTTCGTGTTTGGGGAGCCATGGATGAGCAGGTCATCATTTATCATAACAGTAAGTACAGCGTTATATATAGCGTTTACATTTAACGATGTATATGGGATAAATATGGAAACAAGGGCGCACTTATACGTCGCAAGCGACCGGTGCGGCCCTTGAGGGCCGCAACTCTTGCCGGGTTTGGCGGTGTGATCCCGACGAAGGCCGGTTGGAGCGACGGGGCAGGGTCGATTTGGCAGACGGTGGTGCTTTTGGGGTGCCTTGCGGTTTGGCCGGAAAGGAGAAAAGCGGGTGGCGATCTACCATCTGTCAGCGCAGATCATCGGCAAGGGGGCAGGGCGGTCCGCCGTGGCCGCGGCCGCCTATCGGCATTGCGCAAAGATGGAGCGGGAAGAGACGGCCGAAGAGATCGATTACTCGCGCAAGGGCGGGAATGCGCATTCGGAATTTGCGTTGCCGGAGAATGCGCCGCCCTGGATTGCCGACTTTGCCGAGACCCATACAGCTGCTGAAACAAGCGCATTCTTCTGGAACGCAGTTGAGACCAATGAGACCAGGCGCGACGCGCAGCTGATGCGCGAGTTTGTGTTGGCGCTGCCGGTGGAGTTGACCACAGAACAGAACATAGAGCTGGTCCGGGACTTCGTTGTGCGAGAGTTGAGCGCGCATGGAGTGGCCGCCGATTGGGCGTATCACGACATGTCCGACAATCCGCATGTGCACATCATGACGAGCCTGCGGCCGATCACAGAGGAGGGGTTCGGTGCGAAACGTGTGCCGGTTCTTGGTGAGGATGGTGCGCCGGTGCGCGGCTCAGATGGCAAGATCCGATATGAGCAGTTTACCGGCGGCATRGGAACGGCTGAAGGCAATGCGCGAGGCCTGGGCGGAGATTCAAAACCATCACCTTGCCAGACATGGCCACGACATCCGTGTGGATCATCGCTCGTTCGAAGAGATGGGGATCGATGCAGTGCCGTCGACGCATCGCGGACCGGCGGCCGACAACATGGATGCCCGGGGCGAGCCGTCCGAACTGGCCGAGAAAGCGCGACGAGCAGCGCGAGAGAATTACGAACGCTACGCGGAAGATCCTGCCCTGGTTCTGAAAAAGATCACAGTGCAAAAAGCCGTCTTCACCAAGCAGAACATCGCCCGTGAGATCCACAGGACCGAATGCACACCGGCCGAGTTCCAAGCGCTTTATTATCGTGTTGGATCGCTCGATGAGTTGGTGCCAGTGGCCGCGCCATCTTTTGATCCTTTTACGGGAGAGGAGACAAGCGATGCTCTCTTTTCGACCAAAACCATGGTCGCGCTTGAACACCGCATGCTGCAGAACATCGAAGGTTTGGCCGCGCGCCCGGGTGCGAACATCTCAGACAAAGCGCTTCAAAAGGCCTATCGCGACTTTGAAGGCGCGCGGGGTTTTGCACTCAACGCTCAGCAGAAAATGGTTGTGCGTCACCTCACAGGGGAGGGCGGTGCCGCGGCCCTGGTCGGCTATGCCGGTGCCGGAAAATCCACCGCGATCGATGCCGCACGTCGCGCACTTGAGGGCGCCGGCCACACCGTGATCGGTGGCGCCTTGGCGGGGATTGCTGCTGACAATCTGCGGGCGGAATCCGGCGTGGAGAGCCGCACGCTGGCCTCCTGGGAATACCAATGGGCCATGGGCAATCTGTTGCCTGACAGCAAAACGATTTTCATCATGGACGAAGCGGGCATGGTCTCATCGCCCCAGATGGAGCGCATCACGCGGGAACTCGAACGGGCAGGGGGCCGGATGATCGTGCTCGGTGATGCGCGGCAATTGCAGCCGATTCAGGCGGGTGCGGCCTTCCGCGCCTTTGTCGATGTGACCGGCTATGTCGAACTGGATTCCGTCGTTCGGCAATCCGAACCCTGGATGCGCGAGGCGGCCGTTGCCTTTGGGTCTGGGGATGCCAAAGCAGGACTTGGTGCCTATATCGAGCGCGACAAGTTTGCCTGGTCGGACACAAATGAAAAGGCCAGGGCGGCACTCATTCAGGACTGGATGCCGTATCATCAGGCCAATGCCGACATCACCATGATGGCGCATCGCAACAAGGATGTGATCGCGCTGAACGTCGAAGCGCGTGAGGCGCTGAGGATGAGCGGTGCTCTCGGCCAAGACCATTCCTTTGGTGCCGAGCGAGGCCAGCGCAATTTCGCTCCCGGGGACCGGGTCCTCTTTCTGAAGAACGAGCGCAGCCTCGGTATCTTCAATGGGTCGACCGGAACCGTGCAGAAAGCAGATCGCAACCGCCTCGATGTCCTGGTTGATAATCACTCGGATCTCATCACGATCCGCGCCAACGAATACAACGCGATCGATCACGGCTATGCGCGCACCATCCACAAGGAACAAGGCAACACGGTTGATCAATCCTTCGTCTATCTCTCGCCGACCATGGATGCGCAGCTCTCTTATGTCGCGCTCACGCGCCATCGAGACGACGTCAAACTCTACGCCTCAAGGGAAGACTTCCGCAGCTCGGGCGAGTTCATTGAGATGATGACCCGGGACCGCCTGCAGGATTCCACAGCACTCTATCGTGATACAGTTGACTATGCCCAGGTGGTTCGCGGCTTTGCCGAACGGCGGGGCTTCCCAACGACCCAGGTCTTTGTAGACTTCGTCAAATCGAGCCTGGCTTATCTGCGCGAGCGCCTGGATCGGTTGGCGGATCGCTTCGATAGTTTGCGCAAGCCTGTGCCGGAAAAAAACTTGCCAATGCGTGAACAGATGTTGCGTCCGTCGCAGGTGGCGAGATCCGCGAAACTGCCAGAGGTTTCGCGGCAGCTGAGCCAATCGATGAAACGCTTATCGCACAATCTGGCGTCGGAACACATGGCCGGCCGGAAGGCGCGGGGCTTCAAACGCAGTGCGCATTACGAGCTCAACATGGCGAACACCGCGAGCGAGCTGCGTGATTTCAATCAAAACGTTCGTGATCAGATTGGCAGCAAAGCCATTCTCGCCCACGGATCACATCAACCAACTGCGGACACCGCCATGCTGCGCGGGCAACCACCGGAGTGGCAGTCCTTCGCGCAGTCCAATTGGGATGTGATCTTTGCCGCTCAATGGGCGGAAACACAGGCCTCGCTGCAGCCCCTCAAGGCAAAGGCGCATGAACAGCTCCCAACCCATCAGCAAGAAGCGAGGGCTCTTATGTCGGACGAAACCTCTTTGCCCAAACCGCTCATCGAAGCTGTACCAAACATCCCGCCTCTCACCCCAGCTGAGCTGCGCGCGCGTGTAGTGACCGACCCTGGCCTTGAATTTTCACGGGCGGTTGCCGGCGATGTCGCAGGTCGTGTGTTCACCGATCGAGAGGCCGCTCTGCAGAATGTCATGCGGCGCTATGTTGAAACCGGCGAGGCGCCGCAGCTTCTCTCCGAGTTGGAACGCAACCCCGCGTCATACGGTGATCTGAATGGATCGACACGACTTGGCCTCGCAAATGCAGAACGGCGCAGTGCGCTCGAGCAAGCCCCTTTGTTGGCAGACAAGGTGGGGGGTGTGTTACTCCAGATGGGCCAAACCGAAACCCGGATCAACGATGCGCACGATGCCATGCGCGCGGCGCGGGCAAAGCCGGTTCCGGATTTGTCTGAGGACGCGCAGCACTTCCTTGAGCGCCTTTTGGAAGTCAACGCTCTCCCCGAAGGCGACGTAAAAACTAAACAGATGACGGACCTTATGCAGGACAGGTCTTCGGTTCGTGAAGTCAAGGTCCTGAGAAGCTCTTTGTCCGAGCGCTACGGTAGGGGTCATGCGACGATCCGCGACGGACTGTCCAATGATCCGGCATTGATACAAAAGAAAGAGCCTGAGCGGCACGCAGCCATTGGGCGCGTCAACGCCGTGCTGACTGGGGTTCCCTGTGATGACGCAGATGCAGGACCAGGTGAAGCAACAGGCGCGGAATCCTATCATCGGAAAGGAACAGGCGCGCGGGATCGAAAGATAGTTCAGCGCTTCATTCTGGCAATGATAGACTTGTTCCAACCCGCCTATGGTGACCGGTTCGACGCTCTTGTTCAGGGCAGTTCCAAAACAGGTTTCAACCCGATGTTGTCAAGTGTTTTGCGAATTTTGGTCTTAAGCTGTTGGGACAGTGGCCCGGTTAGGCCACGCGCACCTGTTGAGGCGAGTAGGCCGCAATAGTGCGCGGCCTCGCGATAGATCATTTCGCGGGTTTGTTGGTTATGTCCGGCAAGCAGTCCAATCAGCGGCGAGAGACGGTTGTGGATCACCTGCGCATCACAGAAGCGGTGTTCCCTAGTGGCTTGGTAGAGTTCGCTGACTTCATGTGGGGCGATAAAGGCCAAACAGGAGAGCACCCCGTCAGCGCCAGTGTTAAGATTGTGGAAAAGGGCGGCTTCAGAAGATGGCAAACACGCCAACGGTCGGTCGATTGATTTCAGCGCGTAGTAGTCCTGGTCGTAGTGCAGGACATTGTCATCGGCGCCCATGTCAAAACCGATCACCTTTTCGCTGTATTGTGCTAGGGCGATGATTTCATCTCTCAACGCCGATCTACGTTTCTCTCCATTGCCGAGTGCCACAATGACCGGCAAGGGGAGTTGGTCTGTCAGATCGGCAAGAACTGCCAATCGCTGTTCCAGGGGCTGATTTTCATATCCTTGTTCCCATTTGGCAGGGAAGGTGATGATCGCGTCCGCAACGGCGTCCTGGCAGGCCAGCACATCGTCAGTGACCGCTTTAGAAAGTTCCCCAACACAGCAGAGCAGCAATTGGCCAGAACTAAGACCTTTGCGTGTTCTGCGGATGATCTCAACGCGCTCATCTGACGACAGGGTCAGGCGTTCGCGCTCCGTGGTATTGATGGCGATGCCAAGCACGCCATCGATCTGCGCAAGCCGCTTCGCCTGATCAGTGATGGGCTGAAAGAGCACCGCACCCGCATCGTCAAAGGGGGTCAGAGTGGAAACGAGGATACCCTCAGATAAAGCACCCGCTTTTGCTGGTGATGAAGAAAATGTCATATTAGATACTCACGTTTTCTCGTGTCTGAGGCTCGATGCGGTCAAAAAGTAAAACCTGGCAACTAGCGGCACCAAACTAGAATTCACAAACCACGAACTACGTCAGAAACGGTCTAAGCCAATCGAGACCATCAGTTGTCATACCGCGGGGTCGGTATTCACAACCGACCCAATCTTGATAGTTCAACTTGTCGAGCGTGGTGCAAATGTGTCCGAAATCGAGTTCGCCGCAATTTGGTTCGTGTCGCTCCGGAACGCTGGCAATTTGTACGTGTCCGATATGAGGGAAAAGATGTTCTAGGCTTCGAATGATGTCACCTCGAATAACCTGTTGATGATAAATGTCGAATTGGAGTTTGATGTTGGGTGCCGCTATCTCTTCAAGGACACAAACTGCCAAGTCTGCGTCGGAWAAAAAATAGCCAGGCATATCACGCTGGTTAATTGG
>NZ_KI928928.1:0-4304 GCF_000521215.1 Labrenzia sp. DG1229 | reverse complement strand
TAATACCGGCCATGACGTGCAGTCGTTCCGCGCGCACTTCTGTGGCAAAGGACAGGGCTGTTTCCACTGCGGCGCGAAATTCATCCTCTCGTCCCGGCAAGGCGGCTATGCCGCGTTCACCCGTCTCCCAATTGCCGGGCGGCAGGTTGAACACACTGACGGATAGGCCGTGTTGAAAAAGGCACTCACCGATCTGTTGTGGGGAGAAGTCATAGGGAAATAGAAACTCGACTGCCTTAAAACCTGCTGCCTGCGCGGCAGCAAACCGGTCTAGAAAATCGTACTCGGTGAACATCATCGAAATATTAGCGGAAAAGCGCGGCATCAATCGAGCCTCCAAGGCGGGAAATGTTGCTCCAGATCGTTGAGCTGGGACTTGGTGAGGGTTTCCATGATTTGGCTGTGAAGCAAAAGGGCCAGTTTGGCTGTCTCTTCCAACTCCTCGACAGCGTACATTGCCGCCTTCAACGATTTTCCAGCGACCACCGGTCCGTGATGCGCGAGCAGGATGGACCAATGACTTTGAGCGGCCAAGGCGACAGCCTCGGCCAAGGCCGCATCACCTGGGCGGAAGTAGGGCACCATGGCCACGCGCCCGCACTGCATGTGAGCATAGGGCGTCAGCTTAGGCAGTACATCCTGGGGATCAGTGTTTGGCAGACAAGAGAGTGCCACCGAATGGGTGGAATGAAGATGCACAACCGCACCCGCAGACTTCCGTTTTTCATAGATCGAGCGGTGGAGGAATGCTTCCTTAGTGGGTTGGTCACCGGAAACCAACTTACCGCCGAGATTGAGCTTGGAAAGTCGTCCTGGGTCGAGTGATCCCAGGGATGTGCCAGTGGGCGTGACCAACCATCCATCCTCTAGCGGCACCGATATATTTCCGGTCGAACCGTGGGTGTAGCCTCGTGAAAAGAGCGCGTAGCCCACCTCTACGATTTCATCTCGCAACGTTGCTTCCGTTTTCATTGTATCTCAGCCCCAGATTCCGGCCACGCCGTTCCGATAAACGTCAGCGCCTTTTCGAAGAACTGCTGTGTACCGAAATTGCCGCTTTTGAGAGCGAGACCGAACGCCGATCCACCGATTTGGCCTTTCATTACAGGAACACCCGGGTCGATTTCTGCCCCAATCTCGAAATTTCCTATGCCGAGGGCCTCAACGACGGCACCTGAAGTCTCGCCACCGGCAACAACCAGACGGCGCACCCCATGTGTAGTCAATCGAATAGCGAGCGCACCCATGAAATGTTCGATCAAAGAGGCGAGCTCATGCGGGTCATGTTCGGCTTGTGCCGCGGCGACAGAGGCCGGATCGGCGGTAGAATAGATAAGTGGTGCCTCATCAATGCGCTGCCATGCCCAATCGGCAACCTCATTAACCGCCAAATCACCCGCCACCAAGCGGTCGGGGTCTATAGCAAAACCAGGATGGGCGTTAAGATACTCGGCAACTTGAGCGAGTGAAGCGGGCGAGCAAGAGCCGCTTAGCACCACCGCGGGGCCGCGCACATCCTGAGCAGCGCTAGTCTTCCCTACGGCACGATCGGGTTCAATCAAATTATTTGGTAGGCCGAGCGCAATACCGGATGCTCCAGTGACGAGCTTATGGCCTGCTACCGCCTTTCCGAGCCGATGAAGATCGCCCTCGTTGATCGCATCAACAACAACCAGGCGATGGCCCTTGGCTGCCTCGTCTTCAAAAGCGCTGATCAACTGCGCGCCACCCCGTCTGACTACATTATGCGAAACGAACCCGACATTTCCCGTGATTTGCCGCCCGAGCCAGCGACGGATATCCGGGTCGGGCATGGGATTTAGGGGGTGATCTTGGAGCCCTGATTCATTGAGCAGTCGGTCGCCGACGAATAAATGACCCATAAAGACACTGCGCCCGGTTTCAGGAAAAGCCGGACAAACTACAGCAAACTGGGCACCCAACAAGTCGAGTAGTGCCTCAGCCACTGGACCAATATTACCGTTAGGTGTCGAGTCGAAGGTTGAGCAATACTTAAATACGATTTGCTTGCAGCCGTGCGAAAGGAGCCACCGGGCAGCGGTAATCGATTGCGCGACAGCACCGTCGACTTCTATTGACCGTGATTTGAGCGCAACTACACCTGCTTCGCATTCCGACTGCACGTCCGCGGCGTTGGTGTCGACGAACAACGTTGTGGCCATCCCACCCTTCTTCAGAGTGTTGGCAAGGTCGCTTGCTCCGGTGAAATCGTCGGCAATCGCGCCTAGCAACATGGTTTTCTAGCCTCCAACTTGCCACTGAGTTCGTCCTCGACATGTGCTCTGATAATTTCGTCAAACGAAGCCTCGGCCCGAAAACCAAGCCTGAGTGCTTCACTGGCATCAAAATTCTCTGGCCAGCTTGAAATAATGCGTTCAATCACAGGGTCTGGCTCGTGGCATATGAGGCTGGCGGCCCTGTCTCCCGCAAAGCGCTTGAGTGCTTCGATCTGATCCTGGATGGTGGCCGAGAGTCCGGGCATGGTAATGTTGCGGTAAGGACCAAGCTTGCTGGAGGGGAGGGTCGCAGCGTGGACGAGAAAATCGACGGCAGCGCGTGGGCTTGCAAACCAATGGCGTACGGTTGTTGCCACGGGCAAAATGGCCTCTTGACCAATCAGCGGTTCGCGCAAAATGCTTGAAAAAAAACTAGATGCGGCCTTGTTCGGATTTCCGGGGCGGACGCAGATCGTTGGTAGCCGGATGCCGATGCCGTCAAAAATGCCCCGCCTCGTATAGTCAGCCAGGAGGTGTTCACCCACTGCTTTTTGAACGCCATAGCTCGTCCGTGGGGTGAGATGATAAGTGTCGGGAATTTTGTTGGGCAGCGGCGCACCGAATACGGCTAACGATGAGGCAAACACCATTCGTGGAGTGTACTCCAATCGCTCGGATTCGACACGTATAGTGTCAAAAAGACAACGTGTCCCGTCCAGATTGACGCGATATCCATTTTCGAAATTGCCCTCGGCATCTCCTGACACCGCGGCAGCAAGATGAATAATTATGTCCGGACGCCCTGCGACCAGATTAATGGTTGTCTCGGGCGCGGTGATGTCTCCGGTCACCACCTTGATGGTTCCGGAACTGCTTTGAGGTACGGGCGCTTTGACTACGTCAAATAAGGTGAAATCGACCGCTTCATCACTATTCGGTAAGCCGCCAGAGCTTAATCGGTCGATGAGCTTTCGGCCGATCATCCCTGCGGCACCCGTGATAAGAATATGCACTAATAAAATTCCTTACAATTGGATATCTTTTTGTGGTTTTTTATGAAGACGCTGTCTGACGGTCGACGGGTTCCACAGCTATTTCCTTACTTTCGGCAACCCGATGTGAAATCTGCCGAAACGCTTTCCCCATGCGGACCGCGGTGTCGGGTGCACTTTCGAGACCGCGATAGACGATTTCCTTTGTAAGCTGCGCTGCAACGGTTGGTAGCGCAGCAAGAGCGTGCGCAGTTTCGATTGCGGTTTCGTCAAGTTGGGCTACCGGTACCACCCTGTTTATCAACCCGCGCCGATAAGCGTCATCGGCGTCAATCCGCGCGCCCAGCAGGAGCAACTCAAGCGCGCCGCCAAGGTTGGTGAGGCGGGGTAGCATGACACTGCCGGTCAGATTGGGCACTCCCCGCGCAACTTCTGGATAACTGAACTGAGCGTCATCTGACGCGATGCGCATGTCGCAGGCTAGAGCCAGAGTCAGACCGCCACCGATGCAGTGTCCGCGGATCGATGCAACGACCGGTTTCCAAAGACCGATCGTCCTAAAATCCCAAGCCGCGATACGGTTATTCATAAATTCTTCTACACCAGGGACACCTTCTCGCTCAGAAGTATCGTTTCCCACACAGAAGGCGCGCTCGCCTGTTCCTTTGACTAAAACCGCCCGGACTGTGTCGTCGTCGCGCGCGCGCTTCCATGTCTCGACTAGGGCTTCATGGAGTTCGACGCTCAGTGCATTGAGTTTTTCGGGGCGATTGAGCCGAACGGTCAGTACACCGCCGTCGAATTCCGTAACCAAAGAGTCCATAATGCAGTTTCCTAGATACTCTGTGCTCGGCTGCGTGGATAGGGCCGAAACAAAAAGGGGTTGTTCACTAATGAAATATCTTATAAGATATAACTTGTTTGTCCAGAGCAATGTGAGCTTTGGTTCGGAATAGTTCTAAGAAGGAGGTTCTGTGGGCGTACCAGACAACCATGCGGCAATCCAAAATTTGGATGCGCATCCGGCAGATCTCTCAGTGTTGGATTTGGCGGCGCATCTTCAGTCGCGTGTTAA
>NZ_KI928927.1:543395-572905 GCF_000521215.1 Labrenzia sp. DG1229 | reverse complement strand
CAACCACAGGCGACTTCTGGAGCCCATAGGAAACATCCCTCCGGCTGAAGCGGAGGAGCATTATTACGCCACGCTGGAGCAAACGGCAGTGGCCGCATAACTTAAACCAAATGGCCTCCGGAAAACCCGGGTCGGTTCACCTTGCTCATTCAAGAGATGTTGGTGCATGACGTCGCATAGGACAGCCGATACGGTCTCTTCAAAGATATCTTGATCTCTTGGCTTCCGTTTTCGCCTCCTGAGCTTGAAGTGCTTTTCGTAGTTCTCCAGCATGCGAACCGCTTCATCAACGATAGCCTTCGAGCGCTCAGATATTGGGATGCGCCAAGGATTGAAAAATAGATCCTTGGGTGGCTCTTCCGGATCAAAGTTGTCTTCTGTTTCTTCGTTCATGAGGCTTTGCGCGAGTTGTGTGTGTTTTGCCATCCACAATATCGCCACCCCGCATTCGGGTTGGGGCAAGGAGACATGGAGACATGGAGACATGGAGAGGGAGGGATTAGGTGTTCTCGTCAATTACGTAGCGAGGTATTTTGGCGACTTCGCGGAACAAGGTTTTCTCCTCGTTGTCGCCGTAAAAGTCACCAATGTTTGCGGCGGTATGACCGGTGATCCGGTTCTGGTATTTCACCTCAATCTCAGCGGCATCGGCAACGGTCTTGAAACGATGACGCCAAGCATGGTTGGGCTTGATCCTTGTGTCTGTGACACCGACACTTTTGCGGATCCACTTTGCAAGATTATCGCGAGTGACACCCCATGGCTCCTCGTCCTTGGAATTTCTAGGATAGAACAATGGGCCTTCGGGCTTTGAGCGCAGTGCTTCCACAAAACCTTGTTCGACTAGGTGAGGATGAAGAGGAATGACACGGACTTCTTTGTCCTTGACGGTTCCGGCCTCAGGCGTGATGCGGATGCAATCAATTCCGTCTTTTACGTAGACATCTTGTCTTCTGAGCTGTGCAACCTCGCCCATCCGTGCACCTGAGTACGCACAAAGCCAAGGGAGCCATCGGCGAGCGAAGCGTGTGTGGTCGGCCATGTGTAGTGGGTCAGCTTCTGCTTCCGTAGCGGCTTTAAGTATGGTGATCGCTTCTTCTTTCGTGAAGCCCTGTGGGCGGGTCAGCACTCTTTTCTGAGATGGAGCTTTAACACCGATAACAGGATTGGAAGCGACAAGAAGCTGGTCTACTCCGACGGCGTAGATGGCGTTCAACGCAGCTCGGTTGGTCTTTTTGAATGTGTTGGGAGAAATCTTGCCGCTTTCGATAAGCTCTTGTCGCCAACGGACGATGTCAGCTCGAGTAACCTTTTCCGCGTGATCGTGGCCCAGAAAACCGATGAACTGGTCGACTACCGGCCGCCAACGTCTGACAGAGGACTTTGCGCCACCGAGGGTTTCCTGTTGTTTCTGCCAACATTTGAAAAGCTGGCCGATAGAAACATAGGCGGATGCATTTTCAGGTCTCGTGACAGGTGACTTCCAAGCGGGATACCTTGCATCGTTTGTGTCCACTGCGTAGTCGCCTTCAGCATTGCGTTCAAGCTTGTCAGCAGCGCGGTCGCCAGCATCCCGAAATGCTTTCAACAATCGCCGACGGCTATCTGTGTCGACCTCAAGTCCTTCTTCGTTAAGAAAAACGTCTAGAAAGGGACCGAACCGATCCTCCATTTCTCGCGCAATGCCTTTGGCTTTTGCTTCGTTCCCAATGCCGAGCATTCCGAGGGGGCCGCCTTTGGCTGCGAAGTCATTCGCTTCTTTGACACGTTGCCACATAGCGGTGCTGCCCGGATTATCCTCAAGCGTTTCAGCGAAGACGCGATAGAAACGCCCAGCGAGCGCAAAGACCTGCTTGTTGGTCAGCTTTTGTGGCCCGTTACTAAGGCCTTCCCAGATCATCGCAAGGTTTGTTTCGGCAATTCTGAAGCGTTCTTTGGCTTCAGCCAAGTCTTTGGTTTGGAGAGACACCTTGACCGCATCGCCAATGGTGACCTTGGCCTTCTTCGGACCAATGTCCAGGACGATTGATCGGCCTTTGGCTTTATCGCGAAGGTAACTGGGAACGCGTACCCGGAGGTAGTAGACGCCGGTGGTATTGTGTTTAGTTGGACGGGGCATAGGAAGGACCATGTGTACCAGCCTTGTGTACAAGTCAGCTGGTGAATATCCAATCAATACCAAAGAGTTACATGAAATCAAGAGCTTAATATGGTGCTGCCGGAGAGATTTGAACTCTCGACCTCTCCCTTACCAAGGGAGTGCTCTACCCCTGAGCTACGGCAGCATATGAAGGCGCCTTGAAGAGCCCCGCGTTGCCGGAGAGGGTAAAAAGCCCGGGCATTGAGACGCGAATGCTGTTTCCGACCAGCGGTGCCGCCCGGAATGAGGGGGCTTGTGCCATAAGAGCCTGCTGGAGGCAAGCCGTCATTTGGATTTTTTTTGGCAAGGGTCGCCCTGGAAATTGGGGCGGGAATCTCAAATGCAATTCCGTTCTGAATCCCGGCTGAAAAACAGTGTAAAACCTGCTTGTGGATATACTCTGTAAGGACGCGTTTTCGGGGTGTATTCAACAGGCTGTCGCACCCTGTTTGCAACCGGGAAGCAGCGCAATCGGGTCGATATTGAACCTGAGTGTCGCTTCATGCCGCAAGTTCAGGCCGACTTTCCCCGGCGCCTTCCTGTTGATAAAAGACAAGGGACCAGAAAGGACGTTCATCACGCACATGAGTGAAAAAGATCAAAAAGGCCAATCGGTTGACGACAACAGCGCAAACTCCTCGGAAGACAGTGACGTCTCCAAGGCAAAGCCTGGCTCACCTTCACGGGACGACCGACTTGCCGAGGCCCTGAGAGCAAATCTGCGCCGCCGCAAAAGTGCAGCCAGGGCCCGCAAGCAGGACTGAAGTGCCGGAGATCGGGATCGGGAGCTTGTGAGCTGTCACGAAAACGCCCGATGTCCGGCCAATCGCCGCCTTGCATGGGTCACAACTTGTGTGTAGACCGCAGGTTTGGTGAGAGATTGTTCTAAGGGATGGCCGCTGGGGAAAGCGGCCGGGTTCGGGGTTCATATGGATAGCATCAAGGTCGTCGGCGGCGCGGAGCTGAACGGTATCATCCCGATTTCCGGGGCAAAGAATGCGGCGTTGCCGCTCATGATCGCTTCGCTTCTGACAGACGAAACCCTGACGCTTTCAAATGTACCGCGATTGCGCGATGTCGCGCAGTTGATGCAGATTCTCTCCAACCACGGCGTCGACTATTCCGTCAACGGCAAGCGCAGCGGTCAGGACAACCTGGCAGGCCAGACGCTTAACCTGACCGCCCGTGAAATTGTCGACACGACGGCCCCTTACGAACTGGTCTCCAAGATGCGGGCCAGCTTCTGGGTCATCGGCCCGCTGGTTGCGCGCATGCACGAGGCGCGTGTTTCGCTTCCCGGTGGTTGTGCAATCGGAACGCGCCCGGTCGATTTCTTTATCGACGGACTGGCTGCGCTCGGCGCCGAGATCGAGATCGAGGGTGGTTATGTTGTGGTCAGGGCACCAGGTGGCCTGAAGGGAGCGCGTGTCGAGTTTCCCAAGGTTTCCGTGGGTGCAACCCATACCGTCATGATGGCGGCGACCCTCGCACACGGTGAGACGGAAATCGTCAATGCCGCGCGCGAACCGGAAGTGGTCGACCTGGCCCGTTGCCTGAAGGCCATGGGCGCCAGGATTGAGGGTGAGGGGACACCGACCATCCGGATCCAGGGGGTTCCGCGTCTTCACGGTGCTCACCATGCCGTTGTTCCTGACCGGATCGAGACGGGAACCTACGCCATGGCGGTGGCCATGACAGGCGGTGATGTACTTCTTCAGGGCGCTCGCACGGATTTATTGGAGGCAGCTTTGGACACACTGCGCCAGACCGGAGCCGACATCACCCAGACACCGGATGGCATCAAGGTCTATCGCAATGGCAACGGTATTCAGCCGGTCGATGTCACCACGGAACCTTTCCCGGGCTTCCCGACCGATCTGCAAGCCCAGTTCATGGCGCTGATGACCAAGGCAGGCGGCACCAGCCAGATCACCGAAACCATTTTCGAAAACCGTTTCATGCATGTCCAGGAACTTGCCCGTCTCGGCGCCCAGATCCAGGTCGACGGCCGCACTGCTACGGTCGACGGCGTGTCAACATTGCGCGGTGCACCCGTCATGGCAACCGATCTCAGGGCCTCCGTTTCGCTCGTGATTGCAGGACTGGCAGCCGAGGGCGAAACAACCGTCAACAGGGTCTACCATCTCGATCGTGGTTTTGAGCGCCTGGAAGACAAGCTCACCCGCTGCGGCGCGCAGATCGAGCGGATTTCCGGTTAAGACAGATGCCGGGCTGTGTCCCTGAACTTGATCCGCCGCCGGCTACACTTGAGGGGCAGGCGCACCGGTTATTCCGCCTGCTGACGTGCGATTACCCGGCCCCTTGAGGTAAAGGAGGGACCGGGACCGCCGCTGCCGCTCGTCATGATCGCCTCGGCGATCGGGCCGAGAGTGGGTTTCCCGGCCGTCCAGACCACTATGAAATTCGCCCCGACGCCACCGCTGGTATCGTTGATCGGAATAAGCACGGTCTTTGACTGCAGCGGCGCAAGTTCGAACGGAGCTTCAAGCAGGCTGCGCAGCAACTTTCCGTCTTCGCCGTGGTAATCGACCCTGGTCAGTGTCAGGGTCGTGTCCGGATCGACATTATGCACCGCAAGCGTTGTTGCGAGCAGGTCCGAGCGGTTCGGATAGGAAAAGATCCTGGAATAGGCCGGCACATAGATCGTTTCGCCAAGAACCTTTTCGGTGACATCCTGTGCTGATGCGGCAGCTGTCCACAAAACAGCAAGACTGAAAAAGAGGCCTGACAGCGATTTGAACATGGCATTCCTGACAGTGAAGGGTATTTTGTCCCGATCGCACTGTCCTAGATGCTTGCAGCGATTGCAAGCCAGCGCGTCGAGCGATATTGGCGCGGTCATCATCGGGCAGTCAATCTGGCGAAGAGCGAGGGAATACATGGGTGCACAGACAATCAGGTTCCTGATTCAGGTTTGTTTTGCCCTGGCTGGATTGCTGGCGGTTGTGTTTGTCGCTTCGCCCTTCGGACCGACGCTTGGTTTTTTTCTTCTGGTCTTCGGTCTCTGGCTTGGACGCAGGGTGTTCAAGCGCATCGCAACACTCGATGAAATCAAGCAGGATCTGCGTCAGCGCGTGGATGACGGCCCCTGATGCGTCCTGTCGAAGTTATTCGGCGTTGCAAAACGAAGATTTCCGCTTTAGGTCATCTCCCTTGGGATAATGCCAGACTCGCCCTATATGCGGTCTGCCGAAAACAAGACTAACCGGATCAGAATCAGACCGCTATGGATCAGCTGAAACTTGCCGCCCTCGATCAGGAAGACCTGCAGGTTCTTTCCACTCATTTGCAGGACGCCGTAATGACGGTGGCGGACATCCGCTTTCTGCCGAAGGAAAAAAAGGCGGTATTCATTTTGAACCGCTTCGTTTGGGACAAGGAGGCGGACAAGCGCACCAGGGAACACGAGCGTCGCAGATCCGCCCTTGCTGTCGGGCAGGTGACAGGCATGCAGGTGCAGAATATCCGGCAGGAAGCCAAGGGCGTGGTTCTGGAATTGCTGGCTGTCACGTTTGAGGCAGCAGATGAGCCTTCAGGTAAAATCCAGCTCGCTTTTGCCGGTGGTGCGAGCATTGCGCTGGACGTGGAGTGCATAGAGGCGCAACTTTCCGACCTCGGTGCTGCCTGGTCGACCCCCAACCTGCCGCAACACGACCTCAGCTGACCAACGATCGGGACTATTTCCGGTGCCTGGCACCGTTTGTGATGGAGATGCGCGTGGTTCTACGCCTAAACAGCACCGAAGCGGGATTTGAGGATCGGTTCCAGGACCTTCTCGCAGGAAAGAGGGAAGTCTCGGAAAATGTCGACCAGGTTGTTCGCGACATAATCGAAGATGTTCGCGCGAACGGCGACAGGGCCGTACTGGACTATACCTCGAAATTTGACCGGCTCGACGCAGCCGGCATGGCGGAGCTCACAGTCTCCGGGCAGGAAATTGAGAAGGCTGTGAAGGAAGTGCCGGCGGAAACGCTGGAGGCCCTGCAATTCGCTCATGACCGGATTCATGCGCATCATTCTCGCCAGGTGCCCAGGGACGAACGTTATACCGATGACATCGGTGTTGAACTGGGGTCGCTATGGACAGCGATTGAGGCCGTTGGCGTTTACGTGCCCGGCGGTCTGGCAAACTATCCGAGTTCGGTGCTGATGAACGTCGTTCCGGCGCGTGTTGCCGGTGTCGATCGCATCGTGATGGTGGTGCCCAGTCCGGATGGTGTTCTGAACCCGCTGGTTCTGGCGGCCGCCAGGGTTGCCGGTGTCACCGAAATTTACCGTATCGGCGGTGCCCAGGCCGTTGCCGCTCTCGCCTTCGGCACTGAAACCATTTCGCCGGTTGCCAAGATCGTCGGTCCCGGCAACGCCTATGTCGCCGCTGCGAAGCGCCGGGTGTTCGGTACCGTCGGCATCGACATGATTGCCGGACCTTCCGAAGTCCTGATCGTTGCCGATGGCGACAACAATCCCGACTGGATTGCCGCCGATCTGCTGGCTCAGGCCGAGCACGATACGGCCGCCCAGTCCATCCTGATGACGGATAGCGAAGATCTGGCCGTTCAGGTGGAAAGAGCAGTGGAGTCGCAACTGAAGACGTTGCCGCGCGAGCAGGTGGCAAGGGCCAGCTGGCAGGATTTCGGTGCGATCATCCTGGTGGAGAGCCTTGAGGCCGCAATGCCGCTGGCCAACCGGATTGCACCTGAACACCTGGAGCTGGCTGTTGCCGATCCAGAAGATCTCTTGAAAAAGGTGCGCAATGCGGGAGCCGTTTTCCTCGGGCACTATACGCCGGAAGCGATTGGTGATTATGTCGGAGGCTCCAATCACGTGTTGCCAACGGCGCGGTCTGCGCGGTTTTCCTCAGGTCTGTCCGTTCTGGAATTCGTCAAGCGCACGTCGATCCTGAAGTGCAATGCGGATAATCTGCGGGCTCTTGGCCCGGCGGCAATCACACTGGGAGAATCTGAGGGGTTGTCGGCGCACGCGCGCTCTGTTTCCATCAGGTTGAACATGTAACGGAGATTCTAGGAGGCTTCTCGCACATGAGCGATACGCAACCGGAAACCAGTTCGCAATCCACCGGCAGCCGGCTGGTGGATATCGTTTTGGATGAAGCCTCCATTGCGCGTTCCACCCCGGAAGTCGAGCATGACCGGGCAGTCGCGATCTACGATCTGATCGAGGAAAACAGTTTCCAGCCAGTGGGGCACCCGCCTGCGAAATATGTTCTCGACCTTGGGGTTGTCGAGAAAAAACTGGTGTTTCGGATTAGAACCGATGACGAGCGTGAGGTCGTCACTCATGTTCTGTCACTGTCGCCGCTTCGCAAGATCGTCAAGGATTATGATCTGATCTGTGAAAGCTATTATGAAGCCATCCGCCACGCGACGCCCAGCCAGATCGAGGCGATCGATATGGGGCGGCGCGGCGTTCACAATGAAGGATCGGTAATCTTGATGGAACGGCTGGAAGGAAAGATCGCGGTTGACATGCAGACAGCGAGACGCTTGTTCACGCTGGTCTACGCCTTGCACTGGAAAGGCTGAGACAAGTGACCGGGCCGGGCCTGCGTCCGACTGCGGTTCTGTTCGCCTGCGGGATGAATTCCGTTCGCTCCCCGATGGCCGAAGGTCTGATGCAGAAACTGTTCCCCGGCCGGATCTACGTGCGCTCTGCCGGTGTCCGGCAAGGCAAGGTCGATCCCTTTGTGGATGCGGTAATGGCCGAGATCGGTGTCGATATGGGCAAACATCGGCCAAAGACATTCGAAGATCTGGACGAGTCTGGATTCGACCTGATTGTCACCCTGGCTCCCGAGGCCCACCACAAGGCTCTTGAGATGACCAGGACGGATGCGATGGACGTGGAATACTGGCCAACCATGGATCCGACGCTTGCAACGGGGAGTCGCGAACAGATCCTCAACGAATACCGGACCGTGCGTGACCAGCTGATGATGCGAATCAAGAAACGCTTCGACTGGTCGCCATCAGCGGCCGACTGAGTTTTCTTTTTTGTAAGGATCGGAAAGAACTGTTCACATTCTGACAGTAATCCGTTAGTTTCCCCGGCACCCGCGGGCAGGGCCCGCTTTATTCAGGATATCAAATGGCTAAAGAAGAAGCTCTGGAGTTTCCGGGCGTCGTAACAGAACTCTTGCCGAATGCGACGTTCCGCGTAAAACTGGAAAACGATCACGAAATTATCGCTCACACGGCAGGGCGCATGCGCAAGAACAGAATCCGCGTTCTGGCGGGCGACAAGGTTCTTGTCGAAATGACCCCTTACGATCTCACCAAGGGGCGGATCACCTACCGCTTCAAGTAGCGGTCTTTTCAAGGTGGTTCCGGCTGTAAGGCTCTTTCTCCCATGACCGATGATTCTCCGCTCATTCTGGCATCAGCTTCGCCGCGCCGCCTCGCGCTGCTGCAGCAGATCGGGCTCGATCCCGATCACCTCATGCCCGCCGACATTGACGAGACACCCAGGAAGCATGAAACGCCCCGCAGTCTTGCACTGAGGCTTGCCCGCACCAAGGCGGAGGCCGTTCGCCAGTCGGCGGATGCTTCACCGGAGCTGAAAGGTGGTATCGTGCTTGCGGCTGACACGGTCGTCGCTGTCGGCCGTCGTGCCCTGCCGAAGGCGGAGCTGACCGAGCAGGCACTGATGTGCCTGTCGCTTCTTTCCGGCAGGGGGCATCGGGTGTTCACCGGTGTCGCCGTCGCAGAAGCCAACGGCAAGGTTCGCTCCAAGCTGGTTGAAACACGTGTCCGGTTCAAGCGCCTGTCCCGCATGGATGTCGACGACTATATTGCGTCGGGAGAATGGCGGGGCAAGGCGGGTGGCTATGCGATCCAGGGCCTTGCCGGCAGTTTCGTCGTCAAGTTGGTGGGGTCTTATCCCTCTGTTGTCGGATTGCCTCTGGTCGAGACGGCGAATCTTCTGAGCGCAGCCGGCTATCCGGTCCATCAGGGCTGGGCGACAGCTGCCGCCTGATGGCAGATAGCGTCAGCCCGGCCAAACACTGCGAGGCATGATGACCGCAAATGACAACGAGACACCGGTTCGGCGCATGCGTCCTTGTCCGATCTGTTCGAAACTGTCGACAAGGGAAGACTACCCCTTTTGCTCGGATCGCTGCACCAAGGTGGATCTGAACCGTTGGTTTTCAGAAGGTTATACGATCCCTGTGGTTGAAACCGACGACATCGACGAGAGCAATTTTCCCGAAGACTGACTTTCCGGACACAATCCAGGCTGTCCGGATCTCCGCAGTGGGAGCGCCGTCCGGATTCCCCACGTCGGCCATTTGTCTGAATTCTCGCGTTGCGTTGGTGCGCGATGGTTCTCCGGTTAAATTAATTTTTCTTTATCTCGCACCGTCCACTTGCGGTGGCAACAAATCTGATCAAAGATTTCAGGTACCGGCTGACCCGGCCCGATTTCCCGGTAGTGACAGGAGGTTATGGCGCAGTGAATTCATGCGCTCCTGTGACCAATCGGAATATCGAGCTCGGCAGGTGCGATGCCCGCCATTTGCGCGGAACCGAAAAACAACCAGAATCCAGGGCGAGGGTCCGATGAAGAACCGATTTCTTACCGCTGCAGTGTTGTCTCTCTCGACGGCGCTGTCTTCGGCTGCATATGCTGATTATTCACTGTCGATACTGCATTTGAACGACCTGCATTCACGTATTGAGTCGATAAACAAGTACGATTCCACATGCGACGCGGAGGACGAAGCGGAAGGAAAGTGTTTCGGTGGTATTGCCCGTATCAAGACGAAACTCGACGAACGCCGCAACGCGCTTGAAGCAGATGGCAGGAATGTCATTGTCGTGGATGCAGGTGATCAGTTCCAGGGTTCGCTGTTCTATACGACGTACAAGGGCGACGCGGCGGTCGAATTCCTGAACGAAATGAATATTGACGCCATGGCGGTCGGCAATCACGAATTCGACGATGGTCCGGAGGGCCTCGCCAATTTCATCGGCAAGGCGAACTTTCCGATCATTTCCGGTAATATCGAGGTCAGCGCCGAGCCACTGCTGAAAGGCAAGGTTCCCGGCATCGTCATCCTGGAAAGGGGTGGCGAAAAAGTCGGTATCGTGTCCGCTTTGGCGGAAGACACGGCCGATACATCCTCACCGGGCGATGATGTTCGCTTCATTCAGGCTGAAGACTATCTGAAAGGTGCCGTCGAGGGCCTCGAGGCTGCCGGCGTCAACAAGATCATTGCAGTCACCCACATGGGACTGTCACGGGATATGGAAATCGCTGCAGCCGTTCCCGGAATTGACGTGATCGTCGGTGGACATTCTCACACGCTTCTTTCCAACACGCAGGAAGGCGCGTCCGGTCCCTATCCGGTTCTTGTTACAAATCCGGCAGGCAAGGAAGTTCCCATCGTTCAGGCGTATGCCTACGGAAAATTCCTCGGCGAACTTGATGTCACCTGGGACGATGACGGTAATCTCCTCAAGGCCGAGGGCGAACCGATTCTGCTGGATGCGTCCGTGACGCCAGACGAAGGCTTCGCGGCCCGGGTCGCCGAACTGGCTGCGCCGATCGAGGAACTGAAGGGCAAGGTCATCGGATCCAGCGAAGATGTCATCGACGGTGACCGTGGATCCTGCCGGGCTGGCGAGTGCCAGATGGGCAATCTCGTTGCCGACGCCATGCTCGACCGCGTCATGGACCAGGGTGTCCAGATCGCTATCCAGAACGGCGGCGGCTTGCGCGCCTCCATTGACGGCGGTGAAGTCACCATGGGTGAGGTCCTGACGGTTCTGCCGTTCCAGAACACCCTGTCCACTTTTCAGCTCAAGGGAGCGGATGTCGTGGCGGCGCTGGAAAACGGCGTCTCTCAGGTCGAGGATGGCGCGGGTCGCTTCCCTCAGGTTGCCGGTCTGAAATACTCCTGGACGCGCAAGAAGGATCCTGGCGCCGGGCGTGTTCTCGTTGTTGAAGTCATGGAAGACGGCAATTGGGTGCCGCTTGATCCGGACAAGGTCTATGGTGTCGTCTCCAACAACTACATGCGCGGCGGCGGTGACGGCTACAAGGTCTTTGCCGAAAGCGGCATGAATGCTTATGACTTCGGGCCCGGACTGGAGGCGGTGGTTGCCGACTACCTCGCAGCGCGCAACGGCTATGCGCCATACACCGATGGCAGGATCACCGAACAGTAACTTGTTCCGATGAACGCCAACTGAAACGCGCCGCATGCCGGCGCGTTTTTTTTCGGTGCTTGGCGTTACGAAAACTGAAGCCTGTTCAACCGCATACCGGCAGAATGAAGCCCTTGGTGCGCCGTTTGTCCCTGACCGGGTGTAAATGCCCTGATATTGCATGCGCTGGAACGGATCGGCACCCGGGGCAAATGACGTACACACAAGACAATCTCGTGATGTGCATCCATGCAATCGCCTCATCCCGCTCGAATTTCGCCATGTCGCAAAAAAATACGTGTTTTCAGCATCTTGAACTGAACAGTAGTTTTCCCCAACCCTGCTGGCAGGAGCGCGCAAAAAACTTTGCCCGGGTGCTGGACAAGGTCTGAACCAGCCTCTATAAGGACCGGGCTTTCAGCGAACGGGGGCTTTTCCCGGCCCAAGCAAAGCGCGCCCAGATAGCTCAGTTGGTAGAGCAGCGGATTGAAAATCCGCGTGTCGGTGGTTCGATTCCGCCTCTGGGCACCACTCAACTTTCTGAATTTACTTGATTTTTTGTTCGCGTGCACGTTTCAAGCCTATCGGTTTGACAGTTATGGCTCTTCGACGGGTGTCCAGCGCAGCCAGTTCATGTTTTTTGCCTGGACGGATCGTCTGCGCCGAAACTTCATGCGCATCTCGATGGATGGAATTCTACAATCTTAAACGCCCCCAATTCCGCTCTTGGCGGCCAGCCTCCAGCAGTGGTCCATTGGATGAGAAAGAATGAAATCCAACCAGAACGGCAGGAACAAAGAGCAATTCAATTTACGACAAACTTGTCCAGTGATTGGCGAGTAGCTCACTGTTCAGCTTTGACATGTGATGGTGTCGGAACAAGTTGATATCATCCGGAAACAATTGATGGCCCCCGAAGGAGCCGTTGGCTTTCAGTTTCTGATGTGGGGCTTGCGGATAATAACTGGCTCGTGAAACGAACCAGGCTTCGGGCTGGTTTTCATAGAGGCGAGAGACACTAATCATAGCTTTTGAGCGATAGACGACCTTCATGCGAGATTTCAAAAACGCGATTCGCGCGTTTGCGCAATACGGTTTCGTTGTGAGAAATCAGCAGAACCGCAGAAGAGTATTGTGATGAATATTCCGCAATGACGTCGATTGCGAGCCGTTGTACGGACATGTCGAGGCGTGATGAGGGTTCGTCACAGACAAGAAAACTTGGTTGAGCCAATAGCACGCGTATGATCGCAAGACGCTGCAACTCTCCACCACTCACTTGATCCGGCCGCCGCAGGAGCAAATCATCCGTCAATCCAAGCCTCGACATCAATTCGTCCTTGATATTGGCGTCGGCACTTTGAGGCGTGAGTTTGTCGAACACGTCCCGCAAAACAAGGTTCGGTGGAAAGGACGTTACGGGGTTTTGAAACAGTTTCTGGAACTTTGTGCGTCGCTTCCGGATCAGCGCCGAATTCAGGTTTGAGCCAAACCATTGCACTATCCCCGACTGCGGCTTTTGCAGTGCGAGACAGAGATCACCAAAAGTGGATTTCCCGGAACCGCTCGGACCCAACAGACCGACGATTTCGCCGCCATCGATCTCAATCGTTGCTTCACTGAGGATTGGGGTGGTGCGCCGATAGCCAAAAGTGACATCTTCCAGACGCACGACGGGGCAATGTGGTTTTTGCGGTGTTGCGGGAGCAGTTGGCCAGTTTTGCGGTGCGTTGCAGATCAATTCACGCGTTGCCTCACTTCGCGGGTTGGTGAGCACCTGACTGGCCAGCCCCTGTTCGGCAATGTGGCCATCCCCCAAAACGATGATGTCGTCGGCCAGAGCACTTGCCACCTCAAGATCGTGGGTAATGACAATCAGGCCGCGGCCGGACGTCCTGAACCGGCCAAACAAGTCGATAATCCGCTTCTTGTTGCCATCGTCGAGCCCTTTTGTCGGCTCATCGGCGATGACAAAACTGGCACGCGCGACAAGTGCCATGGCGATCATGATACGCTGTTGCATCCCGCCGGAAAGCTGGCCGGGGATCTTTTTCAGATCATCCTGGTCGAGACCAATCTCTGCGCTGATGGCGCCGGGCGACCTGCAGGAACACGCATGGTCGCTCCGCCAACGGAACACTTCAGCCAACTGTTTGCCAACAGGCATGGTTGGATTGAGTGCAAGTGCCGGTTCTTGCGGAAGGACAAAGACATGGTCTTTCCAAAGTGGTCCGTCTGCGGGGGAGCCATTGAGACAAACATCTCCGGTCATGGCCATCCCGGGAACCGGCAATCCTGAAAGTGCAGCTGCAAGGAGTGACTTTCCCGAACCTGACCGCCCGACAACACAGCAGGATTTTCCTTGTTTGAAACGCAGGTGTGGAACATCCAGCGACAATTGTCCTGCAGACAGTTTGAGATTGCGGGCTTCCAGACTATTCATCAGTTCAAGCCCGGTTTGGTTGTGGGCATCGATTGCGACAGGATAAGCAAGGCGAGCACTACCCAGACAATCGCAATGACCGGTGCCGCCAGCTGAATGGGCGAAATTTGCCAATAGACGCGAAGATCATTGATCATCATGCCCCATTCCGCTTGTGGGGGCGCAATTCCCACGCCGAGAAAACCAAGAGTGGCAATCGCCAGAACGATGCGCCCGACGGAGATTGCTCCCAGTGACAAGAGGTAAGGCAGGATCACGGGCAGAACCTGCAGGCGGAATATTCTGCCCCCGCTGGCACCTGCGAGGCGGGACGCAAGCACATGGTCGCTTTTCACAATTTGCTGCCCCACGGAATAGGACAAACGAAAGTATTCTGGCCAGGCGACGATCCAGAGCAGAAAAACGATCACCATCGCACCACCGCCCAGAACATCTGCCAGGAGAAGCGTAACCAACAGGCCTGGAAGGGCGTAGACCGCATCGGAGAACATCACGAGTGAGGTGGAGATCATTCCGCCAGACCATTGCGCGATCCCGGCCAAGATGCACCCCAGGGCAATGCTGAAGACAACAACGGCAATTGCAATGCCGGCTGAATATCGCGCACCATGAAGCAGCCTTGCAAGGACGTCACGACCAAGCTGATCTGTGCCCAATGGGTACTGCGCGCCAGGCGGTGAAAGAACCGAGAGCAGGTTTTGTGCATTGGGGTCCACTGCATATAGCAACGGCCCGAAGGTGGCAGTCATGACGAACAGGAGCGTCAGTACAATGCCCAGTTTCCAGGGCCTGCGCGCTTCGCTGACATGAGACATCATGAGGCCTTGTGACGATAAATACGCCACGTCAAAAGGTCACTTAGTGTTGTGCAGCAAAGATAAAACAGCACGAGCGCCAAAACGAGACCCTGCATCAGCGGCACATCCAGCGCTTTGACCGCGTTGATCAGCGCCCAGCCCAGACCGTGATAGTTGAAGACCGTTTCGATAACGATCACATCGTAAATCAGGAACATGAAGACCACGGGAAGATAATTCAGCACTGGGCGCAGCGCATTTTTCAACCCATGCCGCCAGAATAACTCTCGCTCCGGAACGCCGCGTATCAAGGCGTGCAGCATAAAAGGTTGCAAACGGACATCAATGACGGCTGTCCTGACGACGCGGCTCAGCAAACCGGAAATCGACAGGGCAATCGTCAGAACAAGCACCCAGAGACGTGCCCATCCTGATGTGCCGCTGAGTGTTGCAAGGCCGAGTTCGACCACGAAAAGTTGCACCATGACGATAGCAACGAGGAAAGACGGAATTGTAGAGATGGCAGCACTAAAGACCGTCAATACCGTGTCCAGGTGGCTGCCTGCAAAACGCGCGCAGACATATCCGGTTGGAACCGCCAGGGCGACACCTGCGATGAAACCCCAGAAAACGGTTCGCAATGAATTCTGTCCGTGGTGCGCGATATCTTGCACCACGTCTCGCCCGGTCACGAGCGAGACGCCAAAATCCAGTTTGAGTGTCCCGGCCAACCAATCGGCGTATTGAACCAGTATCGGGCGATCCAGCCCATAGGACTGACTGACCACCTCCGCCAGTTGCTGATTTGGTTCAGTGCCGGAAAACCTCGCTGCCGCGATCTGCATGGCAATGTTTTCCGGAAGGAGATGCACAGCCCAAAATGAACACGAAGCGACAAGCAACGTGATGGTCAGGATGAGCAGTGCCTTCCTCGCCAAAAGTGCGGCAAGCGTCATTCAGCAGACTACTCCGCCCAGGTCAGACGATTAAGGCCGAAATCGCGTTCGTAAACGTCGAACGTGAAATTCGATACATTATTCGAAACCGCATGAACATCATCATACCAGGTGACCGTCACCATGGGATGCTCCTCATGGATCATTGCGACCATATCGGTACGAAGCTGCGCCAGTTTTTCCGGATCAACCGTTCTTTGATACGTCTCGACCAATGCGTCAAACTCGTCGTTGTTCCAGTTCATGGAACCCCAGAAGCCCCCGCTCTTGTAAAAGTTCTCGCTCAAGGCTCCGATTGGATCGGGAACGTACACGAAGCTGTCTGAAACAATGCCAGCCTCGAGCGTTCCATCAGTGTGCCCGTCCGATATGACGGTCCAGTCGCCTTGTTTCATCGTGACTTCAATGCCGACTTCCTTAAGCATGCTTTGGATGGCAACACCAATGACGGGAAGCTCCGGGCGCGAGTCATATGTCCGCATTTCGATTTCAAAACGGTCGCCGTCACGGATCAAAATGCCGTCATCGCCCTTCGTGAAACCAGCACTGGCCAGCAATTCTGCGGCTTTTGCAGGATCATGGGAAAAAGGCTCGAGCGATGTATCGTGCCATGCGGGCAGGCTGGCCGGGAATAACTGCGATGCCGCCGTGTCTGGATTGCCGACAATGGAGGATGCAATACCTTTGCGGTCAATCGCGTAGCTGATGGCCTGACGCACCGCGACTTCGTCCAGCGGAGCCAGGCCTCCATTGAGCTTGAGTGCCCGCACGCGCGGGATTGCTTGAATTTGCACTTGCACACTGTCCGCGCTTGCAAGCATTTTTGTCGCTGTGACCGGTAAGCTGAACGCAAACTCGACTTCACCCGCTTGGGCCATGGCTTGACGCGCCTGGGCATCGGGAACGAACAGGTACTCGACCTTGCTGATCGTCGCCTTCTTGCCCCAGTAATCATCATTCGCCGATAGCTTCAGCATTGTCGGGTCGGAAGCATCGGTAACAGAAAATGGTCCGGTTCCCGCGACGCTGTCGCCTGTCTCATCAGTCAGGTTCGCTGCGGAAACAATCCCGGTGTTCCAGTCCGCCAGAACCGCGGGCAAGATGGAATACGGACGATCAAGTTTAACGACGACTTCGTCACCTTCGAAAGCGATGTTCGTAACTGGGGCGGTTCGCAAGGAGCTTTGCTCCTGGAATTTGGTCAGATTGGCAGCGACTGTCTCCGCGGTCAAAGGGCTGCCATCGTGGAATGAGACACCCGAGCGAATTTTGAACCGCCATTCCGTCAACGTGTCGTTTGGGATCCAGCTTTCGGCGAGCAAACCAACAATTTCGCCGTCGGTAGTCGGCATTGTCAGCGTTTCAACAACACCTGTGCGTGATAGCGCTGTACTGGCGGAAGGGATTAGAGCACCGATCTTCCACGGTGACGCAATACGGATCGTGTCGTCGGCGGGACCTGCATGACCTGGTGCCGCTGTCAACGATATCACTGCACCGGTCACGGCTGCGGCAAGGAAAAAGTGTTTCATCGAATGGGTTTCCTCAGTCTTGCAAAGATAAAAAATCAACGCAATGGACGCCCTAAATAGACGTCGCCAATTTTCAGGAAACGCTCTACGGGAGTTGTAACCGCGCGATTGTCTTGGTTTTTTGGGAAGGCTGGCTGGACCTGTCGAGATCACTGCTTGCATGCGTAAATTAGCCGATGGCTTCGGTAATGTAAATGGAGCGGTGTACTGCTGTTGGTTGATCAGAGATGGAATCCTAGGACGCCCATGCGCATGAATAACCAAGTTGCCAAAATCGGTTGTTGTTGGTGTGCGGTTGGTGATCGGCAGGCACGCCCAAACTGTTTCAAGTGATGGTGTTGCCGGCGGAACCGGTTTGTTCACGCCAGTTCGTTTCAGGTAGAACAACGTCTTTCACATCCGCAAGATCGCATTGATCAATGCCGGTTGGTTTCGGTTGCTTCTGGTGCTGTTTCGCGATGCGGGTGTCTGACCGTTTCCTTGCGCGAGCGTGCAATGAGCACGCTCAGGGAACCAAACGTCATGACGCTGCCCCAGAAGACTGTCATTTGCGTTGAATGACTGGGAGCGAGCCATCCGAACGAGACGGCGAGCGTCTCCATTGCAAAGGTCAAAAATGGCAGCCCGGCCATGGCGGCAATGTACTTTTCTGTCCGAACATGGTGGATCGCTTTCAGCGCCAGAAACAGTGATGGCCCCCGCAACACGACGCCAACCAAGGTCGCTGAAATCCACAAGGCTGGATTGAACACCTCCGAAGGATCTGTCATCCGGGTAAGTGTTTCGGGAATTCCAGACCGAAGATCAGGCAACCAATGTGCGACGATGCCAAAACCTGTTGCCAGGATCAGCATGACAAAGGCACTTGCAAGAAGCATGATGCCGGTAAGGCGGGCGCGTTGGCGCGTATCACTGGTTTGGTTCAGCGGATGAAATTCTGCGATTAGCGTCGATGCGACGACGCAAAGCTCTGACAAGATCATCAGAACAATGGCCGGGTTTCGCCAGCCGTCATCCAGGCTTCCGGCAAGAAACACAAACCCGAAAAAGACAACGCAGTGGCCGGGCAACTCGATCCGGGATGGTTGACGAGGCAAGATCAGCCAAAGCACAGCCAGGCTGATTGGAACTGACACGATGCCCAGGAACGCTGCATTATACGTCGATGTATAGGTCAGCGCAGCTGTGAAGAAGGCGGCGGTGGCCACCCGCAGTCCACCGTAAAGCCAGGTAAACGGGTCACTCAACGCATCGGCGAAGCCTTTGCCGCGACCTGCAATGGCAATCAGGAAAATGCCGCCGGCCATCATCTGAATGAGTGTGAACAACCAGGGGTCGACAGGCCATGTGAATAGGATAACGCGGCTGGTCACAAGCAGCAGTGCCCAGCTGGCAAGCGAGGCACCAAGGACCAGAATAGACGCGAAACTCATGATCCGGACATCTACCAGTCGAGTGCTGTTGCGACATAGTCAGGGACCGGGGGTGATCCGGCGTATTTTCGTTCGACCAACGCTTCTGTTTCCTGCAATCCCTGGATGCCCGTCTTTACCAAAACAGAATTGAGACCCTGACGATTGGCGCCCGCAATATCGGTTTCCAATCCATCACCGATCGCGAGGATGCGGGCGCGCGTCAATGATGGCCGCAACTGTTGGAGCTTGTTGATGCATGCGTGGTAGATTGCAGGTTCTGGTTTGCCAAACTGAAGGACGCGCCCGCCAAGAAATTGATAACGCTCCGCGAGCGCTCCGGCGCATGGCACAGTCTTCGCGCCGATCCTTACGATGCGGTCAGGATTGGCACATATGAAAGGCAAATCCCTCTTAAGCCACTCGACCAGGAGGCGGTCGTGCGCCTCAACCGAATTTAATGTCTCCAGCATGCCGGTGCAGACGATGGCAGTCGCCTCTTTGAGACTACGGCACTCTTGCACACCGGATTGAGCCAGTATTGTCCGGTCACGGTCTGGACCAATATAGAGTACTCCGCCGTCGCCGGTTTGTCCTTCTGTCCTCCATCGCCCGGACTTCAAGGCGAGATGGCATGCCTCACCCGCGGTAAGGAGCACATCATAACAGTCAACATCAATTCCGAGACCTGTAAGGTGGCGTGCAAGTGCATGAGATCGTCTTGCGGTGTTTGACAGCAGTGCGACCGGGCCTATCGTTCGTAGATGCCTGAGCGCATCAACAGCTGCGGGAAAGGCTGAAACCCCGTCACAAACAACGCCCCAGACGTCTACGACAAAGGCGTCAAAATGTGGAGCGATCAAATCGAGGCCAGCGTGCACGGAGCCAGCGGCAGCAGAGTTCGAAACAGAAAACTTGTTCATGTGCCACCTTCATACACGGTGGCCTGATCGTGGTTTTTTTCCTTTGGACCGACGACCTTTAAGATTGCGGGCAGCATCCGCTCAATCATTGCCTCTTGGATCATTGTTCTGCCGTGTAAGAACATCTGGTTGACTGGTGCCTCCGGCGCGTCGTTTCCGTTCGAGAAAGATGTGGCTGCAATCGGAAGGGCGCTCTCCTTGCGAAGATGGCTGCGAACCCCATCCACAACGGCACGGCACTCTGTTTCAGAGGAATAGAAATAGGTTTCCGACAATCCTACCGAGGCGAAACAGATCCTTATCTCGCATCCGTCGAGCCCGCTCGAGTAGGCGGGTGAAACAGCGACCCGTGCCTCGCTCAAAAAGAACCGTGTTACGTCGACATTGTTGCGGATCTTGCCTCCCGACCAATGACACCCCTTGAGCGCATCGCAAGACAGAAGCAGGGAGTGACCGGCTCGTGGGCGATGGACGAGGCTAAATCTCGGGACGTTAGGTGCGTGTCGGTGGAGCTCTCTGTTCCAATGTGCAATGCAGTCCTGAATCAACCTCACTCTGCGTAGACATTCCTTTGCGTTTTCATTGAGGAATTTGCGATCATCATCCAGCGCCGCCAGGGCCATTATTTTGTTCAATCGCGGTACCGATATGATCGTGCTGACAGAATACCGCCGCATCTCCTCGATCAGTTGCCTGGGACCGCAAGCCCAACCAATTCTTATGTTTGCAAGGTTGTGTGATTTGGAAACACCGCCCAAAGTTACAACGCGATCAGTCATGCCGTCTTGTGCCGCCAAATACGCGGCGGGTGGAGAACCAGGGAACTCTGTGGAGGCAAATACGTGATCCGCCAATACGATGAGGTCGTTGTCCGCAATGAACCGGGCCAACTCAGACAACTCTGCCGATGAGTAAAGGCCTCCAGTCTGCGTCGGATTGAACAAGAACAATCCCCGGGGCTTGCGTTGACGGCCTGTCGCCACGTTTTGCTCAAACCAGGCTTCAAGGTCTGGAACTGTCAGCTTGTAGGCTTCATGGGGCGACGTCGGTACGCAGACCAGTTCGGCCCCGAAACACGCGCACCAATCCGGCAACGAATGATAGTAGGTCGGCGCTGCCAGGAACAGGTCACCTTGTTCTGCCGCACAATGCAGGAAAGCACCGAACAGTCGTGTTGTACCGCATTCGATGCAAATATTGTCTGCGCTCTCCGCCGGAATGCCTGCTTGTCTGAAATTCTGCGAAACGCGGTCTTCCAGGGCCTCGAACCGCTGAAGAAACAGATAGTCGTCAAAAGCACACAATGCCGGGTCGAGCAGTGCCTCAACACCGGCACGCAGCGCTCCTGGAGGCGGGCGGCGCGTCCCGTCCCCATGGGCAAGCGAGATCACTCCCGCGTCAAACATCCCCGGATGAATCTTCCGGCCTTGCTCGTCTGTCCCGGCCAGGGCCAGGCGACAGTCTTTTAGTCGGTCCAATGGAGTGCTCTCGCACTCTTGTCGCGGCGAAACCATCCATTGCCCCATAACTCAGTGCACCAAGCCGTTTTGCTCAAGGAAGTGCTGATATCGTCCGCTCAGGTCCTTGGCGACTTCGTGAACATCAGCAAGCCGTAGTTCGTCACACTGATGGCCGAAAAGGTCGTACATGGCAGCCATCTGCTCCTCGGCGAACCGGACGTTGCCGTGCTTGTCGATACTCTCAATGCCGTCATGGATCTGGCCGGTTTCATTGACGTTGACAGCTTCGTCCAGCGAAATGTTCTGCGGCAAGGATACCGAGCACCCGTCTTTGCTGATCCAAACAGGATAGCCACCAGGTAATCCGTTGGGGCCGGGGGCATGCACAAGAGTTCTTGCACGCCCCTGCAGGGCTTCGAGAACTGCAACTGCCGAAGACGCAGTCACAGGCTGCCCTTCGACACCGCCGGTTCTGCGGTGGCGCTCGGTTAGCGACCTGAAAACAGCATTTTCATCTATACTGCCGGTGACGTCCGTGCCGTTGACTGAAGCATGAAAAAACAGCGGTGCTCCATCAGGATGACCAAGGCGTGACAAGCGATAGCTTACATAGTGATGCCCGCAAATGCGCACATCCACATCCTGCACTCTGGCATTGAGCTGTTCAGCGACCGCCAGGCGCAGGGCTGGGACGACATTCGCGATGTTTCCGATACCAACGGTGGGCCCGAACCCATTACGCTCCAAAACAGGGTTGACCGCGTCCGGGAACGCTGCGTTCACGACAATCGCATCGCTTCCACATTGCCGAATGGCCTCCATCAGGGAAAAGGTGGGGGACAGGTGCATGGGAAGCCAGGGGCCAAAGCGTGTTTCAGCAACCTTATTCCGTATTTCGTCCGGCAAAGTGGTGACCACCCACCACGATTGCATCGAAGCCGTATTGAATATGACGACCGGGGATATTTTGGATATCGAAACTGCGGTTTGATGTGTGTTGTCTAGATCAATATGTATTGCCTCGATATTTACATCATATCCAATGTTCAGGGCATGTTGCTGCAGTGTATTCGCCTTGCGACTCGCCCGTTCGATATCGCGAGAACCTATGACAATCTTCTTGTAACGTGTTCCGTGACTTAGGATGTAAAGGACATGACCAGCAAGAACACCATTGCCGACGATCAAAAGTGTCTCTTCGCGCATCCGGGCCTCTCTTTCGATTTGGGGGATATACACGTATAGGTAATTTATTGTTGAGTAATAAAATCATATTTTCTACGATGGTCAAGAGAATTTTCTCTCGTCAAAGGCGAAATTTATAAACTATTGATTCCATTCAGTTTAATTTTAAAAATAGGTCATTGCTAGCGTTTTGATCGTAAGTTTCACAGTTTCATCAATTTTTACGTGTGCGAACTCTTGCGCCGAGATTTGCAGATACGACATCTGTGATCGAGGTTCTGCTAAAAAAATTCTACTTAAGGTTTAGTTCGGTATTTCTGAGGGATGGCCTTGGTCATGAAAAGGGTTTTTTGGCATCAGGATGCAAACTTTCTTCGACGAGGATGCTCCTGTGACCGCGACTGGTCCGCACCCTGACAAAGCGCGAGCGACTACCTGCTAAAAGAAGCTTGAGCTCAATCAGACTGAGTGACTGCAGAATGCTCAGTGGAGCTGGTCCTGCAATGAGCGTGAAACTCTACTCGGAAAACCCACAATGGCAGTTTTCTTCAGATCCAAGAAATTCACCCTGATCCCAACGGACGTCGGCTTTCGGGGGTCATGTTCTGACGCATGGAATATCGGAGTTGGTGACGCGAAGCCGCCTCTTGTTCCAATTGCAGAAATGGTCAGATTTGAGCTCAGTGTGACCGATGTTGCCGGTTGAATGAACTTCCTGGCAAGACCGTGATCAGGCCTTGCCAAGTATATTACGTTTGCTCGATTATTATTTGCAGACTTCAAAAGCAGGTCTTCAACCAGTCACAGAAGGCTGTGGAGACCTGGGAGCCTGCCGAACGGATTTTGCGTTGCAGGAAGTAGTGGGCCTGACCTGTATCAACGGGGTCACCGACAATTCTAATCTGGCGACCGGTCGCGATGGCCTGCTGCGCGAAACGGTCGATCATGATGGTGCAGCCGTTCTCGGCGGCCACTAGTTCGCAGGCGGCAACCGAGGTATCGACGACGAGGCGTGAGGATATGTCTGCGTACGGGAGGCCATGGGACGACAGATAACGCGCCCAATGGTCGTCGAATCCCAGCACGTGGATGGTGTTGCAGGTCATGAGATCCTTGGGCATTTCGATCTTTTTTGCAGTGTGAAGACCGCAAACCGGTACAATGTATTCATCTGACAGCTTGACCATGCGCGTGTCGGATAGGGATTGCGGGGCCAGCAGGATGTCGACGTCCACCGGATGCCCTTCTCGGTCGTTCTGCCAAAGCGATGTGACGAGTTTTATCCCGATGCTCGGATTAGCTTTCTGAAAGGACGCAAGTTGCGGAGACAGCCAGATGATCATGGCCGCAGACGCCCGCACGACTATTGTTGTTTCTTGTGCCGGCCCAAACAGCCCGTTTGTGGAAAATGCGATGTGCTCCAACGAGTCCCGAACCGAAACCAAATAGGCTCGACCGATTTCCGTCAGTTGCAGGCTTTTAGCTTTACGAATGAACAGGTTCTGCCCCAGCTGACCTTCCAACGCCTTGATGTGCTGGCTGACAGCCGTTTGTGTCAACCCCAGCTCTCGACTGGCGGCGGTAAAGCTCAGGTGACGTGCGGCGGCTTCAAAGGTCCGCAGCCAATTCAGATTGAGATTGCCCTTCATTGCTAACTCATAAGTTTTTTATGTGCATGGAGGCAAATTCTTTCGTTTTTCTTCATCTCATTCGGCGGCTACACAGGTGTAACCCGAGGCGAAGACGGCCGGACGTAAAGGAGCAAGTTATGCCGGAGATCAATCGAGACCCAGACGCCGACATGGTTTTGAGCCTTGCGGACCTGGCGCGCTATCCCATCGCGGACCTGGAAAGCGGCGAAGGCGCTGCGTTTCTGAAGACCTGTCAGGATCAGATGAAGGAGCACGGTTGGTGCAATCTGGACGGGTTCATCCGCCCCGAGGCCCTGGAAGCTTTGGCCAGGGAATCCAACGCTTTGTTGCCGTGCGCCGAGGTTCTGACCATCAAGCGCAACATCTATCAAGGCGCGATTGATCCGACGCTGCCCAAAGATGACCCGCGCCGGAAGGAATATACGCATGTGGCGACGCAACTGGCGGATGATCAACTGCCGGGTGACACGCTCATTCAACGGCTCTATCAGTCCGAGATTCTGACTGATTTCGTTCGCCGTGTGCAAAAGAAAGAGGTGCTCCATCGCTGTGCCGATGAATTCCAGGCGCTGAATGTCGTCGCCCTGCACCCCGGCAGTTGGCATGCTTGGCACTACGATACGACGGAATGCACCGTGACGCTGCTGCTGCAAGCGGCTGAAACCGGGGGTGAATTCGCTTTTCTGCCGAACTCGCGCACCGCTGAAACCGAAGACCGCGAGGCTGTGGATCGGTTGCTTGCCGGTGATATGTCCCATGCAAAGACATTCGGTCGTAGCGCCGGCACATTCACTCTGTTTCGCGGCGGCTACTCTTTGCACGGGGTGACCGAAGTCGAAGGGGTGATCCCGCGCGTCACTGCCATCATGACCTACGACGAACAAGAAGGCCGAGTGATCAGCGACGACATCAACATGCGCATCTATGGCGATCGCGTCAAAAAGATCCTCGCGGATCGCGCAGCTACCAGCATCAACGCATAAAGGACCAAGCCATGAAGACCGCTCTTCTCGTCATTGATGTGCAAATGGCACTGGCCCACGAGGATGCCACCGGTGCCGTACGGTCTTGCCCGGAGGCCGCTGACAATATCGGTCGGCTTTTGGACCAGTTCCGCACGAAGGGTGACAAAGTCATCCATGTACATCACCACGGTCTTGACCCGGAGGATCCTTTTCACGTCGATGCACCAGGTGCGGCAGTCCAGCCTTTTGCAGCACCGCGGGGTGACGAGGCCGTGTTCATCAAACACGTCTCCAGCGCCTTTGCGGGAACCTCGCTTGAGGCGGATCTGCGTGCTGAAAATATTGAGCGCGTGGTCATCTGCGGGGCCACGGCCAATCACTGCGCTGAATCCGCCGCACGCTCGGCAAGCAGTCTGGGCTTTGAGATGGTCTATGCCTCCGACGCGGTCTGGGCCTACGAGGCGATTGGGCCGGATGGAGTAAGCCACAGCGCCGAGCAGATACACTCTGTCACGCTTGCAAACCTGCATGGTGAGTTCGGTGCGGTACACTCCACCGACGCCATTCTGAACGCCTAGAAAAACACATAAACCTGAGGACGGCGCACATGCGGATTGGATTTATCGGGCTTGGCACCATGGGCGGACCGGCTGCCTTGAACCTGATCAGGGGAGGGCATGAACTCACTGTCTGCGATCTTGATCCAAAGCGGGCGGAGGAGCATCTCTCCCTTGGCGCAACCTGGGCGGATAGCCCGGCGGCAACTGCGCAAGGTGCGGAATTGGTGTTCACCATGGTCTTTGGACCCAGGCAGATCGAGCAGGTGGTAGGCGGAGATCACGGGCTGCTGTCCGCCATGTCCACCGGTCAGGTCTGGGTGGATATGACGACCAACAAACCCGCCTATGTGCGCGAGCTCGCAGCCACTTTCGCAGAGATTGGCGTGCAGGTGATCGATGCACCGGTCACAGGGGCCGTGGACGGCGCGCGCGCTGGAAATATGACCCAGTTTGCAGGCGGCGACGAAACGACGGTTGCGCGTATTCGTCCTGTGATGGAGTTGATGGGGCCGCTTCACTACATGGGTGCCAACGGCAGCGGGTCCATCACGAAACTGGCGAGCAACCAGCTTTGGGCCATCCATGCGACAGCCATGGGCGAAGCCCTTGTGATGGCGGTGAAATCCGGCGTCGAACTGTCCCGTGCCTGGGACGCGCTCAAGATCGGTGCCAGCGAAAGCTGGTGCATGCACCACGATGCTCCGTCCGTTTTTGCCGGACACTACGATCCATCCTTCACTCTCGATCTGTGCAAAAAGGATCTGGGTTTGATCGTTGAAGCCTGCAACGACGCAGACACCGCCGCCCCGGCCACACGGCTGGTGTGCGCGCAATTTGAAGCAGCGCGCGAAAAATACGGCGGTGACAAGGGCGAATTGCATGTGGTGAAACTTGAAGAAGACGCTGCAGGCGTTTCACTACGCCTTGATGGGGATTGGGTTCCACATTGGGAAAAATAGAGAGACGGATTTCTTTTGGCGTGCTTTCCAGAAGTCCGGCGCAACACTTCGCTCCGATCCCCAGGAATTTCACCGATGGTGAAAAAAAACCTGCCGACACGATTTCCGGCCGATCAGGTCCTGGTGATCTGTTCATGGACAGGAAGAACCTTGTAATGCAGATCCAGTATCCATCGGATCATTTGAGCGATGGCAGACCGTCGATTGGAATGCAATTGTCAGCCGGTTTCTGCGAATGTGTGTGTTGCCGGCTGAAGCATCCAGATCGAAGCAGCATCAGCGGCGTCATCCATAAACAGAAATCACGACAATCCCCAATGCCAGAAGGGAAGCCGCGACGAAGCGCCGAGTCATGGCACCTTCTCGTAAGAACATTCCTCCCAAGGCGACCGAAATTGGTATCGAAGCCTGTCGCAACGAAGTCACCACCGCGACATCTCCACCAAGTTGGTAAGCGACAAGGATCAGGTAGTACGAGAGGTAGCAAAGAACACCTGGTAGCAGGACATAGATCGGTGAAAACGAGAATGTCACATCTGACTGCAAGCGCGTGATGGAGCGTTTTCTGAGCCATAAAATCAGAAAAACTGGCAATACTGCGCTATCGACAGTAAACGCCAGCACTTGTGGCGCGATGTGTTGCATGACATGGGCATCGGCAAGTGAGTAGATACCGGTGCCGCATAATGCCAGCAGGGCATAAAGAAGTGTAACTGGATCATCAAGATAGTGGCTGCCGCGTCGGTATAGAAGTAGAAAACTGCCTGCAACGACCAAGCTGATGCCAAATAAAGTGAGCAACGAATAGGATTTTCCAAATAGCAGGATACTTGCCGCTACGACGAAAACAGGAGATGCGCGGATGATCGGATAGTATGTAGAAAGATCGCCACGCGTTAAGGTCGCGGTCAGGCATGTTCCATAGATCAACTGGCCACATACAGACAGTGCAACGACGGGCAATACTGTGAACACCGTGGAAAAATCCACCCCTGCAATCAGACCATGAATGAGGGAGCATGCCGCGGCCACTGCCATGAGCATGAGAAACCCGAGCTGTGGGTCTGAATTCTTTTTGACAAGTAAATTCCAGATTGGGTGGAGCGTAGCAGATGCGAGTACGAGAAATACGATACTCAAGCCTATTTGCCCTCCGACAGTCCAAATTCAGATTTGTGAATTCAGTTCATGTAGTGACGGTAAATTAGTTGATGAAAGTGACGGGCACAAACGGAATTGTCTTCATATATTGCATGAGCTATCGTTCATGTTGATCATGTCCAGTCACCTGCCGCCACTTGCAGCCCTGCGCGCGCTTGAAGCTGCTGCCCGTCATCGCAGCTTTACCCGTGCTGCGGACGAGTTGAACGTGACGCAAAGTGCAATCAGCCATCAGATCCGCAACCTGGAAAGTCTATGGGGGCAAAAGCTTTTTGAGCGCGGTACGCGACCACTCACCTTGAGCAAGTGCGGTGCCGAAATTGTGCCGATTGCTCGTGAATTCTTCGGAAAATTGTCGGCCACGCTTGAAAGCTTCAGTATTGAGGATCTGCCGGGCCCTTTGAAGATTAGCACGCTGGAATCCTTTGCGCTAACCTGGCTGGTACCGCGGCTCGGTGATTTCCATGAATACTATCCTGAAATCGATGTGTGGATTTCGACCAAGGACGATCTGATAGATTTTGCGGTCGAGGATGTTGATCTGGGTATCAGGTTTGGAAATGGAAACTACCCTGGTCTGCACAGCTGTCTCTTGTTTCATGAATATGTTTTTCCTGTCTGTAGCACGCAACTGTTGAACCGATTGGGTGTTCCTGAACACCCCAGAGATCTGGCACGTTTCCCGCTGCTTCAGGTAAATGACGATGCCATGAGTTCGCAGTGGGAATCCTGGATCAACGCTGCGGGCGTGCCGGAATTGCCGCTCGACGAAGGGTCGCGGTTTCCCAACACGAACATGGCGTTGCAAGCGGCTGTCGCAGGGCAGGGGGTTGCGCTTGCCCGCAATGCGCATGTGGACAGCGGCCTGAGCGCGGCAGGTCTGACGCGTCTGTTTGACGTCCATTGTCCCGCAACTTCAGCTTATTATCTGGTCTGCCCTGAGGGAGCTCAGTCCCGCCCTCGCATTGCCGCCTTTCTGCACTGGATTGAAGCTGAAGCAGCACGGTCGCAACAACGTTACGAGATGGAAATGACGTCCATGAAGAGCGCGCGATCAAGCTGTTGACCGGGTTGGATATCTGCGCGCATCGTATGAGCGGCGTTCTCCTCCTGTGTTTGGTTCGATGTTGAGTTGGTGATTTTCTTTCTTGCGAGCAACGTTTCCAGCGGATCAACAGCATCGTAACTAGTGTTCTGGTTGTTGACCCGCGGTAAGGCTCCATGGACCTTTTACCTGAACCCGGTCGATTGGAGATTATTGCGCTTCTTCAAACAAACAATCCGTCGCTGATCCGCTCCTGGTCAAGCTGCTGGTTCAGGACGGTGAAGTCCGAGATCACTCCGTCGAAGTGATCGTTGGTCCAGCCGATTTCACCTGAGGGGCTGCCCCAGCCGTTCGCGCCGATCATCAGGTATTCCTCGTTATCAAGCCAATCGGCTTCAAACTCGTCATCCCTGGCGACTGCGACACCGTCGATAAAGAGAGCTGCGCCATCATCGCCGAAGGTGAAGGAGAATTCGTGTTCCTTGCCGACTTCAAAGACATCTTCGCCCTTCAGCCACAGAGATTGGTTTTCGTCCTGGAAGCGAACCTTGACGTCACCGCATCCGGTGACCCAGGCGGTCAGATGGCCGCCGGTTCCATAGCCGCTGGCGTCCTTGGAAAAGAGCGCGTCGTAACCTGAAACCGTGTCTGCCTTGAAGGAAAACGCGATCGTTCCCTCGGAAATCTCCATTGCATCCGTATGAGCAATTGCGATCTGTCCGTCCCGGTTGCCCTCCAGATTCAGATCCCCCGCGATTGCAAAGACGGGTGTCATGCCATCGGGGAGGGGGAGGTCGTCCTGTGACGGGATGTCTGCGGGTGGTTCGATGTCGCCCCTGTCTGTTGCCATCTCGATGGGTTTGATGGCCTCGTCGATATCTGCGATCGAGCGGACGATGCCGTAGGCGGGTTTGGCCGTTGTTGAGATGTCGGAGAGCGTGATCAGGTCGCCATAGACGGTGATGGTGCCGAGATCGTCGTTGTTGTGGGCACCGCCGCCCGAACCCTGGTCGGAGTAGAGGGAGATCAGGGAGTGATCGACGATGCCGTCGCCGTTTGTGTCTCCATAGGAGATGGATCTGATCTTGGTGGTATGTCCCTCGATCAGGATGGTGTCGCCTTCGCCCCTGTT
>NZ_KI928927.1:528656-542133 GCF_000521215.1 Labrenzia sp. DG1229 | reverse complement strand
AAACTTATTCAGGATACCAAGGTCGCCTATGTCGGCGAACCTGTTGCAGCCATCATCGCCGAAACCGATCGGCAGGCGCGTGACGCATGCGCTGCGGTGAAGGTGGACTATGAGGTTCTGCCACATGTCCTGGACCCGGAAGAGGCCCTTTCGCCTCAGGCACCGGTCGTCAATGAGGTCTATCCGAACAACACGTTCGATTATCATGATCTCTACGATCATCAAAAACTTCGGTTTGGCGATGTCGACAAGGGCTTTGCCGAAGCAGATCATATTGTCGAGGGCGAATACCAGATGTCGCCGATCGAACAGGCACCGATCGAAACCTGTGGTGCAATCGCAGCACCCGAAACCAATGACCGCTACGTCTGTTACACCTCGACACAAGCACTTTTCTTCTCTCTGGGCACCACGGCCAAGTTGCTGGATATGCCGTCTTCACGGCTTCATTTCATAGGCGGAACAGTCGGCGGCGGCTTCGGCGGCAAGGTCGACAGCATTGTCGAGCCGCTCTCGGTTCTCGGCGCGGTCCTTGCCGGGCGCCCGGTGAAATTCATGTGGGATCGCACTGAAGAAATGCAGGTCGGGGCACCACGCGGCGCCGAACGCTGGCGCATAAAGGACGGCGTTGCGCGCGATGGACGCATTCTGGCACGGGCCTTTACCGGTTTTTTTGACGCGGGTGCCTACACCCGGTTGTCTTCCTACGCGATCATCAAGTGTTCGGCCCATCTGCCGGGCCCCTACACAATCCCCAACGTCGCCGCGAATGTCTTTTGCGTTTTCACAAATCGCACGCCGGCAACCGCAATGCGTGGTTTCGGCATCACGGGCGTCGATTTTGCCATTGAGTGTCACATGGACAAGGTCGCAGAAGCCGTTGGACTGAACCCGATCGAACTGCGGATCCTGAATGCCTATCGGGACGGGGATATGAAGCCGCACCGACGCTTGGCAAAAAATACCGCGCTGATTGAATGTTGCCAGGTCGCCGCGCAAAAGTCCGGTTGGAGCATTGGCGCCGAGGCAGCGCGTCAATCCTCTCTTCGGGGGGGCGGTGGCCCAAGGGCTGAAATTCCCGAAACGGTCACGGACATGGCCGGGCAGATAGGGGAGCGGAGGCGCTCGGCAATCCCGACTGCGCCAGGTGAAGGCGCGTCTGCCAGGGGGAACGTGCCGGCCGGAACACAGGGTATTCCAATCGTTGCAGCGGCCCCCCAGGACGACGACATGATCATGGATCCGTCCCGCACCGGCTACAGAGGGCCTTCGTCCACGCCCACCAGGATACCTGAAGCCGCGATTGTGACCGATACGCGTCCTCAAGCCGCCGCGCCTGCGTCGCCACCACCTCCGGCAGCCCGCCCAGGTCCTGTCGCGCCACCCGGCAGCTCGCAAGCCCTGCAACCCGCCCTGCAACCCGCACTGTCGCCACCGGCGCCGCCCGAGCCGCCAGCCACGGCGCCGCAGCCGCCGGCTCCAGATGCTGCATCTCAGCCGTACAAACCCGAAAAACCCTTTTCCCGAGGTGTCAATCGGCCTGGCGTGTCCAGGTTCTTGTCCGGTTCAAGGAGGCGTTGATCATGACTGTCCACAAGGGGCGCGGCTTTGCCTGCATCAACTACCCGATAGGCATGAACCTTGGCGGTGATCCGAGCCAGGCGCTGGTTCATTCAACGCCGGATGGAAAGTTCATGGTGTCCTTGTCATCAATTGATCTGGGGCAGGGCATGAAGTCGGTAACCCGCCAGATCGCTGCAGAAACGCTCGGGGTTCCAGTTGCCGACGTCTACGTCGATACCGCAGACAGCGATACCGGTCCGCATTGCATGGGATCGTTCGCCTCCCGCGGAACACACCGGGTTGGAAACGCCGTCATTCGCGCGGCGACAGAAGCACGAAAGGCGTTGCTCGAGGCCGCGGCGGAAGAACTCGAAGTCAATGCAGCAGACCTGGAAACAGACGGTCAGGGGAACATTCACGTAAAGGGAGCGCCTACACGGACAATCACGGTCGCCGACACGGCAATCGCGGCGCAATTCAAGCAGGGCAGGACACTATCGGGCAGAGGGATTTTTCTGATCCCGCCGTCGGATGTCGACCCGGATACCGGCGAGATGACGCCGGTTTCCTGCTTCGCCCATGCGGCTCTGGTCGTGGATCTGGAAGTGGACGACGAGACTGGCGAAGTCACGGTCAATGAAATCAATTCCGCGTATGAAGTTGGTCGGGCGCTAAACCCGCGCCTTGTCGAACAGCAGCTGATCGGCGGTGCCTGGATGGGGGTTTCGCATGCGCTCTATGAAACGACGGAACCCTACTACCCCGACCGGAGCCATGGACCGGAAGATTTCAATGCCTATCTGATGCCCGGTCCCGGAGAGGTTGTTGATCACAACATCGCCGTGCTCGAACGGCCTGCCGAAGACGCGCCCTTTGGCGGCAAGGGTCCCGGCGAAATGTGCGCCAATCCTGTTCTGCCCGCGATAGCGAATGCGGTCTACAACGCCGTTGGCGTCCGCTGCGACACGCTGCCGATCACGCCGGAAAGGGTTCTGCGCGGATTGATCGCGAATGGTGGCGCCAAGCCGCAGGGAGCACGCTGATCCATGCCGGTGAAGCCTTCCATAGTCGGAATTGATCGTCCTGATCGTCTGAGGGATGCGCTGATCGCTGCCCAGTATATTGCGGGCGATGAACTTTCGACAGCAGCGTATCTGGCGTTGGCGCTCGGTAAACCCCTGTTGCTCGAAGGCGCACCTGGTGTCGGCAAGACGGAGGCCGCCAAGGCCATCGCATCGGTGCTCGGCCGTCGCATTGTGCGGCTGCAGTGCTTTGAAGGTATTGACGCCGCATCAGCACTTTATGAATGGAACTACACACGTCAAATGCTTGCCATTCGACAAGCCGGTGATGACTACATCAACATCTACGACGATCAGTTTCTGCTGCAAAGGCCCATGCTCGAAGCGCTTCGCTCTCCCGATGACTGCGTCTTGCTGATTGACGAGATTGATCGGTCCGACCAGGAATTCGAAGCGTTTCTGCTGGAGTTTCTTTCGGATTTCGCCATCTCCATTCCCGAAACGGGAACAGTGCGAGCCGTGCGGCCGCCTGTCGTGGTTCTGACTTCGAACCGGACACGAGATCTGCACGAAGCGCTGCGGCGGCGCTGTGTCTATCACTGGATCGACTATCCGGACATCCATCTGGAATCGCGGATCGTGATGGCGCGGGCCAGCACCGTGGCGCAAGCCACTGCTGCTGCTGTTGCCGGGGCCGTTGCGAAACTCAGGACCGAGCCCCTTGCCAAACCGCCGGGTGTCGCCGAAACGGTGGAATGGGCCGAGGCCGCAACGCTGCTCCACGATCAGGGGGCGACCTGGCCGGAAGCGTTCCGGCGCGCCATCGGTGTTGCGCTCAAGGACCATGACGATCTGGATTTTCTGGAAGGCCGTCTCGACAGTTTCATGCCGCAGGAGGCCGCATGACGCTTCCTGCCGCGACACGGCCCTTTGTCGAGTTTCCCGCAATCCTTCGGGCACACGGTTTTCCTGTCGCCCCGGATCAGACCATGGGGTTTGTGGAAGCCGTAGGGTTGCTGGGGCCTCGGGACATGCGCGATATCCGAAGCGCTGCAATTGCGATGCTGTCGGTCCCGAGGGATCGGCACACGGAATTCGATGCGCTTTTCAGGGCTTATTTCCTTGGTCAGGGACTTGCGGCGTCAATTGAAGACGATGACGAAGATGATGATGTCGTGGCTTACGAGCCGACTGGCGCTCAGGTGGATGTCGAAGAGGGGACAGAGGAAGACGAAACCGGCGATCTTGCGACCTCTGCTGAAATCCTGAGGCGCCGGCAATTTGTGCCCGCTGACGAAAGCGATGCCCTCAGACATCTCGCACGCCGGGCGGAAAAGGACCTGCCGCGACGCCTGTCATATCGGCGCGAGTTTTCGCAGCGTGGAAACCGGATTGATCTGCGGAAAGCTCTGAAACAGGCATTGCGACGGGATGGTGAAGTATTCGACTTGCCGGTTACCCGCAGAAAAACGAGACAGCGGCGGATCCTGCTCTTGGCGGATGTGTCCGGATCGATGACAGACCAGAGCGCTGCGACAATGCGGTTTGCGCACAAGCTCACGCAAGCGGCCGAACGCGTGGAAACGTTCACTTTCGGAACGCGGTTGACGCGGGTCTCCCACTCCCTTCGGATCAAGAACACCGATCAGGCCCTGGAGAGTGTCGGGGCCACGGTCGCGGATTTTGACGGCGGAACGCGCATTGGTGATGCCCTTCAGGCCTTTCTTGCCGTTCCGCGTTTCGCCGGCCAGGCCCGAGGCGCTGCTGTCCTGATCCTGTCCGACGGTCTGGAACGCGGTGAGCCGGCGACGCTTGTCGAGGTCATCCGGAAACTGGCCCGTCTGTGCTGGCGACTGGACTGGCTCACCCCCCTTGCAGCCGATCCGGGATATGAGCCGCGAACCGAAGCGTTGTCGGCCTGCCTTCCGTTTCTCGACAGTCTCGTGCCGGGAGACAGTGTCGAGGCTCTCTGCACACATGTTCTCAGTCTTTCGAGGCCCTCATGATCGACGCGCATCATCATATCTGGCGGCAAAAGGATCTTCCGTGGCTTCTCGGGCCCGAGCAGCCACGGATTTTCGGTCCTTATGCCGCAATAAAACGTGATTACCTCATTGATGAGTTTCGGGAGGATCTCGGGGAAACCGGGATCATCAAGTCCGTTTATGTGCAGGCAAACTGGGCTCCGAACTGGTTCGAAGATGAAGTGGCCTGGGTGCAATCGGTTGCTGACACGTCGGGTTGGCCTCATGGCATTGTCGGCTTTGCCGATTTCACCAGCGAAGATGTCAGGCCGCAACTCGACAGGCTGAAACGCTACCCGCTCATGCGTGGGCTGCGTCAGCAGTTTCACTGGCACGAAAACCCGCTTTACAGATTTGCAGCCAGACCTGATCTGCCTGCCGATCCGCTTGTTCGCAAGAATATCGCTTACCTGGCCGAGTATGGCTGGAGTTTTGATTTGCAGGTGTTTCCTTCACAAATGGAATATGCCGCAGAGCTGGCTCAAAGCTGTCCGGACGTGCAATTTGTGCTTATGCATGCCGGCATGCTGGAAGACACCAGTGCCGACGGCGTCAAACTTTGGCGCAAGGGCATGCGCCGTTTGGCCGAATGCAACAACGTTGCGACCAAGCTGTCTGCTTTCGGAACCTTCATTCACAGGAATGATCCCGAGTTTGTCGCCTTCATGATCAAGCAGGCCGTCAGCCTTTTCGGTGCAGACAGGTGCATGTTCGGTTCCAATTTCCCGATCGAAAAACTCTGGACGACCTACGCGGATCTCCTTGGCGGCTTTCAGGAGGGGGCAAAGGGTCTGACCAAGGTGAAAAGGCAGTCAATTTTCAACGATACGGCTGAGCGGATCTATCGGCTTTAGCCGATGCTCTGTCGCAGCTCATTCTTTCCATGGGAGTAAAATAAATGGCCCTTACCATACACGTTCTGGACTATGGCGACATTGAGCTCGAGACATCCTTCCTCGTGCTCGGTCATGAATGCGGCCGGGTCCGCCGCGTACCTGTCTACGGGTTCCTGATCCTCGGTGGCACGCATCCCGTTCTCGTCGACACGGGATACCGGGACAACGCGATCATGGAAAGCCTCGGGATGCGGGGGCTGCAGTTCCACGACAACATGATCGAGAACCAGCTTGCCAAACATGGTCTGAAGCTCGGTGACATACGTTACATCCTGCACACGCATCTTCATATCGATCACGCGGGCAAGGACGACAAGTTCCCGATGAATACGACCGTCGTCCTGAACCGCAGGGAAATGGAGTTTTCCGTGTCCGGGATCATGTACCCGCAATATCCGAAACCCGACATCATGCATCTGGTGGAGCGGATCTATGAACCCGAAGCCATGCGTTTCCTGGATCTTGAGATTACCGGCGCGGAAGAAATCATCCCGGGGGTGTGGTGCGAAGCGGCAGGCGCACATACCGAAGGGTCAATGAATGTGATCGTGGAGACGGCGGAGGGCCTGGCCTGCATCTGCGGTGACGTCATTTACGATTTCAACGACCAGATCGTGAACCACGTCCACACCAACAACTGGATGGAACCGCGCGTGACGGGGAACCATTCCGGCTCGAAACGGGAAGAAAAGGGCGCGATCAAGAAACTTTTGACCAACTACACGTTCCTGCTTCCTGTTCATGACCGGCCTGCAAAAATCCAGAACCAGCAAGTGGTTGGCAGGCTTGCCATGACCGTTCCCGGTCCGATGTCCGAAACGGTGCCCGAGCGGCAGTGGTTCCCGATGTAAATTGAAGTATTCCGGGAAGTTTCTGCTTCCCGCTTGACGAAAGACTGGGAGGGATCCGTGGGCCATACCGTTGTTGACCCGAAATTGTTAGACTTGGTGGACGAGCATGCTGCCGTTGAGCGTATTGGCACCGGTTTCGTCTTCACCGAAGGTCCGATCTGGCATCCGGTGGACCAGTATCTGCTGTTCTCCGATATGCCCGGCGATGTTCGGCGCAAATGGACCCGGCAATCCGGTGTAACGGAACAGCTTCGCCCGTCGAACAAGGGCAACGGCATGACTTACGACGCGGAGCTCAATCTCCTCGTCTGCGAACATGCAACGAGTTCGGTCGCCCGCTTTCACCCGGATGGATCGCGCGAACTTCTTGCATCCCATTTCGAGGGGCAGGAGCTCAATTCCCCGAACGACATTGTCGTCAAATCCGACGGGGCGATCTATTTCACGGATCCGACCTACGGGCGTTTGGAACACTTTGGCGTGCCGCGCCCGCTTCAACTGGGGTTCCAGGGTGTCTACATGCTTCCGCCGGACCACAAACCCGGCGATGAAGCTGTGCTGGTCTCCGACCGCTACATGTTCACACAGCCCAATGGCCTGTGTTTTTCACCGTGTGAACGCTGGATGTGGGTCAACGATACCGAGCAGGCGAACATTCGCATGTTCGATGTCAGCGGAGACGGCAGACTGAATAACGGCCGGATGTTTGCCTCCGGCATCAAGGACAGCGTCAAGGCGGGCGTACCGGACGGCATGAAGGCCGATGCCAACGGCAACGTCTGGGTCACCGCACCCGGTGGCGTTTGGGTCTATTCCTTCGAGGGCTTGCTGATCGGCAAGATCGAGGTGCCCGAAATGGTGGCCAATCTTCATTGGGGTGGCGAAGACTGGCAAACCCTCTTCATGTGCGCATGCACCTCTGTCTACACGATAAAGACCAAAATCCGGCCAAGGTCGGAACCTTTCATGTCGCCGAAGCCGGTCCAAAGTCCTTCACTCGAACAGGCGGCAAACGTCGGTGCTTCCGCGAACGCGTCCGCCAAGGGTCTGCAGATTGCCGCGTGCCCCGTTCTTGACCCGAAGAAAACGGCACTGCTCATTCAGGATCTTCAGAACGATGTCATGATGGACGGTGGTGCGTTTGCCGAAACCGGGTCGCCGCAGCACGCGCGTGACCAGAATGTGGTGTCCAACGCCATTGCGCTTGCGGAAGCGGCGCGCCGAAAGGGTATGCCCGTCATCCATATATGGATGGTCTGTGAACCCGGGCATCCGCTGCTGTCCCAGCAAGCTCCCCTCTTCCAGGGATTGAAAGGGGAGAATGCCCTCGTCCGGGGTACGTGGGGTGTTGCCCCTGTGCCGGGGCTTGAGCCGCGGCCTGGGGATCTTGTGTGTGAAAAGATGTCGATGAGCGGTTGGGAGACGTCGCGCCTTGAAAGCTACCTCAACCACGCAGGCATCGACACGATCATCAACACCGGTTCCTGGACCAACATGAGCGTTGAACACACGGCCCGCACGGCTGCGGACAAAGGGTTCCAGGTCATCGTTCCGGAAGATGCCTGTTCAACCATGAATGCGGACTGGCACCGGGCCTCGATTAATTTCGGCATGCAGAACGTCGCAAATGTCACCGATACGGCATCCGTCATTGCAGCCTTGCGCTAGACCGGGAGGCAACGGACCACAATATCGCAGCAGCAACCGGGGTCTCTGTGAACGAGGATTTCATACAGATCGAATTTGCACGAGCGTACGATCGATCTGAAGAACCGAAATTCCCGGCCGGTTCTCGTGCGTCGGGTTCGGCTGCGAGCCCAAGCTGACAATGCCGGCCTAAAGATGAGACAGGACGTTGAGCAGCTTTCCGGCAGGGTCGTTTATGTAGAAACGCCGGACACCCCAGGGTTCGTTTGTCAATTCGTACTCGATTTTGTGACCAAGTTCTTTCGCTCGGCGATAGACCTCATCAACGTCATCGACCTCGATGGACGCATCGGGAACAGGCGTCCCAGAGCCACCTTCAGAAGCAATACTGACTTGAACCCTGGCGGTCGCATCTGAAGCCATCGTAGCGATCCAGCCCTGATCCATGATCGTTTCAAGATCAAAGAGTTCGGCATAGAATTCTCGAACTTCATCGACTGAGCTTGTCGCAATGTCGAACACGATGCGCTTGACAGTCATGCAATACCCTCCGCTGCGAAAACAGGATACCAACAGAACCGCTCAATGTCAGTTTCGTCTGCACCCTGGACGGTAGTGTGCCGCGTAACAAATTCCCCGTTCCGGAAGCTGCTCAGAGCGGTTGCATGGCCGGAATTTGAGCGGAAACCGCAAGGCGATCACCGAACTCATCAAAAGCGGCCGGGGTGTGTGGAAGGGATCATCAAGTCTGGGTGGTTTTTGAAAACCCGATTCCGGTTGTTCTCGCGTGAAGAAGTCCGGAACAAGCCCAACCGGACCGGGAGACTTGGAGAACGTCTTCTTCCGGGTATGGAGCGAATGTGCGCTCACGCTCGGGCGCTTCGAAACTCCGTAACCGGACAGCCTCGCCCGGTGAATTGCGCCACCGCGACCGGCTTGAAATTGCCATTGAATTGCGCGTGCCCATCTTGACCTTCTTGCGTCAAGATTTGGCAAGAAGGCGTTTAGAGATCTTGGGGAGTACACAAATCCTTCGGCGGCTTGTTTCCCACCACCGCTGGACCCAAATCCTTCGCCAGTTCGCAGCATGTTTTCAACCAGGAAATTCCAGCAGCAGGAGCCGTTTGGACACCGAGAGGAACAGGAAAGCTGGCTTGATCCACTCTTTGATTAAGTATTTGATCTATTGACTCATTAAACTCCTGAAAGCCTGTCTGTTCGTTGAGAATTCGGTTTGGCCTACCCTTTGAAGCACAAAAAAGCCCCGCCAAAACGGCGGGCCGAGTTTTCTAACCCGTGTTTACAGATCAGGCTTCTGTTGGACTGCGTTTGCGGCGCGCGGCATATCCCAGCAACCCAAGCCCGCCAATCAGAAGCGGAAGGGCAGCCGGTACGGGAACCGGTGTGACGCTATACTCAACAAGATACCCGCGAATTCCCGGATTGTCCGGAACGTCGTTCCAGCGACCGGTGGCGCTGTCTTCCCACCAGGCGACGACATAGTCCTCACCACCTTCGTTGTTCGGTTCTCCCGGCTTCCAGTTGGTATATGCCAAAGGATTTCCGCCTTCAGGCCCGCCCAGCCATTCGAACGAACCTTCTGTGTTGCGGTCCGTCGCGCCAATCAGGAAGAAGCTGTAGTCCAGGAACTGGCCCGTCACGCTGCCTGCACCAGGCCAATGCGAATTGAGAAATGTCTGTTCGGCTGCAGACGTTATCGTCGCAAGATAGCCACCCAGCCCCATGAAGGAAGATGACCCGGCAAGCGCTTCTGCCTGTGTTGCCATCAATGACGGGTCTCCGGACCCGAGCACGACAAATTCATACCAGTGATCGTTGCCTCCGGATCCGGCAGACCATTGGAATGGCGCAGCTGCAGCCGAGGAAATCATTGCAAGGCTTGCAGCTGCAGTTAGTAGTATTCTTTTCATGAGGTTCCCCCATTACTATACTTAAAAAAACTTCAATGCTTCAGAAATAGACTAACAGTTAGTTTTTTGGCATAACCGACAATATGCCCTCGTTTTCCGCCAAATCGCGCCCGGTTGTTGTAATTGTCGTCTTTCCGGACGCCAAACTGCTGGATATCACCGGTCCAATGCAGGTTTTCACCGATGCAAAAATATGTGGAGGTGAAGACTACGAGATCGTGCTTGTGTCTGCGAAAGGCGGCGTTCAGCTGATGGACACGGGGGTAGAAATCAGCACGGAACCCATGGAGCGATGGCGCGACAGAAAGCTCCATACTCTCCTGATTTCGGGCGGCTGGGGCGCGAAAGCGGCAGCGCAAGATCCGAAACTTCTGGAAGATACGGTTCTTCTGGCCGATCAATCCGCGCGAATAGGCTCTGTTTGCACAGGCGCGTTCGTTCTCGCGGCAAGCGGTCTGCTGGATGGCCATCGCGTGGTAACACATTGGTATTCCTGCGACGATCTTGCCTGTCAGCATCCAAAGGTGAAGGTAGAGCCGGACCGCATGTTCGTGAAAGATGGAAATGTATGGACTTCGGCAGGAGTGACCGCGGGTATCGATATGGCTCTTGCCATGGTGGCAGAAGACTCGGGGAGAAAAGTTGCCGTCCGTCTCGCACAAACACTGGTCGTGTACATGATCCGCCCCGGTGGCCAGACTCAGTTCAGCTCCGCGCTTCTCGGTCAAATCAATGATGCCAGCGGCCGGTTCGATGCGCTTCACACCTGGATCGGGGACAATTTGAAAGGAGATTTGCGCGTCGATCGATTGGCTGAACAAGCAGGAATGAGTGAACGCAATTTCACCAGGGTCTATCGGGCAACCACCGGCCGAACGCCTGCCAAAACCATCGAACTGTTTCGCGTTGCGGCAGCGCGCGACCTGCTCGAAGACACCGCACTTCCCGTCGCGACGATTGCGCAACGAACCGGCTTCGAGGATGACGAACGCTTGCGACGTGCCATGCAACGTGTCCTCGGAATCTCACCGAAAGAATACAGAAACCGTTTTGGATTTGGCAAAAGTTGAATTTTTTGTTGTCACTTAGGTACGGCAAATTTACGCGCCGTTACACTACCTGCAATCGCGTTACATGAAGCAGCTGGCATCACCCGAAACTGCACAATACGGCAGATTATGGCGGTCTTGCAGGGCAGACTTGCAGAAAATGGTGCTTGGAATGGAGTGTTTTGACCTTCCGAATTACTGTCGCGAAAGGGATTTTTGACACCAAATATGCATTACCATTCAATGTCTTTGGGGACAACTTGATGCCGTGCCTGCAAAATGGTGCTGCCGGAGAGATTTGAACTCAGGAATTTGCAATCGTATAGCATTGATATCAATAAGAATTTTACTTTGGTCTGATTGCCCTGTGTACCAGCACTGTGGACCAGCTTCGTACGTCAACGTGACACAGGCCCACCCTTGAGAGAAGCGCAGAACAACGGATTGAATCTGATTTTTAGTTATCAGCGGTCGAAACAAGGATTGTTTATCCTTGATAACTCTCGCATGAATTGTAGAGCTCGGAGCGGCCTTGGTTTCTTTAATGTCGTCCGCGAGATTTTACTCACTTCAGCCCCCAGCTCCAGGCTCGAACGGGTTGGTGTCCTTGCTGAGCGGTTCTTCGCAACGGACGCCAACACGTAAATCATCAACAGCCGGCAGTTCGCGGTGTAAATGTTGAAGGAAGTTGCAGCGTTAAGTGGCCAATGTGATCCCCAGTTGAAGCACGTCATGTTGCTCGTCAAGTTTTTCTCGGGAGAGTTCTTACCGCAAGTCTCCAACCAGAAAACCTTCGAAGCCCTCCTAGACCTCATCAAGGCTGTACAAGAATCGTCGAGACGTAAATGTTTGGAAAAGCGAAGTCGACGGAAAAGCGCCTGTCAAACGCGAACGGGAGGCACTTGAGGATCTGAATGGACCCGGCACATGTGCGACGATTTTATTGCCCTTTGACGGAGGATAATTAGATGACAAAGATGTCCACCCAATTCCACGCAACGCATGAAGAGTTGGAAAATTATTTGACCGACGTAAGAGACAGCTTGGGTCTGAAACTTACGATGTTACGCACATTGCCGTTTTGTTTAACAGAGCTAAGAGAAGAAATAACCTTGAAGCCGGAGCCTGAGAAAAGGGTGGTGCGCGTTAATATTACACAGCATGAACCTGATCTGAAAATCTCAACACTCGGCGATTTTTTGAGAAAGAACCCTGGTTCTATTTCGCTGGACGTAGGTTTCTCGGCTGACAATTTGATGAGAGAATCTCGGCTTGCGGTGCTTTCGGATGAGCCTGAGAAAGTTGCACTTGCAAAAAAGGTATTCGCAAAACTGAAAAAGATCACAACAGCCGGCGGTAAGATTGTCAATCCAAGTTATGATGCCGAAGTGCCATGTCGCGCTCACAGATTTACATCTGGCGCCAAGCAGAAATTCAAAGACGGCGTAAAGCTCTCTCCAATGGTGGGTGGCAGCTACTTTGAGCCCGATCTGACAAAATGAGAAAACCGCTGCTCCGGAAGTTTTCAATTTGAGACTTGCCTGGTTCCTTTTGAAGGTTACAGATGAAGAAACGATCCGGCTTCTCCCTGAAATAGGGCGCGTAAAGGATGAGCGCACGGTACCGGAGATTATGAGCAAGACAGAATTGTCGAAAGCGACTGTGTATCGAGCGCTTGCTGCACAAGGCAGCCATGACACCACATAGATGGCCCGTATAGCCTAGACAAGTGGCCGCTCGTATCGACGACCAACACCCGAGCCTTTCACCCTTACACGGCCTAGGTGAGTTCCTCGAAAAGCTGAGTGAATTCGATTTTGGTGGCTTCTAAGGTGAGAGACATGCTGAAAAAACTTCGAAGTTACGTGAACTTGTTCCAGAGTCTTGACAAACTATCTCGTGCAGCAGACTTCCGGAAGGAACGAAAGTTTTCCGAAATGTTTTCAGCACTGGACAGCATTTCTTGTGAAGCACTTGATGTTGATATCATGTTAATGCGCGCAGCAGCTCTGATAGAATTAGGCGAAAAGAAGAAAGCAAACCTATTGCTTGCTAAGTCAAATGAACGCATACGGAGCTCAACAATAAAGAAGGACGTAAAAACATATTTGGAACTATATTCAGTTCTGTTGATTTACAAGGCTGCTGACGAAGATTATTCTAAAAATAATCTACTCAAGAGCTGGGATTCGATAGATTTGTCAAATGTGCCCGGGCGAATAAAGCGTTTGTTCCCAATTGAGGTATACAATAAAGGATGAGCGCACGGTTTTGGAAATCATGACCAAGACCGATTTTTACAAAGCGACTGAACCGCTCCGGGTTTGCCGGAGGCTCCAACTCCTGAGTAGGATGGAGCACGATGAGCAAAACGACGAACAAGTTTTCCCCTGAAGTACGCAACCGAGCGGTTCGCCTTGTGCTGGATAATGAGAGCCAGCACGGGTCTCGCTGGCAGGCGATCGTTTCGATAGCAGCCAAGATCGGCTGCTCG
>NZ_KI928927.1:525409-528158 GCF_000521215.1 Labrenzia sp. DG1229 | reverse complement strand
AGGAGGAATGACGATGGCATGTCGGAAGTTTGCAATCGCGATGGGCATGGTTCTGTACGCGACGGGTGCGATGGCACAGGATTTGCCGCCGCTCGCTATTCAACCGAACGCTGAACGCGTGACCTTCGAACATATCGACGCGCTGAACGCCTGTGACTGGAACAGGCTCATGGCTCAATATCCCGAAGAAGTGCTTTTCATATTGCCGAACGGAGTGTGGATCGAAGGCCGGAAAAACATAGGTGACGTTTTTGCCGGCTTCTGCAAGCCAAGAGAAGAGGGTGGCTTCAAGGGCGCAACGTTCATTGCGGAAAAGGTCAAAACGGTTGGTGACACCGTAAATGTGTCCTGGCGGGTGGAGGCGGACTATCTCGCTGAACCCTACAAGGGAGCAGATGCATACGTGACCCGCGACGGGTTGATGTACGCGCAGGTGACCACATTCGATCCCAACGACATGAAGTTCAAATAGGCGGAGTTGGAAAGGTCGTGGTCAAGGTCGTCCGCAGCACAATAGTCAACGCACCGGTTGAAGCCGTGTGGGAGGTCCTGCGCGACTTCAACGGTCACGACCGCTGGCACCCGGAAGTTGCAAAAAGCCAGATCGAACGCGGCGGAAGCGCTGACAGGGTCGGCGCAGTCCGTCGCTTCAGACTGAAAGACGGGTCCGAGCTCAGGGAACAGCTCCTGACACTTTCAGATCTGGAACAGACCTACTCGTATTGCCTTCTGGATACGCCAATACCGCTCTTCAATTATGTCGCGCATGTCCGTCTTTCACCGGTGACGGATGACGACACGACGCTGTGGGAATGGCAAAGCCGCTTAGATGTCCCGGCAGGCCGCGACAGGGAACTCGCAGCGCTTGTCGGTGACGACATTTATGTGGCCGGGTTCAAGGCCGTTTCGGATTTCATGGGACTGGAGGCGTAACCAATGGTGACGATTACTACGGTCGATACGCTGCAGGAGGCCGCCGCAAGCAGCGGCCAGGGAACGTCACTCCTGGGCGGGGGAACCTTGCTCATGCGCGGTGTCAATTATGGCGACCAGGACGTGTCACGCATCGTTCGCCTCAGGCAACCTACACCTCTTGCAGGAATTTCATCGGAAGGCGAGCGCATCCGGCTGGGGGCATTCGCAACCATGGCGACGATCATGAAATCCGGTGATGCGGCGTTTCTGCATCCCGTTGCACGTGCCGTCGGAGGTCCGGCAATCCGAAACATGGCAACTGTCGGCGGCAACATTTTCGCTCCCCATCCATATGGAGATTTTGCAGTCGCCTTGTTGGTGCTGGATGCAAGGCTTCGTATGTCCGATGGCAGCGAGATGGAGCTGGATCGCCTGCTCCCGGTCCGTGACACGGAAACCCGCCTTGTTGAATCCGTTTCCGCCTTGCGCCCTGCCGGAGATGACTTCCGGTTTTTGAAAGTCTCGCGGATCAAGCCGAGAGGTGCGTCTGTTCTGAGCATTGCAGCCTGGTTGCCCAGGCGTGCCGGACGCGTTTCCGGTGCTCGCGTGGCCTTCGGCGCGATGGCACCCACACCGGTTAGGGTTCCGGCGGTGGAGGCGGCTCTGGAGGGCGTCAGTCTCGATCAAAATGGCATTGAACGCGCGCTGCAGAGCGTCGCAAACGACCTGAACCCTCCCGACGACAGCCTGGCCTCCGGTTGGTACCGGAAGGAAGTTGCACCAGTGCATCTGGGACGCCTGCTTCTGGGGCAAGGAACACGATGATGGCCAAGACACCTGTTCAATTCTCACTCAATGGATCGTCTGCGGCAGTGTTCGTCGACGATGCCCAAAACCTGCTCGACGTTCTGAGGCGCGGTGTTGGAGATCTGACACCAAAATACGGTTGCGGTCAGGGAACCTGCGGATCCTGCACCGTGCTGATCGACGGTGAGCCGCATTTGAGTTGTCTGACCCTGGCAGAAGCCGTTGACGGGCGGTCCGTTGAAACGACGAACGGACTGGCCGCCGGGCCACAGCTTCATGCGCTTCAGGAAGCATTCATGGAAAACTTTGCTGCCCAGTGCGGATATTGCACACCCGGGATGCTGATGGCCGCCAAAGCCCTGCTTGACCGCACTCCCAGACCAAGCCGGGAGGAAGTCATCGAAGCGATTTCCGGCAACATCTGCAGATGCACTGGCTACGACCCCATAATCGACGCGATCATGGCTGCGAGCGGTCAAGCGACACGGAGGACCGGCTGATGTCTTCCGTGGAATTCCGCAAAGATCTCTTCAGGGAAGAGCGTGACGACAATCTCCAGGAAATCGGCAAGCCCACGCGCCGGCAGGACATTCTTGGCCACGTAACGGGCCGTTCGCCCTACTATGACGATCATCTCTTTGACGGTTTGCTGCACATGCGCTGTGTACGCTCGCCACACCACCATGCCCGGATCAGATCGATTGATACCGGTGCTGCCGAACGCATGCCAGGCATCATCCGGGTGATCCTTGCGCGGGATGTTCCCAACAATCTCAACACGTTGCTGTCGTTGATCAATTTCGGCAAGGATGAAGAGAAACTTATTCAGGATACCAAGGTCGCCTATGTCGGCGAACCTGTTGCAGCCATCATCGCCGAAACCGATCGGCAGGCGCGTGACGCATGCGCTGCGGTGAAGGTGGACTATGAGGTTCTGCCACATGTCCTGGACCCGGAAGAGGCCCTTTCGCCTCAGGCACCGGTCTGAGACACGCAACAGGGGTAGGCAAGGCACACAGGGGATAGG
>NZ_KI928927.1:508264-524915 GCF_000521215.1 Labrenzia sp. DG1229 | reverse complement strand
TGGCCAGCAAGGCGGCGGTGGCCAGCAAGGCGGCGGCCAGCAACAGCAGTCTTTCTATTTCTCCGACGACAACGGTCTGGTCTGGCAAATGTCGGCTTCAGAAAGCAATTCCAACAACGGGCAAGTGGTCCTCTATGCGCAGTCTCAAAACGGCATGATGATGATGCAGGCACAAATGAACACCCAGGCCGGGGGATTCGATTTTCTGATCTATTCGAATGGGCAGCAGATCGCCAAGGGACGGGCGACGGTGCGTGATCAGACCCATTTCAACTACGTGACGCAGGATACGTCTGGAAATAGCTATTCAGGTCTTCTGCATGTCAATCACATGCCCAACTGAAACACCTACCCGGTGTCTGGGCCATCATGCCAGGCTGCGAAATCAAATATGAGGCAGCCGGCATGTTCAATGCAGGTTAAACTCGGATCGTTGATGCGCAAGCCCGATTGGAAGAGGGTGATTACTCGGGTGTGACCCGCTGAGGTCAGTGGAAAGCACTGTTGAGAGACGAACCCCGAAGCTCCCGGTAGCAAGGTGACCAGACCGATGTCGAAATTCTCAAATCCTCTTCTGCGGTGCTGGAATGAGGGCCGCTCGGCCATCAATGGCTGGCTGGCCGTGCCATCCGTCATTGGCGCGGAGGCCATGGCGGTCGCCGGCTGGGATGCTCTGACTGTCGACATGCAGCATGGTACAGCGGACTACGCCGATCTGTTGGCGCTCCTTCCCGTCATTGAAAAATCCGGAGCGGCCGCATTGGTCAGGGTGCCCTGGGTGGATGAGGCGGCCATCATGAGAGCTCTTGACGCAGGAGCGCTTGGCATCATTGCACCGATGATCGAAACCGTCGCCGACGCGGAAAGGTTTGTCTCCGCGTGCAGGTATCCTCCCGAAGGCGGCAGGAGCTTCGGGCCCATCCGCGCGCGTCTGGCCTGGGGATCAGACTATGCCGAGCGCGCCAACCGGGAGATTGTCACCCTGGCGATGATCGAGACAAAATCAGCCGTGGAGTCCCTGGAAGATATTCTGAAAGTGCCTGGTCTGACCGGGGTCTATATCGGTCCGTCGGATCTTGGTTCGGCATTCGGATTTGGCCCCGGGTTCGACCGGCAGGAACCTGAACTGCTCGACCTGATTGAGCATATCCGTCAAACGGCCGCGACGGCAGGGCTGGTGTGTTGCCTCCATTGCGGAGCTGCCTCCTATGCAAGGAAAGTCCGCGAGCGCGGCATGAACATGGTCACGGTCAGCTCTGACGCAAGGTTTATCGAGATCGGCGCAGCTGCAGCCGTTGCAACTGTCCGAAATGAAGAAAACTGACAGGAATCGCGACCTGTTTCCGCACATGGATTCAGCCTGGCTATCTTTGCGCTCCAAGACGTTTCGATCGACACCCGGTGAATGAACGGAGTGATCTCATCCGCAATGCAGGCAGAAAAACGGCAACGGGAGATCCTGAAACCCGCAACAAGTGCGACAGTTGATCCTCTTCCGGCTGATATGGACCGCAAAAACAGACTGAGCGTTATATGACGCGCACTCTCCGAGATAGGTCCGAATTCCACCTTGGCGCATGCTGACGGTGTTGCCGTAGACGCAAGGAAAGCGGACAAAACTGCAATAAGTTTTGCCTCGCCTGCGTCCAGAAGCGGCTGGAATTCGTTGGGAGGAACGGATGAAGAAGCAACTCCTGGCCGCAGTATCAGCGGCTGCATTTCTATCGACAGGTGCCGCATATGCGGCTGACCCATTGAAAGTCGGCGTTCTGGCCACGTTGGAGGGAACATATACGGTTTTGGGTGAAGATGGTGTCCGTGGGCTAAAGACCGCGCTGGCCGTCAAGGGTGAAAAAGCCGGTGGCCGTGACCTCGAACTGATCATTCAGTCTACCGATGCGTCGCCGGACAGCGCTGTCCGCGGCGCGCGTAAGCTGGTTGAACAGGATAAAGTGGACATCGTCATCGGGCCGCTCTCGGGCTCTGAAGGTATCGCGATCCGCGATTATTCCAAGACCCAACCCCAGGTCACATTCCTGAATGGCATTTCCGGCGCGCAGGAAACAACCTATGTGACACCGTCCGACAACTTCTTCCGGTTCAACACGGATGGTGCTCAATGGTCCGCTGGACTTGGTGACTACGTCTTCAATGACAAGGGCTGGAAAACCGTTGCCACTATCGGTGAGGATTATTCCTTCATCTATACGCAGGTCTTCGGATTTGCCCTGGAATATTGCCAGGCGGGTGGTGAAATCACCGATCGGTTCTGGGTTCCGCTCGGCACGAAGGACTTCGGCTCGATCATCGCTTCGCTTCCGGATGATGTTGACGCGATCTATCTTGGCCTCGGTGGCGGTGACGCCGTCAACTTCCTGAACCAGTATCAGCAGGCAGGTGGCGATGCCAACCTGATTGGTGGATCCATTATGGTTGATGGCACCGTCTTGAACTCCAAAGGCGACGCGAAAAAGGCCCTGATTGGAACACCGTCTTCCGGACCACAGGCTGACACCTGGGACGACGAAGGCTGGCAGGCATATGTAAAAGCCTATCAGGACGCATTCCCGCCCGATAAACGCTTCCCGAGCCCGTCACTTCTGGCAACCGGTTATTACAACGCAACGACCGCTGCAATGACCTGTCTTGATGAAGTTGGCGGTGATCTTTCCGACGGACATGCGGGTTTCCGTGCTTGCCTGAGCAATCTTGAGCTGGATGCTCCGAACGGCAAGATCACCCTCGATGGCAACCGTCAGGCAATTGGCGCAAACTTCGTCTCCGAAGTTGTCGAACTGGACGATGGTTCGCTTGTGACCAAGCTTGTGAAGATCAAGGACAATGTACCGCAGACACTCGGCATTGATCCCGATGTTTTTGCAAAGATCGGCCTCCCAAGCCGCGATGTGCCAGAGTGTAAGACCTCTTACTGATGGCAACTGCACCGGGCAGAGCACTCTGCCCGGTGCCGACATGTTTTCACGCTCGATTACCGTGTTTTCTCGAGATCAGGCCATGACGCTCATCACATACGTCACGCGAGTTCATTTCGCCGACGGCGTTTTGGAAGAAGCGCTTTGGTCCGAGATCGAAGTCAATCGCAAAAAACGTCCCCTGATCATCACCGATGATCATCATCTGAACAGTGAACTTTTTGAGCGATTGCTGGCCGGATTGCCAGTGCGGACGTCCGTCGAGATTTTCAGTGACATTCCCGACATCCCAAACGAAACCGCCGCCAAGGATATCGCGACGGCGTTTCGGCGCACAGATCGGGATCTTCTTATCGCCTTCGGGCGAAACACGGCGATCGACCTTGCCAAGATTTCAAGAATCTCGATTGCCCATTCCGAACCCCTGGAAACCTTTTCCTATGCCAGTGGCGGATCGAGACGCATAGGGACAACCTTGCCCGATCTTTATGCGATCCCGAGCATTCAGGGTTTTGGAGCAGCCGTGAGTGCCCATGCGCCTGTCATTCTGACAAGTGGCGAGCGCACCCGGCTCATGTGCAAGAAACTGGTGCCGACAGTGACAATCTGCGATCCGACGCTGACACTCGGCGCGGGCCGGATTGAAAGCGCCAGTGCCGGGGCGGATGCTATGGGCCGGTGTATTGAGGCCTATCTCTCGCCGGGGTTCAATCCACCGGCAGACGGGATAGCACTGGATGGGCTCGGACGCGTCATAGGCAACTTGCACAAGGTGCTCAACAAAGACACTGTGCAGGGCCGGCGGGAGCTGATGGCAGCCAGTTTGAACGGTGCATTGGCCTTGCAAAAAGGTCTTGGCGCGATTCACGCGATAGGCTGCGCACTTGAAACGGTCGCCGGCAGGCGGCTTGATCCCGGCGCTCTCAGCAGATTGCTTCTGCCGGCGATCCTGCAATTCAATGCCGATGCCGCCCGGGACAAATACACAACGCTGAATCAGGTTCTCAAATCCGGAGAGAACAGAACGCCCGCCCGCAGCGTGGCTGATTTTCTTTATACCTTGCCGCTTCCTGAAAGCCTCGCCGAGATGGGCATAGACGAGGAAGAGATCCGGATCGCCGCCGATCTCGCTGCATCTGATCTTGCCGCGGTTCAAAGCCCGAGAGCCTTGAGCAGCCCGAGCCTGTTTGCGATCATGAAATCGGCTCTTTCGCGTGAAACCCGGGTGAATTGATGAAGCCACTTTTGATCGATGGCGCGTGGATCACGACTTCACATGCCGAGGAAAACCGCAGTCCTTCCAACACTGACGATGTCATCGGTCTTTATGCCCATGCCGGCAGAGCGGAAACGCAGGCCGCAATAGAAGCCGCGAAACTTTCTTTCCCGGCCTGGGCGGCAAGCACACCGCAATTCAGGTTCGAAATCCTGAACAAGGTGGCGGACGAACTGACCTTGCGCAAATCGGAAATAGCGTCGCTTCTGTCCCGCGAGGAGGGAAAGACGCTTCGTGAAGGACTTCAGGAAACCGAGCGCGCGGCCAACATTTTTAGATTTTTTGCAGGAGAGTGCCTTCGCCTTGCTGGAGATCTCGTCCCCTCGGTCCGCCAAGACGTGAACGTGGAAGTTACGCGTGAACCGCTCGGTGTCGTCGGGATCGTCACCCCCTGGAACTTCCCCCTGGCAATACCGAGCTGGAAGATTGCACCTGCTCTTTGTTACGGCAATACGGTCGTATTCAAACCTGCCGAACTCGTGCCGGCTTGCGCCTGGGTTCTTGCGGAAATTCTTCACGGTACCGGTATTCCGAAGGGGGTCTTCAATCTGGTCACCGGCAAGGGCTCGGTTGTCGGGAATACGATGCTGGCAGCAAGAGACGTTGAGGCCGTCACCTTCACCGGTTCACAGGCGGTCGGGTCCCTTGTTGCTCAGGCCAGCATCAAGCACATGCGCAAGCTGCAGCTCGAAATGGGCGGCAAGAACCCGCTTGTCGTGCTCGACGACACGGACCTGGATCTTGCGGTCGACTGTGCGGTTGACGGAGCGTTTTATTCCACGGGCCAAAGATGTACAGCGTCGTCACGCCTGATTGTAACCGAGGGGATCTACGGCAGGTTCATTGAGAAACTGACTGAAAAATGCAGGGCGTTGACGGTTGGCGATGCATTGGACCCCGCAACTGACATAGGTCCGGTCGCCAGTGAGTCACAACTGGCAACGGATATCGATTACATTGAGATTGCGCGTGCACAGGGTGGAAACCTGCGTTGCGGTGGCGACATCGTCAAGGGTCGCAACCATGGCTATTTCCTGCAGCCCGCCCTGTTCACCGACACCGACAACAACATGCGCATCAATCGCGAGGAAGTCTTCGGGCCTGTTGCATCGGTCATTCGTGTTCGCGACTATGAAGAGGCTTTGGCAACGTCAAACGATACCGACTTCGGACTTTGCTCGGGCATCATGACAACAAGTCTCAAGCACGCCGCTCATTTTCGCAGGGAATCCCGTGCAGGCATGGTCATGGTGAACCTGCCAACGGCAGGAGTGGACTATCATGTACCTTTTGGTGGCCGAAAGGCATCCAGTTATGGTCCCCGGGAACAGGGGCGCTACGCAGCCGAGTTTTTCAGCACAGTAAAAACAAGTTATATTCGGCCCTGATCGCTGCATTGCAGCATTTTCAAAAGTCTTTTTCCGTAACTCTAAGTCTCTTTGTGAGCCATACTGTCTTGCCAATATCGATTTTTACAGAGGATACTTAAAAGAAAACGTTTACATCGATAAACGCGCAAATCATCGGGAGGAATGGTGATGAGCGAAGCGATATCCGTCCACCACGGTGAATTCGGACGCGCGGCTCTTTATAGGCTGGACAAACCGATCGTGACACACGCGCATCGGGAAGGTCATTTGATCTTCTATCTGAGCGGTGCGGAAGCCAGGGTCAGCGTATCCGACAAGTGGGTGCCTGCCGACCAGAATACCGGTGTGGCCGTCAGCCCGTGGGAACAGCACAGCTTTCATCCGAAAACTGAAGCCAATGCGGAGGCATGTCTGTGCCTCGTGCTCTATATCAAACCGATCTGGTTTCTTGAAAACAGCCAATCTGCGGAATTTGCCCTGAATTTCGGCAGCTCGCACATCGCGATGACACCCGACGTCATGAATTGGGTAAAACGCTTGACGTCGCTGCTTCTGGACGGCGGCAATGACCACCTTTTCGACGGGTATCTCTATCGCACGACAATGCAGTGCTTCGAACAATCCTGGCGCAATGCGGACCGCAATTCGGTGCTGGAAGACAGCAAGCGCCGCTTTACCGATTATCGTGTGCGTCGGTCTTTGCGCCTGATGCAGGAGAATTACACCGAAGAAGTCGAGGTGGAATGGCTGGCCCGTGAAGTCGGGTTGTCTCGGCCCCATTTCTTCAAGCTTTTCAAGAAGCAGATGGGTATCACTCCCAATCTCTACTTGAATACGCTACGCGCCGAACAGGCGATTTCGGATCTGATGACGACCGACAAGTCGGTCACGGAAATCAGTTACGATTTGGGGTTCTCGTCGCAGGCAAGCTTTACACGCTTCTTCTCTTCCAACGTTGGAATTCCGCCAAGCGACTACCGCCGTGTCGCTCACGTCGAGTAATGCCCGGTTACCAGGTCGTGTCTGCATTCAATAATGCCGATGATGGGCCATCCGAGAAGACTATCGGGTACGCCGATTTCCGAACTTAAGCCGTAGCCTTTTCCCGAGAGCGAAAGACTTTGTCGTCAACAGCGCTTTGGGAGGATGTCGCGGTATGCGGCAAATTGAAGACAGCACCCGGGATGGACGGATCCGTGAGGACCGCACATGAGGAACTTTGCGTCCCGACATCCAGGCTGGTCGATCGTCATCCTGCTGGTGGTTGCCGCGCTGATCTGGTCGATTTTTGCAATCTGGCCGAAAGGTCTGGTCGATGTGATCGGCCGCAAGAAAGTGTTTCTCAACGCCCTGTTCAACGGCATCACGCTCGGTGGTCTCTACTTTCTTGTCGCCAGTGGCTTCACGCTCATCTTCGGTCTCATGCGCAATGTAAATCTTGCGCACGGCTCCCTTTACCTGCTTGGTGGGTACATCGGCTATTTCGTGGCCTCCTCAACGGGTTACTGGCTCCTTGCCTTTCCCGTTGCGTTTGTCCTTGTGGCCGCCGTTGGCATCCTGATGCAGATATTCATCTTCCGCCGGATGGAAGGGCAGGACCTCAGGCAAACGCTTGTTACGATCGGAATCTCCATCGTGATGGCAGACCTGATGCTTTGGGGCTTCGGCGGAGACTTCTACAACATAACGCCGCCCAGCTGGTTGAGCGGCCCGATGGAAACACTCCTGGTCACCGGTGTGAAGCGATCGTCGGGTGACCTCATCTACCTGAAGTATCCGGTCGTTCGGGTCGTAATTTTTCTCGCTTCGGTGGTCATTGGAATAGCAATGTGGCTGATCTTGAACCGTACACAGATTGGCATGATGATCCGGGCAGGTGTCGATGATAGGGACATGTTGTCGGCAACAGGCGCCCGCATCCAGCTCGTCTTTGTCGGAGTGTTCGCATTCGGGGCAGGCCTCGCGGGTATCGCAGGTGTCGTGGGAGGGACTTTCCAGTCCGTGGCGCCTGGCGAAGACATAAGGTTTCTGCTGGCATCGCTTGTCGTTGTGATCGTCGGCGGCATGGGGTCGATCACGGGAGCCGCGCTGGGAGCGCTGCTGATCGGTCTCGCCGAACAGTTCGGATCGGTCTATTTCCCGACTTATGCGGTCGTTCTGACCTTCCTGATCATGGTGCTCGTTCTTGCGTTCCGGCCCCAGGGCCTCATGGGGAGATCCTGACCCATGGCGATAACGGAATCCAATACGCTCCCACGAACAAATAACGGCCAGCGCAAGGTCTGGTTCGAACGCATACCGGCGAGCTATTGGGTGGTTGGCATTGCCCTTTTGATAATGCCCGCTTTCGCAAGTGATTTTACACTCTATCAGGTGTTTGGCTGGACGTTCATTCTCGGCATGATTTCGCTCAGCCTGATGTTCCTTGGCGGCTATGGCGGCATGGTAAGCCTTGTTCAGATGTCGATTGCAGGCCTGGCCGGATACATGGTCGCAATATTTGGCGACAGTGCGATCACCGATATCAGCATGGGCTGGCCATGGTACATCGCAATTCCGCTTGCGCTGATTGTGGCCATGCTCTTCGGTACGATTGTCGGGTCCCTCGCCGTGCGGACCGAAGGCATCTACACGATCATGATCACGCTCGCCGTTGCCGCGGCGTTCTTTTACTTCGCCCGGCAGAACTATATCATATTCAACGGATTTTCCGGATTTAACGGTGTGCTTCCACCAGAGCTTTTCGGGGTCGACTGGCGGCAAAGCAAGCCCTTTTATTACCTCACTCTGTTTTGGGCGGCAGTCGCCTATTTTTCAGTGCTCTATGTATCACGGGCACCATTCGGGCTAGCACTGCAGGGTGTCAGGGATAACCCCCGCCGCATGGCTGCGCTGGGATACAGCGTCAATGCACACAGAATTGCCGCCTACGCATTCGCAGCACTCATCGCGGGCACTGGTGGCATTTTGCTGACATGGCAATCCGCACAGATTTCGCCGGGCACGGCGGGGATCGGGCCGGCGATCGACATTCTTGTGATTGCAGTCATCGGTGGCATGCGCCGCCCGGCCGGTCCGTTCATCGGCGCCTTCATATACGTTTTGTTGAAGACCTTTGCCATCGACGTCCTGCTTTCCGTCGGGTTGAGCGGAGAGCGATTCCAGTTGCTGATTGGCCTGGGTTTTCTGGCGATCGTCTTCTTCTCGCCTGATGGACTGCTCGGTCTCTGGGATCGCTGGCAGGAGTTCCGCAAGCGCGACCCGCTCCTCGATCGCGGGGAGGGTCCGCTTTGACGCTGCTTGATCGCGCGACAACATCAGTTTCAGACCGCCTGAGCGCCACGGGCACGGCCAACGCGCTCGAGCTTCGCAAAGTCAGCAAGATGTTCGGTGCGCTTGTCGCGCTTGCCGACATCGACATGATCGTCAAACCGGGAGAGCGGCGTGCCGTTCTCGGGTCCAATGGCGCAGGCAAAACGACACTTTTCAACTGCATAACCGGTGACTTTGCACCGACGACCGGATCGATCCGGTTTTTTGGCGAGGAAGTTGCCGCCTTTCCTGCCCAGGAGCGTATCAGGCGCGGATTGCGAAGGACCTATCAGATCTCGTTGCTGTTTGCAGGATTGAGTGTCCTCGACAATGTCTATCTGGCTTGTTGTGGCGTTTCGCGCGGCCGGTTTTCATTCATTCGACCTGGACGCGATGATGCGTTGATGTCGAGTGCGGAAAGCCTTGTCCAGGTGGTGCATCTGGACGATGTGCGTGAAACGAAGGTCGAGGACCTTTCCTATGGGCAGCAACGCCAGCTCGAGATTGCCATGGCACTCTCCGGGGCTCCGCGCTTCATTCTGTTCGACGAACCTGCAGCCGGCCTGTCCCCGACCGAGCGTCGCGAACTGATTGACATTCTCACCGGCCTGCCGAGCCACATGGGTTTCATCATCATCGAACACGATATGGATGTTGCCCTGAGGGTCGCTGAATCCGTAACGATGATGCACAACGGCCGGATCTTCACGGAAGGCAAACCTGCCGAAATTGAAGACGATGAAGAGGTCCAGGCGCTTTACCTTGGTGGCGAAGAGGGGCTTGGGCATGGTTGATCGCACCGCACCTGCGCTCGAAATCAGGGACCTGAATGTCTATTACGGTCATTCGCATGCGCTTCAGGGTGTCGACTTGACGCTGGACCATGGGGTTTTGTCCGTTGTTGGACGAAATGGCATGGGCAAGACGACCACCTGCAAGGCCATTATGGGCCTCGTGCCGGTTGCGTCCGGCACAATCAGCTTGTCCGGCCGCAGTCTTGCGGGCCTTGGGCCGGCAGAAATCGCCCGGCTCGGCGTCGGCTATGTTCCGCAAGGCCGCCGTTTGTGGCAATCCCTGACGGTTGATGAGCACCTCAAACTGGTGGCACGCCGCGGAGGTGACTGGACGCCTGAACGTGTCTATTCGGTCTTCCCCAGATTGGCTGAGCGCCGGTCGAACGGAGGGGCACAGCTTTCGGGCGGTGAACAGCAGATGCTGGCGATCGGTCGTGCGCTTCTTCTCAATCCCAGACTTCTCGTCATGGATGAGCCTACGGAAGGACTGGCGCCGGTCATCGTCAATCAAGTGGCCGAAATGCTGGTGCGTCTCGGGCAGGAAGGCGACATTGATGTGCTCGTGATCGAGCAGAACATCGGCGTTGCCTGCGCGGTCGCCGATCAGGTTGCGATCATGGTCAACGGCAAGATCAACCGGATCATGCCGTCGACACAGCTTGCTTCTGACAGGGACCTCCAGCAGGCGCTGCTCGGTGTCGGCCGTCACGCACATGACGAAACGCCGGCGCCCTCAAGGACCCAGGACGCTGAAACGGAGGTTTCCAGGCTCTCATCCGTGCGTCGGATCTATCTGTCCAATCCGAAGGTCCCGACGCGCTGGTCAAAACCGGTTCCGGTCAGGGTGCTTGAAAGTTCCGCTCGTACGAGCACGACAGCTGACGCACTGTCCGCAAATGTGATGCCTTTGTCCGCTCAGCGTTCCCGAGCGGGGGCAAAGGTCTTTGTGGCAGGAACGCTTGATACGAAGGGTGCTGAACTTCGCTATATGCGCGACATCCTGAAAGCGGAAAACCTGACGGTGCAACTGATCGATCTTTCGACGAGCGGCAAACCCTCCGGTGCTGAAGTTCCACCTCACGCGGTTGCCGCATTTCATCCACGTGGAGCGAGCGGCGTCTTTACCGGTGATCGTGGCACTGCCGTCGCGGCCATGACGCTGGCATTTGAGCGATGGATGGAGGTGCAGTCAGGCGTTGACGGGATTATTTCCGCCGGGGGATCCGGTGGGACGGCCCTGGTTACTCCGGCCATGAGAATGTTGCCGGTCGGTGTGCCGAAAATCATGATTTCGACGGTCGCGAGTGGCAATGTCGAACAATATGTCGGCCCCTCGGACATCATGATGCTGCATTCGGTCGCCGATGTTCAGGGGCTCAATTCCATAACCCGGGAAGTGCTTGGAAACGGTGCGGGTGCGCTCGCCGGAGCAGTCAAGGCGCGTTCGAAGCGCAAACCGATCCTGGATGCGAAGCCCGCAGTCGGTCTCACGATGTTCGGGGTCACGACACCATGCGTGCAGACGGTTACGGCGGCACTCGAGGACGACTTTGATTGTCTGGTCTTTCATGCCACCGGTGTGGGCGGCCGGTCGATGGAAAAACTCATGGACAGCGGCATGCTGACTGCTGTGATTGACCTCACGACGACTGAAGTCTGCGACATGATCGCCGGTGGTGTCTTCGCTGCCAACGAGGATCGCTTCGGCGCTTCGATCCGCGCCGGCGTGCCTTACATCGGCGCCTGCGGGGCGCTCGACATGGTCAATTTCAATGCGCCCGACACCGTGCCGGAGAAATATCGCGGGCGGACGTTCTACGAGCACAATCCGCAGATCACGCTGATGCGGACAACTGTCGAGGAAAACGTCGAAATGGGACGCTGGATCGGCCAGCGTCTCAATGAAATGACCGCACCTGTCCGCTTCTTCCTGCCGGAAGGCGGCGTGTCACTTCTCGATGCCCCGGGGATGGCTTTCCATGATCCGGCCGCCGACGAAGCGCTTTTCAGATCCCTTGAAGACACCGTGCGCCGGACAAGCGAACGCAGGCTGATCAGGGTGCCGCACAATATCAACGACCCTGAATTCGCCGACCTGATCGTCTCGACGTTCCGGGGATTTCATTCAAGCCGGCGCAGCCGAGCAGCAGGAGATTGAGCATGTTTGATCGCAGGGAACTTGTTGCCAGGTACCGCGACATGATCGCCCGGGGCGAGCCGATCATTGGCGGCGGCGCCGGTACGGGTCTGTCCGCGAAGGGAGAGGAAGCCGGGGGAATTGACCTGATCGTCATTTACAACTCAGGGCGATACAGGATGGCCGGTCGCGGCAGTCTTGCCGGCCTCATGCCATATGGCGACGCCAACGCGGTCGTGATGGATATGGCCGGTGAGGTGTTGCCTGTTGTTCGCAAGACGCCAGTTCTGGCAGGCGTCTGCGCTTCTGATCCCTTCAGGCTCATGGACAGGTTCCTGGAAGAGGTGAAAGCAGCTGGGTTTTCGGGCGTCCAGAACTTTCCAACGGTCGGTCTGATCGATGGAAACTTCAGGGCAAATCTGGAAGAGACCGGCATGTCCTATCAGCTTGAAGTCGACATGATCGCGATGGCCCATGACAAGGACATGCTGACGACGCCTTATGTCTTTTCGCCAGCCGACGCCACGGCGATGGCGAAAGCCGGGGCCGACATCATTGTCTGCCATCTTGGCCTGACGACAGGCGGCAGCATCGGCGCAGAGACATCGTTGAAACTCGCCGACTGCCCGGCCATCGTGGATGAATGGTCGGAAGCGGCCCTTTCGGTCAACCCGGACGCCATAGTGTTGGTGCACGGGGGCCCGGTCGCGATGCCCGACGATGCCGAATTCGTTCTGAAAAACACGCGCAACTGTCACGGCTTTTACGGCGCTTCCTCGATGGAACGTCTGCCGACCGAAATCGCGCTCGTCGAACAAACTAGAAAATTCAAGGAAATCCGCGGCTCTTGAGCCGGGGAGGGAGGACTGAACATGGCTGGTCAGCTCATCGGGCAATTGGTGCTGTGGCTTATTCTCGCGGTCATTGTCGTCTTCATCCTCTATTGGGTGATGCATTGGCTATACCGGCGATCGACCAAGGAAGTCGCCTTCGTGCGAACGGGATTCCTGGGCGAGAAGGTGGTGATCGACGGCGGCGCATTCGTCTGGCCCATCATTCACGACATAACTCCAGTGAACATGAACTCGCTGCAAATGGCGCTGACGCGTGAAAAGGAAGATGCCCTGATCACCAAGGACCGGCTGCGTGTCGATGTGGACGCGGAGTTTTATGTCCGCGTCGGGCAGACCAAAACGGGTGTCAGCCTGGCCGCTTCCACACTCGGGCGGCGTACTCTGGAACCGGAGCGTATCCATTCGCTCCTGTCAGGGAAATTCATATCGGCACTTCGCACCGTTGCGTCCGAGATGACCATGGAGGAACTTCATGAAAGCCGGCACGTATATGTCGACCGCGTGCTTGAAGCCGCTCAGGTCGGGCTCGACAAGAACGGGCTGGAACTCGAAAGCGTCGCCATCACGGATATTGATCAGACCGGGATCGAATATTTCAATCCTTCCAACCGGTTCGATGCCGAGGGCCTGACGACTGTCATCCGTGAAATCGAGGACAGAAGAAAGCTGCGCAACGATATCGAACAGGATTCGATGATCCGCATTCGTTCGCGCAACCTGGAAGCTGAAAAACAGGTGCTCGACATTGAACGCGAAAGCGAAAATGCGCGCCTGGAGCAGGAACGCGAAATAGAATTCAAACGGGCGCAGCAGCACACCGATCTGGTCCGCGAAAGGTCCGAACGCGAAAAGGAAGCAGAGCACGCCTCGCTTCTGAGCCGGGAAGCCATCGAGACGGCCCGGATCGAGAACGAACGACACATTTCAGAGGCCCGGATCGCATCGGAACGGGAGGTTCGGCAAAAGGAGATCGAACGCCAGCGTGTCATTGATGAAGCGGAAATAGTCACTCGTGAGGCCGTGGAAAAGGCCAGGATCGGTCAGGAAAAGACCCTGACGGAAGAACGCATTCGCACTCAGCAGATGACGGAGGCGGCCGACATTGCTGCGAAGGAAGCGATCGAGAAGGCGCGCATCGCTCAGGAACGGTCTCTCAACGAGGCCCGGATCGCAAAAGATCGCGAAACCGAAGCGCTCGAGATCGAGCGTCGCAAAACGATCGAGGAAACCGACATCGCCGCGCGCGAATTGGTTGAAAAGGCAAAGATCGCGCAGGAAGAAGCTGTAACCGAAGCACGCATTTCGTTTGAGCGCGTCACCCGCGAAAAGGAAATCGCCCGAAATCTGGCAATCGAGCAGGCAGAAATTGCATCGCGGGAAGCTGCCGAGAAACTGCGAGTTGCCCAGGAGCAGACCGTCAACGCCTCTCGTATCGAGGCGGATCGTGAAACTCGCCGGCTTGAGATCGAACGACAGAAAGCGCTCGAAGAAGCCGAAATAGCCAGTCAGAAAGCCACGGAAGCTGCGCGCATTGCTCGCGAGAAATCCCTTTCGGCAGAGCGGATCGCCTCGGAGCAAGCCACACGTGCGCTCCAGATCGAACAGCAGCGCGAGATCGAGATAGCGCAGATTGCCGCCCGTGAGGAAACCAACAAGACACGGATTGCCCAGGAAGAGCGGATCCGCAATCTCGAGATTTCCTCCAACAAGGCAATCGACGAGGCGGAGATCACTGCCCGCGAAGCTGTTGAAAAGGCGCGAATTGCCCAGGACAAGCAGCTCGCGTTCGAACGGATCGCAGCTCAGGAAGAGACGGATGGGCGTGACGTCGCACGCCAGGCGGCGCTGGATGCAGCCAATATTGCGGCCAAGGAGGCAACCGAAGCCAAGCGCATCGCTCAGGAAAAAGTGATTGTCGCAGAGCGGATAGGTTTTGAGCGGGAATCGAGGGCACTCGAGATTGCCCGCAACCAGGTTGTTGAAGAGGCCGAGATTGCCGCCCGTGAGGCAATTGACGCTGCGCGTATCGCCCAGGAAGCGAAAACCGCGTTGCAGCGAATCGAAAGCGACGAAACAACCAGAGCGCGCGATGTTGCCCGGTCCAGAGCCCTGGAGGCAGCGGAAATTGCCAAGGCTGAAGCCACAGAGGCGGCCCGCATTGCCAAGGAGAAAAAGGTCGCTGCCGAGCGAATTGCTTACGAACAGGACCTCCGGGAGCGTGAGATCGCCCGCAACAGAGCGGTGGATGTCGCCAACATTTCCGCGCAGGAACTGGTCGAAGCGGCCCGCATTGCGCAGGAAAACAAGGTGCGCGCAGCAGAGATTTCCAAAGAGACTGACGTCAGAAAACGTGAGATCGAGCGCGCGGAAGCAATTGAAACGGCAGAAGTCGCTTCGCGCAGGTCCGTCGAACAGCTTCGGATCGAGAAGGAGCAGGAGACGACTGCAGAAAAGATCGCGCGGGACGAGAAGATCCGTGCGCTGGAAATCGCACGCAACAAGGCGATCGACGAGGCGCAGGTTGCCGCCGATCAGGCAATCGAGGCAGCAAAAGTGGCCAAGGAGAAATCCGTCGATGCGGAGAAGATCCTTGCGGAGCAGGAGCTGGACGCGAGGAAGCTGGAACGCAAGAAGGTACTCGAACAGCTCGAAATCTCACGTGTTCAGGCACTGCGCGAAGCCGAGATTTCAAGTCAGGAAGAGATCGAGCGAGCTCAGATCGCATCCGAGCGTGGTCTGGACGATGCCCGCATTGGCCATCAGACCGAGCGGCGACGTCTGGAGATTGCACGCGAAAAGGCTGTCGAAACCGCACAAATGGACAAGGCCATCGAGCTTTACAAGAAATCGCTTGATGAAAGCGCTGCCGCTGTAGAAGCGGATGCAGCGAAGGCGCGGGCAACCGCGGCGGCCGAGAAGGTCAAGACAGCACAGGAAACCGAGGTTGCGACCCGACGCAAATCCGTTGACGTGGTTCTGGCCGAAAAGGAAGCCGAGGAAAAACGAATTGCCGCGGACGCCGAAAAGGTCCGCAAAGCGGTGGAAGCCGAGGCGCAAAAACTTATCAACGAAGCCGAGAATGTGCTGACCGACGCGGCGCGCCATTCGCTCTTCAAACGCAAGATGCTGGAACATGTCGAAGGAATCGTCTCGGCATCGGTCAAGCCGCTTGAAAAAATCAACGATATCAAAATCATGCAGCTGGGCGGCAGCGGGACCTCCGGTCTCGGCTGGGCGGACGGGAACGGCGCCGGCACCGGAGGGAGCGGTGGCGGCGGCGGCAGCCCGACTGACGAGGTCATCAATTCGGCGCTGCGATACCGGGTGCAGGCACCAATGGTGGACAGCCTGTTGAGTGATATCGGGATCGACGGGTCAAATCTCGCCAAATCGGATGTCATGCGGACGGCCAACGATATGACCCGTGCCGCCAACGAAATGAAACGGTTGAAGGCAGACGAAAAGCCGAAAGGGCCAGGCGCGTCCAAGGAGGGCAAATAAATGGCGCGGGTTTACACCTCATCGGTGATTGATGCCCCTTCGGCCAGGGTCTGGGAACGTATCAGGGACTTCAACGGCTTGCCCAAATGGCATCCCCGGATACGCGAAAGCCGTATCGAGGAAGCATTGCCTTCCGACAAGATAGGATGCATCAGAAACTTCAGTCTTCAGAACGGCGACAACATTCGCGAGCAACTGCTCGGGTTGTCTGACTACGATCTTTTCTACAGCTATTCGATGCTCGAAGGCCCAATGCCGCTGAGAGACTACATCGCGACAATGCGTCTGACGCCTGTCACGGAAGGTGACCGCACATTCATTGAATGGTCTGCGGAGTTTTCCTGTGAACCGGAAAAGGAAGACGAGTTGGTTACCGGTATCGGAACAAACGTTTTTCAGGGCGGCTTTGATGCCCTGAAGAGGCATTTCGGCGGGTAGGGGAAATCTTTTTCAAAAGAGGAGGAATGACGATGG
>NZ_KI928927.1:466931-507558 GCF_000521215.1 Labrenzia sp. DG1229 | reverse complement strand
TAGATAACGGCCAGTGAAAGTAACCGGCGTGTCTGTTTGGCATCCCGGCAATGCTTCGCCAACTGGCGAAGGTCGCATCCGTCAAAGTCATTTCGAAGCGAAATCGCGGCTCCCATGGCAAACTCCTCTCGTTTGCCATCTGGAATCATATTCGCGCCAAAACGGGAAGCCCAAACATGAGTCACTTCATCTGATGGTTGGTATTACATCCCGATCATCATGGTGACGGCCCATACTGAACGGAGCCGGATTGTCGAAGCCCGCAGGCTAGGCGTGCACGAATTGCTGTCGAAGCCTATTTCGGCAAAGTCGTTGTACCAGCGGGTTTCGAGCGTGATCCTTCATCCGCGTGATTTCATCAAGACAGCGACCTATTTCGGTCCTGCACCGCGGGAAATAAGAAATCGGCAGAAGATTTGGCAGGGCGGACCGGGGCAACCACCCGGGCAGCCGCCTGGAGAAGCTGCAGAAGAACCCGAAAACGTCACCGCGATTGGCTAGTTAATTCGATCGTCGCGGAATTCAGGCTGCCGATTGTGCCGATTTTGAGGGTTCACTTGTAGTGTGCACGGTATTGGAGGCACTCGCTTCAAGTGCATCCGCAAACTGGGCCAATACGTCCAGATCAACCGTATAATTGTCGAGCAGAAATTGAGACAGAACATCGATCGAGAGATGTTGGTACCCCTCAATCGCCGCCATTAGTGCTTCCGGAGTGTCCAGCCGTTCACGCAGCTTGATCATTGTTTTCCGCTGAGTTTACTTTCCGCCAACTTGGATATTTATAGTTAATAGTGAGTAAATCTGACACGCGCAATAGCGAGTAATACCCGTATGGCGGAAGGTTCCGGCCATCCACAGCCTTCTGGGGAAGAACGGGCTGAATGACTGGCAAAAGACGCTGTTTGACCGCATTTTGGAGGCAGCGATCGAAAGGGCACGAATGGCAAAAGTCGTTTATATTTTGAACGGACCGAATCTCAATCTGCTGGGAAAGAGGGAACCGGAGATCTATGGCCATCAGACATTGGACGATGTTCATCAAATGTGCATCGCGCAGGCGGAAAATCACGGACTGGATATCGTGTTCCGGCAAAGCAATGCAGAGCACGACCTGATCGATTGGGTGCAGGAAGCCAGGGAAGCAGCTCACGCCATCATTATCAATCCGGCCGCTTACTCACACACGTCCATCGCGATATTGGACGCCCTCAGTGCTTGCACCTGTCCGGTGATCGAAGTGCACGTTTCCAACATCCACAGGCGCGAGACTTTTCGTCATCACTCTTATGTTTCGCAAAAAGCAGACGCGGTGATAGCAGGGTGCGGTGTCGAGGGCTACCTGCTTGCATTGCAACGGGCAGCGACCTTGCTGAAGGAAAGCTGACAAGTTTCACCGGGACAGGCGCCGGGCAATGGGACATTGCTGAAGACGTATTCTAGTATCCGTTTCCGGAGAAAAATTCGCGCGCAATTGTTTGGGCGATGACTTTGAAATCGAGCAGGAGAGATTGGCTCTCCAGATATTGAAGATCATATTCAAGACGCATTTTCGCGGAAAAGGCATCCGTGGTTTCTCCACGAAATCCGTTAACCTGTGCGAGACCCGTAATTCCCGGGCGGACCTGATGACGTTCCATGTATCTTGTATCGAACTTTTCGTAATCGATTCCGGCTGCCAGCATGCCCGGTACGTGCGGACGCGGCCCGACAAGCGACATGTCTCCGCGAAGGACGTTCATCAACTGTGGCAGCTCGTCGAAATTGCTCCTGCGCAGAAAGGAGCCTACAGCGGTCACACGCGGGTCGTTGGATACCGTCTGCGTCACGCCTGATCCATCACCCAGGTGCTGGTGCATCGTCCGGAATTTGAAAATCGTGAATAGTTTTCCGTCGAGACCGTATCTTTCCTGCCTGAATATGACAGGCCCACGACTTGTGACCTTTATCGCGACGGCGATCGCCACGAAAAGAGGCAACAGAAGAAGCATTCCAGATCCTGCTCCCAGGATGTCCAGAATCCTCTTTAGTTTGCTGTTGCCTTGTGTCGAAGGGGTAACTTTCTTTATTGGACGGTTATCCTGATCAAAAACTGATGGGTTAAATGAATAATTGGTTGTTTTACCAATATATCGATAGCGACTGGTATCGTCATATCTAACGGATTCGTTTGCCAAGCTTTACAAGCCTCGAGCCAATACGTGTGGTCTAAAGGATTTGCCGATGCAACATAGCCCGTTGAAGCGGCAGGTGCTAAGTATTCGTTAATCAATGGTTAACAGAGAGCGTAAAATCCTTGATTTATCGGGATTTGTTAGCAGCTCGACATTCAAGCTGCAACATCGCGGTGCGAAAAACGAGTTAAATTTTTGTAAAACTTTAATTGAAACTGCCGAAAAATTCGCACTCCGGCAGCTTCACGATTAGACATTGGCCCTCAGAATGGAAGGGTCAGTAGCTGCGGCCGACGCTTGTATACTCAAAGCCGCGGGAAAGCATGTAGTCGGGTTTGTAGATGTTCCTGAGGTCGACCACCTTCGGTGCCTTCAGCAAGGATTTTACCCGCTCCAGATCAAGCGCGCGAAACTGGTCCCATTCCGTGCAGATCACAACCACATCCGCATTTTCGATGGCGTGATAGGGACCGTCGCAAAACAGGACGTCCGACATCATCTTGCCGGCTTCTTCCATGCTCGCAGGATCGTAGGCACGGATCTTTGCGCCAAACGACTGCAGTTTCTCAACGATGTCGATGCTGGGAGCATCGCGCATGTCATCGGTGTTGGGTTTGAAGGCGAGGCCGAGCAATGCGATTGTCTTGCCATTCACGTCACCGTCCAGGAAATCGACGACCTTGTCCGCCATTTTCTTCTTGCGAGCGGTGTTCACCTCGATCACGGAATCGACGATCTTGAGATCAGACCCGGCGTCCGCGGCAATCTTGGAAAGAGCGAGAGTGTCTTTCGGAAAGCATGAGCCGCCGTAACCCGGTCCTGCATGCAGGAATTTGGACCCGATACGGTTGTCAAGGCCAATTCCGCGAGACACTTCCTGCACGTTCGCACCAACGCTTTCGCAGAGATCCGCGATTTCGTTGATGAACGTGATCTTGACTGCCAGAAACGCGTTGGCCGCGTATTTGATGAGTTCGGAGGTCCGACGCTTGGTGACGATGATCGGCGTTTCGTTGAGATACAGCGGACGATAGAGTTCCTGCATCACTTCGACAGCCTTGTCGTCCTCTGTACCTACAACAACCCGGTCAGGACGTTTGAAGTCGTTGATGGCCGCTCCTTCGCGAAGGAACTCCGGATTTGAAACCACGGCGAAATCGGCATCAGGATTGGTTTTCTGGATTATCGCCTCGACTTCGTCACCTGTGCCGACCGGAACCGTCGATTTGGTGATGATGACTGTGAATCCTTCGAGAAGTCCGGCTATTTCCTCTGCGGCCGCATAGACGTAGGAAAGATCGGCGTGTCCGTCTCCTCGCCGCGTCGGGGTTCCGACTGCGATGAAGATGGCATCGGCTGTCCTAATGGCGTCTGATGAATCGGTCGTGAAAAAGAGCCGTTCTTCGTCAACGTTCTTGGCGACAAGTTCCTGAAGGCCCGGTTCATAGATCGGAATCTTTCCGTTGTTCAGGGCGTCAATTTTTGTAGTGTCTTTATCAATACAGGTCACCACGTGACCAAAATCGGCAAAACATGTTCCCGATACCAGACCGACATAGCCGGTCCCAATCATTGCAACGCGCATAATATAATTCCAGTTCCTAAGGCTGACCCGGGCGCAGGAAGTAACTGCGTCCTGAATTTTTCGGCAGCTTTGAAGCTGTCATGCCCCTAGCACGACTGACGTCGCGATTGCTAGCCCATATAGTCCGACGATTCTCGCGGACTGCCATGTGGCGCCATGCGGTCGGACTGAGGAAACGTGCGCTCACACCGTGAGAAATCGTCGAACTTCGGTTTCTGACAGATCGGCACCTGATCCTGAAAGTACAATCTCTCCACGATCCATGACTGCATAATCATCGGCGAGATCCCTGGCGAATTCGAAAAATTGTTCGACAAGGACGATCGCCATGGTTCCCTGATTCCGAAGCCACGCAATTGCGCGGCCTATATCTTTGATGATCGATGGCTGTATGCCTTCCGTTGGCTCATCGAGAACCAGCAATTGTGGTCGTGTGATGAGTGCGCGGGCGATTGCAAGTTGCTGCTGCTGCCCGCCTGACAGGTCGCCACCTCGGCGGTTCAGCATGTCTTTGAGAACCGGAAACAGTTCAAACACGGTATCTGGAATGAAGCGATCCTTTCGGTGGATTGGTGCAAAACCCGTCTCGAGATTTTCCTTCACCGTGAGAAGAGGGAAAACCTCGCGCCCCTGTGGAACGACAGCAATTCCCCTGCGCGCCCGCGCGAAGGCCGGCAGCAGTGAAATGTCATCTCCGTTCCACAGGATTTTACCGGCGGCGATACCATGCTGGCCTGAAATCGCCCGCAAAGTGGATGTCTTGCCGACGCCGTTGCGGCCCAGAAGACAGGTGATCTTGCCGGTTTGTGCAGTCAGGGACACGTCACTCAGCGCCTGAGCCGCACCATAATAAAGATCAATGTTTTCAACTTTGAGCATTGTATTGAACCTTCTCGGGGAAGACAGCGAATGTTCTGCGTCAAAAATTATCGCCCCAGATAGACTTCGACGACACGTTCATTGGCAGACACATGATCAAGAGATCCTTCGGCCAGAACAGATCCTTCATGAAGCACCGTGACTCTTACGCCGAGTGAGCGCACGAACTCCATGTCGTGTTCGACCACGACAACCGAATGGTCTTGCGCGATATCCTTGAGCAACTCGGCCGTTTCTGCCGTTTCCGCGTCAGTCATGCCGGCTGCCGGTTCATCGACGAGGAGAAGTTTCGGATCCTGGGCCAGCAGCATGCCTATTTCCAGCCATTGTTTCTGGCCGTGACTGAGATTGGCCGCAAGTTCATGTTTCCTGTCGGATAGTCTTATGAGACCGAGAAGGTCGTCGATGCGTTTCGTTTCTCTGCCCGAAATGACATGAAACAGCGTGGCGAACGGGCCACGGGGTGCTTTCAGGGCGAGTTCCAGATTGTCCCTGACAGTGTGGCTTTCGAAGACAGTGGGCTTTTGGAATTTTCGTCCGATGCCGATTTCTGCAATGGAGGCTTCGTCTTCGCCGGTCAGGTCAATCGCGCCGTCAAAATAGATCTCGCCGCGGTCAGGCTTTGTCTTGCCCGTGATGACATCCATCATCGTGGTCTTGCCGGCACCATTGGGGCCGATGATTGCGCGCATTTCTCCAGGAGCGATGGTGAGCGAAAGTTCGTTGAGTGCCTTGAAACCGTCGAAGGTGACGGAAACCCCGTCGAGATAGAGAAGGCTGGTTGCTTTCACCAATGTCTTACTCCGCCGGTTGGGGATGTGAAGCACCGGCTCGGGACATGGCCGGAACGGGAGGAGGCGTGCTGGCAGGTGCATCTTCAGACTGTTTTGCCTGTGGCCGCGGGCCGCCGGTCCCGTCTTCCTGACCGGAAGAATTCCTGCGTTGACGCAGGGCTGACCAACCGTCATTCAGGGTGCCCAGTATTCCCTTGGGCAAGAACAACGTGACAAACACGAATAGTCCTCCGAGTGCAAACAGCCAGATTTCGGGAAGTGCCGCGGTGAACCAGGTCTTGGCAAAGTTCACCAGAACGGCACCCAAAACGGCTCCGACCAGTGTTCCTCTGCCGCCGACCGCCACCCAGATCACCACTTCGATGGAGTTTGCCGGCGCGAACTCGCCCGGATTGATGATGCCGACCTGCGGAACATAAAGGGCGCCCGCAACACCTGCCATCATCGCCGAAAGCGTCCAGACGAACAGCTTGTAGTGTTCGACACGGTACCCCAGAAAGCGTATCCGGCTTTCCGCGTCGCGCACCGCAACCAGAACCTTGCCAAGCTTGGATCGTGTAATGGAACGGCAGATCATGTACGAAAGAACCAGCGCCAGGCCGGAGGCTGCAAACAGGCCGGCCCGGGTTGTGTCTGCCTGAATGTCGAAGCCGAGAATATCCTTGAAATCCGTCAGGCCGTTGTTGCCGCCGAACCCCATGTCGTTCCGGAAAAAGGCAAGCAGCAGTGCATAGGTGAGGGCTTGTGTAATGATGGACAGATAGACACCGGTTACCCGGGAGCGGAAAGCGAACCAGCCGAAAACAAAGGCAATCAATCCGGGGACAAGAAGCACCATCAGGGCCGCGAACCAGAACATGTCGAAGCCGTACCAATACCAGGGCAGTTCCTGCCAGTTCAAAAAGACCATGAAGTCGGGCAGGGTCGGATCGCCATAAACGCCGCGCGTGCCGATCTGGCGCATGAGATACATTCCCATCGCATAACCACCGAGCGCAAAGAAGGCGGCGTGGCCGAGCGATAGAATTCCGCAATAGCCCCAGACCAGATCCACCGCCAGGGCCAGCAGGGCGTAGGTGAGATACTTGCCCATCAGGGTCACGGCATAGGTCGGCACGTGGAAGGGTGATCCGTGCGGGACAAGAAGGTTGCCCGCCGGCACCAGAATGATGACGGCCGCCATAATCGCCAGAAAAACGCCGGCACGGGCATCCATGGCGCGAAACAGAAAGGAGGTCATCATGCTTCAACTGCCCGGCCCTTGAGGGCGAAGAGACCCCTTGGACGCTTTTGAATAAACAAAATGATGAACACCAGTACGAAGATCTTGCCGAGAACGGCGCCCGCGTAGGGTTCGAGGAATTTGTTGACGACCCCGAGTGTCATGGCTCCGACGAGCGTGCCCCACAGGTTTCCGACACCGCCGAACACGACGACCATGAAGCTGTCGATGATGTAGCCCTGTCCAAGGTTCGGCGAGACGTTGTCGATCTGTGAAAGCGCAACGCCCGCGATGCCGGCAATGCCGGAGCCGAGGCCGAAGGTCAGGGCGTCGATCCAGGGTGTGCGAATACCCATCGAGGCCGCCATCCGGCGATTTTGGGTGACCGCGCGCGTGTAGAGGCCGAAGGGTGTTTTCTTGAGGACCAGCATGAGGCCGGCAAACACCAGCAGGGCGAACACGACGATCCACATTCTATTATAGGTAATGGTCATCTGGCCAAGCTCGAAGGCCCCTGACATCCAGTCCGGATTGCCGACCTCCCGATTGGTCGGACCAAAGACGGAGCGGACGGCCTGTTGAAGGATCAGGGAGATCCCCCAGGTCGCCAGAAGCGTTTCCAGCGGTCGGCCGTATAACCAGCGGATCACGCCGCGTTCGATCGCGATGCCTATCAGACCCGCAGTCAGAAAGGCGAGGGGCAACGCGATAAACAGGGAATAGTCGAACAGGCCTGGTGCAGAGGTGCGGATAATCTCCTGGACCACAAAGGTAGTGTAGGCACCGATCATCACCATCTCGCCGTGAGCCATGTTGATCACCCCCATCACGCCGAAGGTGATGGCAAGGCCTATGGCCGCAAGCAGGAGAACGGAACCAAGCGAAACGCCGTACCAGATGTTTTGTGCCGTGTTCCAGGCTGCGATGGATTTTTCGATTTTTTCAACCGCGTGGGTCGCCGCGTCCCGTACCGCACCTTCGGAATTGGACCGGACGCCGATCAACAGCGACAGGGCTTCGCGGTTTCCCATCTCCGAGAGCGTCTCGACGGCTGCAAGTTTCTGCGCCTCGTCAAGATCGGAATTCAGCACGGCGGCGGCGTGGGCCTGTTCCATGGCGAGCCGGACGTTGTCATCTGTCTCGGCGGCAAGAGCTGTCTCGAGTGCGTCGATGCCTGCCGGGTCCTGCGCCTTGAATATCGCCCCGGCGGCCGCGACGCGAACGTTCGGGTCCGACGCCATGAGCGTCAGGGACCCAAGTGCCGCACGGATTACCCGGCGCAACTTGTTGTTGACCTTGATCTTCTTGATTTCCCGTTTGCCTGCGTCGCCTTCGGCTTCCAGTGTCAACGGGTCGGTAAGGGTAAATCGCTTGCCGTTCTTTTTCGCAATGAAGACCTGGGCGTCCGACTTGCGGAAATAAAGGTCGCCGGCACCAAGGGCCTGAAGCGCCGGCGCAACTGCCGGGTCGCCGGTTGCGACCAGGGCTCCGATCTGCTGTTCCGTCTCTGCGTATTTGCCTTTCGCCAGCGCGTCGACCAGCGAGCGCAGGCTTGCAGTGTCGCTTTGGGCAAGCGCCGGGCTCACCAGACCGGCAACGAGGCAGAGTAAGACGAAGACTGATTTCAAGTTGGACATGGGTCCACCGGCGTTGATTGTTTGTTTCCAATTTCGGGAATTGTTGCCCGGCGACAGTCGTCGGCCGGTTTCCCGTCATCCCTGCGAAAGCCGGGATCCAGTAGTCCGGGTCGGCGACTGCTGGATCCCGGGTTCGCGTTTGATTGACCGGGATGAATACCGGTCAGGGGCGGGTCATTCGAACCCGCCCCGACACCGGTTTCCCTGTTAGGATCCGGAGCCTCCGCATTTGCCTGTTACAGTGTTGAAATTGCCGCAGGACATCGGAGCACGCCAGTCGGAGATCAGGTCCTTGGACCCTTCCAGGTAGTCGGACCAGGCATCGCCGACGACGAGGCCGGATGTTTCCCAAACTGTTTCGAACTGGCCGTCATCCTGGATTTCGCCGATCAGCACGGGCTTGGTGATGTGGTGGTTTGGCATCATTGCCGAGTACCCACCCGTCAGGTTCGGCACGGAAACACCGACAATGGAGTCGATCACGGCATCCGGGTCGGTTGTTCCCGCCTTTTCAACGGCTTCTACCCACATGTTGAAACCGATGAAGTGGGCTTCCATCGGATCGTTTGTCACCCGCTCTTCGTCACCGATAAAGGCGTGCCAGGCGTCGATGAACTCGGCATTGGCGTCGGTATCAGCGGACTGGAAGTAGTTCCAGGCGGCGAGGTGTCCGACCAGCGGACCTGTGTCGAGACCGGCGAGTTCTTCTTCCCCAACCGAGAAGGCGACGACCGGAATGTCTTCCGCCTTGATGCCGGCGTTTGCCAGCTCCTTGTAGAAGGGAACGTTTGCGTCACCGTTGATCGTGGAGACCACTGCGGTTTTCTTGCCGGCCGAACCGAAAGTCTTGATGTCGGAGACGATCGTTTGCCAGTCGGAGTGTCCGAACGGCGTGTAGTTGATCATGATGTCTTCTTCGGCGACACCCTTGGACTTAAGGTAGGCTTCCAGAACCTTGTTTGTCGTGCGTGGATAGACGTAGTCGGTTCCGGCCAGGACCCAGCGTTCAACGCCTTCCTCGTTCATCAGGTAGTCGACGGCCGGAATGGCCTGCTGGTTCGGTGCCGCACCGGTGTAAAAGACGTTCCGCTGGCTTTCTTCCCCTTCATACTGAACCGGATAGAAAAGCAGCGAATTCAGCTCTTCGAACACCGGCAGTACGGACTTGCGTGAAACCGAGGTCCAGCATCCGAAGACGGCATCGACGCCGTTTACTTCGATGAGCTCGCGTGCTTTTTCCGCAAAGAGAGGCCAGTCGGAAGCAGGGTCGACGACTACGGCTTCAAGTTTTTTGCCCAGAAGTCCGCCCTTCTTGTTCTGCTCCTCGATGAGCATCAGCATGGCATCTTTCAAAGTGGTTTCGGAAATCGCCATCGTGCCGGACAGCGAATGCAGGATGCCGACCTTGATCGTGTCTTCCTGCGCCGCTGCGCTGCCGATCATCGTGGAGGCCATCAGGCCTGCCAGCGCGAGTTTTGTGAGAGTGTTTTTCATGCCAGTTCCCCTTTTTGATAAGGCACCGGTTCCCGGCCGGTGCAAGGCGGCTGGAAGGACTGCCGCCACCGGGGAAAGATCGTGCGCCGGAAACATTGCACTGCAACATACGTCAATTGACGTAAGTCGCCGGCGGCGCACTCTGGCAGGCGTATGTGCCGTTCGGCATGAATCGTGCTCTGCAGGAAAGCCAATGAGATACAGGTTGGAAAACGGGGCAATTCTGACCGTGAGTTGCCGAAAATTTATGCAACTGGCGTCAATTCGGGCGATGGGTCTGAAATGACGGCCCGTCAGCGCATCCTGCCCATTCGGCGCCAGTACAACAAATGGGTCAACAACCAGACGCTGGAAGACTATGCCCTGCGTTTCACGGCCAAGGGGGCGCGCCGGTTTTCCTCCCGTGCGATCTCCCAGACCGCGATAGGGGCCATCTCCTTTCTGGCGCTCGAAGCGATCGGCGGTGCGATAACGCTGTCGCACGGAACCGCAAATGCATTTTTGGCGATCCTCGTCGGAAGCCTTGTGCTGCTGATCGTCGGCCTGCCGATCAGCCGCTACGCGATGCGGTATGGCGTCGATATTGACCTGCTGACGCGTGGCGCGGGATTCGGTTACATCGGTTCAACGATCACATCGCTTGTTTATGCAAGTTTCACCTTCATTCTTTTCGCAATTGAAGCCTCGATCATGTCGAGCGCATTGGAATTCGCATTCGGCGTGCCGCTCTGGCTCGGCTACATCATCAGCGCGGTTGCCGTCATTCCACTGGTCACCCACGGCGTAACCTGGATCAGCCGGTTTCAGCTGGCGACGCAACCATTCTGGATCATCCTGAACATCCTGCCGTTCGTTTTCATCGCATTTACCGACTGGCAATCGGTCGGGCAATGGCTCTCGTTTTCCGGAATCGACCCGATAACACAGGCACCGCGCTCGGAACCGGGCAGTTGGAACAACATCAATCTCGTCAGTTTCGGTGCAGCAACCGCCGTTATTCTTGCGCTGATGGCGCAGATCGGAGAGCAGGTCGATTTCCTGCGCTTCCTTCCTGCGGAGGATTTTGCCGGCCGGCGTCACCGGTTGGCCCTGTTTCTCGCCGGGCCGGGCTGGGTGATCCTGGGAGCTCCGAAGATGATCGCCGGATCGTTCCTCGCCGTGCTCGTGCTCTCGCACGGCGTTCCGGTCGAACACGCAGACGAGCCATCGCGGATGTATGCGGTGGCATTCGGCTACATGATCCCGAGCGAAACCGTCGTCCTGTTGCTGATGGCGGCTTTCGTGGTCGTCGCACAGCTCAAGATCAACGTGATGAATGCCTATGCCGGCTCGCTTGCCTGGTCGAATTTCTTTTCGAGGCTGACCCATTCACACCCCGGACGCGTCGTCTGGCTGGTGTTCAACGTTGGTATAGCACTATTTTTGATGGAACTCGGCATCTACAAGCTTCTGGAAGAAACGCTTGGCATCTTTTCCATCATTGCAATGGCGTGGCTGTCTTCAATTTCAGCGGACCTTTTCATCAACAAGCCGCTTGGTCTTTCTCCGCCGGGTATCGAGTTCAAGCGGGCACATCTTTTTGACATCAATCCCGTAGGAACAGGGGCCATGCTGCTCGCCGCCGGACTGGCCATCGCAGCGCATTTCGGCTTGTTCGGCGATATTGCCGCTGCACTTGCAACATTTCTGGCGATGGCGGTCGCCTTCGTCGCGGCGCCCGTCATTGCATTCGCGACCAAAGGAAAATTCTATCTGGCACGAAAGCCTCGTGCGCACTGGCAGGACAGGGCCCATATCGCCTGTTCCATTTGCGAAAATCCGTTCGAACCGGAAGACATGGCCTATTGTCCCGCCTATCAGTCACCGATCTGCTCGCTTTGCTGTTCATTGGACGCCCGTTGTCATGATTCCTGCAAGCCGAAGGCCCGTATTACCCATCAGGTCGGGGCCGTCGCAGCTGTATTCCTGCCAGACGCGGTACTCGACAGTCTTCGTTCCCGTCTTGGCCGCTACGCGGTGACCTCAGTTCTTTCAGTTACGGGAATAGGCCTTGTCCTCTGGATCATCTACGCCCAGGCCGCGAGTCGGCTTGACGACCCGACAGGACTTATCGCCCAAACCGTGTCGCTGATCTTCTTCGTGTTTGCAATTGTGGCCTGTATTGCCTGCTGGTTTCTGGTGCTGGCCCATGATACGCGGCAGGTCGCCGAAGAAGAATCTGCCCGCCAGAACGCCCTGCTTCAAAAGGAAATCGACGCACACGGTGTCACCGATGCGGCACTCCAGAAGGCAAAGGAAGACGCCGAAGCGGCCAACATTGCCAAAAGCCGCTACGTCGTTGGGCTGAGCCATGAGCTCAGGACGCCGCTCAATGCGGTTCTCGGCTATGCACAGGTCCTGGAGAGAGACGAAACGTTACCGCAGGCAAGAAGGCCTGCAGTCGGTACGATCCGCCGCAGTGCAGAGCACCTGTCCGGCCTGATTGATGGCCTGCTGGATATCTCCAGAATTGAGGCCGGTCGGCTGCAGATCTATTCCAACGAAATCAATATCCATGGATTTCTCGACCAGATCGTCGACATGTTCCGCATGCAGGCAAGCGCAAAAGGACTTGGGTTTGCTTTTGAAAAACCACGGAACCTGCCGGTCTTTGTCCGGACAGACGAAAAGCGTCTACGCCAGATCCTGGTCAATCTGTTGTCCAACGCCATCAAGTTCACGGACAGTGGCAGCGTCTCGCTCCGTGTCGGTTATCGCTCGCAAGTCGCCAGTTTCGTGGTTTCCGATACCGGCCCGGGCATCGCGCTGGAAGAACAGGCGAAGATTTTCGAACCTTTCGAGCGCAGCAAGGCTGCCAGTGGCCGCAAGGCGCCAGGCCTTGGTCTCGGACTGACGATCACCAAGCTGCTCACGGAATCGATGGGTGGTGCCGTGGCTCTGACCAGCGAACTGGGGCAGGGCGCTTCTTTCGAGGTCCGGCTCATGCTGGCGGCCGTCGACCGACCCGTGGACGCCGTGCGCCTTGAGCGCCAGGTGAGGGGATACCGGGGCAGCCGCAGGACAATTGCGGTCGTGGATGACAACCCGGAACACCGTGCACTTGTGCGCGAGGTTCTGGAGCCGATCGGCTTCACGCTGCTCGAGGCGGAAGACGGCTCAATATGTCTTGCGAATATCAGTGATCTGAAACCGGATCTCTATCTCATAGATATCCTGATGCCGGAAATGAACGGGTGGGAACTTGCCCGGGCTCTCCGGGACAGAAAAGACGTTGCACCGATCATCATGCTGTCTGCAAATATTGGCGACCAGTCCCTGCGTCCAGATGGTCCGGCGCTGCACGACGGCTCGCTTGGAAAGCCTTTCGACATCGGCCGTCTTCTCGACCTGCTGCAAAACAGCCTTGGCCTAACCTGGACCGAAACTCCGAATTCCGGTCACGTGGACAGGCCGGCAGTGACCAGGTTCCGGTCGCCCGGGCAAAGGCATGTTGCCGATCTGATCTCGCTTGCCGAGATCGGATATGTGGAAGGCATCGAGGCCAAACTTACGGAGCTCGCGGGCACTCCTGAGCATCGTCCCCTGGTTGACGCACTTCACGGCCATCTCAACCGGTTTGATTTCGACGCTTACCGGGACACATTGAGCGAATTGGAAACCAATGACGGATGATCGCCGCGATACGGTGCTGGTGGTTGACGACAGCCCCGAAACCCTCGGGTTTGTGACCGAAGCCCTGAAAAAGACAGGGGTCGCTGTCCTGGTGGCAACCAGCGGCGAGGCGGCGCTGTCGGTCTGCTCGAAAGTGGTTCCCGACACCATATTGATGGATGCGGTCATGCCGGGGCTGGACGGGTTCGAGACATGCAAGAAGATCAAGATCAATCCGGTGCTGCAGCATGTTCCGGTCATCTTCATGACCGGGCTGTCGGAAACCGAACACATCGTCAGGGCGCTTGAGGCCGGCGGCGTCGACTTCCTCACCAAGCCGATCGCAGTCGACGAATTGAAGGCCAGGATCAATGTGCATCTGAAGAACGCCCGCTCGGTGCAAAGTGCACATGTGGCCCTGGATGCGGCCGGTCGCCATCTGGTGGCGGTGACAGCTGAAGGAACCATCCTCTGGTCGACGCCTCAGATCCACACGCTTTTGAGCCAGACAGGAGACAGCGACACGAGTCTCCTGCATTTAGGCAGGGCGTTGGGGGAATGGCTTGGTGAGGCAGCACACTCCGAAGTCCCGCAAAAGAGCTTTGTGCTCGGCTTGTCGGAGACCCTGACAGTACAACTGCATCCGCTTGGCCGGGTTGGTCCGGACGAGAATCTCTTTCGCCTTACCACGGAAGACGAAGCCGGTCAGGTCAAGGCTCTCCAGGACCGGTTTGGTCTGACGCGGCGCGAAGCTGAAGTGCTGATCTGGATCGCAAAAGGCAAGTCCAACAAGGATATCGGCGAAATTCTTGGATTGTCGCCGCGCACCGTCAACAAGCATCTGGAGCAGATCTTTGTGAAACAGGGCGTTGAGAACCGAGCTTCTGCTGCGGTCCGGGCCGCTGAAATCATCTACGCGTTATGAGCGACTCTAACCAAAACGTCCACCGGGTCTGAGGTTTCCACCGGCCGCGGCCCTTGCCAGCCTCCGTCAACACGAACCCTTTTAATGCAAATCATTCGCAACAAGCTTGACAGATGCAAATGATTTGCAATATCAGTTGCAGGAGGAACAAAATTCCCTCTCAGGAGATCAGAATGCTCAATAAACTCGTGCTGGCTGCGTCCATGACTGCGTTGACGGCGACCATAGCGTCCGGTGCGATTGCTGCGGACAAGATGAAGGTTGTGACCACCTTTACCGTGCTTGCAGATATTGCGAGCAACGTAGCTGGAGAGACCGCCGAGGTGGTGTCCATCACCAAACCAGGTGCCGAAATTCACGGCTATCAGCCGACGCCGCAGGATATCGTGCGTGCCTCCGGTGCTGACCTGATCCTTTGGAACGGCATGAACCTGGAACTCTGGTTCGAGCAGTTCATCTCCAATCTGGGAGATATCCCCTCGGCAACGCTGACTGACGGCATCGATCCGATCTCCATTGGATCCGGGTCCTATAAAGGCAAGCCAAATCCCCATGCCTGGATGGGGCTCGACAATGCGCTCATCTACATCGACAACATCGTCAAGGCGTTCTCGGAAAAGGATCCGGAGAACGCAGCGACTTACGAGAAGAATGCCGCTGCCTACAAGGAGCAGCTCCGCGCGACAATCGAACCGCTGCGCGAGGCCGTTGCCGAGATCCCGGAAGAACAGCGTTGGCTTGTCACCTGCGAGGGCGCTTTCAGCTATCTGGCCCGCGATTTCGGCATGAAGGAACTCTATCTCTGGCCGATGAATGCCGACCAGGTCGGCACCCCGCAACAGGTGCGATCCGTCATCGACGGTGTGCGCGAGAACGAGATACCGGTCGTCTTCTGCGAAAGCACTGTGAATACGTCGCCGGCAAAGCAGGTCGCGCGCGAAACCGGGGCCAGCTATGGCGGCGAACTCTATGTCGATTCCCTGAGCGAGCCCGGCGGCAAAGTGCCGACTTACCTGGATCTGTTGAAGGTAACGGCCGGAACGGTTGCGGACGGACTGAAATCAGCCGGCAACTGACAAATGGATTGGAGCCTCGCAACCACGTGTTGCGAGGTCGTGATTGTTAAGTGTTGAATAAAGCTCTTTAATAGGTGGCCCGTGCTTCAAATCGTCAAGGACCCGGAAATGGATGCGACCGCGACAGCGGATTCCAGCGGAATTTCTGCTGAAGATGTCACAGTCACCTACCGGAACGGCCATACCGCGCTCTGGAATGCCAGCTTTGCCATTCCCAAGGGCACAGTGACTGCATTGGTCGGGGTCAACGGCGCAGGAAAATCGACGCTTTTCAAGGCCATCATGGGATTCGTTCCAGCTGCCAGGGGCAGGATCAGAATATTGGGTCTTCCGGTTCATGATGCCCTTCGCAAGAACCTTGTCGCCTATGTTCCGCAGTCCGAGGAAGTCGACTGGTCCTTTCCGGTCCTGGTCGAGGATGTGGTCATGATGGGCCGATACGGCCACATGGGCTTTTTTCGCCGCCCCGGGAAATCCGATCATGAAGCCGTCGACCAGGCGCTCATGCGCGTCAACATGCAGGATTTCCGGCACCGCCAGATCGGCGAGTTGTCCGGCGGCCAGCGCAAGCGGGTGTTTCTTGCCCGGGCCCTGGCGCAGGACGGGCAGGTCATATTGCTTGACGAGCCGTTTACCGGTGTTGACGTCAAGACAGAGGAACAGATCGTCGCGTTGTTGAAGGAATTGCGTGACGAAGGCAGGGTGATGCTCGTCTCGACGCATAATCTGGGCTCGGTGCCGGAATTCTGCGACCGGACCGTGCTGGTGAAGGGAACTGTCTTGTCCTACGGCGAAACGCAAACGACCTTCACCCGTGAAAATCTCGAGCAGGCTTTCGGCGGCGTCCTGCGACACTTCACGATTTCCGATCAGACGCTCCATACAGACGGCGACCAGCGTAAGGTAACCATCCTGACTGATGACGAGCGTCCCTTTGTTCAGTATGGCGATGAAACCCAGACGACCGAAGGCGGCAACTGATGGCGGCCCTCCTGGAACCCTTTGCCTACAACTACATGGTCAACGCCATGTGGGTATCGGCACTTGTGGGTGGCGTCTGTGCGTTTTTGTCCGCATACCTGATGCTCAAGGGCTGGTCGCTGATCGGAGACGCGCTGTCTCACTCCGTCGTTCCGGGCGTCGCCGGGGCCTATATCATTGGTCTGCCATTTTCTCTCGGCGCATTTATCGCAGGTGGCCTCGCAGCCGGAGCCATGCTGTTTTTATCCGAACGATCCGGATTGAAGGTAGACGTCATAATCGGATTGATCTTCACGTCCTTTTTTGGACTGGGGCTTTTCATTGTCTCCGTCAACCCGATGTCGGTCTCCATTCAGACCATCACCATGGGCAATATTCTGGCGATCACGCCGGAAGATACCCTGCAGCTTGCCATAATCGGTTTCGTTTCGCTGGCGGTTCTGCTTGCCAAGTGGAAGGACCTGATGGTCACCTTCTTCGATGAGAACCATGCCCGCTCGATCGGGCTGAGACCGGGATTGCTCAAGGCGATCTTCTTCGTTCTGCTGTCCGCCTCCGTCGTGGCCGCCATGCAAACGGTCGGCGCGTTTCTGGTGATCGCAATGGTCGTTACGCCCGGTGCGACGGCCTATCTTCTGTGCGACCGGTTTCCGCGCCTGATTGCGCTCTCTGTAGCCATCGGCGCGCTGACGAGCTTTGCCGGCGCCTATGTCAGCTTTTTTCTCGACGGGGCAACCGGTGGCATCATCGTGACGTTGCAGACATTGATTTTCCTGATCGCCTTCCTGCTGGCTCCCAAGCACGGATTGCTGGTGGCCCGCCGGAAGGCGGCGGATGCCCTGCGAAACGGGCCGGCAGATTCAACGATGCCTCCTGAGTGGGTATCCGGCCGACAGGAAAAGGGGGAGACGGTCTGATGGACCTCGACACGCTTCTACTGCCCTTCAAGTTTCCCTTCATGCAGAACGCCTTCCTGATCTGCATCATTGTTTCGGTTCCAACGGCCCTGCTTTCGTGTTTCCTGGTCATGAAAGGCTGGGCGCTGATGGGCGATGCGGTCAGCCACGCCATCCTGCCGGGCATCGTGATTGCCTATATTTTGGGGATTCCGCTTCTGATCGGTGCCTTCGCCGCTGGGATGATCTGTGCGCTCGCAACGGGATATCTCGCCGGAAACAGCCGGGTGAAGCAGGATACAGTGATGGGCGTGGTGTTTTCCGGCATGTTCGGGCTCGGCATCGTGCTCTACGTCGCTGTCGAAACCAACGCCCATCTGGACCATATCCTGTTCGGCAACATGCTCGGTGTCGGTACGCAGGATCTTTTGACGGCCGGTGTTATCGCCTCGCTGGTCGGTGCCGGCCTTGTTCTGAAGTGGAAGGACCTGGTCCTGCACAGTTTCGATGCGGCCCAGGCGCAAGCCTCGGGACTGCCGGTCAATCTGCTTCACTATGGTCTTCTGGCAGCACTCTCGCTAACGATCGTCGCAACCCTGTCCGCCGCGGGGCTCATTCTCGCGATCGGTCTCCTGATTGCGCCGGGCGCCATCGCCTTTCTGCTGGTGCGCACATTCGGGACGATGCTCTGGGTTTCCGTCCTCGTGTGCATGGCGTCGATGCTTGCCGGAACATATGCAAGCTTCTTTCTCGACAGCGCCCCGGCACCGACGATTGTGCTGATCCTGTCATGTCTTTTTGTCGTCGCCTTTGTCCGGCGCCTGGTGCTGACGCACCGCGCTTCAATTTTACGTGTGAAATCAGGCGCTGATGGCGCGATTCTTTGATAGCTTCAGGCAAGTCGAAGGAAAAATCGCACTTTGATTGGAATTTTTCATTTTTTTTCGGGTTGAGTCGAGCTTGAATTCAATTTTTGGTAGCATTTACGTGTAGAGCTTTGACTTTTCGAAGGAAAATTAGATTTGAAAGATTTTGTGCCTTAGGAAATTCCCGAGAAACAAGAGAAATTAGTTGTCATATGTTGCAGGCAAGATCGCTTGCATAGGTTGGGCGGCCCACAGTAATTCTATTCTGAGTCGATTTGGAATTGATTGGCGAAATCAAGAATTTACATCCACTTAACGTGTTACGCGCAGATTTTCAAAAGTTCCCTTACGTCGTCATGCGAATCAGAGGAAAATCATGCGCCTTCAGGACATTAGGACAAAATCAAAGATTGTCATCGGGTTTGCGTTTCCCATCGGCTTGCTGATTGTCTTGAGCGTGACGGCCTATTGGTCGATAGGCAAGATAGTGCAGACAGACAAGTGGGTACAGCACACGCACAACGTCTTGTCCGATGCGACGGGAATTGTTTCCTCCGCCGTCGACATGGAAACCGGCATGAGAGGTTATCTCCTGGCAGGAAAGGAAGGCTTTCTTGCCCCCTACAATGAGGGTGAATCGAAGACCTATGCCGCAATTGACGGACTGCAGCAAACAGTCAGTGACAACCCGGCCCAGGTTGACAGGCTGACGGAGGCAAAGACAATTCTGCTCGAATGGCAGGCTGAAGTCACCGAGCCGACGATTGAATTGCGGCGCCAGATTGGTGATGCGAAGACCATGAACGACATGGCGAAACTTGTAGGTGAGGCGCGCGGCAAGCAGTATTTCGACAAATTTCGGGAACAGATAGCGACCTTCATCGGCCGGGAAGCGGCGCTTTTGGTACAGCGTAGAAAAGAATTCGAGACCGCGCAGGCGGAAGTGAGTGCGGCTGGAGAAAAAACAGCCGATGCCTTGAAATGGGTCGACCACACATACAAGGTGCTGGCTGCCGGAAAGCGCGTAGTCGCCGCCGCGGTCGATATGGAAACTGGCATGAGGGGCTTCATGGTCGGCGGACAGGATGACTTTCTTGAGCCCTACAATTGGGGGCAGAAAGCCTTTTTACAGGAGATCGCCGCGCTTCAGGAGACCGTCAGCGACAACCCGCCGCAGGTGGAACGTCTCGAAAACGCGGAAAAATTGATCGCGGACTGGATCAAGAATGTGACCGAGGCGCAAATCGCGCTTCGCCGCGAAGTCAATGCCGGTACAAGTTCCTATGACGCCGTAGTCCGCAAGATCCAGCGCAAGGAAGGCAAGAAGTACTTCGATGCGTTCCGGGCTGCCATGAACGACTTCCACAATATCGAAGCAGGGCTGATCGTTGGAAGACAAAACACGGCGGATGCTGCCATGGAGGCCGGCACGGCCGCCCTCAAGACCATGCAGCAAAACGAGGCCTGGATCAGCCATACCTACAAGGTGATCGAAACGGCGAATGAAATCCTCGCCCACGCGGTCGACATGGAAACCGGCATGCGCGGCTATCTGCTCGCTGGGAGGGAAGAGTTCCTTGAGCCCTACAACACTGGCCAAGCGGCATTTTACGAAAAAGTCGCAGCCATGCAGAAAACCGTTGACGACAATCCTCCCCAGGTCCAGCTCATGGGCGAGATTGCAGAGACAATCCAGTCATGGCAGGCCAACGTCACCGAACCGACGATCGCGCTAAGGCGCGAGATCGGTGACGCCAGCACGATGGACGACATGGCGGATCTTGTTGGCGAAGCCCGCGGCAAGAAGTATTTCGACGCATTTCGGGGAGTGATGGCCGATTTTCAGGCGGAAGAACAAGCTCTCATGATGCGGCGCCTTGCGTCCAAGGAAGAGACCGTCAGCACGACGAACACGGTCCTGGTCGCATGTACCGCATTTGCGTTGCTGTTGAGCGGCTTCCTTGCCTGGCTGATCGGCGCTGGCATTGCCAATCCGCTGAATGCAATGACAGCGGCCATGAAACGTCTGGCCGAGGGAGACACCTCCACCGAGGTACCCGGCGCCGGCCGCAGGGATGAAATCGGCGATATGTCCGGCGCAGTCCAGGTATTCAAGGACAATGCCATTGCCAAGGAGCAGCTGGAGGAGGAACAAAAGCAAGCCGAGCTGCGCGCCACCGAAGAAAAGCGTCAGGCCCAGATCCGGATGGCCGACGATCTTGAAGATGCCGTGAAGGCAGTGGTTCAATCCATCGCCGGGGCGGCCGTCCAGATGCGCGACACCGCGCAGAACATGGCGCAAATCTCGGACGACGCCAGTCACAAGTCGACATCGGTCGCCGGTGCCACGGAAGAGGCTTCCGCGAATGTGCAGACGGTTGCCGCAGCCTCCGAGGAAATGTCGAGTTCCATCGCGGAAATCAGCCGGCAGGTCGACACGGCTCTCGATGTGGCCTCGAATGCGGAAACGACCAGCAGCGGTGCGACAGAAACGATGAAAGCGCTCGCGGACATGGCTCAAAATGTCGGAACGGTTGTTAACATGATCAATGACATAGCCGAGCAGACAAATCTGCTCGCCCTCAATGCCACGATCGAGGCGGCAAGGGCAGGCGAGGCCGGCAAGGGCTTTGCGGTCGTGGCCTCCGAAGTCAAGTCATTGGCAAGCCAGACCGCGAAGGCGACCAGTGACATTGAAGAACAGGTCAATGCAATGCAGTCGGCGACCAACAGTTCGGTACAGTCCATTGACGAGATCCGCACGGTGATCACACAGATCTCCGAAACCTCCTCGTCGATCGCCTCGGCCATACAGCAGCAGAGCTCCTCGACACAGGAAATTTCGCGGAACGCCCAGGAGGCCGCAGTCGGAACTCAGGATGTTGCAAACAATATATCCGTCGTCCAGATGTCGGTGCAAAAGACTGGCGATGCGGCAAACGAAGTTCTGACGGCTGCCGAGCAGCTATCCTCGCAGGCCGAGGAGCTCGATCAGAAGATCGACGGTTTCCTTGGCAGGTTGAGAGCCGCCTAGGTCGATGGCCGGGCTTGAGTGTCATTGAAAGACCGAAACCCGTCCCTGAAAGAACAATGCACGAAAATAATCGCGCAGAACGCTTGTGCGGATTTTCCTTTTCATCGAAGGGGTCGGTTCATGCAAGATCAACCGGAATAGTGACGCGACCCCTTTGTTTGAATTCTCCGACCCGATAACCGGTTTCCGGATATCTCTGGAAACCGGTTATTGCATCCTCAGTGCCCTAGAACCGCGGTAACGCTTTTCGTCATGGCATCCACGATCTGCTGCGCTTCGGCGCCTTTCAAGCACAGGGGTGGCGCGAAGCCAATGATGTCGCCCTGGGGCATTGCCCGTGCAATAACCCCGTTTTTCAGGAGTTCACCTGCAATCGCGGGCCCGATCTTCTTTGACGGGTCGAAGAACCGGCGGGTCTCCCTGTCTTCGACGAATTCCACCGCCATCAATAGTCCTTCCCCGCGGATTTCACCGACATTCGGATGATCACCCAGGGCGTCACGCATCGCCGAAGTAAAATGCGATCCGACCACGCCAGCATTCTCGACGAGATTGAGTTCGTCGACCAGCTTCAGGTTGGCAATGGCTGCCGCCGCGCCGATCGGATGGGCGGAATAGGTCCAGCCGTGACCGATCGGGCCAGTTTCGTCTGTCCCTTGCATCAGCACATCCCAAACCTTGTTTGACACAATCGATCCGGACAGCGGCGCGTAGGCTGACGTCAGGCCTTTCGCGATGGTGATGATGTCGGCCTCGATCCCATAGTGTTCGGATCCGAACATCGAACCGAGACGGCCGAAACCGGTGACTACTTCGTCCGCAATCAAAAGAATGTCGTGCTTCTTCAGGACAGGCTGGATCGCCTGCCAGTAACCTGCGGGCGGCGGCACGAGTCCACCGGTGCCCATGGCGGGTTCACCGATGAAGGCAGCTATCGTGTCTGCACCTTCACGTTCGATCATGGCTTCCAGTTCGGCGACGCAGTGCGATACGAAGTCCGCTTCGCTCATCGCCAGGTCCGGGCGGCGGAAATAGTAGGGTGCTTCGGTGTGCAGCACGTTGTCGAACGGCAGGTCGAACTTCTTGTGGAAGAGCTCAAGTCCGGTCAGCGACCCCGTCATCAATCCGGATCCGTGGTAGCCGCGCCAGCGTGAAATGATTTTCTTCTTTTCTGGACGGCCGAGGATGTTGTTGTAGTACCAGACCAATTTGATGTTGGTTTCGTTGGCGTCGGACCCGCCGAGCCCGAAATAGACCTTGGACATGTTGTCCGGAGCCCGGTCCAGAATCATCTTCGACAAGGTGATCGACGCTTCCGTACCGTGCCCGACATAGGCATGATAGTAGGCAAGCTTCCTGGCCTGCCCGGCGATCGCCTCCGCAATTTCCTGGCGGCCATAGCCGACATTGACGCAGTAAAGGCCCGCAAATGCATCAAGAAGCCTGTTGCCGTCCCGGTCCTCGATATGAACACCGGACCCGGTCTCAATGATCCTGGAGTGTGCCTCCCCGCGTGCATGTTGAGCGAGATGGGTCGAAGGGTGAAAGAAGTTCTCGCGATCCCACTGATCGAGCTGGTCGTTGCGAAGCATATTCTGTCCTTAGTTGTTGTCTGGTCACGCCCAATCGCGGCAAACATATTTGACGTCCATGAAATCTGCCATGCCCATCCGGGCGCCTTCTCTCCCGAGACCCGACTGTTTCATGCCGCCGAACGGGATCGGAGCCCCGGTGACTTTCGTTCTGTTGACCGCCACCATTCCGAACTGCAACTGGCGGCTGGCCCGGTAGATCCGTCGCGGGTCGCTGGTATGCACATAGGCGACCAGGCCATATTCGGTGTCGTTCGCCCACTGGAGAGCTGCAGCCTCGTCATCGAAGGGGGCAATGGCGGCAACGGGGCCGAACGTTTCCTCGTGCATGATCCTGGCGTTGGCAGGAACGTCGCACAGAACTGTCGGCTCGAAAAACAACGGTCCGGCCGCGTGACGCCGGCCACCGCACAGAAGCTGCGCGCCCGACTGGATTGCATCGGCAACATGACTTTCCTGCTTTTCGACGGCCCGGGCGTTCATCAGCGGACCGATATCCGGATCAGTCCAGCCCGCGCCGACGGTGAGTTCGCGCGCGCGGGCTGCCAGGCGTTCACAAAAGCGTTTGTAGGCCGAACGCTCCACCAAAAACCGGTTGGCCCCAAGACAATCCTGTCCAGAGGTCGCGAATTTTGCCTTGATCGCTTCGTCCACGGCAAGATCGAGGTCAGAGTCCGCAAAGACGAGAAACGGCGCATGGCCGCCAAGTTCCAGAACCATGCGCTTGATCGTGCCCGCGCTCTGACGGTAAAGCAGCTTGCCGATATCTGTCGAACCGGTGAAGGAAACCGCACGAACACGGACATCTACCATCCAGGGCGCGACGATTGTCGACGGATCACCGGTGACTACGTTGAAGGCGCCCGCGGGTAGTCCCGCACGTTCGGCGAGTTCTGCAAGGGCCAGGCACGAATATGGTGTTTCTCCGGAGGGATGAACGACCACGGTGCACCCGGCTGCAAGCGCTGCCGCGGCTTTTCGGGTGACCATCGCACTGGGGAAATTCCACGGTGTGATCAGTGCCGCTACACCCACCGGTTCGAGCCAGACCTCGACTTCGGCATCCGGCAGGTGCGAAGTCACACCTTCGACATTCGGACGCTTGGCTTCTTCGGCGTAGAACTCGACAAAGGACGCTCCGTAGTCGATTTCGCCCCGGGCCTCGGACAGCGGTTTGCCTTGCTCAAGCGTCATGATCTGAGCAAGGTCTTCGCGGTTTTCCAGGATCAGTTCGAACCACTGGCGCAGGATCGTGGCCCGCTGTTGCGGCAGCAGGGCTGCCCAGGTGGCAAAACTCCGGTGTGCGGCATCGACCGCAGCGCGACTTTCAGCACCGCTCAGCTTCGCCACTTCTCCGACATGGTCACCCGTAGCCGGATCAAGGACCGGGAAAGTCTCTCCGTCCCTGTTCGCAATCCACTTTCCGTCGACATAGGCAAACGAGCGGAAAAGACGTTTGTCCCTCAGATGAAATGTTGTCGTTTCCTGGTGAACAGGCATTTCCATTGATCCGGCCTCCGGTTTTCATGGCCGGATCGTAAGAGCGCGGATCCGGAGGAAACGACCATAAACATGCGCTCGGGCAGACGATCTTCTTTTAACTGCCGTCACTGTCAGCAGCTTCGTCTCCGGGCGGATTGCCGAGAAGAATGCCAAACGGTGGAGCACCGCGAAGTTTGACCGGTTTGGTCACGACATAGGTGTAGTAGCGGGCAAGACCGATCCTGCCGTCCAGCAGTGTGTCGATCAGGCGCTGGTAGCTGTCTATATCCTTCGTGATGACTTGCAGAACATAGTCGAACCCGCCCCCGATCGCCCAGCAGGCCACGATCTCGTCATGCTGGTTGATCGTGCGTTCGAATGTCTGGAAGCTCTCCGCCCGGTGGTTTTCAAGCTCGATAGTCACGAAAACCTCGATATGGGCGGCAACCCCCTTCAGGGAAATATCGGCACTGTATCCGCGAATGATCCCGGCTTTTTCAAGGCGTTTCAGACGTTCCCAAAGCGGTGTCGGTGACAGGTTGACCCGCTTGGCAAGGTCAGCCTTTGCCAATCTGCCTTCCCGGGACAGGATGGACAGTATCTTCAGGTCGCGGTCGTCGAGTTTCAGCCCAATCATGGCGCGACCATGAACAGGATGAATTGACTTGTCAATTGTTATGAAAATCGTCAGTATGAAATCATGACAATATGGAAGAATTTCCCTGAAACAATCCCACGTCCCGCCTACCGCTCGCTCGCCGACCTGATATCCGATGCGATCGACAACGGCGACCTGAGGGTAGGCGAACGGCTTCCGACGCATCGTGAACTTGCCTATCAGCTTGATTTGAGTGTCCAGACCATCAGCCGGGCCTACGACGAGCTCATCCGGCGTGGCCTCATAGAAGGGCAGGTCGGGCGGGGTACGTTTGTGAGCTCGGGACCAGCCAAATCGAACTGGCCTTTCGTCCCGGCAGGTCAGGACGGACAACTGGTCGATCTTTCGATCCTCAAACCCGTGACCGCGCCAGTGCACCGGGAAAGAATGAGCGCGGCTTTTGCCGAACTTTCTGACACTCTGGCTGATACATCCATCTTCTCGTTCAAGCCGTCCAATGCGCTGCAACCGTTCAAGAGGGCGGCCCTTGCCTGGCTGGCACGCTGCGGCCTCAGCTGTGCACCCGACTCGATCATCATGACGAACGGTGCGACGCCGGCCATGACGACAGCGCTGATGACGGCGGCGAATGCGGGTGAACTCGTGCTGACGGAGGCCATGTGTCATCACACGCTCATTCCACTCGCCAGATACATGGATTTGCGTCTGGAGGGCATTCCTCTCGATCATGAAGGCATAGTGCCGGACGAACTCGAAAAAATCTGCAGATCCAAACCGGTGAAGTCGCTCTATGTCATGCCGAGTGGCTTGAATCCCCTGGCTCGCATGATGGGAAGTGAACGACGGGAAGCGCTAGCCGCGCTTGCGCGCAAATACGACTTCACCATTATCGAGAACGACGCATGGGGACCGATTCAGCCGGACCGGCCGCCGCCGATCGCGGCCTTCGCGCCCGAGCGGACGTTCTACTTCACAAGCTTTACAAAATGCCTGTTTCCCGGACTTCGGCACGGATATCTCGTGGTTCCCGAATTGCTGGCGTCAGCTGCAGCCAATCGTCACCTGGTAACAGATTGGGTGGCAACGCCCATTATGGCGGAAATCGCTTCGCTCTTCATAGAAAACGGAACTGCAGACGAACTGTTGTCGTGGCAGAAATCCGCGCTGGGGCGGCGAAATGCGATGGTGGCAAAGATTCTGGACGGCATCCCGTTTGGGGCGAGTCCCAACGGAATGCACGTCTGGTTGCCGCTGCCGGGGGCCTGGACCGAGGAAGCTTTCGTCGCCAATGCCAGGCAGAAAGGTGTCGCGGTGGCACCGGGCTCCGCTTTCGCCATTTCAGAAACCAGCGCCAACCACAGTGTCCGCGTTTGCCTTGGGGGCATACACGAGGACGCGCTGGCACGAGGCCTGCAACTGATCGCACGCCTTTACAAAAGTCCTCCGGAGCCTGCCTTGCTGGCATTCTGAATGCGTTTAAATGTTAAAATTGTCATGATTTAATGTTTTGATTGACTCTTGATTGTCCTCATTTCAAGTTGAGTCAATAACAACAGCCCGGAAATTCAATTGAACGGCTGTCACGTCTTTTCGTGCGGACCGGTGCCGATGGGATGTGCCTTGTGCGTCATCTCTGCGGACGCTCTGCGTGTGTCTGAAAAGGCGTGTTGGCCAGGGAACAGCAAAAGCAGGTCAAATTCATGAAAACCAAATTCAGAACACTTCTTGCCAGCACGGCAATGCTTCTTGCCGGTGCGACCCTGTCGCACGCCGCTGACTGGAAATACGCCTTTGAGGAATCCCTGACGGACGTACAGGGAGTTTACGCCACGAAGTTCAAGGAAGCCGTCGAAGCGAATTCCAATCATACGATCACGTTGTTTCCCTATGGCTCGCTGGGCGAGTCTGCCGACATCATGGAGCAGACGCAGGCCGGCCTGCTTCAGTTCGTCAACCAGTCTCCCGGTTTCACCGGAGCCCTGATCCCCGAAGCACAGGTGTTCTTTGTTCCCTACCTGCTTCCGACCGATCAGGATCACCTCGGCCGCTTCTTCAAGAATTCCAAGGCGATCAACGAGGATTTCGTCGGTCTTTATGCAAACCAGGGACTGGAACTCCTGTCCATGTATCCGGAAGGCGAAGTGGCGATGACCACCAAGTCGCCCGTGAAGAGCTGCGCAGATCTTGATGAAGTCAAATTTCGCGTGATGACCAATCCGCTGCTGGTGGAATCCTACAAGGCCTTTGGTGCCACGCCGACACCGTTGCCGTGGGGCGAGGTCTATGGCGGCTTGCAGACCAACATCATCCAGGGGCAGGAGAACCCGACGTTCTTCCTCTTTTCCACCAAGATCTACGAAGTGACAGACCACATCACCTATGCGGGTCACAACAACTTCACCACCGCGCTGATGGCCAACAAGCAGTTCTATGATGGTTTGAGTGCCGAAGAACAGAAGGTCGTTCAGGACGCCGCCGCATCCGCCTTCGACTACATCGTCGGATATCAGAAAAGCCTGGCGGACAGCGAACTTGACAAGATCAAGGAAGCAAAACCGGAAATGACCATCACTGTCCTGTCGGACGAAGAACGGGCCTGTTTCAAGAATGCAGCCGCCGAAGTGGAGGCGAAGTTCATCGAAATGACCGGAGAGGGCGGCAAGGCCATTCTCGACCAGATGAAAGCGGATCTGGACGCAACGCGCGACTGACCGGGTCCTTAACGACCCGGTGCTCTGGTGCGGGAGGCAGCAGTTTGCAAGCCTCCCGCAAGTCACGAACCGGCTGGAGAGAACGGTGAAAAGCGACGATCCCAACAGCACCAATCAACATCAGATGAACGGCTTTCTCGGGGTGCTCGATACGGCAGTCAGCCGTATTGAATCCTTCATGCTGGCATTCGGCGTTCTTTTGATGGCAGCCAACACGGTCATCAATGTCGTTGGCCGGTTCGTGTTTCAGCACAGCTTGTTTTTTTCAGAAGAACTGAACCGGATTCTGATCATCCTGATCACGTTTGCAGGCATCAGTTACGCCGCGCGGCAGGGTCGCCACATCCGGATGTCGGCTATCTTCGACATGATGCCTGCGCGTATCCGCAAGGTCATGATGATCCTGATCGCCTGCGTCACCTCGCTGGCCATGTTCGCGCTCTGCATTTTCGCGATCCGATACATCACCAGCGTTGCGGCCTCGGGCCGGGTTCTTCCCGCATTGGCCATTCCGGTCTTCTGGATTTTTCTATGGGTACCGGTCGGGTTTTTCATGACCGGCGTCCAGTACGCGCTGACCGCGGTCAAGAACATTTTCGACAAGGATATCTACCTCTCGACCCAGGTGCTTGAGGGTTACGAAGACGACGAGTTCGAAGTCTAGAGGCTAACGAGGTAGGACCGATGGCGCTCACAATTTTTCTGATCATGGTCGTGTTGTTGCTGCTCGGCTTTCCCATGATGATACCGTTGCTTGCTGCGACGTTTACCGGCTTCATGATGTTGTTCGGTGATATCGGCAAGACGGACTTCATGGTTCAGCAAATCATGGCAGGGATCCGTCCGGCGTCGCTGATCGCAGTTCCAATGTTCATCCTGGCGGCAGACATCATGACGCGCGGACAGTCTGCCGGCAGACTGATCGACATGGTCATGAAGTTCGTCGGTCATCTCAAAGGTGGTCTTGCCGTCAGCACGGCAACGGCCTGTACCCTGTTTGGTGCTGTATCCGGCTCGACCCAGGCGACTGTCGTTGCAGTTGGTTCGCCACTGCGCCCGCGCATGCTCAAGGCGGGATACAAGGACTCGTTTGTCCTGGCACTCATCATAAATGCCTCGGACATCGCCTTTCTGATCCCGCCGTCCATCGGCATGATCATCTATGGCGTGATCTCCAGCACGTCGATTGCAGAATTGTTTATTGCCGGTATCGGGCCGGGGCTTCTGCTGCTCGTGCTGTTTTCCGCCTACAGCATGATTTATGCGACGGTAAAGGGTGTCCCGACCGAGCCGAAGGCCAGTTGGGGAGAGCGGTTGGCCGCGGTCAGGAGAGCGGTCTGGCCACTCGGGTTTCCGCTGATCATCGTCGGTGGAATTTACGGTGGCGTCTTCAGCCCGACGGAAGCTGCGGCCGTATGCGTGCTCTATGCCGTGTTCCTCGAATTCGTGGTGTTCAGGTCCCTGAAATGGCCGGCAATGTACACAATCGCGAAATCCACCGGACTGATCACGGCCGTTGTCTTCATTCTTGTGGGGGCTGGCGCCTCTTTTTCCTGGGTAATTTCGTTCGCGCAGGTGCCACAGCAGATCCTGGCGAGTATCGGGATTACGGAGATGGGACCGCATGGCGTCCTGGCTGTCATCTCGATTGCATTCTTCATCGGCTGCATGTTCGTCGATCCGATCGTGGTGATCCTGATACTGGTGCCGATCTTTGCGCCGGTCGTGAAGTCGGTGGGACTAGATCCGGTTCTGGTGGGCACGATCATCACGCTGCAGGTTGCCATCGGTTCCGCAACGCCTCCCTTCGGATGTGACATCTTCACGGCGATTGCCATATTCAAGCGGCCTTACATTGATGTCATTCGCGGAATTTTTCCGTTCACGGTCATTCTGCTCTGCGTCTCCGCTGCGCTGATCTTCTTTCCTCAGATTGCGCTGTTCCTGCGTGACCTGGCTTTCCGATGATGGGGGCAACAATGTTCAAAAACATCCTGGTCGCGGTCGACGGGTCGCAGGGTGCCCAAAAGGCTCTCAATGTCGCAGTCGGTCTTCAGTCTTCCTGCAGTGCGGATCTGCTGATCCTGACGGTCTACAGGCACCACTCCCTGCTTGAAGCGTCAATGTCGATGGTGCGCCCTGATGATCCATCGCCGCCGGACGAGTCCATGCGCGACTATGCCAAGGATATCGCCGAGCAGGCGAAGGAGTTTGCAAGGCAGGCAGGGACTGAAACGGTGCGCGCATTCGTAAAAGTCGGCCAACCGGCCCGAACAATTGTGAAATTCGCGGAAGAACACGATGTTGACGTCATCGTTGTCGGCAGTCGCGGTCTTGGTGATGTCGAGGGATTTCTGCTCGGCAGCGTGTCGCACAAGATTACCAGCCTGGCGGATTGTCCGGTTCTGGTCGTATAGCAGTCTCAATCAAGCGCCGCGTCAAACGGCTCCCTTCACAGGAATTCAAAATGGCAAGAGTTGTGCCTTCGGTATCGTCTGAGGAAGTCCGTTTCGGTCCTCCGGAAACAGCAAGGTTCGGTCTGGTCGCACTCGCAACGGACATGACCAGCGAACGGGATCTTTATCGGCAGATGCAGGGCAGGGACGTCGCGATCCATGTGTCCCGGCTCGCCTTTGAAAACCCGACCACGCCCGACAACCTGCGGCTGATGGCACCTCGCCTCGTCAAGGCTGCCGGACTATTGGCACCTGTCTCGCCTCTGAAGGCAGTTTGTTACAGCTGCACGGCAGCCACCGTCGTAATCGGCGATCATGAAGTGCGCAGTTCAATCCAGAAAGAGCTGCCGGGAATTCCCGTTGTGACACCCACAGCGGCGGCGATCAGAGCATTTGAGGCACTCGACGTCCGCCGAATTGCCGTTCTGACACCTTACACGATCGCCACGAGCCAGCCGATGGCGGATTTCTTCACCAGTGAGGGACTGGATGTTGTCAACTTCGATTGTCTTGGTGTCGAGGACGATCGTGACATGGCCCGCATCAGCCGTCAGACAATCATCAATGCGGCGGTTGCTGCTGATCGGAAGGATGCACAGGCGCTGTTCATTTCGTGTACGGCCTTGCCCGCGCTTGACAGCATCACAGAAATCGAGGACCGCATCGGAAAACCTGTGGTGACGTCAAACCAGGCTGCCAGTTGGCTCTTGACCCGATTGGGCGGTCTTTCCGATCATCGCCCTGCCGAATTTGGAAAACTCTATTTGTTTGATCTTGCAAGTGAGAAGGTCTGAAATATCGCATGAATTCGAACTCTTTCCAGTTTGCTCCGGAAACTTTCACGGAAGCACGGGCGCGGATCGCGGACAGGATCCTGCGCACCCCGATGGTTCATTCCCCGAGCCTGAACGAACGGGCCGGCGTGCCGGTTCACCTGAAGCTTGAACAATTGCAGAAAACGGGAAGCTTCAAGTTGCGCGGCGCTACCAATTCCGTGCTTGCGCTGGATGAAACGGCCCGGGAAAACGGCGTCGTTGGCGTTTCAACCGGCAACCACGGACGCGGGCTCGCTTATGCTGCAAAACAGGCGGACGTCAAATGCATCATCTGCATGTCCCGCCTCGTGCCGCAAAACAAGATCGACGGCATCAGGGCACAAGGTGCCGAAGTGCGAATAGTAGGGTCTTCACAGGACGAGGCCCAGGTTGAGGTCGACAGACTGGTGGATGAAGAGGGTATGACGCTTCTTCCACCATTTGACCACAAGGACATCATTGCCGGGCAGGGAACATTGGGTCTTGAACTTCTGGAGGACGTTCCGGACGTGGAGACTGTTCTCGTGCCTCTTTCCGGTGGCGGGCTCATTTCCGGCGTCGCCGAAGCGATCAAGGCGAGAAAACCGGATGTGAAGATCATCGGTGTTTCCATGGAACGCGGGGCCGCCATGGCCGCCTCTCAGGCTGCCGGCCATCCGGTCCAAGTTCCCGAATTGCCGACGCTGGCGGATTCTCTCGGCGGTGGCATCGGCCTGGAGAACCGGTATACGTTCAATGCTGTGCGGGACCTCGTCGAGAAAATCGTTCTTTTGAACGAAGCGGAAATTGCTGCGGGCATACGTCACGCATACTGGCACGAGCGACAGGTTGTTGAAGGATCGGGGGCCGTTTGCCTGGCCACCCTTGTAGCCGACAAGGTGAAGCTTTCAGGTCCGACGGTGGCATTGCTGTCCGGATGCAATATCGACATGAACATGCATCAGCGCATCATTTCCGGTGAGGATGTCGATGTCGGTGTTGCTGGTGAGGGGGAGACCTGAATTGCCCGCTATCAAATTACTGACGGAAGCAGAGCTCCGCAAGGTTGTCCATCTCGATCTCGATGCAGTTGACTGTGTGGAACGTGGCTTTGCGTCGCTGGCCCGGGGTGGTGTCGTTATGCCGCCGATCCTGTCCATGGCAATACCGGACCACAACGGCGAAGTTGACGTCAAGACCGCTTATGTACCGGGCGTCGAAAGTTTTGCCATCAAGATGTCTCCCGGTTTCTTCGACAACCCGAAATACGGCCTTCCCAGCACATCGGGCCTGATGATCCTCTTTTCGGCGCGCACCGGCATGGTCGAGGCTCTGCTCCTGGACAATGGCTATCTGACGGATATCAGAACTGCCGCAGCCGGGGCGGTCGCGGCAAGACATCTTGCACCGGAAAATGCCAGCACGGCCTGCATTCTGGGGGCCGGGATGCAGGCGAAACTGCAGCTGCAGGCATTGTGCCTTGTCCGACCGATAGAAAGAGTTTCCTATTGGGCGCGAGACATTGCACAGGCAGAGGCGACCGCGACGGAAATGGCACAGCTCCTTGGAATTGAAGCCAGTCCGACGGCCAGGCTCGAGAAAGCCGTTGCGGAGGCTGACGTGATCGTTACGACAACACCGAGTGCAGAACCGTTGATCAAGGCGCGTTGGTTGCGTTCAGGGCAGCACGTGACGGCCATGGGATCCGACCAGCACCACAAGAACGAGCTTGAACCTGCCTGTCTTGATCTTGCAGATCTTTACGTTCCCGACCGGCAATCACAAACCGAACTCCTCGGCGAGCTCCATCATGCGATTTCAACCGGGGTTGTTTCGGGTGAAACCAGGTTCGATGAACTCGGTGACATCGTTGCAGGCAAGTCTGTCGGCCGGAAAAGGCCCGAGGATCTTACGATTTGCGATCTGACTGGAACAGGCGTCCAGGACACGGCGATTGCGACATTTGCGCGTCAGCGGGCAGAGGCTGCTGGCGCCGGAACACAATTTGACACCTGACCCTCATTGGAAGACCTACATGATCGAGCCGACCCTTCATTTCACAAGGCAAGAATACCAGGACCGGATAACCCGGACGCGAACGGCCATGCAGCAGGCCGGGGTCGATGTCATCATCGTTTCCGACCCCTCCAACATGGCCTGGTTGACGGGTTATGACGGTTGGTCGTTTTACGTCCACCAGGCAGTACTGCTGGGTCTCGAGGGAGATCCTGTCTGGTTCGGCCGTGGTCAGGACGCGCAAGGAGCTTTCAGGACCTGCTTCATGCGCCCGGACAATATCATCGGCTATCCGGACCACTACGTTCAGTCGACCGAGCGCCATCCGATGGACTATCTGGCCGCACGGATTGAGGAGCGGGGCTGGGCATCGTCGAAAATCGGCGTCGAAATGGATAATTACTGGTTCACAGCGGCATCCTATGCGTCGCTGCAAAAGCACCTGAGCAACGCAATTTTTCAGGATGTGACGGCGCTGGTGAACTGGCAACGGGCAGTGAAATCCGAACAGGAACTCGCCTACATGCGTACGGCCGGAAAACTGGTCGAAAAGATCCATGCGCGCATTTTGGAAAAGGCAGAGCCCGGCCTTCGCAAATGCGATCTCGTCGCCGACATTTATGATGCGGGCCTGCGATATGATGCCGGCCTCGATGCCGGCGGCGACTATCCGGCTATCGTTCCGCTTCTGCCGTCGGGAAGTGATGCGGCAGCCCCGCATCTCACCTGGGACGACAAGCCGATGAAATCCGGTGAAGGCACGTTTTTCGAAGTCGCCGGAGCCTACCGCCGCTATCAGTGCCCGCTTTCCAGGACGTTGTTTCTCGGCAAGCCGACACAGACTTTTCTTGATGCGGAAAAAGCCGTGCTTGAAGGCATGGAAGCCGGGCTTGAGGCCGCCAGGGCCGGAAATTTTTGCGAAGACATCGCACACGCGTTTTTTGCCGTTCTGAAGAAGTACGGCATCACCAAGGATAACCGCACGGGCTATCCGATCGGTATCTCCTATCCACCCGACTGGGGCGAGCGCACCATGTCGCTGCGTAGCGGTGACCGCACTGTCTTGCGGGAAAACATGACATTCCACTTCATGACCGGCCTGTGGATGGAGGACTGGGGCTTCGAGATCACCGAAAGCATTGTCATCCGAGACGGCGCACCGGAGTGCCTTGCCAATGTTCCCCGCAAGCTTTTTGTGAAGGCCTGACGATGTCTGCCAACCCGATCGCACCGACCATCCCGTTTGACGAGGACGGTATCCATCACGGGTTTTTGCGTTTGCCTTATAGCCGGGACGATTCTGCCTGGGGATCGGTCATGATCCCGATCGCCGTTATTCAAAACGGCGAGGGGCCGACGGCCTTGCTGACAGGCGGCAACCACGGCGACGAGTATGAGGGTCCGGTCGCGCTGCAGGACCTTGCGCTGACGCTCTCACCTGGCGAAATCAGGGGACGCGTCATTATCGTACCCGCGTTCAACTACCCGGCCTTTCGCGCTGGATCGCGGACGTCGCCAATCGACAGCGGGAACATGAACCGGTCCTTTCCGGGCCGGCCTGATGGAACGGTCACCGAGAAGATCGCGCATTACTTCGACACTGTTCTGATCCCGATGGCGGATGTCGTTCTCGATTTCCATTCCGGCGGAAAGACGCTGGACTTCGTGCCGTTCGCATCCGCACACGTGCTGGATGACCAGAAGCAGCAGGATGCCTGTGTCGCCGCCGTCCGCGCCTTCAACGCACCCTATACGGCAATCATGCTCGAAATAGACAGTGTCGGCATGTATGACACGGCCGTTGAGCAACAGGGGAAAGTGTTCGTCACGACGGAACTCGGTGGTGGAGGAACCGCGACGGCTCGTTCGATTGCGATCGCCAGGAAAGGTGTAAGAAATGTCCTGCGGCATACGGGCATCATGGCTGGTGACATTACGCTTGAGCCGACGGTGTCGCTCGATATGCCCGACGGAGACTGTTTTGTCTTCAGCGAAGGCGAAGGCATGATCGAACCGGTGATCGACCTGGGTGAGAAAGTCTCAAAAGGCGACGTTGTCGCTAGGGTATGGGCAACCGGCAGAACGGGAGTAGCGCCGGTCGAATACCGCGCCAAACGCTCCGGCATCTTGATGGCACGGCATTTCCCGGGATTGATCAAGTCTGGAGACTGCCTCGCTGTCGTTGCGACCGTGGTTTGAAGACATGTGAACGATGAAAGGAATTCTGACAGCCGGTCAAACTGCTCCGGATGAATGCAACGGAGTTTCGATCGCGCTTTTGCAGAACAGCCGGCAGCATGTCTGGCTTCCCCAAAGCCGGCTCCCGGGTGGCTTTCAAGTCAGATCCCTGAAACCAGGTATCCACGATTGGCTGGCTGTTGTCTGGAACCACAAGGCAAGCGTTCACGGGTGAGGTGTTTTCTGGTTCTGCACTGCGGGTTGCAATCGTACTGCAAGTGTTTCGGGAAGTATCCGGAAAATCTTGACGGCAAAGCAGGGCCGGAATTTGTGCATCGTCAATTGTTCTGACCTGTCGAGCGGCTTCACCACGGAGATTGACGTCGCGGGACTGGTTAATTTTTCCTTTGCAAATACATACCAGTTTGCTGTTTAATTCACGGGAGATTGGTTTGAAAATCGTTCTTGCGGCTGTCCAGAACCGGGAAATCGTGACGACGACCGTTATATAGTTTTTATTTTTGACTGACCTGAAATAGCAAGTATTTTCAACTATTTCTCTTGGTTGGTTTGAGCAACAGACGGCTGATTATGCAAGCTGAAAATTCCGGTCGCGAACTGGCCGCAGGAGATCGTTTTTATTCCCACAACAAGCTGCGAACCGGCGTCGTGGGTGATCTTCTGGGAGAAGGAGGGCAGGGGTCCGTTTACAAATCCGAGTTTGGCGGCGGCACCTATGCGCTCAAGTGGTATCACCCGTACTATGTCGAGATCGACGGAACCTTGATGGAACGATTGCGCCGCGCAATTGCGCGCGGCGCACCAGATGACCGGTTCCTTTGGCCACTGGAACTGGTGGAGCATCCTGCGCGAACGGACAGTTTCGGCTATGTCATGGGGCTGCGTCCGGACGAGTTCAGATCAATCCGGGAACTTCTCGCTCCGCCCCCCAACCGCATTGAACTGAGCCTGGAAAAACGACTGTTCGTTTGTCAGCAGATCGCAGACAGCTTCCTGAGCCTGCACGCGAAGGGGTTTTGCTATCAGGACATAAATTTCGGCAATTTCTTTGTTCACCCGACATCCGGCCGTGTGCTGATATGCGACAATGACAATGTCAATGTCGACGGCAGCGAGGCAAGCGTCTACGGCACCCGCAAATTCATGGCGCCGGAAATAGTAAGGCGGGAGACGACACCGAACGGGCGCACGGATCTTTATTCCATGGCCGTTCTTTTCTTCTACATTCTCATCGGCTGGCATCCGCTTGACGGTAAAAAGGAAGCCGAGGCCAATCTCCTGACCGAGCAACTCGAACATGAGCTGTACGGCACGGCACCGCTATTCCTGTTCGACGAAAACGACACTTCAAACGGGCCGGTTTCTCCGATGCATGACATGCTCGTGTGCCGCTGGCGGTCAATGCCGGAGAAACTGCGCAGCCTGTTCCAGCGCGCTTTCGGCATTGGTCTGAATAATCCGAACAAACGCGTCATTGAAAAGGAATGGCTGAAGACGATTGACGGCTTTCAGCGTGCGACCTTCGCCTGTTCGGACTGTCGCTACGAGCATATTTACGATCACGCGGAAAACCGCTCGACCGGGGAGTGCGTTTATTGCAGCACTGCGCTGGCGCCTCCTCCGATGCTTCTTATCGGCACCAAGTACATTGCGTTGGGCGAGGCAGCCGTTGTTACCCTGGCAGACTTCGGCCACGCAAACGCCCCTCGGTGGGAAAGCATGGCCATTGTTGTGGAACATCCGCAAAAACCAGGCGTATTCGGACTTAAGAACACAACCCAGGAGCCTTGGCGCGTGCGTCCGCCGGGCGGGCAGGAAACCATGGTGTCGCCCGGGAAAACCGTGCTCCTTGCTGACGGTCTCAGGATCGAGGCAGGAGCCAACCAGGCAACTGTGGTTGCTCCCGATGCGATTTCGAGTTTGAAAGCCGGCAGCGGCAACGAGGCGCGATGTGACTGAAGGCTGGATGATTGGCGCAAGTTCGGTCATTGGCCCTGCGCATATACGACGAGGCCTGCCGAACCAGGATGCTGCGGCTGTGCGCCCGACTGGCGACAAGCCCACGCCGGCGATTTTTGGCGCTTTGTCGGACGGGCACGGAGCTTCTCCGCATTTTCGGTCTGACCGGGGGTCGAGGATTGCAGTTGAGTCCGCTATCGAACTGCTGCAATGGACCGCTGAGTCCTCGGAGGACATCGACATAGACAGTCTTGCGCAAACGGTGGTTGAAAGCTGGCGAAAACGCGTCGATGACGACGTGGTGCAGGATCCCTACGAACCAGGCGTCGCAGAGCACTATTCGCCCTATGGTGCAACGATGCTTGGTCTCATGGCCGACGATCGGCAGGTTTGCCTGATGCAACTCGGGGATGGCGACATATTGTTGGGATTCCCGGACGGGCGGATCGAACGCCCCATCGCACCGGACACCGGCTTGTGGGGTGAACAGACCTATTCGCTTTGTCTGCCCAATGCCGAAAACCACCTGCATGGCTGGGTCGCGCACCTGGACTGGGACGACGAGTTGCCGGATTTCATTCTTGCCGGCAGTGATGGCGTATCGAAAAGCCTTGTTTCTGAAGATGCATTCCATGACGTCGCTGCGCAATACAGAGAACGTTGCCGTTCGGGCGCCGAGGTGTTTTCCCAAACAATGTCCGCTCTCCCGCAATGGCTGGAGAACCTTGCAGCCAACGGGTCAGGCGATGATGCCAGTATGATCCTGGCCGTTAAACTGAAGCCGAATGGAACCATGCGATGAGTAATTCGGAACCACCAAAACAATCGCCCACGCCCCGTGACTACAAGGAACCGACGGTCAGTGAACTGGTGCCATTTCGGTCAAAGAAGATAAATCTTCTGAAAAGCCCGTTGCTTTGGGTTATTGGCGGAACCGGTATCATCATCGTTTTGATGTATTCGTCCTTTTCCTCATTTTTGAAATCGCCGACGATAAACGAATTCATGTTTTTCGGCCTGATCCTGATTGGCTGGATCATCCTGTCGATACTGATAACGATTTATCTTTATTCACGTACAGACCGGCCGGTCTGGCATTTCCTCATCCCTGCGGCATTCGTGTACGCTTGTCTGACGACACCGCTGGGCCAGCCATACTTCATTGTTTTCAGGGGGTTTCTTGACCCCAACTGGATGGGGAACCCGTCCTTCGCGCTGCACTTTGTCTATATGTTCTTTGCCGCCGGGCTGATGGAAGAACTGATGAAGGTGACGACGGTTATTGTCGGTGCGATCCTGGCGGTAAACTACACCCAAATCAGAAATTCAAACCCCAAGCTCTTCGAGATACTTGTCATAAGAGGGCCGCTGGATGGGCTGTTGATGGGCACTGTCGGCGGCGCAATGTTCATTTTTGTTGAGACCGGCTTTCAATATTTTCCGCAGCAATTTGCCAAGCAGGCAACCGCGGAAACATTGCTGAGCGGGCTCATGCTTTTGCTCCCCCGCACGATTTCCGGAATGGTTGGCCACATGGGATGGGCCGGAATTACGGGCTATTTCATCGGTCTCTGGGTAATCCGCCCGGGAAGCTGGAAATTCGTGGTCTACGCCTGGATTGTCGTGTCGGCCCTTCATGCAGCCTGGAACAGTCAGAGCCATATGGCCCTGCTGGCACCGCTTTCCGTCGCCGCAACGGCCGTTCTTTACGTTTCCTGTCTGTTGAAAGCCCGACAGATCGAGTCGCGGTTTGGCACAACACGTGAAGACTATGGTTCGATTGTCGTGCAGCCGGGTGATCGCCCGTCTCCGGACCAGCCCGCTGCGGCGGCACCCGGGCCTGCACACAGCCCGGTGCAGGAAGCCCCGGCTCAGCCGCGTAAGGCACCTGGCGAAGGGGTCTTCCTGGTGGTCGGCAATACAAAGCTGCCGGTTGTCGCGGGACAGGATGTCGATTTCAGTCCCCTGGCTGCAATAGGTACGGAGGGGCTGGCGGCGACAGTCAGTGTTCACCCGACCCGCGCCGACGTTATCGGACTGAAAAACACGGGGACCCGACATTGGAAGGCAACGCTGCGTGATGGCAAACATACCGAGCTGGAGCCCGGCCGGAACGTGCGTCTTGCCAAGGGGGTCACGATCGAATTCGGTCCTGATCTGGTTGCGAGTGTGGAGGAACCTGCCCAATGACGGACTCCGGCACACCTCCGATGCCCACAATGCCCACCGCCGTCGTGAGCCGGCGGCAGCTGCAGCTTGTTTTGTTGCTTGATTGCTCGGGATCAATGGCGGGCGAAAAAATTGCCTCGCTCAATTATGCAATCCGCTCCGCGCTCTCGGAGTTGCGGGCTGCTGCGGAAGAAAATCCTGAAATCGATGTCAGGCTGAGCGCGCTCAAGTTTTCCACCGGGGCCGAGTGGCACATCGATACGCCGACACCAATCGATGACCTGCAGTGGGTGGACCTTGCCGCGGGCGGGGAGACGGCGATGGGGCAGGCGCTCGACATGACGGTCGATTTTTTCAACAGCGGCAAGTTTTCCGGTCGCCAGCTTCCTCCGATCGTTCTGCTTGTCACGGATGGGTACGCGACCGACGACTTCGACACTTCCTTTGAAAATTTTATGCAACATGAGGCGGCGAAATGCGCGATGCGGATCGCCATTGCGATCGGCGACTCGGCCGATGAAGACGCGCTTCGAATCTTCGTCGACACCGAAAAGACTGGCATTGCTCCTCTGTGCGCAAGAAGTGCGCCCGACCTTGTGAAACATATCAAGTGGGCAACAACAGCACCTGTCAAGGCGACGTCCTCGCCAACGAACGCGCCCTCAAGCGTTGAGGGTCTCGCACAGGATACAAACCGTCTGCTTGCAGATGACAGTGAAATTGTATGGTAACCCAACCAAGGTTTCAGGTGACATGGCTGACAACCAATATGATGACGTAGCCTCGCTCCTCAAGGAAGCTCAACGGCGATATGGCGAAGAGACCTTCAACAATACCAAGCGTTTGAAGGGGCTTCTGGCTGACCATTTGTTCGACAAGATCAACGAGATCAATATCGTTATTTCAGCCATTGATGACGGAATACCGGCTGAATTGATGCGTGCCGATCCGCAGGATCGCTCCATCGTGATTACCCGGATGTCGGAACGTCTGGAACAAAGCCGCGGAGTGCGCAGTGACATTGCGCGCAGTGCGGTCATGGCAATTGCCTTCAGCATGGAAATGTCTGAACTGCCGTCTTCCCAGGTTCSGCACCATCAGCAAGAATACCGCTACAGGCTCGGACACGGTGCCTCCGATGCCTGAGGTTCCACCCAGTCCTGCAGGAGCGGCAGATGACGATTGGCTGGGTATCTCCGAAGCTGCGACCGCACCCGCTGATCAGCAGGGACAGACCGCCAATACAGGATCGTATACTGCTGCTCCGCCCACGGCAAAAGGCGGCGACGATTTCTTCTCGAAACTCATGAAGCCACCGCAGCTGTACGCAGTCATCGGCGTCGTGGTGGTCGGATTGTTCTTTGCGTTTTCAGGCGGAGGGTTTCAGCAGGGCGGTGGCGGCCAGCAAGGCGGTGG
>NZ_KI928927.1:458488-466067 GCF_000521215.1 Labrenzia sp. DG1229 | reverse complement strand
ACTGGCACTTCTGGCTGTCGACGATCGGCATCGTGCTCTACATCACGGCGATGTGGGTATCCGGTATCATGCAGGGCCTGATGTGGCGTGCCTATGACAGCCTCGGCTTCCTGGAATATTCCTTCGTCGAAACAGTGGAAGCGATGCATCCCTTCTACATCATCCGTGCTCTCGGAGGCGCACTGTTCGTGCTCGGTGCCGTGATCATGGCTTACAATCTCTGGATGACCGTCCGTCATGGCGAGGCTGAAGAAGCCGAAGCCACGCCGGTTGGCTCCCTGGCTCCGGCCGAATAAGGGAGGACAACAATGTCACTTTGGAAAAAACACGAAGTCTTCGAAAAGAACTCCTTCGTTCTGCTGGTCGGTATCCTGGTCGTGGTCGCCATTGGCGGCCTGGTCGAGATTGCCCCGCTCTTCTATCTGAAGAGCACAATCGAGAAGACTGAGGGAATGCGGCCCTATACGCCGCTGGAACTCACCGGCCGCGACATTTATGTCCGTGAAGGCTGCTACCTCTGTCACTCGCAAATGATCCGCCCGATGCGCGATGAACTCGCGCGTTACGGCAACTACTCACTGGCTGCGGAAAGCATGTATGACCACCCGTTCCAGTGGGGGTCCAAGCGGACCGGACCGGACCTGGCACGGGTTGGCGGCAAGTATTCCGACGCCTGGCACGTCGAGCATCTTGTCGACCCGCGCTCGCTGGTTCCCGCGTCCATCATGCCCGGGTATCCGTTTCTTGCGGAAAACAGGCTGAACACGCGGGACATCCAGTCGGCTCTGACAGTCAACACCATTGTCGGTGTGCCCTACACGGATGAACAGGTCGAAAATGCCAAGACCGATCTCCTCGGACAGGCAATGCCGGACTCTGATGCTGCATATGCCTTCGAAGAGCGTTGGCCAAGTGCAACTGTCCGCGACTTTGACGGCAATCCGAAGGAAGTCACCGAGATGGACGCACTCGTCGCCTATCTTCAGGTGCTGGGCACCATGGTCGACTTCTCCATCTATGACGACAAGGCAAACTCGAGGTAAGGGCGATGAACGAAACGTATAACGCTTTTGCAAGCTTCGCACAGACCTGGGGCCTGGTTTACTTCGTGGTCCTGTTCGGCATCGTCCTGGCCTATGCGCTGTGGCCAAAGAACGCCAAAAAATTCGACGATGCGGCCCAGATCCCGTTCCGGGAGGATTGAACCATGGCAGATACACAAAACAAGGAAGTCGACCAAATCTCCGGGGTCGAGACAACCGGCCATGAATGGGATGGTCTGAAGGAACTGAACAATCCCTTGCCGAGATGGTGGCTGTACCTCTTCTACGTCACCATCGTTTGGGCCGTGATCTATTGGGTGCTCTATCCTGCGTGGCCCCTGGTCAACGGGTACACGCACGGCATCCTGGGATCGAACCAGCGCCAGGAAGCAGTTGCCGCTTACGAAAAGGGTATCGCGGAGCAATCCGAGTTTGCGGACAAGATCGTGGCAACCGCGCTTGAGGACATATCCAAGGATCAGGAGCTGTTGCAGTTCGCGCAGGCCAGTGGTCAGGCTGCGTTTGGTGACAACTGCTCACCTTGCCATGGCGCAGGTGGCACGGGTGCGGAAGGATATCCCAACCTCCAGGACGATACCTGGATCTGGGGCGGGACACTCGATGACATCCACACCACGCTTCTCCATGGCATCCGTTCGGAAAGTGATGACACGCGCTTCGGCGACATGCCGGCGTTCGGTCGCGACGAATTGCTGAGCAGGGACGAGATAAACCAGGTCTCCAACTTCGTCGCCTCCCGTGCCGGTGTCGAAACCGATGAAGGTGTGGACCTGGTTGTCGGGCAAACTCTCTATGAGGACAATTGTGCCGCCTGCCACGGCGACAATCTGGAAGGCCTGCAGGAAGTTGGAGCGCCGAGCCTGATGTCTGCGAACTATCTTTATGGAAAGACGCTCGAAGATATCAAGGCGCAGGTAGCCACCCCGCGCAACGGTGTGATGCCGGGATGGGTTGACCGCCTAGACCCGGCAACCATCAAGTCGCTTACCGTCTACGTCCACTCCTTTGGCGGCGGTCAGTAACAAGATGGTGAGGAGACGGCAAATGCGCCGGGTCACCTGAAGCATTTGATCCGGCGCAAAGTGTGACGCTTTGCGCCGGATTAATTTCAAGCAATGCTGATATTGATCGGCGATGAGAACGGGATGAGGGTCCCGTTCCGATTGAAGCAGGATCCTATTGGGGCAGGATCGCGACAAAGAGGACGGACGGTATGTCTGCGGACACCGATACGCATGAGGACGAGCACTCCGATGAGTGGTTTGCGTCAGCCAAGAAAATCTACCCCATGGCAACCCACGGCCTGTTCCGCAGGATCAAGTGGGCGTTGCTGTTCATCACGCTTGGCATTTACTACTTCCTGCCGTTTGTGCGCTACGACCGCGGCCCGGAAGCTCCCGGACAGGCAGTCCTGGTCGATATGGAGAAGGCCCGGGGCTACTTCTTCTTCATCGAGATCTGGCCGCAGGAAGTCTACTACCTCACCGGGCTTTTGATCATCGCGGCTGTTGCGCTTTTTCTGATGAACGCCGTCGCCGGTCGGATCTGGTGCGGCTACCTGTGTCCCCAGACCGTTTGGACGGACCTATTTCTGTGGGTCGAGAGGCAGGTGGAAGGGGACCGGCGCGAACGCATTGCTCTCGACAAGGATCCCTGGACTTTCGGCAAGGTGAGCAAGCGCGCTACCAAACACTTCCTGTGGCTCATGATCGCCTGGTGGACCGGTGGGGCCTGGGTCCTCTATTTCAACGACGCGCCGACGCTGGTCTGGCAACTGCTTACGTTCCAGGCACCGATGATCGCCTATATCTGGATCGCGATCCTGACGACAACGACATACCTGCTCGCCGGGTTCATGCGCGAACAGGTCTGCATCTACATGTGTCCGTGGCCACGCATACAGGCTGCCCTTACCGATGAAAAAGCGCTTAATGTTACCTATCGCTGGGACAGAGGTGAACCGCGTGGTTCTTTGAAACAGAACAAGAAGCTTTCGGCGGAAGGTATGCCCGCAGGTGATTGCATCGACTGTTTCCAGTGTTTTCAGGTTTGCCCGACCGGCGTCGACATCCGCAAGGGGATGCAGCTTGATTGCATCCAATGTGGTTTGTGTATCGATGCCTGCGACAATATCATGACCAAGGTCGGCAAGCCCACCGGTCTGATCGGCTATGATACCGACGAGAACATCGAGCGCCGGATCGAAGGCAAGGAGCCGGTCTACGAGATCGTCAGGGTCAGGACCGTGGTCTATGCGGTGATCATCGCTCTCGTGGGCGCCATCATGCTGTTTGCACTGCTCAACCGGGATTTTGCCGATATCAGCGTGCTTCACGACCGTAATCCTGTTTTCGTTGAGCAATCCGACGGTTCAGTACGCAATGGCTACACCGTGCGCCTGTCCAACAAACGGCGCCACATCCGGGCGTTCATGCTCCATGTCGAAGGCATGCCCACGAACACGCAGGTTGAGGCCGTCGGCGCGGATTCCAATTTTGCCGGGCGGCCGATCATCGAGGTCGGCCCCGACACAACACGTGAAGTGCGTGTTCTGGTAAGTTCGCCGCCCTGGGAGAAGATGCCGCATTCAACGCCGGTGACGTTCCGCATTACCGAAAGCGTGATGGGTGAGGTCGTGACCGCACAAGATACTTTCAAAGCGCCGGACAAGCCTTGAGGAGCAAATGATGACAATGGTTCAGTCGAACATGAAAGACCCCAAGGCGATAACCGGCAAAACCGTATTGATCTGGCTGCTGGGATTCTTCGGGGTGATATTCGCGGCCAATGCCGTGTTCATCTACCTTGCGCTCGGGTCATTCCCCGGTGTGGTGGTGGAGAGTTCCTATGAAGCCGGCCAGGGCTACAACCGGGAACTGGCGGCGGCGAAAGCTCAGGAGCAGTTGAACTGGCAGGTTTCGAGCGAAGTCGTTCGGTCAACCGGCGACACCTGGAAACTGGTGGTTCACGCAGCAGATGCCGAATCTACTCCGCTTTACGGCATCGACATCAATGTCCTCTTGAGGCGCCCGGCTCAGGAAATGGCAGACGTGGAAGCAAAACTGCGTGCGGACGGCGGCGGGCGCTATGTGGCCGATCTGGAACAGCTACCTGCAGGAAACTGGACGCTTGTCCTGGAGATTGAGCAGGACGGAAGCCGCAAATTCAAATCCGAAAACCGCATATTCCTGAAGGACTGAGGCACTCCGCGTGACGGTACATCAGCGTGACTGGCAGGCATTCATAACACCGGGGAACGACGGCGCGGTTCATATGGACCTTGCCGTTGACGGGATCACCTGTGCCGCCTGCATGGGGGAAATCGAACGTGGTCTGAAACGTTTGCCGGGTATCCGTTCCGCCAGGGTCAATCTCACCAGTCAGCGGCTTGCCGTCGATTGGGTTGAAGACCAGACGGGCGCCGAAGAGATTGTCGGTGAGTTGGCCAGACTGGGTTACGCGGCCCACCCGTTCGATCCGGCAAGCCAGAAGGAGCGTCAGGACAAGACGGGCAAACAGCTGCTGCGCTGCCTCGCTGTCGCGGGATTTGCCGGCATGAATATCATGTTGTTGTCGGTGTCTGTCTGGTCGGGAAATGCCACGGACATTACCCCCGAAACGCGGGATTTTTTCCATTGGCTGTCGGCCCTGATCGCGTTACCGACCGTTGCCTACGCTGGGCGCCCGTTCACGAAAAGTGCCTTTGGAGCTCTCGCTGCAGGCCGGCTCAACATGGATGTGCCGATTGTGATCGGTGTGTTTCTGACCGTGGCACTGTCGCTTGTCCAGACGCTGCAGCACCAGCATCATGCCTATTTCGAATCTGCGGTGATGCTGCTCTTTTTCCTGCTGGTCGGTCGTTATCTCGACCACAACATGCGCGGACGAACCCGGTCCTTTGCCGAAAACATTGCTGCACTGAAGGCGGAAGTTGCTGCCCGGTTGAATTCCGACGGCAGCATACGCGAAGTCCCGCTTTCCAGGATCAACACGGGTGACCTTGTTCTGGTTTCCGGAGGAGAGCGCGTGCCTGTGGATGGCGTCGTGGAATCCGGCCAGTCTGAAATCGACCAGAGTCTGGTTACGGGCGAAAGCATCCTCGTGCCGGTCAGGCCGGGACAAAGAGTTTATGCCGGTACCCTGAATGGGGCAGGGGTGCTTCAGGTTCGCGTTGAAGCTGCCTCGGGCACGACGCTTCTCGACGAAGTAAACCGGCTTCTGGAAACCGCGTCGCAGGCCAAGTCCGCCTATGTCCGGATCGCCGACCGTGCGGCGCGGCTCTACGCGCCTCTGGTGCATGGTGCTGCCGCCTTGACATTTCTTGGCTGGCTTCTGGCCGGTCTGGCCTGGCAACCGGCCCTGGTAATCTCGATTTCAGTCCTGATCATCACTTGCCCCTGTGCCTTGGGACTTGCCGTGCCGGCGGTTCAGGTGGTGGCCTCCGGACAATTGTTCAGGCGTGGTATCCTGCTGAATACAGGAGATGCCATCGAACGCCTGGCTGAAATCGACACGATCCTTTTCGACAAGACCGGCACGCTGACAAGGCCTGAGCCCGAACTCTTCGAAATCGTTGACCCGGCAGACGGGACGATAGCCCTGGCCGGGCGTCTCGCCCTCGCCAGCCGTCATCCATTGTCTGCCGCATTGGTCCGGGCAACGGGCGCTATCATGCCGTTGCCCGATATTGAGGAAATTGCCGGATCAGGTCTGGAAACAAACCATGAAGGCAAAAGGCTCCGTCTCGGCAGCCCGCAATTCTGCAAGGCATCTCAGGAGCTGATCGACAATGCCCTCGAAAGGGTCCCCGGAGCTTCCCTGCTCGCAATCAGGTACGGTGACGAACCGGTGCGGCTGTTGACTTTCCGGCAAAGCCTGCGGCCGGATGCGGCCAGTGTGATCGACCGTTTGAGCGAGGAAGGATACACACTTGAAATCATCTCCGGCGATACCCTGCCAGCTGTCGAGGACTGCGCAAAAACGCTGGGGATCTCTGCCTGGAGCGCGGGCATGAAACCTGCCCGGAAAATAGCGCGTCTTGAGGAACTGCAGGCTGAAGGCCGCAAGGTACTCATGGTCGGCGACGGACTGAACGACGCACCTGCATTGGCGGGTGCACATGTTTCACTCTCGCCGGTTTCCGCAGTTCACCTCAGTCAGGCGGCAGCGGACGCGGTGTTTCTGGGAGACAGGCTGATGCCGGTTGCCGATGCATTGCACTTGTCCAGAAAGGCAAGGGCGGCAATCGAACAGAACCTTTGGATTTCTGCTCTCTACAACGTCATTGCCGTACCGATTGCGGTGGCCGGTTTTGTGACCCCCCTCATGGCAGCCGTTGCAATGTCGGCTTCCTCGCTGGCGGTTACGGCGAACGCTCTGAAGTTGAAATGGGGCGAAACAAGCCGTTCGTCCGGTACCGGCGGGTCGCAGACGCCAGAACCGTCAGGCCGGAGATAGCAACCGATGGATGTCCTGATCTTCCTGATCCCGATCGCGCTCTTTTTGGGCGCTCTCGGTCTGATTGCATTTCTCTGGTCGTTGAAGAATGGTCAGTATGACGATCTGGAAGGCGCAAAGTGGCGGATCCTGGACGACGACGACCTTCCGGAAGACAAGCGCTGACGCAAGGACCCGTTTCCTGCGTCCGGTCTGTCGAAGAATATGTCAGGCAAGAATATTTGACAGCGCCATCGCAACCGCCAGCAATACAAGCCCCACTCCTGAAAGAAGCAGAATATTCTCGCGCAGTCCGCTGGAGCCAGTCGTAGAAGGTTCGTGCTCGCCTGCAAGCGGCTCGTCCTGTCTGCTCTTGTTCCGGTCTGTGGTCATAAGGCTCGTGATCATTGAAGTTTGACATCTCTTTTTTGTTTCTGGGAGTAAGATGACCTTCAGCTCTGAAAGTCCCGTTAATCGGCGGCGTGTGGAAAGGTTAATTGGCCACAGCATTACCAAGTCGTGAAAACAGAGCTTGATTACAAATCTGAAATTAGATTTATGAATGTCATTCAATGAGTTAAGCTTCAATTTGCTGCTGTTGTCCGATGCTTTCCACCTTCGCAGGGATACGGCTAACTCAATCTTCAGGTTTTCATGGCAAGACAGTGGGAAACAAGGAGGAATTGGTGAGCCTGGATCTTGCCTCTTTGACATTTTTGCTGGTCGAAGACAGTGCTTACATGCGTACGATTCTGCGGACGATGCTGCAGGGTTTCGGCGCGCGTCGCATTGTGGAGGCAGAGGACGGTGCTTCCGGCCTCGAGGCCATGGATCGTGCAAACCCGGATATTCTGATTCTGGACTGGGTCATGCCAATTCTGGACGGTGCAGACATGGTGCGCATGATCCGCAGCCCGAACAATCCGTTCGCTTATACCAACCGTCATAATTCAGAACCGATGCGCCCAATCTCGTAGTCCGATGGACATGATGGTCCAGGGTTGGTCAATTACCCTGTTCCATGCGCGGCAACAGATATCGACGATTTGTTCGTAGGATTTGAAGATCCGGTTTGACAG
>NZ_KI928927.1:448924-457890 GCF_000521215.1 Labrenzia sp. DG1229 | reverse complement strand
CGTTATCTGATGGGCCTGCCGGCAGCGTGGTTGTCAGGCGCAATGGTTTTTGTCGCTGCCGCCACACTGGCGGGCGTCCCAACAATCATGCCGGACCCGCTTCGCGACGCTCTGTTTATCGGCATCGGCGTCTCCATGGGAGCAGGTGTTCGCCCGGATGTGGTGGAACGCATCGGCGACTGGCCGATATCCATGGCCCTGTTGCTCGTTGTGGTTGTCTGCGTCACGCTTGCCGGATATGCCGTGCTGCATTTTGGTGCCAAATGGTCAAAGGAAACAGCTTTTTTCGGCGCCATTCCGGGAACGCTCTCCTATGTGATCGCCTTGGCTACCGATCGTGGTGCCGATCTTCCCCGAATTGCGTCCAGCCAGTCACTCAGGCTTTTCGTTCTGGTTGCGATCCTGCCTTTCGCGGTGGTGTCGACCAGCGGTACGCTTGAAGGCGAAGCCGGAATGCTGCAAGTCTCCAGCTGGTTTGAAATCATGATCGGCCTTCCCCTTTGTCTTCTTGCAAGCCTGATCGCGCTGAAACTGAACGTGCCGGGCGGACTTATGACGGGCGCCTTTTTCATGAGCGCCGGTCTGAATGCATCGGGTGCCTGGACACTTATTTTGCCCGACTACATGGTCTTGCCGTGTTTCGTCTTGATGGGGGCCATGATCGGCTGCCGTTTCGGAAGCATGACTTTCCGGCAATTCGTCAGCGTGCTTGGCGCATCCGTTGCTGCTTTCAGCGCTGCTTTCCTGATGTCAATTCTGGGAGCACTGGCCATTTCGTCGCTGGTGAATATTCCCTTCGGTCAGGCGCTCCTGGCTTATGCGCCGGGTGGCCTTGAGGTAATGACCCTCCTGGCATTCATGCTGGACCTTGATCCGGCCTTCGTCGCCGCGCACCAGATTGCCAGGTTTACCGGCATGGTTTTGCTGTTGCCGTTGATTACCGGGCTGGTATTCGGGCGGGCAAAGCCTCGGTCATAGCGGGGAAGTGATCCGGATATGGGCCGCTGAAATGAAATTCGGGGCGCCGGGTGTTTCACCGGCGCCCCGAAGATCGCGTGGACATGGGCTCAGGCAGCTGCCTGCAGGTTCATTTGCTCAAGCAGCATTTTGAGTTCCGATATATGATCCAGGTTCAGCGGGAATTGCAGGGTCGTGCAATTGCCTTCAACCATTGCAACGCGCGCTTTGATTGTCATCGAAAGTTCTTCGCATGCAAACATGACCGGAGTGCCGGGGGCCAGGTTGAGCTTGGTGTTGACCGTGCAGTAGGCGGACGAGATTTTCGTTGTGGTCGCGTTGATAAGCCTGCCATCGATTTCCAGTGTCGCCGACCAGTCGACCTCGTAGATCCGATAGGTTTCGTCGTCACCGCGGCTACCGATCGCGTCGAGGAAGGTTTCAACTTCGTCGCCCAGCAGCACCGCCTCGTCATAGACCACTGAGCTTCCATCCTGAACCAGCTTGGACGAACTTGCGGTGTCCTCGGAGTTCTGTCTCATGACGGAAACACTGTCACGCACACGTGTTGCGCTGCTGGAGACCGTTTCCATGCTCCGCGCGATTTCCGACGTTGCGCTTTCCTGCTGTGTGACCGAAGAGGCAATGCTGGTCGCGACGTCGTTGATCTCGCGCACGGTGCCATAAATCTCGCCTATGGAGTGTTCAGCGCTTTGGGCGGTCCGCTGGACAGCACCCACCTGGTTGCTGATCTCGCCGGTTGCCCGTGCGGTCTGCGCGGCGAGTTCCTTGACTTCCGAGGCGACCACCGCAAAGCCCTTGCCGGCTTCCCCGGCTCTCGCGGCCTCGATTGTGGCGTTCAGCGCCAGGAGATTTGTCTGGTCGGCTATTTCGCGGATCAGGTCGACAACGCTGGTGATCTGGTCAGACGCAGTCACAAGTTCGGTGAAATTGGCCTTGGTTTCTTCCACCCGGCCGGAGGCACGTGCGGCAATCTCTGCTGAATGATCCGCGTTCCGCCGGATTTCCTGAATGGAGGAAATCAGTTCTTCCGCGGCGGAGGATACGGTTGCCACCATGGAAGACGTGTCGCTTGCTTCCTTGTCGAGTACTGTTGCCTGGGACGTCGAGTTTTCCGACGTTTCGGTCAGTGTGACCGCTGTCTCGGACATTTCGGTCGAAGAATCTGACATCCGTTTGAAAATGCCGCGAATGGTATTTCCGAAAATGCCGATCATCTGGTCCAGTTCGTCGCGGCGACGGTTGGTTGTTTCGCGGTTTCTTTCCTGCTCTTCGCGCATCGTGTGGCGCTCGACCAGTCCGTCGCGGAACACGATGATCGATTGGGTCATCTCCGCGATTTCGTCCTTGCCCTTGACTTCCGGGATGATTGTGTCGAGCCGGTTGTGCGACAGGTCGCTCATGGTTTTTGAAAGTCCGTTGATCGGACGGCTGATCATCCGGCCAAGAAGGATGGCAGCGCCAAGGCCGATGACAAATCCGATCGCGGTTCCGCCAAGCGAAAACATGATCGACTCGGCGGTCTGGGCGTGCACCTGTTCCTCAAGCTTGTGCTCGGCGTTGATCGCGAATTCCTTGATGATATCGAGGTCTTTCGCGATGATTTTCGCCTCTGAGAACATCACATCTTTTTCCAGATGCGTGATGTCCTTTTCCAGAACACGGAACTCCTCAAGGGCGCTCACGTAGACGTCGATCTGATGCAGGGCGTCGTTGACAAGCTTTTTGTCTTCGCCATCCAGCTTTGCCATCGCATCGCTGGTCAGGTCCTTTTTGACCCGCTCGACTTCCTTGAGCGCATAGTCAAGTTCGCTTTCCAGTCCCGAGTAGACGAAGCGGTTGGCATGGTCCCTGGCGATCAGCAGGTGGATCATTGCGTCCGTGACGAGTTCAAGCGTTTCTGCCGGCTTGCCGTTCTTGGAATCCTGTTCCTGCTTGTGTTTGAACACGGTGACGATTTCGTATTGAAGTTTGTCGCCGGCCGCGTGCAGGCTGTTGTCGACGATGTCGTGCTGCAATTCGCGTTCATGTGCGAGTTTCTTGAAGTTTTCCCAATAGATCTCGATATGCTTCTTGGCATCCTCGAGACGCTCGATTTCTTCCGGCACGTGCAGTTTCTTGATCTTGTCTGAAATCTGCAGAACGACCTTCGTGTGCGCCGCATCGACCTGTTGCAGGTTTTCCTCGGTCGAATTCGCGACGAACTCAATCGCCTTGATCTCCATTTCGGAAAAAGACTGCGTGATGTCGGTGGCCGCGGCCAGCGCGTTGCCGTGCTCGGTAAACTCGGTGAACTCGTGATCCAGCGTACGGAACATCAGGGCTGACTTTCCGCCAAGGAACGCAAGGATCAGCAGCAAAATACCGAAGGCGAGCAGAAGTTTCTGCGTTATCCGCATATTATAAAACCAGGCCACGATTTTCCCCTCCGAAAGCGTGGATGAATTGGTGATCAGTTCGAGGTGAGTGAGCTCACGGTCTCGATCAGGACTTCATTGGTGAAAGGCTTTTTCAGAACTGCATCGGCGCGGGACGCCGAAAGGCTCAAGGCATCTTGCGCCGCAATGCCCGACCCGCCGCCGGACATTGCAACTACCTTGGGTCCGCTTCCACCGGACTTGAGCGCGAAAACGACATCCGTTCCGTCAGATGCCGGCATCATGATATCGGTGATAATCAGGTCGAACTGCCTTTTGGCAGCGATTTCCAACCCCTTGTTGCCGTCGTCGGTTTCGACAACATCATGCCCTGCCTTGCGAAGTGTCGCTGCAATGGCATGCCGGACTGGCTGCATATCGTCAATCAGTAGAATCTGACACATTGGTCTGTCTCTCCCAGATCTACCGAAATACAACCCTACGTAATATTCGGTATATCTATAATAAACATACAACCAAATCCGTCGCCGTTAGGTTGTATCAGGCCGTCTTCAACTATAATTTGTCCATCAACTTTATTAATAATTTGCAAAGCGACAGACAACCCTAAGCCGGAGCTGTTTTTACTGTTGCTTTTTGAGTAAAATGGAGAAAATACTTTCTCTCTGAGTGAAGGTGGGATGCCGGGGCCATTGTCGGAAATCGAAATTTTCACTCTTGAACTGTCGTGTTCCGCGACTTCTATACGTATTTTCCCTGAATGCTTGGTCGCCTGGGACGCATTTGTAATGATATTGATTAATACTTGTGCAAACAGTGTTTCATTGATTGGAACATTCAGTTCCCCTGAGATGTTTCTGAAACTAGTTTCAATGGTGATGGTCGGTGGAAGCATCAGTCGAACCAGATCGACTGCTCGAATCAGTCCGGCAGGCAGTGTCGTGATATCGGAGCTGTCCTGGAAACTGCCGCGTGAGAGGCCAAGCAGATTGTCCGACAGGTCGGCGGCCTGGTTTGCACTATAATGTGCCATTTCCAGGTCCTTGCGGATGCCCGCATCCTCGATGTCGGGCAAGTGCAGGGAGATCAGGCTCGTGACCGGGTGCAGCAGGTTGTTGAGCTGGTGGGCCAATGCACCTGACGCCGTTCCGAGCGCTTCCAGACGGTTTTGTCCGATATTCCGTTCGGCTTGTAGCCGTTCCTCGGTAATGTCGCGCTGGATGCCGAGATACGCCGACAATTGGCTGGACTTGTCGAAGATCGGCGCCATACGCAGGGAATTTATGAAAGGCTCACCGGATTTCCTGTAGTTCAGCAAAACGACGTCAACAGGTTGCCGAGCCTCGATTGCCTTCCTGATTTTGGCGACATCACCCCTGTTCGTATCTTCGCCCTGCAGGAAACGGCAGTTGCGACCCAGCACCTCGTCCGCGCTGTATCCTGTCGTCCTTGTGAATGACGGATTGACGTAAGTGAGAGGCAGGTCCGGAAGTCTGGCGTCCGAGACACTGACAGTGTCGGGTGACCCTTCAAGCAGTGACTTCAACAAGTCGGGCGAGTCATCGGCAATTCTTTCCAGAGCCGCATATCCCTGGTCCAGTCGCTTCTGCATGTCTGTCTTCCCCCAAGCGCTCAAAGGCACGCCAACAGGAGGGTAGGCAGAGAAACTGAAAAACGGAAGACGGCAGATTTAGGTTCGAACGAAGTGCAGTTCGCTGAATTGTTTCCGCCAGTCCGAGACACGGCTTGCCACGGCTTCAGGATCGTTGGACCGCAATGCTTCGGCGATCAGGCGGGCAAGCTCAGGCATGTCGGTTTCCGTCATGCCCCACCGGACCAGTTCCGGTGTACCGAACCGCAGTCCGTTCATGTCCCCGTCGACAGGCGGTATGGGAAGGCCGATGCCACACGCCAGGAAGCCGGCCTTGCGAAGCTTCTTCGACGCTGCCTGGCCACCTCCCAGCGAAGCCGCTTCCAGGGCAAACTGGTGTGATCCGGTAAAGCCCAGCCTGGTCGAAAAGATCGGCAGACCTTCTTCAGAAAGGGCTGTTGCAAGGGCTTTTGCCGTTGCGGCCATCATTTGCGCGTAGGCAGGTCCAAAATCGCGCCAATCCAGAAGCGATACAGCCAGCGCGGCAGATTTGGCAGCATCGAAATTCGCCGTCAGTCCGGGAAAGGCGATCCCGTCGAGCCTTCTGGACAATTCCTGGTCGTTGGTGACAAGTAGCCCGCCTGCCGGCCCACCAAGGCTCTTGTAGGTGCTCATGGTCATGAGATGCGCACCTTCCGTCAGCGGATCGGTGAAGACGCCACCTGCAATCATGCCGCACTGATGGGCCGCATCGAACAGGACATAGGCACCAATCTCGTCTGCAATCGCCCTGATCTGCGTTACCGGATGCGGATAAAGGTTGAGGCTCATGCCGATCGTGATGAGCTTTGGGCGCAGCTCCAGGGCCTGGGCCCGCAAGCCCTCCAGATCGATCGTGTATCCGTCCGGATCAACCGGAGCTTCGTGAATTTCGAGCCCGTAAAGGCCGGCGCAACCCGGACCATGATGCGTCACATGCCCTCCGACGGAGGCGGGAGGAGCGATGATCACGTCGCCCGGTTTTGTGGTCGCCATGAAGGCGTACAGATTGGCAATGGCACCGGACGCGACCCGGATTTCCGCGTATGTCGCGTTGAAAATTTCGCAGGCAAGCTCGGCGGCAATCACTTCAATCTCTTCGATCGCCTCCAGGCCCATTTCATATTTGTCGCCCGGATAGCCGAGCGACGGGCGTGATCCGATGCCACTGGCCAAAAGGGCCTCCGCCTTCGGGTTCATGACATTGGTCGCCGGATTGAGGTTGAAACAGTCCCGCTCGTGGATCTTGCGGTTTTCTGCAACCAGCTGGTCGATGCGACCGGCAACCTGAGTTGAAGTCAGGGGGCGGGTGCTTTTGGTTATTCCGTCGATACGCGACACAACGTTTTGCGGCAACCATGGCCGGAGTTCATGTGCAGACATTCAAGTTTCTCCAATGCGTGTTGCAATCAGAGTGGACTTAGACTTGCACATTCGCAAATCAGATTTTAGAAAAACAAGGGCTAGAAAAAATAGGGCAACACATGACCGTATCGCCCCCGACACCACGAATTCCGTCGCTCAATGCTCTTCGTGCCTTCGAGGCGGCCGCACGGCTCGGTGGGTTTGCGCTGGCAGCCGAAGAACTGGGCGTGACACCAGGTGCCGTCGCTGCGCAAATCAAGTCGCTGGAAGAGGAGATCGGTACCAGTCTGTTCGTCCGCAGTACCCGGGGCGTGACACTTACGCCGATCGGTCGAAGAGCAGTGCCGGCATTTGTGGAGGTTTTTGATTCTCTGGGCCAGGCGGTACGCGATCTCAGGCAGGATGCCACGCCCTACAAGGTGCACATTGCCGCACTGCCTGCCCTGGCTCAACTCTGGCTCGCTCCGAGGCTTCCGAGGCTGCGAGAAAGACTGCCTGACGTCGATGTGTCTGTGACGGCCATGGAAAGCCCGCCAAACCTCAAGCGCGTCCCGTTCGATCTTTGCCTGTTTTACAGCAGCACTGTCCCCCCGGGAGGAGTGCAGCTGGGAAGTGAAGAAATCCTGCCGGTCTGCGTTCCTGCACTGGCGCGCGAACTCAGGCGGCCGGAAGACCTGAGAACTGTTTCCTGCCTGACTGATATTGCATGGGCTGATGATTGGAAGTTATGGGCGCAACGAGCGATGCCGGAAGCTGACTTCAGTCCCAACGGTCCGGTCTTTTCACTTTATTCGGTTGCGCTCCAGGAGGCATTGAGCGGGGCGGGTGTTCTCATGGCCCACAAGTCCCTCGTTTTGCATCATCTCCGGAAGGGAGAGCTGGTGGCCCCATTCAAGACAAAAGTGGAGCTCTCCCGGAAAATTACAATGTGGATTTTGCCAAGCAGCAATCACATTAAGATTCTCCGAGATGTCGTTGAAAGTCTGAAGCAATCTGGTTCGGGATTTTGGCCATGAGGCGTGTTAGGCTCTTGGGTGGAGGGGATATTTTCACGCGATGCCGGATGCGTGTACGAGTACGCAATTCTACGATTGCGACACTCTGCCTGTGGCGTGCGACATTGTGCGGGCAACTTTCACGTCTTTGAATGCAGTAAGAACCCTCTTGATATGAATCAACGCGGCTCAAAGGGAGTCGTGCGCATGGTCGTGCCATCGTTGGCACCTTACATGGATTCTAAAAAACTGGGGCGCTGAAATGGCACATAAAAAGACCGGTTTGGTCTCGCTCGAGGAGGGTGGATTCGCCATCTTCCTTGTGCTGCTTGCATTCGTCTGCATCATCGTAGCAGGCAAGACCTTTGATCAGGTCATGGCTTTTCACGCTGGCATCGGCGCGCTTTTCGCCGCGGTCAGCGTCTTTCTGATCTTCAAGAACTTCTTTGACGACGGCGGGGAACCTATTCCGGCCGAAATCGACGGAAAACCGAACTACAATATGGGGCCGGTCAAATTCGGTGCGGTCGCCGCCATGTTCTGGGGGCTTGCCGGATTCACGGTCGGTCTCATAATCGCGCTTCAGCTGGCCTGGCCGGCATTGAATTTCGATCTTCCCTGGACCAATTTCGGCCGGCTGCGTCCCCTGCACACATCGGCGGTGATTTTCGCCTTCGGCGGCAACGTATTGCTGGCGACGTCCATGTATGTCGTTCAAAGGACGTGCCGTGTGCGCATGCCGGGCAAGATCCTGCCCTGGTTCGTGATCCTGGGTTACAACGTTTTCATCGTTCTCGCCGGTACCGGGTATGTGCTCGGTGTCACCCAGAGCAAGGAATACGCGGAACCGGAATGGTACGCCGATCTCTGGCTGACCATTGTCTGGGTCTTCTACCTGCTGCTGTTCCTGGGGACGCTGTGGAAACGCAAGGAACCGCACATCTATGTGGCGAACTGGTTCTATCTGGCGTTTATCGTCACGATCGCCATGCTGCACATCATCAACAACCTGACGGTCCCGGTCTCGATCTATTCGACCAAGTCCTACATCGTCTGGGCGGGTGTCCAGGATGCGATGGTGCAGTGGTGGTACGGTCACAATGCGGTGGGCTTCTTCCTGACCGCTGGCTTTCTTGCCATCATGTACTACTTCATCCCGAAGCGGGCTGATCGTCCGGTCTATTCCTACCGCCTTTCGATTATTCACTTCTGGGCGCTGATCTTCCTCTACATCTGGGCTGGTCCGCACCACCTGCACTACACGGCGTTGCCGCAATGGGCATCGACGCTGGGGGCGACGTTCTCCATCATCCTCTGGATGCCGTCATGGGGTGGCATGATCAATGGCCTGATGACGCTGTCGGGTGCCTGGGACAAGCTGAGAACCGATCCGGTTCTGCGCATGATGGTCGTTTCGGTTGCCTTCTACGGTATGTCGACCTTCGAAGGGCCACTGATGAGCTTGCGTTCGGTCAACTCCCTGTCGCACTACACCGACTGGACCATTGGCCACGTGCATTCCGGCGCTCTTGGCTGGGTTGGCTACATCTCCTTCGGCGCGCTCTACTGCCTGATCCCCTGGCTGTGGAACAAGAAGCAGCTTTATTCCCTGAAGCTCGT
>NZ_KI928927.1:383709-448397 GCF_000521215.1 Labrenzia sp. DG1229 | reverse complement strand
GATAGAACGTTCCTCCCCCCAGTGCCGCAATCAGGATCGTCACGGGCAATCGGGTCAAGGTTGAGTTGATGAACGCAGAATTCATGAAATCCGTCTGGGTTGATCCGGGCTTGTCGTCATGACCTACTATGGTTGATCGTTGTCGTCATGGTTGATTGCATCGATCAACATAATCCTTTTATTCCCGCGCAAGAGTAACCGGAACCGGCCCGGTAAAAGGGGCACCTGCAATCAATTCCATCTTGCACGCCCTTATAACGGCAGGCCGGCACTCCAGGCGCTCGAAAATGCGCCGCAGCCCTGGCGAACTATCCAGATCCCATCGCCCACAATTACCATAAATCTGGGCCCAGCGTGCGCAAGCGGCAGCATAGAAATCAAGGCAACCCGGTTCCGGACCAAGCAGGAACGGGCCTCCCGTTGCAACAAGCTCGCGTTCCAGAAGCTGAAAACCGGAATCTATGCGCTTTCTCAGTGCCGCAGCGAAAACGCGAGTCTGGTTTTCGGCGGGAAAATAGCGATGCGGCTTGAATGAAATGCGCAGGTCGGCGTGCAGCGTGTTGGACAGGAAAAAAAGCCACTTCAGGAAACGTCCGCGCTCGGGTGCCTCTTGCACCGGCGCGAGCCGGCGGTGATGATCGCCAAGCATCAGCAGGATAGCTCCGGTCTCGAACACAGGGGCATCCTGTCCGGTCCATTCCAGAACAGGGATCAGCCCCTGCGGGTTCAGTTGCCGGTAGGTCTCCGATTTCTGCTCCGATGCCACGCGATCTACGTAGACAAAGTCATACTCTGCTCCCAGCTCCTCCAACACCATGCGGACAACCAGATTTGCGTTGTCCGGTGCCCCATGGAGCCGGCAGCGCGGCGTCCGGGATTGTCCTTGAGCTGTATCCCACCCGTCGATCACCAAATTTCTCCGAATCCAGAAGCCGGACTTGAGCGATATCAAGGTTCTCGTCGGCACTTGAATGAATTATGCCGCCATGACTCACGATCCGCTCTCCTACGCGCTGCGCAATGTGCCGCGCTACACAAGTTACCCGACAGCACCGCATTTCCACGATGGTGTCACGGCTGAAACCTATGCAGACTGGCTCGGAGCGGTCTCCCGGGACGACAGCCTCTCCCTTTACCTGCATGTGCCATATTGCCGGGAACTTTGCCATTATTGCGGCTGTCACACCAAGGCAACCCGTCAGGATGCGCCACTAAAGACCTATGCGGCGACACTCGGGCAGGAAATCGGACTGGTAAGCGAGCACTTGAAAGAAGCTGGTCCGGTACGGCACATCCATTGGGGTGGCGGCACGCCAAGCCTGTTGCCGCGTCAAAGTCTCATCGATCTGACGGCTCTGTTGCAGGACCGGTTCGACCTGTCGCCCGACCTGGAACACGCGATCGAACTTGATCCGAGACTGGTGACGGAGGACCTGGCTGAGACACTCGCGCTGGTGGGCATCAATCGTTCCAGCCTGGGTGTGCAGGACTTCGACCCCGACGTGCAAAAGGCCATAGGCCGGGTTCAGCCATATGAAATCGTGGCAAAGGCAACAATGTTCCTTCGGAAGGCCGGTCTAAATGCACTCAATTTCGACCTGATGTATGGCCTGCCCGGTCAGTCGCGTGACACCATTCTCGACACGGTCGACAAGACACTCTCGCTTGCACCGGGCCGGATCGCGCTCTTTGGATATGCACATGTCCCCTGGATGCGAAAGCATCAGCGACTGATAGATGAGACCGCCCTGCCTTCTGCCGCCCAGCGCCTTGAACTTGCGGATCTGGCAAGGGCCGAGCTACTGAATGCAGGGTATGTCGCAATCGGTCTCGACCATTTCGCACGCCCCGACGACAGCATGGCCATAGCGCTCGCCGATGGCTCGTTGAAGCGCAACTTCCAGGGTTACACGACCGACCAGGGTGAGCAGCTCGTCGGCTTCGGTGTGTCTTCCATAGGGAAAATGTCCAGGGGCTTCATCCAGAACATGCCGGATGTCGGCAACTGGCGCCGCAGCATACTGGCAGGCGAACTGCCCGTTTCCAAGGGCCTCGCCCTTTCGGCAGACGACATGATGCGCGGTCGGATCATTGAAGAGCTAATGACCAACTATGCCTGTGATCTCGCACCGGTCTGTGAGGGATACGGTCTGTCACCGCGGAATCTCGACGACGCGTTGGACGCCTTGCAGGACCTGATCGCGGACGGAATGGTTGCGCTGGACTTCGGTGCAAATGACAATGTGAGGGTGAGCGTAACAGAGACCGGCCGACCGTATGTGCGCCTTGCAGCAGCAGCATTCGATGCGTATCTGGCCGAAAGCCAGGCGACCGGCAAGGCAAGACACTCGGCCGCCGTATAGCAAAGCTTGTTGTCGCCGTTAACCTGCGCGTGCGCCGCGAACCGTGATTTCAACCAGAAGCAAAATGGATGCAATCATCAGATGCGCCGCTTCATCGGAGACCGGCGCTTCGAGTTCGAGTTTCCAATCGCGAGGTTTCAACAGGCCTCTCAGCTTTTGAAGCCTTGTGCCGGCTTCCTCCTCGCCGGGCCGCAAGGCCCGTCTCACCACACCAACACAGCGATCCTGTGACACAACAGCATAGCTGTCAGCCCAGGAGCCAAGTGCGGTTTCGACGGTTTTTGCTGTCCATTTGCGGGGATCAACCAAACGGAAGAGTTCGTTGGCAGAAGCGTCGAATGCAAGCCATGCACTCGCGCCATCGGCCACGACCATGCCGCTATCGTGTTCTTCGCTTTCGGTGAGATGCCAGCGTTTGTTGAGAAATTTCTTTTCAGGCGACAATGTTCGCGTTGTTTTGTCCATCAGATTGACCAGAGCAATCGGCTTGGCGATCGTTCTCCTGGAAAGATCGCAGCGAACGAATTCTTCCTCGTTCGCCAGGACTGAATATTGCTTGTCGGCATTGCCGTCGGGAGGCGACGCCTGCACAAAGCGTAGTGAGTTGATCTGCATCACGATCGCGTCCGATCCTCGTAAAACCAGAGACTCATATGCAGTTTCAACTGTTAAGATTCTTCCGCAGATCTCCGCCAATTGATGGCTGTTCAAATGAAATCGGAGATATGGCCAGGAAACGATTTCTCTCGTCAGCAGGAAAAATGTCCAGTTGAACCAAAAAGGCCGCGACATGATCGCGGCCTTTTTCAGATTGTTCCTGATGTCTGCTCAGTGAATGCCTGTCATCTGGCAGAGGCTGCAGACCTTGTTGAGGTGAATCTTGTCAGCCTTGTCCACTCTTATGACACCGCGCCGCTTCAGGTCGGAGACAACCCGGCTGACGGTTTCAATGGTCAATCCCAGATAGTCGGCGATTTCCTGACGCGTCATATGCAATTGCAAGTCGAAGCCGTCATTTTCTTCATCTTCAGGACCGGCGCATCCCAGGCCACCACGATCGGGAACCAAATGCATCAGAAAGCTGGCAACCCGCTCGACGGCCGATTTACGTCCAAGAAGAACCGCATGTTCATGCAGAACGTGCATTTGGCTGGTCAGGCTTTTCGTCAGGATACTTTGCAGTTCCTGAGATCGCTCAACCTGCCTGAGATCAATTTCCTGTACGATCGAGCTGGTCAGCGTTTCAGCTGTGCAATCGTTTTCGTCGTTGCTTGCCAGCCCGAAAATGTCGCCCGGACGCAGTACTTCCACGACCTGACGACGCCCATCCGGCAACAGTTTGTAGAGCATGATCGAACCGCGAACCAGCTCGTAAAGCCGTTTGGCGGGGTCGCCTTCGTAATAAACAACGGCATGGGTTTCATATGCCGTCGATTTGCCGCCAAAATCGGAGAGATTTGTTTTCGCGGAACTGCATGGTGTTCTGCCGGTGGGTCGTGCGACAACACCGTGGTCGATAACACTTGCTTCCAAATACGCCATTTTCCCTCCTTTGCGCGCGTCTGCGCGGCCTGGTCTGCAATGGCAGTCCTTGTTTCTGGTCGCCGATCCCGAAACCGGCCATTACGAACCAAACAAGCACCGCCCCTTGTTGCCGAGGCGTCCCGTCCGACGTCTCGCAACTTGCAGGAGCTACACTAAAGCTTGGAATCCATTGAAGGAATTCGGTCGACTGCGTAAGAGGAACTACATATGAGCCGAATGGACGCAGGCAACGAAAGTATTAATCGGAGTGAACGCAGTTGCTTGCCAAACGCGTCAGATCATTGCCGATGTCAGCATGTCGATGGACAATGGCTTGCGCAAAATGGTCAGGTCCTGCATTTCCCGCATTTGCCGCAGGATCTTGACCCGTGACTTTCCCGAGATCGCAATGATTTTCGGAGGTATCGCCAAGCTCTTCAATTTCTTGACAATTTCTGCTCCACTCACACCGGGAAGTCCCAGGTCGACAATAACCCAATGGCAGGCGGACAGGTTCGCCTGTGCCAGGAAAGTTTCGCCATCCTTGTATATCCGGGGACGATGGTCCAGATGTTCGAGCGTAAAAGCTAACGCGTCGGCAACAGCTACATCATCCTCAACGATGTGAACAATCACACAAAACAATCCCAGGAAGCCGGCGACATTGCCAGAACTCCCCATATACATACGTCAGAAATACCACTGCGAATGTACGCAGAAATACGTCTGCCGCTAAAACTTGCGTGATCAGCCGGAGCTTTTTTCGCGAATCGGCTCTTTCAGCCGGCTGCTGGATGCCCCAGTACAATCCTGACCAGATCCGCCGCGTTGCGTGCACTCAGTTTTTCCATGATCCGGGCACGATGAACCTCGACGGTCCTCGGGCTTATCCCAAGTGTCCTGCCAGCTTCCTTGTTCGAGGCCCCGTCCGTGATCTGCTTGAGAACTTCGAGCTCCCTGCGGGTGAGCAAGTCTGCCCCCTCGAACGTTTGGGACCTGTCTTCGTCTTCCCGCTGTTTCATCGCCGCGATCGCTTCCTTGACACGGTCAAGAACAGTTTCCGCGGAGAAGGGTTTTTCAATGAAGTCGAATGCTCCGTTTCGGATTGCCTCAACGGCCATCGGAATGTCACCCTGGCCGGAGATAATGAATATCGGTGCGGGATAGTTCTCGGCATTCAATGCCTTGAGGATCTCGATACCCGACCTGCCTGGCATATGAACGTCCAGCATGACGCATGCCGGAACAGACTTGCTCGCGGACTGAATGAACGTGTCTCCGTCAGAGAAAGTTTCAACAACATAGCCTTCCATGTTGAACAGGACGGATAGCGCATCACGCACCGCAGGGTCATCATCGACGATGTAAACGGCCTCTGCGTCAGCTTCCATTGTTTTTCAGTCCTCAGTTATGCCATCGCTTCGCGAACGCTAAAGCTTTTCATCCAATGATTCCTCTCTTGGATGAACCGGCAACGTCAATAAAAATGATGCACCACATCCGTCCGGCGTGGATTCAAGCTTCAAATCGCCACCGTGATTCTGGGCAATCGATCGCGAGATCGCCAATCCCAATCCAACACCCTTGTGCTTTGCACCGGTGAAAGCGCGAAACAGTCCATCAATGAGTTCGGCTGGGACGCCAGGTCCGTTGTCCTTTACCCTGAACTCAAGGGACTCTGCATTCATGATCACCGACAAGCTCACTTTCTTGTCTGGCTGGTCAATAACCGCTTCGCGGGCGTTTCGCAAAAGGTTGATCAGGATCTGCCTTATCTGTACCGGATCAGCCTGCAGGGGCGGCAGGTCAGGCTCGATCGTGGCTGAAAGAAATGTCTGCTTTTCACCGCTACCAAGTTGAGCCATTTCCAGGCAGGACCTTACCAGTTCGGCAACATCAACCGTCTGCCTTTCGGGCGCCTTCTTTTCAACCAGTTGCCGCATGCGCTGGATGATTTCCCCGGCGCGTTCCGCCTCGCGGACTGCCTTTTCGATTACAGACAGGACAAGCGGATCAATCGAGGCGTCCGACTTCGCTTTCCGCGATACGGACTGAAGGTACAAAAGGACAGCGGTCAAGGGCTGATTAAGCTCATGCGCAATTGCTGCGCCCATCTCGTCGAGTGCGCTGAGCCGTGTCATGTGCAACAATTGGGCCTGCGTCCTAGCCAGCCGATCCTCGATCTGCTTGCGGGATCTAAGATCCCTCAGGATACCGATGAACTGGCGGCCATAGGACGATTCGGCCTCGCCGACCGACAACTCGATCGGAAACACGGTTCCGTCCTTGTGCTGCGCCTGCACCTCACGGCCGATACCGATGATTTTCTTGTCCCCGGTATCAATGTAATTTTGAACGTAGTGATCATGCGCCTGCGCGTATTCCCGAGGCATGATCTTGTTGACGTTCCGTCCCAGTAGATCTGCGGCCTCGTATCCGAACAATCGCTCACAAGCTTTGTTGTAGGCCAGCACCAGACCGCGATCATTGATGACGATGATACCGTCGACAGCGGTATCAAACACACTCGCAAGCCGTGCCTCAGAAACAGCGGCAGTTTCCGCATTGCGATCAATTACACTGTCGTCTGCCATCCCGGCACCCAAATGGAAATCACGTCCATTCAAGGTTTAAGGGGTTTCACGTAGACCAGCAACCCGACATATGTCTAAATCTCTGGAAGCCAAGCGTTAATTCGCCGTACCGCCTCTTCCAGCTGATCCTGCCCGCGGGCGTAGCAAAGGCGAACAAAGTTCTCACCGCCCGGGCCAAACGCAGAACCGGGTGCCAGACCGACACCAGTTTCTCGTACCAGATCAAGCGCAAACCGGCGCGTGTCGGTTACACCATCAATGGAAAAGAACAGATAAAACGCCCCGTCAGGCGGTTTTGCGCCCATGCGACCGGTCTCCTGAAGACCTTTGAAGACGGCGTTCCTTCCAAGGCGCGCACGTTCAATTTGTGATGCGAGGAAGTCTTCTCCCTCCGTCAACGCCGCAACCGCTCCCCATTGCATGAAAGCGGGAACGCCTGAGGTAGAGTACTGGATGAGGTTTTCGACAATCTGGCCGATCATCGGTGGCGCGGAGAGCCAGCCGACGCGCCAACCTGTCATTGCCCAGTTCTTGGAAAACGAATTCACAAAAATGATCTGATCGTCTTCATCCGCGATATCATAAAACGACGGTGACCGAGGAGTCTCCCCATAAAAATACTGGGCGTAGATCTCGTCTGCTATGATCCACAGGCCATTTTTGCGGGCAATTTCCAGAAAGGCGCGCAAGAGGTTTTCCGATGCGGTCCATCCGGTCGGATTGCTCGGAGAATTCAAAAAGAGAGCGGCAGTGTGAGGTGTGATCGCAGCTTCGATCTCCTCCATGTGCAAGCTCCACCCGCCGTTTTCCTCGCGAAGAGGTACCGGTACCGGCCTGGCTCCATGTATTTCCACTGCAGCAGAAATATTCGGCCATGACGGAGACGGAACAATCACCTCCCTGCCGGGGTCCACGACAGCCTGCACGGCAAGCTGAATCGCCTGCATGCCAGATCCGGTTACAAAGAACCTTTCAGCCGAGAACACCCTGCCATACAGGTCCTGATGATAAGCCGCCAACGCTTCGCGCAGCTGGGGAATGCCGCGCTGGTAGGTATAAAAGGTTTCTCCCCGGTCGAGTGAAGCCTTCACCGCCCGGTTGATGAAATCCGGCGTCGGCAGATCCCCCTCCCCTGCCCAGAGAGGTATCAGAGCTTCGTGATGCCAGCCCGCATTGAACACTTCGACAATGCCGCTTTCGGCCGTATTGCGTGCTCCTGCACTCAATCGCTCGATCAGGTTGGACAACTCACATTTCCTCGCAGACTTTCCCGGCGCACCTTAGCTCGTTTGAAACCGATTGTTTCATGAAACGATGTGAACAGGACTTCACCAACTTTGATCAGTTACCCCCTTGGCAAACCGGTCGATATTCTGTTTTGCGCTCATTGTTCGCAAGACGAATGGACAGAATGGTTCCGCTGTGCTCCGATCTGAATAAGATGGCGAAACAAATTGCTGCAGGAACCGGGTCGGGAGGACAGTAAACAGCGCAATGTTGCACGGATGGATCGTGATATTGACCGCAACGGGCTACATCCTGCTGCTGTTTGCCATTGCCAGCTATGGCGACCGGATGACGCGCCGCAAATCGTCACGCGCAGGTGGGCGTCCATTCATCTACGCACTTTCCTTATCCGTCTATTGCACGTCCTGGACATTCTTCGGCTCGGTTGGAAACGCCAGCAGGAGCGGTGCGGAATTTCTGACAATCTATATCGGCCCCCTGCTTGTATTCGCACTTGGTTATCCGCTGCTGCGGCGAATCGTCCAGATCTCGAAGACAGAGAGCATCACGTCGATTGCCGATTTCATCGGTGCGCGATACGGCAAGAGCCAATCCGTGGCAGCGCTCGCAACACTGATCGCCGTGATTGGCGTAATCCCATATATCGCGCTGCAGCTGAAAGCCGTTTCCCTGTCGGTCACGACCATGGTGGGGCCGCTGATTTCGCCTGGCGACATCTTTACCCCTGTCTTCGACGACGTCACGCTGCTTATTGCGCTGGGCATGGCTATCTTCAGCTGGGCTTTCGGAACACGCCACATTGATGCGACGGAACACCAGGAAGGCCTTATGCTGGCAATCGCAACTGAAGCGATCGTCAAGCTGCTCGCCTTTCTGGCCGTTGGCGTATGGGTCACCTATTGGCTTTTCGACGGCCCGTTCGACCTGGTCCGGGCCATTACGGAAGCTCCGGAGGTGGCGGAGGTATTCGAACAGCCGATCAACGTGAGCAACTGGCTGATCCTGTCAATTCTGTCCGGTTTCGCGGTTCTGATGCTGCCGCGCCAGTTTCATGTCACCGTTACGGAAAACAACTCCGATGCCGAACTTCGGCGGGCAACCTGGCTGTTCCCGGTCTATCTGGTCCTGATCAACCTTTTCGTGATTCCGATTGCCGCTGCCGGAATGCTGCGCTTCGGCCAGGATATCAATCCCGATACTTTCGTTCTTGCCCTGCCGATTGATGCCGGCCAGAACTGGCTGGCACTGTTTGTCTTCATCGGCGGATTGTCCGCGGCGACCGCAATGGTTATCGTCGCCACGGTTGCGCTGGCAATCATGATTTCCAACGACATTGTTGTTCCGCTCCTTCTTCGCCGCCACAGTGAGGACGAGCTGGTCAATACCAGTGGACGGGACATGAGCCGGCAGTTGCTGACGATCCGCCGCCTGGCGATTTTTGCGATCCTGCTTCTGGCCTATGCCTATTACCGGGCGGCCGGTGACACTGCGGCTCTGGTATCGATCGGCCTGCTGTCCTTCGCGGCGATTGCGCAATTCGCGCCTGCCTTTATCGGAGCCCTTGTCTGGCGCAGGGCAACCTCTCTGGGTGCGCTGGCTGGACTGAGTGGTGGGTTTGTGCTCTGGGCCTACACCCTTCTTTTGCCGACTTTCGCTCAATCCGGGCTGATTTCGGCCGGTTTCCTGGAGACCGGTCCCTTCGGCGTGGGCGTTATGAACCCGCAATCGCTTTTCGGAATCGAGGCCGATCCCTTTATTCACGGGACGCTTTGGAGCCTATGTATCAATATCCTGCTTTTTGTCGGCGTCTCCTTTGTCAGAAAACCCCTGCCGGCCGAAACGCTGCAGGCAAATGTTTTTGTGCCCGCCGAATTCACCCCGTCGCCGAGCCTTCGATACTGGCGGACCTCCGTCACGGCAGGCGACCTGCAATCGACCGTTGCCCGCTATCTTGGCGAGGAACGCACGGAACGTTCGTTTCATCGGTTCGCCACCGAAAGAGGCATCCCGCTCGACCCGAATACCCTGGCTGATGCCAATCTGCTGAGGTTTTCCGAGCAACTGCTGGCAAGCGCCATCGGCGCAGCATCTTCACGTCTGGTTCTGACGCTGATGCTCAAACGCCACGATCCGTCGACCAAAGGAGCAGTAAAACTTCTCGACGACGCATCCGTTGCCATCCAGTACAACCGCGATCTTCTGCAAACCGCGCTCAATCAGGTTCGTCAGGGCATCGGTGTATTCGACCGGGATTTGCGACTGATCTGCTGGAATCGCCAGTTCAGGGACCTTCTTGGACTGCCTGCAGAATATGGTCAGGTCGGCACCACTCTCGACGCAATACTGCGCGTGAACGCAGAACGCGGTGAACACGGCCCAGGCCCGGTCGAAGCGATCGTCGCCGACCGGATCGAAAAGATGGTGCTGGTCCAGGAGACCTTTCAGGAACGGCTGGAGTCCAGTGACACTGTCTTTGAAGTTCGGATCAGCCCCATGCCGGACGGAGGAATTGTCACCACTTATACCGACATCACAGAACGGGTCATGGCAGAAAATGCACTTGCCCGAGCCAATGAGACGCTCGAGCGGCGCGTCAGGGAAAGAACCGAGGAACTCACGCACGTCAACGAACGCCTCGTCGAAGCCACACGCGCCGCAGAAGAAGCCAATATCGGCAAGACCAGATTTCTGGCTGCTGCCGGCCATGACATTTTGCAGCCCCTTAACGCAGCGAGACTTTACTCTTCCGTCCTGGTCGACAAACTCAAGGAAGGTGACGACGGCGATCTCGTGCGCAATGTGGAAGCGGCACTGGAATCGGTTGAGGATATCATAGGCGCCGTACTCGACATTTCTCGGCTCGACACTGGCGCCTTGAAACCGGAGCCGACTGTATTCCGGCTGGATGAAATGTTGCGTGGCCTTGCGCTCGATTTTCAACCTGTCGCGCAGGAAAAGGGTCTCGAACTGAGGATTGTGCCAACGTCTATTTCCATTCGAACTGATCGCCGGTTGTTACGCCGCCTGCTGCAAAATCTGGTTTCCAATGCATTGAAATACACGCAGGAAGGCCGGGTTCTGGTCGGCTGCAGGCGTCGTGGCAACCGTGTGCTTGTCGAGATTCACGACACCGGAATGGGGATCCCGAAAAGCAAGCAGAAGGCCATTTTTCAAGAGTTCCACAGGCTTGATGATGGCATGCGTGTTGCCAAAGGCCTTGGACTTGGCCTGTCAATCGTGGAACGGATCAGTCATGTCCTGAAACATCCTGTCGACCTTCGCTCGGACGCCGACAAGGGATCCTGCTTCTCCGTCGAGTTACCACGTTCAGCGGCAGTTCCCGATATCGAACCCGCCAAACAAGCCCCTGCTGCAATCGGCAATCTGGACGGTCTTTGCGTTGTGGCAATTGACAACGAACCGGACATTTTGAGCGGGATGCACCATCTCTTGTCGAGCTGGAACTGTACAGTCGTCACCGCTGCAAATGAGCATGAAGCCGCTGCGCTCCTGAACAAAGCAGGCCTGACGCCTGATGTCATTCTGGCCGATTACCATCTGGATGACGGCACAGGCATTGAGGCAATCGTCAAACTCAGGTGGAAATTCGGCAACAGCATTCCGGCAATCCTGATTACCGCAGACCGGAGCAGACCCGTCCGGTCAGAAGCCGGAGACAAGGATATCTCCTTCTTCAACAAGCCGGTCAAGCCTGCCGCGTTGCGCGCGCAGCTTGCCCGATGCCAGGCAGGTCAAGCAGCGGAGTAAATCTTCAGGATGCGGAGGATTTTATTCCCGGAACCTTTTGATGCTCGAGGGCGTTTTGTGGTGCTGTACTCGGGCTACGGTCTACCCAGTCTTCAGAGCTGACTTGCGTGATCTTCATCGGATTTGCATGTGGTTTGCCGAAGTAATAACCCTGCAACGTGTCACACCCCAGTGTGCGCAAGGCTTCCACCTGGAACTGGCGCTCGACTCCTTCCGCAGTCACCTCAAGACCGAGGTTGTGCGCAAGAGCAATCACGGCAGAAATAATGGCCAAACCATCGCTGCGTTCTCCGATCTCGTCCACAAACGACTTGTCGATCTTGATCTTGTCAAACTTGTATTGCCGCAGATAAGACAGCGACGAATAGCCGGTGCCGAAATCATCCAGCGAAATCTTGATACCGAGATCGCGAAGCTTTTCCAGTTTGTCCGGCGCCGATCCGAAGTCCCGCAGAAAGACCGATTCTGTTATCTCAAGAACAAGACGTTCGGGTGGAAATCCGGTCTCATCAAGAACGGACGTGATATGCCCCACAAGGTTTGGGTCCATGAACTGAACCGGAGACAGGTTCACCGCGACACTCTCCAGTTCGGGGCATTGCGCCGCCGCCGCACATGCCTTTCGCAGAACCCAGCTTCCGAGCGGCAGGATAAGACCGGCATGTTCGGCAATGGGAATGAAAGTATTTGGCGTAACTTCACCGCGCGTTGGATGGAACCAGCGAACCAAAACCTCGCTTGAGACCACTTTCCCCGATCGGGCATTGACGATAGGCTGGAATTCGACACTGAGCTTGCCGTACTCGAAAGCCTCGCGCAGATCCGCCTCCAGTTCCCGGCGTTCGCGAACCTCGCGCTCCATAGCGCTTTCAAATGCAAGTGCCCGGCCACGGCCACTTTCCTTGGCCTTGTAAAGGGCGATGTCGGCCTTTCGCATCAGATCGTCGACCGTGTCCCCTTTGTCGCGCAGCCTCGTGAAGCCGACCGTTGAACCGATAGCGAAGTCTCGCCGCCCGATCCTGAAGGGTTTTCGCGTCACGCTGACAAGCTCTTCGGCAAAAGCACTTGCCGCCTGGTCGCTGACGAAGCGGCCAAGTGCAGCGAATTCGTCCCCCCGAAGCGGGCCAACGCGGTCCTGCCCTCGCTGATGGCTGTAAACCTGTCGGCAACCTGCCGCAAAAGCTCATCACCAGCCGGGTGTCCGCTCGTATCGTTGACAACCTTGAAATTGTCCAGGTCGATGAGAAACAGCGTCAGCGTGTTCTGGCCGGTCCGTGCTTGTTCCTCCAGCATGCTCTCAGCCTGCTTCAGGAACCAGCTGCGGTTTCCGATACCGGTCAGTGAATCATGGTCTGCCAGATGAGATGCCAACGCATTAGCGCGTCGAGGTTCCGTGATATCGGAGGCCACCCCCCGGTATCCAGCGAATGAGCCGTGATCGTCATAGATTGGTCTTGCCGCAAGTGACCACCAGCGTTCTTCACTATTGACCGTCAGACCGATGATCATCTCGCGGAAGGATTTTTGCAGGGCAATGGCTTCCTCCAGTTTGACGACCGCATCCCGCGCTTCGTCCTCATCAAGAGAGTAGGCCAGATCAACCATGCGCATGGCATGGAGTTCCGACCTGCTTCGACCGCTCGCATGCAGAAATCTGTCTGAGACATTCCGGAAATTGCCGGCACTGTTGGCTTCCCAGATCCAATCGCTCGATGTTTCCTCAAACTCGTTCAGCAGCAGCGCAATCAGTTCGCTGTGCTTCTCGAGCTCCGCCTCGGCGAGAAAATGAGATGCAAACAACCATCCCGCAGCTGTCGTGCTGCCGATCACCACGAAAGCGTAGCTGGTCAGCAAAAACAGGAGCGGCCACATCATCACGCCTTGATCGATGACAAGCGCGACAACGGTTGCCACATAGAGGATCGCGACCCACCTGAAGGCGGCCTGGGGTACAGTGGCAAGTGCAAACCCTCCGCCACAAATCATCCCGGTGGTGATGCAGGACGCAATCCAGATACCGTTCAAATTTCCACTGGCAAAGGCGACGATGGGCACCACAGCCCAAAGCGCACTCAATACCGTAGCGTGGCGCAAGGCTGCTGAAAGAGCGCGTCGGGATGCCAGTTCCACCGGCGAGCGTTTCGCCAGAAACCATTTTATCGCGGTGAGCGCCATAAGGCTTAACACCGCAATTACCCAACCCAAAACATAAGGAAGCGGCAGAACCAGTGCCAGAACAGGAGTGACGACCACCACGTTGACGATGTTGGCAAGAATAGTGAGCGGCGTCAGGCGGGCGATACTCGCGATCTGCGCCGCCCGCACCTTGCAGGCCAGGTACTGATCGACGACCGGATGACCGAACGCAAGAAGAAGAGCCCTCGACGGACTGGAATCCATTTGCCCATCCGTCTTCGACGCAGCAAATCTAATACGCGTCCCGGGTGACAATAGCGCCATCAATATCGTCTGGAGGATCAATTTCCAATTGGCGCCGGGCCGCATCTCGTCTCCGCATCCACTTCTCGTCACTGTGGGCGTCACAGCTCAATGGGGAGAAAGTACGTGCAATCCCTGAAATTCCGGTAAAAGGCTTGGCCTGAATTTCGGAAATTTCTGAAACATTTAAAGAATTTAGAGCTAATGCCCGTTTAGGTTAACAGACTGCTTCCGATGGCCATTCGGCACATAAACGACGCACAGACCGGTCTCGTTGCGGCGTGGATCGAGGGATTTGCCGGCACCGAGTTGGAGGGATGTCGCTACGCCCCGGCAGCTTCCTGCGTTTCCCCGCCGAGATGCCATTGCCCGGCCTCAATCTTGGAGGCGGCGATGACGGCTTGAGTTCGGCTTTCCACACCAAGCTTTTGCAGAATGGCAGAGACATGAGCCTTGACCGTGGCCTCGGACACCGACAACTCATACGCGATCTGCTTGTTCAGCAGGCCTTCGGACAACATCATGAGAACGCGAACCTGTTGCGGTGTCAGCGTGGACAAGCGTTGAACCAGGTCATCACTGCCATCGTCAGCCTTCAGATCGACATCGGGTGGTGTCCACATGTTGCCGGACATGACCTCGGAAATCGCCTGACGGATGACTTCGATGCCGTGTGATTTGGGTATGAAACCAGAAGCTCCGAATTCGATTGCCCTGCGGATTGCCTGCGGCTCTTCATTCGCGGAAACAACAACCACCGGAACACCTGCATATTGCGCACGCAAATACATCAGGCCGGAAAAGCCCCGCATTCCAGGCATTGTGAGATCGAGAAGGATGAGATCGGCATCGCCGTCCTTTTCAAGGCGCGACGTTACATCTTCAAGCGCTCCTGCTTCCTCTATGGACGCATCAGGATACTGCGTTTCGAGCGTTTGCCGCAGAGCTCCACGAAACAGAGGATGATCATCTGCGATGATAAAACGATATGAGGTCGACGACACGTTGTTTTTCCTCCCTCAACGGTCACTTTTCCGCCTTACCAGCCTTTTTTCGCCGAGCGCTCCGCTCCAAGCGTGCGCTTCAAGGCGACCCTATCGGCTTTTTGTTCCGTAATGCGGCTTGTTTGAAGTATGTTTGCATCATGGGTTGCGCGCAAGTCAAACAATGCTTTTGGTGAATGTATGCACTTTTTCGTCCGCGCCTCTACGGCAAGACGATAGATTTTCACCGGCACGCAATCCTTCTCTTTTAATATAAAACCTAGATTAACTTCATATCGGAACGTGCAACTACGGGTTTAATATTAAGTTTCCGCAGTAGCATTCCACCTCTTGAGAATATTTCGCCACCAATCCAAACTATTTTTTCCACAGTCTACATTTCTTATTGATAAAATCTCAAAAGAGGGCAACAAATGAACTTGTACCAATTCGCAAAAACCAAATAAATCACTAAGCGCACGAAGTTATAGAATGACCATTCAAGCTACTTTTTACTCATTTGTGAATCGCTGGGAATGCGATGAAAATGATCACCTAAACGTTCAGTTCTATTTTAGCCGATTTGAAGAAGCCGACCGCCAGTTCCGTTTGATGTGCGGACTGAGCGAAACAATTGTCGGCGCAAGACGTGTGAGACACGTCCGCTACCACCGGGAGCTGCGCACAGGCGACCTGATCACCGTACACTCCAGCGTCGCTTTCGACGGTCCGCACATGTTGACCGTTGTGCATGAAATGCGTGACGGAACCACAGGCACCCTGGCAGCAACCGCCCTCGACGGATATGAACCAAGCCCGAATTCAGCCAAATCGCTGCGTCAGCGTTTCAAGGAATTCCAGACCCCCATGATTTCCGAAGCTGCTCCGCGCGGAATCCCCTCCGGTCCGGCGGGACTGCGCACCTCGTTGCCAGGACTGTTGTCTCATGGTGCGGAAATCTGCTTCAGGGGAACTGTGCTGCCGCGCAACATCGGGCCGGACGGAAAGGCGGACGACCAGTTTGCCCTCTCCTGCTTTACCGATGGCGTCGCGCATGTCTGGCAGCGCACACCGATGGATCATGCATATCTAAACCAAAACGGATATGGCCGGGTTGCCGCAGAGATGAAGTTGACCTGGTCGACACCGGTTAAATCCGGAGACACAGTGGTCGTTGCAACAGGATTCACCAGCGTCAACGCCAACACTTTCTCGATGCGGCATCATTTGTTTGAAAGCCGCACGACCAGACTGGTCGCTACCCTGGACGTTGTCGCCCTGACAATGGATCTTTCGACGCGCAAGGCCGTTGCTTTGCCGGAAGAAGCTCACGGCAGCATTTCAAAGATGCTAATCGACTAACTCAAATGGTTTAGCAGTTGAGACCGGGCGCAAGGCAATCCAAATCTTGCCTGCGCTTCTCAACCCGGAATTCGCTCAAGGGCAACCAGGCCACTTGTTGGGCTTCAATTCAATTTACAACAAATAACAGGGGCAAGTGCGATACCCCTCATCGTATAGGCTCGTGAATGCTGTACGGTGGGTGCTATTGATCACTGGCGCCCCTGACACCGTGTTCGATGAAGACAACCTGTTGAGGCACCACGTCTAGTTCCCCTCGTTGTCAAAATCTTTCTGCAAGTCGCGCACCATGCCGAAAAATCGCCGCATGGCACCCTCAGTAAAGCTCAGAACCCGTTCCAGCTCTTCATCCTCCTCGATCCATCTGGATGTCTGGTCCCCGCCATCTGTCTTCGGACCCTGCCGTTTCAGAGTCGAACCAGGTGCTTGCGGCGTGGGAGATCCTGCCTGATCTTCCAGTTGCTCAAGACGGGCTGTCAGACGGTCAACTTCCGCTGCAAGCTCATTGATTTCCGCAAGATAGGCTTCTTCTGCCAAAGGCACCGGGTTGCATCTCCAGGAGCTGTTCTGTTTCCGGCAAATCGAAACAGTACCAGTTTGCCGGTCGACCCTCAGAATGTCTCCATCGGCTTCAACAAGAGAGAACCGCTCAGGCTGTCCCCCGGTCACGGCGTTGGTATCCTTGCTTGCCATTCCTGACTGGGCTTGCGCAGGCACGGCCAGGACCAAGACAGCCGCTACCGCGCCAAAGAAGTAAAGGAACGTAATCTTGCGCATCGTCATCGTGGGTCTCCGGGTTTTGCTCAACAGCAGACCTGTCGCTGTACTCTCATAGCGGTGATGGGTGACACAAATCCATGGCCAAAGCGCGGCTTGCGAAAACTTTCCGGTTCATCCCTGCGAATGCTCAACTGTCCGGCAGCAACGATTCCAAGGCTTCCAACCGGTCAGCTTCAGCCGGCGGCTTGTCCCATCGCAACCTGGATATTCTTGGAAACCGCATGGCAACGCCGGACTTGTGCCGGGTCGAACGGTTCAGTCCTTCGAAGGCCACTTCCAGAACAAGACCTTGATCCTTGCCGTGTTCGACTTCCCGCACAGGGCCAAAACGGTTGATTGTGTTGTTGCGGACAAATCGGTCAATTTCACGAAGTTCTTCATCGGTGAAGCCAAAATAAGCTTTGCCGACCGGCACCAATTCCTCGCCGGCATCTCCACGCCGCCAAACGCCAAATGTGTAGTCCGAGTAAAAGGATGACCGTTTTCCGTGCCCCCGCTGTGCATACATGAGCACGGTGTCGACCAGAAACGGTTCCCGTTTCCATTTGAACCAGGGTCCTTTCGGCCGGCCGCTGACATATGAAGAGGCCCATTGCTTGAGCATCAGTCCCTCTACAGCTTCGGCGTCATGGGTCCGGAGAAGTTTGTGCGGGTCGGCGCGCGCTGCGGCCATTTCATCCCACCCGTTCACTTCAACCATCGGTGACAGCTCGATGCGCGGGTCTGAAACTGTACCAATGAACGCCTCCAACCTCTTGCGCCGCTCAACAAACGGCCAATCGCGCAGATCCTCGTCGCCTATCTGGAGCAGATCGTATGCCCGGATCGCTGCCGGATGGTCCCGGATCAGTTTCGGTCCTGCTGTCTTGCGATTCAGGCGTTTCTGAAGGTCGGAAAATGGTTTTACCTTGCCATCATGTACTATCAGTAGCTCACCATCGATGCAGGCATTGAAATCCAGCAACTCGACAATATCGGGAAACGCCCTGGAAATATCCTCGCCCGTGCGGCTGTAAAGGCGGCGAACCGTTTCACCGCTTGAAGTCTTCCCTGCAGCTGCCTGCACCCGGATGCCGTCCCATTTCCATTCAACTGCGTAGTCCGCGGACACCAGCAAGTCAGGATCCCGGTTTTCATCCAGCGGGTGCGCCAGCATTACCGGCCGGAACGGCGCCGGATCCTGATTGTCAGGTCTGTTGCCTTTTCCCTCTGCCCAGGCAAAGAGAGTTTCATAGGGCGGTTTCAATCCATGCCAGACTTCTTCAATCTGAGACACATTGAGACAGCCGAGCTTTGCAACCGATGTCTTGGCAAGCCTAGAGGAGACACCGACGCGCAGGCCGCCGGTCACGAGTTTCAACAGCGCCCACCTTCCTGTCTCGTCCAGCCGGTCAAGCCAAGCCGTCAACAATCTGGGAACGTCCGTTTTTCCGGCCGTCTCCAATTCAGTAACGACCTGCGTCAGTGTCAACTCGCCGTTGGACTCATCAGGACGGTCCCTTCCGGCCTCGGGCCACATCAGCGCTATTGTTTCGGAAAGATCCCCGACAAAATCATAAGATAGCGCAAACAGCTGCGGATCTGTTCGCTCACTGATCAGGGATCGAAGAAGCGCCGGCTTTGCGTTTTTGAAAGAAAGCCCTCCGGTCAGTGCGGCAAGGGCGTAGCCACGATCCGGATTGGCCGTTTCCTGAAAGTAACGCACCAGCAACGCCTCCTTCGCAAGGCGCCGGGGTTCGAGGGAAAGTCGGTCCAGAAGCTGGGAGAAAGCCTGCATGATCAGAGAAAAGCCGGGAAAGCCTTGCGACGCAAGTCTTTCCCGGCTTTGTGCGAACTAGCTCAATTGCGTGGAGGGGGTTGCAATTCAAGCCGCCGCATTCAGTTGACCGTCGGCGGCATTGATTTTCAGTCCGACGATACCGTCCTTAACCCACCTGACTTCCATGGGGTGCCTGTCACCGGAAGCGTCCTCATAGGTAATGCGCATTCCAACGTCGGCACCTTCAAAGCCGGTGACCGCAACACCACCTTCGGAACTGTTCACCAGGCTGGTCGTAATCTCGTGCCCACCCTGAGTAGTCAATGTTACAGTCTGACCGGTCTCAAGCGTGCGCGATGCCCGGCGACGTTCCTCCACGTCCTGGGCCATCTCGACAAGGAACCCTTCAATGCCCCTGGCCATCTGATCGGCAACGTCCTTGACCTCACCGGAGATGCGATCGACGATTTGAGCTTCGCCCGCAGTTGTCTGAACGGCCTGATCGACGCTTTCGGCGCTGTTGACGGCATTGCTCGTTTCGCTCGCAGCCATCGTGATACTTTGCGAAATCTCCTGAGTTGCAACGCTTTGCTCACCGACCGCGGTCGTGATCGCACCGGTCACTTCGCTGATCATCTCAATAGAGCCGGAAATCTTCCGAATGGAACCGACGGCTTCATCGGTCAGTCCCTGGACGGAAGAAATCTGACTTGAGATTTCCTCCGTTGCCTTGGCGGTTTGTGTGGAAAGCTCCTTGACCTCCGCCGCGACGACCGCGAACCCCTTTCCGGCTTCACCGGCTCTTGCGGCTTCAATGGTCGCATTCAGCGCAAGAAGGTTGGTCTGTTCGGCAATTGCCCGGATCATCTCCACTACGGTCCCGATTTTTTCCACCGCTTCCGCGAGGCTTGAAACACTGTGATCAGTTCGTTGTGCCACACCCGTCGCGTCACTGAGGACAGTGTTGGCTCGATCGGCCTGGCTCATGATTTCCTGGATTGCCGCGGACATCTCTTCGGCTGCCGCTGCGACCGTCTGAACGTTGTTTGATGATGAAGCCGATGCATCGCGAGCTTGTGTTGCAGCTCCAGATGCATCTTGCGAGATCGACCGGACACGCGCGGCAATCTCGGTCATGGTGCCTGTCTTTTCATGAACTTCGCCCGTCACGCTGTTCATCAGATTCTTGAACTTGTTGATCAGTTCCTCAACGTGATTCTGGCGCATACGCTCTCGATCACGTTCCCTGGCAGCTTCATCCTCCAGCGTTTGGCGCACCCTTGCATTCTCCTGAAAAACACCGCCGGCACGCGCAAGATCCCCTATGGCATCACTACGTTCGCCGTAGGGCATCTTGAACTCGATATCACCATTGGAAATGCGCACGAGGTTGGCAGTCAGGTTTGCCAGAGTGCCGTTGACGCTACGGAGCTGCCAGACACATATTGCAAGGGTCAAGAGGATAACAGCAAGCGTTTCGACTATAACGTAATTGAGGTGGGAAATCGCAACAGCGGCAAGCTCCTGTGCTCTTAGTTCTGCGGCCTGGAGCATCCCCAGCGAAGTTTCTCGGATCAGGTCCAATCGTTCCGTCGCCTTCCCGAACCAGACGGATCCTTCGATCCCCTGACTGTCCCGCGTCTGCGGCAATGAGCGCAAGACATTGCGCCACTCCGTGACCTGACCAACAGCAGGTCCCACCACGATCTGCTCGTAGGATGCAAGTTCTTCCGGCGTCGCAACGCTCTTGAAGTTCTCCAGGAAAGTGGCTTCAACCGACAAGCGGTCAAAATAGGCAAGAAACTGATCATTTGGTATTTCTTCGTTTTTCTCAATGATCGTGAAAAGCTGGGCGCCGAGCGCACGTTCCAGCCCACCTGCCTCGATTGCTTCGGTCAGTAGCAGAAACGGTGTCATCTGTTCGGCATACTCAGGATCCGCACTTGCATGCTGGGCTTCCTGAATGATCAGGATCAGGTCACGGATCTTACCTGAATAAAATGCCAGGTTTTGCTTGCCGTCCAGGATCCGGTCGTCAATTCCGGAGCGATGTCCGGCGATCGCGTCCAGCCCGCTTGCGGTGGCGCGAACTTCTTCAAGAAGCTTGGGATTACCGACATTGAAATCAACAACCGTATTTCGCAGATCGTCAAGCGCCTTGTCGGATGCGCCGCGTTGCTTGTCCAGGAGTTCCCTGGGCTTATCTGCATAACCTGTTGCAAGAAGAACCGCGGTCCTGCCGCGCTCTTTCTGCAATTCATGAAGCATGGCCTCGGACTTCTCGGCCATCAGCGCAATCGGATAGATATCGGCAGCGATCCGACTTTCCGTGTGAGCTTCGTTGAGCGCGATGAATGTCGCAACTCCGTAAGCCAATAGCGGCACAATCGCCAGCAGGGCGATCTGCATGCGAATCGATTTCAGCATCGAACACTCCCATTGCTACAACTGACTGGATTTAGCATGGTTGCAGGTTAACAAATTCATTCTACCTGAGGATGAAAATGCAATCTTTTGTGCCTAATGTTAAAATTTACAACTAAATTCTTCCTTTTCGCATTTGCAACCATCGCAACTACTTTCACTTGTGCCTAATATTGAGTCATGGGGTCGCTGTGGACGGCAGCTGATTTTGCATATATAAGCCGCGCAAATCCTCGCCCGACCAAGTCCGGGCGGATCCGGTAGACTGCTGATTGGCATGCAGATGATCCGGAGCAGTTGAAAGATCTCTATGACCGAATTGAATTCACTCGCCCCGGCCCTGTCGGCCGCGTTGGCGAAGCGGGGCTATGAAAGCCTCACACCTGTCCAGGAAAGCGTTCTGAGCGACGCGCCCGCAGAAGCGGACCTTCTCGTGTCCGCCCAGACCGGTTCCGGGAAAACCGTTGCCTTCGGCCTTGCACTCGCCCCGACCCTACTTCGCGACAATGAACACCTTGGAAAAGCCGGTGCTCCGATCGCCCTTGCAATTGCCCCGACCCGCGAGCTTGCGCTGCAGGTCAAGGAAGAACTGACCTGGCTTTATGAAGAAGCCAGGGCCGTCACCGCGTCCTGCGTCGGCGGAATGGATCCGCGCACCGAGCGGCGTCAACTGGATCGCGGCGTGCACATCGTCGTCGGAACACCTGGCCGCCTGCGTGACCATATCGAGCGCGGCGCGCTTGACCTGTCTGAATTGCGCGCGGTCATACTCGATGAAGCCGATGAAATGCTCGACATGGGTTTCCGCGAGGATCTTGAGTTTATTCTCGACGCGGCCCCTCAGGAGCGCCGAACGCTGATGTTTTCAGCGACCGTTCCCAAGCCGATTGCCGAGCTTGCGAAGAGGTTTCAGAAGGATGCGGTTCGCCTCTCGACCATCAACGCGCGGGAGCAGCACGGCGACATCCATTATGTCGCTCATCCTGTTGCGCCGAATGAACGAGAGAACGCAATCATCAACGTCCTGCGAATGCATGAAGCTGAAAAAGCGATTGTCTTCTGTTCTACACGCGAAGCCGTCAGCCGCCTGACGTCGCGACTCGCCAACCGCGGTTTTTCGATTGTTTCTCTTTCCGGCGAGCTCAGCCAGGAACAGCGTTCCAGTGCATTGGCGGCCATGAAAGACGGCCGCGCGCGCGTCTGCGTTGCCACCGATGTTGCCGCGCGCGGGATTGACCTGCCAAATCTGGATCTGGTTGTCCACGCGGATCTTCCAACCGGGAAAGCTGGACTGCTGCATCGGTCCGGGCGTACCGGCCGCGCGGGACGAAAGGGAACCTGTGTTCTCATGGTGCCGTTCCCAAGACGGCGCCAGGCTGAACGCGTGCTTCAATTTGCGGGGATCAAGGCAACCTGGACCGGTGCGCCCACCGCAGAGGCCATCCGTGCAAATGACAAGGAACGGCTTCTTGCCGACCCTGCGCTGTCGGTGGAACTCGAAGAAGAAGACCGTGCACTGGCGATGGAACTTCTCTCGCTGCACAGCGCGGAACAACTGGCAGCCGCGTTCGTCAAGCTGAGACAGTCTCGCATGCCTGCGCCGGAAGAGATTGCGGAAATCGATGAATCTTCGCTCAAGGGACGGGACGCCGGATCACGCGGCGGCAGAACCGCGGAAATCGCCGGAAAATTCGAGGACGGCATCTGGTTTTCCCTGTCGCTCGGTCACAGGCAGCGTGCAGAACCACGCTGGATCCTGCCAATGATCTGCCGCGCGGGCCACGTCACCAAGAAGGAAGTCGGCGCGATCAAGATCTTCCAGAACGAGCTGTATTTCGAAATCGCGGGCAGTCACGGCAAGCGCTTTTCCGATGTTATCAAGCGTGAGGGTTCAGGCGAGGAAAACGTCACGATCACGCTTCTGGACGCGCGCGGCGGCAAGATCCCCGCACCACCCAAGGACGACGGGTTCCGGCGCGACCGCGGCGGTCCGCCCAAACGCCGCCCGCGCAAGGCGGATGCACCAGACTACGAGACACTCGGACCGGAAGACAGCCTCAAATCCGGCAAACCGAAACGTGGCCCGAAGCGCGATTTCGATGCGCCACGCGGTAAGAAACGGCGCCGCGACGATGATGCCGCTCCCAATCATCCCGCTTATGAGCCGCTTGACATGAAGGCGCTTTCAAAGGACCAGGATAGCGGCGACAGCAAACCACACCGGAAGGGCGACAAGGAAGGCGACGCCGATGCGCGGCGCAAGCCGAAACCACGGATAGCGGCCAAAACGTCCCCTGCCAAAAAGAAGGCCCCGAAAAAGAACAAGCCTTCCCGTGCAGAGCGGAAGGCGTCAAAGGCGCAGAAGTAACAAACAGACCGGTTGCCAAGGCAATCGGTCTTTTTTTTCGGACGCGAAGACCAGGCGTTAGTCGATCGCCTCGATCTCGCCACCTGCGGCTTTCCAGGCGCGAAATCCTCCAGGCAGATGTGCGAGTCCCCTCAGGTCGTATTCACTGGCTATTTCAACAGCAAGCGTCGAACGTTCTCCAACGGCGCAATAGATCAAAAGGTCCGCGTTCCTGTTGAGGCTGCGAAGTGTGCCGGCATCCGAACAGTGGGAAGCAAACCGTCCGTAGGGCAAATGGATTGATCCCGGGATTGCGCCATCACGTCTGCGCTCGCTCTCCTCACGGATATCGACGAGCTGCATCTGTACATTCGGCCAGTCCGCAAGCAACGCGTCCACTTCGACGGAGGGCACGCGATGTTGAGCTTCCATTCGCAGTCCGAGCTTCAAATTCTCGGGAACCGCAACATCCATCATCTTCGGATTGGGAAGATTCAGGTTGTTCATGATCTCGGCGTATTCTTCCGCCGAGGAAACATTGAGGCGAGGATTGTACGCCTTTTCTTCCGCAATGGTGCTGACCGTGTCACCCTTGTAGTCGTGCCCGGGGTAGACAAATGTCTGTTCCGGCAACTTGAGCAAGCGTTCAAACAAGGAGTGATACTGATCGTACGGGTCACCGTTCTGGAAATCGGTGCGGCCAGTGCCCCTGATCAGGAGGGTGTCACCGGTAAAGACGCGGTCGTCCATCAGGAAACTGTAGCTCTCGCTCGTGTGGCCGGGTGTGTGAAGCGCTCTCAGCGTCAACCCTTCAATGGTCAGTTTCTCGTTGTCGCCGACCCGCATGGAAACGACCTCCGTCGGCGACTGTTCACCCATGACGGTCACGCAACGCGTAGCGTCCCGGAGTTTTCCCATGGCGCTGACATGATCGGCGTGAATATGCGTGTCAATCACCTTGACGAGTTTCAGATCGAGTTCTTCAAGAAGTTTCAGATAACGGCCAGTCTGTTCAAGGACCGGATCAATCAGGAGCGCCTCACCGCCACTTCTGCTCGCCATCAGATAGGTGTATGTGCATGAGGTCTTGTCGAACAATTGCCTGAAAATCACAGGGTAACCTCCACTGGTTTTCACTTTCCGGATCTTGTGGCCGGATATACAGGTCGCCGAAACTGTTGCTGCCAGTTAGACAAATTGGTTTTCAAAAGGCCAATCAAAAAGCATTCACAATACGGCTTTCCCGTCATTGACGCATCATTTTGCCGTTTTGGAAAGACCTGCGCCCTACGTCAATCCGTGCCAGGCAAGTGAACCGCAGTTGTTTGCCGTTTCGACATGCTGAAAGCCGTGTTCCGCACGAGTTCACCGGAAAACAGGACCTTCTGCAACTGGCAGCCAAACGCGAGAATGCCGCCTTTGCTTTGCACGCTCGGCGACCACACATCGTGTTGCAATAGCGTTGAAGGCTCGTATTCTCCTTCGAAAAATGGATCGAAGCAGCCCAATCCGGCACAATTCGAAGTCGTCCACCCTGCTTCGGTCTGCAATTTAAAAACATTATGGGACGCCCGGTCTTGGAAATTGAACGCGATCGCCTGATCAGAGAAACCCACAAGCGTCTTGTTGCGGTCATGACCCAACGTGACGTTCCCGCAGTGCTGACGGCCAACCCGATAAATATTCTCTACGCGACGGGCGCGCGGAACATGACAGTGTTCAGTCTCATGGGTCCTTTCCGGTTTGCCCTGATACTGGCGTCGGGGGAAGTCATTCTTTGGGAATTCGCAGGCTGCGAACACCTGCAAACGGACAATCCGGTTGCAACGGACATCCGTGCGGCTCCAGGGATCTCGGCGATTTCCGGTCCCGGTTACCGCTCCGAGATCGACTGTTTTGTTCGTGACGTCAGATCCGCAATGGGTGCGGAAACGCGGCTCGCGACAGAAGGTTTCGATCTACCGGTCATTGATGTATTGCGCGAGAACGGACTTGAACTGGAAGATGCGACCGATGTGTTTTCGACTGCACGTCTCATCAAGCAGCCTCTGGAAATTTCAGTCATGCGCGAGGCTGTCAGCCGCGTAGAGGCCGCTGCGCGCTCCCTTGAAGCAGCTATCACACCCGATGCGAGCGAAGTTGAAGTCTGGTCCGAATTTCACCGCCACCTAATTGCGACAGAAGGTGAATACGTCTCGACCCGGCTATTTCAATCCGGCAACAGAACATTCCCTTACTTCCAGGAAGCAGGCCCGCGGCGTATGCAATCCGGTGATCTGGTGTGTTTTGATACCGATGCCCTGGGCTACCTGCACTATGCCGTGGATTTCTCGCGAACGTTCCTGTGTGGTGACCGTGCAGCCAGCTTGAGACAAAAGGATCTCTACAGTCTCGCCCATGACCAGCTGCACCACAATGCCATGCTCCTCGGCCCCGGTGTCTCCTACGAGGAATTCGCGCGTGCCGCGTGGCCTATTCCGGCCGAGTATCGCGGCCATGGGTATTATTGTCTCGGTCACGGCCTCGGACTGTGCGGCGAATTCCCCTATGTGCCGCATTATTTTGATGGCGTTCCTTATGTATTCGAAGGTTGCTTCGAGCCAGGCATGGTGATCTGCATTGAAAGCTATATCGGCGCGGAAGCGGGAAGCGAAGGTGTCAAACTGGAGGACCAGTACCTGATCACCGAAACGGGGGCCGAGCGGATGACCACATACCCATTTTGTGAAGCTCTGCTTGCCTGAGACAATGGCCCTATACAGCGGCGATCATTCATTGATGATACAGGTGATCACCCAGTCAGGCCCCTGCTGGATCAGTTGATAGTGGCACGTGAACTCAAACACGGCTTCACCATCAGCACTTTCCTGCGACCAGTCGAGCGTCACGAGAGCAGCCGATCCGCTGACGTGGCTCGATACGACCTGAAATTCCGAATGCGCGATCCCTTCCTTTTCGAGCGCTTTCAGAAGGGCTTCGATGTTCTCGATCAGTTCGTCGTCATTTGCAAAAACGTGACCCTTCTCGTGCTGCCAGATAATCACCGGCAGGGCAAAGCAATCGCAGATGCGTTCAATATCGTAGTCGTCAAAGCCGGCCTGGTAGTCGTCGAAAAGCTGCGCAATGGCCTCTTCGGCATCTCCATTCGCACTCGTCCCCGACCCGTTCGTGTGGCCGTTCCCGGCCTTCTCAAATCCACCGTTGTCCGTCATGACCGCCTCCCCGGAGGATGGGAACAAGCACACAGGTAATTTTTCGCCCCTGAAACCCGCACGTCGCCGGCATCCTCGCCATCGTCATAGCCTATCATATTGAGTGCTTGAGCGTTTCGTCCATTCAATTCGCGCCGGAGCAAATGCGCATCCCCAGCGTCGTTGGTCACAAAAATCTACTTTGCGCCACTTCGAGCTTCGCCCGGTCATTGGAAAACTGACACCTCGACCTTCGCGCCGGCAGAGGCGATTGAGAAAGCTGACAACAGTGAGGGCACTAGCCAAAACCGCGTTCTGAGTGTAGGGCAACAGAAGCAAATCTGGTTCAACGGACAATCGAATACCAATTGCCGAGCGCAAGGCATTACGAGGGTGCTCAACGAGGACAAAATGCCACCGTGGCCAACCTCTCTGGTTGCGCTGCCTTCTGAAGCAACCCAGGCTTCGACGGCAAAGATCGATAGCATTCAATCAAGGAAGAAAAAATGGGATTGCGCAAAAGCATTTCAAAATTCCTATACGAAGACAAGCGCCCGCGATCCAGAGTCAGCGAACCAGATGACCTTGTTGAATTCATCAATATACTTAGGCCAAAACCCACTTCACATGAACTGGTTAGAATTGGAGAAGATGGCGATGGCGGTTACCTGGTTCCAGATGACTTCCAGGGCATAGGTTTTTGCTTTTCACCCGGTGTCTCGGTAAAGGCGAGTTTTGAAGAGGAACTGGCGTCCAGGTATTCGATAAAATCGTTTCTGGCGGATGCCAGTGTTGAAAACCCGCCAGTGCTCAACGAGTTCTTTTCCTTTGAGAAGAAGTTTCTGGGAAGTCGGGACGAAGGAGACTTCATCCGGCTGGAAAGTTGGCTGACTTCGAAGGAAGAGCAAATTTCCGGTCAGGATCTTTTGCTGCAAATGGACATAGAAGGCTTTGAGTACGACGTCCTCATTGATACGTCCATGGAGACCCTGAAACGCTTCAGGATCATGGTTATTGAATTTCATACGTTGCAGATGCTCTTTGAGAGCTACACGCTGCGGCTAATGAAAGCGCTGATGGAAAAGATCACCCGTGAATTCGTTGTCGTTCACATTCATCCCAACAACTGCAAGGGTTTGGTGGAACGGAACGGAATTCAAGTTCCAAAGGTTTTTGAAGTTACATTCCTGCGCAAGGACCGGGTAGATGCTTCGAACCCGACCAGAGAACTTGTGTTTCCGCATCCACTCGATGAAAAAAACATCCCCGCAAATCCAGACGTCGTGCTGCCAGACATCTGGTGGAAAGAGGTTTAGTCAAACCTCTCGCGAAACAGCGCATGATGAGGGGCGCCGAGTGCGGAAGCTGACGCTAACCGGCTTTATGCCCCGCCGCCGAAGATGAGAACATGTCCCGGTCGCCAGGCCTGCAGGATCGATGCCGAATTTCATCCGGTCGGTGATGACCATCCAGCCAACAGCGCGGAGTGTTCGTTCCGCGACCTTCACGGTTCTGTGCCACGCGCATCGTCGGTATCCTCGCCATCGTCATAGCCGATCATGTTGAGAGGGCGGGCCTTTCGTCCGTTCAACTCGCACCAGTGCACGAGAGCTTCCTCTGCGCCGTGCGTGACCCAGATCTGCTCTGCACCTGTTTCGAGAATCGTTCGGCACAGGTCATCCCAATCAGCATGATCAGATATGATGAGCGGTAATTCTGCTCCACGTTGACGCGCCCGGGCGCGTACTCGCATCCATCCGGATGCCATGGCTGCAACAGGATCGCCAAACCGCCGCGCCCAGCGATCACTCAACTGCCCCGGCGGGCAGATTATGATCTCTCCCTGAAGCTCCTTGCCGCGTTTTCCAACCGGTTCAAGCAGACCCAGGTCTATCCCCTGCGCCTGGTAGTAGTCCGTCAGCTTTTCCAGAGCGCCATGAAGGTAAATCACTTTGCTATACCCGGCCTCCCTGATCTCCGCGATTACGCGCTGCGCCTTTCCCAGAGCATAGGCGCCGACCAGATGAGTCTGCTCGGGAAACAGATCGAGCGAGGACAGCAGTTTCGCAATCTCGTGTCGTGCTGGCGGATGGCGGAAAACGGGTAACCCGAAGGTCGCCTCCGACACGAACGTATCGCAAGGAACCGGTTCGAATGGAGCGCAGGTCGGATCGCTCTGGCGCTTGTAGTCGCCGGAGACAACGGTCTTCTGACCGGCGGTCTGCAACAGGACCTGCGCCGACCCCAGCACATGGCCCGCGGGATGGAGCGAAACGTCAACGTTCCCGACCCGGAGAGTCTCACCGTAGTCGACAGCCTGGGCTGTGCCGCAGAAATTCTCTCCGTAGCGGATCGCCATGATATCGAGCGTCTGCCGCGTCGCCAGAACAGCTCCATGGCCTGCCCGTGCGTGATCCGCGTGGCCATGGGTGACAATGGCCCGTTCGACCGGCCGGACAGGATCGATGTGAGCTCCTGCTGCAGGAGAATAAAGACCTTCGGGGGTGATTGTCAGGTGATCAGACATCCGGAGATTTAATTCCTGATCAGGTGCGACATTCAAGAGCCTTTTCATCATTCGGCCACCCACCGGAACACAAAGTGAACAAAATCAGCCTGATCCCCTCGCCTTTTCACAATGTCTGGCCTAAAACCGTTTGATGGACGCTGCGCTGCTACCCAATCGGTTTCAATCCTGGTTTGCCTCACGAGGCTGGGCCCCGCGGCCGCACCAGCTGCAGCTTATCGATCACCTGACGCTGGGCCATTCCACGCTCCTGATCGCTCCTACGGGTGCGGGCAAGACACTGGCCGGATTTCTGCCAAGCCTCGTGGAGCTTGAAAGGCGGGGAAAACGCAAAACCGGACAGCCTGGACACGGCATACACACGCTTTACGTCTCCCCATTGAAAGCCCTGGCAGTCGATATAGCCCGCAACCTCGAGGCTCCCGTTTTGGAGATGAGCCTGCCTGTTCGCCTTGAGACGCGCACCGGCGACACACCATCCCACAAACGGCAGCGTCAGAAACTCAATCCACCGGACATCCTGCTGACCACTCCGGAACAGATCGCCCTGCTTCTTTCGGATCCGGCGTCCGACAGAATGTTTGCGTCCTTGAAAACGGTCATCCTGGATGAGCTCCACGCGCTCGTCACGTCAAAACGCGGTGACCTGCTCGCCCTTGGACTGGCGCGGTTGCGCCGTCTGGCACCCGGTGTTCGCACCATTGGCCTTTCGGCGACGGTAGCTGAGCCTGATGATTTGCGCGCATATCTGGTCGACCAGCCGGATGCGAACAAAAGAGCCCTGTCGCATGTTCTAGAAGTGTCGGGAGGAGCCCGACCCGACATATCGATACTGGATTCTCAGGAACGTCTTCCGTGGTCCGGGCACTCCTCACGCTATGCGGTCGGCGATATCTACCGATTGATCAAGGCCCATAATGTCTCGCTGCTCTTCGTGAATACAAGAAGCCAGGCAGAAATGGTCTTCCAGGAACTCTGGCGTATCAACGACGATACGCTGCCGATCGCTCTTCACCATGGCTCGCTGGATGTCGGTCAGCGGCGCAAGGTGGAAGCCGCGATGGCATCCGGAGCCCTGAGGGCAGTCGTTGCCACTTCATCACTCGACATGGGCATCGACTGGGGTGACATCGATCTTGTCGTCAATATCGGCGCACCGAAGGGCGCAAGCCGTCTTGCACAGCGGATCGGGCGGGCCAATCACCGGATGGATGAACCGTCAAAGGCCGTGCTTGTGCCGTCCAACCGCTTCGAGGTACTCGAATGCCAGGCGGCGCTTGCCGCATCCAGGCGAGGCGATCAGGACACCCCCCCTCTTCGCAAGGGCGCTCTTGATGTGCTGGCACAGCATGTTCTCGGCCTTGCCTGTGCCGACGCTCTGGATCTTGCCGCAACCTATGAGGAAATCCGATCGTCCGAAACATATCGTACGCTCGACTGGGAGACGTTCGAGCGCGTCATCGACTTCGCTGCAACGGGGGGCTATGCGCTAAAGAGCTACGACCAGTATGCCAAGCTTCGCAAGGGAAAGGACGGGTTCTGGCGGATTGCCAACCCGAAAATCGCCCAGCAATACCGGCTGAATGTCGGCACGATCGTCGAAGCTCCCAAGATCAAGGTCAGGCTCGTGCGTTCGAAAGCGGATGGCCGACGGACACCGGTAGGGCGCGGCGGACGGATACTTGGCGAGATCGAAGAATACTTCATCGACCAGATGGTCCCCGGCGATACGTTCCTGTTCAGCGGCGAAGTCGTGCGCTTTGAGGCAATCCGCGAAAACGAAGCCTATGTGTCGCGCGCAAAAACCGAAAACCCGATGATACCGTCCTATATGGGAGGCAAGTTTCCGCTCTCCACCTATCTGGCAGAGGGAGTTCGGGCGATGCTGGCAAATCCGTCGAGCTGGGACCAGTTGCCGGGACAGGTTCGGGAATGGCTGGAAATCCAGAGAGACAAATCCGTCCTGCCGACGCGCGACGGACTGCTGGTCGAGACCTTCCCGCGCTCGAACAAGCACTACATGGTCTGTTACCCCTTCGAAGGCCGGCTGGCGCACCAGACGCTCGGCATGTTGCTGACCAAGCGGCTGGAGCGGATGGGCGCCCGTCCGATGGGATTTGTCGCCAACGACTATGCTCTGTCGGTCTGGGGTCTTGGCGATCTCTCCCTGCTGTTTTCATCAGGCCGCATTTCACTGGATGAACTTTTCGAGGAAGATATCCTCGGCGACGATCTTGATGCCTGGCTGGCGGACTCCAGCCTGATGAAGCGTACCTTCCGCAATTGCGCCGTGATCGCAGGCCTGATCGAACGCCGGCATCCAGGCAAGGAAAAAACCGGCCGGCAAGTCACGGTTTCCTCCGACCTCATCTACGACGTTCTCAGGGCGCATGAACCGGATCACATTCTGCTCAAGGCGACCTGGAGCGATGCGGCCGAGGGACTTCTGGATATCTCGCGCCTCGGTGAACTTCTTGCCCGCATTCGGGGACGAATCGCACATACTCAGCTCACACGCGTCTCGCCCCTTGCTGTGCCTATCCTATTGGAAATAGGCAAAGAACCGATCTATGGTGAAGCCATGGATTCGCTTTTGGAAGAGGCGGCAGAGGATCTTGTTCTGGAGGCTATGGAATGAATGTTCTGACATCACATGTGCGCAATTATCAGACTGCGCCGGTGTGCCATGACATTCAGATCAATGGCCAACTGGTCGGGCTGCACGACAGCGGTGTTCTGTGGTGGCCTGACGAGTCCCTGCTTGTCGTTGCCGATCTTCACCTGGAAAAAGGCTCCAGCTTTGCCAGACGCGGTGTCATGCTGCCGCCCTATGATACGGGAGCGACGCTGGAAAGGCTCGCCGGTGTAATGGACGCCTTTGATCCGGCCTGTGTCATCTGTCTCGGCGACAGTTTCCATGATGCTGACGGATCCGACAGGCTGCCGGCTCCCTATCGCGCCATGCTCACCACCCTGCAGTTGGGTCGGGAATGGATCTGGGTGACCGGCAACCACGATCCGGTTGCCCCTGTGCGGCTTTGCGGCGAAACGGTTGACGAAATTACCGTGGGCCCGTTGAAATTCCGCCACGAACCGGTTGAGGAAATCGGTGTCGAACGCGCAGCCGGCGAGGTTTGCGGCCACCTGCATCCCGTCGCCCGCGTCCGGCGCTTCGGTCGCTCGATCCGGCGCTCCTGCTTCATCACCGACAGCACCCGCCTCGTCCTGCCAGCGTTCGGCGCCCTGACCGGCGGGCTCAATGTGACCGACCGCGCCTACACGACACTCTTCAATCGCCGGCAGTTCTCGGTCTTCCTGCTAGGGAATGACCGCCTCTTTCCGTTCACGGCAAGCCGGTTGGTGGGGGATTGATCGATGTATTTTGTTCTTGAGACAGTGCGGCAACCAGTTTGCACTAGTCGGTTGACGAACTCGGAATTGGCAAGTGGTAGCTGGTGGCCCCTCTCGTCCTGGTTCGCTTGACGAGTTCCACAGGTTCGCCGACGCCAATTATTCCATCGTTTGATGTACGCGCCGTAACAATACTTCCGTCTTCCAATTGCACGTGCAAAATCTTTTGAACCGAGCCATCGTCTCGTGGGGCAAGATTGTAGTGATGCAGTACACCGGTAATCTGCTCCTCGGTATAGTTGTTTACGCCGCTCATCGAGACCATGAGGAGACTGGTCACGATGGCGACCGGCACTCCGATCACCAAGAGTATCAGCACGTTTTTCGCTCGTTCCATCCACATCAGCCGGTCAAGCTTTTTGTTCACACTCAAGCGTTTCTATTGCCTCGTCTGATGCTGTTTCCTCGCACGGAACTCCTGCATTCTCCACAGGTGGTGATTTGGTCTTCATTTGCAACCGGCCCCCCGAACAGGACAATTCGCTGTGAAAGTTCAACTCTTGATGCGGCTGGCTTGGCCCGATCACGCGTGAGACTTCGGCCCGGGTCGGGGAACATTGGAGTACGGGAACAAAATCCGTTGCGCGAACGTTTTCGCCTCTTTCAGCTTTCCTCTCCAGCTTTCACCCAGGCGATGACCAACTCATAGAACACCGCGAGGACAACCGGACCCAGGAAAAGACCGAGCAGACCGTGAGCGATGGTGCCGCCGAGCACACCGATCAGGATGATCAGCATGGGAACATCCAGGCCGCGCGACATAAGGATCGGCCGCAACACGTTGTCCACCAGCATGACAGGCACCATCAGGACCGTGAAGGCGAGCGCGGGAACCAGGTCCCAGGAGCTCCAGGCCCAGATGATGGTCGGTATGATCACCAGCGCCGGCCCAATCTGAATGATACACAGGATCAGTGCGACGAATGTCAGAACACCGGCAAGGGGAACGCTGAAAACGATCAGCAAGACACCTGTCAGAAGACCCTGGATGACCGCAACTCCGATCACTCCCCGCGAAACATTGCGGATCGTGGCGCCTGCAAGATCAACAAATTCGGCACCGCGAGGAGCGATGATACGATCGGCAAAGCGTTTGGCTCCTTGCGCGAGACCGGGTCCGGGAACAAACAGGCAGCCTGCAAGGATGATCGAGACGATGAAGAACAGGACGCTGCCGCTCAGCGAGGCGAGCATGGACAGGATACGACCACCTGCCGGCACGACCATCGGACCGACCTTCTCGAAGAACAGTTCAAGACTTCGACTGGCAAGGTCCCACAATTCGGATACCCGGTCGCCGACTATCGGAAGCCCTGCCAGCTTTTGGGGTAATGGTGGCAGTTTCAGGCCGTCGCCCGTTATCCCGTGTAACCAGAACTGCAACGTCTCAACGAGGCTGACCACCAGTACCGCAACGGGGCCGATCACAATGGCCAGGCACACCAGCGTGATCAGGATTGCGGACAGTACCTTTCGGCCGCCAAGCCTGGCCGCAAGCCAGTCATAGGCCGGATAGAGCGCGACCGTAAGCACGACGGCCCAGAGCAGGAACAGAAAAAAAGGCGCGATCAGCTGCAGGGAGAAATAGGCAAACAATCCCAGAACACCGAGACGAATGGCAACATCGATCACCCTGGCGTCGAGCGTCGTTTCCCGTTTGGCGGTTCCTTCGGCAGTTGGTTCGGATGAAGACTGATCGGTCATGGTGCCCCACCTTGTGATTCCCGGTAATTTCCTTTGCGGAAGAATAGCGGCAGGACACGGGAGTGCCAGAGGAATATGAGGCTCGACCTCAGGCGCCCATCAGAGCCAAAGCAGTCGTCACTACAACGGGAGCACCCGGAAAATCATCAGTCTTTCTTGAAGATGACGCCTGCAAGCCAGCCAGTGAATATCGCCAGGATCACCGCGAGAACACCGTAGACCAGTGGATAGTTCTGCGCGAGCTCGAACGTTACCTGTTCGAAACCGATCTTGGCGACTGCCAGCGTCTGCTCGGTCTGTGAGACCAGGTCTCCCCGATTGAACAGGAAGCTCTTGATCTTGTAATCGCCGACAGGAATGTTTGCCGGAAGGGGAATATTGGTGCGGAACATCGTATCCGTCAGAAACTCGATCGAGGTCTCCCGCTCAGAATAAAGATCCGATTCCTCGCGAAGCCGTACAAAGGCCTTTCGAAAATCATCGCGGTCCGACAGCGGAACGTTGGAAACACCAGAGACTGCCAGATTAAGGTGATTAAGCCCTATGCGGTATTCGTCCAGCACGTTCCGGTGGGCGATGTCGCCGATATCTGCCGTGCTCGCAACCGCATAAAAGGACGGTACATTCCGAAACCGTTCAGCCTCGCGGTTGACCCAGACACCCAGAAATCGGCCCTTGCGCCGCGTCGTAATGTCCTGCGGCGGGCCCTCAACGACAATCGCGAGCTCAAAATCGCCGGCGGCGTGCGGTGCTCTTTCTATGTCGCTGGCCTGACCGAAAATGACAATTTCGGTGCCAGTAAAGTTCGACTGGATCGAGACCGTGTCGGAGGAAAGCGCCGTGACCAGATCCTTGGAAGAGGCCTCTTCCTGCGCAAGCGAGAGCGACGCTCCGAAGATGGCAAAGGCAAGACAGAGAGCAAACCGGATCATGCGCCCGCCCCCTTGCGAATTGCGATCGAGTAGAAGTCCTCGGGCACCAGCAGGAGGTCGACCGCGAAGCGCAATCCGACACCCATAACCAGCAATGCCAGAAGAAGACGCAACTGATCGCCACGCAGGTTCTGGCCCATTCTTGCACCGAATTGCGCGCCGATGACACCGCCGATCATCAGCGTCATCGCGAGAACAATGTCGACGGTCTTCGTCCCCATCGAGTGAAAAATAGTCGCCGCAGCCATGGTGAAGAGGATCTGGAACAGCGAGGTGCCGATCACGATGTTTGTCGGCACCCGCAAAAGGTAGATCAGCGCAGGAACCATCATGAAGCCACCGCCGATACCCAGGATCGTACCAAGGAAACCGATTATGGCGCCCAGACCAACCACAGGAATAACGCTGACATAGAGCTTCGACCGGCGGAAACGCACCTTCAATGGCAAACCGTGGATCCAGTTATGCTGGCCCGGCTTTCGTGCAGATGGTGCAATACCCGATTTTCTGCGCCGTATCGCGCGTATGGACTCAAACAGCATCAGGCCGCCGATCGCGCTCAGAAACGTTACGTAGGAGAGCGAGATTACCAGATCGAGCTGCCCGACGGACTGCAACACGTCGAACAGGATCACACCAATCAGCGATCCGAAGACACCCCCGGCCAGAAGGATGGTGGCAAGCTTCAGGTCGATGGCCTTGCGGCGCCAGTAGGTCATGACCGCCGACGCCGACGAGGCAACGACCTGCGTCGTGACGGTGGCAACCGAGACTGCGGGCGGAATACCGGAAAATATCAGAAGTGGTGTCAGCAGAAACCCGCCACCGATGCCGAACAGCCCTGACAGGAAACCCACAGCACCGCCCATGGCGAAGATCACGAAGATATTCACCGGAATTTCGGCTATGGGCAGGTATAGTTGCACTGGGTTACGCCGGACAGACTGCAGATAGGACTGCGACAAAGTTAAACTGGACTGGTTAAAAACCCGTGCCTGCCAAAGTGTCAACCAGCAAGCACGTCACTTCTCTTTGCAAAAACGACTTTTGGTCAGATTGCCTGGCTCTTGAGCTCGTCGATCAGCTTACTGTCGACCAAACCTGTCTCCGGCATGCCGATGCTGCGCTGAAACGCCTGGATCGCGCTGCGGGTGCGTGGACCCATCTGGCCGTCCGGAGTTCCAGTATCGAAGCCCAGGTAGTTCAGCTTGTCTTGCGCCTCGCGGATCATGTCCGTATCAGCGGCAGACGCGATTGACGATACGTTTGCTGCGGGCAGCGACGCCTCCTCGGCCCAGGACGGTTCGAGCGTGACCTTGTTTGCAGCAGGATCGGCTTCCGTCAACGCGAAACTTTCCACCGCCAGGCGGGCATTTGCCAGTGTCTGCTGATCCATCATGTTGGCGACGTCATCGCGGCGTTTGGCAGCCTCCGGATCGCCTTTGTCAGCTGCAATCGCAAACCATTTGTAGCTGGCCACCAGGTCCTTATCCACACCGATACCACCTGCGTAGAGGATACCGAGATTGAACAGGCTGTCCTTGACACCGTAGTTGGCAGCCGCCTCAAACCAGGTCGCGGCCTTGCCGTAATCCGGCTCTTCCCCGCCTCCCTCAGCATAAAGGACCGCAAGATTGTGCATCGCCTTGGCGTTGCCGGCCTGCGCCGCCAGTGAATACCAGGCTTTCGCCTTGGAAACGTCCTTTTCCACACCCCTGCCCTTTTCATAAAGGCTGGCAAGACGATACTGCGCAGGCGGCAAGCCCTTGTTGGCCGCTTTCTGGTACCAGACCGCTGCCTTGGAAAGATCGGCAGGGACGTCCTTACCTTCGGTGTATTTGACGCCAACCAGGAATTCCGCAGCCGGATTTCCTCCCGCAGCGGCGCTGCGCAATGCCATGGGACCGACGCCTTCCGGCGGAAGATTGGCGATGAGCGCAGATGCGCCATTTTCGGTCGACGAAGAGGGGGTTGAAGGTGCAAATGCCGTGGTGTCGTCGAGGGCTTTTTCCTTGAAGCCGTTGTCGACATTGGCCGGAGGCGCGAAGGCGACTTCCGCTTCCGGAATGACCGTGTTCGATACAGAAGCCGACTGTACATTCGAAGTGGCCGCAATCGGATCGGTCCGAGGTATCGGATCAGTCTCCACGACCTCCGTAACCCGTTCCGGTGGCACTTGCGGCGCTACAGGTTCAGCAATCTCATCTGCGCTTTTCACCGGTCCCGGGGCTTCTGCAACCGTTTTTGCCGCCTCTTGGCCGTTGTCGAGGCTGGCGACGTCTAACGAAGGCTCGGTCTCCACAACAGGTGCGACATTCTCCGAAAGCACCCCGGCCGGTGCCGCCGTTTCCTGTTCCGTCGCGGCAAGGTTCTCACCTTCGGGTGCACTCGCCATAAACCTGTAGGCCGTCAAAGTTCCAAGCGTCAGTACAACAGCCACGGCAGCCAGCATGATGGCTTTGCGGCGGCTTCCGCCTGACGACGGGGCAGCCTCAGGAGCCGGACGATCACCCGGCAGGACCGGTGCATCCTGCGCCTCCATGTTGTCTTCGGCGAGGTCTTCGCTGCCAAGCTCCAGTTCGTCGGCAGCTTCGTGCCCGTCAGTTTCATCACCACGTGAAGGCTTGCCGCGTTTCAGAACATTGCGCAACCAGCCGACACGCTCCTTGCCACGCTCTTCGTCGGCCGCTTCCTGGTCTTCGTGAGGCGCCCGCGCCTGATCGAGTTTCGCGGCCTCCGCAGATGCCGCCTGCGCAGCTCTTCGTGCTGCCGCGATGAAATCGGCCTTGCGGTCCCTGGTCTTTTCATCCGGGTGACCTGTTCTGGTCTCCGCGGTTCCCGCTACACATTGCAGAGGTTCCTGGATCCGCTGGGTAACAGGCGTGAACTGAAGTGATGGCTCCTCGCCGGCAATGGGTGCGGCAGCCACGGCGGAATAGGGCATTGCCGGCGTGGCCGGCGCAGCAATTTCTGCGCGTTCCAGACTGTCCAGGCGTTCAGTCAGCGACCCGAGAACCGATTTCACGCTGTCAAAAGTGTTGCGGGTTCGCTCCTCACTGCCTTCGGCAGCGTCGAGGAGCCGCTTCAAATCCCCCTGCAGAGCGGAAATCGCATTGTCATACTGGGCGACATACTGATTTGGGGCGTTCGCGACCGCGTCAAACGCGGCCTTCCTGGCAATATCCGTGACGTCCGCCCGGGTTTGTGCCAGCCCGCTTTCAATCCTTTCAAGGACCGGCGATACCTGCTCCAGGCCCGATATCGGCGCGGGGTTGCTTGCGATCTGCTCCGCCAACGCGGCGACCTTTTCACCCAATTGCTCGAACCGGTTGTCGTCGGTGGACTCCGCTCCCCTGGAGACAAGTTGTGCAAGATCGGAGATCCGCGCTTCCAGAGATTCGGTTGATGAGGGCGCGGCAACGCTCGCGCGCATCGACCCTATTTCCTCACGCAACTTGTCAAGATCAGAGGACGTTACGGTGTCCTTCGGCTCGTCGAGCCGCTCGGACAGGTGATTAAGTCTTTCCTGCAATTGGGAGAGAAACTTCGCGTCAGCCCCTGGCGCGGCCTTCATCGCAGCAGTTTCCAACATCGAAACCGGCTTGGATGATTTCTGTTCGATGGAGTCTATCTTGCCCGAAATGCTCTCGAGGCGCTTTTCAAGTGCTTCAAAGGCCGTGCTGTCGGTCGAAGGTAATGGACCTGCCTGCTCCATTCTCTCCAGCCGGTCAACGATCTCGTCCAGCCTCCGATCCACTTGTGACAGTTGCTCCTGATCACCGGAACTTGCCCGATCATCCGCCATCATGCCGGCAATGTCTTCAAGACGTCCCTGCAGGCGTGCAATTGTCTCCGGTTCCGGGATGCGCTCTTCCATCGCCGACAATCGCACATCCATGCCGCGCTGCTCACGCGCAAGAACCTCAATGTCATCCAGGCGGCTGGAAACGAACTTCATGCGATCGTCGATGCCCTCGACGAGACCCTTGACATCAATCTGCTCGACATAACCCCGAACTTCGCGCAATTCGGCTCGCAGCGGCTCGATTTCCACCTGCTCCTTGCGCTGAAGCAGTTCTTCCATACGCTCGGCAATGGTGACGACACGATTTTCAAGAACCACCATGTGCTCGGAACGCGGAAGAGCTGCAAAGGCCTCCTCGATTTCGTTCAATCGTGCGGTCACGCTATTCAGAACACGCGGATCCAGGGAGGCCCGGGAAAGCTCATCCAGCCGCTGAAGGATATGGGAATAGCCGTGTTCAAGCGTCTGCAGCGCACCTTCCACGTTCGTGCGGCCGACCATGGTCTTCAGGTCAGCAACTTCCTTGCGGATTTCGTTGGTGAACTGTTCGCCGCGCTTGTCGACACGCAGCCGATCAACCATATCGGCGAGCCGGCGCAACTCGGCATTCTGACGACCCACGGTTTCGCTGGTGCCTCTGGTAATGCCCCCGAGAGCTGCGCGCAGTGACCCAAGCTCTTCGCGAACCTGATTGAGAGCCTTTTCATGTGGCGCTCTCAATGCGTCTATTCGCCGTCCCAGATCCTTGTAAATATGGAGCGATGCATCGTTTTGCCCATATTGGCCCCGGTCGCGGGCCGAATGCGGGTCAAGACCGTATTGTTCGTCAAAGTCTCCCGCGCGCTCGCTTCCAAAGGACACTTGTGACCCAATGCTCTGGTCGTTTTCGTGCAGTGTATCCATTGCGTAACGTCCCGGCTGTGGGTATGGGCGGGAAGGCGCAGACAATCCGACTTCGTGCGTATCGGACGCGTTCGCCAGTCCCTGTACCTGTTCGTCAAGCCGGTCCAGCGCTCCAAGAACGTCATCCATAACAGGACTGCGTGAAGGCGTTCTCGGTGGCGATGCACTGCGCTGCGGCCGGACGGATGCTGTCCGGCCAGCTCCTACACCTCCGCGCTCCGACAACATCCTGTCCAGTTCGTCCGCGACAGCATTGAGGTCATCATCACGACCTTCCCTGGCGCGCGTATCATAGCCGTTTCCCAGAGACGTCGCGGTACGCGTCAACCGTTCAATGCGTTCGCGCGCCGGTTCCCTTCCGGCCGTTTCATAGAAACCGTCGCTTTCATACGCATCACGGCCGCGGCGTCCTGCCTCGTGTTTCTTCCATGCCGGCATATCTAGACCCTGGACTGACGGTCATTCAGACCGCTGATTTAGCGGGCTGCCCCTATATTCCGCCAAAGAACGGACCAGTTGCAGCGTTTTGATAGACTTTGTCGACTTAGGGTAAACAGGTAGTTAACCGGTGTTGCTAAATGCGAAAATCAACCTTTTTCGAGTAGAATGGCCTGTTCATATCTTCTTGCAGATACAAATTGCACACGCATTCGTTAACGCTTTTTTTACTTCGTTTCGTCCGCACTGGACCTTTACGCAAACGTAAGCTAAACAATTGTCAGGAAACCGGCCGGCGATTGTCTTGCGGTATGCACAGCGGCGTGCGGAGGCAAGTCACGAGACCTTCAATGCCGGTCCACGAGAACCAAAAAACCCAACAATGAGCCGGTTAACGGCTGGAAATAGAGTATCAATAGCCATGAGCGAAGCGCTTTCCATCCTCAACGAAGACGATCTTGTCGACGTGGTCTCCGCGTCCGATGACAGCACCAAGAAAACCCAGTTCACAATCGGGGACCTTGCCAAGGAATTCAGCTGCACTTTGCGGACCTTGAGGTTCTATGAAGACAAGGGCCTGTTGAACCCGAAACGTGACGGAATGAACCGGATCTATAACAGAAGGGACCGGGCCCGGCTGAAACTTGTCCTGATGGGCAAACGTGTCGGGTTCTCTCTGACGGAAATCCGCGACATGCTCGATCTTTATGACCTGCGGGATGGCCAGGTTACCCAGTTGCGTGTCGCCTTGTCCAAGTTCAATGAACAAATCGCGGTTCTGGAGGACCAGCGAAAAGACATCGAACAGGCAATCGAGGAATTGTCGCGCACCGTGGAAATCGTCTCGGGAATGCTGAAGCACAAGGAAGCCGAGGAAGCCTGACAAATCGACGCTTCATTGCCGCCGCCGGCCAACTGGCCGGCGGTTTTTTGTTTGCATGCCAACAGCTATCCGGTCAGGTCGACACCTTCACAGCAGCCGATACCCTGAAAAACTTCAAAAAAAAGTCATCCCGGCATGAATCTGACGTGGTCACCTCCGAAAACTCTTCCATTTTACGTGTTTTAGGCACATTTTTTGTCATCCCTTCCGTGGGGACACCACTTGCCGGACGGAATCGAGACGCGTATATAAACAACACCTGACGTTTACGGAAACGTAAAGCTGACAACACCCGGCAGATCTGGGAGGATATGCATGCCAAGCTATACTGCGCCCGTTGAAGACACTCTTTTCCTATTGAAGGACGTCTTCGGTTACGAACGCTATTCCAATCTTCCCGGTTTTGCCGATGCACCACTCGATCTGGTGGAAGCTATCCTGCGTGAAGGCGGGAAGTTTGCCGAAGAAGTCCTGCAACCACTTAATCAGGTCGGTGACCAGGAAGGTTGCACTCGCAACGAAGACGGAACCGTGACGACGCCGACAGGTTTCCTGGAGGCCTACAAGGCATTTTGCGAAAACGGTTGGGGGACATTGTCTGCGGACCCAGACCATGGTGGCCAGGGTCTTCCCCATACGCTTGCCACCATTTTCAACGAATTTGCGTCCTCGGCGAACATGGCATTTTCCATGTATCCGGGCCTGACTGCCGGAGCCGTCGCAGCGCTGACAATTCACGGAACCGAAGAGCAGAAGCAGACTTACCTGCCCAACATGATCGCCGGGACCTGGACCGGAACCATGAACCTGACCGAGCCGCACTGCGGAACCGATCTCGGCCTGATCCGCACAAAGGCCGTGTCTCAGGCGGACGGGTCCTACAAGATCAGCGGAACCAAGATATTCATCTCGGCCGGTGAACATGACATGTCGGATAACATCATCCATCTTGTTCTTGCCCGCATAGAGGGGGCTCCAGAGGGTGTCAAAGGCATTTCGCTGTTCGTGGTCCCCCGCAACGCGATCGGTGACGACGGATCGGTGGGCGACAACAACGGCGTTTCATGCGGGTCGATCGAACACAAGATGGGCATTCACGGCAACGCGACCTGCGTGATGAACTATGACGAGGCCACCGGCTGGCTCGTCGGCGAAGAGAGCAAGGGCCTGAAGGCCATGTTCGTCATGATGAACGAAGCCCGCCTCGGGGTTGCGGTTCAGGGATTGTCCCAGTCCGAAGTCGCCTATCAGAACGCGGCAACCTATGCAAAAGACCGCTTGCAGGGCCGCTCGCTGACGGGCCCGAAAGCTCCGGACAAGGCTGCAGACCCGATCATCGTGCACCCGGATGTACGCCGAACTCTGATGTCCATTCGCGCCTTCAACGAGGCAGCACGGGCGCTTGTCATCTGGACCGCGCTTCATGGCGACAATTCGCATCGCGCGGACGATGAGAAAGACAGGCAATATTCCGACGACATGATGGGTTTGATGACCCCGGTCCTCAAGGGCGTCCTGAGCGATACCGGTTTCGCCAATGCGGTCAACGCACAGCAGTTGTATGGCGGTCACGGTTACATCGCAGAGTGGGGAATGGACCAGTTTGTGCGCGATGCACGCATTGCCATGATCTATGAAGGGGCGAACGGCATCCAGGCACTTGACCTTGTCGGCCGCAAGTTACCGGCGAACGGTGGCCGAGCCGTCATGAGTTTCTTCAACGAAGTCAATACGTTTCTGAAGGAAAACAAGGACAACGAAGACCTGGCAGCGTTCACGGCCCCGTTGAAAAATGGAGCGGACGACCTGCAGGCAGCGACCATGTGGTTCATGAACAATGCCATGAAGAATCCGGACAATGCAGGCGCGGGCGCTGTCGACTACATGCATCTGTTCGGTCTTGTGGCACTTGGTTACATGTGGGCGAAGATGGCCAAGACCATCAGGGATCAGCTTGCCGAAGGCGCAGGTGACAATGCCGACTGGCTGCAAAACAAACTGGCCTTCGGCACCTTCTTCATGGAGCGTGCCTTGCCGGAGACGGCTGCTCATCTTGCCCGGATCTCCTCCGGTTCCGAGACGATGATGTCTATGGACGCAGACGCATTCTAGGCCCGACCGGTCCGGACTTGCCGGGCCGGAACTTCACCCGCGCGAATCCGCAATCGCCGGTGTAGGCTCTCAGCCGACAAGATTTGCCAGGGAGATGAAACAGGTATGGCCGAACACGTTCTTTATTGCATGGCCCAGTCAGGCCACTCTTACAAGGCGGCCCTTATGCTGGAATTGTGCGGCGCCGACTGGGAACCGAAATGGGTGGACTTTTTCGGCGGCGAGACGCGCACGGATGCATTCCGCAACACCGTGAACGAGATGGGAGAAGTTCCCGTTCTGGTTCGTGGCTCGCGATCCCTGTCACAGTCCGGCGTCATTCTGGACTATCTTACCGACGTTTTTGGCAAGTTCGGCGGGGCGGATGACGATGAGCGCCGCGAAATCCTGCGCTGGACCATTTTCGACAACCAGAAGGTTTCGGGTGTGGCCGGCCCGCTGAGGTACATGCGCACCCTCGTCAAGACCGGTGAAAACGAGGTTACCAAGTTCCTTGACGGCCGGCTGAAGGGAGCGCTCGCCATTCTTGAAAAGCACTTTGAAAGTCACGCGTTCGCCATCGGTGACAAGCCGACCACTGCCGATTTTTCACTGTGTGGATACCTTTATGTCCGGGACGAAATCGGGACCGATTTTGCGCCCTACCCCAATGTCATTGCCTGGCTTGAGCGGATCAAGGCACTGCCCGGCTGGAAACATCCCTATGATCTGATGCCCGGCCACCCCATGCCGGATGCCACGTAAACAACCTTCCGAAGGAGGACCAGATGGCTGAAGCCTATATCTTCGATCACGTGCGGACCCCGCGGGGCCGCGGCAAGAAGGACGGCGCACTCCATGAAGTGCCGTCGGTGCGGCTGGCCGCAACCGCATTGGAGGCAGTCCGGGACAGGAACGGTCTCGCTACGGCCAAGGTTGACGACGTCGTTCTGGGCTGCGTCGACCCGGTCGGGGAAGCGGGCGGCGACGTCGCCCGCGCCGCAGTGTTTGCAGCCGGATACGCTACCTCCGTTCCCGGCATGCAGATCAACCGCTTCTGCGCTTCCGGCCTCGATGCAGTCAATATGGCGTCAGCCCAGGTCATGTCCGGCCAGCACAAGCTGGTCATAGCCGGTGGAGTCGAGAGTATGAGCCGGGTCGGCATCGGTGCCTCCGGGGGAGCTTGGCCCATTGAGCCTCAGGTGGCCGTGCCGTCCTATTTTATGCCCCAGGGCGTGTCGGCAGATCTGATCGCTACCAAATACGGTTTCAATCGTGACGACTGCGATTCCTATGCCGTCGAAAGCCAGAAACGTGCCGGCAAATCATGGAAAGAAGGCCGGTTTTCGAAGTCTGTCATTCCAGTCCGGGACATAAACGGCATTACAATTCTCGACCGGGACGAACACATGCGGCCGGAAACAGACATGCAGTCTCTCGCCGCACTCAATCCTTCCTTCGAGTTGATGGGCAACATGGGCGGATTCGATGCAGTCGGCATTCAGGCCCATCCGGAAATCGAGGCCGTCAAACACGTGCACCATGCAGGAAACTCTTCCGGCATTGTAGATGGCGCTGCGGCTGTCCTGATCGGCTCCAGCACGGCCGGCCGATCCTCGGGCCTCAAGCCTCGTGCTCGGATCAAGGCATTTGCCAACATCGGATCAGAACCCGCACTCATGCTTACAGGCCCCGTGGACGTCACCGAGAAACTCTTGAAAAACGCCAAGATGGACATGAAGGACATGGATCTCATCGAGATCAACGAAGCCTTTGCCTCCGTGGTGCTGCGCTATCAGCAGGCGTTCGATCTGGATCCGGACATCGTCAACGTCAATGGCGGTGCTATTGCCATGGGTCACCCGCTGGGCGCGACCGGTGCGATGATCCTCGGTACAGTGCTGGATGAACTCGAACGCCGCGACCTCAACACGGCCCTGGTCACGCTTTGCATCGGCGCTGGCATGGGTACGGCCACCATCATTGAGCGGGTCTGAGTGATGATCAGCAACATTGACGCGGAATTCGCAGAGATCACCGAATACTGGTCGCCGCGCGTGGTTGCGGATGTGAATGACCAGAGTGTCAAACTCGCGAAGCTGAAAGGCGAATTTGTCTGGCACGACCATGAGGATGAGGACGAGTTGTTCTTCATCGTGAAGGGCAGCCTGACCATTCGTTACCGCGACAGGGAAAATGCGGTTCTCACCGCCGGTGATATGCATGTCGTACCCAAGGGTATCCAGCACAATCCGATCGCAGAAAGTGAATGCTGGGTGATGCTTTTCGAACCGGCAGAAACGAAACACACGGGCGATGTTGTCGCCGAAGGCACCAGGTCGGCCGCGCAGCAGCGCGCCCATTTGCAGTCGAACGATCTGCATTCGAACGGTGTCTGAATCGAGGAGATATTCCCATGAGCTACAAGAATTTCACGATAGAGACGGACGAAGACGGCATCGCTCTCATCACCTGGGACATGCCCGAGAAATCCATGAACGTCATAGACCTGTCGGTCATGGACGAACTCGAGGCGATCGTCGATCAGGTTGCAGGAGACCACGCAATCAAGGGTGCCATTATTCAATCCGGCAAGGCGGCCTTTTCGGGTGGCGCGGATCTGACAATGATGGAAGGTCTTCTGAAAGATTTCCACGTGAAGCGCGGCAATGATCCTGAAGGTGCTGCCAAGGCACTTTATGAAGGCTCGCGCAAACTCACGCTGGTCTATCGAAAGCTTGAAACCTGCGGCAAACCCTTTGTGGCCGCGGTTTGCGGCACATGCATGGGTGGCGGTACGGAACTGGCTCTGGCCTGTCACGCACGCATCGTTGACGAAGGCCTGAAGATGGGACTTCCGGAAGTCAAGGTCGGACTGTTTCCAGGTGCTGGCGGAACGCAGCGCGTCATGCGCATGACCGATGGCCAGCAGGGCATGCAATTCCTCCTGCAAGGAAGAACCCTGCGCGCACCGCAAGCAAAACAAATGAAACTGGTTGACGAGGTCACAGGCACCAATAAGCTTGTTGCAGCAGCCAGAAAACTGCTGAATGCCGGGCTCGACCCGGTCAAGGACTGGGACAAGAAGGGCTACAGGCTGCCGAGCGGTAAAGTGTATTCCCCGGCAGGGTTCCAGTTCTGGCCGGCAGCCAACGCGATATACCGACGCGAGACCCATGACAACTATCCAGGTGCACGCTACCTGCTTCATGCCGTGGTCGAAGGCCTTCAGCTGCCGATGGACCTCGCCCTTAAGGTCGAGAGCCGCTATTTTGCCAAGGTGCTTCAGACGCCAGAAGCTGCCAACATGATCCGCTCCCTGTTTGTTTCCATGCAGGAATTGAACAAGCTCGCACGCCGTCCGGAAGGCCAGCGTCCGAACAAGATCAGGAAAGTCGGTATCCTGGGTGCCGGTTTCATGGGCGCCGGCATCGCCTATGTCTCCGCCAAGGCGGGTATCGATGTCGTTCTGATTGATCGCGAACAGGAGGCAGCTGACAAGGGCAAGGCGCATTCTGACGAATTGATGAGCAAGGCGATCAAACGCGGCAGGGCCAGCGAAGAGCAGAAGCAAAAACTGCTGGCGCGTATCAATCCAACCGCCGACTATGAGGCGCTGGCAGACTGCGATCTTGTCATTGAAGCTGTTTTCGAGGACCGCGACATCAAGAAAACGGTTACCGAGAAAGCCGAAACCGTGATGAAATCGCGCGCCATATTCGCCTCCAACACCTCGACGCTCCCGATCACGTCACTTGCACAGGCCTCGAAGCGTCCGAAAAACTTCATCGGCATCCACTTCTTCTCGCCGGTCGACAAGATGATGCTAGTTGAGGTGATCCTCGGCAAACGCACATCCGACCGGGCGTTGGCAATGGCTCTGGACTACATCAAGGCGATCAAGAAGACGCCGATTGTTGTCAATGACAGCCGTGGTTTCTATACGTCACGCGTCGTGATGACCTATATCCGCGAGGGTCTGATGATGCTCGCCGACGGTGTTCCCGCCGCGATGATCGAAAACGCGGGCAGAATGGCCGGAATGCCAGTCGGTCCGCTGTCGCTTGGTGACGAGGTGGCACTCGACCTTGCCTGGAAGATTGTTTCGGCCACCCGCAAGGATCTCGGTGTAAAATATGTTGAGGGACCGCTCGACAACATTCTTGAGGCAATGGTGGTCAAGCAGGAACGGTTCGGCCGCAAGAATGGCAAGGGGTTCTACGACTACAAGGGCAAGGACAAGACTTTGTGGCCCGGGATCACGGATGTAACCGGTCAACCCAAACCGGCGGAAAACTTCAATATCGAGGAACTCAAGCAGCGGCTTCTGGTCATGCAGGCGCTGGAGACAGCACGGATCTTCGAGGAAAAATGCCTGACGGATGTTCGCGAAGCCGACGTCGGTTCCATCCTCGGTTTCGGCTTTGCGCCCTATACGGGCGGGACGCTCAGTTACATCGACATGATGGGTACCGCAGCGTTCGTGGACCTCTGCAAGAAGTTTACCCGCAAGTGGGGACCGCGCTTCAAGCCGAACAAACTGCTGCGTGATATGGCCAGAGAAAACGAATCCTTTTACGGAAAGTTCCCCCCCAATCCAGAACAAGCAACTAAAAACGCTGCGTAATTGATTCTCGAACCATCTCCGGCACGGAGATGGTTCATCCCTTAGTCTGAAATGGTAATGTTATTGACCATCGTGTCTTGATCCGCGTTGTCATGTCATGCAGAGTTTGCGATACAACTGTGCACGGGTTGGCCGGAGAAAAGAATGCCGCTTGAAGGCGAATGGGCACGCGCGGACGTGTTCCGGGTATTGCGGGATTTCAGTTCAAACACCGATTTGAACTGGCCGCATATTGCCGAGCTGTATAACTTTGATCTTGCGTGCATCGAAGATCCTCAAGGTACTGTTCCCATTACCGCCTGGCACGGCGTTTTTGAATATGTTGCCAAGGCGCTTGGCGACGATGGCGTCATGTTCGATCTGTTCAACAATGTTGAAATCGGTTGTTTTTCCATCTTCGACTATCTGTTCTCGTGTGCACCAACCCTGCGGGATGCGTGTGTTGCCTGGATAAAGTTCATCCCGATCCGCACGAACGCTTACCGGTTGACTTTCGAAGAAGGCGAGACTGGCGGGTACGTCGAGTGGCCCATTCTGGAGGGCCGCGGTGAATGGCGACAAAACATGTTTGCCAGAACCGGATGGGCAACCCAGCAACTGGAACGGGCCCTGGACATGCAGGTTCCGCCAATCCTGATCGAACTGGCGACCACGGCACCGCAAAACACTTCGGCCTTTCAGAAGAAGTATCAGGGGCGCTTGAAATTCGGAGCGTCACACAACCGGATTTTCATACCTCGGTCACTGCTGTCACGACCGCTGCAACGCAGCGATACGCACCTTTACGAGATCATACTCAAAGCCGCGATGGAGGAACTGGACCGTTTCGGGCAGCTTGAATCGCCCCTGACGAGAATTGCAAACGAGGTGGCATCCAACCTTGCCCATGGCGCGTGCACCCTGCCCCACATTTCGGCCAAACTCGGCATGTCGCAAAGAGCGGTGCAAAGACTTCTGGAAAAGGAAGGCACAAGCTTCCGCAAGTTGAGCGAGGAAATCCGCCGCTCGGCTGCCGAGCGATATCTGCGCGGCACCGATCTGCCGATGAAGGAAATCGCATACCTCATCGGATTTTCTGAACTCAGCACGTTTTCCAGAGCGGTCAAGTCCTGGTTTGGCATGTCGCCGCGCAAATTCCGGGAAGGATCAGCAAAAAACACCGAAGCTGGCGGCGGTCCGCGAAAAAGGGCCGGCATTGTCCGCCTCACCAAGATGCCCCATCCCGTGAGTCGTTCAAAAGAACTATCTGAGCGAAAGACGCGTATGCGTGCCGACTAGGGTTTGTTCTGATCCTGTCGATGCACATTTCAGCCGGAGAATTTCGGCACGGTGGCGGTTACGGGCTGTACCACCGCCGTGCCAGAGATAATTCAAAGGTCCTTGAAACGCCCAGTACTCCCTGACTGACGTTTTCCCGGAATAGAAGCCCTCAAACTGCGAGAGGTGTACCATCCCGTCCCGGACCGATCCTGCAACATGCCTTTTTATAGTCCGTACCGGAGTGAACCGGTTCGGGATTATCTTTCGCTGCAAGCAGAGGTAACCTAATCGAAGGCAGAAGTGGGCATTCCGCAAACGAAAAGTCTCAGCTACCCGATTTCTTTCTTACGCGAGCGCGACTAATGTGTCTTTGGCTTGAGACCTCAAGGATTTAACTATTCACGACACGTCATGCGGGATATTGTAACAAATCGCAGGGTTCTGTTTCGTGGACACTTTCCAAGATGCAGCCGGAACCAAGTTGTAATTGTGGTCAATTGATCTTAACTAACCGGGATAGCTATCTACCGATTTCACATTCCGGAGGAACACATGTCCGACAGCGGCCTGAGCAGATTTCTAGGTGGGTCTCCCGCCCAGGTTCTCCTGCGGCTCGTGTTTCTTTCCTTTGTCGTTGGAATCATTCTTTCCGCACTCAACCTGGATCCTCTCGATCTGGTCAGTATGACTGTCAATTTCTTCGAGCGACTTTGGAACATGGGTTTTCACGCAATCGGCAGACTTGGCAGTTATCTGGTGGTCGGGGCGATCGTGGTGGTTCCCATCTGGATGATCACGCGGCTCCTCGCTATGGGCCGTTCACGCTGATATCCGGAGCCGGGTCACCCCTGGCTCTTTGCTGCCACAACCCTCGCAGTCCTGTGCAGCGTGACGTGGCGGTCCGCAAGCTCATCAATATCAGTCGAGTACCCCCCGCCCAGCACACCGGCGATCGGCAGTCCTTGGGATCTTGCCTTTTCGATCACATAACGGTCCCTCTGTCGTAGCCCGTCCCGCGACAGTTTCAGCCGCCCGAGACGGTCGTGCTCATAAGGGTCGACACCGGCATTGTAGAAAACAATGTCCCAACGTTCACGTTCAAGAAGGTCCGGTAAAACAGCACGCAGCGACTTCATGTAACCCTCGTCGCCGGTTTCGTCCGGCAATCCGATATCAAGATGCGAGGGGACCTTGCGGACTGGATAATTCTTCTGAGAATGCATTGAGAAAGTGAAGACGTCAGGGTCTCCTCGAAAGATGTCCGCAGTGCCGTCGCCCTGGTGGACGTCCAGATCAAGTACGAGCACCTTTCGGATGGCGTTGTCCGCCTGCATGACCCTAATTGCCACGGCTACATCGTTGAATACACAGAAGCCTGCGCCATGGAGACGGCGCGCGTGGTGGCTGCCGCCAGCCGTGTTACAGGCGATGCCATGCTCAAGAGCAAGATAACCGGTCAAAACAGTGCCACCTGTGGCACACCGGGCGCGCAGCGCAATGTCGGCACGCAGCGGAAATCCGATTTCCCGGGCGATCTTCGCCGGAACCTTGCCGTTGAAGACCTGATCGACATATGCCGGATCATGCGCAAGGGCGATCCATTCAAATGGTGCAGGCCGCGGGCGGAAAAAAGATCGCCCGTCAAGCAGGCTTTCCGCACGGATCAAATCGGCGACCGCTCGAAACTTGTCCATGGGAAACCGGTGATTTGCGGGTAGGTCGGCGCAATAGGCCGGGTGGTGAACGATCGGCAAAGGCATCAGGTGCACTATAGTGCTTCTCTCATTTCCTGCCAGTCCGGCAAATGCCGCCGGCAGCTCGTGCACCGGCGGCTGGTTTGTCATGCATTCACCGTGCTTTGGCGAACCGCGCGACGGAGCTGCAGGGTCGAAAAGACGTGCGCAGCGAGAAAGATCGGAACAAAGAAGGCTGGAAACAGAACAAGCGGGAAGTTGTTGATGATGTTCGGTTCTTCCAGTGCCATGACGTGCAGGAAACCTTCCGAGGTCAGAACGCCGGTCAGGACTGCAATTGCGAAATCGGCAAGACCGATAATGTTGGCTCGCCAAACGAGCGCGTTTGCATTCGCCCTGCCCTGCTCAAGTGCCTTGAAAGCCTGCCATCCTGCAATTCCGGCCCAGATGTCGCCGACCCCCGCGGGCAGCGCAAATTGCCAGGGAATTTCGCCGAAGGCCCAACCGACAAGAAACACAAACCCCATTACCCTCGGCACCTGAAAGGCAATCATCTCACGCTGATCTGCGCTTTCGACAATTCGACGCCCGACGTGCGTCACGTTGCCCAACAACACCAGCAAACCTGCCCCGCCAAACAGGAAAAACAGGACATAGGGTATGCCAGTCGGCGTCTGGGGCGGCATCAGAAGCCCAATCTCACCCACTCTTGCCGCCAAGGCGTACCAAAGACCGAAAACAAGCCCGAGCACCGACAGCGCACCCGCGGTTTTGCGCAAGGACAATTTTGCCCTTTGTGCAGCTATTGCAACCACAACGACGGCGAGGATCGGCAGTAGCGTGGCGAACGCGCGGACATAAAATTCCAGGAACGTCGAAAACATGAACTTTTCTCCTTACTTCCATTTGTGAAGTGACTACTAATTTCGTAGTTACTTCACAAATTGCAATGGGCCACCTACATTTCAGTTCATGAAAGATATTTCCCGCGCTCACTGCCCGATCCGCCGGGCGACAGATATTCTGACAGACCAATGGTCTTTTCTGATCCTCCGGGAATTCTTTCTGGAAGGAAAAAAGCGAAGGTTCCAGGACCTCCAGCAGGAATTGGGATTGTCGCCGAACACACTTTCCAACCGCCTCAAGCATCTGGAAAACACCGGCATTCTGGAGCGTCAACTTTATTCCAGTCATCCTCCGCGCGCCGAATACGTGCTGACGGAAATGGGTGCAAGGTTCGGACCGGTTCTCGAAGCGCTTTATGATTGGGGAACCAGTTACCCGGAAACGGGCAAAAATCCGAAAAGCGATTGACGAATGCGTTGTCGCTGGACATGAAGGACCCTTATTCAGATCAGAGCCCCTCATGCCCCATTCCAATGGCACGGATGATCCGTCCCGCCTTTCCTTCGCAGTGACACACCGTTCCGTGCTGGCAATCGCCATTCCGATGACACTCGGCTATTTGTCGACACCGCTTCTGGGCGTGGTCGACATGGCTGTCATTGGACGGCTCGGCGATGCCGTGCTGCTTGGCGGGATCGCACTTGGCGGGATCATATTCGACCTGGTGTTCACCACATTCAGCTTTCTGCGCGCGGGAACGACAGGACTGACGGCTCAGGCCGCCGGAGCACGCAACGAAGAGGAGATCAAGGCAACCCTTTTGAGAGCGCTCGTCATTGCGCTTGCCGGCGGTGTTCTGGTAATCGCGCTCCAGTCACCAATCCGGGAAACCGGCCAATGGTTTCTCGGTGGCAGTGCCGATGTTCGATCCGTCACGGCCCGCTACTTCGACATACGCGTGCTCAGCTCGCCTTTCCTTCTTGCGAACTTCGCCATACTTGGATGGTTCATCGGCCTTGGCCGGGCGGGCACCGGGCTGCTGCTGCAGCTTGTCCTGAACGGGTTGAACATTGTCCTCAGCATCTGGTTTGTCATGGGACTCGGGTGGAGCGTCGAAGGTGTTGCGGCGGCGACCGTCTTGAGCGAGGCAGCGGCAACACTGCTCGGCCTTTTCCTGATATTGACCAGCGTCCGGCGCGGAACCTGGCCGAAACCCGCGATCATTTTCAACAGGCGGCTTTTGTTGCGCATGATGGCCCTCAATCGGGACATCCTGATCCGGTCCTTTGCGCTTCTTTATGCCTATGCGTTCTTCATGGCCCGCTCGGCAGACCAGGGCGATACGGTGCTGGCTGCCAACGCTGTCCTCGAAAAATTCATACTGGTTTCCGGATACTTCCTCGACGGACTTGCAACCGCTGCAGAGCAACTGGCAGGCCGGGCCGTCGGAGCAAAGTTCCGCCCTGCCTTCGACCGGACACTCAAACTGACTGCATTGTGGAGCTTCGCAATGGCAGGTTTGCTGTCTGCCGTCTTCGTGATTTTCGGGTCGGCCCTGATCGATTTCATGACGACTTCCGACGAGGTTCGGGCGCTTGGGAATGCCTATCTCATCTGGGCCATCCTGGCACCGTTGCTCGGTGTTCTGGCCTTTCAGATGGACGGAATTTACATCGGTGCAACCTGGTCAGGCACAATGCGGAACATGATGCTGCTGTCCCTCGCAGTCTACATCGCCGCTTACCATGTCCTGTTTCCACTGTTGGGAAATCATGGTCTCTGGCTCGCGCTGTCGATTTTCCTGGGATTGCGCGGCGTGACGCTTCTGGCCGCATGCGGGCGGCGCGCCGACAAGGCCTTTGCGCAGGTCTAGATCTGTTCTGATGCCCAGGCATCCACATTCAGGTCACGTGCTTCCCGCAAGGACCCATAGCCATAGTGGTCGAGATTGTCCGCAAGTCCCGACAGGATCTCGCCGATCAAAGCCGGTCCCTTGAAGACAAGCGACGAATAGAGCTGCAGCAGATCAGCGCCGGCAGTGATTTTTGTCCAGGCGGTTTCGGCACTATCGATGCCACCAACGCCGACAATGGGAAGGTCCGGACCCGCCAGCTTGCGGGCGCGTGCGAGAACGGCCGTCGATTTCCTGAAGAGCGGTCTGCCGGACAGCCCTCCTGTTTCCTGATGAGGTCCGGTTCCAGCCAGTTCGTCTCTGCCGACGGTCGTGTTGGAGACAATCAATCCGTCGAAGGACTTTTCCAGCACCTCTTCGACAATGTCCTTCAGATCTTCATCAACGACGTCGGGCGCAATCTTGAGCAGCAACGGCACCCGGCGTCCCGCCTTGTCTGCACACAGATCGCGCGCCGAAACGACAGCCTGCAGCAGATCGGCCAGAGCCGAACGCGCCTGCAGATCCCTCAGACCCGGCGTGTTCGGCGACGAAATGTTGACAGTGAAATAGGAAGCCATGTCGGCGAACTCGGTTATTCCGGCGACATAGTCGGCAATTCGATCAGATGCGTCCTTGTTCGCACCGACGTTGATGCCGACTATCCCCTCGTTCCGCTTTCTCGACAAGAGACGTTTGCGCATTGCCGTGTGGCCATCATTGTTGAAGCCATAGCGGTTGATGACGCCTTCATCAACCGGCAGCCGAAACACGCGCGGCCGCGGATTGCCAGGTTGGGGTCTGGGCGTCACGGAGCCGACTTCCGTAAAGCCAAATCCCAGTTTCAGGAGTGCATCGGGCACTTCGGCGTTTTTGTCGAACCCGGCTGCCATGCCGAGCGGATTGGGAAAATCCAGATCCCAGAAACTCGAGGCAAGACGCGGGTCGGTTGACATGTCGCCACCCGAAATCAACCCTGCTTTCAGGGCAAGTACTGTCAGACGGTGCGCATTTTCCGCATCAAGACAATGAAGTCCCTTCAGTGCAACATTTTCAATCCAGCCGGACCTCATTCATCAAGCTCCGGAAAGACGTGCGTTTCCTCGTCGGACAACGGCAGCTCGCGAACCCAGATTGCATCTCCCGGCCGCAAATCATCATACAAGTGCGGAAACAGCGCCCCACCCCGTGAGGGCTCCCATTTCAGGGCTTCTCCGAGTGTTTCGGCGTCAAATGCAGCCAGCAGCAGATCCGTCTGGCCGCTGAAGTGCTTTGCCGCTGTTTCCCGGGCCTGCTGCGCTGTCGAAAAATGAATGAATCCGTCGGCCAGATCGATCGGTGCACCCTTGAAGACACCCGCGTCGACGGCGTCCTGCCACATCGTTCTCGGGACGATCTTGAAAATCAGTGTCATGACTGCCTAATACCGCGACTGTTCCTGTTTTGCCGATCTTTGCGGGACCGGCCTCGATCCGCGCGGACACTACTCACAGGGCTGCCGCCAAACAAGCCGGACCGCCGGACTTTCTTGAGGAATGACAAATTCACAGGGAAAATGCAGTATGGCGTCGCTTAAAATTCTCGGAATTCGTTTTTCCTGGTCGTATGATTGAACCCTAAAAGGAAACAAGTGACTCGCGATGAAGCTTCGGCCTTTCCTGGTGCCTGCTCTCTTGCTCACCGTCTCCGGCGGTGTGGTTGCCTGGTTGCTGCTGGCAGAACCGCCCGAAACTCCGGAAGCACTAATTGCCGATGCGCTAAGACCTGGTCTTGCGGAAACGACAGACGAAATTTCCGAGCTCGAAATTCCGGCCGCGGGAAAGTTGTCTTCGGATGATCCTGTCGCGACAGCAGCACCGCTCCCGGTGGACATACGCAATGTCTCACCCGACGGGGTTTCCGCACCTCAGGTCAGCGGTGGCCTGAAGCGCATAGAACCTTCCAAACGGTTTCAGGAGCTCGCCAATCCGCCGGTCGAACCGGTTCCGGACGGACCACTTGAACTCATTCGGGTGCAGGTTCTGGACGGTGGCCGAATAAAATCGAAGAAACTGGTCGTTACGCTCGCGCATATCGAGCCGATGAGGATAGATGAAACCTGCGTCGCCCAGCAAGGCGGCGTCTGGCCCTGCGGCACGCGCGCCAGAACCTTTTTGCGCGGCCTGATCCGCCAATTCAAGATCACATGCGAAAAGATTGCAGAAACCGGACCGCAAGAAATATTGGCGACCTGCAAACGTGGCAAGATCGACTTGAGCACCCGTCTTGTGCGCTATGGTTGGGCGGATCCGGCGCCCGGCGCCCCTGAGGGATTTCAGGACTTCGCACTTCTGGCCGAACAGCGGAAACTCGGAAAGTGGCAGGACCAGTGGCAATTTGCGACCCCTGACTCACGATGGGATGCCGATCCGAATGCACCCCTGCCTGGTCTTGAGGATCTGGAACCGGAAATCGTCGAGTGGAGCCAACGAACGGAGTCGACCGATCCAAACCAGGAGTTCTTCGGATTCGAGCCGGACGTCATTGAAGATCTTCCACAGCAATGATGCAGGGTTGGTCGGTTTCGGGACACATTGTCAAACTGTGACGAACGCCCTGCGCTGTCGTATCCCTTCCGGAAGACGTCGATTAACTTACCCGCGTTCCGTCAGTTTCCCTCTAGACTCCCAAAAAAACCTGTCGCTTATCGGAGACCGCCATGTCACACAAACTCAAGGTCGGGATCGTTGGTGGAACGGGCCAGCTTGGCGCCGCCATGGCAACCGGCTGGCTTGAAAGCGATCACATACGGCCGCAAGATCTCTGGATCTCAAACCGGTCCGGTAATGCAGGCGAATTCGCCGATTGGCCAGAAGTCAATTTTACCCCCTCAAACCAGATTCTTGCCGACGCCTGTGACGTGATCGTTCTGTCCGTCCCGCCCACCCAGACTGGCGAGTTGGATGTTTCGGCCAGGGACAAGCTGGTTATCTCGGTTATGGCAGGTGTCTCGCACAGGCAGATTCGGGAATTGGCGGGAACACACAAGGCCGTGCGCGCAATGTCGAGCCCTGCTGCCCGGCAAAGGTCAGCCTATTCTGCCTGGTTTGCAAAAGATGGATTGAGCGCTACCGACCGCAGAACTGTTCAAGAGCTATTGTCGGCAATTGGCTCTGCGGATGAGGTGCCGGACGAAGGACAGATCGAAGTTTTCACTGTCCTCACAGGTCCTGTGCCCGGCTTTGCCGCCTTTTTTGCCGATTGTCTTGTGCAATACGCCCTGGCAAACAATGTCGCCCCGGAAGCGGCTGTGAAGTCGGTCAAGCAGTTGTTTCTGTCGAGTGGTCAACTGATGTCGGTTAGTGACCATCCACCTGATTTCTTTGTGAAGGAAATGGTCGACTACGGGGGCACGACCACCGCAGGCCTCAAGAAGCTTCAGGAACTCGGGGCGGCCAGACTTATAGAGAAAGGCCTCGATGCCAGCCTGGAACGTGTTCGGACAATCGTGTCGTCCGATTGACAAAAAGGGATGAAGACAAAATCTCCACCCCGTTTTGTACATCTGGTTCAGGCAGCCAGTTCGCCGGTCAATGCCTTGCGGATCATCTCGCGCGTTTCGTCAATGCCGTAAAGGGCGACGAAAGACCCGAAACGCGGGCCCTTCTCCTGCCCCAGAAGCAGCTGGTAGAGCGCGGAGAACCAGGCCACCGACACGCCAGGACCGCCGTCCGGCCCCTTCTTTTTCGGGTCCTGATAACGTTCGATTGCGCGGGCAACGTCCAGGACCGCGTCCTGGATTTCGGCCCCGTCCGCATTCTCAGGAAGACCGGCCAGTTTTGCGTCCAGCTGTTCGAGCGCCATGCGCTCGGTGTCATCGGGAACCTTGAAGGATTTCGTCGGTTTGACGAAATCATCGAAATAGCGGATCGCATAGCCAACCAGCGCGTCCAGTTCCGGGTGCGTTTCGGCCGTCACGCCGGACGCGTAGCGGGAAATGAAGGCCCAAAGCACCTCTTTGTTTTCCGCATTCGACGCGGAAACAAGGTTCAACAGCATGGCGAAGGGAACCGGCATATCAATCTTCGGAATGTTTCCGGAATGGATGTGCCAGGCCGGATTCTGAAGTCTCTGCTCCACCGGCATCTGCTCATATTTCTGGACGAAGGTATAGTATTCGTCCACGGCCTTCGGAATGACATCGAAATAGAGTTTCTTGGCTGTTTTCGGCTTCTGAAAATTATAGAGCGCGAGGCTTTCCGGCGACGCATAAGTCAGCCATTCGTCGATCGACAGACCGTTGCCCTTCGACTTTGAGATTTTCTCACCGTTTTCGTCAAGGAAGAGTTCATAGACGTAGTGCTCCGGAGCCTTGCCACCCAGGATGTTGCAGATCTTGTCATAGATCGGTGCATTGGTCTGGTGATCCTTGCCGAACATCTCGAAGTCGACATCAAGAGCCGCCCAGCGCATCCCGAAATCCGGTTTCCACTGCAGTTTCACCTTGCCGCCGGTCACGGACAGGGTGATTTCCTCTCCGGTTTCATCGTCAAACGTGATCGTTCCATCCCTGGGGTTCACGTCTTTCATGGGCACATAAAGAACACGGCCCGACGTCGGCGAGATCGGCAGAAATGGAGAATAGGTGGCCTGACGTTCCTCACCGAGTGTCGGCAGCATCACGTCCATGATCTTCCGGTACTTTTCGGTCGCCCGGACAAGCACTTCATCAAATTTTCCGGATGTGTAGTACTCGGTCGCACTTGCGAATTCATAATCAAAGCCGAATGTGTCCAGGAACCGGCGCAGCATGGCATTGTTGTGCGCTGCAAAACTCTCATAGTCGCCGCCAAAGGGGTTCGGGACGGTGCTGAGCGGCATCTGCAGGTAGGGCTCCAGCGCTGCACGGTCCGGAACGTTTTCCGGAATCTTGCGCATGCCATCCATATCATCGGAAAAGCACAGAAGCCGGGTCGGAATCCGGTCTTCGGTCAGCAAGCGAAAAGCCGTTCGCACCATGGTGGTACGCAGCACTTCGCCAAAGGTACCGATATGTGGCAGCCCGGAAGGGCCGTATCCCGTTTCAAACAGAACCGGTTTTTCCAATTCCCGACTTCCGATACGTTTGACCAGTTTTCGCGCTTCTTCGAACGGCCACGCTTTCGATTTGGTGGCCGCCTCGACAAATTCTTGCGAAAGGTCAAGCGAAGGCAGGGATTGGTCGGTCATGTTCGGGTTTCATTCTGCTAAATTGGAAGAAGTCAGTGCAATTCCGGCTGGTTTACTGACGCGAAGCCGTATGTTGCGGCGCGACACTAGAAAAGCACGACGCAAACGTCAATCGATTGTCGCCTTTCCGTGACTTGAAGCTTTCCTGACAACGCTATAAACCGGGCCTCGATTTGTCCAAAACCGGACCGCACTGGAGATTGAATAGTGTCTAGCAATGAACCGATCAGCGTTCAGGAAGCCCTCATTTACGTGATGGTGATTGTGTCAGCATCAGACAACGCAATGACGGACAAGGAACTGGCCACGATCGGTGACATGATCAAAATGTTGCCGGTGTTTGAAACCTACAACGAAAACAGGATCATTCCGGCCGCTCAACGGTGTGGCGACATCCTTCAGGAAGAAAATGGCCTGTCGCTTGTCCTGGAACTGGTCGGCGACGTCCTGCCTGCGAAACTCTACGACACTGCCTATGCTCTGGCAGTGGAAGTTGCCGCGGCTGATCTACACGTCGAACAGGAAGAACTCCGCGTCCTGCAGATGCTTCGTGACCGTTTTCGCCTCGACAAACTGACCGTTGCGGCCATCGAACGCGGCGCGATTGCCCGTCACCGCAAGGTCTGACCCAGCTTTTCAGCGTGTACCGGTAAGGTTGATCGCGGGGCTGACGATAGGCTCCGCGTACCGGCGAACACCGTCAATTCAGGCTGCGGATCGCGTCCGGCAGGTCCAGGGAAAATGGTGGGATGGCGACGTGAAAACGGCTGCCGTCCGGCCGTTCCATGGCGTACGATCCCGCCATGATGCCGTTGTCTGTCGATAGCGGGCAATGCGATGAATATTCATAGGTTTCGCCGGGCTCTATCACCGGCTGCTCCCCGACAACACCCTCGCCGTTTACTTCCTCCAGACGGCCGAAGCCGTCGGTGATCTGCCAGTGCCGCGTTTTCAACTGCACAGGTTCGGAACCGCTATTGTGGATCTCGACCATATACGCCCAGATGAATTCGCTCTCTTCCGGTTTCGATTCATCGTCCAGATAAAACGGCTCGACAGAGACTTCGATTCCCTGCGTAATGGCGCTGTAACTGCCTGACACGGTTGTTCCTTCAATCCTGGGGCGGTTACCCGCAACTTCAGGAAGGGCTTATAGGGCGAATGACATAAGCGTGAAAGAGACTTACTTGTGATTTCCGAAAGGATTTTGCATTTACAGCGCTGATTTGTCCAAGTCAGGAACCTCAATTAGTGTTCGACGCCCGTATCCGACCCTTGATCGACCCGCTCCTCAATCGCCTTGGCCTCGCGCTTGCCAATGCCGGTGTCGGTCCCATCTTCGTCACGCTGGTCGGATTCGCAATGGGAATGGGGGCCGCGGTCGCAATTGCAACGGGTTATTTTCTCCTTGGCTTTGTCCTGATCGCGTTCAACCGCCTCGCCGACGGCCTGGATGGTGCCGTTGCGCGGGCGACCCGGAAAACCGATCTGGGCGGGTATCTCGATATAACGCTCGATTTTGTCTTCTATGGCGTCGTCCCGCTGGCCTTTGCGCTCCAGGACCCGGCTGCCAATGCCTTGCCAGCTGCAGCACTCCTTTGCAGTTTCTACGCCAACGGCTCTGCGTTTCTGGCCTTTGCGATCATGGCGGAGCGTCGCGGGCTTTCAACCGACAGGCAGGGTCAGAAATCTCTCTATTATCTTGGCGGCCTGGCAGAGGGTACCGAGACGATCGCCCTGTTCCTGCTGATGGCCTTGTTGCCTGACTGGTTTCCAGTGCTGGCGTGGGCATTTGCAGCTGTCTGCTTTGTTTCGGCGGGCGCACGCGTGATGATCGGCGTAAAGTCGCTCGACCGCTAGAAGTGGCCGAAAACAAGATCACGATGGTGGTGTTCAGGCCGAAAACTTTTGGCAGAAACTCCAGAACCTGGCTGCTGCTGCCGAACGCGGTGTTTCTTCCTTGCGTGCGAAGCCGATTGATCGCGGTGCGTCGGGTACCAGCGGCAGAACCTTGCATTTGCCGGGCGTATCGGGCAGCGCAAGCTCTGCGATGACGGAGACGCCGAGATTTGCCTCGACCAGCGCGATTATCGAGTTCACCTGCAGGATCGTGTGAGCCACCCTGGGCGTGTGTCCAGTCTTCATGAACCACTCTTCGACCAACGGCCCGCTGCCCCCTTTGGTCATGATGAAGGGGTACTCCACAAGATCTTCAGCCTGGAGCGTGTTTCTGCCTGTCAAGGGATGATCCGGGCTCACCAATGCGACAAGCTTGTCGTTTGCGATTTCAATGACATCCAGACCATCATCCGATCCAAGGGACAAGACCGCCAGATCGACGAAATCCTCTTCCAGAGCCTGACGAAGTTCAATGTCCGGATATTCCCGAATTTCGACGTTTATCCCCGGATAGGCCCTTGCGAATGCCGCCAGTGTCTTTGGCAGGATATGAAATGACGCCGAGGACCCGAAGGACCCGAGCCTGACGCTTCCCTCCCGGTTGTTCCTGGCATCATCAAGCTTGCGCAGCACCTGTTCCTGAACAAGGTCAGCACGCTCTGCGTACTCCGCCAGCGCTGTTCCTTCCTCGGTCAGTAGGATAGGCCTTCCGCCCCGCCGCAACAGTTGCGTCCCCAGACGCTCTTCCAGCTGCGCGATACCCTTGCTTATCGCCGGCTGACTGATGCCGAGAGAACGTGCGGCAACGGATACGCTTCCCGACGCCTGGATGAACCTCAGTGCTCTGGCAACTGTTATCGGGATGTCGGCTTCGGGAGATCGCACCATAAATACATAACCTAAGGTTATTTTCTTATGTTTTTTATATCTGAAAATTATTGAATTTCCAATCCATCCTCAACCGGAACACTTCATGTCCCTCGAAACCTGGCTGGCCTTCGTTGCCGCATCACTCCTGCTGACCGTGACCCCGGGTCCAAGTATTCTTCTCGGCATGGTGCACTCACTGCACTTCGGGGCCCGGAAAACACTTTTCACGGCCCTTGGCGATGTCAGTGCGAACATGATCCAGATGCTTCTCGTCGCAATCGGTCTTGGTGTTGTGCTTGCGCATTCGGCACTTGCCTTCCAGATCCTCAAGTGGACAGGCGTCGTGGTTCTGCTCTGCATGGGCTGGCGCGCATGGCACGCTCCGTCCTCGCATGAACCGGAAACGGACAGCCGTCTTGGCGGCCAACCCACACGCCTCTTCACAGCAGGATTTCTGGTCGCCTTCAGCAATCCCAAGGCGCTTGTCTTCTTTACAGCCTTCTTCCCGCAATTTATCGACCCGGCAAAGGACCTTGATACGCAACTTCTGCTGATGTGCCCGACGATGGCATCTCTCGATTTTTTGTTCGTCATGCTGTACGCGGCAGGCGCAAACGGTCTGGCCGGTCATCTCAAACAGCATCCGAAGGCATTGAACCGCGTCAGCGGATCCGTCCTGATAGGCGCCGCCGGTCTTATGGGGCTGATGACCCAAGGGTCCTGAGGCAGGTCAGTCTTGACCAGTGATATCCGGTTCGGATTGCGTCTCGGAACGGAAGCGTTCGATCCACGCCCTGTTGACCCCGTCCGACAGGCGGGCAACGGGTAAATCGATGTTTTTCGCATGTGTCGGATCCCGTCCAATCCGGACGAGAATCTCTTCGATGACCGTTTCCGGATCCCTGGAGAGATCATCGTAGGTTATCCGCAGCGGCATGATGTTCTCCACCTTGAACCAATCCGCCCACGCAAGATCATAGGCGGTCATGAGATCAACATGTTCCCGGATCAGCGCCGCGTCATAATCCGGCTCGCGCGGTGGCGCCAGTCTTTCCAGTTCCGTGCCGTCCGGTGCCTTGTGCCATAGTCCTGTCTGGCTAGCCTTGACGAAGGAAACCGCTTGCGCAAGTTTGTCGCTTCGCGTCAGGTGAATGAAAAGCGTCTTGCCGAAGACTGCTTCAAAGCACCCGGAATGAGATTCCAGATCAGGACGCAAGATTGCAAGCTGGCGGACGAAGAAATCGAAACTCTTGCGTTGCAATCTCAGGCCGAAGATACCGCTCCCGGCGGTCCCTTTGTCGCGCGCCGTCTCAAGGACTGTCGTTAACCGCTCTTCTTCATTGGCGAAAGGCGTTTTGTCCAGTCCAAGTGACCTCTGCCAGTCTCCAATATTTGCATTGTGGAAATAAGATCTTGGATCCCCAGCCTGGCCTGTCGCAGCGAGTAACTTGCACAACAGGGTGCTGCCACTGCGCGGCGAGGTGCAGATGACGTAGGCCTGATAGGCTGTTTCTGGCCGCATCGTCATGTACTGGTGTCCCAAGTCAAAGCTGTCAGATCAATCACTGTCGAATGTCTCAATGATCTGAATCGGTTCTCTGACAGAATTCAACTTGAAGTACAAGATGAATTGCCTCGAAACGACACCAGGCAAGCCACCGCCGAATTTATTTCCCAATACAGAGGTCTGCCATGCAGGCGATGCGAAACTTAGGCCCCGCATCGCCTGACTTTGTACTCCGGGGATACCGATCATCGAGCACACAGTTCAGTCACTAAATGAAAAAGAGGGAGCAAGCCGGGTGCCGTCAGGCTGCATGCTTTGACGGCGATTTGGAAAACAACCGGAGGGGATTTGGCAGCAGCATTGGGACACGAGCCTGGTAGTCCCGATAGTAGTCGCCGAACTCCCGCACCAGCGCGCGTTCTTCAAAATAGAGGCCGATCAGGACGTAGCCGGTCATTGCGACCGCAAAGAACAGATGCCCGACTGTCATATGAGGTATTGCAAAGAACGCAAGCATGACGCCCAACTGCATCGGATGGCGCACCATTTTATAGAGCAGCGGAGTGCGGAACCGCGGCGATGGCATCAAGGAACCCGTTCCCGCAGACCAGACCTGGCGCAGTCCGAACAGTTCGAAGTGATCGATCAGAAATGTCGACAAGAGAAGGATCGCCAAACCGATCGCGAAAACCAGATAGACGGCTACCGCACTCCAACCCGTGACGGACCAGATTTCTGCCGGCATCGGTTTCCAGAAGCCCATTAGGAGCGACAGGAACGCAGCAGCCTGAAGAACATAGGTACTCCGCTCGGCTTCAACCGGCACAAACCTGGTCCACCAATTCTTGAACCACTGCCGCGCCATCAGGCTGTGAAAGAAGCCAAACAGAAAGATCAGTCCGAAATTTGTGGCTGCAGCAACACCAAGGGATGCCGCATTGCCTTCATTGATAGACTTCGGAACACCCACATCCAAAAGGAAACCTGCCAGATACAGGAAAGAAATATTGAAAGCGGCATAGCACGCAATGCCATAGAGTATCAGTACCGGACGTTTCATTTCAGGTCTCCGATTGCGTAAAGGCGCAGAGCATCGATGCAATGATCGGGCGCCTTCACTGATTTCATCCATGCATTTCAGGTATTGGATGTCGGAGGTCGGAGATACTTCAGCAGGCGTAGTATTGAACTACGGATTGCGTAGTTGGCCTGTTCGGCCTAGGATTTTCGCACGAAGGAGCGCAATGAAAAGATACGGACAATTCTGCCCGATCGCGAAATCGGCCGAAATTCTGGGCGACCCGTGGTCTATCCTCATCGTGCGCGAGCTCCTGCTTGGCAGTTCTCGATTTTCCAGTCTGCAGCGCGGGCTTCCGAAGATTTCACCGACAGTTCTGAACACCCGGCTGA
>NZ_KI928927.1:352237-383152 GCF_000521215.1 Labrenzia sp. DG1229 | reverse complement strand
CACCGACAGTTCTGAACACCCGGCTGAAGGACCTTGAAGCCTGTGGCGTGATCACCAAGCGCCCGATCAACGGTCAACGCGGGCACGAGTACAGGCTGACACCAGCAGGCAAGGAACTTTCTATCGGTTGTCGACGCGCTTGCTGTCTGGGGTATGCGTTGGGCACGTGATGAGATGGATGAAGACGATGTCGACGTGACCTTCCTGATGTTCGACATACAACGCAACATCTTGCTGGATCAGCTGCCGGATGGAGAAACAGTCCTCTGTTTCCAGTTTCCGGATCTGGACCAGTTCGGAACCTGGTGGCTGGTCTGCACCGAGGATGATGTCGATCTGTGTCATCAGGACCCGGGAAAGGACGTGAACGCCTACATCACTTGCCGGTCCCGACACATGATGGAGATCTGGATGGGCGACCTGCCGCTCGCGGCGGCCTTGAAAACCGGGACAATAAAGCTGCTGGGTGAAATTGCCGTTTGCAAGCGCTTTTCGAAATGGTTTCCACTGTCGCAAGCGGCGGTCGTCCCAAGACCGACCGTAACCGAGCGAGGCTGATCGAGCGGCAACTTGTCTCGCCCAGCTCGTCATTTGCAAATCGTCGAGGCTTGAAAGCGGCAGAAATCCCGGCCCGGAAAACTCAACCTCATCCGACATCAAAGCCTGTTGTTCCTTGCCTTCATTTCGGGTCAAGGCAAGGAAGTCTCATTCAGCCCGCCGAGACAAAACCTCAAACAGCGTTGAGAGCCTTTTCGACATCCTCCAGAAGGTCCTGCGGATCCTCCAGACCAACGGACAGGCGCAGGATGCCATCGGTGATGCCAAGTTCTGCACGCGCCTCTACTCCGATAGACTGGTGCGTTGTGGTCGCCGGATGCGTGATCAGGCTTTTCGCGTCGCCGAGGTTGTTGGAGATCCGGATGATGTCCAGTGCATTGGTGAAACGGAAGGCTGCTTCCTTGCCGCCTTCAACCTCAAGTGCGAGCATCGTCGAGCCCGCACGCATCTGACGCCTGACGAGTTCGGCTTGCGGGTGATCGTCCCGTCCCGGATAGATCAATCGTTTGACCTTGGCCTTCCCGGCCAGAAGGTCCGCTATCTTGCGGGCAGTATCGGTCTGGCGTTCGACACGAACATGGAGCGTTTCCAACCCCTTCATGAGCACCCATGCATTGAATGGGCTCATGTGCGGTCCGGTGTGCTTGACGAAGGGCATGACTTCCTCGGTGATCCATTCCTCGTCGGAAAGGACCACACCTCCCAGGCAACGGCCCTGGCCGTCAATGTGCTTGGTTGCCGAATAGACGACCACATCGGCGCCAAGCTTCAGAGGCGACTGGTAAAGTGGCGTTGCAAAAACGTTGTCGACGATCAGACGCGCGCCGGCCTCCCTGGCAATATCTGCTACCGCTGAAATATCGATGACTTCCAGCGTCGGATTGGTCGGGCTTTCCAGAAAAAGCGCGCGCGTGTTCGGACGCACCGCAGCTTTCCACTGTTCGATATCCGTGCCGTCGACCAGGGTGCTCTCCACACCGAAACGCGGCAACAGCGTCTCGCAGATATAGCGACAGGAGCCGAACAGCGCCTTGGCTGCGATCACATGGTCACCGGCCTTGACGGAGGCCATCAGGGCCAGATTGACAGCGGCCATGCCACTGGCGGTTCCACGCGCGGCTTCGGCACCTTCCAGCGCCTTGATGCGGTCCTCGAACATGGAGACCGTCGGATTTGCGTAACGTGAATAGACAAAGCCCGGGTCCTCGCCGATGAAGCGTGCTTCCGCAGCCTCGGCATTGTCGTAGACAAAGCCCTGGGTGAGGTACATGGCTTCCGAGGTTTCACCAAAAGGCGACCGCATGGTGCCGCCGTGAACCAAAGTGGTTTCAGGACGCCAGTTCTTGTTTCCGGTCTTGGTGGTCTCAGTCATCTTCTTGTTCGCTCCAAACGCAAAAAACCCCAGCCTCAAGACCGGGGTTCGCACCTCCGGCCTATTTAGCAACTTGTTTAACGTGGCTGCAAGCCGGCCGGCCCAAATCACCACGAAGTGTGTTTGTCGTACGGGAAAACGCTTCACCGGTCAATCATCTTTGTCGAAAGTTCCCGCCGCATGACAAAGCCTGTTGGCGTGGGCCACCCTATCCTTTAAGGATTCTCCTCTGGAAAGATGACGGGAATTCTCATGAACGTGACAGCAGGTCAGGATCTGAACGGAAGTGCAACTCTTGCAGCGAACGGCATTCTGCCTGAGCGGATCATCAAGGCCATGTTTGCAGCAGGAGAAATCTCCGCGACCGCGCCACCTGTCAGCGGACAGATCCAGCCCGCAAGTCTCGATCTCCGGCTTGGATCAGTCGCCTTTCGTGTCAGGGCAAGCTTCCTGCCCGGACCGGAAATCCGGGTTGCTGACCGATTGGAAGAACTCAAGCTTCATACCGTCGACCTCGTGGACGGCGCCGTGCTCGAAACAGGCTGTGTCTATATCGTTCCGCTGCAGGAAAGTCTTGCCCTGGCAGCCGACATTTCAGCAACCGCCAATCCGAAGAGTTCCACCGGGCGTCTTGACGTCTTTACCCGTGTGATCACGGACAACGGTCTGGCGTTTGATACGGTTCCGGCGGGATATTCAGGTCCCCTTTATGCGGAAATTTCACCCCTTACCTTTCCGATCCTCCTGCGCAGCGGTTCGCGGTTGAGCCAGATCCGGTTTCGCCGGGGCCAGTCACTGATACCCGATGCGACACTGGAAGAAATTCACAAGTCCGAAACCCTGATGAGCGGCGGCAATGAGCGCATCGGTGGTGGGGTTCAGCTTTCCATTGATCTGGAAGGTGGCGGACCGGGCAGCCTGATCGGCTATCGCGCGAAACACCATTCGGGCCTGATTGATGTCGATGCGGTCGGCGCTCAGGATCCGCTCGATTTCTGGGAACCGATCTACCGGCGCAACAAGGGTGAACTTATTCTCGATCCGAATGCGTTCTACATCCTGGTCAGTCAGGAAGCCGTGCACGTACCGCCGGACTACGCGGCCGAGATGGTGCCTTTTGATCCGCTTGTCGGCGAATTCCGGGTTCATTACGCCGGTTTCTTCGACCCCGGTTTCGGCCATGCAGGAGCCGGCGGGGTCGGATCGCGGGCGGTTCTGGAAGTGCGCTCGCACGATGTGCCGTTTATTGTCGAACACGGCCAGACCATCGGAAGGCTTGTATACGAGCATATGGCCGAACGTCCGGCGAGCCTCTACGGCGAAGGCATCGGCTCCAACTATCAGGGCCAGGCGCTGAAGTTGTCGAAGCATTTCAGGATGCCGACCTGAGGCCTCATGTCCTTCAACACCGTCGCATACGAATACGAGGGGTTCCTGGAAGACCGGAAATCCCGATTCCTGGCGCATCTGGTACCGCTCGATCATTTCGAGCGGAGACTAGACGAGCTGCGCAAGGAACACCGGAAGGCCAATCATGTGGTCACGGCGCACCGCAAACTTCTCGATAACGGCAGGATCGAGGAAAGCGGAAAGGATGATGGCGAACCGGCTGGAACATCCGGGATGCCGACCCTGAGGGTTCTGCAAGGTGCCGAACTGATCAATTGCGGTGTGCTGGTCGTGCGTTACTTTGGCGGGACCAAACTCGGGGGTGGCGGTCTCGCCCGTGCCTATTCCGGCGCCGCCCAGGACGCTATTGCCAATGCCAAGCTGGTGCCCTATCGAAAAATTCTTTCCAGGAAAGTCAGTGCGGATTTTGCACTCAGCTCGGACCTCGAGCGCCGGGTCGACAGTCTGGGGCTGGTCGTGCTTGCCCGTGACTACACCAAAGACGGCGTGGAGTTGACGGTGGAAGGACCTGAGGACGCCATCAGCCGGCTTTAGCGCTCCCGAAGTTACCCGGCTCGTTCACATCTTTATCGCATCTATCCAAGTTTCCGGGCCTGGCGCCGAGTTATCCGACCTTTGGTGAAAAAGGGTCGGGTTCGGCCAAAAGCTCGAGGGGCACGAATGGTCTTCCCGTCAGGGCGTCCCGTCTGGAATGTCGGGATCATCGATCTGGGAAATCAGGTCTGACCTCATGCGCATCAGTGTCCTGACCACATCCTGGTTGATCTTGAGGAGCTTGCGGGCTTCCGACTTGTCGATCACACCGTCCGCGATAAATTGCGCCCAGTCCCGGAACAGCTTGGAGACTTCCTCTCCGGTTTCGATGATGTCGATATGAAGCTGGGACTTTCTGTCCGTGAAATCCACTTTGTACATGATGTAACCGGACTGATCTGCCAGATATTCCGTTACAGCTGGAAACTCCGCGTGCGTTTCAAGTTCCGTCACGATGTCGACGGGCATGTTCTTGCTGGAATTGGTGGCACTGTCGTCGGTGTAGTTGAAGAGAGTAGTGCTGGTTACACGACAAAACTCCGCCGCAGCAGCCGGTCCACCACACATTTGCACCAGAGCGGACTGAGCCTCCTTCAGGGTTCCGGTTTTCCTCTTCTTGTAGGTCCTGTCGATCATCTATCTTCCTTCGTCGGGCTTCCGTCGGTCCGGAAGTCCTTCGTTTCCCGTTGAAGTCCATAGGTTTGTCAAATTTCGGCTCGGACCGCTAGGGGAATTTCAAGCGCTGAAATTCCCCCCGCAGGGAATAACTGCATTGATGAACCACTTTTTTCAAACAGCTGCATTTTGCATTTTCCGATGCGGGTCATCCGGACAAGCGCCTCAACGGGCACACGGTCCGGCCAAAAAGGATCCTTGTTTTGACAAGCATATGTAAGGAATTGCCACATGTTGAATTTCGCCAGAATTGCAGCCGTTTCCGCGATAACCCTGTTCGCAGGTGGACACGTTTTGGCCGAAGAAGCCAAATCCACAAAACTCGGCGTCCTTGAGTGTACAATCGAAGGCGGTTTCGGTCTGCTGCTGGGCTCGAGCAAAAAAGCCACCTGCAGCTTTGAACACGCGGACGGCACCACCGAACAATACACCGGCGAGCTCAGCAAACTGGGTCTCGACATCGGGGTTTCGGGCGAATCCTACATGACATGGATCGTCTTCACCCCGATCGGCAACGAAATCGGTTCCCACGCGCTGAAGGGCAAGTATGCCGGCATTACGGCAGGCGCTTCTGTCGGTCTTGGTGTTGGTGCAAACGCACTGATCGGTGGATCCAACGAAAAAATCGCGCTCCAGCCCCTGAGTGTCGAGGGCAAAACCGGGCTGAATCTTGCTGTCGGCCTGAGTTCTCTTCAGCTGACGCCTGCCGGGTAACGGACCGATTGCCCCGTGATTGTTCGACCCGCGCCACAAGTGCGCGGGTTGGCCATCCGGCATTTTCCGACTGGAGCCATGCTCATACCTAAATTTCAGATCAATTTTTGACGAATCCAACTATTACTGTGATCGGGCGAAGCTGAGGATTTTGAGATTACCTTGAACGTCATGACATTGCTGGAACAAGAGGACTGCGCTGACAAGCCGGTATCAAAGGGCGCTCATTTGCTGCGCGGGCATAATTCCGTGCCCAATGCGTGTCTCCGCCAGGGGGGCTCTGAAACCTTCACGAACGGTTCGGAATGCACGCTATCAGCCGCAACTTTGTGCAGGGAGCTTTCGACGCCGCGCTCCGCTATCGCAGGTCGGGGTATTTCTGCGATTTTCGGCAGTTGGACGGGAATTGCCCCTGGCTTGTTCCTTCTAGCGTTCACTTTCCTCACGCTGCTGACTTCAGTCGCCAGCGCACAGATTGAAGTACCAGGAAGCGATACGCCAAGCGCACAGAATAACGCCGAAATCTCCGCATCCTTGAATGCAATCACGAGTATCCTTGAAGCCCAGGACGCAAAGCGGCAAATAGCCGGCGAATTGCGAAAGGCAATCGAAAATGCCGGCACCGAAGTGGATCGAACAGAACTGAGCGAACGCCTGAAGACAGTCAACCTGGAACTTGTCCGGCTGGAAAACCAAATCGTCAGCCTGGCCACCGGTTTCACCGAAAACGAACTGAACCCGGCGGATGCTTCCTTCGAGCTACAGGATGAAGTCGAGGAACTTATTCGCCCGTTTATCTGGACGCTGAAGTCGGCGACCGAAAATGCCCGCGAGATAGAACAACTCAAACAAACCATTCTGGCGACGAGCGAAGCAACGGATCAGGCGGAAAAGGCAATCGAGCGCGTCAAACCGATGATCGAGCGCGCGCCCGCCGACAGTATCCTGCGTGAGCGGCTCGAACTCATTCTTCAGGACTGGGAAACCCGGTTGATCCTGGCACGTGATCAGTCGATCACCGTGGAACAGCAATTGCGGTCCAGGCTCGACCAAAAAGTCGACCCCAGCGACGTTGCAAGTCAGGCATTCACCTCCTTTTTCAGCGAACGGGGGCGAAACTTTTTCATCGGCCTGTTCGCATTCGTGCTTGTGATTTTTGTCTCGCGCCTCATGAGGCGTGTCCTGCTTACGTTGATTGGCAGAAGCCGGAACCGCAGTTTTCCGGTTCGTCTGGGCACCTTGATTTTCGATGCCCTGACGCTTTGCCTTGCGTTCGGGACCACTATCGCAATCTTCAATTTCTACAACGACTGGTTCCTGACAGGCGCCATGCTCCTGGCCTTTCTCACCATCGGCTGGTTTCTTCTGAAGTCGCTCCCAAGCCTGATCGAACAAGTTACCCTGCTGCTCAACCTGGGTGCCGTTCAGGAGGGGGAACGGGTCGTCATCAACAATGTTCCCTGGCGCGTCAGCAGGCTTGACCTTTATTCGGAACTTGAAAATCCGAGCCTCAGAGGTGGACACTACACGGTGCCGGTGCGCGAATTGAGAGGCCAGCATTCAAGGCCCATGGACGGCAACGAGAAGTGGTTTCCTTCCGAGGAAGGCGACTGGGTCCTGCTCGACAATGGCTTGTGGGCCGAAGTGATCCTGCAAAGTCCGGAAGCGGTTCACCTGCGCGAGGAAGGCGGCGCCGTTTCCCACTTCACGACACCGGCTTATCTGGATCAGAACCCGAAGAACCTGTCCGACCGCTATCGGGCAACAATTGAATTCGGCATTGACTATGCGCATCAAGCCAACGCCGCTACACAGATTCCGGAAAAATTGCAGGCCTATATCGATGGTGCGCTTCGTGCCAAGTTTGGCGAGAGAGGCATCCTGTCAACCTATGTCACGCTGTTTCGGGCTGGTGCCTCATCTCTTGATTTCGAGATCGAAGCCGACGTCGGCCCCGGCATGGGTCATGTTTATGAAACCGTCGAGCATGCATTGGCGCGCTTTGCCATTGAATGCTGCACCCAAAATGGCTGGACGATACCGTTTCAGCAACTCGTTGTTCATCGCAGCACCGACGGCTCTTGAAGGAACCCTTACAGGAACACCCGGTTTCGCGGTCAGCTCACCTGCAAAAAGCGCCTTCAATGGAGAACCGCGCACAGCTTCAAGCAGGCTCCAATATCAATCAACGGTCACCGCGGCGCCTTCCCTGCGACTGTCTCCAACGCCCTCGAACCGACTGTTACCGTCTGCGCAAACGGCATGCACTCCTCCGAAAAACATGTTCTTTTCCGGCCAAATGCGATGGTCGGGGAAATGGTCTTTTAGGTGCGATATACCGCTATCAGTATCAAATGCCTCAACGTCCAGATGCCCGTTCTCAATATGCAGCCGCGGCGCACGGACAGCCTCTTCCAGTTCGGCAGATCCGAGGCACAAGCGCGCGACAACCTGGAGGATTGCCGAGCGGATCCTGCTGGACCCGCCCGAGCCGAGCGCTATCAGACGACCACCCGGTGCATCGATCAGGGCCGGACACATCATGGATGCAAGCCTGGTATCCGTGGGCCAGTCCGCTAAACCATGCGGGTTCACATCCTCTTCTCCGAGAATGTTGTTCAGCATGAACCCATAGCCGCCCACGACCTCGCCGTTTCCGGTCCCGTTGGAAACGGTGACCGAACAGGCATTTCCCTCAGCATCCACGGTTGAAATATGGGTTGTTCCCTTCTGGCGCAAAGGACGGTCCAGAAGCCTGCCGAGGTCTCCGCAGGCTGACAGCCGCGCCTGGTCGGTCAAGTGAAGCGCTCTCGCGAAAGCGGGCAAATCACAGCCATCAAGACGGGAGAGTGCGTATCGGATCAAAACCCCGCAGGCTGCGGGTGGCGGGTTCAGGAAGACATCTGCTCCGCCCAAAGCAACAGCAAGCGGTTCTCGTGCCTCCACTTCATAGGATTCCAGATCTTCACGGCTCAAGTGGCCGCCATCGCTTTGCTCTGCCAGCAATTGACCGGCAATGCCGGTTTGCAGCCAGTCCGTGCGCGCCAATTCGCAGTACAGATCCGCAAGTCCGGGATTGTAGAAAAGCGAATTGACAGCTGGCAATTGCCCGGAAGGCGCAAAAAGGTTTTGTGCGGCCGGAGTTGCAGTCAGTATCGGCCGGACCACCGTCGACAGATAATGCTGATATCCGGTGACGCGATGCCCGGATGTACCGGCGTCTATTGCAGGCGCGAACAGATCCGCCAGAGGCAATGTTCCGCCACTTTCATGAAGGGCTGTCAGACCAGCGAAAAATCCTGGCACGGCAACCGTTGCCGGTCCGATGTGAAAAACCTGCGTTGCCGACCCGAAATCGGCGGTAATACTGCGAAATCCGGTGGAACAATTGCCACGCTTTTGCTGAGGGGTTTGCGGAAAAAAGTCGAGCAGCGTGGTCTTTCCGCTCTGCCCGTTGCGAATCATGGCAAATCCGCCACCGCCTGGAGACGCCAGAACCGGCTCGCACACACATGCCATCGCCAGTGCGGCTATTGCTGCATCAAAGGCGTTCCCGCCCTCACGCAACATTTCAGCCCCTGCATCCGCCGTAAGCTGATGACCGGCTGCGATGGTTCCCTTGGGTGCCTTTGCCATTGCTTGGTCAAATCATGCGTTTCGGGGAAACGCAAGCGCAGCCTTCAGGATAATCCCTAGGTCGTTTTTTCGGAGACTTTGACGCGCAGTTCCTTCAGTTCCAAACGAAGCGCCTTGACCTCTTCCAGGATCTGGCTTGTCTCGTCCTGGATTGCCTGGCGGTTCGCGTCGGCCTCCGCATCGTGCTCCTCCTGCATGGCGGAAACGATGATACCGATGAAAAGGTTGAGCACGGTGAAGGCTGTGCACAGGATGAAAGGGACGAAGAAAAGCCAGGAAAGCGGAAAGACTTCCATCACAGGGCGCACAATGCCCATGGACCAGCTTTCAAGCGTCATGATCTGGAAAAGTGTATAAAGCGACGCCCCGAGATCGCCAAACCACTCGGGAAATGCCCGCCCGAACAGTTTCGTTGCCATGACCGCAAATACGTAAAAAACCAGCGCCATCAGCACGACAATCGAGCCCATGCCCGGCAAAGCAGCGATCAGACCGCCGATTACACGGCGCAACGAGGGTACTACGGAAATAAGGCGCAATACCCGCAAGATGCGAAGCGAGCGGAGCACGGACATGGCTCCGGTGGATGGTATCAAGGCAATTCCGACAATTACGAAGTCGAAGATGCTCCACGGGTCCTTGAAGAAACTCAAGCCATGGGCATAGAGCCTGAGGATCAGTTCCACCACGAATATGCCGAGAATGATCCTGTCAAACAGGACCAGCCATCCGCCGATACTGTCCATCATAAACGAGCTTGTCTCAAGCCCAAGTGTCACCGCGTTCAAAACGATGATCGAAATGATGCAGAATTCCCAATTGCGCGAGGTGACCAGCGCCCTGACCTGATTTCGCATTTACCTGACCCGGGGTTCGTTCGATGATAAATCCGCGCTGTTGCGCCGGCGCGAACATGGCGATTTCTTCGCCGCAGCGCAAGATCACGTCTACCGGGAAAAGGAAAGTCCCCAACTTGACAGGTCTGGCAAGTCGGCGCAGAAATCAATCCGGCAGAAGCGGGTGTAGCTCAATGGTAGAGCAGAAGCTTCCCAAGCTTAAGACGAGGGTTCGATTCCCTTCACCCGCTCCAATGATTTCAATTTCTCTGAGCACGTTTAGCCAAAGGCTATTTTTCGCAGATGCACCGCGAAAGCATCAGGCAGTGTTTCATGCGCCCACTATCCCGCTACCCATGCAACTCAAGACACTAAAGAAAACTTGTCGTGCGAACTGTCCAATCGACCGTCCATGTGAATACACGCTTGGACAGCGTGCCACATCAGATTGAAAAAGGGAGCGGGAAAAGGAAAGGCCCTCCAATCATGCGACTGGCGGGCCATCTGTTACTCTCCGGCTGTGTTCTGGCACGATCAAGTGGCCAATGCTCGATGCACACTTATCCGGCTGATACTCAACGCCTGTCGATCTCGGAAGCGCTGAGTCATTCGGTATTCAATGATCGAATCGCCTTAGCATCAACGCTGGGTTTGCGACCCATTTGGACACCTCCAGCCCCGCGTTGGTGATACCCTCCAATTGGCGCTCACGACGCAGGTTCGATTCAAAGTCAGCAAAGACAGTGAGCATATCAAGAAACGCTGTACAGGCCGCGCTGGAAGTATCGATCGGCTATCCAGGAACGACAGGAGTCGACAACGGCAGCAAATTTTTTTCTCGGGAGATGGATCTATGGGCCTATCTCCACGATGTAACACTGGACTTCTCCCGACCAGGCAAGCCAGCGGACAACGCCTTCATGGAGGCATTTAACTCCAAGCTCCGCGCCGAGTGTTTGAACGCAAACAGGTTCTTGTCGCTGACGGATGCTTGCGAAAAGATGGAGACATGGCGAAAAAATAGAATGAAGAGCGCCCACACGGCGACATCAGCCTGTCATGCTGACAAATGGCGGAAAATTTTAATCCGCACCGGCAGTAGGTTGGGAAGCAGAGCACCTGCTCATTTGACTTCGGGTTTCAATCGTGTGGTTGAAGATCAGAAATCTCAGTCCGCTATGTTCGTTGCTGGGACAGTGCTGTGGCTCCAATCATGTATTTCACCCAAGTTTTATGTGATAATTACGTGTGAAAATCGGCATGATCCCACGACGTTAAGAGGGATGAAGGAGTGAGGGTGTCGCGACTTAGAGTGTTTCCGGTAACAGTGCTGATCATGATGCTGTCACTAACGGCTTGCAACTGGACTGAGGATCATGTTGCTGAAACCTCGGACCCAGCTCGACTGGAGCGGATTTACCGCGAGGCTAAAAATGATGATGTAAAAGCCCTCGCATTGGCCAAAATTGACGATCCGGCATTTCTGCTTGAGTTGGCACAGGGAGATGTTCGTGGCGCACCAATAGGCGACGTCACGGCTGTTCTGTCGCGACTGCCGTCTCAGCAAGCAATTGAATTCCTGAGAAAAAACAGAACTCCAACACTTTTTCAAGTGCAGGCATTACTGCCCCAGATGACGGAACTTGACCTGGTGCAAGTGATTGACCTGTTACATAACAAGGAATTTGTTAGTCTTGCCTTGGGCTATATGACCCAGACAAATAGCCTGATTTCGGTCTATGAGAATACCGAAACTTACAGAGGAATTAGGCTCCAGGCATTCGAAAGGATCACCGATCAAAAATACCTCGCGGATTATGTAATCAGCTGGAAACATAGCAAGATATCACCCGAACTGGATGCGCATGTATTGGTCACGCTGGCTGATCAGGCGCAGCTCGAACGTGTTGTACTTGAAGCAGACCATAACAAATACCCTTTGGGCCCTATCAGAGGGCTCATAGGTGCATTGCTAATGAAATTGACCGACCAACAAGTGTTGGGAGAGATGGTAATCGCCCGCCATCACTTCGGGAGAGAGGCCGCAAGACAAGTTACTGATCAAAAGGTGTTGGCCCAGATTGTGCGCGAAACGCCAGATCAAACAAGTATTGGTATTGTGTTACCTCGGGTTGAAGACCCGGTCGTGTTGCTGGAGGTAATGGCTAAAAATCGTAGAAACGGACCAATCGCAGAAGATCGATTTTACACGCTGAAGCATCCGGATCAGGAAGCGCTGCTTGAGAAATGGGGCCCCTGGCTCCATTCGGAGTTGGTGAACGGAGTGACTGACCCAACACTGTTGGCAGAGATCCTCCTTCAATCAAGCGATGGCAGCGTGCGCAGCCAGGCAGCGTTCAACCCAAATACGCCAGTCGATGCCCTTGCAATTGCCGCAAAAACTGACAATTTTGCCGGTGTGCGACAGCCCGCGCTATACCGGGCCAATGATCCGCAGTTGTACGAATATGCCGCCGTCAATGACAATATCTCAGACATTCGGCTCAGGGCAGCGGAAAAGATAACCGATCAGGCGTCCCTGATACGCGTTTTTCGGGGAGAAGGTTATGTCCCCGAWTAAAAAAACAGTCGAGAATTAAGATCAGCCAAGTCTACAAACAGTGAAGTGCGTCTCTTTGTTCTGGCGAAAATCACAGACCAATCGATTTTGAAATCCGTGGTGGAGGACAAAAATAGGGATCCCGAATTCAGACTCACTGCGGCGTCAGGGATACGAGACCAGGAGATGATGAAGGCATTGGCCGCGCACCCCATGACGATTGAGCGGCAAATCGGTGTCGTCGGGATTTCAGATGAGGCGTTTTTGCTTGCTATGTTTGATACCGAGCCATCGGATGTTGTCCGCGCTACGATTATCAACCAACTAAAAGCACCTGCCTCACTACGCCAGATCGCACTCAACTCCTTTGCTAGAAAAGATCGCAACTTTGCCGCCAGACGCCTGCGCGAATACGCTGATGACGGCACAACGGGTATTGAAGCCGCCTTCAAGGACTTGAGGAGCCGGGCCGAGGCGTTGCAGCAGAGCAGGGATCCTGCCAAACTGGTGCCGCTAGCGTTGTCGGCGCGTTTTGACACGATCATGGAATCAGCGGCACTGGGGCTATCAGACCCAATTGCATTGGAAACCGTTGCAGTCCAAGGCACCAATCGCGAAGTATTACGCACAGTCTTGAACAAGCTATCTGACACCGAAGTGTTGTTGCGTGTGGCGCAGTCTGCAATTGACCCCGCGATGCGTATCGCCGCGCACCAAAAATCCGGCGCAATAACATGGGACAGTATTTTTGCTCACGCCAGCACCCAAACCGCGTCCATTGCTGAGTTGGGCGACGCATTGGCCGCGGTCACATTGTTTTCCGAAAAAGCAGCAGGATGCAATCGCGGGCGTGCATCAGGCCGCATTGAACCTGATACGCAATGGCGATGAAGCCCGTATTCCCGAAATGTCAGATTTGCTGGAAAGTTATGGTGACAAGCAACTGGCTGAAGATTACCTGAATTCAGGCCAGCCGGATCTTGATAATGTCGCTGACCTATGGGCCAAAAAACGCGGGTTTGATGTAACGTCGGGGTATGGATCCGCGCGGGCACGCTGGGGCAGTCGAAACTAAATGCTCAGTTTCGAAATTTCTGGCCAAGGGGCACGTTGGGTAGCACTCCACCCAGACTGAAGCGGAGGAAAAATACTACACTGCACTGGGTCAAACGGCCGTCGCCGCATAACTTAAGCCAAACTGCCTCTGGCAAACCCGGTGCGGTTCATACACTTAAACTCCGGCTTGTTTCAAACAGCGTAGTAAGTTCGCGAACCAGCAGCTAGCCTGACGGGTCGAGTAGCCGATGTAGGCAAAAGTCATGATCAATGACTGAAAGGGGCCGAAATCAGATTGGAAGGTTTTGCCGGAAGCGGGACACGGATCCTGTTCTGCCACCGTCCCATGACGTTTTCCGGCCCTCGGTGGAAATGCGACCGTCAGTTTTTCGATTCCAGCACAAACTCGGCGCATCGTGATCCAATCATCATTGCAGGTGCATTGGTATTGCCCGCATTGATATCCGGCACAGCAGACATATCACATACTCTCAGGGCCTCAATTCCACGCACCCTCAACCGGGCATCGAGTACTGCCATCTCGTCGCCATCGGCACCCATGCGAGCCGTTCCGGCAGGATGGTAGTTTGTCTTTACAAACCGCTTGCAGTGATTTCTCAATGCCATGTCCGAATTGTCCCCGGGATCAGGGATCGCGACGTTCCTAATCTTCGATGCCAACGGTTCAGATTTGAACGCATCAACAAAAAAACGTTGACCAGCAATCATTTCCTGCATGTCCTCTTCTTCCTTTAACAGATTGGGACAAACGATCGGCATTTGAGACGGGTCTGCCGATGCAAGCCTGACTTCGCCGCGCGACTTCGGTTTCACCACAACGGTCGTGACAGTTACCCCGTACCCGTCCTTCAACTCGGTTTGAGCATCCCGGTCCAGATAAACGATGGGGACACAAAAGGCTTGTATCGTCGGTTCGGCATCCCGATTTCCTGGATTTACAAAGGCACCTGCCTCTACACCTGCAGAGGTCACGGGACCGCTGCCGAAAACCTTGAACTGAAGGCCGTTCCAGAGCATTCGCAAACCTTCACCCTGGCGGTAGTACCCATGACGTCCATTTGAATAGGCCGTGATTGGCACTTCCGGGTGATCGATCAGGTTCTGGCCAACGCCTGGCAAGTCGCATTGGACGGCGATATCGAATTCCCTGAGATGCTCCGCCGGCCCGACGCCCGACAACATGAGAACCTTTGGTGTGACCAATGCACCCGCTGCAAGAATGACTTCACCGCTTGCACGCGCTTCATGAGAGCCTGTGGGGTCTCGATACCTTACGCCTACCGCCCGACCGTTTTCGACAATCACCTTGTCAACGGAGGCCTCAAGCTTGATTGTCAGACGAGGATCATCCTTGATTGGCTCAAGAAAGGCATAGGCAGTCGAACTTCTCCGACCGTGCCTGTTGGTGAACTGATAAAACCCCACACCGCGCTGGCTTGAGCCATTGAAGTCGGAGTTGTAGGGCTCGCCAAGTTTCTGCACAGCCTGCACGAACCATCGCGACATCGTATCTATGTAACCTGGATCGGAAACCTTTACTTCTCCGTCTGTTCCATGAAGGTCGCCAGAAAGCCGGTTGTTCGCTTCCATCCCGGTAAAGTGCGGCAGCACATCCGACCAGGCCCAACCTGGATTGTCGTTGGTGCCACTCAAGATGCCGTTCCAGCTGTCATAGTCCTGCGGTCTGCCTCGCATATAGACCTGTGCATTGACGGATGATCCTCCGCCAAGGACATTGCCTTGTGGAATTTCGTGCACTCTCCCATCCAGATGCGATTGCGGTGTTGTCCTGTGGTATCGCATGTATTTGGATCCGTTGATTAATTTGAATATGCCAGGTGGCATATCAAGCAACGGATGCCGGTGAGAGTACCCTGCTTCAAGAAGCAACACGCGGGCACCACCCGATGTGACCAACCTTGATGCGGCCACGCCGCCGCCAGATCCCCCTCCAACCACGATGTATTCGAATTCGGCCGTCATTCTTCCCCCCAATCGAACGTGACGCGGACGAATTCCCAGGCCGCCTTAAGATGATTTGTGAGCGCCTCTTCGGCAGCCAGCGGATCACGTTCCATAATGGCGTCCAAAATGGCCTTGTGCGCCAGGTAATTCACTTCATTGCGCTCGGGGGAGCGCAGCATGCGATCCCACTGCGGTGCAAGCCAGGACGTATAGCCTTCGTGGATTGTGGGAAAGATCGGGTTCTTCGGTATCCGGTAAAGAACACCGTGAAAGGCAACGTCGGTCCGGTAGAATTCCGAGGAATCGGAGATGGCATTCCGGTTGTTTTCGAGCGCAGCCCTGAGATTGACAATATCTTCTTTGCGCGCTGCCAAGGCAGCTTCACGAACCAATGCACGCTCGATGAAGACACGGCTGTCATAGAGGTTCTTTATGCCGGAACGCTCCGTCAACAGGTGCTGAACGACATTGCCGCATGCATGCAGAACGGTTGCATAATCCGGTTTGCGAACAATCGGCCGAAATCGCGGGCGCGTTTCTATCAATCCCCTGCTGGACAGTTTGGAGATCGCTTCCCTGATGACGGTCCGGCTGGCACCGAACTGCTCCATCAACTCCCGCTCGGCCGGTAGTGGCGCCCGGTTTTCCAGTTCACCGGAAACAATCTTCGCTTCCAGCATCGCAACCACACTATCCGCCGCACGCCCCGTGTCGTTCCCGATGTCCATGAGGCATCAACTCTCCTGTGTCATCGTTTTCATCTATTTTGGTATGACATAAATTTTTTTCTCGTAAAGCAATTTTTTCCAACTTCTTGAAATTTTCCCTTATTTTCTCTTGTTTTCCATATGTTTATTATTTTTAAGTACCAATTTGTCAATTTTAGATTGACTTTGGTCTCATTTATCAACTTACTTATCTCAGTTTGGTCATACCAAAGGCAATTCAATCTCGTGTTCGACATTACCCTCAGTTCCGAAATGCCCACAGCCGCCGAGATGTTCATCAACGGCCAATGGAGCGAACGTGGCCAGACGAACGCGCTGGAGGTCGAGAACCCCTCGAACGAAAACGTCATTGCGACAATCCCGGACGGGAACGTTGAGGATGCCCGCAAAGCACTCACTTCAGCCAAAAAGGCACAAGCGGCCTGGGCGGCAATGCCTTCCGTCGAACGCGGCAGCCTTGTCGCCTCGCTCGCCGATCAGGTCGCGGCACAAAGACAACACCTCGCGCGTCTTGTTACCCTTGAACAGGGCAAGCCGCTGAGCCACGCACTTCAGGAGATAGATGCCGGCATCACCTTCCTGAGATACGCCGTGGAAAACGCTCGCAGGATCGAAGGCGACATCGTCACATCGGACAACCGTTCGGAAGAGATCCACATCAGACGTCACCCCTACGGCGTTGTGGTTGGATTGACCGCCTGGAACTATCCCTTCGCACTGGCGGCACGAAAGCTGGGTCCTGCACTGGTAGCCGGAAACACATTCGTTTTGCTCTCACATGAGGCGACCCCACTGTCGGGTCTCGCGCTTGCGCAATTGAGCGACAAAGCCGGTTTCCCGGCAGGAGTGTTCAACGTGGTCACCGGCCGCGGACGCGTCGTCGGAGAAGCGCTTGTCCAAAGCCCGCTATCCGATCTCGTCACGATGACCGGAAGCACGCGTGCCGGGCGCGAGATTTACAAATCCGGCGCGGAGGATATCAAGGTCATCCGTCTTGAGCTTGGAGGCAAGGCACCCTTCCTCGTCATGGAAGACGCAGACATCGGCAGCGCGGTCTCCGCGGCGGTTGCGGCGCGGTACACCAACTGCGGACAGATCTGTACCTGTAACGAGCGCATGTATCTTCACCGCTCGATTGCAGACGAATTCCTGGAAAAATTCATTGCTGCGTCAGAAGCGCTGAAAATCGGCGATCCGCTCGGCAATGTGGACCTCGGTCCCAAGGTCAGCCGCGTGGAAAGGGACAAGGTTGCCGACGTCGTCGCTCAGAGCATTTCCTCAGGTGCCGACATTCTCCTCAAGGGCGGCATTCTGGAGGACGGCCCCTTTGCGAAGGGACACTGGCTCGCGCCCACCGTTCTTGAAGCAACGAGAAATGACAATCCTGCCGTCCGGGACGAGATATTCGGGCCCGTGGCAACTGCTGTCAGGGTCGATGATTTCGACATGGCGGTCGCATATGCGAACGACACGTCATTCGGACTGTCCGCGTACCTGTTCACTCGCGACTACAAACGTCTGGCCGAAGCACCCTACCGCCTGAAATTCGGAGAGCTTTATCTCAACCGTTCCAACGGGGAAGCGGTGCAGGGGTTCCATACCGGATGGGGCCTGTCCGGACTGGGTGGAGAAGACGGTCGCTACGGCTTCGACGGCTATCTGCGCAAGCAGACAGCCTATCTGAATTGGGGTTAGTGCCTCAAAATCTCGCGACCGGGGGGATTCTGGTCGCACCAAAGTGGAGGAAATGATGAAACGGACACTCTTGCTGGCAACCGCCATCGCCTTCGGCGCGGTGACTTCGATCGCCTCGGCCGCCGGCTTGCCGCCCCTTGAGCAAAAGGATCGATACAAGGTCGGCTTTGCCCAGATGGAATCCAACAATCCGTGGCGGATCGCGGAGACCAAATCCTTTCATGATACGGCCGAGAGCTGCGGCTGGGACCTGATAGCGACAGATGCGGCCGGTTCTGCGGCCAAGCAGGTCGCTGACGTCGACAGCATGATCGCACAGGGCATTGACGTTCTGTTCCTGCCACCGCGCGAAGAAAAACCGCTTATTCCTGCCGTCAAAAAAGCAAAGGCAGCAGGCATTCCGACATTCCTGGTCGATCGTTCCGTCGATCCGAATGCCGCCAAGCCCGGCGAAGACTTCGTTGCCTTCCTCGGGTCTGATTTCATCGATCAGGGTCGCCGCGTCGCGGAGTGGACCATCGCGAACTTCAAAGGTGACAAGGGCATCATCGTCGAGTTGGAGGGAACAACAGGCTCTTCGCCGGCAAATGACCGCAAGAAGGGGTTTGACGACCGCATCCTGGAAGACGATCGATTTGAGATCGTTGCCTCGCAATCCGGTGACTTTGCCCGCGATCTCGGCCGCCAGGTCATGGAAACGCTTTTGCAGGCACATCCCGACGTCAACATCGTTTATGCCCACAATGACGAAATGGCGATCGGTGCCATCCAGGCGCTTGAATTGGCCGGACGCAAGCCGGGCGAGGATATTCTGGTCGTCTCGATCGACGGTACAAGGGATGCACTTCAGGCGATTATCGACGGAAAAATGGGCGTAACCGTAGAAAGCTCGCCGTTCTTCGGACCACTGGCCTGCGAAACCATGAAACGGTACGCCGCCGGTGAATCCATCGAGCATTGGGTGCAGGTCAAGGACCGTATCTTCACCACTGACAATGCTGCGGCGAATATCGACGAAGCCTATTGATGCCATCTGCCGGAAGAGACCACTCTTCCGGCTCTTTTCCTTCCGTGCCGACAGGAACACACATGGCACCCTTGCTCACGATGACCGGGATCAAAAAACACTTCGGCGGAGTACCTGCTCTGCGAGATGCGTCTCTTGAAATCGAACCCGGCGAAGTTCATGCACTGATCGGCCAAAACGGTGCGGGGAAATCTACCCTGATCAAGATCCTCACCGGGCTCTATCGCCGGGACGAAGGTGAAGTCGAATTTGCCGGTGCTCCCAGCCATCTGTCGTCACCGAGAGGAGCGCAAAACGCCGGAATAGCGACAATATATCAGGAATTGAACCTCGTTCCGCTGCGTTCCGTCAGCGAGAATGTCGTGATGGGTCAGGAGCCGAAATCCTTCGGCTTCATGATCAACTGGCCGGAAGCGCACAGGCGCACCCGTGAAATCCTGTCCCGCTTCGGCATTGAAATTGACGTTACCGCACCGCTCGGCAGTTATTCCACCGCGATCCAGCAGCTCGTGGCGATCGCGCGTGCCGTTTCCATGGACGCCAAGCTTGTCATCATGGATGAGCCGACATCGTCGCTGGACAGTTCCGAGGTCGAAATCCTGTTCGGTGTCGTCAGGGAGCTGAAATCATCCGGCGTTTCCGTGCTTTACGTATCCCACTTTCTCGACGAGCTGTTCCAGATCTGTGATCGCGTGACAATCATGCGCGACGGCAAGACGGTTGGCTGCCGCGAAATCGTCGATACGAAGAAACTTGACCTGATCGCAGCAATGCTTGGGCGCAACACCGATGAGATCGAGGCAGAGGGGCTGACCGAGCTTGCGGGCGGCAGTGCTGCCTTCGATGAAGTCGTGCTCGATGTCAACCATGTTGCCACAGGACCACGACTGTCGGAATTTTCGATGTCTCTCCACCGGGGCGAAATCGTCGGTCTCGGCGGCCTTCTCGGATCGGGGCGCACAGAGGCTGCAAGAAGTATTTTCGGTCTGGACCCCTTGACCTCCGGAACCCTCCGGCTGAATGGCAGGGAGTTCAAACCGGCAGAACCTTCTGAAGCGATCCGGGCCAGGATCGCTTTCCTCACGGAAGACCGGAAGGCGGAAGGCATCGTTCCGGATATGTCTGTCCGGGAAAATCTGACACTCGCGCTCTTGCCGAGCCTGCGAAGGAACGGGCAAATCGACCGGGAACGCGAAAAGGAACTTGTCGGCGAGTTTATCAGAAAACTCGGCATCAAAACCTCACACATGGATCAACCCATTCGTGAGCTTTCCGGCGGAAACCAGCAAAAGGTTCTACTTGCCCGCTGGCTGGCCACGAAACCTGACATCCTGATACTCGATGAACCGACACGCGGCGTCGATGTCGGCGCAAAACGCGAGATTCAGGCGATCATCCGGACCTTCGTCGACGAAGGGCACGCTGTTATCCTGATCAGTTCCGAATTCGAAGAGCTGGTTGAAGGCGCCAATCGTATCGTCGTGATGCATGAAGGCAAGTCGGTTTCCGAGCTGACCAATCCGGGCATAACTGAAAACGCTCTGGTCAGGGCGCTTGCCCACCACGAGGATGCAACGCCATGACCACTGTGACTTCGGAAGAGACCATGCGCACAGATTACACGTCCCGCCTCAAGGATCACGGAGGACTGATCGCACTGGCGGTTATTCTGGTCTTCAACATCATCGTGACGCCGAACTTCCTCCAGACACAGACTCTCGCGGTCAACATATCCCAGGTCGCTACAATCGCGATTGTTGCCATGGGCATGACGCTGGTGATTGCCACGGGAGGGATCGACCTGTCGGTCGGTGCGGTCATGGCCCTATCAGGGGCCCTCGCCCCATTGGTCTTTCTGTCAGATTTCGGACAGGCGTATCCGGTCCTCGGATTGATCGCAGCGCTGTTGTTTCCGCTGTTGGCTGCGCTGGTGTGCGGCTTGTTCAACGGCATCATTGTCTCGGTCCTCAAGGTGCAGCCCATCATCGCGACGCTCATTCTGTTCATTTCAGGCAGAGGCATCGCGCAGGTCCTCACCAACGGGAACCTACAGACATTCTCCAATCCCGAATTCAGCTATCTGGGGACCGGCAAGATTCTCGGGTTTCCCTTCCAGGGATGGCTGGCCCTGGCGATCGCCTGCCTGCTGTTTTGGGTGGTGAACCGGACAATCTTCGGTCGTTACCTCCTGGCAATCGGCGGCAACGAACGGGCTGCGAGGCTCGCCGGCGGACCTGTTCGCGGCGTCAAGATCGGCGCCTATGTCATCTGTTCCGTTCTGTCCGGTCTCGCCGGCCTGATTGTCGTTGCCATCAATTCCGCCTCGGATGCGGCACGCAACGGCAATCTCATGGAGCTCGATGCGATCGCGGCAGCCGTGGTCGGCGGTGCACTGTTGCAAGGCGGCAAGGCGCCGATCTTCGGTGCCATTCTCGGCGCAGTCATCATCCAGCTTGTCAAATACACATTGCTGGCCAACGGCGTTGAAGACGAAGTCGCGCTCATCGCCAAGGCCGTGATCATCCTGGCGGCCGTCTACATCCAGCAAGCGCGAAAGGAATAGGACCGTGCTTGATCAAAACGCCTTTGACATGCGCAAATACATCTCGCGCAACCCGCAATCGGTGGCGGTGTGGATCGCGCTGTTCGTGCTCATCGTCTTTGGACTACTGCGCTACGACAATTTCGGCAGCGCCTACAACATCACGTCATTCCTGAACTACAACGCGATGTTCATCGCGATCTCCGTCGGCATGTGTTTTGTCATTCTTACAGGTGGCATCGACCTTTCCGTGGGATCCGTTGCCGCTTTCACCTCGGTCGTCGCAGCCTATCTCAGTCCCTATGGCATCGAAGTGGCGATGCCGCTTGCCATTCTCTCGGGTGTCGGTTTTGGCCTCTTCAACGCGGTCTGCATCGTCTTCGGCAGAATACCGCCGTTTATCGCGACACTCGCAACAATGCTGGGTGCAAAGGGTGGCTCGCTCGTCATTTCCGGCGCCCAGACCATTGCCGTCGACTGGGGGTCGAATTTCACGCAGCTCGGCATGGAAAAAGCCATGGGGATCGTGCCCTGGACAATCGTGCTCGTCGGCATCCTTATCATTGGCCTCTGGATTGTCCTGGAGATGACCAGTCTCGGACGGACGATCCTGGCCGTCGGCGGCGGCGAAGACGCCTCCGTCATGATGGGTCTGAAGGTCAACCGTGCCAAGGTGTTTGCCTACGCGCTTTCCGGCGGCTGCGCAGGGCTTGCGGGTGTTTTTCTGGCATCCGGGTTCGGCGCCGGACAACCGCTGGAAGGCGTCGGCTGGGAACTCTCGGCCATCGCATCGGTCGTGGTTGGCGGCACACTTTTGACAGGGGGTCTCGGATCGATCCCCGCAACTGTTGCAGGTGCCCTACTTCTGGGTCTTGTGTTCAACATCCTGAACTTTGAGAACGGCAAGGGCTGGATCAGCTTCAGCGCCTATTGGCAAATGGTGATCCGCGGAGCTTTCCTGTTCGCCGTGATTCTCTTCCAGACGCGGGTCATGTACCGTCGGCCCAATGCGGAGTTCGCCAAATGACCGCGATTAAGGAGATCCGCACGAAGCTGTACCATGTTCCCCTGGCGGAAGTACTTGTCGATGCCAAGCATGGTGACCACACCCTCTTCGAACTGGTGACCGTCACCATTGTGCTCACCGACGGAACAGAGGGCACGGGCTACACATATACGGGTGGAAAGGGTGGACATGCCGTTGCCGCAATGGTTCACCACGATCTGGCCCCGTTTCTGATCGGTCAGGATGCCAGTCCTGTCGAAGATCTCTATGACGGCATGCAGTGGCATATTCATTATGTCGGGCGCGGCGGAATTGCCTCCTTTGCGATTTCGGCCGTCGATATAGCGCTGTGGGATATTCGAGGCAAAAAACGCGATTGGCCGCTGTGGAAACTGGCCGGTGGCGCAGATAATCGCTGCAAGGCCTATTGTGGCGGCATAGATCTCAACTTCCCGCTGCCCAAGCTGCTCAAGAGCATTCAGGGATACCTCGATCGCGGGTTCAACGGCGTCAAAATCAAGATCGGTCAGCCAACCATTGAAGCCGACCTTTCACGGATTGTAGCGGTGAGGGAATTCATCGGTCCGGACATAGCGTTCATGGTCGACGCGAACTACTCCATGTCGGTGGACGAGGCGATCACAGCTGCAAAGGCGTTTGCGCCGCATGATATTCTCTGGTTCGAGGAGCCTACCATTCCGGACGATTACAAGGGATACGGCAAGATAGCGGACGCAACTGGTTGCCCACTTGCAATGGGCGAAAATCTGCACACGATCCATGAATTCGAATATGCGTTCAGGGATGCCAAACTCAGCTTCATCCAGCCGGATGCCTCCAATTGCGGCGGCGTGACCGGCTTTCTGCAAGTTGCCGATCTGTCGCGTGAGCACAATTTGCCGATATGCAGTCACGGCATGCAGGAACTCCATGTCAGCCTCGTGTCCGCTCAGGTCAATGCCGGTTGGATCGAGGTCCATTCCTTCCCGATCGATCAATATACGAAGCAGCCGCTCCGGGTAGAGAACCATCTGGCGCTCGCCCCCGAGGCACCTGGTATCGGGGTTGACTTCGATTGGGCGCTTCTTGAACCCCACAAAATTCTTACCCTTTAGAGGTTTCCATGATCAGCAATGCTGCCGTCTATCGCGGCGACAAGACGTTTTCACTCGAACAAAAGCATGTGCCAGCGCCGGGATTCGGTGAAGTTCAGGTCAAGGTCGCCTATTGCGGTATCTGTGGAACCGATCTCCATATTTTTCTCGGTCACATGGACCAGCGCGTCGGCTTCGAACGCACGATCGGGCATGAGATGTCCGGTACAATCGAGTCCGTCGGAGAGGGTGTCGATGGCTTGACACCGGGAGACCGGATCGTTGTCAGACCACTCGATCACTGCGGTAAATGTCCCGCCTGCCGCGCAGGCCATGACCATATCTGCCATAACCTGAAATTCATCGGGATCGATACGGAAGGCGCATTCCAGGAGTACTGGAACGTCCCGGCACACACCATCCATGTTCTTCCCGCAGACCTTGACCTGTCTCACGCCGCCCTGATCGAACCGCTGGCTGTCGCATGCCACGACGTGAGCAGAGCCCGGGTCAAGTCGGGCGAGGACGTGCTTGTGATCGGCGGTGGTCCTATCGGGCTTCTGGTCGCCCTCGTCGCACGCAATGCCGGCGGCAGCGTCGCGATCAGCGAGATCAGCGAAAGCCGTCTTGCCTATGCTAACGAGCTGGGTTTCACGACCATCAATCCCAAAACCTCCGATGCCGCCGAACAGGTCAATGATCTGACCGGTGGCAAGGGAGCGGACGTGGTGTTCGAAGTCTCGGGCAGTCAGCCCGGTGTGGACCTGATGACGGATGCGGCCGCCGCACGCGGCCGTATCGTAATGGTGGCCATTCATGCGAAAAAACCGGACGTGGACATGTTCCGCTTCTTCTGGCGTGAGCTTGAGCTTTTCGGAGCCCGAGTCTATCGGCCCGAGGACTATGAACAGGCCATGCGGCTTCTGGCGGAGGGTGTCGTCGAATGCTCAAGCTTCATCACCGACATCCAGCCACTTGAGGATATCCAGGGCGCTTTTGAAGCGCTCACACATAATCCGAGCGCAATCAAATCCATGATCCAGATAACCAGGAACGACACATGAGTGTTTTGGACAGTTTCAGCCTCGCGGGAAAAACCGCCCTTGTCACGGGCGCCAAGCGGGGGATCGGCAAAGCCATGGCAGTGGCACTCGCAGAAGCCGGAGCGGACATCATCGGTGTCAGTGCCAGCCTGGAAAGCGCGGGCAGCGCGATCGAAGCTGATGTGAAGGCGCTCGGCAGAAGTTTCACGCCTACCAATGCGACTTCGGTGACCGGAGCGCATTGAAGGCCTTTGCAGCGAAGGTCAACGAAGATCACCCGGTCATCGACATCCTTGTGAACAATGCCGGCACGATCAAGCGGGCACCCTTGACCGAACACGGCGATGACATCTGGGACGAAGTGATTGAAATCAATCTTTCCTCGCAGTTCCTTCTGACCCGCGAAGTCGGATCTCGCATGGTCGCGCGCGGTTCCGGCAAAATCATCTTCACGGCATCTCTGCTGACGTTTCAGGGAGGCATCACCGTTCCGGGCTACGCTGCCTCAAAGGGCGGGATTGGCCAGCTGACAAAGTCATTCGCAAATGAATGGGCCGCAAATGGGGTAAATGTGAACGCCATTGCGCCCGGTTACATTGCAACCGACAACACCGATGCGCTGCGAAACGATCCGGTGCGCTCAAAGTCGATTTTGGAGCGCATTCCGGCAGGCCGTTGGGGCAAAGCCGTGGACTTTGCCGGTCCGGCCGTTTTCCTTGCCTCGGCAGCTTCCGATTACATGAACGGATCCATCGTGACAGTCGACGGTGGCTGGATGGGTCGATGATGACCGCGTTGCAGCGGAAATCTGCTTCCCGTTCTCAGACATTTGCTCGAAACGGCACGAATGCCGGCTTTCGGTAGCAGACGGAAAACCGTCGAACGTCCCGATTTGAGGGCGCGAAGCAGACAAATGACAAGCCTCAGGATCAGGGTCTGTCACTGGTTTTTTTCGCGACCCGCACTGCGCGGGTCCGAATGGGGATTTTCGGATGTCATCCAGCACATTGGTGACCCGGATGTCGTGTATGGTTCCTGCACTCAACCCTGGCATCTTCAAAGCTGGCAATATCTCAGTTTTCGAGTTTTTCCTGGACCTCTTCATAAGCAGGAAATCGCTCTTCCCCTATACGCGAGACGAACAGCGCCGCTGATGTGTTGGCAAATTTAACTGCGTTCGGCTCGTTGAACCCGTCACCCAATGCAAAGGCAAAGGCACCGTGCCAAACATCGCCTGCTCCCAGTGTCTCCAGTGATGTCACCCGCGGCGGGGCAATTTTACTTCCATCATGAATATGCACTTCGGCTGCTCCGCGCGTCACGCACGCCCAGCATTGGTTCTGGGCTGCGATCTCAGACAACGATTTGCCACCAAAATCAGCCAACCCCTGTTCGGAAAGTGCAAGGTGGCTGACAGAAGGCAGGAGATCCCGAGGCAATGGGGCCTCGCCGTCCAGAACCGCCGGCCTGCCCTGCTGTCTTGCCACCTCAAACAATTCTTTCGCGAGATTGCGGCACCGCGTATCTGCCAGAACGACGTCGAATTCGGGAACATCGGCTGTCAATTTCATGTCATGCAGATGATCCGGTCTCTGATTGACAATGGTGCGCTCACCATCAGCGGTAACGAATATCGCCGAATGGGCCGTTGCCTCTCCCCAGAGGGTGTGAACAAGAGCGTCATCAATTCCGCGCAGCATCATTTGACCGCGAAGGTAGCGACCAAACAGATCGTCACCAACAGCCCCGGCGAGTCGGGCGATCCCGCCCAATCGCGCAATTGTCGTTGCCGCAAGCAGCGCACCGCCGCCGGGCAAAAGCCGGGCAGAGTTCGCCCTGACCTTGCTGCCCTCCTCCGGATAAGCGTCCAGTTCGTATACCGCATCGAGAGTTATCAATCCTGCGCAGATGACGGTCGGCATGGCGGCTTCTCCAAAATTTTCATGTAACATGTTAGTCTGTACATGATTAAAATGTCATGTATTATGGAGTAGTTCAATCCAGGGGAACCGATGGCACATTTTGGCATTCTGACAGCTTTGCTGACCCCATTCACAGCTGATGGCTGCATTGACGTGGAACGGCTCGCCGCTCATGCAGCTTCGGTAGTCAGCCGGGGTGTGTCTGGCGTGACTTTGTTTGGCACCACGGGTGAAGGTGCTTCGATTGCCGCAAGCGAGCGGCACCTCGGGATCAGTGCCCTGCTCGAAACCGGCTTGTCCTGCGACCGCATCGTATTGGGTGTTTATGGGTCGGCAGCAGCGGACGTTGCGGCCCAAATTGACGAAGGGATGCGAGCCGGGATCACTCGCTTTCTGGTGCCGCCTCCCTGCTACTTCGGCAATGCTGGAGAAGATGGCGTCTTTCGGTGGTTTGCCGAACTCCTGGCCTTAAGCGACTCACAAGCCGGGATCATTCTTTACAATATTCCTCAGGTTACAGGTGTCGGCATATCATCGTCCCTGACCAAGCGTCTCAAGGAATTCAATCCTGAGCGGATAGTCGCCATAAAAGACAGCTCCGGTGACTGGGCAAACGCCGTTCGATTATTGGAAAGCAAGCTGTTGCCGGTTTTGATTGGTGATGAGCGCCTGTTGCACAAAGCTGTTCCAATGGGTTGTGTCGGGTCCATTACAGGCGTCGCCAATCTGTATCCCGAAAGGCTTTGCAACATCATCACCTCTTCAAGCGAAGACACGATGCTTACGCGAACCGTTGACCGGATTGTGGCTCTGCCCGTGATCCCGACCCTGAAGGTGTTGTTGGCCAACGCGTTGGGTGATCCGGTCTGGGAAAACGTGCGTGCGCCCTTGACCCAGTTAACGGTGGAACAGAAATCCGAAATTCTAGCGGCGGAAGGAAAAGGCATGGCCGCATGAACAGGTCCGAACGCCGCCTCCGCGATGATGCTTATTCCAGTTTCACCGAAAAGCTCCTTGCGCGTGATATTCAGCCAGGGCAGATCGTGTCTCAACGGGAACTTGTCGACCTCACAGGGATGCCCTTGGGCGCAATACGCGAGATGATCCCCCGGCTTGAGGCGGACGGTCTGATCCGCACGGTCCCCAAACGGGGTCTGCAGGTTCTCAATATCGATCTGGAACTGATCCGCAATGCTTTCCAGCTGCGCAGGATTATCGAAAGCGAGGCCTTCGCGTGTTTTTGCGAAAATGCGCCGGATGCCGATATTGAGCGCATCGCAAGCGAACACCGTAATACATTGAGTGAAGCGGAGCGCGGCGTGACGCCGGAATTACTGTCGCGTGCACAGCATATGGATTGGGCATTCCATGATTTTGTCATCGATTTTCTCGGCAACCGGATCATCTCCGACATTCACCGGGTGAATGCAATCAAGATACGCCTGATCAGAAACTCCGACACCCGCATGTTGCCGGAATTGGTGGAGTCCGTAATGACCGAACACCTGGTGATCATCAACGCACTTGAGGTTCGCGACGTGGGGAAAACTGTTGAAGCTGTGCATGCTCATGTGGACAGCGCAAAACGCCGGGCCCTTGGGGTTTGACGAAGAATGCGGGAGACACCGCAATGACTGAGGAGGAAGTAAAATGAAATCGTCTCTTGTTCTTAATAGCTTAGCTGCATTGACGGCTTTGGCGATTGCCACGTCCGCAGTGGCTGACGACAAGGTCACGCTTCGCATGTCGACGCCGGCATCCGAAACCGACCAGCGGTCGGTCGCCTTGGCCGAAGTATTTGCACCGGAAGTGGCGGAATTCGCGACATACGAGCCCCATTACAACGCGTCACTGATCAAACAGAATTCAGAGCTTGAAGCCATCGCTTCGGGTGACCTGGAAATGTCGATCGCATCGGCCCAGGAACTGGCACAGTATTTCCCCGAATTCTCGATTTTTGCGACTGGCTATGTACATCAGGATGCCGACCATCAGGTGCGTGTTTTCAACGATCCGTTGATGGACCCGTTCAAGCAGAAGGTGGAAGACGAACTGGGTGTGAAACTTCTGGCCGTCATGTATCTGGGCCGCCGCCATGTCAACCTGCGGCAAACCAAGGATGAGTTGACGGTCAAGACTCCGGCTGATCTTGCCGGTGTGAACCTGCGGATGCCGGGCACCGATGCCTGGCAGTTCCTGGGCAAAGCCCTGGGTGCAAACCCGACTCCGATGGCTTTCACGGAAGTCTATACCGCATTGCAAACAGGTTCTGTTGATGGACAGGACAACCCGCTGCCGACCGTGGTGGATGCCAAGTTCTTCGAAGTCACCAATCAGATCGCACTGACTTCGCACCTGGTGGATTTGAACTACGTGGCGTTCTCAAAAGCTGTCTGGGATAAACTCACCCCGGAACAGCAGGCGAAAGTGAAAGCTGCAGCGGAAGCTGCCGCCGAAAGCGGTCGCAATGCCCAACTTCAAAAGGAAGCTGAACTGGTATCGTTTCTGGAAGAAAAAGGTCTGGCGATTTACGAACCGGACCTGAATGCCTTCCGTGACCACGTGCAGTCTCAATATGTCGGTTCCGAGTTCGCGGCCTCCTGGCCCGACGGTGTGCTTGATAAAATCAACGCACTGGGCAAGTAATCCAAGCAGGGCAAGGGTGAGGTTTCGCCCTTGCCCAAATTGGTGAACGGCAAACATGAAACAGATTGCTGCAGGTCTGAGACACGCGGCCCAGGCGGCCGCGGCTGCCATGATGGCCGTTATGTTCCTGACCTTCTTACTTCAAATTTTCATCCGTTATTCGGCACGCCTGGAGTGGCTGCCTGAATATCTTCCTTTTCTCGAACCGACGCTGTTTGGCTGGACCCTGGAGCTTTGCCTTGTCATGTGGCTATGGCTTGTTTTTTGGGGCAACGCCTTTGTGGTTCGCGATAATGATCACGTGCGTTTCGACATATTGTATAGCCGGGTCGACCGGAAACTAAGGCGTATCTTCGTGATTGTCTTCGGCTTGTGCATTGCCATTGGCCTTGCCGTTTCGATCGAACCCACCTGGTCCAAGTTCTACATACTGAGGCTCAAGAAAACCGCCACGCTCTCTTCATTGTTCGGCGACGGGATCAGGATGCGCGACCTGTATGTGGTCTACATGCTGTTTCTCGTCGCAGTCTCGGCCCGCTACTTTTGGACCGTCTGGCAGGCTTACCGCCATGGACTGCCTGAAATGCCCGACCAAGACGGCCGGAGACCGAGCGAATGAGCATTCAATTTCTGCTGTGCCTCGGGACACTGTTTCTGCTGGCAGGCCTCGGTGCGCCGATTGCGTATGCCATCCTGGTCTCCTCGCTGGTCTATCTGTTTGCTGCAGGACAAGACATCGGCCTTGCCGGAAAAGTGCTCATGGACGGGCTTTATTCCAGCTTTGTGCTTCTGGCTGTTCCCTTGTTCATCGTCGCAGCAAACATCATGAATGCTGGAACGATCAGCGATCGGCTTCTGCAGTTTTGCATCGCACTTGTCGGCCGCTTCCGTGGAGGTCTGGGCCACGTAAACATTGTTGCGTCCCTGATCTTTTCCGGAATGTCCGGATCCGCCGTGGCCGATGCGGCAGGGATCGGCAAGATCATTATCGAGATGATGACCAAAAGCGGTCACTACACGCGCGGCTATGCAGCCGCGATAACTGCTGCGTCCGCCACCATCGGGCCAATCATTCCCCCATCGATCCCGATGGTGCTCTATGCACTCGTTTCCAACACCTCGATCGGCTACCTGTTTCTTGGGGGAATTGTTCCGGGCTTGTTGATGGGGGCCGTGCTGATGGGGCTCAACATCTGGCTGTCGCATCGCAGGAATTTCGCTCTGGAGCGGGCGGTCCCCCTGGTTGAGCTGCCGCGTTTGACCGTCAACGCCTTCCCGGCCCTTCTGATGCCCGCGATCCTGCTCTACGGTATTTATGGCGGCGTCACGACACCAACCGAAGCTGCCGCGGTGGCCGCCTTCTATGCGCTTGTCCTGGCAGGTCTTTTCTATCGGGCCCTGTCGCTTCGCTCGCTTTACGAGATCCTTGTTGAAAGCGCGCGGTCTTCGGCGGCGGTGGGTATCGTGATCGGTGGCGCATTGATCCTGAACTACATCGTTGCTTCAGAGAACATCCCGACACTCATGGCGGCGCAACTGGTTGGCCTCGATATCCACCCGCTGGCCTTCCTGATCATGGTCAATATTCTGCTCCTGCTTCTGGGATGCGTTCTGGATGCCACGACAATCATCCTCGTTATCATTCCGCTTTTCATACCGACATGCCGCGAGCTTGGCATCGACCTCGTTCACTTTGGCGTGGTGGCAGTCGTGAACTGCATGATCGGTTTGATTACCCCTCCCTACGGCATCCTTCTATTTGTCATCAACGCTGTCACCCGCATCCCGCTGAATGAAATCATCAGGGAGATCTGGCCTTTTCTGGCAGTGTTGCTGGCAGCACTTTCCGCGTTGATCCTGTTTCCGGGTCTTGTG
>NZ_KI928927.1:277219-351740 GCF_000521215.1 Labrenzia sp. DG1229 | reverse complement strand
TCCCCGGACATTCGGTTATCTGAACTAGGTTCCAGCCTTGAAAACGAGGGGACACTTCAGACTCGCCCAAACCAGCAAACTTCGGCAGTTGCTGATCTGGTTGACGCGCGCCGCTCCAATAGAGCGATCACATCAGAGTTTGGAACCCATAGCGAGGCAAATTGGCCCTTGGTCTCGTGGATGCTGTTCTCAGTACTCACGAAGACAGATGCAGGGCGCTGTTGACGAGACGTCCTTAGCGCCGGCAACCCCTTAAGCCAGCCTTAACACCCCGGCCGATAAGCTGTCACAGGCGATATTTTCCTGTTGTGCAAAGGCCTGTGGCTCAATGAGCGAAGCGCTGATCAATCTTATTGCGACCTCGATCGCGGCTGTCGTTTCGGCTTTCAAGGGACTGCTGGTGCCGATCGTGTTTTTCTCGCTGCTCGCAATGCTCATGCGGCGGAAAAAAGCCCTGGGCGACCTGCGCCGGGCCCTGCCTGAAATCCACCTCAACGTCAAACTCATGCTGTTTGACGCGATGTTCATTGTGCCGATGATCATCATTCTCGGCACATTCCTGTCAGAACTCGTCCGTGACAACGGTCTGAGCCTCTTATCGCTGGACACCTGGTCGGAACTGCCGGGTTGGCTGACAATACTGATCGCAATCGCGATTGCCGATTTCGTCGGGTATTGGCGGCACAGGCTGGAACATACCTGGGTTCTCTGGCCTGCGCATGCGGTGCATCACTCCGACACGCAGATGACCTGGATCGCGGTGCAGCGCTTTCATCCGATCAACCGGTTCACAACGTTTGTCATCGACAATCTAGCGCTTTTCCTCCTGGGAGTTCCCCCATTCGCAATCGTCGCGAACGGCCTCGTCCGGCATTATTATGGCGCGTTCATCCACGCGGACCTGCCATGGACCTATGGCCCGCTCGGCCGGATTTTCGTGTCGCCGGCCATGCACCGCTGGCACCATGCGACCGACCCAAGGGCCTTCGACACCAATTTCGCAACCGTATTCTCGCTCTGGGACCAGACGTTCGGCACCTGCCGTGTTCCAGGACCCTGTGACGTTCCCACGGGTGTAACGGACAACATGAAGCAGAGCCTTCGCGGGCAACTGATCTATCCCTTTACGAAAAAGGCCTATCCGCAGATTTTCGGCAAATCGGAAGCGGCGACCGAAGCACCTGCTTCAGAAAAAAATGATGTTTCCGCCGGCGCCCGCAGGCTTGAACATTAAGTCTCGCCTCAAAAAATAAGTGGCGGGGACAAGCCCCGCCACCGAACACGATTAAAAACAAATTTCAGATTAAATGCCTAGCGCTTCAGGTCATTTCGGACCGTCGGCAAAAGATCTAGTGCGGTTGCCCGCAAAACTGAAAACTTACACAAAGTGATACCCGTCAATCACGTTACGATAGTAACCGGCAATATCCTTTGATGCCTCGACTTCGGGGTGAAATTCGTCCGTCCAGCGACCGCGAACCATGTTCCGGATATCAACCACGGTCACGTTCGGAAACTGGGCATCGACATCGTGGAGGAAGCCGTAGAAGCGGTCGACGAGATAAGTCAGGATCGCGTTGATCAGTTCCTTGTCCGCTTCGAAGCGGAAATTGCGCTTTGCGAAAGGACGACCGAACCATGGCCCGTCGCTGTGTGCGACCGGATAGTCGTATCCCTGGACAAGCAACTGCGTGCGCGGCGCCTGTTTCAGGACGTGTTCCGCAATCTCGACATATCCCTTTTTCAACTTCTCCAGAACCGCTTCCAGCCGATCCATGTGCAGATAGTCTTCCGGACGATCGGACCCCAATACAGCGCTTCTGTCCTTCAGCATCCTGGTAAGAGCGCAACCGCCCAGCACCTCGTTGCCGCCGCCTGAAAACACGAAGTAATCATAGACACCGGTATCCACGTGAACGCGGAAAGGCTTCTGCTCGATCAGGTCGTCGAAGGTGTATCCCGGCCAGGCAGAGCTTGCTGTCTGGTAGTAACATTCGAGGATGTCGAAGAAGGTCTTGTTGTAGCCAAGATACCGCGACACCTCGATCACAACGTTGATCCAGGAATCACCACTTGCGCAGATGCGGATCGGCGACCGGCGAATCCTGATCGGGTGCGCATCTTCTCCCTTGCCTGACGCTGACCACTCAACAGCGACCTGCTCTTGAGTAAGTGGAACACGATTGTCATCCAGAACGTGATAGGCAAGGCATCTGTTGGGATCCTTCTCATATCGCGTGTTGTTCAAGACTGTCGCTTCCAGGATATCGGCGTACATGATTACCTCCAAAGCTTTCGTCGATACGTTGTTTGAGGAAGCAGGCGGTCGATGGGGCTGTCTTCCTCGCGTCGGGCCTCGTGGCAACCGTTTCCCGGTGCATCGTGGCCCGCAGAATTCCGTTTCAAAGCCGGACGCTCAATCTTCCCTCTTCACGGAACCACCTTTCGAGGGATACCTCTGCCGCATTTGTTCCCGTCTCCGGAATGCGTCTGTGCTGTTGTTCTGCTCTTGATGTTATTAGTTACAATATTCATTGCGCTCACGCGCGTGAGAAAAGCGTGAATTAAGTTCCGAACAAATGAAAAAGCCCGGTTGAAACCGGGCTTTTGAGTAAATTTTCAATTTTTACTAATTCAGATAACCAGAAATTCACCTAATCGCGTACGACCCTCGACACTTTGATCCGATAATGCAATCGATTGCACGATCGGAAGGTAATTGTCTTTTTCCGCGGTCTTGATCTCCTGGTCCGAGCATCTGGAAAATGCTTCCGAAAGTCGCCTTGCAACCAGCGGCGCGGCAACGCTTGTGCCCTGAACAGAGGAATAGGAACCACTGCGGGTTCCTGCCCCGACGATGCCGGGAACTATGTTCGACCGGTCAGCCCGTGCCGTGCAATCGACGCTGCCGACCGCTGGACCGGAGGCGGTTTTTCCGGCGGAGCTGAAGGATGACGCCATCAACTCACCCTTTTCGAAACGGGATCCGATCACCGGTCGCGATCCCGCGACGACCAATGTGGTCGCACCGGTTGCCATCCCGTTCAGGCTGCCGAACCGTTTCACATTGCTGTCGGGTTGATCGCTCTCTTCTTCAGCACCCTTTTCGCTAACGAGGCGATAGTCGTCATCGTGAAGATAGCTCTGACGGGAACCGGTCAAAAAGGGCTCCAGATCGATATCGCGTTGTACCCAGAGATAGATCGGTTCGTGATCCCTGGGGGCGACATCTCCGCGGCTCAGGACAATCTTCCATTCACCCGCAGGGGCTGCCGGCAAGCCAGGATCATGCGGTTCACTGGGTGCAAGCGCAATCAGGACACGCCAACGGCCGGATTTCCGGTGATTGTCGAGACTGATCTGCCCGATGGCATCGCCTTGATTAGGTGGATCGAGCTGGATTGACTTGAAGTTTCGCGGGTCGCCATGCTGGTATGACGGATCGGGCTTCAACGCCATACCAGCGCTGATTTTGCCAAACGGACCCTTGACTTCAATATCAAAGTCACCGGGGTCCAGTTGATCGGGAAACCATATTTCGAGGTAGTTTGACGACAGATCGTTCGGTTGGGTTTTCCAGCTGAATTCAAAGGTCCCGGACCCCAGGTGATCGGACGTGATTTCCGCGTGCAGCCTATCCTGGAAGGTGTTTCCAGATGGTATGACGATCGCGGTCGGTCTGCCCAACTGGCGCCGTTTTGCGACGATCTCATCCATCGCAGCTTCCAGTTCTCCCTCACCGTCATGGCGACCGGCAGAAAACCCGTAACTGATATTGATGGTTACGCGAATATCCTTGACCCCGTAACCTTCGGCAATCCGTTCCGCGCGTTCAAGAATATAATGCACGGCAGACAGCATATACATGTCCTTGCCGAAACTGGACGTGTCCCAACCATAGGTGTTGGGAAGCTGCACGGCGATCAGACGGGTTTCTTCCGGTGGGACGTGTCCCTTGTCCGGGTTTGAGCCAGCAGCAATATCCATGACATTCGAGCCATGGGTTGCAAGCCGGTTGATGGCCGCCCCCGAACCGAACTGCTGGTCGGAAGCTCCCGCCTCGGCGTAAAGCGCATCCTCATCCTCCGGGTGCTTCGCGATAAGCTGTTCAATGGTTTCTCGGGTGAACTCCCGGCCAAACAGCACACTTGGATGGTCTTGCCCCTCTTTCTTGTGTGCCGATTGCAACCAGCAGAATTCCAGTCTGGTTCTCTTGCCATCGGCAGCACGGAAATTCCGGTGCGCAAACGGGATGCCGTCGTCGATCACCCCCAACACATTCAGCGTCCTATTGGGTCCATCACCGGTCCCGACACCTGTATCCGGTTTCCAGACCGGATCAGCCGTCATTCGCCTGGCATGGCGGTGCATCGCTTCCTCTTCAACGGGAAAGGCCATGCGAAAGCGTGCCTCTCCAATCGGGTCCGACAGCATCGCTTCCGTCAGATTCAGGGCCAAGCTGTCGGGTGCAATGCCGTCATCTGAACGGTTTTCAACAACGATCGGCCAGAAGCGCAGGGCAACGTCGTCCTCCTTGCCCCAGACGGTTGGAAGCCACATTCCGTGACCATCGCTCGCCACGCCATCAAGAAGAGAATGCGGCTTTTGCGGTTCGGGATGTTCTGCCAATGCCGACAAAAAACGAACGTCGTCACCGCGATAAGCTGGAAAAGCGTAGGCCTTGCCGAGACCAAAATTCCAGGCTTCGTAGGGACCAAGATAATTCTTGATCGCGACAGCGTCTGCGAGACCGCCGTCATTTGTGCTTGTATCGGTCATGCTCGGTTCGCCCTTCCCTAGAGGTCAAACTCATCGACCGCGCTCTTCCAGAGCCATTCAAACTGGTCACTCTTGTCGACAGTGCAAAGCTGCAGTTCGGAAACACCGTGAGCGCCCCATTTGGTCGGCTGATATTGCGAGATCATGAAATCCGACTCCGCGCGGGCTTCGTATTTCAGCCCTCGCATTTCGGTCTGGGCACCACACTTGTTCAACACCATCTCGCCAACCATTTTGCCCAGCAACGCACCGGCCCAGCTGTCGACCGGGTAATGAACCCCGGCAACCGTCCGGCTGACGGCAATGCGTTCGGCCTGCTTGCGCAGCAGGTTCTTGCGCTTGTCTCCATCGGGATAATGAGACCCCGACGCATCAATCAGTCCCTCGAGCATGCGCACGACCGCGAAGGCCTCGGTCGCATGTGCACTCGGGAAACTGCCGTGCCCCGGTGTCGGGATCATCGGCAAGATCGTTGCTCCGATACGATCCGGACGACGGATTGCCAGATGATGTTTCACGATCATCGCAACATGCGCCGCCAGAACCTGTGTCAGGGTGATCAGTTCAAGGGTCTTGTTGTTCCTGCCGGGAATGAGACCGATAATCATTGCGAAGTAAGGGGTCGGAAAACCGAGTTGCGACGTAATTTCCGCAGTGCGTTCCGGGCGCTGGTCCATATAGGAACGAACAAGGTTCAGCTGTTTGTCGAAAAGTTCTCCATCGGGGCGGACCACGGAGAAGAACGGCTGCAGTGCACCGCCGCTGTGTGAGCGATAGGACAGCGTCACCTCATTGGTGGGGCCTTCTTTCGCTTCCCAGGAAAGTTCGCTCATGAAATCGCTTAAATAAAGGGACGCCCGGACCCAGTCCGCCCATTTGTCGAGATTTTCGCTCGACGAAAAATTCATTTCCCTGGATGGATGAGTGGCTCCATCCCCGGCTGCATGACTTATCGCCTGGGCACTGGTTTGCAGGCCTTGAATCGTCAGAGGGTCAAGCGCTCCACCGCCTCCAAGAAAGCTGCCGAGACCAGTTGCATTCAGGTTCCCGATGCCGCCAATGCCACGGATACCGCCAATGCCCCCTATACCGCCAATTCCACCAATGCCACCGATACCGCCAATTCCACCGAAATAGGCCATGATTACCCCCTTCAATTACTCGTCTAAAAACCAACCGCGCGCAGGGCGCGCATTGCATTTTGGCCAACCTGATAGTCGGCGGCCGGGTGTGCGTTCATGTAGCCCTCAACCGAAAATGTCGGCTGCCTGCGCCGTAATTCATCTGCAATTTCCTTTGCTTCCGCCGTTCGATCCAGGAAATGGAGTGCAATAATCTTTGCGCGCAACGTTGAAAGGTGTCGTTGGTTCCGCTCCAGCGAACTGTTGGCGAACTGCAGCGCCGTTTCGTAATCTTCCGCCGCCAGGTAAGCTGTCGCGCTCAGGCAATCGTAAAAATACCTGAAAGGATCAATGGGAGATAACTTGCGGGCCTTGTCGACCGCATGAACCGCTTGTTCGCCCGAATCCTGAAACGCGTAGAGAGCTCCGCGCAAAAGCCAGGAGAGTGCCTCATTCGGATTCTGGTCAAGAGCAATTTCGTAGCGGTTGGATGCCACGTCCAACCGGCGCAGCAAGTTATTGTGTGCAAAACCGTCAATCGTCATGCAGAACGCGTTTTCCGGATCGATATCAAGCGCCTTGGTGGTGCTGCCAACGGCACTCTTCGTGTCTTTCGCCGGATCTGAACTCCAACCGTTGATGACACTCAGGACGTGCCATTTGCCGCGCCAGGCATGCACCTCCGCCGACCTTGGCGACCGCCTGAGGGCCTCATCGAGCAATTCCCGTGATTTTGCGAAATCACGCAGGGTCGAACGATGCATCAGGCTGACACTTGCCATCAAAAGCTTGTGGTCGGCGATTTCGCTGATCGGGCGACCGCGAACATAGCGCAGTGTGTCGGAAGCAATGGCATTGCCGACGGATGTCACGATGTTGGTCAGGCCCTGACCGGCGTCACTGATAAAGTCGTTCAACTTTCCGCTGAACTGCCGCGTCCATAAAATGCGCCCGGTCTCGGCGTCCAGAAAATCGACATCCGTAATGACCTCATCGTTGATCTGCCGGATGCTTCCTGCCACGCAATAATCAACTTTCAACTTGGAACGGATGACCTCGATATCGATCCGGCGACCGGCAAGCGAGCGACTGGAAAAATGCGATATGACCGCCAGGAGGTTAGTTCTGGAAAGCGAGCGGCAAATCTCTTCGGCAAACCAGTCTCCCAGTATCGTCAGCTCGGGATTGCTTTCAATGCTGAGCAACGGCATTACCGTTACCGTCGGCACAGGAGGTCTTGGCAAAGCTGAGGTTGGCGCGCGGAACAGTGCATGGATCTGTTCAGGGTTGGCTCGCACCGAATCACGCCACTCCTCAAACAGGGGCGCCGGTACGTCCAGACCTTCCAGAAAGGTCCCCTGTCCGGGTTGCCCCGCGAAGACAACGTTGCTCAAATCAAGCGTGACTTCAGAATTGTTGGTGTTGATGAGCTGACTGTAATATGGCCCCATTGCCGACTTGATGTCTGACAGGGCACGCCTCAGGCTTTGCCTGCCCGTATCATAACAGGAGGCTCCCCAAAGGGTTTCCTGCAGGAAAGTCCGGCTTCTGCAGCCATGAGGCGCCGTAGCAAGCAACGCAAAGATCGCACGGTGCTTCTTGCCTGTGATCTCGAACGCCCCGGGCTCAAGCGAGCGGACGATACAGGAACCGAACAAACTGATTTCCAATAACTTTGCGCGCATGCCCCATCGCCTCGAGAAAAATACGTATTCTATAGAACAGCAGTTATAGCCTCTATCCAACCGCTTCACACTTTTTTCACACTCGTGTCCAGCCAACTCCCTCTAAACTCACGCAGTGAGGAACAGAACCGCGAGCAAGAAAATTGTCTGAAAAAAGCTCTATAATTGATGATGTGTCCGATGTTGTTGATTTTTTCCTGGCCTGGAACAATCATCGTGAAACCGTATTAAAAATTTCTGAGATGGATCAACTGGATAGCGAACAGAAAAAGACCCTCCACTGGCTGGTCAAGATGGCTGACCGGGTTAGTCTGACGGACCTGGAGAAGGATGAGCTCCACTAAACATTGATGCACTGTTTCCCAGTTCGCTGCGTTTGGCCAGCAAATACCTGTTCGGCGATCTGCACGTGCCAATCCGGCGCGATGCGGGCGAAGCAGACTGGTTACTCCGCAGTCCGGATGGAGCCGCGTCGCTGGCGTCGTTGTCCGTGTTTGTGATCTTGTGCCGAGGTCAGGGGAACCTATTTTTCTGACGTGCGGTGTCGGTTCCGCTATGATCCGCTAAAAGAAAGGCGACTCGCCTGCCCCGGTCAAATGGACAGTCGCCCGAAACCATGACAAGCAACCCGGTCTCACGAGCTCAGGTTTCATGAAGCAATTTCAGGTCGCGTCCCTGTTCGCGGTATTTGTTTTTTTTCTGCTTCCGGCTTCCGGTTACGGACAGTCCGCAGATGTCCGCGTTCCGAACTTCTGGGATCCCAAGGCGGTCCATGACAGGCCAAATTCAATTCCGGACAAGATCCAGTTCCTCGCAACCGACAACTATCCTCCGTTCGTGTTCCGCGACCCTCAAGGCAGGTTGACCGGGTTCAATGTCGATCTTGCCCGCGCCCTTTGCCAGGAACTTGGAAGTTCCTGTGCGCTCAGGATCAAAAACTTCAATGTGCTTTTGTCTGCACTTGATGAGGAAGAAGGCGACGCAATCATTTCCGGCCTCTCGCGTAGCTTACCCGCAACGCGCCGGCTGAATTTTACCGACGATTATCTCAAGCTTCCCGCACGATTCGTTGTCCCGAAAGAAGAAACCACAGCGTTCGACGAACAAGCCCTTGCAGGCAAAAGCATTTCGGTCGTGTCAGGATCCCGGTACGAGGCATTTGCAAAACGTTTCTGGCCCGGTGCAGACATACTCGGACTGGAATCCGTTGCCGCCGCGCGTGCGGCGATCAAAAACGGCGAAGCGGACGTGCATTTCGGTGACGGCCTGGGTCTCGCCTTCTGGCTGCCCAGCGAGGCGGCGGAGGGATGCTGCGACTTCGCTGGCGGTCCCTGGCTGGAACCTGGATACTTCGACCAGGGCATGGCGATAGCGACAAGGCCGGAGGACACCGAGCGCGCCGCCGCGCTCAACTATGCGCTCAGGCAACTGCAGCAAAAAGGTATCTATCGCGAGTTATACCTGCGTTACTTTCCCTTCAGTTTTTACTGATGCCTTTTCCGCGCTTTCGGCCTTGTCACCCTCTTCGTCTGTGATCGGTCTGTTTTCAAGAAACGGAATGACAAGACTGAATGGCAACTTGTGAGCGTTGGGGGTCAATGACGGCCCCAGGCCGATTTCCATTGCCTGGTGTCCTTTTTCGGGTTCCTCGACATATGTACCGAAGAGCCTGTCCCAGATGGAGAGATAGAAACCGTAGTTTGAATCGGTTTCCCGTCGTATCACGGAATGGTGGATCCGGTGCATGTCCGGTGTCACGATCAAAAGGCGCAGCAGCCAATCAAAGCCTTTTGGAATCCGGATGTTCGCATGCCCGAAAACTGCGGACGCGTTCAGCACGATTTCAAAGACGAGAACAGCTTCGACAGGTCCGCCGAGGGCGACAATCACGAGACCTTTCCAAACGAAGGAAAGAAGGATCTCGATCGGATGGAACCTGAGCGCGGTTGTCGCATCGACTTCACTGTCCGCATGATGGACCCGGTGAATGCGCCAGAACAACGGGACCTTGTGCGAGGCCACGTGCTGGGCCCAGACGGCGAGGTCCAGAACCAGGAAAGTGACAATTCCGGCAAGAAGACCCGTCCAACCCAGCAAACCGAAGAGACCCCAGCCATTTTCCTGTGCCAGAAGCGCCAGTCCAACTCCTCCAATTGGAAAAATCAGGCGCACAAGAATGGAATCTAGGAGGATAAGGCCCCAGTTGGTTGGCCAGCGTTTGAGCCGGCCGTTTTCCATTTGACGTCTGGGCAGTCCCGCTTCCAACAGAGCCATGACCAGGAATATCCCGCCAAAACAGGCCATGCGCAGCTGGTTGATGTCGAACTGTTCAAACATGCCGTCTCTCTTCCGGAAGGTCACGAAGCCGCTTGCAACATCCAGCAAGGAACGATAGGGCAAACAACATGGACATCATCTAGTTCTTCATTCCTGAAAGTATAGTCCGCTTGCCCTCATTTGAAGCTGCGACAGATCACATCACCATGAGCAACCTGATCTGGAACCGTACCGACACCTCTCCCGAAGCCACGCTTCTGATGGCGCATGGCGCCGGTGCACCGATGGATTCCGCCTTTATGGAAAAGCTGGCCGGAGCACTTGCGGCAGAAGGAATTGCCGTCGCGAGGTTCGAATTCGCCTATATGGCCGGTCGGCGAACGGGAGGTTCCAAGAAGCCCCCGCCGCGCGCTGACAAACTGATCGGTGAATTCCAGACTGCGCTACAATCCTTGTTGTCCGACACGCAAGGGCCGCTCCTTCTCGGCGGCAAATCCATGGGTGGGCGCGTTGCGGCGATGCTCGGCGGTGGCGGCTCCCTGCCTTCCCGGGTCAAGGGCATCTGCTGTTTCGGCTATCCCTTCCACCCGACAGGCAAGCCTGACGTGAGGTGGCGGCTGGCCCCGCTGGAAGAGGCAAAGCGCCCCGTCCTGATCCTTCAAGGCGACCGCGACCCCTTCGGTTCGAAAGCCGAACTCGACGCTCTTACACTGCCTGAACACGTCTCTCTCACCTACCTGGAAGACGGCAATCACGATTTCGGTCCGCGCGGAAAATCTCCGGCAACGCTCGATGGCAATATCCGGGCTGCGGCAGCGGAAACGGCATCCTTCGCCATGTCGAGCTGACGTCACTCGGCCGGAGTAATGCTCCGTCCGTCTCCAGGCCCTGGATGCTCCTGCCGCCTCCGGCTCAGGAAGATTACTCTGCCAATATCGTCGCCGATCATGACCAGCGCCGGAACCAGAACGAGAACCAGGGCCGTCGCCGTCGCAAGACCAAAGACAATGGTAATGGCCATCGGCAGCAGGAACTGCGCCTGAAGACTGGTTTCGAACATCAGCGGCAACAGACCACCGATCGTGGTCATCGAGGTCAGCAACACAGCACGCAGACGATCGCAGCTGGAACCGATTGCCGCCGTATCAAGTGCTTCGCCAAGAGACAAACGCTCCTCAAAACGCGCGACCAGAATAATCGAGTTGTTGACCAGAATTCCGGCCAGCCCCAGGAGGCCGATCATGCTGAGGATCGTGAGGTTGAAGCCCATCAGATAGTGGCCGACAATTGCGCCGACGATCCCGAAGGGTATGATCGACATCACCACGATCGGCCTGGAATAACTGCCAAAGATCGCCGCCAGGATTATGTATATGCCAGCCACGGCCATCATGACGCCCGTCAGGAGATCTGAAAAGGCGTTGGACTGTTCTTCCGCACGGCCCGCAAACGAATATTCCAAGCCGTATTTCTGAGTGAGTGCAGGCAGGAATTCCGCACTGAGTTCGGCAATGATCTGGTTGTTCGACGTAATCGTGCTGTCCACGTCCGCGACAACCGAAACCACGGTTCCGCCGTCTCGCCGCAGGATGACGGAGAACCCTTGCGCGTCCGTCAGGTCGACCACCTCCGTCAACGGAACGAATTCACCAGCAGGTGTCCGCACGGACAATTGCCGAAGCGCCGCCGTTCCATCCGCGTCGAAGACCTGCTTCACCCGGACGGCAACTTCCTCGTCACCTTCGGCAAAACGTCTTGCAATATTGCCCTCAAATGCATTGCGGATCTGCCGGGCCGCACTTTCCACGGTGAAGCCGAGCGCACGCCCTCGTGGAGTGAGTTCCACCAGCAGTTCAGGTTTGCCGTAAGGCAGATCGTCTTCGACTGCGCTTGTGCCGGGAAATGCAGACAGCTCCTCTTGCAATTCTTCGGCGGCGGCCTTGAGGTCCTGCAGGGAAGCCCCCGTCAGGCGTACATCGAGATCCCGGCCCGGAGGCCCTCCCCGGCGCTCTGCGACCGCTATGCGCGATGTGCCGGGAATGGACGGGATTGCTTCTCGCCAGGCGCGCACGATATCAGGGGTGCGGACAGTCCGGTCCTCCGAACGACTGAGCTGAACCGTGATGTTGGCAACGTTATCCCCGCGGTTGTTCCCGGCCCTGCCCAGCGTGGCATAGGTGGCTTCGACAAGCGTTTCACCGTTGTCACGTGTCAATCCCGCTTCCGCGTCCTTCAGCGCCTGTTCGATTCTGCCGATACCTGCAATTGCTTCCGTTTCGGGAATCCCTGCATGGAAGAAGATCGACGCAGTCAGGTTTTCCGCCTCCGGAGACGGGAAGAACGTAAAGCCGACCCGTCCGCCGCGCACCAGGCCCACCGCAAGGACCATGGCTGCGATAGCCACCGCGAGCGTGGCATAACGCCAGTGCACCGCCACGGCAACAAAGGCCCGGAATGGATAGTCGCGCACCCAGTTGAAGCCCGTATCGAAGCCCCGGCGGAACCAGCTTGGCCGGTCGGGGTTTTCCTGCCTCTGCTTCTTGCGGCGCAGAGCCATGAGGAGAGATTCCAGCGCCAGCGCCATAACGAAACAGACACTGACGACAATCATCTCGAAAACGAAAACACCTGTCGTGTCCCTGAGACTGCGGAGCGGATCATCGACAATATCGAGATAGGGAGGGACTGAAATATCCGGTTGTGCAACCAGCGCACTCAGGAAAAACGCCGGAACACCTGCCACGATGACAACGCGCCACCAGCTCCATCCAGGGCGGCTGCCAAGGGCATGCGACAGGTGCCCCGGCAGAACCAGGAAACATTCGATCAGGGAGGCGATTACCACCGCGACCACGACAACCGGCAAAGTTCCCATAATCTGGCCGAGCACGTCACTTACCAGAAGAATCGGCAGAAAGGCCGCAATCGTGGTGAGGCTGGCCGCAAAAATCGGTGCCAGCATCGTGGTCGCGCCGTTGACAGCGGCATCGTCCGGACTGTCGCCCATACTCTGCCGCGTTGCCGTGTGTTCGCCCACGACAATGGCGTCATCGACGATCACACCAAGCATCATGATGAGCGCAAACATGGAGATCATGTTGATGCTCTCGCCCATCAGCCACATGATGCCAAGCGTCGCCATCATCGCGACCGGAATACCGGCTGCCACCCAGAGCGCGATCCGTGCATTCAGGAAAAGAAACAGGATGGCGACGACCAGAACCAGACCCGTCAGACCGTTTTCAACGAGGAGTGAGATCCGGCCTTTCACCGCGTCTGCGCGTACATCGTTATTTCAGGATCTCAAGCGTCTGCGGCAATTGCCGGGAGACGTCGGCAAGATAGTCATCGACAATCTGGGCAGCCTTCAGCGTGTCGGTTTTTTCCGTTCGCAGGATCTGCAATTCGATCGCCCGCGTCCCCTTCGAAAAGCCCTGATTTTCGCTTGAATCGAAATCCCGGACAACGGTGCCGATATCTTCAACACGCGTCTTTTCGCCAGATGCAAAGGACTTGACCTCGATCCTGCCGACCGCTTCCGGGGACCGGTCCTCGGACAAGGCCCTGATCTGCCGCTCGACCGCACCGTCGAGATTGCCGGCAGGAAGGTCAATTGTGTTACCGGCGATCCGGCCCGCAATGTCGGCTATGGTCAGATCCAGCCGCCTGAGCTCGCGCTCCGGAATTTCAACCAGATATTCCGGGGACCGGTAGCCGTAGAGCTCAACCTTGTCGATGCCTCGTGCCAGAAGATCGTCACGGATCTGGCGGGCAAAGACCTTGAGCGCCTGCTCTGAAAACGGGCCACGCAGTGCAATAGTTGCGACGCCGTCTGTGAATGTGGAGGCGGATACGACAGGTGTTTCTGCATCGAGAGGCAGCGTCGTAACGCCCGAAACGGCCTGTTCCACATCGGACAGCGCTTGCTGCATATTGGTGCCTTCGATGAATTCCATCTGCACCGATGCGGCCCCTTCGCGGCCATAGGACACAATTTCATCAAGCCCGTCGATGAACCGCAATTCAGGCTCGATCACCTCCAGAATATTGGCGGCAACGTCTTCCGCGCTGGCACCGGGCCAGACGATGGACACGGAAATCCTGTCCGTTATGACCGTCGGGAAGAATTGCGTGTTCAGCTTGGCCAGACCGTACGCACCGAACAAGACCATGACCGCCATGATCAGGTTCGCTGCATTCGCGTGGCGAACGATCAGTTCAAGGAAACTGCGTGACCGAATTTCTCTCATCGCGCAACCCTTCCGTTACTCGGTCTCGGATTTGCGGTTGTTCGCCGTCTGAGGTGCACCGTCTTGAGACGCTTCAGGCTGTTTCGCCACGTCGTTCACGAGCAGGCCGGAGCCCGCTTCGGGAATGCGTGTCGTCAGCAATGTTTCACCGGACTGAAGATCACCGCTGACCAGAATGAAACCGTCATCAATCGCCAGCGCATCGACCTTGCGCGGCCTGAGCCTTCCGCCCTCAACCACATAGACCGTGCCTTCGCCGTAATAGGCTGTCTCGGGAATCCGAAAACTGTCCCGATACGTCTGATCCAGTAACGAGATCTCTACAAATGCACCCGGGCGAAGCGGCACCGCTGCGTTCGCACTGTCGATCGTTGCAATGAGATCAACACCGCCACGTGTGCTGGCGACATCGGCGCCGATCCTGCTCACGGTTGCGGGATAGGTGACCGGCGTATTGCCGAGATACCAGATCACTTCAACCGGGCGGTCCACCACAGTGCCGCTTTCGGCAAGCAGGCGGCCATACTGATTGTCGGAAAGGGTGAAACGGACTTCGAATTCGTCGCTGCTGTAAAGCGCAACGACAGCATCATTGACACTGACAAGTCGTCCCGGTTCGGCTGCTTCCGTGCGCACAATCGCATCAAATGGGGCGCTCAGCATGGTGTTGTCCAGTTGCCGCATTGCATTTTCAAGGCGCCATTCGAGACGTTTGACCGTTGCCGTTTGCTGCACGACCTTGGCTTCTTCGAGCGCAAGCGTGTTCTGGGTCTGCTCGACCGACTGCTGGCGCTGTGACACCAGCAGCTTGCGGTCATCGACCGTTCGTTCCGTGACCGCACCACGATCGATCAGTTCTTCAGCACGCTGCAGATCCCTTTGAGCAAATTCCATCTGTTCGCGGGCGCGAACCACATTTGCCCTTTCAAGTTCAACGCGGCCTTCACTTTCCACAAGCCCTGCATTTGCTTCTGCAAGATTGGCTTCCGCTTCGGTAACGGCGCCTTCATAGTCAAAGCGGTCAATGGCGACAAGAACATCACCCTCCGAAACATGGCCACCAGCCTTCAGATTGGGATGGACATCGACAACCTCGCCGCCGACCAGAGCGCGCAATTCGACCTCTCGTCCAGCCGTCGTTTCACCGAACACGTTGATGTCCGGCGCGAAATCACCCTTCGCCACAGTGACGGTCTCAACGGCATAGCTTCGTTCCTGAATTGGACGCTTGGGAACATCCGGCTTTGTCGCGACCAGGGTGTTCATGCCCATGAACGCACCGATCAGGATCGCGAAGGCAATCAGCGCCTGAAGCAGCGCCTTGAGAACGAGCAGGGTGCGCCGCCAGCTACCGCCTGGCTGCGGGTCGGAAGGCGGCAGGATTTCGGAGGCCGGTTCATTTCCGGATTCCTGAGGCAAGGATTGCAACATTATCGGCGCACCGGAGCTTCTTCGTTCTGATCGGGTTAAATACTATCACGCATGCAAATAGATTTTATTCGCACTGCAAAATTCAAGACCCGAATACGCTTAAGGAGGGTAATTGGCACCCGCAAAATTGTAACGAAGTGTGTCCGACTGTCCAAGATTGCAAATGAACCGCGGTCTTCAGCCGTCGAATTCGTACTTCGCGTTACAAAACTCGCAAGTCACGACGATTTGGCCATCAACGGTCATTTCGTCTTTTTCCTCGGCACTGAAGCCTGACAGGACACCTTCGATCTTTTCTCTGGAGCAACGGCACTTGTCCGACAGCGGCTGCGGATCGAACAACCGGACACCACGTTCGTGGAACAGGCGGAACAACAGCATTTCGACGCTGACTTCCGGATCAGTCAGCTCAATGTCCTGCACGGTGTCGACCAGCGCCTTAGCTTCCACCCAGGCATCGTCCTCCTCCATTTCGTGCATCTGTGTCCCTGCCGGGGCATCTCCCGGGTCAATATCCGCCTGCCTCAATCGCTCGGGCGCCTCCGGCAGGAACTGAATGAGAATGCCGCCTGCGGTCCAGGACTTGGCGTGGCCTTCACCTTCCTTGCGGGTGTAGAGCTCGCCCACACCGAGCCGGACTTCCGTCGGGATCTGCTCGGAGCGGTCAAAGTAGCGCCGGGCAACCTCTTCCAGCGAAATCCCGTCCAGCTCCACCAAACCCTGATAGCGCTGCATGTGCTGGCCCTGGTCGATTGTCATGGCAAGATGGCCGTGACCAAGCAGCGCTTCCGGTGTTGCCTTGCCGGCCTTCATCAGCGCTTCGACACGCCCGGTATCGAATGTGGCGCAAGCGCGTATCGCATCGGGAGACGCAAAATCAACGACCAGCATCGACACTGGTCCCTGTGTCTGGGTCTGCAATGTGAACCGGCCATCGAACTTCAGAGACGTCCCGAGCAAGCTCGCCAGAACAATCGCTTCGGCCAGCAGACGCGAAACCGGTTCCGGATAGTCATGCCGATCCAGGATGCTTTGCAGAACCGGACCGAACGCGACCGAGCGGCCGCGCACGTCCAGACCTTCGACGGCAAAGGGCCGGACAGCGTCCAGCCCCGCGGGTGCAATACCCAGTTCCTCAAGATTCAGTGCCACGTCGGCTTTGCCTCAACCCTTGCCGAAACACCAGGCCAGAATGCCCTTCTGGGCATGGAGCCTGTTTTCGGCTTCATCAAACACCACAGAATTGGGACCGTCCATGACTTCGGATGTCACTTCCTCGCCGCGATGTGCCGGTAGACAGTGCATGAACAGAGCTTCGCTGTTTGCTTCAGCCATGAGACGCTCGTTCACCTGATAGGCTCCCAGGAGATTGTGACGCGATTCCGCGTCGTCGTCTCCCATGGATACCCAGCAATCCGTCACCACACAGTCGGTTCCCTTGACCGCCTCATATGGGTCCGAGGTTACCTGAATGGAACCACCCTTGGCGCGCGCTGCTTCAATCAGTTCCTGCGGCGGCGCCAATTCCCCCGGTGTGGCGATGCGCAACTCGAAATCGAGGCGAGGTGCTGCGTGAACCCAGGATGCGAGCACATTGTTGCTGTCCCCGGTCCAGGCGACGCTTTTTCCGCGGATCGATCCACGATGTTCTTCGAACGTCAACAGGTCGGCCATGATCTGGCAAGGATGCGAAATCTTGGTCAGGCCATTGATGACGGGAACAGTCGCGTGTTCTGCGAGCTCGTTCAATTCGTTGTGGTCCAGGATGCGGATCATGATGGCGTCGACGAAACGGGACAGGACCCGCGCGGTGTCTGCAATGGTTTCGCCCCGGCCAAGCTGCATCTCCGTACCCGTGAGCATGAGCGTCTCGCCTCCGAGTTCGCGCATGCCGACATCGAACGAAATACGCGTCCGTGTGGACGGCTGTTCGAATATCATTGCCAGCACCTTGCCGGCGAGCGGTCCCTCGCCCCGGCGGACACCATCGCGGGATGCCTTTATCTTTCGGGCGATATCCAGAATGCCGCGAAGGTCATCACCTTCGAAATCGGTGAGGTCCAGAAAATTTCTATAAGCTCCGTTCGCGGTCATTCGGCCGCTCCTTCCACAAGCTTGGCTTCAACTGCCTGCGCAGCCTGTTCAAGGCGCTCCACGGCGATTGCTATTTCGTCTTCGGTCATTGTAAGCGGCGGCATGATGCGCACGGTATTGTCACCGGCCGGCACCGCGAGGAGCCCTGCATCGCGTGCCGCAGCAACATAGTCTCCCGCCGGCACGACGCATTTCAGCCCCATCATCAGGCCTGTCCCACGGACAAGCTCAAGGACCTTGGGATGGCTGTCGACAAGGCCCGCAAGCTTCTGCTTGAAATTCAACCCTTTTTTCTGCACGTCCTGCAAAAAGCCGTCTGCAAGGATGACATCGAGCACTGCGTTGCCAACCGCCATTGCAAGCGGATTGCCGCCAAATGTCGTTCCGTGCGTTCCCGGTGCAAGAGCCGCCGCCGTTTCCGCAGTCGCCAGACAAGCCCCGACCGGGAACCCTCCGCCGATCCCCTTCGCCACAGCCATCAGGTCCGGGCTGACACCCGACCATTCATAGGCAAACAGCTTGCCCGTGCGTCCGACACCAGTCTGGATTTCATCAAATATGAGCAGTAAACCATTGTCGTCGCACAACTGGCGCAGCGCACGCAGAAACTCAGGCTGCATCTCCTTGATACCGCCCTCACCCTGAATGGGTTCGATCGCGATCGCGGCCGTCTGCGGACCGATCACCGCTTTCAAAGCCTCCAGGTCGCCAACCGGCACCTGGTCGAAGCCCGGTGCTTTCGGGCCGAAACCTTCCATGTATTTCGCCTGGCCACCTGCCGCAATGGTCCCGAGTGTACGACCGTGAAAGGCCCCCTCGAAAGTTATGATATGGAACCTGTCCGGCTGCCCGTTATCATACTGGTAGCGGCGCGCGCACTTGATGGCGGCTTCCATCGCCTCGGCACCGGAATTGACGAAAAGCACCTTGTCGGCAAAGGTGTTGTCGACCAGCCGCTGTGCCAGGCGTTCACCTTCCGGCATCTGGTGCAGATTGGAAATGTGCCAGAGTTTCGCAGCCTGGTCCTGCAATGCCTTTACAAGATGGGGATGGCTGTGCCCGCAGGAATTCACCGCAATACCGGAACCGCAATCGAGAAATCGTCGGCCGTCCTTGGTAACAAGCCAGACACCTTCCCCGTGATCGAAATTCAGGTTCGATCTTGCGTAATTTCCGAAAAGCGCAGTCGCGGACATAACCTCTTTCAACTCCCTAGAGCAGTCTGCATTCGTTGCAGTGCGAACCAGATGCTTCCAACGTTGTGACAATGACCAGTCATGTATGCCGACAAATTTCGACCCAGACATTCACTGGTCCGGAACAGCTCGTCCACCCGGTGAAATTTCCATCTCGTGCCGGTATGTCTCACAGGTGCAGATGAGCAAAAACGCAACGTGCCGCCCCGATGAGGCGGCACGTAGCGGAAACCTTATACACCGCCAGCACCGTTATCTGTCAATGGTGCTGCAGCGTCAGGGCTTGCAATCCGGAATTCATAAATTTCTCGAAGGCCTTACCATAACTGGGGAAAAGTCGTTTCATCCCCAACTGGTTTGGGTGAAGTGGTTGCCTGACAAATTAACGTTATTGTAACCTCTGCTCCATCAAACACGATATCTCGTGAGGCAAATCAATCAGAGGCACTAGATATGCCATCGCTGGGCATGCATATGCATGCTTAACACGGGGTTAATGGCTGCAAAAGCCAAGCTGAAGGGTGCGGGCAATGAGTTGGACGAACGAACGGGTTGAACTGCTCAAGAAACTTTGGAGCGACGGCCTGAGTGCAAGCCAGATTGCAGGTGAACTTGGTGGTGTGACCCGGAATGCCGTAATCGGCAAGGTTCACCGACTCGGACTTTCCGGACGCGCGAAAACGTCCAACTCAAGTGCCAAGCCACGTCGTCCCCGGACCTCCACGGTTTCGCCGGGCAGTTCACCAAAAAGGGCTCCGCAGCAGCCACAGTCAATCGGTGCTACCGCTCTGAAGGCAGATATCGATCAAGCACCGGTCGTTGCGGTCAAACCCACTCTGGAACGCCTTCCTGAACTGGTTGTTCCCATCTCCCAGCGCGCATCCATTCTCACGCTGACCGAGCGGACCTGCAAGTGGCCGATCGGAGATCCCGCGACCGACGACTTCTATTTCTGCGGACGTCAGTCCGATGCAGGCGTTCCCTATTGCGCGCATCACTGCAAGATTGCCTATCAACCCGTCGCGGACCGGCGGCGCGAGCGCAAGTCCATCGCCCGGGCGTCCTGATCAGCCAGTCAAAACGAAAATGCCCGCCTCGATGGCGGGTTTTTCATGTCTTGCGAACTCGCAATAGAATTTCAGGTCAACCTAACGGATCACCTTGATATCGTTGTAAATCGTCGCGCGGCTGACATTGAGCACACGCGCAACGTAAGAAGCTGCATGCTTTTCGCGCAAGCCGTCCGTGCGAACAATCTCGCCCAGCAACTCAAGGCGATCCTCCTTTGCCAGGGCATCAACGTTTTTATTCTTGTCGCGGCACCAATCGACAATAAACCTGTTCATCTTCTCATGCCAATCGTTCTTGAACAGGGCATCCGGTTCTCCGGTGCTTACCGGTGCACCGATTAGAGCCGTGATCGCGTTCTGGGCCGCCATGATATCGGACAGGTCATAGTTAAAGCACGTCAGTGCAAATGGCTTGCCGTCATCGTCTCTCAAGACAGCACTTATGGTGCGCACGACGCGGCCATCCCAGTTTACCCGCTCATGCGGGCCGATGACGTCCCGGTCATCATCTTCTCGAAAATCCAGTTCGGAGAGATAGGACGGATCACCTATCTGCCGTTTCGAATAGGGATTGCAGATATAAGCTACCGTTTCGGTTGCCAGCGAGTGGATAACGATCTCTACATTAGACCCCAGCAGTTTCGACAGCGCTTCCGCGATCGGAACTGCGGTGCGTTCCACCAATGCGTCCTGGCTCATTCATTGCCTCTGAAAACACAGTAATTTTGCAATATTCTTATCCCAGCCTTGCCTGCAGGCAAAGTGTCAGTCAACCGGATGGCCGATGACACTTATGCAATCGCCCCGGCGGACAAGTCCCTGACCTGCTGTACAGAACAAAAATCCGGTGGTTCGCGCCTTCACCGCCGCAGGAGCAGTCCCGGTCCTGTCGACCAGATGAAGTCTGCCGATGGCATCACCTTCCAGAACATGATCTCCCAATCCGGCAAGCGGCTCGAAAATGCCTGCATCGTCGGCGTATACGTAGTGGTGAAAACCGTCGACGAGCACCGTTCTTGAACACTCCGTCGTGTCGCAGCTATCCAGGCCCGCCATGAGCCCCATGTGCCGCATCACGCCGTCAATACCCTTGCGTGTCACAAACAGCGTCTCTTGCGATATCGTTCCCGAACCGCCGAGTTCAGTGGCCAATATCCGTTTGCCCTGCCGTTCCACCTCGGTATCGATCATCGTCTCCACCTGAGGCTCTCGCAGGATGACCGTGAGCGGGGCATCAAACGCCGCAGCGAGCGCGCGGATTTCGCCGGTCGCGGATTCCGTATTCTGCATCGGTACGATTGTCGAGGGCACGAAGTTGAGCGATCGGCCGCCTGAATGAAGGTCGAGCACCACGTCGGCCCTGGAAATCAATTCACAGCTCACGAAATCAGCAATGCGCTCAGTCGGGGAGCCGCGCGGATTTCCCGGAAATGCCCGGTTCATGTTGCCACCATCGAGCGGTGACAACCGCGATCCGTTCATCACAGCAGGTAGGTTCAATGCCGGAACGATTATGACTTGTCCGCGGATTTTCGCCGCATCAATCCCGCCATTGGCAAAGTTCGACAGGACGACAGGTGCTTCGAATTCATCTCCATGCGCGCCCCCGAGTAACAGAAGGGATGGGCCCTGCCCGTTCTTGAAACTGTAAATCGGCACACGCTGGTTGGACCAGGCACTCAGGTCCAGCGAAACGGGAACATCGATGTAACCTTTTTGAATGCCGTCCTTGTCGAGGTCGAGGGAAGTGGTCAGCATGACAGGATCCGTCTTTCAGAATTTTCGCGGGGGAGCCGCACCGAAAATCGCACGACGTGCCACCGTTCAGATTGGCTCAAGCGGACTTCAGAACGTCGTCGACCACCAGGTTGAGCCGTCTGAGCCCCTCCTTGAGATGCGCCTCGGGCAATGCCGAGCTGAACCTGAAGTGGTTTTCGACATGGAAGCGGCTGCCGGGAATGACAAGCACATCCTGTTCGCGCACAAGCCGCATGGCCAGTGTTTCTGAATCGATCGGAAGATTGAAGCGCACAAAGGACATTGCCGACGCATGCGGCGGTGCCACCGTGAAGATGTTGTGATGAACCGCCAGAGCCTCGGTCAGTGTTTCAAAGCCGGTCCTGATCAACCGGCGTGCCCTCTCGACGAGAGCAGAGCGCGCGGGTTCCGCAAGAGCCGCTTCGGCCAGTTTCATGGAAACGGTGCTTGTGGCAACCGAAGCATATTCGTGGCGACGCCAACATGCCGTGATTGCATCGGCCGGACCAACCAGCCAGCCGAGACGCAAGCCGGGCAAACCGTAGGCCTTGCTCGTCGAGTTGAGTACCATGACCTTGTCATATGCTCCCCAGAAACTGGGAGTCGCCTCGTCGGTATCCCGCTCGGTTCCGACATAGACTTCATCCGCGACGATCCATGCTCCCACACTGGCAGCTGCGGCAATGATACCCTCGCGCTCACGATTGCTCAGAACGCGACCGGTCGGATTGTTCGGATTGATGACGTGAACCACCCTGGTCGTCGGGCCCACAGCGGCCATGACGGCTTCGGGGTCTATCGCCCAGCCGTTGTCGGCATCCATGTCAACATAGCGCACATCAACGCCCCGGTTCCGGGCGTCTCCGGTCAACTGTTCATAGATGGGCCTGAAGGCAACCATGCTGTCACCCGGCTGAAGCAAGGTGTTCGCAATCAGCGTGTTAGCTTCAGTGGCGCCAACGGTCACAAGAACGTTGTCCGCATTGGTTCCCGGATACATTGCCGAGATCTTCTCTCGAAGAAACGTACTTCCGTTCACTTGCGGATAGTCGAGCATTGTGTTCCACAAAACATCCGGGTCCAGACCGACCAGATCGACCAGTTCCCTGAGTGTCATGGGATGAACGCCACTTTCCGAATAGTTGTACTTTACGCCATGCTCCAGCTCAGAAAGAAACTGTTCAACGTCAAACGGGTGAAACATTGGTTTTCCTCTCTCGTTCCTATGCAAGGCGCTTTTCAATCGCCGAATAGGACAGTGTCAGAACCATTGCCAGCACGAGGTAGATGCCTCCCGCCGCAATGAAGGATTCAAAGGGGGCAAAGTGCAGCGCCGACAGTTTGCGGGCGATCCCGGTGAGATCCATGATCGAAATGGTGCTCGCCAGTGCCGTGCCCTTGAGCATGAGGATCGTCTCGTTGCTGTACGCCGGCAGGGCGATACGCAGTGCCTGTGGTCCCAGAACGAGCCGGGCTATCTGCAGCCGGGAAAAGCCATAGGCTTCTGCTGCCTCGATCTGTCCGCGCTCAACGCCGATAATGCCTCCCCGCATGATTTCGGAGGTAAAGGCGGCCGAGTTCAATCCAAGCGCCAATACCGCACAGAACCAGGCTTCCCTGAGCAGTGGCCAGGCAAAACTGTCGCGAACGACCTCAAATTGCCCGAGGCCATAGTAAATCGCGAACAGTTGTACCAGCAGCGGTGTGCCACGGAAGAACAGAACATAAAAGTCTGCGGCCGGAGCAATGACGGGTGCACGACGCATTCTTGCCCAGCACAACAGTGCTCCCAGGACAAGTCCAATGGCCAGGCTGCAGACCAGAATGCTCAACGTAACAGGCAAACCTGCCAGCAATTGCGGAACAAAGGAGAGCAGAAGATCCCAATTCATGCGCTTGCATCCTTGAGCGCAAATCTGGCTTCAGCTCGTTTGAACAGCCGTTCGGAGAAAAAGGACACACACAGATAGATCAGCGCTGCCACGGCATAAAATGTAAAAGGCCGGTGAGTGGCACCTGCCGCGACACTTGCCTGGCGCATCAACTCCGCAACGGCTGTCATCGAAACAAGGGCCGTGTCCTTCAGCATGACAAGCCAGATGTTTCCCATCGCCGGCAAGGCGACCCGCAGCAACTGGGGCAACTCAATCAGAGTGAAGCGTTTTACAGGCCCAAACCCGTAGGCATCAGCTGCTTCCAACTGGCCTTTTGGAATACTGTTGGCCGCTCCACGAAAGGCTTCGGCAGCATAGGCGGTTGCAATGACGGCAAGCGCAAACACACCGAGCGCAAATCCGCTGAGGTTGATACGCTGGGTGTAACCCAGACTGGATGCCACGGACTGAATGACGGTGCCTGTTCCGAAGAAAAATAAATACAGAACAAGGAGTTCCGGGACGCCACGGAATACCGTCACGTAACTGACCGTGACGTAGCGGGCTATTGTTCCCCGGCGTCGGAAAAGCATGAGAAGCAGACCGCAAACCAGACCCACTCCAAATGCGAGAACTGCAAGCGCCATGGTGGTTGCTAGSCCCGATAACAGCTCGTCGCCCCACCCAGATTTGCCAAATGACAGCAGCTCAAGCATTCCCTGAGACCCTTATTTTTTTGAAGAGGCATCCGCGGGATCTTGCGTTGCCTCTTCGATACTTGAGATCCGAAACCTTGCCGGGACTTATGGCGTAACGTCGTAGCCGAACCACTTGTCCGAGGCTTTGGCGATCGTGCCATCGGCCAGAAGTTCAGCGATTGCACCGTCTATCCTGGCCTTCAGTTCGGTATTGCCCTTGCCGATCCCCAGTCCGATACCGTCACCGAGTTGCGGATACTCCGCATATGTCATCAACGGACCGAACATGGTCAAATTGGCATCCTTGTCGGCGCTGCCGAATTCGTCCCAGGCTGAAACTTCCATCACGGCAGCGTCAATCCGACCGGTTTTGAGGTCTGCGATGATCTGATCCGCCTGCTGATAGGTCTTGACGTCGGCAGATGGGAAATGTTCGGCAACCACCCGCTCGAAAATGCTCGACCCCTGCACGCCGACCGCCTTGCCGTCGATCGCGGCTTGCAGGGCGGATTTGTCCGAAATTTCGCCGAAACCTTCGCCGAGTGTCCCGAACGATGCCGGGGCCTGTGCATAAGCGGTCGAAAAATCGATGCTGTTCTTCCGTTCTTCGGTAATGGATATCGCGGACATGATCAGATCGTACTGCCCGGCAACAAGCGCCGGCAAAAGTCCGTCATACGCCTGGTTGGTCCATTCGCATTCCACCTCGATCTTTGCACAGATGGCGTTGCCGACATCCAGATCGAAACCCAGCATTTCACCGGAAGCATTTACAGATTCCCAGGGCGGATAGTCCGCGCTTGTTGCAATTCGCAATACCTCGGCCCTGGCAGGCAAAACCGCAAATGCGGAAAGCGCTGCTGCGATAATCAGTCTCTTCATTTCACTCCTCCTCCTAGTCACATTACGGACGCCAGAAACTGAGCGGCACGCTCGGTTCTTGGTGCGCCAAATACCTCTTCAGGCGTCCCGCTTTCCGCGACCCTCCCCTGATCGAGGAAAATCACCCGGTCGGAAACATTGCGGGCAAAGCCCATTTCGTGCGTCACCAACAGCATCGTGTTGCCTGCGGCGGCCAGTTCCTCGATGACCTTCAGAACTTCTCCAACCAGTTCCGGATCAAGAGCAGACGTCGGCTCGTCAAACAGCAGCGCGCGTGGCTCCATCGCCAGCGCACGCGCGATCGCTGCACGTTGTTGCTGGCCGCCGGACAACTGATGCGGATAAAAGTGCATTCGTTCGCCGAGGCCGACACGCACCAACAGGTCTTGTGCACGCTCATTTGCTTCGGCACGGGGTTTTCCGAGAACATGGATCGGAGCGATTGCCACATTGTCGCGTACACTTATGTGCCGCCACAGATTGAAACTCTGAAACACCATGGGTAACGCCGTTCGCAGAGCCCGCACTTCCTTCGTTACCTTCAGACCGTGGGCATTGCTGGAATATTCGACTGTCCTGCCGTCCAGGGAAATCGCCCCCCCATCAGGCACCTCCAGCAAATTCAGGCATCGAAGGAACGTGCTCTTGCCCGAACCCGAGGAGCCAATAATCGTGATCACCTGACCTTGTTCGGCCGTGAGCGAGATGTCGTGGAGGACGCGCAGCGAACCGAATGATTTGCTCAGGTTTTGAACCGACAAACGCGTTGTAGCAGCTGACATATCGTACTTACCCGTATCGTTTTGATGCACGAAAGCCGGACCCGAAAACAAACCAGTTCAAGGGTTGTGCGGTTCCGCCTGCTTCAGCTTGCGCCACACGGACCTTGCGATGGCTGCATCCTGGACAGCGACCCCGGTGAGATCGACAATCGTGATATCTTTTTCCCCCCGATCGAGCTTCCCTTCCAGCAGGACTTCGCCAAGAGGGATCAACCGCTTGCTGGAAATGTCGCCGGATTTCAAGGCGTTGGCGGTTTCGCCGTGCTCGGTGCATTGATCCAAGGAATCGACAACCACGTGTGTTGCTCTTGAAAACAGCGCTGGGTCCAGCTCCTGCTTGCCGGGCGAATCCGCGCCCATCGCCACGATATGCGTACCCGGCCTGACAGCAGCGGACTTGACGATCGCTTCGCGCGATGCGGTCGCCGTGACAATCACGTCAGAAATCGCGCAGAGCGCCTCAATGGTATCCGCTTGCGAAACGCTGACGTCACTCAACGCCGCCTTCAGGTCTTCGACCACGGCAGAGACCTTGTCCGGCGAGCGCCCCCAGACGACAACCCGGCCGAACCCCAATAGCCTGCAGATCAGCATCGCCTGCAAACGTGCCTGAATGCCGGTGCCGATTACTCCAAGCGTTGCCGCCCCTCGCCGGGTCCCGACACGTACGGCAATGACGCCTGCCAGAGCAGTGCGCAGGTCCGTGAGTGCGCCCTCGTCCTGAAGGATCGCCAGTGGCATTCCCGTTGCTGCGGAGACAACCGCCATGAATCCATTGCTGGAGGACATACCCAGCTCCTGGTTTCCGTAGAACCCTGTTGCCAACTTGACGGTGAAGACCTCGTCATCCCCCAAATGCGCGCATTTGATATGGCACTCGCCATCAGCCTTGGGAAAGGCGAGATGGGTCACCGGCGCGACCTGGGCCTCTCCTCGTGCAAAGGTTCTGAAAGCTTCTTCAATTTCCGCAAGCGCGGCGCGTTCGTCGACCTGCGCCAGAATTTCCTGCTTGTTCACCAGCCGCATCTGTCTCTCTCTGCCAGAACGCCACGAGCCGACACCCCGGTATTTGGTTGGGCCGTGTCGAATTTCTAGACAAATTGTCTAATTTGGATTATTTTGTCAATACTCATTCTGCAAAGGTTTTCGAGACAGGAGAAACGGGGAAACATGGTTGAGCTGGAAGACATCCATGCCGCACAAAACCGCATTGCGGATTTTGTTCGGCCGACGCCTTTGCGCAAGTCGCATGGACTGTCGAGGGAATTGAACGCCCCGATCTGGCTCAAGATGGAAACGATGCACGACACGGGCGCGTTCAAACTGCGCGGTGCGGCAAACAAGTTGCTCATGCTGGATGACCGACAGAAATCGCGCGGTGTCATTACCGTTTCGAGCGGCAATCACGGTCGGGCCGTCGCCTATATGTCCAGGCTATTGAACATCCGCGCCGTCGTTTGCGTCACCAACATCGTTCCACCGGAAAAAGTAGAGGGCCTTCACGACTTCGGAGCCGAGGTGATCGTGTGCGGCGAGAACCAGGATGAAGCGGATGCTGAAGCGCGTCGCATTGCGGATCGGGAGGATCTCGTCTTCATCTCTCCGTTCGACGATCCGCACGTGATAGCGGGCCAGGGAACGATCGGCCTGGAACTGATGGCAGACCGGCCAGATCTTGAAATTGTCTTCATTCAACTCAGTGGCGGCGGCTTGATGTCCGGTGCGGCCAAAGCACTCAAAAGCCTGAAACCGGATATCACAATTGTCGGTGTTTCCCTGGAACACGGTGCGGCGATGATGGAAAGCATCAAGGCGGGCCGGATTGTCGAAGTCGATGAGAAACCATCGATAGCCGACGCTCTTCCCGGCCCGATTCCGACCGATAATCAATACACATTTTCCATGTGCCGCGAGCTTGTTGACGAATTTGTACAAGTCCGGGAACGAGAGATCGTGGACGCGATGAGATACGCGCTTACACATGAAAAGTGCTTGATTGAAGGTGGTGCCGCTGCCGGGATTGCAGCCCTTTGCAAGTGCGCGGAGACCATTGATGGCAGAATGGCAGCAACGCTGTTGACCGGAAACAACATAAGCCTGGATCGGGCACTTAAGGCCATGGATCTCGACACGGAGCCTGCCCGCTGACAACACCAATTTTTCCAGACGGGGATCGCACTCCAGCTTGAGAACAATCGCTGCGCCGGAACCAATTGCGTCAGTTTGAAATCAAGCCGACTGATACCAACGCCAATGCTCCCAGACGGCCTTTCAGCGTACGCCGCCTATTCTCGCGAGGGTGCTGCAAGTGAATATGCGCCTCGCCCGGTCGGTTTGGACCCAATCAAGCAGATATAAAAACCCGTCAATCAGACAATCCTTTTTTGTTTGTTTACCTTACCTAGCGATATCCTCAAGATCTTCCCGTAGATATACGGAATTGTGACCAATATTACAGATAAACTTCCGTTCTCTTCTATCCTGAGGCCGATCGAGAGAAAGTTCTAATAAACTATTTCGTAACTCTCTCTCTAAGTGACTGGTTGATTTACCTTCCAGCCAACTACGAATTTTAGAGGAATCGGATGAAAAGTCTTAAGATACTTACGGCATCTACTGCTCTCGCATTCGGCTTGACCACTGGCACGCCAGTTCTGGCTGAACCGTCTTCCATGTTTATCCTCGATGCTTCCGGGTCGATGTGGGGACGTCTTGATGACGGACGGCCCAAGATTTCCGTCGCGCGGGAAGTCTTGAGCAGCGTTACGTCGAAGCTTCCGGTTTCGGTAAATGCAGGACTGATTGCCTACGGGCACAGACGCAAGGGAGACTGCTCCGACATCGAACTGGTCCATCCCATTTCCGCCGCGGGAGGGGCGGCGATCGGCAGCAAGCTCAATTCTTTGTCTCCGCGCGGAAAGACTCCGATTACGGAAGCCTTGCGCCTTGCCGCAGAAAAGCTGACGGGACAGGAAGACGACAGGACCATTGTTCTGGTCAGCGACGGAATTGAAACCTGCGAGGGCGATCCGTGCGCTCTGGCTGAAGCGTTGCAAAACTCCGATGCCGGCCTCAAGATCCATGTTGTCGGATATGGTGTGGACGCAGATGCCCAGAAGCAATTGCAATGCGTGGCGGAAAAGGGAGGCGGCGCCTACTTCCCGGCCAACAACACATCGGGTCTTGTCGAGGCACTTTCACAAGTCACGGAAAGCATCGCCACGCAGGAGACCATCGTTGTTGAGACGCCGGAAGTCACCGAGGCAGCCGACACAATTCAATTGCAGATCGCAGGTCCCGGCACGATCCAGCTGAAGCTCGCCGACTGGGTGAAAATGCCGAAGTACTGGAAGATATCGGACCCGGAAACAGCCGACGAGATTGCAAAAGTCACGGAAGACAGCGTCTCAGCGATGCCCGGTGCCTATCAGCTGGTCTGGAGACATCTTGAGCACGGTGCCCAGGAAGTGACACTTCCCGAGGTGGTTTCGGTGTCATCCGGACAGACGACCGAGGTTGCAATCGATACCGGCCTTCAGCTCGTGCCGCCCACCGGCGAGGACAAGCCCTATTACTGGCAATTGCTCACCAATGACAGTGACCTTGAGAACAGTTTCCGCAAGCGGGAACCCGCTGCCTGGTACTGGGTTTGGGACGCTGTTCCGGTTCCTCCGGGCGACTACACTCTGATCGTGCGCCAAAGTGAGCATGACCATGCGGAAGTCAATCTGGGTCGGATTTCGCTGGACAAGGGCAAGCTCACTCAGATTGCTCTCGACCAGGGGCTGAACCTTAACTGGAACGCGGACTGGGACCAGATTTATTATCTCAAAGTCACGGATGCAGCCGGCAACGAAACCAAGTTCGACGGACAGGGCCCGATTTTTCTGGCGCCGGGCACTTACGATCTGGCGCTCAGATTGACCGAGCACAATCACAGCGAAGCCGATTTCGGGACAATAACCGTGTCTGATACTGGCTTCGTCGACGCCAAACTGACTTCCGGAATCAAGTTCGACACCCAGATCCCGGGTGAAATCAAGGTGACAGCCAAAAACCTGGATACGGACAAGGAAGCCAGCATCAGCTGGAGCGGTTCATCCAGCAACCGCTGGCCGCCAATGCCCCTTGGAGCCGGACGCTACCAGATCGACATGCAGATCAAGGGCTCGGCACCGATGACGATCGTCCCCGAGGTGTCCATCAAACCCGGTCAGTTCATCACGGCCAAGATGTGAGACATCGAACCGGTATTCAAAAAACAAGCCCGCCGTTTCGGCGGGCTTTTTCGTTTTTGATTCATTGCCTGAAGGACCCTGCTCGGAAGCAGATCAGCCGGCGACCGAGAACTGGTCATTGAAGGCGTAACCGGCACCGCGGACCGTGCGGATCGGATCCTTGGCCTTGCCCTTGTTGAGCGCCTTGCGCAGACGCCCGACATGGACATCGACCGTGCGTTCATCAACATAAACGTCGTGACCCCAGACACCGTCGAGAAGTTGTTCCCGGGAGAAAACACGGCCGGGCGAAGTCATGAGAAACTCCAGAAGCCTGAATTCGGTCGGTCCCAGATGGACTTCCCTGGTATTCCGGCGCACCCGGTGAGTTTCGCGGTCCAGTTCGATATCCCCGGACCGGAGCATCGTCGAAACGACTTCCGGACTCGCCCGGCGCAGAATGGCCCTGACACGCGCCATCAATTCCGGGACGGAGAAAGGTTTAACGACATAGTCGTCTGCGCCCGTGGACAGACCCCGAATCCGTTCAGCCTCCTCGCCGCGTGCCGTCAGCATGATAACCGGGAGGCGTTCGGTGTCTTCGCGCGCGCGCAAGCGCCGGCAAAGTTCGATCCCCGACAGTCCCGGCAGCATCCAGTCAAGCAGCAGAAGATCCGGCTGGCTTTCACGCAGGCGGATTTCCGCTTCGTCACCGCGAATGCAGGACTCCACCTGATATCCCTCTGCTTCCAAATTGTATCTCAAAAGAAGGCTGAGCGGTTCCTCGTCTTCAACGATAAGCACCTTCGGCATTCATTCTCGCTCCGATATTGTCGGCCGGCACAAGGACGCCGGCCGGGTATTTCCCGCTAATTCCGACGGCTAAACGGCACCGGTTGTTTCATCGAGTTTTGCGCGGTCTTCAGGAAGGCGGTCACCCGTGACCATGTAGTAGACGTTCTCGGCAATATTGGTTGCATGATCGCCTATGCGCTCGATGTTCTTGGCACAGAAAAGCAGGTGCACGCACTGCGTGATGACCCGCGGATCTTCCATCATGTAAGTGAGCAATTCGCGGAACAGGGAGGTATAGATGGCATCGACTTCTGCATCCGCTTCCTGTACCCGCCGGGCTGCCTCGGCGTCGCGGCGCGCATAGGCATCGAGGACCTGTTTCAACTGACCCAATGCGAGCTCGGTCATGTGCTCGACACCAATGGCAAGTTTTTTTGATTTCAGATTGCTGTCGATGGCAATGGCGCGCTTTGCAACGTTCTTGGCAAGATCCCCGACGCGTTCCAGATCGTTCGCGATACGGCTGGCAGCGGTGATTTCACGAAGATCCTGCCCCATCGGCTGGCGGAGAGCGATCATCTCTATGAGTTTCATCTCGACCTCCTGGTGAAGGGCATCGAGACGTTCGTCGTTCTCAATCGTCGATTTCGCCAGTTCGTGATCCTGTGTGACAAGTGCGGACACCGCGTCGGCAAACGCGCGCTCCGCCAGGCCACCCATCTCGGCGACTTTCCCGGCCATTGCCGTCAGTTCTTCGTCATATGCCGAGACTGTATGTTCAGACATCCTGTGTCCCCTTCAGATTTCGGTAATTCGATTAGCCGAAGCGGCCGGTGATATAGTCCTGTGTACGCTTGTCTTTCGGATTGGTGAAGATGTCCTGCGTTGAACCTTCCTCGACCAGAATTCCAAGGTGGAAAAATGCTGTACGCTGCGAAACACGGGCCGCCTGCTGCATGGAATGTGTCACGATAACGATGGTGAAATTCTCGCGCAATTCGTCGATCAGTTCTTCAACTTTCGCCGTCGCAATGGGGTCAAGTGCCGAACACGGCTCGTCCATCAGGATCACTTCCGGACTGACAGCAATCGCTCGTGCAATACACAGGCGCTGCTGCTGACCTCCGGACATCCCGGTACCCGGCTCATCCAGGCGGTTCTTGACCTCTTCCCAAAGACCGGCTTTTTGAAGACTGGAAGAGACAATATCGTCGAGTTCCGCCTTGTTCCGGGCAAGACCATGGATCCGCGGCCCATATGCGATGTTGTCGTAGATGGACTTGGGGAACGGGTTCGGCTTCTGGAAAACCATTCCGACCTTTGCGCGCAACTGCACGGGGTCGACTTTCGGATCATAAATGTCTTCGCCATCAATCCTGATCGAGCCTTCTACGCGGCATATGTCAATCGTGTCGTTCATCCGGTTGATCGTGCGCAGGAATGTCGACTTGCCGCAGCCGGACGGCCCGATGAACGATGTAACCGATCGCGGCTGAATTTCTATGTCGACGTCTTTAATGGCGTGCGTATCACCGTAGTAGACTTGCACCTTATTGGCGGAAATCTTGCTTTCGGTCATCTCAATCGCCTGTTCAATGTTCGCCATCTCGTTCATCAGATCGTTCCTTACCAGCGGCGCTCAAACCTGCGGCGCAGGATGATCGCGAGAATATTCATTGAGAGGAGGAAGATTAGGAGGACAACAATACCGCCCCATGCTTTTTCATAGAATGCAAAATCCGCTCGCGCTGCCCAGGTGTAAATCTGGGCGGGCATTGCCGAGTTTGGATCAGTGAAGCCGGCAATCAGGCCTTCCGGGTAACCGCGTGCGACGAAGCCTACCATACCGATAAGAAGCAGCGGCGCCGTTTCGCCAAGTGCCTGTGCCAGCCCGATGATCGTGCCTGTCAGAATTCCCGGCATCGCCAAGGGCAGCACATGATGGAAAATCGCCTGCATCTTGGATGCGCCGATGCCCAGTGCAGCATCGCGGATGCTTGGCGGAACCGCCTTGAGAGACGCTCTGGTCGAAATGATGATTGTCGGAAGCGTCATAAGCGTCAAGACAAGTCCGCCAACGATCGGAGCCGACTGCGGCAGATGCATGAACTGAATGAACACGGCCAGTCCCAGAATGCCGAATACGATCGATGGAACAGCGGCCAAATTCGATATGTTCACTTCAATCAGGTCCGTAATCCTGTTTTGAGGTGCAAACTCTTCAAGATAGATTGACGTTGCCACCCCGATCGGGAGCGACAGGAACAGCACGACCAGCATCATGAAGAACGACCCGACCACCGAGGCACCAATACCTGCAGCGCCCGGGTTGTCCACACCGGAGTCGGCTCCAGTGATGAAGTTCCAGTTGAACACCGTCTTGATAACGCCTGCATCAACCAGAATATCCACCAGATCCAGGTCGGTTTTCTGCAGGAACCGGCTGTCTGTCATGTTCTCGCGAGTGACGCGGCCGTTCATATAACCATCAACTCTTGAAGAAGCCGCAAGTTCGAATCCCACGGCATCGCCAAGCTTGTCCTGATTGGCCTTGAAGTATGTTCTGATCGTGTTTCCGGGCTTGCCGACGATGCGCTCAATAGTTGTGGCATCAAATGGGACACTGACGCCGCTCTCCTGCAACTGGCCCTGAAGTGCTCCGATAAAGATCTGCTCATAGGCTTTTGTCTTGAAGAGTTGGCCTTCGGCTTCGTCGAATTGCTCTTGCGTCAGACTGAACTCAACTTCAACAATAGTCCTGGAAAACGCGGGAATGCCTTCGCTGATAATCGTATATGCAAGAACCACCAGGAAAAACAGGCCAATACAAACCGCGGCAACGCCATACGCCTTGAACCTCCGTTCGGCGGCATTGCGCTTACGGGTCAGGTCATCAACTTCATAGAGCGACTTGGATTTGAACGGTAAATTTGCCGGCATTTCGGCAACCTTGGGAGAAATCGTTGTATCGGTCATCAGTCATACTGCTCCCGGTATTTGCGCACGATGTAGAGCGCGACAATGTTTAGGCCAAGAGTTACGACAAAGAGGGTCATGCCAAGGGCGAACGCCACAAGCGCGACAGGGGAAGCAAAATCCGCATCACCTGTCAGCTGACTGACAATCTTGGCCGTCACTGTGGTCATTGCTTCAAAGGGGTTGAGGCTCAGTCGCGCTGCCGCCCCCGCACCGAGAACCACAATCATGGTTTCACCAATGGCGCGCGATGCCGCCAGCAGGATGGCTCCGACAATACCCGGCAGGGCCGCCGGCAGAATAACCTTTTTGACCGTTTCCGATTTCGTTGCGCCGAGCCCGTACGATCCATCGCGCATGGCCTGTGGAACGGCGTTGATGATGTCGTCCGACAACGAACTCACGAACGGGATCAGCATGATGCCCATGACCAGACCGGCCGTCATCACCGCCGTTCCGGCTTTCATGATACCGAAGCCATTGTCACCGAACGCGGACAAGAGGAGAGGGCCTACAGTCAGCAAAGCGAACAGGCCATATACGATGGTCGGGATACCTGCGAGGATCTCCAGCAGCGGCTTTGCGACAGCTCGTACTCTGGGCCCCGCATATTCGGACAGGTAAATCGCGGCGAAGAGCCCAACCGGTACGGCCACTGCAAGCGCCACAAACGAGATATAGAATGTACCCCAAAGAAGCGGAATAATGCCGAGCTCGGAAGATCCACCGCGACCGGAGAAGCTTGGGGACCAGGTCACTCCGAAGAAAAAGTCAGCGGCAGGGTAAAGCTTGAAGAATTCTATGGTGTTGAACACAAGCGATAAAACGATGCCGATGGTTGTCAGGATTGCTATGGACGCCGCAGCAATCAGAATTGCCTGCACGCCCTTTTCGACGGTGTTACGCGCCCTGAACTGTGCATTGGTTTCCCTGAGCGCCCAAAGAGCCCCGACAATTGCAACCAGGATTACGGCAATTGTCATGTAGAGATTGCCTGCAGCGGTCAGAACCCGATAGCGCTGCGCAGCACGCAAGACGGGCTGTGTGATATCCGAAGTAACGATCTGGCCGGCTTCCTTGAGGCGCGCAGTGATGTCGTTGAAGTCTGCGCGGGCGTTGCGGGCGAAATCTTCCGTAATGGCATCGGAGGCAACAGCATTATCGAGGCCACGTGCAGCACGGCGCACTTCAGCGAGGACGAGACCGCGGGACGAACCTTCGCTGATCGCACTGTCCGGGATCATCGCCGAAATTTCGCTGTTGACGTAAAATGGCTGCGCAAGCAGCCAGACAATCAGGAACAGAAAGGCGGGCACTGCCGCCTTCATTGCTACGTTCGCCCCGTAATAGGACGGAAGGGAATGCAGCGCGGAACGCTCTCCCCCGGCGCTGGACATGGCCCGCGCCCGCCCAAGAACATACCCCACCACGGCTATGGCGAGTACGATCAAGATGAGCCAGAACAAGGACATTTGCTCCCCCGGAAAGCTTTAAAAAGGTCCAAAAAGGAAATAGGGGCGGCGGAATATGCCGCCCCGAATATCGAGCAGGGGCTCGATTACTTCATTGTGTCTTCGTTGGAAACGGAAGCCTGAGTAGCCGCCAGTTCCGGATCGGAAACCAGACCGTAAGTGGCAAGCGGGCCATCTGCACCGGCAATTTCATCGGCGATGAAGAACTGGGCATATTCTTTCAGGCCCGGGATAACGCCGATATGCGCCTTCTTGACGTAGAAGAACAGCGGACGGGAAACCGGATATTCGCCGGAAGCGATGCTCTCGGTTGTCGGTGCGATTCCGCCCATGGTGGCAACTTTGAGCTTGTCGGTGTTGTTCTCGTAGAACGCCAGGCCGAAGACGCCGATGCCATTCGGGTTGGAGTCGATGCGAGCGAGAGTTTCAGTGTAGTCGCCGTCGATGTCAGTGGACTTGCCGTCCGCACGAACATCGATACACGCGTCTTCAGCATCGTCTTCGGACATGCCACTGTCGATCATGGCCTGCAGAGCGCCAGTTGCTTCACAACCAACGGCCAGCACCTTCTCTTCGAAAACTTCGCGGGTACCGTGCTTGGTTCCCGGGATGAAAGCGGCGATTTCAACTGACGGAAGGTCGGCATTGAAGTCGGCCCAGGTGTTGTTCGGGTTGTCGACGAGCTTGCCGTCTTTCAGAACTTTCGCACCAAGGGCATTGAAGATGTCGGCCGGTTGAAACGTCGTGAATGCAGGACCGGATTTCTGAGAAGCGAAAACGATGCCGTCGTAACCGATGCGGACTTCGATGATGTCTTTGACGCCAGCTTCCGCACATGCCTTGATTTCTTTTTCACGGATCTTGCGGGAAGCATTTGCGACGTCGATCGTGTTTTCGCCAACTCCTTCACAGAAGCGTTTAAGACCAGCAGAAGAACCGCCGGACTCGACAACAGGTGTCGGGAAATCGGTGTTTTCACCGAAAGCTTCAGCAACGATGGAAGCGTATGGCAGAACGGTAGAAGAACCGGCAACCTGAACCTGGTCGCGTGCCTGGGCCGCGCCGACGAATGCAGTGGAAGCAACAGCCAGGGCGGTTGCGCTAACGAGGGTCGTAAATTTCACTTGACCGCTCCCTTTGAATGTCAAGGTTTGTAGATGATCGCCGAGCCCTAGTATGCTCGAGCGATGCCGGGAACCTAGGCCCCATGGATGAGAGTTCTATGACAGTTCTTTTTCAGTTTTGTGACAATTTAACTATCTGATAAATATAAGTATTTTTTGTCTTTACCTATTTACGCCAAAGATTGCGCATCGCTTGCACCAGAATCGGCGATTGCCCCTGTGCAACCTAACTCTCCGATGATCTGACATTCCGGCGACACGTGGAAACAAGAATGCGCTTGGCATGACATCAAGCGCCTTCACCGATCTTCGAGCGATAGACCGGAAGCGCGAGGCCTTTTTGATTTTCGAGGTTTAAGGCAGGGACGTCAGCGCTCCCCGGCCCAATGGTCTCGGGGGCAGACATAGTTTTGGAAACCCTTTCAGTCGGATGTCTTTTCGGCGGAACCATCTGTGTTTTCAAGGGCCGGAAGTTTTACCCTGAATTCCGCCCCCTCGCCGGGGTTGCTTTCCACTTCCATACGCGCACGGTGCCTGGTTAGAATGTGTTTTACGATTGCAAGTCCGAGACCAGTCCCCTTCAAGGCCCGGCTTGATTCAACATCCACGCGATAGAACCGTTCCGTCAGTCTCGGAAGGTGTTCTCGTGGAATTCCCTCGCCGTAGTCGCGAACGGAGAGAACCCAGTAATCGATGTCCTGATCAGCGGATTGCTCGCACACCCCCACATCGACGACTTTGCCGGAGCTGCCGTATTTCAGGGCGTTCTCGATCAGGTTTTCGACCACCTGAATAAGTTCATCCCGGTCGCCCTTCAACCTGACCGGAATGCCGGGCAAATCGATGCGAATTTCGACCCCCAGGTCCCTTGCCAGCGGTGAGAGCGCGTCAGCCGTGTGACGGATAATCTCGGTGAGATCAACTACCGTGGCAGGGCGAACATGTGCTTTTAGCTCAATGCGGGACAGGGAAAGAATGTCGTCAATCAACCGGCGCATGCGCCCTGCCTGATCCAGCATGATTGATAAAAAGCGTTCCTGAGCTTCGGTATCGTTTCTGGCAGGCCCCTGGAGGGTTTCGATAAAACCTGTCAGGGAGGCCAGAGGTGTGCGCAATTCATGGCTCGCATTGGCGACAAAGTCCGTCCTCATCCGCTCCAGTCGACGGTTTTCCGTCAGATCCTGGATAACGACAAGAATGAAATCCGGTCGCTCTCGCAAGCGTTCCTGGCCGCCGGAGCCCGGCATGTAAATCGGCGCGATATGAGCTTCGTACCAGGATTCCGTCGGTACTTTTTCTATCCAGCTTATGCGCTCTTCTCCGCCTGTGCTGCAGACACGATCGAATGCCTCGAGCAAAGAAGGCGCGCGCAAGGAAAATGACAATGGGTCTCCCGGCTTTACCCCGTCATAGGTTGCCAGTGCCTGAGCGTTGACGTAACGCGTAATTCCGCGTCCGTCGGCAACGAAACAGGGCGTCGGCAACGCGTCCACCGTGACCTTCATTCCGGTTCCCGGCCACATCCGCCGCAACTCGCGCTGTGATTTCAATTTGACGCGTCGGCTCACGGACCGCCTTGGAACAAAGGCGGCAACCGCCGTCATGAGAACGACTGCACCTGCTGCTGGCCAGAATGGAACACCAAAAACAACAACGGCCACGACTGCAGAACAGAATGCCGTCAGCAGAATCCATCGGGCTTCGCCGATCCTCGTGAATGGCGAGGCGGCAATTTGAGGCTCTGTGGAATCCTCTAATGATGACGGTGAAGACATGGATCTAAGCGTGAGTTTGGAAACCTGTGGGTTACACCACGTTTGGCTGACACTATTTCGACGCCTCAATAATTTGCAAGGTCGAAATAGGGCAACTCGTTGCTGGTGCCAGCCCAATTACCACACCAAGCATGTCAGGCAGGCGACAGACCAGGTGATTTGTAAATAAATGCAAAAGGCAGGCTCATCGCCAGCTTACATTTGCAGCAGCGGTCTTCAGGTTCGAGATTATCCGTGGCCAACCGTCAGCTTGCTGCATCTGCACCAGATACTGCTCACCTTTTTCGCCGTGCCGAAGAAATTCGTTATGAACAATTTCAAGGCGGGTTTTTTCACCGGCTTCGCGAAAGTTGACCATCACGCGGCTGGCCGTGAGGGGATCGGCAATTTCCTCGCCCTCCTGGGAAACCTGCCAGGCCAGACGAACATAAATCGGGGGTTCTATCGACAGCACCGTTCCCCAGATGCGCTGTCTTCCATTCCCGTCGATCTCGAAGCAACTCCCTCCAACGCATGGCTCGATCCCCGGCTCCACCTGTCCTTCGCCCGGATTGCGAAAAGGTGAGGCCCACCATGCGTCGAGCCTGTCAACACACAGCGAGAATGCCCGATCCCGCGGCAAGTCCAGCATAAAGTCAAAGCGGCATTCCTGTTCATCGGCCATTCTTGTTCCACCAAGTTTCTGCTGCTGCACACATTTCATTTCGAATCACTGTAACCCATTGGCAGGCAAAGTTCCCTGTCCCGGGAGGCTCGCCTTCGAATTTGGACAGAGTGGCAACCTTGCCGAGTTGAAAACGGCCATCTTTGAGTTTCCCACCGTCTTCACTCGAGTTTTGGCTGCCCTAGCCGATTCGAACGTCATACACATGACGCAAGACCCGCCACGGTCCCGCCTTCAATAGCCGACCTGCCTGAACTGGACGAAAATGGTTGCCATCCCCACCGAACTGCTTGAGGTTCGTTCGGGAAAAAGTCAATTGTCTACAACCGGCCCTCAATGAAACACGATCGCGACTTCAATCCGGAATACGGCACTCCCTTTGAGATTTCCCCCGGCATCCGACGCCTGACTGCCGAAAACCCCGGCCCCTTCACTTTCCGGGGAACGAACAGCTACCTGCTGGGATCGCGCCGGCTTGTGGTTGTCGACCCCGGTCCGGCATTGCCAGATCATCTGACCGCCATTTTGAGGGCAGCCGACGGTGCCACAATCGAGGCAATCCTTGTAACGCACACCCACATGGACCATTCACCCGGCGCGCGCGCGCTCAAGAACGAAACCGGTGCCCCGATCGTCGGATGCGGGCCGCACCGTTCAGCACGCGACCTGTTCGAAGGCGAGGTCAATCCACTCGACAGCAGCGGCGACAAGGAACACATTCCTGACCGGCTACTGAAGGACGGCGAAACATTCTCGGTGGCTGGGTTTTCCATCGAGACAATCGCAACTCCGGGACACACCGCAAACCATCTATGCTTTGCAATCCAGGGCGAGGAGGTCATTTTTTCGGCGGACCACGTTATGGGTTGGTCGACATCGATCGTCGCGCCACCTGATGGCTCGATGAAGGATTACATGACGTCGATTGAAAAGATGCTTTATCGTTCAGAAAATACATATTTTCCCGGGCACGGCGGTCGCATCCATGATGCACGTTCCTATGTCCTCGACCTGAAGCGGCACCGTCTCAACCGTGAGGCGTCGATCCTTGCGACGGTTTCGGAACGGGAGCGAACGATAAAGCAGATCGTCGCAGAACTTTATGCCGAGGTCGATCCCTCGCTACATCCCGCAGCCGGTCTGTCCGTCTATGCACATCTGGAAGATCTCGTTGAACGCGGTCTGGTATCGGCAAGCCCAGGCCTCTCGTTTACAGCAGGCTACAAACGGACCGCCTGAAGTCATTAGCCCTCCAGGTCGGTCGCATCGGGGTCATCAGGAGCCGATAACTCGTCATCCCCGAAATATGGTTTGAAGCCCGGCAGAGGAACAACTTCTCGAGGATCTTCTACGATTTCGGGTGTCAGTTCGTCTTCCAGTTCGCCCTCCTCAACGGAGAGCCGTGCGAGATCCCCGTAGGTTTCCAGCAAAACGCGATCGATTTCGGCGAACACGGTTCTGATCTGACCTGCGTTGGTGGACAGATCCTGCAATGGTGTCCTGGAGCGCGAGCGGACGTCCAGCAGTGCACCGACCTGGTCGGGTCGTATGCGGAGCGCAACATCAAACTTCAATCCGAGATAACGCGTTGCGCCTTCAGCCTGCAATCGCGTTGCCGCGTCCAGCAGGTCAAGCGGCAATTCGTCGACCACGTTCCAATTCAGGTTTTCCAGCGCCTTGGCGCCGGCAACGTGTAGCTGGCCAGGAGCTATGCGGTATCGGCGAGGCACAATATCAGCAGAATTCCTCGACAAAACTCTGCCTTGAGAAGACGGGGAGACCGAAAGTCCGGACACCAATGGCCAAACGTCTTCTTCCAGCTTGACAGTCGCCCAGTCCAGAAACGGCTGCGACGATGCGATCTTCTCCGTCTTGAATTCGGGAGGATCGATCTTGTCTGTCGAAATGTCATTCGCCCCGGGACTGGCAACAAGTGTTCCGATGACAATAGACGGCGGCACGAGGGCAAGAACACCAAAGAACGTCCCGATCAACGCTTCAGAGACGCCAGGTCCGCCATAGCTCCAAATGCGTTGGAATGCCGCCAAGGCAGCAAGGATCGCGACAATGGCCAAAATTGCAGCGCAAGTCAGGGAAAGAATGAATACGTCCGCGTCGACCAGGCCGAACCGTTTTGCAACAAAAGCGGTCAATGCGATGGCAAGCGCTATCGCACCAATGGTCCGGCTCACCGGTGCCGATGCTGTCTTGTAAACGGCGTATTGCTTCATTTCTTTCCAACCTGCATCGCGGGCCATGCTATGAGGCCGTGATCGGCAAAACCAGATTTGTTTTCTTGTTTACAGGCAAATTGTCAATTTTGAACTTCACTTCCGCAATCAGCTCATCATAAATTCGGCTGGTCAGGTTCAAGAATCATTTTCGCAACCGGCAGCTTGCTGGAGCCCTGACCACGCGGGGTGAACGTCACTGGACCGAATTCCCGTCAACCGACAAATGAAGCGCACCTTATGGCAAACCTGAACAAGCCGAATGTGGACGCACGAGTCGCAGGGCCGATTGCAACAAGCCTGGGAAACGTATTCGTCTGTTACGCGCTCATCCTGACGTTTTTTCTAGCCCCTCTGGCGCTGTTCATTGCAATGCGGTTTTCCGAACCCGCTGAACAAAGCGTATTTGCGCATTTTTATTACATTCGCACAACGATTGCTCTCATGGTGATCGGTTGCTGTGTGGGAGGTCTGCTGATCCTGTTGGGAGCTGACCTGTCCTCCTCGCTCATCCTTGTGGGGCTCGCAATTTTTGTGCTGACCGGGTTTTTGACCCTGGCACGCTGTCTGGCCGGCGGGTTCTGTGCGCTTCGCGGCAGGCCACCAAGAAGTTACAGGTCCTACCTGGTGTAGCATCTTCAAATTTTTACTCTCATAAGTAGCTAAAATCCAAGAAAGTTAATCTTTACTTAACGATATACTTCAAATTCACTCCCCTTACGTTACATCCTGTTATAGAATTTGACTGGCTGAAATGGCCAAATAAGCGCATGATTTCTATGCCGGTTGCGGAAAAAATGGAATTGGTGAGAAACTCGCCCTTGGAATGCCGCAATTGGATACGACATGCACGCGGCCCGCAGTTATCCGCGCACCCAATTGCCAGTTAGCGGGAACTGGATAAGATAACGGACCTGGAAAAATGTCTGAACAAACATCCCACCCGAACGCCAAAGTTCCGGCGGGAGCCAAATTGATTAATCAATATAAGCCAGTCGGCATTGCCGCATTGAACGCCGCAGCTCTCTGCAAGAACGCAGGCGCAGCGACGAAGAAAAATAAATAACCGGCCGCAATTTTCAGCGCCCGATTATTTCAAGACCTCTTGTCGGCCTCAGCCGGCCTCAACCGGTTTCTTCATCAGGTTCCGTTGAGCTTGCCGTGACCCGCTCTGTTGGGCAAACTGCCGCCGACAAGGTCTATTGAGAATCGAAATTCATCGTGATTTCGAAGCAAGCCGCAGTTCGTCAACAGGCGAAAACAGCTGGTTGTCCCTTTCGTGCGACTGCCTGTACCGTTGCGTCCAGTGCCCCTGCGACGAGCTTCTCGTCCCGAAGCTACCCCAGTCGGATCCACCGGATCATACTGGCTGTTCTTGCCGCCGCCGCTCATGCCGGTTGCTGCTATCGGGGCAATCATCCGACACGATCGCAACTCATCAGACCCTGGCACTTTTTCGCTGGTTACCACCGGCACGCCCTGTCCCATCGGAGACTGCCCTGATGATCATTGCCTATTGCCCGTCCGTAAAAGGTCTCGAACGCATCGAACTCGAACCTGAAGCTCCCCTGCCTGCGACGTCGGTGTGGATAGATCTTGTCGCGCCGACACGCGAAGAGCAGAAAGCTGCTGAAAAGCTGATGGGTGCGGAAATTCCCACGCGCGAAGAAATAGCGTCGATCGAAACTTCCGAGCGCCTCTACGTGGAGCCCGGCGCGGTCGTCATGACCACCCAGATGCCCATAGCGACCCGGACGCTTGATCCGATCCTGTCCTCCGTCACCTTTGTCCTGAGTGCCAAGCGGCTGGTGACCGTGCGCTACGGGGAACCCAAGTCAATCTCCATTCTGTCCAAGAAAGTTCAGGCCGACGCCACAATCGCACATATGGGACCGGCCGTGCTTTTTGCGTTGCTCGACATTATCGTCGACCGATGCGCAGATGAAATGGAAAGCGCATCGTCTCGATACGACGACCTGGCTCTCCAGGTATTCGGCGACGGGCTCAACATGCGCAAAACGGCCAGCTACCAGGTCGTGATCAAGCAACTGGGGCAGATCGGCCTGCACGTTGCCAAGATGCATGATGTGTGCACGAGCCTGTCACGCGCCCTTCTCTTCATGAATACCCACGCGAAAAGGCTCACCCTGGCCGAGGAGCAGGCAACCGAACTGAAGACCTATGGCCGCGATATCCGGTCAATCAAGGAACATGCAGACGCCCTGGACAACAAACTTGCCTTTCTGCTGGACGCCACTGTCGGGCTGGTCACACTCGAACAGAACCAGATTTCGAAAATCTTTACGGTCCTGGGTCTCGTCTTCCTGCCCCCTACCCTGATCGCCTCAATCTATGGCATGAACTTCGCAAACATGCCCGAGCTCAACTGGGAACAGGGCTTTTTGTTCGCACTCGGCCTGATGCTTGCGTCCGTGATCGCAACGTTTCTGTTCTTCCGCTGGAAGCGGCTGCTTTAGATCCGTGTCAGGTCCGGAAGCCGATCGCTGTATCGCTCACGGATAAAGCCGCTCCTTGTCCCATTGCTGGTCAGGGCCCTCGCGCGTGAACAGAATTCGATCGTGCAGCCTGAATGGACGGTCGTGCCAGAATTCGATGGATGTCGGCTCAAGACGCATGCCAGACCAGTATTCCGGCCTTGGTATGTCTCCGATCCCGAATTTCGCGGTGAACCTGGCAACTTCCTTTTCCAGAGCGAAACGGCTTTCCAGTGGCCGGGACTGTTTTGACGCCCAGGCGCCGATCCTGCTGCCACGCGGACGAGACTGGTAATAAATGTCCGCTTCATCGACGGTTACCTGATGGACCGCGCCGCGTACGCGCACCTGACGGCGCAGCGACTTCCAGTGGAAGCACATCGCGGCCTTGCCGGACGACAGCATTTCCTTGCCCTTCGCGCTTTCGAAATTCGTGTAAAATACGAAGCCGCGATCATCGACGTCTTTCAAAAGGACCATACGCACATTAGGCAGGCCGGACGGGTCAACAGTTGCAAGCGCAACTGCATTCGGATCATTCGGTTCCGAAGCCTTGGCGTCTTCAAGCCATTCAGAAAAAAGATCAAATGGCTTCTTGACCTCCGCAAAGTCACCTTTTGTTAACTCTTCAGAGGGATGCTTGAGGTCTGTCATAGGTTACCTGTCGAAGAATTCGATCGCCTGCAGCACGGCAAGAACATGCCAGCGTGGGGGCTGTCCGTAAGATGTTTCGTATGCGTTCATATACTCTCACGTACAACAAGATCCAGCCCTTTATGGGCATCGTTGCGCTGCTTGGGAGCCTGCTTGCAGGCTGCGCGCAGGTTACAGTGCCGATAGGCAGCAACAATGTGGATACGCCCACAGTCCTTACGGGCTCGATTCCATCCTCGACCGATCAGGCCTATACAGACGTCAACGCGGAAGATCGTGCCGTCATTGCAGAAAACCTCGATTCGCTTGACCAGACCCTGAACAATTATGAAACCGGTCAGGACGTGCTGCTGTCGTGGTTGAACCCGATCAGCGGCAATTCAGGCACCGTGACAAGCATCAAGGCCGACGGCCTCACTGAAACAGGGTGCGTTTCCTTCCAGACGACGGCAAACACAATTGCCGGCATCAGGCTTTACTCCGGAACGGCCTGCCGGGATATCAGCCAGAAATTCGCTGTAACAGCCCTCAGCGTCGCCGACGCTTGATCAGCCGATCAAATCGCCTCATAAGAAAGCACTTTGTTGCTGGAGGCAAAGGACTGGAATTTTGCCCTCTCCGTTCCGATATAGTAGTCAAGTCCGGTCAAGAATTGTCTCAGGAAAACGCACGCTTCGGAGCAGGTCATGTGTCCGGAGCGTTTATGCGTGAGGCGACAGGCCGGAGAATCTTAGAAACCTGGTGATGTGAATGCGAGATCCCTATAGCGTTCTCGGTGTGGCGAAAAGCGCCAGCGAGGGCGAGATCAAGAAGGCTTTTCGGAAGCTGGCCAAGAAGTACCATCCGGATCAGAACAAGGACGATCCGGAGGCGCAGCAGCAGTTTGCCGAAGTGAACCAAGCCTATGAAATCATCGGCGACAAGGACAAGCGCGTCAAGTTCGACAACGGTGAGATCGACGCGGAAGGCAAGCAGCGCTTCCAGTCTAGGGGCTTTGACGGCTTTTCCGGCTTTGAGGACTTTGGCGCCGCAGGAGGTGCACGCGGCCACAGATCGGCAGGCGGTGGCAGTGCTGGCGGCAGCGCTGGTGGCTTCGACGACATCCTGAACGACATCTTCGGCGGCTTCGGCGGCCGTGGCAACCGTCCGGGAGGCAGTCCCGGCGCCGGGCCAGGCGCTGGCTTTGCCGGTGGCGGTGCGCGCACGAAAACGCCGCACAAAGCAAAAGGCAAAAATGCCGAGATCATGGTCCGCGTGTCATTGGAAGACATCGTCAACTCCGGCAAGACGCAAGTCACGCTGCCGAACGGCAAGACAGTCAACGTGACCTTGCCGAAGGGTGTCGAGGAAGGCGAGAAAATTCGCTTGAAAGGCCAGGGTCATCCAGGTGAAAACGGCGGTCCGGCAGGCGACGTGATGGTTGAGATCCGCATCAGGCCACACACGCTCTACGAGGTGAATGGTTCCGACCTTCACCTGGATTTGCCGCTGACGCTTTACGAGGCAGTGCTCGGCGCCAAGGTCCGCACACCAACGCTTTCCGGTGCCGTGAACCTGACCATTCCGCCAAACACGTCAAGCGGCAAGGCCATGCGCTTGAAAGGCAAGGGCCTGCCCAACAAGAACGACGGCCATGGCGACCTTCTTGTCAAACCCCAGATCATCATGCCGCATCATAGTGACGAAGAGCTGGAGACACTGATGAAGGCCTGGAAGGAAATCACGCCCTACCGAGCGCGTGGATCGGAGTTCGACTAGATCCTGGTTGGCGTGCTGCGCCAACGTGGCACAAAAATTCGGTCTCACACTTCGTGTCATCTGGCGCGACCCCGGCCTCGAGCCGGGGCAGCTTTTGCAAGTGGATCTGTCCTGTTTAGGTCCGGGAAGGCACAGCAGGTCGGTCTCCAGAGGTGCCGCCCCAGATCGTCAGTCCTGCAATTCTACCAGCAGGTCCGCCAGCATCTCCATGCCTTTGCCCCAACCCTTGTCGAGGCCGCTGATGGCTCCGGCAAAGCAGGTTATTTCCGCTTCGCTCGCCTCATGTGGTGTCCAGATGAGGCGTACTTCGGTCTGATCTCCAGCCTGGATGAAGGTCACGGTCGTCAGAAGCGTGCGCGGCCAGTCGGGCATCATCGGATTTGCAGATATTTCCCAGTCCGCGTCGGAGACCGAATGTAACCAGACAAGTTTTTCAGGCTCGACGACTTCAGTGTATTCGACGCGTTGAAAGTGGGAGCCGCCACCGAATTTCATCTCGTTCAACCAGAGGCCTCCCGGCTGCACGTCCAGTTTGTGAATAACCGTTTCAACACCGGGCCCGTACCACCGGGCCAGCAATTCCGGTTTGGTCCAGGTTTTCCAGACGAGTTCGCGCGGCGCATTGAAGCGTCTTTCAAGAATGAATTCAGGCAATAACATTAACCTACTCCCACTGATCGGTGTTTTTGAGTTCTTCAAGAAGGTTGTCGAGTTGGTCAAAACTGGAGGACCAGAATTTTCTGAATTCCTCAAGCCAGGCGACCGCCTCTTTCATCGGTTTCGCGTTGAGGCGGGCCGGGCGTCGTTGACGATCGGTTCCACGCGTAATCAGACCTGCACGCTCAAGAACCTTGAGGTGTTTCGACACAGCGGGCTGACTCATTTCAAATGGCTCGGCAAGTTCGTTCACCGACGCCTCACCTGAAGCCAGTCTCGTCAAGATGGCCCGGCGGGTCGGGTCGGACAGGGCGGAAAACACTGCATCGAGTCCGGGTTCGCCAGATATATAACCAACTTGTTCCATAACTCTATGGTTATATCAAGCATTCGAATTGTCAAGTTGATTAATTTATATAACTTATTATATTACTAGTTATATTTATGGAGCCGAACATGATTGAAGATGTTGTCCGATCACTCGGGTACGGCACACTTGGCAGCAGGCTGAAACGGATCGGTGAAAAACTGCAGTCGCAAACACAGGAAATCAGCAACGAAGTTGCCAAGGCGGAGTTGTCCGCATCGCTCAATCCGGTGCTGGCGACTCTTGATCGGAACGGCTCCCTTAGTATCGGTCATCTTGCAGAGGCACTTGGACAAAGCCAGCCCGGTGTCACACGCGTGGTCAACAAGTTGAAGGCAGCAGGGCTTGTCGAGAGCCAGCCGGATGAAAAAGACCGGCGTGTCAACAGAATTGCACTGACCGATCGCGGCGTTGCGCTCGTCTGGCATCTGCAGCAGACCCTGTGGCCCAAAGTCATGCTGGCGGTCAAGGATGCCTGTGCAGGACTGGAGGGGTCGCTTTTGCAACAGCTTTCCCAACTGGAAGACGCGCTTGACGAGCAACCGCTCAGGAAACGATGCTCCTCGGATTCCCTTCCCGACTGGAGTCGATTGGCACAGGAGATGGAGGACCCCCGATGATCAAACGCATCTGGCATGGCTGGACGACGCATGAAAACGCCGATCGGTACTTCGGTATCCTGACGGATACGGTCATTCCCGGCATCGAGGCCAAGACCATCCCAGGCTATCTCGGCATTGAAGTTCTGAGGCGCGATCTGACAGATGAAGTGGAATTCAAAACCATCATGAGTTTTCGCTCGATTGACGATGTCATTGCCTTTCAGGGGCCGAATTATGCAAGAAGCCATGTTCCCGGTGCTGCACAGGAAGTTCTGAAGCGTTGGGACCAGACGGCCGAACACTATGAATTCCTTTTATCCCGGAACGCTGCAGGTGCCTTGACATGACCAGTTTGCTGAACCGTGTTGTCTGGTCTGCTCTCACGACCCGCCAGGATCGCTTTTCAAAGCAGGGAACGCTCGCTCGAAGGTTCGATCCAGAAGTTTCGCCGTTTGCAGCCTCGAAAGACAATTCGGCAGATGCGCTCGCAGCGTTGGCAGAGCTGATTTGCCCCGGCGACAAACCGGTCTTCCTGCTACAGGCTGAACAGATCACGCTTCCCGAAACGCTGGTCGCGGACAAGACCGCACTTGGCGTCCTGATGATGGAAAAAACCGCCCGGGAACCTGAAGCCTCCGCTCCCAGGATCGTGCCCCTGTCGAGTGACGACATTCCGGAAATGGTCGCACTGGCGGACCTCACCCAACCAGGCCCTTTCACCAGACGCACCCCGGAACTCGGGACGTTCTGGGGCGTAAAACTGGACAATCGGCTGGCTGCCATGGGCGGCACGAGGCTGAACCTTGAAGGTTACACGGAGATCAGCGGTCTTTGCACGCATCCGGACTTTCAGGGGCGCGGACTGGCAACAGCCCTAACGCTTCACATTGCCAAAGTCATACGGAGCCGCGGCGACAGACCATTTCTTCACGCCTATGCAGACAATCATGGCGCGATTGCACTTTACCGCAAGCTCGGCTTTGACATCTGGAGCGAAGTAAACGTCGCGGTCGTCCGCCGGAGTTCCTGAGCCGCAGGCTGAACTGTCATGCACGACAACCCGGCAAAGTTCCGGCCTTATTGGGGCTTGGAATTGAACCGCTTGTTCCTCTGGCGCAAATACTTTGTTGCCGAACGATAGTGGCTCGGTCCCGCTGCTTCCGCCCAACGGCCCGTCGGCCAGGCATTGTTGGCGCCTTTCATCGGTGCGCTGTAGAGCTGATCGTCAGACAGGGACTCAATCAATCGCAACAGCTTGTTGTGATTACGTTCAAGCAGCGCAACCGCTTCTGTCCAGGTCATCCCCTTCTGCCGAGCACGAAGGTCGGCGTTGTACCGTTTTGTTTCGTTCCATTTGTACCCCTCGGCGGGAAAGTAAACTGTCTTTTCCTCTTGCCCATCCAGATACCAGCCAAGGAACAGGTCGATCCAGTGCGCCCGGTGAGCGACTATGTCCTTGGGCGAAACGCCTTCATCGTCCAGTTCAAGGCGAAGACCGGCAGGCAGGATATCAAGCAACCGGCAGAGTTTTTCAAATTCCTTCAGTGCAAGTGACAGGAGTTCCTGCTTCGATTTGGCCGCCATTGCATTCTCCCGCCTGTTTCCGTGAATGGAGTGCAACCAGTAAAAAGCGGCATTGATCTTTGCCAAGCCGCATGTCGAATGCCTGTCAAGTCGCCGGGCACCAGGCAAATCAATGCGGGAACCGCTGGCCTTCCGGATAGAACAACCCGAGCAACCTATCCAGAGTTGCATCTTGGCAACACGTGATTATTTTTGCGCTTCAAACAATATCAGTCATTGCAATTAAAAAGGGTGTCTTTTAGCCAAGTTACACTCGATAATAATGACAAGGTCAGACAATGCGCATTCTACTCGGCTTCATATTTTTAGCCCTGTTTCCCACCTTTAGCCTCGCTGACACGATCCGGGAAACGGTACCTGCGAACAGAGCATCTGCCGTCGGCTCTCACGCCGTTTACGGACCATATTGCGGTGCTGGCATCATTCCGAAAATGAAAGTCACCAGAGCTCCGAAGAACGGCTCGGTTTCGTTCAAGCAGGTCAGCGGAAAGCTTGGCGAAAATGCCGGTCGTTGTGCGGGAAAAACGGTCAAGGGCACGGTCGTGGTCTACAAACCGAACCGGGGCTTCCGCGGCGAAGATGTCTTCAATGTAAGATTTACAATGAACATGCACACCTACGGGACTGCCAAAATCAGAAACGTGTCCAACAAATACATCATCAAAGTCAAATAGATTTCCGGACGGGCTGGTTGACCGGCCGATCGCATTACCTGTCAAGCCACCCGTAAACCCAGTAGGCGCCTTGCAGATACAGTTTGCGGAAGGCCGGCAAGGGAAACTTTCGAAACGGAATTTGCAGAGGCGACGGCAGATCGTTCCGTTTCAGAGCGCCGGTAATCAGCCCGGCGATCTTCTCACCGGATAGGGATGCCATCGCTATTCCGCTGCCATGCCAGCCCATGGTCGCGTAGATGCCGTCCATGCGCGGGACTTCCCCGACGAATGGTGTCAGATTGCGCGCGAGACAAACATTGCCGTGCCAGGCGAATTCCGTCTCCACATGCGCCCATGCCGGAAACATGGTCTCAAAGTCGTTGCGGGCACGCCTTTGCATGGCTGTCAGCGCAGGAGCCTTTTCGAAGATCCCTCCGCGGGTTCCAAACAGGAACCGTCTGTCGGGCAGCAGGCGGAAATAATGCAGCAGTCTTCTTGTATCTGCAGCCATCGTATCCGCGGTCCATCCCTGATCGGACAACTCTCCTTTGCTCAGCGGGCGCGTTACCTGAATGGATGACATGACCGGCAACGTTCGGCCATGCAACCATTTCGGAACGGTTTCACGGGCATAACCGTTGCCTGCCAGCACGATCTTTCTGGCCCTGACGTATCCGTGCTCCGTTTCCAGACGCCAGCACTCACCATCCTGTTTCACACCGGTGACCGGTGACTTGCCAAAGATCCGACCACCAGCCTGTCGCACTTGATCACCAAGTGCGAGTAGATACTTCAGCGGATTGAGGGCAAAGCCATATGGCATATGCAGGCCGCCATGAAATTCCGGACCGCCATACCCCTCCGAATCCAGTTCACTCTTTCCAAGAACGCGGGTCCTGATGCCGAAGTTGTCCTTGAGGAATACCGCCTCTTCCTTCAGGCTGGCGAGATCCTTCGGACGATGCGCCAGATAGATTTCTCCCTTCGAGTGGCAGTCCGCATCGACACCCCATCTTTCAAGCCGTTGTGCGACAAGGTTGATCCCCGCGACCTGATAGGCGGCGAATTTCCGCGCCTCATCAAGCCCGAACCTCCTGATCAGCTGACGTGCATCGAGTTTCGTTCCACCCAGGCAACAGAAGCCTCCGTTTCGTCCGGACGCACCAAAACCGACATGTTCGGCTTCCAGAACTCCAATCGAAAGCCCGCTCCTTGCAAGCTTCAACGCCGCGCTGAGACCGGCGTAACCGGCCCCGATGATCGCGACATCAAAATGCGCATTGCCGATAAGCTGCCGGTCCTGACGCATTTGGTCGACGCTTGCCTCCCAATAGCTGCCTATCGTTTCGCGTGGGGTCCTGCTCTGCTGCAACATGTCAAAACCCGAGCCTGTCGCGAAGCGAAAACCATGTCATTGCCAGAACCAGAAGCGGAAATCGCAGACGATCACCGCCCGGAAACGCAGGGATTTCCAGCTTGTCGAAAACATCGAACCGACCGGCAGTCCCTGATATTGCCTCGGCCAGAATCTGTCCGCCGAGGGTCGCCATGGCGACACCGTGCCCTGAATAGCCCGTTGCAGTCAGCATGTTGGGGGCCAGCCTTGCAAAATAGGGCATGCGTTTCGGCGTTATGGCCAACGTGCCTCCCCAGCCATAGTCAATGCCGACATCTTTCAGTTGCGGGAATATCTCCAGCATGGGAGCACGGACAAAGGACTTGATATCGTCCGGAAATCTGTAGCCGTAATTCTCGCCGCCACCGAACAAGAGGCGGCGGTCCGCGGAAAGACGGAAATAGTTGATGACAAACTTGCTGTCGGCAACGGCGGCATTGTTTCCAATAAGCTGCTTTGCTTCATCTTCGGAAAAAGGTTCCGTCGCCACGATGTAGTTGTTGATCGGCATGACGTGAGCAGCCGTCTGGCGATCGAGGCGACCGAGATAGCCGTTGCACGCCAGGATAAGGTGGTCGGCCTTGACGTCGCCCTTTGCTGTCCTGATCGTAATCCGCCCGCTGCCCTTGCCATCAATCCCGGTGACCCTCGTTTCTTCGAAGATTTTCGCACCGGCGGCCTGGGCGGCATCGCCGATCCCCAGCGCAAAGTTCAGTGGGTGAAGATGCCCGGCGCCCAGGTCGAGCGATCCGCCGAAATAACGCGGGCTGCCGACATGTTCCCCAATCTCGTCACCATCGACGAACCGGATGTCCTCGTAACCGTAAACGAGCCGCAGATGTTCGACATAATCACGGCTCCCCTCGACATATGACTTTCGATGATCGGCATGAAGAATGCCCGGGGAGTAATCACAGGCGATGCCATGACGCGAAATCAGCCCCCGGACGAGTGCCTTTGACTCTTCCGCCAGACCCCAAAGGAGTTTTGCATGCGCCTGTCCGTGACGTTGCTCCAGCTCGGTCTGCTCCACACGCTGACCCGATCCAACCTGCCCGCCGTTGCGCCCTGAAGCCCCCCAACCAATCCTGTTTGCTTCCAGAAGAACGACATCCAGCCCTTTCTCGGCCAAATGAAGGGCGGCGGACAGGCCAGTATAGCCTCCTCCGACGATGCAGACCTGGCAGTTCTGCGTCTCCTCAAGCCGCGGATGAGCCGTCATCGCGTTTGCTGTCGCAGCGTAGTAGGAAGGCGCGTGGCATCCCTGCGTGTCGTTCGCCGTCAGGAGATCAAGCGTTGTCAGCATCGCGGATCGCCAGCTCCTTTTCGAAAGGATTGCATGTTCTGGTCAGAATTGCGTTCACCATCTCTCGTTCACGCGGCGGTTTCAAGATGAAATCAACCTTCGGTGAGCAAGTTTTGCTTGATTTTGCAAGCCCTTGCCATTCACCTTGCGTTAAATTTACGGTCTTGACAGTTCCGGCACGTCCGATGAAATGATCGAGCCCGCATGACCCGGAAGGAAGGCAAAACCGTGTTAGGACCTGCAGAACACCCTTGGCTAGATCCGTTGTGGCGACGCATTGTGCTTGTCGTATTTTGTGGTGGCTGGGCAGTGATGGAATATGTTCTCGGAAATTCAGGATGGGCGATTTTCGTCGGAGCTGTCGCACTTTACGCGGCCTGGTCCTATCTTTACGCCTACAAGGGACCTGAAGACCCAACCCGGCAGACCCGACCGAGAATGGACGAAGACGGGGGATAGATGCGGCATGTGGCAGAGTGTTCTTTCACTATTTCGGCAGGTTGCCAGTCTTGGAAAGATCCATGGCATGCTCTGTCTTCTGCCGCTGCCTCTGATCTTTGCTGTCATCGATTCTGCTTCAGCAAGTGACACGAAGGAAGTTTCATCCCATTCGTCCATCCAGGATGTGCTCAACAAACGCTGTGTTGTCTGCCATGGCTGCTATGACGCGCCCTGCCAGTTGAAACTGTCATCGGCGGACGGTTGGCAACGCGGAGCCACTAAGGCGAGGGTGTACGATTCCTCGCGGCTTGAAGATGCGCCGATGACGCGGCTCGGCATTGACGCCAAGACCGTTGCCCAATGGCGCGAAAAAGGATTTTTTCCGGTTACGGGCGACAGCGGACGCCGGTCCATGCTCGAGCAGCTCCTGAAAGCCGGACGCAGCCAGGAATTCAAGCTGGGCGCGGCCCTGCCCGACAGCCTCGACATCAGCCCGCTGAGAAAGAACAGCTGCCCCACACCGTCCGAAATCAGCGGCTTTTTGTCCGATCACCCTTTCGCCGGCATGCCGTTCGGAACCGCTCCGCTTCCCGACGAGGATTATCGTCGTCTGCTCGCCTGGGCGTCCGATGGTGCTCCCGCGGATACAAGCGCAATGGCCATTCCCCGGAACATCGCCGGCGAAGTCCGCAAGATTGAATCCTTCTTCAACCGGGAATCGCTCAAATCGAAACTCGTTGCCCGCTACATTTTCGAGCACCTCTTTCTGGCGCATCTCTACATTGAAGGTGACAATCCGAGGCGTTTCTTCCGCCTCATCCGATCCAGATCGGCACCAGGCTCCGAACCGGACGAGATCCCCTCCCGCCGTCCGTTCGATGATCCCGGCGGTCCCTTCTTCTACCGGCTGGTTCCGCTGGATGGCACAATTCTCCACAAGGAACATATTGTCTACGAGATCGGACCGAACCGGCTGGACCGCTTTGAGGACCTGTTCCTTTCGAACGACTGGACGATCGACGAGCTTCCGTCCTACTCCAAGGAGGCTGGCGGAAACCCCCTGTCCACCTTTCACGCAATACCGTCGCACAGCCGGTATCAGTTCCTGTTGGACGATGCGCTGTTTTTCGTGCGCACCTTCATTCGAGGTCCCGTCTGCTACGGTCAGGTTGCGGTCAACGTGATCCAGGATCGATTCTGGGTAGCGTTCCTGGACCCCTCCTCGGATCTTTCGGTCACCGATCCGACCTATCTTCAAGACGCGATTCCGATCCTCGAACTTCCGGTCGCCGTTTCGGATGACAAGATAACCGAACGCCTCAAGAGTTTTCTCCTGGTTGGCCCCGTCAAGTATCAGGCCTTCCGGCAACAGCGCTATACCGAGAAAGCCAGGACAGACGGCGGCCTCGGATATTCTGATATCTGGGATGGCGATGGAACCAACATCGATGCACGATTGACGATTTACCGGAATTTTTCCTCTGCCTCGGTCGTTACCGGTTATCAGGGCGCCTATCCGAAAACAGCCTGGGTAATCGACTTTCCCCTGTTTGAAAGGGTCTACTACGACCTCGTCGCAGGTTTTGATGTTTTCGGCAATGTCGAGCACCAGCTGACGACCCGGATGTACATGGACAACCTTCGCCGCGAGGGTGAAAGGATGTTCCTGTATTTCATGCCGCCCGACGTCCGGGAACCACTCCATGACAGCTGGTACGAAGGACCACTCGCCACGCTGATCGATCAATGGAAGGAAAGTCCCCTCGATACCGAGACTCCAACAGGTATTGACTTCAAAACGGACCATCCCAAGTCCGAATTCCTGTCTGAACTGCTCAAGACTGAACCCGATCTCTGGCCTTCCAGCGACCCTATCAACCGTTGCGACGGCAATAATTGCGCGCAGCAGACCACTGTCGCCGGTCAGCTGCGTCCGCTGAGCGGCCATCCTGCTCCTTTCGTGAAATTCCTGCCCGACATTTCAATACTTGTTGTCGAGGACGGGCAGACGGAGGACATTTTCACGATTGCGCACGATATGGCCCACAGCAACGTTGCATTTATCTTCAACGAAGACCTGCGGCGGGAACCGGAAGAAGACGAACTTACAATCGTGCCAGGCCAGTTCAGCAGCTACCCGAATTTCGCCTTCAGAATGAATGCGAAAGACGTCCCCGCATTTGTTGAGGATGTAAGTTCCATCCGTAGTCAACAGGACTTTCTGAAGGTGGTAGGGACCTATGGTGTTCGCAGAACCGACCCCCGGTTCTGGGAAACCTACGATCTTGTCCAGTCCCGCCTCAACGAGCAGAGCGCTGTCCAGGCCGGACTTCTTGACATCAACCGATACCGCGACCCCAAACCCCTGGATCCCATCGAAAGGCTGTTTCAATTCACCTTTTCGGTCGATTGATGAACGGTCACAGATCCTTGGCTCCCAGCTCACCGATCAACCAGCTGCAAAAAATCTGAGCGTCTGACCCCAGACCCTGCCGCGGACCGGAGGTGACCAGATAGTAGCTGTGGCGGCTCTTGATTTTCCTGTCACAGGAAAGAACCAGCCGCCCGGTTTCCAGGTAGGGCTGCGCGAGCGTTTCAAGCACGAGAGCATGACCATGGCCGCGAGCGGCCAGTTCCAATGCAGACAGCGTCTGGTCCATCTGAAGCCCGGTCCGCCGTGGCGCAGGGTGCCCGAAAGCCCTGAAAAAACTCTCCCAGGTGTCTATCACGCCCATGATATCGAGCCGCGAGGCATGCGCCAGCGCGTCAAGATCTCTCCCGCTGACGTCAAACGAGAATTCCGGATGACACACTGGGACGATCGGATCGTTCAACAGGAACTCAACAGCTCCGTCACGCCAGCTGCCGTCACCAAAGCGGATATCAATGTCGAAGAGATCCGGGTTCAGCGTCTCGGCCCAAGACGCCGACATCATCTGCAGTTCAATTTCCGGAAACGCCTGCTGGAAGGACTTCAAACGCGGTATCATCCAGAGCTGGCTGAAACTGTTCAGACAGCGGAAGCGGACAGGCTTGCGATCCCGTTCGCCGAAAACCGAGACAGTAGCGATGGAAAGGTCCGAGAACGCCTTTTCGACACTGGGCAGATAGGTTTGGCCCAGTCTGGTGAGAACCAGTTCACGGTGAACCCTTTCAAAAAGCGGATAGCCAAGCTTCTGCTCCAGCTGACGCACCTGGTAACTGACCGCTGCCGGTGTAATCAACAGTTCTTCTGCCGCCCGGGTGAAGTTGCCAAGGCGTGCCGAAGCCTCAAACGCGCGAAGCCATGACAGGGGTGGGAGACAATAGACCATATCTCTAGGCTCAGCGTTTTTTGCATCATCCGACATTTCGTATTCGAAAACAGTTCTTTCCTACAAATTTTTTCGATGTTTCTCCAAATATTTTTTCGTTTCATGGATTTTGCAATCTCGTGGAAACTTCGCGGCAGACACAACACGACAGCCGGTCTCACCAATGAAACGAGCCGATTACATCATCGTCGGAGCCGGGTCTGCCGGATGCATCCTGGCGGAGCGCCTGAGTGCTGACCCGAACGTCACCGTGCTTCTGCTGGAAGCCGGGAGCGCCGACAACTCGCCCTGGGTTCGATTGCCCCTGGGATATGCCAAGCTGGTCTCCAATCCAAAGTGCACCTGGCAATTCAAGACGGAACCGGACACGGGCCTGAATGGACGCAGAGTTTCCTGGCCGAGGGGTCGCATGCTGGGGGGATCGGGCTCTATCAATGCCATGGTTTACTGCCGCGGCCTTCCAAGAGATTTTGAAGACTGGGAGGCATCCGGAGCAGAAGGCTGGGACTGGCGGGACGTCAGACCCGTATTCGAACGCCTGGAAACGAAGGTGTCACCCACTGGCGGAAAAGTGGGATACGGATGGGTCCACGTCCAGGACACTTCGAAACAGATACACAGGCTCAATCGCCATTTCTTTTCGGCACTCGACGAGGCAGACCTGCCACGGTCGGACGATTTCAACGGCGCAGCGCCCGAGGGCGGTGGCAACTATCACATCAATACGAAAGACGGGCAGCGCTGTTCGTCCGCTCGCGCCTTCCTGCATCCGGCCCTGCCCCGCCCGAATTTCGGACTGCTCACGGAAGCACAGGCCAAACGCGTCCTTTTTGAGGGCAACACAGCTGTCGGTATCGTGCTGACGAGCGGTGAAATACTTCTTGCAGATCGGGAAATCATCCTTTCAGCCGGCGCCATCGGGTCGCCCCAGTTGTTGCAAGTGTCCGGGATAGGTCCGGGTAACCTGTTGCAGGATCTTGGAATTCCCGTACTTTTTGCCAACCCCAATGTCGGTGGAAATCTTCAGGATCACCTCGCCGCCAACTTCACGTTTCGGGCCAAGGAAGCAACGCTCAATGCCGTCTTGCGTCCTCTGGCGGGCCGGGCACGTGCCGCCCTGCAATATGCGGTTACACGAAAGGGCCCTCTCGCGCTGTCTGTGAACCAGTGCGGCGGGTTCTTGAAATCGCAATCGGGGCTCGAACATCCAGATCAACAGCTTTACTTCAATCCCATCAGCTATCGGCTGGCTCCGGACGGCAACACGGCAAAGCTGATCCTGGATCCCTTCAACGGCTTCATCATCTGTGCGCAACCGACCCGGCCAACCAGCCGGGGGCGCATTGATATCAGGAGTGCGGACAGTACTGTTGCTCCCTTGATCCAGCCGAATTCGCTTGCAACGGAAGAAGATCGTGAAGCGGTCATTGCCGGTGGCCGGCTCTGCCAGAAAATCATGTCGAGCCAAGCCATGCGCTCCGTTGTGGACGCCTCCGTCGCACCTCATCTTGAAACGCTCGACGGCGACGGAATTCTGGCTGATTTCCGCAACCGTGCCAGCACCGTCTATCATCCGGTCTCGACCTGCCGGATGGGTAATAATCGCGAAACATCGGTGATCGACAGCCGTCTCAAGGTTCACGGAGTTGACGGCCTGAGAGTTGTCGACGCCTCTGCCTTTCCAAACATCACCTCGGGCAATACCAATGCCCCGACCATGATGCTTGCCCTGAAAGGGGCTGACCTCATCCTTCAAGACCGGAAACGAGCCACGCCATGACAGCTCATGACTTCGCACAAGACTATTTGACGACCGGCAGGCTTGCAGCCCTGCCGGATGGCCACTTCATTGACGGCAAGACCACACAGCCGTCGAACCGGAAAATGGAAAGTTTCGATCCAGGGCGGGCGGAGGCCTTCGCGGAATTCTCTATCGGTGAGGAGACCGACATGGATCTTGCCATTGCATCGGCCGAAACAGCTGCACGGCACTGGCGGCAGGTCACACCGGGCGAGCGTTGCAGAATTCTCAACAATGTCGCCCGTTTGTTTCGAGAGAATGCCGACCGGCTTTCAGTGATCGAAGTAGTCGACAGCGGCAAGACCCTGGCCGAAGCGCAGGGCGACATTCAGTCCTCCGCGCGCCTGTTTGAATATTACGCTGGCGCCGCCGACAAGCTCGACGGGCGATCCGTCAATCTCGGGCCGGCCTACACAGCCTTTACCGTCCGTGAACCGGTCGGGGTTACAGGGCATATCATTCCCTGGAACTATCCCACATCGACCTTTGCGCGCGGTGTCGCACCTGCGCTTGCAGCAGGATGTTCGGTTGTTGCAAAACCAGCGGAGACAACACCCTTCACTGCCCTCGTGATGGCAGAAATGCTCTGCGAAGCAGGTGTTCCGGAAGGGCTGGTCAATGTCGTCACAGGCCTTGGCGCGGATATCGGCGGCCCAGTTGGCACGTGACCCGCGGATCAAGCAATTGACATTCACGGGGTCCGTTTCGACAGGCATCAATGTTGCCCAGATGGCGGCCCCCAACGTCACCCGGCTGACCCTGGAACTTGGTGGCAAGTCTCCCCTGATCGCCTTCGGTGATGCAGACCCTGAAAAAGTGGCCGACGGTGCCTACTGGGCGATCTTCTCCAATTCCGGTCAAATCTGCTCGGCCGGGTCCAGGCTGATCATGCACAGGGCAATCCGCGACGATGTTCTTGCCATTCTTGGCGAGCGGGCAAAGTCGATCAGGACTGCACACGGGCTGACCGCACCGGATATGGGTGCGATCAATTCGGAGCTGCACCTGTCGCGGATCAAGGCGCATGTCGAAGCAGCGAAAGGCCGCGGCGCCCACCTTCTGACCGGCGGCGACGTGACGGTCGACGCCGATACCGGCAAGGGCTGGTTCTTCCAGCCGACCGTAATTGCCGACCTTGAACCTGATGACCCGGCAGTACAGGAAGAGATATTCGGGCCGGTGCTCTCGGTTCAGAACTTCGACACCGAAGACGAGGCCATACAACTGGCCAACGGCACGGAATTCGGCCTGATCGCGAGCGTTTATACCCAGGATGTCGGCCGGGCAATGCGGGTCGCCTCGGCCATGGACTGCGGCCAGGTATCGATCAACGACTACTGGGCCGGCGGATTGGAACTGCCATTCGGCGGCAACAAGAAATCCGGCTATGGACGCGAAAAAGGCTGGGAAGGACTCGATGCCTATACCAAGGTAAAGTCGATCACGATCAGCAACGCCAGTTAGGTCAGGACCTGTTTGATGAAACTCGACCAAATCGAGACCTTCGTTGTCGGAAACCCACCGCCTCGTCATGGCGGCCGGTATTTCATTTTCGTCAAGCTGGTCACACGTTGCGGTACAGTCGGCTATGGCGAAATCTACAACGCCACGTTCGGCCCACATCTCGTAGCGGAAATGGCCAGAGATGTGTTCCGACGTCAGTTCGAGGGCGAAGATCCGCACCACATCGAGCGGCTTTGGCACAAGACCTACGGTGCCGGTTATACCCAGCGGCCGGATGTTTCCGTGATGGGAGTTCTCTCCGGTCTGGAGATGGCCTGCTGGGACATCATCGGAAAAGCGGCAGGCAAACCTGTTTATGAGCTGCTTGGTGGCCGGGTTCACGAGCGTCTCAGGTCCTACACCTATCTCTACCCCACCAATGGTGATGTCTATCCGGATCCGGACACTCCAAATGTCTATAATGATCCCGACATTGCAGCCGCAGCGGCCATCAAGGCCGTCGAACAGGGCTTTACCGCAGTCAAGTTCGACCCGGCTGGCCCCTACACGATCTATGACGGTCACCAGCCGAGCCTTCGGGATCTGGATCGCTCGGAAGGATTTTGCAGGGCCATCCGCGAGGCAGTCGGTGACAGGGCTGATCTTCTTTTCGGAACCCACGGCCAATTCACCGTGTCCGGCGCCAAGCGCATGGCCCGTCGTCTGGAAGCCTATGATCCGCTCTGGTTCGAAGAGCCGATCCCGCCGGAAAAACCGGAAGACATGGCTGAAGTTGCGCGCTACACATCCATACCGGTCGCGACGGGCGAAAGGCTGTGCACGAAATACGAGTTTTCACGCGTTTTGGACACCCGGGCCGCCAGCATTCTGCAGATGAATCTCGGCCGCGTTGGTGGCCTGCTCGAAGCCAAGAAAATCGCCGCCATGGCGGAATGCCATTCCGCCCAGGTCGCTCCCCATCTTTACTGTGGCCCACTGGTAGCACTTGCCAATATCCAGCTGGCGACATGCAGCCCAAATTTCCTGGTGCTGGAGTCGATCCGGACGTTTGATGGTTTATATTCCGATCTGCTGACCACCCCGATCCGTTGGGAAAACGGCTACGTTCTTCCTTCTTATGAACCTGGACTGGGGCATGACCTTGATGAAGACGTGGCCCGTGCACATCCTTATGATGGCAACGAGTTACATTTGGGTCTGCAGGAAGATCCGGCCCGACCACTTTGATGCAAATGATGTCGTGACCGGTCTGGCACGTTAGCTGGGCAAAAGACGAAACAGTCCGGTCGGCCGACCTCTTGGTGCGACACGACTTTGTCCCGCGTGTGCAAAAACTGCGGGATCCGGGATCCATCGGGCGAATGATCCAACTTGGCATCCGGGACATGCTATCTGGATTCGATTGCTTCCAAAATAATAGGTAGTCGCCGACCTTGCAGCATCATGTGATCCCGCATCAGATCATCCGCTTCCGCGCCTTTGTTTCCAAGAATCGCCTCAGCGATTCTTGCGTGTTCCTCGGTTGATTTCTGAAGCCTTCCGCGCATCTGGAACGGCATCGCACGATATGGGTTGATATGTCCGGCAAGCTGTTCGATCTGTTCAATGAGCCTGCTGTTGCCGGCTGCCTGGTGAATAGACTCGTGAAATGCCAGGTTGGCCTTTGCGTATGCTGTCTTGTCATCCCGTTTGACCGCGTCACGGCACAACTGCATGGCCGTCTCGATTGATGAGGCGTCCTCACCGGTCAATCGCTCCGCTGCCAGGCGGCAAGCCATGCCTTCCAATTCGGCAGCGACTTCGAACAAGTCAATGAGTTCCTTTGCCGTCAGAACTCTTACGAAAGCTCCCTTTCGAGGCCTGGTTTCGAGCAACCCGCTGTCGACGAGAGATCTCACCGCCTCTCGAACGGGTGTGCGCGAAACATCGAAACGCTCGGCCAATGAAGCCTCTTCCAATTGATCCCCCGGTCGCAAGGCACCGGAACGAATTTCATTCCGCAGTGTCTCGATCAATTGGTCAGCAACGCGCGCCATCTTAGTCAATCCCTTGATTTCTGTCTCTTTTTAGACTGCGCCTTTCAGCTTGTCGATACGTATGTTGACACATATGTATTTTTAAATTATCTATATGTATACATATAAGTCTTATTTGTACCAACAGAAGGAAACCATCATGAAATCAACCCTGCTCGCCGCGGCTGCAATTGCCTCGATTTTTTCCATCCACTCTGCACAGGCATCGGAACTTCGCCTGTCGCATCAATGGTCCACCAAGGACATTCGCCACAACGTGGCACAGATGGTTGCCGACGAGGTTGCCGCCGCAGACGTGGATCTCACCATCAAGATCTTTCCGTCAAAATCGCTGTTCAAACCGCGCGAGCAGTACAAGCCGCTCAGCAGGGGACAGCTCGACATGACGGTCTTTCCCCTGAGCTATGCCGGCGGCCAGCGACCGGCGTTCAACCTGACCCTGATGCCCGGTCTGGTGAAGAACCACGACCATGCGTCCCGCCTTTCGGACTCGTCCTTCATGGATGAACTGAAGGCGGAAATGGAGAAAGACGACGTCATGGTGCTCGTTGACGGCTATCTTGCCGGCGGTTTTGTCGGAAAGGACAAGTGCATCACCAGGCCGGAAGATGTTTCCGGGCTTCAGACCCGTGCAGCAGGAAAGTCCTTCGAGCAAATGCTGGTCGGCGCAGGCGCTTCGATTGCATCCATGGCATCGTCCGAAATCTACAGCGCGATGCAGACCGGAGTTCTGGATGCCGCGAATACCTCGTCATCATCTTTCGTGTCGTACCGGATATTCGAGCAGGTCAGCTGCTACACTCCGGCTGGCGATGTGGCGCTCTGGTTTCTCTATCAGCCATTGTTGATGAACAAGTCCACTTTCGAGGGATTGAACAGCAGTCAGCAGGAATCTCTGCTTGCAGCGGCCGAGAAGGCCGAGGCCTTTTATCTGAGCCAGGCAAAAATACAGGATGCCGCTTCAGTCGAAGTCTTTCGAGAAGCAGGCGTCGAGATTGCAGAGATGACACCAGCAGATTTCAAGGCCTGGCGCGCGCTCGCAAAAGACACTGCCTACAAGTCCTTCGTCGAGTCCGTGCCCAACGGACAGTTCCTGCTGGATTTGGCGCTTTCGGTCGAATGACCCAGTCGGGGCGGCCTGGCCCAGGCCGTCCATTCCTCAAAACGCAAATGGAGTGAAAAATGGCTCAAGAACGCACTGGTGGTGCGCGGGTCGGAGCGACCGGCGTCATAAGGCAGATTTCCGAAGTCTCCGGCTGGATCGCGGCGACCATGATCCTCGGCGCAGTGTTCCTCACCTGCCAGATGATCTTCATCCGCTTTGTTCTCAACGGCTCGACTGTTTGGCAGACCGAAATCGTCGTGTACCTGGTTGTCGCCGCAACGCTTCTCGGACTGCCCTTCGTGCAGAAGCACAAAGGACACGTCAATGTTGACCTTCTGCCGATGTGGCTTGGGCCGAAGGGTGCCAAGCTGCTGAGGGTGGCAACCACCTTCTCCTCTCTTTGTATCATCGGCGTCTGCAGCTTCTACGGCTACGAGTACTGGCATCTTGCCCTTACCCGAGGCTGGACATCGGACACTGTTACCGCCGTACCGCTCTGGATCCCCTACCTGGCCCTGCCGGTCGGGTTCGGGCTTTTGTTTCTTCAGCTTGCATCGGATTGCGCGGATACGTTTTTCAAACTCTCCGAAAAATCAAATGGAGCAGTCTGATGGACCCTCTTCTACTCGGGTCAGTCGTCGGACTGATCACAATCCTGATATTGTTCAGCGGCATTTCGGTCGCCATGGGCCTGCTTCTCGTGTCTGCCGTTTTCCTGGTCATCTTCGATGGCATGAGATCTCTGGAACTCATGCCGGAAATATTCTTCGGCAAGCTCGACAGCTTTGCGCTCCTGTCTATCCCGATGTTCATCATCATGGGCGCGTCAATTGCCTCGACCAGAGCCGGTGCCGATCTTTATGAAGCGCTCGAACGCTGGCTGACGAGGGTTCCCGGCGGCCTTGTCGTCTCCAATCTTGGTGCCTGTGCGCTCTTTTCCGCCATGTCCGGATCCAGTCCTGCGACCTGTGCGGCAATCGGCAAGATGGGCATCCCGGAAATGCGCAAGCGCGGCTATCCTGAGGAAATCGCCACCGGGTCGATCGCCGCTGGCGGCACTCTCGGCATTCTCATTCCTCCTTCCATCACAATGATCGTCTATGGTATCGCCACCGAGACATCCATCGGACGGCTGTTTCTTGCCGGGGTGATCCCGGGCCTGTTGCTGGTAAGCCTCTTTATGACCTGGTCGATCTATGCAACGTGGCGCTCAGGGGAGCGATCGGCGGCACAAGTCAGCTATTCCTGGAGTGACAGGGTAGAGATCCTCCCGCGCGTTCTTCCCTTCATCGCGATTATCGTGGGTGTGCTCTACGCGATGTATGGCGGTGTTGCGACACCGTCCGAGACCGCCGCGGTCGGCGCTCTTCTGTGCCTGTTGGTTGCCATGGTGATTTACAGGCTCTTGAGCCCCAGGTCCCTTTGGGCAGTTCTGCGCGACAGCACCAAGGAGAGCGTGATGATCCTTTTCATCATCGCGGCCGCCGGCGTGTTTTCCTACATGCTGTCCAGTCTGTTCATCACGCAATCGATCGCTGCCTGGATCGGCGACCTTGAGGTCAACCGCTGGGTGTTGATGGCGGCGATCAATTTCTTCCTCATCGTAGCAGGGTTTTTCCTGCCACCGGTTGCAGTCATCCTGATGGCAGCCCCAATCCTCTTGCCGGTAATCGTCAGCGCCGGATTTGACCCGATCTGGTTCGCGGTGGTGCTGACCATCAACATGGAAATCGGGCTGATTTCCCCGCCGGTCGGCCTCAATCTCTACGTGATCAACGGAATTGCACCGGATATTTCGCTCAAGAAGATCCTGGCCGGATCCCTGCCATTCGTCCTCTGCATGCTCGTTGCGATCCTCCTGCTCTGCCTGTTCCCGGGCCTCGCAACGTGGCTTCCGAACCTCGTCATGGGCCCCGCTTACTAAACAGGCCTCAAAAGGAGAAACATCATGACCAACTCATCAAGGTATCGCAGGGTCGGACTGATTGTCCCGAGCTCCAATGTTACCATGGAAACCGAGATACCGGCTCTTCTGAAAGCGCGAGAGACGATCCTGCCGGACCGCTTCACGTTCCATTCCTCGCGCATGCGCATGAAGTCCGTCGTCAAGGAAGAGCTGGAGGCGATGGATGCCGACAGCCTGAGATGTGCGACCGAACTCTCGGATGCGGCCGTCGAAGTGCAAGCCTATGCCTGCCTGGTGGCCATAATGTCCATGGGTTTGGGTTATCATCGCACCTCTTCGGAAAAGTTGCACAAGGCTACTGCCGAAAGCGGTTGTCCAGCGCCTGTGTTGAATTCAGCCGGCGCGCTGGTAGAGAGTTTGCATGAGATGAGCTTCAAGAAAGTCGCAATCATCTGCCCGTACATGAAACCGCTCACCAGACTCGTTGTCGAGTACATCGAGAACGAGGGTATCGAAGTGCAGGATTTCCTGGCGCTGGAAATTGCCGACAATCTGGACGTCGCCTCTCAGGACCCGGCAGCGCCGGCCGAACTCTGGCGCAAGCTGGACGTGCGGGGTGTCGACGCGATCGTTGCTTCGGCTTGCGTGCAGATGCCATCGCTCCCGGCGATCGAGATGATCGAGCGTGCATCGGGGCTGCCTACCGTCTCGGCCTCTGTGGCGACAACGCGCAAGATCCTCCAGAATCTGGGCCTGACCGAGGTTGCACCGGGCGGTGGCGCGCTCCTGTCGGGCGGGCAGCTCGCACGGCTTCCGAAAGTTGCCTGAGACCACCGGAAAGAGGGGCCTGGATGAGGCTGCGGATCAGGTCGAAACTCGCATTGATGCCGGCTTGGACGCTCGACCGGGCAGAGGCCAAATGCGTTTTTCAGGAGCAATTCATGACCGCTCCGGATCCGGAACGTCCGGCTCTTCAAGCCCAAGGACAGACCACCCAAATAAGGGCCGAGGCACCCAGGTTCGCATTTTGGCGGTTTTTGTCGGTTGCCTCTTTCCAAATCATCGAGTTGTCGCCATGGTGCGCCGATGAGCGCCATGTTTGAAGAACTTGATTTTGCACCCACGCCGATTGGCGCAATCTCGCTGCGCCGGCGGCATATCCTGGCCCTGAAGACCGACGTCTTTGAAATCCTGCTTGGCGACGAGCATTTGATGTCGAGCCTTTTCACGGCCTCCGAAGTGGCGTTGGCCGAACTCGGCCTCTCCGCCTTGGCTGACGAAAACCTGGATATTCTGGTGGGCGGTCTCGGCTTGGGTTACACCGCCCAGGCGGTGCTTGCGCATGATGCGGTGTCCCGGCTCACAGTGATCGATCTTCTGGAGCCGGTGATCCGCTGGCATCAGGAGGGGCTTGTGCCCATGAAAACCGAATTGGCCGATGATCACCGCTGCCGGCTCGTGCAAGGCGATTTTTTTGCGCTGGCATCTTCGGAAACCGGATTCGACGCACAACAGCCTGGTCGTCAATACGATGCCATTCTGATCGACATCGACCATACGCCGGAGCGGTTGCTGCATGGCGGGTCGGCCGGGTTCTATACTGTCGATGGCCTTAGCAACTTGCAGCGTTTCCTGAAACCCTCCGGGATTGTCGGGCTTTGGTCCGACGAGAGGCCTGATGAGGCGATAACCGGATTGCTTGGTGGCGCATTCGCACAAAGCTGGGCAGAGCCGGTTGTTTTTGCAAATCCCTTGCAGGACGGGCGCGAGATCACTCAAACAGTTTACCTGGGTCGCAAGGCACCAGCTGAGATCTGATGCCGTTTCCTGTTTTCCGCCCCTAACTGGTATTGTCGTCCGGCCAATCCGATCTCCATCCGCGTCCTTGATGCCTGCTACCTCACGTTCGAAAATGCCGAAGCACACGTACGGCAGCAGGCAGCGTCATGGTCCTTGTCGGATCAGGTGTTGCCGGTCAGGTCCTGCGCTAGCATCAAGGCATTGCCGTCCGGATCATAGAATGTCGCCGTCTTGACCATGCCCTCGACGACGTCGGTTTCGCCGTCGAATTTCACCTTCGCCTGTTCAAGTTTGTTCCTGGCCGCGTCCAGATCCGCGATCCCGAAAACCGGGACGCAATTGCCGGGCGCCGGCTGGGTATGCTCGCCCAACCCTATCGTCACACCCTTGGTGTTGGTCTGAAGCTCCGACCAGCCTGCTTCGTCCGCATGGTACAGCACCTCAAACCCAAGCATCTCCCCGTACCAGTTCGCGCTTACGTGACGGTCCTTGACCGACATCGCAATCGTGATGGTTTCTTCCAACGAAATGAGCGACATGATCTTCCCTTTCGACTCAAAATATACTAACTATACTTTATGGACATTAGTCATTTTGTCAACATCACGTCAAGGGCCTGGACCATCCCGATCCTGTCGAGCCTGCATGAAGGTGTTGCCGGTCGACAGGCGCCATTGCTGACGGCAACCGGTGCGAGCAGATCGGCCTTTGCCCATAGCATCGATCATCTCATCAAGATGGGTTTGCTGGAAAGGAATCCGGGCCATGGTCACCCTCTGCGGCCGGAGTTTCGCCTGACAAAGGCCGGTCACACAGCTGCTTTACTGGCAAACAGAATTCACATTGCATCAAAAAACGAAGATCAGAATTTGCTGCGGCGATCATGGACCATTCCCATTCTGACGTCGCTTCAAAGGCCTCGTTACTTCAACGAAATCAAACGGGATCTGACGACGATAACCGACAGGGCCCTGTCACAATCCCTGAAAGCCATGGAGACCCGGCATTGGGTGCGGCGAAGCGTCAACGATGCCGCCCGTCCGCCCAGATCCATGTATGAGACAATTAATTTCGGTATTAAAATCAGTCAGATAACTGGTGCAGAGATCAACACCCTCGTAGAATAAGGCAAAGGCAGCCGATCGATTGCGGTGTCGATTTTTGGTTCGGTTCGGGATCTGCTTTAGCATTCCGGCATGTGCCAATCCTTGTCGTTCAAACGACGCAAAGGCAGCTTGAAACTGCTCCTTACCGACCCTGAATTCGAGCATTGCCCGGACGTCGAGCCTCCTCGTTACAAGTATCCGAAAGTCACATAGCGTCTCCGGAACAGCAATGTAGTCTTTACATACGACTTTGCGACGCGCTTTAATTTCAACAGCCAAACGTCTTGGACTCGATGGGAGGGGAGAGGACTTGCAAGCCACCGACACGACGAATCCGGAATATTTCCATAAGGTCGTCGACTGCCAATATGCCTGCCCGGCTCACACGCCGGTGCCTGCCTATATTCGCCTGATCGCTCAGCAACGCTACACCGACGCCTACCTGATCAACTGGGAAAGCAACGTCTTTCCCGGCGTGCTCGGCCGCACCTGCGACCGACCGTGCGAACCCGCCTGCAGGCGTGGTCGTGTCGAAGCGGAACCCGTCGCGATCTGCCGGTTGAAGCGTGTTGCTGCAGACTTCAAGGATGAAGTTGCCGACATGCTTCCCAAGGCAGGTCCTCCCAATGGCAAGAAGGTCGCACTGATCGGTGCAGGTCCGGCGTCCCTGACGGTGGCCCGGGATCTTGCCCCCCTTGGTTACGAGGTGCACCTTTACGACGCGCAGGCCAAGGGCGGCGGCTTCATGCGCAGCCAGATACCCTCCTTCCGACTGCCAGAAAGCGTGCTGGATGAAGAAATCGGCTACATCCTCAACATGGGTATCTCGACGGTGTTCAGCACATATGTCGACAGCATGGCCGGGATGTTGACCAAGGGGTACGACGCGATCTTCGTCGGCTCCGGTGCGCCGCGGGGGCGCGATCTTCCCAAGCTGCCCGGCCGGAAGGAAGCTGACGCGAACATCCATATCGGGATCAACTGGCTGGCCAATGTCGCCTTTGAACACACAAAAGAGATCGGCAAGCGCGTGATTGTCCTTGGCGGCGGTAATACCGCCATGGATTGCTGCCGGACTTCGCGCCGACTTGGCGGGGAAGAGGTGAATGTCATCGTCCGCAGCCCGTTCGCCGATATGAAGGCCTCGCCGTGGGAAAAGGAAGATGCTGTTCACGAAGGCATTCCGATCATCGACAACCACGTTCCGCGCGAATTCGTCATCGAGAAGGGCAAGCTCGTCGGCATGACATTCGACAAGGTCGAGGCGATCTACCACGAAGACGGCCGGCGTAACCTGGTTTCAACCGGCGAAGACCCGGTATTTTTTCCATGTGACGATGTGCTGATCGCAATCGGCCAGGAAAATGCCTTTCCCTGGATCGAAAAGGAGACCGGCATCCGCTTCACCAGTTGGGGAACGCCGATCATCAACGACGACGAGACATTCCAGTCTACCCGAAAAGAAGTTTTCTTCGGCGGCGATTCAGCCTTTGGACCCTCGAACATCATCACCGCCGTGGCGCATGGGCACAAAGCGGCGGTGTCCATCGACCTTTATTGCCAGGGAAAGAACCTTTCCAAGCGACCACCGCCCCACGTGACCCTTGTGGGACAGAAGATGGGTATTCATGAATGGAGCTACGATTCCATTCCAATCACGGACGAGCGCAAGATTGTGCCGCTGGAGGATCTCAAGAAATCCCTGAGCGACCGTATGGTCGAAGTCGAACTGGGTTTTGATGTCGAGACTGCCTTTATCGAGGCGGAGCGCTGCCTGAATTGCGACGCACAGACAGTGTTCACGGACGCCAACTGCATCGAGTGCGACGCCTGTACGGACATTTGCCCCACAAGCTGCATAACGTTTACGCAGAACGCACCCGAGGGCGAACTGCGCAACAAACTTCTGGTTCCGGCTGAAAACACCGACCAGGATCTTTATGTTTCCGGCACTCTGCCAACCGGCCGTGTGATGGTGAAGGACGAAGATGTCTGCCTGCACTGCGGGTTGTGCGCTGAACGCTGCCCGACGGCAGCCTGGGACATGCAGATGTTCCTTTACAACATGGCAAAGGCGACGCCTGACCTGGTGGACGTCAAATGAAGCAGATCAAGGGCATAAACGATTTCGTGGTGAAGTTCGCCAACGTAAACGGCACCGGTTCGGCTTCGGCCAATCATCTGTTCGCCAAAGCGATCTTCCGGATGGGTGTCCCCGTCAGTCCGCGCAATATTTTCCCGTCCAACATTCAGGGTTTGCCAACCTGGTACGAGGTGCGCGTCAGTGCCAAAGGTTACCTCGGCCGCCGCGGCGGTGTTGATATGATGTTGTGCGTCAACCCTCAAACGATGGAAGACGACATCGCCAGCATCGAACCCGGGGGATACTTCGTCTATGATTCCACCAGACCGCTGGCACCGCATCTCAATCGCGACGACATAAGTTACTTCGGTATCCCGCTGACCGAAATGTGCATGCGCGAGTTCAAGGTCGCGCGATTGCAGCAACTTTTGAAGAATGTGGTCTATGTGGGCGCACTCGCGGCTCTGCTGGATGTCGATTTCTCGATCCTCAAGGACCTGTTGAACGACCAGTTCAAGGGCAAGGAAAAGCTGATCCTGCCAAATGTTCACGCGCTGGAAATGGGTTATCAGTTCGCTCAGGACAACTTTTCATGCCCGCTGCCGATCCGGTTGGACTCCAGCGTGATTGACGCGCCGCATATCCGCGAAAGCAAGCACATCCTGATGAATGGCAACACGGCCGCCGCCCTTGGCGCGATCTATGGCGGGGCGACGGTTGCGGCATGGTATCCCATCACCCCATCGACATCCGTGGTCGACGCATTTTCCAAATATGCCGAACGAATGCGGATCGACGCGGGCACCGGCAAACGGAACTTTGCGATAATACAAGCTGAAGACGAACTGGCGGCCATGGGCATTGTCGTCGGTGCCAGCTGGAATGGTGCGCGGGCCTTTACCGCCACCTCCGGCCCGGGCCTGTCGTTGATGAGCGAATTTCTGGGTCTGGCCTATTTCGCGGAATTGCCTGTCGTGCTGATCGATGTCCAGAGGTCAGGACCGTCGACGGGAATGCCGACGCGAAGCCAGCAATCGGACATATTGGCTGCCGCATATGCCAGCCACGGCGACACGAAGCACGTGCTGCTCTTCCCCGCAACGCCGCGGGAGTGCTTTGACATGACTGTTCAGGCCTTTGACCTTGCAGAGCAACTGCAAACACCGGTCATCATGATGTCCGATCTCGATCTGGGCATGAATGACTGGATGTCGCCGCCGCTGGAATGGGACGACGATTACGAGATGAGCCGCGGAAAGGTCCTGGACGCCGAAGCGCTGGACCAGGCTGAATCGTGGGGACGCTACCAGGACGTCGATGGCGACGGTATCTGCTATCGAACATTGCCCGGCGCACATCCGGACAAAGGCGCATTCTTCACGAGGGGATCGTCAAAGAATGAAATGGCGATCTACTCCGAGAAAGGCGAGGATTACGTCCGGAATGTCGATCGGCTGTTGCGCAAGTTCGAGACCGCAAAATCCTATGTTCCAGAACCCAAGGTCCACGACCCTATTCCGGTGAAGAAGCCGAAGACCAAACTGAAGCTTGGCGCTCTCTTCTTCGGGACCTCTGCCTCGCCGTCTTACGAGGCGGTTGAAATACTGGCTGAAGAGGGCTACCCGATCGATGTCATGCGGATCCGCGCCTTTCCTTTCCACAAACGTCTCGACGCGTTCGTTCACGACCACGACATGGTTTTTGTGATCGAGCAAAACCGGGATGGTCAGATGCGGCAGCTCATCATGAACGAGTGCCATATCGCGCCCGACAAGTTGACTTCGGTTCTCAACTACTCGGGGACACCGATCACGGCGCGCACGATCGCGCGTCAAATCCGTCAGGCGTTGAATGTCGATAGCGCCGATATCGTCGAGCTGCATCCGGAGATAGCCTGATGTCCTATTACAAGCCGAAATTCCAGCATCCCAAACTCCCCAAAAACGAGCTGGGCTATACGGTCGCCGACTACGATGGTGCCGTTTCCACGCTTTGTGCGGGGTGCGGGCACGACAGCATTTCAGGCGCAATCCGAAACGCCTGTTTCCTGTCCGCAATCCCCCCTCACCGCATCGCCAAGCTTTCCGGCATCGGCTGTTCCTCGAAAATGCCCACATATTTTCTTGGCAAGAGCCACGGTTTCAATTCCGTGCATGGCCGCATGCCGTCCGTTGCAACCGGTGCCAGTGTCGCCAACCGTGACCTGATCTATCTCGGCGTGTCCGGTGATGGCGATACGGCCTCGATCGGGATGGGTCAGTTCGTTCACCTGATCAGGCGCAACGTCAACATGACCTACATTGTCGCCAATAACGGCTGCTATGGTTTGACCAAAGGTCAGGACAGTGCCACCGCAGATCTCGGGTCAGTCGGCAAATACGGAGTAAAAAACCCGTTTGACGGCATCGACCTGGCCAGTCTCGCGGTTTTGCAAGGTGCAAGTTTCGTCGCACGCAGTTTCTCGGGCGACAAGGAACAGCTGGAGCCCCTGATCCGCGCCGCGATGGCCCACAGGGGCTTTGCCTTTATTGACGTCGTTTCTCCTTGTGTCACCTTTGCCAACAATGTCGGCTCGACAAGAAGTTACGCTGCCACCCGTGACAATCTGGAAGCAATGCCGATCGACTTCGTGCCGATGCGCGAAGAGATTCGAACTCAATACAAGGAAGGCTCCAGTCAGACGGTGACACTGCACGATGGTTCGATTATCCATCTGCACAAGGCGAGCAGAAAATACAAGCCGGACAGCCGGGAGGACGCCCTCATGGCCTTGCAGACGGCTAATCGCACCGGAAAGGTGCTGACCGGGCTGCTCTACCTCGACACCGACTCGCAGGATCTCAACCACACCCTGGCGCTCGCAACCAAGCCGCTGAACAGCCTGGGCAAGGACGAATTGTGTCCTGGAAGCCGGGTGCTGAAAAGCATCAACGAAGGACTGCGATAATCCCCGGCCGGGTGGAAACCTGCTCCCGGTACGGTTCACCATCACACTTCAGTTCCTGTACCGAGAAAGAGGACGCAATGCCGTGAAAGCACGGTGTCCGCGGTCTGCACATTGCAATGTCTTCGGCAAGCAAGCCTGGTGGGGCATGCTTGCCACCGATCCTTCTCATCGAGGTCAGGGGCTCGCGCTTGATCTTGGTGCACAGGCTATTCTGGAGATGAACTCAGATTTCGGCGTCAAAGATTTCATGACGGGCGTTCAACCCGCAAATGCCGCCTCGGAAGCTGTTTGCGGGCATATGGGCCTCGCTCCCGGGGAATTCGCCATTATCGGGTGCGCCGACCCGCAAGCATTGGCAAATGGCCGGATGACGAAATAGGATCATCCCGTGTCGAACTGACTTGCGAGGCGGCCATGCCGGCCACCTCGTCTCGCCCTCAGCCAACCGGCCCGGAAGCCGTGTTTGTCGTCAGGCAATCTTCGCCTTGAACTCGCTCCGGCGGCGATGGAGAACCGGTTCCGTGTAACCGTTCGGCTGGCGTGTTCCATCGATCACCAGTTCGCAGGCGGCCTGAAAGGCGACGGACTCGTCATAGTTTTCAGACATCGGACGGTAGGCCGGATCACCGGCATTCTGGCCATCAACGACAGCTGCCATCCGTTTYATGGTTTCCATGACCTGGTCCTTCGACACCACGCCGTGATGCAGCCAGTTGGCGATGTGCTGCGACGAGATCCGCAAGGTTGCCCGGTCTTCCATCAGCCCGACATTGTTGATGTCCGGCACCTTGGAACAGCCAATTCCCTGCTCAACCCAGCGCACGACATAACCCAGAATACCCTGGGCGTTGTTGTCGAGTTCCGCCTGGATATCCTGTGGTGTCCAGTTCGGGCGTTCAGCCACAGGAATGGAGAGAATGTCTTCCAGTTTAGCGGATTCTCGAGATTTCAACTCAGCCTGCCGCACCGAAACGGAAACCTTGTAGTAGTGAAGTGCGTGCAACGTTGCCGCCGTCGGGGACGGAACCCAGGCTGTGTTTGCGCCCGACATCGGGTGACCGATCTTCTGTTCCAGCATGGCCTGCATCAGGTCCGGCATTGCCCACATTCCTTTTCCGATCTGGGCATGACCCGGCAAGCCGCAGGCAAGACCGACGTCCACATTGTTGTTTTCGTAAGCGCTAATCCAGGTCGAGGTCTTCATGTCACCCTTGCGGATCATCGGACCTGCTTCCATGGATGTATGCATTTCGTCACCGGTGCGGTCGAGGAAGCCGGTATTGATGAAGAACACACGGTCCTTCGCCTGGCGGATACATTCCCCAAGGTTGAGTGTCGTTCGGCGCTCTTCGTCCATGATGCCCATCTTGAGCGTATTGCGCTCCATGCCCAGCGCATCCTCCACCCGGTCGAAAAGCCGGGAAGCGAACGCGACTTCTTCAGGCCCGTGCATCTTGGGTTTGACGATATAGACGGAACCTGCACGGCTGTTGAGATTTCCACCGTTCGGGCCGATGTCATGCAGCGCGATCAGCGAAGTGATCATGCCGTCGAGCATACCTTCCGGCACTTCATTGCCGTCCTTGTCCAGAACAGCGTCAATGGTCATAAGATGTCCGACATTGCGAACCAGCAGAAGCGAGCGGCCGTGAAGTGTCAGCGCGCTGCCGTCGGGCGCCGTGTAGTGCCGGTCGGCATTAAGCCGGCGCGTCACCTCTTTGTCTCCCTTGCGGAAGGATTCTTCCAGATCACCCTTCATCAACCCGAGCCAGTTGGTGTAGATGACGACCTTGTCTTCCGCGTCGACAGCTGCAACCGAGTCTTCGCAATCCATGATCGTGGACATGGCCGATTCCAGAACCACATCCGGACACCATGTGCCTTGTCGGTCT
>NZ_KI928927.1:263829-276669 GCF_000521215.1 Labrenzia sp. DG1229 | reverse complement strand
AACCACCTCGGACACATGTGCCTTGTCGGTCTTTCCGATCGGATGCTGCGCATCGATGTCGATTTCCAGATGCAGGCCGTTTTTCACCAACAGGATCTTGTATGGTGCTGCCGTCTCGCCCGAGTAACCGGCAAACTGCAACGCATCTTCCAGGGTGGTCTCACCATTGTCTGTCGCAATTTTCAGGACTTCGTTCTGAATGCTGAAACCGGTCGCATCCGACCAGCTTCCCGCAGCAAGAGGAACCGCTTCATCGAGTATGTTGCGGGCGTATGCAATCACGTCCGCAGCACGTGCCATGTCAAATCCGCCGGCTTGCGGTTTCGATCCCATGGCGTCGGTGCCATACAGCGCGTCGTACAGTGATCCCCAGCGGGCGTTCGCAGCGTTCAGCGCGTAGCGTGCGTTCATGACAGGCACGACCAGTTGCGGGCCGGCGACAGTTCCGATTTCCGGGTCCACATTGTCAGTGCCAACCGCAAAGCCATCACCCTGTGGAACAAGATATCCGATTTCGCTCAGGAACGTTTGATAGGTCGCCATGTCCGGTGTGCCCGGATTGGCCTTGTGCCAGGCATCGACCTTTTCCTGAATTGCGTCGCGCTTTGCCAGAAGATCCCGGTTTGCTGGAGCCAGATCATGAACCAGTGCCGAAAGGCTCTTCCAGAAATGTTCCTGATCTACACCCGTTCCGGGCAGGGCCTGTTCATTCACGAACTCGTAGAGTTCGTTGGCAACTCGCAATCCATGGGCGTCTGTACGGGCGGTCATTATTGTCTCCACGCGATGGGCTCGTGTTCTAATGTATGAGTGTGTGTTTTGGGGGCAAAGCGGGTCATCGTCAATTGCACGACAGTACTCATGACTTTTTCCTTTTTGGAAATAATACAGATTATTATCTCCATCATATTGTCTTCCAGGTAAAGAATGGGCTTTTCGTCCTCTTCGCAATCCGGTACCGGTGACAACTCTGCCGGGATTTCCTCACAAGGCTTTTCATGTTCGCAATTGCAAGACGATTTGGTGACCTCACCTATGGCAATGCCTTTGTCATGCTGACGCTGACAACCCTGTTCTGGGGTGGCAACACCATCGCAGGCCGCCTCGCTGTCGGTGAAGTGTCTCCCATGATGGTCGTGTTTCTGCGCTGGCTGATCGTCGCAGCTATATTCGTCCCTTTGTTCTGGTCCCGAATACGATCCGACTGGCCGCTCTTGCGCCCCTATTTTGCACGCATGATCCTGATGGCCGCCTTCGGCTTCGTCGGCTTCAATTCGCTTTTCTACATTGCCGCCACCCAGACCACTGCAGTCAACCTGGGCATCATCCAGGGGTCGGTGCCGATCGTCGTTCTGATAGGCTCGGTGATCGCATTCGGGACAAAGGTCCGCGTTTTGCAGGTGCTGGGAATTCTGCTGACGCTTGTGGGAGTGACCATAATCGCGGCTCAGGGCAGCCTCGATGTCCTTCTCTCACTGGCCGTCAACCCGGGTGACGGCTATATGCTGTTGTCGTGCGTTCTCTATTCAGGTTACGCACTTGCGCTCAGGGACAGACCGAAAATCTCGGGACTGACCTTCTTTGCGGTGCTTTCCGGCATCTCCGTCCTTGCCTCGATACCGGGGCTCATTTACGAGGTTTCGACCGGAACAGCTCAATTGCCTTCGTTCGACGGCTGGCTCGTGGTTCTCTATATCGCGGTCTTTCCGTCGTGCCTCTCCCAGATTTTTTTCATGCGCGGTGTCGACCTGATCGGCCCGGCACGGGCGGGCGTTTTCGTCAACCTCGTTCCGATCTTCGCGGCAGTTCTCGCCGTGACCATATTGAATGAACCTTTCAAATGGCACCACGGTGTCGCGCTCACGATGGTGCTTGGCGGGATCTGGCTTTCAGAACGGAAGGCAGGGCGCGGGAACTGAACGTACAACCCAACTAAAAACGCGGCGAATTTGATATCGCCTCATTCGCAAGGCACAGTGCGTTTATGGAAACACCTTTAATTACAGGCGCCTTTGCGCTTTTATTGATAACGATCTCACTATTGCAACCGCTCGCCCGGCGGCTGGGGCTTGCCCCAAGTGTTCTGCTCGCGATCGTGGGAACGCTGATCGGCATTTCAGCGACCTATCTTTTTTATACGAACCATACCAACCGCTTCGACGATTTTGCCCAAATCTTCGCGGATCCTCCCCTGGATTCGGAGATGATCCTCTACATGTTCCTGCCGCTCCTGCTGTTCCAGACAACTCTGACACTCGATATCAGGCGTATCCTGGAGGATATTGTTCCGATCCTGGTCATGGCTGTCGTGGCGGTATTTGTGGCAACCGGCTTTATCGGGTTTGCGCTCTTTCCGCTCACGTCGTATTTTCTGTCGCCTGAAATAACCTTGATCGTCTGTCTCCTGCTGGGCGCGATTGTCGCGACGACCGATCCGGTTGCCGTTGTCGCGATCTTCCGGGATATCGGTGCACCGGCAAGACTGGGTCGGATCGTGGAAGGCGAAAGCCTCTTGAACGATGCCGCCGCCATCGTGATTTTTGTCATCCTGCTGGGTATTCTGACGCAACAACAATCGCTCACGCCGGGCGAAGCTGTCGTGGCCTTCGGCCGTTCTTTTGTCGGTGGCCTGCTCGTCGGTGCGGTTCTGGCGCGCATTGCGGTCAGCCTGTTGTCCCTGATGCGTGATCTGCCGCTTGCCCAGGTTACGCTGAGCCTGGCGCTTCCCTACGGCACCTACGTGCTGAGCGACCAGTTTGTGGACGTTTCAGCTGTCGTTGCCGTTGTCTGTGCAGGAACCATTTTCAACCTTTATGGTCTAGCGCGTATTCAACCGGCCAGCTGGCAGTTTCTTCATGCGGTCTGGGAACAGCTGTCATTCTGGGCGGCCTCACTGATCTTTCTGCTTTCCGCCATCCTGATCCCGAAACTGGTGGCAGGGTTTGCTCCGATCGACATCCTCTTGTTGATCGTCGTGATTGTTGCATCGCTGGCAGCACGGGCAGTCGTGATATTCGGGCTGCTGCCGGTGATGAGCCTGTTCGGCGCCGGCCAGTCCGTCAGCAACAAGTACAAGACCGTCATCCTGTGGGGCGGAATGCGCGGCGCGGTGACCTTGATCCTCGCGCTCAGTGTTTCCGAACACGCCATTCTCTCCGAAGAGGTGTCCGGGTTCGTGACGAAGCTTGCGACCGGCTTTGTCCTGTTCACCCTGCTCGTCTACGGCACCAGCCTGAAGCCGCTGATCCGCCTTCTCGGCCTGGACCGGCTGAACACAAGAGACGAAGCTCTCAGGACGCAGTTTCTATCACTGGCTCTCCTGGATGTACGTTCCGAACTCGAAACCGCCGCCAAAAGCTATCATATCGACGAACGCGTGACGACGAGTGTTCTCAAGGGCTACGAGAACCGGGCTGCGGCGGCCGCTTCGGAAACGAACAAACTGGAAGAACTCAAGGACTGGGACCGTGTGCGCATGGGTCTCATCGCCCTTGCCGATCGTGAACAGCAACTCGTTCTGGAACATTTTCACGAAAAGACGATCTCCGGTCGCGCGGTCTCACGGTTCCTGACCCTGACCGGACGGACAGGCGACCTGACTCGCAGCGACGGCCGCTCCGGCTATAACAAGGCAACGCGGCAACCCTTGAAGTTCGGCTTCGGCTTCAGGCTGGCACAGACGCTTCAAAGGCGATTGCGGATCACCCGGCCCCTTGCCAATCAACTCGCCGACCGTTTCGAGTTTCTGCTGATTTACCGGATACTTGCAGATGAACTGGTTGATTTCAACGACAGCCGCATCCGTCCCTTGATGGGAGACCGTGTGGCCGACATTCTTCTCGATACTCTCAGCCTGCGGCAGGATGAAACGATCCAGGCTATTGATGCGCTGCGACTGCAATATCCGGATTATGCCGACTCGCTCGAGGGCCAGTTCCTGTTGAAGGCCGGTGTGCGGCTGGAAGAAACTGCCTATGACGAAGCCAAGGGCCAGATGCTGATAGGCACCGAACTTCATCGGGACCTGCTGCGCGATGTTGAAAGGACGAGAAGAACGAGCCACACGAGACCAAAGCTGGATCTGGGTCTGAAGACCGGTGACCTGGTGAGTGCGCACCCCCTCTTCAAGGATCTGCCCCGCAAGCAGCAGAAGGCTATCCGACGCATGATGCGGCCTCAATTCGCAACCCCGCGCGAGAAGCTGATCCGTCGGGGCGACCGGGGTGATGCAGCCTATTTCATCGCCTCAGGAGCAGTGGAAGTTCAGGCACCCACGCACAGCGTTCGTCTGGGGCGAGGCGATGTCTTCGGGGAAATCGCGCTCATGACCGGTGGACGGCGCAGTGCCGACGTCGTCGCGCTTGGGTATTGCCAGTTGCTGAGTCTCGGCGCTCATGATTTCAAGTCCCTGATGGAGCAGCACCCGGACTTGCGCGAACACGTTGTGGCGCTGGCCACCAATCGGCAGCTGATGAACACGGACAAGGCCGAACACGAAATAGAAGACCCGGTCGTTCCCCAATTCACACTAGATGACCCACCCGAAGACCAGATGTCTGAAAATGACCAACCTGAGAACATGGACGGCGATCTGGATCAATCGACAAGTGAACTGCCGGAGGGTTCAGAAACTGACACCTCGACGATGGAAATAGAGATCACCGAAGAGATCAAGGTGACCGAAACCATCAAGATCGCCGAAGACAAGAAACTGCCTGACACGCATCAGGACGATGATACGGACGCTGACGAAAAGACAGACAATGTTACAAAAAAGGAGACCGCTTCCGGGTGATGCGATCTCCAAAGCCGTTACGGTTCCGGCGTTTTATCCCGCCTTTTGAATTTCGACCGAATGCGGATAGGGAATAGAGATGCCACCGGCGTCGAACGCTTCCTTGACCGCCTTGAGCATGTGGAACTTCAGTTCCCAGTAGTTTTCGGCGGCACACCACAAACGCACGCCCAGATCGACCGAACTGTCACCGAGGTTGGTGACGCGCACCCACGCCTCCGGGTCCTTGTGAACGCGCTCGTCCGCGTTGGCGACATCCAGGATGATCTGGATCGCCTTGTCGACGTCGTCGCCGTAGTCGATGCCAAAGGTGAGGTCCAACCGCCGCGTGTCATGTGCCGAATAGTTGGTCACGACCGACCCCCATGCCTGGCCGTTCGGCATGATGATCTGGACATTGTCCGGTGTCACGAGTTCCGTCACGAAGATGTTGAGATCCTTCACCGTGCCGGAGGTTCCGCCAACGTCGACAAACTGGCCGATCCTGTAGGGCCGGAAGATGATCAGCATCACCCCGGCAGCGACGTCGCTCAAGGTTCCCTGCAACGCCAAGCCTATCGCCAGCGTACCGGCGCCGAGCACCGCGACCAGGCTGGTCGCCTCGATGCCGAACAACTGCAGGACAGCTATCAACGTGACCAGCAGGACCAGCCAGCGAACGATCGATGCGGCGAACCCGCCAATCGTTTCGTCGATCTGAGGGTGACTGACAATCCGTCGCCGCACCAGTCCGGACAGCATACCTGCGACTATCCAACCTATGATCAGGACAACGACTGCTTTTGCCGCGTTGATGAGAAGCGGAGCGTAAGCACTCACCTGATCCATTGCGCCTTCCATGAAGCCCCTCCTTGATAACCGAGCCTAACGATAGTGTTTCAATACCAGACTGAACGACCAACCAAAACAACCGGTCCTTCCACCGGAAATTGGGGGCGGACCAAGCCGTCCACCCCCAAACACTTCTAGCGGTTAGCGTCCCGCCAGTCTTCGAGAAACTGCACCATATCCTCGTTGCCACACCCTGTTATGAAGTTCGGATAAAGCACACTGCCTGCTTCCAGGAGCAGTCGAGCGCACGCCAGGTGATCCGCATCCGGTCTTTTGGGGGCAAATTCCGAACCGTGAATGACAGTATCGAGTGCATCCCCGCCGTAGTCATTCTTGCGGGTCAGGTCCGGGTCGAGCGACAGAAAGTAAGCCAATTCTTCGCAGAGCCCGTTCCAACCGGCCACATGCAAGGGTGGTAAACCCATGCTGTCCGTCACATCCGGGTCCAGTCCGGCTGACACCAGCCGTTGCATATGACCGAGATTACCGGGAATGAAGGCAAGTCGCGTCAAAAGTCCCTTGTCCTCGTCACTCAGATGCGTGACATTCAGGGGACCCGGCACAGGACCGCTGTCAGCGCACGCGGCGAGAACCATCTCGTTCCGGTCAAGCGGTTCGGCATATCCCTTCTGGTCCAGAAATGCGGCAACCGGTCTGTTTCCGTAGATCATCGCCATTGCGTAAGGGGTGTGACCGTCCCAGCGGGCAACCGGGTCGGCGCCAAATTTCAGCAACAACTCGACGATTTTCACCGAGCCCCCCGTCGCGCTGCCTGATGGAGCGATGGAATCGTGTTCATCGGTTGCCCGCTCGGGTGGTCAGGCACGGTCAGATTTGGGTCGGCTCCCGCTTCCAGCAACAGACGGACCATCTCCGCGTTGTCGAAATCGAGTGCGCGCGGCAACGCGTTGGTACCATCAGGCTTGGCCCCGTGCCTCAGGAGCAATTCAAGCGCTTTGGTATGTCCAAGTTCGGTGCTGTGATAGAGGCTTTCGTCGTCGTTCGGATTGGCACCTTGTTCCAGCAACCATCCGCCGAGAGCAAAATTGTCCGCGTGGCAGAGTGCTCCGTAAAGCGCAGACAGTTTGTAGTCACCCTCAGGCTCCGGAGAATAACCTTCGTCCACATCGGCTCCGTGGTTGATCAACAAATCGGCTATCGCAATCATGTCTGTTGATTTTTCAGGCCTGCGATGAATGTCTTTTGAATAGGCCAGGTGAAGAATTGGAGACCGGATGCCAATAACACGGGTCGCCGCCGAAGCATCTGCCTCGATTGCTGCGCGGACGGCTTCAAGATCGTAAAGTGCAATCTGGAGGCCGAGATTGTCATTCTTGAGGTCCGGATCGCCCTGAAGCAGTTTCTCCGTTACCCAATGCTGGCCGAAATACAGTGCCACCTTGAGCCGCTCGGCACGCTGTGCCCGGCTCATGGCTCCGCTTTCGATCGCAAATTTCAGTTTTGGCCAGCTTTCATGGCCTCCTTCTCGCGCGATTACGTGGAGAAAGTCAGCGTGCCTGAGCTTCTTCTCAACGCTCACGTGTTTCACAACACGCGCAATCGCTTCCGGATCACCTTTGGCATGCGACTTGCGCAACCGGCGCGCCGCATTCTTGTAAATTTCGAGTTCCTGGAAATTGCCGTCCGACATGGCTTTTCTCCTGTTCAAACTGCCCGGGCGATCCGCTGGGTTCGGGCGCAGGTGAAAAACCGGCTATCATCATCGTGTGTCAGGGTGCTTTCGCTTTCCGCGGATCCGGCTGCCGCCCTCGTCGACACCGAAAGGCTGCATGAACGAGCCGCGGAATGCAAGCCCGTTCACTGGTGATGACCTTCATTCAGTCCTTGGCATTCAGTCCTTGGCATTCAGTCCTTGGCCGGTCCAAGATTGGCCGGCGCGTCGACATCCTCGGGAACAAAGAAATCCGGCGCAAGTGCAAGACTGGGGTCGACCCGGTACTTGTCAAAATCGGTGACACCCCTGCTTGCTAGGAATGTATCGTCGATCACGAACTGACCAGTAAAATCTCTTGACGGCGAGACGAAGATTTCATGGGCCGCATCTGCAAGAATATCCGGCGTACGGCTCTGCTGCATCATCTTGTCACCGCCGATAATGTTCTTGATCGCTGCCGTTGCGATGGTCGTCCTCGGCCAGAGCGCGTTCACCGCGATCCCCTTGGATCTCAATTCCCCGGCAAGGCCAAGAACAACGAGGCTCATTCCGTATTTGGCGATGGCGTAAGGTGTAAAGGGTGCAAACCACTTTTCCTGCATGTCGAGTGGTGGCGACAACATGAGGATATGCGGGTTGTCGGCGTTTTTCAGATGCTCAATCGCGTGTTTGGAACAGGCCATTGTCCCGCGCGTGTTCACCTGGTGCATCAGGTCGAACCGTTTCATGTCGGTCTGCTGCAGGGGCGTCAGCTGAATGGCGCTCGCATTGTTGACCAGAATGTCCAGACCTCCGAATTGGTCCGCCGTCCTGTCTATACCCGCCTTGACGGCTTCATCGTCGCGTACGTCAAGGACAAGTGGCAGTGCATTGCCACCTGCAGCCTCGATCTCTTCAGCTGCCGTATAGATTGTGCCTTCGAGTTTCGGATGCGGTTCGGCCGTCTTGGCCGCTATGGCGATGTTTGCACCGTCCCTGGCTGCCCGTAGCGCAATCGCCTTGCCGATGCCGCGCGAGGCGCCGGTGATGAAGAGTGTCTTACCCTTCAAGGACATGATTTTCTCCTCCAGAGTGTCGCCGCGGCGGCGATGGTTTGATTGTGCTGATCATTCAACTCGCGTTTCGAGTCCGTGCACCATTGCGGATTGTAGCGCGAGCGGCAATGTCGGCATCCGGCAAGCACTTGGCAATAGTCCGACCGGAGCACGTTCATCGCCTGCACTCATTGCCAGGTCAGGCCTTCTTTTTCGACATGAAGGCCTGAAACGCGGCGATTGTTTCGGGTGCCGTCAAGCGCTCCGCAAAGATCCTGATTTCTTCTTCGACCCGTTCGGAAACGGCCTGCGTGTCTCCTCGCAAAAGTTTTCGCGACAAGGCCATGGCTTCCGGCGGCTTTGCCGCAATCTGCCTGGCGCAGGACAGCGCAACAGCCTCGACGTCTTCTTCCACGATTTCGTTGACCAGTCCGATCTGCGCAGCCTTGTCCGCCGTCATTGGATTGCCCAGACACAGCAATTCAAAAGCTCTTGCGTGACCCATGAGTTGCGGACCGAGCAGGCTGGCCCCGGCTTCCGGCACCAGTCCGAGATCGACAAACGGTGACCGGATGAAAGCGCGCCGGCTGGCAAATACCATGTCGCAATGCATCAGCAAGGTGGTGCCGACCCCAATCGCAAGACCGTCAACAGACGCGACCAGCGGCATTTCGTTGCGCACGAGCGCACGCAGGAAGCGCACGACCGGCGTCTCCGAGATTGCGACCTTGCCTGCATACTGAAGGAAGTCACCAATATCGTTTCCCGCCGTAAAGACATCCGGCTGCCCGCAGATGAGATGACATCGCACGTCGCCATCTGTGTTTCCGGTTTCCAACGCTTCGGCAAGCTCGGAGTACATGGCGCCCGTCAAGGCGTTTTTCTTTTCGGGCCTGTCCAGACGCAGGATCTGAACGCCGTCTTGAAGGCATTTGCGGATCATTCCAATACTCCGATCAGGCTGTTCAGGACGCAAGGGCTTCGGCGTCAAAGGCCTGAATGGCTTCGGCCGACAAAACGATGTCCGACTTCAGGCCGGCCGTTTCGCCGAGCACCGTTTCACAGAAACTCCGAGCCAGGAGCGTCCGTTCCGCCAAACGCGAGGCCGGCTCTGATACGGATCGCAGCGCACCCTTCGCCAGCAATGCGCCACCCAGTGACAGGCCTGCGACACGCAGATACGGTGTCGCACCGGAAAGTGCGTCCGCAATCCGGCCTTCGGCCTGAGCGGAGAGCATGAAGTCGGTGGCCTCTTCAAGATCTCGAATGCTTGCGTTCAGCCGGTCTGCGGTCGCACCGAATTCTGGGCGATTTGATGCCGCAACCTCATCTGCGATCGCCTTGAGTTCTGCGATGAAACCGTTGATGTGAGTGCCACCCGATAGTGGCAGTTTACGCATAACGAGGTCGATCGACTGAATGCCGTTCGTCCCCTCATAGATTGGTGCAATGCGGGCATCGCGCAGGTGCTGCGCGGCACCGTTTTCCTCGATGTAACCCATACCGCCGTGGATCTGGACACCGAGCGACGCCACTTCAACGCCGAAGTCTGTTGAGAGAGCCTTGGCGATCGGTGTCAGAAGACCGGCACGTTCGTTCCAGAATGTTCGTCCCTCGTCGTCGTCCGCGATATTGGTCATGTCGATGGCATGCGCGCAGGCGTAACAAATCGCGCGGGCAACCTGGGTCTTGGATTTCATTGTCAGCAGCATGCGTTTGATATCGGGATGGCGCGCGATCGGGCTCATGCCTTCGCCCTTGTCGCCGGGCGCCCGGCCCTGCTTGCGCTCAACGGCGTAGTTCAGCGCATGCTGATATGCCCGTTCCGCAACACCCAACCCCTGGATGCCGACCGCGAGGCGCGCGTTGTTCATCATCGTGAACATGCAGGCAAGGCCTCTATTCTCCTCACCGACCAGCCAGCCTGTCGCTCCTCCGTCGTCGCCGTAGATCATGGTGCAGGTGGGCGACCCGTGGATCCCCATCTTGTGTTCGACACCGGCCACGCGGACATCGTTCCGAGCACCAAGAGCACCGTCGTCGCCGACCAGGAACTTCGGCACCAGAAACAAGGAAATCCCCCTGGTCCCGGCGGGCGCGTCCGGCAAGCGTGCAAGTACCATGTGAATGATGTTGTCGGTCAGGTCGTGATCTCCGTAGGTGATGAAGATCTTCTGGCCAATGATGCGGTAAGTACCGTCATCATTCCGCTCTGCGCGGGCTCGCAACGCATTGAGATCCGAACCGGCCTGAGGCTCGGTGAGGTTCATGGTACCCATCCATTCACCGCTCACCAGCTTGGCCAGGTATTTTGCCCTCAGTTCATCCGAAGCATGTTTTTCCATGGCCTCAACCGCGCCAATGGTCAGCGTCGGGCCAATCGCGAAAGACATGGACCCCGAGTTCCACATCTCAAGCGCGGCTGCCGAAAGCATCTGGGGAAGGCCCTGCCCGCCTGATTCAGGATCCGCAGACAAACCATTCCAGCCACCGTCAATCCATGCATGATAAGCTTCGCGCCATCCCGGTGGTGTAGTTACCTTCCCGTCCCGAAGCGGTGTACCGTGCTTGTCAGCAACCGCGTTCAGCGGTGCAATCTCTTCGGCGGCAAACCTGCCTGCTTCCGCGACAATTGCGTCGACAAGATCATCTCCGAGTTCAGCGTAACGCGTATTTTGCTGCAGGTCGCCAAGGCCACAGACATGTTTCAGCGTGAAGGCGATCTCGTCAACTGGAGCGCGATACATTCAGGTCCTCCCAAGACCGGCCGTTTTCGGCAATTGTCGGTTTTCGCCATCCCAAGCTTGACGGAGGCGGTACTTGTCCGCAAAAGGCGCATGAGACAGGTATTTGACAGGACAATAGACCAGCTGACGTTAACGTCAACCCGTACCGCGACGGCATGTCATTGTCTTTTTGTTTAATACACAATGCCGGAAGCCGCAGAGATCAGGACATGCAACGCTGGACCCTCGATTTGAAAAGACCGGACTGGCGGAACGCTCTCGAAGCCTCTGCCGTTTGCTCGGCGATCACAAACGGTGAACTGGTGGCGGTGCCAACTGAAACGGTCTACGGACTGACGGCTGATGCCACCAACGGAGAAGCATGTGCGAAGATATTTGCAGCCAAGGGCAGGCCGCAATTCAATCCACTGATATCGCACGTCGCTTCGCTTGCCGATGCACAACGGCATGGAGAGTTTGACAGCCAGGCGCTGGACCTTGCCAAGGCCTTCTGGCCGGGACCCTTGACCCTTGTCGTCCCGAAAAAGAAGACTTCGACCATTTCCGACCTCGCAACGGCAGGTCTGTCGACAGTTGCCTTGCGCGTTCCGGAGGGGCCAGTCATGCGGTTCCTGTCGGAAAAGACGGGCTGCCCCCTTGCAGCGCCCAGTGCAAACCGCTCGGGAAAAATCAGTCCGACACGGGCTGACGACGTGATTGCCGACCTCGAACCCTGTCTCAGCTTCATTATTGATGCAGGGCCGTGTTCCATCGGGATCGAATCCACGATTGTCGGGCTCACAGACGGTACGCCCAGACTGTTACGGCCGGGCGGGATAACGCGTGAAGACCTGCAAGGCGTCCTTGGTTCAAGCCTTCAAGGTGCACCCACAAATGTGCAACCAGATGCGCCAGAGGCACCCGGCATGCTCCTGTCACACTATGCACCGAACGCAACAATGACCTTGAATGCTTGCGAAGCGGTGCCTTCAGACGCCTTGCTGTCATTCGGACCCGACAGGGTGCCTGGTGCAGATCAGGCCTATGCGGAATTCAACCTCAGTCCGCGAGGGGACTTTGCCGAGGCGGCCGCCAACCTCTTTCGGGGGATGCGGACCCTCGACACCAGCGGCGCGGATACCATCCGGGTACAGTTTATCCCCAGCTTTGGGTTGGGTGAAGCAATCAACGACCGTTTGCAACGTGCAGCCGCACCTCGCTGACGGAATGGGGCCGGCCGCGCGCGTCTGCGACAGCTGTTGTGACGTCCTTACCACGTTGATGCAATTTTCAGCTGCAATCGAAAACGGCATATATTTCAGCGTTTCACGATAAACACTTGTTTTGTCAGTTGAACCACGTCCACCTGAAGTTATCACAGAGCCGCGACAAGTTTCCAATATAACAGATAAACAAAAATCAAGTTCACTCGCATCTAATATCTTGGCAATTCATACAAGGAACAGTGTGGGCAAAGGTCTGCATCCATACTTATCAACAAGTTGCATAAGCTGAGTTACGGTAAAAAGCTCGCTTTACGTTACGAGAATCACTTAGTCTTGTTGTCAGAATTGAGATGCAGCGGACCTCCCCTCGGGCATTGCGGTGCTCGCACCTTTAAACGGCCGGCCAAAGAGCCGGCCTTCTTTTTGAGCCGATCACCCACTGCAATCGCGCATTTGTCGCGCTTCTTAAGACCTATCATCAATTGACAGGCCCGCCACCGGCGGCTCAGATGATCTCCTGTTGCTCAAAAAACAAAACTTTTCGGAAACGCCA